>NZ_CP200295.1:0-3202681 GCF_057365035.1 Erythrobacter sp. JB1-15
ACGCTGAACCAGCCTCGGGTCTTGAGGCCATGCTTTTCGCCAAAGGCATTGCGCCAGCCCATCTGGAAAGTGACCCAGAAAGCAAGCGAGAACCCAATCACCACCAATAAAGTGCCAATCGAATATTGCGGGAAGGAGGACGCGGGAGGCACAGGCTCGAAAAATAGAAGCGAAAGCGCCGCCAGTGGATAAAGAAACAGGCGAAACAGCGTCATGAAGGTTCGGTGCTGCCAACCCTCTTTTGACGGTGGCGGGAAGAACTTGAATTTACGACTCAAGGCCGCAAATGCAGACAGGATGACTATCGCGGAAATGGCGCAGGCCGATACGCCAAATAATATCCAAGGCGTTGACGAAGGAAGGTTGATCATCAGTGTTGCTCCTATAGCCAACGCCGTGTCTGCTTGCGATATGCGGCAAAGGCATTTCCGAACTTCTTTTCAAGAACACGCTCTTCCGGAATGATCTGAAAGACGGTCATGGAAAGTGCATAAAGCAATGCCCCGCCAAGCGCGGCGATGTTCTGTAAGGCGAAGGCTAAACCAAGTAGGACGAACAGCATGCCGAGATACATCGGGTTTCTCGTGAAGCGATACAGACCTGTTGTTACCAGCCGCTCCGCCTTTTCGGGTTCAATCGGATTTACCGTTGTCCCCGCCCTTGTGAATGATCTTACAGACAATAGCAGCACTAGCGAGCCAGCCAGAACCAACGGCACCGATAGCCAAAAGAATACTGTGGATTGGATGGCTAGGAATGGGATGTTCACCGCCAAAAAGTAACTCGCAATGCCATAAATGGCGAATTGCACGAGTGGCGGAAAATAGAGCCTTTGGGTCTGTTTTGTAGGCCCATTATGGAAAGGTTTGGTCATCGTTTCACTCACTTGAAAATGATTCGATGTAGGTGATACGGTCTACAGCGACTGTAGAGGCAAGCGGGAAAAGCACATATTTATGAAACCAATGACAATCGGCCGTCTATCTAACGCCGCAAACGTCAAAGTGACCACCATTCGCTATTATGAAAGCATCGGCTTGATGGGCATTCCAGAGCGCAGCGCGAGCGGTCAAAGAATATACGGTAGCGTTGATGTGGAGCGCCTGTCATTTGTCAGGCATGCCCGTGACCTTGGTTTCTCGATGGAAGCAATCAAAGATTTGATTGGATTGCAGACCGAGCCCGATCAAGACTGTTTAGCTGTAGACACAATCGCTCAGAAGCAACTTCTTGAAGTGCAAAAGCGGCTTACTCAGCTTGAAGCCTTAGAGCGTGAGTTAAAACGCATGATCGAGAATTGCCAAGGCGGCAAAGTTGGTGGGTGCCAAGTCATGGCTGCGATCAATGACCACTCTGAATGCGAGGCCGACAGACACGAACGTTTGAAGTCACTCTAAAACGAGAATTTTCCGGCGTCCGCCTTTGGGTCGCCAACCAAATGACAGCTTTCGGAAACCTATGGCGAGAAATCGGTCAAATCGTCAGAATGTGGAACCAGCTTCTTTCGCGCGTGTGAGTCAAATTTTTGGAGTCAGGTACCACGGCCACTGTAGGGTCAGTATGCATAACAGCACATCACGTTAACCGCACACCCAAGCCCGTATCCCCGCACCTACCCCGCCGCCGCTTGCAAGCTCTCCACCAAAGCCTCTGCCACATTCTCATCCACATCGCGCCGCCAGCACACATAGGCGGGAAAATCGAAATCGGGCGCTTTGTCGATACGGGTTAGCTCGCCTGATGCCGCAAAGGGCTCTGCCAAGCGTTCTGGCACATAGCCTGCCATGCTGTTTGCGATCAGCCAGCGCGCGGATCTTTGTCCCAGATCGAGCACCAGGCCTGCCTCTGGCGCTATCCCTAACCGCGAGGCTATTTCCAGCCCCAGATTGCGGCCCCAATCGATCCGCACAAAATCCTCTTTCCACGCCGCTGGATCGCCTGCTGTTACCAGCACCAGCCTGTCATCAAACAGTTTTTGCGCGGCAATATCGCGGCGAAAGACCGGATCGTGAACTACGATCACATCCAGCTCACCCTCGGCGATGTCGCGGTTGAGCCTCGCCCATGCCCCTGCCGTGACCCGCAAAGCCAGATTGGGGATCGCCCCGCGCACATCGTCGAGCCAGCGCAAAAGCAATCGGTCCCACAGGAAATACTGCCCGCCAAAGCTGAGCGAATGGTCAAACCGCTCTGGCAGGGCGACCTCGTGCCGGGCGAGTTCCCATGCGCGCACCGCTTGGCGTGCGGGGGCCAGAAACCGCTCACCCGCCGATGTCAGCTGGCACCCGCGCTTGTCCCTGATGAACAGCGCAGTGCCGAGGCGATATTCAAGCTGCTTGATCCGTTCGGTCACGCTTGATGGGCTGGCATTCACGCGCGCAGCAGCGCCCGCAAAGCTGCCCGTGGCGGCCGCAGCGAGGAAGGTTTGAAAGGCTGTGATGTCCATTCACTTTGGATAATCCAAATTTATAATTCAGACAATCGCGTTTCTCTAAATTATTTTTCGCACCTAGAGAGGCTGCAACACACAGCCACTTCGACCAAGGAGCATGACAATGAAAACTTTCCTTATTGCCTCCACCCTCGCCCTCGCTTCGCTTACCGCGCCGAACATCGCGCTGGCGAACACCGCAGAGACCGCGCCCGTGACAAGCGAAATCGTCGTATCGGGCGAGTTTCAGAAAGACTGGCAGCGCGGCAATACGCTCGAAGCTGAAGGTCTGCGCGATCTGCAAAAATCGCAGCGCAATCTGGTTAAATACAGCGCCGCTGTGGTGAACGCCCAAGACCTGCGCGACACATCGCAAAGCCGGGCGGACAATGCGCGGGCAACCTTTGACAGCCTGATCGCTCGCCCCAGCCCTGTCAGCGCGTCCGAAGCCGCGAAATGGGCCGAGCAACTGGACAGCGCGGCATCAGACTGGCGCAAATTTGAAGAGCGCCGCGATGATGCGGCCAAGGATCTGGCCAAAGCGCAAAAGCGCGCTGCCTCTGCGCAGGCCGCCGTCGATAAAGCGCAAGGCAAAGTCGATAAGGGCCGCATCATGATGGCCGATGCCGAGCGGGCGAGCACGCTGATCGCCTCGGCACAGTAAATAGGGCTGCTGCATATGCAACGCGGATCAGCATTTAGGCAGCCAGGCAGCGGGACAGGGCGGGGAAACCTGTTTCCCGCTGCCGCTTTTGCGCGCTCTGTGCCGGGGAAAAGCCATTCTCCGGCGCTGTTTTTAACTCTAAGGCTGGCCCGCCGTCTGGCCTTGTTTATGGCGCTTCGCCTGACGCTGTATCTGGCCCTTTCATCGGCGATTTTGCTTGCATTCTGGCCTGCCGCTGCATCCGCACAGGACCGCGCGCAGCAGGACAATCTGGGCAATGCCGCGCTGGATGCTGTGACCCAGCCGATGGCCGATCTGAACCTGCGCAGCAAGGATATCCCTCTCATCCTGCGCATTGCTGAGGCCGCGCCCTATGATCTTGCAGCGCTGCCCGATTGCCAAGCGGTGTTTGGTGAGATTGCGCGGCTAGACGAAGTGCTTGGCCCCGATGCCGACAGCGCGCCGGATGAAGCGGGCCTATTGCGCAAGGGATTAAACCAGGGCGGCAAAATGCTGGGCGGGCTGATCCCGTTTCGCGGGATAGTGCGGCAGATTTCCGGCGCGAATGCTCAGGCGAAGAAATGGGAAGCGGCGATCAATGCAGGCTTTGCCCGGCGCAGTTTCCTCAAAGGCTATCTGGCGGGCAAGCAATGCGAGGCGGCTTTGGGTGCGGGTGCGGGTGCGGGTGCGGGCACGGATGACGCGCCAAGTTCCGCGCGCGAATTGCTGGGTTTGGCAGGCGAGGATGAGGATAAAGACAGCGAAGCGGGCGAGTAAAGCCCGTATGGGCGATGCCTCAGGCGGTCAAAAACGCGACCAGGGCTTTCACCTTTTTGCTGCGCCATTGCGGTGTTGGGGCGACCAGCCAATAGGCGCGGCGGCTTTCCTGCGGCGCATCGAGCGCCGTTAACGCCCCGCTTTCCAGCGCATTGGCAACCAGCGGCATCGGCAGCACCGTTTTGCCCATACCCGATAAAGCAGACGACAACGCCTGCCCTGCAGAGCCCGCTTTGATGCACGGCTTTACGTCTTCAGGCAAAGCGGCACCGGGCCAGTCGATCCACGCCTCTCGCGCATCGGGTGCGGTTACGGTCACCCGCTCAGCCGGCGCGAGTTGCACACCTTCCAGATCGCCCGGTCCATCAACCAGCCGGATCGCAAGATCGAGATTGGCCTCGGTAAAATCGGCATTTTCATCCGCCACAAACGAATATAAAACTCCCGGCGTGCCAGACTGAAATTCAGCAAGGCGCGGCGCGAGCCATTCGGCGTAAAATTCGCGCGGCGCGGCAATGGTATAGCGGTCCGAAGATTGCCCCGCCTGCATGGCCTGCACGCTCTCTTCAAAGCGCAGAAACCCTTCGCGCAAAGGATCAAGGCCGGCCGCGCCCTCCGGTGTCAGCTCCAACCCCTTGGACGTGCGGCGGAACAGGACAACGCCCAAATGATCTTCCAAAGCGCGGATTTGCTGGCCGACGGCAGCAGGCGTCACCGCAAGCTCATCCGCCGCGCGCGTAAACGACAAATGCCGCGCGGCAGCATCGTAAACCCGCAAAGCGTTCAAAGGGAGATGGGTGCGTTTCATAGCAGCGCGGGGCCTAACCGCTTGGACGGTGCGCTGCAAGATTGTTGGTTTGATGTTTGGTGAGTCTTTGGTTTTACGAAGGCGCATCCGCGCCTTCGTCCTCGGCGCTGTTTCAAAGCTTGGCTTCGTCCGGCTTTGAGCACCTGCGGGCGGCCGGTCGGCCTTGCGGGCCTGCGGCTCGCGGTGTTTTTTGTTTGGTCCCTCAATCGCCGGGCGCGGGCCATCCGGCCCGCTTGGCTCCGCCGCATAAGCGCCGACGGGCGGTCGCAGCGCAGTCAGGCGCGAGGATTTCGCACCCCGGATGGGGTGCGGACAAACAAAAACGCGAGATCAGGCACCAAGGATTGCACACAGGTGCAATCCGCACCCAAAGCTCAAGCCGCAGACGATGGTCCTTCGGCGGTTTCGGGGGCGGCTAGTGGGAAGAAGGGGATGCGCACTTCTACAGGGGTGCCGTCTTTGCGGAAGAAGGTGTAGAACCCTTCCATCGATCCATGCGCCGTCGTCAGCGGGCAGCCGGACACATAATCGTGGCTTTCGCCCGGTTCGAGCAGCGGCTGTTCGCCCACCACACCTTCGCCATCGACATGGTTGACCATGCCGCGCGCATCGGTGATCCGCCAGTGACGTGTGCGCAGTTGCAGCGTTTCATAGCCGCCGTTTTCAATGCGGATGTGATACACCCAAAACCACTTACCCGCATCAGGATGCGATTGTTCCGGCAGGAAATTGACCGCGACACGCACGGTCACGCCTTCGGTGGTGGCGGCGTGTTGGAACAGTTCTTTCATACAAGATCCAAGGTAACGATTCTGGTTTCAGTCACAAGAGCCTAAACGCCCTTAATCCCGGCTGTATCCCGGAAATCTTGCGATTGTTACAAATTGTATAAATGCTGCCCGCGTATAAACACGCAATGCTGCTGAAAAATCAGATTGATAGTAAACTAAGCCCTTATTCTTGCAGCCTTCTGGCTAATAGTTTTCAAGTCCCAACGGCGCATAGGGGCCAAGAATAAGCTGTTCAAATATTCCGATACCCTGCGGTTTTTCCGCATTTTCGCCCGCTTTCACCGCGCAGATCATCTGGACGTGGCGGTTTTCAAGTGCCGCAGGGTCCAGCGCCTCAAGGTCATAATCCTCCCGCTCGGTTGCAAGCTCGCCGTGGTAAGCGCCGTGGCCCCAGACAGGGTGAGTGTAGCCAAGGCCTTTCATCTGGAACCTGCGTAGCGGGGTCAGCGTGATGCGCTGTGGCGCGCCTGCGACATCAAAGTCCAGCACTGCGCCGCTGGGCCAGCGCGTATCTGCGGCCAATTCGCAGGCTAACGCGCCCGTCCCTTCCGCGATTGCACCGGGCAATCCGCCATCCGCAACATAGGCCGCGCGCGTGTTCCACGCAGTGCCGTCAGTATCGGCGTTCACATGAAAGAACAGCGATCCTGATTGAAGGTTTACAGGTGTCCATTGCCAGAAGAAATTGGGCGCCATAACCCCTGGGATCGGCTGCTGATCACGCGCGCCAACCGGGCGCACGCCCCAGCTTCTGTCGCGCGTGCCCAGCGTCCCCGCTGCCAATTCCTCCCGCTTGCCATCCAGTGAAATCCAGCCGGTATAGCGCCCGTTCTGTGTCATCCGGGTGTAATCCATAAAAGCGCGCGGACCGATCCGGTGGATAAAGCGCGGCTCTTCAATCGGAGCAGCGCGCGCATCGAAAATAAATTCGCCCGCGATCCCCTCGCATTCCTCAATCGTCACTTTCAATTGCTGAAGCGGCTGGATCACTTCGATGGCAATCGGCCCCACTTTCAGCGCCATACGCTCCATTCCCAGAACGCAGCTGGCATGGAGGCAATATTGAGCGGTGCCGCGGATAAAACTGAAATGCGCATCAGCAATGTCGAGATGCGGATACACCCCGAATGCAAGCGCAAAAAAGCCGCTGCCATCAGGGGCATATCCGTTGAAGAAATAGCGATCGTAAAAATTGCGATCCGTCCCGGAATAGGCAACCGGTTCAGGCGTTTGGTGAATGGGGTAATCATCGCCGCGCGATAGAACCATGTCAGCTTTGCTCCTTTAATGCCGCCAGCGAATTGTGCTCAAGCGCGAGCGCGCACGCGCCGCGCGCCATGGACAGGAAATTGGCATCGCCGCGCTCGGTCCGTTCAACAAAGGCCGCGCTGAACACCGCTGTGCTGACCCCGTGCAGCGCCCCGATGGCGTAATCGCGCGCGATGTCGCTGCGAGTGAGATGCACACCGTGCACGGCCATTTGTTCGCGGTACAGATCCAGCAATTCGTCTTCATGCGCGCGGCGCAGATCATCGCCAAATCCAGCGCCCATCAGATATCCGACATCCGTCATTGCATGGCCCGCCGTTACCGTCTGCCAATCGAGCACAGCGATGGGCTGTGCGCCGCCTTTGATATCGAACAGCATATTGTCCAGACGCAGATCGCCATGGACAAGGCATTGGGGCACCCCGGGGAGCGCGGCAGGCGAATGTCCGACAATTTGGGCAGCGCGGCGATGGCATCGCACAGCGCCATAAATTCCGGCTCAATGCTATCTGCGTATCGTTCGCGAAAAACGCTGTGTGCCTGCGGGTATAATGCATCGATTTGCTGGGTCACCTGCTGCGGTGTTTTCAGCCACGGCGCGCTTAACACTGCGTCCTTGTGCCAGCTGGATCCGTGAATAGCGGCGGCCTGACAGATCGCCGCGCGCGCCTCTGCAAGGCTGCATCCTTCCAATTGATTGCCAATGCGCGCCGGTCCCAAATCTTCGAACAGGATGATAAATTCGCTGCCATCACCTGTCACCTCGGCAAAGGCGGTTTTCGGCGTGCGCACAGCCAAATCATCCGCAATCTCGCGGTAAAAGAGCACTTCTTTGCGGTACAGTCCCATCATCGCTGCGGTGGCGCGGCTGGTTGGATTGGCGGCGGCGAATTTGCCAGCAAGAGTGCTTGATGAACCATCGGCGTGAAGCAATTCGAACCGCACGCTGTCGCCGACCTGCCCGGTGCCGATGGGCTGAAACGTGACGCTTTGGACCGGGCTTTCGGGCTGATCGGCAAAGCCCTGCGCCAAAACGGTGTTCAGCCAATCGGCTGTGACGGCATCGGGGCTTTTCGGAAAATGGTCCACCGCGCGCCTCCTTACGCTTTGGTCAGTTCATCCTCGATCTGGCCAAGGCGTTCCTTGCCGAAGAACATTTCGGTTTTGCCGTCTTTCTCGCCAACAAAAACGGTGGGAATGCCAAAAGCCCCGCGCGCCACCGCGTGATCGGTGTTGCCCGCAAGGCCCTGCTTGACTTCGTCTGTCTGGCTGCGCGCGAACAAGTCGGCTGCGTCAAATCCGGCGGCATCCACCGCTTTGCCCAGCACATCGGGATCGGTCACATCAGCTGCATCTTCCCAGATCGCGGGCAGCATTGCCTCGACGAACTGAACGCCGCGCCCGTCCTGATCGGCGGCGAAAAGCATGCGCTGCAACGTGATCGAATTGAACGGGAATTTCGGGTTGAGCCGGTATTTCGTCAGCTTGTGCGCTTCGATAAAGCGCTGCATTTCGAGGATATCGTATTCGACCTTTCCCGCGACATCCTTGTTACGGATCATCGGCGGAGCATTGCCTGTAAGCTTGTGCATCCCGGCGAGGAAAACAGGCGTGATATCAAGCTCAGCGCCCGTGCGCCGAACAAGATCGCGCAGCGGCCACCAGATAAGATAGCCATTGGGGCTGACAAAATCGAAAATCAGCTCGGCGCGGTTTGTCATGATGTATCCCTCCCTCTTCGGCAGAGGGGTGGCATAGCGGCCTGCAACTCACAAGCCGAAAAGCATCAATGCGGCGCGAGGCCCGTTTCCAGACCGGTGCGATCTTCCAGAGCGTATTTGTCAACCAGATCGGCGCTTGCCCGGTTGAGCCCCACAATCCGCACATGGCGGCCATTGCGGCGCATCCGGTCAACCGCTTTTTCCAAGGCTCCGATGGCGGAAATGTCCCAGAAATGCGCTTTGGCGACATCGATGATGACATCATCGGCGGGGTCTTCCTCTTCGCTTTCGGGACCAAGCATGTTCTGGAACTTGTCAGAGCTTGCAAAGAATATCTCGCCAGTCACGTGATACACTGCTGAATGCGGGCGGCGCACGCGTTCCACTGTGAAAAGCGAGCGGACTTTGTTGGCGAAGAATATGCCTGACATGAACACGCCGACAACCACGCCAATCGCCAGATTGTGCGTCCACACCACCACCACAACGGTGGCGATCATCACCAGCGAGCTGGACGGCGGATGAATGCGCAGATTGGGGATCGAATTCCAGCTGAAGGTCCCAATGCTCACCATAATCATCACCGCGACGAGCGCAGGCATGGGCACTTGGCCGACATAGCTGCCCAGCACTGTCAGCAGGAACAGCAAAAACGCGCCCGCGGTAAAGGTCGACAAACGCCCCCTGCCCCCTGATGCGATGTTGATGACCGATTGCCCGATCATCGCGCAGCCGCCCATCCCGCCAAAACAAGCGGCAACGATGTTGGCAACGCCCTGGCCTGCACTTTCGCGCTGTTTGTTGCTGTCGGTGTGCGTCATATCGTCAACGATTTGCGCGGTCAGCAGGCTTTCCAGCAGACCAATCGCGGCCATCGCCAGCGCATAAGGCGCAATGATTTGCAGCGTTTCGAGCGTTAACGGCACATTCGGCAAAGCAAAGGATGGCAGGCCGTCGGGCAATTTGCCCTCGCCCGCCACATTGTTGACAGGCAGGTTCCAGTACACGGCCGCCGCTGTCAGCAGGATGATCGCGACCAGCGGACTTGGCACAACCTTGGTGATGCGGGGAAAGCCGTAAATGATCGCAAGGCCAGCTGCGACCATGATATAGGTTTCCAGCCCAACCCCTTCATTCCACGGATTTAATTGCGGTATCTGCGCTATAAAAATCAGGATAGCGAGCGCGTTGACGAAGCCTGTGATCACACTGCGCGAAACAAATTGCATCAGCAGATCAAGCCGCAGGACGGCAGCAATCCCTTGGAAAATTCCCATCAAAATGGTGGCGGCAAACAGGTATTCCACCCCGTGTTCGCGCACCAATGGCCCCACCACCACGGCCACCGCAGCGGTCGCGGCGGAAATCATGCCGGGCCGCCCGCCTGTCAGCGCGATAATCATTGCAATCGCAACGCTGGCATAAAGGCCAACCGACGGGTCCACCCCAGCGATCAGCGCAAAACCGATTGCCTCGGGGATCAGCGCCAGCGCCACCACGATGCCTGCCAGAATATCGGCGCGCGGCTGGGCGAGCCAATCGCGTTTGAATGTCGCTGCAAAAGAGCGGTCTTGGACCATGGGGCGTTTCCTGAAAATGGGCCGCGCGGGTTTGGATGGATCAAAACCGCTTTAAGAGATTGCGCGACGCGCCTAGGGATTTATGCTGCAATGCACAAGTGCGCGGGGCCATCCGCGCCAGCCAGCGCGCGCGCTCCGCACGCCGTGCGCCCCCATGGTACAGGCCCGCACAGTCACCGCGCAGCAAATCGTGACAATCGCTTTCGCGGACCGTAAGGCCTTCGTTTCGGGGTCTTATACGGGAGTTTGTCACATGCGCCATTCCGCCACACGTTTCTCTGGCACACGCCGCTTTGCAGCCGTCTTGCTAACGGGTTCTTTCCTTGCCAGCGCCAGCGCGGCCTTGGCCGATGATCACACAGCCGCAGACAAAAAGGCATGGGATATCGAGGCGCCTAAGGGGGCAAAGATCAAACAAGTCCCCATCCAAACCGACGAAGGCACGTGGATGGATGTCGATGTGTCGCCTGATGGACAGACAATCGCGTTTACCATGCTCGGCGATATCTACACCGTCCCCATCACCGGCGGCAGCGCGCGGCGGATTGCCAAAGGCATGGCATGGGAAGTGCATCCGCGCTTTTCGCCCGATGGCACGCGCATCGCGTTCACGAGCGATAGGGGCGGCGGCAACAATATCTGGATTATGAATGCGGACGGGTCTGACAAACGCCAGCTGACGAAAGAAAGCTTCCGCCTGCTCAACCAGCCCACATGGTCGCCCGATGGTCGCTTTATTGCGGCTAAAAAGCATTTCACCACGCAGCGTTCGCTCGGCACGGGTGAGATCTGGATGTATCACGTATCGGGCGGCGGCGGCGTGCAGGTGGTCGAACGGCGCGACACTTCGCTGCAAAAGGAACTGGGCGAACCCATTTTCGCCCCCGATGGCAAAGCGATTTATTACACCCGCAACACAACCGGCGGGAACACCTTTATTTATGCGCAGGATTCCAATGCAGGGATTTTTGCGATTGAGAAACACGACCTTGAAACAGGCGAAGTGACCACAGCGGTGGACGGTTATGGCGGCGCGGTGCGCCCTGCCCCTTCGCCTGATGGCAAACAGATCGCCTTTGTCCGGCGCGACAAGGATAGCTCGCAATTGTGGACCAAGGATATCGCATCGGGGCGCGAGCGGATGATCTACGATGCGCTTGATCTGGATGTGCAAGAGACTTGGGCGGTTACCGGCGTCTACCCCAATATGGATTGGACACCTGACAGCGCGTCTATTGTGTTTTGGGCCGGCGGTAAGCTTAACCGGGTGGACCGTGACGGGGCAAACCATGCGGTCATCCCCTTTACCGTGAAAGACACGCGCGGCATCGCCGATGCGCCTCATCCGGTGATCGAGGTATCGCCTGACCGGTTTACCACCAAGATGGCCAAATTCGGCACGCTATCGCCCGATGGCAGCACCGTTGTGTTTGAAACGCTGGGCAAATTGCACACCAAATCGGCGCGCGGGCGCGATGGCGCGCGGCCTATGACAGGTGATGCGAGCGATACGGTTGAACTATACCCGGCATACAGCCGCGATGGATCACGTCTCGCCTTTGTCCGCTGGAGCGATAAGGGGCTTGGCGAAATTGTGGTGGCCGATGCCAATGGCCAGAACGCGCGCACGGTTTCGCCCATGCCCGGCCATTATGCCAGCCTTGCATGGTCTCCCGATGGCCAGATGATCGCGTATGAAAAACGCACCGGCGGATACCTTACCGCGCCAGAGCAATCGGAAAATCCGGGCATTTACCTCCAGCCGGTAAGCGGCGGCGATCCGGTGATGGTAACGCGTTCAGGATCAAGCCCGCAATTTGGCGCAGGCGGTGACCGGGTGTTTATGGTCGCAAGGTCGGGTGAGAAACTGGCGCTCAAATCGGCTGATCTCGATGGCGAAAAGATGCGCACCCATGCAACCGGCAGCCTCGTCAATGATTTCCGCATCGCGCCTGATGGCAAGACGATTGCGTTTCGCCAAAACTACGAAGTGTTCGCCATGCCGATGATACCGGGGGGCAAACCTGTCGATGTGAACGAGGCAAAAGGCCCCATCCCCATCACCAAGGTTTCTGATGGCGGGGCGGATTTTATCGGCTGGGCGCGCGGGGGTGAGACCCTGTTCTGGTCGCTTGGGCCAAACCTTAAACAGGCGCAGGTCAGCGATTTCTTCGCCTCCGCACCCAAAGGCAAGGGTGACAAGGGCGGCTACGAGACGCCCGGCAGCGCCATTACGATGGCGGTCACAGTCAATAAAGCGGCTCCCAGCGCAACGCTGGTTATCACAGGGGCCAAAGTGCTCACCATGGCAGCAGGCCTCGATAAAGAAGACGCAGGCGTCATCGATAACGGCGTGATCGTGATTGAAGGCGACCGGATCGCCGCGATTGGCGCGGCAGGCGATGTGAACATTCCCCAAGGCGCGACCATGATCGATGCCAGCGGCAAAGTGGTGATGCCCGGATTTGTCGATGCGCACCATCACGGCCCGCACGGCACGGGCGAGCTTATCCCCCAGCAGAATTGGAGCCTTATTCAGGATCTTGCTTTGGGCACAACGACCACGCACAACCCGTCAAGCGATGCGAGCCTGATCTTCGCCTCGGCGGAGCGGCAGATGGCGGGCACTCTGCTTGCCCCCCGCATCTTTTCCACCGGAGAGATCGTCTACGGCGCGAAAGCGCCCAGCGTCTATGCGCGGATCGACACTTACGAAGAGGCGCTTGCCCATGTTCGCCGGATCAAGGCGCAAGGCGGCATCTCGATCAAGAATTACAACCAGCCCCGCCGCGAACAGCGCCAGATGGTGGCGCGCGCTTCGGCAGCAGAAAACATGCTGGTGGTGGCCGAGGGCGGATCGCTGTTCGGGATGGATATGAACCTGATCGCTGATGGCAATTCGACGATGGAGCACAATGTGCCAGGCGATGTCTTTTACGAAGACGTGCTGCAATTCTTTGGCCAATCAAACACCAATTACACGCCCACTCTGGCGGTCACCTATGGCGGGCTGGCGGGCGACCCCTATTGGCGCCAGGCCACAGACGTGTTCGATCATCCTTTAATGATTCACACTCCGCCCAAAGTGCTGCTCGCGGCAACCGGACGCCGCGTGAAAGCGCCCGATTGGGCGTTTGTCGATGACAATGCCGCGCGCGAGGCGAAGAAGATTTCAGATCGCGGGATCAAGGTATCCATCGGCGCGCACGGCCAGCAACCCGGCATTGGCGCGCATTGGGAAATATGGAGCTTTTACCGCGGCGGATTTAGCGCAGTCGAAGCCCTGAAAACCGCGACGATCTACCCTGCCCAATCGCTCGGCATGGAAAAGGATGTGGGCAGCCTTGAAGTCGGCAAGCTGGCTGATCTGATTGTGCTTTCCGCTGATCCCACCGCCAATGTGCGCGACAGCGACAAAATCGAAAGCGTTATGCTGGGCGGGCGCATGTATGATGCGAAAACCATGGCAGAGGTCGCAACCGGCACTGGCGGCAGGCGCGCTTATTGGTGGGAAAACGGCCAGGGCGGCAATGCTGGCGGATCAACGCGCGCCACGCATGACGGCGCAGGCCACAATCACGGCGACGGAGACGGCGAAGGAGGCAGCCACTCTTATTGAGCGGAGCGGGTGGCTGGCGGATGGTTGGTGGGCGGCCACTCTGCACCCATCCTCCCCTCTTCGCTTGCGCTTATCCAGCCCCGGTCAAATCCCCGCCGCGCCGAGCGCCTGGTCCATATCCTCGATCACATCGGCCACATCCTCCAGGCCCACATTGATCCGCAAGAGCCCCTCGGTAACGCCCATTTGCGCGCGGGCTTCTTCTTCCATGCCTGCATGTGTGGTGCTGGCCGGGTGGCACATCAGGCTGCGCGTATCGCCGATATTGTTGGAGATATCGACCAGTTCCAGCGCATCGAGCAGCGCAAAAGCTTTCTCGCGGGTGCCCACGTCAAAGGCAAAGATTGGCCCTGTTGCCTCCATCTGATCCAGTGCCAATTGGTGGTGCGGATGGCTGGGAAGTCCCGGATGGAGCATGCGCCCGCCCGCAGCCGCTATGCGCGGCTCTAAAAATTCGCCCAGCTTCACGGCATTGCCGCTTTGCCGCCGGGCGCGCAGGTCCAGCGTCTCCAGCCCCTTATGCACCACCCATGCGTTGAACGGCGACAGGTTTGGCCCGGTGTTGCGCTGGAATGGCAGCAAAGTTTCGTTGATCCATTCCTCGCTCCCGCAAATCGCGCCGGCCAGCACGCGGCCCTGCCCGTCCATCAGCTTGGTCGCGCTATACGCCACCACATCCGCACCAAATTCCATCGGCCGCTGCAAAGCGGGCGAGGCGAACGCGTTATCGACCACAGTGGTGATGCCGTGGGCGCGCGCCAGATCGCAGACAAATTGCAGGTCTACGATGTCGAGCGTCGGATTGGCGGGTGTCTCGAAAAAGAAAACCTTGGTGTTGGGCCGGATCGCCGCTTCCCATGCGGCGTTGTCCGCGCTGTCGATCACGGTGGTTTCAATGCCGAAACGGGGCAGCAGATTGTCAACCAGCCAGCGGCACGATCCAAACGCCGCGCGCGCCGCCACGCAGTGATCGCCTGCGGACAATTGGCACAGGAGCGATGCGGTCATCGCCGCCATCCCGCTGGCCTGAGCGCGGCACGCATCTGCCCCCTCCATCAATGCAATGCGTTCTTCCAGCATCGCAACCGTTGGGTTCTGGAGGCGCGAATAGGTCATACCGTCGGCATCGCCCGCAAATCGGTCCGCCACGGTTTGCGCATCGTCATAGGTATAGCCTGATGTGAGGAACAAAGCCTCGCTCGTCTCGCCATGCTCGGATCGCCAAGTGCCGCCGCGCACGGCCTGCGTTTGCGGACGCCATTTGCGCGTTGCGGCGCGGTTCATGCCTGTGGTTTTTTTCATAAGGATGCCGCGCTTAACGCTCTCGCAGATCGCTAGCAAGCAGACCTTCGCGCGCTGTGCCTTCGTGCCCGACAGCGTCGAGCATCAAAGTGCCCTCCATAAGAGTGAGCAGGAACTGCGCGCCGCCGGCGGGATCGGGATCGTCAGCGGGCATTTGCCCCTCTAGCCAAAGGAGCTGTTTGGCAATCATCGCCTCTGCTGCATCGCGATATCCGGGCAGCCCGCGCGCGGAGCCTGCGACGATCTCCCACCAGATCGTCATAAAAGGCTGCATCATCGGGTGGCGGCCCTGCTCGATCACCCGCGCAAAGCACTCCGCGCGGGTTTTCGGCCTATCAACGCCCATCGCGGCATTGAGAGCGGCGGAATAAATGCCTGCAATATGATCGAGCAGTTCGGTGATCAGCGTTTCTTTATTGCCGAAATGATAGATCAGCATCCGGTCAGACGTGCCCGCCGCTTTTGCCAGCGGGCGCAGGCTTGCCTCCCCCAATCCATGATTAAGCACATGCGCAGCGAGCAGCGGCAGCAGCGTCTCTTTGGACAGTTTGGCTTTCTGGGTGGCTTTTGGAGCAGGCATGATCACTTTTCTATTGTAGCAATCGCTACATTGGATTAACAAGGCACGTAGCAGTCGCTACACAAATGGAGTCAGACCGATGAACGCTTTGCAAATCCTCTTCTTCGTCATCATCAGCGCAGGCACGCTTGCAGGCGCGTATATTCTGATCGCCAAACCGGTAAAGGGCAATGCGGCACTCGCTGGTCTGCTTGGCCTTGTTTTTGCAGCCTACACCTTTGTCCAGATCGCGCGAGAGGGCGCGGTGATGTTCTTCACCAACCATTCGGCCAATCTTACCGGGCTGCAAGTGTGGTGGGATCTGGTGATGTGCGTTGTGATTGCGTTCTTCTTCATCGCCCCGCGCGCCCGCGCTCAGGGGATGAATGTGATCGGCTGGGCGCTGTTTGTCGCCGCCACGGCCAGCATTGGCCTTCTCGCAATGTGCGCGCGGCTTTTCTGGCTGGAGGCCCGCATGGATCGGCAGGCGGGCGCATAAGGCGCTGAATTGACTTGATGGCGCAGGTCCGCTTTGCTTTAGCGGGCCTCGCCATGTCTCAGGCTGATCCTTCCCCTGCTATCCTTGCCGAAACGAGCGGCCCGCCGCCTCGCCCCGCTGATCCATGGGTTTGGTGTCTGGCAATCCCTGCGGTGTTCGCAGCGATTGCTGGCATTGGTTTGGGGATACCGTCTGCGCCTTATTTTGATGAAGTGCATTATCTGCCCGCCGCGCGCGAATTGCTGGCGATTGGATCACTGCACGGGGCGCGCTATCTCAACCCTGAACATCCCTTATTGGGTAAGGAGTTGATCGCGCTGGGGATTTATCTGTTTGGCGACAATCCGCTGGGCTGGCGGATTATGCCGCTGATCTTTGGGACGATCACTGTGGGCGCTGGCATGCGCGCGTTGTGGCACGCGAGCTATGACCGGTTTGCGGTGATCGCGTTTGGCGTGCTGATTGCCACCGGATTTCACCTGTTCATCCACGCACGCATTGCAATGCTCGATATCTTTATGGCCGCCTTTCTCAGCCTTGCTGCGTGGCAATTTGCCGCCGCCATGCGCGAGCCAGAGACGGGGCGCTGGCGGCTGGCGCTTTGCGGGGTTGCGATTGGATGCGCTTTGGCGAGCAAATGGAATGCGGTGCCGCTTGCCATGGTGCCGGGACTTACCTTTTTTGCAAGCCGCCTGTCTGCGGGCCGCCGCCGCCTCATCATCAGCACGCGCGGTATTCCGGTGCCGGGCATATCTTTGGCAGAGGCATTTGTGTGGCTCGGCATTGTGCCTTTGTGTGTGTACGCGCTGACTTTTGCGCCGGGCTATTGGATGGGCGAATATCTGCGCCCCTCCATGCTATCAGAGCGCGGGCTGATCGGGCTGCATCAAGAGATATTATCGCTTCAGCAGCAAGTGCTTACGCCGCACACTTATCAAAGCACCTGGGATCAATGGGTGCTCAATACGCGGGGGATCTGGTACTTTTACGAATTCGCAGATGGCGCGCAGCGCGGCATTTTGCTGATCGGCAATCCGGTAACGATGCTGCTGGGATTGCCCGCCTTGGCGTGGTGCCTTGGCACAGGTGTTGTGCGCGCGGATTGGGCGAAACTGGGCGCAGTGGTCGGCTTTTCGGTAAGCCTGGGCCTGTGGCTGATCGCGCCCAAACCTGTGCAGTTCTACTACCATTATATGATGCCAAGCGTGTTTTTGCTCGCCGCGCTTGCTTTGTGTTTAAGCGAGATGCGCAAGGTTGGCTGGGGCAAATGGAGTTACGGCGTACTGGCCGCGAGCGCCGGGATATTTGCGCTGTTCTATAAGGTGCTCGCCGCAGCGCCGCTGGACGGGGCGATGAGCTTTGAGAAATGGACATGGATTGCGGGGTGGAGGTGATTTTGTTTGTGCACCCCCATCCGGGGGCGCGTCCTCGCTAGACGCGCAGCAAAGCTGCGCCCCCTGCGGGCGGGCGGTCGCCCTTTGACTGCCGTGACCAAGAACCAGCCGCTCCGCTCGCAATGACGAATCGGGTCTACCCAAACCGGCCCCATACAAACCGGCTCGACAGCGCGTAATTCCACACCGATCCCAGCACGATGCCCGCCAACGCCGCCATCGCCCAGTGCACGCCGCTGCCTTCCAGAAATGTCGCCGCTGCCACATTGGCAAAGCCGCCCACCGCGCATGTCGCGACAAATCCGGCCCAGCCGCGCAGCACCGCGCCAAATCCGCGCAGGCGTTTGTCGCGGTAAGTCAGCCAGTTGTTGAGCCAGAAGTTAAAGCTCATCGCGGTTAGCACAGCGGCGGCCTGCGCGCCTGTGAACGCCTCTTCAAAAACGAACAATAGGCTTGTCAAAACCGTGAAATGCACCAGCACGCCTGCCGCGCCGACTGTGCCGAACAGGGCAAAGCGTGTTGGAATGATATCCCCCAGTATCCGGTCGTAAAGGCCGGCCATAAAGTCGAACAGAACCGCGCGATCAAGCTTGCTTTGCCCCTCTCGCCTCGCTGCGAAATTCAGCGGAAATTCGCGCACTCGCATCTTTGGTTTGGATGTGGCGAGCAGATCGAGCAGGATTTTGAAACCTATGCCGGACAATCGCGGCACCAGATCGCGCGCGGTCTTGGCCGCCAGCATGAAATATCCGCTCATCGGATCGGTCAGCTTGGCGCCCGTGATCCGGCGCGCGATGCCATTGGCAAAACCGGACAATCGCTCGCGTTCGGGATTGTCCCAGTCATCGGTGCTTGCGCCCTCTGCAAAGCGGCTGGCCACGCAGATATCCGCCTCGCCCGATTGCAGCACATCCAGCATTTGCGGCAGCAGCGCCGGATCATGCTGGTGATCGGCATCCATCACCGCGACGTAATCTGCCGCAGTTGCGCAAAACCCCTCGATCGCGGCGCTGGCAAGGCCGCGCCTGCCGATACGCTGGATGACCCGCACCCGCCGGTCCGACGCGGCCAGAGCGCGGCCTTCATCCGCAGTGCCATCTTTGCTGTCATCATCGATGATAAGGACTTCCCAGCCATCTGAGCCAAGCGCGGTTTCAATACGCTGGACTAAAGGCGCAAGGTTTCCCGCTTCATTCAGCGTGGGCAAAATTATGGCGAGATTGAGCGGCATAAACGGCGCTCACAAACGCTCCAACACCGCATCGCCGATTGCCGCCGTGCCGTGCGTCCCGCCCAGATCGCCGCCGCGAATGCCATCGGTCAATGCGCGTTCCACGGCCGCCTCAACCCGCGCGGCCTCTTCAGTCATACCAAAGGAATGGCGCAGCATCATGGCGAGCGAAAGGATCATCGCCATCGGGTTTGCCTTGCCCTCGCCCGCAATATCGGGCGCGCTGCCGTGGATGGGTTCGTACATGCCGAATGTGCCATGCGCAGTTTGCCGCGAACCCATGCTTGCGCTGGGCAAAAGGCCGATAGAACCAACCGCTGCGCTGGCCAAATCGGACAGAATATCGCCGAACAGATTGCCCGTCAGCATGACGGAAAATTGCGCAGGATTTGTGATGATCTGCATCGCGGCATTATCGACATACATGTGCGACAATGCGACATCGGGGTATTGCGCGGCTTGATTGATCACCGTGTCGCGCCAGACCTGGCTGGTTTCCAGCACGTTGGCTTTATCAACGCTGGTAAGGCCCGCGCCGGCCGCCTGTGCCGCTTTGAAAGCAACATCAGCAATGCGGCGCACTTCGGGCGCGGAATAGGACATCATGTCCCACCCTTCCCGTTCGCCTGTGTCAGTGTCGCGAATGCCTTTATCGCCGAAATAGACATCGCCCGTCAGCTCACGCACGATCAGCAGGTCCAGCGCGCCTGCAACCTCGTGTTTCAAAGGTGAGAGATGCTCCAGCCCGGCAAACACTTTGGCGGGGCGCAGATTGGCAAACAGCTCCAAGTGCTTGCGCAGGCCCAGCACCGCCTGTTCGGGGCGCAAATGCCGTTCCAGCGCATCGCAGCTCGGATCGCCCACCGCGCCAAACAGCACCGCATCCGCCTCGCGCGCCATCATCAAGGTTTCATCCGGCAGCGGATGGCCATGCTTGTGGTAGGCCGCGCCGCCCACATCGCCTTCGAACAGGGTCAGGCCGGGCAAGCTCAGCGCCTCAAGCACCCGCACTGCCTCACGGCACACTTCAGGGCCGATCCCGTCGCCTGCCAGAACTGCTATTTTCATGTCGATCTTACCCCGCCATTCGCGCCAGCCGCTCTCCTAAAGCGGTGCGCGCGGCCATAACAGTCCGGGTTCTGTCTGCAAGCAGGTAGTGGCCAATGGGTTTATGAAGCTGGCGGAACGCTTCGAACTGCGCATCAAAATCGCTCTCCATATCCGGGCGCTCGCCGCCATATCCCATTTCGCGCAGCAGCATGGTTTCATAGGCGACCATCACCGCCAGCCACCCGCGCGCCGATGGCGCATGGCAAATCGCGGTGAGCAGCGCATCGAGCGCTTCGTAAAGACCGGGATAGGCCTGGCGTTCGGGCAAAGCGGACGTGGTGATCGCGCAGGCCCACGTGATCGCGGCGGCGGGCAAAGGCTCGCTCATCCACGGGCCAACGCTTTGCTCCAGCTCCACTTTGGCAAAAGGCAATTGCGATGCGGAGCGCGCGCGCAGTTCCAGCGCCACACGGTTGCCGGGGATCATAACGGGCCGCATCTGCCGCCCGCGTCCGCCTGCGAGAAAGCCGGCGACGAGGCCGTGTTCAGCCGTAAGCAACCGCGCAATGCACGCGGTTTCGCCGTGGGTTCGCGATGACACAAGGATTGCAGGGGCGGAAAAGTTCACGCCGCTGCCCCGCTGTTACTTCTTTGAAAGTTTCGCCTCAAGCTCGGCCACTTTCGCTTCGAGCGCGTCGGCCTGTTCGCGCGCTTTTTGCGCCATAGCTTTCACCGTGTCGAATTCTTCGCGGCTGACGAAATCCATGCCCCCCATGGCCTCGCGCATTTTCTCACGCGCATTCTCGCGCGCCTCCCGGCCCATGCCGGCCATGGTGCCAGCAGCGGAATTGGCGAGTTTGACGAAGTCGGCGATGATCGGGTTTTCGCTTTGCATGACTCGGTATTTGGCGATGCTAAGCGCTTAACTCAACCCCTATAATTCCACTCCGACCGCTGCGCCGCTTTCGCTCGTGCTGCCATCTACGGGGTTCAGCTCGATCATGGTGTAATTGAGGAAGCCTGCAAAACAGGTCCATGCCAGATATGGCAGCAGCATCAGCGCCGCCGCTTTGCGCACGCGGGCAAAGACGATCATCACTGCAATCAGGCTGACCGCCATATATCCGACCACATACAGCCCCGTCTGCATATCCTGCATGCCGAAAAACACCGGGGTCCATGCCAGATTGCCGATAAAGTGCAGCGCAAAGACAATGATCGCCAGCGCCCGCCCGCTGGCGCCCCATGCGCTGACCACCAGTGCAAGCGCGAAACCGATCATCGCATACAGGATCGACCAGGCGACGGGGAACGCGATGTTGGGCGGGTAAAATTCCGGTTTGTTCAGGTTTTGAAACCACGCGGTTTGCGGGCTGCCCAATTGCGCGGAAAGAAAGCCGAGCAGGATGATAAGAGGGATCAAAAACAGCGACCACCGCATCAGGCTGGCGCGTAATTGCGATTTGGATGCAAGAGTGTTCATCACGACCTCAAATATTGCCCCTATGCGTGCCCGCTGGCGATTTTGTAACGCGCTGATGGCCTTGAAGTCATGCTCGACTGTCCAAGGTCCACTACGCGATTCGCCTGATTGACACCGCGCGTTGTCCTACACCAGCACGGCATCAGCGCCAATTGCCGCCCACCGGCTTATCGCCAGCCGGATGAGCTTAGCGCTCTAAGCTACGGCAATGCGTTAAAAAACCGGCTGTTTTACAAAAGTTCACGAAGACCATGTGCGTTTCGCAATCATTGTGATAGCGTCGCCACATTCTTGCCGTGATTCGGGGCGCGCCCTGGCAAGATTGCAAATCCATCGCGCCTCAAGTTGATATATGAGTTTCGATAAGGGGCTCATTTTCGGGGAAATTTACAGATGAAAAAAACCAACTTTGCATCCATGCTCGCTGTCACTGGCGGTCTCGCACTTGCAACTGCTGCTTGCTCGGCTCCTGCTGAAGAAGCTGGTGAAACTGCTGCTGACGAAACTTCTGTTGAAGCGTCTGCATGCGGTGCCGATTGCGGCGCTTGTGGCGCTGAAGGTTGCGCCGCTGAAGGTTGCGCTGCTGAAGGTTGCGCCGCTGAAGGTTGCGCTGCTTGCGCCGCTGAAGGTTGCGAAGCAGAAGCTTGCGCCGCTGAAGGTTGCGAAGCTGCTGAGTAATCAGACGGCAGGCCAGTTCATTCTGGTTTGACACAATTCGGCCGATGGCAGCGTCTGCTGTTGTCGGCCGTTTTGTATCCGCCTTAATTTGCAGGCGTTTTTGCCCTGTAACTTTTGCTCCAACTGATTAGAACTTCTCCCCATGACACCGGAACAGGCCGCACTCACCGTCATCGAGACCATCACGCAGATGGCGCAGGAGCAAAAACCGCTCATGCTGCGCGTTGTGCCCGAAGAAGGCGCGAAGTTTTGGCAGCACTATCCCAAAGGCGATGCGCGCAGCAAAAAGTGCCAATCGCGCTGGTATTACCACGTGCATGCCGACAACAGCCGAGATGAAAACGAGCATGGGCATTTCCACCTGTTCATGCACCGCAAGCAATTGCCGGATGGCCTTGAGCCCAAAGTGTGGCCGCCGCAGGGTGAGGATGCAAAAGCGCATGTCACGCATTTGATTGGCCTGTCGATAGACACCAATGGCATTCCCAAAAGCTGGTTTGCCGTTAACCGCTATGTCACCAACGAATTTCTCTATCCGGCTGATGTGATGATCGATCACCTGCCCGATTTCAACGTCGATGACACCAAAGCCGATGATCTGGTCAACCGCTTTGTCACGGCCATGGTTGCGCTGTACCGCGATGAAATTGCTGAGCTTTTGCGAACCCGGGATGCGCGCCAGGCGGAGCTGGTGGCAGAGCATGGCGAAAAGGGTTACGAAAAGGCCAGCGGCGCAGAAGTGCTGGGCGTTATACCGATTGATCTGGATGCAAAAATTGGCGGCATGGACATATGATATGCGAACGCCCATCCGGGCGCGCGTCCTCGGTGCTGTCCCTACGCTACGCTACGGGCACCTGCGGGCGGGCGGTCGCCCTTGCGGCCTTTCGGCCGATTGGGTAATTTAGCCCCGGCATGCACTGATCAAGAACTCCACATTGCCTTGCGGGCCGGTGATAGGGCTTTCCACAATACCTTCAATATCCCAGCCAAGCCCTTCTAACCACTCGCGAACCTCACCGCAGACGCGCTGATGCAATGCGGTGTCGCGCACCACGCCGCCTTTGCCGACCTCTGCTCTTGCGACTTCGAATTGCGGTTTGATAAGCGCGACCAGCCGGCATTCCTGCGCGGCGAGCTCCAGCGGACGCTCCAGCACTTTGGACAACGCGATAAAGCTCGCATCGCACACCACCAGATTGCAGCTTTGCGTGATGTGATCGCGCGTCAGGATGCGCGCGCTCGTTTGTTCCAGCACAGTGACGCGCGGGTCTTCGCGCAGTTTCCACGCGAGCTGATTGGTGCCGCTGTCCACGGCAAAGACATGCGCCGCGCCCCCTTGCAGCAACACATCGGTAAATCCGCCTGTTGAACTGCCGATATCCATCGCCGCTGCCCCTGCCGGATCAATCGCGAAGTGTTCCAGCGCATGCGCCAGTTTAATCCCGCCCCGGCTGACCCACGGGTGATCGCGCCCGCGCACTTCCAGCGGCATATCTTGCGCGATCTGCTGGCCGGGCTTGGCTACCTTTTCCTCGCCCGCAAACACCACGCCCGCCATAATCAGCGCCTGAGCGCGGGTTCGGCTTTCAACAAGGCCGCGCTCGGCCAAGAGCTGATCGGCGCGCATCTTTTTGGCTTTTACAGGTTTTTTGGGGGGATCGGTCGAATTGGTCATGGACGATGCAGGCGATAGCTTGCATTGAGCGAGCATGAAAGTGATCCAGTTGAAAACCGTGACCGCGCTGATGATGAGCCTGTCGGCCTGCGCCTGCATCCCTTCGGTCGAAGCGCCCGTGCAAACCGCGACGCCCGCCCCCGCCCCTGTGGCAGCGCCCGCACCTGCGCCCAGCCCCGCGCCTGCGCCCGCGCCCATTGTGAACGAGCGGACCTACGACAATTACCTCGATGCGCCGCAAACGCCGGGGACTTGGAGTTACGAAAATCAAAGCAATGGCGGAATGGCATTGTATTACGCGAGTGATGGCTCGGCTTTATTCATGCTGGAATGCGACCGCGTTGTCCCCGGCATCATGGTGTTCAGAAAGACAAATGGCCAAGGCCGGAGAGCCGCGTCGATCACGACGGAAACGGCCACTCGATCGATCGCGATGCAAGGCAAAGGCGCTGGCCATGACGCAATGCTAAACCCTAACGATCCCATTCTCGATGCCATGGCGATCACAAAGGGGCGAATTGCTGTTGGAGTGGAAGGCGAACGCACCCTCTACCTCCCCGCTTGGGTCGAAATCAGCCGCGTGATTGAGGATTGCCGGTAGCCTTTCATTTCAACTCAGAGGTGTGAAAGCTCGGACCTATTAGAGTCCGCAAGCGCGCCCGCAGCGGGCGCAGCTGTGCTGCGCGTCTAGCGAGGACGATTGCCCGGACGGGCAAGCGAAACACCAAGACACCCCGATTCTATCCGTTAATATCCACAGGGTTTTGCACGTGGTTTGCACAAGCAGTCCGCAGGCGGCGCTAAACCAACGCCCCAAACGCAAAAACGCCCTCGTTCCCGCCGAGAGCGCCCCACATTCCGCCAGCTCAAGAGCGCAAAAGTATGACGTGGGAAAAAATAAATACAAGACTTGTGCAAAAGTGCGGCTTGATTCAAACATAGCGTCAAGAGCTGCGGGGAACGCAGCTCTTGGCCCGCCGGTGAAACGGCCAGATTAAGGTAAGAGGTCTTGGCTAAATAGCGCGAAAGGAGGTGATCCGATGTCTCATGGTTCAGTAGCGAGGTCGGTGAAGATCCCTACGGAGCATATTCGGTAATCTCCTTACCGAGTGAGGTTTCGTGAGCGGCACTTTACGGCCGCTGACCATGAAAGGGCTGCGCGCCGAAGGGCGTTGCAGCCCTTTTCATTCTTGCCCCCCGCGCCCAGTCCTATTACCCGCATTCCCATGAATTTTACCCGCATCCCGCACCCCTCGCCCACGTCTGACGCAGACCGCGCCGCTGCCATTGCCGATCCCGGCTTTGGCACCGCTTTTACAGATCACATGGTGGTGATCGATTATGACGAGGCCAAAGGCGGCTGGCAGACACCCGTTATCGGCCCGCGCGAAGCCATCGCGCTCGATCCGGCGGCGAGCGTTTTGCATTATGCGCAGGAAGTGTTTGAGGGGATGAAGGCGTTCCCTCATGCAGATGGCGGGCTGGCGCTGTTCCGGCCAGAGGCGAATGCGCAGCGCTTTAATGCCAGCGCGCGCCGCATGGCGATGCCCGAAATTCCCGAAGACCTGTTTCTCGCCTGCGTGCGCGAAGCGGTCAGCGCGGATGCAGGCTGGATGCCGCAGGTTGATGGCGGATCGCTTTATATCCGCCCTTTCATGTTCGCATCCGAGGCATTTTTGGGCGTGCGCCCTGCCAAGCAATACAAATTTGTCGTGATCGTGTGCGCATCGGGCAGTTATTTCAAAGGCGGGGTAAACCCTGTCAAAATCTGGGTCGCACAAGGGTATGTCCGCGCGGCCACCGGAGGAACGGGCGCTGCGAAAACGGGCGGCAATTACGCCGCCAGCCTCGTGCCTCAGGCCCAAGCGATTGAGCAAGGCTGCGATCAGGTCGTGTTTCTGGATGCAGCTGAAAACAAGTGGGTCGAAGAACTGGGCGGCATGAACCTGTTCTTCGTCCGCAAAGATGGCAGCGTCATCACCCCTCCCCTCACCGGCACAATCCTGCCCGGCATCACCCGTAGTAGTTTGATCACAATGCTGCGCGAAGAAGGGCTGGACGTGCGCGAGGAGCCCTACTCGATCGAGCAATGGCGGGCCGAGGCTGAAAGCGGAGAATTGCTCGAAACACTCGCCTGCGGCACGGCTGCTGTTGTGACCCCGGTTGGCACCGTCGCTTCACCAGATGGCGAATTTACCATCGGCACTGGCGGGATCGGCCAGATGGCCCAAAAAATGCGGGAGCGGCTGGTTGATATTCAACATGGCCGCGCAGACGACAAGCGCGGCTGGGTCACGAAAGTCTAACCGGTTATTTACCAGTTGCTTGGTATGCAACATGGATGACTACGCTTGCCCCAACCTTTACTGTTGATCGCGATGTGTCGCGGCGTGAAGTGCACTACACTTTAACCGGCCTGTTCAGGATCGAAGACGTATCGAAACTGTTCCCCGCGCTGATGAGCGCATCGCAGCCGTTCGTCGAAGATCGCAAAGGCTTTAGGGTGCTGGGCGATCTCAGGGAATTTGTTGTCCAAACCCGCGAAATCAGCGAGCAAATCCGCGTTTCGCAGGAAACCTCAGCCAAAGTGGGCGTCGATAAAATGGCGATTGTCTACTCTTCGGTGTTGCTAATGCAGCAATTCCGCCGCGCGAGCGAGGCGCTGGATTGCCAGTTTTTCAAAGACAAAGACGAGGCCTTGGACTGGCTACGCAGCTGACCCGAATTTAAGGAAAAGCACAATGGCAAGCAATCAAGCTACCAGCTCTCGAGCTCTAAAGTCGGATGACATTTCGCTCACCCCGAACTCCTCGATCAACGTGGATTTTGACCTGAGAGAAGTGCATTTCCGCCTGTCAGGCTTTTGGAAAACCGAAGACATGAAAGCATTCCTGCGCGATATGAGCGCCAAGGGGATGCCCCTGATCGGCGAAGGCAAGCCGATCTATGCGCTTGGTGATATGTCCGATTTCGTCGCCCAGTCGCGCGCCACGGGTGAAGCGATTACAAACCATCTTATGGCGGTGAAGGATCACGGCCTTAAACGCATCGCCATTGTCGGCGCATCAGCCCTCGTCAAAGTGCAGTACACCCGCCTGAGCAAAGGCATGGACGTTCAATTTTTCGCATCCAAACAAGACGGGTTGGCGTGGCTACGCGCGAGCAGATGATAGCGGTCTAGCAGCGCCAACCGCGCCATCTATGGCAGGTTTTCGCGCAGTTCCTCTACCCACACATCGGCCACTGCATCCGAGGGCGCGCGCCAATCGCCGCGCGGTGACAAGGCCCCGTGCGAAGACACTTTGGGACCATTGGGCATCGCGCTGCGCTTAAACTGCGAAAAGGCAAAGAACCGCCATGCGAATTTCTCCAGCCAGTCTGCAATCTCGTCCAATGTGTATTGGTTCTTGCGATGTTCGGGAAAGCCGGATGGCCAATCGCCCGCCCTCGCATCGCGCCATGCATGAAAGGCGAGAAACGCGATTTTTGACGGGCTTTGCCCATATCGGATCGTGTGATGGAGGAAGAAGTCGTTGAGCTCATACGGGCCAATATGCGCCTCTGTATCCTGGATCGCGCCATCTTCGCCTGCTGGCACCAATTCGGGCGATATCACCGTATCATAGACCGCCATCAGCGTTTTGCCGCAAGCATCGGAGAATTGCTCTGTCTGCACGGTCCAGCGGATCAGATAGCGGATCAAGGTTTTGGGCACGCCTGAATTGACGCCGTAATGGCTCATATGATCGCCCACGCCGTAAGTGCACCAACCCAGCGCCAATTCGGATAAATCGCCCGTCCCTACGACAAAGCCTGCATGCTGGCCCGCAAGGCGGAACAGATAATCGGTGCGAAGGCCGGCCTGCACATTCTCAAAGGTCACATCGTAAACAGGCTCACCCTTGGCAAAGGGGTGGCCCATATCGGTCAGCAATTGAGTGGCCGCCGGTTTGATGTCGATCTCTTCAGCGGTAATGCCGAAATCCTTCATCAGCTGCCACGCATTCGATTTCGTGTCATCCGAGGTCGCAAATCCGGGCATAGTATAGCCGCGAATGGCAGTGCGCGGCAGGCCAAGGCGATCACACGCCTTTGCCGCCACGATCAGCGCATGCGTGCTGTCGAGCCCGCCTGAAATACCGATGATAAGGCTTTTCGCACCCGTCGCTTCAATACGGCGCATCAGGGCATCGACCTGAATGTTAAACGCCTCATAGCAATCTTCATCCAGCGTTTTGGGATCATTGGGCACAAAGGGGAACCGGCGCACCTGACGGATCAGACCAATATCGCGCGCCTCACATGCGTGGTCGAACACAATCTTGCGATAGGTGTCCTCGGGCCTGCCTGCCGCCTCTGCCGCATCGCCCCATGTCTGGTTGCGCATGCGTTCAGCGGCGATCTTGCCCAGATCCACATCGACGACGCACAATTCCGGCTCGCGATCAAAGCGCACGCTTTCGGCAAGTAACGTGCCCATTTCATACACAACGCCCTGCCCATCCCAGGCGAGGTCTGTCGTGCTTTCGCCGTGGCCGCTGGCGGAATAGACATAGGCGCACATCGCGCGCGAGCTCATCGAACGGCAATGCATATGCCGGTCTTCGGCGCGCCCGATGGTGATGGGCGAGGCAGACAGATTGCACAGGATCTGCGCCCCTGCGAGCGCCGCTTTGGTGCCGGGCGGATTGGGCGCCCAGAAATCCTCGCATATCTCAACGCCAAAGGTGAAACCGGGTAGATTGGAGGCGGCAAATATCTGGTCCGTGCCAAACGGCACCTCTTCGCCCGCCACCGCGATCCACGCATCCTCAATCCCGCGGCCATGCGCGAAATACCGCTTTTCATAAAATTCGCGGTAATTGGGCAGAAAGCTTTTGGGGATCACGCCCAGCAATTCCCCGCCCGCAATCACCACCGCGCAATTGTAAAGCTTACCATTGCGGCGCAGCGGCGCGCCGATCACCAGCACCGGGATCAATCCCTCGCTCGCCTCGGCAACCTCGGCAATTCCCGTCTCCACCCGGTCCAGCAAAGCGTTCTGCAAATGCAGATCATCAATCGCATAGGCCGACACAGTGAGCTCGGGGTAGACCAGCAGATCGACGTTCTGTTCGTGCGCCGCTTGCGCCTGTTTGATGATGCTGACCGTGTTGAACGGCACATCAGCCGGATGCACGCACGGGGTGGAAGTCGCCACCCGGACAAAGCCCTGGGTATGCATATCGTAAAAGGGGTGCGTCTGATCGGTCATGCGGATGGCTTTAGCCGCAAATTCTTACCGTTCCTAGCGCCCTCGCAAAGCTTTGCTTTCACCCTTGCGAGGAAAACCGCGCGCGCAGGTCAGCGCCTTTGCCTTGCGCGCAGGAAGGCGAACCCCCAAATACCGCTCAACCGAAAATTGCCTTTTCAAAGGAGCCGCACATCATGGCCGATCCCACTTACACCCCGCCCGCCGTCTGGACCAATGACACCGAAAATGGCGGCCGCTTTGCCTCGATCAATCGCCCCACGGCAGGCGCGCGAGAGGAAAAGGAACTGCCCAAGGGCGACAATCCATTCCAACTGCATTCGCTCGCCACGCCCAATGGGGTGAAAGCCACGATCATGTTCGAAGAATTGCTGGAAGCCGGGCACACGGGCGCGGAATATGACGCGTTTACAGTGAATATCGGCGAAGGCGAACAGTTTACCAGCGGCTTTGTCGGCATCAATCCGAACTCCAAAATCCCCGCCATGATCGACAATTCGGGCGATACACCCATTCGCGTGTTCGAATCGGGCGCTATCCTGGTGCATCTGGCGGAGAAATTTGGCGAATTCCTGCCCACCGATCCCGCCGCGCGCGCCGAGGTTTTGTCCTGGACTTTCTGGCAGGTCGCCAGCGGGCCTTTCATCGGCGGCGGCTTTGGCCATTTCTATGCCTATGCGCCTGAGAAGTATGAATATCCGATCAACCGCTATGCGATGGAGACCAAGCGTATTTTCAGCGTTGCAGACCAACGCCTTGCGCAAAGCCGTTTTCTGGGCGGCGACGAATACACCATCGCAGATATCGCCAATTTCCCATGGCTCGCCCCGTTTGTGTTCGGCGTGATCTATAACGAGGCGAAAACGTTCCTCTCCATTGACGAATATAAAAACGTCGCACGCTGGGTCCATGAGATCGCCGCACGACCCGGTGTGAAACGCGGGCGGATCGTCAACAAGGTGTGGGGCGATGAGGACACGCAATTGCGGACACGGCATTCGGCAGCTGATTTTGAAGGCAAGAAACTGGATTGATCTGGAAACTTCCTCCATTGCGAGGAGGTTTCCCCTTCACATATCAAAAAGGCGCGTTATATGACGCGCTTCTGCTGGGGCGTCGCCAAGTGGTAAGGCACCGCTTTTTGGTAGCGGCATTCGCAGGTTCGATCCCTGCCGCCCCAGCCAGAATTTTTTGTATTGGTGGGTTTTTGTGTTGCGAAGGCGCATCCGCGCCTTGGTGGGCTACGCCCGTCTTCGACTCCCTCGGTGCCGTTTCAAAGCCGGGCTTCGTCCGGCTTTGAGCACCTGCGGTCGCGCAGTCGCGCTCTGGCTCGGCTTCGCCTCGCAATCACCGCCCGTCAGACCCGTTGCCCCCTGACGCTTGGTGCCAGCCATCGGCTTGGTCGCGGAGCACGGCGGCGCAGCCGCCGCAAGGGCGGAAGCGAAGTCGAAGACGCAGCTGGCCAAAGGCCACCTGCAAGGCCGCCCGCAGCGACGCGGCCTTTAGGCCGTGTGAGCGAGGATTTCGCACCCCGGATGGGGTGCGGACAACAAAAACTCAAACCCCTCTCTACCTCACATTCACATGTTCAAACGGACAGTGCCTGCATTTGGAGCCGCAGCATTTGCCGCGCTTTTCGTGGGCGAGCCGGGTGAACACCATGTATCCCGTTTCAGGATCGGTATAGCTCAACTCCCCGCGCGCGCAGGCGGCCTCGTGGAGGGCTTGGTAGGAGGGTTCGCTCATAGCGCGGCCTGCTAAAGCGGGATCAGCGCATCAGATCAAGCTGCCTTTTAGGGCTTACCCGACATCGCGATGCATTGACCCGTAATCCATTCAGACGCGGGCGCGACCAAATACAGCACCAGGCCTGCAATATCCCTTGGCGTGCCAAGACGGCCTGCGGGCAGCTGCAATTGTTCCAGCAGCGGGCCAAAATCCTCATCCGACATATTGAGCGCCTTTTTCACCGTGTCGGTCGGCACAAAACCCGGCATGATCGCATTCACCCGCGTCTTTGGCCCCAGCTCCATCGACAGCGTCTTGGTCATCATATTCACGCCCGCTTTGGCAGCCGAATAATGCGCGCTGCCGGGAAATGGCTCCAGCCCTGCGAGCGAAGAGATGTTCACCATCGCGCTGCCCTCGCCCAAATGCGGCACGGCGGCCTGAACGCTGTAGAACACCGAAGACAGGTTCACCGCCAGCGTTTTGTCCCATTCATCAGGATCAAGCTCTGCCAAGGGCGCAGACACCAGCGAACCGCCCGCATTGTTAACCCAGATATCGATCCGCCCAAATTCCTCCACCGCGCGCGCGGCCAGCGCCAGCATATCGGCGCGGCTGGACACGTCGGTTTTGTGCGTGACCGCGCGCGCTGCGCCGGGCGCATCATTGATCACTTTGGCCGTATGCTCGATCTGGTCAGCAGAGCGCGCCGCGCACACCACATTTGCGCCCGCTTCGGCCAGCAGGGTTGCAATCCCCTCGCCAATGCCGCGGCCCGCGCCTGTAACGATGGCGGTTTTGCCGGTAAGGTCGAACAAGTCTTGCATGGGCTCTCTCCGATCAATGTGAGGGAAGGATTGAGCCGTGCGCGCGCCCGCGTCCACTAGCCGTTATGAGGAGCCAAGCACTTTTGCCGCCAGCTGCGTGCCCGAAATATACGCTCCTTCGACGCGGGGAGAATAGAGGTAATCGCCTGCAATCCCGATCCGTGCCTCGGCATCATAACGCGCGCTTTCCCCCTTGGCAGCGGCGGGCATGGCATACAGCCAGCGATGCGCGGCGCAGTGAATGGGGCGCGCAGGCGCAGTGCCTGTTTGCGCGAAAAATTCGGCGAGCAAATGCGCCGCAGCCTCTTCCTTTGGCATATCAATGATGGCGCGCGATTTTTGAGGGCCCGCGTGCAGCACCCATGTCTCTGTCCCCGCCCTGTCAGGCTTGGCAGAATTGCGCGCGGCCCAGCTGATCGGTGCTTGCGGATCGCTTATGGCGTCGCTGACCATGGCGAGCGGTTCGTCAAAAGCGGCCATCACCGCCCAGCAAGGCTGCGACACAACGCCTGCTGCGATGGTCGCAAGATCGGGCGCGGCATCGGCGAGCAGCGCGGCTGCCTGTTCTGCAGGAATGGCGATGAGGAGAATTGCGGCGGTGAACACATCATCGCCTGCAACCACTCGCCAGCGGCCATCTTCGCGCGCAATCCGCTCTGCCCGCACGCCCCAGTGAACATCCAAATCCTGAGCCATCGCGCGGATCGGGCCGTTCATGCCCGGCGTGCCGACCCAAGCGGTATCCTTGCCGGTTTCCGCCGCCGCCCAGCGCTTGACCACGCCTTGCGCTTCCCATTCGCTGACCTGCGCAGCAAATCCCTCATCGCGCGCGGTGAAAAACTGCGCGCCATGATCAAACCCCACGCTTTCGCCTGCAATCTCCGCCCGGCGCGCGGCCATGCGCCCGCCCGGCCCGCGCCCTTTATCAAGCACGGTGACGTTATGCCCGGCGCCCGCCAGCTGGCCCGCGCAGGAAAGGCCCGCCATACCCGCGCCGATGATCACAATATCGCTCATATCTGGTCCCCTACGGCGCGCTGCGATTGGGGCGCGCCTCGGCGAGGATCAGCGAGAAACGATCCTTGCTATCGGTCCAGCGCATTTGCGGCTCCCACCCGGATGCCAGCAGCAGCATATTGGCAGTGCGGCGGCTGAATTTATGGCTGTTTTCGGTGTGGATCGTCTCCCCCTTGCGCATCGCAAAGCTGCGCCCCGACACAGCAAAGCTGATGTCCTTGTCCGCGACCAGATGCATTTCGATCCGCGCATAATCATCATTCCAGCGCGCCTCATGATGCAGCGCGCTTTGATCGATATCGCCTTCCAGCTCGCGATTGATGCGCGCGATTAGATTGGTGTTAAACCGGGCTGTGACACCTGCTGCATCATCATAAGCGGCAACCAGCACATCTTCATCCTTGATGAGGTCCATCCCGATCAAAAGCTGCGCGCCCGTGCCCAAAGTTTCCCGCATATTGCGCAGCAGATCGACCGCAGTGCGCGCGACCATATTGCCGATGGTGGAGCCGGGGAAAAAGCCCAGCTTGGGCATGGCAGCGCTCGCATCTGGCAAAGCAACCTGCCGCATAAAATCCGCCTCTACCGGATAGACCGGAAGACCGGGAAATTTCGCCGCCAGATCGCGCGCGGCGGCTCTAAGAAAATCGCCCGAAATATCGAGCGGCACATAGGCGGCCGGGTCAATCGCTTTGAGCAGCAAAGGCGTTTTCACCGACGAGCCTGAACCAAATTCCACCACCGCGCGGCCCGGCCCGATCAGCTGTGCAAATTCGCCGCCGCGCGCCGTCAAAATCTCGGTTTCAGCCCGCGTCGGGTAATATTCGGGCAGCTGGGTGATATCTTCAAACAGCTGCGATCCGGCATCATCATAGAGCCAGCGCGCAGGGATCGCCTTTTGCTCTTGGCCAAGGCCCGCCAGCACATCTTTGCGAAAAGCGGTGTCTACGCCCGCTTCATCGCGTTCGACCAGCATCAGGCCGTCATTGTCTGCCATACGGTTATACGTCCTTTGCAAGCCTGAGGCCGGTAAATTGCCAGCGCTGATGCGGGTAGAAGAAATTGCGGTATGACGCGCGCGAAGACCCGCGCACCGTGGCGCAGCTTGCGCCTTTCAAGACGCACTGCCCGCTCATAAATTTGCCGTTATATTCGCCAACCGCGCCTTTGGCAGCTTCAAATTTTGGGAACGGCAGATAGGCAGAGCGGGTGAATTGCCAGCAATCGCCGAACAGGTCAGTGCCGCCTATGGGCAGCGGAGGCGCGGCGCCATCCAGCTGATAGCCACGCGCCGCATCATGCGCCTGCGCGCTGCCAGCGGCATCCTGTCCGCGCGCGATCGCTTCCCATTCAAATTCTGTCGGCAGGCGGTATCCCGCCCAGCTCGCAAAGGCATCTGCCTCGTAATACGAGATATGCGTGACGGGCGCATGGGCATCGCGCTTTTGCCAGCCTTGATGGGTGAAGTGCTGGCAGGTGTCTTTATCCCCAGCGCCTCCTTCCGCCCCATTTTCCGCCCAATAAAGCGGCGCGTTGATCCCGTGTTCGCGCACCCAGCCCCAGCCATCGGATAGCCAGAGCGCGGCGGACCGATAGCCGCCATCGGCGATAAATTCGGCCCATTGGCCATTGGTCACCAGCCTATCGGCCAGCGCAAAGGGTTCCAGCAGAACGCGGTGCTCAGGCCCTTCATTGTCAAAGGCGAACCCCTCCCCCTGATGGCCAATGCGCGCAACGCCGCCGGGATGCGAATGCCAGCCCATTTGGCTCAGCGGCTCAGAAGAAGGCAGCAGGCCGGCATCCCACATGGCGGGGCCAAGCGGGTTCTGGAACAATGCGTGTTTGATATCGGTCAGCAGCAATTCGATATGCTGCTGTTCGTGCGCGATGCCCAGTTCAATGAGATCGGTGCAGCCCGGATCATCCAAGAGCCGCGCCATCGCAGCATCGATATGCGCGCGCCATTCGAAAATCTCATCAAGCGCCGGACGCGAAAGCATCCCGCGCGATCCGCGCGCAATGCGTGCGCCTTCCGCTTCGTAATAGGAATTGAACAGGAACGGATATTGATCGTTAAACAGGCGGTAACCCGGCGCATATTCGCGCAGCAGAAATGTCTCCCAAAACCATGTCGTATGCGCCAGATGCCATTTCGCAGGCGAGGCATCCTCCATCGACTGAATGCTCGCATCGGCATCGCTTAACGGCTGGACCAGCGCCTGCGTTAAAGCGCGCGTGGCGGTAAAGCGTGCCGATAAAGATTGGTCATGACCGCTAGAGGTTGCCTGTTGAGTGAGAGGCATGGGGTTCTCCGGAGCTTCTCCGTTCGCGCGCATCGGCCTGTCCTGCGGGCGAATCCCGAAACGGGACAGAGGCGCAGCGCGTCCGTAAAGCCATGGAGCAACTTGCAAGCAATTGAAAGGGTTCAATATGTGGTGAGCTCTTGCTGCCCATGCGCACAAGTAAGCAGCCTCTAAGCCGCCATGCACACCTTATTGCGGCCCGAATTCTTGGCATCATACAGCGCCTCATCCGCGCGGGCGAACAGGGTCAGCGATGTGTCATCGTCCATCAAATCGGCATAGCCCATGCTGATTGTCACTGGCGGCACATCGCCCACTGCGCTGCCAGCCGATATCGCTTTGCGCAGGCGTTCTGTCATGGTGCTGGCAAATTGACGACTTGCGCCTGGGACGATCCAGACGAACTCCTCCCCGCCCACGCGCCCCACCAGATCGCCATCGCGCGCCTGCTGCGAGGCAATGCGCGCAACCCGTTTAAGCACTTTGTCGCCCTGAGGATGGCCATAGGTGTCGTTCACCGATTTGAAGTGATCGATGTCAAAGATCACCAGCACCAGCGAATGCTGTTTCTTGCGCGCCGCGACCACCAGATGATCCAGCTTTGCCATCACACGGCGGCGATTGGCCAATCCTGTAAGCGCATCGGTATCGGCCAGATTGCGCGCGTGGTTGGCTTCCTTCACCGCAATCAGGCGCGATTTTTCCAGCTCGCGCACGCGTTCTTTTTCATCGGTCACATCGCGCAGAACTGCGACCACCCGGCTGATCGCGCCGCTGCGCCCACGCAGATTGCACGCCTCCACCCGCAATGTGCGCATCCCGCCATCATAGCTGTGGATGTCAAAGCTAAGCGTGTAGGGCCCATCGACATTGGCGCGTTTCGCCACATTGCCAATCAGATCCACATCATTGGCATAAAGCAGCGTTTCCGCATCGCCTTCGACCAGCGGATCGCTGTGGCGCACGCCAAACATTTCGCGCATTCCGGGTGACCATTGCTGCGCGCCTGAGGCCGGATCATATTGCCAGATGCCCAGCCCTGCGATTTTCTCAGCCATGCCCATGGTGCGCAGCAATTCGCTCATCTTGCGCGCGCGTTCCCGCGCCAGCCGGGCAACCGTTTGCGTCTCGCGCCTTGCGGTGAACACCGTGACAAGCGCCACTGCCGCCACGCAAATCAGCGCAAGCGACAGAACGAGCAACATGCCGGAACCAGCAAAAGGGGCGAGATCGATTTGCATCGCCCCAAGCTTTAGGAACTTACCCTTGTGAGCCTGCGCAAGTCTCCCTGCGGGCAATTACGTAGTTTACCTCCGAAACGGCGGTTTAACCCAGCGCTCGATCAGGCCGCATCGGCGGCTGGCGCGCCCAGTTTTTCGCCCACTTCTGAATTGAGCGTTTCGGCAATCAGGAACGCCAGCTCAAGCGATTGTTCCGCATTCAAACGGGGGTCGCAGTGGGTGCGATAACGGTCGCCCAATGCTTCATCGGTGATTTCAACCGCGCCGCCAGTGCATTCGGTCACGTCCTGGCCGGTCATCTCAATATGGATGCCGCCGGGATGGGTTCCCTCTGCGCGGTGAACGGCGAAAAACCCTTTCACTTCTGTCAGGATCCGGTCGAAGGGGCGCGTTTTGAAACCGCTATCGGATTTGATGACATTGCCATGCATCGGATCACAGCTCCACACCACCGGGTGCCCTTCGCGCTGAACCGCGCGCACCAGTTTGGGCAGGCCGTCTTCCACCTTGTCATGGCCAAACCGGCTGATGAGCGTGATGCGCCCGGCCTCGCGGTCAGGGTTCAATTTGTCCAGCAAACGGATCAGGGCATCGGGTTCCAGCGAGGGTCCGCACTTCATGCCCAGCGGATTGCCGATGCCGCGCGCAAATTCGATATGCGCGCTGCCATCAAACCGGGTGCGATCGCCAATCCACAACATGTGCGCCGATGTCGCGTACCAATCGCCTGTCAGCGAATCCTGCCGGGTCAAAGCCTGTTCGTAAGGCAGCAGCAGACTTTCATGGCTGGTGTAAAAACTGGTCCCCTGCAATTGCGGGACGGTGGCCGGATCAACCCCGCACGCTTCCATAAAATCAAGCGCTTCGCCAATGCGGCCCGCTGTTTGGGAGAATTTATCCGCCCAGGGCGTGCGGCCCATGAAATCGAGCGTCCATTGGTGCACCCGGCGCAGATTGGCATAGCCGCCCCCTGCAAAAGCGCGCAGCAGGTTCAGCGTTGATGCCGCCTGGCTGTAGGCGCGCACCATGCGCATCGGATCGTTGCGGCGCTGTTCAGGAGTGAATTCTATCCCGTTGATATTATCGCCAAAGTAGCTCGGCAAAGTCATATCGCCGATGGTTTCGGTCGCTGCCGAGCGCGGCTTGGCAAACTGGCCCGCCATGCGTCCGACTTTGATCACCGGATGCTTGCTCGCAAATGTCAGCACCACCGCCATTTGCAGCAGCACGCGAAAAGTATCGCGGATATTGTTGGGGTGAAATTCGGCAAAGCTTTCCGCGCAGTCTCCCCCTTGCAGCAAGAACGCCTTGCCATGGGCAACCTCGGCCAGGTCCGCTTTGAGCGCGCGCGCCTCGCCTGCGAACACCAGCGGGGGATAAGCGGCGAGTATCCCTTCAGCCTCGGCCAGCTCAGCTGCATCTTCATAATGCGGCAAATGGCGCGCTTCGTGGGCTTTCCAGCTTTCAGGTGTCCATGTTTGAGCCATGGGAGTGGGTTCGCTTTCTTTCATTCGGGTGCGGCCTGTAACGGCGAGTTATCGCTTCAGGAGCGCGCGGCTACACGGTGCGGGTTCTATTTGTAAAGCGTATTGGCAGCGCACCGCAACTTTATTCCATTCAGATCACTGATCGGACGATCCGATCAACGCCCGGACACAGCATCGGCAGTGGGCGGAGCAGACGGCGCGATACCATCCGCTGTGCCTTGCGCCAATTCCTGCCCCTCGGGGATCACTGCGAGTTTCAGCGGAGAACGCTGCGCGAAATACCGATCAGCCAGGAATTGCATGATCTGCGGGCTGGTCTGCGAATAATCCTGGAGCAAAGTGCGCAGCAGCGGCACACGCTGCGGATCGGTGCTCGCGCCTTCCAGATTGTAAAGCCAGAACTGATTGCCGGTCGAAGCGCGCCGCACCAATTGCGCCAGCGGCTCTGTCACGCGGGCCAATTCGTCCTGTGTCGGCGGATTGGCTGCCAGATCGCGCGCGATGCGGTCGGCTTCGGCAAAGAAGATTGGCACCAATTGAGGCTCCATCTGAGCGAGCGCAGTGATCCTGCCGCCGCCAGCAATATCGGTGGGCCAGCGCGAAAAGACCTGCGGCGAATAACTCGCGCCCAGCTTTTCACGCAAAGCCTCAAGCAGACGGTTGTTGAAAATCTGAGTGAGGATTTCAAGCTGGCGCGATTCGCGAATGGCTTTCATGCCGCCGCCCGATGGCCACGTGATAACCGCAGCCGCCTGATTGTCATCGCCGCGATGTTTCAGAACCGTGGGGCTGCTGGTGTCCTCAGGAAAGCCGGGAATGCGCGCGGCAATATCTGCCGCAATGGGTTCGCGCGCGGGCAAAGCGCCGAAGGTTTCGGCCAATTTTTGAACGATCGCATCGCGGTCAAATTCGCCGAAAATCAGCACTTCGATATTGCCCTGTTTGAGCAACGGCTCCCACACTTCGCGAAAGCGTTCGGGCGTCACATCGCGCAAGGCATCGGGCCCCGGCGTTGCAAAGCGCGCATCGCGCCCGCTGGCGATATATTCCAGATCGCGGTTGAGGATGCCTGACGGGCTGGTGGCATAGGAATTGTAGGCCAATTCGCCCGCAGCCTTGGCGCGGATCACAGGGTCCGCATCCCAGCGCGGCATGCCCAGTTTTGCGGCGAACAGATACAATTGATCCGCCACATCATCAGACCGGGTTTGCGCAGTAAAAGTGAACACCGCATCGCTGATCGCAAAATCAAACCCCAGCTTGCGCCCGGTGGCCAGCCGGTCAATCTCGTTCTGGCCAAGCTCGCCCAGCCCCGATCCCACCAGCGCCATATTGCCCAGCGGCGCATAAACCGCATTGCTTTCATCAAAAGCGCGGTAACCGGCACCAAAACGGACCTTTACCGTGACCCGGCCCGGCTCTGCATTGTTCGCCCACAGCAAAGCGCGCGTGCCGTTGGAGAAATTGACCTGCTCCACATCCAGAATGCCCAAAGGCTCAGCCGAGGTAACCTCGCCCGGCGTGCCGATGGCGGGCAATTCGTCAAACGATATGGTTTGCGCTGCCAGCCGTGCAGAACTGTCGCTGACCGCTGGCCGCGCGAGCGCCAGCCGCAAACTTGCCGCATCCGCTTCATCTGCCGCAGGCGTCACATAGACAGAGCGCATGACATCGCCATCGAACAGTTTCTGCGTGCGTTCGAGCACTTCTGCCGGGTTCAAACGCTGTTTCATGCCGCGAAACACATCCAGCACCACTTGAGGAGCGGCGACCGTTTCGCGAATATCGACCGCGTTGACGATATTGTCAGCCAGCTCTGATCCAGCCTGCACGCTTTCCTGCTCGACCTGATTGGCAAAGACCACGTCAAATTCGGCGACTTCGCGGTCGATCTCTTCCTGCGTTGGCGCATTGGCGACCGCATCGGCGATCACTCCGCGCACATCGCGTAAAGCGGTCTGCCAGTCATCAGACAGCGGCGCAAAGGATACAAATGTCGCATCGGTTGAACGCGAGATATCGTCCTGTTGCACCTGCGCATAAAGGTATGATCCCCCGGCACGCGCGCGCGTTTCCAGCCGCCTGTTGATGATCGCCTGAGCCACCGCATCAAGCAGCAGGCCTTCGTTATAGACAATCGTATCTTGAACGGGCCGCCACGGGCGCAGGATCGAATAGGTCAGATTGCGCGGCAAGTCCGCTTCCACTCCCACGGCAAGTTCGCCGATTGGCGTAGCGTCAGCGCCGTCGCTGCCCGCAGGGGGCACAGGATCGCCAAAATCGGGCGCGGTGCCTGCTTCGCCTGTGCCTTCCCAATCGCCAAACCATTGCTCAACCAGGCCAGCAAGCACTTCGGCAGGGGCATCGCCGGCAACGACAATCACGGTTTTTTCAGGTCGGTACCAGCGGTCATAAAACGCCTGAACGCTGGCGCCTGTCGCCGCGTTCAATGTTTCCACCGTGCCGATGGGATTGCGCGTCGCCAGTCTTTGTCCGGCAAAGAAAGTGCGCCGCGACAGGTCTGCCACGCGCTCTGATGCGCCGCCGCGTTCACGCTTTTCCGCCAGCACAATCGGCAATTCCGCCGCGACATTGACATCGTTCAAAACGGGTTCGCGGATCATGCCGGAAAGCAGCTTGAAACTCTCAGACAATTTGGCCGGGTCGATATTGGGAATGTCGAGTTTGTACGCGGTGTGCGTGGGGCTGGTTTCCGCGTTCGCATCGCTGCCAAAGGTCGCGCCAAGCCGCTGCCACGCGGCAATCGCTTCGGCGGGGCCAAGATATTTGCTTTCGCGGAACAGCATATGTTCCAACAGGTGGGCAAATCCCTGTTCCTCATCGCGTTCATGCAAAGAGCCTGCATCCACGCGCACCCGGATCGAAACCTGCTGCGGCGGCACGCCATTGCGGCGCACGGCATAACGCAGGCCATTGTCCATTTCGCCAAACAGCCATTGATCATCCACCGGAACATCGCTGCCCCGGTAAAGCCACGGGGTTTCATCGCCGGTTTGCAGGCTGCGCGCCTCTGGCACGCCTTGGCCATAAACCTGGGGCTGAGCCGCTTCTTGAGCGTGGGCGGGGAGAGACAGCGCAATAGGCGCTGCGAGCAAGGCAAGGGCGGCTGTCGCCCGGTTCAAAACGTTCATAGCGCCCATATAGGCGAGGCGGGCCTGAAGGGATAGTGAATGTGTGCGCAAAGGCGAAATTGCGACAAGCGCCATTGCCGCGCGGCCTCACGCGCACTAGATTACTGGGATGTTCATCGAAACCGAAACCACGCCCAACCCGTCCAGCCTCAAATTCATGCCGGGCCGCACCGTCATGCCCAGCGGCACGCGCGAATTCCCCTCACCCGAAGCGGCAGAGGCAAGCCCGCTGGCTCAGGCCATTTTTGACACAGGCGAGGTTGTCAACGTGTTCTTTGGCTGGGATTTTGTGACGGTAACGGCGGCACCGGGCAGCGACTGGAGCGCGCTGAAACCGCAAGTCGTTGCAATCCTGCTCGATCATTTCGTATCCGAGGCGCCCCTGTTTGCAGGCGGCAGCGCCGATGGCATTCAAGTGCCCGCCGAAGACGAGCAGATGGCCGTCGAAGACAGCGAAGAGGATGCCGAAACCATCGCGGCCATTCATGAATTGCTCGAAACCCGGGTGCGACCGGCGGTTGCAGGCGATGGCGGAGATATCGCCTATCGCGGCTTCAAGGACGGGGTCGTCTACCTCACTTTGCAAGGCGCATGCGCGGGCTGCCCATCCAGCACCGCGACCCTGAAACACGGCATTGAAGGTTTGTTGAAACATTATGTGCCGCAAGTTGTTGAAGTGAGAGCAGCCTAACTCATTTCAAACACAGGATTTCCATGACCACGCAATTCCACGACACCGTGCTTTCCAACGCCGCGCTCGATCAGCTTTTCAACGAAGCGCGCACCTATAATGACTGGCTGGACAAGCCTGTTTCGGATGAACAGTGCCGCGCGATCTGGGATCTGATGAAGATGGCGCCCACGTCTGCCAATATGCAGCCGGCGCGTATCGTGTGGGTGAAATCGGATGAGCAAAAGGAAAAGCTCGCCCAGTGCGCATCCGATGGCAATAAAGACAAAATCAAAGCTGCGCCGGTTACCGCGATCATCGGCTATGACATTGATTTTCACGAAGAGCTTCCCTGGCTGTTCCCGCATACCGATGCCAAAAGCTGGTTCGAAGGCGACGAGGAAGGCCGAAAGGAAGGTGCGTTTCGCAATTCCGCTTTGCAAGGCGCGTATCTGATTATGGCCGCGCGCGCTGTGGGGCTGGATTGCGGGCCGATGTCAGGCTTTGATGCTGATGCGGTGAATGCTGCGTTCTTTTCCGATGAACCGCGCCACCGGGTGAATTTCATCTGCTCTATCGGCTATGGCGATCCGGAGAGCATTTTTGATCGCTCCCCTCGCCCCGATTTTGAGACGTTCAACGCCATCGTGTAATTCGGGTGTGGTAAAACCTGCATGCGCATCCGCGCTTGCAGCCGCCGCCGCCTTGATGCATCGGGCTTGTCGATGCGGACACTTGCCATCGAAACCGCCAGTGAAGCGTGCTCTGTTGCCCTGTTCAGCAGCGAAGGTCTGGTCGCGCATGATCACCGCGTACTGGGCCGCGGCCATGCCGAAGCTTTGGTGCCGATGATTGCTGCGCTGCCTGATAAAGGGCGTGCGCAGCGTATCCTTGTCTCGCTTGGGCCCGGTAGTTTCACCGGCACCCGCATCGGCATCGCGGCCGCACGCGCATTGGGCTTTGCCTGGGGCGCCCAGGTGCTGGGCTATCCCACGCTTGCATTGCTGGCGGCGGGCGCATCGGGGGAAAAGCGCGCCGCGCTGACCGTGTGCATGAATGGCGGGCATGGCGAATGGTTCATGCAGAACTTTGATGCCGAGAGGCGAGCCGAAACCGAAACGCAGTCCCTGCGTCCTGAGGCGGCTGCACAAATGCAAGCGCACGAAATCATTGTCGGCAACCGCGCCGATGATTGTGCAAAGCTGTTTACCCCTCACAAACAGTCAATCCTCGCCCTGCCCGATGCACGTCACGCGCATCTGCTAAGCGATGAGGTGCTGACCGCCAATCTCGCGCCCGTTTATGGCCGCGCGCCCGATGCGACCCCGCAAAAACCCGCCCCCCAGTCGCCTCTCCAGTCGCCTCCCCAGCCCGCCGGCAAAGCCGCCCAATGATGACGCGCACCGCCCAAGTCGGTCACATCATGACGGTGATGGAAGCCGCCTTTGATCCCGCATTTGGCGAGGCATGGAATAGCCGGCAGGTCGCAGATGCCCTGTCGCTGCACAGCACGCATGCCCTGTTGATTGATGCGCGCGGCACCGCAATCACCGATGGAGAAACAGCGCAGGATGCGGCGGGCTTTGTCATGTCACGCCATGCAGCCGACGAAGAAGAATTGCTGCTGATTGCAGTCCTGCCAGACCTTCGCCGCACAGGCCTGGGTGATGCGCTGATGCAGGCCTTTTTTGCCGCTTCAAAAGCGCGCGGTGCGGCCCGCGTCTTCCTCGAAATGCGGCGCGGTAATCCGGCGGAGCACTTATATCTCAAGGCCGGATTTCAGCCTATTGGTGAGCGCTCCCAATATTACCGTATGTCCAATGGCTCCAGAATAGATGCTATTACTTTTGCAAAGTCACTATGATTATCTCTATTCATCGCTTTTTCGACAGATAAACATCCGGTTTCATTCGTTATCATATTGCAATGAGTGCATTCGTGGTTCATGCGCTATTTATCGGAAAAATCCGAGTAGATAACTTAAGAGGAACTCATGCAAGATTTGGAAATGGAGATGAAAGAAACGCTTATCACGCTCACCAGCGATATCGTGGCGGCTCATGTCAGCAATAATGACGTGACCGTAAACGATGTGCCTGAGCTGATTACCAGCGTTTACGGCGCCCTGTCCCATTTGGGAAATGGTCAAGCCGAAGAAGAAGTGCTGCCCGAACCGGCAGTGTCTATTCGCGCTTCGGTAAAGCCGGATTATCTGGTGTGCCTCGAAGATGGCAAAAAGCTGAAAATGCTCAAACGCTATCTGCGCACCAATTATGATATGAGCCCGGAGGAATATCGCGCACGCTGGAGCCTGCCTGCCGATTATCCGATGGTGGCGCCAAACTATGCAGAAAAACGCCGCGATCTCGCAAAGAAAATCGGCCTTGGCCGTAAACCGGGGAGCGGACGCGGACGCAATAAAGGCTGAGCGTTCTCACTCATTAAACACAACGCTAAAGGAGCGGTGGGCGCAGCCCGCTCCTTTGGCGTCGTGGCACGGTTTTGCACATCCCCTCACTCTGCTCGATCACCATCCCTTGAGCAGCGCGCCCGGTCTGGCTAAGGACAGTTGCCAAGGGAGCGTTATGCTGGCCTGCACGGCCACGCTGTGAAATGGAGCTTGTGAGTTGAGCCAGAAAATTGACCTTGAACAATTATGCGCAGAAAAAGGCCTGCGCATCACAGAACAACGCCGTGTTATCGCCAAGGTCTTGTCTGACAGCGATGATCACCCCGATGTGGAACTGCTTCACAGCCGCGCATCAGCGGTCGATCCCAAAATCTCTATCGCCACTGTCTATCGCACCGTTCGCCTGTTTGAAGAGGCGGGCATTCTGGATCGCCACGATTTCGGCGATGGCCGCTCGCGTTATGAACCCGTGCCCGAGGCGCATCACGATCATCTGATCGATGTGGAAACCGGCAGAGTGGTCGAATTCGTTGATCCCGAAGTGGAAAGCCTCCAGCGCCAAATCGCGGAACGGCTGGGTTACCGGTTGGTCGATCACCGCATGGAATTGTACGGCGTGCGCCTCTCGCGTGAGGATTAAGGGGTGTCATCCTCCCCCACCCCAACTGGCGACAAACCGCTGACTGCATCCGCTGCACAGGCCCGCGATTGGGAATTGCGCGTCGGCGCTGCCCGCGGGGAAACCACCCCGATTTCATTGGGCGGATGGCTGCGTTTGTCGGTGCGGGTTGCCGCGCTTGCCGTGCTGATGCTGATCTTTGTGCCGCTGCACTTTGCTTACCGTATCTTTGCCTATGGCTCGCCTTTTCCCATGCTGTTCCTGCGGTATGCCGCGCGCGTTTCAGGCGCACGGGTTGAGACGATTGGCACCCATCTCAAACGCGATGTGTTTTATGTGTCAAACCACGTGTCCTGGATCGATATTCTCTCGCTCGCAGGGGCAAGCGGCACCGCGTTCGTCGCCAAGGCAGAGCTGGAACAATCCCCGCTGGTCGGCTGGCTTGCCTCGCTGAACCGCACCGTTTTCGTAAAGCGCGAACACCGTCTGGGCGTGGCAGATCAGATCAATCTGCTAAAAGAGGCGCTGGCGGACAATTGGTCGGTCACTGTCTTTCCTGAGGGGACGACAACCGATGGCCGATCGCTGCTACCGTTCAAAACCAGCATGTTAAGCGTGCTCGAACCGCCCCCGCCCGGCGTTCTGGTTCAGCCGGTTCTGCTCGATTACGGCGATATTGCCGAATGGATCGGATGGATTGGCGAGGAAGGCGGATTGAACAACGCCAAACGTGTGCTGGCACGCAAGGGCACCTTCAAACTGCGCGTCAATTTCCTCGAACCCTTCAGCCCCGAAGATTTTCGCGGCCGGAAAGCCATTGGCAAAGAAGCGCGCCGCCGGATCGAAGAGGCTCTGATCGATGCGCTAGGCGGGCCGCTGCGCGATTTTGCGCACACTGTGCCGCCGATCCGATACGAAGCGCCGCCCAGCCCCAAAGTGCCCGACGACACACAGGTTTGACATGTGACGCGCTGAATTAAAGCCCAGCGCGCACCAGCCAATCGTGGAACAGCCGCACAGGCCGCGTCTCAAGCGCAGTGGGTTTGCACACAAACCAGTAGCTGTACGGGCTCTCGACGTCCTTTTTCGACAATTCGGTCAACCGGTTATCGGCTGCGCGGCGCATGTGATCATCATGCATGATAGCAATGCCCAGCCCCTGCGCTGCCGCCTCCAGCATCAATTGCCCGGAATCGTAATGGTCAATCGCAGAAGGCTCCATATCCTCCAGCTGATGCGCGGCTTTCCACGCAACAAAGCTTTCGGGCAATTCGTTGTGAATAAGGAAGGTTTGTTTGGCGAGGCTCTGCGCGTTCACATGATCGCCAACCGTGCGCGCCACGTCCTTTGAACAGATCGCATGGACGAGATTGTGGTCAAGCCGCACCGCATGCAAACCCGATGCAGGCCCGCGTGACAGGATGATCGCTGCATCCAGAGTATCGCCCACGCGGTCTTCCAGATGCGGCCCGGTGTCGATATCAATATGGAGCAAGGGATGGCGTTTGCGCAATTCGCCCAGGCGCGGGAACAGGCGCTGGCTGCCAAACAGCGGCAAAACGCCCAGCCGCAATCGCAGCAGCGAGATGTTGTCCGATTGGCTTTCCACCGCGCGCGCAAGCGCTTCCATATGCGGGTTCACCGCTTCGTAAAACGCCTGACCCTCATCGGTGAGCTGCATGGATTGGCGCGCGCGGGTGAACAGTTTTTTGCCAACAAATTCCTCCAGATTGGTGATCCGGCGCGACAAAGCCGAAGGCGACAGGCCAATCTCTTCAGCCGCTGCACGGGCTGATCCCAAACGGACAGTGCGCATAAACGCTTCGAGCGCGCGCAAGGGGGAAGACGACGTGACGGCATGATTTTGCTCCTTTGACGAAAGAGCTACGGTTGTCGAGACTGATGGATGCAAAAAATCGAAGGAAAATGTGCGCGCGGCGGCGCTAAATGCAATTATTGCAAGTCATTCTCAACTGAAGGCGCGTGCAATCGCAGGCGCTTCACATGCGTTTCATTGCCCGCTGTCACTTCGATCCGCCAGCCCGAGGGATGCTCCAATATCCGGCCCACTTGCGGCACCTGTTCTGCCAGCACGAATGCAAGCCCGCCCAAAGTGTCCACCGATTCAGTGACTTCGGCAAGGCGCGGATCGACTGTTTCGGCAACATCTTCCAATTCGGCGCGGGCTGCGCAGTCCCACATCCCCTCGCCTATGGGCACAATAAGGGCCTCGGGCGTCTCATCGTGTTCATCCTCAATCTCGCCGACGATTTCTTCGACGAGGTCTTCGATGGTGATGATGCCGTCTGTTCCGGAAAACTCATCAAGGACAATGGCCAGATGCACCCGGCGGCTGCGCATATCGGCAAGCACGTCGAGCGCCCCGCGCGATTGCGGCACATAAAGCGGCTGGCGCATCAGCACCGTCCAATCCCTTGGCGGCGTTTTGCCCCCTGCAAGGAAGGGAAACACATCCTTGATATGGATCATGCCGATCACATCATCCAGCGTTTCGCGGTACACCGGAATGCGCGAATGACCGTGCTGCGAGAATGTCGCGACCAGTTCGTCCCAGCTGATCGAGGCATCCACTGCGACAATCTCGCCGCGCGGGATCGCCACATCATCGGCATCATGATCGGAAAAGTGCAACAGATTGCGCAGCATCTGCCGCTCAACCGCCAGCAGATCGCCATTGCCCGCTCCGCTGCCATCATCGGGCGCGGTGTTGCCGTTTTCGTCCTCGTGCTCGTCAATCGCCTCTTCGAGCTGCGCGCGCAAAGACCGATCGCCATCGTCGAGCTTTAGCAATTTGCGAAATGCGGACAACAGCCCGCTGCTACTCTCCGCTTCTCCGGCGGTGGATTGGGAATCGGGCATTGCCCCTACTGATCACTCCTATGCAGATCTGTCGTTATATGGGTCTGGAATACCCAGTTTTGCAAGAGCGCTTATCTCCAAAGCTTCCATTGCTTCGGCTTCTGCCTCGCTGGTCACATGGTCATAGCCGGCCAGATGCAGCAAACCGTGGATGATGAGATGGGCTGCGTGGTTTTCAAGCGGGATGGATTTGTCCGCCGCCTCGCGCTTGCAGGTCTCAAAGGCGAGCGCGATATCGCCCAGCATTTCGGGCGGCCCATCGGCAGCGAGACCCAGCAGCGCCTCGCGCTCCAGCATGGGGAAGCTCAGCACATTTGTCGGCTTGTCGCGCTCACGCCATTCGCGGTTGAGAGCATGGACTTCAGCATCGGAAGTGAACAGCAGGCTGGTGGACAGGCGCTGATTGGCAAGTTCGGGCGCGACACCGCACACGGCCTCACTGGCACCCTCGGCCAACGCCTCCCAATCGCCCGCTGGCCAGCCTTCGATGTCGATGTCGAGATTCATCAAGCGGCCCCCGCCTCTGTCACGCGATTACAGATAGTTAGCCGAGACATGGCCAAAGACATGGACCGCATGTTACACGGTCCAAGAGAAGAAAAACGCGCTGCGCCCACCTCGGCAATCTGAAGAGGTGACAGGATGGCGGCGGAAGGTGTCATGGCGGGTGCTATAAGGCAGGTTGGATCAGGTAGGAAAGCGCGATAACGCCGGCATACACTGAGATTTTGCTACCCGCCCAGAATCCGCGGCCACGCCGTTCCGGCGTAAGACAAAACCCGCGCGCGCATTCATGTTGCTATTTGATCATTGCCCTAAACACAAAATCTACATCGACTGGCGCGAGTTGAGCATCTCGCAAGGTGCCACTGGGAGTGATCCTAAAGTAGGTGATGGCCGGATCAAATTCTGAAACAGGGATGTATCCAAATACTGGCGGAAATGTAGTCGAATTAGAATATTCGATTTGGGCAGACGTGCAGCAACTTAGACCAGATGGGGGCGTACTGGAATCGATGAACTGAACCGGGCTTCCTGAGCCATCAAAATCTCCGGTAAACATAGTCAATTCAGGAGGTAACGAGTCAACGATCACCACAGAGTTTGAATCTGCTTGGCCGCCGGTGTTGCTGACCGAAACTGTATAGTTAACTAAGTTACCAGGAATAGCGAACCCGTTACCAACAATGGCGGATACCTTTTGCGCTGCAATGGCTGGCATCACAGGAAATGCCGTGACGGTCATGTTATCAAAGCCGCACGACTCATCATTGCCACCTTGGTTCAGCGCGCAACGCAAGGTCAGATCTAGCGTTGGTCCAGGGTCATCAATCGAAATTGTAAATCGGTGAAGTTGGTCGAACCAAAACTGACCCGTGCCAAAAGCTAGCTCCACTGTGCCTGTCAAAGGTATGTGCGACCAGTCAACATTTCCGAGGCTCCCTGAGCGCGCCGATTGCGGATTGGGGAATGGAAGTGAAAAAATCTGGATGCCATCTATATCGACCTGAAACCTATCAAAGCCCCAGCGGGCGGTATTATCCCAGCTATCGAAACGATAGAAATCAAATTCGATCTCGACGCGGTCAGTGCTGGGAGGAATAGCAAAGGTGCGGCTTGTCGAATTGGGCGAATTGTCAAAGCGGCCGAGAAAGGTCGTAACGTCAGCGTCAAAATCCGTATTGTTGACAGTCCAGCCCGTTACAGTGCCCTCAAAATCGTCTTGGTACACAATTGTGGATTGCGCATGGCCTATCGAGTGCACGAAGAATGCAGCAAACATCGCAGTCAACTTGACTACTAAAGAATAATAGAATGCCATCTTGCGTATTTATATCGCAGCAAATGATAGAAACTTGTAAATTATCGTGCGCTTGCGCCTAATCGCTATTGGTGCAGCGGGGCTTTCTGAACAGACTGGCGGACAATTCACAAGGAAGTTTTGGTGCTCGCTTTAGTGAAGGGATTGAAAGCTCGAGCCAAAGTAGCCCGCTTCCACTCCCAATTCGCGCCGTTCCTGATATCGCAACAAAGCACCTTTAGCGGCCCTTAAATCAGCGGATTGCTTGCCGCCCTACCCTTCATACGCCTCAACAATGCGGCCCACGATCGGGTGGCGCACCACGTCTTTTGCGCCGAAGCGGATTGTGCCGAAACCGTCTGTATGCTCCAGCTTTTCCACCGCATCGGCCAGCCCGCTCATCCGGTCACCGCCGGGGATATCGACTTGCCGCGGATCGCCGCATACGACCATTCGGCTGTTCTGGCCAAAGCGGGTGAGGAACATCTTCATCTGTTCGCGCGTGGTGTTCTGCGCCTCATCAAGGATCACGAACGCATCGGCCAGTGTCCGCCCGCGCATAAATGCAATCGGCGCAATCTCAATCTCGCCGCTTTCGATCCGGCGCTCCACCTGTTCGGGCGGCATGCAATCATACAGCGCATCGTAAAGCGGGCGCAGATAGGGATCGACTTTGTCTTTCATATCGCCGGGAAGGAAACCCAGCTTCTCGCCAGCTTCCACCGCCGGGCGTGACAGGATCAGGCGCTGAACGCTGCCCGTCATCAGCTGGTTCACCGCCTGCGCGACCGCGAGATACGTCTTGCCCGTACCTGCCGGGCCCAGCGCAAAGATGATGTCATCGCGCACAAGGCTGCGCATATAGGTGATCTGCGTGGCAGAGCGCGGCACAATCGTTTTGCGCCTGGTGCGGATCATGATGGGCGGATCTTTATCATCGCCCGAAATGATGCCTTCCAATGTCGGCTCGTTCGACATCGCAATCAGGCTTTCAATCGCGCCCGCATCCAAATCCTGCCCCTGCGCCAGCCGGTCATACATGGTCGTCAGCGTATCGCGAGCGCGCGCGACATTGTCCTCGCCCCCTTCGATCAGCAATTTATCGCCGCGCGCGTGGATCATCACGGATAGCCGGTTTTCCACCTGCACCAGATTGGCATCAAATTCGCCAAACAGCGCGCCCAGATGGGCCTGATTTTCAAAGCTCAGCTCAGCTTTCGCGCGCCCTGCTTCCGCCTTGATAACAGCGGCGCTTTGCGCGGCGTCTTTTTCGGCGAGGATGGGATCGGGCAAAACTGCCGGATCAATCGAGCGGGTTGGTCTGCGGCCCATAAGTTCCTTTGCATCTGGCCCTGTTGTCGAGTCGGAAAGGTAAGCGCCCCCGTGCGCAAAGCAAGCTTGGGCGGGGGTTATGGTGGTGGAAAGTCACGCGGCTGTCATAGCGGCCCGGACTGCGGGTGGGGGCGAAAGCGCTATCGCAGAACGCCCCGCATGGCGTTTGGCCCCGCCTCGACCATGTCCACCTCGACCATATCGCCAATCGCGCTTCCGCCGTCTTCTTCCTCGGCAAACCACACGCTGGTGAGCCAGGGCGATTTGCCGAGCCATTGGCCGGGCAGCTTGCCTTTGCGTTCGATCAGGATGGTGCAGCTTTTCCCTTCGAGCGCATCGTTGAACGCGCGCTGATCGCGGTTGAGGCGCGCTTGCAGGCGGGCGAGCCGGTCATCCATCACCTCGCGCGGCAATTGGTTTTCCATGGTGGCCGCAGGCGTGCCTGGGCGCGGGGAATATTTAAAGCTGAAGGCTTGCGAATACCGCACTTCATCCACGAGCGCCAAAGTGTCTTCAAATTCAGCCTCGGTCTCTCCCGGAAAGCCGACGATAAAATCGCCAGACAGCGCAATATCAGGGCGCGCTTCGCGGAAGCGTTCGAGCAGCCGCAGATAACTCTCTGCTGTGTGCGCGCGGTTCATCGCTTTGAGCACGCGGTCATTGCCTGACTGCACGGGCAAATGGAGATACGGCATCAATTTCGCCACATCACCATGCGCGGCGATAAGGTCGTCTTCCATGTCATTGGGGTGGCTGGTGGTGTAGCGAATACGCTCCAACCCATCCAATGGAGCAAGCGCGCGGATCAGCCCTGCAAGGCCAACCGCCCTGCCCTTGTCATCCTCACCCGCCCATGCGTTCACATTCTGGCCAAGCAGTGTGATCTCGCGCGCGCCCGCTTCGATCAGCTTGTGAGCTTCATCAATCAGATCACTGAAAGGCCGCGATATTTCTGCTCCGCGCGTATAAGGCACCACGCAATAGGTGCAGAATTTATCGCACCCTTCCTGCACGGTCAGAAACGCCGATGGAGCGCGGCGTTTGCGCCCCGGCAGCGCGCCGAATTTGGCAATCGCGGGCATATCAGTGTCGGTCGCGCGTTCGCCCTTCACCGCCTTGTCGAGCATATCGGGCAAGCGGTGATAGGCCTGCGGGCCGACGACCATGGAAACGGCAGGCGCGCGCGCCATGATCTCCTCACCCTCTGCCTGAGCGACACATCCCGCCACCGCGATCATCGGGGCTTTTTCCTGCGTTTTGCCTTTGGTCAGCCGGCCAATATCGGAGTAAATCTTCTCCGCTGCCTTTTCACGGATATGGCAGGTGTTGAGCACCACCAGATCCGCATCCTCACCATCGGCTGCAGGTTTAATGCCTTTCGCATCAAGCAGCTCGCCCATACGCTCGCCATCATAGACGTTCATCTGGCAGCCAAAGCTTTTGACGCGGTAGGTTTTGGGCGTCTCGCCGGGAGCGGTTCTGGGTTCAGTTGTCGGTTTCATTGTGCAGCGCACCTAGCGGGGAACGCACGAGGGTTCAATCGGCGTCATCACCCTTGGCCCGCCGTGCGATATGCACGCATGGCTTTACCGGGCCGCGCTGTATGCCCGGATGCGGTTTATCGTCGGGGCCGCATTCCACCGCGGGCTTGGCAACAGCGTTGGCTTTCACGATTTCAAGTGCTCCCTTATCCTCATAGGCGGCGATCCACACCAGACAATCGGCCAGCGGGCGGATCTTGTGCTTGGAGAGCGCATCTTTTTGAGGTGAGCAATTCAGCTCATACACATCGGCGGCAGGCGCAGCGTCGAATTTGGCGAGCCGCCGCAACACTTCGCCGCGTTCGTTAAAGACGGTGCGGCGGATGTCGTTTTGCATGTCCTCTCCGCCGTAAAAGGGGGAGGTGTTGAACATGAACGCGCGCACTTCGGGGTATTTGATCGAAACCTCGGTGGCGAGCGCCCCGCCCAGCGAATGGCCGGTTACCACCCACGGGACATCATCGGTGAACCGGGCGGCTTCGGCTTCAAATGTGCGCACCGCGATATCGATCTGATCATTGCGAAGCGTGCCGTAGAATATATCGGTCAGCCCGTCGAAATCGGTCCCGCGAAAGGCGAGAATGCGCGCTTTTGGCTCGCTGTCCCCGCTGCGTTCAAACTGTTCGAACAGCTCATAACCGAAGCCTTTATCGAGATAGCTCTCCATAATCGGCGAGCGCGCAATCGGCCTTAGGCGCGGGCCTGTATCGGCAAACACATCATCATCACCCCGGTAAGCCTGCGTTGCCGCGACCACATAGGGGTAGGCTTCTACTGCCCCTTCCCGCACAAATTCGCACCACCCGCCGGGTTCAAGGCGGCAGGGCGAGCGGGATTGGGAGATGTCGGGATAGGTTGCGCAGGCGGAGAGGGTGAGGAGCAGAGCAAATAAGAAAAACGCTCGCCCTGAGCCTGTCGAAGGGCCGTACTTCACTTTGGGAACCTCGCTCTCAAAAAGAAGGACGATGCTTCGACAAGCTCAGCATGAGCGGGCTTGTGGGTGGTTACGCCACGCTCGCCTTAACAATCTTGCCCGGAGCTTGCGGCGGCTCACCCTTCGGCAGAGCGTGAACGTGCTCCATGCCGCTCGTCACCTGACCCCACACGGTGTATTGCCCATCCAGAAACTCTGCATCTTCAAAGCAGATGAAGAACTGGCTGTTCGCGCTGTCTGGCATTTGCGAACGCGCCATTGAACAGGTGCCCTCGGTGTGCGGTTCTGCGTTAAACTCCGCTTTCAGATCAGGCTTGTCCGATCCGCCCATGCCGGTGCCGGTGGGATCGCCGCCTTGCGCCATAAAGCCGGGGATCACGCGGTGGAACACGACGCCGTCATAGAACCCTTCGCTGGCCAGTTCGGTGATGCGCGCGACATGGCCCGGTGCCAGATCGGGGCGCAGTTTGATGACAACATCCTTCCCCTCGCCATCGCCTGTGTCGAGAGTGAATGTGAGTGTATCGGCCATGTTGTTTCTCCAACTTCAAAAAAATCCGCTCATGCTGAGCTTGTCGAAGCATCGTTCTTTCTCTTGAATGTGGGAAAAAGAAAGGACGGCCCTTCGACGAGCTCAGGGCGAACGGGGTTAATGTGTGACGGCTCTTAAGCAGTAAACGCGCGCATGTCACCCACCCACGACGCCCTCAATCCCCTGCGGTAAGCGGTTGCTTTTGATGCGATGCTGCGTAAACCCGCATCCATGGTCGATCCTTCCGCTCTTGATGACGACGCGCTCACCATGGAAGCGGAGGCAGTGCGCCCGGATGACCGGGTCGATGATGAGCGTCATGATGAGGAAAACAGGCTTAAACCTGAATATGTGAACGCAGTGCGCGATGCCCTGGATGCAGGGGATAAGGCGCAGGTTTATGACCGGGTTGAACCGCTGCACCCCGCCGACATCGCCGACCTTCTCGAATTGCTGGAAAAGGATGAGCGGTCGCAGCTCGCCGCATCGATCACCGATCTGATGAGCTCGGATGTGGTCGCGGAGCTGAACGACCACGTGCGCGAGGATATGATGGAGGCCTTGGCCCCTGTCGATGTCGCCGCGATTACCGAACAGCTGGAAACCGATGATGCGGTGCAGCTGCTGGAAGATCTCGACGAGGTCGATCAGCGCGCCATCATCGCCGAACTGGAGCCGGAAACGCAGGCCGCCGTGGAAAGCGCGCTCGCCTATCCGGAAGAAACCGCTGGCCGGTTGATGAACCGCCATGTGATGGCGGTGCCCGAACATCTCACCGTGGGCGATCTGATTGATTACCTGCGCGAAGAAGGCGATCTAACTCACGATTTCTTTGAGGTTTTCGTGATTGATGCCGCCCATCATCCGGTCGGCACATGCTCGCTTAATTGGATACTCACCACCCCGCGCACCATCGCTCTTACTGATGTGATGAAACGCGACCAAACCTTGATCCCTGTCACGATGGATCAGGAAGAAGTCGCCAAGATGTTCCAGAAATACGCACTGATTTCAGCCGCAGTGGTCGATGAAAGCGGGCGTTTGGTGGGGCAGATGACAGTGGATGATGTCGTCCACATCATCTCCGAAGAAGCGGGCGAGGATGCGCTTTTGCTTTCGGGCGCGGGCGATGGCGACATTAACGAGCCGATCCGCGAAGCCTATTCCAGCCGTGTGCGCTGGCTGATCGCGAACCTTGGCACCGCCGTCGTCGCTTCTGCCATCATCGCGTTTTTCGGCGCGGCGATTGAGCAGCTGGTTGCGCTCGCCGTGCTGATGCCGATTGTTGCGAGCATTGGCGGCAATGCAGGCACGCAGACTATGGCCGTGGCCGTGCGCGCGATTGCGACCAATCAGCTCACCCGGTCGAACACCTGGCGCACGGTCTGGCGCGAATTGCGCGTTGCAGTGCTCAACGGCATTACTGTGGCGGTTCTGATCGGGATTGCCGCGGGGCTGATTTATTCGCCGATGATGGGCGCGGTGATTGCCGCTGCCATGGTCATCAACATCGCGGTTGCGGGCCTCGCCGGCGTGCTGGTGCCGGTGGTGTTTGAACGGCTGGATCAAGACCCGGCGCTTGCGTCTTCCGTGTTTGTGACGATGATCACCGACTCCATGGGCTTTTTCGCGTTTCTGGGGCTCGCGGTGCTGAGCGGTATGGTTTCGCTTTAGGCGCGCGCATTTTATCGACAAGCCTGACGGGCATCTGCTTGTCCGCACTCATTCAATCGCTACATTTGCCCCATGCCCACTCACCTGACCAAGATCGCGTTCGGCGCGACCAGCTATGCCGATATTGAAAGCTGGTATGCTGGGCCGCGCAGTCCTTATCTGACGACCAAATACCGCCCGACCAAATGGGAGGACTGCATTGGCGGATCGCTTTATTGGATCCACCAGCACGCCATTGTCGCGCGCTCCGTCATCAACGGGTTTTCGCAAACCGATAGCGGGCGCTGGCTGATCGAGCTGGAGCCGGAACTCATCCGAGTAGACCCCCGCCCCAAACGCGCCCACCAAGGCTGGCGATACCTGAAAGGCGATCCGCCGCGCGATCTAGCCCCCGGCGAGGATATTGGCGACGCGCTGCCGGGGAAACTGGCGGGGAAGTTGGAGCGGTTGGGGTTGATTTAGGGCCAACGGACCAGTCGCCACTTACAGTCATCCCAGACTCGCGCAGCTAAGGAACTGGTGAAAGCCAAAGCTTGCCAGTATCCATCTCGTAGCCTTTCGTATGGACAGACACAAAAGCAAGCGATCCTTTTGCTTGTGCGACAGCCCCGCAGAGGGTGTTTGCGATCGGTGTTTCGGCATTGGTTTTGCCATCATTCGATGAAACAACAGCAATTGGAACGCTCATGCCGGTTATGACCGCACGCACTGAGCCATTGTCCTGAAAACTCAGTTCCTGACTGGCTCCGGGTAGCAAGGCCAGAGCGTTCTCCAGACGTTTCGGATCGTCAAAAGGGAAGTCCACAACATATGTTAAAGTGGCAGTGCCCTCCCTGTCAGCTTGAACCATTCGTTTGGCCCAACCACTTATGGCGCGGTTATTAAACTGCTTCTCACAAGTGCTTTGTTCCGAGGCTCGCTGAATTTCAGACGTATCGTCGCATCCAGCAAGAACAAGTAGCAATACAAGCAAAGAGAAGGCCTTTGCCGGGTTTTGAGAACCATTTATATTTTTGATCTTTTGCTCCGTAAATGCCCAAAGGCTTTCCATTCGCCATCACCCCAGCCCCGCAGCCCCAAACCAAACCCAAACCGCAACACCAATCGCCGCCGCCAGCGCTGCAAAGGCCCGCGCGCCTGGTTTGCCGATGCCTTCAACCTCGGCTGGCACTGTTTTCTCGCCGCTCACCATGGGGCCGATCAGGTCGTCCATTCGCACGAAGCCGTAAAAGGCAATCGCGCTTAGGTGCAGCGCCACCATTCCGGCGATGACCCACCAGAACCATTCATGCGTGTCGGTGAGGAAATCGGCTGTGCTGATGCTCACCAGATCATTCAATGGCCCGGTTGCGCCGTCATAAGGATCGCCTGCAAACAGCCCCATGCTCACCTGTGCCAGCATCACGCCGAGCAGTGCGACCACTGACAAAGCCCCCAAAGGCGAATGGCCGATATTGCGCTTCACATCCCAGCGCCCCCGCAGATAATCCAGCACTGCGCCCGGCCCGCGCACAAATTGCGAAAAGCGCGCCGTTCGCGTCCCGATGAAGCCCCAGATGATGCGGAATATCAGCAAGCCAAGCAGCACATGGCCCAGCCGCATATGCCAGCCCCAATGCGAGTTATCAGCCGTCCACCACATGGCAGGCACCAGTAAAGCAAAGCTCCAATGGCACAGCCGCACGGGCCAGTCCCACAGGCGAATGGAATGCGTTGTTGAAGACACGAATTACACCGTCAGGCGCGCGGGCGATCAATCATCATCGACGCGGAAATTGTCGTGGCAGCCCTTGCAGCTTTTGCCCACCGTGCCGACCGCTGCGCCAACCGCGGCTGCATCTCCAGCATCGGCAAGGCTCGCCATTTCACCAGCGGCTTCGACCAAAGCCTGCGCGGCGGCCTCAAACTCTTCGGGCTTTTCCCAGATAGTGGCCAAAGCTTCAGTGTCATAGCCATCATCGACGCTGGTTCCTGCGGGGAACAAACCCTTGGCAACCTCTGCACGCGCGCCGATATCTTCAGCCGATGTCTTTATAAAGGCGAGATCGGGATTGTCTGTTTCCAGTTCCTCACGGATGGCTTTGAAGGCATCGCCGATCTTCTCAAAATTCTCTTGTCGTTCAGCGATGGCGGGCGGCGCATCGCCTGCTGCTGTGCCGTCACCATCCCCTGTTTCGGCCGTTTCCCCGCCGCATGCGGCGAGCACGGCAATCAAGGGTGTGGCAATCAAAAGGCGCGAGAAAGAAAGAGTGGTCATGCGAAAAGACTCCTTGCACAAAAGCGATAGTCAATCCTGCCCGTGATCCCCCAGCGCAGCATTCGGTGAGTTAACTACACCATAAAGCCGCGCTTTGCCAAGGGCTTGCCCAGAGCAGGCCCGTTACGGTTTCGTCTGAGCCCCCGCCGATCGCAGCGCCGCCATCACCGACTGCACATCGTGTTTCGCATCCTCATCCGCTGGCAGGGCGTAGCGGTTATAGCTCTCATCCAATTCATCCATCCGCTCAGCAATGCGAACCGCGTTATAGCCATGGCTGACAACAAACCGCCGCCGCGCGGTGATCTGGGGCAGGATGATGTCGATGTAATCCTCCACATCCATGCCCAGTTTCATAAATTGCTCCGGGCCAAGCGGCGTGAACACCCAGCCTGGAATGATAACGCCTGCATGCACATGGGCCGGCAGATCGCCGCGCAGGCTTTCGGTCATACCCAGCACGGCATGTTTCGCCGCAATATAGGCAGCGGTTTGGGGGACAGCGCAGAAAAAGCTGTTCTCGCTTGCCGTGTTGAAAATCGCGGATGGGGAATCTTGCCCGATCAGGCGCGGAGCAAAGGCTTTGCAGCCGTGCCACACGCCCCAGAAATTGACATCGAAATGCGCGCGGGCAGCCTCAGGATCGACTTCCCATAACTTGCCATGCACGCCGCCTTGCCCGGCATTGTTGATGACCAGATCAACCCGCTGGAATGTGTCAAAAGCGCTTTGGGCAAGCGTCTGGGCCTGCTCAAGGTCAGCCACATCGCAAACCTGCGCGGTAATGCCGTCAAGCTTGCCCGCTGCGTCCAGTTTCGCACCGGGCAAATCGGCCACCATCACCCGCGCGCCCTGCCCTGCCAGCCGCTTTGCCAAAGCCAGTCCGATGCCGCTTGCCCCGCCAGTGATGACGGCGGTGCGAGGCGCAAATTCACTCATTTGTCTCTCCCTTGCAGGAGGAGACTAACCCTTAGGCGGCATGGGGACCAGAGCGGGCGTGTTTTTGCGGTATTGCTGGTAGGCAGGATCATCGCCCCAGCGCTCCTCCGCCTGCTTGTTTTGCAGGTTCACACCGCTGATTTTGGTGAGGAGCAAGGTGACAAACAGCGGAGAGATCACCGCCAGCCACGCAAGTCCCGACAGCAAGGGCACGCTCATCACAAGGATACCCGTCCACAAAGTAATCTCGCCAAAGTAATTGGGATGGCGCGACCATTTCCACAGGCCCACATTGATGAAATCGCCTTTGTTCGATGGGTCCGCCTTAAACCGGCGTTTCTGTTCGTCCGCGATCACTTCCCAGGCAAATCCCAAGGCCCAGATCGCTGCGCCCGCCCAGAAGAACAGGCCAATGGGCGCGCGGGTTTCGGCGGTGATGGCGACCATCGCAGCGGCTGCAGTGAAAATCACCCACACCGCCTGCAATGTCCACGCGACGAGAAAGCGCGCCGGATGCGTCTTGATCTTGTCAAAGCGGGAATCCGCACCGCCGCTCGCATGGATGCGGATAAACAGGAATGTGCCCAGCCTTACCGTCCAGATGCCGACCATCGCCGCAATGACCATACCGCGCAGATCAAGCGGAGCCGATGCCCAGCAGGCAAAGGCGGTGACGGACAAATAGGTCACCGCGCCGATAGTGTCGTAAAACGTATCCGCCTTTGCGGCGGCCGATGGGACAAAAGCGATCCAGTTCACCGCAAACGCGATCAAAGCGCACAGGAATGTAAGCGGATAGCCATAGAGCGTGCCGCTGACGCTGCCGAGAAACCACGAAAACGCCAGACCGATGGCGGTGACAATTGCGGCGACAAGGATGCTTTTCATAAGCGCAACTACGTAGCGAACCGTTAGGAAGACGCAACTTCGCGCGTTTTGGCAGCGACGCGGCGCAGGGCGTTTACATAGGTTTCGGGCGATTGCGCGCCGGGGATCATGAATTTATCATTCACGATCATCGCTGGTACGCCGGTGATGTTGAAATCCCAAGCCTGGCGTTCTTCGGCGATCACGCGGGCTTCGAGATCGGGATCATCGAGGGCCGCCTTGGCCGCTTCGCGGTGGAGGCCAGCTTTTGCCGCCAGATCAAGCAGCACATCACGATCCGCCAAGCTGCGGCGGTGATTGAAGTGCGCTTTGAATAGCTCAAGTTTCAGCTGCGTCTGCGCTACCGGCCCCAATTGTTCGAGCGCGAAGGCGAGCAGCTTGTGACAATCGCGGGTGTTCCACATCATCGCAGGGGGCGCATCCGCCTCCCCTTCCCCCTCATAGGACAGCGACACCCCTGCATCCGCTGCAATTTGCTTCATCTGGTTGCGCATCGCTGTGCCTTCTTCGGCAGAGCGGCGATATTTGCGCTGCAAATGCGCTTCGGCTTCTTCGCCTTGTGCGGGCATGTCGGGGTTCAGCTCAAACGGGCGCCAGCGAATATCGGCGGTAATTTCGCCGTCCAATTGGGCCAGCGCCTTGGTCAATTGTCCATGCCCGATCACGCACCACGGGCAGACCACGTCGGAATAGATGTCGATGGTGAGGTTTTGGGGCATTCTTGCACTCCTTACTTGTCAAGCCACCATGTGACCAAAGTGTGCGCGATGGCAAAGGGGCGAGGGAAAATCATCAGATCGCTGCCCTTTTCGCCCGCGCTGCGCGCCTCTTCCAATTCGGCCCGCGTGAACCAGCGCGCGTCATCAAGCTCTGTTTCATCAATCGTCAGCGCGGGATCATCGGTTTTGGACGTGCAGCCAATCATCAGCTGGCTGGGAAAGGGCCATGGCTGGCTGGCGATATATTCGACGCTGTGCGCGCGCACGCCTGCTTCTTCCCAAATCTCGCGCGCGACCGCCTCTTCGATGGTTTCGCCCGGTTCGACAAATCCGGCCAGCGCTGAATACATGCGCGGCGGAAAGCGCGGCTGGCGGCCCAGCAGCAGCTTGTCCTCATGTTCAACCAGCATGATGGTCACAGGATCGGTTCGCGGGAAATGCTGCGCGCCGCAATTGTCGCAGGATCGCTGCCAGCCACCTTTGGCCAGCATTGTCGGCGCGCCGCATTGGGCGCAGTGCTGGTGGCGGGCATGCCAATCGCACAGCGACCGCGCCTCGCCGTAAATCGCGAGGTCTTCTGGCTGCAGAAGTTGCATCACTTGCCAGGCGCGCGGATCGGCAGGCGCATTCGCGCCTTTGCCCGGCGGGACAGGCGCAAAGTGCGCTTTGTCATCTAGCAGACCCAGAAACACCAGCTCAGCATCCTCGGCCACATCGGCCAGAGTGCCCCATTCCAGCGCGCCCGTCTCATCTATGGCAGGCATCAGGCCATCCAGCTTGAGCACGCGCGCGCGCCAATTCATCAGACCGCCCAGCGCATCTGCATCCACGCGGATATTGTCCGCCCGGTCCATCGGCGATCCGGCAAAGGCTATCGGCGGAACTTGGCTTGCCCCCTGCACTCCAATGCCTGCCATTACGCCGCTTTGCTTGCGCGCAGTGCAGCCAGATCAGCTTCCACCGCGGCAAGATATTCATCACGCACGGGGTAAGCATCGCTGGGCAGATATTGGGTGAACAATCCGGTGCGAAGGCCCAGTCCGAAATCGACCGCTGCCAAAGTGCCGGCCGCACCGCCCCAGCCAAAGGTGCCATCAACAGATCGGCCGCCTGCGCCGTGGCCCTGACCTTCCATCCATGATCCGCTCATATCGACCGTTTTGGGCACCAGATTGGAAACGCCCACACGCACAGCGAGCTCGCCCATGATCCGTTCATTGCCCAATTTGCCGTAACCCAGCACCATGCGCAGGAACCGGTCATAATCCTTGGGACTGCACACCAGATCAGCCCCGCCCATCGGCGCTGTTGGCATCTCGGAATAAATCGAATTGTCCGCCTGGTCGATCGGCAGAATATTATTCAGCAGCACGCCGTAATTGTCGGTAAGCCTGCCAAGCTCGCTTTGCGGAACCTGGAAATAGGTGCTTTCCATGCCCATGGGATCAAAGAAGCGGGTTTGCAGAAAATCGGGAAAGCTCATCCCTGATACCACTTCGATCACCCTGCCCAGCAGATCGATACTGGCAGAATAGCTCCACTTGGTCGCGGGCTGATACATCAGCGGCAAGGACGCAAGACGGTCAGCCCAAATTTCAAGACTGGGCGGCGGGGTGACAGTGGGGATGCCGGGGATCGGCAACTTGGAAACCCGGCCAGAGATAATGCCCTTTTCCTGATAGGCTTTAAGCAGCGCGCCTTTGCTGGTGATGTTGTAACCAAGGCCCGATGTGTGAGTAAGCAATTGGCGAATGGTGATCGGTTTGTCAGCCGGAACCGTATCCTCCAGCGCGCCTTCGGGATCGACCAGCACCTGCATTTCGGCAAAGGCGGGGATGATATCGCCCAGCGGCTGATCAAGGCCAAGCTTGCCTTCATCAATCAGCATCATAATCGCCATGCCGGTGATCGGCTTGGTCATGGAATAGATGCGGTAAAGCGAATTTTCATCGACCTGCTTAGGATTGTTGAGCGCCAGAGTGCCCCCGCCCACAGTGTGCGCGTGGCTTTCCTGACCCCAGCCGAATGTGAGGAACATATTCGCGACTTTTTTCTCCGCGACATATTTCTTGGCCATCGCGGCGACATTGGGCCACGCCTCTGACACGTCATGCGCGAGCAGCCCGCGCCCGAACGGCAGCGAGGCAAAAGCCGCGCCCGCCCCCAGCAATCCGCCTGCGCGAAACAGCGCGCGGCGTGACATGTCAGGGGTGATTTGGGCGGGGTCAAAGCTGCGATAGGCCATCAGGTCTCTCCGGGAATTGTTTGGTTGCCGCCTGAATGGGGGCATTCACCTGAAGCGTCAATGAAAGGGTTGCAATTTGCAATGATGCGGCGCGCAGGCATGGGCGCGGCAGGCTTGAATGCGCGAGGTGTGTTACCTATATAAGGCACATGCTTAATGTGATCTCCTGGCTGATTGGCTTTGTGTGCCTTGTTCTTGGCATTCCCATGCTGCTGCCCGTTGTGGGTTTGCTCTTATGGGTTTTGCTTCCCATCAGTGCCCTTGGTATCGTGATCGGCGCGCTTTCATCGAGCAATAGCGGGCGCAATTTCTGCATTCTGGTTTTTGTGCTGATCGTGCTGCGCATGGCGATAACGGGCGGCACGTTTTAGAAACGCCCTTTAGAAGCGGCCTTTACGCCATCGCCAGCCGCGCAGCCTTGGCAAACAGAGTGGGCAGGCCAGCCTGATCGATATCGCTGATGGGCCACCATACGCCCTCGCCCGGCGGCGCTCTATCAATCGCAATCCGCTCAACCGTCAACGTCAGATGCGCATGAGTAAAGGTGTGCCGCACTGCGCCCAAAGCCTCGCGCGCGCCTGCAATCGGCGGCGCGCCTGAACCATCACCCCTCGCGCTCCATCCATCATCAGGAAACGCGCGCATTCCGCCCAGCATTCCGGCGGCTGGCCGGGTGACAAGCCACACTTCGCGCGCGCCATTTGCCGCTTCCCGCTCAATCCAGAATGCCGTCCCGCGCCGTTCAGGCTTGGCCTTTTTGGGCGGTTTTACCGGCAGGCGTTCAGGATCGCCCGCCCCGCGCGCGGCACATAGATCGGTGAGCGGGCACAGCAGGCATTTGGGCGCTTTGAATGTGCAAATGCTGGAACCTAGATCCATCATGCTTTGCGCAAAATCGCCTGCGCGCGCGTCCGGCGTAATCGTCTCTGCAGCGGCGCGAATGGCTTTGCGCGCTCCCGGTAAAGGGTCTGTGATGGCGAACAATCGCGCCGCAACCCGTTCAACATTGGCATCGACGACCACCGCGCGCCTGCCAAACGCAATCGCCGCAATCGCAGCGGCGGTGTATGCGCCAAGGCCGGGGAGTTTGCGCAATTCTTCTTCGGTATCGGGAAAGCCGCCCATTGCCGCCACTTCGCGCGCGCATTTCACCAGATTGCGCGCCCGCGAATAATATCCCAGCCCCGCCCAGGCGGCCATAACCGCATCCTCGCTCGCTTTAGCGAGGTCAAAAACAGTCGGCCAAACGCCTGTAAACTTGGCAAAATACGGCTTCACCGCAGCCACGGTCGTTTGTTGCAGCATCACCTCAGACAGCCAGACGCGGTAGGCAAAGGCGGGATCATCAGGGCGCGGGCTACAGGGCGGCACGCGCCAAGGCAGATCGCGGGCATGCGCATCATACCAGTGGAGCAGAGTGTCAGAGATGCTGGCAGTCACGCGGCCTCTATGGCATGAGCGTGGCCGTAATGGGAACAGGCACTCCAAAACCATCAACCGGCAAGAAAGCGGGCAGCAAACGCCCGAGCAAAGCAGCCAAACAATACACCCGTCCGCGCGGCGGCGGGGCCAAAGCGATTGGCGATCTCACTCCCGAAATCGGGCGCACCGCGTTTCGCCGCTTTGGCTTTGTGCAAAGTTCTGTCGTCACCCGCTGGCCCGAAATCGTTGGCCCCGCCCATGCGCGCGTGTGCAGCCCAGAGGCGATCCGTTTCCCCCCGGCGAGAAATCCGAAGGCATCCTGCAATTGGTCGTCGCGCCTGCCCATGCGCCGCTGATCCAGCAAGTGACAGCCGAGATTATGGAGCGGGTCAATCGCTTCTTTGGTTACAAGGCGGTCGCGCGGGTCAAAATCCGTCAAGGCGCGGTTAAGCCGACCCATGCAGATAAGCCTGCCAAACCGCCGCCATCGCTCAAACCCATTCCCATGTCGCTGGGTGACAGTTTGCGCGATATTGGCGATCCCGAATTGCGCACAGTGCTGGAATCGCTGGCGCGCAGCATGGGTGATAAAGACACAAAGGAAGAGATGTGACGACGAAATTGCTGGCCGCCTTCGCAGCCATCGCCGCGATAGCTTTACCGATAGGCGCAGGGCCGCTTGCCGCGCAAAGCTCAGACAGCGACCAAACCAATCAGCTGAGCGATCCGCGCAGTTCCTTTGCCGATAAGAATGGCCGCAGCTGGCATGCCGAGATTGAACCAACAGAGCGCGGTTACCTGATGGGCAATCCGGATGCGGATGCGGCGCTTATTGAATTTATCAGCTACACCTGCAGCCACTGCGCGCATTTTTCCAAAGAGGCCGATGGCGCGATTGATCTGGCGCTGCTAGCTCCCGGTCATATGAGCGCAGAAATCCGCTCGGTCATTCGCAATTCGGCTGATCTTACGATTTCGCTGCTGGTGGCTTGCGGCGATCCCAAGGGGTTCAAAAACCGTCACCGGATCGTGATGGAAAAACAGGACGAATGGCTCCCCACGCTGTTTGCCGCCCCGCAATCGCAGAAACAGGCATGGTCGCGCGGCGACCGCGCGGGCCGCATCAGCATGGCAAGCGCCGTCGGATTGGACGATATGATGGCCGATAAAGGGCTTACGCGCACTCAGATAACCCGGTGCTTGTCAGATGATGCAGCAGCGCAGAAACTGATCAATGCCAGCAATGCCGACCGCGCTGAATTCAAAGTGAGCGCAACGCCCAGCTTTGCGCTCAATGGCAATCTGCTCGTCGGTGTGCATTCATGGGGCACCCTTTACCCGGTGCTTTCAGGGCAATATGCTGCTGACCAAACTGCCTCTGGCAATGCCAATAAGTGAGCGCAACACACAGATTTTTGCACAAGCACTTGGCGCTACCCCTTGGGTGCAGACCCGCGCCCCGCTATTTTGACTGATCAAGACACAAGGATTCTTAAAACCATGGTTCTTACCAAAGGTTCTTCTTCGCCAGTATTTTCCCGCGCTTTGGCCTTTGCCGCGCCGCTGGCCCTCGCACTGGCCGCGTGTTCAGGCTCCGGTGAAGAAGGCCTGCAGGACGGCGATCCCATCGCTGCAATCCCCGCACCCGATGGCACGACGTGGCTCGATACAGTCACGATTAGCGAATCTGATGGTTATGTGCTGGGCAATCCTGATGCGCCGATCAAGCTGATTGAATACGCCTCGCACACTTGCGGGGCGTGCGCGCAATTTTCCGAGCAGGCCAAAGACAAGCTGAAAAGCGATTACATTTCGACCGGTGTTGTCAGCTTTGAACAGCGCAATCTGGTGCGCGATCCGATCGATCTTACCATTGCCACTCTGGTGCGCTGCGGCGCTAAAGAGAATATGCAGCCTTTGTCCGATCAGGCCTGGGCAGCGCTCAATGATACCTTTGCGGCGATCAACCAAAACGGCGCCGCATACGAAGCGGCCACCACTCAGCCGCTCGAACAGCGTTTCATCACCATTGCCGAAGCAGGCGGATTGATCGATTTCTTTGCCGCACGCGGATTGTCATCCGATCAGGCGCGCACATGCCTTGCCGATAAAGCCAAAGTTGAAGCGATTGCCGATGCTTCGGGCCAGCAGGCGGAGGAATTGAACATCAACGCCACGCCGACCTTCATCATCAATGGCCGCCAGGTCGAAGAACGCAGCTGGGCCGATATTGAACCCATGCTGCAACGCGCAGGCGCGCGGTAAAGCGGCGGGGAGTTAGCCGAGCCTATGCAGATAAGCCGCCTCAAGCTCTCTGGTTTCAAGAGCTTTGTCGAGCCGGCTGAACTGCGCATTGAACCCGGCTTAACCGGCGTTGTCGGGCCCAATGGCTGCGGCAAATCGAACCTGCTCGAAGCCATCCGCTGGGTCATGGGGGAAACCTCGGCCAAATCCATGCGATCAGGCGGGATGGAAGATGTCATCTTTGCTGGCACATCCACCCGGCCCGAACGCGCTTTTGCCGAAGTTGTCCTGCACGCGGCTGACGAGGATAACGAAGAACTGGTCGTCACTCGCCGGATTGAGCGCGGGGCAGGCAGCGCATACCGCGTCAACGGACAGGATGTGCGCGCCAAAGATGTCGCGCTGACCTTTGCCGATGCTGCGACCGGCGCGCATTCGCCAGCGCTCGTCAGCCAAGGCAAAATCGCGCAAGTGATCGCAGCAAAACCTGCCGAGCGCCGCCAAATGCTCGAAGAAGCGGCAGGCATTTCGGGCCTGCATGTGCGGCGCAAGGATGCCGAAAGCAAGCTCAGGTCAACCGAGGCGAACCTCGCCCGGCTCGAAGATCTGATGGCAGGGCTGGATGCCCAAATGAATTCGCTACGGCGGCAGGCGAAACAGGCGGAGCGTTACAAGGCTCTAACTGCGCAAATCCAGACGGCAGAGGCGCGGCTGATCTATGCCCGGTGGCGCGATGCTGCTGATGCCGCCAAAGAAGCGCGCGATGCAGCCCAGGGGGCCGATGCCCGTGTTGCCGCAGCGCAGAAAGCGGTGGACGAAGCGCAAGCCGCGCAAACCCGGCTGGCGCTGGAATTGTCGCAAGCGCGCGAGACGCTGACCGATCGCCGCGATGATGCCAGCGCGCATGGCCACCGCATGGCCGCGCTGACAGAAAAGCTGGAAGCAGCGCAAACGCGGCTGGCCGATCTCGACCGGCAGAAAACCCGGCTTGAAGAAGACCGCGAGGCCGCTGATCGTCTGACTGCGGATGCGGCGGGTGCTTTGCAGAAATTGACGCAGGAATGCGAGCGGGGCGCGCTTGCCGTGGCCGACAATGAAAAAGCGCGCCCCGCCCTTGCCGCCAAATCCGAAGACAGCGAACGCGCCAGCCGGGCGGCTGAACTCGCTCTCGCCAAAGCGACCGCAGACCATGCAGGGGTTGAGGCAGAATGGCGCGTTGCCGAAGCCGCGATAGAACAGGCAGAGCGGCGGCATTCGCGCCTCAAAGCCGAAGAAGCGCGCATTGCCGAAGCGCGCGCCGGACTGGAAAGCGAGGCGCAATCCCAGCAGGCCATGATCGCCGCGCGCAAAGCGGCAGACGAAGCCTCGAACAATCTCGCCACCCTTCGCGAAGGGTTGGAAGAAGCACAGGCGCGCAAATCGCAATTGCAAACCGCCCGCGATGATGCAGCGACCAAACTGGCCGCCGCCCGCGCGGAACTGGCCGGGATCCAGCGCGAACACGCAGCGCTTGCCCGCGACCGGGATGCGCGCGCAAAGGCAGCCAAATCGCGCGAAGGAATGGCGGCTGCGCTCGATACGGTGCGCGTTGCCAAAGGTTACGAACGCGCGCTTGCGAGCGTGCTGGGCCGCGATGGCAAATCGCCTTTGGGCGCGCCTTCGCCCGATCAGGATGGGCGGTTCTGGACTGGCAGAGATGCGCCAAAGCCTGTGGCGGACGCTTTGCTCGGCCACATTACCCAGTGCCCCGATGAATTGCGCGCCCGGCTGGCTCTGGTGCACTGCGCAGAAACCGATGATGGCCGAGCGCTCGCTCCCGGTGAATGGCTGGTGACGAAAGCGGGACAATTGCGCCGCTGGGATGGGTTCATCGCGCGCGGCGAAGGATCAGCGGAAGCGGCCAAGCTGGAAGCGGCCAACCGGCTGGCAGAGCTTGAAGAAGTGCTGCCCGGCCTGCAATCGGCGGCCAATGCTGCAGGCGAGGCCGAAGCATCCAGCCGCGAGGAACTCAAAACCCTGCAAACCGATCTGGTCGCGCGCGAACGCGATATTGCGGGCGCGATTGAGGATGAACGCCGCGCGCTGCTGCAATTGGACCGCGCCGAAGCGCAGCGCGAACGCAATGCCGCGCGCCTTACTGAACTTGCCCAGTCCGCCGAGGAACTGGCTCAGCAATTAACCGCTGCCCAAAGTGAGCGGGCCGAGGCAGAGGACAAGCGCAAATCGCTCCCCTCCCCCGATACGGGCCGCGCAACTCTCGAAGCGGCGCAGGCCAAGCATGAAACAGCGCGCATGGCGGTGCAATCGGCGATGGCCGAACTCGCCTCGCACGATCAGGCGCTGGCGGTGGCGCGCGAACGGCTCGCTGCACAAAAGGCGGATCAGGCCAATTGGCAAAAACGATCCGGCGAAGCGGCAATGCGCGTTGCTGAGGCGGGGCGGCGGCTGGAAGAAATTGAGGAAGAGCGCAGCGTCATCGCGGCCAAGCCCCAGTCGCTGATCGCTGAGATTGAACAGGGCGATGCAGTTCGCGAGCGGCTGGCCCGCGATCTGGAGCAGGCGCAGGAAGCGATGGACACGTGCCAATCCGCCGCAAGCGAAGCCGACAGCGCGCTGGCCTCCACCAACGAAGCTCTGATCCAAACGCGCGAGGCCCGCGCCACTTTGGCAGCACGCGCCGAAAGCCAGGAAGCGCGCCGCACCGAAATGGCGCGCATATCGGGCGAACGGTTCCAATGCCCCCCGCCGATGCTGGCCGGCAAACACGATTTCGACGAAACGCAAGTGGGCGGATCATCCGAAGAATCCGCCGAACTGGAAAAGCTCAATGCCAGCCGCGAACGCATTGGCCCTGTCAATCTGGTCGCCGCCGATGAACTCGCGCGGATCGAGGAAGAGCACGGCACCAGCACATCCGAGCAGGCGGAACTGACCGAAGCGGTGAACCGCCTGCGCGGCTCTATCGGCAACCTGAACCGCGAAGGGCGCGAGCGGCTGCGCGCCGCGTTTGAAGAGGTGGACGGGCATTTTCGCGTGCTGTTCACCCGGCTTTTCCAAGGCGGTCAGGCGCATCTTGCGCTGGTCGACAGCGATGATCCGCTAGAAGCGGGGCTAGAGATTTACGCCCAGCCGCCGGGCAAACGCCTGCAATCGCTATCGCTGTTGTCAGGGGGCGAACAGGCGCTCACTGCAACCGCGCTGATCTTTGCCTTGTTCCTGACCAATCCCGCGCCGATTTGCGTGCTGGACGAGGTCGATGCGCCGCTTGATGATGCCAATGTCGAACGGTTCTGCGACCTGCTCGATTCCATGGTGAGCACCACAAAGACGCGCTATCTGATCGTCACGCACAACGCTGTCACGATGAGCCGCATGCACCGCCTGTTCGGTGTGACCATGGCGGAAAAAGGGGTTTCGCGCCTTGTCAGTGTGGATCTGGGCGAAGCGGAATTGATGGCGGCCGAGTAGCTTCCCGCGTTAGGCGTCGAGCGCGCTGTCCAGCCTGTCCCGGATACTTTTTAATTGCGCGATCATTTCCGATTTGCTGCGCTTTGACCCGTCATCATCGCTGGCGCGGCGCAGTTCTGTGGCAGCGCGGCGATCGCCCGACCGGCGATCATCGGTCCGGCGATCCAGTTCCGATTTTCCGCTGGATCGCAGGACAGCCTCTGCGCCTTTCAGCGTGTAGCCCTCTTCGTTCACGAGGCGGTTGATCGTTTCAACCAGTTCGACATCGCTGGGCCGATAATACCGCCGTCCGCCGCTGCGCTTTAACGGTTTGAGCAGAGTGAACTGCTGTTCCCAATACCGCAAAACGTGCGATTTGATGCCGAGCGCTTCGCTAACCTCGCCAATGGTGCGCAATGCGCCATCGTCTTTGCCATCGTCGAAATCAGCCATGATTTATAATTCCCCCTAATGAATTGAGGGCTATAGATCACATTCCTAAACTATTTTCCAGCCGCGATCCGCTCTTTTAACAATTGGCTGGCCCGAAATGTCATCACCCGGCGCGGGGTAATCGGCACTTCGACCCCTGTTTTCGGGTTGCGGCCAATGCGCTCATTCTTGTCGCGAAGGACAAAGCTGCCAAAGCCTGAAATTTTGACATTTTCACCATCGGCGAGCGAATCGCACATCTTGTCCAAAATGGCTTCAACCATGTCGAGCGATTCAGCCCGGCTAAAGCCCAGCTTGCGATTGATCGTCTCTGCCAAATCGGCGCGAGTAAGCGTGCCCATGGAACGCATATTGCACATCCTCCTGTATAGGTGCGACCCTTCGAAAAGCTGCTGGCACCCTAAGCAATCGGTGCCAATTTCGCAATGGACTGGATGCCAAATGCCAATGTTTCGTAAACAAACAGCCTAACGGCGGCCCTACATACGCTACATTCTGACGAGGCTTGCCCCCCAGGTAAAGCCGCCGCCCATCGCTTCGAGCATAACCAAATCACCCGCTTTAATCCGTCCATCGCGCCGCGCTGTATCGAGCGCAAGCGGCACCGATGCGGCCGATGTGTTCGCATGATCCTGCACTGTCATCACGACTTTTTCCGCCGGAATTCCGAGCTTTTTCGCGGTCGCATCCAGAATGCGCGCATTGGCCTGATGGGGGACGACCCAGTCAATATCCTCAACCGAAATGCCAGCTTCTTCAATCACTTCGCGCAGCACACTGGCGAGATTGACGACCGCATGGCGAAACACTTCGCGCCCTTTCATCCGCAGATGGCCAACCGTTTGCGTGGTTGATGGCCCGCCATCGACATAGAGCAGATCGTGCTGGGCACCATCGGCATGAAGGCGGGTTGCAAGGACGCCGACTGGCGCGTTTTCGCTCTCCGACTGACCCTCCAATTCGCCACTTGCATGGTCGGTATCGGGCGCTGTCAAAACCACGGCCCCTGCCCCATCGCCAAACAGCACGCAGGTTGTCCGGTCTTCCCAATCGAGAATGCGGCTGAAAGTTTCTGCGCCGATCACAAGCGCATTTTTCGCCATGCCAGTGCGCAGCAGCGAGATCGGCAGTGGCCAGCGCATAAAGAAAGCCCGAACACACCGCCGCCACATCAAACGCGACCCCGCCATTGCAGCCGAGCGCGTTTTGCACCTTGGTCGCGGTGGCGGGAAATGTGTTGTCGGGCGTGGCGGTTGCCAGCACAATCAGGCCGATATCGGCAGGCGTTAATCCGGCATCATCGAGAGCCCCACGCGCGGCCTCTATCGCAAGGGTCGCGGTGGTCTCACCCTCGCCTGCAATATGGCGCTGGCGGATGCCGGTGCGTTCGACGATCCATTCATCACTTGTATCAATCCGGGACGCCAATTCGGCGTTGGTGACGCAGGTTTTGGGCAAGGCTGAGCCTGTTCCGACCAGCCGAGACCCGCTCATGCCGCCGCTCCGGTATCATCTGATTCGGTTTGCGATGGCGGCGCTGCTTTGCTCCCATTGCGGCGCAAAGCATCCTCACCCAGCTCGCCAAGATCCTCAGCGATGCGCTGGGTCAGCTTGTTTTCGAGCAGCCGCGCAGCGACTGTCACCGCATGTGCCACGCCTTTTGCAGTCGCGCTGCCATGGCTTTTGACGACCACGCCGTTGAGCCCCAGAAACACAGCGCCGTTGTGATTGTTGGGGTCAAGATGATGGCGCAGCAGCTCTGTCGCGGGTTTGGACACCAGAAATCCGAATTTTGAACGCAGCGAACTGGTGAAAGCCTGTTTGAGCAGATCGGTCACAAAGCGGGCCGACCCCTCAATCGCTTTCAATGCGATATTGCCGGAGAAACCATCGGTGACGACCACATCGGTTTCGCCGCGATTGATCTTGTCGGATTCGACAAAGCCATCAAACTGCATGGCAAGGCCGCCATCCGCTTTATCCGATGCTGCCTGCAGCATGGCCGCAGCATCGCGCAAAGCATCGGTGCCTTTAATCTCTTCCGTGCCGATATTAAGGAGGCGCACTTTGGGTTTGTCAAAACCGTTCACGATCCGCGAATAGGCCGCGCCCATCACCGCAAATTGCACCAGATTGCGCGCATCCGCTTCGGTGTTGGCGCCCAGATCGAGCATGACGACATCGTGCGATTTCAAAGTTGGCATCAAAGCTGCCAAGGCAGGCCGATCAATTCCCGGCATCGTGCGCAGCGCGATTTTGCTCATCGCCATCAGCGCGCCGGTATTGCCAGCACTGATCGCAGCGCCTGCGCGGCCTTCTTTCACGGCATTCACCGCAAGGCCCATGCTGGTGGTTTTCGCTCGCCGGATCGCGCGGCTGGGCAATTCGTCGCCGCCAACCACATCATCGCAGTGCAGGATTTCAGAAGCGCCGCGCATATTGGGATGCGCTTCCAAAGCGGATTTGATCCGCGTTTCATCGCCGACCAGCAGAAACTGGAAATTGTCGTGATTGCGGCGCGCAAGCGCTGCGCCTTCGACCATGACACGCACGCCTTCATCGCCGCCCATCGCATCAACAGCGATACGCGGCAGGCTCATGTCATAATTCTCCGTCTAACATCGCACCGGCTTAAACGCCGACAGCGACGACCTCACGCCCATTGTAATAGCCGCAATGCGGGCACAGATTGTGCGGCCGCTTCAGCTCACCACAGTTTGAGCATTCGTGGAATGCTTCAACCTTAAGCGAATCATGCGCGCGGCGGTTTCCGCGGCGGTGGGGCGATACTTTTCTCTTTGGGACAGCCATGGCGGCACCATTTCCTCAAATAAATTCGTGTGTTTGCGCCGGTGCGCACTGCAATATCTGCGACAGCCCCTAAGGCAAAGGCGCGCGGCGCACAAGCAAATGTGTGAGCTGCATCCTTACCAAAAGCTGGCGGGAAGCCGCGCGCTATAGCGCAAAACTCGCGCGTTGCAAGCGGTGTTGCACCCGTATAGCGAGGGGTTTGAGCAAACAGGGGTCTAACACATGATAATTCTGCCAGTGACTTTAACAACAGCGGCAGCTGCGGGGATTTTGAGCATCTGGCTGATGGTGCGCATTGGCGCAATCAGGCGGGCGGAAAAGATCTTTGTCGGCGATGAAGACAGCGAGCCCTTGATCCGCCGAATGCGGGCGCAAGCGAACTTTGTCGAAAACGCACCGTTTGCGCTGATCCTGATCGCAGCGATTGAGCTGTCGGGCAAAGGCCAGCCGTGGCTCGCCTTTGTCGCGGCGGCATTTGTTCTGGGCCGCGTGGCGCATGCCTTTGGAATGGACGGCGGCGCGCTGGGCATTGGCCGAATGATCGGGACGATTGTTTCGATGCTGACGCTGCTGGGCCTGGGCGTGGTCGCCGCGCTGATTGGCGCGGGGGTGATGTAAGGAGTTTTATCTGCGCTGGCCTATCTGGGCCGGCGCGCGGCCTTGCGGCAATCTGGTCGCCAATCCGTTCTTGGTCACGGCAGTCAAAGCGCGACTGCGCGCCCGCAGGTGCTCAAAGCCGGGGTTTGAAACAGCACCGAGGAGTTCGCCCGGATGGGCGAACACACTCAAGAAAGCGCCATATCGCTCACAAACGCATTCGTCTTGCGTTCCTGCCCAAATGTGCTGGTTGGGCCGTGGCCGGGGATGAACATGATGTCCTCGCCCAGCGGCCATAGGCGTTTGGTGATGCTGTCGATCAAATCCTGATGATTGCCGCGCGGAAAATCGGTGCGGCCGATGGAGCCTTGGAACAACACATCGCCCACAATCGCAAACTTGCTTGGCCCGTGGACGAACACGACATGGCCTGGTGTGTGGCCGGGGCAATGGATAACATCGAGCGTCAATTCGCCGACCGTCACCGTGTCGCCATGCTCTAGCCAGCGCGTTGGGGTAAAGCTTTTCGCCTCCATCCCATAACGCGCGCCGTCATCGTCCAATTGCTCAATCCAGAACAGATCATCCTTGTGCGGCCCTTCGATGGGCAGCCCCAGCTCATCCGCCAGCATGCCTGCCTGCCCGCAATGATCGAGATGGCCGTGGGTGATAAGGATTTTCTCGAGCGTAACGCCCGCCTTTTCGACGCCCGCTTTCAGCTTATCAAGATCACCGCCCGGATCAATCAGCGCGGCTTTCATGGTCTTTGTGCACCAAATCAGCGAGCAGTTCTGCTGCAAAGGCGTCACCGGCAAGATCGCGGCTTTCATGGGGGGTGTGGGATTGGTCATGAGTGAGGAGATGGCTTGGACGCTAGTTCAATGCAAGAGGGCGCACAATTCGGCGAACGTGTCAGCAGCCCGTCAACAAGGCCCAGTCAGGCGGCCTATGCCCGTGTAGGTCACGCCGTTTTCGCGAATGCGCGAGGTGATCTTATAGGCTTCCTTCGAAAAAGTGGCCTCCATCCGGCCATTGATCGTGATGCCACCATCTTCGGCATAGACACACGTCGCATCCGCACTGCCGCTATTTTGAGTGATGACGACATTGCGCGTCTGGCATTCGCCATAATCAAGCTCTTCGAGAACATAATCGAAAGTGATTTTGCTTGTCGCTTCGGTCAGACATCGCTGCGATTGCTCTGCATGGATCACTTCGCCCGTGCCTGATCGAATGGTGTGGTCCGTGACCCAGCGGCCCGGCGTCAGGTCGATCACTGTCCCATTCGCAGCCCCCAGGGTAAGCGCCGCGACGACGAGAACGCCTGCTGCTTTTGTATAAGGTGGCGACATTAGAGATACTCCTGAAGCGCGAGCGGGCTGCTTTGCCAGCCGATACGCTCCTCAGGTTAAACCCGCCCGCCCTTCCACACAACCTTGCCGATAATCTCAAGCTCCTCCACCGCGACCGTTACGGGCGGATAGGCGAGGTTCTGGCTGAGCAGCGACACGCGCCCTCCGCCTGCCGCGGCCAGGCGTTTTACCATCAGCGCTTCATCAAGGCGCACCACATAGATGCCATCGCGAAAGGCGTTTTGCGCGCGGTCCACCAGAATATCATCGCCATCCTGAAGCAGCGGCTCCATCGAGATCGCCCTGCACCGTGATCGAGGACAATTGCGCGCGTTCAAGCCCCTGTTCGCTCAGCCAGCGATGCGAAAACTGGAACGTGTCAAACGCCTCTTCCTCGCCCGGCAATGCGCCCGGCCCAGCGGATGCACCAATATCAAGGCGCGGCACATCGACCCAGCCTTGCCGGGGCCGAGCGGCGCGCGCGCTTGGCTGCGAAACTGTCCCAATATAGGATTTATCCTTCGTTAAGGATGCCGAAGGCGATTCGGGTGCGCCCAGCTCACGCTCCTCCACCCCAAAGAATTGCGCCAGCGTTCTACGATCGGTCTCGCCCAGCCTGCGCGGGCTGCCCTTGGTGATAAATTGTTGGAGATACGAGGGGTTACGTCCCAAAAGCTCAGACAGGCTGGCAAGGCTGGCGCCGCGTTCCTGCGACAATTGTAGCAAGCGAGAACGGACGGGATCGAGGTTGAGATTTTCATTTACCATAAGAATCTTCCTACATGAAGGATTTTTCCTAGACAAGTAGGAAATTGAATGGAACATTGTGGGAACATCAAGTGATTCGCCAGTCCGCATTCGGCGCATCGAGGTGACGCAACCAAGAGGGATCATCATGCTAGTCAGAGCCGTAGAGGCCTTCCTCACACATCACGATATGGCCGCCACAAAATTTGGACGGCTTGCCGCCAGCGATCCGCGCTTTGTGCTCGATCTAAGGCTCGGCCGCATCCCGCGCGCCGCAACCGAAGCGCGCATCAGGGGGTGGATGGCTGAATATGACGTCGCCGCAAACAAGGCCGCGCGTGCGGGCCTTGTCAGAGTCACTGCCGCGCAAATCCCCGCTCCCCGCGCCGATCATCAAATCAGCCCCGTTCAATACAAATCCAGCCCCAAGGAAACCGCCCATGTTTGAAGCCAGCCTCACCGCATTCGCGCCCGATCACGCACTCTTGCCAGCGCCAGCCGCCGCGCCGCAGGGCACATTGCCGACGTTTCCGGCGGATTTCGAAACCAAATCGGCAGATGCAGACGTAAGCGCAGATGCAGAAAAGGCACAAACGATAGAACGCGCCCGCCGCTATCGCCCGCGCCGCACTTTGTCAGACCGGGTGCGCGAGGCGGTCTTGTCGCTCGCCGATGGCAAGGGCGATGTGCTCAACCATCAAGAAACCGCCTGGGCTTCGATCACCTTTGCCGGCACACGGCACGAAATGGTGCTGGAGTTCAAAGGGGCAGACGCTGTTGCTGCGGGCGAGGCATTCATCGCTGATCTGCCCGAGCACGAATTCACCATCCCCGCCCAATTGGTCGCCGAAGCAACGGTGAGCGAGGTCGATCACCGTTTTGGCGAAACCGAGCTGATGCGAGTGACGGCAGTGCTGCTGCTGCTGGAGGAGGTGTAAGGGCAGCAGTGCCCGCGCCCTAACCCCGCCTCACCACAAGGTTCCGGATCTCGCTCATATCTTCCATGGCGAACCGGATACCTTCGCGGCCCAGTCCGGATTCCTTGACCCCGCCATAGGGCATATTGTCCACCCGGTAACTGGGCACATCATTGATCACGACGCCGCCCACATCGAGCCTGTCCCACGCATCGTACATCTTGAACAGATCGCGCGTGAAAATGCCCGCCTGAAGGCCGAATTGTGATCGGTTCACTTCGTCCAGCGCCTCATCGAAGGTGTCAAATTTCATCAGGATCGCCAGCGGGCCGAATGCCTCTTCGTTCATCGCCTTGGCATCGCGGTGGACATTTTCGAGCAATGTCGCCTCCAGCATATTGCCGCGCGACAGGCCGCCGCCGGTTAGCAAAGTGGCGCCGCCTTCGACCGCTTCGTCAATCCAACCTTTCAGCCGGGTCGCCTCGCCTTCAGATATCATCGGGCCGATAAAAGTGTCGCGGTCTTTCGGATCGCCTGCGATAAGGCTTTTGGTCTTGGCGACCAGCTTGGCTTTGAAGGCGTCATAGACGTCAGCGTGGATGATGACACGCTGCACCCCGATGCACGATTGGCCCGACTGATAGAACGCGCCGAAAACAACTCGCTCCAACGCATCGTCAAGGTCCGCATCGTGATCGATCACGACGGCCGCATTGCCGCCCAGTTCCAGCACGACAGGTTTTTTGCCCGCTTTCGCTTTCAATGCCCAGCCAACGCCGGGTGATCCGGTGAAGGAAAGCAATTTAAGCCGCTCATCTTCGGTGAACAGATCCGCACCGTCGCGGGCGGCGGGCAGAATGGAGAACGCCCCTTCGGGCAGCACATCGCATTCGGCCAGAACCTCGCCCATGATAAGCGCGCCCAAAGGCGTTTTGGATGCAGGCTTCATCACAAACGGGCACCCAACCGCGATGGCAGGCGCGATTTTATGCGCGGCCAGATTGAGCGGAAAATTGAACGGCGCAATAAAGCTGCACGGGCCGATGGGCACGCGTTTCCACATGCTCGTATAACCCTTTGCGCGCTCCGATATATCGAGCGGCATCACTTCGCCATAATTGCGCACCGCCTCTTCGCCCGCGATGCGGAATGTGTCGATCAGACGGGTGACCTCGCCTTCTGCATCCTTGATCGGTTTGCCCGCTTCAACGCACAAGGCGTAGGCCAGCTCGTCAAAGCGTTCCTTGAACCGCGCGACGCAATGCATCAGCACGTCCTGCTTTTCATAAGACGCAAGCCGCGCCATCGGCTCCGCCGCATGCACCGCGCCCGCAATGGCTTCATCAATGATTTCAGGCGAAGCAAGCGCAGTGCGAAACGCGGTCTCGCCTGTATATTTATCAGTGACTTCCAGATCGGTGTTGGGCTGGACAGCCTTGTTGTTGAGGTAAAGCGGGTATGTGTCTTTCAATGTTGGCAACGCGGCCTCCTTTTACCAGTTCAACCTCACAAGCCTGCGCTCAGTTCCTTGATATCGTGATTGAGGATCTGGTCGTTCTCTGTGTAGTCAACGGGGCAATCGATCACATGCACACCGGGCGTATCGCGGGTCTCAGCCAAAACATCGGTTAGATGCGCTGCTGATGTCACGCGGTGGCCGTGCGCGCCGTAGCTTTCGGCATATTTCACGAAATCGGGATTGCCATAAGTCAGGCCGTAATCGGCAAAGCCCATATTGGCCTGCTTCCACCGGATCATTCCGTAAGCATCATCGCGCAGGATCAGCACGGTGAGATTGAGGCCCAGGCGAACCGCCGTCTCCATCTCCTGGCTGTTCATCATAAACCCACCATCGCCGCAGATCGCCATCACTTTGCGATCCGGATATTGCATCGCGCTCATCATGGCCGACGGCAGCCCCGCCCCCATTGTCGCCAGCGCATTATCGAGCAGCACCGTATTGGGCAGGTATGCTGTATAATTCCGCGCAAACCAGATTTTATAAACGCCGTTGTCGAGGCAGATAATCCCGTCTTCGGGCATGGCGCGGCGCACCTCGCTCACAAGGTGCGGCGGGAAGATGGGAAAACGTTCATCTTCGGCGAGCGGCTGGGTGTGCTTGGCTTCTGCGCGGCGGTAACACAGCAGGCGGTCAAAGCTCCAATGGCTTTGCGCGGTGACGCTTTCCTTGATCTGCCAAATGGCGTTGGCGATATCGCCGATTACTTCGATCTGAGGGAAATAAACAGGGTCCACTTCGGCGGTCTTGTTAGAAACATGAATGACTTTGGTGCCGCTTGCTTTTGGATCATCAAACGCATCTTGCATAAAAAACGGTGGTTTTTCAATCACATCATGACCAACATTGATAATGCAATCAGCGTCTTCGATGGCGCGGTGGCAGAAATCGCCCGATGATAAAGCCGCGCAGCCAAGGAAAAGCGGGTGGCGTTCATCGATCACGCCTTTGCCCATTTGCGTTGTCACAAACGGAATGCCGGTTTTCTCGATAAATTCGCTGAGCATCTTGCCCGTCATCGTGCGGTTGGCCCCTGCCCCGATCACCAGCACGGGCGATGTGGCCGCTTCCAAAGCTTCGACCGCCAGCCGAACCGCTTTCACCTCCGCAGACGGGCGGCGCGCAACGCTGCGCTGGATCGGGCGGGCACTGGTTTGTTCATCGGCAATGTCTTCGGGCAGTTCGAGATGAGTGGCGCCCGGCTTTTCCTCTTCGGCCAAACGGAACGCCTCGCGCACGCGGCTGGGAATGTTGTCGCCTGAATGCAGCTGATGGGTAAACTTGGTCAGCGGACCCATCATGTCGACCACGTCGAGGATCTGGAACCGGCCTTGCTTGGAATGCTTGATCGGTTTTTGCCCGGTAATCATCAGGATCGGCATCCCGCCAAGCTGCGCATAGGCAGCCCCTGTCACAAGATTGGTCGCACCGGGCCCAAGCGTTGCAAGGCACACGCCGGTCTTGCCCGTATGCCGGCCATAAGTCGCCGCCATAAACGCAGCGCCCTGTTCGTGGCGGGTTAGGATCAGCTTGATCTGTTTGGAATGCGAAAGGCTTTCGAGAAGGTCGAGATTTTCTTCGCCCGGAACGCCAAAGATATATTCGACACCTTCCGCTTCGAGGCATTCAACGAAAAGGTCAGATGCTTTTTGGGTGTCGCTCATTGGGGATATCCTCCTGAATTCCGCTCGCCTGACGAGCGGGGTGCCTGCATTGTGTTGGTATACGTTTCAATCACCCAACACGTTACAGGCCGCTAATATCCGCGAGCCGGGTCAAAAATCGGCGCAACGGGCTTTCCGCTGCGGTACTTCGTCAGATTGTCTAGAAACCGTTCGGCAGACCGGATGAACATCTTGTCCTGCGCGCGGCCAGACAGGTGCATGGAGATATGCGCATTATCGAGCGTCCACAGCGGGTTATCGGCGGGCAGAGGTTCGGGCGTTGTCACATCGAGGAAAGCCGCCCCGATCACGTTCTCACGCAGCGCGGTTGTCAGCGCCCCCTGATCGACCACGGTGCCGCGCGCGATATTGACGAGCACTGCATCGGATTTCATCGCGGTCAGCTCCTCCGCGCCGATCATTCCATCGGTTTCCGGTGTCGCTGGCACGGCGAGGATTACCCAATCAAATTCGCCCAATCGCCCGCGCCATTCATCGGGTTTGAGCGTGCCTTCACCGCCGCTGCGGCGCACCACAGTCACATCCACATCAAACGCTTCCAATCGCGGCTGGATCAGCTTTCCAATCGCGCCATAGCCCAAAAGCAGCGCTTTTGATCCGGCCAGTTCGCGCTTGCCCGGACTGTCCAATAGCCATTCGCGCCGCTCTGCCGCGCGCATGACATCGCGGTAACCCTTCGCGATATTGAGCATGCCCATCACCGTGTATTCCGCAATGGTCACAGCGTTGATGCCTGCCCCATTGGTGACCGTGATGCCCCGGTCAATCAGCACATCCATGGGCAGAAAATCGAGGCCTGCGTAAATCGAATTGAGCCATTTGAGCTTAGTTGCCGCGCGCAGGGTCGCGGCCATGGCTTCTTGTTCGTACATATCGAACCAGCCAATCTCAGCAACAGGCACCACCTCCAGCGCTTCCTCTTTGGTCATAAACCAGCGGACATCGAGGTCGCCGGGAAGGCGCGGTTCAAGCAGCGGGCGGATTAGTCCGGAAATGGCTAGGATTGTCATCCCCATACCCTTAGGGCCGGAATGCGAGCCAAGCCACCCCCGCTAGAAAAGGCAATCCTGCCAGATCAACCATTGCGATTGTTTTAAGCTGCTGCGGTGCGCCCGCCTGCCAATACAATCCAAGAAAACTCACCATGCTGATACCGACAATCAGCACTGCAAGCCTGCGCCCTTCCGGTACAAAGGCAGCCCATAGACACGCAATGAACACCGCAAAAAACAAGGCTGCACGGTGCTGCAAAAGCAGGAAAAGCGGGTTGTCGGCCGCAACGCCATACAAAGTTGTGATGGTCGCTGGCCGAAACAACGCCAGCGCAGGCATTGCATGGATCGCAGCAAGGATGAGCCATAATATAGGTTTCAACATGCAATCTATTTAACAGATTGCCAGGCAGGAGCAAGGCCGGCCGCTCTGCTACGCCTGCCTTGCCTCAGATCAGCTTCCACTCCCAGCCCAGCGGATCGCCGTCCATCACATCGACCCCTTTGGCAGCAAGATCATCGCGGATTGCATCGGACGCTGCGAAATCCTTTTCGGCGCGTGCGGCTTTGCGAGCAGTCAGCGCCTGTTCGATTTCAGCCTCGTCTATCTCAGCCGCTTTGGGCCGGATGCGCAAATCCTTGCGAGCGAGGTCAAGCAGGCCCAGCCCCAGCACCGCGTCCATATGTTCGATCACGGCGCGCTTAACCCCGGCATCCACCTTTTTGGTGCCGAGAGCATCTTCCAAAGCAGTGAGCGCCACTGGGGTGCCCAGATCATCGCTGATCGCCTCGTCAAACTTAGCCAAGGAAGCGGCGAATTTGGGATGTTCAGCTTGCGGCTGCGGCTCGGCATCTGCGAGCCGCTCCGCCTGCATCACCATGCGCTTGAGCCGCGTCAAAGCCGCCTCCAGCCCTTCCCAGCTGAATTCCAGCTCTGAGCGGTAATGCGCTTGCAAGCACATCATCCGATAAGCGAGCGGGTGATAGCCTTTGCCGATCAGCAATTGCAGCCGCAGAAATTCGCCGGAGGATTTGGACATCTTGCCAGAGCGCTCAACCAGAAAGTTGTTGTGCATCCAGATATTCGCGCCCGAATTGCGCGCCTCGCCCAGTCCCTCGCAACCGCAAAACGCCTGGTTTTGCGCGATTTCATTGGGGTGGTGGATTTCGCGGTGGTCGATCCCGCCGGTGTGAATGTCGAAGGGAAAGCCGAGCAATTTCTCGCCCATAACCGAGCATTCCAGATGCCAGCCCGGCGCGCCTTTGCCCCATGGGCTGTCCCATTCCATCTGGCGCGTTTCACCCGGCGGCGTTTTGCGCCAGAGCGCGAAATCGGCAGCGTTGCGCTTGCCTTCGACCGCGTCGATGCGGCCTTCCCCCTCCTCAGTAACCGCGCGGGCAAGTCTACCGTAATCCTCAATCGAAGAGACGTCGAAATAAAGACCGCTTTCGATTTCGTAGATGTGCTTTTCAGGCATCGAATTGACGAAGTCGATCATCTCTTCGACATAGTCCGTCGCGATCGACCATTTGGCAGGCTCGCGGATATTGAGCGCTTTGACATCGGCCCAGTAAGCCTCGGTATAATGCTTGGCGATGTCCCAGATGGATTGGGCTTTTTCCGCCGCCATCTTCTCCATCTTATCCTCGCCCTCATCCGCGTCATCGGTGAGGTGCCCCACATCGGTGATGTTGATGATGTGAGTGAGTTTGAGCCCGTGATGGCTTAGCGTGCGTCCCAGTACATCGGCAAAGACGTAGGCGCGCATATTGCCGATATGGGGGTAATTGTAGACCGTCGGCCCGCACGTATAGACCCGCGCCTCACCATCATGGACGGGGGTGAAGGTTTCGATTTCGCGGGTGAGCGAGTTGAAGAGTTTGAGGTCAGTCATTTGCGATGCGCTTTGCCCAGCCAATGGCGGGCCGTCAATTCAATCGTCATTGCGAGCCGCAGGCGAAGCAATCCATCAACTTAGGTTCCAACAAGTGGGGAGGTCAGAAGATGGATTGCTGCAGGGCTGCGCCCCTCGCAATGACGAAGCTAGAACCCGAGAAACTTAACTTGATCCTCCAAAGGCACACGCTCACGCTCGTAATTGTTCACAGGCGCATCCGGATCGCGGTATCCAATCGCCATGCCGCAAAACAGCATATAACGGTCATGATCGAGGCCCAGAAACCCTCGGATTACATTCGCATAATACGCCATGAATTCCTGAAAGCAGCTGTCGAGCCCCTCTTCGCGCAGCAGCAGCGCCACCGTTTGCAGCCACATGCCCGTATCCGACCATTGCGGCTCTTTCATCAGGCGCGGGAAATAGACGAACATAACGGCCGGCGCATCAAAGCTGGTCGCATTGCGCCCCATCGCCGCCATGCGCGCCGCCCCGTCATCGCGCGCAATGCCAAGCGCGTCGAACATGCCTTTGGAAACGCCGTAAAGGCGCTCTTTATAAACGTCTTCCTGCTTGGGCGCATCCCAATCATATTCGAGCACTTGCGGCGGCGTAGAGGTGATTTTCGCCTGCAAATCCGCAAGCGGCTGGCCAGTGAGAACGGTCGCTTCCCAAGGCTGATAATTGCACCCCGACGCCGCCCAGCGCGCGGTATCCATCACGCGCTGGATGGTTTCGAGCTCCACGGGTTTGTCGAGAAATTCGCGGACAGAGCGGCGGGTGGTGACGGCTTGGGTTACGTTCATTTCTGGTCCTGTGAAAGAATGGCATCAATGTTCCGGCGTACATGCAGATAGCGCAGTATCAAGACTTCATGTTCGTTGGCTTCGAACACAACCTGATAATTACCGCGGCGCGAGCTGCGCACGTTATCTCCCCACTCTTTACGCAGGCGATAAGATTGAGGGCGTTCAATTAAGGCTGCAGAAAAGCCAATAAGCTCCTCGACGAATGTCTCAGCGCGTTCCGGGTTATCTCGGGCAATCTGTTGAGCGATATCAAGCAAATCCAAACGAGCCGCTGGCGTGATAGTGAGATTCACGCTTTTTGCCGCTGCTGCTCTTCCACCACAATTTGCCGAGTGTAAGCGCGAACTTCTTCAAACACGTCTTCGGCTGACAAAGAGCCTTCCGCTCTGGCCTCATCCAGCATTGCGCGGAAACGGGCATTTTCGGCCTCGCGCCGCTGCTCCTCATTGGTCCAATCGCGCAGAGCTTCACGCACAACCTCGCTCGTTGTTGCGTATTCCCCGCTCTCCACAGCAGCGCGCAATTTGGCGGCCATTTCTTCGGGCATGGTGACAGTGATGCGTTCGAGTTTGCTCATGCGTATGCAGATATCATACTTTGTGTGATCACGGCAAGATCGCGGTGCCGCGCACGCGGCAACTGGTGACGGCTTCAGATACGATCATTCAGGGAAGGTCCTTGTAACTTCTATCTTTCCGACAATTGCAGCATTGAAATCGTCAAGCTCCTCGGCAGGGATCCAGTATTCAGCGTGATCTTTGCCACCCGCCAACTGTACCTCGTGGTTGTCGAGGTAGTCTTTTCGCACTTCGAATCGTGTCACAAAGCCAGATCCACTCGCCCTCACATTCCAGTCACGGGCAATCTTGATTGCGTATTCCTCTGTTGTGACCGGATAGAAGATTGGTTGCTCTGGCAAGCGTGGAGGCCAAGCTTTCCAATCTGCTTCCTCCACCAGCTTGAGTTCTTTAGGACCGGTCGGACGCCAAAGAGTAATCGTTTCAGTCACCGCCGCCCCCTGCCTGCGCCCTTCTCATCCTCAAACAGCTCAGCCAACTGCTCCATGATCGTGCCGCCCAGTTGCTCCACATCCATAATCGTCACCGCGCGGCGATAATATCGCGTCACATCGTGGCCGATGCCGATGGCGACGAGTTGCACGGGGCTGACGTTCTCGATCCACTCGATCACCCCGCGCAAATGCGCTTCCAAGTACCCTGCCGAGTTCACGCTCAACGTGCTGTCATCCACTGGCGCGCCGTCGGAGATTACCATCAGGATGCGGCGTTCTTCGGGGCGGTGGATTAGGCGGGAATGCGCCCACAAAAGCGCCTCGCCATCGATGTTTTCTTTGAGCAATCCCTCGCGCATCATCAGGCCCAGATTGCGCCGCGCGCGCCGCCATGGCTCGTCTGCCTGTTTGTAGAGGATATGGCGCAAATCATTGAGCCGCCCGGGCCCCTGAGGCTTGCCATCGGCCAGCCATGCCTCGCGCGATTGGCCGCCTTTCCAAGCGCGGGTTGTAAAGCCGAGAATTTCGGTCTTCACCCCGCACCGCTCCAAAGTGCGCGCGAGGATATCGGCACTGATCGCGGCGATGGAAATGGGCCGCCCGCGCATGGAGCCGGAGTTGTCGATCAGCAGCGTGACGATGGTGTCTTTGAACTCCACATCGCGCTCAACCTTGTAACTCAAAGCCGTGCCGGGCGAGACGATTACGCGGCTTAGGCGCGCTGCATCCAGAACGCCCTCTTCCTGATCGAAGTCCCAGCTGCGGTTCTGCTGCGCCATCAGGCGGCGTTGCAGGCGGTTCGCCAGACGCGTCACCACGCCTTGCAGCCCGGTTAGCTGGCTATCGAGATAAGCGCGCAGCCGGTCCAGCTCCTCTGCATCGCACAATTCTGGCGCTGCGATCTCTTCGTCAAAGCGGGTGGTAAAGGCCTGATATTCCAAGCCATCGGGAATGTCTGCGGCGGGCCGATTGGGGCGCACAGGGGCATTGGAGGCATCGCCTTCTTCGCCCGGTTCGCCGTCCTGCATCTCCTCTTCGGCGGCCATTTCGCCGTCAGCATCGCCATCGCCTTCACCCTCGGCCATTTCGCCTGCGGTTTCGGCCGATTTCGGATCGGCGTCGCCTTCCTGCTGCTCATCGCCGGATTGTTCGTCTTCGGAACCGTCATCTTCATCGCCGTCATCATTATCGGCTTCGTCAGGGGCATCGGTAGGACGGGTAAGGTCCAGATCGCGCAGCAAATCGAGAGCGAGATCCTGGAATGCCTGTTGGTCAGAGGCGCTGTCAACGAGGCTCTCAAGCCCTTCACCCACGGTCTCCTCGATCCAGTCGCGGACCATGGAAACGCCCGCTTTGGCGGCATCGGGGATCGGCTGGCCGGTAAGCTTTTCGCGCAGCATCAGGGCAAGCGCACCTTGCAATGGCACCTCGTCTGCCTTTTGCGCGCGAACGATGGGATCGGTGGTCAGACGCACCGATTGCGCGGTATCCAGATTGTCTGCCATCCCGGCGAAATTGTTCGAGCCCAGCGCTTCGTACCGCACCAGTTCAACCGCATCATAACATGCGCGTGCAACCGGTTCCGGCGGCGCGTTCACCGCGTGCAGCCCTGCATCGTGGTGGCGCAATTTCAAGGAGAAGCTGTCGGCAAATCCGCGCGCTTCGCTAACTTGTTCCGCTGGCAAATCGCGCGCCGGCAATGGCACACGGAACCTGTTGCCCGATGCGCCAGGCACATCCGCGCTCCAGGCAACCTCAACCTCCTCATCGCGCGCAATGGCGCGGCTGGCGCCGGTGAGCGCTTGCTTGAACAGATCGAGAGGGGATTCTTCGGACATATGCTCGCTTTACAGGATGGATTGCCCCGTCTTTTCCCAGTCGGCAAGAAAACCCTCAATCCCCTTATCTGTGAGGACATGGTTGAACAGCGAGTGGATCACTTTGGGCGGCGCTGTCATCACATCCGCACCGATTTTAGCCGACGCAAGCACATGGGTGACATGACGCACACTGGCGACAAGGATTTCGGTCTCGAACGCGTAATTGTCGTAGATCAGGCGGATGTCCTCAATCAGGTCCATCCCGTCAGTGCCATTGTCATCATGGCGGCCCACAAATGGCGAGATAAATGTCGCGCCGGCCTTTGCCGCAAGCAGCGCCTGATTGGCTGAGAAACACAGCGTCACATTGACCATTGTGCCTTCTGACGTGAGCGCTTTGCAGGTTTTGAGCCCGTCCACCGTCAGCGGCACTTTGATGCAGACATTGTCCGCGATCTTGCGCAGAATTTCTGCCTCTTTCATCATAGTCGCGTGATCAAGAGCGACCACTTCGGCGCTAACCGGGCCATCGACAATCCCGCATATCTCCTTGGTTACTTCCATGAAATCGCGGCCCGATTTGGCGATCAGCGAAGGATTGGTGGTGACCCCATCGAGCAAACCTGTTGCGGCCAGATCCTTGATCGGTTCAATCTCGGCGGTGTCGACAAAGAATTTCATGCGCGCTCGTCCCCATACTCGTTCGATTGATTCGGCGTCGGCAAGCGATGGCATAGCTGCAGGTAAGAGGCCAGATGCGCCGATGGGTTCTTATGCGATTGTGTGGAACCGCGCGGGTGCTTTTCCATTCTTGCTACCAGAACTTTTGCCAATTGCGCGGTGTTTGCGCCGCCGGAGATTTTCATGCGTTTGCTTGCCCCCTTTGCGGCCATGGCTGTTTTGCTTGGCGTCATTGCCGCCCCTGCTGCTGCGACCGAGGATGATTTCAACATCTGGGGCGGACAGTTTGTCTTTGTGGATCTGGACAAGGATGGCGATTGGTATGTGCGCGGCGAAGCGCAGGAGCGTTTTACCGATGATGCAGACAGGCTGGGCCAGCTTTTGCTGCGCAGTTTCATCGGATATCGCATAAACAAGGATGTGAATATTGGCGGCGGTTATGCCTATATCCTGACCGATCCGATTGGCCCTGCCGAGGTGAACGAGCACCGCTTTTACCAGGAGCTCAACGTCACTGTGTTCAATCGCGACGGGGTGAAACTGACCTCGCGCAATCGGCTGGAGCAGCGGACCTTTAAGGAAAGCAATGCGACCGGATGGCGTTATCGCAATCTGGTGCAATTGACCGTGCCGGTAAGCGAGAACAACAATCTTGTGCTGTATTCAGAGCCATTTATCGGCCTCAACGATGTCGCCAATAATGGCGAAGGGCTGACCGTTTGGCGCAATTTTGCAGGCGTATCGGTGCCGATCACGCAGCAGGTCAGCTTTACGCCCGGCTATCTTAATCAATATGTGTTCCGCGATGGGGAAGACCGGGTGCAGCACATCGCCAATATCGGTATCACCGCACGGTTCTAAGGCTTGCCAAGGCAGGCTAAAATGCGCGGCCCGCGCCCAAAACGCCGATCAGCAGGGGATCACCTGTTACACCGGGATCGGCGCGGATGGCCGCTTCCTCAATACCGATCTCTTGCCAGATCGCTTCGTTAAGACTGCCCGACAGGCGCGCCGCAATGCCGCCTGCATCCACTCCGGACACTTGATTGATAAGGTCGCGCACCAGCGGTTCGTTCGCAATCGCAATCGCATCGCCCAATTCGGGCACCAGAGCCTCCACCAGACCATCGCCGAATTCGCCGCGCAGGAACCCGGTTGCCGCTTTTGGTCCGCCGCCGATGATCGCAGCGGCGTTCTCAATGCCGATTGTGCGCACTGCATCGACCACCAGCGGAGCTGCTTTTTCAGAACCTTGCACCGCGATATCGGCAAAGGCATCCTCCAGCCGCGATTTGAACAGCGCTGATGTAAGCACCCCGGACAGCGACCGCCCCGAAAGGCCCAGCAATTGATCGACGCCCAGCCGCGCAACCTGCGCATCCCAGAACCCGCCATCCGCGGTAAGGCGCGCAAAGGCGTTCTCGCTTGATAGCAGCAAAAGGCGGCGCACCGCATCGACCAGGCTGAAACCGGGCAGCGTTGAACACGCTGGCACAGCCAATGCCGCCGCACCCAAAAGCCCCGCTTTTAAAACCCCGCGCCGATGCGATGGATTGCGCAATGCCTGTGGCAATTCGTTCATAGTTTCCCCTCTCACCTTGCGAACAGGCCATGTGCCAACCCATAAGGGATGCAATCATGCAACGCGTCCGTCTTCTTGTCCTTAATGCAGCACTTGGCGTGCTCGATTACAAGGTGCCCGAGGGCAAAGTTATCCCAGCAGGCAGCGTTGTAATCGCGCCGCTTGGCCCGCGCACGGTAACAGGGATCGTCTGGGACGAAGGGCGATTGCCCGGCGCTGAGGTGCCAGCGGAGAAATTGCGCGCCCTTCGTGAGATTATCGATGTGCCGCCGATTGCAGAACCCTTGCGGCGGCTGATTGAATGGACCGCGCATTATTATTGCGCCAATCTCGCCAGCGTCGCGCGCATGGTTTTGTCGAGCGGCGGCGCATTGGGCGGACCGACCAAGACGACCGAATACCGGCTGGTTGGTGGCGCGATGCCGGACCGCATGACCCCCCAGCGCGAAGCGGCGATGGAATTGCTCAGCGGCGAACAGGGCATCCTGCGCGAGCTTTCCGAGATTGCTGGCGTTTCGGCAGGGGTGCTGCGCGGATTGGTGAACCAGGGCGTGATAGAGCCTGTCGAGGTTGCCATTGACCGCCCCTACCCGCCTGCCCAGCCCGATTTTTACCTACCCGAATTGTCCGATGATCAAGCGCGCGTCGCAGGCCGAATTGTCGAGGCGGTGAAAGCGCGCGATTTTGCTCCCTTCCTGCTTGATGGGGTCACGGGGTCGGGCAAGACGGAAACCTATTTTGAACCGGTGGCAGAGGCGATCCGCGCAGGGCGGCAGGTTCTCGTCCTGCTGCCGGAAATCGCACTGACCGAAAATTTCCTCACCCGGTTTGAACAACGCTTTGGCAGCGCCCCTGTCCTGTGGCATTCCTCGCTTAAATCGACAGAGCGCAGGCGGGCGTGGCGCGCGATTGCCAATGGTCCGGCAGATGGCGGCGCGCAGGTGATCGTCGGTGCGCGTTCGGCCTTGTTCCTGCCTTATGCCGATCTTGGCCTGATCGTGGTGGATGAAGCGCATGAGGTCAGCTTCAAGCAGGATGACGGCGTGCGCTATAATGCGCGCGATGTTTCCGTGATGCGCGCGCGATTTGAGAAAATTCCGGTGGTGCTCGCCAGCGCGACGCCTGCTCTGGAAAGCCTGCATATGGCCAGCACAGGCATTTACGAAAAGCTTGATCTGCCCAGCCGATTTGGCGGTGCGCAATTACCCGATATCCAGCTGGTCGATCTGACGATTGAGAAACCGGGCAATGGCCAATGGCTGTCCAAACCGGTGATTGATGGGCTGGCAGCGCGGCTGGAAAAGGGCGAGCAATCTTTGCTGTTCCTCAACCGGCGCGGCTATGCTCCGCTGACTTTGTGCCGCAATTGCGGGCACCGGTTCCAATGCCCGCATTGCAGCGCGTGGCTGGTTGAACACCGGCTGTCTGCGCGTCTGTCGTGCCATCATTGCGGCTTTGAAACGCAGGTGCCCAAAGAATGCCCGGAATGCTCTGAACCGGATTGCATGGTCGCCTGCGGCCCCGGTGTGGAACGGATCGCGGATGAGGTCGCAAAGCTTTTCCCCGAAGCGCGCATCGCGGTGGCCACATCGGACACATTGGGCAATCCGGAAAAAGCGGCTGAGTTCATCGCTAAGGCCGAAGCCAAAGCGATTGATATCATCGTCGGCACGCAATTGGTGACCAAGGGGTTCCACTTTCCAGAGCTGACATTGGTGGGCGTGGTCGATGCGGACCTTGGCCTTGAAGGGGGCGATTTGCGCGCGGCGGAACGCACATACAGCCAGGTTGCCCAAGTTGCCGGGCGCGCCGGGCGCGGGGCGAAACCGGGCGAGGTCCTCATCCAGACGCGCCATCCCGATGCGCCCGTTATCGCTGCACTTGCCAATGGGGACCGCGACGCATTCTACGCGGCTGAAACCGATGCGCGCCGCGATGCAGGCGCGCCGCCATTCGGGCGCTGGGCCGCGATCATCATCTCTTCCGAAGACGATAAAGAAGCGCGCGAGGCTGCCAACCGGCTGGGCGACACGCGGCCAAACCGCGACGACCTTTATATCCTTGGCCCTGCCCCTGCCCCCATGGCTTTGCTGCGCGGGCGGTACCGCTACCGTTTCCTTGTGAATGCAAAGCGCAGCGCGAATTTGCAGCAAGTGCTGAACCACTGGACTGGCAATATCCAGTTCGCGCCCGGCGTGCGCGTGGGGATTGATATTGATCCTTATTCATTCGTGTGACGTAGCTGGATGACCATGGCAAAAAACCCGATCCTCGTGCCCGTTCTGGGCGATCAGCTTACCCGCACTTTGTCCTCTTTGAGAGGCCGCACCAAGGATGACACCGTCATCCTGATGATGGAGGTTTGGGACGAGGCGACTTATGTCAAACATCACAAGCAGAAGATCGTCCTGATCTTTTCGGCCATGCGTCATTTCGCCGCTGAACTCAGCGATGCTGGGTGGAGCGTTGACTATGTCAAACTCTATGATCCCGATAATGCTGGCAGCTTTACGGGCGAGGTTGCACGCGCGGTAGAACGCCATTCCCCGCGCGAAATTCATGTGACTGAAGCCAGCGAATGGCGGGTTCAGCGCGCGATCGAGGAATGGGCGGACAAGTTTCCCTGCCCTGCCCAAATCCTGCCCGATGACCGGTTCCTATGCACTCATGCAAAATTCCGTGATTGGGCCGAGAACCGCAAAGCGCTCACCATGGAGCATTTCTATCGCGAGATGCGCAAGGACACCGGTTTGCTCATGGAGGACGATGGCAAGCCGGTGGGGGGCAAATGGAACTATGACGCGGAAAACCGCGAGGCTTTGGAAGCGGACATTTTCATTCCCAAAGTCCCCAAATTCACCCCCGACGACATCACGCGCGAAGTAATTGAATTGGTCGAGGCGAAATTTGCAGACCATTTCGGCACGCTCGACCCGTTCGAATGGCCCGTCACCCGCGACGAGGCAGAGAAAGCCGCCGACGCGTTCTTTGCAGAGCGGATCGAGAATTTTGGGCCCTATCAGGACGCGATGGTGTTCGGGTCGGATGACCTTTACCACTCCATGCTTTCAACCAGCATCAATATCGGGCTGCTTGATCCGCTGGAATTGTGCCAGCGCGCCGAGCAAGCCTATAATGACGGCAAAGCGCCTTTGAATTCAGTGGAAGGGTTCATTCGCCAGATCATTGGCTGGCGCGAATATGTGCGCGGGTTTTACTGGCACTTTATGCCCGGACTGCAAACCGACAATCAGCTTGGGGCGGCGCGCCCCCTGCCCGAATTTTTCTGGACGGGCGAAACCGATATGCGCTGCCTGTCTGATTGTATCCGATCAACCCATAACAACGCACATGCGCACCATATCCAGCGGCTGATGGTGCTGGGCAATTTCTGCCTTCTCGCCGGGATTGATCCAGCCGATGTGCAGGACTGGTATCTGGCGGTTTATGCCGATGCGTTCGAATGGGTGGAATTGCCCAATGTTTCGGGCATGATCTTGTACGCCGATGGCGGGAAACTGGCGACAAAACCCTATGCAGCAAGCGGCAATTACATCAACAAGATGTCCGATTACTGCAAGGAATGCCGCTATAAAGTCGCTAAGAAAACGGGCGAGGATGCCTGCCCGTTCAACCCGCTTTACTGGCACTTTATGGACCGCCACCGCGACCGGCTTTCCAGCAATCACCGCATTGGCCGCATTTATGCGACATGGGACCGGATGGGCGATGAAAAGAAGCGCGATTATCTTGAAAGCGCCGATGCGTTTCTGGAAAGCCTCGAACCGGCACAGCCCGGCTGGGCGCGAGCGCAAGGTGATGAGGGATAAGCGGATTAAGCCAGCAACAGGCTAACCGCTCATACTGCTAGACGAATGCCATTTTAGCCGCCTTTTGCATGCGAATCGGCGCAGCTTACAGCAGGAGCGAAACGCTTTGCCGCGCGCACCTGACAATCGGCTGACAGGGCGTAAATCCAGCATTCAGCCAAATCATCGGCTTTCCGGGAATTTCTTAAAATCTGCATGCGCAACACGCTTGTTTCCGCACTTAGGCTTATGTGGTAATATTCTTCGCGGAGCGCTCCTACTCTACCCACCTGAAACAGTAGGAGTAACATCATGTCCTCGTTGCTTAACCGAACAGGAATTGGCCTGGTCGCAGCCGCTCTTTGCGGCCTGTGCGCGCCCGCCAATGCCGCAAACTTCCCATGCTTTGACGAAACCGCGATGCAATCGGCGCGCATCCACGACTTGCGGATTATGCTGATGGTCAATGCGCTGAAATGCCGCGCCGCCTCGCCTGCGACTTTGCGCAAATATGGCCAATTGCTCGATGCGCGCGGGCAGGAGCTGACCTATCACGGCGATCAGGTGATGGCCGATATGGTTGGCCGTTACGGAGATCGGCAGGGGCAATTGGCCTTTGACAGATACGAAACCCGGATCAGCAATTACCATTCGAACATCCAGCCCAGCCGCGAACAATGCGAGGATGTGAAATCCTTCATCAAACTGGCGGGCCGCGCGGATGATGATGAGATGGAAACCTTGTCCAAACTGGTAACCAATCGCGCGATCAACACCTGCATCGTGCCAGAAAGCAATGTCGCATTTGCCGCGCCTGCGCCAACAGCTGCGCCAATGCCTGCTGCGGCACCTGCTGCGGTCGCAGCCGCGCCGGTTGGGGCCAGGCAAGCACCCGAAATTGTCGATGGCATCCCAACTTACACCGCGCAAAACGCTCTGCCAGCCAGCGCGCCCGTACCGCTCGAAACGGTCGCGGTTGAAGCCGCCGCTGAGCCAACCGCCTCAGCGCCCGGGGAAGAGGACCGTTTGGGACAGGCCATCACCGCGCTTGATGCTGCGGCGGCTGCCTTGCGCGATTTGCGCAGCGAAGGTCCGGTCACGCCTTAAACGCGGCGCCATCCGGCAAATTCTGAGAGGGAAAGCGGTGGGCTTTCTTCTCTCAGGCTTACCATCAGCCGATGGGCGCGCTTTCCGCTTCGGCATCTTCGCGTTTTACGACTTTGTGCTCGGTTTCGGAAAGGCCGTGTTTCCAATAGCTTGAGATATAAAGCTCACGCGGGCTCAAACCCAGATCATCCCGCAGAAATGCGCGCAATTGCCGCATCCCTGAAAATTCGCAGGCCGCCCATGCGTAAAGCGATCCCGCAGGCCGCTTAACCGCGCGAACCGCATCCGCCAGCAGATCGGGGCGCGTGCCGGGCAGCGGATTGACAATAAAGCGCAGCTCCACCCCTTCAGGCGCATCAATCGGCATCGCATCATCTTCATGCTGTATCTCTAGCACCGCAACGCCGCGCGCAGATCGGTCCATCGCTTCCAGATTGGCCGTGATCGCGGGGAGCGCCGCCATGTCGCCTGCCACCAGATAGAAGTCAAAACCAGCCGGTAAAGGCTTGGGCGCGCCCGCCCCTCTTATCCTTATCGCGTCGCCCGGTTTTGCTTCCAGCGCCCATGTCGTCGCCGGGCCAGCCGCATTGCCGCCATGCAGCGCGAACAGCACGTCCAGTTCGCGCGGGCGCTGGCGGCGAATGGTGTAAGTGCGCATCAAGGGCTTGCGCCGCGTCTCGCTGGCGGGTTCGAGGATAAGCTTGAAATATCCGCCGTCATGCTCCGCTGGAAACTGGTCAAGGTCAGCCCCGCCGATCGTCACCTGATGCATGCTGGGGGAAATGCGCTGGCTGTCCAGCACGGTGAGATCGCAGAAAACTTGAGCCATGCTGTGTGAACTAATGCGAATGGCTCGCAATTCAAGCGGGCGCGCGAAATTTCTCGACATGACAGCGGCAGCGCGCGAAGGGTGGCGGAACGCTTAATCAAAGGACCGCGCCCTATGCTCACCATCCACCACCTGCGCATTTCGCAATCAGAACGCATTGTCTGGCTATGCGAGGAACTGGGGCTCGAATATGATCTCAAACTTTACAACCGCGATCCCGAAACGCGCCTCGCCCCGCCTGAATTGAAAGCGATCCACCCGATGGAGATTGCGCCGGTTATTACTGATGCCAAAGACGGACAACGCCTGGTGCTGGGCGAAAGCGGCGCGATCATGGATTACATCGTCGGCAAATACGCGCCCGACACGCATCTGGTGCCCGGCCCTGACAGCCCCGATTTTGCGCGGCATCTGTATTGGTATCACTTTGCCAATGCGACTTTGATGACCAACGGCATGATGAGCATTGCGGTGAACGCCGTTGGCGCTGAGATGCCCCCGCCGCTGGCCAAGCGGATCACCAATGCCTGGGCTGCGATTGAGGCTGGCCTTGGCGAGGCGGATTATTTTGGCGGCGCGAATTTCTCCACCGCTGACATCATGCTCGGCTTTTCGCTGACCACGGCGCGCGCGTTCAACGATATGAGCATTGAAGGCATGCCGAACCTTCAAGCGTATTTGAAGCGTATAGGCGCGCGCGATGCCTATCAGGCGGCGATGGCCAAGGCAGAACCGGGCTTTCCGCCCAAGCTGGATTGAGGCGGCGCGGTGAAAGCTTACGAGCCCCTCAGCCGGTCCATCGCTGGCCATAAAGCGCTCATCACAGGCGCAGCCAGCGGCATGGGGCGGGCAACCGCGCATTTGTTTGCAAGCGAAGGGGCGCATGTCGCGGTGACCGATCTGGATGCGGCCAAATGCGAAGCGGTGTGCGCGGAGATTGAAGCGGCAGGCTATGCCGGCTCGGCCAAAAGCTGGGCGCTTGATGTGCTGAGCGCTGATACCATCGCGGCGCGTGTCCCCGAGATTGCCCGCGCTCTTGGCGGGCTGGATATCATCATCAACAATGCAGGCTTTGCCATACCCAGCACGATTGAGGATGACAGCTATCCAGAGGCGTGGAGCAAAAGCCTCGATGGCATGCTCACCGCGCAGCAGCGTATCATCCGCGCGGCCATGCCTTTTCTGCGGGAAAGCGCGCATCCGCGCATCGTCAACATTGCCTCGACCGAAGGGCTTGGCGCGACGCCCACCAATTCGCCCTATGTCGCGGCAAAGCATGGGGTGATTGGCCTTACGCGCGGGCTGGCGGTGGATTTGGGGCGCGATGGGATAACCGTCAATTGCATTTGCCCCGGCCCGATCCTGACCGGTATCACCGAAGCGATCCCCGATGAGCACAAGGAAATCTACGCCAAGCGCCGCGTGCCTTTGCGCCGATATGGCATTCCAGAGGAAGTCGCGAATATGACGCTGTCGCTCGTCCTGCCAGCGGCCAGCTTTTTGACAGGCGCGGTGATCCCGGTGGATGGCGGGCTCACGATAAAGAACGCGTGAGCGCGGGCAAAAACGCGCGAGCGAGGGAGCGCCCCGCACGCCTCGCCCCCTATTCCCGCAGCTTTGGCCCATTCATGTCGTGACATTGCCATACAAGCCCCCTAGCGCTTGGGTGTAAGCCAAACCAAAGGATCCCCGTGCCCTCTTCAAACGTGTCTCCTGCTAACGTGTCTTCTCCTCGCGCCAGATCGCCGAAAGATCACGGCCTTGATCCCAAGCAATTGACGCGCGATCTCAACGCCTTTCGCGATCCGCGCACCGCGCGCAGCCTGATCGAAGTCGCGATCACGCTGATCCCGTTTATGGCGGTGTTTGCCGCGATGCTGTTTGCGGTCGAAGCGGGATATTGGGCGGCGCTTGCGCTGTTTCCTCTGGCGGGGCTTTTACTGCTGCGCCTTTTCATCATTCAGCACGATTGCGGGCATGGCGCTTTTTCGCGACGCGCGCGGGCAATGACTGGATGGGCCGGTTGATGGGCGTGTTCACGCTCACTCCTTATGATCCGTGGAAACGCAGCCATGCGATCCATCATGCAGGCACGGGCAATCTGGATGCGCGCGGCGTTGGCGATGTCGATACGCTGACCGTGGCTGAGTATGAAAACCTGTCTGCGCTGGGGCGGTTTGGTTACCGCCTTTACCGCAATCCCATTGTGCTCTTGGGGCTTGGTCCGGCTTATCTGTTCCTGCTGCGCCACCGCCTGCCCATTGGCCTTATGAAAGCGGGATCGCTTTACTGGATTAGCGCGATGGCCACCAATGCGGTGACGGGCGCGATTTTGGTCGGGCTGATGTTTGCATTCGGCATTGGGGCCACTTTGGCGGTTTTTCTGCCCGTCCTGCTGTTCGCTGCCTCTGTCGGAGTGTGGCTGTTTTATATCCAGCACCAGTTTGAAGAAGCGCATTGGGACCGCAAAGATGCATGGTCCTTTCATGAGGCTGCTTTGCTGGGCAGCACGCACCTTGATCTGCCTGCGGGGCTGCGCTGGTTTACCGGCAATATCGGCATTCACCACGTCCACCACCTCGCCAGCCGCATTCCGTTTTACCGGCTGCCCGAGGCATTGAAATCCCATCCCGGCCTTGCGCAATTGAACCGCTATACAATTGGCCAGACAATCCGCCCGCTGATCCTGACATTATGGGATGAAAACCAGCGCAAGCTTATCAGCTTTCGCGAAGCGGCCCGGTTGCGGTTGGAGGCTTAGCCTTCGAACGCCTGCCTCGCGGCCTCTTCCACCATTGCCATCGCATCGCGCCATGGCCCCGGCCCATAGCTGATGCGCGCGGTGCCCAGCTTTGCCAGCTGCGTATTGCTGACCATACCGGGCAGGCGCATGATGTTGATCGGCATGTCCACTTGCGCTGCCAAGTGTGCGATCAAGTCTGGATCGCTCAAGCCGGGGGCGAAAAAGCACCCTGCTCCGGCCGCGCTATAGTGGGCGGCGCGCCTCACCGCCTCTTCCACCAGTTCGGGCCGATTGGGATCCTCTCCCGCCAGTAACGGGGCGAGGAACACATCGGTGCGAGCGTTCACGAACAATCCCGCCGCGCTTACCACCGCAATGCGTTCGGCCTGCTCGCCCGGATCGCGCAAAGCGTCCGCGCCGATCAATTGATCCTCGAGATTGCACCCAACCGCGCCTGCACTGCGGAACGCGGCGGCATTCTTGCCAAGCTGGGCAAGGCCTGTTGCAAATCCGCTTTCCATATCGGCTGTCACAGGCACTTTGACCGCTTCGGCGATCGCCGCGATCGTCTTTGTCAGCTGCGCAAATCCAATCGCCTCGCCATCGTCAAATCCTTGCGCGCCGGCCAGCGCGAGACTGCCGGTGGCGATAGCCTTGGCCCCCGCGCTTTCAACAGCGCGCGCGCTTCCAACATCCCAGATGTTGAACAGGATCAAAGGGGCCGCGCCCATGTGAAGTCTGGCAAAGTCTTGCGCAATCATATCAAAACAACTTCATATCAAAACAGCTCCGGTTCATCGCGCGCATCGCTCACACCTTCGCGGCTCAACAATTCGCGCTTTATCTCTTGGCCATAGGCGTATCCGCCCAGCGATCCGTCCGCTTGCACAACGCGGTGGCAAGGGATCAGAACGGCGATTTTGTTCGCGCCGTTTGCGCTGCCCACTGCGCGGCTGGCTTTGGGATTGCCAAGCATCGCGGCCTGCTGCCCATAGCTGCGGGTTTCACCCGGCGGGATCGTGCGAAGCGCCTCCCAACACCTTTGTTGAAAGGCCGTGCCGCGCACATCCAGCGGGATATGCGAATTGTCGCTGCCCGGCTGTTCGACCGCTGCGACAACCTCATCAAACAAAGCGCGAAAACTCTCGCCCGCGCGCACACGTTCCGCTTTTGGGAAACGCGCGGCCAAATGCTCTTCGCCTTCTCCAAAACTTAAGCAGCACACGCCTTTTTCAGTCGCGGCGACAAGCATCTCGCCCAAGGAGGTGTCAATCACATCCCAGTGAATGCGCGCGCCTGCGCCCCCGGTGCTCACCTCTTTTGCAGCCATGCCCAATCGTCCTTCTACCTCAGCGTAAAACCGCGATGGCGCAGAATAGCCCGCTTCGTAAAGCGCGCCGCTTACTGTGGCGCCATCCGCCAGACATGCGCGCACCTGTTCCTGCCGCAAAGCGCGCGCGAAACCGGCAGGCGACAGGCCCACGGTGCGTTTGAACAGACGCTGGAAATGCGTCGGCGAATATCCTGTGAGGTCCGCCAGTTCATCCAGCGTCTTTGCTCCGTCCGCCTGGATGGCAGCGATCGCGGCGAGCACGCAGGCTTCTTCTGCGGACTGCGTTTTGGGAGAGCAGCGTTTGCACGCGCGCAGGCCCGCCGCCTCTGCCTGCTGCCAATCGGGATAGAACCGCACATTCTTGCGCAATGGCGCGCGCGCGGGGCAGCTGGGGCGGCAATAAATGCCGGTTGAATGAACGCCTGTCACAAACGCGCCATCAAAGCGGCGATCTTTGGCCAGCGCAATGCGCCAGCGATCATCATCGGTTAGAGGTGTGTCTGTCTGCATAGGGCGGGTGTTTAACGCAGCTGCCGCCCATGCGCATCCCGAAGCTTGCGCTCAATCATTCGCGCCTTTCGCAAGCGGCGGGACATGCCTGCGCACAAGCCGGGTTGCAGCCGCCGCGCCGCTGGGCCATGCACGCATCATGTTGCATCGTCTTGCCGCTTATCTGCTCGCCATTTTCGCCGCCCTTGCAGCTGTGCCCGCCTTTGCCGATCAGGCCGACGTGGATGCCGCAGCGCGCGGCGTTGTGCGGGTGGTGATTATTGGCAAAGACGGTGATGAGGTCATGCCCATCTCCCACGGCAGCGGATTTGCCGTCACGTCCAATATTATCGTCACCAATGCCCATGTCATCCGCGAGGCGATCCTTGATGACACATTGCGCATCGGGATCGTGCCAAGCGAGGAAGCGCGCGCGGGCGAACCCGGCGCATTTGGTAAAGCCATCGCGGTCAGCCCGCGCAATGATCTGGCGCTGATCGAGATTGCTGAGGGCAGCCTGCGCCTGCCCCCCTCACTTTCGCTGGAACCAGCAGCGGGGATATGGGCGAGGTATCGGCGGTGGGCTATCCAATGAATGTCGATCTGGCCCAAGGGTTGGAGATCAGCGATATTTTCAACGCTCAGCCACCTGTCAAAAGCCGGGGGTTCCTCTCGGGCGAGCGGCCATCGCGCCAGTTTGATACGATCCTGCACACCGCGCCCATTGCACGCGGCAATTCGGGCGGGCCGCTGCTGGATCGCTGTGGGCGAGTGATGGGGGTCAATTCGTTTGGCGCGGATTCCGATGGATCGGATGCCGAATTTTACTTTGCCGTATCCTTGCGCGAATTGCTGCCGTTCCTGCGCGAAAACAACATTGAACCGGCCACCAACGCCCTGCCCTGCCGTTCTATCGATGAACTTAACGCAGCAGAACTGGCCCGGTTCGAAGCAGAACGCGCCGATGCGCAGGCGAAAATTGACGCACGCGAAGAAGCTTTGCGCGAAACCCGCCAGCAGGCCTGGATCAAAGCGCAGATGGACATCATGGATGAACGCGACAATGCGATTGCGATGACGATGTTGCTGTTGATCGTCGGGCTCGCCGCTGCTTTTACCGCCACGCAATTGCGCGGATCTGAGGCCACGCGCAAATTCTCGGTCATGGCCGCAGGGCTTGCAGGGGCGGCGTTTATCGCCTGCGTGCTGGTGTGGCTGTCGCGGCCAACCTCGGGCGATATCGAAGACCGGGTGGCTGCAATTCTGGACGCAGGCGATGCGGGCGAGGATGGTCCGCAAACGCCCGATCTTAACGCTGCGGGCGATGGCACGCTGATCTGCACTCTGGTGCCCGAACGCAGCCGCGTGACAGGCGCGCGCACCGATGATGTGGAGTTTGACTGGGCCGCCACAGGCTGCGTCAATGGCCGCACGCAATACGGCATGGACAGCGGCACATGGAGCCGGGTGTTCGTACCCAATGACGAAGCAGCCGTTTCAATCAATTCCTACGATCCGGAAACGCGCACATTCCGCACTGACAGGTATCTGCTGGGCCGGGCCGCCATGGCCGCTGCGCGCGAGGCGCGGCGCGGATATTCGCCGCCATCCTGCGGGGTGACCGATGCCGCCCGGCTGCTCGGAGAACAACAAGCCGCCGTCATCGCCAAATTGCCCGAGCGCGAAAATGAACGCCTCGTCTATTCGTGCGAACCGAAACAAGCAGGCGGCAATCCGGCGATTGCTGAGCTTGAAGAGTAATTTCAACAATACCCCTTGAGTTTGTTTACAAATCAGGCAATTTTTAGGCATCAATAGGATCTGCGCATTTAGCGGTGCGAAAAGCTATGTCTTTCAGGGGGCATAATGATTCAACGGATTTGGCTTGTTCTTGTTGCAGCGCTCGCGTTTTGGCCTGCCACCACTAGCGCGAGCGAAGCGGATATCGATGCCGCCTCGCGCGGGGTGGTGCGCGTGATTACCTTTACCATCACGCCCAACCGGCGGTTTGTCCCCCTCGGCCACGGAACAGGCTTTGCCGTTGCCGAGGACAAGTTTGTCACCAATGCGCATGTGATCGAGAGGGCGGCGCGATATAACGATGTCTATGTCGGCATAATTCCGCCCAAAGGGGACGAGCCGACACGCGTAAGGCTGGTCTCATACAGCCGCAATCGCGACCTCGCTTTGCTCGAAGTGCCAAAAAGCCTGCGCCTTCCTCCCCTGACATTTGTCAGCAATTTCACTTCGGAAAATGCCAATGTTGTCGCGGCTGGGTTTCCCGGCGCGGTTGATGACACTTTGGGCGCTGGGCGTGAGCCGACGATAACGCGCGGGATCGTTTCTCAACAGCGTGTGACGCGCGATGTCCGCATTGTGATGCACAGCGCCGCGATTGCGCGGGGCAATTCGGGCGGCCCGCTGCTCGATGAATGCGGGCGAATTGTCGGGGTCAACACATTCGGCGCCAATTCCATCGCCAGCGAAGGCGAGTTCTTTTTCGCGGTTTCAAATGCCGAAACGCTCGCATTCCTGCGCAACAATGATGTGTCGCCCAAAACGAGCGATCTGCCGTGCCGATCCCTTGCCGAGATCGAGGAGGAGGAAAAAGAGCGAAACGCAATCGAGCAGCGCAAGGCAGATGAAGAGCTGCGCGCCGCTGAGGAAGCGGAAGCACAGGAACGCGGGCGCATCGAACGGGAAATCCAGGAAGAGCGCGAAAACATGATGGCGCTTGCCGCGATATTGCTGGTGGTGGCCGCTGGCGGCGGAGCCTTGGCCTATCAGGCTTCGCAGGCCGAGGGCGGAAAGAACCGCGCGATTGTCTTTGGCGCGATTGGCGGCCTTGCTGCGATTGGCGCTGTCTTCAGCTGGATAACCCGGCCCAGCATTGATGATGCAGATGATCGCCTAATGGCTCAAAGCGGTGACAATTGGAGCGACGAGGAAGGGATTAACGGGCTGCAACCCGGCCAATTCACCTGCACACTTGATACCGAACGCAGCCGCATAACAACCGCCCCAAAACGCACCGAAGAATTTGAATGGCGCGCCGATGGGTGCCGGGGCGAATCGCAGTATCAGGCGGTGGATGGCGTATGGCGCCGCGTGTTTGTGCCGCAGGAAGATTACATGGTCCGCGTCGCCACGATTGATCTGGCCAAAGGCGAATTTCGCAATGAACGGTATTTGCTGCCCAAGACCGAATGGCAAAAAGCGCGCGATGCCCGCATGAGCTATTCCCCGCCCAGCTGCGGCGCGCCCGATGCTTCACAAAGACTGGCAGACATGCAGGAAGGGGTGCTCGCGCAGCTGCCTGACCAGCCCAATGAGCGGCTGGTTTACACCTGTGAGAGCAGATAGCGGATTGGGCGGCGCGCGGGCGTTACGCCGCTATCGCCTCTCCGCTCAACGTAATCCGGTGCATTTCGCGGCGGTGACCAGCGTAATCGTTGATCGCATTGTGCCAGCTTGTCCGGTTGTCCCAGATCGCCACTGTGCCCGGCTTCCATTGGAGGCGGCACTGGTTGGTATCGGTCAAAGCCGCATCGCACAGCGCGTTCAAAAGCGGCAGACTTTCCTCGCGCGTTTGACCGACGAAATTGATCGTGAAAGCTGTGTTCACATACAGCAGCTTGCGCCCTGTTTGCGGGTGGCGGATCACGACAGGGTGCACTGCGCCTGTCTTTAGGTTCTGCCCGCGCAAATGCTCACCCATGTCGGTTTGCGCATAAAGGCCGCCTTCTTTGTAGACATGGTCAGCGGTGTGAAACGCCTCCAACCCCTCAATCCGCGCTCTCAAGTCATCGGGTAGCGCATCATAGGCCGCACCCATATGCGCCCACATCGTATCGCCGCCTTTGGGAGGCAGCTCGCGCGCGACCAGCACAGACCCCATGGCCGGGATCTGATCGTAGGAATGATCGGTGTGCCACGCGCCGCCAATATTGGTGTTTTGCGCCGGCTCTTTCTTGACGACCGAGATTTCGTCATAATCGCCCTGCTGCGGGAAGTAATTGTTCACATCCATCCCGCCCCAGCGGCGGCCAAAGGTGATGTGATCTTCGGGCGTAAATTCCTGATTTCGAAAAACCGCAACGCCGTGTTCGTAAATTGCATGTTTGACCTGTTGCAGCTCTTCATCGCTGCAACTCGCCAGCGCAATCCCCTCGATCTCGACCCCGCATTCGGGTGCCAAAGCGGTCTTTTTCATCGTATATCCCCTCCGCGGCTTTTGCCATTTTGTGTCATTGTGATGCAGATTTCGCGCGGTGACAAGTTTTGCGCGGGCAGCGGGGCCGTTTTGGTGGGCGTGAACTTGTCCAGCCCGCTTGCGTCTTTTGCATTCCCTTGCTAGGCGCGCGCCAGATTTGGCACGCAGGCTTTATGTCTGCGCACAGCCAAAACGTAACTCGACCTTTTCATACGCTCCGGCAAAGGACAATCAACGCGTGGATAATTCCGCCGGTATTCAGGCAAGCCTGCCAGGGCGTTACGCCTCCGCCCTGTTCGAATTGGCATCCGAAAACGGAACCGTGACAGCGGTTGAGAGCGATCTTGATACGCTCGGCACCGCTTTGCGCGAATCCGATGATTTGCGCGCCGCCACGACCAATCCGCAATTGTCCCGCACTGAGCAGGGCCAAGCGGTGGCCGGGATCGCGTCGCACCTTAAGCTGTCGGACCTGACAACAAAGTTTCTGGGCGTGCTCGCCAGCAATCGCCGGCTGAGCGCACTGCCCGCCATGATCGGCGCGTTCAAGACGATTGCTGCGAGCCAGCGCGGCGAAGTGACCGCCAGCGTCACCAGCGCGCACAAATTGTCGGCCAAGCAGCTATCCGCGCTCAAAGACAAACTGACCGCGCGCGAAGGGCGCACTGTCATGCTTACATCAGATGTTGATCCTGACCTTTTGGGCGGGCTCGTCGTTACCATTGGATCGCAGCGCATTGATGCCTCGATCCGCACTCGTCTCAACTCGCTATCCCAGGCAATGAAGGCCTAAAGGACTATTCATATGGAAATCCGCGCAGCAGAAATCTCCAAGGTCATCAAGGACCAGATCGCCAATTTCGGCAGTGAAGCCGAAGTCAGCGAAGTTGGCACCGTTTTGAGCGTGGGTGACGGCATCGCCCGAATTCACGGCCTCGATAAAGTGCAGGCTGGTGAAATGGTTGAGTTTGCCAATGGCGTGCAAGGCATGGCGCTCAACCTTGAGGCGGACAATGTCGGCGTCGTGATTTTCGGCTCGGATGCTGAGATTAAAGAAGGCGACACCGTCAAGCGGACCGAAACCATTGTGGACGTTCCGGTTGGTAAGGAATTGCTGGGCCGCGTGGTTGACGCACTTGGCAATCCGATTGACGGCAAAGGCCCCATCGCAACAACCCAGCGCAGCCGCGTCGAAGTGAAAGCGCCCGGCATCATCCCGCGCGAATCGGTTAGCGAGCCTGTGCAAACCGGCCTCAAAGCGATTGACGCGCTGGTCCCTGTAGGCCGCGGTCAGCGCGAGCTGATCATTGGTGACCGTCAAACCGGCAAAACCGCTGTCGCGATTGACACCTTCATCAACCAGAAAAACGAACATCAAGGCGATGACGAAGGCAAAAAGCTTTACTGCGTCTACGTCGCGGTTGGTCAAAAGCGTTCGACCGTTGCCCAGATCGTGAAACAGTTGGAAGAAAACGGCGCGATGGAATACTCCATCGTTGTCGCCGCGACCGCTTCTGAGCCTGCACCGCTGCAATATCTTGCGCCTTACACTGGCTGCGCGATGGGCGAATTTTTCCGCGACAATGGCATGCACGCCGTGATCGTTTATGACGATTTGTCAAAGCAAGCCGTTGCTTACCGCCAGATGTCGCTGCTGCTGCGCCGCCCTCCGGGCCGTGAAGCCTATCCGGGCGACGTGTTCTATCTGCACTCACGCCTGCTTGAGCGTGCGGCGAAAATGAACAAATCCGAAGGCGGCGGTTCTTTGACGGCTCTGCCGATCATTGAAACGCAGGCGGGCGACGTGTCGGCCTATATCCCGACCAACGTGATTTCGATCACCGATGGTCAGATCTTCCTTGAAACTGACCTGTTCTACCAAGGCATCCGGCCTGCGATTAACGTCGGGCTTTCAGTGTCCCGTGTGGGCGGTGCTGCTCAGACCAAAGCGATGAAGAAAGTCTCTGGTTCGATGAAGCTGGACCTTGCGCAATATCGCGAAATGGCGGCGTTCGCGCAGTTTGGATCGGACCTCGATCCGGCAACGCAAAAACTGCTCAACCGCGGTGCGCGCCTTACTGACCTGCTGAAGCAAGCCCAGTTCTCGCCCATGCCGTTTGAAGAGCAGACCGTGTCGATCTTTGCCGGCACCAATGGCTATATCGATGATGTCGCGGTGGAGCGTGTGGGCGAATATGAAGAGCAAATGCTTGCCTTCATCCGCAGCGAACACGGCGCGATCCTCGATGATATCCGCTCCAGCGGCAAGTTCGAAGGCGATGTGAAAGACCGCACCGTCGCCGCGCTCGACGCTTTTGCTAAGCAGTTTGCATAAGGACGGCTGACACGTGCCTTCACTTAAGGAACTGAAAGATCGGATCGGGTCGGTTAAATCCACCCAGAAGATCACCAAGGCCAAGCAAATGGTCGCTGCGGCGAAGCTGCGCCGGGCGCAGGCTGCTGCCGAAGCGGGGCGTCCCTATGCGGAGCGTCTGTCTGCGGTGATGGCCAGCCTTGCGGGTAAAGTGTCCGGCGACAGCGCGCCCAAACTGCTCAGCGGAACCGGATTAGACCAGCGCCACCTTTTGGTGGTGGTCAACACCGATAAAGGCCTGTGCGGCGGTTTGAATTCAAACATCGTCAAAGCGGCGAAATTGAAAGCGCAGGAATTGATTGCCGCCGGCAAGCAGGTGGAGTTTTACCTCGTCGGCAAAAAGGGGCGCGCACCGCTCAAACGCGATTATGAAAGCCACATCACCGGCGGTTATGACACCACTGTTGTCAAAACTCCCGGCTTTGAAGAAGCCGACGCAATCGCCGCTGAACTGGTTGAAATGTTCGATGCGGGCAAGTTTGACATCGCGCATCTTGTCTTTCCGACATTCAAATCAGCGCTGGCGCAAGATCCTACGATCAACCAGCTGATCCCCGTCCCCTCCCCTGAGGCGACCGAGGATACCGGTGCGATGGTTGAATACGAACCGGGCGAAGAGGAAATCCTCGAAGAATTGCTGCCGCGCTATGTCAAAACGCAATTGTTCGGCGCGCTGCTCGAACGCGAAGCGTCCGAACATGGCGCATCAATGACAGCGATGGATAACGCCACGCGCAATGCGGGCGATCTCATCAACAAGCTGACCATCCAATACAACCGCAGCCGCCAGGCCGCGATCACCACCGAATTGATTGAAATTATTGCAGGCGCAGAAGCGCTGTAATCGAAGGCAAGGACGATATAATGGCCACCGCACCCGTATTGAACCAGACCACCAATGGCACCATTGCCCAGGTCATCGGCGCTGTCGTTGACGTGCAGTTCCCCGGTGAACTGCCCGCAATTCTCACCGCGCTTGAAACCAAGAATGGCGATAAAACGCTCGTTCTCGAAGTGGCGCAGCACCTTGGTGAAAACACCGTCCGCACCATCGCGATGGACGCAACAGAGGGTCTTACTCGCGGCGGCGAAGTGATCAACACCGGCGCGCAGATCAGCGTGCCTGTTGGCCCCAAAACGCTTGGCCGGATCATGAACGTCGTTGGCGAAGCGATTGATGAACGCGGCCCTGTGGGCGCGGATATGAGCGCTCCGATCCACGCAGAAGCCCCACCCTTTGTGGACCAGTCCACCGATGCCGCCATTCTGGTGACCGGGATTAAAGTGATCGACCTTCTCGCTCCTTACGCGAAAGGCGGCAAGATCGGCCTGTTCGGCGGCGCGGGCGTTGGTAAAACGGTTCTTATTCAGGAACTCATCAACAACATCGCGAAAGGCCATGGCGGCGTTTCGGTGTTTGCTGGCGTGGGTGAACGGACGCGCGAAGGTAACGATCTCTACCACGAGTTTCTCGACGCAGGCGTTATCGCCAAGAACGACGCTGGCGAAGCCATCAGCGAAGGTTCGAAAGTGGCGCTGGTGTTTGGCCAAATGAACGAGCCTCCCGGCGCGCGCGCCCGTGTTGCTCTGTCGGGTCTGACCATGGCGGAATATTTCCGCGACCAAGAAGGTCAGGACGTGCTGTTCTTCGTGGACAACATCTTCCGCTTTACGCAGGCCGGTTCGGAAGTGTCCGCTCTGCTGGGCCGTATTCCTTCGGCGGTGGGTTATCAGCCGACCCTGTCGACTGATATGGGTAACCTGCAGGAACGCATCACCTCGACCACCAAGGGTTCGATCACCTCGGTTCAGGCCATCTACGTGCCTGCCGATGACTTGACCGACCCTGCGCCGGCGACCAGCTTTGCGCACCTTGACGCGACCACCACGCTGAACCGCGCGATTTCAGAGCTGGGCATTTACCCCGCTGTTGACCCGCTCGATTCCACCAGCCGCGTTCTCGAACCGCGCGTTGTGGGTCAGGATCACTACGACACCGCTCGCCGGGTTCAGGAAATCTTGCAAAAATACAAAAGCTTGCAGGACATCATTGCCATTCTCGGGATGGACGAACTGTCCGAGGAAGACAAACTGACCGTTGCGCGCGCTCGCAAAATTCAGAAATTCCTCTCCCAGCCTTTCCACGTGGCAGAAGTGTTCACCGGTATCTCCGGCATCTTCGTGCAGCTTGAAGACACTGTTAAATCGTTCAAAGCGGTTGTGGACGGCGAATACGATCACTTGCCAGAGCAAGCCTTCTACATGGTCGGCGGCATTGACGATGTGGTCAAAAAAGCCGGCGAAATGGCTGAGGACGCTTAAGGTAGTTTTATGCCCCTGCACTTTGAACTCGTAACCCCGGCAAAGCTTGTCCGGTCCGAAGACGTCCATATGGTTGTCGTGCCCGGCAGCGACGGGGAATTTGGTGTGCTCGAAGGGCACGCGCCGTTCATGTCCACCATTCGCGACGGCGAAGTGCAGGTCTTCAAAACCGAAGGCGCTGCGCCCGAAATGATCGCTGTCAAAGGCGGATTTGCCGAGGTTGGCGATACCGGCCTCACCGTGCTCGCGGAGCATGTTGAGGGGTAAGTTGTTCCATAATTGAAACTCAGAAAAGGCGGCCTTGTTGGCCGCCTTTTTTGCGCAAGCGATCCTGAGTTGTTTTCCTTCGCTCACAGGCTGGTGTTACGGGTGCTGGTGTTACGGGTAATGCCTTGGCCACCAGCCGCCTGTTTCCAAACGGCAATCAATCCGCGAAATCGGCATTGGTTTTTCCATGCAAGAACCGCGCGGCCCGTATTGCGCAAAGCCTTTCCTACTCTATCAGCCAAAGCGCCTTCACAAGCGCGCCTGACCCCGGCACAAGGGGGCCATATTATCGCGCAGGAGAGACCCCTTGAAACTCGTGTCCAAAATCGCTCTGGCAGCCGCCATGAGTATCACCGCATCCACCGCCGCCAATGCCGCCAATGCCGCCAAAGCAGGCGCGCAAACCGGCGAAGACAGCCAATCAGAGAAAGCCGATATGCAAACCGCAACAGATGATGGCGTGCCCGGCCCCGAACAAGATCCCTATATCTGGCTCGAAGAAGCGCGCAGCGATGAAGCGCTTGCCTGGGTTGAAGCGGAAAACGCGCTCACTCTGGCCGCGCTGGAGGCCGATCCGCGGTTCGAAACGCTGAAAGCCGAAGCGCTTGCCATTTATGACAGCGAAGACCGCATCCCTTATGTGAGCTTTCGCCCTGATGGCCTGTATAATTTCTGGCAGGATAAACAGAACCCCAAAGGTCTGCTGCGCCGCACCACTTTGGAAAGCTATCAAAGCGATGAGCCGGAATGGGAAGTGCTGCTCGATGTGGATGCGCTGGCCGAGGCGGATGGCAAGGAATGGGTCTATAAAGGCTCCACCTGCCTGCCGCCTGCGCTCAATCGCTGCATGATCGCGCTGTCCGATGGGGGCGAAGATGCGACCATTATGCGCGAATTTGACACCGCCACCGGCACTTTTGTCGATGACGGGTTTGAGCTTTCTGAGAAAAGCCAGGGCAGCGTCCAGTGGATGGACAAAGACACCATGCTGGTCAGCCGCAATTTTGGCGAAGGGACGCTGACCGACAGCGAATATCCCTTCACCACCCGGCTGTGGAAGCGTGGCACCGATATTGCGGACGCAGCTGAGATCTTTCGCGGGGACGCATCGGATGTGTGGTCAGGCGCGAGCCTGCTGCGCGATGCCGCCAGCACCGTGCATGCCACCACCGCGTTTCGCGCTGTCAGTTTCCATGAAAGCGAAAATTACTGGCGCAATCCTGAAACCATGGAATGGGTGCGGCTTGATATGCCGCTTAAGGCTTCGATTTACGGGATTGTGGACGGGCATATTCTCTTCTCCACCGATGTCGATTGGACGGTGGGGGATCAAACATTCCCCGCAGACAGCCTGATTGCAGCCGATCTGGAAGAATGGAAAGCCGATCCCAATGCGGCGGCCAAAACGCTGGTTTGGGCTCCTGCAGAGCGCCAGACAAAACGCGGCGGCGCGGTCACGGCGGGCGCGCTCTATGTGGGCCTGCTCGATAATGTCGTTGGCAAAGTGCTGAAGTTCAATTTTGCAGATGGCGCATGGGTGAGCGAGGAAGTGAACCTGCCAGACAATGCAACTGTGGGCATCGCGGCAAGCTCTAACCAGAGCGAGCAGATCATGTTCACCGTCACCGATTTCCTCAATCCCACCACGCTTTATTACACCGATGGCAGCGCCGATCCGGCAGTGCTAAAGACCTCGCCTTCCTATTTTGAAGCCGCGGGCATGGAAGTTGAACAGCACGAAGCGGTGAGCAAAGACGGGACACGCATCCCTTATTTCATCGTCAAACCCGCTGGCATGGCGATGGACGGCGAAACCGCTGTTCTGATGGGCGGATATGGCGGATTTCAGGTGCCTCGCCTGCCCGGATATCTGGGATCAACCGGCAAGATGTGGCTGGAACGCGGCGGCGCTTATGTGCTTGCCAACATTCGCGGCGGGGGCGAATTTGGCCCCGAATGGCACCAGAGCGCCATCCGCGAAAACAAGCAGCGCACCTGGGATGACTTTATCGCAGTGGGTGAGGATCTGGTGAAACGCGGCTTCACCTCTCCGGACAATCTCGGCATTCAGGGCGGCTCGCAAGGCGGCTTGCTCGTCGGCACTGCCTTTACCCAGCGCCCCGACCTGTTTGGCGCAGCGATCGTGCAGATCCCGCTGTTCGACATGCTGCGCTATCACCTGATCGGCAGAGGAGCATCGTGGATTGGCGAATATGGCGATCCGCGCATCCCTGAACAGCGCGCATGGATCGAAGGGTATTCGCCCTATCAAAAGATTGTGGAGGGGGTGGATTACCCCATGCCATTCCTCTGGGCCTCCACCGCCGATGACCGGACGCACCCTGCCCATGCCCGCAAAGGGGCCGCGCGGCTTAAGGAATTGGGCCAGCCTTATTACTACTTTGAAGATATGACCGGCGGGCATTCCGGCGGGGTCGATAACGAACAACGCGCGAAGCTTCAGGCGCTGCAATATGTGTATCTGATGCAGCGTTTGATGGACGCGCGTGAGGGCGGTTAACTTCCTCATATAACTGAATAAATTGTGAACCCCGGTGCGCTGAGCATCGGGGTTTTTCACTGGCCTTGTAAAGCAAACCGACAGTTTTGCCTCGCTTCACCGCAGGGCTTGCACGGGGGGTAGGATCAACACGATTTTAACCATCTTTGGAAGGGCGTGGTTAAGTGCCAAAGCGCGATCTCAAATGCATCAGAGGGGGCACAAGGAGAAAGCGAATGACGTATCCCAATCATATGTCGATGGCTGATGTCATCAAAAGCTACGGCCTGCCCAAAAGTCACAAGGTGCACTGGTCAAAGACTCGCAAAGCAGACGTAGTGCGCGCTGTGCATGAGCGTGCGATCAGTTTCCACGAAGCGCGTGAGCGGTATCTGCTGAGCCGCAGCGAGTTTGAACAGTGGGAACGCGATTGCGGGCTTGAGCATATCGACACCAGCATGGACGCTGGCTCCGAGGCCCCTGCCCGCACCGCCCAGCTGGCCGCGGTTTGAGGGTGTGTGCGGCGGCGCGGTTTATTCCGCCGCCGCAACCTCAATCAGCACTTCGTTGCGGCGCATTGGGCCCGGCACCATCGGCGCATCGTAAAAAGCGTACTCAAAATCGCCTTTGGGCAAAAGCTGCTGCGCTGCGATCCATTCGCTCAGCAAAGCTTCCATATCGGCAAGGTCTGACGCGCTGCCATTGCCGCTAAAAGTGACCGCTGCGACGCGGCGTGCGGGCACTTCGCTGAGTGTGATATCAGCAGGCGGAGTGGGAAGCGTTGCCATGGTATATTTGGCCGGCATCACAAACCGCATGCGCCATGTGCCGCTGCCTGTCTCACCCTGCAAAACTGGCGATGTCATCGCGATTTTCGCATCCTGATCGGCGCGATCCTGCAGCACAGGCGATGTCATCGCGATTTTGTCGCCGCCTTCGGGCCGGTCTTCGCCAAAGATGTAAGCCGCCAGCCTCCTGAAACTGCGCGAGCTTGCCTCGCGCCGCGTGCCTGAATGGGTAACCTCGGCCACGATCATGGGTTCGTATTCGCGCAGCTCGAATGCATCCTGCGCGGTCACGACGGTATATGCCGGCTTTTCAATGTCGCGATATTGTGCGTAAGCGACCGCCCCGCCCAATGCGGCAGCGCTCAATCCCAAACCGATCCACTTTTTGAAACTCACCGTGCGAAACCCTTTTGCTGCTGTTGCTCTATCAGCAGTCAGGCAGCGCTTTGGTTCCCGGATGGGTTCCTATCGCCGCGTGGGCGCGTGAAAATCGGGCGGTTTGCTCGCGACCCAATTGATGAATTTCGCCAGCGCGGAATGCGCGCGAATGGCATCTGGATCATCACCAATCCGCGCCAGTTCAGCATTGGTGAAATTGGTGTGGATCGCCTTGTGACAGATCGGGTGGACGGGAACAGTCGCCCTTCCCTTTTTCGATTTGGGCACAGGATGATGCCACTGGATCAGCGTCTCAAACGGGCGCCCGCACAGCCAGCATGACAAGGACTGGATATCGTCAGCGTCAAGCCGCAAACCAATGAACCCTCCAATGGCGGAACTTCCTGGGGAAGTGCGAGGAGCGGTTCTCGTCTCTAATCTCTGGAGCGCTTAGCGATGCCAGATCAAAGCCGGGCATCGTGGCCGCCACAATCGGTGCAACGTCCTTGTCGCGTTTCACCTTAGTCCAAAGCCCTTGAATGCGGATCGGTCCTGAAAAATGGAAAGGTTCAGGCTCATCATTTTTATACCAGCGATATTGCGCGTGCCAATCGACAACCAATTGGCCGGGGTTCTCACCCGCTTGAAACGACACGCGGTTGTTCTCAAAATGCGGCGCATCGTTTCCATAAAAGCACTCAAATTCAACCGGGTCTTCGCCCTCAACAAAAGTTTGCCCCGCAAGATCGGCGAAACTCGTCGCGCTCCAACCACTAGGTGTAAAAACAATGCGCAGCGTTGGATACAGCGCGCCGTCACCACCCGATTCCTTGTCCACTTTGATATCGACTTCAAAAGTCGCGGTAGAGTGCTCAGGTCCATAATCCCAATGCCTGCGCAAAAACGGCCCCCACTTTTTTGGAGCCCAAACGTGGGTCGCAATGCAAATATGCGCCTGTGTTGCTTTCGCAGTGACAGTCCTGCCTTCAACCTCAATAGTCGTTGGGGTAAAGTCCCAGATCACGCTACAGTCTCACCCTTTCTTTGCCGCCGCTTTCTTCTTTTTCATCGTGTCGTGGAAACGGTCCGCCCAGCCGTCTTTGACCAATTGTTCCGCGCGCACCATGCGCAGCTCGCCAGCGGCCACATCGCGGCTGACGGTGGAGCCCGCTGCGACAATGGAATCAGCACCGATATTGACAGGCGCGACCAAGGCTGAATTTGAGCCGATGAAAGCGCGTTCGCCGATCACGGTCTGGTATTTGAAATAGCCATCATAATTGCACGTGATCGTGCCCGCGCCGATATTGGCATTCGCGCCGACGCTCGCATCGCCAATATAGGACAAATGGCTGGCCTTTGCGCCGGGGCCGAGAGTGGCTTTCTTCATCTCGACGAAATTGCCGACAAAGCTGCCCTCTTCCATCACCGCGCCGGGGCGCAGGCGGGCAAAGGGGCCGGCCTGTGCGCCTTTGCCAAGCTGCGCGCCTTCGATGTGCGAATACGCTTTGATATGGACGCCATCGGCCACGCTTACGCCGGGGCCAAACACCACATGCGGATCGATGGTCACATCGCGGCCAAGCACCGTGTCGTGGCTGAAAAACACGGTGTCTGGCGCGCGCAGGCTCGCGCCCTCGGCCATGGCCTCAATGCGGCGGGCGGCTTGCCAGCGGGCTTCAACCTCGGCGAGTTCTGCGCGGCTGTTGATCCCGGCGACTTCATCCGCATCGCATTCGACCACGACGACCTTGTCCCCGCGCGCAATCGCGCCTGTGGCGACATCGGGGAGGTAATATTCGGATTGGGCGTTGTTGTTATCCACCGCGTCGAGCAGCGGCCACATATCGTCAGAATGCGCGACCAGCAGGCCCGAATTGCACAGATTGACGCTGCGCTCTTCTGGCGAAGCATCTTTGAATTCGACCATTTTGGAAACAGCGCCCGCTTCATCCGCAATAATCCGGCCATAGGCGAGCGGATCATCCGGCCTGAACCCGAGGACAGCGACCTTAGCACCGCCCGATAACGCATCGAGCAGCTTTTGAACCGTCGCTCCCGTCACCATCGGCACATCGCCAAATGTCACCAGGATATTGCCCGAAAATCCCGCCAATGCCTCCCTCGCCTGCAATGCGGCGTGCGCGGTGCCGTGCTGGGGGTCTTGCAAAGCGGTTACAACTTCGCGCCCTTCCAAAGCGGCATCGATCTGCTCGCGCCTGTCGCCCACCACCACAACGGTGCGGCTGGGCGACAGCGCGTCAAAACTATCGAGCAAATGCAGCAGCATCGGCTTGCCCGCGATGGGGTGGAGCACTTTGTGAAGCTCGCTTTTCATGCGTGTGCCTTTGCCAGCGGCGAGGATGATGGCGGCAAAATCAGTCATTCAGATGGGTTTCCGTCGATTGTAACTTAAACTGCACTCTATCGCGCAGCGCTCCTGCCAGCAAATGCTTGCGGTTTGAAGTCTGTTGGACCACGCGTGGGGGCATGACAGATTTCCCTTACGATAGTGTTGGTTTTGACCTTGATGGCACGCTGCTCGATACGTTCCGCGATCTGGGCGAGGCGGTGAATTATGCGTTGTCGCTGGGCGCGTATCATCCGGTGCCTGTTGAAAGCTCCAAAGACCTGATCGGCGGCGGAGCAAAAGCGATGCTGGCTCAGGCAGTGCAATCACAAGGCGGCATTGCAGGCGGGCTGGAAGGCGATGATTTCCATGCGCTGTATAAGGCGATGCTGCGCTATTACGCGGACAACAATGCGGTGCATTCCGCCCCCTACCCCCATGCACGCGAAGTGATCGCCGATCTTACCGCGCGCGGGGTCAAAGTCGCTGTTGTCACCAATAAGTTTGAGAAATTCGCCCGTTCAATCCTTACGCAGTTAGACTTTATCACCCCGTTTGAAACCGTGATAGGCGGCGACACGATGGGCAAAGGGGCGGATGGCAAATTCATCTCCAAACCGCATGGCGACCCCGTGATCGAAGCGCAAAAGCGTATGGGCGGCGGCTCCATGCTGTTTATCGGCGATTCCACCTATGACGTGGCCGCCGCGCGCGCCGCAGGTGTTCCCGTTATTGCAGCCGCCTATGGGTATTGCGACAAAGCGCCTGATGATCTGGGCGCGGATGCGGTTATCGATCTCGCTCGATCAGCTGATCGGAGCCGCTTCAAAGCTTGGCGAACCGGCCTAACCCTACGGCATGGGACGGTGCGCATGTCCCCTGTTGCATCGCCAAAGCAAAAGTGCCACGCAGCGCACTGCAAAGTTTACGCGCGCGTAAAGCGTGCTCTCCCACGAGAAACATTTTGAGAGGATCATAGAATGAGCATCGATTTCAAGGATAAGGTCGCAATCGTTACCGGCGCTGGCGGCGGTTTGGGCAAAGCCTATGCGCTGGAACTGGCCAAGCGCGGCGCGAAAGTCGTCGTCAATGACCTTGGCGGATCGCGCGATGGTACGGGCACTTCTGATGCCGCCGCCGAAGTGGTTGCCGAGATTGAAGCGGCTGGCGGCGAAGCGATGGCCAATGGCGGCTCTGTCACTGAATATGAGCAGATGGAAAAAATGGTCGCCGATGCCAAGCAGAAATGGGGCGGCGTCCATATCCTCATCAACAATGCAGGCGTGCTGCGCGACAAGACCTTTGTCAAAATGACGCCGGCTGATTTTGAATTTGTGCTCAAAGTCCACCTTACCGGATCCGCCTTTGTCACCAAGGCATGCTGGGAAACCTTCCGCGAGCAAAGCTATGGCCGCGTATTGATGACAGCATCGTCCACGGGCCTGTTCGGCAATTTTGGCCAGGCCAATTATGGCGCGGCGAAACTGGGCCTTGCCGGCCTTACCAAGACGCTTCAGCTGGAAGGCGCGAAATACAATATCCGTGTGAACTCGCTGTCACCGGTTGCTGGCACGCGCATGACCGAAGATCTCTTCCCCGAAGAAGCATTCAAACTGTTCGCACCTGAAAACGTGGTGCCCGCAGCGCTTTATCTGGTCAGCGAAGATGGCCCCACCAATGCTATCGTTGGCGCAGGCGCTGGCGGTTTCCATTCGTCATGGGTCGTCATGAACGATGCCGTGTGGCTGCCCGATGGCGAACGCACCGTTGAAGGTTTCGCAGCGCGCTGGGATGATATCAATTCGTTCACCAATCTGGTCGCACCGCAATCGGGCAGCGAGCAATCAGGCGCAATCCTGAAAGCCATGCAAGAAGTGACAGGCACAGGCCCGTCCAGCGCGCGCGGATAAGCGAAACCGAAAACGCAAACGCGGGAACAGCCCGATGGATTACTGGTTGGCAGCCATAATAGGCGTGGTGATGGGGGCAGTGATGCTCGCCATAAGCGCCCGGCTGTCATCCAGGATCCTTGCGGCGCAAGGCATGCTCGCCCTTACGGCCATGTTGTGGATCTATGTCGGCGTGCAGCTGGCTGATGGATCGATCACCGATATCGTGTTTGAAACGATTGTCGCGCTGCTGTTTGGCGGCGGAGCTTTGCTGGCGATGCGCCGCTGGCTTCCTTCTATCGGTGCCGCGATCCTGCTGCACGGCGCCTATGATGCGATTATCGGCCCGCATACCGGCGTTGCCGAATGGTACCCGCCGCTTTGCGCAGGATTTGATCTGATCGTGGGCGCGGGCCTGATCGGGATGCTGACCCACAAGGAACGGCTTGAGAGATCAAGCCGAATAGCGGCGTATTAGAACGGGACGAGCAGACTTTCGGCTGCTTGCGATGCCGGGCTAAATATTGCACTTTCTTTTCAGGTTCTTGCGGCAGGGCGTATAACTGATCATAATCAGATTTTCGTCGCAGCTGTGATTGCATACATCACCAACAGGATATCTGAGCCGATGAACGAAGCAAGCACCCACGCAGCAGCCGGCTTTGACACTGACCTCCTACTAGCCCGCGCCAAATTTGCGAGCATCGCAACTTTGGTGGCGCTGGGATTTTTCGCCGTTGTCCTTCTGGGTGAATTGGGAGAATTGGCTGGGTTCATCAATTTGAACACCGTAGAATTGGGCACCGCCGAAGTGATCTACTCCTTCATACTGATCGCATCGAGTGTTACCTTTCTGGTTTCGGCGGTGGCGATTTCGATGTGGATTTACCGCGCCCATTCCAGCCTGCGTGAGGCAGGCCGGGACGATTTGGAATACACGCCCGGCTGGGCCGTGGGGTGGTTCTTCGTCCCGATCATGAACCTATTCAAGCCGCTGGGCGCGATGCGCGAATTATGGAATGAAAGCCACCTCACAGCCGACAGTTATGGCAGCGAATCCCCTGGCAATCTGGGCCAGTGGTGGGGGGCATGGATAATCGGCGGCATTCTCAGCAATGTTAGTACACGTCTTACCCTGATGGCTGATGGAAGCGGCAACATGCAGATCGCAGTTCTCTTAAGTGTGGCCTCAAGCGTATTCTTGATCGCGGCAGCTTTGCTGATTTATCAAATTATCGGAACCATCACGCAGGCATTGATATCCAATGTGAATGCAGCCAGCGTGTTTGAATGATCGCTTGGCCCCTGTGGAATCCCGCTCAGTCCTGATCCACGGCTTTGACCAGGCGGCGTTCTATCGGCGCGAGGACATTGGCGAGGTCTGATCCGCGTTTCAGCACTTGGCCGTGTTCACCAAACAGGGTCCACATGCCTTGTTTGTTGCGCAGGGATGGGCGTTTTTCCACGCGGGCTTGCGGACGCTCTGATGCGCGGCGAAAAGCGGCAAAGACCGCCACGTTCCGGTCAAAATCCATCGCATAATCGCGCCATTCGCCCGCTGCGACCATGCGGCCATACAGATCGAGAATGCGCTGCAATTCCTTGCGTTCAAACCCAACCTGGCCTGCGCGGCGGTTTGGAAAAGCGACAATTTGACCTGCTGCGCCCTGATGCGGGTCCATCAATCACTGGTCCCGCTTTTCTTGACAGCGGCCACATCAATGCCCGCCTGGCCCGCATCTTTCAGCGCGGCGATCTCTGCTTTCATCGCGGCGAGTTCGCTTTCCAGTTTTTCGATGCAATCCACGCGGTTGCCTTCTGCATCTTCGCAATTGGGCGTGCCGTAGGGGATGAAATCCTTGATCCATTCCTCTGCCGGGACGAGCGTTGAACGCGCTTTCAACCCGATCATGGTCGCGCCGGCTGGCACATTGTCCATCACCACCGCGCTTGCCCCGATGCGCGCGCGTTCGCCCACAGTGACAGGGCCGATGATCTGCGCGCCCGAACCCACGATCACATTGTCTTCGAGCGTGGGATGGCGTTTGCCGCCTTTGCCATTGGCGGGATTGGTCCCGCCAAGAGTAACGCATTGGTAAATCGTGACATTGTCGCCAATTTCGGCGGTTTCCCCGATCACTGTAAAGCCGTGATCGATAAAGAAATTGCGGCCAATGCTTGCGCCGGGATGGATATCAATCCCGGTTAAAAAGCGCGCGGTGTGATTGACCGCGCGGGCAAGGAAAAACATGCCCGCTTCAAACAGCCAATGCGCAATGCGGTGCATGCCCAAGGCCCAGACACCGGGATAGAGCAGAATTTCCCACCGCGAACGCGGCGCGGGATCGCGCGAATGGATGGAATCCAGATAGCTTTTGAGCCGGTCAAACATCACCGATACCTTTTCACCCTTCGCCGCTACTTTTCACCATTTCGGCCAAAACGCAAATTTGCGCTCTAAAACAGGCGCTTTTGCTCTGGTCCTTGCAGCGCTTCCAAGGCGGCGCGCCATACAGACATGGTGGCAGGCACCGCCCGTTCAAGGCTGATGCGATCAATCGTCGCAACCAGATGTTCAAGGCTTGCAAAACTGCGGTCCGCGCGCGGCACCAGATATTCCGCCGCCCCCGGCGGTAAAGTCAGCGCGCGGGCATGGGCAAAAGCGTGGATCAAGTCTGCCGCCATGGCGTCATCAGGCTCGCCCAGTTCAAGGTGCAGCGATCCGCCCAGCCGCGATGCAAGATCGGGCAAAGCAATATGCCACGGCATGCTATCCGCGATCAGCAGCAGCGGCTCGCCCGCTTTTGATCCGCCCTGCTGGCTGGCATTCCACAGGTGGAACAATTCGGTCTCATCTTCGCGCTCAGCGGGGTCCACAACATGCACTCCCTGCCCCGCCATCCAGCGGCCCAGCAGGCTTTTGCCGGATCGCGGCGGGCCGGACAGGATGGCGGTGTTGAACGGCCAGCTTGCCGGATCGCGCAAAGCATCAATCACATGCGAATTGGCATTGCCGATCACGATTGCGCGCGCTGCGTCTTTGCCATTGCCGCTCCATTCGAGCGGCAGCGCTATTTGGGCAGAAGATGGGGCCGTTTTTGCCATCGCGTGATCCGTCCTGCGGATTAGCGGCTAATGGCGAGCGCGTTTGCGCCTTGGGTAACGGTGAACCCGCGCGCGCGCAGAGCTGCGGCCAATTGATCGAGGCTGCCGGTAAACCGGACGCTCATGACAGAGGTGCCGCCCATGGCGGTGCTGGTGACGCTTACCCCGCCAACGCCTGGGCTGGCGCGCACAGCGGACAAAGCGGCATCAAAGCTGGCAGCATCGGGCGAGGCAAACTGTACGGTATAGCTGGAAGCGGCAGCAGGCGGCGGCGTGGGGGTTTCGGTTCCGTCACCGCTTTCGCCTGTATTCTCGTCGCCGCTTTGCGCGCTCGCCCTTGAGGCGGCATCGCGCGCGCGGATGGCGCGGCCGATTTCTATGAGGCGCGCAATCGCAGGGTCAGCGCTGCCGCCACCTCCCAGGTTCAATGTGGGATCGGGTTGGAGCTTGCCGCCTGTCAGGGCTTCTTCGAAAATGCCGTCCATCCGCTCAACCGCCTCGCCCAGCATATCGCCCAGTGCATCGGGGCTGTCAGCGGTCAGCTCAAAGCTTTCGAGCATGGTGTTGTTAGGCCCGTAACGCGCGGTAAATGTGCCCGCGATCGGGCCGCCGGGATATTCATGCTCCAACCGGGCATAGGCCATCAGCGCATCGGCGGCGGAATATTGATCAAGCGTGGAGCGCCACCATGCGCGGCTGCGTCTGCCGGTCTGGCCAAAGTTCAGCAGCAGCGAATCGCCCCCTGCTCCCGATGGCCGGACATAATCGATGCGGCTGGTGCCCGGGTTGAAATCAGCCCAGGCGCGCTGCCAGGGATTGCGCGTTTCAAACGCGGTGTAGGTGCCAGCGGTCGCAGTGACGGGGATCAGCAGCATGGGCGCAGAAGCGCGCGCGCGCGATCCGCGGCCCAGATATCGCCCGGCGCGCTGACGATCAAAAATCACGCCCAATGTCGCGATATAGCGGCGCGGGCCCACCCGCTCGCGCTGGATCACGATGGAGGACACCAGCGATGACAGCTGCCCATCGGAAAGCGGCGGGCCATTGACGCGCTTCCACGCCTGCCTTTGCGCATCGCGCCAGGCATTGTCGCGCGCATCCTCAGCATCATCGCCGCGTTCATCGACTTTGATATTGCGGACTTCGATATCGGAGCTGGAGGCAGTGGGTGCAATCCCGCGCTCTCCGCCCACTTGCGCCAGCACGGCAGCATAGCCCCCGCCCATCAAGGCGAGCGCCGCCAGCGCGCCCATCAACCAGCGCGGCAGGCGCAAAGCGGCTTTGGAGGCCGGTGCATCAGGTGCAGACAAGGTGAATTGCGACGTCATTGGGGAAACCACGGCCCTATTGCCCAATGCGAAGTGGAATTCCAAGCGCAAAGGGGTAAAGCCTTGCGGATGGCTGATACAAAAACCGGATACACCTACGAAGATGCAGGCGTTTCAATCGCTGCGGGCAATGCTTTGGTCAAAGCGATCGGGCCGCTGGTGAAAGCCACAGCGCGCCCCGGCGCCACCAGCGAACTGGGCGGATTTGGCGGCTTTTTCGATCCCAAAGCAGCAGGCTACACCGATCCGCTGCTGGTCGCGGCGAATGACGGTGTGGGGACCAAACTTAAACTGGCGATTGAGCATGACCGGCACGGCAGCGTCGGGATTGATCTGGTTGCGATGTGCGTCAATGATCTGATCGTTCAGGGCGCAGAGCCTTTGTTTTTCCTCGATTATTTTGCCACCGGAAAGCTGGAAAATGGTATTGCTGAGCGGGTGATTGCAGGCATTGCGGCGGGGTGCAAACAGGCCGGATGCGCGCTCATCGGCGGGGAAACGGCTGAAATGCCCGGCATGTATGCCTCTGGTGATTACGACCTTGCAGGGTTTTGCGTCGGCGCGGTTGAACGCGGGGAGCAATTGACGGGCGAACAGGTGAGGCCGGGCGATGTGCTGCTGGGCCTTGCTTCGTCTGGTGTGCATTCGAACGGCTATTCGCTGGTGCGCCGATTGGCTGAGGATTTCGCGTGGAAAATGGACCGCCCTGCTTTGTTTGATGCGGACAGGCTGCTGATCGATGCTCTGATTGAACCGACGCGAATCTATGTCGCCAGCCTGCTGCCGCTGATCCGCGAAGGCCTTGTCCATGGTCTGGCGCATATTACGGGCGGCGGGCTGCTTGAGAATATTCCGCGCATTCTGCCTGACGGCGCGCATGCGGTTGTCGATGCCGATAGCTGGGAACAGCCGCGTCTGATGGCATTCCTGCAAGGGCAAGGCGGGATTGAGCCGGAGGAGATGGCGCGCACATTCAATTGCGGGGTCGGCATGGTTCTGGCTGTCGAAGCCAGCTCTGCAGGCACCGTCACGGAGCGCTTGGAAAAAGCAGGCGAAACCGTCCACCGGATCGGCGTGATTGAACCGGGCCAAACCGGCTGCAGCGTGCGCGGATCGGCAGGCACATGGTCTGCGCGCGCCGCGTTCGAAGCGGTTCATCATGGCTAATTCTCCGGTGCCACCTGTGCCGGTCGCGGTGTTCATATCGGGTACCGGCACCAATATGGCTGCGCTCCTTTATGCCAGCCGCCAGCCGGGAGCCGCGTTTGAGATTGTGCTGGTCGCCAGCAACATCGCTGATGCAGGCGGGCTGGCATTTGCCCAGCTTGAAGGGATCGACACCTTTGTCCATTCACACAAAGGCTGCAGCCGCGCACAGCAGGATGCCGCGATGGAAGCCGCCGCGATCAAGGCGGGCGCGCAGGCGATTGTGCTTGCCGGATATATGCGCATCCTCTCGCCTGAATTTACCGAGCGCTGGCAGGGGCGGATCCTCAACATCCACCCATCGCTGCTGCCCAAATATAAGGGGCTGGACACCCACAAACGCGCGATAGAGGCAGGCGATACGCATGCAGGGGCGAGCGTGCATGTCGTCACGCCGCAGCTGGATGCGGGCGAAGTGATTGCTCAGGCCCGCGTGGCCATTGCCTCTGATGACACGCCCGAAACTCTGGCGCGCCGGGTGCAACTCGCGGAACACCAGCTTTATCCGCGCGCGGTCAATGATTACCTGTCGCGCGGCAATGATCCGGCATTTCTGCTGGATAAGGTGCGCAAACTTGCGCTGTCGCTGCCCGAAACATCCGAGCGCGAAAGCCATGGCTCCCCCGGTTTCCGCGTCGGCGGAGAGAAATCCGGCAAATTCTTTGCCTATTTCGCAGATCGCCACCACGGCAGCGATCATATCGCGGTGCTGGTCAAAACCAGCGGTATGGATGAGCTGATGAACCTTATCGAAAACCAGCCCGAGACTTATTTCAAGCCAGCCTTTTACGGGGCGAGCGGCTGGGTCGGGATAGTTCTCAACAGCTCTGGCCCCGCCGCCGGGATCGATTGGGACCATGTGGAACAATGGCTTAGACGCAGCTGGCGCGCGATTGCTCCAAAACGGATGACAAAACTGCTTGATGCGGCTGACATGTTCTGATGAGTTGCTGGCCATTGAGGGAAATACCCGGCCAGCGTTCAATCATTTGGCAATGGCCGCGATAAAGGGCGCAATCATGGGCAAGCCATCGACGCGGGAACATTTGCTGGCGCGCGGCAAATTGGCCGAGAAGGTAAGCGATTTCCTGGGCAAGGCATGGGATCGCGGCTGGCTGCCTGCGCCTGATCTGGAACCCGGCGCGCTGTGGGCCGCTGCGGTAAAAGCGGCAAGCAAGGATGTCAGCGAATTTGCCGCCGATGCAGAAACGGGCAAACGTTCGCCTGAGGACATTGACGATTTCCGCCTGCGGCTGGAAAAATTGTGCGAAGCGGTCAGCGCAGAAGCAGACCTGAACCCGCTGGGCCGCGCAATGGCTTATGGCCAGTTGACCCGCGCCATCGGGCAAAGGTTGTCGCTGGGCGATCTGTGGCGGCGCGAACCTGATCTGCTCAAAACAAAGCTTGCACCGCCCATTCTGGTGATCGGCCATATGCGATCAGGCACCACGCGCATTCACAAATTGCTGGCCGCAGACCCGGCCCATTCGCACACCCGGTATTGCGATGCGTGGCACCCGGTTCCGCAGAAATTTGATCTGCGCCGGGTCAAAAGCAAAGCGGAACTGATGATGATGGAGGCGCTGAACCCGTGGCTGCAATCCATTCACCCGATGGCCAGCGGCGAAGTGGAAGAAGAACTGGCGTGGCTGGCGGGCGCTCTCAACCATTCGATTTACGAATCGCAATGGCACATTCCCAGCTTTTCCGCCTTTAGCGAGCTTGCCGATCCCGCCCCTGTCTACCGGGAATTTGAACGGATTTTGCGCACCGATGCCGCCCACCGCGATTGCGCAGAGCGCCCGCGCGTGATGAAAGCGCCGCAATTTTCCGAAGATCTGGCATGCCTGCTTAAACTGTTTCCCGGTGCGCGGGTGGTGGTTGCCGACAGAGACCGTGATGCGGTGCTGCGCAGCGCGGTCTCTTTGGTGGCGAACCAGATGGCGATCCAGTCAGACAGCTGCGATATTGCGCGGATCACTGAGCTGTACGAACACAAGATCGCGCTGCGCGACACTCGCCGGGAAGAGGCGCTGGCGCAATTTGACGGGCCGGTTACGCGGCTAAATTTCGATGATCTGTCTGATGATTGGGAAAGCGCAATTGCAAGCGCTTACAAGGATTTGGGCATCACTCTTACCAAAGAAGCGAAAGCCGCAATGCACACCGCGATGCAATCAAGCGCGAGCGGCGCGCATCTTGGCCATGCGCGCCAGCTTGAAGGATTTGGCGCGGAAATGTCCGAAGCGCGCCGCAGTGCTGCTTAGATAGTGCTGCGTAAATAGTGCCGCTTAAAGAACCGGGCCGCTGCCGGTTTAACAGGCCGCCTGCCCCGCCCCACAACGCTGCCCCTTTGGACAGACGCTGAGAAGCGCGGGCAGGTTAGCCGCGGGCAGATTAGCCGACGATTTCGTCATCGCTGAAGAAATAAGCGATTTCGATTGCAGCGTTTTCTTCGCTGTCCGAACCGTGGACGGTGTTCTCACCGATGGAGAGCGCAAATTCCTTGCGGATGGTGCCGGCATCGGCTTCTTCGGGATTGGTTGCGCCCATGATGTCGCGATTGCGCTTTACCGCGTCTTCGCCTTCGAGAACCTGCACAACCACAGGCTCGCTCATCATGAATTCAACCAGCTCGCCAAAGAAAGGGCGCTCTTTATGCACGGCATAGAACCCTTCGGCTTGCTCTTTGCTCATGTGAATACGCTTTGATGCAACCACGCGCAGGCCTGCTTCTTCAAGCTTTGCAGTGACAGCGCCTGTGAGATTGCGGCGAGTGGCATCGGGTTTGATGATCGAAAAAGTGCGGGTGACCGCCATAGAAAATTCCTTGGATTGAGAGGGAACGATGAGGTTGCGCGCGCACCTAGTCGCCAGCGCGCCTTACGGCAAGCCTTAAGCGCAGCCGAGCGGCGCGGCCCCTTTGCGCATTCGGAGCCGGGGCCCATGCTCTGGTAATGCATAGTGGACGCGTTAGAGCGTGTTTTCGCAGTTATTCAGCGACCCCGTCTGCCAAACTGAGCATGGCGGTGGTTGCACCGCCCGCTTCGGTTGCGTTCAAAGTGAATTGCGCGCCCCCATCCTTGGTGCCGCCGATCATGACGGTTTGATCTGCTGTCATCTCCATTTCGATGGCATATCCCGCCGCCTGCGCCTGCTGTTTGTAATGCTCAGCAACTTTGGCAGCTTTGTCCTCGATCTGCATGGTGATGCCGACAACCAGCCCTTCGGCCTGTTCGATCCGGGTGTTCTGGACGACTTTGGCATCAGGATAGAGCGAAAAGCCATCGGGCAATTCAACCGGGACATTTTCGCCCGTGCGAAGAGTGGTGGTGCCCTCCTCGGTTTCAATCGTCGCCGAGGTTTCGCCGGTTTCCCGGTCGATAGTGTATTCGCCCTCGCCCCCATTACCATCTTTTAATGTGCCCGAGGTCTCCGTGCCGCAAGAAGCCAAAATCGCGCCCCCCACCACCAGGTTCATTATCGCTGTGCTACGCATGTATTTCCTCAACTGAACTAACGGCCAAATCAGGCGACCTTAACCCATTTTGCGCCGTCCTGCCGGAAAAAGGCGCGCTCTAATTGGTCGCGATCTTGCAAAGCTTTCCAGGTCTGCCGGGCAGCTTGCAAACTCGCCTCATCAAACAGCAGAAATGCGCGGGCGAAACCGGTTGTTTCGCGGTAAGTGCCATCGGCGAAAATGACATGGCTCGCCCCGTTCGCCGCCTCGGTTTTGTCCGAAAGCAAGATGGGCTGGCGGTCACTTCCCGGATCACCCGCCTCGCCATTGGCAAGGAAGCTGTCGGCCCCCGCACTCCACAGACTGCGCGAAATGGCCGCGCGCTGGGCCGCATCTGTGCTGACGACCAGCAGCCGCTCATCCTGACCAAGCACCCGGCCCGCGATCAGGGCGGTGACCTTGTCAGCGGGATCGCGCGAAAGCTGCCAGAAATCGAGCTTCATGATTTATTCCGCTTACACCGTTCAGAGCAATAAAGCACATTATCCCAATCGCGCTCCCACTTTTTGCGCCAGGTAAAAGGCAACCCGCAGGCCGCGCAAATCTTGCTTGGCAAATCAGATTTCTTGCGCATTTTGGGGATAGCGGGGTCTCCTTATCCAGCTAGGCGGTCACTTTTCAAAACCGGCGACAAACCGGTCAAGCAGCCGCGCGCCATATCCGGTTGCGCCCTTGTCCCAGCTGTGTCCGGGCTTGTCCGCCCACACCATGCCAGCAATATCAAGATGCGCCCACGGCGTGCCTTTCTTGATAAAGCGCTGGAGGAATTGCGCCGCCGTGATTGACCCAGCCGGACGCGGGCCAACATTTTTGATGTCAGCAATCGGAGAATCGATCAGCTTGTCATAGGCCGGCCCCAGCGGAAGCCGCCACAGCTTGTCCCCCGTGCCCGCGCCAGCGCTCAGCAATTGCTCGGCCAATGTGTCATCATTGGCAAAAAGCCCGCCGTGCTCGTGGCCAAGCGCGATAATCATTGCGCCGGTCAAAGTCGCAAGATCAACAATGCGCGCCGGGTCATATTCCTCCTGTGTCCAATGCAGCGCATCGCACAGCACCAGCCGCCCCTCTGCATCGGTGTTCAGCACTTCGACTGTTTGACCGCTCATCGTAGTGACGACATCGCCGGGGCGCATCGCTTTGCCATCGGGCATGTTTTCGACGAGACCCATGACGGCCACGACATTGGCCTTTGCCTTGCGCCCAACAATTGCCAGCATCCCGCCAGCGACCGCACCGGCACCGCCCATGTCCCACTTCATATCTTCCATGCCGGGCGGCGGTTTCAGCGAGATACCGCCTGTGTCAAAGGTAACTCCTTTGCCCACCAGCGCGGTCGGTTTCTCTCCGTCTGCGCCGCCATTCCAGCGGATTGCCAGAAGACGCGAGGGGCGCTCTGATCCCTGACCCACGCCGAGCAAAGCGCCCATGCCCAGCTCTTCCATCTGCGCATCGTCAAGCACAGTGATTTCGGCGCCCGTGCCTTCGAATGCGGTTTTGCAAACGCTGACAAAAGTTTCCGGGTAAATGACATTGGCAGGCTCAGTCACAAGCATTTTGGTCAGCTCGACGCCTTTGGCGATTGCCTCGTTTTCGGCCCAGGCCTGCTGGGTGCCTTCTGGCGCGCCTGTCACATGCACATTTTCAAGAGTGGCGCGTTTATCCTTGGCAAGTTTGGTGCGGTACATATCATGGCGAAACGCGCGCAGGCGCAGGCCGAGAAGAACTGCCGCTGCCTCTTCGCCCGAAAGGTCCGCATGGCTGAGGTCAAGCGCCATTTCGGTTTCGCCCGATGTCAGATATTTTGCCGTTAGCGCAGCGCCCGCCCGCTCAACATTCAAACGGCGCTTTTCCGCGTCCACTTCTCCCGCGCCGGCGAGTGCGATTCGGCGCAAAGCATCCGATTGCATGGCAAACGCTTCAAACACCTGACCCGCGCCGCCTTTGAACCGGGATGCTTTCGCGCCATCAATGATCGCGGCATCAAGCCCCGACAAAGACGAGCCGGAATTGACGATCCGCGCGGTCAAACGAACCTGCTGCGGAGGGGATTGGGTGAAGTGAATGCGCATGAATGCTCCTGCCATTGGATCAAAGAGGCCGTGTATCTCAACCGAGCGTTCGTATTGAACGCAATAGAGCGCCAAATTGAGCCTTGTGATGAGGGCCTTAGTATTGCCGTTGCGATTACGCACCAGCGGTGCAATAGGCAAGGGATGTCGGGAGGTTCCAAGGTCGCTGCCAAGCCAAAGCTGCACCGCAATCTGCATTGCATAGGCAATCGCGGGGGGATCGCCGCTTCCTTGGCGCTTATGTGCGCCTGGCCAGTACCGGCATTCGCGCAGGATTTGGCACCCGCAGATGATGCAAAGGTCAGCGATAGCGCGCGCCAGACGCTGACTATCAATGATCCCGCAACAACCGCCCCTGCGGCCACACCAACGCAAGACCAAACCGCGCGCGTTATCGCGTTTGAGGCTGACCAGCTTGCTTATGACAATGTCGCAAACACCGTCACTGCGCGCGGCGATGTGGTGTTGCGGAGCGAAGACCGATCCGTGCGCGCAGATGAAGTCGTGTGGAACCGCACAAGCGGACAAATTTTCGCCAAGGGTTCAATCCGGCTTGTCGATGATCGCGGCAATCAGCTGTTTACCGAAGCGCTCGAATTAACCGACACTTTCGAAGCGGGCGCGATGTCGGATCTGTTACTCGCTTTGCGCGCTGGCGGGCGGCTGGCTGCGCGATCCGGTGAGCGCGGCGAGGATGAGACGATTGTCCTCACCGATGCCGCGTACACAGCCTGCGCTGTCACGGGCGAGGATGGATGCGACAAAGACCCCAGCTGGCGCATCACCGCCGACCGAGTGACGTATGACCCCGCTGATAGCAAAGTGCGCTTTCGCGGGGCGATGCTCGAATTGTTCGGCGCGCGCATCCTGCCGCTACCCGGCCTTTCGATCCGCACAGATGGCAGCGCGGTTTCCGGCTTTCTGGTGCCCGACGTCCGCGTCACCCAAGTGAACGGGGTTGAGCTTTCCGGGCGGTATTACTGGCGGCTGGCCGACAATCAGGATCTGACCGTTCGTGGCTATGTCTTTTCGCAAGTTGCGCCGATGGTCTCTGCGCAGTGGCGGCATTTGACCGATGATGGCGCTTATCAGATCACGGGCTACCTTACTGAAAGCAGCCGCGTCACCGATTTCACCGGAGTGCCGGACACGCAAAGCGATCCGCGCGGCTATCTGTTTGCCAATGGCCGGTACCAGTTCTCTCCCGAATGGAGCGCGACCGGATCGGTGCGGCTAACCAGCGATCGCACATTCCTGCGCCGTTATGACATCAGCCGCGATGACCGGCTGCGATCCACCGTCAATGTGGAGCGGATTGATGAGAATTCGTATCTCTCCATCGCTGGATGGGCGACGCAAACGCTGCGGATCAACGCTGATCAAGGCCAGATCCCTGTCGCTATCCCTGCAATTGATTATCGCCGCCAGATAAGAGACCCGCTTTTGGGCGGCCGGATAGAATTGCAAGCCAACACTCTCAGCCTGCTGCGCACCGATGGTCAGGATACACAGCGCGCATTTGCTGGCGCCCGCTGGGATTTGCGCAGGCTCACAGGGCTCGGCCAGGTTATCACTGTCAGCGGCCTGGTGCGCGGCGATGTCTATCACACCAGCGACACGCTTTCGACAACGACCGAGATTTATCGCGGCAATGAAGGGTGGACAGGTCGCGCCATTGGTATCGCCGCGATTGATATCGAATGGCCTTTTGTGGGCGAGGCATTTGGCGGGACACAGGTTCTCACCCCTCGAATTCAAGTGGTGGCAAGCCCGCCGATCGAAAATCTAGCCGTGCCCAACGAAGATGCGCGCGCGATTGATCTGGAGGATTCCAACCTCTTCGCGCTCAATCGCTTTAACGGATATGACCGGGTTGAAGATGGATCGCGCATCACATGGGGAGTGGATTGGCGCTTGCAAAAACCGGGCTGGCGGGTTGATACCACGATTGGCCAATCGTACCGGGTGAAAGCCGCGCGCGAGATCTTCCCTGATGGCACCGGGCTGTCAGAGCGGGTGTCTGATTTCGTTGGCCGCACGCAGGTCCGGTACCGCGACTTTGTGAAATTCACGCACCGTTTTCGCCTCGATAAGGACAATTTCGCTGTGCGTCGCAATGAAATCGACGCGACTGTCGGGTCGCAACGCACCTATGCTGAAATTGGCTATCTTCGCCTCAATCGAGACATTCAAACTGTCGAAGATTTGCAGGATCGCGAAGAATTTCGCGCCGCTGTGCGCGTGGCCTTTGGCCGCAATTGGTCCGCGTTTGGATCAGGCGTGTTCAACCTTACCAGCGCAGATGAAGACCCCACCTTTTCCCCTGATGGCTTTGAACCGATCCGCACTCGGCTTGGCGTCGCTTATCAGGATGATTGCATTGAATTCGGCCTTACATGGCGGCGCGATTTTATCACCGCAGGCGATGCGGCGCGCGGCAACACGTTCCAACTGTTCTTTGCCCTGCGCAATCTGGGCTTTTGAACAGGCGCACTATCCGCATATTGTGCGCCACCGCGAATTGGCACTTTTGCTCAAACCCGTTAATGGAGCCACTAACGCGGCCAAAGGCGCACTCAGCGCGGGTTAAGGCATGCTTGGCTATCGGCGCGAGGTAAGAATACAAAGAAAGCGCGCCGCGATGAGGGAAAGCGGCGCGCAAACGAGAAACAGACGGGATTGTATCAGTGAATTTGAATGTGTTTTTTAAGTCGGTTTTATCGCGCAGTGTTTTGAGCAGTGCCGCTTTCGGCCTTGCGGTGATGGCAGCTGCACCAGCGCCGCTGGCCGCGCAAACAGCCGGCGTGCCTACAATGGACAATCCGCTGGGTATTCCTGAAAATGTGATGATTTTCGAAACGGAAAACCCCAATCAGCGCAGCGCAACCGCTGTGGTGAACGGCTATGTCATCACCGGAACTGATATTGAGCAGCGCGTCGCGCTCGTCACTTCGGCTGCGCAAAATCAGGTGTCTGAACAGGAAATGGCGCGCCTGCGCCTGCAAGTTTTGCGCAATCTGATTGATGAAACGCTCAAAATTCAGGCTGCAGAAGCGCTTGAGATGCGAGTGGAGCGTGCAGAGGTCAATCAAACTTATGACCAACTTGCGGCGCAAAACTTTGGCGCAGAACCTGAGAAAATGGCTGAATATCTCAGCTCAATCGGGTCTTCCGCTAACGCGCTCAAACGCCAGATCGAAGGCGAGATCGCTTGGGAAAACCTGCTGCGCCGCAATGTCACGCCGTTTGTGAATGTCAGCCAAGAAGAGGTTGAGGAATATCTCAAACGGCTCGAAGAATCGCGCGGTACCGATGAATATCACCTCGGCGAAATCTATATGAACGCCACTCGCGAAAATCGCGAAGCGGTGCTGCAAAACATGACGCAGATCATGCAGCAATTGCAGCAAGGGGGCAGCTTTGTCGCTTATGCCCGGCAATTCTCCGAAGCGTCTACCGCCGCAGTCGGTGGTGATCTGGGCTGGGTACGGCTTGGTTTGCTACCAGCATCGCTCGCCAATGCTGCGCAAAATATGCAGCCGGGCCAATTGAACGGGCCGATTGAGATCCCCGGCGGTTTCTCAATCCTGTATCTGCGCAACAAGCGGCAGGTTCTGATGGCCAATCCCAATGATGCGCTGCTTAGCCTCAAGCAAATCTCAATCGATCTTGAACCGGGCATCACGCAAGCCGATGCCGAGGCCAAAATCAGCCAGTTTTCCACCTTTGTCCAATCCTTACGCGGATGTGCCGATGCGGACAGCGCGCGCGAAGCCATTGGCGCGACCGTTGTCACCAATGACCAGATCAAGGCAGGCGGATTGCCAGAACAATTGCGCGCCATCATTCTGGGTTTGCAAGTCGGACAGACCACTCCGGCCTTTGGCAGCCCCGAAGAAGGTGTGCGTGTCTTGATGCTGTGCGGACGCGATGATCCGCAAGATAACAGCGGACCGACGTTCCAAACGGTGATGAACCAGATCGAAGAAGAGCGCATCAACAAGCGCGCGCAGCGTTATCTGCGTGATCTTCGCAATGATGCGTATATCGAATACAACTGAGTATGACTGGCACACCCCCGCTTGCGATTACTCTGGGTGATCCGGCGGGGATCGGGCCAGAGATTATTCTTGGCGCGTATTTGCGCTTAAAGGCGAAAGGAGCAGGTGCGCCCTGCCCTGAATTCTTCGCGGTTGGCGGGGTCGAAGTGCTGCGCGATGCAGCAAGGCAGGTTGGTCTCGATTGCCCGATTGTGCCGATTGCAGAACCAGCCGAAGCGCCCATGGCGATCCATGCTGGTTTGCCAGTGATGGCAGGGCTGGATGCGCCTTACACTCCCGGAAAGCCCGTCTCGGGCGGCGCGAAGATTGCGCTGGCATCGCTTACCTATGCGACCAAATTTGCGCTCTCGGGCCTCGCATCCGGGATAGTGACCGCGCCTGTGGCCAAGGCGCAATTGATGTCGGAAGGGTTTGCGTGTCCGGGGCAGACCGAATTTCTCGCAGAGGCTTGCGGTAAACCGTATCTCGATGCGGTGATGATGCTGGCAGGTCCGCAGCTGAAAGCGGTGCCGCTAACCGTGCATGTTGCTTTGGCCGAAGTGCCCGCTTTGCTCTCACCTGAATTGATCATCCACAAAGCCCGTGTGGTCGCCGCCGCTTTGCAGCGCGATTTTGCGATTGAAAAACCCCGGCTGGCGGTAGCAGGGCTGAACCCCCATGCAGGCGAAAGCGGCCAGTTTGGCGATGAGGAAGTGCGCATCATCACGCCCGCCATTGACGCATTGAAAGCAGACGGGCTGGATGTCACCGGCCCTGTCCCCGGCGATGCGCTGTTCACCGCGCGCGCGCGCGAAACCTATGATGCGGCGCTTTGCATGTATCACGATCAGGCATTGATCCCTGTCAAAGCGCTCGATTTTGATGAAGGCGTCAATGTGACGCTGGGCCTGCCGATTGTGCGAACCTCCCCCGATCACGGTACCGCGTTTGACATTGCGGGCACGGGTAAAGCTGATCCTAGCGCCATGGTGGCCGCAATCTGTATGGCTGATGCCTGCGCTGCGGCACGATCAGGCCTCACCGCGCGTGGATGATCTGCCGCCCATTCGCGAGGTCATCAAACGCCATGGCCTGTCCGCTTCGAAAAAGCTGGGGCAAAACTTTCTGCTTGATGAGCAATTGCTTGACCGGATCGCTGCGATTCCAGGCGATCTTACCGGCAAACGGGTGCTGGAAATCGGCCCCGGTCCCGGCGGGCTGACGCGCGCTTTGTTGCGGGCGGGCGCGCGGGTTACGGCCATAGAGATGGATGCCCGCTGCCTGCCTGCCCTCGCCGAATTGGGCGATGCCTTTCCCGGTCAGCTCAGTGTGATTGAAGGCGATGCGATGGCACTCGATCATCGCACCGTCATGGAGGGAGAGCCGTTCCATATTGCGTCGAACCTGCCCTATAATGTGGGCACGGCCCTGTTCGTGAAATGGCTGGGCGAAGACAGCTGGCCGCCGCAATGGCTTTCGCTCACGCTAATGTTTCAGCAGGAGGTTGCCCAGCGGATCACCTCTCATCCCGATACGTCTGCCTATGGCCGTCTTGCCGTGCTGGCCCAGTGGCGCGCGAAAGCTGCGCTTGCGATGAAAGTGCATCGCAGCGCCTTTACCCCGCCGCCCAAGGTTATGAGCGCGATTGTGCATGTGACCCCGTCCGATGCACCCTCAGGCGTTTCAGCCAAAGTGCTCGAGCGGCTGACCCAGGCAGCATTCGGCCAGCGCCGAAAAATGCTGCGGCAAAGCCTGAAAGGGGTGACAGGAGCGCTTGATGCGATGGCGCAGCTTGGCATTGACGAAACCCGGCGCGCTGAAACGGTCAGCGTTGCCGAATTTGTCGAATTGGCGCGCAAGCTTGGGCCGGTTTAGCCCGCCTTTTTAACCTGCCGCCATTGGTGCAAAAGCGGCTCGGTATAGCCCGATGGCTGCTCCACCCCCTTGAAAATCAGATCCTTGGCCGCGCTGAATGCAGGGCCGTCTTCATTCCCAATCAGCGGGATATAGGTCGAATCGCCTGCATTTTGCGCATCGACCTTCGCCGCCATCCGCGTGAGTGCATCCATCACTTGCGCTTCGGTGACGATACCGTGCAGCAACCAATTGGCCATATGTTGCGAGGATATCCGCAAGGTCGCGCGGTCCTCCATCAGGCCGACATCGTTGATATCCGGCACTTTGGAACAGCCAACCCCGGCATCAATCCAGCGCACCACATATCCAAGCAGACCTTGCGCGTTGTTATCAAGCTCATCGCGCAGTTCATCCTCGGGCCAATTGGTGTTTTCAGCCAGAGGTATGGTCAATAGAGCATCAAGGCTGGCGGGTTCGGGCAGAGTGGACTGAATATCAAACACATTTTCAGCGTGATAGTGCAATGCATGCAAAGTCGCAGCCGTTGGCGACGGCACCCATGCGGTGTTAGCCCCAGCGCGCAAATGGCCGATTTTCTGCTCCATCATATCGCCCATCAAATCGGGCGCGGCCCACATGCCTTTGCCGATTTGTGCGGTGCCCGACAGGCCATGCGCCAAACCGATAGCGACATTGCGCGCTTCATATGCGCCAAGCCAGTCTGATCCCTTCATCGCGCCTTTGCGCATCATGGGGCCAGCCCGCATAGAGGTGTGTATCTCATCGCCCGTGCGATCAAGAAAGCCCGTGTTGATGAACACAATCCGGTCGCGAACGGCATGAATGCAAGCGGCAAGGTTGGCGCTTGTGCGGCGCTCTTCATCCATCACGCCGACTTTGATCGTATGACGAGGAAGGGTGAGCAAATCTTCGACCGCGTCGAACAGATCATTGGTGAACGCACATTCTTCGGGCCCGTGCATTTTGGGCTTCACGATATAGATCGAGCGCTGACCACTTTTGGGGTTGGAATTGCCGTATTTGGCATGGCCTTCGACGTCGAGAGTACTGATCGCCGAGGTGAAAACCGCATCCATGATGCCTTCGGGGATTTCCGAACCATCTGCCAGCAGGATTGCAGGATTGGTCATCAAATGCCCGACATTACGCACAAACATCACGCTGCGGCCTGTGAGGCTGCGCGGGGCGCCATCGCGGTCGGTATAGGCCTTGTCGCCGTTCAATTGGCGAGTGAGCGTCTTTCCGCCCTTTTCAAAGCTCTCCTGGAGATCACCGCGAATAATGCCGAGCCAATTGGTGTAAGCGAGCAGTTTATCCTCTGCATCGACAGCGGCGACCGAATCTTCGCAATCGGCAATCGTTGTGAGCGCGGATTCTACTATGATGTCAGCAATGCCCGCTTTGTCGTCTTTGCCAACGGGATGGTCACGGTCGAAAACCACTTCGAGATGCAGTCCGTTGTTCTTGAACATTAAGCCCTTGGCAGTCTTGCCGACATACTGGCTTTCATCACGCAGTTTGCCATCATTCTCATTCGCCAGATCAGCCCAGCTCTGATCGACCAGAGGCAATGCCTCATCAAGGAATTGCCGCCCGCGCGCGATTACAGCGTTGCCGCGTGCGGTGTCATAACCGCCGGGCTTTGCCGGCGGAGCATCCAGCGCATCGGTGCCATAAAAAGCATCGTACAAACTGCCCCAGCGCGCATTGGCTGCGTTAAGCAGGAAACGCGCATTCAGGATCGGCACCACCAATTGCGGGCCAGCCATCGTTGCAATCTCGGCATCGACATTTTGCGTACCGATCTGAAAAGCCTCTGGCTCTGGCACCAGATAGCCTATCTCCCGAAGAAAGGCCTGATATTCGGCAGCATCATGCGGCTTTCCGGCCCTTGCGATGTGCCAATCATCGATTTGCGCCTGGAGAGTTTCGCGCTTGGCAAGCAATTGAGCATTGCGCGGTGCAAACCGGGCAACCAGCGCGCCAAAACCTTGCCAGAAGGCATCCTTATCCCGGCCAAGCGGTCCAAGAACCTCAGTATCCAGAAAAGCCGCGAGCCGTTCGTCAACAGAAAGGCCGCCGCGCGAAATCATATTGGTCATAGGGGTCCTCATACAGTCCAAAATTAAAGAGCCTGGGGAGGAGAAAGCTTGGCCGCGCTATGAGACAGGCTTTGATTCGATGCAATGGGTTGGATCAAAGCTGTCTCGCGGCTAGACGGGTGTGCGTATGACAATCATGACAGCAAACGATTTTAACGCAGGCGCAATGCTGGATCAGGTCCAGCAATGGAGCGCGATCAACACGGGCAGCGGGCATATTGAAGGGCTCGCTCAACAGGCTGAGGCTCTCACCGATGCCTTTGCCATGCTTCCGGGCGAAGTGGAGCTGGTAGAGCCCGCCCCCGTCACCGCAATTGCAAGCGATGGCAGCGAATTTGCCAAGCAAAATGGCAAACATCTGGTGCTGCGCGTTCGCCCGGGCGCCAATCGGCGGATCATCCTTACTGGCCATATGGATACGGTTTTCCCCAAGGATCATGCGTTTCAGGATCAGAAATGGCTCGACGATGAGACGCTGAACGGTCCCGGCGTTGCCGATATGAAGGGCGGGATCGCGGTGATCTTGCACGCGTTGATGGCGTTCGAGAATAGCAGCGCGTCACAATCGCTGGGCTATGATGTGTTGATCAACTCGGACGAAGAGACTGGATCGCTCGCCAGTTCAGCGCTGATTGCCGATATGGCGCGCGGCAAACTGGCTGCGCTCACTTATGAACCGGCAGCCCTGCCCGATGGCACTTTGGCTCATGCGCGCGGGGGCACGGGCAATTATGCAATCACGTTTACTGGCCAATCCGCCCATGCAGGCCGCAATCCGCAAGACGGGCGCAACGCATTGGTCGCAGCAGCCGAGATGATTGTGAGGCTGAAAAAGATGGAGCGCGATGATATCACCATCAACCCGGCGAAACTCGAAGGTGGCGGGCCCAACAATGTCGTGCCCGACCATGCCGTTTTGCGTTTCAATATCCGCCCAAAAAGCACCTCGGCAATGGAAGGGTTTGACAGCGATTTGAATAGCCTTATCGCCGCTATTGAAACGGAGCATGATGTAGCCATTGCCCGGCACGGCGGCGTCACTCGCCCGCCCAAACCCGTCGATGCACAGGCCCAGCGCCTGTTCGATCTCGTCAAGGAATGCGGGGCCGAACTAGGACAAGACATCAAGTGGAAATCAACAGGCGGTGTGTGCGATGGCAACAATATCGCCGCTTGCGGGGTGCCCGTGGTGGACACGATGGGCGTGCGTGGGGGCGCCATCCATTCCCCGCAAGAATTTATGATCGTGCCCAGCCTTGCCGAACGTGCAGCTTTGTCGGCGCGCGTGATAGAAAAATTGGCGCTAGGGGCGCTTGAAGGGGATCAGATATGAGCTTTCGCCTGCGCGCAGCCCAACCGGGTGATCTTGAGCATCTTTACGAAATGGCAAAGCTGACAGGCGGCGGCTTCACCAATCTGCCTGCCGATCGCAAAGCTTTGGGCGAAAAGCTGGAACGCGCTGCAAACGCATTTGCGCGCGAGGAAGACGGCCTTGCCGATGAGCAATTTGTGCTCGTACTGGAAAACCGTGAAACAGGAGTTGTGCGCGGCACCTGCCAGTTGATGGCGATGGTGGGACAGCAATGGCCGTTTTATTCCTACAGGCTCAACACTCTCACCCAATACAGCCAGGAACTGGACCGAACGGTGCGCGCTGAATTGCTCAGCCTGACGACCGATCTTGAGGGATCGAGCGAAGTGGGCGGGTTGTTCCTTCACCCCAATGAGCGTGCTGGGGGTCTGGGCCTGCTGCTTGCCCGGTCGCGCTATTTGTTTGTCGCGATGCACCGCAAACGCTTTGCTGACAAAATCCTCGCAGAACTGCGCGGCATTATAGATGAACGCGGCGGGTCGCCTTTTTGGGACGGGGTTGCCGGGCGCTTTTTCGGGATGAATTTTCAGGAAGCGGATTACTTCAATGCCATCAATGGCAACCAATTTATCGCTGACCTGATGCCCAAACATCCCGTATATGTCGCGATGCTAAGCGATGATGCCCGCAGCGTTATCGGCGTCCCCCACCCCACGGGACGCGCCGCGATGCGGATGCTCGAGAACGAAGGGTTTCGCTATGAAGGCTATGTCGACATTTTTGATGGCGGGCCGAGCATGATCGCGCGCACAGACGATGTGACAAGCGTCAAGAACAGCGTTTCGGCGACCCTCACTTCTATGGATGCAAGCGAGGGAGAACGCGCTATTTTGGCAACCGGGAAATTGGCCGATTTCAGAGCCTGCTTCGGCGCACGCACATTGGATGGTGATGGCGGCGTCGCGATTGATGCGCAGTCCGCCGATATTCTCGATGTCAGCAAAGGCGATACTGTGTGGAGTGTGGCTCGATGAGCGTCATGGAGATCAATTTCGACGGTATTGTCGGACCCAGCCACAATTACGCAGGCCTCAGCCTAGGCAATCTGGCAAGCGCGAGCCACAAGGGCGATCCATCATACCCCCGCGCCGCCGCGCTTCAGGGCGTCGCGAAAATGCGCGGCAATCTGGACCGTCTGGGCGTGCAAGGGTTTCTCCTGCCGCTGCCTCGTCCCAACAGCGCCCTGCAATCCAGTTTAGCTCTCGATGAATCGGCCCCGCCGCAATTGCAGGCAGCGCCTTGGTCAGCCTCAAGCATGTGGACAGCCAACGCCGCCACAGTTTCGCCCGCGCCTGACACGCGCGATGGGAAGTGCCATCTGACCCCGGCCAATCTCGTCTCTATGCTTCACCGCGCCCAGGAATGGCCCGAAACCAAGCGGCAATTGGACATTGCGTTTGGCAATGCCGATCATTTCGCCGTTCATGATGCAGCACCGCCCAGCTTTGGCGATGAAGGCGCGGCAAACCATATGCGCCTTTGCGATGGGCATGCCAGCAAAGGCGTGGAAGTGTTCGTCTATGGCCGGCCCGGCGGCGCTTTTCCCGCGCGCCAACACGAGCAGGCCAGCCGCCTTGTTGCGCGCGCGCACGGGCTTGATCCAGCGCGGTGTGTCTTCATCGAGCAAAACCCCGCAGCAATCGAAGCCGGCGCGTTTCACAATGATGTGGTCGCGGTTGCCAATGAACGTGTGCTGTTCACCCATGCCGAAGCGTTTGCCGATCAATCAGGCGCTTATGACGCCATGCGCGCTGCTTTTCCGGCCTTGGAAGTGGTCGAAGTGCCCAGCGCCGCTGTCAGTCTGAAAGAGGCGATCAAGACATATCTGTTCAACGCGCAATTGCTCACTTTGCCTGATGGATCGATGGCCTTGATCGTGCCCGAGGAATGCCACGAAAGCGCCAGCGTGTGGGCATGGTGCGAAAGTATGCTGGCATCCAACGGCCCCATTCGCGATGTCATTCCTGTCGATGTCCGCCAATCCATGGCCAATGGCGGCGGGCCGGCCTGCCTGCGCTTGCGCGTGGTGTGCGATCCTGCGACGGTTGATCCGCGCTTTTTGCTGGATGAGGCAAAGGCTGATCAGATCGAAGCTGTCATCGCGGCGACCTGGCCCGAACAGATCGACCCTGCCGACTTGGGTTCCGAGGCGCTGGCAAAGTCCGTTATTGCCGCACGCGCGGCGCTTCTGGAAGCGCTCGATCTGCACAGCCTTGCTTAATCAAGGTTAACCCGGTTGCACGCGGGCGTCGCCTGGGTTTACACTTGTAAAATCGTTAACCACTCGGCCCCGCGCATTTGCGCGCTTGGCATGGGCTTTGCTGTGTTAAATGCTAACGGAGACATTATGCTACGCAAAATCTCAAGGCTGTTCGTAATCAAGAATAGGTTCGAAGCCTTTGTGATTATCTTTGCGCTTGCATTGGGCGCGATGAACCGCGGGGCGAGCTACCTTACCGAATATCCAGGCATTGGTGGGCAATTGCTGTTCTGGGCTGCCAGCGGAGCCGTGTTTTTGGGCGGCGCGGCGATTTTGGATGGGCTCAAGGCACAAAAAGAACTGGCGCAGCTTAAGGCAGATAAGGCGAAAGCTTAGGACTGCACCTTTGTGTCGCCTAAGACGTCATCTAAGACAGGGCTAAATCTAAAAGCTGTAGCATCGAATATGCGACCGCTATGATGAAGTACCACAGAAACGCAATTTCTGTCTTTGTCCGATGCGGCTTGTCATACAAGCGCTGCTTTGAAATGCCGCCGCCGTTCTTTTTCAACATATCGGTCTGATGGGCTTTGTTGATGACTTCATCGGGCATGGCCCACGAGGGTTGGCCATATAGCATCGGGACTTCTGTAACGAGATCCTGCTTTAGACCCTGCGCGGCTTTGCCTCGGTCAGCAATCGACATCATCAGATCGTGCCGACCATAAATACGATCGTACTGCTCCTGGCTCATGCCTTTGCGCAGATCTGGCTCAGTTGGCCGCGTTCCGCATTCTGAGCACGGATCAAAGATTTTGGTGACAATGGCACCGCAAGCGAGGCACTTTTTAGTCATGTCGCGAGCTTAGGTGGTATTCGGTAAGGATCTGTTAAAGCGGATGCGGCGGACGTGCTTGCCCACGTCGCGCGGGGTTTTCGTCTAATCGGCCTGTTCGGTTCTGTCTGTGACAAAGGTCGCCAAGTCTTCTTTCAGCGGTTTGCCGTCATCGTCATATCGGGGCAGCAGAACCAGATCATCGGCATCGCGCAATTCGAGTGTCACTTGTTTGCGGCGCTGATCCAAGCGCGCACCTAGCCAGACGGCTTGTAAGCGGGGCGTACCGCGCACAACGACGCGGCGTCCCCGCATCATTGAGCGGAAATCTATTTTTGAGACCTTCTTACCATCTTTGCCGGTTTCCCCTTCGACAATGATGCCGTCATCTTTGGCCGAGCCAATCCTCACTTTGCTGCCACTTGTCTCGCTGGCAGGAGTGGGCCGCAATCCTAACAATTCGCGCACGGTTGCCTCATCCATTTCGATAATGATGAGATCAGGATGCACCGGGTTGGAACGCCCTCGCGGCAGGCCGCCAATACCATTGCGCCTCGACGTGTTGATCCCGGCTGAGCCAAGCAGCTGAAGATCATCAAAATAGGAGCTTTCGCGGTCGAGGTTGTGCAGTTGATATGTGTCACCCACTCGGGTCACATAGGCAACGTCCATGATGATCGCCATGTCGCTTTCATTCCTGGCGCCCTGTTTGCGCGCCTTGCGCTGAAAGTCGCGAGGCTGGAGGCAATCGACCTCGCAAATGTCCTTCAGGCGAGCGATGTACGATTCATACGTTTCAGCCGCCGCGGGTGAACCCAATGGAAGACTGACGGCGACACAAGCAGACAAGGCAGACGTTATAAATCGCAAGACTTTTCACCCTCCAAATACACCAGTGTTCACACGATCATCAAATGCCTGTGTACGATTGATGAATAAGCCTTGCCGCTGGACGGGCCAGCCATCTGTTTTTCAAACAATTGATTGAAGAAATGCTAAATGGGTATTTTAAAGCAAGGATAGTGGGGGTTTCTGTTGCTAGCTACCCCCGGAGCCCCGGAATCCGCTTCTGTTGCCCGGTGGGTCCAACCGCGCTTTAGCTTTGTAAATTCAGGCCGTTAGGCCGTCACATTACGCTGCAACTGCGAGTGCTTCGTTATCGTTTGCACTTATAGGTTTTGAACAGTTTTACGGGGTTTTCAGCCCGGGCAAAAACACCGCTTTTCAGCCCACGTCGATCCTAGTTCGCCCCCGTCAAAAGCCCCGCAAAACGGGAGTTATGGTGGAGACGCCGGGTACTGCCCCCGGGTCCGTTGTGCCTATTGAACGCTGCACTTTATCGCCATAGCCCACAAAAAAGCGGGCAAGACCTATATAGGCCCTGCCCGCTTAATGTGAAGTGAAACCGGTGCACCGGGCAGTTTCGCCCGTACCAGTTACTTTTTCAGCGCATCGCGAATTTCGGTCAGCAGCTCGATTTCGGTCGGGCCTGCATCCTCTTCTTCAGCAGGCTTTTCATAGCGTTCCTGAATTTTCGTCGCATAGCGCACCAGCATGAAGATGATGAAAGCGAGGATGATAAAGTTGATGATCGAAGTGACAAATGCGCCCCATGCCAGCACATTCGCGCCCGCTTCGCGCGCCGCTTCAAGGCTCATGCCAGGCTCGATCAATTCCGCACCCGAAAGCACGGTGTATTTACTGGAAAAGTCCACATCGCCAAAAATCATGCCCACAATCGGCATAATCATATCGTCTGTCAGCGAAGCCACGATAACCGCAAAAGCGCCCGCGATGATAACCGCGACGGCCAATTCCATGACATTGCCCTTGGCAATAAAATCCTTGAATTCTGTAAGCATAGTGATCCCCGTATTGCATACCCGTGCTCGCGCAATTGTTGCGCGGTGACGTCCCCTTACCAAGCTTCTAGCGCGCTTGAAAGGGCGCGGCGGTGTGCTATATCCACAATACAGGAATTTACAGGCAGTGCCGAATGCTGGCGCGCCATTTGGAGGAACCACCATGAACTTGCGCAAATTCGGACGCGGCGCCGTGATCGCCGCTGTCTCTCTCAGTCTGGCTGCCTGCGGCATCAACTCTGTACCCGCGGCCGAAGAAGAAGCGAAAGCGAAATGGGCCGATGTCGAAGCGCAGTTTCAACGGCGGGCAAACCTTATTCCCAACCTCGCAGAAGTTGCCAAAGGTGCTGCGGAAAATGAGCGCAACATCCTCACCGAAGTGACCGAAGCGCGCGCCAAGGCGACCAGCGTTCAGGTATCGGCTGATGATCTGGGCGATGAGGCGAAAATGGAGGAATATGCCGCAGCGCAAGCGCAAATGAGCCAGGGCATTGGCCGTCTTCTCGCCAGCTTTGAAGCCTATCCGCAGATCACGTCAACGCAAGGGTACATCACGCTGCAAAGCCAGCTTGAGGGTACCGAAAACCGGATTGCGGTCGCGTTGCGCGACTATAACGAGGCGGTGCGCAAGTATAACACCACCATCCGCACTTTCCCCGATACAATTGGCGCAAATGTCATCCACGGCGCAGAGCCGCTTGCGCCCTACACAGCGACGACTGAAGGCGCGGAAGAGGCGCCGGAGCTTGATTTGACATCAGACTAAACGCGCATGCACGCCACAATCTTTGCCCTGCTTTCAGCGTTAGCTCTGACCGCCTGCGCTGTTGGCAATTCGGAAAGCGGGCAAGAAATGCCTGCGCTCAAGCTTTCAGGACGCGTTGTTGATGAAGCGCGCATCTTGTCTCCCGAATTCGAAGACAAGTTGACCGATAAGCTTGAACAATTGGAGAAAGAGACGCTCGTGCAATTGGTTGTCGCGACAACGCCCGATCTAAGAGGCCATACAATCGAAGACTACTCGCTCGAACTGGCGAGAGATTGGGGCGTTGGCAGCGCAGAGCGAAACGATGGCGTGCTCTTGCTGGTAGCTCCCAATGAAAGACGCGTGCGCATCGAAGTGGGAAATGGATTGGGAGCTTCGATCAAAGACGAAGAAGCAGGCCAGATTATCCAAGACGGTATTTTGCCAGCTTTTCGCAGAAGTGATTACGAAACCGGGATTGATAAAGGGGTCGATCTGTTGATCACAGAGGTTACACCCGCCGGTTTGAAAGAAGCTGCGTGAAACGTATCGCTTTGCTCTTTGCCGCGCTATTTGCGCTCATCGCAGCGCCCCTTGCCGCGCAGGATTTCCCGCCGCTCACCGGACGCGTGGTTGATAATGCGGATATCATCCCTGCTGACCTCGAAGCGCAGCTGACCGCTCAGCTCGAAGCGCTTGAAACCCAGACGCAGCGCCAATTGGTGGTTGTAACTGTGCCCGATTTGCAGGGGTATGACGAGCAGACTTTCACCTATCAATTGGGCCGCGAATGGGGGATTGGTGATGCTGACCGCAATGATGGCGCGATCCTGCTGGTCGCACCATCAGAACGCCGCGTGCGGATTGAGGCAGGCTATGGTCTTGAAGGGACGCTGACTGATGCGGTGTCCTCGCTTATCATTCAAAACGAGATTCTCCCGCGCTTTCGCAGTGATGACTACCCCGGCGGTATCGCGGCGGGCGCCGATGCGATCATCGCCCAATTGCAGCTTGCCCCGGACGAGGCAGCGCGCATTGCTCAGGAAGCCAGCGCCTCGCAGCAGTCGCGCGAAAGTTCCGGCGGAGTTCCGGTTGGCGCCCTCATCTGGCTGGGCTTCATGTTCTTTTTCATCATCCTGCCCATGATGCGCGGTGGCAAGCGGCGGCGCAAATACAGAAAACGCCGCAAGGGGCCGTGGGGCAAAAGACGCGATGATGACGATGATGATTGGGATGACGATGATGATGGCTGGGGCCGAACAGCGCGCGACATTATCCTTTGGGAAGTGGGCAGCGCAGTCGTTCGCGGCGCAATGGGCGGCGGTCGCGGCGGCGGCTGGGGCGGCGGAGGCGGCTTTGGCGGAGGCGGCGGTTTCTCCGGTGGTGGCGGCTCATTCGGGGGCGGCGGCGCCTCGGGGGGATGGTAGCGCATGGCCTATTTGAATGAGGCTGAACACAAGATCGTCTCCGATGCCGTGGGCGAAGCGGAGCTGGGTACTTCGGGAGAAATCCTCACTGTTCTTGCTGACCGCTCGGATGGCTACACCGATGTCGCATTGCTGTGGGCCGCAGCGCTCGCTTTTACCGCGATGAGCGTATTTGCAGCCTTTCCTCAGCCGTTCCTCGGTTTTTATGATGGCTTGTGGGGCGGCTGGGCGCATGATTGGAGCACGGGCGAAATTGCCAGCATGACGATTGCGCTGGGCCTGATCACCTTTGCCATCACTTGGGCTGTGCAAATGTGGCAGCCGCTCAAATTCGCGCTCATCCCTGCCCCTGCCAAAACGATGCGTGTGCATGCGCAGGCGATCAAGCATTTCAAAGTCGGCGCAGAACGGCGCACGCATGGCCGAACCGGCGTGCTTATCTACCTGTCCATGCGCGAACATCGGGCCGAGATTATCGCAGATGAACCCATCGCAGCATTGGTCCCAGCCGAAGTGTGGGGTGAGGCGATGGCGGAAATGCTCGATGAAATTCGCGCTGGGCGGATTGCGCAAGGCATGGCCGTGGGCGTGCGCGATGTCGGCTTTGTCTTGTCGCAGCATTTCCCGCGCGAGGAAGATGACGAAAACGAGCTTCCCGATCGCCTAATCGAGGTATAGGGCCGCGTTCAAACGAAAGGCGCCCATGGACAACACCCAAATGATCCGCGACCGCGACGCTGACCTGCCGGAGGAAACCCGGTGGGAAGGCAAATTCATCACCGCCAAAACGCGCGGCCGGTGGGAGTATGTCGGACGTGCGCGCGGCATTCGCGCCGCCGCCATTCTTGCGATTGACGAAGATGACGATGGCACACGCCATGTCATTCTGGTGAGCCAATACCGGGTACCGCTTTCCAAATTTTGCCTGGAAGTGCCCGCAGGCCTTGTCGGCGATACCGAGGGGCATGAGGGCGAAGAGGCTTTATCCGCCGCCGCGCGCGAGCTGGAAGAGGAAACTGGATACCGTGCAGGCTCCATTGAGGTGCTGGACGAGTTTTATTCCTCGCCTGGGATGGTGTCGGAATGCTTTACCTTGCTGCGCGCCACGAACCTTTCAAAAGTCAGCGAAGGCGGCGGGTTGGAAGATGAGAACATCGTTGTGCATCGCATCGCATTGACCGATGTGGCACGATTTGTGGCCGAATGGCGCAACGCCGGGCACGGGGTCGATGTGCGCATCGCGCTGTTTTTGAATTATCTAAATTGCTGAATTTTGGGAGAACACGGCCAATGACTGAACGCTGTAAAGGCAAGCTCGCACTCGTAACAGGCGGCGCGCAGGGGTTGGGCCGCGCACATTGCATTCGCCTGGCGCAAGAAGGCGCGCGGGTTCTTGCGACCGATATCAATGGCTATGGGGCCGCAGAAACCGCCGCGATCATCAATGCCGAAATGGGCGATGGCACCGCGTTTGGCATTGCCCATGACGTCACCGATCCCGCCGCATGGGAAGCCGCAGTGGATGCCGCGCGCGAGCATTTGGGCGGGCTCAATGTGCTCGTCAACAATGCCGGCATCGGTGTTGCAGGCAATATCGAAACCTGCACGTTCGAGGACTGGAACCGCTGCTTTGACATCAACGTCAACTCAATCTTTCACGGCTGTCAAAAGGCCCTACCCCTGATGCGCGAACATGCGCCGGGCTCCATTGTGAACATTTCCAGCATTGCAGGCCTGATCGCCAGCGACACAATGCCCGCTTACAACGCCTCCAAAGCGAGCGTTTGGATGCTGTCCAAATCCATTGCGCTGCATTGTGCGAAAATGAACATGCAGATCCGCTGCAATTCGGTGCATCCGACCTTTGTCGATACGCCGATCCTTGATGGCACAGCCAAGGCAGCGCAGCTCGATAAGAATGTGTTGCTTGAAAAACTCGCTCGCCAAATCCCGCTCAAATTTGTGGGCGAACCCAATGATATCGCCAATGCGGTTGTTTATCTCGCAAGCGATGAAAGCCGGTTTATGACCGGTGCAGAGATCAAGCTGGATGGCGGCATATCGGCGATGTAGGTTCGAAACGCATGCGAACCACGAAAAAGGGGCCGTGATGGCCCCTTCCCGGTTGTTTGAATGTGTCGGACGCGGCTGGCCCGCTAACCGGGGTCAGCTTTTGGATGCCGCGTCCATCAATCAGCGATCAGGCCGATGGCGAGATAAATCAGCGCGGCGGTTCCAAAGCTCACCAATGCGCCAAGGACAAAGCCGACCCGGATGATCGCGGTGTCGATGTCCGTTGCATTGGCAATGCCAGAACACACACCCATAATCTTACCGTTGGGCTTATCAAGGCGAAGGCCACCGCCACGATTGTTTTTGGGAGTTAGATTGCTCATGCCATCACTCCTGTGAAAAACGGGTTGGCGGGGCTGGCAGGCACAATTGCTGTTGCCATCAACACAGCTGACAAAAGCACCGCGCTTCCCAAAGCGGCGATCTTTGCGCCTGCCTCAGTGGTGAAGTTAAAAAACGAATACATGGGTTTGATTTCCTTAAGTGCGAGGGTGAGTGAGGTTAGCTCAGGCCATCAAAGCCGGGCTTGCAGGGATGATCGCATAGGCAAAGAACGAGGCTGAAACGATCACTGACAAAGCGGCAGAGACGAGGCGAAATCCGGTGTCATTGCTAAACATAAATTGTCTCCAATTGGGGTGTTTGAATTGGGCTCAGGCCATCAGGGTCGGGCTGGCGGGGATGATGGCGTAAGCAAAGAAGCTGGCCGAGATGACCACTGAAAGAGCGGCATTAACGAAGCGGTTGGAAGAGTTGGCAGCGTACATTTCGTGGTCTCCTGTTTAAGTTATCTGATGCCCCGTTGCTGTTTGCTTGGGACACCCAACACTCTGCAGGAGCCGTGCCAAACTCGAAAAACCGCAGAATTCTGCGGTTTACATCCTGTTACGAGACTTACAGATTGTTCATGATTCCGAAAGGTTGGGAATTTTTCCCACCTATTGGGATTGGGGATTCGCATCTCGCGCGCGCTGGCCAAATTGCCGCGCCGTGCTAACCGAGAGGCGCGCTATGGCTTTGCAGAAAATCACTCTTGAAAACTTCCGCAATCACGCGGCGAGCCAGCTGGATGACACTGCGCATTTCAATTTGCTTGTCGGCGAAAATGGCGCAGGCAAAACCAATGTCCTCGAAGCGCTTTCGCTGCTCAGTCCGGGCCGGGGTTTGCGGCGGGCGAGTATTGGAGACTTTGCCAGGCAACGCGGCGAAAGTGATCATACTGGAGAAGCCGCCTCCCACTTTTCTATCGGGGCAAGCCTGGTGGAACAGGGGCAGACCTCAGCAAGGATCGGCACTTACACTACGCCCGACAAACCCAATCGCCGCCTTGTGCGGATCAACGGCGCCGATGCGAGCGCCAGCGCCTTGTCCGAGTGGCATGCGGTATCGTGGCTGACCCCGGCGATGGACGGCCTGTTCACTGACAGCGCAGGCGCGCGGCGGCGATTTATGGACCGAATGGCACTGGCGATTGAGCCGGGACATGCAAAGGCGATCTCCAGCCTTGAGGCAGCCTTGCGCGAACGCAATCGCTTGTTGGAGGAGAGAACCGATACCCGCTGGCTTGATGCTATCGAGGCGCAAGTCGCGCAGCATGGCGCGCTTGTCACAGCGGCACGCGCTCGGTTGGTAGCGATGCTGGGTGATGAACTGTCCGCGCTGCCGCCCGAACCGTTTGCCCGGCCCGTTCTGCATTACCGTGCCGGCGGGCCTATGGATGCAGCAGATTTGCTCGCAGAGCTCGCCCGGGCCCGCCCGCGCGATCGCGCCGCTGGCCGCGCTTTGACCGGGCCCCACCGCGACGAGCTCGAAGTGGTGATGGCCTCATCAGGGCAAGCCGCCGCATCGTGTTCAACCGGTGAACAAAAAGCGATGCTGATTGCGATCACTCTGGCTCACGGTGTCTTGGCATCGTCGGGTCGGCCCAGCATTTTGCTGCTTGATGAAGTGGCAGCGCATCTCGATCCGGTGCGCCGCGCGGCGCTGTTCGCACGCCTGCGGCAAGGCAAAGCGCAGATCTGGATGACAGGGACCGAAATGGCGCCGTTCGACGCGATCAAAGACGAAGCGGCGATTTGGCGAGTGGCAGGCGGGGCGCTGGAACGGCTTTAGCTGTCCTCGGCTTCAGGCAAGGCGGCGGCGACTTCGTCCAAAGTCGATGTCACTAATGCCTCAATCCCCTCTTCTGTCGGATGGATACGGTCGCGTTGGAACAGGCTAGCATCCTCGTAAATATCATTCAGCCAGAACGGGATAAGCGCCGCCCCATATTCCTGCGCCACATCGGCGTAAATGGCGTCAAACTCGGCCTGATATTCCGGGCCATAATTGGGCGGCGCGCGCATTCCCATGAGCAGCACGGGAATGTCGCGGGCCGCAAGCTCGTTCATCATTGCATCAAAATTGGCGCGTGTTTCGGCAGGCGATAGGCCGCGCAAAAGATCATTGCCGCCCAATTCCAGAATGAACAGGTCAGGCTTTTCCTCCTGACTGTCGAGTGTGAATTCGAGCCTTTCCAGCCCTGCTGCGCTGGTGTCGCCCGATACGCCCGCATTGGCAATCATGGCATTGATCCCCCGGCGTCGCAGCGCGTTTTCCAGCTTTGCGGGATAGCTTTGCTCAGGCTCAAGCCCGTAGCCCGCAAACAGACTGTCACCAAAGGCAAGGATGTGCTGCTCTGGCCCCATAACCGGGATTTCAGGCAATTCAGCGGTTTCAAGCGTTTCTGCCTCATCCGCGGGAGCCGTGGCAGTTTCCCCGCCACATGCAGCAAGCAACAACAGCCCTGCGAAACCAAAGCCCATGCTCAATCGTTTCTGCCAAAACGCCATTGCAGTCTACCAACCTTCCTATCCGGTCTTGTTTCAAGACCTTTCCTAACCCATCTGGTCTTTGTGACAAATCCTTCAAGCACCCTCGCCCGTTCTGATGCCGAATTCGCGATCCATGCGCGCGGCCTGACATTAACTCTCGGCAGCGCGGACGCGCCGGTGGACATCCTGCGCGGGATCGATCTCGACATTGCGCATGGCGAGGTTGTGGCGCTGCTGGGCCCTTCGGGATCGGGCAAAAGCTCGCTTATGGCCGTGCTGTCCGGGTTGGAACGCGCATCAGGCGGCACGCTGAATGTAGCTGGTGAAGATTTCACCCGATTGGACGAAGATGGCCTTGCGCGTGCGCGGCGCGGGCGGATCGGGATTGTGCTTCAGGCCTTTCACTTGCTGCCCACGATGACAGCGGCAGAAAATGTCGCGACCCCGATGGAACTTTACGGCAGCGAAGACGCTACGCCGCGCGCGGTTGCTGAGCTTAAAGCCGTCGGGCTTGGCCACCGGATCGAACATTATCCCACGCAGCTATCAGGGGGCGAACAACAGCGCGTCGCCATCGCCCGCGCCACCGCGCCCCGCCCCAGTCTGATTTTCGCCGATGAACCCACCGGCAATCTGGACGTCACAACGGGCGAGGAGATTGTAGACTTGCTGTTTGCACGCCGCTCTGAAACAGGCGCGACTTTGCTTATCATCACGCATGATCGCAGCCTTGCTGAAAAATGCGAACGTGTGCTGACCATGGCAGACGGCGTGATCGTATCGGATGAACGCACCAAAACAAACGCAGCGCACGAGGCAGCTGAGTGAGCGGCACGGCGGGCCTTTCATGGGCAAAAGCATGGCGCATCGCCCGGCGCGATCTCAATGCGCGTTTTAAGGGGCTGCGGCTGCTGGTCGTGTGCATTTTTCTTGGCACCGGCGCGCTTGCGGCGATTGGTACGCTTACCGCCTCGATTGAGCGAGAACTTCAGTCGAGCGGCCAGACTATCCTTGGCGGAGACATCGAGGTCGAAGTCTGGCAGCGCGATCTGGATTCGGCGGAAAAGGCCGCTTTGGCTGAATACGGGACCGTATCAGGCGGCACTCGCCTGCAAGCCATGGCAAGCGCGGAAGATGGCGCAGCGCCGGTTGAACTGAAAGCGGTCGATGACAAATGGCCGATGTTTGGCACGCTGACTTTGGCTGACGGGCGTAAGGTTGGCGCACCCACTGGAAATGCCGCCTGGGTCGCGCAAGGCGTACTGGACCGGCTTGATCTGGCCGTTGGCGACAATTTCACCATTGGCACCAGCACACTGGTCGCATCGGGCGTGATCGAGGAAGAGCCTGATCGCCTGTCCGAAGGTTTCCAGCTTGGCCCCAGTGTGATTGTGGCAGAAAGCGTGCCCGGCAATGCCGGATTGCTCGCACCCGGATCGCTTTATCAAAGCAAGTACCGCGTCGCATTTGACAACGCTGCAAGCGACCCCGACGATGTGCGAGAGGCGCTGGAACAGGCGTTTCCCAATGCCGGGTTTGATTTTCGCACCCGCGATCGCGCATCGCCCGGCGCGGACCGATTTGTGCGCCAGATGAGCGATTTTCTCACTCTTGTCGGGCTGGCTGCTTTGGTGATTGCTGGGATCGGGATTGCAGGCGGGGTGTCCTCTTATCTCGATCAGCGCCGCGCCAGCATTGCCACTTTGAAAGTGCTTGGCGCATCTTCGCGCGATATTGTGCGCATTTATGCTTTGCAAATCGGCGTGGCCGCATTGGTCGGCAGCGCGTTGGGGCTCACCGCCGGCGTGCTTGTCACCCCGCTGCTCAGCACCGCTTTGCAAGGTTTGCTGCCGGTCGAAAGCGGATTTGTGGTTGAGCCTGCACCTCTGCTGCTCGCAGGCACCTATGGCGTGCTGGTGGCTTTTGCCTTTGCAGCTGCCCCCTTGTTGCGCGCGCGGTCGTTCCCAGCAATGGCGCTCATGCGCTCGCGCATTGTTCCCTTGGCGCGTGATCGGCGCGCTTTGCTGGCGACTGCGGTGGGAATTGGCGCGATCTGTGCGCTTGCCATTGCGACGACCAAGCAACCGATCCTGTCGGCGAGTTTTCTTGTCGGTGCAGGCGGCGCTTTGGCGCTTCTCGCGGGGCTGGGTTTCGGCATTCAATATCTCGCGCGCAAATTGCCGAGCCCTGCCAATCCGATTTTACGCAGCGCGCTTGCCAATATCCACCGGCCCGGTGCGCCGACCGGATCGCTGGTCACAGCGCTTGGCTTTGGGCTTGCCGCATTTGTCCTTTTGGCCGCCATTCAAACCGCGATTGACGGCAATATCGAAAGCCGCGTGCCCCAAGAAGCGCCCGATTACTTCGTGCTCGATGTGCCGCTTGAGGAGGAAGAACGCTTTTCCAAAATCGTCGGGTCGCGTTTTTCTGAAAGCACCATTCGCACTGTGCCCACATTGCGCGCCGCTGTGCTTGCCTATGGACCAGCCGATGCGATGACGCGCGTCGCTGACCTTGACGAATTGCCTGAAGGGGCATGGATGCTCAATGGCGAACGCGGGGTGACTTACAGCGATACCCTGCCAGTAGGCAACACTCTTGCTGAAGGCGAGTGGTGGGATGAAGGGCATTCGGGTGATCCGCTGGTTTCCATAGACAAGCAATTCGCCGATGCGGTGGATCTGGATGTGGGCGATATGCTCACCGTCGGCATCCTTGGGACAGAGCGCGATGTGCGCATCGCCAATATCCGCGAAATTAACTGGGAAAGCATGGGGTTCAATTTCACCATGGTGTTCAGCGCCAACGCCATTTCCGATGTGCCGCACAAGCTCTCCGCGACCATCATGCTGCCCGAAAATGCCGACACGGCCGGAAAAGGCGAATTGCTGCGCGAATTGGTGCGGGAGCTTCCCTCAACCTCAGTCATCGAAGTTGGCGAGGTGTTGGTCGAAGCGCGCAATCTGCTGCGTCAGGTGGGGCTGGCGACACTTGCAGCAGCCTCTGTGGCGGTGCTTGCGGGGCTTGCCGTGTTGATGGGCGCAATCGCCGCAGCGCGGGCGGCGCGTACTTACGACACCGTGGTCCTGCGCGTTCTGGGTGCGAGCCGGCGGCAAATATTGACGCTGCAACTGGCGGAATATGGTCTGCTCGCATTGCTGCTGGCTCTGGTCGCGCTTGGCCTTGGATCGGCGCTCGGCTGGGTTGTTATCACGCAGATGTTCGAATTTGACTGGCTGCCGGATTGGGGCGAAGTTCTGGGCGTGCTCGGGCTTGGCCTCGCCATGGTTCTGGCATTCGCAATAGGCGGATCACTTCCGCTCCTGCGAGCGAAACCAGCGCAGGCATTGCGCGAGCTTTAGCGCCATATGCGCAAAGGACGGAAGCATCACTGCCCCCGCCCCTTCGTGTATCAAATCTAGATCTAAAGATCAGGCGAACACTTCCGCATCATGCGGGTTTTTCGGATCGGGTCCAAAACGGTTGGCACCATCGGTGCCCGGCATAACCATCAAAACCAGCCAAGCGATGCTCGCGATGAATCCGACGAAAGGAATGATAGCTCCTACAAAAAGTCCTAAAAGCCACCAACCCGACATATCTCGGTCATGCAAACGCCGCACAGTTACCGCGATATTCGGGATGAATGTGGCCAAGGCATAAAGGCCGTAAATCCCAATGCCTATCATAGAAAACCCGCCCATAGACGAAAGCATGGCTTCGGCTGCGGCCTCGTCACTCGCACCGCTGGCAGCCGCGTCAAACGTAGCGGTCATCATTGAAAAATAGAACGGTCCGGCCAACACCAGACCAATGATGAAGTTCAACAAAAAGAACATCCAATATTCCTTGCGACGCGAACGCCCCTGGAAATCGAAATATCGCTGAAACGGCATTATCATCCAACCCATGAGAATCTCCCCCTTAGTGAGCTGATCCTAAGCCAACACAGCATTACGCGCATTACAAGGTCCAATAGCGAGCAATCCTCGCCAGACACACAAAAAGGCCCCGTGCATCGCTGCACGGAGCCTTCCTGAATAAGTTGGTAATTTATACGTCCGGATCAGAACCGGAAGCGCACAACGCCGCCATAAGTGCGCGGCTGGTTCGGATAACCCGACACGGTGCCTGCCTGTGCAACGCCATCAAACACGGTCGTGATGAACTGGTCATCAAGCAAGTTGCGCGCAAACGCACCCACTTCAAAACCATTGTTCAGCTTCAGCGTCATGGATGTGTTCACCAGATTAACTTCGCGGCTGAAGATCTGGGTGTTGCCCAGGCCAGCGTTAAAGGTTGGCAGGCCGTTATTGATCGGCGTGTTGCTTTCATGGTTGTAGTCAACGCGCGTAATCAATTGCGTGCCGCTGTCCCATTCATGGGTATAGGTTGCACTGGTCGCAATCGCGATTTCAGGGATACCAGCAGGGGTCACACCGGTCAGATCGCCCAGAACGCTGCCGGGGAAATCATCAAACAGCGGATCAAGATAGGTGAGCGCAAAGGTCAGCACCAAGCCATCTGTCGGGATGATCGTAGTATCGAACTCAAAACCAGACACCGATTGCTGACCCGCATTTTGCAGCGCAAAGCCTGTGCCGGTAAAGGCGAGACTTTGGAAGCCTTCAATCGTCTGATCGAACAGCGCGAGGTTAAATCCAACCCCTTCCCACTGCGCTTTCAGGCCGATTTCATAGACCTCTGCCTCTTCAGGCCCCGCAAAGCGCGAGCCAGACCGCAGGTTGGGAATGGCCAGCCCTGCATCAAGAATTGGCGATGATGGTGCTGCAAAAGTCGACCCGCCCGGCCCTGCGACAAAATCGGCGCTGGAAGGGCGGCTGTCACGCGACAGGTTCACCGAGCTTGCTTTGAAGCCCGTGGCATAGCTGGCGTAGACATTAACCTCGTTCGACACCTGATAGGATGCGCGCAGAAGATATGTCAGCTCATCATCGCGTGTCCGCCCATCTTCAACAGCGTTGGGAATGGTCAGGAAAGGCGGCTGGAACTGAAAGCCCTGAAGACCGATCAACGGGTTGATCGCTGGATCAAGCGCCGCGGCCAGCAACGCATCCTGGTTTGCCTGAGGCAATGCCTGGAATTGGTCACGCGTGGTAACCCCGCCCATGGTTGCGCCAACGATAAAGGCATCAACCAGATTGACCTGACCCAGTGGATCAGGGCTGAGCTGTGCCAAAGCGAAGTCTTTTGAATCGTCCGTGTAGTTAAATCCGCCAGTAAACACGAGCCCGTCAACAGGCTCAAAATCAACCGTACCGAAGATTGAGTAGGACGTGTTCTCCATGCTGAATGTTTCTTGGCTCAGCAGAGGAGTGAGGAAAATACTCTCCTGCGGCAGACCAAGGCCTGCCTCGACACCGTTAAAGACGCTGGGCGCACCGCTCAGAACGTCCGCAGGGTTACCGCCAGCCAGCAATTCGAACACATCGCGAATGTCTTCGCCATTCTGGATTGCGCTGTCCTGCGTGATCGTCTCATCGAAGTAGTAGCCGCCAAGAAGGAAGTTGATGGGGCCATCAAAATCCGATGTGATCCGGAATTCCTGCGTGAACGTGTCGACCGCCTGATCGCGCGTTTCGGTTGCAAGCGACGCGCTGGTGTAATCGATGTCCGACAGGAAGAAGTTGCGCAGTTCGCGATAGGCGGTGATTGAAGTGATCGAAATCGGGCCAGCCTGATAATCCATCTGTACCGACGCGCCGTAATTTTCCACCTGGTTGGTGGGCACAAAGTTCAGAAAAGCTTCGCGATTGAAGAATTCTTCAGGTGTGCCGATTTGGCCGCCCACCGCGTTGATCGCGCCGGTTACAGGGCCAGAAACAAGCGTGCCGACCTGGCAACATACCTCGTCAATTTCAGAGTAATCGACAATCGCGCGGATCTTGAAATCGGGTGTAGGCTCAATCAAAAGCTGACCGCGCACGCCCCAGCGATCGCGGTTGTTTTGCTCTTCATCAAGGTTGACGATCGTGGAGTAACCATCGCGGCGCTGGTAGTTTCCATCGACCGAAAAGGCGATGTTATCCGTGAGCGGGCCAGTGATGTCGCCTTTCAGGACGACCGTGTTGAAGTTGCCGTAAACAGCTTCGACATTGCCGCCAAATTCGAACTGCGGCTCACGCGTTACAACTGATATCACACCAGCCGAAGCGTTTTTGCCGAACAAAGTTGATTGCGGACCATTCAGCACTTCGATGCGCTGCACATTGGGAAGATCGCCCAAGGCAGCCGCAGAGCGCGAACGGAATACGCCGTCAATAAACACACCGACCGAAGGTTCGATGCCGAAATTGTTATCACCGTTACCAAAGCCGCGAATGATAAAGGTAGATGCTGACGAGGTTTGCAGCTGGCTTACTCGCAGCGACGGGGTAACCGTTTGAAGATCGAGAACATCGCGAATTTGCGCGTTTTCCAGCGTTTCACCGCTGGTCACGGAAACCGAAATCGGCGTTTCTTGGAGCGTCTGCTCACGCTTTGATGCGGTCACGATGATGACGTTGCTGCTTTCCGGCGCTTCAAGCTCCGGCTCATCAGCGTCGGCATCCTGAGCAAAAGCCACACTCGGGCTTAGCATCGCAAGAGCGGCAGAACCCGACAAAAGGGCAAAACGGTACGACCCGGCAGAGCCGGTGAAAATAGAACGCATGGAAGCTCCTCTCCTCAATCCTACAAAATCCGAGTGCATCCCCAGATGCTGTTTTCCCCGGATGGATTGCGAGATCTAATAGGCAAGTGTTACAAATGTAACAAGCGCGAAACCGGCGGCTTTACAAGGCAAAGGCGCGTGATGTTGCAAGTCTATCACACCCTGAAACGCGCGAATTCGAAGCTTTACGCTACTGTTTCGGCGGGTCCGGCCCAATTTGGCGTTCCCCCCAAGCTTTCGGTGGGTGCAAACGACGTGATGCTTGCGAGCAAAGCCGCCCTGCGCTAGGCGCGCGGCATATTTTGCAGCGCACCATCAATCAGCGCCCTTACACCCGAAAGCAATTCAGTCATGTCCCAATCCCTTCGCAATGTCGCGATCATCGCGCACGTTGACCACGGCAAGACCACTTTGGTCGATCAGCTTTTCCGCCAATCTGGCACATTCCGTGAGAACCAGCGCGTTGAAGAGCGTGCGATGGATTCAGGCGATCTGGAAAAAGAGCGCGGGATCACCATCCTTGCCAAATGCACCAGCGTCGAATGGGAAGGCGCAGATGGGAACACCACCCGGATTAATATCGTCGACACCCCCGGTCACGCTGATTTCGGCGCAGAGGTGGAGCGCATTCTCAGCATGGTCGATGGCGTCATCCTGCTGGTCGACAGCGCAGAAGGCGCCATGCCGCAAACCAAGTTTGTAACTGGTAAAGCGCTTGCCCTTGGCCTGCGCCCGATTGTGGTTGTCAATAAAATCGACCGCCCCGATGGCCGCCCGCAAGAAGTGCTCGATGAAGTTTTCGATCTGTTTGCCTCTTTGGATGCCAATGACGAACAACTCGATTTTCCCTCGCTGTGGGCTTCGGGCCGCGATGGCTATGCCAGCGATGATGAAACCGCTCGTGATGGCACGCTGGCGCCTTTGTTTGAATTGATCACTAGCCACGTTCCTGCCCCTGGTCTCGATACTGATGGCAAGTTCAGCTTTCTTGCCACCTTGCTTGACCGCGACAACTTCATGGGCCGCGTGCTGACAGGGCGCGTTCAATCGGGCACAATCAATGTGAACGATCCGATCCATGCCATTGATATGGATGGAAATGTGGTCGAAGTGGGGCGCGCGACTAAGCTGATGAGCTTTGACGGGCTCGACCGTGTGCCGGTCGAAACCGCCAGCGCGGGCGATATCATCGCGCTTGCAGGGCTGGAGAAAGCGACCGTCGCCAACACCATCTGCGATCCCAGCGTGACAGAACCCATCGCAGCCCAACCCATCGATCCGCCAACGCTCGCTATGAGCTTTACGGTGAACGACAGCCCGCTGGCAGGGCGTGAAGGCAGCAAAGTGACCAGCCGCATGATCCGCGACCGCTTGAACCGCGAAGCGGAAACCAATGTGGCAATTCGCATCACCGAAAGCACCGATAAGGACAGCTTTGAAGTGGCTGGCCGGGGCGAATTGCAGCTGGGGGTGCTTATTGAAACAATGCGCCGCGAAGGGTTCGAGCTTGGCATTAGCCGCCCCAAAGTGCTGTTCCGCGAAGAAGACGGCCAGCGCATGGAACCCTATGAAACGGTCGTCATCGATGTGGATGACGAACATTCCGGCACCGTTGTCGAAAAAATGCAAAAGCGAAAAGCCGACCTTGCTGAAATGCGCCCCTCTGGCCAGGGCAAAACCCGCATCACTTTTTCCGCCCCATCGCGCGGGCTGATCGGGTATCACGGCGAGTTTCTGTCTGACACGCGCGGCACAGGCATCATGAACCGTCTGTTCGAAAAATACGGCCCCTATAAAGGCGCAATCGAGGGCCGCAGCAATGGCGTGCTGATTTCCAACGGAGACGGCGAATCCAACGCTTATGCGCTCAACATGCTCGAAGAGCGCGGCGAGATGTTCGTTGGCCCATCGCAGAAAGTCTATGAAGGCATGATTATCGGCGAGAACGCCAAGCCCGATGATCTGGAAGTGAACCCGATGAAAGCCAAGCAGCTTTCCAATGTTCGCTCCACGGGCAAGGATGACGCCATTCGTCTGACCCCGCCGCGCCGGATGACGTTGGAACAATCCATCGCCTATATCGACACAGATGAAATGGTCGAGGTGACGCCCGAAAGCATCCGCTTGCGCAAAACGCTGCTGTGCCCGCACGAACGCAAGAAAGCGAAACGCAAAAAGGAAGGGTAAGGCACTCTCCCCGCCTTCATCGCCCGAGCAAGGGGATTGGCGGCGGCTCTCTTGCCAGCCGCCGCTCTTCGATTTAGCGCTTGCGCATACACTCTTTTGGAGAGACGCGTTGCGCACCACCCTTGCCGCTTTTGCCTGCCTTTCGCTCACTGTCACAGCACATCCTGCTGCCGCTCAAGATAACGCTGAGGAAACCAAGGCTCCCGCCCCAATCGCTGAACAAATCGGACCAGGCGGCCGCCCCGTTGGCGCGCCTTGGTCGCGCAGTCCGGTGATTGCGCAAAACGGCATGGCCGCAACAGCGCATCCGCTCGCTACCCAAATTGCACTCGATATCCTGAAGGATGGCGGCAATGCGGTGGATGCAGCGATTGCAGCGAACGCAGCGCTTGGCCTGATGGAACCGACTGGCAACGGGATTGGCGGCGATCTGTTTGCGATCATTTATGACCCCAAAACGGGTGAGCTTTACGGTCTTAATGGGTCTGGCCGGTCGCCATCGGGGCAGACATTGGAGCAATTAAAAGCAAAACTGGGTGCGCGGGGCAGCATTCCGCCCATGGGCGCACTGCCTGTTACCATTCCGGGGACCGTTGATGCCTGGTTCGCCATGCACGCCCGGTTCGGCTCCAAACCGATGAGCGAAATTCTGGCCCCCACGGTCCGCTATGCGCGCGAAGGGCACCCTGTCGCACCTGTCATCGCGATGTATCTCAGCAGATCGCTGCGCTCCTATGAACGCCGGTTGGAAAGCATGGATTTTGAGTTCGACAATGCCCGCGCGACCTATTTTGCAGGCGGCGCACCGAAAGCTGGCGATGTCTTCACCAACCCCGATCTGGGCGCAACCTTGGAAACCATCGGGCGCAGTGGCCGCGATGCGTTCTATGATGGCCCTCTGGCCGAGGTGATGGTCGATTACCTCCAACGTCAGGGCAGCGCTTACACCCGTGCAGACTTTGCCGCTCACACCAGCGAATGGGTCGATGTCGCCTGCGCCGCCTATCACAAGGGTTATGAGCTGTGCGAATTGCCGCCCAACGGCCAAGGTTTCGCCGCGCTGCAAATGGTCAATATCCTTAAAAACGTGGATCTTACCCAGTGGGAGCGCGGCAGTCCGCAAGTGATCCATTACATCACTGAGGCAAAACGGCTGGCCCATGCGGATGTCGCCCGCTTCTACGCTGATCCTGACTTTTCAGGCTTCCCCATGGACCTGCTCAGCGAAGAATACGGCAAAAAACGCTTTGCCCTCATTGATCCTGATAAAGCGACCGCGAAATTCGATCCCGGCGATCCGGCGCCTGAACCCAAATTGGAAGGTCCGGGGGACACAACCTATATGACAGTCGTTGATGGCGATGGATTGATGGTCAGCCTGATCCAGTCCAATTATCGCGGCATGGGCGGCGGGTTGGTGCCCGATGGGCTGGGCTTTATGCTTCAGGATCGCGGCGAGTTGTTCAGCCTCGATCCCGCGCATCCCAATGCCTATGCGCCGTCAAAGCGGCCCTTTCACACGATCATCCCGGCTTTCGTCAAAAAGGACGGCAAGCCGTATATGACGCTTGGCCTGATGGGCGGCGGGATGCAGCCGCAGGGGCATGTGCAGGTGCTTATCAACATCGCCGATTATGGGATGAATGTGCAGGAAGCAGGCGATGCCGCGCGCATCAATCATGATGGCGGACGCCAGCCAACAGACAGTCTTTCAGGGCCGATTGACGATGATCTGGGCACACTGAATGTCGAACCCGGCATACCCAAGGCCACGCGCGAGGCGCTGTCCGCCATGGGGCATAATGTCCGCCTGGTCACCAATGGCATCATGTTTGGCGGCTATCAGGCGATCATGCGCGACCCTGAAACAGGCGTAATGCAAGGCGCGACCGAAATGCGCAAAGACGGGCAAGCGCAAGGGTACTGAGCTTCACAGCATTTCACCTAGCTTTGTAACCGCCGCCTTGAGGCTGACGAACTCCAGACAGTAACCCGCCGGCTTGATGCTGGCCTCTACCGTTTGGAGTCTTTGATATGTTTCGTCTTTTCGTGCTGATTGCAGCCATCGCGGCGCTTGTGGTTGGCGCTATGCAATTGTCTGCGCAAGCTTCAAACAATGGCTGGCAAACCTATAATGCCGCCGAGTTCATGATGGCGCAAAAGAAAGGCAAGACCATTGTGGTCGATGTGTATGCCGACTGGTGCCCCACTTGCCGGGCACAGGCCCCCATCCTCGAAGAGCTTCGCACTGAAAAACAAAGCAAGGATGTGCTGTTTGTCAAAGTGAACTTTGATGATGAGAAAGCCTTTTTGCGCGCGCATCGCGTTCCCCGCCAATCAACCGTGCTGGTGTTTGAGGGGATGACAGAAAAAGCTCGCTCCATCGCGCAAACCGACAGGGCCAAGCTTCGGCGAGTGGTTCTGGACGCGCTTTGATCCTCTTGCAGTCTTAGCGCGCCGTGCTTTCCAGCCTCATCTTATCCTTCGCCGCGGGCCTTGTGACGATCCTTAACCCCTGCGTGCTGCCGCTTGTCCCGATCCTTGTCGCTTCGGCTCTGGGCAAAAGCCGGTACGGGCCGCTCGCGCTGGCGGGGGGATTGGTGACAAGCTTTACGCTGTTCGGTTTTACCGTCATCGCGTTCGGCTATTCGCTTGGCATCAATGAGCAGTTTGTGCGGTTGATGGCAGGAGCGCTGCTTGCAGGCGCAGGCGCTGTGCTGCTAGTGCCGCGGGCGCAAGCCGCTCTCAGCGCTGCTGCTGCTCCCATCGCCAATTTCGGCAATCAGCGTTTGGCGCAGATTAGCGGTGATGGCTGGCACGGACAATTCGCCGCCGGCTTGCTGCTCGGCATAGTGTGGGCGCCGTGCGTTGGCCCGACATTGGGCGCCGCGATTGCGGCGGCGAGCATTGGCGAAGACCTTGCCTCTAGCTTTGCGATTTTCCTCACCTTTGGCCTTGGCGTTGCGACATCCATTCTGGCCTTCGCCTATGGTTCGCGCAAAGCCTTGGGAGAACGGCGCAGCACCCTGCTTAACCTGGCAAGATATGGAAAGCCGCTATTCGGCCTCACGCTGCTGCTGGTTGGGGTGATGGTTATGACAGGGTTCGACAAAGTGATCGAGACCGCGTTGCTCGATGCGCTGCCGGACAGCGTAATTGCCTTTACGACCCGCTTCTAAACTTTGCCAATTGTGATGTTTGGTTCATAGTTGAACGCAGGAAGAGGGAGATCAGGCAATGAGCAATGCAGCAGAACCGCGTGTAACCGGGCTTGGCGGTGTGTTTTACGTGGCGCAGGATACGGCAGCGACGCGCGAATGGTATCGCGATGTGCTGGGCGTGGATGGCCCTTATGGTCCGCAACTGGCGTGGAGCGAAGAGCCAAAAGCCAACCCCTATTCGCTCATCAGCCATTTTAGCGATGATGAATATATCCAGCCGGGCAAAGGCGGGTTCATGATCAATCTGCGTGTCAACGATGTCGATGGCATGGTTGAAAAACTGAAAGCCAAAGGCGTCGATGTGCTGGGTAGCGCCGATGAAGGCTATGGCAAGTTCGCCTGGCTGCTCGATCCCAATGGGATCAAGATCGAGCTTTGGGAGCAAGTGGCCGAAGAATTACCGGGCGATGAAGGCTGAGGCGAGATGCTGAACGCATTGTGGTCATCGCGAACGTGGTTAGCGCGCTGTTAACTATTTGTGCGTGATAGTGCCTAGCGATGGCTTTTAGACAGACCTTCAAAGCAGGCATAATGGCCGCCGCGCTCATCACGTTGCAGGGATGCGGCGGGTTTATCCCGTTTGGTGACGGCTCTGATCGCGGGGGCGCAGCGCAAAGACCCGGCTCTGACAGTGGCTCGGCCAGAAGCGGTGTTGGCCTCGGCGCAGGCTCAGGTTCAAGCGCAAGAGGGCCTTCGAGCGCGCCTGCTTGTATTTCAGAATTGAGCGCCACGGGCGCACGGTTTTCCGCGCTGCCCGACACTTACGCCGCGCCCGGTTGCAACCAATTGGGAGCCGTGCGGCTCGATGCGCTGGCAGGTGATGGATCACAATTTGAGATAACAGGACTTGGCCCTGTCAAATGCGATGTGGCCAAGGCGTTTTCTGCCTGGGCACGGTTCGGTGTGGACCGGGCAGCGCGCCAGATCCTTGGCAGCCCGCTTGCCCGGATTGAAACGATGGGAAGCTATTCGTGCCGAAATGTGGCGGGGACCAATCGCCGGTCTGCTCATGCGCGCGCAGAAGCGATTGACGTATCCGGTTTTGTGCTGGCGGACGGGCGGCGGATCGTGCTGCGCCAGGATTGGAACAGCGGCACGGCGGCGGAACGCGAATTTCTGCGAATTGTTCACCGCAGCGCCTGCAAACGTTTTGGCACAGTGCTTGGCCCCGAATACAACCGAGCCCATGCCGATCACTTCCATTTTGAAGGGACCGGGCCGAAATTCTGCCGCTAGTGGGAACTCGCCGATCGCCTAGGCCTGACTTGCCTTACGAATGTAAGACAAAAAGCGAATGACGGGTGAAAAGCGAATGTCAGATGAAGTCAGAATGCCAGACAAAAAAGTGGCCCCGGCACCACAGGGGGGAAGGATGCCGAGGCCATATCGCCCTTTTGAGAGGGACCCAGTTTGGTGAACTGTCGTCTGCTTGTCGTTGAACCTGTCCTACACGAATGTGCAGGTCACGCTTTCACAATTGGCTCCAATTTGGCTTCGAGTTTGAGCCGCACAGCTTCCGCTGCATGACGCGCACCCAGCTTGTTCATCATATTGGCGCGGTGAATTTCCACGGTCCGCGGGCTGATATCGAGTTGCCGTGCGATGACTTTGTTGCTGCTCCCTTCAGCAAGCCAATCGAGCACTTCGCGTTCACGGCCCGAAAGGCTGGAGATCCGGTCACGCGCTTCGATCATGCGGCGACGGGCCACTCCGAACAATTCAGCTTCTTTTGAGATCCGATCAAGACAGCGCCCAAATCGTTCCGTTTCCAGCGGTAACGAGAGGTAATCGAGCGCGCCTGCTTTGATTGCTTCGACGATGCGGCCTGGTCTTGGCTGAGCATCGACCGCGATCAGCGGAAGCCATATGCCCAATCGGCTTAACCGATCCAGGCTCATCGCGACCCCGCCTTCTTCGGGAGTGTCACGGGCGATGATGATACCTTCTCGTGGGGGGTGAACCGACAATTCAGACAGATCACCGTAAACCTCTGAGTGGTGACCTAGCGAGAACCCGACCCTGGCCAGTTCAGCGCGATGCCGACTGGAGGAGTCTATGAAATGGAGGGTTGCTTTGCGTGACATGCATTTGGAATGAACCGAGTTTCACTCCAAGACACGCGACGTCTCAACCGATATCGAGTGATGGCCCGTTAACTAAGTAACAAACCCCCGCGATCTAGAGACAAATAAACCTCCAAAATGAACCCTTTATTTGCTGCGAGTATTTTCTCAGCATACTAACGGACGCAAGAACCCCTATTTCGTGTTCAAATCGTAATCAGGAAGCGAATCGAATGCAGAGCGCAAAGCATCGCCCCAGCCCGATGAAATTGTGTCAAAATATTCGTCTTCGGCTGTGATGCGGTGTTCGTGCACAGGTGCAAATTCATCTTTGCCAATCACCAACAGGTCCAAAGGCAGGCCCACAGACAGGTTTGCTTTCAATGTGGAATCAAATGACACCATCAGCAGTTTGACCGCGCTTTCAAAGCTCATATCCCGATTATAACCGCGCAGGATTATTGGCCGCCCGTACTTTGTTTCTCCGATCTGGAAGAAAGGCGTATCAAGGCTCGCTTCGATAAAATTGCCTTCGGGATAGACCATGAACAATCGCGGCTCCATCCCTTTGATCTGGCCTGCGACGATCATGGATGCGGTGAAACGCTTTGAATTGTTGGCTTGTTGCACGTCGGAAATGGTCGAGCGCAAGAGCCGCCCGATTTCGGTGACGACGTTGAACATGGTCGATCCGTTCAACAGCGTCGTCTCACGATCTTCGGGCTGTTTGGTCCGCTCTTCCAGCTGGCTCACCACGGCCTGCGTGGTCGCAAGGTTGCCCGCAGTCATCACCGCAATCATCCGGTCACCGGGCACTTGCCAGGAAAACATCTTGCGAAAAGTGGAGATGTTGTCGACGCCCGAATTGGTGCGGGTATCGCTCATAAGGACGAGGCCCTTTTCGACCACCATCCCAACGCAATAGGTCATTGCTTGTCCTGTTCTTTCTGCTGTTCAACCGTGACATCGACGCTCAGCATCTGCTCAATCGAGCCAAAGCTGATGCCCGTCACTGGCGCGGCATCGCGGTAATCGCAGCCCGTGGCAACCCGGACATAACGCGGATCAGGACTTATACCGTTGGAAATATCGAACCCGACCCAGCCCAGCCCATCAATATGCGCCTCGGCCCAGGCATGGGTCGCGTCTTGCTCGACCCGGTCATTCATCATCAGGTACCCGCTTACATAGCGCGCAGGGATATCGGCAGCGCGCGCCGCGCCTAGAAAGATATGCGTGTGATCCTGACAAACACCGGTTTCATTCGCGACAGCATCCTCGGCTGTTGTTTTAACCCCCGTGGTACCAGTTTCATAAGCAACGCGTTCGCGGATCATGGCGGATAGAGCGTGGAGATAATCAAGCTTCGCATCTGCTTCTGGCCCTGGAACATCGCGCATCAACGCGCGCATTTTCGGCCCCGGCTTGGTCAGCTTGGTCTGGCCCAGAAATGTCCATAACGGCAGATGGCCTGAATGACGCCCGATCACGCCTGCCTTGTCGAGCGTTTCGACCATCCCGCTGCACGTCACATTCACAACCGAAGCACCCGGCTCTACCGCTATCAGCGTGACTGTGTTGAAATGCTGATCGTCATATTCCAGTTCAGCATGCGCGTTTTCGTATGTCATCGTCCAATCGATGATGTTTTGCCCCTGCGTTTCCTTGGGCGTCAGGCGCAGGCGTTGGAGCGCATGGATAACCGGCTGGCCAAATGTATAGCGGGTGGAATGGCGGATCGACAATTTCATGGGAACATTCCTTAGGCCAGGAACCGGTAATCTTCGGCAATGGCATCCGCGATCGCTGCGTTGTTGTTCATGAAATCAACGAGGAATTCGTGCAGGCCCCGCTCGAAAATATCGTCAACGTTGTGATCGGCCAGATGGATATCACCGTTCTGCATCAAGTCCTGACATTGGCCCGATTTACCATGCAGGCGCGACAGAGCGGATAGATGCGTGCTCACCGCAGACCGGCAAAAGGCAAGGCTTCGCGGGAAGCGATCATCCAGCACCAGAAATTCGACAATGCCGCGCGCTTCGATCTGGCCGGGATTTAGCCAGCTGTATGCCCGCGATCCGGCGACTGAGCGCAAAACCTGATCCCATTGCCCTGTATCGAGACTTGATCCGACATAAGAAAGCGAAGGCAAAAGCAGGAAATACTTCATGTCGAGAATGCGCGCCGTGCTTTCTCCGCGTTCGATGAAAGTGCCCGCGCGGGCGAAATGAAACGCCTCATCGCGCAGCATCGTGCCATCCAATGCGCCATGCACCAGCATCCCTGCGCGGCGGATAGTGGCGACCACATCGCCCACCGCGCTCTGGCTGACGGGGCGCGAGAGCAGCTTATCCAGCTTCATCCAGCTTTCATTGACCGCTTCCCAGACATCGCCTGAGATACTGGTTCGTGCCAGCCGCGCATTGGTGCGCACAGCGCCGAACATGGCACGTACATTGGCCGGGTTGGCATTGTCGCGTAGGACAAAATTCCACGCCTGCTGCCCATCATAGCTGTCATGCGCAGCCTCATACTGCGCCCGAAGCCCAAGCGTCGTGATGACAGAGCGCCATTCATCCTGCGCGGTTGCGCTGTCTCTGGTCAAAGCCATACGCAGGCCCGCCTCGATCAAGCGCGCAGTGTTCTCGGCCCGCTCCAGATAGCGGAACATCCAGAAGGATCCGTTTGCAGTCCGGCCTAGCATGGCATTTCCTTAGCCATCAGTCTTTGAGCACCCATGTATCTTTGGTGCCGCCGCCCTGACTGGAATTGACCACCAGCGATCCCTTTTTCAGAGCAACACGGGTCAGACCGCCCGGCGTGATGTCAATTCCATCGGGCGACACCAGCACAAATGGACGCAAATCGACATGGCGCGGGGCGAGCCCTTTCTTGGTGTAAATTGGGCATGTTGACAGCGCCAAAGTTGGCTGCGCGATGTAGTTTTGCGGATTGGCGGTCAGCTTGTCGCGAAATTCGCGGACTTCCTTTTTGGAAGCGGTTGGCCCGATCAGCATGCCATATCCACCAGAACCGTGAACTTCCTTGACCACCAGCTCTTCCAGATTGTCGAGCACATAGGCCAGACTGTCCTTATCCGCACAGCGCCAAGTCTGAACATTGGGCAGCAGGGGTTTTTCGCCTGTATAAAACTCAACGATTTCCGGCATGAAGGAATAAATCGCCTTGTCATCGCAGATGCCAGTGCCCGGCGCATTGGCAATGGTGATCTGGCCCGCGCGGTACACATCCATAATGCCGGGTACGCCCAGCACGCTGTCAGGTTCGAACGTCAGCGGATCAAGGTAATCGTCATCAACGCGGCGATAGATCACATCAATTGGCTGATAACCGCGGGTTGTGCGCATTTGCACTTTGCCATCGACGACGCGCAGATCGCTGCCTTCGACCAGCTCTGCCCCCATCTGGTCAGCCAGAAAAGCGTGTTCGAAATAAGCAGAATTGTAAATGCCTGGCGTCAGCACAGCGACGCGCGGTTTGCCGCCTTTGCCATTCGCGCATCCCGGCGGTGCGCATGCGGCAAGCGAGCGAGCAAGGCGGCGCGGATAATTTGAGACCGTTTCCACCGGCACCCGGCTGAACAGATCGGGGAACATCCCCATCATCGTCTCACGGTTTTCCAGCATGTAAGACACACCCGAAGGCGTGCGGGCATTGTCTTCGAGCACAAACCATTCATCTGGCCCGGTGCGCACCAGATCTATTCCGACAATATGCGTGTAGATCCCGCCGGGCGGGGTAAAGCCGACCATATTGGACAGCCATGCATCGTTATCGCGAAACAGCCGTTCGGGCACGCGGCCCGCGCGAATGATTTCCTGCCGGTGGTAAAGGTCGTAAAGGAACGAGTTAAGCGCTCTCACCCGCTGTTCGATCCCGCGAGTAAGCTTGCGCCATTCGCTTGCGGTGATGACGCGCGGCACCATGTCAAACGGGATCAGCCGCTCTTCAGCTTCATCCTCGCCATAGACATTGAAAGTGATGCCAGTGCGGCGGAAACTGTCATCGGCTTCGACGTTTTTGCGTTTCAGCCAGGCCGCGTCCTGTTCATCCAGCCAACCGCAATAATCGGAATAGGCAGTGCGGATCGCGCCGCCCGGCTCGTGCATCTCGTCAAAATTACCGCTGCTGTCGATGCCTTTGCCGGCCATGATCCCCCGCATGTCTGAATTTAAATTCGGTGCGGACCCACGTTGTAACCAGCTTGGACCAAAAGGAAACCGCTCTTTCCTAATGCTTGGCTGGGCTCTCAAGTTCCCCAAGAACGGCATAAACCGCCTCGGGGTGGTACCTGTAACCGCTATGAGTGCAGTTCACGCGGATTGCGCGATCACGCTCGCCCGGCAATCCGGCTGCGCAATGCGGGGCAATTGCGCCATCGCGCGGGCTCCACAGAGCAATGGTTTCAACCGGCGGTTTTTGTGCAAGATGCGCCTCAATCGGCGGGTCATCCACGCGAAAGCCCGTGATGAATTGATAGATACGCCACAAATTGTTGGCCCGCGGACTGCCCGAAAACGGCGAACCCATAGTGATAACCTTGGACACTTTGTCAGGATGCCGCTTGGCCAGTTCGCGCGCAAAAATCCCGCCCAGGCTCCACCCAAGCAAAACGATCTTGGCCCCTGTCGCCGCATGCAGCTGGATAAGCCGGTTTTCGAGCAGCGCAAACCGCGCTTCGGTCGGGCCCCAGTTGAACCCTGCTCCCCATTGCTTTGCCGTGTGGCCGGCTCGCTCCAATTGCTGCGCAAGATAGCGCATCCGGCGCGGCGGGGTCGCGAAACCGGGCAGGATCATCACCGTTTGCGGATTGGCCGCGCGCGAAACTTTCAGATTGCGAAACGGGCGGCGTGCAGGTTCGACCAGCAGATCAAGCTCGCGCAGCAGGCTGATGAGCTGCGGCTTACCGGCTTCATCACCCGAAGCCGGCTCAAACGCGAGCGCGAGCCGCCGGCCGAGTTCGCTATCGGACCAAGTGGCCGCGATGCGGGTTTCGGAAAACTGCGAGAGAGACTTGTAACGGGACATTCAGCCACAGCTAAAGCAGCGCGCTGAATGCCCCGTGAAGTCGGTGTCAGGTAGGCTTAAGGTTTCGCCCTCACCCAATTCCAATCAGGAATCGCAATCGCCAATGCGTTCCTGCGTCATATCCATTTCGATGTCAGCATCACCCATTCCGGCCATATTGCCTTTCATCGTCATTTTCATCTCCGAACGGGTGGGCGACACATTGCCCTTCATGGTCATCTCCATCGTGCCCTCGCCTTGCGCACAGCTCATCGCCATGTCGAGATCACCGCCATCAATGGTGAAGCTTTTGGTCGTGCAGCCATCTTGACCCTCAGTCAGCGATTTCTCGAAGCCTTCTTCTGCCTTTTCCGGGGTCAGACAAAACTCTGTTGTCGTGCTCATGGCCGATTTCATCATTTCCTGCATTTCAGGCGGCGCACCGGTGATCTCGGCTTTAACGACGCTCATCGTCGCTTTGTATTTGCCTGGCTCGGGTTTTATATCATCGCCTGCTGCTGCAACCGCTGCGTTCACTTCTTCGGACGTGACTTCGCCATCGCCATCCGCATCTGCATCGGTTGCGCCGCCGCCGCATGCTGAAAGTGCCAGCGCCAAGATGCTGATTGTCGCGAATTTCTTCATGTAATGTTCCCTCCATTGGCGAATCCCGTGATGATCCGCTCTTCGGTAGGGACGCTAGGGGCACATAGCGCACTTCACAATGGCCGCTTTGCTCCTCATATCAGGTGCCATGTCAGAACTCGTCATCCGCCGCGGTCTTGAAGAACCGGAAACCGGCGAAGAATTCACCCCGCACCGCCCCGCCCGGCCTGAAAAGTCGATGCCGGGCAAACGGTTCGAGCTTGTCTCAGACTATGAACCGGCAGGCGATCAGCCCACCGCCATTGCAGAGCTCGTCGCGGGCGCGCGCGAGGATGAAAAGACGCAGACGCTTTTGGGGGTTACAGGTTCGGGCAAAACCTTCACGATGGCGAAAGTGATCGAGGAATTGCAGCGCCCTGCCCTGATCCTTGCGCCCAACAAAATCCTGGCCGCGCAGCTTTATGGGGAATTCAAAAGCTTTTTCCCAACAATGCGGTCGAATATTTCGTCAGCTATTACGACTATTACCAGCCCGAAGCCTACGTGCCGCGCTCCGACACTTATATCGAGAAGGAATCGAGCGTAAACGAGGCGATTGACCGGATGCGCCATTCGGCCACGCGGTCGCTGCTTGAACGCGATGACGTGATTATCGTCGCGTCTGTTTCGTGCCTTTACGGTATCGGCTCTGTCGAAACCTATTCGGCGATGATTTTCGATATCAAAGTGGGCGATGTCGTCGATCAGCGCGAATTGATCCGCAAGCTGGTCGCCCTGCAATACAAACGCAACGATGCCGCATTCCAGCGCGGCACATTCAGAGTGCGGGGCGACAATCTGGAGATTTACCCCAGCCACTATGAAGATATGGCATGGCGCGTCAGTTTCTTTGGCGATGACATTGAAGGGATCAGCGAGTTTGATCCGCTGACAGGGCAGACGGGCGCAGCGCTGGAAACCGTGCGCGTCTATGCCAATTCGCACTATGTGACGCCCGGACCGACCATGAAACAGGCGGCAGATGCGATCCGGTTTGAGCTTGCTGAAAGGCTGAAAGAGCTGGAGGCGGAAGGCAAATTGCTGGAGCATCAGCGCCTTGAACAGCGGACCAATTTCGACCTTGAGATGATCGCGGCGACGGGAAGCTGCGCCGGGATTGAGAACTATTCCCGCTTTCTAACGGGCCGCATTCCGGGCGAACCGCCGCCAACTCTGTTTGAATATCTGCCCGAAAATGCACTATTGTTCGTCGATGAAAGCCACCAGACCGTGCCCCAGATCGGCGCGATGTCAAAAGGCGATCACCGGCGCAAAATCACCTTGGCAGAGCACGGGTTCCGCCTGCCCAGTTGCATCGACAACCGCCCGCTTCGCTTCAATGAATGGGACGCGATGCGCCCGCAAACCTTTGCCGTCAGCGCCACGCCCGGCAATTGGGAGATGGAGCAGACGGGCGGCGTGTTTGCCGAACAGGTGATCCGCCCCACAGGCCTGATCGACCCGCCCGTTGAAATCCGCCCGGTCGAAGATCAGGTGCAGGATTGCATTCAGGAATGCCTTGCCACGGCCAAGAAAGGGTACCGGACCCTCGTCACCACCCTCACCAAACGCATGGCAGAAGACCTCACCGAGTTTATGCACGAGGCCGGTGTGCGAGTGCGCTATATGCATTCCGATGTCGAAACGCTCGAACGCATCGAGCTGATCCGCGATTTGCGCCTTGGCGTGTATGATGTGCTGATCGGGATCAACCTGCTGCGCGAGGGGCTCGATATTCCTGAATGCGGGCTGGTCGCGATTTTGGATGCCGATAAAGAAGGTTTCCTGCGTTCGGAAACATCCCTCGTCCAGACGATTGGCCGCGCGGCGCGCAATGTCGATGGCAAAGTCATCCTTTATGCAGACCGGGTAACCGGCAGCATGGAACGCGCCATGGCCGAAACCGACCGCCGCCGTGAAAAGCAAAAGGCCTACAACAAAGAACACGGCATCACGCCAGCCACGATCAAACGCGACATTGCAGACATCGTCGCGCATTCAGCCGCGCAAGACGGTGTCACAGTCGATACGGGCGATGATGAGGTCAACAATCTCGTCGGCCACAATCTGCGCGCCTATATCGAAGACCTCGAAAAGCGCATGCGCGATGCCGCTGCCAATCTCGAATTTGAAGAGGCCGGGCGATTGCGCGATGAAATCCGGCGGTTGGAAAATGATGAGCTTGGCCTGCCCGATGGCGAGAAAAAAGCCCCCAAAGTGGGCCGCTCAGACGCAGGCCGCCCCGGCACGCGCAAGACCCGTTACGGCAAAAAGCGAACAAAGTTCATGGGCGGCAAGCCTTGAGCGCTTAACTCTTGAAGCAAGCCTGATTGAGTGCCAATCATCGCAGCCATGACCAAAACCGTTCTCAGCGCTTTATCCGCCGCTGCTATCGCCTTTGCCGCCGGTCCTGCCTTTGCCGATGACCATGCGAATGGCGCGGGCAAAGCTGCCGCTGCCGCCATCACGCCGCAGGTGAAGACGCGCAACCTTACCGGTACATTTGGCGGTGTGCGCGTCCCATACACCGCGACCATTGGCGAGACGATCCTTTCGGGCGATGATGGGAAACAGGAAGCCGTCATTGTCACCACCTCTTATGTGAAGAGCCCGCGCGATACTTCGCGGCCGGTGTTCTTTATCTACAATGGCGGCCCCGGCTCCGGCTCTGTCTGGTTGCAGATGGGCGCCTTTGGCCCCAAACGCGTCGCAATTCCCTCTGATGCCCGCGATGATGGCGCGCCGCCTTATCCGCTGCTCGACAATCCTGACAGCCTGCTCGATGTGGCTGATCTGGTGTTTATCGATCCACCTGGAACAGGCTTTAGCTATCTTACGCAGGGCACTGACAAGAAAAAGTATTACGGACTTCGCCAGGACGCGCGAGCGGTTGCCGAGGTTATCCGGCGGTGGATCAATGACAATGGCCGCTGGTCCAGCCCCAAATATCTTGGCGGGGAAAGCTATGGCACCACGCGCACCGCGATGGTTGTCGATGAACTGGAAGGTTCGACCTATAACGATGTCGGCCTGAACGGTCTCATCCTGATTTCAACCATCCTCGATTTTGCTGCACGCGAACCGACGCCGGGCAATGAAATGGCCTATATCGTGACGCTCCCCAATATGGCGGCAGCTGCGCACTATCATGGCAAAGCGCAAGGCGGATCGGTTGAGGACATTGTCCAGGAAGCGCGCGAGTTTGCCATCGGGCCGTTCGCCGCTGCGCTGCTCAAAGGGCAGGACTTGCCCGGCGACGAACGGGCCGCGGTGCGCGCGCGCATGGCGCAGTTAACCGGCCTGTCCGAAGAATATCTCGACCGCGCCAATCTGCGCGTTACCTCGCAGCGTTTCTACAAAGAACTGCTGCGCGATAGGGGGCTCACCATTGGCCGCTTGGATGCGCGCTACACGGGCAGCGATTATGACAATGCGGGCGAATATCCGGATGCCGACCCCAGCTTTTACGGTATTGATGCAGGCTATACCGCTTCGGTCAATCAGTGGGCGCGCGAAGGATTGGGCTTTGAAACGGATCGCCCTTACAATTCGATCGGGCGCGAGCCGGGGGCAAACTGGGATTGGTCGTTGGGCGGGTCTGGCTGGCAGCGCAATGCCTATCTCAACGTCGCGCCATTTATCGGCAAGGCGATGCGGCAAAACTCGCAGCTTCGCGTTTTCAACGCGCAAGGTTGGTATGATTTTGCGACCCCGTTTTTTGGCGCGGAATATTCGCTCAACCGCATGGGTATCCCGCAGGACAGGGTGACTTACGAATATTACGATGCGGGCCACATGATGTATGTCCGCGATGAGGACCGGCGCAAACTCAGCCAGGATTTGCGCCGCTTTATCCGCGCGCGATGAGACGCTTTGCGCTGTGTTTGATGCTGGCCGCATCGGGGTGCAAGCCGCCTCCTGGTGATGCGGCGCTCGTGCGCGAAATGCCTGAGGCAGAGCCGACATTTGCCTCTGCTCCCCTGCCCTCACCTGATGTGGAAGGTGCGATCTGGGTATCCAGCCAGACAGCGGGCCGGATCATCTACGGTGTGCCTGAGGAGCCTGCTTTAATGGCGCTCGAATGCAGGGATGATGCGGGCGAAGCGTTGATTGAGATCACTCGCATGGCCCCTGCTGATAAAGGCGCGCAGGCGCTGCTGGCGCTGGTTGGCAATGGCGCGATTGGGCGGATCGAAGTGGACGCGGTAGAGCTTGGCAAAAGCCGCCATTGGCGCGGGCGAGTGGCGGCGAGCGATCGCAATATCGAGCCGCTCATCGGTCCGCGCAAAGTCACCGCCACGATACCAGGGGCAGGCATGGTGGAGCTTAACGCAAGCCCGCGCCCCGGACAGCTTATTGCTGCGTGCGCCCGGCCTTTGACTGAAACGCCTGAAAATGACACGCCCGAGCTGGAAGCCCCTGAGCTTGAACCTGTGCCTGAGCTTGAGATTATGGCTGAGGTTGAACCTGAGCCTGAGCTTCAGCCGCCTCAGCCTGACCTGCCCGAGTCTGACCAGCCCGAACCTGATACGCCTGAGCCTTCTCCACCAGAAGATCCTGAGTGAGAACCTGCGGCAATTGCTCGGCCTCTGCGCCCGGCTCATACCACAGGTAAAGCGGCACCCCTGCTGCGCCCTGCTGCGTCAGGAACATAGTGATGGCCTCATCGCTCCGTGTCCAATCGCCGACAACCGCGATGACGCCCGCATCTTTGAAAGCCTGTGCCGTGGCCTCGCGTTCAATCGCGATGCTTTCATTGACTTTGCAAGTGACGCACCAATCGGCAGTGAACCACACAAACACCGGCCGACCCGAAGCGCGCGCCTCAGCCAAAGCTTCGGGCGAAAAATTCTGGGGCTCCAACACCGATTGCGCAATTTCGCCTGACGGCTTGGCATAAAGCGACGGCATTGCAATGACAGCAAACGCGGCGAATGGCGCTGCGATCAGAGCGAATGCGGGCCATGCCATCTTGCCGCGCCGCTGCAACTGGCCGGTCGCCCACAAGCCCAAAATCACGCCAAAGACGAGGAGCAGCGCCGCACCGGCAAAATATCTGCCGCCAATCTGCGTGACCAGCCAGACAAGCGCCAATGCGGTTAGCCCCATCGGGATTGCCATCACGCGGCGGAATGTGTCCATCCACGCGCCGGGCTTGGGCAGCATCCGGCGAAATGCGGGCACTAAACCGATCAGCAGAAACGGCAAAGCAAGGCCAAGCCCAAGCAGCGCAAACAGCAACAGCGCTTGCCCCGCAGGCAGCAGCAGCGCTGCGCCCATGGCTGCGGCCATAAACGGCCCTGTGCACGGTGTGGCAGCGAAGGCGGCGAGCAATCCGGTTGCAAACGCGCCGCCTGCGCCTTTCTTCGGGCCAGCACTTGATCCGAATGAGGGCAGCTCAAACAAGCCGCCAAAGTTTGCCGTGATCGCAGCGGCCAGCACGAGCAGCAGCACCACAACGCCAGGGTTTTGCAATTGAAACGCCCATCCCACCTGCTCACCCGCCGCGCGCAAAGCCAGCATGGTGCCGCCCAGCGCAATGCAGGCCAGCACTACGCCTGCGGTATAAGCAAAACCTTCGATCCGCGCGTCGGCCTCACTTCCGCCAGCCCGCGCCAAGGCAATCGCTTTCAGGCTGAGGATTGGAAACACACAAGGCATGATGTTGAGGATCAGCCCGCCAACAAGAGCGCCCAAAACCAGCGTCCATAAAGGCGGCGTGACCCCTTGCGCGCTGTTCATGGTCACAAGCACATCACCGCCTACCGGCACTGTGCCGGGGAACGCGGTAAAAGCGACCCCGTCTCCGCTCCCAAACGAGACAATTCCCGATACAGCGCTGGGCGTATCGCCGCCATATTCAACAAGCGGAATGGTGGCCGTCAGCATATCGCCTGAACGCCGGAAAGTCTGAAACGGGGGGTAATCCACAAGCCGCGCATTGGCGATAAAGACATGCGGATCAGGCAGCTCGACGCTTTGCGGCAGGGGTATGGCGAGCCTTAGATTGCCGCTGCTCACTTCAAAGCGTGTGTCCGCGCTAAGCTGCGGCGCGATACTCGCGCGCCAGCGAGCAAAATCGCCGCCCTGGCGCGCTTGCAAAACCGCATCCTGCGGCACGCACACTTCGTCGGTGCAGGCGAGGTAATCGGCAAAGCCGCTTACTCCTGATACCCCTTCGACATCCGCATCACCAGGCACGCGCACCGGGATCAGCACGGCATATTGCCCTTCGTAAATGTGGTTCATCAAATCGCCGATCATCAGGCGCTGGGGCACGGGATAAAGCGCCTCTCCCATTTGCCAGCCATCGGGCAGGTTCAGCTCCACCTGCATGCCCAGCCCCGCATCGCCCGGATTGGACCAATATCCGTGCCATTCGGGTGCGCTTGGAGTGAACCGCAGCGCAAGCATCCATTCCTCACCCGCTGTGGGCAGGCCATCAGCATAAAGCACAGCTGCGATATTCGCATCGCCAAAGCGCGCCTCTTTCGTAACTTCGGCTGGCTGCTCCTGAGCGCGCAGCGGCGCGGCGATAGGTAAGGACAGCGCCAGCGATGCACACAATGCAAAGCACCATGCAGCGAAGTAACGGATGAGAGGGGCGAACATTCTTGCGTCGGACACAGCGAAACCTCTAGGACGGTCTCACGCTATTCGCAATTGCCGCGCAGAAAGTGACACATGAGCAAAGCCGACACTGAAACCAAAGACCTGTTGATCCTCGGCGGGGGACTTGTGGGTATGGCGCTGGCTTTATCGGCAGCGAAAAAGGGCATGTCATCCCATGTGATTGACCGCGCGGACCCGGCAGAGCTGACCGCAGAAGGGTTTGATGACCGAGCAACCGCTATCTCCACGGCCAGCTGGCACCTGTTCACCAATATCGGCATTGCTGACGGACTAGAGGAATTCGCCTGCGATATCGCCAGCATTGCTGTCACCGATCAAAACCGCCCCGGCAGGCTCGATTTCGTGCCGGGCGAAGGCGAAGGCACTTTGGGGCGGATGTTCCCCAATCGCCGCCTGCGCCTTGCCCTGTTCGAAGCGGCAGCCGCCGAGCCGCTTATCAATTGGGTGGCCAAGGCTGACATCGTCGAACGCCAGCGCAGCGAATTTGGAGTGGCCGCAGTCCTTGCCGATGATCGCAAGCTGAAAGGCCGCTTGATGATCGCGGCCGAAGGGCGCGGATCGCCCACCCGCGATGAAGCCGGCATTGCCATTGCAAAGTGGGATTACCACCACCGCGCGATCATCGCCGGCCTCACCCATTCCAAACCGCACAGCAATGTCGCGTGGGAAATCTTCTATCCCGCCGGCCCGTTTGCGCTTCTGCCTTTGAATGATGATGCCGATGGAACGCATCGCTCTTCGCTGGTGTGGACCGTATCCGAAGCAGATGGCAAAGCCGTAATGAAACTCGGCGACCGCGCATTTCTAGCCGAAATACAAGAACGTATGGGCGATTGTTTGGGCGCGGTGGAAACAGTGGGTACGCGGTCAAGCTGGCCTTTGGGTTTCCATCACACCGCCAAGATCACTGATGAACGCCTCGCATTGATCGGTGATGCCGCGCACGGCATCCACCCGATTGCAGGGCAGGGATTGAACCTAGGTCTGCGCGATGTGGGCGCTTTGGTCGAAGTGCTGGCAGATGGCGCGCGGATCGGACTTGATCCGGGGGATGCGCAATTGCTCAAACGCTATGAGAACTGGCGCGGGCTCGACAGCTTTATGGTGGCACTAGCGACCGATGGTCTCACGCGGATTTTCGGTGTTCCGGGCAAAACCGCATCCGCCGTCCGCCGCCTTGGAATGGCAGGCGTGCAGCGCGCCGCGCCGTTAAAGACGTTCTTTATGGACGAAGCGCGCGGTGTTTCTGGCGATTTGCCGCAATTGCTGCGCGGTTAGGCTTAAGTGGGTGATTAGTTTTCACCGGCGCTATCCACCGGGCTTGGCTGGCGGACGACCTCGCCTGTGCCATCGCGCAGGCCCTGCTGATCAAGCACCGCTGCGGTTTCGATGTTTTCAAGCGCGATCATCACGTCGCGGAAACTTTCCGCATCAGTGATCCACGCCTGGGCAGCCGCTGCGCCGGGCAGCGCCTTGATCTCGTCAATCGCGTTTTGATAGCGCCCCTGCTCCATCGCAAATCGCGCGCGTTCAAGGCGCCTTTCGGGCAAAGCAGAGGGCGTGCTTTCGCGCCTGATTACAAACAATTGGCGAAATTCGCGGGAGATATTGCCGAATGAAAAACCATCCTCGCTTTCGGTCAATTGCGGGGCCAGCCCGTCCAGCCGCAGGATCAGCTGGTCGAGCCTGATACGCGGATTGCTGCGCGCAAAGGTGATAATCGTGCTGACCGCATTGGGCCGCTCATCACCGAAACGCAGCCGCAATTGATCCGCCAGATAGCCAAGCTCATCCCCCCGCTCGATCACCCGCCTCGTGGCAAAAGCGATCAGCAAAGCTTCGGCGCGCGCGGCGTTGCCTGATGCGGCCTGCGTTTGCAGATCAATGCGGGCGATGCGCTGTTCAGCAGCCGCAATGCGCTGGTCAAGTCCGCCCTGCTGTTCGGCAACGCGGGTGACGACTTCAACCGCCTCCTCGGCATTGTCCGCTTCAATTGCATCAGCCAATTCGCCGCCTGTGGGCGATGGCGATATCACCGCGCTGGGTGTTTGCGTTGGCGACGCCCCGCCAGCACCTGCAAGCGCGGCTGGCGTATCTGCGCCTTCGGCCGCGCCGCCGCCGTCAAGATTGTACCAAACCACATATCCCACCAGCGCGCCGCCAATGACAAAAGCAAATACGCTGGCCAGAAAAGGCCATTTACGAGAGCCAGTTTTGCGGCGTGAGCCGTATTTCGATTCCATTATATCCCAGACCCTGCGACCGCTTTGTGCGCGGGGGCGCGCGGTCAATCATACCGCTTATATGCACACGTCTCGCACCATTTCCAGCAATGCTGTGTCATTGGGCGCACCGGAAACGTGGATAGCGCGCCATTCGCTCTCGCCGTCTGCGCGCGCCGGCTGCGCAATCCGCTCTCCCATGGCCGCCAGAGTGATGCGGCTCCGGTCCAAGCCTAACCGCTTGCATTCAAGCATGAATTGCCGGGTCATCGCGGCTGAATGGAGAAGGACAATGGGCTCGCAATCCAGCAGGCCTGCGGCCTCCTTCGTCAAGCTTTGCGGGGTTACGCTGTAAGTTTGAACTGGTTCGAATGTGATGCCCGCGGGCAGGGAAAGTTCGACATATTCGCTGCCAACCAGCCTTAAATACCGGATCGGCGCACGCACCTGATCGATGACGCGCTGCAATCCGCCCGTGCCTGACAGGGCGACGGTAAAGCCTGCCTCTGCGGCCACGCGCGCGGTTGCATCGCCCACGCAATGGACGGGCAGATAGGTCAGGTTTGCGAGGGCATCACCGCCATGGCGGATCGCATTGGCGCTGCCCAATAAGATCGCATCAAACTGGGCGGGATCGGGCATCGCCCATTCGGCAGGCTGAACCTGCGCCAGCGCGCAGCCATGCATGGAAAGACCCATGCTGCGCCCCAGCGCCACTGTCGCGGATAATCCCGGCTCTGGCCGAATGGCCAGCACGGGCCGCGCCGAGGCGGTAAAGCCCGGCTCGTTCATGCCCCGCCGAAATGCTGCGTGATTGCGGGGCTAGCGCGCGCCAACAAATCATCGGCCAGCCTCGCAATCGCGGTGTGATCGCCGGGAGCAAAACCTGCCTCACCTGCAATACGCTCGCTTCCATCCGGGCTGAACACGGCTGCGCGCATTGTCAGCCGCGCGGCATCGCCTGTGCACAAAACCGCGACCGGGGAATGACATGTCCCGCCAAGCCGGGCGAGCAATGCGCGTTCGGCTTCCAATTCGGCGCGCGCCTGCCCATTGTCGAGCGCTGCCAAAAGCCCATGCGTTGCCGCATCATCCGCGCGCGCTTCGAGAACAATTACCCCTTGAGCCGCAGCCGGGATCCAGTCGCTTTCATCAAGAGCCACGCCCACATCGCTTTGACCGAGCCGTTCAAGACCCGCTGCGGCCAGAAAGGTCACATCCGCCTCACCCGTTGCCAGTTTGCCCAGCCGGGTTGCGACATTGCCGCGAAAAGTCACAACTTTGCAATCGGGGCGCAGATTGAGCAATTGCGCAGCGCGGCGCGGCGCGCTTGTGCCCACGACGGCGCCTTTAGGGATGGCGGCGATGCTGTCTGCGCCCACCAGACAATCGCGCCTGTCAGCGCGCGGCAGGCATGCGGCAAAAGCGAATATATCGGGCCGCTCGGTCTCCACATCCTTGGCCGAATGAACCGACACATCAATGCGCCCCTCAGCCAGCCATTGATCCAGTTCCTTGGTCCAGAGCGCTTTCCCGCCAATCTCTGCCAGAGGCCGGTCGAGCACTTTATCGCCGCTGGCTGTAACCGGCACCAGTTCCACCGCATCCTGGTCCCAGCCATGGGCCGCGCACAGCCGGTCGCGGGTTTCATGCGCCTGCGCCATGGCAAGCGGGGAATTGCGCGTGCCCAGTCTCAGCCGGGGTGCGCCGTTCGTATTCTCATCGGGTGACATACTCATTGCGGGCATTGCGATAGCTGCGCACAATGCCCATTGAAAGAGCCATGAGCACTGCGTCCCCATTTCGGCCTGACAAACGCCCCCTGATCGTCCTTGGGGTGGAGACAAGCTGCGATGAAACAGCGGTTGCTTTGGTGGCCCATGATCGCACCATTATCGCGCAGCAAATCGCCTCTCAAAACGAGGAGCACGCACCTTATGGCGGGGTCGTTCCCGAAATCGCGGCGCGCGCGCATGCGGTGAAATTGGCCCCGATGATCGAAGCGGTGATGGACGAGGCTGAACTGGCACTAAGCGATATCGATGCGATTGCCGCGACCGCGGGGCCGGGGCTGATCGGCGGGGTTATGGTCGGGCTTGTCAGTGCAAAGGCGCTGGCGATGGCATCGGACAAACCTTTAATCGCGATCAATCATCTTGAAGGCCACGCCTTGTCCCCCCGCCTTGCCGATGAGCGCCTTGAATTTCCCTATCTGCTGCTGCTCGTATCCGGCGGGCATTGCCAGATTTTGAGCGTTGAAGGCGTTGGCGAATACCGCCGCCTTGCCACAACCATCGACGATGCTTTGGGCGAGGCATTTGACAAGACCGCCAAGATCCTCGGCCTTGGCTATCCCGGCGGGCCGGCGGTTGAAGAATTGGCGATCAAAGGGGATGCATCGTCGGTTCCTCTGCCCCGCCCGCTAAAAGGATCGAAAGAACCGCACTTCTCCTTTGCAGGTTTGAAAAGCGCGGTGCTGCGCGCGTTTGAAAGCGGACAGCACTCACCCGCTGACATCGCGGCGAGTTTTCAATCGGCTGCGATTGATTGCCTGATAGACCGGCTCGAACACGCACTGACTTTGTCCGGCCCGTGGCCAGCGCTTGTCGTTGCTGGCGGAGTGGCGGCGAACAAATCGGTTCGCGCATCGCTTGAGGCGCTCGCGGCCCAACACGCCATGCGCTTTACCGCGCCGCCGCTGTCGCTGTGCACCGATAACGCAGCGATGATCGCGTGGGCCGGGCTTGAGCGCTTGGCGCTTGAGCCGAACTTCAAAGGCGATCCGCTCGATCTTAAAGCGCGCCCGCGTTGGCCGCTCGACAGGGAAGCGGAACGCGCGCGCGGCGCAGGGGTGAAAGCGTGAGCAAACACGAAACCATCGGCGTAATTGGCGCAGGCGCCTGGGGCACAGCCTTGGCGCAAATGCTCAGCTCAGACGGGCGCGATGTCGTGTTGTGGGCGTATGAGAGCGAAGTGGCCGATGCCATCAATAGGGCCCATGAAAACCCTGTATATTTGGCAGGCGCGCAGCTTTCCAGAACCATCCGCGCGGTGCACGATCTGACAGAGCTTGCCCCGCTTGATACGCTTTTGGCTGTCACACCTGCGCAGGCTTTGGGCAGTGTTCTTCAAAACTTAAGCGCGCAGCCGCGCGATCTCATCCTGTGTTCCAAAGGCATTGAGGCGGGAACCGGACGGCTGATGAATGATGTGGCGCGCGCGGCATGTCCTAATAGCGATATTGCGGTTCTGTCCGGCCCCACTTTCGCAATCGAAGTGGCACGCGGCTTGCCCACCGCGGTTACACTCGCTTGCAGCGGAGGCGAGGCGCAGTGGGAACGGCTTAAACCCGCCATCGCGCGGCCAGCATTCCGGCCTTATTATTCCGACGATGTCACAGGCGCAGAAATTGGCGGCGCGGTGAAAAACGTGCTCGCGATTGCGTGCGGGCTGGTCGATGGGCTTGGCCTTGGCCAGAATGCGCGCGCGGCTCTCATTGCGCGCGGATACGCAGAAATGGAGCGGTTCGGCGCAGCGCTCGGCGCGCGCAGCGAAACGCTTGCCGGGCTGTGCGGCATGGGCGATTTGGTGCTGACCTGTTCCTCCACGTCCAGCCGCAATTTCTCCCTTGGTAAAGCCTTGGGCGAAGGTCGATCAGCAACCTACTTGATGGCAGACCGGACCACTGTTGCAGAAGGCGCGCATACCGCGCCCGTGCTGGCTGACCTTGCCCAAAAACGCGGCATCGCAATGCCGATTGTCACCGCAGTCGATGCCATTTTGAAAGGCGAAGACCCGCGCCAAGCGGTCGCCAGCCTGCTTGCTCGCCCGTTAAAAGCGGAAAAGCCTGCGTGACGAGCGTTCCGCCAACCGTGCCGCCCACACCCGCGCCCCAGCCCGGCGGTGAGCCCGGCGGTGATAATTCCGATATGGCCGCATTGGCCAAAGGCGGACGGCAGAACACGATGGGTTTTGTCGTGCGCCTGCTCGCGCGCATTCCGTTTCTGATTATTGCCGCGCGCTATTACGGGGAAGATGCGCTGGGGCGGTTTGCCTCTGCCTTTATTCTGATCGAGATTATCGGGCTTGTGTGTTCGCTCGGCGAAAAACGCGGACTGGCGCAAAGATTGCGGCTGGGCGGGAATGACGATCCGCAAACAGAGACCAATCTGGTTTATGATGGCCTTTTGCTGGGGCTGCTCTGTTCATTGGTTGCAGCCCTTGCGCTGCTGATCTTCCCGCAGGTGATGTTCCCCAATGGGATGAACTCACCGCTCGATATGTGGATGATCGCGGCCATCCCTGCCTTTGCGCTGACCGAGATTGTGCTGGCAGCGCAGGCCTATCGCTATGACATCGCCACCACGGTGCGCGCGCGCGCGATTGTTGAACCGTGGGCGATATCGATTGCGGTGGGCGTGTTCCTGTTTTTCGATGAGACCCGCGATGCAGGGCTTGGCCTTGCCTATCTGTTTTCGGTGCTGGCGGGGCTGGTGACAGCGCTGTGGCCGTTTTTGCGCACCTATGGCTTGCCAAAAGGGTGGCGACCGAATGGTAAAGCCATGCTCAAACAATCATCGTCCGCTTTCCCGCTGGTGGGCGCGGATGCGGTGGAGCGCGGCACGCGGCTGCTGGATATCTTTATCCTTGGCCTGTTCGCTCCGCCTGCCGCCGTTGGCATCTATTACGTCGCCCAACAAATCGCGAGCTTGCCGCAAAAGCTGAAAACCTCATTTGAGCCGATCCTCTCGCCCGTCATCACCAAGAATTTGAAAACCGGCAATATGGCCGCAATCGCCAGCCAGGTGCGGCAAGTGGGCTTTTGGATCATCGCGATCCAATTGGGCATTGCGCTGGCGCTGGGCATACCGGGCGAAGGGGTGATGGGCCTGTGGGGCCCGGCCTATGTTGCAGGCACGGCAGCGCTGGCCTTTCTGCTCGCAGCAGAAGTGGCCGCCAGCATGGCAGTCGTTTCCGAAAGCGTGCTCGTCTACATCGCGAAAAAGCGCAATCTGGCGATTTCGGTCGGGATTTTGGCATTACAGGCCGCCTTGACCATCACCTTTATTCTGATCGCCAAATCCTATGAGGTTGATGCAGGGTTCGAAGCCGCCATGCCCGCTGCCGCCTTGTTCTGCGCGCTGACGGTGTCGAGCCTGGTGAAAGCGCTAGTGCTCAAAACCTTGCTGAAAGCGCCCGTATCCAATTGGCGCTGGGCGCTGGTCTATGCCGCAGCGCCCGCTGTGGTGGCCGGATATGCGTTCACGTTCCTGCCCGAATGGGTGGAACTGGCAATCGGCATTCCGGTGATCCTTGCGCTTTACGGCTATGTGATCTGGAAACGCGGATTTGGCGAGGAAGACAAGGTTCTCTTCCGGCCAAACGCTGCGAAGAAGCCTGCGCAACCTGCTGAATAGATGGGCTGAAATGCCGGGCGGGCCTGCGCCTTACAACTTCCTGATAGCTCCATTCACTCAGCATTCAGTGCGATGAGCCGAGCCTTATGACGGGTAAGAAAAGGGGTTAGGGTATGAATATCGCCGCACTTAAGGGCAGAGGTTTTGTCGGCATTGCAGCGCTCAGCGTGGCGCTTGCCGGATGCGCGGGCCAGCAGTCTGGTGACCTTGGCAATGCAGGCACTGCAAAGGGTGATGATAAAACAGATATTGCGGTGGCCCCGCCGCCTCCACCGCCGCCGCCGCCGCCGCCGTCTGCGCCAGTTGTGGCCGAAAGCCAGGCAATCACTGTTACGGCGCGCAAGCGCACAGACGGATACGCAGCGCAAGCCTTACGCACTGCGCCCGCTCCCGGCATTTACGTACCTCCGGTCGTCGTCCCAACCGATCCGGGCCGCGAACGCTATGACGGGGAGGAAGTCTCGCCTGTCAAACTCGTCGCCTCAGAACCAGTCAGCACGTTCAGCGTCGATGTGGACACCGGCGCTTACACCAACACACGCCGCTTCCTTACGGATGGCGCAATGCCGCCTGCTGCCTCTGTCCGAACAGAGGAGATGATCAATTATTTCCGCTATGATTATAACCGGCCTGAAACCCGCGATATCCCGTTCAGCGTGACAACCGATGTCGCCAAAACGCCGTGGAATGATAAAAGCTATCTGATGCGCATTGGCCTTCGCGGCTATGACATTGACCGGACCGAGCGGCCACCTGCCAATCTGGTATTTCTGATGGATGTGTCAGGATCAATGGGGTCGCCTGACAAACTGCCGTTGGTCAAAACCGCCTTGTCCGGCCTCGCGGGCGAATTGGGCGAAAAGGACCGCGTTTCCATCGTTGTCTATGCAGGCGCTGCGGGCCTTGTGCTGGAACCCACCAATGACGTGAAAGAAATCCGCCGCGCGCTCGATCAATTGCGCTCTGGCGGATCGACCGCTGGCGGGGCCGGCTTGCAGCTTGCCTACAATATTGCCGAGGACAATTTCATCAAAGGCGGCGTCAACCGCGTGCTCCTTGCGACCGATGGCGATTTTAATGTGGGTCAGACCGATAATGACGCGCTGATCGAAATGATCGAGAAAAAGCGCGACACCGGCATTACGCTCACCACGCTTGGCTTTGGAAGGGGCAATTACAACGAAGCGATGATGGAGCAGATCGCCAATCACGGTAATGGCAATTACGCCTATATCGACAGCGCTTTGGAAGCCAAAAAGGTGCTGGGTGATGAGATGTCCTCGACCCTTTTCACCATCGCCAAGGACGTAAAAATCCAGGTGGAGTTTAACCCGGCGATTGTCAGTCAATACCGGCTTGTCGGCTATGAAAACCGCGCGCTTCGCGAGCAGGATTTTGACAATGACGCGATTGATGCAGGCGACATTGGCGCAGGCCATCAGGTGACCGCGATTTACGAGATTGTGCCCGCGGGAACCAAAGGCTGGATCGCGCCGCGCCGGTATGAGGACAATCAAGCCGAAGCGGCAACCAGCCGCATGACAGAGGCGGCGCATGTCAAATTGCGGTTCAAACTGCCGGGTGGCGACACATCCCGCCTGATTGACACCATCGTGCGCAGCGATGCTCTGGTCACCGCCAAAGCGCCGCGCGGAGATTTTGCCTTTGCCGCATCGGTGGCCGCCTTTGGTCAGATCCTGCGGGGAGATGAATTGATGAACGGATTTGACCACGCCGATGTCAGCGCGCTGGCGGGCAAGCAAAGCAATTACTGGCGGCAGGAATTCCTGCAATTGAATGAGCTTGCAGAAGGAATGAAAGGCGGCTGATCGAAGGCAGCGGCAACCGCCACCAGTCCCTGTAACAAGGCCCGCCCGGCAGGATGCTGGCGCGGGCCTTTTGCTGCGCCGATGCATCATCGCATGCGGGTTTTGGCCTGCGACTGCACCGCCCCACTAGCGCGCGGGACAAATCCGCTGCTACACCGCGTTCGCGACATCGATTCTGAGCGGAGAGTTTTCACCATGTCTACCATTTCTATTGTGCTGCTTATCCTTGGCGTGCTGCTGTTTTTCATTGCAGCGGGCATTTTGCTGGGCCTTGGCAAATCGACCGTTGTGGTCCGCGATGCGGGTCTCACTCGCGGCGATGTGCTGGATAAAGGCGCTGCGCCTGCTGCTCGCAATCAGGCGCTGATTGATGCCGCGCCTGCGGCTGTCACTCCGAGCGTTACTCCGCCTGCGCCCAAGCCTGAGCCTAAGCCTGCTCCGGCTCCCACGGCCCAACCTGCACCTGCCCCTGCACCCACTCCGAAACCTGCGCCAAAAGCCGCGCCGAAAACCACAAGCGCGCCGGATGATCTCACCACGATCAAGGGGGTCGGACCAAAGCTTGCCGGTATCCTCAACGATCAGGGAATCACCAGCTTTGCCCAGATTGCCGCGTGGAGCGATGCTGACATCGAACGCATCGATTCGATGCTGGGCCGGTTCCAGGGACGCATCACGCGCGATCACTGGGTTGACCAGGCTAAGCTGTTGGCCGCAGGCGATAATTCGGGATTTGCAGCTAAGTTCGGACAGAACACGTAAATTTGCTGCGACAATGGTGTCCAATTTGTGTTACAGTTAACGTTGCACTTAAAGGAGGACGCTGATGGCTGCACGGATATTGGTCGCTGAAGATGAATTGATAACAGGTTTCGACCTGTGCGACACCGTTGCAGAGGCCGGTTACGAGGTCGAAGGGCCATATGCTGGAATCTCGTCAGCCATGCTCGCCTTTCAAAAGGAAAAGCCTGATCTTGCCATCCTAGATATTGCTCTTGATGATGGCATTGTGTTCCCGCTGGCTGAAAAGCTGGACGCTGAAAACATACCGATCATTTTCCATTCTGGCCGCGATGCCAAGGACGAGGTCGCCAAACGCTTTCCGTCCGCGACCACTTTGGCAAAACCCTGCCCTCCGACCGCCATTTTAAGCGCGGTTAGCCAAGTGCTTGAGGCTGAGCCTGCTGAGTGATCCACCACGCATGACCGGCGCATGCGAACTGCGCCGGGAATTGCTTGCTTAGCGGGACCGCACCTGCAAGAGTCCGTGCATAAATAGTTTCAGGAGAGACTAGTGCACGGCACTGCCCCCAAATCCGCTTCCCCCTCACCCAGCGCTGCATCACGCGGCGATGGCGCTGATCGCAATCCGTCGGCGGGGATTGTCCCGTTCAACTGGGAAGACCCCTTCGATCTCGATAGCCAGCTATCCGAAGAAGAGCGCATGATCCGCGATGCCGCCCGCGGCTTTGCCCAAAGCGAATTGCAACCCCGCGTCATTGATGCTTACCGCGAAGAAACAGACGCGCCCGAACTGTTTCCGCTGATGGGACAAGCGGGCCTTTTGGGCGCGACTATCCCCGAAGAATTTGGCGGAGCAGGCGCCAATTACGTCTCTTATGGCCTGATCGCTCGTGAAATTGAGCGCGTGGACAGCGGATACCGGTCCATGGCGAGCGTCCAATCCAGCCTCGTGATGCATCCGATCTATGCCTATGGTTCGGACGAACAGCGCGCGAAATACCTGCCCGGCCTTGCCTCTGGCGAATTGATCGGCTGTTTCGGCCTGACCGAACCCGATGCAGGCAGCGACCCGGCTGGCATGAAAACGACCGCGCGCAAAGACGGCGATGATTACATCATTTCTGGCGCGAAAACGTGGATTTCTAATTCGCCGTTCGCCGATGTCTTTGTGGTCTGGGCCAAATCCGAAGAGCATGGCGGCGGCATTCGCGGCTTTGTTCTGGAAAAAGGGATGGCGGGGCTGTCCGCGCCCAAGATCAAAGGCAAAATCTCCCTGCGAGCCTCCACCACAGGCGGGATTGTGATGGAGGATGTGCGCGTGCCCGCATCCGCTCTGCTGCCGCATGTGCAGGGATTGAAAGGGCCGTTTGGCTGCCTCAATCGCGCGCGATATGGCATCAGTTGGGGCGCGATGGGGGCGGCCGAATTCTGCCTGCATGCCGCGCGCCAATACGGCCTTGATCGCCAGCAGTTTGGCCGGCCTTTGGCAGGCACCCAGCTGTATCAGCGCAAACTTGCCGATATGATGAGCGATATTGCCCTCAGCCTTCAGGCGAGCCTGCGCGTGGGCCGGCTGATGGATGAAGGCCGCTTTAGCCCCGATATGATCTCGATCGTCAAACGCAACAATGTTGGCAAAGCGCTCGAAATCGCGCGCCAATCGCGCGACATGCATGGCGGCAATGGCATATCCGAAGAATATCAGGTGATCCGCCATGCGGTAAACCTTGAAACGGTCAACACATATGAAGGCACCGCCGATGTCCATGCGCTGATCCTTGGCCGCGGGATCACTGGTCTGGCGGCGTTTTAATAGCCGGTCTTGCTGCAATTCGTGCCCCCTGTCCTACACGCCTGTGAAAGACTAAGAGTTGGCAAATCACGGGCACAATCTGCGGCCCCAATTGTTGGATACTTGAAAGTGACACTTCGCATCGCTCAAATTGAAGATAATCGAACAAAAACTGAGCTTTGTGCGAAACTCACTATTTTGCAAAACAGGGGGGTGAGCGGTCCATGGACCGGTCAGGAAATGGCAATCATATGAAGCTTTATGGCTATTACCGCAGCTCAACCTCGTACCGTTTGCGCATCGCGCTAGCGCTAAAGGGACTCGAATACGAGAACGTGCCGGTGAACCTGCGCGATGGGGCGCAAAAAGACAAAGCGTTCACCGCGCGCAATCCGTTTGGCTCTGTCCCCATGCTGGAAGCCAAAGGGCGCGACCGCGCGCAATCCATGGCGCTGCTGGAATGGCTGGATGAAGCCTATCCCGATGCCCCCGCTTTGCTGCCGGCGGATATGGAAGAGCGCTACACCGCGCGCGAGCTATCCTATGCGATTGCGACAGAGCTGCACGCGCCGCTCAACCTGCCGGTGCTCAAATATCTAAAAGAGCCATTGGGCCATTCGCAGCGCATCATCGATTACTGGTATCGCCACTGGCTGAAACGCACGCTTGACCCGGTTGAGGAACGGCTGAAACAGCTGGGCACCGGCAGCTTCCTGTTCGATGCGCCGGGCCTGTTTGAAACGGTGCTGATCCCGCAGATCTACAATGCGCGAAGGTTCCATTATGACCTGACGCTGCATCCCCGCATCACCCGAATAGAGGCCGCGTGCCTTGCCCTGCCCGCCTTTCAGGGCGCGCATCCCGACAAGCAGACAGATGCGCAATAGCGCGCAGCAAAAGGACCGTTCATGAAGCTTGCAACACTCAACGATGGAACCCGCGATGGAAAGCTGGTGGTGGTCTCGAAAGACCTCACACGGTGCTGCGCAGCAGGCTATATCGCGCCAACTCTGCAAGCGGCATTGGATGATTGGGAGCATATCGCGCCGAAGCTTGAGCTGCTTAGCGTTGATGTCGAACACGAGGCGGTGCCATGCGAACGCTTCCACGAACGCGAGGCGCATTCGCCTTTGCCGCGCGCGTACCAATGGGCCGATGGAAGCGCCTATATCAACCATGTCGAACTGGTGCGTCAGGCCCGCGGCGCCGAAGTGCCGGAGAGTTTCTACTCTGATCCGCTGATGTATCAGGGCGGCTCGGACGCGTTCCTGCCCCCACGCGGCAGTATCCCCTTGGGCGATGTCAGCTGGGGCTGCGATATGGAAGGCGAGATTGCCGTTGTCACGGATGACGTGCCAATGGGCGTGTCGGCTGATGACGCGGCAGGCCACATCAAGCTTGTCATGCTGGTCAATGATGTGTCACTGCGCGGCTTGATACCGGGCGAACTGGCAAAAGGGTTCGGCTTCTTCCAGTCCAAACCGCCGACAGCCTTCTCCCCCGTCGCGGTGACACCCGATGAACTGGGCGATGCGTGGAAAGGTAACCTCGTCCATCTGCCGTTGATGGTGGACTATAATGGGGAAGCATTCGGGCGCGCTGAAGCGGGCATTGATGCCACCTTCAATCTGGCAGAGCTGGTCGCGCATGCCGCCAAGACCCGCCCGCTTTGCGCAGGCACAATCGTTGGATCAGGAACAGTGTCGAACAAGGGTGCAGATGGCGGTCCGGGCACGCCTGTAGCAGATGGCGGGCTTGGCTATTCGTGCATTGCTGAGATCCGCATGATCGAGACGATCCGCGATGGCGAGGCGGCCACTCCTTTCATGAAACCGGGCGATGCTGTGCGGATCGAAATGCGCGATGCGGACAACCATTCGATCTTTGGCGCGATTGAGCAGAACGTGGTGGCGGTCTAAACCGCTTTCCTACTTGCAAGTGCCGCGATAGACCCGGAGTGCGTTCTAAACACCTCAGATTTCCATGGGTGTAAAAGCGGTTTCAGCATCGCCTGTATTGGCAGTGTCTTTGGGATCGATAATCACCATCTTCACCTCCCCCTCTGGGACGCGGGGAAAATGCTCCACTCCGCGCGGGACGATAATCATCTCCCCTGCCCTAACCACTTCTACGCTGCCGCGAAACTCCATATGGAGCTCGCCCTCAATCACTAGAAACAACTCATCAGTATCTGGATGAGCATGCCATTGGAAATCGCCCGAAGCCTTGGCAAGCCGCACTTCATTGTCGTTATAGCGCCCGGCGATACGCGGCGCCCAATGATCGGTGAACAAAGCAAACTTGTCCGATAGGTTGACTTTCCGGGTCATCAGAACACCACAACCGAACGGATGCTTTCGCCTGAATGCATGAGGTCAAAGCCTTTGTTGATCTCTTCCAGTGTCAGCTGGTGCGTGATCATGGGATCAATCGCGATCTTGCCGTTCATATACCAATCGACGATTTTGGGCACATCGGTGCGGCCCTTTGCCCCGCCAAAAGCTGTCCCGCGCCAATTGCGTCCGGTGACGAGTTGAAATGGGCGGGTCGCGATCTCTTTGCCCGCTTCGGCGACGCCAATGATGATCGAAGTGCCCCACCCCTTGTGGCAGCATTCAAGCGCTTGGCGCATGACGTCCGTATTGCCGGTGCAATCAAAGGAGTAATCCGCGCCGCCGTCGAGCAATTCGACCAGATGCGCAACGACATCGGCTGTCTCTTTGGGGTTCACAAAGTCGGTCATCCCGAACTTCTCACCCCATTCGCGTTTGGCAGGATTGAGATCAACGCCAACGATCCGGTCAGCGCCCGCCATCTTCGCGCCTTGGATCACGTTGAGGCCAATTCCGCCAAGGCCAAAGACAACGACATTGTCGCCGGGCTCAACCTTGGCCGTATTGGTGACAGCGCCCACGCCTGTCGTGACGCCGCAGCCAACATAACACGCGCTTTCAAACGGGGCATCGGTGCGGATCTTGGCAAGCGCGATTTCGGGCAGGACGATGAAATTCGAAAAGGTCGAGCAGCCCATATAGTGATAGATCGTCTCACCCTTATAGCTCATGCGCGAGGTTCCATCGGGCATCAGGCCGCGCCCCTGCGTTTCGCGGATAGCGCTGCACAGATTGGTTTTGCCGGACAGGCACATTTTGCACTGGCGGCATTCAGGCGTGTAAAGCGGGATGACGTGATCATCCGGAGCAACAGAGGTCACACCGGGGCCAATCTCGCGAACGATCCCGGCGCCTTCATGGCCAAGGACACTGGGAAACAACCCCTCGCTATCCAGCCCGTCCAGAGTGTAGGCATCAGTGTGGCAGATACCGGTGGCCATAATCTCGACCAGCACTTCGCCGTGCTTGGGGCCTTCGAGGTCAAGCTCGACGATCTCAAGCGGCTTTTTGGCTTCGAAAGCGACGGCGGCTCTGGTCTTCATGGATCACTCCTCCTGATATTTGCGCATCGCTATGCGCAGCAATCAGGAGGCGCAAGGCCGCAATCAGGTTTCGCCGAGTTTACGCCGCTTATCGCGCGATCCCTCGCGCCGTTCGTCCAGCGCATCAACAAAGCAATGATTGACATCCCGGTGCTCTGCCTCATCCGCGCGCACGGCAATGATGACATCACGCAGCCGCGCATTGGCGGGCAATTGCCAGTAATCAATTGCGATTTGCGGTGCAGCAAGATTCTCATGACGGCCTGCATCAACTTCCGCGAGATAGGAAGTGTAGCTAATGACCGCCTCTTCCTCGAAATAGCCAACAACCCGGTGCGCGGTGCGCGGGGCGAACAGGTATAGCCAGAAGTAGAAGTTGTAGAAGATAAGCTGGACAGCGACAATCAGAGCGCGCTCAAACCTGCTGGGTTGCGCGATCTCGATAAACGTCATCAGATGCATCCGCTCATTCTCGGCCTCATCCAGCAAAGTGCGAATCCAGCCCTCATCATCGCGCATGCGGCGCAGCGCGCGAAGGTGCTGCCATAATCCGCCAACCATGCCCGGAACCGCGGCAACGGTTTCCAGCACAACAGCGCGGTGGCCATAGCGTTTGGCAAAGAGGGTATCGGCGAAAAAGCGCAGCAGTTTAACAAACGAAAACGCGATCTTATCGCTCGTCGTTTCCGGGGTAACGTGGCTGTTAATCACCGCATCTTTGTTGACTTCGCGGACCAGCGGGCGGGTATCGATGTGTTTCACGGAAAAGCACTCTCAAGTGACTTCGCCCCTTCTACTCAACCCCATTGTCGAGCGCCCTGACAAAGTCTCTGTCGGCAGTTCGCATATACGTATCCGCAGCTGCGATTACCCTAAGAATGCATGCAAGCACTGTTCGGTTCCCTGCAACAACTAGAAGCCCAAACTGTCAGATACTGCAGAATTTACAATCTTCCCCTGGTGCACGTTAAGGCCCGGCGCGAGAAAAGGATCATCCTCGCACGCGGCGATCCCTTTATTGGCTAGCGCCAATCCGAAAGGCATGGTCGCATTGTTCAGCGCATAACTTGATGTATGCGGCACTGCGCCCGGCATGTTGGCGACGCAATAATGGATGATGTCATCGACGATATAGGTGGGTTCGCCATGAGTTGTCGGTTTTGACGTTTCAAAACATCCACCCTGATCGATGGCCACATCAACCAGCACCGCACGGTGCTTCATTAAGCCCAGCATATCGCGCGTCACCAATCGCGGCGCGCTGGCACCGGGAATAAGCACAGCGCCGATTACAACGTCCGCTTCGGTGATGGCGTGTTCGATCGTGCCCGCATTCGAATAACGCGTGACGGCGCGCCCCTGAAACATATCGTCAAGTTCGCGAATGCGCGGCAAGGAGCGGTCGAGGATTTCGACATTCGCGCCCAGCCCCACTGCCATGCGCGCGGCCTGCGTGCCGACAACCCCGCCGCCGATCACAACCACTTTGGCGGGCAGAACTCCGGGAACGCCGCCCATCAGAATACCGCGTCCGCCGTGGACCTTGTGGCTGGAATGCGCGCTCGCCTCAATTGACAAGCGGCCTGCAACTTCGCTCATGGGTGCTAGCAATGGCAGCGAGCCATCAGGCGCGGTCACCGTTTCATAAGCGACAGCGGAAACACCGCTTTCCACAAGCCCGCGCGCCTGATCGGGATCAGGAGCGAGGTGGAGATAGGTGAAGAGGATTTGCCCTTCGCGAAGCTGCACCCATTCTGACGGCTGCGGCTCTTTGACTTTGACGATCATTTCGGCGCGGGCGAAAACCTCTTGCGCTGTATCAACGATTTCTGCGCCAATGGCGGCGTAATCCGCATCGGTTTTGCTGATACCCAGCCCCGCGCCCGTTTCAACCAGCACCGAATGCCCGGCGGCGATGTATTCCCTCACCGCTTCGGGGGTTAGGCCGACGCGAAATTCGCTCGATTTGATTTCTTTAGGGACACCGACCAGCATGGCTCTCTCCTTGTCGCAGCTGACCGCGCTGATTTAGCGGTCACGCAACAAAGTTACAATCCATTAAAATTTGTCGGTAGGGCTGGGCTTGTGTGTTCTGGCGCGCGCCTCTGGCTGCGCGCGTCTTCCCTCAGCAGCGCCTTTGAGTATTTTAGCGGAGGTAAAGTCCGCAATCGCGCCTGCCTAAGCTAAGGCATACCAGCACTTTTCAGCCGAGCGGCATCCAACGCGAAAGCGCATTCATCAAAGTGCTGCGCGCGGCCATCGGCCTGATACGGCCATAGCGCGCACGGCGGGCGTTTTCATCGTGCAGGCACATGGTGCGACCCATGCAGTCTGGTCCACTGGACCAAATCGTTGGTTTTTCCATTTTCGCGTCCCCGATTCGCGTCTTGTTAGGGATGTTACGTAACACTGAATCTGTGGAAAACTAAGCATGGATTTGAACTAAGGCGAAATTTTACATCTTCGCCAGATTCCCAATCAACCCAAATGATTCAAAGCCGCGCAAGATTATGACGCGAATTCGCAGCCAATCATTTACGGTCGGTTCGCACGGCTCCTGCGGCGCGCACGTCAGCCAATGTTGGGTAACCATTCACCGCCATCAGCAAATCCGCTTCGGCCAGAATTGAATTGAGCACAAATGCCGCACCATCAGCTCCGCCCAAAGCCAGGCCATAGGTGTAAGGCCGCCCCACGCCGACCGCTGCTGCGCCCAATGCTATTGCCTTGATGGCATCGGTGCCGGATCGGATACCGCTGTCAAACAAAACCGGCAGATCGCCCGCCGCTGCCACAACGTCAGCCAACAGATCAATCGTCGCTATCCCGCCATTGGCTTGGCGTCCGCCATGGTTGGAGCAATAAATCGCATCGGCCCCGTGATCGGCCGCTTTTCGAGCATCATCTGGATGACATATCCCTTTCAGCACTATCGGTAGATCAGTGACTGATTTGAACCAGGCGATATCGTCCCAGGTCAGCACTTGTCCAAATGTGCCTGCCCAGATCATGATTGCGGTCTCGGGGTCTTCTTCGGGGGGTTGGGAAGCAGCTTGAGAAATTCTGGATCGGTAAAATAATTCTGCAAAACCTTGCCGCGCAATTGCGGAAAGTTGGACGCGTTCAAATCGCGCGGTCGCCAGCCTGTGACCCATGTATCCAATGTGACCACCAGCGCTTTGTAACCCGCCGCCTCTGCCCGTCGGATCATGCTTGTGGCCACATCCTTGTTTCTCGACGTGTAAAGCTGGAACCATGCGGGCGTGTCGGCGCAGGCCTGTTTCACATCCTCCAGCGGATCATTGGACAAGGTTGAAGCGCAAAACGGAACGCCCGTGGCTGCAGACGCTTTCGCTGCGGCAATATCGCCATGGCGATCCTGCGATGCTTCGCCGTTCAGACCAATCGGCGCCATAAATAACGGGCTGTGATAGGTGTCGCCAAACAGCTCAATCGAAAGATCGCGGCTTTCGCAATCAACCATCATTCTGGGGATCATGCCCCAATGGTGAAACGCGCTGGCATTGGTGTCCTGCGTGTGCTCATCGCCGCAACCACCAGCGACATAATTGGTCATCATCGGGCCCAGCGCTTCGTGTGCGCGCGCTTCCAATGTCGCAAAATCCACCGGATATTCGGGCAACACGCCTTTTAGACCGGCATTGTAAATCGCGTTCTGCATCGCGCCAAAATAGGTCATCGATCGCCTCTCCTGTTTGCGGCATTGTTGAGCGCAACAGACCAGCAAGGGCAAGCGGTTTTAGCTGACCAAGCGCTGCAATTGAGGGCGAACCTTGAGGAACAGGACGTACAAACGCTCAAGCAACTTGAGAACAAAGCCATTGCGCGCAGCAAACCCCAAAGGACGAAGCAACGGAATTGCGCGCCACATGGCGGCGAAGGCAGCAGCGCCGCTTAACACTTTGCCATTTTCCTCAGCATGAAAGCGCGCCAGCAGGTCGGCCTGATTGACCGGACAGGATGGATCGCCATTTTCAGAGACATCGACAAAATCAATCGCGCTATTCCGATCAAGTCTGCGCATCAGGCTTATTTCGCGCTGGCACAGCGGGCACGCTCCATCGAACCAGACTTTGAGCCGCTTGGCATCGCGCGCCACGTCATTGGTCGTTTTGTCTTTGCCCTTCATAGCAAAGCGGATGTGCGCCTTACCCTTTCGAATTCAAGGCTTGCACGCACGCAGCACCGCCGCCAATATCGCTGCGCGGAGTTATGCAGGGGCGATCCGGCGGTAAAGGGGCAATGATGCAAAGCATATTTGGCTGGATAAAACGCCATCCTTTTATCACAGCCTTCATCGCGATTATCGCGCTTTTGATAGCAGCCAGTTTTCTATTCACCGGTGAGCGTGACTACGAATACGAACGCGATGAGGTGTCACGCGGCGAGGTTATCCGCGTCGTGTCTGCCAGCGGGACATTGCGCGCTTTGAACACAATCAATGTTGGCGCGGAAGTTTCCGGGCAGATCACAGCAGTATATGTCGATTTCAATTCGCCTGTCGAAAAAGGACAATTGCTCGCGCAAATTGACCCCACCCGTCCCCGCGCACAGGTGACGCAGGCCCGCGCGCAGGTTGATCTGGCCCGCGCCAGCCTTGCCCAGGCCGAAGCTGCCATCATCCGCGCGCGCACCGACGTGGACGTACAGACGCGTGAATTTGACCGGCGCGCAGAGCTTGCGGAAAAAGGGTTCGTATCCAGCGCTGGCCGCGATCAGGCCGAAAATGCGCTGGTGGCGGCCAAGGCATCGCTCAGCACAGCTTTGGCTCAGGCGCAAAGCGCGCGCGCCCAGATCGCGCAAAGCCTTGCCAGCCTGCGCTCTGCCGAACTGGATCTGTCGCGCACCCGTATTATCGCGCCCACTGGCGGCGTGGTGATCGACAAGCTGGTGGAACCGGGCACCACGGTTGCCGCCAGTTTTCAAACGCCCAACCTGTTCACAATCGCGGCTGACACAAGCCGTATGCAAGTCGAAGCCGCCGTGGACGAGGCCGATATTGGCCAAGTGCGCGAAGGTCAGGATGTGCGCTTTACGGTTGATAGCTATCCCGATGAAATCTTCGTCGCAAAAGTGCAGCAAATCCGCCAATCGGCAACTCAGGGTCAAAGCGCAGTGAGTTATCTGGTGATCCTTGACGTTGATAATATCAATGGGCTGCTGCTCACCGGGATGACGGCAAATGTCGATATTATCACTGGCCAGAAAGACGATGTGCTGCGCGTGCCAGTCGCAGCAACGCGGTTTCTGCCGCAAGAAGCGGATCGGCCCACTATTGAGGACGACAAGGACGACAATGACAACGAGGCGCGCGATGAAGTGACCGTCTGGCTGCCGGGCGAAGAGCCATACCAACCCACGCGGCACGCCATAACCACAGGGCTTAAAGGTGAGGATTTTGTCGAAGTCACAGACGGCTTGGCCGAGGGATCGCAAGTGCTGGTCCGCTCACGCGATAAAAGCGATGATGGCGGTTAATCGTGGCCAATGCTTCACCCAGCAGCACGCAGCCGCTCGTTGAAACCCGCGGGCTCGTCAAAACCTACACTTTGGGCGGAGAGACCATTCACGCGGTCAATGACGTATCGCTGACAATAGAACGCGGTGAATATGTCGCGATCATGGGCGCAAGCGGATCGGGCAAATCCACATTCATGAACATGATTGGCTGCCTTGATGTGCCAAGCCAGGGCGACGTGCTGATTGATGGCATCCCGACCCGCGAAATGTCGAGCGATGCTCTGGCTGATTTGCGCAATGCCAAAATTGGATTTGTGTTTCAGCAGTTCAACCTGCTCGCCCGGACATCGTCGATTGATAACGTTGCGGTGCCGCTCATCTATGCGGGGCTCGATACGAAAAGCCGCCGCGAGAAAGCCACGCAAAAGCTCGTCGAAATGGGCCTTGGCGAGCGGCTGCTTAACACGCCCGCCAAGCTGTCAGGCGGCCAGCAACAACGTGTGGCCATAGCAAGAGCGCTTGTGACCGAACCCTTATTGCTGCTGGCAGACGAGCCGACGGGCGCGCTCGATTCAAAGACTAGCGAAGATATTATGCAAGTGTTCGAAGATCTGAATGCAGCTGGCATCACTTTGATTGTAGTGACCCATGAAAGGGAGATTGCCGATCACGCCAAGCGCCGGATCGAATTTCGCGATGGCAAAGTCATTGAGGATCGATTGGTTGAGAACCGCACAATCGCAAGCGAGATCGCGGCATAATGGCAACCGCATCCCCTCCCCCGGTTGCAAAGCCGAAACGCAATCTCGTCTCCAGCTGGGCGGTGAATGTCGCGATTGCCTTGACCGCGCTGCGCACCAATTTGCTGCGTTCAATCCTGACAATGCTTGGCGTGCTTATCGGGGTGTTTGCTGTCACTTTGGCTGTGGCGGTGGGCAGCGGCGCGCAAGAGACGATCACCAATGTGATAAACAGGTTTGGCTCAAACATGGCCATTGTTTTGCCGCGTCCCGATGATGGCGAAGAATCCGGTCCGCCAAGGCGCGTGCGGGAACGCGGGCGCCTCACCCAGCGCGATCTAAAAGCTATCGAGAGCGAAGTGCCCAATATCCGCGCGCTGGCCCCTCAATTGCTGCAACCCGTGGACCTAGTCGTCGCCGGAAGCGCCACATCGACCAGCGCGGTTGGCACCACGCCCGGCTATGGATTGGTGACCACGCATCCGGCTGATCGCGGACGCTACATAACGCAATCCGATGTCCGCTCCGCCGCACGCGTCGTGGTTATGGGCCGCACCGTGGCGGAAGATTTGTTCGGCGAATTTGATCCTGTCGGCGAAAGCGTTCGGGTCAACGGTGTTCCCTTCGTCGTCATCGGATTGCTAGAGGAAAAGGGATCAACATTGGGTGATGACAGCGATGATACGCTTATCATGCCGATCTCTACAATGCGCCAGCGCTTCTCAGGTGACAGCCTGCCCGGCCCTGATGACTTGCAGGTTGCCTTCGTCGCTTTCAACGAAAGCGCATCGCTAACCCGCGGCAAGGATGATATCGTTGCAGTCTTGAGTGACCGATACCGCGTCGAAGATGGCGAACCGACCCCCTTCACCGTTCGCACGACCGAGGAATTTGTTGAGCAGAGCAATTTCATCACCGGTATTTTGCAGTCGGTGCTTGTCTCCATCGCCTCGATCTCGTTGCTCGTCGGAGGGATCGGGATCATGAACATCATGCTCGTCAGCGTGACAGAGCGGACGCGCGAGATTGGACTGCGCATGGCCTTGGGCGCAAGGCGCAGCGATATTCGCAATCAATTTCTGGTTGAGGCCGCAGTGCTGTGCGTTTTGGGCGGCGGGGTTGGTCTGGCACTCGCTTGGGGCGCAGGCGCTGCGCTGACTGCCTTTGCCGAGTTTCCCGTGCCTGTCGGGATTGGCACAGCAATTGGCGCCATTGCTTTTTCAGCCTTTTTGGGGCTTGTTTTTGGCGGCTATCCCGCTGTCAGAGCTTCGCGGCTATCCCCCATCGAGGCCCTACGGACTGAATAACGAACTGAATAGCGGACTGAATAGGAAACCAAACAATGCTTCTTCCCCCGGCGGGTCGCCGTCAGTTTCTCGCAGCCACAGGATCAGCCTTTGCAGCTTTGCTTGCCAGCGGGTGTATGACCCGCGGTGCAGCGCTTGCTCCTGCCGCTGTGCGGTTTTCTGATTACGGGCCGCTGCAAGGCGATCCTGCAGGCATGCTCGATCTGCCAAAGGGATTTTCTTACAGGGTTCTCTCCAGCCTTGGCGATATGATGGACGACGGCGGCACAGTGCCTGACAAAGCGGATGGAATGGGCTGTCTCGATATCGGCGCGGGGGCAGATGGTCGCCCGGAAATTGTCCTGGTGCGCAATCATGAACTCATCCCCGCAGATGATGCAGGCGGGCCAATAGCAAAAGGGTTTGGCACATATAACGGCGCATACACACCGGGCGGCACGACCAATATCGTGCTCGATGCCGAAACGCTTGCGGTCAAACGCCAGTTTCGCACATTGGGCGGGACGATCCGCAATTGTTCAGGCGGTGTCACCCCATGGGGCAGCTGGCTAACATGCGAGGAGGCCCCGACAGGCCCCGGCCAAAGGTACGGCGAAGGCCTTGCCATCAATCACGGCTGGACATTTGAAATACCGGGCAAAGCTAGCGGCCTGATCGATCCAGTCCCCTTACGCGCCATGGGCCGTTTCAATCACGAAGCTGCGTGCGTCGATCCGCTTACCGGCTTTGTCTATCAAACGGAGGACCGCGATGACGGCGTCCTCTATCGTTTCATTCCCAAAGTGCCAGGCCAATTGGCAGCAGGTGGCCGCCTGCAAGCGATGGTTATTGAAGGCCTGCCAGACACGCGCAATTGGGACGCAGCCGCAATGCCGATCAGGCAAAGCTATCAGGTAAGCTGGGTTGATCTCGATAATGTCGAAGCGCCCGAAGACGATCTGCGTCTGCGTGCAGCGGCCAAGGGCGCTACGCTGATCGCGCGCGGCGAAGGCATTCATATGGGCGAAGATGATCTTTATTTCTGCTCAACCAGCGGCGGGGCCAAAAAGCTTGGGCAGATTTTCCGGTTTGTCCCGGGACGCGGCAATGGGCCAGACCGGGCCGAGTTGTTCTTCGAAAGTGAAAGCATCGAGCAGTTCAATTTCGGCGACAATCTGTGCGCCGCGCCCAATGGCCATTTGCTCGTCTGCGAGGATGCCTACACCGAAGTGGTCGATAACCATGTGCGCGGTATCACGCCTGCGGGCTCTCCTTACGCTTTTGCGCGTCTCAACATGCAGACAGAGCTTGCCGGCGGGTGCTTTTCTCCCGATGGCAAGTGGTTCTTTGTGAACGCATATGCTCCGGCCCGAACACTCGCGATAACCGGGCCTTGGGCTGTTTGACCGGCCGTTTGACCGGTCCTGTGCGCCATTGGTCAAAAAGCCTGCTGCTGCGCGTTGCGCTGGGATAACAAAGACTTTAGGCTGAAATTTCGCGCGGGCACCTCGCGCGCAGGGGAAAACGCATTGCGCGCGTTTTAAGGGGCTATTGAATGAACCTGGTCAAATTTTTCGTTGGTCTTTTTCTGGCGCTCGGACTTGCCAATCCTGCTTTGGCGCAAAGCGAAAGCGGTGATGAGCAGCCAGCCCTTTCTGAAAAAACATTCGAAGCGTTCAAATTGCGCAGCATCGGTCCTGCGTTCATGTCAGGCCGGATTGCAGATATCGCGATTGTGCAGGATGACCCGGCGACCTGGTATGTCGCGGTGGGATCTGGCGGCGTTTGGAAAACCGAAAATGCTGGCACAACTTGGACCTCGCTGTTCGATGGTCAAGGTTCGTATTCGATCGGTTCACTCGGCCTTGACCCCAGCGATCCCAGCCGCATCTGGGTTGGCACAGGCGAGAACAATGGCGGTCGGCACCTTGGCTATGGCGATGGGCTGTATCTGTCCGAAGATGGCGGCAAAACTTGGACGAAGAAAGGCCTCGAAACATCTGAGCGGATTGGCAAAATCATTGTCCATCCTGAGGATTCCGACACAATCTGGGTCGCTGCACAAGGGCCGCTTTGGTCGCCGGGCGGCCAGCGCGGGGTCTATAAATCCACCGATGGCGGAGAAACCTGGGCCAACGTCCTTTCCTCGGGCGAGTTTACGGGCGCAGGCGATCTGATTATCGATCCGCGCAATCCTGATCGCCTTTATGCCGCCATGTGGCAACGCCAGCGCACCGTTGCCGCCTATGTGGGCGGCGGGCCGGAAAGCGGGCTTTGGCGCAGCGAGGATGGCGGTGAAACCTGGGATGAGCTGAAAACAGGTTTGCCCAAGGGTAATATGGGCAAAATCGGGTTGGCTATTTCCCCCATGCAGCCCGATGTCGTTTACGCAGCCATTGAATTGGACCGGCGCAAAGGCGGCGTTTTCCGGTCTGACAATCGCGGATCAAGCTGGGCCAAAATGTCTGATCAGGTGAGCGGCGGCACAGGACCGCATTACTATCAAGAGCTTTTCGCCAGCCCGCATTATTTCGACCGCATCTATCTTGTCTCCAACACCAGCCAGATATCGAATGATGGCGGCAAAAGCTGGTCCGGCCTCAACAACGAATTAAAGCATGTGGACGATCACGCCATCGCGTTTCGCCCGGATGATCCTGATTATATTATGTTCGGCTCTGATGGCGGGCTTTATGAAAGCTATGACCATACCAAGACATGGCGCTTTATCAGCAATCTGCCCGTCACCCAGTTTTACAAGGTTGCAGTGGATGATGCCGAGCCGTTCTATTTCGTCTATGGCGGGACGCAAGACAACAACTCGCAAGGCGGACCATCGCGCACTGATAATCGCCACGGCATTCGCAATGATGACTGGTTCATCACTCTGTTCGCAGACGGACACCAATCCGCGACCGAGCCGGGCAATCCTGATATCATGTATGCGCAGTGGCAGCAGGGCAATCTGGCCCGCGTTGACCGGATCACGGGCGAAGTGGTTCATATCCAGCCGCAGCCGGTCCCCGGCGATGATATCCCGCGGTTCAACTGGGATGCGCCCATTCTGGTCAGCCAGCACCAGCCGACGCGCATTTATCATGCCTCGCAGCGGCTTTGGCGGTCAGATGATCGCGGCGATAGCTGGCGGGCTATCTCGCCTGATCTGACGCGCAATCAGAACCGCCTGCGCCTGCCTGTCCAAGGCCGCCAGCAAAGCTGGGATGCGGGTTGGGATATCTATGCGATGAGCCAGTACAACACGATCGCCAATATCGGGGAAAGCCCGCTCAACGAGGATCTGCTGTATGTCGGCACTGACGATGGTCTGATCCAGATCACCGAAAATGGCGGCGAAACGTGGCGGCGCGTAGAGGTCGGCTCGATGCCGGGTGTTCCCTCCACCGCCTATGTGAATGACATTCGCGCCGATCTGTTTGACGAAAACACAGTGTATGCAGCGCTCGACAATCACAAATATGGCGACTTCAAACCGTATCTTTTGAAAAGCACGGATCGCGGGCGCACTTGGCGCAGCATTGCAAGCAATATCCCTGCGCGCCATCTGGTTTGGCGCGTTGTGCAGGACCACGAAAACCCGAACCTGTTGTTCGCCGCGACGGAATTTGCGCTGTTCTTCAGCCTTGATGGCGGCCGCAAATGGGTGAAGCTGTCTGGCGATGCGCCGACCATTTCTTTCCGCGATGTCACCATTCAAAGACGCGAGGACGATCTTGTCGCAGCCAGCTTTGGCCGGGGTTTCTATATTGTCGATGATATCTCACCGCTGCGAACTTTGTCGCAAAGCAGTCTAAACTCCGAAGCCATGCTGTTCCCCGGGCGCGATGCGCTTTGGTATATCGAGCAGCACCCGCTCGCCTTTTCGGCAGGCGGCAGCCAGGGCCATGGATATTTTCGCGCACCCAACCCGCCCTTTGGAGCAAACTTTACCTACTATCTGGCTGACAGCATTGCGTCGCTGAAAGAGGACCGTCAAAAACGCGAAAAACCCCGCGTGAAAGCTGGGCAAGATACGCCTTTGCCGGATTTCGGAACGCTCACTGAGGAGATTCAGGAAACTGCTCCTGCCATTTGGCTGACGGTGCGTGATGCGGATGGCAATGTGGTGCGGCGGATCAAAGGACCGGCCAAGAAAGGCTTTCACCGCGTCAATTGGAACCTGCGCTTTTCCGATATGAGCGAGGCGAGCGTTACGCCGGCTGACGGTGATGAACCGTCGGGCTTTCTGGTTTCGCCCGGCCAATACACTGTGTCGATGGCGAAGCGGGTTCGCGGGCAGACGACTGAGCTTGTTGGGCCGCAGCCTTTCACGGTGAAACCCCTGCGTTCCGGCGCGTTGCCGCGGCAGAGTGATGCCGATGAATTTTGGGCACAGATCGCAGCGTTTGACCGGTCGGTCACAGCCGCCGCGCGCACCATGGCTGATGCAAAGACAAAGCTTAATCTGCTGGCAGTGGCGACATCACGTGTTCAACGCGGCGATCCAACCACGTTCGACAATCGGCTGGAAACTATCCGCAGCGAAGTAGAAGCATTGGATGAACTGCTGAACGGCAATGCCGCGCGCAATGCGATTTACGAAAGAACTCAGCCAACCGTGCGCAGCCGATTGGGCAAAATCATGACCGGATTGTTCGGATCAACCTATGGCCCCACTCAGACGCACCGCGACCAATTGGCCTATGCCAGGTCAGATTTTGACCAGGTCCGCGCCCGGCTGATGACTTTAACAGAGCAGACCATCCCGGCTTTCGAGGCCGACTTGCAAGCCGCAGGTGCGCCGTGGGTCCGGGGCAGCAAGATCCCGTAACCTTGCGCCTTTTGTCATCATGAAACCCCAGCGCCTTTTCCGTCAGGTTCACTACTGGCTCTCGCTTGCCGTGCTGGTTCCAGCGCTGGCAATGATTGGCGCAGGGATAATGCTGATGCTGAAAAAAGAGATCGAATGGATCCAGCCCAGCACCACTCGCGGAGTTGTCGAGGCGCAATTGCCCGCCGCTTCGTTTGAGCAAATTCTCGACGCCGCCCGCCAGCACCCCGAAGCCGGTATTCAGGCATGGTCGGACATTGACCGCATCGACCTGAGGGTTGACCGGGGCATTGCCAAATTGCGCGCAAATTCAGGCTGGGAAGTGCAAGTTGACACGCACACGGCTGAAGTTTTGAAAGTGGCATACAGGCGTTCTGACCTGATTGAAGCGATCCATGATGGCTCGTTCTTTTCCGATGAGATCAAGCTTTATGTGTTCCTTCCAACGGGCGTTTTGCTGCTGATTATGTGGGGCACCGGGGTCTATTTGTTCCTGCTGCCGCGTATCGCGAAATCAAGAAAGGCGAAGCGCGGCAAAGGGGCAGGCTGATTGCCGCTCATCACCTGCCGGATAAACGCAGCTTTGCGATCACTTACGGGTGAGAAAGGCGGCAGCGCGGCGAGCGAACCCATCACCGCACCACTGGAATTGCCCAATGCCGCAAATCACTGATCTGATCCTTGCCCCTGCGATGGGGTCGTTCTTTTATGACGATCAGGCCGCCATCAGAGCCGGCGCAGGCCAAGACGGTTTCAACTATACGGGCAAGCCAGTAACGCCGGGCTTCACCCACGTCAGACAACCTGCCACTGCGCTGAGCATTGGGTTGGTGCTGGATGATGGCGCGGTTGCCTGGGGCGATATGGTCAGTGTCCAGTATTCCGGTGCAGCGGGGCGTGATCCGCTGTTCGATCCGGAGAAAATCGCACAAATCGTCGCGGCCGATATCAGCCCACACCTTATTGGCCGCGATCCAGCTACCGCTAGGGCCAATTGCGAAGCGGTTCTTGACCGGAACGAAAGCCTGCCGATTGCGATCAAATACGGCGTCAGTCAGGCCTTATTGAGCGCGGCGGCTCTGGCGCAGCGATGCACAATGGCTGAGGTGGTTTGCGATATCTTCGATCGCCCCCTGCCCGCCGCCCCCATCCCCATTTTCGCGCAAAGCGGTGATGATCGGCGATTAAATGTCGACAAGATGGTGTTGAAGAAGGTCGATATTCTCCCGCATGGGCTCATCAATTCAGCCGAAAAATTCGGCCCCAATGGCGCAACCTTTGTCGAATATGCCGAATGGGTCGCACACCGCGCAGACCAGCTGGGCGGCAGTGACTATCGCCCGGCGCTCCATTTTGATCTGTATGGCTGGGTTGGCCTTGGTTTCAGCGATGAGCCGGCCGAAGTCGCGCAGTTTATCGCGCGATGCGCGGACCGCGTTTCCGGCTTTGATCTGCAAATCGAAAGTCCGGTTGATTACGGCGACAGGCAAAAACAAATCGACAAGTTTGCCGAGATAGTCGCCGAAATGGAAAAGCTGGGCACGTCAGCAAAAATCGTGGCAGACGAACACTGCAACACTTTGCGCGATATTCGCGATTTCTGCGACGCGAAAGCTGCGCATATCGTCCAGATTAAGACCCCGGACGTTGGCAGCGTGCTGGATACAGCCCATGCAATTCAATACGCCAAGAAAACAGGCATTGGAGCATATTGCGGCGGAACCAGTGCGGAAACCGATCTTTCTGCAAGAGCATGTGTGCATGTCGCGCTGGCGATGCAGGCGGATATGATGCTCGCGAAGCCCGGTATGGGCGTTGATGAGGCAATCTGCATTGTCGGCAATGAACAAAGCCGTGCTTTAGCGACAATCAAACGCCTTGGATGACCGCCTCAAAAGCGCGGCAACCTTGCATCACCGTCCGAAAAATTGGACACACAAAACTGTCATAAAACTTGTGCGCTACGCTCAAAACCCGTACCCAAACATCGGACAGATGAGGTAGATATGGAAAGAGGCGTACCAGTTCGGGCCATCAGCCGGGGTTTCGCCGTGCTATCAGCGGTAAGCCGCGATGGACCGATTACATTGATGGGCATTTCGCGCAGCGCTGATGTGCCTTATGCGACTGCATGCAGGGTTGTTCAAACCTTGATGCATGAAGGTTTGATCGAACGCGAAGTGGGGCGCAAGAAATACCGCGTCACATCGCTTGTCCAGTCGCTGGCGACAGGCTTCCAGCAGGAAGATGAGCTCGCCGCTCAAGCGCGTCCGCATATGGAAGAATTGTGCCAGAAAGTCGGCTGGCCGATCTCGCTCGCCACGCGGGTTGGAACGCGCATGATGGTGCGCGAATCCACTCACAAAATGACCTCGCTCACTTTCACGAATTATTATCCCGGCTTTACGCTTCCAATCTCCGAATGCGCGACCGGAAAAGCGTATCTTGCAAATTGTGAAGAAACGGAACGCGAGATGATTAAAGACGCGTTCGAGGCAACCGACAGCGAAGCGGCGCAAACCGGCCTTTTGCTTTTGTCCGACGGCGTGGCGCTGGGAAAAATCAAAGAAGCGGGATACGCCTTACAAGCGCGCAATCAGCATAATTTTGAACCGGGTAAAACCTCTTCATTGGCCGTCCCAATGTTCGATCAGGATCGCAAATTGGTGGGTTCGATGGCGCTCATTTATTTTGCTTCTGCGATCAAACCCAATGAAGCTGCTGGCGAATTTCTGCCAATGATGCAGGAAACCGCCGAGAAAATCAGTCAAGGCCTTGGCATAAAGCAATTCGCCTGAAGCGAACGGCAATTGCAGTCACCCCGCAATGCTGGCTGAATGCGTGCCGGCCAATCGCCCCAAAGTCGTGGCCGTCATAAGTCCATTGCCTGCCAGATACCCATCCGCGCCCGGCCCCGATATGCCGCGTGCAGCCCCTCCGCCCGCATAGAGATTGGGAAACGGTTTGCGATCGGTGCGAAGGACGCGGGCATTTTCATCCACTTCCAATCCGCCTTGAGTGTGAAACAGGGCCCCGGTGACTTTCACGGCGTAAAAAGGTGCCGAAAGCTTCACTTTCCCCGCGAAACTCCGCCCAAATTCATCAGGCTCGCTGCTATCCACATGCATCCAAGTGTCCTCGATTGTGGCTTGAAGCCCGTCGGGGTCTATCCCTGTCTGAGCGGCAAGATCGCCAATGTCATCTGCCACTTTCAAACAGCCAGCTGACATCGCCTGCTGGTAATCGTCAAACTGCTCCATCACCTTATGGCGGCGCTCATCATAGATGCTCCACGCGACATGGCCGTCTTGTTTTAGGACTTCGACAGCCTGTTCGGAATATCCTGCCGCTTCGTTGGAGAACCGCTTTCCTGCGCGGTTCACTTGCACGCCGCCCTCAACGATTAAAGGCCAAAGGATCGGAATGCCATATCCAGCCGCAAGGCCGGCATGACCTTGGTATGAAGCGATATCTGCCATCGCAGCGCCAAGGGCCCGGCCCCATTCAATCGCATGGCCTTTATTGCCGGGGTGACCGTGAAAGGTCGCATGCTCAAGTTCGGGAATTAGCTCAGATACCATGGCCTGATTGCCGGCAAATCCGCAGCAGGCAAGGATCAAAGCGCCGCAGCCGATCACGTCCTCAGAGCCATCGGGCCTGGTGCACCCTACTGCGATAACTTGCTCTTCCTGGTTTACAAACAGGCGGTTCACAGTGCTTTCGGTGAAAAAGTCGACACCTGCACTTTCGCATGCGGCATACAATGCGCCCATCAATTCACCCCCTGACCGGCTAGGCATTCCATGCATACGGCGCACCGAATGGCCGGGATAGGTAAAGCCATCGACAAGGCTTAGATCAAGGCCGTGTTTTTCCGACAGCCAGTCGATTGTTGCCGCCGATTCTGAGACGATATTGCGCACCATCACCTTATCTATCAGCCCGTTGGTTTTGGCGGCGATATCCCCTGCAAACAGATCTACGCTGTCTTCAACACCTGCGCTCTTTTGAATGGCGCTGCCGCAAGCCGGGATCAGCCCGGTCGACATAGACGTGGTGCCAAGCGGCTGGCGATCTTGTTCGACCACCAGCACATCAACCCCCGCATCGCGCACGGCCAGTGCAGCGCACAAGCCAGTGCCTCCTCCTCCAACGACAATGACGGGAATGTCCATTATCGTATCGACCGCATCGGTCTTTACAACTGCAATCGCATCCATTGTTCAGCTTGCTCCAAATGTAAGCACAGGCTTGATGACACGGTTATTCTTCATCGCCTCGAACGCATCGGCGATGTCTTCGAACGCAAATGTTTCGATCAGTTCATCAATCGGCAATTTTCCGCTTTCGAACAGTTCGAACAGGTATGGCAGAAAAGTCTCGGGCACGCTGTCGCCTTCGATTATGCCGATGATATTGGTTGTCATGAATGGCAAACCACCGGGGTGAGGCACGGGATCTTCAAACTCGCCAGGAATGGTCAGAACACCCAAAGATCCGCCGGGCCGCAAGCTGTGCAGCGATTGTTCGAACGTCGCCTGAGCGCCCGCCGTATCGAGCACAGCTGCGACCCCTTCGGGAACTACAGATCGGATTGAGGCTGCGATGTCGCCAGTAAAAGTATAATCCGCACCCATTTGACGGGCAATGTCACATCTTTCCTCTACAAGATCGAAAACAATGATGGGATCGCACCCCACAATGCGCCCCGCCATTATCGCCGACAACCCCACCGCGCCGCAACCGATGACTGCCAGGGGAAAGCCTGCCTTCAAGCCCAATTGGTTGAACACAGCGCCAGCGCCCGTTTGCACCCCGCATCCAAATGGCGCGGCTTGAACAAAACTCATCGTATCAGGGATTTTGACAATGTTGCGCGCGGTCACGATTGCATGGGTGGCAAAGCAGCTTTGCTGAAAAAAGCGCCGCCGACAGGCTCGGATAGGGGCGCTCCATCAGGTCTGGTGTAGCTCGGCCTGCCCGCAGCGCGTGAACCTTCGATATTGAGCGCAATACCATCGACGCAATAGGCTGGCCTGCCTGATCCGCAAACGGAGCATTCTCCGCAAAAGCCGAAAGTGGCAGCTACGCGGTCGCCGATGGCAAAATCGGTAACCTCGCTGCCTATTTCCACGACGATACCAGCGCCTTCATGACCAAAAACGCGCGGATTGGCCGACCACTGGGCAATGCCGATATCAGTGTGGCAAATGCCTGCTGCCTTGACCTCAATCACCAATTCATCAGGTGCAGGATCATCGAGCATAAGCGGCTCAATAACGGGAGGCGCGCCCCTGCCTCTTGATATCGCAGCTAGAACCTTGCGCGGCATTACGCAGCTCGATGGCGAGCTTGAAATTCAACGACGTCGTCCATGCCGAGTAGCCGGGACATTTCGGTGAAATCAAACATTGCCCTATGGTCGGTGTTGGGATCGCCATTGGCAAGCGCCTCGTAAAAATTCTGCGCCGCATGCGCCGCGCTAAGGGGGCTCCTGCGGGGTAAATGACCAGCTTGGCACCCAATTCTTCATAACGCTGCGGCGACAGGATTGGCGTCACACCGCCATGCGCTGCGTTCAGCAATAACGGTTTATCAAGTGCGCTCGCTGCGACCGCGATTTCCTCTTCATTCTGAGGGCCTTCCAGGAAAAGAATATCAGCGCCAGCGGCACTGTATGCGTGCAACCGGTCAATGGCGGCCTCCAGCCCCTCGGTTCGCCGTGCATCCGTGCGCGCGATAACGAGCATATCGCCATCGGCGCGTGCATCCACGGCCACACGCACGCGCTGCTCCATTTCGGCGGCCGGAACGCTGGAAGCTTTTCCCACATGACCGCAAATTTTGGGGAAAGCCTGGTCTTCGATCTGTATCGCTGCGATGCCAGCGCGCTGATACGCCCGTACTGCGCGATCAAGATTGGTGAGACTGCCAAATCCGGTATCCGCATCGGCGATTATCGGAGCATTTGCTTTGGCCGCAAACCGCGCAAAGATGGCTAAAAAATCGGACATGCCAGCAATGCCGACATCCGGTTCGCCCAATGCAGATGCCGCATTCCAGTAACCGGAGGCATAGAATGCTTTGAAACCCGCCTTCTTGGCCATCAAGAGGCTCATGTGATCATAAATGCCTGGGGCGGTTATGACCGATGATTGCGCAAGCTGCGCTTTCAAACTTTGTGCTGGGACATCAGAATTTGGCATGGTCACATCACTTACAATCGGCTTTCGCCCCTGCATTGTCTGGTCGAAGCGGCTATCCAACAAGCGGATGAACCACACGGTCCGGGTCGATTAAACCCCTATCAAACTCCAACTTCATGCTATCAAGCGACAAGGAGCTGGAACAGTTGGAAGACACAGTGATGGATGAAAGCATACCGAAGGAACTGGGCGAGGAAATCACAGGCCGCGGCCGGGTTTATTTCGAGAACGTTGTGTTCGATAACATCCTTGACGCAATCCTGGAACTGTCAGCCGCCGTCTGGTCGCATCACGACCGTGTGCTTGTTCTTGAACAAATCCTCGAGAAAAAGGGCATTTCAGTTTCGGATGAGATCGAAGCGCACATGCCCGACCAAGCTGAGATCGAGCGCCGAGCGAGCGAGCGCGATGCTTTTGTCGATCAGGTTTTCGGAGCATTCTTGCGCCGTCCTACGCACAATATTGGCCAGGCAGCAGCTGAACAGCCTGCCGGTGGTAATCAGGAGTGAACACCATGGATCGCGGTACAATCGGCATCCTTCCCCGTCCCACGAAACTGGCGGATGAAAGCTATCTTGAGTTCGTAACCTCGTTCCGCAAATTCGCGATTCAACGCGGCTTTCCCGTTATGGCCGCCAATGGTGAGGCGGAATTGGAGCGCGCGGTCAAGGCAGGCGAAGTTGCCCGGCCGGACGATGGTTCTGACATTCCGCTGGATCAGGTAAAGCAAGTGTTTGCCAAAGTGCCATTCACACCAACATGGCAGCGCTTTGTCCGATCCCAGCAGGAAATGATGTGGCGCGGCACGCGCAAGAGCCTGCTGCGCAAAGGGGACCAATTGCTCGAAGAAATGGAAGCGGCCGAAAAAGCCAATCCGGGCAATATCCATTATGATCCGGACTTTGAGCCGCCCAAATACACGCGCTGCGAAATTCATTGTCAGCCGGGAGGATACACCGACGATCCTATCGGCGGCCCGGTCTTCCACTACGGAACCAAGATTTTCTACGAAGGCTTTAACGATCAGGATGAGCTTCATATCGAGCTTGCCGAAAAAGCCACCAAACCTGCTGATGGCAAAATAGCCAATGTGCTCGATATCGGGTGCTCAATCGGACAAGCCACAACGGTGCTGAAAGACCTCTATCCCGATGCTGAGATCTGGGGTCTTGATGTCGGTCTGCCGCTCATCAAATACGCCCATATGCGAGCGACCAATCGCGGCAAGGACGTGCATTTCAAACAGGCCTTGGCTGAGGATAGCGGATTTGCGGATGGCCAGTTTGATATGGTCTTGTCGTATATTCTATTCCACGAAGTGCCGGTCAAAAAGATGAAGGAAATCATCGCCGAAACATTCCGAGTGCTTCGCCCTGGCGGGGTCTTTTCGATCTATGAATTCCCGAACAACAATGATGCGATGAAAGTCAGCGATGGCCACCGCTTCATGATCGACAATGACAGCCGCGACAATTGCGAGCCGTATTCGCCGGCGTTTGTGGCATCTGATTTCAAAGGGATAATCGAAGCGGCTGGCTTTGTCGTTGAACCTGGGCCTGCGCTTGCTAATCCCTTCCTGCAATCGCTGATCGCGCGCAAGCCAGCTTAATTTCGGGCTACACTCCCAATAAAGGAGTTGTTGCCGGATCATAGGCGAAGATGCCAAGCGCATCTTCGTCCTTGATCGGCGTATCCTTGAACATATCAGGCTTGATCGCTTGCAAGCGTTCACCGCCCAGATTGCTCTCGCGCTGAAGCAGGCTGGCGCGTTCGATCCGGGTTGCGACATAGCAATCCAGCGCTGTGTCCACATCATTACAATGTGCAAAGGCGCGCCCCAAAATCACGCCATCTTCAATCGCGCAGCTCGCTCCCTGCCCCATATAAGGCAGCATCGGATGCGCAGCATCGCCCAACAGAACCGTGCGGCCCTTGCGCCAGTTTTCCAAAGGTTCACGAATGAAAAGGCCCCAACAGAAAAGCTCATCTTCCGGAATTTTATCAATTAATTCCTGAACATAATCAGGAAACCCGGAATATTTCTTTGTCAATTCCGCCTTGTCGGCTTTGACCGCCCAGCCTTCTTCGGCCCAGCCATCCGCTTTAGACAGAGCCACGACATTGACCAATTCACCCCTGCGCACAGGATAACTCACAAGGTTGCGGCCTTCGTTAAGGTGATTGATATTGACCGGCTCAACGGCCCGCGATGTGACTTTTTCAGCAGGGATCAAACCGCGATAAGCAATGTGCCCGCTAAATTGCGGATCGCCTGTCTCAAACAAGGCATCGCGCACGACCGATCGCAAACCATCGGCCGCGATCACGGCATCAGCATGGGCAGTGGAGCCATCGCTGAAAGTCAGCGTCGCTGCGTCATCACCGCTTTCGATGGCAGTAAGGTCTGCCCCCATTTGGCAATCGCTTGCACCAAATGCGTCAATCAGCGCCTTGAGCAAATCAGCGCGGTGCAATTGGAGATAAGGTGCATGATACCGCTCGCGAGTTTGCCGCCGGTCTATCGCTTGCAGCAATTCGCCTGTTCCCCCGTGGCACAATTGCTGTTCAAGCGGCTCGTTCGCTGTATCTTCCAGCCATTGTCCCAGACCTAGTGATCGCAGTCCAAGCACTGCGTTGGGCGACATGGAAATGCCCGCACCAACTTCGCCATAAGCAGGCGCACGTTCATAAATGCGGACCTGCTGTCCCGCTTTTTTAAGAGCGATCCCGGCGACAAGCCCGCCAATTCCGCCGCCCACAATTGCAATTGTGCTCATAGACCCAGAGCTCCCGGATTGAGGATGCCTTGGGGATCAAGCTGCTGCTTAAGCCCCTTGATAAATGCCAATGCCGCCGGCTCCTTCGTCTCGGCGTAAGGATACATTCGGCCGAGTTGGAAATGCGTCGCCCCGTGTTTGCGCATCAACGCGGTGATGTCGGCAATCATTGTGTTTGCAAGATCACGGCCTGGCAGGTTCTCAGGAAATTCAGGCAGATCAGGCATGTAATCGGGCGTCATCCGCGCGTGATATTCGTACCGGGTATCGGGCCAGTAAAACACAGGCTCGTACAGAAACCCCGCACCTGCGATCCCTGCAAAAAACTCCGCTATCGTCATTCCGCAGTCCGCCATCTGAGCCGCATATCTTTGTTTCAGTTCGAGATATTCCGCGTGAAAGCTGTCCATTCCATCGGGCGAGAAAATGCCATGCACAGGCACCATGCGGCGCCCATCAGGGTGTGTGACTGGCAGACGCGGAAAAGGGTCAGCGCGCATCATAAGCGGGATGGTGTTGACGATTTCACTGCCGCGTCTTGCATAGCTGCGCAGCGCTTTGACCCGGCTTGCAATGTCTTTGGCATCGCGTCCTTCGATCACGAAATGCGCGGTGTAGCGGGCCTTGTCCATAAAGGCGCGCCCTCCCAAAGCGACCCGCGCCATTCGGCCAAGCGCCGCCAGGGGATTGCCAGCTGAAACGCCCACTTTCCAAAGCGATCGCAAATCGTTCATCAGATCGGGCGGACCGGCATTCTGCCGCGCGAAATCGGCATCCATTGCGGTAAACTCGCTGGCTAAACGGCGCCGGGATACTTCGCCAAATAACGCCGCCATGGCCGTAAAATCGTCAAACGCGAATGACAGCCCGGTCACGCATTCAGGACGCGGCTCAATCTCGACTGTCACCGCGGTTTTGATCCCCAAAGCGCCCGCATCGTTGCAAAAGATGCCCGTGAGGTCCGGGCCGAAATGCCGGTTGAATGGCTCAGTTGCGTGTGATCCATCAGACCCGGTGCGAATGATATCGCCAGTTCCGGTCACGATCTCAAAGCTCTTGACCGTGTTCGCCGAAGCGCCCGCTTGCCCGGAACCGAAAGTAACCGACCCCTGACTGAGCGATCCGCCAAGCGTCGCAATCGCGCCCGACATCGGTCCCCAGAACCGCGCGCGCATGCCAACCTTGGCCAAAGCCGCATCGAGCGCGGCCCAAGAGCAGCCCGCCCCTGCTGTCACGTAATCGCGCTGCGCCGAAACCTCGCCAATCCAGCCGAGCGAGATGGTGTCGAGCACGATAGAATTGCTGCCCCTGGGCTGGAAAGCGTCGGTGTATGACATCCCTCCGCCGCGAGGATAAATGCCAATGTCATGCGCCGCGCAGAGCTTTACGAGCGCGGCCACATCTGCCGTTTCACGCGGGCGTATTACAGCAAGGGGCAAGTCCCCTTGGAAGAACAAATCCTGAGATTGAAAGCGCCGCTCAGCTTCGTCCAAAACCACGCAATCGGAATCGAGACTTGCGGACAGCTGTTCTAAAAACGAAGTATTGGCGGGTGGAGGTTGCATATGAGCTTGCTTCATAAAGGCACCCTATCAGCAAATCCTGGCCGGGAAACGAGGCGCGGTTCAAACGCTATCCAATAGACGGTCACACTCGGAGCGGTCAGTGGCCCTGTATCGATGATTGGCTAGGTGGTCTCAATGGCAACACTGTACCCAGCTCAAGTACAGGCGCAGGATGCGCGCGGCATTGGAAGCCGGCCGTGGTTCGTCGTCGCAGTTCTCTCCCTTGCCGGGATTGTCGCCTATATCGACCGGCAAATCATTACCTTGCTGGTAGAGCCTATTAAAGCGGATCTGGGTGTATCGGACGTGCAAATGGGCCTTTTGATGGGCATTTCATTTGCGCTTTTTTATGCAGTACTAGCCATCCCGCTCGCCTGGGTGGCGGACCGGCACAACCGGAAATACGTGATTTTGATCGGCCTGGTCTGCTGGTCCATGGCGACATTTGCGAGCGGACTTGCAGGTGTATTTGTCGCTCTTTTCATTGCGCGCATGTTTATTGGCGTCGGAGAGGCGACCTTATCGCCTGCGGGATTTTCGATCATCAGTGACTATTTCTCAAAGGAAAAACTGCCCGGCCCTATCAGCGTGTTCACAGGATGCGGTTTTGTGGGATCTGGCATTGCGCTGATCCTTGGGGGGTATCTCTACACAACGCTGGCTGAAATGGGGCCGACCACGCTGCTTTTCGGCACATTCCAGCCTTGGCAGCTGACTTTCATGTGTGTGTCGCTGCTAAGCGTGCCGCTGTTTTTCCTGATGCTGCTGATCCGCGAACCGCAGCGCCAGGATAATGGGCAGGCCGTATCGCAAGAAAATGCCCCGCCACCGCTTGAAATTCTGAGTTTCGTTTTCAAGCATTGGAACGTTTTTTTGCCCCTGTTTGTGGGCTTTTCGTGCTTCGCCGCCGCGCAATATGGGCTGGGCGCTTGGGCTCCGAGTTACTTTATCAGAGTGCATGGTTGGACCCAGCTTGATGTCGGGCAGATGTTTGGACCCGTTCTGATGGTGGCAGGGCCATTTGGCGTCATCGCGGGCGGATTTGCGGCTGAGGCGCTGCTTGCCCGAGGGGTCACAGATGCGACCTTGCGCCTGCCCCTGTTTGCCGCCCTGTTGGCTTTCCCCTTTGCAATCGCGTTCCCGCTTGTTTCTTCGCCTTTGGCCGCGCTTGCCCTGCTGGGTGTAGTGACCGTTTTGGGCACAATCCCGTTTGGAGCAGGGGTCGCGACATTCCCATTGGTCACTCCCAACCGGATGCGCGCGCAGATCATGGCGGTGTATTTGCTCATCGCCAATCTCCTCAGTTACTCTGCAGGCCCTTTGTTCATCGGATATCTGACAGACCGTGTTTTCGGCGACGAAAAGGCAATCAATTTGTCTCTCGCCATTGCCGTGCCGCTCACCATCGCGGTGGGCGCTGTTCTAATCACTTTCGCCATTCGCCCTTACCGCGCGATGGTCCAATCCCAATCCAATGGAGAAACCTGACACCATGGCTTTGATCGACCTTATCCCTGAAACCACCTCTTTTATCGCCAAGGACAAACGCATCCTGATCGGCGGCGGCTGGACAGATGCCAGCAGCGACGCACCGATTGGCGTCATCAATCCTTCTGATGGCACACAATTGAGCGCAATCGCGGATGCCAGCGAAGCAGACGTTGACCGGGCCGTCATGGCTGCACGCAAGGCATTTGACGAAGGGCCCTGGCCCACAATGAAGCCAGGTGAGCGGGCCGCGATGATCCACGCGCTTGCAGACATTATGGCCGGGCATCACGAAGAACTTGCCCAGCTTGAAACGCTCGACACGGGTAAACCGATCAATTCTGCACGCGGCGAGGTTTTTGCAGCGATTGGCGCCATCCGATATTATGCCGGCTGGGCGGACAAAATCACCGGCACGACCCACAATATCAATATGCCCGGCGATCACCACGTCTACACTCTCAAAGAGCCTGTTGGCGTCGCTGCACTGGTGGTTCCGTGGAACTATCCGATTGTCATGGCAGCGATGAAACTGGGCCCATGCCTGGCCGCGGGCTGCACTGCGGTTCTGAAGCCTGCCGAGGACACCTCGCTCACCGCTTTGCGTTTGGGCGAGCTCTTCCTCGAAGCCGGTTTGCCAGAAGGCGTGCTGAACATCGTCACCGGATACGGCGCAACCGCTGGTAATGCATTGATCCATCACAAGGGGATCGACAAGATCGCTTTCACCGGATCAACCGTGACGGGCAAAGTTATCGCCCATGCAGCGGCAGAAGGGCTCAAGAAAGTCAGTTTGGAACTGGGCGGCAAATCGCCCAATATCATCATGCCTGATGCCGATCTGGAAAAAGCCATTCTCGCCTCTGCGATGAGTATCTTTTGGAACACCGGTCAAACCTGCACCGCTGCATCGCGCCTGTATGTCCACGAGGACATCAAGGATGAAGTCATTGCCGGCGTTGCCGAGGTTGGAAAATCCCTAAAACTGGGCGCGGGTCTTGATGAGGAGACCATGATCGGCCCAATCGTGTCGGAGAAACAATTCGACAAGGTTCAGGACTACATCGAACTCGGCGCATCTGAAGGAGCAGAGATTGCCAGCGGCGGAAAACGTCACGGCAATAGCGGTTTCTTCATCGAACCCACGGTCATTGCCAACACCACAAACGACATGCGCGTGGTGCGCGAAGAGATTTTTGGCCCCGTCCTGGTTACCCAAACGTTCAAAACCGAAGATGAAGCCATCGCGCTCGCCAATGACAGCGACTTTGGTCTTGCCGGGTCTGTTTGGACGGGCGATGTCGCCACCGCGCACCGCATGGCGCGCCGCATTCGCGCAGGCATTATCGGTATCAACAACGCATCCGGCGCAGATTGGGACGTGCCATTGGGCGGATACAAGCAATCAGGTGTCGGCCGCGAAAATGGCCGCGATGGGCTTGAATTGTATCTCCAGACCAAATCGGTCTTCACCACATTATGAGCAGCGCTATGACTGACGAAACAATCTCTACCGACGTGCAACGCATCGATGTTGGTGATGCGGAAATTCACGTTGAGACAACGGGCAGCGGGCCGGATTTGCTATTGGTGGCAGGCCTTGGCGGGCGCGGAGCATTTTGGGCCAATCAGGTCCAGCACTTTGCCAAACATTTCCGCGTGATCACATTCGATCATCGCGGTTGCGGCAATTCAACGCCTGACAAGGTTGTCTACGGCGCTGAACACATGGCCACCGATGTGCTTGGCATGATGGATGCGATGGGCATTGAAAGCGCGTATCTGGTCGGCCATTCCACCGGCGGTGCGATTGGGCAGCATATCGCGCTTGGCGCGCCTGAACGTCTTAAAAAACTGGTCTTATCATGCAGCTGGGCCGGGCCTGATACCTATCTAACCGAACTGTTTCGAACCCGCCGTGAAATCCTTATCAGTTGCGGTCCGCTGGCTTACCTCACGACAGGCACATACCTCGCGATGCCGCCCAGCGTTCTGCAACCGCAAATGGCCGATCCGGCCAAAGGCGCTCGCAAATTTATGGAAGAACGGGTGGCGGCATTTCCAGGGCTCGAAGTTGAACTTAGCCGCATCAATGCGGTTTACACGCACGATTTGAGAAGCCGCCTTCATGAGATCGCCACTCCCACCTTTTGTATCGGAGCAATGGACGATTCCATAACACCGCCCGGTTTCACTCAGGAAATGGGCGAATTGATAGAAGGCGCCGAGACACATCTGCTTGAACGCGGCGGCCATTTTTGCCCCATCGCGGCGAGCGTTGATTATAATCCGCGCGTCCTTGAATTTCTAACCGCTTGATAAGAAGGGCATAATGCCATGGCATCAGACCCGGTTCACCCGCCAGTAGGCCACATCACAAAAGGTCGATCTGTGATCGTGGGGCCCGATGAAGGGCGTAGCCTGTGGCAACCCATGCCCTCGCGCGGCTATGTCAATGTGAACCTGACAGCTGACAATATGCCCTATGACACCTGGTCTAGCGGCATTCAGGTGATGCCGCCCGGCGGGATGGTGCGCGAACATGGACATAAGCAAAATCATGAGCTTGTCTTCGTCTATGAAGGCACGGGCGTGGTCGATATTGACGGCGAAGAAACCGAATTTGGGCCCGGCACTACCATCCTGTTTGCACGCAACTGCACGCACTGGATAAAGAACACAGGCGACACCGACATGAAAATGTTCTGGGTGTTCTTCCCGCCAGGCCTGGAGGACTGGTTCTACGCCATCGGCAAAGACCGAACGCCGGGCGATCCCATGCCAGAACCGTTCGACAGACCTGACGATGTGGCGGACGTGATGACAAAAATGAAATTCCTCCCGCCGCGCAGCGCAGGTTAGAATGATGCGAATTGTCCCCCAATCGGCCGTTGAGAAGCTTTTGCCAGTAAGCGCATGCGTCGACGTTATGCGCGATGCGATGATCGCGGTGAGCAAAGGCGATGTTACTCTGCCCATCCGTCAGTTTATGCCAGTGCCCGGCGCAGCGGGTAAGATGGCGATCATGCCCGGATCATTGGGCACCGCTGGTGAAGCGGCGGACGCATCCTTCGGGATCAAGCTGGTGTGCAAATATGAGCGGCCTCAGGATGATCCCTTGGGCACGCATGTCGGCATGGTGCTGCTGTTTGACAGCGTAAAAGGTGTGCCTTTGGCAATGATTGAAGGATCATCGCTGACCGCGATCCGAACGTCAGCCGCGAGCGCTTTGGCAACGCAGCTGATGGCGCGCGAGGATGCAACGCGCCTCGCGATCCTCGGCAATGGCGAACAGGCGGCTCGCCATGTTGATGCGATGATGGCTGTGCGCCCCATTGCGCAGATTGATGTGTGGGGCAGAGACCCAGAACGCGCCCGCAAATTTGCAGAAGCAGTTGCAGCGCGGGTTGGTCTTCCAGTGCAATCGCATGCGTCTCCAACACAGGCAGTGGCCAAGGCCGACATCATCTGCACGACCACTTCGGCCAAACAGCCAATTCTGCACGGAGCCGACTTGCAGCCGGGACAACACATTAACCTTGTTGGCGCGGCAATTCCTACAAGCGCAGAAGTGGATTGCCTTGCTGTATCTCGCGCGCGATTTGTGGTCGACTATCGCCCCGCAGCCATGGCAGCCGCAGGTGAGTTGCTAAATGCAATCGAAAATGGAACTGTAACGCAATCCCACATCGCCGGAGAAATCGGAGAAGTGGCTGACGGTAAAATACCGGGCCGAACCAGCGAAGAGCAAATAACAATGTACAAATCGCTCGGTGTAGCCGCGCAAGATTTGGCCGCAGCATACGCAGTATGGCAATCCGCCGAAGCAGCAGGAGCGGGCTCCAGTGTGGACTTGCTGGAGTGATTTTTCGCGCGCGCGGGATAATGCGGACAACCGCTCTTTGTTTGCTGCCCTTGGCCTGCGCATGTACTAACCCAACGAACAGCACGCGGATGCAGGCAATCACTGCCCAGTGCAGTGACCACCTGTCTCAAGAATATCGAACTTCTGAGCTGACAATTGCCGCGGACAACCGCGAAATCCCGATCAGCCTGTTTTTCCTGCTGCGCCCGGAGAATACCCCGTCATCGCATTTTCGCATGGAGCATTTGCAGCGCCTGATCGCTATGCTGCAATGCTCGGCCCGCTTGCTGCGAGCGGATTTGTCGTGATTGCACCGATGCATATCGACAGCGAAGATATGGATCTGGCTCAGCCCCCTTCACCCGCTTCCCAATGGGCCACGCGCAATACAGATATGCGCCTCGCATTGGACGTGCCCGAAAGCGTGCGCGAAACGATGAATGAGCAGGGCATTACAACGTCAGAGGATAAAGCGATCGCTATGGGGCATAGCTTTGGCGCGCTTATGGCCCAATTTGCGGGCGGCGCGCAGCCGATTGGCGGCGGCTCGGTGCGTGACAATTTGCGCGCTACGAATGTCGCAGGTGCGATCGCATGGTCTCCGCCGGGTTTGATCCCTGGCAGGCTGGATGAGCAAACTTGGGCAAGCATGGCCGTCCCCTCACTCACAATCACGGGCACTAACGATGTTCTGCCGGGGTTTATCGACAATTGGGAGATGCACAAAGCCAGCTTCGACTACGCCCCCAAGGGCACCGCGCAATTGTGGGTCGGCTCTGGTATCGATCACTATTTCGGAGGTATCTTCGGGCGATTAAAAGATGAACCCACTGCCGACAGTGCCGCCCTTTTCAACCGAGCGCTTGCTCGCTCGCTTCGGTTTGCGCAAAGAAATTCAGGCGTAGAGAAGCCTTGCACGCTCGGTCCCGCATTGTCCGGGGAATCACATAAGGATAATTCAGAATGACGCCGCGTTTTGGTCGCTACTCAACGATCCTAGTTGTCGCTTCAGCTATGTTTGCAGGGTGCGCAGAACCCAGCGCCACGGCTCAGCTTACCACGCCATCATCCATCGACTCCCTGTATTCGGATCTCGACAATCCGACGACAATTGCTGACCTCCCGCAAAGCACTAGCGTTTTGGATGTTGAGCGATACCGCCCTACATACAAGCTAACTTCGTGCCAGTCAGAACCGATCACGCGAGCAGAGCCAAGTTTACCAATGGCTGAAGCTATTCTGGCAGCACAGGATTATTCCGATAAGCACGATGGTCTTGGATTTATCGTTTTGCGCGGTGGAATGCTATTGCATGGCAGCTTCGCTGAAGGTGTGAGAAGCAACACTCCAAGCGCATCTGCCTCGATGATGAAATCGGTGATTGCGCTTTTGTATGGCATTGCAATTGATGATGGTGTGATTGCCTCTGTCGATGACCGTGTTGGCGACTACATCGAGGAATGGAATGACGATAAGCGCGGCGATATTACCCTTAGGCAGCTTATGACGATGTCGGCTGGGCTTGGTCAATCCGACTTCACGAAAATCCTTCTTGCTCCCGATATTGCAACAGAGGCCTTGCAATTGGAGCGAGTGGCCGCTCCTGACCTTGAATTCGCCTACAACAATGCAATCACCAAAGTACTTACGATAGTATTGGATCGCGAATTGGCCAAAGCGGGCAAAGGCGGAGTGCTATCGTTTCTTCAAAACGAATTGTGGTGCCCACTTGGTAACGGCGTGGCTCAAGTTTGGGTTGACCAGACAGGAAAAGCGCGTGGGTATGCAGGGCTGCATGCCAGCCTTCCTGACTATGCGCGAATTGGCGAGTTAATTCGCAATGGCGGTGAGGTTGGAGGCACTCAGATCGTGCCCGCTGAATGGATCGAGGAGATGTCGGCTCCATCCATAGCCAACCCGCAATATGGCTTTCATGTTTGGCTAGGTCGCAAGCACACCCCAAAACGCGCATACAGCGCTGGCAATCCGATCAAGATCCCTCATTCGGAACCATTTGAGGATAAAGGCCTAATTTACTTTGACGGCTTTGGCGGTCAGCGTGTGTATATCATCCCATCCAAGGATTTGGTGGTTGCTCGCTTTGGTGAAGTGAACCTTCAGTATGACGACTCAGTCATTCCCAACTTACTGACCCGCGCCGCAGAGTGATCAACGCCGGTTGAAAAAGGCCTTTTTCGTTTCTTCTGACGGATTGCCGACCTTCATATCACTTTCAAGGACCGCCATTCCCCGCTGAACGCCGGAACGAGCCTCCACCTTGTCGACCCATGCAGCGACATGCGGAAAATTCGCGATATCAACTCCGTGCAATTGCTGCTGGCGAGTGTCCATCCAAGGATAAGTCGCCATGTCCACAATGCCGAACTCCATGCCGGGTGTCATCCAATCATGTATAGCCAAGTGGCGATCTACTAACCCGTAAAGCCGCTGCACTTCCCCGGAATAGCGCGCGATCGCATAGGGCACCTTCTCATCAGCATAACCGCGGAAATGTCCGCACTGGCCAAACATCGGTCCAATATTGGCGCATTGAAAGAATAGCCATTGGCGAATGAGCGATTGTTCCAGCGGACTATCGGACCAAAACCTTCCTGTCTTTTCGGCCAGATACAGTAAAATGGCCCCGCTTTCGAACACGGTATGAGATTTTCCATCAGGCCCATCATGATCGACAATGGCGGGTACGCGATTGTTCGGGCTGATCGCGATAAACTCGTCTTTATGCTGCTCGCCTTGGAGTATGTTGATTGGCTTGACTGTGTAATCGAGGCCGAACTCTTCCAGCGCAATGGAAATCTTGTGCCCATTGGGCGTGGGCCAGAAATAAAAGTCAATCATTTCCCGTTAGCCTTTTGGGTTTCCAGCACTTCGGCAACAGCCATTTGCAACCGCCCTGCCGAGACATCGCCGGTAAAATCAACATTGTAATGCGAAGTAACCGAAGGTCGCTGAACAGCTTCATCATACCATTCCGCCAAAGCGGGTCTGCCTTCGCGCCAATCAAAGTTGGGATAAAGTGGATCCTTGGCCTCATAGAATTCTGCCCGAAAACCGAGATAGCTGATCGCGTGCAGCATGGCTGCGTGGCCAATATCGAAATGCCCCCAGCCCTTTGTAGCTTCGCTCTCCATCCAATCGAGTACGCGGATAAACTTTGGCCACATTCGCTCAAACACAAACATGTTCCATTGACCGGGCTCCTGCCATTGCTCTGCGACCATTTGGACAGTGCCTTCAAAAACCGTATCGGCCATGGCGAGCCGCGTAATGGCATCCCACCGAGCGGGCCCAGGTTCTGGGTACATCTTTGCCGCTTTGGAATTGGCATCGAGATATTCACACACCGCTTGACTGCCAAAGATGACCTGCCCGGACTTAGTAGCGAGCGTTGGCACCTTGCTCAGCGGGTTGATTGCCGCAATCGAATAGGCCTCACCCTGATCCTCTCCATCCAGGTTCTTGAACGGGAACGTCGCCACAAAATCAATGTCATCCCACAATCCGCATTCGTGCGCTGTAACAAGGACCTTATGGATGAAGGTGTGAAAGGGTGAATAAAAAAGTTTCAATGAGCGCCCACCTTTTTGTGATCGGGTGATTGGGCTTTCGCAGACAATTCCCCTGCGTCCTCTTTCTGTTTCATCTTCTTGAATGTGTCGTATTCGTTGACCCCGCCCATTTCGCGTTTCGGCCAGCGAGTTGCGAAACCGCGCGGATAGCGGCTGTCATCGTCCCTGCGACCGTCTTCGGACCACAGTAAGGGGAACAGGTCACCTTCGGGCTTTTCGCCGTCAAGCATTTCGTCAAAACTGACGCCCGCAATGTTAAGGCAATCAGGGCGCGGAGCCCAACGTATATCATCACCGAACACGCGTTCTGAGATAGCAACACGCCAATCATTTGTCGGATTGCCAGCCGAGTAATGCAGCACCCAAGGATGCACAATCAGCATGTCTCCAGGATCCATTTGCCACTTTAAAAATCTCAGCCCTTCTTCGCCTCGCCGGCTTTCGATCTCGGGATGCGGCACTCGGTCATCAGGTTTGATCATTTTGCGCGCATTGGGACTAAACAGCCAATAGGGCACGTCGTCGTTTTGAGTGCCAGCAAGCACCTCAAGGCAGTTTTCCTCAACAATTGGGGTCAACGGGATCCAAAGCGATGGGACCATCTTACCCTCAACAGGAAAAGCCATCCGGTCACAATGCCACAAAGTCGCCGCATCCGATTGCGGCGGCTTGGCAAAGAATTCATCGAAGAAGAACCGGATTTCTTTTGATTGGAGAACCTTGCCCGCCGCCTCAGCTACTGGACCTTCAAACATCAGCTTGCGATAATCTGGCAGACAGCGCGCCATATATCGGCCAGGAATTGTGGGGAGCAGACCCACGTCCTTTTTCTCGACGATGACCTCGCGCGCCTCGCGCAGTAGAACATCAACCCATTCCTGGTTGAGCACCTTGCGGATGCACACCGCACCGTCGCGATTGTATGTGTCAATATCGTCTTGCGTGATCTCGCGAAGTGGCGATGTATTGAGCGGCATCAATATTCTCCTGTGTTCCTTGAAATCTAGAACGTGCAGCACCTCCTAGAAGAGCGCGCGCCAATTCTAACCACCGGACGGATAACCCAGATGCGGCTTACCGCACAGCGGAGACGCTGCCCAAATTTGGCCGCTCAGATGTGCAGCAAACCTAATGAGGATTTCGAGATCTATTCTTGGAGCACTCAATGAAAGAGTATCAGACCAAAGTTGTTGTCGCGGGCGCAGGCCCGGTTGGGACCGTCGCAGCTTACCTTCTTGCACAGCGAGGCATTGAGGTTGTGCTTGTTGAAGCGCAGGAGGATTGTGCCCTGGATTTGAGAGCGTCGACTTTCCACCCGCCCACTCTGGAAATGCTTGATGATTTCGGGATTACAGAAAAGCTGATCGAAATGGGCCTGAAAGCGCCTATCTATCATTTCAGAGAGCGCCAGTCGGGCGAAGTCATCGATTTTGACCTCAGCGAGTTGTCCGACCTTACACGCTTTCCCTATCGCGTTCAGTGCGAACAATATCATCTTTCGCGCATGCTTTCGGAAGCCGTTAGAAATGCCAATGGCGCAGAAGTGCTGTTCAATCACCGCGTTGTTGGTTTTGAGCAAGACGCGAAAAGCGTTGATGTTTTCGTCGAAAGCCCGACGGAAATCGTAAAGATTAATGCCGAATATCTCATCGGGGCTGATGGCTCTAATTCGATGGTGCGCAAATGGCTTGGAACCGGCTTTGACGGGTTCACCTATCCCGAGCGCTTCTTGTGCTACACCTCAAAAGTGCCGCTCGAAGAGCACTTGGCCAACCTTTCTTATGTGAATTACGTTTCTGATCCGCAGGAGTGGATGGTGCTGCTGCGAGTGCCCTCACTCTGGCGGATCCTTGTGCCGGCCAAAGACGAGATGTCAGATGCAGAACTGCGCGGCGACGCTAAGAAAAATGAAGTTTTCGATAGACTGCTTGGGGATGGTGAGAGCGTCGAAACTTTCCATCGTACTATCTACCGGGTGCATCAGCGCGTCGCCAAAGAGTTCGTGGATGGCCGCGTTGCAATCATCGGCGATGCCGCACATTTGAACAATCCAATCGGCGGGTTTGGAATGAACAGCGGCATTCATGATGCCTTCAATCTGTGCGAACGTTTGGATGGTATCTTCAACTATGGGCTTGATCCAGCCGAAGCTTTGGGCCTGTTTGACCGCCAACGCCGCACTACAACGCATGACTTCATCCAGGCTCAGACTATCAAGAACATGGAATATCTGTCCGACGGTCAAGGCAATCTGCATGACAAGCGCAAGGCCGATCTGCTCGCCACCAAAGACAATCCAGAACGGCGGCGCGAGTTTTTGAGGCGGCAAGCTATGATCCAATGTCTGGAGGATGAGAGGGCGATAGCTTGATGCCCGGCAAATCTCGCCCCAATCCCGACGCGCTGGGTCATCGGCGGTTGTTCGGTGTGCTTGGTCCATCAACCAATACAATCGTCCAGCCCGATTTTGATGACTTACGGGTACCAGGCGTCACCAATCATTACAGCCGGATTGTCGTTGATGATGCACAAGCGATTTCGGATGAGACGTTTATGGCGGGCACGCTTGAAATCAGCCGCAATACACTGGACGCGGTAAGAGGCGTCCTGACATGCAATCCCGATTATCTCGTCATGGGAATGAGCGCGGTCACTTTTTACGGCGGCGCGAAAGGCGCAGAAGAATGGCGGAGCAATATCGAGGATGCAGCAGGCCTGAAATTGTGCACGGGGTCGCAATCCTTGATTGAGGCTTTCGCCGCGTATGGCGGCCACATCAAAAAGATCGCTGTAGTATCGCCTTACTACCCTAGCGCGAACGCGCAGGTTGCCCATTTCATGTCGGACCATGGTATCGAAGTGGTGCGCGATACTTGTCTGAAATGCCCCAGCTGGACTTCCATTGCACAAGTACCGACCCAAACTTTGCGGGAGGAATTGCACAGCCTTGATGGCGATGATGTGGACGCACTTGTTCAAGTCGGCACGAATTTATCGATGACAAGGCTGGCAGCGGCGGCAGAGCTTTACCTTGGCAAGCCCGTGATTGCGATCAACACAGCGACTTATTGGAACGCGCTGCGCCAAAATGGCATTACCGACAAAGTTTACGGTTTTGGCCGTCTGCTTCAAGAATTCTAAGGACCATCAAACAATGTTCGAATACGATTACGTTCCAATTTCAAAGCGTGCGCCACTCAAATGGCCAGGCGGCGCAAAAGTCGCGCTGATGTTTACCTTCAATTTGGAAACATGGGACATCGTCAAGGATACCGACAAACCCTATTACGCGGGCGGTCCCGCTTTGCTGCCTAACGCGCTCGCTGGACGTATACCGGATTACCCCAACTATTCCTGGCGTGAATATGGCCAACGCATCGGTGTGTGGCGGATGTTTGAGATGTTCGACGAAATGGGCGCCAAGGCCGGCTGTACGACCAATGCGGTCACATTTGAGCGACGCAAGGCGATGACCGATGCTTGCCTTGAACGTGGCTGGGAACTGGTCGCGCATAATTATGAGCAGGGCGAATTGCTCACCGATTTTCATGATGACATCGCTGCCGAGCGCGACATTATCCAGCGATCGATTGCGATCTATGAAGAACATGTCGGGCGCAAACCCAAAGTGTGGTTATCAAGTTCGCTACGCGGAACGTTGAACACTCCAACGATTTTGGTGGAAGAAGGGTTCAAAGCATATTGCGACATAATGAATGACGATCAGCCCTATATGATCCGCACAGAAGCTGGCCCCATCGTGGCGACACCTTATTCAAATGTCATCAATGACTTCACCATCCTCACCCGAAACAATCGCACGACTGATGAATATCGCGATCTGTTGATCGAAGAACTATCAGTGCTGCACAAAGAAGGTGAGAAAAGCGGACGGATCATGAATGTTGGGCTGCATCCGCACGTATCGGGGCGCGCCTACACCATTCGGGCTTTGCGCGAATTTATCGAATACGCCCAAGGGCTCGATGGCATTTGGTGGGCAACGCGTGAGGAAATCGCGGATTGGTACGTCGAAAACCATGAAGCGCATTTTGCGGGTCAATTGAAGACTTGAGCACAGCAATAGACAAAGCGTATGCCTCGATTGCTGAAGGACAACTTCACCTGCGGCAACGCAGAGGTTCAGATCGCGCGCCCGCATTGGCCATGCTCCATGCTTCTCCGTCGTCTTCGCGGTCGCTTGAGCCCTTGATGGAAGCGATTTGCGCAGACATATCGCTCTTCGCATTTGACACCCCTTGCAACGGGCAATCCTGCGCTCCTGCAATGAACAAGCCTTCAATCGCAGATTTCGCTAATATGATCGCGCGCGGGTCGATCGCCTTAGAGTTGGATACGCTCGTTCTGTACGGAACACATACTGGCGCTCATATCGCGATTGAATGGACAATCGCCCGGCCTGATCAAGTCGAAGCACTGGTGCTTGACGGCGTTGCATTATTGGATGACGCAACCCGCGACGAATTCCGTACTCACTATGCCCCGCCACAGACCGTTCAACCCAACGGCGCGCAGTTTCATTGGGCTTGGAACTTCATTCGTGATCAAATGATATTCTTTCCTCACTACAAGAAAGATGCCGATCATATGCGCATGGGCGGTTCGCTTGATCCGGCATTGCTCCATGAACTCACACTGGATGTGCTAAGCAACCTCCAAACATATCACATGCCTTATGAGGCTGTTTTCAGCCATGAGGTGCGCCGCGCGCTCACGCAGATTGATGTGCCCACTCTTGTATTGAGCGATTGTGACCATGCTCTTGATCCTTCAACTGCGCAGATCGCGGCGTTGGTGCCAGACGTCCGGACTGCGTCAAACTGCACAACGCCGACCGCAAAAGCGCAAGCTATTGAAAGCTTTATGAAAGAGCTGGGAATTGGATAAGCCGGTTTATCTTGTCGCAGGGGCAAGCTCGGGAATGGGCAAAGCAACTGCACTTTACCTTGCAAAGCACGGCTCACACGTGATCGTCGCATCACGAAAAGGCGACGAATGCGCGAAAATTGCAGCAATGATAGGCGACATTGGCGGTAGCGCGAGCGCCAGATCATTTGATGGCACCGATGCACAATCATGCGCTGATCTGGTTGACTGGATTGCAGCAGAGTTCGGCACTCTCAACGGTGCATTTAATAATCTTGGCGATACTCTTGGTGATGGGCCGCTGCATGAGATGCCGCTTGATCGGTGGCGCGCCAGCATTGCTGTCAATTTGGATGCCGTGTTTTATCTGATGCGCCACCAAATCCCGCTTCTCATCAAAAGCGGCGGCGGAGCGATTGTGAACAACAGTTCCACAGGGGGCTTGCGCGGGACGCGCCATATGGCGGATTATTCCGCAGCGAAGTGGGGTTTGATAGGTCTTACCAAGTCAGCTTCGATTGAATACGCATCGCAAGGCCTACGTATCAATGCGATCGCGCCCGGCATTACAGAAACTGAAAAATTTGCTCAAATTGAAAAATCAGTTCCGCAGATTTTTGAGAAACTGCGTGCAGAAACACCGATTGGCAGGTTTGGCGCAATGGACGAGATAGCCGAAACGGTGCGCTGGCTGCTGGCCGATGCGCCTAGTTACCTAAACGGTTCAGTAATCCCCATTGACGGGGCCAGAACAGCCTAACTCAATAGACTGAGCACACCGTTTTCAACTCCAGATAATTCTCAAGCGCAGCCTGCCCGCTATCCCTGCCCCAGCCTGACTGTTTCATCCCGCCAATCGGCAGTGAAGGGTCATACATTGCGTGGCTATTGATCCACACGGTGCCTGCCTTGATACGATTGGCAAGCCGCATCGCATTGGAATGACTTTCGCTCCATATGCCTGCAGCCAGACCGTAATCGCTATCATTCGCCGCTGCGACGACCTCGTCGAGATCATCAAAAGGCGTCGCCACAAGAACTGGCCCGAACACTTCCTCGCGAACAATTTCCATATCGGGACTAACATCGGTCAACACGGTTGGTGTAACAAAGCTTGAATTGGGGCCAGCGACATCCCCCCCACAAAGCACGCTGGCCCCGGCCTTGCGGCCACCTGCAATAAAGTCGCCAACCTTGGCCGAATGCTCTTTCGACGCAAGCGGTCCCATTTGGGTGGACGGATCAAGACCATGGCCAAGCTGGATACCAGCCGCGATGCTCGCGATCCCTTCCGTCACTTTGTCGAACAAAGTGCGGTGACAATAGAGCCGGGAACCCGCAATGCACACCTGCCCGCCATTAAAGAATATCGCATTGGCTGCCCCTGCAATCGCAGCATCAACATCGGCATCGTCCATGATGATCACTGGCGATTTGCCGCCAAGCTCAAGCGTAACTTTCTTAAGATTACCCTTGGCCGCATCCAAAATACGGCGCCCGGTTGCTGTTGACCCTGTAAAGGCAACCTTATCGACACCGTGATGTGCTGCGAGCGCCTGACCTGCTTCTGCGCCAAACCCGCATACAAGATTGATCACCCCATCTGGCAGACCGGCTTCGGCCATAAGTTCAACCAATCGGACAGCCGTGAGAGAGGTGTTTTCAGCTGGCTTCAAAACAACAGTGCAGCCCGCCGCCAATGCTGGTGCGAGTTTCATTGCGGTCAATACCAGGGGCGAATTCCACGGAACAATCGCGCCTACCACGCCAATTGGCTCTTTTTGCGTGTAGGCAAAAACCTCTTTGCCTTCTGGCTGATAATTGATCGATGTCGGGATGGTTGCCCCTTCGATCTTGGTTGCAAGGCCAGCGAAATAGCGAAACTGATTCACAGCGCCCGGTATCTCGGCCCAGCGGCCGACATACAGCGCCTTGCCCTGGTCAAGTGTTTCAAGCTCTGCCAGCTCATCAATGTTAGCCTCGATCAGATCGGCAATTTTCCAGAGCGTCTTGCTGCGTTCCAGCGGAGTCAAACCAGACCAGCGTCCATCATCAAATGCCCGCCGAGCGGCTTTGACCGCAGCATCTACATCATTGGCACCAGATCGCGGCAATTGGCCAAGGACCTCTCCTGTCGCAGGATCCAAAGTATCAAAGGTTGTTCCGGCCTGCGCAGCAGTCCATGAACCATCGATAAAGTTCCCTTGTGACGGCCGCGCCAGAAATGCTGCTGCAGCTTTGCCCGGATCTGGCTTGTTGATCGCAATGTCTGTCATGGTCGTGCCTTATTTTATCAGGAATGCTCACCGTATTGCCACGTTCATTACGCGTGACTGATGCTCAACAGCAACTCACCGAAGGGTGGACAAGAGCGTGGCTCGCTTAGCGTAACTAACGAGGCATCGCATAACCCTCCTTGGAAAATGCAAGCGGCCCAAGATCCGCGAAAAGAGAGTTTGCCAGATGAACTATGAGAAAACCTATCAGGCCAGCATCAGCGATCCAGCAGCGTTTTGGCTCGATGCCGCAAAGGCGCTCGAGTGGAGCACGCCCCCAACAAATGCGCTAGAGCATAATGATGCCGCATGGTTCGCAGATGGGACGCTCAATCTGTGCCATAATGCGGTCGATCGGCACGTAGATGCAGGACGCGGCGATGACACAGCGCTTATTTATGAGAGCCCTGTAACGGGCAATTCGCACACCTACACATTCGCCCAATTGCAAACCGAAGTCGCTAAAACCGCCGGCATGATCGCGCAGCTCGGCGCATCAATGGGCGACCGGGTCATCATCTACATGCCCATGATCCCGCAGGCGATCTTTGCCATGCTTGCCTGCGCGCGAATAGGCGCTGTGCATTCGGTGGTTTTTGGAGGGTTTTCTGCTGCAGAACTGGCAAAGCGCATGGATGATTGCCACCCTGTCCTCGTCCTCACAGCCTCTTGTGGCATAGAGAGTGCTCGGGTGATCCCATATAAGCCCATCGTTGATGAAGCGCTGGACTTGGCGCAGTGTGAGCGGCCCAAAGTCGCCTTATGGCAGCGTCAACAATGCGAAGTCGAATTGTCGGATGATCGCGATGTCTATTGGCAAGCAGCATTGGAAAAAGCGGGGCCGGCCGAATGCGTGCCAGTTGCATCGGATCATCCTCTTTACATCCTCTATACGTCAGGCACGACTGGGCAGCCCAAGGGCGTGGTTCGCGAGACGGGAGGATACGGCGTAGCGCTGGCTTGGTCGATGCCCAACATCTACGGCGCAAAGCCGGGTGAAACCTATTGGGCCGCATCTGATATCGGATGGGTCGTAGGGCACAGCTACATCGTTTACGGGCCATTGTTGAACGGCAATGCCACCGTCCTGTTTGAAGGAAAGCCAGTGGGCACACCCGATGCGGGCGTGTTTTGGGAAATAGTGACGAAGCACAGCGTGCGCACCTTGTTCACCGCTCCTACCGCAATTCGCGCTATTCGCGCAGCCGATCCTGACGGCGAATTGCTCGCCAAAGCAGCACCAGACTGTCTGCGCGCACTGTTTCTCGCCGGTGAGCGCGCTGATCCTGACACGGTAGAATGGATCGGTGCACAGCTTAATCGGCCGGTCATAGATCACTGGTGGCAAACCGAATTAGGCTGGCCAGCATTGGCGACTTGCATTGGGCTTGGCAGTCAACCTGCCGCGATTGGTGCGGCAGGGTATCCCGTACCCGGATTTGCTTTTGACGTGCTGGATGAAACTGGACGCCCGGTCCCATCTGAAACCACCGGCAATCTCATCATTCGCAAACCGCTCCCACCCGGTAGCTTTCGAGAGTTGTGGCAAAACAAAGTTGGGTTTGAGGGATATTTCACCGCGTTTGAAGGTGAATACGCCACTGGCGACGCAGGCTTGAGAGGCGAGGACGGTGCGTATCGTGTAATGGGCCGCACCGATGATATCATCAATGTCGCAGGTCACCGACTGTCTACCGGCCAAATCGAAGAGGTCGTCGCGGGATGCCACTGCGTTGTCGAGTGCGCAGTCATCGGCGGCAATGATGAACTGAAAGGCGAAGTACCCGTGGTTTTCTTTGTTCCATCGCCAGGCGGAACAAACGACCCCGTAGGCCAGATCACGCAGGCCGTGCGTAACCGGATCAGCCCGATTGCAGCACCGCGCGATTGCATTGCTCTTGATGCTTTGCCCAAAACGCGATCCGGTAAAATCCTGCGCAACCTGTTGCGTGCGATCACCAATGGATCGGCATTTACGGTGCCCCAAACAATCGAAAATCCCGGCGTGGTAAACCACGTTCAAGAGAGATTTGCCGCTCGCCAAAAATAGCATGTGCTGTTTGAAGCCTGCTCAAAGAAAAGGCGGCGGAGCCAAACACTCCGCCGCCATTCTTGTCCGCGGCTCAACGCCTTAGAAGTCGACCGAAGCGCTCACACCCATGGTCCGTCGTTCACCAAAGAACTGGCCATATGTGTTGCCGAACGGCAGCAGCACGACAAAAGCGTTTGAGGTGTACGCCTCGTCGAGCAAATTGCGCGCCCATATGCGAACGGTATAGCGATCATCGAACGTGATCCCAGCGCTTGCGTTTACAAGGAACCGGCTGGGAATGATCGACAGGTTCGCACTGTCAGCAAAGAAGTCGCTCTGCCAGCTGGCATCACCGCGCAGGAAGTAGCTGTTGGATTGCCCAAACTCCCCTTCCCACTGCGCGCCAAGTGACGCTTGTGTCGGAGCCTGACGTTCAACTTCATTGCCGCCAATATTGCCGTTTGTGTTGCAAACGACATCATCACAAGGCGCCGAAACGCCGGGAGTACCGCGGCTAAACCTGCTATCAACGGTATCGTCGGAATAGGTGGCTTCGGTATGGCTAAATGTCGCATCAATGCTAAAATTGTCGCTCGCCTGCCACCGAGTGAACAGTTCAACGCCGTACACTTCAGCATTGCCAAGGTTCTGCGTGATCGACGGCACGTTTGGGTTTGACGGATCATTTGGATCCTCATCAGCTGCATTGACCTGAATGTCGCTCCAATCCGTGTAGAAGACTGAGGCGTTGAAAATGAGATCACCGTTCATCAAAGTGCTTTTCACGCCAAGCTCGTAAGTCCAGTTTTCTTCTGGATCGAATACAGAGTCCTCCACTTGGCGCGCCGTCACATTGAACCCGCCAGCCTTGGCTCCGCGTGCGACTGAACCGAAAACAAGCACATCAGGGTTCAATTCATAGTCCACGGTAAAGCGCGGGGTGAATTCCTTGAAAGTGTCATTCAACGTTACTGATCGGCGATTGTCGATCGCGGTAATTTCAGTTTCGGAATAACGCCCTTCAGCACCAAGCGTCAGCCGTCCATCGGCTGAAGTCCAGAAGAGCTCCGCAAACACGGAGGAGACATCAGTTTCAGTGTCTTCGTTAGCAAGCACAATATTAAACGGCCCGAACACATCGAAATTGGGCGCAGGCGTGCCGTTGAAGGGTGCAAAGTTATTTGGATCGGTGATGGGCGCGATGTTGATAGACGTGAAAGTGTTTTGATCACGTCCACTTGAGATGAAGCCGCCAACAGCAAATCGGATTTGATCGTTATCAAATGTCAATCTTGCTTCGTGCGTGTCGTAATCAATTCCGCCGACTGGTGTCTGTTGGAAATTGCACAAAGGCACAACGATGTTCACCACGGTGCCGCAATTAACCGGGTCTGGTTCGCCGCTTGTGCCGATATTCACATCACCATTCACATTACCAAAGATGTAGTTGAACGTCAGCGTGTCTGTGAGTTCTGCGTTGATCTCGGCACGGAAAATCCCAGTTTCCGCTTGGTTTGCAAAGCTGCGTGGATCGGTCAGGACCACATCAGCAGGATCGGGGAATTCTCCCACTAAAAGCGGGGAAAAGGCGCCAAACCGCAGCGCGCCGCCATTGGTGATCGGTGTCAAGGCGAGGCTGGCTTCCGGATCAAGGATCCCTCCAGTGCTATCAGCAAAGTAGCGCGACGCGCGCGCTTCGTTTTGGGTGTCGAAATAGTTATATGATGCTGAAATCGTAACGCCGGTGAACGGCTCTGCGATTGCAGATACGGACAAAGCCTCATTGTCCCAACCGCCAACGTTACCTTGCGTGCTCGAACCTGGAATATCGAGATCAGCGAAAGGATGCGCATTCTCCCATGAGCCATCAAAGCTGGAGTAATCATAACTGGCCGCAAGCGCGAAATTGTCGGTCACAGAGAAATTGAGAAATGCGCCAAAATCATACCGCTCATCAGTACCGACGGTCCCATCGATTGTGCCCGATATGTCGCCTGTCATTTCAGCTTTGCGCGGAATGTAGTTGATCGCACCAGAAAAAGCGTTGCGTCCATAGCGCGCGCTTTGTGGACCCTTGACGATCTCAACTCGCTGCAAATTGGTCGTGCCGATATCTACGGCCCAAGAACGCGGAATGTAAACACCGTCAAAGAAAGTCGAAACATTTGACTCCAAAGCGGTGACACGCGTGGTGGCCTGACCGCGAATGGTCGGTTGAGCAAAACCGCCAGAGAAGTCTTCAAAGCTAAACCCTGGCGTGAAACGCGCAACGTCATCCAATTCCTGCAATCCGCGGCGCTCGATGTCTTCTTCGGTAAATGCCGTGATCGCAATAGGAACATCTTGCAGGTTCTCTTCGCGAAACCGTGCAGTCACGATGATTACGTTGCCATTGTCTTCAGCGGCCGCCGGTTCTTCCCCGTCCTGAGCCAGAGCTGCGGTGCCAGCGCCACTCATGAGAGCCGCAACAACGCCCGTGGATGCGAGCAACCGGGTTGCCTTACGAAACTTTCTTGAAACCGACATCGTGATAACCTCCGTTTAATAACGCTACAGAGCATTGGTGACTGGTCGGACAAACAGTCCTCTAGCTAATTGCCCGCATTTATCCATTCGTCGGTTAGACGGAGCTGTTTGGCGCTAAACTTTATCAAGATTCACCATTGTTCAGACAGAATGTCTGACATGGCGTAGCCGCCTTTCGCTTCGCTCGAAGCGCATACGAAGTCCGCTGGCACACTGTTCCAGGCTGACGAACATGGCTGTCAGGCCTCAATTGTAGCGTAATCTGGTTCTCAGGGGTTTTGAGCGCGAAGCGGCGGGCTGCTATTTACCTGTGTCGCCATCTGCACCCTGAAGCGCTGCCATGACATTGCCGATGATCGCTCCCATCGTTGCCGCGCTCTTGGCCTGATATGCTTCGTCAGGCTGAAAGGTATCAATTGCTTCTGATGCGACAACACCTTGTTGATCAAGCAGGGTTTCCATAACCTGGACCCGGTCGTTCAACACCGCAACTTCGCGCATCAATGTGATGAGTGCGCGCCCCACATTGTCAATCTGCCCCTCGCCGAGCAGAGCGCCATCAGGTAGATTGAAGCTCTTTGGATCCTCAGTCGTCATTATGCAGGCTTTCTACCTTGGACGACGTGCGGATATTGCCCTTCGGCTTTGACCTCAGTGAACCCGCATTCACTAGCAATCGCAGCAAAATCAAGCTGGGCGCTCTCTCGCCAATGCGGCTCACCACCGTATTTTGCGCCTCGGTCCGCTTTCCAAACCGACAGCTTGTCCAAGTCGGCATAGCGGGTCACATCGCTCATTAGCATATCACCGCCAGGTTCAAGCACACGGTATGCTTCTGCAAACATTTTGCGAATGGCATTTTCAGGCATTTCATGAAGAACTATGTAGCTGGCAACCAGGTCAAAACTGTTATCCGCAAAGCCGGTCGCTTCCGCTCCGCGTTGATAAAGTTTCCAATTCCAACCATTCGCGTTGGCAGTGCGCCAAGCGTGCTCCATCATTTCAGCGGCGTAATCGATCCCCGTAATTTGAGCGCTGGGATACGTCTTTTGCAGAGCGTAGGTGAAATGGCCCGAAGAACAGCCCATATCGAGGATGTTATCGTATTGATCGCGCGGAGCCATCGCGGCGACATTAAGTCGTTGTTGAAAAATACCGCCCGGAAATGTCTGTCCGAGCATTTTGCGATGGATCAGTTCCCCGTGGATAAATCCCTGATTGGCATTATCAGTCCAACCACCGGTTGTGCGGTGGAAATTGACGCCATCATAATAGTCGGGAAATTCCAGATCGGCATCATACTCGATTGTTGCCGGACCTTTTGACGTTGCCTCAATCACCGGCGCGAGGTCATTCTCAATCTCGGCAAACGCCTCTGCGGAAACGCGGCCGTGCATGCGCCCATGCCAGTCACCTAACAGACGCTGCGCTGCAAATGCATCGCTGTCACTGAGCATTTCATCCATGGTTGCATGCCGATCGTCCAAATCATCTGGGAGCACTGAAGGATCAGGCAGTTTTGCTGCAATCTCTGCATTGACCTGCGCGAATATCGGGCCCGATGATTTAAGCATCTGGACCAGAAAATCCACCGAAGCGCGACCACGCTGGCGTAGTTCAGGGGCGTTGATGTGCTGGTTCATGAGATCGTTCCTGTACGTTTTAAGTCAGCTGATTTCTGCACGTCCTCCTCGGTAAGATCATACCCAGACAGGAGCCAGATTGCGATGAGATTGAAAATGGTGGGCAACCACGAAACTGCAAGCAAAAGCGCCGTGTTCACGTTTTCGCCTTGTTCGGCGCCAAATGGCAAATCCTTGTCAAAACCGACAACGCTTAACGCAACGCCAACAATGAGCGGTCCGATGGCTCCCGTCAGTTTTTCAACAAAACTGTAGAGCGCGGTGAATGCGCCTTCGCGCCTTACGCCAGTGCGATTTGCATCTTCATTGATGATATCGGTGAGCATGCTCATCGCCATCACAACGTTGCCGCCAAACGCGATGCCCACAATCGATGCCCTTGCCAGGATGGACCATTCCGGTTCGCCGGGGACTGCCAATGACCAACTTAGCGCGTAAGCAATATTTGCTCCCGCTGCGAGGTAGTAGGCCGCCTTTTTCCCGTAGATCTTGGAAAATTTCACCATCACGGGCGCGAACAAAATGGTCGACACTGTCACAATAATGAAAAAGATACCCAATGTCTGAAAATCACTTTTCAGATACTGCACGAAGAAATACAGCATCGCTGCGCCAATGGTCTGGACACCCATCAATTGCGAAAATTTGACGGCAATCAATCGGACGAAATTCCGATTACCCAAGACCGCGCTGGATTCGCGTTTCAACTGCGAAAACTTGGTTTCGGGAATGCTCTCTTCAGGCTGTGTGAAACGCGCCTTGGCTGTGCTCAGATAAGCGCCGATCAAACTTGTAAGGATGATTCCGGCGCACACGACGCCTACGATCCGCCAGCTTTCGATATCATTGGCACCCAATCCATCCAATGCGATCTTGATACCCGAACCCGCTACCATTCCCCCCAGTGCTACAAACACAATGCGGTAAGCGTGGATCGAAGAACGCTCGTGGTAGTCATCCGTCATCTCTGCCGGCATCGACATATAAGGGATGTTGAAAAGAGTGTAGCCGAAGGCATAAACACAGAGCGCACCGAAAAGATAAAGCGCTGTAAGATACTGGTTGTCGAAAATAGGCGTCGTAAAGATCATTGCGAAACTGGCCGCGCTCAAAAACGCGCCCCACGGCAAAAACGGCCTGCGCCGCCCTTTGCTTGAATGGTGCTTGTCACTCCACATCCCGACAATAGGATCGGTAACGACATCAAACAGCTTGCTCACAAAAATCACTAAACCTGCAAGCCATAGGTCAATCCCAAGAATTGTGCCGGCAAAACCCAGAATTACGCCAGAGATGCCATTCATCAATATCGCGACACCGAATGCGCCAGATGCCCAGCCTATCTTCAGTCCAATCGGCAATTTTGTAGTGGGTTGAACGCTTGCCTTCCCGATGGCGCTTTCACCTGCATTATCTGCGACGCTAGCGTTCATTGAACTTGCGCCTCTGCTGGCTTAGCCTGTGCCACAGGCAGCGTTTCGCCACCCTTTTCGGCCAGATCACGGATGAGAAGATTGGGAAGAAAAGTGTTATCCCATTCGAGCTTTTCTGGCGGACGACCGCCCAATCGCAAAACTACCATTTTTTTGGACGGAATGATGGTTACAGTTTGATTGCCATTGCCATCGAACAAAACAATGTCCTTGTCTGCATAAGGCTCAGAATGCAGCACTTTGCCATATGGATTTGAAGGGTGAGCAAAACCACGCCGCTCTAAATAGGGGCCAGCCAGCCAAAGCCCCAACCCGTAATGCGGGTTTTCGGTGGTCCCAGTGCGCATCTGATCGGCATATCCAGTTGGCAGCAGTCGCTCGCCATCCCACACCCCGTCTTGCAGCACGAGCACACCCATCTTCAAAAAGTGCGTGCAGGCAGAAGCATACAGCAACCCGAATGGGCCATCCCGCCATCGCGATTGACCCAAACAAAGCCGCCCGCAGCGCCAATCGGTTCAAGCAGCGCGCGGCTTACATACTCGGAATACCGCATACCCGTTGCTCGCTCGATAAGCGGAGCGACAAGTTCCGAAGTCGCGTTCGAATATTCATACCGCGTGCCCGGCTCATGCGTCAGTGGGTAATCGTGAATGATCACCTCATCATGGCGCGGATGGAGATATGCTCGGTTCAGAACATCCTGCGGATCGCGCACAAAACCCTGCGGCAAAAGCCCGGATCGCATATCGAGCAAGTGGCGAACCAAGATTTTCTCTCGCTGCTCATCACCTTGCCATTCCGTAATGAAATCGGCCACTGATTGATCAAGCGACTGGATGTGCCCCTGCTGCAAAGCGCGGCCAACGATCAAAGCGGTGATGGGTTTTGAAAGAGACTTTGACACCATCGCAGTGGCGGCATCAAAATCGCCAAAATACGCCTCGCGCTCGATTGCGCCATCACGCCAGACGATAAGGGCCGAACTGCTCCGTTGTTCGGCGTACTGGGCTGCTTCATCCAATGCTGCAGGTGTTACGGTCGTGGTGGTTGTGAGCTGAAACTCCTGAGGGACCGATGCGCCCTTAACAGGCTCAAGCGGATCGTATGAACCCAATCCAGCTCCTCCGCTTCCACCCTCTGCAAGCCTCTGAAACCGGGCGAGGTAAATGGCCTCATCCGCGGCGCTGTAACGGCTTGGGGCATCGCCTGCTTCATTTTCTGCACGCATAGTGGCGCATGCGCACAAAGTCAGCACCGCGCCTGACAGGACGACAATCCGGGTCATAGTCTGAAAGATGGAATGGTTCATTGCATAACCTTATGGGGCAATGACTAAGCCCGGCTATGATCTTTCGGGAGATGGGCCAGGCGCTTCTCCAACTGGCGGACATTTATCTAGGCGGTGAAATCACCGCCGTCCCATTCAAAACGGTATCACCTTGGTGCTCACAATCTCGACATCGGGCGCGATAAATCCCGGTTTGACGCACTCTGTCTTGCACAGATCAGTTGAGAGATACCGCAGCAGGCCATCGCAAAATATGGTCCCTATCGCTTTGCCATCATCGCGGGCCATGGCGAGACGGATCGCGCCGATCAGGTTTGCGCCGCTTGAAATGCCGACGCCCAAGCCCAGCTCTGAACACAATTTCTGCGCCATCAAGATCGCATCGCCATCATCCACCGCAATGATATCGTCTAGCTGATCGAGGTTCACGATGTCGGGAATGAATTCATCGGAGATCCCCTGAATGCGGTGCGAGCCTACTTTGTGGCCCGTTGTCAGAGTTGGCGACTGGGCAGGTTCCAGCGGGTGGATGGCGATGCTGGGGTCCTGGCTTTTGAGGTAGCTGCCAACCCCCATGACTGTCCCGCCGGTGCCGACCCCTGCGACAAAAGCGCCCAGTTCGGCATGTTGGCCTGCGATTTGTGACCACAATTCAGGGCCGGTACCGTTGTAGTGCGCGAGGACATTGTCGCTGTTTGAAAACTGGCGCGGCAGGAACGCGCCTTGTTCGCGGCCCATCTTTTCTGCCAGCGCGATGGAGCCCAGAAATCCGCCTTCCTCTTTGGAGACCAGCACCAGATCTGCGCCGTGGCTTTTGAGCAATGCCTTGCGCTCCTGGCTCATCCAATCAGGCATGAAAATCGTGATCGGATGACCCAGTGCGCGGGCCATTGCAGCCAGCGCTATTCCCGCGTTTCCGCTGGTTGCCTCGGCAATTGCTTGGCCTGGCTGTAGCGCGCCTTTTTCACTTGCCCGCTTCAAGATCGTCAAGGCCATTCTGTCTTTGATGCTGCCCGAATAATTGAACATTTCCGCTTTGGCAAAGATGGTCAAATCGCGCCCGCCGAAACGAATTTCGAGGCGGATTAGCGGGGTTTTTCCGACCAGTTTTTCCAGGCAATCCCAGCCCAGTTTTGCACTGGTGGAGGTTTGATCGAGCATTGCGTTTCCTTTATCAAGTACATGCGCAGTATCGCCTTTTGTGGTGTGGGAAATCATTGCGAAAAATTCTGTCAATTTGCACCGGCCTGTGATAATTTCTCCTACATGGAGCAAATTACGCAAAAATTTGATGCAAACGACCGCGCCATTCTCAAGACGCTTCAAGCTGATGCCTCGGTCTCGCTCGAAGCGCTCGCGGCTGATCTAAGCCTGTCGACCAATGCTTGCTGGCGGCGCGTCAAAAAGCTGGAGGCGGCAGGCATAATCGAACGCCGCGTCGCGATTGTTTCGCCCGAGGCGGTTGGCCTGAATGTCACCGTGTTTGTCGCTGTCAAAACCGACGATCACAGCGGGGAATGGCTGGCCAAATTTTCGAGCGCCACCGCCAATATCGCCGAAGTTGTCGAATTTTACCGGATGGCAGGCGACACTGACTATTTGCTCAAAATCCTCGTGCGTGATGTCGCGGATTATGACCGGGTCTACAAACAGATCATCGCTGCTGTACCTTTATCGGATGTATCGGCCAGTTTCGCGATGGAGCGGATCAAATACGAAACCGCTGTGCCCATCGCCTGAATGCCCCCATCCCAAAAGCCCCCATCCCAAAGTCAGCGACCGGATAATTTGTCCGGACAACTCTTTTCAAGCCGGAGCGAGCGCTGTAGGCTCGCGCAGTCATGACAAAAGCCATCCCCCTTATCGCCGCCGCGCTGCTTGCAGCTGCTCCGATCGCTGCTCAAGAAACGCCGCAGCCTTCGCCCTCTTCCCTGTCTGGCCCTACCATTCCCGCCCCCGGCATCTGGACCAATAATGAGGACGTCTATTTCGCCGAGGAAGAAGGCCGCGAACAAGGCGAATGGGCAGGCTTTGAGATCAACGAGGCCAAACAATGGCGCCGCATTGACCCATTTGGCGCTGCCACAACCGAATGGACAGATACGCCCATCCCTGATCTTTCCCCGCGCGCAGGTGGCGGCTGGCAAGTGGGCGCAAGCGAGCTGCGCAAGGCCCAGCCCATGATGTGCTGGATTGCGGTGCGCAAATTTGCAGGCAAACCCGATGGCAGTGAAGACTGGACGTTTCAGCGCAATATGCCGATATTCGACCAAGGCGGGCGCATCCATATTGCCGGCGAAGATATTTCAGGCGAAAAGCTGGCCCCCGATGTCACCATTCGCGTGCGCAATGTGACCTGGGCCAAAGGCAGCACGAACAAACCCGTGCGCGCCCTTTACATCCACAAAGACGACCCCGTTCGCGCGGAAAGTTACAGCTGGGGCGCGCCCACATCGGACATTGTCGGGATCAATCTGCGCTGGGTCCAGGCCAGTTGCAGCGCTGCTCCTACCCAAATCGAAGGTATCTGAAACCATGCAATCCACACGCGCCATCATCAAGCAAACCGGCGGCCCCGAAGTGATCGAATGGATCACTGAAGACCACCCTGCCCCCGCCACCGGCGAGGTGACCATTGAGCACGGCGCGGTGGGCCTTAATTACATCGATACCTATCACCGGCGCGGCATTTATCCCGCGCCCTTGCCCAGCGGTTTGGGATTGGAAGCAGCAGGGCGCATCACCGCATTGGGCAGCGGCGTATCAGACTTTGCCATTGGTGACCGCGTCGCAACATTTGGCCCATTGATCGGCGCATATGCCACGCACCGCAATATCGGCGCAGAGCATCTGTTCCGCCTGCCAGACAGCATTGATGACAAGACCGCCGCTGCCGCGATCCTGAAAGCCTGCACCACCGAATTTCTGGTTGAACGCTGCGGCAAAGTGCAATCAGGCTGGCCCGTTCTGGTTCACGCTGCCGCTGGCGCGACCGGATTGCTGCTGTGCCAGTGGCTCAAACATATCGGCGCAGAAGTTATCGGCACCGTATCAACCGAAGCGAAAGCCGAAGCCGCGCGCGCAGCAGGCGCGCATCATATCATCCATTACAAGGAAGAAGACACCGCCGCACGCACGCGCGAGATTACTGGCGGGGACGGCGTTCGGGTGACCTTTGACGGGATTGGCCGTTCGACGTGGGAAACATCATTGGATGCGACAGGCAAAAGAGGCCTTGTCATCAATTACGGCAATGCCGATGCGCCTGTGGGCGAAGTGGATGTGGGCGTTCTGGCCTTGAAAGGATCACTGTTCAACACGCGGCCCATGCTGTTCCATTATTACGAAGACCCAGCAGAGCGCGCAGCGGGCGCGGCGCGGGTTTGGCAGATGTTTGAAACAGGCGCATTGTCCGTCACGATTGGCCAAACCTATGCCTTGCAGGATGCAGCGCAAGCTCACCGCGATCTGCAATCTGGCAAGACCACGGGATCAACGGTGCTTTTGCCATGACAAACGCTTTTGCCCTGATACTGCCCGCCGCGCTTGCTCTGTCTGCCTGCCAGCCATCTGAAGGGAGACAAGCACAATGGAGCGCTTTGCAGGAAAGCCGCGAGGCGGAACTGGCGCAGGCAGGCGCGCAGTGGCAGCGGGCCTATAATGCGGGCGATTGGGAGGCGTTGCGCGCGCTTTATGCTGATGATGCGGTTTTGATGCCGCACGGTGCGCCCAAATCAGCAGGCGCAGATACGATCATCACGTTCCTCCAAAGATTATCGCGCGCAGGCGGCAGCGCGGTTTTGCAATTTGAAAACGAAGAAGTGCTGACAGGTAGCGGCGCAGGCGCGGCTGATCTGGGGTTCGTCACCGCCAAATACCGGATGGATATTGCCATTCCGGGCAGCGAGCCGCGCGTCATCGCAGGCCGTTCGCTGCTGGTTTACAAATGGCAGGATGGCGGCTGGAAAATCTGGCGCGATATGGACAATTTCTCGCCCGAGGTAACCGCAGACATGTTTGAAAAGGCCGCCCCGCAATGACCCGGATCGCGCCTGTCAAAATCGAAGATCTGCCGCCAAAAACGCGCGAGGCTTTATCCTATGCGGAAGGCATTATGGGGTTTGCGCCCAATGATGTGCTGACCATGGCGCATTGGCCCGAATTGCTCGAAGCGATGGAAGGCCTGGTGCAAGTGATTTATAGGCCGGGCGAGCTTGATCCGGTGCTCAAACGCATGATCGCCACCATCACCAGCGGCGCGGCAGGGTGCCGGTATTGTCAGGCGCACACCGCGCATGGTGCGGTGCGGATGGCAGGCGGCGATGCGGACAAGATCGCGGCTGTGTGGGAATATCAGACCAGCGATCTGTTCGATGATAACGAACGCGCCGCGCTTGATCTGGCGCTGGCAGCAGGAACCCAGCCCAATGGCGCAAGCGATGCCCATTTCCGCGAATTGGAAGCGCATTTTTCGCAGCGTCAGATTATGGAGATTATGGGCGTGATCGGCCTGTTTGGCTTTCTCAATCGCTGGAACGACACGCTCGCCACCGAGCTGGAAGATAAACCGCTGGAATTTGCCAGCGCGGCCTATTCCGCTGATGTGTGGGAACCCGGACGGCATAAACGGGATTGATGGCGGGACGGATGCCCCGCTTGGTGCAGTATCAGTTTTTCCAGGCAGCTCCGCCGACCCATTCGCCCGCCACGCCGAGGAAATGGTCAACTTTCACCTCATCCCATACGCCTGCGGCGAAATAGGGATCACCTTCGAAAGTTGCGCGCGCTTCGTCTTCGGTTTCGGCCTTGATAATCAGCAGCGAACCAATGGTCTCGCCCGCTTCTTTCAACGGGCCGGCCACCGCGATATTATCCAGCACGGTTTCGATATAGGCAAGGTGATCGGCCAGCAGCCTTTCGCGCAGGCCCGCGCTGTTTGCGCCATCGCGGCATAGGAATGCGAACAAGGTCATATGTGGCTCTCCCCTAGCAGGCTCTATTGGGCCGGAGGGGTGAAGACCTGCGGGCCGATTGCCTCTCCGATTTGCGCCGTCTGCCACGTCACGGTGTTGCTGACAATGCCATCATACAGCAAGGTAACGCTGCGCGCTTGCACCCAGCCTGTTTCGGGAAGCGCCATGAATTGATCGTAAATGCGTTCATGAAAACCGCGCTTGCTGTCAAATGCCATATAGCGGATCAGCCCGCTGTCGCGGTCAAAGCCGAACAGGGTTTGCGCGCCGTTAGGATCGGTGATGCGGATCAGGTGGACCGGGTTTGCGCCAATGGCGCGGTCGGGCGCGCGGCTTAAAGTGAAACCGTCATCCAGCGCGGAACGGATTATGCCAAAGCCGAAATTGCTGGCCCAATAGGCATCGGCCTTATCCTTGGCCATGATGCCGTCCTGCGTCCAGGTGTTTGCACCATCATAGCCGACCTCGAACAAGGTGCGCGTGCCGCTTTTGGCGATGATGCGCACTTTGCCATCAGCGCCGTGGGAAACGGTGCGCCCCCGTTCAAATTCGCGCCACATGCGGTAATCATCGGCAGTGGATCGCACTGCACCTGTGGCTGGATCGAAGAACGTGGCGGTGCCGGTAAGTTGCAGAGTTTTGGGATCGAGGAATATCTCGCCGCCATGCGCGGCAATCGCGCGTTTGACCACTTCGCGCGGACTGGCCTCGCCTTGCTCGCTGGCGGATTGAGCGCTGGCGTCCTGAGCTCTAGTCGATTGCGGCGCGGCAAAGGCGGTGCCTATCATGGCGATTGAGGCCAAAACTACGCGGATCATCCCCCCACCTCAACCAATTCAACCAGCTCGCCCCCCGCACCGATAGCAGTGGCGGCGCGGCGGCCTTCATACAGGGGTCCAGCGCGGGCAGCAGGCGGCGCGATCCATTCGGCATCGCACGCATCAAGATCGCTCACCGCGAGTGTGACCAGCGCATTGCCCGGCGGCAGCATCCCATCATGGCGCGGGCGCGGGGTTGTGTTTACGGGGTAATCGTCAACCTCAACGATTGGCATACGCGCGTGCTGGACCATGGTGATGGTCGTTTGCGTGTCAGCGGGCAGGCCAAAGGCGTTGTTGATCATGCCGTACGGCAAAGTGTAATCCGCCCCGCGCGCAAGGCCAAGGCGGCTAGCATACCAATCGACACTGGCATTGCGGTCAGGGGCGGCGAGCACTACGATGAAGATACGGTCGACCGCCGATTGCGCGCGCGGCAGATCAGTGCCGGGCATATCGTTCAGTACCTGGTTGAGATAGACCATCTCCTCGCCCGTCCCCAGCACCTGCATGGGGATGAAAGCGGGCTCGATATTCTCAAGCTTTTTGGGCGGGCCGACAATGGTGAAGCCTGCATCTTCGGCCACCTTGGGCCAGTGCCACACATCTTCCACCGTGCATTCAAACGCGGCCCAGCCATAGGTGCGCGTGGGCTTGAAACCGGGGTGCTGCTTTTGTTCAACCAGCCGGAACCAGCACGGGCTGCCGCTTTTCGGGCGCAGCACCGCATAGGGCGATCCGGCATTGCCATTGCATCCCCAGCTTGCGGCGAGATCGGCGGGCAATGCGCCCTCCTCCACCAGTTCCAGCCCCAGGCAATCGCGATACCCTTTCAAGGCGGCGGCAAGATCGGGGACAGTCGATAGCCCGCCCATAATGGTCCCGTGCGCGATCTTTTCGTGCGAGGTCATGGCTTAAACTCCGGCGAGCGCTTCTCAACGAAAGCGGTGGTCCCTTCGAGGAAATCTGCGCCCGTAAATGCATCGCCAAACACTTTGAGCGTTTCGGCATCATCCTCAGCCTGCCCATCCAGCACCCGGCGCACAAACCGCTTTGTCTCTCGGATCGAATGCGGGCTGGCGGACAGTAATGCGGTGATGAGCGCGCGCGGCGCATCGGTTTTCTCTTCGATGAGGCCAATGCGCAAAGCTTCCTCAGCGCCCAGCAGCATGCCTGTGTAAAGCATCCGCTTCGCCTGTCCCGGCCCGACCAGATCGGTCAGCAGTTTTACATCGTGCAGCGGGTATACGAGGCCCAGTTTCGCAGGCGTAATGCCAAACCGCGCCTTATCGCTTACGGCAACGCGCATATCGCAGGCCAGCGCCAATCCGCACCCGCCGCCAATGCAGTCCCCGCCGACGAGCGCAATGCTAGGCAATGTGAGCCGCGCCAGCTCATATTGCACCCGGTTGATCGCCGCTTGGTTTGCGCTGCGCCAACCCGCATCATCCTTGTTCGCCAACAGCTCTTTGATATCTGCGCCTGCACAAAACGCGCCCTCTGCCTGCGAGGATCGCAGCACCAGCAATCGCACCCCGTCTGCCGCGCATGCCTGTGCAAGCAAAGCGGGCATCGCCTCCCACATCGCCATGTTGAACGCGTTGCGTTTATCCGGCCGGTCAATCAGCAAATGCGCGACCGGCCCGTCTATTTCGAGGCGAAGATTGTCAGTTCCGGCGCTCACGCAGGGTTCTCCTGCATAAAGTGATCCGCGATTGCCCTGCGCGTTGTCACCCACACATCATCATGCGCGCGCACATGCTTGAAAAACTCTTCCAATGCCCAGATCCGGCCCGGCCTCCCGATAATGCGCAAATGCAGCCCCAAGCTCATCATTTTGGGGTTGCCCTCTTCGCCTTCGCGGTAAATCTGATCGAAATTCGCCTTGGCATAATCGAGCCATTGATGCGGAGTGAGCGCGGGATCGGTCCACATTTTCATATCATTGCTGTCGAGCTGATACGGCATGATGCACATGGGAGTGCCCGTGGTCTCCCGGTCCCAAAAGGGCACGTCGCCCGAATAATCATCCATGTGATAGGAATAGCCCTCTTCCTGCAACAATCGCCGCGTGTTGTCGGTCAGCAGATAGCGCGACAGCCAGCCATAGGGCCGCACGCCGCATGTCTTTTCAATGCTTTGCGTAGCTTTTCGGATAAAGTCTCTCTCGGTCTCTTCATCCATTTTGAACTGGTGGACCCAGCGGTATCCGTGGCTGACGGGTTCATGGCCCAGCTCTACAATCGCCTCAGCAATCTCGGGATGGTTTTCCAGCGCCATCGCGGCCACTGTCCAGCTGGCCATAATGTCATAGCGTTTGAGCAATTTCACAATCCGCGGCGCGCCCGCTTTAATCCCGTAAAGGTAATTGCTTTCATTGGAATAATTGCGGATTTTCGACTTCACGAAAACGCCCAGCTCATCGACTGGCTCCATGCCCCTATCGCCGCGAGCAATCGTCATCTCGCTGCCCTCTTCGACATTGACGACAACCGATAAAGCCATCTTCGCGCCGCCGGGCAGGTCCATACGTTCTTCTTTAAGAGTCATGTTTCCTCACTCACACTCGGTGCTGATCGCATGTGCATGCTGACCTCGGCTCCAGTCCAGTTTCTTTTCCTCACTCACGTTCGGTGCGGATTGCACATCCGTGCAATCCTAGGTGCCGGGGCCACCCGCTCCCTCCACCCTTCCACCCGGATGATACTCCGGGATACGATCCGGGTGGAAGGGTGGAGGGAGCGGGTGGCACGGCCCGCGAGCGTTAGCGAGCCCGCAAACTAATGCATCTCTTCCCCGCCGCTCACATTCAGCGCTTCGCCAGTCACATAGAATGCCTCATCGCTTGCCAGCCACAGGCACGCTGCGGCCGTGTCGCTGGGCAGGCCGGGGCGTCCCATGGGGTTTTTGGCGCTCATATTGGCGAGGTAATCTTCGACCTTTTCAAAGCCCAACAGCTTTGAGAAATACTCGTTCTGCTGCGCGCCCAGCCCGGTCGTCACATGGTTGGGGCACACGGCATTCACCGTAATCCCATGCGCGCCCAATTCGACAGCAGAAGCGCGGGTCAGGCCGACCATGCCGTGTTTGGACGACACATAAGCGGGCAAATGGGGAAAGCCGGTTTTGGCCGCCTGGCTGGCGATATTGATGATCCGCCCGCCGCCGCCCTTTTCCACCATCGCGCGTGCAGCAGCCTGCGTGCCGTAAAAGGCTCCCGACAGATTGACAGCGATCACTTGGTCCCACTCTTCGGCGGTATCCACTTCAAGCAATGGCTTCATTTTGAAACCGATGCCTGCATTGTTCACGAACACATCCAGCGCCCCGAAGTGCTCTAAGGTCTTGGCCACAAGCGCCTGACAATCGGCAGCTTTTGAAACATCGCATGCGATCATGGCGACTTTCGCCCCGCGCCCGCGAAGCTCTTCGGCCACAGCCTCGGCCTCATCATCAATTGTCAGATCAGAGACAACGCAATTTGCGCCTGCATCGGCAAAGGCCTGCAAAATGCCCTGGCCCAGCCCTTTTTGTTTGCCCGATCCGGTGACGACAATCGTTTTGTCTGAGTATTTCCCTGCTTCTTGGCCCATGGATCACAGATCCTCGGTCAGAATAAATTGCGGCGCATCGGCGTAATCCTGAAACGGAGCCGCCTTCGCCTGAAATTCCTCATCCGACACATCGGCGATAAAGGCGTCCATATCGGTGATGTCGAGCACTTCGAAATAGGCGTAAGGCGGCGGCGTATCGGGATCGCCGAACAGGCCGGTTGCCTTGTGCACGGTGAAGCTTTTGACAGAAGGCAGCGCGCTGGCAGTCGGGATATCCTTATCCTTGGCCCATGCTTCATATTCGGCGATATCGGTGCCGGGTTTGAGATTGAACGGGACGATAATACGCATCGGCTTTAGGCTCCTCTTGTGGGCGCGCGATAGGCGCTGAGTTTGGCATCAATTTGGCGGGCAAGCGTGAACAGCGCCGCTTCATGTCCGCTTGCCGCGACGATTTGCACGCCCATGGGCAGGCCACCAGATGCAGTGCCCATCGGCAGGCTGATTGCGGGCAGTCCTGCAATATTGGCAAGGCAGGTGAAATCGGCCTGCGCTGCGGGTTCAGGCTCGGTGTGGGCAAAGGCCGTGTTGGGCACAGTGGGCATGATAAGAAAGCCGTGCGCTGCGATGACGCCGCGAACTTCATCGCGGGTTTGCGCGATGATCGCCTGGTCCTGCTCCCAATCTTTTGCCGTGCGTTTTGGCCCGTAGGTCAGCAGCTTGGCGAGGGTTTTTGATACGGGAACTCCGGCCAGATCCTCAGCCATGAATTTCGACACGCCGATAAAGCCTGCAAAGCGGATGCGCGATTGCGGATGGCTTAAGGCGATTTGTGCAGGTGGATGATCCAGCCCTGCGATCACCGCTTCGAATGTGGCAGCAATGGGCAAAGCGGTCTCTACCCCGTGATCCACCAGCACCGCGCCTGCGGCTTTTATATCGCCCTCTTCGAAATCGCTGATAGTGCGCGCGGCGCGCTCCAGAATATCAAGATCGCGCGCCAGCGGGCCGATGGCATCGAGCGATGGGTCTGCGGGGATTAGCCCGTTCTGGCTCACGCGCGCTGTGGCGGGTTTGAACCCATACACTCCGCAATGCGCCGCCGGGATGCGGACAGACCCCATCGTATCGGTGCCCAAAGCGATGTCGCACAGCCCCGCTGCCACCGCCGCGCCGCTGCCGCCTGATGATCCGCCGGGGGAATGGCCATAAAGGTGGGGGTTATGCGTCGGGCCGAAATGCGGGTTGTCAGTCTTTGCGCCCAGCGCGCCTTCTTCCATGTTGAGAATGCCGGTGATCGCTGCGCCAGCTTCGCGCATTTTCGCGACCACGTCCGCATCTGCGTCCGCGCGGCGATCCTCCCACGCGCCAATCCCTGCGTGGAATGGCATGCCTTTGACCGCGATATTGGCTTTCACGCCCACCGTCATTCCGGCAAGAGCGCCCTCGCCTCGCGGCCCTTCACTGCCAGAAGCGTCATCATCGCGGTAGAGAAAGGCGTTGTAGGGATCGCTCATTGCGCTTCTTAAACGCCCCGCTCATCAATCAGGCGCAGCGGTTTTTGGCGTTTGTCGATCTCGGTCACGGCGGCCGTTTCGCCCGCTCCGCACAGCGCAATATCAACTTCCACGCCCAGCCCCTGTTTCAACGTCGCGGCCAATTCTTCCGCGCTGGTGCCGCCATGGCTTTCCAGCGTCACGCGCATGCTATCGCGCCCTTTTGCATCGCGCGTGAGATGGCAAACATATTCGCCGGTCAGGTCCGAGCGGTTTTCGATGATGGCGCCAATGGCGTGCGGGAAGACATTGATCCCGCGCAGTTTCACCATATTGTCAGACCTGCCGCGAAAGCCGGCAATGCGCTTGAACGCGATCTCGCCCCGGCCATCCAGTTCATGCGTGATGTCGTGCGTGTTGAACCGGATGCAGGGCGCGATGTCATCCTTGTAAAGGCAGGTGACGACCATATCGCCGGTTTCGCCTTTTGCGACAGGCTTGCCATCATCGACGCCCAGCAATTCGAGATATTGCGCATCTTCCCACACATACATGCCGTCACGCTCCGGCCCCTCGCCCGCGATGGAACCTGTATCGCCCACGCCGTACCAGTCATACGCTTTTGCCCCGTGCCAGGCCTGCTCGGTTGCAGCGCGGTCTTCTGTGCCCAGATGGCCGATAATCATGCGGATATCGATTGTGTCAAACAGCCCCAGTTCCTCGGCTGTGCTTGCCAGTTTGCGAATATAATCGACAAAGCCAACCACGGCTGTGACCCCGAAATCGGCCATCAGCTGCACCTGATTGATGCTGCGCGTCTCAATCCCGGTGCCTGCGGACAGAAAGATCGAATTGGTAAACTTGGTGACGGATTCGCGGATGTAATGCCCGCCATTGATCATGCCGTGGCCATAGACCGAATGGACCACGTCTTCGCTGTCCAGCCCCATCCAGCGGTACATCCGCCCGACCAGCAAGTTGCCAACTTCGCGTCCCTTGGGTCCGAACATCAGCACTTGCGGTTTGCCCGTCGTGCCGCTGGTCGTGTGAAAGACCACCGGATCGCGGGCGCTGGCGGGTTTCATCCCGTGAAAATCGCCATAAGGCGGATGCTCGGCGATGGAGGCCATCAGATCGGTTTTGTCGTAAACGGGCAGCTTGGTGATATCCTCCAGCCCCGCAATATCGCCCGGCTCAATCCCCTTTTCGCCCCACAATCGCTGGTAAAACGGAACCTGCCAGCCGCGCACCATCAGGCGTTTGAACTGCGCATCCTGAAGCGCGAACAGCTCATCGCGGCTCATGGATTTATAGCGGTCCACAAATGCCTGGCCCACGGGATAATCCGCCAGCATCTGTTTGGCATCGAAAGCTTCGAAGTAAGTCGGATAAGTCATAGAGAATTCGCAAAGTAAGAGAGAGGGTCATCGAAAATTCTGCGGTCAGCCTCGCCGCCTGCCAGCTTGCCGCAAAGCGCGTATTTGGCGGCTGATTGGTCAGCATTCATCGGGTTTGCAATGCTGCCCAGATTGGCTGTGATAATGCGTTCCAGTGTCTCGCCAGCTTTGGTCGTGAGGACAAGGCGTTGAGGCGCCATGGCGTTGCCATCGGGATTGTCATCAAGCGTAACGGAAACCTTGGCCGCGAGCTCAACCAATTCGCGGCCATGCAGCGCGTCATCATCAAACAGCGCCGGGTCAATAATTCCATCGCGCAGCATCAAGGGCGCAAGGATCGGCAGGCACAGCCGCGCATAGGAAGCCGTCATATCCGGCTTGTAAGGGCGGCCAACCAGCCGTTCAATCAAGGGGGCGCAAACAATTGAAGGCTTGCGACATCGCTCAGGCGCAGCCCCCTCGGTAAAGCGCATCCAGCTCTCCCAATGCGCCATGGCTTGCGCGGCCCGAGGGAAACGGTTTGATGGCAACTTCGGATATGCGCCAGGTTTTGCCAAGACCCGCCACATATCGCGACAGATCGAGCGGTTCGAACAGTTTGGAATAGCCAAATGGCCCCTCGAGCGCGTCGTGCGGGCCGTCCAATCCGTTTTCGACCATCGCCACTGCAGTGATGGCAGCGCGCGCGGCATTGGCGATTTGTAAAGGAAGCGCGATGGATGCCTCGACATGCGCTTGCATCGTGCCGCTGGCAAACGAATAGGCAAGGCCCATCACATCAGCATATTTGTCGCGGGGTATACCGGTCAGCCGCGCTGCGGCCAAAGCCGCGCCGATGGCGCCTGCGGTTGCAGGGCGAAAGAATGCCATGGGGCCAGTTGCGGCTATTCCCAAACCGCTCGCAATGTCCACGCCCACAGCCAGAGCAGTAAGAACACGTTCGGGGTCCATCCCGCCATTGTCATCACACTGCGCCATCACGGCTGCGGTGACGACCGACAAGGCGTGGACCACAGCGCCTTCGTGCACCGCATCCCATTCCAGACAGTGTATCGCAAATCCATTAAAGAATGCAGCGGAGGCCGCAGGCACTTCGCCGCCGCATAACAGTCGCGCATCGGGATCGCTTCCAAATCCTGCCAAGGCGCTGCGCACCTTTTGCGCTTCGGCAGATTGAGCGCCAGCCGCACCGCCTGCCAAAGTGTCGGCCAATAACCGCAAAGTATCCGCTCGCACGCTGTCAGGTAACACGTGATCGCCAGCGGCAAAATCAAGGATGGCCTGCGTCGCGCTCAAGACAGCCACCTTGCAAGCAGCGCATCGAGCTCGCTCGCATCATCACCGCGCAAAGCGATGCCTATCGCAGCGTCCGCTTCGCTGTCATCCAAACCGCCCCACGCCGCCAGATCGCGCATTTTGCCTTCCAATTGATAGGTGGAAACGGGGCTTTCAGGATCGCCCAAAGTATCAATGATCTCAAACCCGTTCACGCGGGCGCCAAAATGATCGGGATAGCGCGCCGTGATCCACGGATTTTCGCTGACGGTTACCTGGCTGCGCAAATCGGCAAGCGCGGCAATGGCATCCGGCGTAAAATCTTCAGGTTTCGCATCGCGGCCATCGGCGATGACGGCAATGGAATGTTGCAGCGAAAACTTGGCTTCCAATTCGCTGGCTGGATTGGGCCGGTCGCAAAAGGTTAGCGCATCAGCAAAGGTTTCAACGGTAAAGGGCGCAGACAGCTCGCCCGCTTCGCGCAATTGCAGCGCTGCATCAATCGCGGGATGCGCATGGCGGCAGGCGGCAAAGGGTTTGAAACTGACCGTTTCGATCAACCAGTCATCATCACGGCCAGCAAGCGATTTGGGATCTCGCGTCATCGCGGCATACAGACCCTGCGGCCCTTCCAAAATGGCCGCAGGTCCGCGCGCGCCCGCAGAGGCATGCAAAGCGGCATCGCGCCCTGTCCTTGCCGCGTGATAGATATGCCATTGCTTGGTCGAAACATCGCCTGCATGGCGCATATGCCACAGCCCGCCCGATACCGATCCGGCATTGCCCAGCGCATCTGTGTACCTGTTCGCATCAAACCCAAGCAGCGATCCCATTGCCGCTGCTGATCCAAACACACCCGCGCTCGTGGTGGGATGCCAGTGGGCATAATGATGCGCATCCAGCGATGCGCCAATGGCAATCATCGCTTCGTATCCGCGCACGGCAGCTTCGAGCCTGCGGGTCATGGAGGCGGTTTTGACGCTTAAAGCGGCAGGCCACACCGCAGGACCGGGATGCAGCAAAGCGGTGCGGTGCACGTCATCCATTTCAAGCACATTGCCAAGATAGCAGGCACGCTGCCATTCTGGCGCGTCGATCCCGGCAGCAACCTTTGCCGCATCGCTGCCCAGCGCCCCTGCGACGCAGGCCAGCCAATCCAGCAGATGCAGCCGGGCACGGGCGATTTCTTTTTGCCCAATTGCACGCGATAAGCGCTGCGAGAGTTGCGGGATCAACGGATCGCTCATACATCAACCCATAAATCTCGCTTCGGGAATAGGAGAGACCCTTGGCCAAGGCCGCCGCGCCCAAACTTGCAAAACTGCCGCGTTATATGCAGGTGGCTGGTCAATTGCGCGAAGCGATTGCGGCAGGCGATTATGCCGATGGCAAACCTTTCCCCACCGAAACGGCTTTGTGCGCGAAATATGATGTCAGCCGCTTTACCGTTCGCGAAGCTTTGAAAAGGCTTGAAAGCGAAGGGTTGATCGCTCGAAAGCGCGGTTCGGGCACCACGGTTCATCCCGCCTCTAAGCGCGGAGGGGCTTTGCATCAGCCGCTGTCGAATGTGGGTGAGCTTTTGCAATATGCCCAGGGCAGCGAAGTGGTGTATGAAGAGCGCGATCGCGGAGCTTTGCAGGATGCGGTGGCGGAACAGATCGGCGAAGACACCAAAGGCATCTGGCGTAGATTTCGCGGAGTGCGCAGGCAGTCGGCGGGGGCCAAACCGATTGCGGTCACCGATGTCTATTTTCACGAAAGACTGGCCGATACGGTGGACGAGCTGGACCTGGCCGCAGGCACTTTGTTCAGCCAGATCGAACGCATTGCGGGCGTTACAATTGGCCGGGTGACGCAGGATATTCAGGCGATCTGTGCTGACAGCCGGGTCGCGGGCTTTCTTGAGATTGACGAAGGTGAGCCGGTGCTGCGGATCATTCGCTGCTATCTCAACACCGATGCCAAGATTTACGAAATTTCGGTCAGCCATCATCCCGGCGACCGGTTCGCTTATGCGATGCATATCGACCTCGACCGCTGAGGCTCTCATTTTTTTGCCAGTTCGGGCACGGGGCCGGGGGTCCATTGCTCCCCCGCAAAACGGATCGGCGGGGCGATGTGATGCGCGCCGTCTGCGCTTTTCGCGATCAGGCCGCGCTCTTTGATATGCGGCTCGTCCAAAGCTTCACGAAAATTGAGAACGGGCGCGAAAGCCACGTCCTTGTCGGTGAACCATTTCACCCATTCATCGCGGGTGCGAGCGGCAAAAGTTTCAGCGAGAAACGCGATAAGCTCGCTTTGCTCGCCCGCTTCGCGCTGCGCATGAGGGATCAAATCCTCGCGCCCCAATGCGGTGAGCAGATTGCGCGCAAATTTAATCTCACGCCCGCCCAAAGAGACATGCTTGCCATCGGATGTGGTGTAGACCTGATAGAAACCAGCCCCGCCCAGCGATCTTTGTCGCGCTGATACGGGGCTGGGTCCTCCTGCAATTGCACTGCCTGCGGTGTGCGCGCACCAGGGGAGCAGGCTGTCAAACATGGCGGTGTCGATATAGGCGCCCTCGCCTGTCCGGTCCCTCCCGATCAAAGCCATGAGCGTGGCTGACAATGCGGTAAGCCCGGCGGCAAGATCAGCGCTGGGCGCGCCGGGCACAACGGGCGTGCCATCAGAGCCATCATTGACGCTGAGAAACCCGGCGAGCGCCTGCACTGCCATATCATGCGCGGGATGATGAGCGAGCGCGCCGTCCTGACCGAAAGCTGAGATCGAGCAATAGACGATGTCCGGCTTGATCGCTTTAACCGCGTCATAATCAAACCCCAGCCGCTTCATCACGCCGGGACGAAACCCTTCGACAAACACATCGGCAATGGCGCATAACTCCATCAGCGCGGCTTTGCCTTCGTCCGATTTGAGATCGAGCGTGACTGATTGCTTGCCGCGATTGAGATTGGCGAACCAGACCGAATGGCCCGCCTCAAACGGCGCTTGTTCGCGCGCTGGATCGCCCGCTTTGGGTTCAACCTTGATCACCCGTGCGCCCTGATCGGCCATCATGACGGTCATCATGGGACCGGGCAGAAACTGCGTCAGATCGACAACGGTGATGCCTGAAAGCTTGCCCATGATCGGTTAGATAATCCCGCCAGCGCGCAATTGCGCAATATCATCAGCGTTGTAACCCAGCTCTTCCAAAAGCGCATCGCTGTCCGCGCCCAATTCCGGGGCAAGCCGATTGGGCACACGCTGCCCGTCCAGCTTGATCGGGCTGGCGAGGATTTCAATCGGGCCTTTCGTAGGATGCTCCACAGTATCGCGCATGCCAGTGGTGCGCAGCCACGGATTGTCGAGCGCCGCGCCAAGTTCATAGACAGGCGCAACAGGCACAAATCCTGCCAAGAGATCCTGCCAATGCGCCATCGGTTTCTGCGAAAACTCTGCATCAAGCAGCCGCGTCAATTCATCGCGGTTCGCCAGCCTGTCGGCATTGGTGGCAAAGCGCGCATCATCGCGCAGATCATCGCGGCCCATCCGATCAACCAGAATATCCCAAAACTTGGGCAATTGGCACATCACGAACATCCAGCCATCGGCGGCTTTGAACATCTGGCTGGGCGTGGCGGATGGGTGAGCAGAGCGCGGCGTGCGGCCCGTCTCATCACCTTCATTCATATACCACAGCGCGGGATAGCTGGTCTGATGGACGGCTGCTGACAGCAAATCGGTGTCCACATCGCGGCCTTTGCCTGTGCGCTGCGCATCAACCAGCGCCGCGAGCAAGCCAATGGCGAAAATGGTGCCGGTCATAAAGTCGACCATGGACAGCCCCATGCGCTGGGGTTCGCCGCCCGGTTCGCCTGTGACACTGCAATACCCCGCCTCTGCCTGCATCAGATAATCATATCCCGGCCATTTCGCGCGGTCATTGTCGCGGCCATAAGCGGACAGATGCGCGCACACGAGCGCGGGGTTGAGGTCTTTCAGCGCCGCATAATCCAGCCCCAACTTCGCCGGCAGATCGCCGCGCATATTGTTCGCCACCACGTGAGCCGTCGCGGCCAATTCGCGGAAAATGCGCTGACCATCATCGCTGCGCAGATCCAGCGCTATGGATTTCTTGTTGAGATTAAACGATTGGAAGTAAAGGCTTTCCTGATCGGACAGGAAATGCGGACCCACCATACGCGCGGTGTCGCCGCCGCCTTTTCCACCTTTTCGCGGAGGCTCGATCTTGATGACCTCTGCGCCCAATTGCGCCAGATGCATGGTGCCGTAAGGACCAGCGCCGTATTGTTCGGCGCTGATCACTCGAAAACCCTTCAGGGGAAGATGCATGACGATACCAGTTCTGGGCCAGACCGATTAGATCTGGTTTTCTTTCAGGTGCTGTTTGGCGATAATCATCCGCTGCATTTCATTTGTTCCTTCCCCGATGCACATCAGCATGCTGTCGCGGTAATAGCGTTCGATGTCGTATTCCTTGGAATAGGAATAGCCGCCATAAATCCGCATCGCTTCCTGGCTGTTTTCCACTGCGGCTTCGGATGCGTAATATTTCGCAATACCCGCTTCCTTGTCGCAGCGTTCGCCTTTGTCATAGGCGATAGAGGCATCAAGCGTTAAAAGCCTGGCTGCCCGCGCCTTGGTTACCATTTCACCGAGTTTCAGCTGGATTGCCTGATGCTGCGCGATAGGTTTGCCCATGGTTTCGCGCTGCTGGGCGTATTCGGTGGCAAGCCGCAAAGCCCCTTCGGCCAGACCAACCCCGCGCGCGGCCACATTGATCCGGCCAAGTTCCAGCCCGCCAGTTGCCTGGAAAAACCCTTGTCCTTCTACGCCGCCGATCAGCTGATCTGCAGGCACGACATAGTCTTCCATGATGAGTTCGGCTGAATCGATCGCCTTGTAACCCAGCTTGTCAAATTTCTTGCCCGTCGTCAGACCCTCTCGCTTGTCAGCGATAAACAGGCTCATGCCTTTATAACGCGGGTCCGCATCGGGATCGGTCTTTACCAGCATGGCAAAGCAATCGCCATTAAGCGCGTTGGAAATCCACGTCTTGGTGCCGTTCAGCACATAGTCGCCATCGGCATTCTTGGTTGCAACCGTGCGGATCGCTTGCAGATCGGTGCCGGCATTCGGCTCTGTCAAAGCAAGCCCGCCGCGCAGTTCGCCGCTCGCCATTTTGGGCAGCCATTTCATCTTCTGCTCAATCGTGCCGAACCGTTCAACTGCCGCCGCCATGATCAGGTGCGAATTGAATATCCCCGTGATCGCCATCCAATAAGACGAAATGCGCATCACGATTTTGGCATAAGTGGTCGCAGGCAGGCCAAGACCGCCATATTCCTGACCGATGGTGGCACCAAACAGGCCCATCTCAGCCATTTGATGCACCAGTTTTTCGGGCCAGATATCGCCGTGATCGTGGTGCTGAACAACAGGGATAACCTCGCGTTCCAGCCACCTGTCAATCGCATCCATAAAGGCGCGTTCTTCATCCGGATCGATAGTGCGGATTTGATCGTCGAGTACTGCGGCGGTTGCCATGATGATTGTCCCTTTGTCTAAAGTATCGGTGCTGGATGCAGCGCTTAATCGTCGAGGCCGCCAAAACCCCGGCGCCACACCAGAACGGTGCGTTTGTAATGGCTGACCATTTCGCCGTGCTGATTTTTGGCAATGGTCTTGAATGTCACAATGCCCTGTTCGGGGCGGCTTTTGCTTTCGCGTGTTTCAAGCACTTCGCTTTCGCAATACAGCGTGTCGCCCACAAACAGCGGCTTGGTCATGCGCACTTCATCCCAGCCCAGATTGGCAATGGCTTTGCCGCTGGTGTCAGAAACGCTCATCCCGGTCATCAGCGCGATAGTGAACGGGCTGACCACAAGCGGCTTGCCAAATTCGGTGTCTTTCGAAAGCTCGTAATCAAAATGCGCGGGATGCGTGTTCATGGTGAGCAGCGTGAACCACACATTGTCCGCATCCGTGATCGTGCGTCCGGGCCGGTGCTCATAAATATGGCCAACCACAAAATCCTCAAAATACCGGCCCTGCACTTCGCGAAAACGCCCGGGGGCAACTTCGATGACACCATCACGCATGTTGTGTTCCTTCTGCCCGCGCGATGACCGCGCGATATTTCTTGATGAATGGCGCTTCTAACATGCGCCCGTTAAACCGAATGGCCCGGCCCCCTCCCGCTTCATACGCAGCAAGCGCTTCGCGGGCTTCGGCAATTTCAGCCTCGCTTGGGGCGAAAGCGGTGTTGATTGCAGGCAATTGCCGGGGATGGATCGCTGCTTTGGCGGTAAAGCCAGCGGCCTTGGCAGCCGCGCATTCAGCCTCAAGGCCCGCTTCATCGTCAAGCGCGATAAAGGGCACATCAATTGCGGGTTTACGCGCCTCTGCGCAGGCAAGGATAACGCTTTGCCGCGCCATCAGCAGCGGGTCCCAGGCGAGTTCGACGCCCAGTTCGCCAGAAAAATCGCCCCCGCCAAACATCACCGCCTGAACCTGTGCGTGCTGCGCGATTTCCAGCGCGTGGCGCAATCCTTTGGGTGTTTCAATCAGCGGGATGAGCGCAGGGCAATGCTCACCCAGCGCGCCAGCGACCACATCCAGTTCCGCAGCGGTTTCCACCATCGGCACCAATAGCGTTTCGGGCAGCGTTTTGGGCAAATCATCCAGCACACTGAGCGCAGCCAAATCTCGCACGCCGGCGGCGCTCGTCACTGCATTGATACGGATCGCCCAGCCATCAGGCGCAGCGGCCACTTCGCCAAGGGCAGCATCGCGTGCGCTCGTTTTGTCCTCGGCGGCAACGGCATCTTCCAAATCAATCACGGTCAGCTGCGCGCCTGCCGCTTTCGCCTTGGCGAAACGATCCGGCCGGGAACCGGGCACAAACAAAAGGCTGGCAGCTGAAAACACGGGCGTTGGGTTCGCTTTCAAAAATTTCGGACACAAGTGCCATTAATAAGGCTTCACAATTTGTCCGGACAAATATAAAGTCAAGCAAGAAATAGTAATTTGTCCGGACAAATTTTGTTCCCGTCCCGATTTGGAGAATTTTCATGGCCCTATTTGCGCCCAAGTTTACGTCATTTTTCGCAGCAGCAGGGATGGCCGCCAGCGCAATGACCCTTTCCAGCGGGGCAAGCGCGCAAATGCTGGACCCCAATGTCCCCGAAGAAGCGCTCGAAATTTCCAAGCGGCTGCAATGCGGCGTGTCAGCCGATGAGCCTGCGGTTTACCACTGGTCGGGCAATATTTATGGCCGCAGCCCCGGCGTGCGCGATAAATTGCTGTTTTGGGGCGAAGGGATGAACATCCGCCGCTGTGTCGAGGTGGAAGACCCGGTGCGCGGCAAAGGCTGGCGATTGATCAGCCGCGAGATCATGTTGATGCTTGACCCGAAAACCCGCGAAGTCGTCAACACATGGGAAAACCCTTACACAGGCGAGACGGTCGATGTGATGCAAATCCACAATGACCCGGTCAATGGCCGCCCCAATTTCCCCAAAAGCGCCGATGGCAAGCCGTTCACTTTGTCGACCATGAAGGAAGCGGGCGAGTTTGTCTTTATCCCGTTCGAAGTGCCTTTGTTTTACACCAATCCGCTGGCAGGCGGGTATCAGGATTATGTCGGCAACAAATATCACGCGATGGAAATCTTTGATTTTGCCGCTTTGAAAAGCGACTTGTTCGATGCCTCCAAACCCACTGCGTATCCGATGATAAGCTGGGTGCGCATTTCGCCTTGGGCGCCGTGGATGGAAATGGGCGGACGGCCGGGCCAGATGGTGTTCAACGCCATGGGCCGCAAATTGCCGGGCGGTTTTGAGGAGCTGCCCGATGTCCTGAAAACCGAAATTCGCGCCAATTATCCGATCTATGAACAGGCCCCGCCCAAGGATGACACGCGCCGCAATGAAACCACCTGGACGAAATTCAAATTGCTCAAAGACCAAGCGGCTGAAGCGGCCGGCAATAACGCAGCCGCGCCTTCTGGTGAGGAGTAAGGCTTGAGCTAGGCTTGGGCTGGCGAGCGGCTTTGATGACGACGCGGCGCGCATTTCTGGCGGGCAGCTCTGCGGCGATTATCGCGGGTGCTGCTCCGCGCACCGCTTGGGGCCGGACCGAAGCTGATGTCCTTATCATCGGCGCGGGATTGGCGGGCCTGAATGCCGCGCGGCTGTGCGAGGATGCAGGGCTTTCGGTCGTGGTCCTCGAAGGAGAGAGCCGCATTGGCGGGCGGCTCCACACGCTCGATAATCTGCCGGGCGCGCCCGATGCAGGCGGAATACAGGTCGGCGCGGGATACGCCCGGCTGCACCGGATTGCGGGCGATCTTGGCGTGGGCTTGTCTAGCGATGCGGGCGCTGGCGCTGGCCGGGTGCAAGCACCGGGCAATCTGTATTGGGTGAACGGCCAGCGCTACACCGCTGATGAATGGACCGCGCAGGGGTCAGGCCCGCTGGCAGACCCACTGGCGGACCCGCCCGCCGACCCGGCCTTCACCGCCGAACCAGCGCGGCTATTGCTCAAATTCGCGGGCGGTCTGCCGCGATTTGGCGCGCCATCCGATTGGCTCAGCGCTGAGCCTGCGTCTGATGTCTCGGTGAAGATGGCGCTTGCGAAAGCCGGAGCCAGCCCAGAGGCACTCCGCCTGATCGAAGCCAATTTCAACGGCAATTCGCTGGCCAGCATGTCGCAGCTTCATCTGGCGCGCAGCTTTGCGATTTTTCGCGCGGGCGCTGGCCCTGTGTCCACCATTACAGGCGGCGCGCAGCGATTGCCCGAAGCGATGGCGGAAGCGCTCAAAAACGGCGTGCGGCTCACCAGCCGGGTCAAACGGATCGTGCAGGAACCCGGCGCGGTTACCGTGACACTGGCGGATGATGAGAGCCCGGGCGCGAAAACCCGCACCATCACCGCGCGCCATGTGATCTGCACCATACCCTTTGCCGCGCTCAGCCCCGAAATGATCGCTGCCCCGCTCAGCGCCTCGCTCGCTTTCAGCATGGCGCATCTGCCCTATACCCGCGCCAGTTTCGCATATCTTTCCGCATCAGAGCCGTTCTGGCGCGATGATCCTTATCCGGACACTTTGTGGAGCGATGATCCGCTGATTGGCCGGGTGTTTATCCTGTCGGATGGGGCTGGCGGCGGCACTGGCGGCGGTGCTAGCTCAAGCGCTGGAAACGCGCCGCCCATGGTCAAATTGTGGACGACCGGCGCAGGCGCAGACATGCTTGACCGAATGCCGCGCGATCTGGCCGAGGCTGAAATTACCAAGCGGATTGCAAAAATGCGCCCGTCATCGGCGGGCAAGCTTAAGCTGGAGCGATTGTTCAGCTGGCAGCGCGAGAGGGGTGCGCGCGGCATCTATCACCATCTCGGCACCGGCATGGCGGCACATCACGCGCGCGCATGCCAGACCCTTGGCACCAATCTGCATTTTGCCGGCGAACATCTGGCGATCCAAAGCAGCGGCATGGAAGGCGCACTGGAAAGCGGCGAACGCGCGGCCAAACGGGTTTTGGCTTTGCAGGCGTAAAAGGGCGGGCCAAAAAGAAGGGGCCCAAAAAAGAGCGGGGAAGCCTAAGCCGCCCCGCCCTTTTTGCCGGTCATACCTGCGTGATTAGAACTGCAAGCGCAGAACCGCACCAAACCTGCGGCCCAAACGGTTGTTGAACTGGAAACCGCGCGATTGTCCCGCCGAACTCAGCGTAAAGCCGTTTTCGATGTTCACCCCATTCACCACCAGACTGCCATTGCCGCCGGTGGGATCAATAAAGCGCAGCACGCCCAGCGGTGCATCTTCATTGGTGAGATTGCGCGCATAAAGCGCAAGGCTGACATTATCGCCATATTTCAGTGTGATGCGTGCATCCAGCTCAAAAGCTTCCCCGGTTTCTGCCAGGTTTTGCACCTGCGCAAATCGGCTGGAAAGGTAATTGCCGTTTACCGAAAACACGGTCGATATGGTGTCGGTAAAGAACGCTTCGTAATCGCCATAGAACGACACCTGATGGCGCGCCTGACGCGGCAGGCTTTGCCCGGTCAGATCAGGATCGCCAAACACCGCGCCCTGCGTCGCTTCGGAACCGGAGGTGAAATTGGTATCCGTCCACGCATAGCTGCCGCCCAGTGTCACGCCGGGCAAAGCTGACGGGGTCCAGATCGTGTCGATCTCCACTCCGAAAATATCAACATCACCAAGGTTCGCAGTGACCGATCCCGTCGGACTGGCCGCGCCAAGTGCGGCGAGGTTTTCGGTCAGCTGGTAATCCTGCAAAGCGGAATAATAGGCCGCAATGTTGAAAATGAGATTTCCGCCTGCAAAAGCGTTTTTCGAACCCAGCTCATATTGCCACACCGATTCTTCATCGAATGTGCCAAAGCCAAACTGGAACCCTTGCGCGCCGTTAAAGCCGCCCGGCTTTGTCCCGCGCGCAGCGCTGGCATAAAGCAGGTTGTCGGGGGTCGCCTCAAAATCGAGGATGAAACGCGGCGTGATGGCATCAAAGGTGCCTTCGACATCAAACGGTGATCCATCATTCAGCGTCGATAATGCGCCTGTCGCAAAATCAAACACACGCAGGCGCTGGGTTTCCTCAGCCCAGCGCAATTCTGCTGTCGCTGTGAGGCGGTCAGTCAGATCGTAAGCGACCGAGCCGAACACCGAAAAGTTTTCGATCTGAAGCTCTTCGGGGTCTTCCGGGCCAATGTCGAAACCGCCGCCCAGATTGATAATCGTAAAGGCCGGCACACCCAAAGCGGCTGCGATCTGAGCGATTGTCGCCTGGCCCGATGCTTCCACCCCGGCCTGGCGTTCTGGCGTGAATGCGCCAAGCAGGCTTTCGTCGCGTTCTTCATTGCGGAAATAATACCCGCCTACGCGCCAGCGAAATGGCTTGTCCTGCGGGGAATCCAGCCGAACCTCAGCGACATATGTTCTTTGCAGATCATCATCGGTGGTGGTGAAATCAAACGGCAGCAATACGACGCCGGTTGCACCTGGAAAGATAAACGGTGCAGGAAATGGCCCTGCGACAATCGCGGTGCCGAATGATCCGGGCTGGCCATCGCTGTCGAGTTCATCGCGAAATTCCTCGCGCGTGTAACCCACAGTTGAAAACAGCGTGTAATCGCCCAGCTCAAATTCATTGTTGAGCGAGACGAAAAACTCCTCGCGTTCAATCCCGCCGCCTTCGCCAAGAGTGTTGGTGATCTGCGGAAAACCGCTGGGATTGGGCGCGGAAACGGGCACGACGCCTTGGAAAAACGGCTGCACGCCGCCCAGATCCGTGCCGCCGGGCACATTCACATTCAGCCCGCCAAATCCGAACAGGCCAATGGGGAAATGGCCATCGTCATCTTCGTTATAGGCAACGCGCAATTTGCTGGTCCAGCCCGGTGTGGGGCGAAATTCAAGCGTGCCGCCGATGCTGAAAGAGCTTTCATTGCCCAATGACGGGTTGATGTTTTCAGGGCGGTCAAACTCGCTTTCGAAATCGTAATAGCGCGCTGACACTGAGAAAAAGAGCTTGTCATCAATGATCGGGCCGCGAACATTGCCGAGCACTTCGTACAGACTATCCTCGCCAATCTCGACGCTTAACTGACCGCCAAAATCATTGGTCGGCTGGCGCGTGGTGATGTTGATCGCGCCCGAATAGGTGTTGCGTCCAAACAGCGCCGATTGCGGGCCTTTGATAATCTCGATCGTGTCGATATCGCCAAAGTTGAGACTGCGAATGGACTGGGTGACGTTCACATTATCGATAAAGACCGAAACGCCGGAATCGCCCAGAATGTTTGCCTGTCCGCGAATGATCGGCCGGTCAAACTGGCGGCCAAACGGCGTATCGAACACAAAGCCGGGCGTGCGCCGCGACAGATCTTCAATATCGCGGATACCCTGTTCGAACAGATCTTCTGACGTGAAAGCGGAGACCGCAACCGGCACATCCTGAATGCTCTCTTCGGTTTTGCGCGCGGTGACGATAATGACATTGTCATTGGTGGTTTGCGCGCCGTCATCATCCGGCGCGGCATCGCTGGTTTGAGCGAGCAACGCGCCCGGTGTCATCACAGTAGCGGCAAGCAATGCACCGCGAAGCAGTCTTTTCATGATTTCCCTCCTTCATGTGCGCTGCAATCCTATTGTCAGCGCATGTCCGTCCTTGGTGCTAATCCTGCACCAGTCGAAAAATTTGTCCAGACAAATTTCTGAACAAGTTTTGATTGCGACGAAAAGTGCGCTCTCAAAGCAACGGTTTCACATTGCCCAAAAAGGCCGTGATCAGCAGCAGCACGTAAACCGCCCACACCCAGATGCGCGTGCGGTCCATGGTTCGGCGCAGGGGTATTTCGGTTTCGTCGCTCGATCCCTCTTCAAGCACCGCCATCAGCTGCGCGCCGACAGGTTTGAACGTCACATCAATCATGATCGCCGCCACAAAGATAAAGCCGAACATCAGTGCTTTCCAAGCCAGCCATTCCGGCGCTAGCGGCTCGCCCACAATTAAGCTTTGCCCGCCCAACCAGAGGTAAAAACCGCCAATGAGCCAGCGCAGCCAGCCTTCGACTTTGCGATTGCGCGCGGCGCGCGGGGTTTGATCGTGAAAATGCAGAATCCCAGACAAGCGCCAGCCAAAACAGACCCACAAGCCATGCCCCGATTAGCAAAGCGGTAGGCACATCCCACCAATTGCCAAGATCCACCACACTCAGCGACAAAGGCACCATCAGCGCCCAAGCGCTGCGCGGGACCATATCCACCTCCACCAGCAATTTGAGCAGGGCAATGCGCTGGTCGAGCGTATACACCGTGCGGCGGCGGAAATGCTGACCCAGCACAAACACACCCACATCCGCGCCCAGCCAAAGCACGAACAACAGCAAATGCGCGTAAACAAGGGTCGGATAAGCGAGATCAGGTAACGACACGGGGCTCTCCTTAGGAAAGATCGAAAGCAAAACTGTTGCAAGAAAAACGCATTTGGCGGCAGATTCGTTCAATTTGTCCGGACAAATTGCACTTCCCGGCTTGACAGGCAAGTATTTGTCCGGACAAATCCCGTTACCAACGCACGGGATCGCTTGGCAAGTCTGCCCAGTTCATTTCCTAAAAGGATATCCAGCAATGCATCTCTCTCGTTTCAAGGCTCTCGCGCTGTCTACAGGCGTATCGCTTGGCGCGCTCATAGCATTCCCTTCATCCGCGATCGCACAGGACACCTCTGGCGCGCAGGAAGAGGATGACAATGTAATCGTTGTCACCGCGCAGCGCCGCGCTGAAAACCTTCAGGATGTGCCTGCATCGGTTTCGGCGCTGAACGCGGCGCAGCTGGAAAGCCGCCAGATCAATGATGCGAACGATCTGACATCGCAGATCCCCGGCGTGGTGATTACCACCGGCACCGGCACGTCTTCATCCGCGCGGATCTTTTTCCGCGGCGTTGGCGAAGACGAATCGCGCGGCGCGGTTGATCCTGCGGTGGGCATCTACATCGACAATGTCTATCTTGGCCGCACGGTTGGCTCGCTTGTCGATCTGCTTGATGTTGAACAGGTCGAAGTCCTTCGCGGGCCGCAAGGCACTTTGTATGGCCGCAACACCAATGGCGGCGCGATCAAGTTTACCTCGGTTCGCCCGCAATTGGGGGAGACCACTTTCTCCGCTGATTTTGGCTACGGCAATTTTGACCGGATCATGGCGCGCGGCACTGTCAATGTCGGCTCGGATGATATCGCAGGCCGGGTGACGGGCCTGTATAAGCGGCGCGACGGGTTCCACACATTGAACCCCAACGGCGATTTCGCTGGCGAGGCGGGCACCGAAGTGGGCGAAGAGGAAGTGATCGCGTTTCGCGGCAGCCTGTTCGGCCAGCTTGATGACAATTGGACTGCGCTGGCGATCTTTGATTACACCGCAGACAACAGCGACCCGGTGCCAAGCTCGCTTGCCGCCAGCAGCACCAATCCGGCGATCACAACCGACGTCGATCAGGATATTTTCACAGTCGAACCGGCAGCGGGCGTGACCTGTTCGGGCTTCACCCCCGTCAATTTCCAGCCCATCGGCTGTGTGACCAATTTCGACAGCTCGGTTGAAGCCTATGGCGCATCGATCCAGCTGACGGGTGAATATGACAATTTCTCGGTAACCTCGATCACCGCATTGCGCGCGCTGAGCGATGATCTGTCGAGCTTTATCAGTTTCCCGTTCTTCCAGCAGACCGAGCAGGACCAGTTCAGCCAGGAAGTGCTGGTGAACACCGATTTTGCAGGGCCTTTCAACCTTACGACGGGCGCATTCTATTATCAGGAAAGCGTCAATCTGAATTACACTTTCGTGTTCCCTTTCCAGAACGAGGTCGAGACCGAAAGCTTCTCGCTGTTCGGCCAAGCAACCTTTGATGTGACCGATGCCTTGACGCTGACCGGCGGGCTTCGCTGGACCACCGAAGATCGCGAATTTGAAGGCAATGCAGGCGGGCCGCTCGCAGGATTTGGCAGCGGGATCACAGGCGAAACCAGCACTGACAACATCACCTGGACAGGCAAAGTCGATTATGAGCTGACCGATAATATCCTGCTTTATGCGTCCTATTCGACAGGCTTCAAATCACCCGGCTTCTCGCCCGATTGCTTTAGCCCGGTCGCGTGTTTCCGCGGTGTGAATGAAGAACAGCTCGACAGCATCGAAGTTGGCTATCGCACACAGTTCTGGGATGATCGCGGCACATTCAACGCGACCTATTTCTACAACGATTATCAAGACCTGCAGATCAGCGGAACACTGCCCACAGGCGGCTTTACCCGGATCAATGCCGGCGAAGCGCGCATTCAGGGCATTGAGATCGAAGGGCGGCTTGAGCCTGTTGATGGCTTGCAAATCTACGGCAATGCCAGCTTCCTTGATGCAGAATATCAATCGCTCAATTTCGATCAGGCTGGCCTGCTTTCGGGCAGCACCACCACAGTGCCCGGCCTTGCCTGCGGCGCGGTTGGCGCAGCTCCCGGAACGGCGGCCTACGAACAGGCGATCATCGATTGTGCCTTGGGCCTTGATCTGAAAAACGCACCAGACTTCAAAGCATTGCTGGGGTTTGTTTACGAAATTCCTGTGGGCAATGGCGAAGTGTTCTTTGGCGGTGATGGATCATGGGAAGATGATACGTTCGGCCTGGTCGCCAATGTTCCCGGCACTGAGCAGGAACCCGGCTTTCGCCTTGATGCACGGATCGGATACCGCGCGGATAACTGGCGCGTCACCATCTGGGGCAAGAACCTGACCGACCGCGAATATTTCCGCGCCAACACCTTTGCTGGCGGTTCGCAAAATCAGGTGTTTGCCGCGCCGCCGCTGACATTTGGAATTGATGTAGGCGTCTCATTTGAGTGATCGCCTGACCCTTGGCTCTCTCCTGCGCCGGCCCAAAGTGGCCGGCGCATTTTTGCTTGGCTTGGCGCTGTTGGGCGCGGGCCTCGTCAGTGCCGCTTTGCCCGCCCCGGCTGCGGCGCAAGATGCTGCCCGGCCCGAACCCCAAGCGGCGCAGTACGGGGTTAAGCCATGGAGCGAGACCGTTATCAGCGTTGCCGAATTTGATCCGGTGACACGGCTGTTCCGCGTGGCCGGCGGATGGCATCTGCGCGCAAGCGGCGAGGTTTCTCGCACTGAGCTTGATTACTGGGCCTTACCGCCAGCGGCGACTGCGCGGTTCGAACGCTGGTGCGCACCGCAAGCGCAAACAGGCTGCATCCGCTTTGTCCGGTTCCAAGGCACCGCGCAAAAACCCATCCGCATCGCAGCGCGCGCGTGGGATACTGGCGGCATCTATTCGCTGATGGTCCGCTCTGACGATATTCCCAAGCTGTTCGACACGGCAATTGCGCTGGGCTGGTGGGCGGAAAGCCAGCCGATCCGTTTCCAGTTTGGCACATCGGACCTGCGCAATGTGGTGCTGCAAGGCCCGCATGGCATCAATATTGCCGTCTATGAACGCATCACGCCCGATTTCACCGCTTTTCCCATTGGAGCGATCAGTCAGGGGTTCAATTCCATGCGCATGGTCCGCGACAAAGCGGCCGCGCGCAGCTTTTACGAAGATACGCTTGCGTTTGGCGTGCTCTTCGATGTGGATAGCGAACCCGCTACGCCTGCCCGATCCAATTTTGGTATTCCGCTTAACCTCACCCCGGACACCCCCGCAGCGCTGCGGCGTTGCAGCCCGTGCCCGGCGACGAGACGGGCCGGGTCGAAGTGATGCAGATCGCAGGCTTTACCGGCGAGGATTTGTCCAGCCGCGCCTCTCCGCCCAATCTGGGCATTCTGTCGGTGCGCTATCCCGTGGCGGATTTTGCTGCCTACCGCGCAATGCTTTCCGCCAAAGGCATTGCATTTGCCTACGAAGCGGCGGATGTTGTGATCGAAGGGATCGGCACGGTGGATATGTTTGCCGTGCGCGATCCCGATGGCAATTTGACGGAGTTCTACAGCGCCAATGACTGACGAAACTTCGCCTCCCGCCCAACCGGAAAGGGGCGAATTTTCGCTCGGCTGGAAAGTTCTGCTTGCGTCCACCCTGGGCGTGATGTGCGGCGCATCGCCGATCCCTTATGCAATCATTGGTTTTACCATAAAACCGCTGCGCGATGAGTTTGGCTGGACGCAGACAGAAGCAGTGCTGCCAATCACAATATTTGGAGTAATCGCTAGTTTTCTAGCGCCGTTTTTTGGCTGGATGGCAGATCGTCTCGGAGTGCGGCCGGTTGCCTTGTGGTCGTTATTTGCTTTCGCTGCCGCCTTTGCTGCAATTTCTCTGACACCAAAAGGGGACGGTGCTGCAGCACTGCCAATTTACTACGCATTCTGGGTCTTGGTCGGGCTTGTTGGCATAGGCTCCACCCCGGTCACTTGGAGCCGAGCTATAAATTTGTGGTTCTACAAGAATCGCGGCTTGGCGCTTGGCATTCTGCTTACAGGCACGAGCTTTACTGCAATGATAGTTCCTCAAATTGCCGTTCGCATAATCGAGGGGCTTGGATGGCGGTCGATGTTCGCGGCCTTGGGACTATTTCCAATTGCCGCTCTAATCCTTGCTTATTTCTTGTTCCGCGAGCCCACTAAAGAAGAGCGTCCCAAAGCCATCGAAGGTGAAGGTGGGAACCTAACTGGCGTGACACTCGGAGCTGCACTTCGAAACTATCGCTTCTATTTGATATGGATCTCAATCGCTTTGATCGCGCTCAGCTTTGGCGGGGCGTATATCAATATGGCGACCATTGTTGAGCAGCGCGGAATAGATGCTCGTAACGCTGCGACAGTAATCACGGTGCTTGCGGTAGGTATCTTTTCGGGCCGGATTATAACTGGCGCACTGCTCGACAGATTCTGGCAAGGGTTTGTGGCATTCCCACTTTTGTGCCTCCCCGCCCTGTCCGCCATGCTTCTTCTTGATCCGGGGCTCACATTAGTGACAGCAGCACTTGCAGGTTTTTTCTTGGCTTTGCCGCAGGCGCTGAAAGCGATCTAATTGCCTACCTGACTGGCAGATACTTCGGCATGGCCCACTACGGCAAAATCTATGGGATGCTTTACATGCCCTTCGGTCTCTTCTCCGCCGCTTCACCGGTAGTCTACGCGAGAACCTTCGACACGACAGGCAGCTTTGATTCAGTACTTCAATTGGCGATCCCAGCGTTCGTAGTTGGCGGCGCGCTATTGCTGCTTCTGGGCCGCTATCCCGATGATTTTCCCGAAGCGGAAACACCTTCTGACCCCCAAATGGAGCCTGCCTGATGGCCACTCTTGCCGCCACCCCCACCGATCTTGCTGATAGCCTTCGCGCGAGCGGCGCTGATGTGCTCACCGACGGCGCGAGCCTCGAATTTTACGCGCACGATATCTACGATCGCGGTGCGGACCTCGCCGCTGTGGTGCGCCCCCGTGACAAACACCAATTGGCCGCAGCGGTTAAAGCTGCAACAGATGCCGGGCATCCGGTCGCCCCGCGCGGCGGGGGGATGAGCTATACGGGCGGATACACCCAAACGCGCGCGGGCGCGGTGTTGTTTGACCTTGGGCACATGAACCGTGTCATCGAAGTGGATGATGTTTCCATGACGGTCACGGTGGAGGCGGGCTGCACCTGGGCAGCGCTTAAAGAGCGGCTGTCACATCACCATTTGCGCACGCCCATGTGGGGCACATTGTCAGGCCTCAAGGCCAGCATTGGCGGCGGGATGAGCCAGAACGGCATTTTCTGGGGCACAGGCCGCTATGGCTCTGCTGTGCAAAGCTGCACTGCGCTCGAAGTGGTGCTGGCCGATGGCACTTTGATGAATACGGGCAAGAAACACACGCGCCCTTACGGCCCCGATCTCACCGGCATGTTTCTGGGCGATACAGGCGCATTGGGGATCAAGGCGACCGTGACGCTCAAACTGATCCCGGAAGCTGATTGCCACGCTTACGCGAGCTTTGCATTCGATGATGCGCAAAGCTGGTTCGCAGCCTCCAGCGCGATTGAGCGGCAGGGGATCGCGACCGAGTGCTTTGGTTTTGACCCCTACTTGAACGCCATTCGGATGAAGCGCGACAGCCTGACGAGCGATGCCAAGCAATTGGTCGGCATGATGAAAAAGCAGGCCGGCAGCGGAGGCGGCGTTCTGAAAGCGCTGAAGGAAGGCGCAAAGGTTGTCGCGGCGGGCCGCGATTTCCTTAAAGACGCCAATTTCTCGATGCATGTCCTTGCCGAAGGACGCATTCAAGCGGCTGCTGATGCCGATATCGAAATTGCGCGCGGCATCGTAAAACGGTGCGGCGGGCGCGAGGTGGAAAACACCATTCCCAAGATCATCCGCGCCAATCCGTTTGGGCCTTTGAATTCAATCCTTGGCCCCGATGGAGAACGCTGGGCGCCCATTCACGGGCTGGTTTCGCATGGTCAATCGCCCGCCTGCTTTGCCGCGTTTGAAAAACTGTTTGCCGATCACGCTGTCGAAATGGAGGCGCTGGGCGTGCATTATGGAACTCTGATCGCGGCGGTTGGCGGTGCGGGCATGGTGATTGAACCGTGCCTGTATTGGCCCGATGCACGCAATCCTTTGATCGAGGACACGATTGAGGCGGCGCATCTTAAGAAACTGCCCAAAGGCGCGGCCAATGCCGATGCATGGGCGCTGACGCAAAAGCTGAAGCAAGCCATTGTCGATATCTTTTACGATCACGACGCGGCGCATTTCCAGATCGGGCGGACTTATCGTTATCGCGGCAGCCTGCATCCGCGCGCCGATGCTCTGCTGAAAGCGGCGAAAGCTGAACTGGACCCCAAAAACATGATGAACCCCGGCTCGCTCGGACTGTAGTGAGGGATTGAAGGGGCCGCCATGACCACACCGCAACCTTACGCCGCTGTCGCCATGCAATTGACCGCGCGCGCGGTCGAGCCGCTGGATAATGATGCCGCGCGCCGCGCTATGCTTGATCATATTGCCGCGATCGAAGGGCAGATCCGCGCCTCGTCGATATTCATCGCGCAATATGCGGGCGCACCTGTCAAACTGGCAGTGCTGCCCGAATATCTGTTCACGTCCTATCCGGGGCGCATATCGATTGGGGATTTCGCCGCCAAGGCCGCGTGGGATGTGGACGGGCCGGAATACACAGCCCTTGGCGCAGTCGCTCAGCGGCTGGGACTGTTCATCGCGGGCAATGCCTATGAACGCGATGGCGCTTTTCCCGATTTCTATTTTCAGACCAGCTTCGTCGTCGCGCCAAGCGGCGATACGGTTTTGCGCTATCGCCGCTTGCTGTCGATGTTTGCCCCTTCCCCGCATGATGTATGGGAGGATTATCTGGACCGTTACGGGATCGAAGGGGTCTTTCCCGTCGCCAGCACCGATATTGGCCGGATTGCTGCGGTGGCGAGTGAGGAAATTCTCTATCCTGAAATTGCGCGCGTTCTGGCAATGCGCGGGGCCGAAGTGTTCGCCCATTCCTCCAGCGAAATCGGATCGCCGCTCGCCACGCCAAAAGATATCGCCAAACAGTCGCGCGCGTTTGAGAATATGGCCTATGTCGTATCCGCGAACACCGCCGGGATTGCAGGCACGGGCCTGCCGCTGGCCAGTGCGGATGGGAACAGCCGGATGGTCGATTATCGCGGCAAGCTGATGTCGCAGGCAGGCGACGGGGAAACCTTTACCGCGTTTGGCACGGTTGATCTGGCCGCTTTGCGTGCAGCGCGGCGCGCGCCTGCTATGATCAATTCCCTCGCCCGTCAGCGCCCCGGCCTCTTCGCCGATGCCTATGCCGCGAGCGCTGAGGCGTTTCACCGCGCCAATGGCATGATGCAAGACGGCGCGCCTGTGATCCCCCGCGCGATTACTTCAAGCGCGCGCAGGAAGAAGTGATTGCCCGGCTGGATAGCGCCGGGTTGATCTGATGAAACACCGTAATGTGCGCGGGAAAATCCGCTATTCCTCAATGAAGCCGGGCATGGAGGGACAGGAAAGGGGGCGCGAATGGTTCAATTTCTCGCACCATGCAGATGGCTCTGTCATCATGAGCGCGCAGTGCGAAATTGAAGAACCCGACCCCGCTGTCCTTCGCAATATCACGTGCCATATCGGCCCGGATCGAAAGCCGCAAAATCTGCTGGTGCATCTGACTTTGGGTGATGAATTTCTGGGCTCGGGCTGGATGCGTTATGATGCAGGCGCAGATCAGATCACTTGCGAAAGTTTTGGCCCCGGCATTGGCCGCAATTCAGAAAGCCGCGCGGCGGGCGATTTTGACGCCTTTGGCACGCATCCGATTGCGGGCGATGGCTTTACCACCCGGCTGATGGATCTGGCGCGCGGGCCCCATAAGCGGCGGCTGAAATTCTATCTCCCCTCGCCCGATCATCGCGGAGCAACCGCGCCGCAGATCGCTTATCTTGAAATGACGATGGAATATGTCGGCGAAGAACAGCGCACCGTCGAAGCGGGCACTTTTGCCTGCCGCCATTACCGCTATGTCGATGAAAGCGATGAAGGCATGGGCGGCACGCGCCATCCTGATTTTGATATGTGGGTGACCGCCGATGATGACCATGTGCTCGTCTATGGTTCAATCGATGGGTATATGATGAACCGGTACGAATTGGTCGAACTGGAGCGTTAGCGCTCAACCTGCTCAATCGCGTCAGCGGGGAAATCGGACATGTAGGTCGCATCGCCCACTTTGCCGATCATGTCTTCGCGCAAAGGTGCCTCAGGGTAGACACGCACGCTGTAATCGCCCGCGCTGGGATTTTGGCGCAGCGGCAGGATCGTTTCCTGATAGGTCTTGGAATACCAGAACGCGCGCGCATTCTCGATACAGGGAAAGCGCACTGTGATCGTGGTCGCGCGCGGGTCTTGGGTGCCCTCAAAGGTTTCAAGCGAGCGCGGAATGTTGAGGTAATAGCCGCCCAGTTCCTCATAGATTTTGCTGTCGGCGATGGCTTTGCCATATGCGGCCATGCGGGCCCGGTCGAGCGTCAGCCCGGTAACGACCATCACCACGGGCTGATCGCAAGTGGTCTGCGGCGGCGGTGGTGCTTCGCCCGCTGCTACGCCTTGCAAGGCCAATGCTAAACTCAGTGCGATCATGGTCCCTCAATCCTTTTCTCATCGCACAAGGTGCGCATCCATGGCTCGTCGTCTTTGAACCATTGCCACGTGCGCGCGCGGTTTTGTGCGCCGGGGAACAGCCCGATCATCTCGACATAGCAAGCGCCCGGCACATCCAACCGGTTGAGCCGCAGCATGATCGTGTGTTCGTGGGTTTGCCAGCCATATCCAGAGAAGCGATCCGTGTTCCAGATCAGTCTGTCTCCTTCCAGCCTGCCGCCAAATTCATACACCGCCTCGCGCCCATCGGCCCAGCTCAACCAATTGTGCTGGATATAATGCCAATCGCCGGCATCAGGAAATTCGCAGTGGGTTTTGACCCGGCGTTCATCGGTGAGCGTGCCATTAAGATCAAAATCGCGGTACATCCCGTCCCACCAGCCTTCATGGAGCAGCATAGCGGGCATTATCGCTTCCAAAGCGGCGCGGTTGCTCATGCGGATTGCCCTTCGCGGTAGGCATCAATGGGCAGCGCCTGGCCCGTTTGCGCGATCATCGCGCGGCGGCGCAGGAAACGCAGCATGCCTTCATCGCCCATCCGGCTTGGCCCTAATCCTGATGCTTTGCGTGAATGGTTGGTGGCATCGGAAACCATGCTGGTGAGCGCCCCGTCCTGAAGGCTGATCGCGCCCGCTTCCAGCCCCGCGCCAACCTGCGCAGCTTCATCCAATGATCCGGCCAGCACGGCGGCAGCCAGACCGTAAGCGGTGTCATTCGCCTGCGCGGTGGCATCGTCTACATCGTCAAAGACAGTGACAGGCAGAACCGGGCCAAAGGTTTCCTCAACGATGACGGCCATGTCTGGCGTGACATCGGTGAGGACCGTGGGGCGCAAATACTGCCCGCCATCCAAAGTCTCCACTTTGCCGCCTGCCAGAACGCGCGCGCCTTTGGCGACAGCGTCATCAATTTGGGCCTGCACTTTGCCCGCCTGATCGGGGAAAATGAACGGGCCGATATGGCCTGACTTTGGGTCGGGATAGGTGATTTCGACCCGCTTTGCCGCATCCGCCAAAAAGCCAAGGAAAGGTTCGGCAATATCACGCGCCACGTAAATCCGCTCAATCGATTGGCACGCCTGCCCGGTCGCCACAATCGAACTGCGCAAAGCGATATTGGCTGCCCATTCAGGATCAGCGCTGGCGGTGATGATCATCGGATCTTTCCCGCCCAATTCCAGATTGGCCGGAATAAGCTGACGCGCGGCGGCTTCGGCAACTTTTTGCCCCGTCGTGGTGGAACCGGTGAAGCAAATATAATCCACTTCCTCGATCAAGGCCTGCCCGACATCCGCCCCGCCCATGACATAGGCAAGCGGCAATTCAGGCACCTTGGCCAGGACGGCCCGCATCGGCTCTACAAATCGCGGGGTAACTTCGGACGGTTTCACCAAGGCTGCACAGCCCGCCATCAAAGCCGGCACGGCATCAATATGGCTGAGGATGACCGGGAAATTCCACGGGGCAATCGCGCCGAACAATGGATATGCGGAATAATCGGGCGTAATTTCAAAACCGGGCGTGGCAGAGGGGGTCGCCGCCCGGTCCAGCCCCGCGATCAATTCAGGCCCGCGCGCAGCCCAGCGGCGGATGCTGCGCGACAATCCCTCAACCTCAATCCACGCGACCGCGTGACGGCCTGTATCAATCGCAAGCGCTTCGGCAATCTGCGGCGCGGCGGCCTCTACCGCATCGGCAAAGCGAAGCATAATAGCAGCGCGGCCCTCAGCTCCCATGGCTTCCCATGCAGGTTGCATTTTGCCGAGGCGCACGGCCTGCGCATTGACGTCTTGGCGCGTGCTGGTGGCGAATTCATAATCCGCCTCGCCAGTGCGGGGGTTGCGGGCATGCATTGTTGTCATTGCTGGCTTTCCCATTCGGCCACAATTTCACCGCCGCTTGCGATCCATGCTGCACCGCGCGCGGTGAAATCGGCCAGCAATTTCTCAAGCGCGCCAATGCGATAAGGCAGACCCATGATATAGGGCGTTAAGTGGATGGGCAGCATCCGCCCGCCGCCTTTTGTGTAATCCCGTCCACCTTCTGAGCCTCGGGCCTCAGCGGCCAGCCAATCGAAACTGTCGCGCATCATCTTCGCCCAGCCTTCTGCTGAATGCTGCTGCGTGGCGACAATCATGCGGTCGGATAATTCGGTGTTCAGCGGCATGTTCACCAGCCCGTTTTTGAACCGGTACGGCAATTCATCATTCACCCAGTCGCAGGTGTATTGGACGCCGTGCTCTGCCAAAATATCGGCGGTGTGCCAGCTTTGCGAACGGGCGATGGAGAGCCAGCCTTTGGGTCGCGCCCCGCTTGCCTCCTCCAGCCGCGACAGGCTGTCTGCGATGAGAGTGCGCTCTTCGGCTTCTGGCAGATCGGATGTGATTGTTCCGTTCATATCAGCGGAATGCGCGATGATTTCATGACCGTCTTGAAGCACAGCTTCGATCAATTCCGGATAGCGCTCAGCCACCGCCGCATTAACAGCGAAACTTGCACGAACACCCGCCGCTTTGAACGCATCGAGCATGCGGAACACGCCCACCCGGTTGCCGTAATCGCGCACCGTGTAATGGCGGTAATCGGGGTAAGGCGTGACCATATGGCCCGGCGCGCGAAAGGGTTTATCCTCGGGCGTTATAGGGAACCATTCAAGGCTGACGCACAGCCACACCGCAACCGATTTGCCATCGGGCCACTGGATGGCTGGGCGATTGTGCATGTTCGACCATTCGTAGAACTGATGGTCATACCCTTCGCGGCGATGGGGATAGATGGTGTAGTTTTCGGGAAGGCTCATTGCCCGGCCCTCCCCTGCTGAAGCCGCCACGCATCGACAATTTCGCCCGCGCGCGCTTTCCAGCAGCGCGGGTCTGCCGCGATATGCGCCAGCGCTTCTTCAAACGGGCCAATGCGGTGGGGTTGTCCGATCAGATATGCATGCAGCGGCACACACATGACAGTGCCCGAACCGGTAGCCTCGCCCTCGTCTGCCAATCGGTCAAATTGCTGGATCAGACAATCGGCATACTCGCGGCCCGACATCCCGTAGACGTTGAAACCGTAATGGTCGTTCACTTCAAGGCTGTAGGGGATCGAGGCGAGATTGCCTTTTGCCACTTTCACCGCCTGCACCTGATCATCGTGATACAGATCGCAGGTGTAGTGAAAATCATATTCCGCCAGCAGGTCCAGCGTGCGCGGCGTGTGCGTTAAAGCAGGCGCGAGCCAGCCGCGAATGCGCTGCCCGGTTGCGCGGTCAACCGTTTCGATGGAATCCTCAATGATCGCGCGCTCCTGCGCTTCGGTCATGCCATAGGAATAGCGCGTGTTGTAAATGCCGTGGCTGAAAAACTCCCACCCGCGCGCTGCGCCGTCCGCGATGACTTCGGGGTGATGATCGCACAGAGCCACCGACAGGCTGACGCTGCCGGGAAAGCCGTGCCGGCTCATCACATCGGCCATGCGCCAATGGCTGACGCGGTTGGAATGATCGCGGTAGGAATAGCCGGCGACATCGGGATGCGCTTTGGCCCAGGGTTTACGGTGCGGGCCAATGGGCGGGTCGATCTCGTAATATTCGAGGTTTGGCGCCACCCAGACGGCGCAGGTTTTGCCGCTGGGCCATTCAAGTTTTGGCCGCCCGCGATAGGGCGCGTAATCGTAAAGATCGGGATCGGGCGCGCCTTCCTTCATAGCTCAGCGCGCCTCCAGCCAGTCAATCACCGTTTGCACGGGTTCAACATCGGCATATTTCAATTGCAAATCGGTAAGATTGGCAAAGTGATAGCTTTCATGCTTGTCCGCGCAGGTCTCAATCGGGACAATCGTGCGGTATCCATAGCTGAGTGCATCCACCGCCGTTGCGCGCACGCATCCGCTGGTGGACCCGCCTGTCACAACCACCGTATCGACTTTGTGAAATGTCAGATAGCTTGCGAGCGGGCTTTCGAAAAAGCTGGATGGCATACGCTTGGTGTATTGGAGGTCGTTTTCATCAACCTCGCAGCGCGGGTCGTATTGATGGCGCTCGCTGTCATATTTGATGTTCTGCAAACTGTCGGGCGTGTCTGTGCGCGTGCCCCATACCCCTGCATCGCCCGCATCGCTTTTATAGGCGACCCGGCTCCAGATTACCGGCATGCCCTTTTCGCGAGCAAGGCGGCTGATCGTGTTGATATATTCGATCTGGCGCGGATCGGTCTCATACGCGGTCTTGAACAGATCGGTGCGGGTGTAGGCCTGCTGCACATCGACATTCACAATCGCGAGTTTTTCGCCAAAGCCGAATTTCTTCCTCGCAGGGTTCGCCATGACGCTTTCAAACAATTCGCGCGCGGTCTTGCCCTCTTCGATCATTTTGGTGCCGACGAGATCAGCCATATATATGCCCTTCGATTCTGCTTTGACGCGGACCATAAACGCCCTTAAGGCCGTGTCGAGTAAAATTTGTCCGGACAACTTTGAGGCTTTCGTGAGCGCACAAATCACCCGTCACATCGTATCGATACCCAGCACAGGCAGGCGCGTCCATTATCGCCGATGCGGTGCAGGCCCGATGCTTTTGATGGTGCATCAAAGCCCGCGTTCCAGCGCTGAATACGAAGCGCTGATGCAGCAATGGTCCGCGCATTTCACGTGCATTGCGCCAGATTCTCCGGGGTTCGGACAAAGTGAAGCCCTGCCGGGCAACCCTGATATCAATGATTTTGCCGATGGATTGATCGAATTTCTAGATGCGCTGGGAGTGGATCGCTGCCCGGCTTATGGTTTTCATTCGGGCGGGATCATTCTGGTGACCGCGTTAAAACGGCATCCGGCCCGTTTCGATAGCCTCGCGATTGGCGGCTATGCGATATGGACCGATGAGGAAATGCGCATCTTTGGGGAGAAATATCTGCCCGAATTTCACCCTTCGGATTATGGCGAACACCTCACCTGGCTGTGGAACCGGATGCTGGAGCAAAGCTGGGTTTTCCCATGGTTCGACACGCGCGAGGAAGCGCGATTGTCTGTCGCGCATGCCGATATTGCGCGGGTCAATCAGGCGGTTTCTGAAATGCTCGATGCGGGCAATGATTACCGCGCGGGATACGGCGCAGTGCTGCGCGCGCCGCGCGATATTCCCGGAACCGGCGAGCAGTCGCCGCCGTGCCTGATCACGGCTTATGATGGCGATCCTTTGCAGGAACACATTGACAGGCTTGGCGATATGCCTGCCGGGTGGAGCGCGAAGAAGGTGGCAACGCCTGCCGATCACTGGTCTGAGAGCCTCGCCTTTCTCCAATCGCATCCCGCCTCTGCTTCGGCAGATGGGCTGAACGGCAATGCAGATGAAGGCTGGCTGGCGCTGGATACAGGGTTGATCCATTGGAAAGGGACGCGCGGCGGCACTCTGGTGCTGCACGGGCCTGCCGGCGAAATGGCCGAGCCTGAAGCGGGCGCGCTCGCGATTGATGTGCCCGGCCACGGCCAGTCCGATCCCGCCGCCGATATAGGTGCGGCCATCCAGGCTGCGGCAGATGCTTTGAATGCAAGCGAGATTGTTTGGCCCGAAATCCCCGCAGGCGATCCCGATCAGCTTTACCCTGATCTTAGCCCGGACCGGTTTGGCCAGCACCTGCAACGCAGCTGGGCCATAGCGCGGGCAGAGGCATTTTTGCCCCGTGGTACGAAGCGAGCGCCTCCAATGCGATCCCGCTCGAACCCAGCGCCCTGGCGCTCAACACCTTACAACAGCGCGCCACCGCCCGTATAAGAGCGGGAGCCGAAGCGCGCCGCTGGCACGAATATTTGCAGACCAAGAAGGAAAGCTGACGATGACAACCTATGCCGAATTTGCCGCCAATATGCCGCTGCTCGCTCGCCATGAAGGCGTATGGGACGGCACCTACACCTATTTCAACGCGCAGGACGAAAAGATAGATCAGCACGCCAGCCGCCTGATGTGCCGCATGACGGGCAAGGATGACATTCCCTATCACCAAACCAATTTCTACACCTGGCCGGACGGCAAAACAGAAACGCGCGATTTTCCCGCCACCTACCGCGATGGGCGCATCTGGTGGGACAATGACCTGATCCAGGGATGGGCATCCGAAGTGGCGCTGGATGAATATAACCGCACAATGATGCTTTACTGGCAGCGCACAGGCGATCCCTCGCTTTACCTCTATGAGCAAATCCAGATATCCGATGACGGTCAGAACCGCTGCCGCACATGGCACTGGATCCGCGATGGAATGCTTGAAACACGCACTGCCATTCAGGAGACATTTGTGACCAAGGATTGGCGCGCGATTGATGCTGAAATGAAAGCCAGCGCCTGAACGAATAGGCCAACCAAGGGACTTATGGCAAAGACACTGCTGGATAAAATCTGGGATGGGCACACGGTCAATCACGCCGAAGGTGGCTCATCCCTGATTGCGATTGACCGGGTGTTTCTGCACGAACGCACGGGCGCAGCGGCGCTGAAACGCATGGCTGAAATGGGCCGCAAAGTGCTCGATCCGGCGCGCGTTTTTGCGGTGATGGATCACATTGTCGACACGCGCATTGGGCGCGGCGATCATACGCTGATGCCGGGGGGCAGCGGATTTATCACCGAAACCCGCGCCGCCTGCAAAGCGGCCGGTATCCGATTGTTCGATGTGAACGACCGGGATCAGGGCATCGTCCATATCATCAGCGGCGAACAAGGCGTGGTGCTGCCCGGCCTCACGCTGGTCGCGCCTGACAGCCACACTTGCACACAAGGCGCGTTTGGCGCGCTCGCTTGGGGCATTGGATCATCCGAAGCCGAACACGCGATGGTCACGGGCACGTTGCGGTTGGAAAAACCCAAGACGATGCAGGCCCGTTTCGAAGGCGAGCTCGCATTCGGAGTGACGGCAAAGGATATGATCCTAACTCTGATCGCGCAGCACGGCGCAGGCGGCGGGGCGGGCCATGTGGTCGAATTTGCCGGCGATGCTGTCAAAGCGCTGGCGATGGAAGCGCGCATGACCCTTTGCAATATGGCGACCGAGTTCAGCGCGATGACAGGCATTATCGCGCCGGATGAAAAGACATTCGAATATCTGGCGGGCCGCCCTTTTGCGCCCGGTGATTTTGCTGATCCTTATTGGGCAGGCCTTTCCAGCGATGACGGCGCGGCATTCGATGCTGAGATCGTGATTGATGCATCGGCAATCGCGCCCATGGTCAGCTGGGGCACCAGCCCTGAACAGACCATCCCCATCGGCGATCCAGTGCCGCAGGGGCCAGCGCGCTCGCATGAATATATGGGGCTTGCGCCGGGCGATGGATTGGCAGGCACACCGCTTGATGCGGCATTCATCGGGTCGTGCACCAACAGCCGCATTTCCGATTTGCGCCGCGCAGCCGCCATCCTTGAAGGCCGCCGGATTGCCCCTTCGATCAAGAAAGCTCTGGTCGTGCCGGGATCGCTGGCGGTCAAACGGCAGGCAGAGGAAGAAGGGCTCGACACCATTTTTACCGCTGCCGGATTTGAATGGCGCATGAGCGGGTGCAGCTTGTGCTTTTATGCAGGCGGCGAAGGTTTTCCCGAAGGTTCGCGGACCATATCAAGCACCAATCGCAATTTCGAAGGGCGCCAGGGCCCCGGCATCCGCACGCATATCGCGTCGCCCGAAACCGTCGCGGCAAGCGCGCTGGCAGGCGCGATTGCTGACCCGCGGGAATATGCCAAATGAGCGCCTTCCCACAGCCCTTCACCGCTCTTGCTGCACCCTTGATGCGCGACAATGTCGACACCGACACGATCATTCCCAGCCGCGAAATGCGCACCACCGGGCGCGATGGATTGGCCGATGGGATGTTTGCGCCGTGGCGGTACACCAATGCCGATGCGCGCAGCGAAAACCCGGACTTCGTCCTCAACCAGCCTGCCCACAGGGGCGCACAATTGCTGCTGGCGGGCGCCAATTTCGGCTGCGGGTCCAGCCGCGAACACGCCGTATGGGCTTTGGCCGAATACGGCATCCGCGCGATAATCGCGGAAAGCTTCGCCCCGATCTTTTACGGCAATTGCGTGCGCAACTTTATCCTGCCTGTCACTTTACCGCGTGATGTGATTGAAAACCTTGCCAATTGCGAAGTAACAATCGACCTCGCCGCGCAGCAAGTGACGTGCGCGAACGCCGTCCATTCTTTCGACATTGATGCCGAAGCCAAGCAGATGCTGGGCGAAGGTCTTGATGCGATTGACCTCACTCTCACTCAGGCGGACGCTATCGAAACATGGCTGAGCGCGGACAGACCCGCGCGGCCATGGGTGTATCTGGAGAAGACATAAATGACCGATATCCTCATATCCGAAGTGGGCCCGCGCGATGGCCTGCAAAGCATTGACCGGGTGATGCCGCTTGATGCCAAAAAGCGCTGGATCGCAGCCGAAGCCGCTGCCGGAGTGAAAGAGATCGAAGTGGGCAGTTTTGTCCCTGCTAAGCTGTTGCCGCAAATGGCGGACACAGCGGAGCTGGTCGCGTTTGCTAAAACCATCGAGGGGCTGAATGTGGTGACCTTGGTGCCCAATGCCAAAGGCGCTGAGTTCGCTGCGAAAGCGGGCGTGGATGGGATGAGCATCCCTTTCTCGATGAGCGAGACGCATTCGGTCAAGAATGTGCGCAAGGATCACCCCGCCATGCTTGCAGAAATCGCCGCTGCCGCGTCAATCGCCAAGGATCATGGCATCCACTTTGCCGTCGGGCTTTCCACCGCATTCGGCTGCACCATGGAAGGCGCGGTCGCAGACGATCAGGTGGTGCGTCTGGCAGAAAAAGCCGCCGAGGCAGGCGCAATGGAATTCAGCCTGTCGGACACAACAGGCTATGCTGACCCTGCGCAAGTGCGCCGATTGACGCGCAAGGTGAAGCAGGCGGTGGGCGATGACATGCTCACCACTTTGCACCTGCACAACACGCGCGGGCTCGGCCTTGCGAATGTGGTTGCGGGGCTGGAGGAAGGGATCACCACCTTTGATGCCTCGCTGGGCGGGCTTGGCGGGTGCCCGTTTGCGCCGGGGGCAAGCGGCAATCTGGTGACAGAGGATCTGGTGCTGATGCTCAATGCGATGGGCTGCAAGACGGGCATTGACCTTGATGCCCTATTGAAAGTGCGCGCCATCATCGAAGACGCGCTGCCGGGCGAGCCGATGTACGGATTTACGCCCGATGCTGGCCCCATGAAAGATTACGCACAAAGGATCGCAGCATGAGCGAGAGCGCCACTCAAACTGCCACTCCCCAGCCGCTTGCCGGGATCAAGGTTGTTGAATTCACCCATATGGTCATGGGGCCAACCGTGGGCCACATTCTCGCAGGACTTGGCGCGGAAATTGTCCGGGTGGAGCCCATTGGCGGAGACCGAACGCGCCGCTTGCTCGGTTCCGGATCAGGCTATTTCCCGATGTACAACAGAGGCAAGCAATCGATTTGCCTTAACCTCAAATCGGCAGAAGGTTTAAGCGTTGCCAAAGACTTAATCGCCAAAGCTGATGTGCTGGTTGAGAACTTTCGCCCCGGCGCGCTTGATCGGCTGGGCCTGAGTTATGAGGAATGCGCAAAGAGCAATGAACGCCTCATCTACACCAGCGAAAAAGGCTTTCTGCCCGGCCCTTACGAAAACCGCACCGCTCTGGACGAGGTCGCGCAGATGATGGGGGGCTTGCCTATATGACCGGCCACCCGGGCAAACCCACGCGCGCAGGCGCAAGCGTTATTGATGTGACCGGCGGCATGTTCGGCGTGATCGGCATTTTGGCCGCATTGGAACAGCGCCACCGCACCGGGCGCGGCCAGAAAGTCACCGCCAGCCTGTTTGAAACCACCATCTACCTCGTGGGCCAGCACATGGCGCAATATGCCGTCACCGGATCGCCCGCTGCCCCCATGCCCGCGCGCGTGTCTGCCTGGGCGGTCTATGATGTGTTCGAAACCAAAGACGAACCCGTCTTTATCGGCGTTGTCACCGATGCCTTGTGGGAGAAGTTCTGCAAGCTGTTCGCTCTCGATGATCTTTGGGCGAACGAGGACTGGCGCGAAAACAATGCCCGCGTGATGGCGCGCGATCAGATCATCCCGCAAATCCGCGCGCTGATCGGCACGATGACAGCCGCTGAAGTGATTGCGAAACTGGACGGTTCCGGCCTGCCTTTCGCCCCAATCGGCAAGCCAGAGGATATGTTTGACGATCCGCATTTGGCGCAAGGCGGGCTTGAGGATGTGACGCTGGATAACGGCACGCAGGTGCGCCTGCCCACCATTCCGCTGGAAATGGATGGCAAGCGGATTGGCTCTGCCCAGTCACTGCCCAAGCCGGGCGAGGATGCCCGCGCTGTGCTGAAGGCGCTGGGTTATGACGCGGGCAAAATTGCTGCACTTCTGGATGCAGGCGCTGTGGGGCAGGCGGGCGAATAGGGCTAGAAAAGCACTACCAGCCGACCGCCCGTCTCAATCCGCCCGTGTCACCCCGCCCGCCTTAACCCGCGCCGCCTTCGATCCGGCGCACCTGTTCCAGATATTTGCGCCGCGTCATGGGCATCATCGCCAGCGGGATAATCGCAAAGATAATCGGCACACAGGCCACCGCCAGGCGCAATTCGTCTTCACCAAAGACCTGGCTGGAAAGCTCGCCCACCACAATCGGCCCCAGCGATCCAAACAGACTGATCGCAAAGTAATACAATGCCACAATCTGCCCGCGCACCTGCGCAGGGGTGATGACCAGCAAAGCCGTCACGCCGATGGCAGACACAATGCCAATTCCGATCGTGTTGATGCACAGCACCGCAAAGGCCGACCACGCATCAGGCATAAACATGGGCAGCGCAGCGGTCGGCACCATGATGAAAAACCCGATATACATCATCCGCAAAGCCGCATCGGGCACGCCCTTTGCTGTCCAGCGGTCTGATATGGTGCCCATCAACATCATGTTGAGCGGGCCGATAATCAGCAAAGCTGTGCCATTGACATAGGCATAGGTCTGCGGGGACCAGCCCCATGTCCGCTCAAAGACGGGGGCGAGAAACCCTTGCGAATAGGCAATCGCTGTCATGCAGCACACCACCATGACAAAGCCAAAATAGAGCGCGAAATTGTCGAGGATATATCTCGCCGCATCGCCAATGCCATTGCCGCCAATCACCTCTTCGCTGGCCGGTGCGGGGCGGCGCACGGGTTCTTTGATAAAGAGAAACAAAGCGGCGAAAAACAGTCCCGGCAAGCCCACGACGATCAGCGTAAAGCGCCATGGCTCCACTTCGCCAAACAGCGGCAGCGTTTGATTGCCGCTCGCCGCGGTCCACGCAATGATTGCGCCGGAAAGCAGGGACGCGAGCCCTGCACCAATGGGCAAAGCGCTGGAATAAAAGGCAATCGGCTTGCCGCGTTTTTCGGGCGGGAAACTGTCACCGATCATCGAGAATGTCGCAGGGCTAAGCGTTGCCTCACCCACGCCCACACCCATGCGCGCGGTGAACAGCTGGACGAAATTCTTGGCCATGCCCGTTGCCACCGTGGCCGCTGACCACAAGGCCATGCCAATCGCGACAATCCATGTGCGCCGCCCGCGATCAATCAGCCAGCCCATGAAAATGCCGACAAAACCATACACCCAGGTGAAGGCTGAAAGCAGCCAGCCAATCGCGCGGTCCGACAAGCCAAATTCGGCCTTTATCGGCTCAATCAGCAGGCCCAGAATATACCGGTCAATAAAGCTGAAAATATACGCCATCGTCAGCAAAAGGACGAGTAGCCAGCCTGCCACTGCGCTTGGGTATGGTTTCTCCGCCGCAGCTGGGGCCGATGCCGGAGAAGGTGCCGAGCTTGAGCCCGCACCCGCGCTCATGCGTCTGTTTCCGGGAAATTGTAGATCACCACCAGATTGTCATCAAAATCGGCAATACCAATTTCGCGCCCCACTCTGCCATCAGGGGTTTTCAGCACTTCTTCGTCATAAACGGTAAGCCCCAAGCCCCGCGCGCCTGCCATCACGGCGTCGGGATCCTGCGTCTCCAGCACAATCGCGCTGCGACGCGGATGGGGGACAGGTTCAAGCGGAATGCCTGTCACCTCTGTCAGCGCCATAACGCGGCGCTGACCGGGCAGGTTCAGCGTGACAAAGCCCAGCTTAGCCTCGTCAGGAATATCGAAGACGGGGCGCGAATAACTGTCCGGGTTGTCGCCCAGGCGGTATTCAACTTCAAATTGCAGCACCCCTTCGTAAAAGGTCAGCGCACGGTCCAGATCCGCCACTGTGAAATTGGCGCGTTGAAAACGGACAGGCGGTTTATCGGTCATAACCATTCCTCTGGTTCGCCGCGAACAGAGCAGCATTGAACGCCGACATTGGCGCCGAAATACAAATTGGCGAGCGCGCGCGGCATTCTTTCAAAGCCGTCTTCGATGTCCTGCACGGGCTTCAATCGGCCATCGGTGATCCAGCCGGACAATTCGTCCATCACCTCGGCCCAGCGGTCGATGTGATTGTAGACGAAGAAACCGCGCATTACGCTGTCGGTCGCGCGCAGGCGGGTGTAATTGGACAATTTGAACGGATCATCGCGGGTGTATTCGCTGATCGATCCGCATAGCACGATGCGCGCATTCATGCGCAGACGTTCGAGGCACGCCTCCAGCGTTTCCCCGCCAACATTGTCGAAATACAGATCAATCCCGTCGGGGCGCAATTCATCGAGCATCGCTTCGATATCATCAGACTTGTAATCAATCGCCGATGCGCATCCGTGTTCGCGGATAAAGGCGCATTTGTCCGCCCCTCCCGCCATGCCTACGACATCGCAGCCCACAATGTTTGCAGCAATCTGGCTGACCATCGATCCGACCCCGCCAGCCGCGCCCGAAAGCACCATCCGGTCGCCTTCCTTTGGATCACCGCATGCAAACAGTCCGGCATGGGCGGACAGCCCCGTCATCCCCAAAACCCCTGCGCCCAATGCTGCGGGCAGGCCGTTTTTGGGCATGCGGTAAAACTTTTCCATCGGCGTCATGCGGCTGACCTTGTATGTCTGCCAGCCCATCTGCCCTTGCACCATTTCCCCTTCGCGCCAGTCGGGGTGGCGCGATTTGACGATCTGGGCAACGCCGCGTCCGTGGATCACATCGCCCGGCGTCAAAGTCGCATCGCCCGTGCGCGCAGTGCCCTGCATGTAGAACCGCATAACAGGCGCAAGGCCCAGATAATGGGTGCGCAGCAGAACCTCGCCGTCGCCCGGTTCGGGCACGGCCTGCGAATGCCAGGCAAAATCTTGCGGAACCACATTGCCATCGGGCCTTTGCGCGATGCGCCATTGGTAATTGGCGTCATCGTCAATGCCGTGACTGTCATTCGCATCGAATGCGGCCAAAGAGCTGCTAACGCTCATCAATCGCGGATCCGAACGACCTCGTTCACTTCGAAGAAATTGCCGTCCAAGTCCCAGAAGCTTGCGCCGACCATATCTTTTTGCCGGCCATCTGCGCCTGTGACTGTCCATTCCAGCGGCTCTGCATGAATGCGCGATCCGGCCGCCCGCGCGCGTTCAACCGCAGCCTGCGTGTCTTTGGACGCGATCACGAATATCGGTGTTCCAAACGGGATTTCGGTGGGAAGCTGCGCCGGGATATCACCGCGCACCGGGTCCACCCATTGCAACAGCCCGATCATGCCGATCTCGTCATGTTCGGCCTGCATAATAACCAGCCGGGTCAAATCGCCCTTTTTGCCTGCCGCGAGCTGATTGCCGGACAGAGTGAACGGCGTGTCCATCCACCGGCGCATACCCAGCACATTTTCGTACCACTGCGCGGCGGCTTCGGCATCGCGCACCATCACGGTGGTGCGTTTGATCACATCGGTCATGCCAGTGCCTGCGCAATGCTGGGCGCTTCGATAAGCAGCACCTGACAATCCGCGATCCCTTCGCGCAGCTTTTTGGCCTCGCCATATTCTGCACTGTTCCAGAAAGCCTTGGCCGCATCTTTGTCGGGCCATTCTGAAATGACCATGGATGCGCCATTGCCAAAGTCCCCTTCGAGCAATTCTGCCCCCGGTCCGCGCAGCACGTATCGCCCGCCAAATTTCGCGACCAATTCGCCAGCTTTCGCTCCATAGCCCTGGATAAAGGCATCGCGGTCAGCGATTTTGGCGGTTACGATCATATAGGCTGGCATTGGTATTCCTTTGAAACTAGGGTTGGTTGCGCTGCAAAAGCACGCGCGCCTCATACGCGCAAAGGTGCGAGCGGCAGCGATTGAGCAAGATGTATTCGCCGGGTTTGGAGCCCCAGACAGGGTTCATTTCGGCATCAAAGCCGCGTTCTGATGTGCCGTGGACTGATCCGCGATAAAACCCATCTGCACCAATGCGGATTGTGGTTTGGCGGCGTTTTGAAAACAGTGAGCATGTTTCAGGATCAACCCGGCCTTGCCAAATGCCCGCATCACTCCTCGTCCAAACCTGCTCACACCCCTCGCCCAGAACCGGCTGCATATCGGCCATGCCAAGCCCGCTCAGGATTTCGGGGCGTTGCCACGGATCGGCGAATTTGGCCGCGTTGGCAGGGGCAAAGCTGCGCTGAACAACGCTTTGTCCATCGGCGGAAAGGGTCAGCTGATGAAAGCGCTGGCGGTAAAGCTTTTGCGTCTCGCCCGTATTGAGCTGGCTGTAAAACCACACGCCATCTGCGCCATCGACCCGCACGGCGATCCGGCGATCTATGATCGTTTGATCGAGGTTATCCGGCGCGGTGGCGTAATGGCCGATCATAAACGCGGCAAGTTCGCCCACCACATCCTTTGCCCCGGCAGCTTTGCTATTGGACTGCGCACTGGCTGAAAGGGCCGTCAAAGCCAGCACGCCCGCGAAGGACAAGACCAGAGCGCGCTTTATCACCGCCCGTTCTTCCAGCGGGTCTTTTCGCGCAGATACCGGCCAGCATCCTTGGTGTCCGTCGGCTGATAATCAGCCAGCAGATTGGGGCCATAAGGGCTGCGATATTGTTCGAAGATCGGCATCACCAGCTCGCTGTGCACAATCGGTTGCCGGTGGCGCGCGCGGAAACTGGCGATGGGAATGCGGCCATAGACCAGCGTTTCGAAATCGGTTTCAGACCGTTCAATAAATTCGCCATCCGGCCCGACGATCCCGGCATAACCGGGATTGGAATCGGCAAGGTAATACTTGTTTTCAGGCGAGGCGGAATTGTTCGCGATCGTCGAATAAACGCGGTTGTACATGGAGGTCGCGCGGATATCCAACTCGTTGTAATTACCCGTCGCCGTGCGCAGCATAATCTCTGCGCCTTTCATCGCAAAAGCGCGGAACAATTCAGGCTCCAATTGCGATGAACTGGTGATCAGATTGCCCAATGGCGTGCGCACAACAGGCAGCACCGCATCCCAGCCATAACGCTCAACATATTCATCGAGCACATCGTAAATGGTGGTGGTGAACAGCTCGCGCCCGCCGGGGAAAAACCCTTTCAGATTGCGCGCTTTCCAGTCCTTGGCGACAATCTCGCCCTTGTCGTTCATCACCGTCGTGATCGACAAAAGGCGTTCGGGCCATTCGGGATCGCGGACATAGGAGCCAAACACCAGCCAGCTGCCATATTCGCGCGCTTTGGCGGCCAGCATTTCGCTTTCTTCGCCCGGCAGTTCAATCGCGATTTTGCGCGCGTCGTTCAAATCCCAGACATGGCGATATCCGGTGATCGGAAATTCATGAAAGCAGATGAGGTCTTTTGCCCCTGAAAACCCGTTTGCGGTGTCGATCACATCGCACATATGCTGCACATTGGCGCGGCGCGTCTGCCGGATATTGCCAAGCTCTACCGGGACGACGCGGGTTTGAGCGACCGCGATGGAAATCGTGTCTTTCTTTAAGGGGACGGTCGCATAAGTCCCGTCAGAGCGCATCTGCACCGGATCGCCCGGATTTCCCGTCGCGGCTGCTGCGGGCGCCGCAAAAGCGGTCCAATCAAATGTCGCCGCTGCTGCAGCACCAGCGCCCGCACCCAGCAAAGCACGCCGATCAATTCCGCGGCTCACGAATGCGGCCCGGTAAAAGTGTGCTTATCGCTTTTCAAATCGCGCATGTTCCCTCCCCTTAATCGCATCCAAATTTATTCGCGCGCCAGCTTCTCCACGATCTCCATGATCGGCGGGTCTTGCGCTTCCATCGCTTCGACCTGTTGCTGGAACCCGCGCATGATGCGCGACACGTAAGCCCGCGTGGATAGTCCGCGTTCCTCGCCCGCCTGCCTGTCAGGGGCATAGTTTTCGATATCCTCGCGGCTGATCGTACCTTTTGTATCGAGCAGGCGTTCCACCGTATCTTGCCGGTCACGCAAAGCAGACACTTCTGCTGCCAGCGCAAAGACAGTGGAATACAGCCGGTCCAGCGCGGGATCCTCGAAATATTCGGGACGTTTGCCTTTGGCTCTGCGGCCGGAAAGGGCGACCCAATCTATCGGATCGCTCATGCTGCCACCGCCTGAGTTTCGGGTTTCCATGCGCCATAGGCGTTCCAGATGGCCGCGCGGCCAAAATCCTCTTCGCCGTCATCGGGCGATGGCGGGAAAATCTCCGGATCGACCACCGCGCGCACGCCTGCGACAAATTGCGCATCACGCGGGAAACCAGCGCCTGCCATCACCTCTTTCAAATCCTGGCCGTGCATGGCAGACCAGAACGGTTCGTTGTTGTTGAACGCATCCCAGTCGCGCATAAATTGTTCAAACAAAGGCATTTCATCTGAATATTGCGGCTGTTCAATATGCAGGATCAGCCCGCCTGGCACCAGCACACGGTGCGCCTCGCCGAGCAGTTTGGGCATGGCCTGCGATGACAATTCGTGCAGGAACATTGTGGTTTGCACCCAGTCAAACGATCCATCATCAAAGCGCGACAAATCCTCGCCCGATGCCTGGATAAACTTGATGTTTGTCACGCCCATGGATGCGGCGCGCGCAGCGGCATATCGCAATGTGGCGGCCGCTGTATCAATCGCGATCACTTCTGCATCGGGAAAAGCCTGGGCGATGGGCACAGCGTTGTGGCCAACCGTGCAGCCGATATCCAGAATACGCTTGGGCTGCCAATTGGGCCGTTCTTTCTTTGCCCATTCCACCACGGCCTGACCGCCGCCATCGTTCAATCCGCCCAGCGCACCGCCGACCGTTGCAAACAGGCCAATATCGTAATTCGCGCCCATGGTGACATCACCTGCACGCTCTTCGGAATGGTATCCGCCGGGCTGGCAATGGATATCAACCGCAGTTTGGTAATGCGGCTGCTGAACAGTGGGATCGAGTTCAAGCAGGCCGGATTTCTCATTATATTCCGATGCCTTGGCGTCCAGCTCATCAAGCTGGCGCAGCACCGCTTGCCGCCCGAAATGCTGGCGCATCTCCATCGAATTGCGTTTCAGCGCAGACCAGATCCGGTGCCAATCATTCAGGTTCATCCCATCGCGGATTTCATAGCGATGCTCCGGATCGCGCCCATGCTGGGCGCGAAATTTGGGCAAGACCTGCTTTTCATAAGCCAGCTTGTTCCCAGTGCCGACAGAGCCAGACAGAAAGCGGTTGAAATGCGTTAGGAAATTAAACCGAGCTGCCTCATCATGGCTCGTTTTCGGCATCATCGGATGCCGGGTCAAAGCGGTGTAAGGAGGGGGAAGATCGGATGCCATGATTTTGCTTTCAAAAGTTGTCCGGACAAATTTGCCCATGCGAGAGTATGATGTCAATCGCAAAGGCGCATTGTAAAGCGAGAATTGTGCAGCAAACCTTGCGCCTCTCTCCCATTAAACGCACGGGAGCGGCAAAATGATCCAGCGCTTCTGGCTGGGCCTGCCTGTCAGCTTGCCAGTTCCTGCAAAACCACCTGCGCCAAACGCTTGGCTCCTGCATCCAGCACGGCGGTAGGGATTTCGGGCAATTCGATCAGCTTGGCATTGGGGATCGCGGCTGCGGCATCGCGGGTTTGCTCGGTCAACATCGCGGCGGTCGCGATGCAGGTGGCAGGCCGGGTGACCTTCGCAAAGGCAGCCATGCAATCATATTCGAACGAGGCACGAAAGGCGGCATTGCGCCCCTCGCCCGAGGAAATCATATCGACAAAGTTTTCAAACGCGCGCGGCAGCTCAATCAGGCCGACACGCCGAGCGACATTGAAATGCCATGCAGGCTCCAGCATGTCTGCATCGCTGCTGAGCGGGAAGATCCGCGGCTTTGCTTCAAATTCCGCCCGGCGCTGCTGCGCATCGAAAAACGGCACGTCGATCAGCATCAATTGGTCAACCCTATCGGTATGCGAAATCGCCATATCAGCGGCAACAATAGTGCCTGTATGAAAGCCCAGCAGGCGCACGCCAAGACCCGGCGCAAACGCATCGGCAATCGCGGCAGCCGCGTTCGACAAATCCGCCATGACAAGATCGCGCGGGACCGCGCTTGACCCGCCAAAGCCGGGATAATCAAGCGCGATCACGTGATGATCTGCGGCGAGCAGCGGGCCTAGAGTGTTGTAGGCAAGGCTGGAAAAGGGAGCAGGAGGCAAACAGATAAGCGGCGGTTTTCCGGCATGGTCCAGCCCCCACCTGCGCACATGCAATTGCCCATATTCCCAATCCACATAATCGCAGCGCATCGTGATTGTCCCTCGCTCTGATCACGGTCCGCTGGCGGTATCCCGCAGCAAAATCGCGCGCTCTATGGTCGCTCAATATCCTTAGGTTCGTCAATATCGGCAAGCCATTCCGGCGGGCACTGCGCCGTATGCGCATCCTTTAACAGCGCCCTTGCCCCCTATCGCCTTGCAACTGAGCCAAGGCGCCAAAATGCCCCCGTCCAAAACAGGCAGGCGGCATGTTGGTGACGCCATCGCTGGAGGCGACGACGCCGTTTTCGCCAAGGGTTCGCGCGGTTTCGGCCAAGCGTTCGAAATGCGCGGCGGGGACATACGGCATATCGGCAAGCGCGATCAGCAGGCATTCTGCGCCGTGTTCCATGGCAAGCGAAGCGGCGAGCGCGGCTGATGTGCCCATGCCGCGCACTGCATCTGGATTGACGGCAATCTCAAATCCCGCCGCGCGCCATATCTGCTCGCATGGATGCCCCTTGCCCGGTGCAATGATCCATTTATGCGCCGCCTCAATGCCTGCCAGTTTCTGCGCCGCGTGCACGCCCAGCATTGTGCCGTTAATGGGCGCGGTAAGCTTGTCCTTGTCGCCAAATCGCCGCGATTGGCCCGCCGCCAATATCGCAATGGCCAGTTTGGCAGGCTCAGCCATGATCGCTGCCAAAATCGGCGCGCTGATAGGCAAGCATGATCTCGCTTAGGGCAGACAGCGCCAATGTTTGCGGATCGCGCGAGGAATGGAACAGGCCAAGAGGTGCGTGGATGGTGTCAATCTGGCTTTGATTAACGCCCGCTTGGATAAGCGCGCTCTGGCGAAATTCATGCGCTTTGCGCCCGCCCATCGCGCCGATATAGAAATGGGGCAGCGCAAGCGCGGCCTTTACCAGATCAATCTCCCAATCGTGATCGTGAAACAGAAAAGTGATCGCCGTCCACGGATCGCTGGTGAGCAAATGCGTGTCGGTGGTTCGCTTCAGAGGCCGCGCGGTAATGGATTGGCGGGTCAAAGCGCGCTCAATCCTATCATCAGGCGTGAGCACCTCGACATCGCATTGCATCGACCGGGAGAGCGCAGCCAGTGCCTCTACCCCTGCCCCATGCCCGACAATCAGCAAGCGCAATGCGGGCCAATGACCAAATGTGCCCGTACCCGTGCGCTTCGTGTGATCGAAAGCAGGCGCGGAGAACCCTTTGGCAAATTGGGTGCCGTGTGCCGTGATCTCAATCGAAAACGGTTCGCGCCGCATCGCCGCTTCGCATGCAGAGCGGACCAAACTATCATCGTTTAAAGGCTGAAAATGCAGATCAAGCCCGCCGCCGCAGGGCAATTTGATATCAAGGTAAGGCGAACCCGCCCCGAACCGCACCATGCGCGGCTCGCCCTGTGTGATCGCAGAGCGCGCTTCGGCGACGACTGCGTTTTCTATGCAGCCTCCTGACAATGATCCTGCAAAACTGCCATCCTCGCTTACGCCCATATGCGTGCCGGGATTGCGCATTGAGGAACCCTCAACCGCGCATACGGTCACCAAAGCGGTGCGTTTGCCGCTGCGCGCTTGTTCAGCAAGAAACTGGAAGACGGCGGGCGTATCCACGATGGCGGCGGCAGAGCCTAATCGGCAAGGCTGGCGAGGTAAGCGATGATCGCCGCGCGCCGCTCAGCATCAGAAACCGCGCCTGCTGCCATGCTCGTGCCCGGGACAGTGCCTGCAGGATCGGCCAGAAACGCATCCAATTGCGCCTCGTCCCAAGTGATGTTTGATTGGGTAAGCGCGTCCGAATACGCAAAATCATCGAGCGATGCCGCGCGTCTGCCCAGCACACCGTATAGATTGGGACCGCTTGCCGATGCTTCGCCTTTGCCCGCTGTGTGACAGGCGGAACACGCGGCAAATGCGGCTTTGCCTGTTGAGACGATATCGGCAGGCGGCTGGACGGCGACGGCAGGTGAGCCGGGTTCGCGCACCACGATCTGTTCAACCGGCGGTTGCTCGGATGATCCGCACCCGCTCAGAAAAAGCGCGCCCAGCGTCAGGCAAGCAATACCTCGCTTCGTCATTTTATCACCCTGCCCGTTCATGCAAATTGCTTGGCAATGGGAAGCTCGCGAATGCGCGTGCCTGCCGCGGCAAAGATCGCATTGGTCAATGCAGGCGCAGCCGGCGGAACTCCCGGCTCCCCCGCCCCGCCAATCGGCACATCGCCGCTATTGATGATCGCAACCTCGATATCGGGGCATTCATTGATGCGCAGCATTTTGTAATCGTGAAAATTGCTCTGCTTGACCGCCCCGCCTGCCAGATCCAGCTCGCCATACATCGCTGCGGTCAGCGCAAAGACGATCCCGCCTTCGATCTGGTTGCGGAACCCATCGGGGTTCATGACATAGCCCGCATCGCACGCCGCCCACACATTGTTGAGCTTGGGCTTGCCTGCTGACATATCAACTTCAATCACTTGGGCCGCAATAGTGCCAAAGGATTCCACAATCGCGATGCCTTTCGCAGTGCCTTCTGCCGCTGGATCACCCCAACCGCTCATCGCCATCGCTTTTTCCAGCACCGCTTTATGCCGGGGCGCATCGCCCAGCATGGCGAGGCGATATTGCGCCGGATCAGCACCCGCTGCATGGGCCGCTTCGTCAATAAAGCTCTCGATAAAAAAGCCGTGCTGCGAATGGTCAACCGATCGCCATGCAGCAAAGGGCAGATACAATTCCGCCTCTGCCACGCGCACCGATGTGTTGGGAATGCTGTAAATGCCCGGAACGCTTGCTTCTGCAGGGTCATGGCGCTGAGTGAAGATATTGTCGTAACTCACCAGTTTGCCCGCCTTATCAAGGCCTGCCTTAAACCGGGAGATATCGGCGGGGCGATACATCGAGGTGCGCGTGTCTTCCTCGCGCGACCAGATCATTTTGATGGGATAGCCAGCCGCCTTGGCGACGCGCACGGCCATGGCGACATATTCGCTTGTCAATCGGCGGCCGAATGCCCCGCCCAGCATGGGGTGATGGATGGTGATGTCATCCTTGCCAAGGCCCACAGCAGAAGCAACTTCGCTGCGCGCCATTAGCGGCACCTGCGTGCTGGTCCAGACATCGCATGCGCCATCGCGAAACCATGCGGTGCAATTGATCGGCTCCATCGGGGCGTGGGCAAGATAAGGCACCCGGTATTCCGCCTCAATCGCGGTGGCCGCATCAGCATAAGCGGAGGCAAAATCGCCTTTGCCAGCGACCTGATCGCCGCCTTCATCCCCCGCTTTATCAAGTGCAGCGGCAAAGGCGGCAAACTGATCTTCGCTCGATTTGATCGCGCTTTCAGATACGCTCCATTCGATATCAATCGCGCCAATCGCCTGTTCGGCCTGCCAATAGCTATCCGCAATGACTGTGACGAAATTGCCCATATTGAGGATTTGCAGAACGCCGGGCATCTTTTTCGCCCGCTCGGCATCCATGCTGACCACATCAGTGCCGGGCGCAGGCGGCCTGCGGATCGCGGCGTAGGATAGGTCCAGCCCTTCGGGCACGGCATCGATCCCGAATTCGGCCGTGCCGTTCACTTTGGCAGGGATATCGGTGCGGGCCATGCTTTTGCCCATTAAACGGTATTGCGATTGGTCCTTAAGCTTGGGCGAATGATCCATCGGCTGCTCAGCAGCGGCGGCGGCAAACTGCGAATAAGGCGCTTTGTTGCCCGATGCTTTGTGGATCAGCATGCTATCGCGCGTTGCAATTTCTTCGGCGGGCACACCCCACGCATCGGCTGCTGCGCCCACCAGCATTTTGCGCGCCGCAGCACCCGCAATGCGCATCTGATACTGGCCGGTTGTGCGGATAGACGACGAACCGCCTGTGATCATCGCATCGGCCAGTTTGCCAATCTGCGTGAACAGGCCGTCCAATGTCGGCTCAAGCCAATCGGCAGCATTCATGGTGGACGGCGCAACAAACAGCCGCGCGGTATCATTCACGACATAATTGCCATCAGCGGGCGCCTGCATGACATTGACCATGCTCCAATCCGCGTCCAGTTCATCGGCAAGCATCTGGCCCAGCACCGAATGCACACCTTGGCCCATCTCGCAGTGCGGAACGATCGCGGTGATGACATTGTCCGCGCCGATTTTCACCCAGCTGTTGACCAGTTCCTCGCCCGCGCCTGCGGCCACCAATGGTTTTAATTTGCCCACCGGATTGCCAGGCCGGATGCCGACACCGATCAGCAATCCGCCACCTGCCAGCACGCCTGCGCCAATAAACCCGCGCCGGGTCCATTTGGCCGCGCGGCTGCGCTGGGGCTTGGTATCGTTTTCAGCTGCGCCCGCGCTCATGCCTCTGCTCCATCTGTGCGGGCAGGCTGGAGACCAGCGGCAACCTTAATCGCGCGGCGGATGCGGGTGTATGTGCCGCAGCGGCAGATATTGCCGGACATCGCCGCGTCGATATCCTCATCGGTGGGGCTGGGATTGTCGCGCAGCAAAGCAGACGCGCTCATGATCTGGCCGGATTGGCAATATCCGCATTGCGGCACTTGCTCGCTGACCCAGGCTTGCTGCAGGTTGCTCAATTCGCCATCTGGCCCGGCAATGCCTTCAATCGTGGTCACTTCGCGCCCTTCGGCCTGCGCGATGGGAGTTGAGCAGCTGCGCACAGGTTTGCCATCAAGATGCACGGTGCACGCGCCGCATTGGGCAATCCCGCATCCAAACTTGGTGCCATTCAGGCCAAGCTGTTCGCGCACGACCCAAAGGATCGGCATTGCCGGATCAGCCTCAGCCTCTACGCGTTCCCCGTTCAACACAAACTTAGCCATCATCACCTCTCAGTTGCATGATGCAATCTATCTTGGATAGCGCGCAATGGAAAGGCTTTGCGAGAACGCGGCTTGCAGCGCTGGCTATCAGGATTGGAATGCCGGTGTGCAAAGGGCCATAATTTTGCCCGCCGGCATGCGGACCTGTCAGCATCCCGGAGAAAGGCTCTGTGAGGCACCCAAAGAGCTGCAAAACCCCTCAAAACTGCGGAGTTTCAGCGCGCCTGTTCTCGCATGCCGGGAAAGTCACAGACTGGGTGGCAGAGCAGCAGTTCTAGTAATCTTGCGCATCGCCGCAGGTTAGGATTTAAGACCATCTGTGACGATGTTATCAGCCTTTGCGTGATGCTTCAGCGTCTTGTTGTAGAAATGCAAAGCGGCTTCTTTGTCTCGCTTTTTGGTGACATAGCTCTCGAACATTTCACCTTCATGATCGGCCGCTCGTCATAGATCATAGGTCTCGCCATTGATCTTTACGAAAACCTGATCGGCGTGCCAGCGCCAGTGACGCAAGCCGCGCAGCCTACTGATCCGCTGACGCTTAGTGTCGGCGGCGAAGATTGGACCAAACCTGTTCCACCAAAAACGAACCGTTTTATGGCGAATGTCGATCCCGCGCTCAGCCAGCAGATCCTTAACGCTGCGCAATGAGACAGGTAACCGAACATCGATCATAACCACCAAGCGAATGATGAAAATCATCTTGCCACGAGGAGAATTTGCCGTAAGCGCCGCTTACAATGGGGGCGGCATGGGCAAATTTCGATCGACTTTTAAGTTTGCTTTGCTGTTCGTGTTAGGCTCGGGGTGTGCCCCTATCCTAGCTCAAGAGGTGGAATCATCTTCGCCTCAAACATTCTTGGAAACCTCCGAACGCCTCGATACCATTACCGTTACAGCGCAGCGGCGTGAGGAAAATCGGCAAGTTGTGCCCGTCGCGGTAACAAGTCTGTCTGCTGATTTTCTGGCTCGCAACGCCGTTGACTCGCTTGAAAACCTCCCCGCTACAGTGCCCGGCCTAGTCACCACGCAAAGCGTGAATTACGCCGCAGCTCCGCTGTCTATACGCGGTGTTGGCGGGGCCAATGGCGGCGGGAATTTCTTCGCTGATGAACCTGTCGCAGTCTATCTTGACGAGGTGTATTTGGGCCGGTTGGGCTTTTCCACCGCCGCTCTTTTCGATCTTGACGCAGTTGAGGTTGTGCGCGGCCCCCAAGGAACCTTGCGCGGGCGCAATTCCAGCGCTGGCGCTGTTTCAATCCAGTCAAAAAAGCCCGCCCCCGATTGGTCTGGCCATGTCAGCGCCTCTGTTGGCAGTTTCGGCAATTACCGCGTAGAAGGCGCTATAAATGCTCCTGTTGCCGAGGACCTTATCGCGGTTCGCATTGCGGGCGGGTTTTGGGACAAGGATGGTTACGGCACCAACCCGGTTGACGGATCGCGCGTCGGGGGTTCTGAAGACCGATTTGCAAGAGCATCCATTCGCATCACGCCTGCGCCCAATTTCACGCTCGATATTATCGGCGATGCAATTTCCCAATCATCAGTGCCGGGGACAATTGCCGTGGCGGATTTGTCCGATCCAGCGGCAGCATCCCCGTTTGTCATTCGCCCCGATCTTAAGAGGGTTTTGGAAGACCGGATTTTTGCATCGAACGATCCCAATTTCTATAACGGCGACCACCGCGGCCTTAACGTCAAAGCGCATTGGGACCTTGGCGGCGTAGCGATTGACTGGATTTCCGCCATTCGCCGGTATGAATTTGATGCCGCACAAGATTCGGACGGCACGCCGCTTCAGCTCATCAACAATGAGGGGTCTGGGGACAACAAACAGTTCAGTCAGGAAATTCGGCTTTCATCGCCCGATGATCGCAGTATTTCCTGGATAGCAGGAGCGCTGTATTTCCGCGAAGAAAACGATCTTCTCTTTCGCATCCGGAATTTCGGCGGCTTCTTTGGCCTTGGTACATTGGCGCAGTTCCAAGCTTCCCAAACGGTCAATGCCTACGCTGTTTTTGCCGAGGGCAGAGTGGCGCTGACGCAGCGAGTGGCGCTTGTTTTGGGCGGGAGATATTCGCGCGAAACCAAACGTTTTACCAACAGGCTTTCCGTAACCACTTTAAACGAGGGCAGCGCTCCGGTCTTTCCAGGGCAGACATTGGCGCCCGGCACACCGATCGCGGCACCTCCTTTGTTTGAAGACCGTGCAAGCTTTGATGAGTTTTCCCCCCGGTTTGTATTGGAAGGCAAGCTTACAGACAGTGTCTTTGCCTATGCCAGCTATTCGCATGGTTTTAACAGCGGCGGATTTAACGCCTTCGGCCTTGCAGCAGAATTTGAATCGCAACGGGTCGATGCTTACGAGATCGGCGTAAAGTCCCAGTTCTGGCAAGATGCAGTCCGGCTCAATCTGAGCGCTTTCGCGTATGATTATTCTGCCCTCCAAGTCAGGCTCCCGGTGCCCACAGGCGGGGTCAATATTGCGAACGTTGCCCAGGCCCGGATTTTGGGCGCAGAGGCTGAATTTGCCTTGATGCCCGCACGCGGGCTCACAATTTCTGGCAATGCTTCTTGGCTCGATACGCGGTTCACACAAGGGATAATCCCTGCCGTGCCAGAAGACCTCGTGTTTCCAATTGGCGCACCGATACCTCTGGCTGAAACCGACATCACAGGCAACCGATTGAGCCGTGCGCCAACCGCCCAATTGTTCGCATCAGCCGTCTATGAGTTCGCTCTGGGTCGTCAAAGCGATCTGTCGGTTTCAGCGGCCTACCGCTATCAAAGCCGCGTGTTCTTCCTTGAAACCAATCAGACACAAAGCACTTATTCAGGCGATGGTTTTTCTGAAGTGGGATTGCAGATTTCCTACCATCACATCCCAAGCGATTTGCGCGTATCTTTGAACGGTCAAAACGTTTTTGATAACCGCCGCATCGCGCAAGTGACTGCTTTAGGGGCATTTCCCAATGCTGCTCTGAATGAACCTGCACGCTGGGCGATTGAGGTTGCCAAGAGCTTTTGAGCCTTTAGCCGTACGCTCATCACAATGCGAATAACTGATCCAGCACTTCCTTGCACGCTTTTGCGTTGGGCGAATTGGCTGACCACCGCTTCATCTCCTCAACAAACTTGGCCACAATGGCGTCTCCCTCAAAACGCTCGGCTGCCCTCACTGCCTCTGCCGCAGCTTTCTCATCACCTTGCCCGATAAGTGACCATGCAAGCGACAAGCGTGGCTGATAATAATTGGGCGTGCGCGCGATCGCTTCCTCGCAAGCGGACATGGCTGATTTATAATCTAGCATGAAGAGATAGGATGTTGCGCGGTATGTCGCCCACAGGCCAAATCGGGGATGATGCGGCGCGCATTGTTCAGCATTCTTTATATGCGCGATCCCTTTTGGGTCGGATTGGCGCAAACATATCTGCCAGCCCAGAACCGCATCCGCATGGGCATTATTAGGATCACGCGACGTTGCTTCTTGCAGATATCGGATCGCTTCATCGGGGCGGTGGAACATCGTGTTCACAATGCCAGCGCTCGCCAGAACTTCGGGATTTTTGGGCTCTGCCAACAATGCCGCAGCGATTGCTTCGTGCGCTTCCAAACGCGCGCTCTCAGGGTCCGCTTCCCATTGGCTGACAACATTTTGGCTTAACTGGACCGCCAGCGCCGCGTTCAATTGCGCATCGTCAGGTGCAATCAAAAGGCCTTCGCGCACAAGTGCGACGATGTCTTGAGCCGCCTTGGGCCCATAACTGTGGCGCAGCGTTTCTGCGGTTTGCAATATCTTGTAGACATTGTTGCGAAACGGACGAGCCGGCGCTGTCGCAGGCTCAAGCGGGAACCGTATTCTCGTCGAAATTGCGATTGAGACATTCAAGAGGACATCGTTTTGAACCTCAAAGAATTCGTCGAGCAGGGATTTGTACTTGCCTGACCAGCAATGCGCGCCATCCAGCATATCAGCCAGTTCAAACCGCAGCAAAATCCGTTCATCTTGGCGGCGAAAACTTCCAGTTAGGATAAAGCGGCAGGCCATCAAGTCGCTTAGAGATTTCAGACTTGGCTCTGCCGTTGACAATGCGATCACAGAGCTTTGCGGGACAACACTCAACATTGGGGTTGCAGCCAACAGCCGGGTTAAATCACGGCTTAATCCGTCAACAAGATAATCGTTTTGCTGGCGGCTTTCTTGATCAACAATGCCTGCAACCGCGATCGTGAAATTGTATTCCTTGCTCGCGTCTTTTGCGCGATCAAATTCGGGCACTGCGGCTGATCCCAAGCTGTGACCTGTAGTAACCTCAGCTTCCAACATGTAGCCAGATTTCGAAATCGTTCGCAAACTGCCGGCGAGACTAGGGAAGGATCTAAAGGCGGTGCGCAATTGGTAGACAAGCCGGGTTAACGATTCATCGCTTCCCTGATCGTTTTTCCAGATCGTGTCGATGAGCTTATCGCGGCTAATCTGAACATACGGCTTTTGAGCAAGCGCAACCAGCAGCGCCATGACTTTTGGCTGCATGCGCACAATTGCGGGGCCATCTTCGATGCTTAATTGAGACGGTTTTACCAGCGCGCCGCTAATTTGGAACGAGCCCGGCAATGTGAGTGTGTCAGGCAAACGAATGCTCCATCCGCCTCCTGATAGGAGCGATTGACCGCGAGCGTATTTGACAAGCTGCTGCGGTGCAACGGCGATCATCATAAAAAAATCATATTTTCCTCAGGACGCAGCTTAGGTCGCGGTGGCAGATGCAATCTCCTCGACTAACCAAGGGGGACATAATGACGAAGTTCAAGACTATGCTGGCGGCTGCAACCGTGGCCATCACTCTACCATTGGCGGCTCCCGCCGCGGCGCAGATGGAAATCTACGAAAATTGGGAGCCCGCTGAAGAGGTCACCGAATTGACTTTTGTTCAGGTCGATCAGGGGCAAGAAGAAGTTTATGTCGAAGGGCTGAAAAGCACTTGGGTTGCAGCGAATAAAATTCAGCAAGAGCAAGGCGTGATATCCAGCTTTGCCATCTATATGGTCCCTTACAAAGAAGACTATAACATGGTTTTGCGGATCACTTTCCCGAGCGGAGAAATGCTTCAGCCGAATAAAGAGCGTTACCTCGCATTCCTTGAAGCTTTCGGAAAAGCGAACATCGATCAGGGCAATGAGACCGTGATCGAGCTCTACAACAAAATTCGCAAAATTCAGAGCGTCGCGCTGCTTCGCGAAGTGAAGCTCCTCGACGATTAAAAGCTGCTCAAAATCAACTGCTGCGACAAATGTGCTCAGTGCCGGTCAATTTGTTGGCCTGCACTGAGCCAATAGGACCGCGGCAATTCAATTCCGGCAGGCAGATTAGCGACCCGGCTGCCTGCCGGAATTTCCCATCCAAAGCTGAAACGGCTGTTTTGAATGCTCGAGCCAAAGGGCTGGACGCGCAGGCCAATGGGGTGGCCAAAAATGATCCTTGAGCACAGCACAAAATTGCGACTGCTAACCGTATTCCTATTCTATTTTACGCAAGGGGTCCCGATTGGCCTTTTTGCATACGCTATCCCTGCCTGGCTCGCATCCAATGGCGCATCGACGGCCGCGGTTGCAGGGGTGCTGGCCGCAACCATTCTGCCGTGGACGTTAAAGTTCTTCGTCGGCTTTGTGATGGACAGATACACCTATCTGGCGATGGGGCGCAGGCGCATCTGGATCATCGCCTCGCAATCCACAATTGTGGCCATTCTCTTGCTCGGGGCAGTGTTTTCTCCCGATGCTAGTGAGGTCTGGCTCATCTCTGCCTTTGGTTTCCTGTCCAATGCCGGCACCGCATTTCAGGACGTTGCCATCGACAGCCTTGCTGTTGATATCATGCCGGAGGATGAGCGCGGCAAAGCCGCGGGCATAATGTTCGGTGCGCAAACATTGGGCATTGCGGGATGCACATACGCAGCCAGTCAATTAATCGCTCACTACGGCGTGGCAGCGGGCTATCTAGTGGCCGCGGGCGTTGTGGGATGCGTCCTGGTCTTTGGAATATGCGTGCAGGAGCGCGAGGACGAAAAGCGCTTTCCATGGTCGCAAGGCACAGCCCATCCGCGCAATATCGCACTGCAAATTGACGCGTGGAAACCGCTTTTGATCCAAAGCGGAAAAGCGATGATCACCCCTGCGAGCCTCTTGGCAGCCTTTGTGATTTTAGCCCATTCCGCAATGCCCGGAATAGCAGAGGCGTATCATCCCAGCTTAGCAACAGGCACAGCAGGCTGGGCCCAAACCGAATACACCAACACCATCTCTGGCGCGCAATTGGCCTCAGGCCTCTTCGTAATGATCATTGGCGGCTGGTTGGTCTCTAAAATCGGAGCGCAGCGAGCAACTCTGATTGGCAGTGTGGTCGCAGTATTCAGCCTTGCCGGCTTTGGTCTTTTGGTAGGCTTCTGGGACAATCACACTCTGCTCACTGTCTTTTTCTGGGAGATTGAGCTCGTCCGAGTTTTGCTAATGGTGGCGATCGTGCCGATCGCTATGCGGCTATGCGATCCCGCTGTTGCAGCAACCCAGTTTACGATCTTCATGGCGGCAGGCAATTTCGGCCGCCCCCTTGGCAACGCAATCGCGGCGGCCTCAGATGAAATGGGCAATCCGCAAATGATGTATTTCATTGTCGCGGGAATTTTTGCCGTGACCTGCATCATCTTGATGACTGTGCGATTGCGCAGGCGGCCCGTCGATACGAATGAAGCAAGCGAAGTGCTGGTGCCTTCATGAAACACGAGGCAAGCACCCTCTATAACAGCAGGCGATACGGCGGCGGGCGATGCATTCACGCCCCCAGCGCAGCGAGGAAAACTGCGGTTGCATTCACCGCAGTTTTCCAGCCCCGATCGCTGAGGTTTGCCCCGGTTTCCGTGTGTTTTCAGCCGCAAGTTCGCAGCTGGCCTGCGAACAATTTTTTCAATCATTTTTGTGGCTCACAAAAGCAACTCGCCTCAGGCCATCCAATTCCGGGAGATAATTCTAATGCTTAAAAACCATTCAACCACGAGTTCAAAATCGCGCTTTGTGATGGCGACATCGGCAGCGTTGCTGGCCGGTGTCAGTTTTCCTTTTGCAGCCCATGCCCAGCAAGAATTGGCTCAAGGAACCCTGACCTATACCGACTGCCCCACAGGCCAAATATCCAAAGATGCAAGCGGATGTCACACCGAAGTCAAAGTGCATCAAATGGTAGTTAGCGACCCTCAAGAAATTGACCGTGTCCTGGCCCAGAACAATTGGCGGCTTGCCACTCCTGAAGAGGTTGAAACCGCGTGGGAGAAACTGGGGCTGCACACGGGCGCAGCTTATAAAATGGCTGATGGAGCTCACGCGATACCCGTGCAGAACAAAGTTGGACTGACCAATCGAGGTGTGAATTTTCGCGGCGCTGATTTGCCGAGCTTTTTGGTAAAGGGTATCCTCTATGTCGATGCGGCATCGCCCTCGGATACGCCCGCGCCCGCGCCCGCCCAGCCACCTCAAGAAATCATCATGGCCACGGCCACAATCACCAATAATGCCGCGCCAGAACCTGTTGTAGAAGAAGCCCCCATCTTTTGTGCGGCACCTGAATATCCCATCAAGACCCCGCGCGAAGGCTGGTTCTGTGTGAGCGACTATGACCCGTCGAAAAGGTCATATAATTTTACGGGTTGCCCGGAAAACAGAACCCCTTGGATCGTAGGCACGCGCCGTGTCTGCCCGTCACCGATCTACGCGGCCGCCGTTGCCCCTGCCCTGCCCGGCCAAGGTGAGCCGCAACCGGTTCAGCTTTTTGTCGATGAAGCGCTGGATCGGTGCGCCTATTCGGGCAATTTCATGTATGATGGATGGAATGGCCCCGAGCGGCCAATGTTGGAGGCAGCCGCTGATAAACTGCTCGCGCGGAAGGGGCCTGCCAAAGGCAAAGCTGCCTACGCTGACTTGTTCGCAAAATTGCAAGCAGACCCTGAACTTCGCTGGGAATTTGCCCCGTTCATGGTTGAAGAGGCTTGGGAAGCTTTGGTCGCGGCAAACCCGAATGCTGCCCAAGCATCGTTCAAACGCCGCTTTGAAATCTGGGCTGGTTGCGACGCGAATTTGACTGCAAGACGCGGTTTGAATGCATGGAACCAGCATGTAGGAAAGAGCAGCTCGGGTAGCACTATCAATGGCATAAACATCGCGTGGGTCGATCCGAACCCTCAATACAGTCATCCAGCTTTGTCGGTATTCAAAACAGCGGGACCAAGCATTTCGGGCTTTGACGTCACCAATGGCGGCAATCCGATGTATATTGGCGGCAAAGGGCGGATTGCATTGGCCAATGTGATCGAGGTTTTCAGAGCAAAGAACTCCCCTGATTATCCCGATTTTTCCGACGTCAGCTTGGTCAGGGAGGACTTCACGGCCGTTTCCACTCTGGCCGGGATTGGTGGCGGCGCAGCATTTGGCGCTGCTATTGGCGTGGCATCCGGAGCGCCAGCTTTGGCTGGTGAGCTTGCCAGACTAAAATTCCAAGCGGTTGCTGATGCCGGTGTGAAGGCTATGCTCAAACCGGGCGCTGATCCGGTTTCACGCCAAGCAGCACAGAATGCTGCGGAAAAGGCGTTCAAGAAGTTTTCCAAAGACTCGCTCAAAAAAGCATTCAAAAGAATGTTCACGAAAACCGGCACCAAAATCGGAACTAAAATCGGAACGAAAGTCGGCACTAAAATCGGGGTGCAGGCAGGAACCAAAGTCGCTGGCTCGGCTGTCGGTTTCGTCGGGATGATTGTAATGGCTGCGGCGACCTTGGGAGAGGAACTTGCCGAAATCATCAAAACCAAGTTGTTCGAGGATTCGCTGACCTTTGATGCCCGCAATTATTCGATTTACTCGGTCAATGAGGTTTTGGGCCCTGATCCAACCCATGCGGAGAAATCGACGGTTTTCACGCTTTTGCTAAAGAACTTGGTTGCAGAACCAGCCGACCGGGGTCTGGTCACATTCGAAGTGCCGACATTGGATTGTCCCGTTGGGGCAATCCTTGCCGCTGGTAAGTGCACCTTTGATATTAGATTTCAGGCACAGCCGGGCGTTCAGCTTGTCCAAGCCAAAGCCTTGGCCGCTGCAAACAATGCGAAATTGGCTGAACCTGCAGAGATTGAACAGGCGTGGAAGGATAATGCGCTGGATCAATATTCATTTGGCATGATGTCCGACGGCAATTTTGCAGTGCCAGTGCAAAAGGATTATCCGAACTTCAAAAAAGGCCACAATGTCGGTGCGACAGGCGGCAATCAGGGGTTCTTTTATTCTCCGCTATTCGTCGATCAATCCGCAGCGGTTGGAAATGGAACCTACATCCAAAACGCCGATGATATGAACGCATTTCTCGTCTATCAATTCTCGTTCCAGGTGAACCCAGCTAACGCCAAACCGAAGGACAAATTTGCGACTTGGGAATTCAAAAAGGTTGGCGATAACGTCCTGATTTATAGCATGGCATACGGATCGCCAGCATATGTTGGTATCGGCAATGCAGGTTTGCAGATCAGAGGAGGCGGTGTGAGTGTGACAAATAACCCCCAATTCCTATGGAAATTGGAGAATGCGAATGGCAGCTTTTACCGCATCGAAAACGTTGCCAAACAGCATCAATATCTCAATCTTGAAGCCGGCAAACTGGAAGTAGACTATATTGGACCGGCTGAAAAAGGGGCCCTGTGGCACATTCCGGGCCGCCCGTAATCGCTGCCTCAAACTGTAACCGGTCAGGGTCTATGGCACAGATTAGTGATTGAGGGGTACTTTCAGTCTAACGCGAACTCGTCTCCGCTAGACTCGAAGCCGCCTATCCTCGCCGTTCTTCAAGCCATGAGCGATTGCCACTGCGCCAGGGCAGCGGAGCGAGTCGTCTTGTAAGTTTGTCTATCGGTGAGGTGGCGATCAGAACTGAAACGGTTGTAGACGTTGGCGTGGACGGAGGCGAAGTTCTGTGAGGACTTCATCCTCCGAAAACGCTGCATCACTCGCTCTCTTCGTCGGAAGGGCAGGTGACCGTTTTCCACCCGGTTGTTAGCCTATCGTCCCACTTCCTGCTTCTGATGTTACCGAGTTCGCGCATCGCAGCTTTGCAGGAGTTCAAGCCGTCAGTGGTGATTGCATTGGGATATCCCTGGCGTTTCAGCGCTTTCCTAATGAAACGCAAGGCCGCGTTCTTATCGCGCGCTTTGGTGACGTAGCTTTCTAGGATCTCGCCACTTGGTCGACCGCTCGCCAGAGGCAATGGATGTTCTCGTCGATCTTTACAAACTCCTCATCGAGATATCATTTCCATTGGCGAATGCCGCGCATCCGACTTGCCCGCTAGCGCGGCACATCTGCTGCGAACATCGGGTCGAGCCTATTTCACTAGAGCCGGACCGTTTCATGGCAGATGTCGATCCCGCACTCGACCAGCAGATGCTCGACGTCCCGAAGCGAAAGTGGAAAGCGGACATACATCATCACAATAAGTCGAATGACTTCGGGAGAAGAGTTAAGGCGTTTAGAAGGGCTGCGCGATATGCGGCGTCTGGGTATCAAACTGCCCTATCCCAGCCATCTCAATCCGCAAAAAGTACAGTTGGCCTGACAGCGCCTACTCCGCACCCACCAGAGATTCGAAAAACAGCGCGCTGATCGCGGGCATTGGAAAAACGGCGCTATGCGCCACGCAAATAGGACTAACACCGATTGCTGCCCGATCAATCTTTGCGCCACCCGCCATGTCAGCTATGATCAGGATGGTTGAGGGCGAGAAGTAGGCGTCTTTCGCTGACCCCACTTATCGGAGGAGAGCGACGGATGGTTGTTGCGTTTGTAGCGACTTTACCTTTGAAAATGCCCACGTCGCCCTGAAACATCGAGTTGATATTCAGAGGCTCATGACCTCGTTTTGCCCGGTCGGCATCTTGTTGAGAGAGCCATTTGCGACAGGAGTTTGTCGTGACGACTTCAAGCCTGAGTTCCGGTTCGGCGAGGCCAGGAATGGCGCAATAGTGATCTGCCAAGACCGCGATGTCATCGATCAATTCATATCTTTAAACAGCGCCCGCATATCCCGCCTCATCAAGCTTTTCTTGAAGGCGCTCACGCAGCGACCTAGAGGCGACTTTGAAACGAATGTCACAAAGGTCATCCGACAATATATTCTCTAGCGCAAACTGCGGCCTGCGTTTCCAGATTGCCAGACAGCCAAACTACCAGAATGCAGGCCGGATCGAGCACGTAGCGAAGGACATCGGGGCTTGCGGACAACGTGGCTGGGGATTGAAGTACTGCCAACACTCAAACCATTCACTTTGACCAAAAATTACAACGTAACATACAGTTAGACGAGTCTGGTCTCGGTTGTAACCAAACTTCGCACTTCAACGTTGGCTTCTCGGCGGAAGCAGCAAACGAACGACAGTTGCGCCAAAGCCAATATACGCGAAAATAGAGGCGCTCGTATTCGGACCGAACGCAGAACGTCCAATTTGTTACAGCTAAATTGCAGAACCCGGCGTTCGGCTCACGACCCAATTGCAGCAGATCTGGATTGAAGGTGAATTCGAGAAGCACTGCGCATGTTTCGCTCAGTAATTCTGGCAAATTTGTTCAATGCAGATCTCCAGACATAATATCGAAATTTGTCGTGAAAGAGAACTGCGCGTCGTAGTGATAACTAGCAGAAATCTCGAACACGTTGCTTTTCTCGTTCCTAAAACATCGAACCACTCGAAGAACCGGATGCTTCGGCCTTTGAGTCAGAATGTTGGCGGGGCACAATTCGGGCTCTACTGATTGTATGAACTGCGAGATGCTGGTCGTTGTAAACCCTTCAAAGTCAGCAATTTGCCGAAACAATGTGTCGCTCGCCAAGTCGAGCTTATCGACATTCTTGCTATGCCGTCTTGGGATCCAGGCGATAGTCGCCTCGACCAGGGTCGATCGATCATCCGAAACATTTTGACCGGAAAGTGCAATCCACTTCGATGTCGACTTGATCCCGGCCAACTGCTGGATGTCTTCGGGCAATTGCTGCGGTGGCAAGATTTGAAACGACCTTTGTCGACCGGTCGCATAAGCGAGAATATCGTCGAAGCTGCCAGTAGGTTGGCGCAACATCCCCTTGCGCCTACCTGTAGCGCTGACCGTTGTACCGGCGCCCTGCCTTGGATCAATAAGTCCTTCAGATCTCAGGAGCGCGAGCGCATTGCGCAACGTGCCGCGGCTAACATCATACTGTTCACACAACTGGCTCTCAGTCGGGAGCTTGGAGCCCGGTTTCAGCTTACCAGCCGTAATCGCCTTTCGCAGGTCTGAGGCAATGATGCGAAAACGCGACTTCGTCATTGGGCGAGTTCAAAAAGGCCGAGGGAGACGCCGATCGCTTTTCGGTATTCAGTGGGGCTTTCGCCAAGTGGTTTAGCTACCCACATTTATGAGAATGCCTGCGATCTCTTCGGGCGCAAGTATCATAGCATCATGGCCCGTTTCCAATTCCATGTAATGCCAGCTGGGATCCTCTCGGATTAACCGGGCAGCTGCTCCAATGCTGGAATTCTCGAGCGGCGGTGAGGTACACAAAATGAATGTTCTTGCGAGGCCCCTAGAGCCGCCATTTTCCAATGTGAGCGGATCAGTCCACGTTTTGAGGGGGTGCGGTGTTAGCTTCCCCTCCACCCATGCGGTGGCTTCGGCATTCGCTGGCGGGATGCCAAACGCAATGGGCGGCAATGGCAACATTGCAATCCCGTCGGGTGCAAGCGCGCGTAATTGTTCCAGAGCCGCTGCAACGCTTTCCGGATTAGAGTCCGGTCCATAGTCCAAAAAGCTCTGTCCGCTCTCAGTCGGCGTGCCTGCATCGAGATAGACAATGTGATTGATGCGATGCTTCAGCCGATCGGCGACACCAGTTATGACCATCCCGCCATAGGAATGGCCGACCAACACTATGTCGTTTAAATCTTCGCTCTCAATAAGCGAGATGATGTCTTGGACATGCGTATCAAGGCCAACCGACGCATCGAGGAGATGGCTGCGCTCGGCTAGACCGGTGAGGGTCGGTGCGAATACGCGGTGCCCTTCTCCCTCAAGCGCCTCTTTTACATACTTCCAGCACCATCCACCGTGCCAGGCGCCATGGACCAGAACAAAGATCTGGCCACCGCCGTCTTTTGTTTGAACTAGACCTTTGGTTGTAGGCGATCCTGTGCATCCTGTGATTGCCACGAGCACTCCTGTCGACGCGGCTAGAACGTGCCTGCGAGTTATGTTGGTTTGAGAGACCCTCATCCGATGCAAACTGCCTAAAAGTGTTCAGTTGGCCGGTTGCCGTCGGATGAGAAACTCATTGCGGCAAAGGTCAAAAGGATTGGAGCAAGCGCACACCAAACTGTCGACGATCTCTCAGACCAATACGATTGCCAATCGCGTTGAAGTTAAAAAATCCACCAGGAGCTGTTCGAACATCAAAGCTCGTATCTGCGAAGGTCTGGACAGAGACAGGCGCGTCTTCTTCGAGCAAATTTGTTACGAAAACTTCGATAGTCGTGTTCGCACTCTTAATGCCGGTGCGCAGGTTCAGGTCGATGGCCTGCTCAACTTCTGTCAGGTTCGCATTGCTGGTGTAGTATTTGCCAGTATAAAACATGTCTTGACGAAGGTTTCACGTGTCAAAGGGACCAAGGCTAAGCGGCTGCTCCAAGGTTGAGTTGAAAGAGAAGCTAAGTGGCGGAAATTTTGGCGCCTGTTGGCCAACGGGGCTTTCGTTAGGACCAAAGACCAATCCAAACCTGTCTGTGCCGCCCGCCTCGGGGAAAGAAGTAATCTCGGAATCGATATATGCGAATGATCCGCCGATTGTGAACGCGTCCGAAACTCGCCAACTCGCATCGATCTTAATACCGAGGATGTTCGTGGTGGCACCATTGCCTGAGAAAGTAACTGTGCGGCGAGGGTTTGCTGCACCGGGTCGGTTATCCGGCGCGGTCTCAAGTGCGACGAAAATCTCATCAGAGCGTTTCATGTAGAATGCGGCGAGGTTGATAAAGCCATCGCCTCCATCGAAAGCCTGCTTCCATCCAAACTCGTAGTTTTCGAGTTTCTCTTCGCTAAATACTGATGACGCCGTGGGTGACCGGGAAAGAACATCCTGCAGAGCGGCATCGTCGAGCTCTGCCACTTCTGGGTTGAACCCACCCGGAAGATTGCCTTGGCTGTACGTCACGTAGAACGTGGTGTCAGCTGATGGCTCCCAGCGGACAGTGGCACGCGGCAGGAAGTTTGTGATCGTCGCAGGGGAAAGCCCTGGCACCGCTTCATTGACCGTTTCGCTGATGATCGTATCTTCTTGATAGCGCCCCTCAAGCGACACGCTGATCGTGTCTGTCAATTCGTATTCTAGCGAGCCAAACAGACCCCATGTCTCTGCACCAGACACGAAAGGCGTTGATCTAAAACCGTCGCCAAACACGATTGGGAAGAACAGGTTGCTGGCAATCGAACCCAGCTCCCGCACTTCCACATCGATATAGCTCCCCCACACAGACCATGAGAGGCGGTCCTCGAACGCTGTACCGCGCAGTCGCGCTTCAACCGACCAATCAACAATATCTCGGCCCGTGAATGTGGTGAAGGAGTTATCTGGGGTAAGGTCCAGTTCGGTGAACAAGCCGAATGCCTCGTCGCTGTATCCACCCAGAGCAACGAAAGTGATGTCGTCGCTTAATTCATATTCGAGATTTGCGCTAAACCGAATCTCTTCGAGGTCGAGGCCGAAATCGTCTTTCTCAAATGGACTGAAGGTCAATCCATTCGCCAGCACATTTGTGGCCGGATCAAAGCGCGGATCGTTCATTACGTTGTTTCGGAATGCTTCGATCAGCGAGAAGTCGGTGTTGATCCCGATTTCGCTTGCGGGAATATCTCCACCGTCGATCGTACCGCGGAAAATGGAATTCGTGCGCCCGAAAAACGGCTCGGCTTCGCCAAGCGGATTGTTCGCGCCTGTCCGCGCTACACCCGGGCTGCATTGCGTATTTGAACTGGGCTGAACAGTTGGAGCACCTGCGATCGGATTACAATTGGCGTCCAGCAAGAAACCACCGAAATTGTGCGTCGCTGGGCCAAAGGCGCCCCCGATCAGTGCGGCAACACCGTCATTAAGTTCCCTGTAAGAGCCGCGCACTTTCAAGCGGAATCGGTCACTGGGGGTGAAAAGCAAGGTGCCGTTGATGTTCCATTGCGATTCATCACCAAGCCTTTCGCCAGGCGCAGCAAAATTGTCATAATGACCAGCGACATCGTCATATCGGCCCGCAAGCCTAAACGACAAAACGCCGGGGATTATGGGGCCCTCAACACCTGCAGCAATCCGATATTCGTCGCGCGTAGCAACAGTCGCGTCGAGATCAAACCTCAGTTCCTCGCTTGGGTCTTTGGTCACATAGTTGATCGCACCGGCAAACGTGTTGCGACCATACAATGCGGATTGCGGACCTTTGGTAACTTCAACCCGCTGGAGCTCGTTCACACCAATTGTCTGGATACCGCCGAACACGGCCACCCCGTCCAAGAACACAGCGGCGGTCTGCTGCAGACGACTACCGCTATCCAGGAAGATGCCGCGGAAACGCGGGGTCGTATCGACCCTCGCATTGTTGTTGACGCCTGAATTGAACGATTCAACAAAAAGACCAGGCGTTGCCTTGGAAAAGTCGGTGATGTCATCCAAGCCTGAAGCTCTGCTTCCGAGAATGCCGTGATGGCCAATGGCGCATCTTGAAGCGTCTCTTCACGTTTTCGAGCGGTGACGATAATAACGCGCGAGTCGTCTTCATTCGCTGCATCTGGTTTATCAGCATCCTGCGCCATCGCGGGCATTGCTGTTCCTGCTGTAAGAACTGCCAATGCGGAAACACTGCCTAAAAATCTGATGTTCACGAGCGCTTCCCCTCACTATTGCGCAATTTGTCCGGACATATTACACGCTGACATAACGCAAATACGCTCAATTTGATGAGCCAATTGGGAGCATCGGGTGGGAAAAGGAAGTCCGGACGGCGCAAATGAGCCGATAGTCGAGCGTCTGGAGCGCACGAGTTCTGCATTGGCGTCAACCGGTGTGAAGCAGCCATTGATCGTCACGATCGATGGCGCCTGGCCAACAACCATCGCTGTCGTCGACACGAGCATTGGCAGCGGCGAGAAAGTCCTGCGCGACCTATTCGAAGTCTTTATCCCGACCCGGTCGATTGAGCTTACCGAAGTGTCCGGCAAACTCGACCGAAGATCCTTCAACTATCGCAAAGGTATGGTCGCATTCGACCCACCGGGCGCAGAATGGTCGATTGAATGGGCGGGCAAGATCGAGGGAGTTTGCTTTTATTTTGAGCCTCGCGTGATGGAGCAGGCTGCGGTCATGATCTTCGCTGATCGGCCTGAAGAATTGCAATGGCGATTGGCCTTGGGAGACGATGCTCCGACAATCGCCCATCTAGGCCTCGATATCGCAAGCCAGGCGCTCAGCGGCTTTCCAGTGGGGAGGCAGCATGTCGACGAGTTACTCCGTTCTTTCTTATCGCTGGCGGTTCGCAGGTACAGCGAAACTCCCAATCGCAGATCAGCCCATGTCGGCGCTATAAGCCCGCCAGCACTGCGGGCGCTGAACTTTATAGAATTGAACCTCGCCCGTCGCTTCTCAATCGCCGACGTCTGCGAACACAGCCTGTCTTCGCGGGCCAATTTGAATCGTATCTTCCGCAAGGAGATCGGAAACAGCATTTGGGCCCATGTGCTCGACCGAAGATTGGCAACGGCTGCATCGAAACTGATCGAAACCGCTGATAACGTTGAGGCTATCGCACGAGGCAGCGGATTCGGTTCACGCGGCAATTTCGAGAAACAATTTTACGCCCGTTTTCATCAGTCACCGGTTCGTTTTCGGCAACGAGCGCTTCTAGATCCGGCAAATGCTTCATGATCGCGCACTCTTGGATACGAAAAGACAAATTCGGCATAGCCCTCTTCATCATGCGAAACACTGAGAGCTTACGCCTTAAGAATAGACTGTATTCCTCACTCGTCACGCCCCCAAACCAATATCCCGCCCTCCGCTTTGCCCCCCATAAGCAGCCTATCAGCGACAAATTGGGCGATGCTTGTAGCAGACTGGCAGCTCGTCCTACTTAGACACTGAGAGCGGCTGGTCTGCTGTCGACCCACTTTCGGACGTTGGGTTAGCTGAGAATACAAGCGCAACATCCACTGAAGGCTTATCAGGCCATCGAGGTGTCAAAAACTCTGGACAACAAGGCATTGAAAGCGCGCCTCTGGGCTAAATTTCTTTATACGTGTTGGTCGATTAAGATGGGATTGCCATCGGGGTCTTGGATCATAAAGCTAGCAGGGCCGCTTGTTGCTTCATCTGCTTCACTTGAGCACTGAATCCCCGCCGACTTTATTTTCTTTTGGATGTCTCGAACGTCCACAAAAGACTCCAGGATCTGGGCGTCAGATGTCCACCCTGGATTGAAGGTCAGCATGTTCTTTTCAAACATACCTTGGAAAAGACCGATTTTCGTTTGTCCATCAGAAAGTATCAGCCAGCCTTGTTTGATATCGCCGTGAAACTCGTCAAACCCCAGCTCGCGATAGAACTCTAAAGACGCCTTGATATCCTTAACTGACAAGCTCAGTGAAAATGCACCAATGCTCATAATCTAGTCCTTTCGAGCCCAGAATTTGGGGCTGTGTAGCGTGGTTGCAGAAATCAGTGTGACGATGAATCCCATCGGAAAAATCTCCAGAAATGTTAGCGGCAGTCTGAAGGTTGGCTGTGCGTAATTGTCTTTCATCGTATTCATTTCTTCGATGAAGGCGCGCAGCGCTTCCTCGTTAGTGCCCTTGATCTCTTGCTGCGCGATCAACTGGTCAGTGTATTGATTGATGAAGGCATAGTCCGTCGCAGCCAAATAAATTTCCCAGACAAGAACATAAGCAATCCCGGCAAAAAGAGACATGGCGATACCGAGCAGCAGACCCTGCGAAAACCTCATCACCCCGCCTTGGTCGAAATCGCGAAACCGTTTCATTCCAAAGAACACTAACGACAAGACAAAGAACATGAGGAGGAAGCCAAAGGTTTGCGATCCGGCAAAGCTATCGAGGCCGAAGGTCAAGAAACCTGTCACCATCGTTAAGATGATGAGGAAACCAGCGAGGCCGCCATATACTGCCGCTGTTTTCCAAAACCCGAATTTAGCCGGTGTAGTGTTCATTCGTATCCTCCCGGTTGGATTTGATGAAGCTAACCTTTTCGTCTCCACTGTCACTCATCCAAACGGGTGATCTGCGATCTTTCACCCCTTTAGACGATCGTGAAAATCGACAATTCCGCAGCGCGGTTTACCGCCTGTGTTCGATTGGTCGCACCCAACTTTGTATAAAGGCTCTGCAAATGCGTTTTGACGGTATTGGGTGAAATATCCAAGGAACGTGCAATATGCTTGTTGCTCTCACCGAGGCGCAAGCATTCAAGCACTTCCACCTCGCGAGATGTTAGGCCTAGGGCCTTGATGGCCTTTTCGTTTCGGCCATTCAACAATTCTGGTTTGGCTTTGCTTCTTTGGCGTTCAACCCAAATCCCAAGCGACGCAAAGACACCCGCGACCACAACTCCATAAATTTGCCAGCTAATATCTCGAATCCAGAATTTATGTTCCCACCACGTCAAGGCGAAGGCGAGGCCGGTCAATGTGGAGCCAAACAAGAGTATGATGCGCACCATACTCACAAGACTACAAAATTGGCGTCCAATAGCTAGGGCACTGCTTCCTTTTGTAGCTGTGATGGCGGCGAAAATCTTCCGAACCCGAACGTCCTAATACTGGTGACAATACGAGTAGAAGAATTGGAAGGGCTTGCTGAAAAAGTGCAACCGACTGGACGCCACCAATTCCGCTTTCACCCCCAATTCCTGCCAAAATCCCGTGGCTCAAAGTGGGCCGATAGCGGGATGTCTGGTCCTAGCCAGGCGAGTTCGAAGAGCAGACATTCAGACCACACCCAAAAGGGAGCAGCTTATTTCTGTCCCTTCGCCACATCATTTCTAGTGTTCGCAAACTCTATCGGAAGCCAGTCGAGTCGACATTCATCCCGCATCTAGATTTGAATTGTTGACTAAAGTGAAGTCGCGGTGTGATCTAATCACTTAAGGAAGCAAAAGTAGAATGGGGTAGATATGCTCCGAGCTTCTCCCTTTCTTCTTTTTGGAGCTCTTTCCAATGGATCTTGAGATCTTGCCAAACGCGAACCTGAAAGGTTTTCACCACCGATCTAAACGGACGGCCCATCAAAACACCTGTGTAGAGGCTCCGCCCTTGATCAAAGGCTTTTTCATTAAAAACGGTTTCGCCTCGACCTCGCTCAGTCCCATAAGCTGCTTCGTTTTGCACCATGAGTGACACGAAGGTTTCGCTGACTGTCTCCAGCAAGTCCGATAAATTCTCGCTGAGATAAAGACTGCCTCTACTAATCTTGTGTTCACCACGTTCGATTGATTTGAGCCAACGATGCGTAATTGGCGCCAGTTCGGCGAGCTGACAATTAGCTATGCCATCGACGAAATTCATGCTGAGCTGGCCGTAAACGCTCGCGTCGGCGAGTGTGAACCTGTCTCCAAGCAAGAACGGCTGGGCGGCCAAAATGCGCTCAAGAGCCGCAAGATACCTGCGCCACGCTGTGTTTAAGAGATCGTGAGTTGGGGGAAAGCCTTCTTTACTGGGCACCGTTAGATCTTGCCCTACTCCCGCATCGAAACCATCGTATGCAACGCTAAAGAGATAGGGGCACCGTCGAACCTGCCTTTTGGGCAGTTGGCGGGCCATTTTCTTCGCCTCGGATGACGGCAGAACGCTTGCGAACTCCTTCGCTGTCATGGCGCCCATGATGTTCGTGGTTGCCGACACGGCCCAGCGATTATGGTGCACCATGTAAAGGCCAAACTCATCAAAGGCCTCATCAATAAGCCTGCAGATGAAGGCCAAAGTGGGATCGTCTGGGATAAGCAAGTAAGTTTTGCGGTCAGGAAGGGCGTCTAGGTGATCAGCCAGACTGCTAGAATCGTAATAGAACGTGTGCCTCTCCAGCGTGTAAAACGGCACGCTGGGGTATTCATCAGCCGCTGGATTTAGCCCAGTGTAGCGCTGCACTTCTCTCCGCTTCTTCGCGCGCTCCAACTTCCACAGGAAGAACGCGCCGGGCAGGCGCCAAGCTTGGGCGGGGTAGCGCACCCAACTTCGCCCAGAGTAATCGAGTAGGGCTTGTATTTTTAACAGATACGGTGAGGCGATTACATCCCATAGGGTGAAGGATGTCATTTTTCGAAATCGCTGATTTGGGTCTAATCGCTATACGATTGTCTCATAAACCGGGGCCGATCGCCCGAACGGCGCATGGCCCCCGGTGTTGTAACCGCTGGACAACCCTTCCAACCGCAGCAATGGCTCCAGCGCACCGTTCGTCTTCATCAAGTAATCCACCTGTTTGAGCGCCTCTGGGTCGAGCGAAGCACGGTGTGATTGGAGCTCTTCCAAACACCACATGCGGTATAGGCTTGTTGGAACATCCCGGTACTGGACGCCTTGGATCACAGGATCGTGCTTTTTGTGACCCTGTTTTCGCGCCTCGGCATTTGCACAATGCGCCTCAAGATGGGTTTGCCCGATTTCAGTAAGGAATTGGGCGACGTCGTCTGGTATCCCCTCGACCAAATCACCCTTCATTTGTGAGGCCCTGGCGTTCCAGACGCGGTACACCCACTCCATTACATCAGGCCAATCCTCGCGCATGATGACGGCTGGCTTGGGGTCCATCGCATAGTGGCGAAACAGTGGGCCCATCAGGCTGATATCGGCCAAGGTCGGTCGCGCACCAAAGATAAAGGAACGCGATTTGACGACCTCACGGATAAAACCAAGCAGGCGGTAGTACGACTGCTCAACGTGGCCCCGCGTGACATCATTGACCCCGTCATTGACAACAAAATTGGTGTGCTGGCGCTTTTCAATGCGTTGGCGCAGCAGCCATGTTGGGACCTTCGTTTCACGCCCCATCGTCTCCGCTAGCTGGCGCGAGAGCAATTTGGCGCTCTCCGGATAACTCCAGCGATAATGCATCGCCGGGCGCCACTGCCATTCATCGGCGTAATCTTCGATGAGCTTGCACACGAAGGCTTGAACGGGATCCTTGGGCAGGATGCTGTGGTCTGGATATTGCCCTTCGAACCAATCGATTATCGGCGTTGAATCGGTCATCCAGCGCCCATCCTCGAGCTCTATGGCCGGCATCTGCATCGCGCCGGTTTTTTCCGGGAGAAGTTTCTCAAACTCTGCGCCGGTTAGCTCACGAAAATTATAGGGAATTTCCTTGTATTTGAGGTAGCTTTCAAGCTTACCTGTGAAATAGGAAATTTTCAGACCATAGACTGTGAACATGATGCGGAGCCCTAATTTTCGAGCTGCGTGAGATTTAGGCAGAACGAGCGCGGCGACGGCGAAAAAGCACAAACGCTGTACCTGCCAGAATAAGGATCAAAAGCCCGCCACCAATGGCATAGGGCATAATCCTGCCGATCGCGCGCGCTTCTGCGTTCTTCGTCAGCTGTTCGTACACATCAAAGTCATCAGGCAGGGCAATCACCCCGTTTCGCTCAGCGTATTCGGCGTAATCTGCCTGCATTTGAGCAAACAGCTCTGGCATCTCCTCAGACAAATCCTGAGTTTCGGTAGGGTCTGAAGAAAGGTCATAAAGACGCCATGTCGCATCGCCAAAAGGCAGCGTGTTGCGGGTGATTTTGTAGCGCCCCTTATAAAGCGCCGAATTGCCTGCGACCTCAAGGCCGATGGCGTCCTCTTCGCCATACACCTCGGCCTTCTCGCCTTTCAGGATAGGAACAAGGCTGCGTCCGTCCACTTTGCCCATCGCAACGCCTGCGAGCTCGGTTAGAGTTGGCGTGATATCGAGGACAAATGAGCGCGCCGAATTAAACGACTGTGGCGCAATTCCAGGGCCGCTAATGATGAGCGGAACCCGTGTGCCTCCTTCGCTAGCGAAGGTTTTGAATAAATGGCTGGGGCCCGAGGCAGCATTGGCCCATTCCGCGCCAATGCCAAAGTTGCTGCGCTTTTCGCCCAGGGTCTCGAAATCGTCATTGTAGCCATTGCGTCCCATCCAACTTTGGAAATCTTCGCTTAGATTGGGTTCGCCAAATTCGGGGCCGTTGTCAGAGGTGACAACGAAGATGGTGTTGTCGAACTCGCCGGTTGATTTGAGGTGTGCGATGAGGCGGCCAATGTGAAAATCCATCGCCTCAAGCATCCCGGCATTCACCATCATCCGCCGCTCATAATGGGCTTGGTCCTCAGCGGAAAGCTCATCCCATTTGCGCAAAGAGGCAGGGGTCATGGGGAATTTTGCATCCTCGGGAATAAAGCCTAGCTCTTTAGCTCGCTCAAACCGAACCTTGCGAAGGACGTCCCACCCATCGCTGTAAACACCTTTATAGCGATCAGTGTAGGCGCGCGGTGCCTGGACAGGGATGTGGATTGCTAGGAAGGGGAGATAGGCGAAGAAGGGCTTCGCCTGATCACGATCCTTCAGATAACCAACAATGCGGTCGACGAGCAGCTCAGAGGAATAGAAATCCTCCTCCAGCGTTATCGGCTTGCCATCCTCAAACCACGGCGCGTCGTGGTAAAACGGCATGAAATGCTTGTCTTCATAATTGTCTGCACCAGACGCCTCAAGCGCAAGCGAACGCTCAAACCCATGCGAATTGGGCAGATCACCCTCCCCTTCGCCAAGGTGCCATTTCCCCGCCATGAAGGTCTGATAACCGCCGGCTCTAAGGAGGCCTGCAAGCGTCTGTGTGCCCGGAAGAAAGCTATGGCCATAGGCAGGCGATAAGCGCTGCTCGTCGCTCATGATCTCAGGCAGTGCGCCGATTCCGATCTTATGACTGTCGATGCCAGTAAGCAGCATCGCCCGCGATGGGGCACACATTGGCGACGTGTGATAGTTCGAGAAAGGCACGCCTGTCGCAGTCAGAGCGTCAATGTTCGTCGTTCGCGCTTCGCCGCCAAAGCCGCTGAAATCCATCAGCGCTGCGTCATCGACGAGGATTACAACGATATTCGGTTGCTGGGCCATTGCGGTCGATGACAGCTGAGAAAACACCAAGGCTAAGGCCGCCCCGGCCAGTTGAATGAATGATCGCATAAATGCCCTCTCTCTCGCGCCTAAAGATCAAGCGCACCGTTCGTAGTCTGCGCTTGCATTTCAGCGACCCTTAGCCCCATATGAGGGTAGAGAATGCTAAAAAGTTACATTTCATGACGCTCAGAACGTTTCGCCGGCAAGCCACGACGCTTTTCGATCTTCTGCCGCAAGAGACATTGGATACTCTTTTTGCGACTGGAAGGTCTCTTAATTATACCGATGGCGAGCTCATTCAGCAGCGTGGTGATGGCTGGCGCGGGATTTCGGTGGTGAAATCAGGCGAAGCGATTGCAGCCAATATGGGCAAAGATGGATCGCTTGTTCCGTCCTCATTAATGCGGGTCGGAGACACATTTGGCGAGTTCACAACATTCCTTGATTTACCCCGCACCCACAGTCTTTGGGCCAGCGGCGAAACCGAAATAGTCAATATCGAGAGAGAGGACTTTCTTGACTTTCTAGATAGAGAGCCCGCCATCGAGCGCGCACTGCTCATAATGACGGTTGAGCGAACGCATGAATTAGTCAGCTTTATGGATATGCAGCGCTCGCATTCCTTGCCAGCGCAAGTTGCCCGATTGCTTTACTCTGAGGTCGAAAATGGTGCCAAGCATGCAATCGTAGAATGTCGTCAGGAAGATCTCGCTTTCATGTTGGGCGTGTCGCGCGTCGCGGTTGGCAAGGCTTTGGGCCAGCTGGCAACAATGGATTTGATCCAGACCGGATATGGCAAGATCCAAATCCTCGATATGGGACAGCTCGCTGCGTTCCTTACGCAGGAAAATCCTCTCTCTTCGCTCCCATTGTGATCATTCTCTGATCACGCATGCTTCTACGAGAAACGTGACAATGCGCAAGAAACCTGAAAGACGCTCGCCATGCGATGGATACCCGTTATCAGCCTAATTACCGTCGGATGCTCCCCTTCTGACGAGCAAGCTCCCTCTAAGCTTATAGAGGTCGCACTCGATCACGCGCAAAGCTGCAATGGTATCGCCGAGCAAGAGATGGTCTGGATTGAAGGCGGCTCCTTCATCATGGGCGAAGACCCACTCTATCCTGAAGAGGGTCCACCAAGAGAGGTGGCTGTCGACGGGTTCTGGATGTCCAAGACGGAAGTGACCAACAACCAGTTTGCAAAGTTTGTGGCGGAAACTGGATACAAGACCCAGGCAGAACGTACTCCTCCTTCGTTGCCTGGTGCACCGCCGGAAATGTCGGTCCCGGGATCTGCAGTCTTTCGCGTGCCAACACCGGAAAATCGGTTTTGGTGGGCCTGGGTTGCCGGAGCTTGGTGGCAGGCGCCCATTGGCCCGGATAGCAACATCGAAGGTCGCGGAAATGATCCCGTTGTTCAAGTCACTTATGACGACGCCCTAGCCTATGCGCGTTGGGCAGGAGCAAGACTCCCCAATGAAGAGCAATGGGAATTCGCTGCGCGCGCTGGGAATGATCTGTTGCCTGAGCCAAAAGACACGTCTGGCAAAATCAATGCCAATTACTACCAAGGCGTCTTTCCAGAGCGTGACTTGGGTCAAGATGGATATACCTCAAGAGCGCCGGTTGGTTGTTTTGATGCCAATGCCTTTGGGCTGCATGACATGATCGGAAATGTCTGGGAATGGACAAGTCGTTCTGCCGCCGTCGATGGCCCAAGCAATGTCATCAAAGGCGGTTCGTTCTTGTGCGCACAAAACTACTGCGCCCGCTACAGACCAGCAGCGCGTCAGTATCAGGAGCGCGACCTAGGCACTGATCATATCGGCTTTCGCATCGTTGACACGAAGCGCCCCCACCACCAGAAAGCTAAAAGGCATTACTTTTGATGCCCGCTTTCACCTGCATAATCAGTCATGAGACGTTGGCTTGAACTGGGCCGATAGTGGATTGTCTGATCTTGGAAAGGTCCCCTAGAAAAGCGGTCAATCAGCTCCAGTCTGAAACCGGCCTATCAACGAGCAACTTCGACAAGATGCGCTTTTCCTTCGCCAGGACTGATCCGGAAGGAGGTTCCTGTGAACAGCTCGATCAGATCAATAGCGGTGCGTGTGTGCTGGCTGATCTTGACTGTGGTGAACGACCCATCCCGCGCAAGAGCAAAGGGCAACAGCAGCTGGTCCTGCAAGTAGGGCCCTGCAAAGGCACCGCTTGCCAGATAACCAGCCATCCGTTTTCCCGTGGTCTTGCCGATCTTTTCGGCGGGCACGCCGATCTTACCAAAGCCGGACATGACCTCGGTCACATGCTCGAATTCTGCCGCGATCAACAGCGCGTTACCCGGCCCTTCATCAGCGGAAAGCTGGCGCGGGGCAAAGGCTCCTTCGGGCCAGTCGGCCAATACCTTCTTCATAGCTGACAGTTCACGGTCGGCGATGTCATAGTGTACACCCGCGACCACAGCTTCGGCCTTTTGCGAGACCGGCTTGCCACGATCCATGCACTCGATGGGCCCCAGCGGAGCCGGATCAAACTCGACCACGATCCGCCCACCGCCGCGCGGGTAAAACCCATGCCGCACAAGCGTCGCAGTGATACTCGGCCCCATCTTGGCAATAACCGGCAGGAGAGTATGCGCGATGAATTCAAACGGAGGCGCAGCCATGGCATGCGTCCCGCCTTCGATCACTACGCGTGAAGGCTTGTCCGCCAGCATCAGCGGCACGAGAATGGTCTGAAGCACCAATCCCGTGCTGCCCGCAGTGCCAACCGCAAAGTGATATTCACCCGGCGTGACGCTGCCGGGCCGGAAGGTGAGGGTATCCGACCCAACGGCCAGCCCGCTCGCCTCAGCCCCGCCAATTGCGCAGGCGGCCTCCAAGGCGGTCACATGCTGACGCATCATGCCCGGCTTGGTTCGCCCGCCACGAATGTTCTCAATGGTGAATGGCTCGCCAGTGACGAGCGAGAGCGCCGCTGCATAACGCAGCACTTGACCCCCGCCTTCACCTTCTGAGCCGTCGATAGTGATCATTTGTCTTTCTCTTCGTCTGTCGCCGGGCGCACATTTTGGATGAAGCGCTGCTCTGTTGCTCCGTATCTGGCGAAGTTTTCGCGTGCTTGTTTCAGACTGAGGTCATAATTGGGCCCGCCCCATACTTCGTCCGCATGCTCATCGTCTTGTCCATCGTCTTCCCAGAAGCATACTGGACAGATTTCATAGTCAGCGCGACTAGATAGCGTAAGATAACCGCAGCAAGGGCATTTTAGCTTTTGGATTTCGACCTCCTATATGGCAGGTGATGCCCGATGAAGAGGGTTACCCCTTCACGCACACCACCTGCTTTAACGTATGCACGATTTCGACAAGGTCGGCCTGTGCGGCCATAACCTTTTCGATCGGCTTATAGGCCTTAGGCGTTTCATCAATCACGCCTTCGTCCTTGCGGCATTCAACCCCGGCAGTGTCTGCGATATGCTCGTCGAGCGATACCAGCTTCTTTGCTTGGGTCCGGCTCATCACCCGACCTGCGCCGTGCGAACAGCTATCGAAGCTCTCCGCATTGCCCAGCCCGCGCACGATGAAGCTCTTCGCTCCCATCGAACCCGGGATGATACCGAGCGTGCCTTTCGCCGCCCGCACTGCGCCCTTCCGGGTTATCAGCACGTTTTCGCCAAAGTGGTTCTCCCGCGTCACATAGTTGTGATGGCAGTTCACCGCTTCGCATTCAGCCTCGAACGGCTTGGCGATCTGTGAACGCAACGCATCAAGCGTGTGCGTCATCATCACCCGCCGGTTAAGCGCGGCAAAGTCCTGCGCCCATTCGACAGCCTCGACATAGTCGTCAAAATGCTGCGTACCTTCCGGGAAATAGGCGAGGTCTTCATCAGGCAGGTTGATGTGCCATTGCCGCATGTCCTTCTTCGCAAGTTCGATGAAGAAGCGGCCAATCGCGTTACCCACGCCCCGCGACCCCGAGTGGAGCATCACCCACACCCGCTGTTCGGTATCAAGGCAAAGCTCAATGAAGTGGTTGCCCGTGCCTAGCGTACCGAGATGAAGAACGTTGTTGGTGTTCTTTAGCCGCGGATAGCGTTCGCGCAGCGCATCGAACCGCGCTTTCAAGCCGGCCCATGCGTCTATCACCGACGCTGGCGGGTCGCCCCAAGAACCCTTGTCCCTACGCCGACCGGCAGACCGGCCATGCGGCACGGCGGCTTCGATGGCTGACCGGATACCGGCAAGATTGTCAGGCAGATCGCTCGCCATAAGCGAGGTCCGCGCAGCCATCATGCCGCATCCGATATCGACGCCCACAGCTGCCGGGATCACCGCGCCCTTGGTCGGGATAACCGAACCAACGGTCGCGCCTATGCCGACATGGACATCTGGCATCGCGGCGACATGCTTGAAGATGAAAGGCATCTTCGCCGCCTTTGCCATTTGCTCTTTGGCTTTCTCGTCCACCGGAACGCCGCGCGTCCACGATTTGATCGGAGCTCCGCCTTCAACGGGGGTGAATTCGTAAGTCTGTTCCATTGCCTCAATCCTAATTATCCAGCGCGGTACTCTCACTGTCCGAGAGCCTTTGGGGTGGCTGGCCCATTCCAGCCACCCCGGTTCCGCTGCTTGGCCGGGTGTTCGACATGCCCGGCGCATTAGGTTTTGCAGGGGCTGTGCCAAAACCCGGAGGTTAGCCGAAAATATAGTCAAGATACTGAGTTAGTTGATGAAATACACTCTTTGGGGGATGTGAATTGGTCAAGGCTGTAGGAAATATATGGCTTGTTGTATAATTTCTTATCTCAAATTATAAGACTTGTATGAAGCCTCTCACCGTCATCGGATTTCTTGGGTCCACGCTCGACGCCGCCAAATGGGGTCCAGAGCGTTGGAGCAAGTGGCGACCCACGGTCAGCATCTGCATGCAGGAAGACCTGCGGGTTGATCGCTTCGTGCTCATCCACGGCAAATCACACCAACGCCTCGCCGATAAAGTGATCGGCGACATTCAAGATGTCTCACCCGAAACAGAGGTCGATGAGCGAGTTCTGGGCTTCAACGATCCATGGGACTTCGAAGAGGTCTACACAAAGCTGCTCGATTTCGCGCAGAGTTACCCCTTCGATCCTGATAACAATGATTATTTGATCCACATCACGACCGGCACCCATGTGGTGCAGATCTGCCTGTTCCTGCTCACTGAAGCGCGGTTCCTGCCGGGCAAGCTGCTTCAGACACAGCCTCGACGCGGCGCGCCACAACCGATTGGGTCATGGGCGACCATCGATCTCGACCTTTCGCGCTATGACAGCATCGCCACCCGCTTTGCCGAAACTAGCGCGGAAAGCGCGAATGTCCTCAAGAGCGGGATCGAAACCCGTAACCCAGCCTTCAACCGCATGATCGAAGAGATCGAGCAGGTCGCGATGCGCAGCCGTGCGCCGATCCTGCTGATGGGGCCAACGGGTGCGGGCAAGAGCCAGCTGGCGCGCAAAATCTACGAACTGAAGAAACTGCGCCATCAGGTGACGGGCCCGTTTGTGGAGGTGAACTGCGCCACGTTGAAAGGCGACAGCGCCATGTCCGCGCTGTTCGGGCATAAGAGAGGCGCGTTCACTGGCGCGGCGAGTGAACGGGCGGGCCTGCTGAAAACGGCGGACACCGGGGTGCTGTTCCTGGACGAAATCGGCGAGCTTGGACTGGACGAACAGGCCATGGTCCTGCGCGCGATAGAGGAAGGGCGCTTCCTGCCCGTAGGCGCTGACCGCGAGGCAATGAGCGAGTTTCAGCTGATCGCCGGGACCAACCGCAACCTTGTGACCGAAGTGGCCGAAGGACGTTTTCGCGAAGACCTGTTCGCACGGCTTAACCTGTGGACCTTTGCCCTGCCCGGTTTGGCTCAGCGGCGCGAGGATATCGCGCCCAATCTTGACTACGAGCTGGACCGATTTGCCCAAACCGAGGGTGAACGCGTCACCTTTAACGCCGAAGCGCGCGCAGCCTTCCTGTCCTTTGCCGAAGGACCCGATGCTGCGTGGGAGGGCAACTTCCGCGACCTCGCCGCCAGCGTTACTCGCATGGCAACCTTGTGCCCGAGCGGCCGGATTGATCGGAATGCGGTGGCGCTGGAACAGGACCGTCTGCGCTCTTTATGGGGTGGCCGCACAACCACTCCCGCATCACTGGCACTAACTCAAATCATGGACGAACGCGCCATGGCTCAGATCGATCCGTTTGACCGTGTGCAGCTGGAATTCGTGATCGAAATCTGCCGCACCGCGCGCAGCCTGTCCGAAGCAGGACGCATCCTGTTTGCCCAGTCGCGCGCAAAGCGCAAATCCACCAATGACGCCGACCGCCTGCGCAAATATCTGGCCAAGTTCGGGCTTGATTGGGCGGGCGTGAGCGCTTGACGTTGAGGAAAGTCGTGTCTAACAGCGCGCCTCCCGGCTTCGTGTCGGGAGCATTTTGGAGAAAACCGTTGCTGGAACAGAATTGTAGATCGGGCGCTTGCGGCGCCGCGTTCCAGCCCTTCGCCTAGACGTGTTCTCACGCTGCGCGACGGGCCGGGCCTGACGCGCGCAGCATCCCTGACATTAGAGAACATGAATGCCGAAAGGCATGCCCGTGCGGCATGGCCTTTGCGGTTTGCAGGCGAATTATATGACTACCGAATTTGAAATTGTGCGGAGCATGCTGCTCCGGACTTCGCGAGGCCTACTCGCATCACATCCGCTGGCAAAGGACGTGCTCGGCTATGGTCGTAAGCACGCAGCGTGGTTGTTCGGACTTTCTCCGAGTAAAGCCAACGCGCTCACCTGGACCAGTTTCAAAAGCGCGCTGCGGGGAGATCCGACGCGGACCAATCCGGCGCATGGAGTGCTCGCATTCGGGCATGAGCTCGCGCGTCTGCTGGATCTGGATGACGCCGACACGGCAATCCTGTCCGCGTTTCTGGCGTTTGACCGGGTGCCGCGCGTCGCCGAACTTGGCGAGATATTGGCTGATCGCGGGCGCCCCCTGCCTGTGCTGATCGGCGAGGTCGCGGGACTTGATCCTGCACGCGCTGAAAGCATGGTGCGCCAGCATTTGCTCGTGCGTCAGGGCTTTGTGCAGTTTAGCGCGAATTTTCAGGGCAAGGTTGAAATGTCGCTCCGCTGGACGTTCGAGCGCGTGCTCGACCGACAGCCTGAAACCGCCGAGGCGATCCTTGATCTGATGGTCGGCCCTTGCCAGCCAGCGCCGCTTCCCTTCGATGCCTTTGCGCATGTCGAGGATGCAGACTTTCTGTTGCGCCTGCTGATGGGCGCGCTGCGTGAGAACGCGGAGGGGGTCAACATCCTGATCCACGGGCCGCCGGGGACGGGTAAGACCGAATTCGCGCGCGCTCTGACCAAGGCCGCGCATGCGCAACTTTATGCTGTGGGCGAAGTGCTCGACGATGGTGAAGAGCCGGACCGTCGTGACCGCATCAGCGCGTTACAGATGGGTCAGCACCTGCTCTCCAGCAGCACCAATGATGTGCTGCTGTTTGACGAGATGGAAGACTTCATCGGCGATACACAGCCGGCCGCCGGCGATTGGATGCGCGGGCGCGAAGGCAGCAAGGTCTTCGTCAACCGCTTGGTCGAAACGAACCGTGTGCCCGTGATCTGGACCACCAACGCAATCGGTAATGTCGATCCGGCGATCCTGCGCCGCATGAGTTATGTGCTGAAGCTTGATCTCCCTTCGCGCAGTGTTGCGATGCAAATGCTCGAGCGGGTGGGAGCTGAGGAAGGCGTTGCACCGGGGTCTGAATGGCACAGCCTTATCGAAAGCGCGCCGGAGACCGCAGCGGTGTTGCGCGTGTCGGCGCGTGCGGCGCGTCTGGCCAACGATCCGACCGGCGGCATTGTTGCGGCTCGTTCGCTCGCCAAAGCGATGCGTGGAACCGAGCTGCCACTCGATGGGCCAGGCGAGATCGACCTCAACCTGTATGAGTGTGATCAGCCAGTGGCCGACCTTGTCGAAAAGGTTTCAGCAAGCGGGCATGCGGATGTCTCGCTGTTGCTGACAGGACCGCCGGGCACGGGCAAGACCGCGCTCGCGCACCACTTTGCGCGCGCGATGGATCGCCCGCTGATGGTGCGGCGCACGTCCGATCTGTTGTCAAAATGGGTCGGCGAGACCGAAGCGCGGATCGCCGATATGTTCGCTGATGCGCGGGCGAAAGACAGCGTGCTGCTGCTCGATGAGGTGGACTCGCTGCTGTTCGACCGCTCGAACGCGAAGGCGACATGGGAGGTCAGTCAGGTCAACGAGCTGCTGACATGGCTCGATCGGCATCCCTTGCCGGTGATCGCCGCGACCAACTTTGCCCGTAATCTCGACCCGGCAACAGCACGCCGCTTTGTGTTCAAGCTGGTTTTGAAGCCGCTAACCGGTCAACGGTTGGACGCAGCGTTTGTGCGGTTCTTCGGCGTCGCTCCGCCTGCATCACTGCAATCACTTACCAATCTGACGCCGGGTGATCTCGCGCTGGTGGCAAAACAGGCGCGTTATGAAAGGAACCTTACGCCCGCTGATCTCGTCGCACGGCTAGAACTTGAAGCAAAGCACAAGCCCGACTCAAACCGGCGGATTGGGTTTTGATCTCCTTCTCGGTCGAACTTATGCTAGCTCTGATCGGCTTTGCACAGCTCAACTTTTGGGCCAACAGCGGTACGCCCGCTGTTGCACAATCTATTGGCGACATGGTCAGTGACCTGACACGGCACAGCGTTGTGAGGTAGCTGAGCCATCCTCAATGGCTTGAGAACTAAACCCGCAAAGGGACGCAGCTTGCGCCTCGCACTTTCTGGTCAAACCTGTCTAAAGGCCAAAGCGTTGTTCAGGTTGCAATATTTCCCGGGAAAATTGCTCGTCATCATCGCCCTCCTCTGCCTATTGATCATCAGGCGAAAGCATTTCGCCGGGGAACTGTGCATCATCATCGTCCGACAGTGAGCCACCATTGGCATTATCATCTGGAATGGTGATTGTCTGACCTTTTGGCCGCTCGATCACAGGCTTGGGGCGCGGCTCAAACGTCGCACGCGGCTTTGGCACCGTGTTTGACCGGTTTGGTAACCGTGATGCCCGTGGCACGCTCATCCTTCTTTTGCTGCCAGAGAGGATGCCCGGCACCGTCTTCGTGCTCAAACTCCCATCCTTTGTATGCAGTGTGCATTGCGCCGGAGCGGATTTGGGAAACCGGGTAGCAGGCTTGTAAGTAAAGCTCGAACACGTCCCATCGCGCCAACACGCGTCAACACAGGCCATCGGATCTTCGTTTGTGATCTTGAAGGAGCCTTTCTCAACAGCGCCATCTATCGTTCGACCGGGATAACTATTGATACCGAGTTCATCACGCAGAAAACTGACCTTTGTGCCCGAGACAACATTGGCATAACCGTGATTGCGCCGCGCCTGCACAGGTATTGCCGCTAGCCGCAAGTAGCATAACGGTTTGCGATTAGACGCTTCTTGAACGTAGCTATAGGCTTTGCAATTGCTGTCGCCATCGCACGCCTTACGGCACGTTGTTTCGTCCTGGCCGCGGTTGCTCATCGTGATGGTTTTGATGAGATTGCCTGGCCGGTATAAATCGCCTTCTTCGATATAACCATTTGATACGCTGCCAATGGTTTGCGCGACAACCGCGCCGCCCAGGCCAAGGCCGATCAGGCTCAGGCAAATGAGTACAAGTTTACGCATGGCGTCCTCCTTTTTGAGGGTAATTATTGTTGCTTCGTGATTTGGATGTTGGTGCCGCCGCTCATCTGCGCTTGCGCGAACACGGTGCAGTTGCCTGCATCGCCGAGAATTAGCTGGATTTCAGCAAAGCCTGCCGGGCCTGAAGCGGCGGCACTGCCACCGCGAGCCTCAGCTGCTGCGATGTAGAATGCAGCGGCGACTGCGGTCGTTTGGCCAGTGGTGAAAGTTTTGCCTTCGCCAGCCATAGGCTGCGCAGCGCTGGCATCGGGCATCTGGGGCAACTCGCACGGCATATCGCCGGTTCGTTCAGCAGCAGCTTGCATTTCGGCAGAAAGCTCTTCGGACGCGGCTTCTATGCCAGCCGCCATATCAGAGGCGTCATTGACGAAATCGTCTGCAGAGGGTTCAGACCCACCGCAAGCGGAGAGAGTGACGAGCAGCGCGGTAGCTGCCATGAAGCGCGGGCTCATCGGGTAAACTCCACGGTGCCCTCGATGCTTAATCCAAAGGCGCGATTCTTCGGGCCCTGCGGATCTCTCAAGCTGGCAAAGAATTTCGCACTTCGCCCATAGGTGTTCTGCAGTATTATGGTGTCTGCTTCGGTAACAACCACCTGATTCGATGGCTGATCAGATGAGGGTATCCGATCAAGATAGAACGCGAGTGAGCGATACCCATAAATCTCATCAGCTGCTCCGCCACCAATCTCTTTTTCTTTCAAATTCGTCTGAAGTTGGATTTTGAGTCTAGCATTCGGTTCCCTCAGGCATGCTGCATCGACTGGAAATTTGCGGACTGTGCTTTCACCAAAATAGTAAACATTGCCGGATCGTACACGAGCCGGGTTATTCCGAGGTAGATCAAACACGCGGGCTTTGAGGTTTCCGAATGGCCGGAGCGCCCGCGATCCTGAAGCGCTTTCGCAATAAGCGTAGATGCCGATCAAACCGTAGAATTCCGGTCTTTGTTCGGTCCCAAGACCTGTCATCTCTTTCAGCGATATCTCGAAGAAGCTTGGCTTGAATTCTGCGCTGTAGTCTTTGAGTTTTGGAAACCGTCTCGCGAGCGGATTGATTTTCGGTTCAGCCGGTGCAGCTGCTGTCGATTGCCCCGCCGAAGCTGTTCTTGGCGGAGCAGATGCCGATGATGCTGCACGCGCCCAATCTGCACTCGCCCAATTGATGTATTTCACCTCCTGACGCCCGAAGAAATCGCCGATATTCCCGTTGCCGCGATAGACCGACAGGCTTGGCTTGGCACTGCGCCTGCGGGTACCGGTCCATTTGGTTCCGCCGCCATTCCAACGCGGGAGCGCCCGCTGAGCGCTGGCCCAATGGCCAGAAAAGCCTTGGGTGCTTACCAGTCTCCATTCGAAATAGCCCGATGAGCCGTCGTCATTGCGCCGGTAAACTCCGCGAATTGTGCGCCGGTCCTGGCTCACCAGACCTTCAATTGTGCCCCATGTCCCATAATCGCCGTAAACATGCTGACCGGTCTGATGCAGCCTTACGTCGCCGTACTTGGTATCCCATGTGCCCTGCCATTGGGCAAAGGCGCTGGTGCTGGTCATCAAGGCCGCGCCAATCGCGGCAGTTTTCATTATCGTGCGTGCAAGTGTCATCGGATGATCTCCGGTTTAGTGTTTGGGTGCTGTGGGTGCGGCGCGAGTGCGCTGGGCGTGCTCAACCTGCCGGGTCGAGCATTTCGCCGGGGAACTCTTCATTGCCCTCGTAATCGACCTCAGGCGGGTCGCAGCTGTCGTAGTAATCGCTGCCTAGAACCCAGCGGCGCTGGCTGTCGTCGATGGTGCTCCACATGTCGGCAAAGCCCATTTCATTGGCGCGAACATAGACATCCTCGCGCACTTCGGGGTTGGTGCGGGCGCCGCGCCAGTTGATCTTGCTGGCAGTTGAAGGGACGCCGTTCTTGGTCCAGGTCCACGTCCCCTCGAAACCGTCCCCGTCAGTGCGAAATTCGATAAAGCCGTGATTGCGGCGCGGGCTGAAATATTGGAATGTCGCGCGCAAGGTAGCGCCGCCATCATGCACGCAGCCTTCGAAATATCCGCGCTTGGCATATTCGCCGAACACGCGCCTACCGTTCTGGATCAGACGCAGCTCGCCATAATTGGTGTCGAACGTGCCGGTCCATTCATCACCCTGAATGCCCGTGCCGGGATCGTAAGGCGCGTTCTGGCCGGCAAAGATTGGCTGCTGCGTTTGAAACACACCATCATTGACCCAAGCGAGACCCATATTGGAGCCGCGCCAGAAATCGGCCCAATATTCGCTTTTCCCCACGGCATAGACAAGTGCAGGATAATCGCCGTTTTTGAAACTACCGCTCCAGTTTCCGAGCATGTGGGATACCGGGCCGTCCTTCGCCCAGCTCCATCCGCCGGTAAAACTGTCCCCATTTCGGATAAATTCGATATAGCCGCTGCGGCTTCGGCGGCTGTTATATTGGAACGTTCCGCGAAGCCGGTTGCCATCCTGCGAAACGCGCCCTTCGAAATAGCCGCGATTGGCGTAATCGCCGTAAACCCGCTCGCCTTCCTGGACGAGGCGAAGTTCGCCGTGCTGGCTATCCCATGTGCCCGTCCAATTGGCATGAGCTATGCTAGTGGTCGACATTAGAATACCGGCAAACGCTGCCACTCGCGCCGTTTTCATCAATCTGTGTTTCACGCGTTTCTCTCCCGCAAATATCCGGAGGCAAAATGCCTCGTCTCATCATGGACAACGGGAGCCCGCGGAAAATCCGGACAAAGTTCTTGCGAAAAATATTGAGCATGCGGCGTGCTAGGATATGCTGCGCGGTGATGCCGCCATTAGATACCGCCAATTATGATGAGACCGAGCGTGACATAGCATCGCGCCTGTTCACGCAGCATTATGATAAGCTCGCTCGCCTAGCCCGTGGGCGTCGCCGCCGATCAAATGTGGCCGACACGATGATGACGGAGGATATCCTGCACGAAAGTTTCCTAAAGCTGGGGCAGAACAAGACGTGGAAGGATGACAAACACTTCCTTTGCGCAGCATCGCTCGCGATCCGGCATGTGATCGTCGATTATGCCCGCCGCAAAATCACCGCGAAACGTCAACATGAACGAGTCGATGATCAAGACGCGGTGGAACAGATCGTCGAATATGGCGAAAGCCCCGAAGAACTGGTCGCCATTGGTGAGCTCATGACCCAGCTTGAAAGCGTCCGCCCGCGTTGGGCGCGAATTGTCGATGCGCGCTATTTCGCCGGAATGACGGAAGAAGAGACCGCAGAAATGCTCGAGATTTCAGAACGAACGGTTCGCCGTGATTGGAGCGATGCGCGCAATTGGCTGGCACGGCATGTGGCTTGATCGCTAATTGGACCGCACGCTGGCAAGCATTTTACCGTATCGTTTTATAGCAGCAGGATCGTTGTCGCTTTTGGCCTCCGCACTGATAACATCTTCCAACATCTGACCCGCTAAAGCTTCTTGGCCCTGTTTGCCGAGCGCGCGTGCGATCTCGGAGCGAGCATCTCGCACTTGATAATGATCAGCTCCGTATATCTGCGTGGCTTGTGCTTCGGCTTTTTCGGCGCTTACCTGTGCTGCGGCATAGTTAGCCATAGCGAAGTGAGTTTGCGCAAGCTCCATATTCACTGCGATTTCAAGGTATGGAGCAGGGGCAGAGGATTGGAGCGCCCGTGATGCAGAGCTTAGCTTGTCCAAAGAAGTGCTCCATTCTTCTTCCATCTGAGCAATATCAGAAAGGCCGAGCCAGAAGTTTGCCTCAGGGACGGGAGTGGGCCGATCATCGCTCCCGTAATACCCGATCGCTTCCTCGGCTATCTTCTTAGCCATGCCCATTTCTTGCAAGCTTCTCGCGCTTTCCATCGCATACCCTCTCAAGGTCAGGTTACCGGATGCTTCGGCATAGTTGTCTGTATCGATTTGCGAGAGGTGCCGCGTCGCCAGATCGAGGCAAACGCGCTCATCGGACTTGTCGCGGGTTAGCCTTGCTCTCACACAGCGATTGTGCGCGATATCGAACGAGTGAACGATTTGGTCACTTGAAAAGAATGCATAAAGCCGATCCAACTGATCAAGCAGTTTCTTGTTCTCAACGAGACCCTCAGAGGGATGTATCAAGCTCGATAAAGTTAATGCCGGGGCGTAAGACAACTGCGTAGCCTGCGAGGCCAGCCTTTGCCCGATTGTCGCGGCTTCAAAATCCATTCCGGCATCGGCATAGACTTCAGCTAGGAAAATATAGGTTTGAAGTGCCTTTTGCGGATCGCTCTGCTCCCATTGCACCGCGCGCCCTTCAAGCTTGGCTATCGAGCCAAACACCGCTTTACCCTCGGAGGACCGCGGATCAATGTCAGCGATGAAATCAATGAAACCTGCGTTCAAAGTTTCATAATATTCGATTGTGTTCGCGCCTTTTTGCTGTGCAATTCGGCTGGCATTCGCCTCTTCATTCGCTCGCACTGCGAAGACGCTCACCCCGATGACACCGGCAACAATTGCCGCCAGAGCCGCCACGCTCATTGCTGAGGTGAGCTTGTTGCGCATTGCCAGCTTCTTAAAGCGAGTCATTGCCGAGATAGGCCGGGCCAGCACTGGAAACCCGCCTTTCAACCTACGCAAATCATCACCCAGCGCATCGGCCGAGGCGTAACGATTGGCCGGGCTAAAAGCGGTGGCTTTTGCCAGCACCGCAGCAAGGTCCACATCACCAATCCGCCCGCCATCAATCGCCACTCCGCCGTCGCTTTGGCGTTTTGGCAGAGTGCCGGTTTCAAGAAAGTGCGCAAGCATTCCAATTGCGAAAATATCGGTAGCCGCGCTAACGGGTTCGCCGTGCAATTGTTCGGGCGCAGCATATGCCAAAGTCAGGGGGCCGCTAGCAGTCTCCGCTGTTGTATCTTCGATCAAAGAGGCCACGCCAAAATCGATCAGTCTCAGCTCGCCGTCAGAATTGATCAGAACATTTTCATGTTTGATGTCGCGGTGAAGAACCAACCGCCCGTGCGCGTGCGCAACCGCTGCACATAGCTTTCCAATCAGGCCAAGACGCGCGTTCCTATCGAGCCCTTTCGCCTGCACAAATCCGTCGATTGGCTGCCCGTCCACGAACTCCATCGTCATGTAAGGAGCGCCCCCTTTGGCAGATCCACCATCGACAATCCGCGCGATATTGGGATGCTCCAATTGAGCCAAGCGTTGGCGCTCTGCATCGAACTTCTGCTTGAAAGCTGCAGTTTTGGTCTTCGCGATTTTGAGCGCGACTTGCTGCTCGAACAGACCGTCTGCACGCTGTGCTCTGTAAACCTCGCCCATGCCGCCAGAACCTAACAGTTCGGCAATTTGCCAGACATCCACTGTCGCGCCTTTTGCAAGTGAAGGTTTGCCTACACCAGCGCTGCCGGGCATTCTGGTCTGCATGAACGATCCGGCATTGGCCTTGCCTCCACGAAGCGCAACGATCCTTTCTGAAAGTGCTGGGTTGTTTGTTTGCAATTGCTCAAGCTCTTTGGCGAGATCATCTGATCCAAGCGTATCAAGATGCTGCATAGCCTCCGAGATAATCGCCCAGTCCAAAGTTCTTTTCCCCAAATCAAATCGCCTCAGGCCGAGTACTTTGAAGTTGTTGCACAATTGATTGTGTATTGGAAACCCTAGTCGAATCAACCTCGCGGAGGTCCAGTTTCAGGGACTAAGCTTCGGATCACAATGTCTTGGATTGGGGCGCAAAGCAGCCTTTCAGCCCCTGACCGTCCACCAGTCCGGCCATTGCACCTTGTGGGGCATGCGGGTGCATTTCCACACTTCGCGCCTTTCTTCGATGGTGAGTTCGCGGTCACCTCGCCTGGCAAAGGCATGTGGATGGGCGGCGCGTTGCCGCTGGGATATGACAGGCCAAAAGTTGGCACCCAAAAGCTTTTGGTCAGTGAGACCGAGGCCGAAAATGTCCGACACATCTTTGCCCTTTATTGGGATTTGGGTTCGGTGCATGCCTCCCAGCGCGAACTTACCAAGCAAGGCTTTATCTCCAAGCTGCACACCTATTCCAAAGGCCGAACATCTGGCGGTCTTCCGTCTAGCCGAGGCGCCTTGTTCCATCTGCCGCGCAATCGGACCTACCTTGGAAAGATCGTTCACAAGGACAAGGTCCATGAAGGCGAGCGTGATGGTATTCTCGATCCGGAGTTGTTCGAGCGTGTCCAAGCCAAGCTCAATGCAAATTCTCGCCGTTACCGCACAGATACCGAAACCCGTGTCACCAAGGCGACGCTAGCCGGCAAGCTGTTTGATCAAATTGGCGAGGTGATGAGCCCATCATTCTCGCGGGGCAGCTCGGGCAGAGTGTTCCGCTATTATGTCTCCGGTTCGCTTCAACAAGGTGGCAGTCAGCGTGATGATACCATTGTTCAAAGACTGCCCGCGCCGGAAATTGAAGCCATCGTCAACGAAACCGCATCGCGTTGGCTCCCGCGCGAGGAACAACCGATCAACGCCATATTGGCGATAAAGATCGCCGATCGAGGGCTGATCTTTGAATGTCCTGCGAAGCTTAACGATGACATCGCTCAATATCTAAATGATGGTGAAGAGATCATCCATTCCTCCGCCAAGCTTTGCCGGATCCACGTGCCGGTCGCACTTCCACTGCGCGGCGGAAAGCGCAGAATCGTTGCATCCGGCAAGCCCGATATCAGCCCTGATCCGACTCTAATTGCAGCGTTGCGCCGCGCGCATTCCATGCTCGACCGTGATCGCAAAGGAATGCCTCTCATCGAGAAATCGCTGCCTACTGCCTATCTGCGCAAACTGCTTCGGCTAGCATTCCTGGCGCCAGATATTCAGCGCGATATCCTGGAAGGGCGGCAGCCGCCATCGCTCAACCTTCAGCAGCTTATCGAAATGAACATACCGCTATGCTGGAAAGAGCAACGAAAACTGCTCGATTGGGCAGTACACTAGCCTCCCTGTTCGGCTGAGTATCAGGCCTGTTATTTTGAATTTGTACCCTGTTATGGACGAATAAATACCCTGTTACGCCGAATAACAGGGAAACCCCTTTCGGGGCTTATAAACCGCTGTAATTGCGGATTTCTATCCGTCAACGTTCGAGAGAATCTGATGACATTGGCCTGTTTTTGGCCTCAAATTAACAAATTTCCCTGTTAATTCCCTGCGAAACAGGGAAACCGAACTGATTGCGATTGGCGCAGAGACTGCCCGCGCAATACCCGCCTGAAATGTGCAGAGACTGATACTGAAGTTCCAACGAACGGCGGTTTGGCCTACTAAAGCCCGCACACACAGCGGCTTTGCGCAGGTGGCCTGAAGACAGAGAACAGTGCTGGGGGTAGGTGGCGGAGAGACAGGGATTCGAACCCTGGGTACCCGTAAGGGCACAGTAGTTTTCGAGACTACCCCGTTCGACCACTCCGGCATCTCTCCTAACCGAGGTCTTCACTGCTCTGCACAGTCATGCGCAGAGCCGATTAAGAAGCGCGGCGGTTAGCGCGTCCGCGCAATCTTGCCAAGACCTCAAATGCTCTGAAAAGCGGGTATATCTTGGACAGCTATCGCCAAGATGCTTGTTTTGCGCGCATAACGGGCCATATTTCCGCAGTATGGACCGTGCAGAATTCTTTTCAACACAGGCGGGGCGAACGCTGAACGCCCCCAGGCAAACCCGCACGCATTTTGGTATTGGCGATGTGGTTCGTCACCGAATGTTCGATTTTCGCGGCGTTGTGTTTGATATCGATCCTGTCTTTGCCAACTCGGAAGACTGGTATCAATCAATCCCAGAAGATATCCGTCCCCCGCGCGATCAGCCCTTTTATCACCTTCTCGCTGAGAACGAAGATGAAAGCTATGTCGCTTATGTCAGCCAAGGAAACTTGCTCTCTGACGCAGAAGGCGGACCTGTCGATCATCCAACGGTTCCGCAATTGTTTGAGCGGTTCAAGGATGGCCGTTACAGAATGCGGCGCGCGCTGACGCACTAGACACGCAATGTGGTAGGCCTGCTATTTGGTAAGCCTGCTGTTCGGCGCTCGCCAAACCGTAAGCGCACCCCTATCTGCCTCGGTAACACTCGATAACCAAACGCTAACGGCTTGCTGCGTAATGTAATTGCGCATGCAGTTTCGAAATCATCATGGCCATGGAAATCTGCGCCATAGGCTAGACCTTGCGCTTTCCCGTGAGCTGGAAGATGGCGAGCAAGTTGTCTGGCGCGGCATGCAATTGGCCCGGATCGAGGCCAAGCTGTTCGGCATATATTTTTTTGCAGTTCCGTGGACTGCATTTGCGCTTTTCTGGACGGCGATGGCCTTTGCCGGCGTCTCTAGCATTAATGATGGATCGGGCATCGGATTGCTGTCTTACGCATTCCCTTTGTTTGGTGTGCCGTTCATTGCTGTCGGGATTGGAATGCTGTCTGTCCCATTCCTACCTTTTTGGCAGGGCGGCAAAGTCCTCTATGTCGTCACGACCAGACGGGTCTTGAAATTGCAGCTTGGCAGGAAATTATCAGTTCAGTCAGTCCCGCGTGATCGGATTGGCCAGATCGAACGCAGCGAGCATCCCGATGGCACTGGTACGCTCAGACTGCCGATTGCGATCGGGCGCGACAGCGACGGTGACCGGACCATTGAACATTTCAATCTGGGCACGGTGTCCGACATTATGGGTGCGCACCGCGCCCTAGGCCAATTGTCACCAAGCTATTCGCACACGCATTCAGCTCTTCAATCTCCAGCCTGATCGAAGCACTGCATACACTCCAAGCGCAATAACAAGATTGAACACGCCAATCCCAATTGCCGCAATCCAAACGGCGGTGTCGCTGCCAATGTCGCTCTGCCCCAAAAAGCCATAGCGAAAGCCCGAAATGACGTAAAAGAACGGGTTGGCCCGGCTGATTGCCTGGAAAGCGGGTGCGAGATTGTCGAGCACGTAGAACGTCCCCGAGAGCAAAGATAAGGGCGCAATGACAAAATTGGTGATCGCGGCATTGTGATCGAATTTCTCCGCCCACACCGATGTCGCAAGCCCAAGCAGCGCAAGCATCATAGCACCCATCAGGCCGAACCAGAGGACCGCCCAGACATGCGCAACGCCAAGGTCAACGCCCGGCCATAGCGCCATGGCGAGCGCAACCGTGAAGCCCACCGCAATTGCGCGTGTTATCGCGGCCAGGACTATCCCTGCCATCAGTTCGCCCGGTGACAGCGGCGGCATCAACAAATCAATGATTGTGCCCTGAATCTTTCCCGACAGCAGCGAAAAGGAGGAATTGGCAAACGCATTTTGCATCATACCCATTACAATCAGCCCCGGCGCGACAAAGCTTGCGAAGGAAACATCCAGCACTTCGCGCCCGCCTCGCCCCAAAGCGACAGTGAAAATCACCAAAAACAGCAAGGTTGTGACCGCAGGAGCCCAAATCGTCTGCGTCTGCACCTTGAGAAACCGCCGCACCTCCTTCATATAGAGGGCAAGGACACCAACACGATTGATGCCTGTTATCACCGGTTCACCGCGCGGCGGGAAACTGGCGAGAGGGGACAATGTGCTGCTGTCAGGATTGCGCTCTGGATCGGTCAGAGAATTGGGTGAGACTTGATCGGCCATAGCCGCTCGCCTAGTGCTTTGCAGGAACAGAGGCAAGCGAGCAAAACTTGCACCTGCACTCTCAGGCGCACCGGATACGGCCACGCGCCGAAAACAAGGATTGATGAGGCTTTATGAGTTGGACTGATGAGCGCATCGCGACGCTCCAGAAGATGTGGGAAGGTGGCTCAACCGCCAGCCAGATCGCTGAGGAACTGGGCGGCGTCAGCCGCAATGCCGTGATTGGCAAAGCGCACCGCTTGGGGCTGAAATCGCGCCCCTCCCCGGTTAAGGCAAGCGACAAAAAGAAGGCGGCCAAGAAGGCTTCGGCAAAGCCCGCCAGCACAGGCAAGAAGGCATCCAGCGCGGCCGCCGCAGGCAAACCGGCTGCAAAGCCCGCTGCGCCCGCCAAATCGGCTGCGGCCAGCGGCAAAGCGGCAGAGCCTGCCAAACCGGCCTATGATGGCCCGTCCCAGCCGCTTCCCAACCCTTCTTCTGATCTGCCCAAGATCGTCTCGGTTGGCCCCGGCGGCTTCCTGCGGCAAGGCCCCGGCGATCAGCAACCGCCGATCCCGCCTGCGCCGCCGCGCCGCTTGGTCCCGGCCAAGCCCAGCCCAGAAATCGCGGACAAGACCAGCCTGCTCGATCTGTCGGACAAGGTCTGCCGTTGGCCCATGGGCCACCCTGGTGAACCCGATTTCCACTTTTGCGGAACGCCGGTGAACCCTGGCTTTCCCTATTGCGTTGAACATTGCGGCAGAGCCTATCAGGCACAATTGCCCCGCGGCGCGCGCCGTCCCCCTCCCCCGCTGCCATTTGGCGGGCCAAGGGTCCGGTAACTTTTGCTTGCTATGTCTTTCCCTCGTCACTCAGATCAAACGCTATAATCGTTTCACGAGGGAAAGATGAGCGAACCGAGCGCTGAAAACGGCTTTGATAGGTTAGATCGTAAGATCGGCACTATGTGGTCACGGTTTTGGGGTTTAATCCTCGCCGGTGCAGCCGCGTTGCTCACCTATACGACCATTACCGAAGAGACCTTTTCGGTGGCTGGATCGTGGCCTATGCTGTTGATCGCAGGCGGTTTGGCTTTGTGGGCGCTGGCTTGCTTTCGTTCAAAAGAAAGCATGCTCAGCCTGCTTTCCGACGTTAGCTCGAACAAGAAGCCCTGAACCGGTGAGCCATCCCTAACGGGATATTCTGCGTGACTTGGGCCGTTGCCTTTGCCCGGTTCCGTGCGCTCGCGAGACAGTCTTGCGCTTGCTTGACGCCCCTTTGATCGCGATTACACGGTATCCTGGAACACCCCCGCTTTGATGTCTTGCCGCTGTATCGGCGAATGGACGATCAATTGAATGCAAACAAAGGAACGCGCCTATGGCCATCACATTGTATGACGCTCTTGTCCCCAGCTACCGCCAGATCCTTCGCGGGGTGCGCGCCCAGATTGACAAGGCTGAACAATTCGCCGCCGATCAGGGCATGCCTGCAAGCGAGCTGATCGAAGCAAAGCTGGCCGATGATATGTGGCCGCTGCCGTATCATGTACGATCGTGCTGGGTGCATTCCAAACTTGCGCTGGAGCTGGCGCCGACGGGCGAATTTACCCCCGACTTTACCGATTTGCCGCAGGATTGGGACGCGATGCGCGCGATGATTGACGATGCGCTTGCCGGAATATCTGCCGTTTCCTCCGATGAGTTGGAAGCATCTGCGCAAAACCAAACCGCGTTTATCCTAGGCGGCAAGACCCTGATGCAATTCACCATGCAGGATTTCCTGCTGAGCTTTTCGCAGCCCAATTTCTATTTCCATGCGACAACTTTTTACGACATCCTGCGCATGAAAGGGCTACCGCTGACCAAACGCGATTATCTGTTTGCACCGCGTATTATTGGGAGCTGATATGTTCTTTTCGAAGTCCGCCATTGCTGTATCCGCCACTGTCCTGACGTTAGGCCTGCCAAGCGCTGCGCTGGCCGATGTGCCCGATCCTGTACGAGCAATGATTGATGCCGCGGTTGCGACAGGCGATGCTGATAAGGTCGCCGCCGTGGTCGAAATTGCCAAATCAACCAATCCCGATGACACCGCCGAAATTGACGCTTTGGTGGCCGATTTCACCGCGCAGCAGGCCGAAATTGCCGCTGCCGAAGCCGCCGCAGAAAAAGAAGCCATCCGCAATGCCGGCATCTTCGACAATTGGTCAGGTCAGGGCCAATTGGGCGCGTTCCGGTCAACCGGCAATGCGTCAAACACGGGCGTAACCGCAGGTCTTTCGCTTGAACGCGTGGGTATCAAATGGCGGCACAAGCTGACGGGTCTCGTAGATTACCAGGAAAGCGGCGGCGTGACGACGCGCGAACAATTCCTTGCTGCTTATGAGGCCAATTACGACATTTCTGATCGCTTGTTCGCTTATGGCCTTGGTCAGTGGGAACGCGACACGTTTCAAGGCTTTTCAGCACGCTATTCAGTGTCCGGCGGTCTGGGTTACCGGGTGATCGATAACGACAATATGCAGCTTTCACTCAAAGCAGGCCCGGCCTATCGCCGCACCGAATTTGTGAATGGCACCAGCGATAACGCATTGGCGGGGCTTGCCGCACTCGATTTTGACTGGAAAATCTCGGACAATCTGACGCTAACGGAAGATGCCGCCGCATTTATCCAGTCGGGCAACAGCACCTATACCAGCACCACCGGGATCACTGCGGCGCTGGGCGGCGGGCTGTCTGCGAGCGCATCCTACACGATTGAGCATGACACCAATCCGCCGCTTGGCGCGGTGCAAACCGATACGCTCAGCCGGATCACTTTGATCTACGATTTCTGATCGAGGGCAGGTTTGTGCCCCTCTAACCCTGTTTTTTGGCAAACCAGATCGTGTGGCGCGGCCCCTTGTTTCCGGGCCGCGCGCGCACTTCGCGTGCCTCCACCATCAGGCCGGTTTCTCTCAAACGCCGCGTAAATTGCGGATCGGGCGCGGCTGACCAAATGGCCAGAATGCCGCCCGGCAACAGCGCATCGCGCGCTTTGGCAAGTCCCGTACGCGAATAGAGCCGATCATTCGCGCCGCGCACCACGCCGTCAGGGCCATTGTCCACGTCAAGCAGAATGGCATCGTACCCCTCGCCTGCCCCTACCCCTGCCCCGGCCCCGGCCCGATCAATCAGGCCTGCGACATCGCACAGTTCCACTGTGCCGCGCGGATCATTCAGCGTGTCGCCGGTCAGCTCAGCCAGCGGTCCTTTGGCCCAATCCAGAATTTCGGGCACAATTTCGGCCACCACCACACGCCCGCGTTCGGGCAATCGGCGTAGGGCCTCGCGGTAGGTAAAGCCCATTCCGTACCCGCCAATCAGGATATGCGGTGCGGGCGCATCCAATTGTTCCAAGGTAAGCTTTGCCAATTGCTCCTCAGAATACCGCATCCTCGTGCCCATCAGTTCATCGCGGCCCAGCATAATGATGAAATCACGGCCATGACTGACAAGCGTCAGAACATCGCCGCCGGGAATTTGCGCCGTTGCCAAAGTCTCACGGGGGAGCATGGTGTTCTCCAAACTGTTTGTGCGAGCAATCTATACAAGCAAAAGGCCGCTCAGGATTACTCCCAAGCGGCCTTTTTATAAAAGAGCGGTTAGGCTCAGTCTTTGAGGAAGTCGGGCATGGATGCCGGGCCGTCACCGCCCCCGCCGCCATTGTCGCCGCCGCCATCACGGCCGCCGCCGCCACCGCGCGGGCCGCGGCCACCGCCTCGGCCGCCGCGGCGATCGCCGCCACGCCCGCCGCCGCGTCCGCCTTTATCGCCGCGCGGTTCGCGCGGCGGGCGGGTGTCTTCCAGCTCTTCACCGGTTTCTTGATCAACAACGCGCATCGACAGGCGAACTTTGCCGCGATTGTCGATCTCGAGCACTTTGACTTTCACTTCCTGACCTTCGGAAACAACGTCAGTGGGCTTTTCAACCCGCTCGTTCTTCATTTCCGAAACGTGGACCAGACCGTCTTTGCCGCCCATGAAGTTCACGAAAGCGCCAAAATCGACAATGTTGACGACTTTGCCGTTGTAGATTTTGCCAACCTCGGCTTCTTCCACAATGCCTTCGATCCATTTTTTGGCCGCTTCGATCTCATCAGCGTTTGAAGAGCTGATCTTGATCGTGCCTTCATCGTCAATGTCGACTTTCGCACCGGTTTCCGCGACGATTTCGCGAATAACCTTGCCGCCTGTGCCGATTATGTCGCGGATCTTGGATTTGTCGATCTGCATGGTTTCGATGCGCGGCGCGTGCTTGGAAACTTCACCGCGTGAAGAGCTCAATGCCTCGGTCATTTTGCCAAGGATGTGCGCGCGGCCCGCTTTCGCCTGCTCAAGCGCCTGAGTCATGATTTCCTGCGTGATGCCGGCAACCTTGATGTCCATTTGCAGCGAAGTGATGCCTTCTTCGGAGCCGGCGACTTTGAAGTCCATGTCGCCCAAGTGATCTTCATCACCCAGAATGTCCGACAGAACGGTAAAGTCATCGCCTTCGAGGATCAGACCCATCGCGATACCCGACACCGGACGCTTGAGCGGAACGCCTGCATCCATCATGGAGAGCGAACCGCCGCACACTGTCGCCATTGAGGACGAGCCGTTGCTTTCGGTGATGTCTGACAAAACGCGAATGGTGTAAGGGAAATCCTCAACCGTCGGCAGAACCGGGTGAAGCGCGCGATAGGCAAGCTTACCGTGGCCGGTTTCGCGGCGGCTGGTAAAGCCAAAGCGGCCCACTTCGCCGACCGAATAAGGCGGGAAGTTATAGTGCAGCATGAAGTTGTTATACGACAGCCCTTCGAGCCCGTCGATCATCTGCTCTGCGTCTTTGGTGCCAAGCGTGGTGGTGCAGATCGCCTGCGTCTCACCGCGCGTGAACAGCGCCGAACCATGGGTGCGCGGCAGCAGGCCGACCATGGCCTCGATCGGGCGAACTTCGTCGGTTTTGCGGCCATCGATGCGCTGACCATCCTTAAGGATCGCCTTGCGCACAATGTCGCTTTCCAGCTTTTTGACGAGCTTTAGGCGGCCCATATATTCCGCCGGATCGCTCTCTGCGAGGTCAGCATAATGTTCCCGCGCTTTCTCGCGCGCAGCGTTCACTGCATCCTGACGGGCAGATTTGTCAGTGATTTTGTAGGCAGCGGCCAGATCATCACCGATAACTCCGCGCAGCTCTTCAAGAGCAGCGGTCTTGTCTTCCACCGGATCGAGCGTCCACGGATCTTTCGCAGCCTGTTCAGCCAGATCGATGATCGCGCCGATAACCTTACGGCTTTCTTCGTGAGCGAACATGACAGCGCCGAGCATTTGCTCTTCGGTGAGTTCTTTCGCTTCGGATTCGACCATCATCACAGCGTCTTGTGTCGCGGCGACCACGAGGTCGAGATTGCCATCTTCGCCGAGCGCTTCGCTAACGGTCGGGTTGAGGACATATTCGCCCTCGTTGTTGAAGCCTACGCGCGCGGCGCCAATCGGCCCCATGAACGGCAGGCCAGAAATGGTGAGCGCGGCAGAGGCTGCGATCATCGCAACGATATCGGGCTCGGTCTCGCCATCATAGGAAAGAACCTGGCAAATTACGTTGATTTCGTTGTAGAAACCTTCGGGAAACAGCGGGCGGCACGGACGGTCGATCAAACGCGATGTCAGCGTTTCTTTTTCGGTCGCGCGGCCTTCGCGCTTGAAGAAGCCGCCCGGAATGCGTCCTGCGGCTGAGAATTTTTCTTGATAATGCACGGTGAGCGGGAAGAAATCCTGGCCCTCTTTCACCGATTTAGCGGCGGTTACTGCGCACAGCACCACGGTTTCGCCATAAGTGGCCAAAACAGCGCCGTCTGCCTGACGGGCAATCTGACCTGTTTCGAGGGTGAGGGTTTTGCCGCCCCACTCCAGCGATACGGTTTTCTTATCGAACATGTATTTTCCTTTTGAACCCGCCCGGCCTGATTGCGCGCGCGGGGCCTGTCTTGTCTGGTCGCATCGCGGGCGCAGAAACCGGAAACCCACTTTCTGCTGCGATACTTCCAGTACCGGGTGTACCGTCCCGGTCCGGTCTGGGGCTGTTGAAACGATGCCCCAAGGCCAGGCCGCCGAATTGCGTGCCTTTGCCTGATGGGATCGCGGTGTAGCGGGATTGCTCACACCCCGATAGCAAAAGCGGCCCGATCAAAGGGCCGCTTCCACAGTTTGCTTATTTACGCAGACCCAGTTTCTGGATCAGTGCGTTGTACCGCTCAACATCCTTGTTCTTAAGGTATGCAAGCAGATTGCGACGCTTGTTGACCATCATCAGAAGGCCGCGGCGCGAATGGTTGTCTTTGTGGTTGCCTTTGAAGTGTTCGGTGAGGTTGCGGATACGCTCTGTAAGGATCGCGACCTGAACTTCCGGCGAACCGGTATCGCCGTCTTGTTGGGCGTGTTCTTTGATAATTTCTTGTTTGCGCTCGGGCGAAACGGACATAATTTCTCTTTCTACTCAGCGACATCGGGAAGGTTGAAACCCCTGACGACCTTGGCCGTCCCATCCATCAGCTCGACCAGCGCAATCGGACGATTGTCCAGCATCGCACAATAGAGCCCGGAAGATTGGGGCATATCAGACAAGACCCGGCCCTGTTGGACCGCCTGCGCGTCTGTCTGATTGAGGGAAAGGGCCGGGATGTCGTCCAGCCCCGCCTCTAACGGCAGGAGGAGGTCAGTAACCCGCGCGCCATTAGCGATTTCGTTGAGCTTGTCCAGCGAAATCGCCTGGGTTTGGGAGAATGGCCCTGCCTTTGTGCGCCTTAAATACGTGACATGGCCGCAAGTTCCAAGAGCGCGAGCGATATCACGGGCAAGGCTGCGGATATAAGTGCCTTTGGATACGTGGGCTGTGAGAGTGAGGCTCTCTAACCCCGCTCGCCCTGAGCCTGTCGAAGGGCTGTTCTTTTCTTGTCCTGATTGGCTGGAAGTGAAGGACAATCCTTCGACAAGCTCAGGATGAACGGTGAGAGAGTGTATTATGACAGCCCGCCTCTTTAGCTCCACCGCTTGCCCCGCCCTCGCCAGGTCATAGGCGCGCTTGCCGTCCACTTTTATAGCGGAAAACGCAGGCGGCACTTGCTCGATCGGTCCAGTGAATTGGGGTAGCACCGCTTCAATCTGTTCAAAAATCGGGCGCACGTCGCTACGCTCGGTCACTTCGCCTTCAGTATCGAGCGTATCGGTCTCCTCGCCAAACTTGACGGCAAACTCGTAAATCTTCGAGGCATCCAGCATCCGCCCGGCCAGCTTCGTCGCCTCGCCCAGAGCTATCGGCAAAACCCCTTCGGCCAGCGGATCAAGCGTCCCGCCATGGCCCACTTTGGTCTTGGCATAGCCGCCCTGACGCAGATTGCGTTTGACCGCCGCGACGCCCTGGGTTGAACCAAGCCCGCGCGGCTTATCGAGGATGATCCAGCCATGGGGTTGCGGTTTCTTGTCCTCGCTCACCGCCTTATCCTGCCGCGCTCGCATCACCGGCCAGTGCCCGGCTGAAATGTCTGCGGCACAAAGCAACATAGCGGTCATTCCCGCCGATTTCGGTTTGCTCTCCTTCGGCCACCGCACGGCCAGCGTCGTCGACGCGCAAATTCATCGTCGCCTTGCGTCCGCAATGGCACACCGCTTTCAGCTCAACCAAAGCATCCGCAATGCCCAGCAGAACGGCAGAACCGGGAAACAGCGCGCCCTGAAAATCGGTGCGCAGTCCATAGCACAGCACCGGAATGCCGCTTTCATCCGCCAGCTTTGCCAATTGCCATACCTGCGCTTCGGACAAGAATTGCGCTTCATCAAGCAGCACACAATCCAGCGCCTGCTCGCTATGCGCGGCGGCAATGCGCGCGCCTAAATCAGTGTCTGCCCTATATGTGTGTGCGTCCGCCTTAAGCCCGATGCGGCTGCTCACCTTTGCACCCGATCGCGTGTCGATCTGCGCTGTCCACACCATGGTGCGCATCCCGCGTTCCCGGTAATTGAAATCCGCCTGCAACAACGAAGAGGATTTGCCCGCATTCATGCTGGCATAATAGAAATAGAGTTTCGCCATAGGCTGTGCCTAACCACCCTGCTCGCGCTGCGCCAGAAGCAGATGCGCATTAATCCCCCTGACAGGCGGCCTGCGCAATGCTAGCCAACGCGCTTTCGAACTTCAGACGGGGATCAATTTTATGGCATCGGCCGCACCAGACGCGACGAACGCGCAAGGTATGACAGGCATTTTGGGGTGGGTCGAACGATCCGGCAATAAACTGCCCGATCCGGTGTTCCTGTTCTTTTACCTGATTATCGCACTCGTTCTGATTTCGGTTTTGTGCGCGATGCTGGGCGTGTCCGCGCTCCACCCCACCAGCTTGGATGAAACCACTGGCAGCGCCGAAGTTATCACTGCGGTCAGCCTGTTATCGCCTGAAAACATTCAAAGGCTCTGGGTCGAAATGCCCAAAACCTTCACCCATTTCCACCCGCTGGGCTATGTTCTGGTGGTGATGCTGGGCGCAGGCGTGGCGGAGCGTTCGGGCTTTTTCGCCGCTGGCATGGCGAACGCGGTTAAATCTGCACCGACATCTTTGCTGACCCCTGTTGTTGCGCTTGTGGCGATGATTGGCAATCACGCAGCCGATGCAGGCTATGTGGTGCTTATCCCGTTGGCAGGAATTCTGTTTGCTGCTGCGGGCCGTCATCCGATGGCAGGCATCGCGGCGGCTTTTGCCGGGGTTTCTGGCGGATTTTCGGCCAATATCTCGCCGGGTCAGCTGGATGCGCTGTTGTTCGGCATTACCGAAGAAGCCGTCGCGGCCTCTGCGCTGGATCCGGCATGGACGGCCAATCTGGCCGGAAACTGGTATTTCATCGCAGCGATGACATTCCTGTATCTGCCGATCATCTGGTATGTGACAGACAAAGTGATCGAACCCAAACTGGGCGCATGGACAGGCGGCGCATCTGCTGGCGGTGATGAAACAGACCCGTCTACACAGGACGCGGCCCTCGCTGGCAAAGGCCTGCGCGCTGCGGGACTGGCGGCGCTGGTGGTTGTGGGGCTGTGGGTGTTCATGGTCTTTGGCCCTGGCACGCCGCTTGTGAACGAGGCGGCTTGCGAAGGGATTGATCCGGCCGATTGTTCGATCCATGCGCAGCTTCGCCCGCTTTACCAATCGCTGGTTGCGGCATTCTTCCTGCTCTTCCTGCTAACCGGCTGGGCTTACGGCCGCGCAACCGGCTCGATCAAAAACCACCGCGATCTGGTCGCGATGATGGCCGAAAGCATGAAGGATATGGGCTATTACCTCGTCCTCGCTTTTGCCGCGGCGCATTTTGTCGCGATGTTCAGTTGGTCAAATCTTGGCCTTATCACGGCGGTTCACGGGGCAGGTGCGATTGAGTCGACCGGATTGCCGCTGCCTCTGGTGCTGGGATTGATGGTGCTGTTTTCGGGCTTTCTGAACCTGTTTGTCGGCTCTGCTTCGGCCAAATGGGCACTGCTTGCCCCGATCCTTGTGCCGATGCTGATGCTGCTGGGGATCAGCCCCGAAGGCGCAACGGCGGCTTACCGGGTGGGCGACAGCGCGACCAATATCATCACCCCGCTAATGGTGTATTTCCCGCTGATCCTGGTGTTTGCGCGCCGCTGGCAGCCTGATTTTGGCCTCGGGTCGCTTACCGCGATGATGATCCCCTATTCGATCTGGCTGCTGATTTCGGGCACTGTGCTGATTGTGCTGTGGTTCTATCTTGGCATTCCATTGGGGCCTGACGCGCCTGTCGGATATGCACTGCCAGGCTCTGCGGGGTGAAACCTATCGCGGGGCTGGCACGTATTCCTGTTAAAGGACTTGTGACTATGCCCCCGATGCGCCTCATGCTGTTTGCCCTGCTTGCACCCTTTGCGCTGCTCGCCAACAGCTCTGCGCCGCGCACATACACGCTCGATCCCAGCGCGAGCGCGGTTTCAGCCAAAGTCCCCTTTTTTGGCCTGTCGAGCAAAACTGCGCGTTTTCCCAAGATGTCAGGCCGGGTCACCATCGTACCGGGCGCACCTGAGCGCGCGCGGGTCAATGTCACCTTCGACGCGACCGCATTGGAAGCGCCTGATAAAACCACGCTGGACCGGCTACGCGGTCAGAAATTCTTTTGGGTTGAGAAATATCCGGCCATCCGGTTTGTCGGAAAATCGCTCACACTATCATCACCGACCAAAGGCACGGTGACCGGCGAATTGACCGCGCGCGGAGTGACCAAAACTCAGACCCTTGCGGTGACATTTGACCGCGATCCGGCGCGCGCGGCCAAAGGGCAGGCGGTGAGCTTCACCGGCACGATGACAATCGACCGGCGCGATTACGGGATGACAGCGTATCAGTTGATCGTCGGCAAAAAGGTCAAGATCACCCTGAAAGCGCGAATGACGCCGAACTGACAATCGCGCAGCTTGGCGGCGTTGGGAGAGGCTACTCTGACCCCCTCGCCCCGCCTGTCATGATGAGGCATTGGCCTGAGGCGGGCGCACTGCAAGTGTCAGCCAGTCTCGTCCCTATCCAAGTCTCTTGCGACTTTGGGATCATTCAGCAGCTCTTCGATCCGGTCCGCTTCGGCAAAGCTCTCATCCTTGCGGAAGGTGAGCTTGGGCGCGAATTTAAGGCCCAGCCGTTTGGCGGTTTCGCGCTGAAGAAACGCGGTGTTCTGGCGAAGAGCGCGCACCACATCATCCTCACCCGTGCCGAGCAGCGGTTTCACATAAGCGGTGGCATTGCGCAGATCAGGCGTCATGCGCACTTCTGTCACAGCAATATTGGACGCGCTCACCACGTCATCATGCACTTCCTGGCGCGCGAGCAATTCCGAAAGGATATGCCGCACCCGCTCCCCCACTTTGAGGACGCGAACCGAATGTTGTTCTGCGGTGTGTTCTTGGCGGCGGGACATTTTCGGTCATTTCCTCGATAAAAACACTTAAAAAATTTCACAAAGCAAGCAAGATCGAGTGTATTTTTTCAAAAAGTTCGATGGCAAACTGAAATCAGTAAAGCGTTTCTTTTCCGGTGGTTATTTGGAACTCTTGGTACGCTAATGGGTATATCTGTCAGTGCAATCGAAAAGAGGGATCTTTATGAAAACTGTTACTTACATGATCGTCGCTGCAGCGCTTGTCCTGCCTTCTATGGCATCTGCGCAGCGCTGGGCAACTCCCGGCACGCATGACCGCCACGAAGCCAATACGAAAACGGTCAGCGGCACTGTTGAATTGAGCGAAGAAACACGCACCGCAGATCGCCGGGCTGACAACACCGCGCGCTCAACCGGCCACATTACCGGAGCCAAAGCGGGCAAAATCAACCTCGCAAAAGAGAACGCAGGCGACGGCGCTTAAACCAAGCCGCGCTGTTAATCAAAAGGGCGGGCTGCGCAAAGCAGCTCGCCCTTTTTGTGTGCGCGCCAAGCGTAGCTTTCACATCATTTTTCCAAGAATATTCTTGAGCGAATTCATATTGCGCGCAGTCCCTTTGCATTTGAGTCGGCGCTCTAAAACCTTGTTCGAAAGATCCGATACGCCCACCCCGTGCACGTAATCCAGAAACAGCACGCGGTCACCCAGCGCAAGCCGCTCGCTTCCCTTGCTGCGATGTTCTTCGATCAGAGCGTCCACTGCGGTTTGCTCTGGTTGCTGGCTCAGGAAAATGGAGTGGACCATCTTGTCGCTGCCATGGCTAGGGCCGGTGCCGTGAAACGGGTTTTCTTCAATCGCCGCCTCAACCTCTTCGCGGCTGCGCACCATAACGCAGGATTTGAAGCCGAATGAAGATGCGATCAGATCTTCCAATTGGAGCTCGATCAGCGAGGGATCATTGGCGCTGTCAAAGATGACATTGCCGCTCGCCGCCACTGTGGTCACATCGCCAAATCCTGCATTGGCAAAAGCCGCCTTTACATCGACCATTTTGACCCGGTTGCCGCCAATATTGATACTGCCGAGAAGCGCGAGGAAACGCTGCATCATCCCATGCCCGTCTCATCAGGTGATGGCCGCATCGTTGGGATTGCGGTTGAGGTTGCGCGGGCCAAGACTTGGCCCTCTTCGCTTTGCAATTCCGCTTCGAGAAAGATCACTCGCCGCCCGCCACGCACCACCCGGCCCTTGCCGATAATGGTAGCGCCGCGCGGGATAAGCCCCAGCAATTGCATGGAAATTTCAAGATTAAGCGGAGCCTGCTCCCCGCTCGTCGCCGCGACATAAGCATAGCCCATCACATCATCGAGGTAGCCTGCAACCAATCCGCCCTGAACCCCGCCGCGCCAAGTGGTCATCTGATCCTTGACCGTAAAGCGCATGGTCGCTGTGGCCGTCTCTTCATCGAACGACACAAATTCTGCGCCGAGCGTATCGGAATGAGGGGAGCCCATGACGCTATCAATAGCGAGGCCGGGAAAGCCGTTTTTATCGTCGCTCATGTGGCATCTTCTGGAACAGGGGTGGGCAAAGCCGTGGAAGTCGCGCGCGCGAGCATTTTGCCGCTGACTTCGTCATATAATTCACCTTCGAGGAAAGCGACGCGCCGCCCGGATTTGACCACGCGCCCTTTGGCGATGATCGGGGAAAGCGGGACCATGGCAAGGAAAGTCAGGTTCATATCGAGATTGAGCGGGAGCTTCATACCGTCTTCGCTGCCTTGCGTAGAAGCCAGCAATGCGCCTCCCATCACTTCGTCGAGGAAACCAGCAATTAGGCCGCCTTGCACCGCGCCGCGCGGGCTCGCAAAGCTGGGCGGCGGGGTGAAACGGGTTGTGAGTTCGCATTTGTCTGCATCGAACGCGACAAATTCGCTGCCCATAAGCTCTGCTGAGGGTGAACGTTGGCCTTCCCAGAATTTGGTCATTCAAAACCCCTTCACCCCCATTTTGCGGGAAAGCAGCAATACTTAACTCGCATAAATGGGCCCAGTCGCTCGCCAGAGGGGGCCTTTCAGCCCATTCTCACCCCCGCACTTCCCGCAAGCGGGAGGGGACTTCGATCACCCAACCTCAATCGTGCGTTCGCGCTCTTCAACTTCGAACACCTCCAAGCTGTCGCCCGGTTTGATGTCGTTCGTATCTTCCAGCACAACGCCGCATTCTAGGCCCGAGCGGACCTCGTCCACATCGTCCTTGAACCGCCGCAAGGATGCGATGGTGGTGGCCGATACGATGACATCCTCGCGCGTGAGGCGTGCGAACAGGCCTTTGCGGATAACGCCTTCGGTGACGAGCAGGCCAGCGGCCTTGTCTTTCTTGCCCGATTTGAACACCTCTTTGACCTCAGCGCGGCCAACCACGGTTTCAATCCGTTCTGGGCCAAGCTCGCCGGCCATTTCCTTGGCGACTTCTTCGGTGAGGTGATAGATCACATCGTAATACATCATGCGCACATCATCGCGCTTGACCAGATCGCGCGCCTTGGGATTGGGTCGCACATTAAAGCCGATGATCGGCGCATTTGATGCCGCTGCCAGTGTCACATCGCTTTCCGTGATCGCGCCAACGCCTGCATGCAGCACGCGGACTTTGATATCGTCGGTAGAGATGTTGTGGAGCGCGGTGACAATCGCCTCAACGCTGCCTTGCACGTCCGCTTTGACCAGAACCGGCCATTCGATGACGTTGGAGGCAAGGCCTGCGAACATCGTATCAAAGCTGGTCGGGGCAAGCGCCGTGCGCTGCTCGGTCGCTTTTTCCTGACGATAGGAGGCAACTTCGCGGGCGCGCTGTTCGTTTTCAACCACGGTCAGCTGATCGCCGGCCGATGGCACGCCGCCAAGGCCCAGAACTTCGACAGGGGTCGATGGTCCGGCTTTCTTGATCTGCTTGCCCTGATCGTTAACGATGGCGCGCACACGGCCGCTTTCGGTGCCAACGACAAAGGTATCACCGCGTTGCAAAGTCCCGCGCGTGATTAGCACGGTAGCAACAGGGCCGCGGCCTTTGTCCAATTGCGCCTCGATCACGGTCGCATCGGCGTCGCGGTCCGGGTTCGCTTTCAATTCGAGCAGTTCAGCCTGCAAAGCGATCTTTTCGAGCAGTTCATCAAGGCCCGTTTTCTTGATCGCGGAAATTTCAACATCCTGCACTTCGCCAGACAGTTTCTCGACGATCACCTCGTGTTCGAGCAAGCGGTTGCGGACATTGTCCGGGTTGGCCTCGGGCTTGTCCATTTTGTTGATCGCAACGATCATGGGCACGCCAGCCGATTTGGTGTGATTGATCGCCTCAATCGTCTGCGGCATGATGCCATCATCGGCAGCAACAACCAGCACGACGATATCGGTGACATTCGCCCCGCGCGCGCGCATTTCGGTGAAGGCTGCGTGGCCGGGCGTATCAAGGAACGTGATCGTCTGCTTGTCCTTGGTGGTCACCTGATAGCTGCCAATATGCTGCGTGATCCCGCCTGCTTCGCCTTTGGTGACATTGGCACCGCGCAGTGCATCCAGCAGCGAGGTTTTGCCGTGATCGACGTGGCCCATGATCGTGACGACCGGCGGACGCGGTTTCAGCGTTTCTTCGGGATCGACATCCTCTTCGGCAACGATATCGATATCGGCTTCTGAGACTTTCTCGATATTGTGGCCAAATTGTTCGACCAGCAATTCTGCCGTGTCCTGATCGATGGTCTGATTGACCGTCACCATCATGTCGAGATTGAACAGCTCTTTCACAAGATCTGCGCCTTTTTCGCCCATGCGCTTGGCCAGTTCGCCGACGGTGATCGCTTCGGGCACGATCACATCGCGCACTTGCTTTTCACGCGGCTTGGATGATCCGCCGCCTTGCATCCGGCGCTCTTTTTCGCGCGCGCGTTTGAGCGCGGCGAGGCTGCGCGCACGGCGGCCTTCATCCTCGTTGAGTGCGCGCGATACGGTCAGCTTGCCAGAACGGCGTTTGTCATTGCTGCCACCTGCATCCTTGGAGGGGCGCTTGTCTTCTTTCTTTTTCTTTTCAGGCTTTTTGGTCTCTGGCCGGGCAATCGGTGTGAACTTGCGCGCGGCAGGAGCAGCAGCGGGTTTTTCCGCCGGAGCATCAGCGCTGGCTTTCGCTTCGGCTTCTTCAGCTTCAGCAGCAGCAGCGGCTTCTTCTTTGGCGCGTTTCCGCGCGTCGGCTTCGGCTTTTTTGTTGTCTTCTGCGCGGCGCTTTTCTTCTTCGGCAGCTTTGCGCGCATTGGCGTCTTCGCGCTTGCGGTCCTCGGCCAGTTGTTGAAGGCGCTGTTCTTCCGCCTCACGCTGCATACGGGCAACGCGTTCCTGCGGGGTTTCGCCAGCGGGCGCTTTTTTGGCAGGCGCAGGCTTTTTGACCGCCGGAGCAGGCGCAGGGGCTGGCGCGGGTGCGGGTTCAGGCGCTGGAGCGGGCGCGGCTTCGGGCGCTGGGGTTTCGCCCGGCTTGGTGAGCTTGCGCCGCCGCTTCACTTCCACAGCCACCTTATTGGTGCGGCCATGGCTAAAGGTCTGCTTGACCTCGCCAGCATCAACCGCGCGTTTAAGGCCCAGTGGTTTGCGTGTGCGTTTTTCTGGTTCGTCGCTCATTATGTGCTCAAAAGCCCTTCAAATATAACCATTTGCCCCCGCCGATCATTCAGCGGGCGTGGCGCATGATGCGCCCGTGTTCGATCCTTCAAAAGCGGGCATATCGCCGCTTGTAAACTTCGCCAGACGATCAATCGCCTGACCCACCCGGCCTGCTGCGCGCATGTCGCCCGCATGGCCTGCAACGCCCAGATGGACGGTGTTCTCGCGGCCCAATGCCACAGACAGGCTGGCCCGGTCCAGTGGCAAGGTTGCCCCGCGCTTGCCGGAACCTTCCGCATCGCTGCCCACTCGCCATGCCTGATCAAGCCGTTTGCGCCCATCTTCGCTGGCATCACAGGCGTGAGCAAGCAGCGCAATGCGCCCGGTTCGGGCCTGTTCTTCGATCCGGGCCGAGCCCAAAACCAAAGTGCCAGCGCGCCATTCCAGACCAAGCCTTTCGGTCAGGCTGCGGCGCAATGCGGCATCGACGCGGTCCGGTAAATCGTCCGGGATGGTCAAGCTGGCGTCTTTTGGCCCGCCTTTGAACGCGCGCATCAACGCCCGGTTAAGGTGGCCATCAGCCATCGCCGCTTCAAGTGCCTTTCTGTCAGGCGCAATCCATGCCCCGCGTCCCGGCGCTTTGCCGGATGGGTCGGGCAGCACATGACATTCGCCCTTTTCATCAATCGGCGAAATGGCGAGCCGCACCAGATCGGCGCGCAGGCCGGTCTTACCCGACAGCACACAGCGCCTCTCGCTCGCAGAAGCGCGAGTGCCTTTTGTCTCAGCGATGGCGGACGTTACGCGCTCATTGGGTGGAGTCCGCATTGGCGGCCTCCTCAGCGGGAGCGCTTGCGGGCTCCTCATCTTCGAACCAGTGCGCGCGGGCAGCCATGATGATCTCGTTGCCCTGCTCTTCGGTCAAACCGTATTCGCCCAGCACACCGCCTTTGTCCTGCTCGCGCTGCGGGCGGCGCATTGGCGGGCCATCGGGATTGTTGTTGCGGCGCTTGGGCGCTTCGCGTTTCTTGGCGATCAATTCATCGGTCGCAAGATCGGCCAGATCATCGAGAGTTTTGATCCCCGCTTTGCCCAGCACGACCAACATCGCTTCGGTAAGGTGCGGCATGGTTGCAAGGTCATCTTCAACGCCCAGTTCGCGCCGGACTGTCCGGTGGCCCTCTTCGGCGCGCTCAATCGCCTCGCTTGCGCGGCTTTGCAATTCTTCGGCCAGCTCTTCATCGAAACCTTCGATGGCGGCCAGTTCCGCCAATTCGACATAGGCAACCTCTTCGAGCATTGCGAAGCCTTCTGCCACGAGCAGCTGCGACAAAGTTTCATCCACGTCGAGCTCTTCTTCAAACATCTTGGAACGCTCAGCAAATTCCTTGGAGCGTTTTTCCGAAGCTTCCTCTTCGGTCATGATGTCGATCTGGTTGCTCGTCAGCTGGCTTGCCAGCCTGACGTTCTGACCGCGCCGGCCAATGGCAAGCGAAAGCTGATCATCAGGAACCACCACTTCGATGCGGCCATCGTCTTCATCAAGGACAACCCGCGCAACTGTGGCAGGCTGCAAAGCGTTTACGATAAAGGTCGCCGCATCATCCGACCATGGGATGATGTCGATCTTTTCGCCCTGCAATTCCTGGACGACTGCCTGAACGCGGCTGCCTTTCATCCCCACACAGGCCCCAACCGGGTCGATGCTGGAATCGTGAGAGATAACACCGATTTTTGCCCGGCTTCCCGGATCGCGTGCAGCGGCTTTAATCTCGATAATGCCGTCGTAAATTTCGGGCACTTCCTGCGCGAACAATTTGCGCATGAAATCAGGCGCAGCGCGGCTCAGGAAGATTTGCGGACCGCGATTGTTGCGCTCAACCTTGGTGATAAGAGCGCGCACCCGTTCACCCACACGTGCAGCTTCGCGAGGGATTTGCTGATCGCGGCGGATCACCCCTTCGGCGCGGCCAAGGTTTACAATGACATGGCCGAATTCGACCGATTTGATGACACCGGTGATAATCTCGCCTGCCCGGTCCTTAAACTCTTCAAACTGGCGCTCACGCTCTGCATCGCGGACCTTTTGGAAGATCACCTGTTTGGCGGACTGCGCGTCAATGCGGCCCAGATCAACCGGCGGCAACGGATCAACGATAAAATCGCCAATCGCGGCGCCATCCTGCAATTTTTGCGCGGCTTTCAGGTCAACCTGCTTGAAGTAATCCTCAACCTCTTCGACCACTTCAACCACGCGCCACAAGGTCAGATCGCCCGTTTGCGGATCAAGCTTTGCGCGAATGTCGTTCTCCGCGCCATAACGGTTGCGCGCGGATTTCTGGATCGCTTCTTCCATGGCTTCGATAACGATCGATTTGTCGATCATTTTCTCGGATGCCACCGAGTTTGCAATTGCTAGCAATTCTGCCTTGTTGGCGGAAATGGCACTGGCCATCAGTTGTCTGCCTTTTCTTGAGTGTCTTCTTCGATTGTATCAGCGCCGCTTGTATCAAGCGGCTTTGTCGCAGCGATCAGCCGGTCGGTCAAAACCAGTTTGGCGCTGTGAATAAGATTTTGCGGAAGCGTCACCGCGCCCGTCTTGGCATCATCCAGCGAAACCACGCCGTCTTTTATGCCGTGCAATTCGCCTTTGAACACGCGCTTATCGCTGGCTTCGCCCGTCCAGCCCTTTTGCATAACGATGCGCGCTTCGTGACCGGACCATTGGGCAAAGTCTTTTTCGCGGGTCAACGGGCGATCAATACCGGGCGATGATACCTCCAGATGATACGCGCCTTCAACCAGCATTTCGCCCGCTTCCTCACGCGTGTCGATCAGTTCAGAGACGCGGCGCGACAATTCAGCGCATTGTTCGATCACCAGTTGGCCCGTTGCAGGGTCTTCGGCCATTATCTGCAAAGCCTGCCCGCCCTCACCCGCTTCGGACTGCATCATCTGCACGCGCACCAGATCAAAGCCCAAAGCTTTCGCTTCAGGCTCCACCAGTTCAATCAAGCGCGTAAGATCGGTCACAGGCACCTTCGTAGAAACACAATGCGACACCAGTGATACAAAAGCGATTGATGGCCGGCCCCTTACGGCGCCAGCGTTACAGAATTTGTATCGACAATGTCGGGATAACGCTCAATTAGAAGCATCCTACGAAGTTTGCAAGCCTTTCAAGAGCGAAAGCAAAACAAACCGGCAAGCCTGTGATGCTATACTGCGCCAGAGACCCAGGCGCGCACCTCTGCTCGCAGGCTTTGCCGTTTATCGGCAGCATAGTTATCGTGCAGGCGCCGGACAGCCAGAATATCCGCGTCCCTCAAAGGCGTTTCGAATTTCAGACCAATCAGCTTGCCCGTATCGCTTTCTGATTGTCTGACAACGGTGCCAAACTGATCTATATCGCGAAAATCAGGGACAGCCAGTTCCAGAATGGCGCTTTCGCCGTTGCGCAAGGGCTTTTCAACTCCAAGCTGTGCGCCCGTCCGGGACAGATCAAGAAGTACGCAGCGCCTAGTATCATACATGGTTTGCAAGCGCGCGGGCAGCGACAACCGCAAGCGCGCCGCGCCGCGCCGCCCGGTAAAGGGCTGACCAGATGATGTGCTTTCCGGTTCGCAATCGGGATTGGCTGACCCAGGCATAGTTGCAGGGCCATAAAGCGTAATGGTTAGCGCAGCCCGGCAAACGGGTAAGCGTTTCTACGTGGACCAGCGAGGCCCGCGAGCCTGGCCTTAGCGCACCAGACCTTATTCGTTGCCCCAGCCATCGCCTCTGCGACCTGCGCGAGCGCTTTGTTCAGCACCTTCAGCTTCGCCGCCAGAACCATAGCCCCAGCCGTCTTTTGCCAATTCCCTGTCGCGGTTCGCTTCAACCGCCGCCTGCATCTGGCGTTCATTGGCCTCAATCGCTTTTTCGGCCATGCCTTCTATAGCTGTAGGAGCAACATAAGTTGCGCCCAGCGTCATCATCAGACCAAAACCAAACATGCACAGGATAAACAGGCCGGCAATGACCCGAACCGTGTTGGTCATATTGTCCAGCAAATCAAAAAAAGTCGCACGGATATTCCCCAGTCTTACGTGTTACCACAATACCCTGCGAAAATTGCTACACCGCGATGGGTAAACAAGCGGTTAGGAACCGGCCTTGACCCCCACAATCAAAAGCCCCGGTTGATTGTGAACGCTAGCCTTCGCTGGCTTCTTCCATCAATCCATGCTTCTTAATCGCGTGACGCAGCTGATCGTAGGAAAGCCCCAATGCCTTCGCGGTCTGGCGCTGGTTCCAGCGATGCTTGCCCAATGCGTGTTCGACTATTGCGCGTTCATGCCCTTCCACCGCAGCGCGCAGGTCATCGATCTGCTCAAAATCCAAAGCCGCTGGAGGCGGTTGGGCCGGACCCGCAACGCTGGGCGCACTCGCCGCCGAAGCATGGTCAGAACGCCTGTGCGATGGAGCGGCCGGTTTCCATGGGCTGTCAAACGGGTCAAATTGGACATGCGCAATAGGGCTATCGAAATCATCCCAGCGATAGACCGCGCGCTCGACCACATTTCTTAATTCGCGCACATTACCGGGCCAGGCGTAATCCTCAAGCTGAGCGTTGACGTGGGGTGCAAATCCCGGCCAGCCGTGCCAATCAAGCTCTGCCGCCATGCGCCGCCCGAAATATTCGGCTAGCACTGCCACATCCCCTTCGCGCACGCGCAAAGGCGGCAAGGTGATGACTTCAAAGCTTAATCGGTCAAGCAGGTCCGCGCGAAATTCGCCGCTTTTGGCCAAAGCGGGCAAATCATCATTGGTGGCCGCAACAATGCGCACATCGACGCGAACAGGGCGCGATGCGCCGATCCGTGTGACCTCGCCATATTCAACCGCGCGCAGCAAGCGTTCCTGAGCGCCCATCGACAATGTGCCCAGTTCATCAAGGAACAAAGTCCCCTGATCGGCTTCCTCAAATCGCCCCGCGCGCGCTTTGGTCGCGCCTGTGAACGCGCCCGCTTCATGGCCAAACAATTCGGCCTCAATCAAAGTTTCAGGCAAAGCCGCGCAATTCATCGTGACCAAGGGCTCACCCCAGCGCGCGGACAGGCGGTGAAGACGTTCTGCAATCAATTCCTTGCCTGTCCCGCGTTCGCCGATAACCAGCACGGGCCGGCTCATCGGGGCAGCGCGGCTGGCGCGCTCAACCGCGTCAAGGAACGCGCCAGATTGGCCAATAAACTGGTTTTCGCGCTCCATTCTTCACCCCAATTCGCGTTACACACCAACCTATAGTGAAAAACCCCAATGCTTGGCAATAGAAACCAATATGATGGCTGGGGGTTGGCTCAAAACTGGCGAAATTCTGCCAGTTTTCAAGTTTGGCACGCCGGTTGCAAAGTGATGGGAGAAGCCCGCAAGGGCGCAAACATTCAACCAAGGGGCCATCCCATGCAAACTCGCACGACACAAAACACTGGACCAAACACAGCAAAGCCAGCCAGCTTTTGGTCGAGCAAACTCGGCGCCGCATCGCTTGCCAGCATTGCCGCGATGTCCGCAATGGTAATCCTGTCCTCGCAAGTTCATGCCGACCCCATGCCGGGCAGTGCCGGTGCCGCCTTGTTTCACCAGCAAGCGGACACCCCCGCACTGATCGAAATCGCGTAAGCGAGCGCTGCAATGACCAAACCCACTACCCCCAACCCCACAGGGCCGAAGCGCGATGCCAAAGGTGACCCCGCATCTTTCGCATCAAGCGACACCGCTTCGGCCCACCCCACCAGCACTGAACTGACCCCGTTCAAACGCTCTTCAAGATTGGATGACGAAATAGAAGCCTTGCGCACCAGCCCCACTCCGACGCAATCTAACAGGGCATATTCACGCGAGTCCCGCGAAACTGAAAAGCGCGAGACCCGCACCAACCCGTTTCTAGATGGAGTAGCCTTTATGGGCATTTTTAGCCGCACTCGCGATATTATCGCTGCCAATTTCAACGACATGCTGGATAAAGCGGATGATCCTTCGAAGATGATCCGGATGATCATCCTCGAAATGGAGGAAACACTCGTTGAAGTTCGCGCAAGTGCGGCGCGCACCATTGCTGACCAGAAAGAAATGCATCGCCATGTGGTGAAGCTGGATAAGCTGGAGGCTGACTGGGCCGATAAAGCGCAGCTTGCCCTGTCCAAAGAACGCGAAGATCTGGCCCGCGCGGCTCTGGTTGAAAAGAAAAAGGCCAGCGGCATGGGCGATCAATTGCGCGCCGAAATCGCGGTTCTTGATGATGCTTTGCGCGCTTACGAAGAAGACATCCAGAAACTGCAGCATCGCCTGCGCGAGGCACGCAGCCGCCAGACGCAAATCGCGGCTCGCCTCGAAAGCGCGGAAAACCGCGTGAAACTGCGCACTTTGATGAGCACGGAACGCACGGATGAAGCTTTGTCGAAATTCGACCAGCTCGAACGCAGGGTCGATTACGCCGAAGGCCGCGCCGATGCGATGGGCATTGCTGAGGGTAAAACGCCGTCACTGTCCGACGAAATCGCCGCTCTCGAAGGGGCCGATGCGATTGATGATGAACTTGCCGCGATGAAAAAAGCGCTCGGCAAACCTGATGCGAAAGGGGAGTAAATCGTGAGTGAAGCTATCATAATCGTCCCAATGGTCGTGATCGGCCTTCCTTGGCTCATCCTGCATTACGTTACGAAATGGAAAACCGGCGGCTCCATCACGACCGATGACGAAGTGCTGCTGGAAGAACTCTACAACCTCGCCAAACGCCTTGATGAGCGGATGGACACGGTCGAGCGGCTCGTTGCCGTGGATGACCCAACTTACAATCCTGTCAAACGCCTCCAGGCAGACCAGGATGCCGACAACCAGCAGCTGCGCGAACTTGAGCAGATGATGGCCGAAAAGAAAGGAACCAGCGCGTGAACACCCCCCGCACCACTCTTTACCGCGACAGTCACAACGCCAAGATTTTGGGCGTATGCGCAGGCATTGCAGAATACACAGGGATAAAACGTTTTTGGGTTCGCGCAGGTGCAGTTGGCCTTACAATATTGGCGCTCGGCCCCATCCTTCCGGTTGCCTATATCATCGCTGGTTTCGTTTTAAACAAGAAGCCGCCGCACCTCTACACCGACAAAGCCGAAGCTAAATATTGGCAAGGTGTGCGCCAAAGTCCGAAACGCACCGCGCGCGAAATCCGTGCCCGGTTCCGCGACATCGACCGCAGGCTGGCCGATGTGGAGACGCATTACGTCAACACCAACACCCGCCTGACCGCCGAAATCGAGCGGCTGCGGTAGTCGGCCAAGGTTTAGGAGACATTTTATGGAAGGTTGGATGATTGGCGCTGGCATCATGATCCTCACATTCGGAGGATCAGCCATCTGGGGCGTGGTTCACACCATCCTCGATCACCGCAAGGAGATGGCCGAGCTGAAGTTTAAGCATGCGGGTGAAAGCCAGCAACTCACGAATGAAAACTCGGACCTGAAAGAGACAATCGACCACATGAAAGACCGTATCGCAGTGCTCGAAAGGATCGCCACCGATCCCGCCGAACGCACCGCGCGGGAAATCGAAAACTTACGGTAATCACACGAACTTGAGGGACTGAACCGATGGGAATTGAATATTTTGGTGTGATGATACCGATACTGGGTATTTTATTGGGTTTCTTTGGAGTTTGGACGAACCACAAAGAAAAGCTCGCTAAGGTTCAATCAGAATCGTTAGCCAACAACACCGCTGAAAAGGCTGCTCAATACGCCGCGCAAGTCGGCAAGCTCGAAGACCGTGTCCAGGTGCTTGAACGCATCGTCACCGATCGCGGATATGATGTTGCAACGCAAATCGAAGCTTTGCGCGACATCAAAGAAGTCGAAGATAGCGGCTCTGGCATACCTCTCAATATCGGCTCAACGGAGAAAGCGTGATGGATTTTGGTAGCCCTGAATTTGTCATGGGGATTATCGCTCTGAGCATGGGCGGGTGGATCATCAACAACTGGATCCGAGCCAAACATGGCTATGCCCTTGAAGACGAGTGGGGCGGCAAAACAGAAAAGACCGACACCCAAGAAAACCAGCGCCTGAAGGCTGAAAATCGCGAACTGAATGACAAGCTCGATTCCATGCAGGACCGGATGGTTGTGCTCGAGAAGATCGTGACGGACCGTGGTTATAGTCTTTCAGATGAAATCGAAGCCCTGCGCGATGTGCCAGCCAAGCAAACCGATAACGGCGTGCCTTTGAACCTCAATAAGAAGGAAACTCAGTCATGAGCGGCGTGGATGCAGCAGCGACCATTATTCCGCACCTTCCCTGGATTATTGGCGGCGCGCTCGCGGTGGGTGCGGCGGGAACCCTTGGGTGGATTCACACCACCCGGCTCAAGATAAAGCACGGCTATCCGCTCGAAGGGATGTGGGGCCAATCCTTGAAGCCCACAACCGATAACGAAGCAAAGCAGCGCATCACTCTTCTCACCCAGGAAAATGCCGAATTGCGCGCGGAAGTGGGATCGATGAAAGACCGGCTCGCGAATGTCGAACGGATCGTGACCGATGGCGGCTACACGCTCAGCAGCGAAATTGATGCGCTCAGAGATTCCGTGCGCGACCGCGCTCTGGAACACCGCAAGGATGAAGGCAGCGCGTAATGTTTGGACCTGACACCCAATTGATGTTCGACGCGGTCCAGATGGTCGGCTTGGCAGTGGTTCTTACAGGCGGCGCGGTCTTCATCGCGATGAAGCGCAGCAAGTCCAAAGCGAGCCGCAAAGCAATCGATAGCGTGGCCAATGCTGATCTCGAAGCCAATACTGATCTCGAAGAACGCGTGCGCGTGCTCGAACGCATCGCGACGGACCGATCAATTGGCTTGGCAGATGAAATCGAAGCTTTGCGCGATGAAAACAGGCAAGGGAGTTTGAACTGATGGGTTGGGAATTTGTCGTTGTTATTGCCATCATCATTTGGGGCGGAGTTCAGGTAGCCAAAGCGCGCGCCGGGATTGTTACGGATGAAGATGGCAATGAAACCTTGGCGCAGGTCAATCCAGCCGAAAACCACTCCGCCATCGAAGATGCGCGCCGCGAGATTGAAGCCTTGCGCGAACGGGTCAAAGTGCTCGAACGCATTGCAACCGATAACAACACGCTCGATGCGCGCGAACAAGCCCGCATCGCCAGCGAGATCGAAGCTTTGCGGACTACGAGCGACAAACAAGGGCAGCGCTCATGATCCCTGACATCGAAATCAAACTGCTCGCGCTGGTGCTGATGACTGGTATCATAAGTTACACTTTCTATGCCGTCGCCAAGCGTGTGCTTGACTACAAACACGAGCGGTTGCGGCGCCAGAGCGAAAGTTGGGACCACATCGAAGCCGATCTGAAGGAAATTGCCGCGGTTTTGAAAGATCACAACACCGTTCAGGGTTCTGCTTTGCTTCAAACCCAGGGCCAGATCACCAAAGAGACCGAAACATTAGGCATCGAAATTCTGGACAGCTCATCGGCGGTTCTAAACGAGAGAAAAGCATAGTTTGATGTATTGGCTGTTCATCCCCCTGCTTGTTTTTGTCGCGCTCTATTTTCGCGAGCGCGGGCGCAGCAATCGGCTGATCGACCGGATCGAGCATCTGGAGCATGCGCTTTATCAGACCGCCAGCGACAACGATGAGGCGGTTGAAGCAGAAGAGCTCGCGGCTTTGCGCGAACGGGTGCAAGTGCTCGAACGCATTGCGACATCTGAAAACAGTGCAGAAGCACGCAAAGCCCAGCGCATTGCTGCTGAAATTGAATCCCTGCGCGGCGATATTGCCCGGCGCTCTTCCACCAAGACGGAGGACATAGACAAATGATGGACCCGGTTATCACAATCTCTGCCGCCAGCTTGCTGGGACTGGCTTTGCTGTCGGTTTGTCTGCTGCGCGCTTGGCAGGGTTGGCTTGACCTGAAGCGCGAAGAGATGGCGCGTGATGGACATGCCTCAGGCCGCGAGATCGAACGCAATACCGGGGTGGGAGCCGCGCGGATCGAGCTTGCTGACCTCAAAGAGCGCATCAAAAAACTCGAAGCGATTGCCAGCGGGGTTGAGCTTTAATTCTTAAGCCGCCAAGCTAGGCAAATGCATTTGCGCCCCCTACATGGCGGCGCATGCGAACTCTTGAAGACATCTTCGAAGAATATGATTTTCTCGAAGGCGATGAACGATACCGCCTGCTGATCGAGCTTGGCCGCGATCTGGAAGATATGCCCGATGCGCTTAAAACCGATGCGACTTTGGTGCGCGGGTGTTCGGCGGCTGTATGGGTATACCCAGCCGAGCAAACCGACAAACTCCACTTCCTCGCAGACAGCAATGCCGCGATCACCAAAGGGATCGTCGCGCTGGTGATCTCGGCGGTTCAAGACAGGCCCGCAGACGAAGTGGCAGAGATGGACGTGGTCGCCGCGCTCGAGCCGTTTGATTTGAAAAGCCAGCTGTCAAGTAATCGCACTCAGGGCGTGCCCAATATGATCGCGCTGGTTAAGGAACATGCTGCGCGGCTGGCGGCAGACTAAGGCAAGTCTTTATCGTGGCAACTTGCCCAAGCAATTGTTTGCCTAGACAACTTTGTCCATTCGAAACTCGCCGCTATTGTCGGAATGTCTCCAAGTGCCTGTGATTGACAACCCATCATCTGCGGCCAATCCATCATATTGAACTTCGCGCATATAATCTTCGCTTTCGGATTTATAGCGCTTTGAAAAGCTTATAGATCGGCCATCTACAGCGCCTTCGAGCTCGGCCTTTATGTCCCCATTGCCGCTCAAGTGGGGTTCAACAACGATGCCAGTCACCCGGTCACCATTGACTGAGAGCCTGGCTTTAAAAGGCCATTCCCCGATATCTTGTGAAGCGAAGAATTTGAAGGTCCCGGTCCACCGACCGCTAATATTGTGCGGGTCTGTCATCTGATTTCACCCGCTTGCGCTTTCGCGCACCACGGCCACACCTGCCTCACGCTGCTGTTTCAGCTCTTTCTTCAAGACCTGCGGATCGCGCGCGAAGACGAAACCAAAGCTGACCCCGCCTTCTTTGCCGATAGTGGCGTGATGCAGCTTGTGCGCCTGCACCAGGCGTTTGGCATATCCCTTTTTCGGGACCCATTTCCAATAGCGCTGATGCACCAGCCCGTCATGAACGAGCGTATAGATCACACCGTACAACGTGATGCCGACAGCAAACCACCACAGCCAATCCCAATACAGCGAGCCGTAAATATACATCGCAGCGTTGATCGTGCCAAAGACGACGGCGAACAGGTCGTTCTTCTCAAACATATGATCGTGCGGTTCGTGATGGTCACGGTGCCATCCCCAACCCCAGCCATGCATGATGTATTTGTGCGCCCACCACGCAAAAAGCTCCATCCCGATAAGGGAGGACATTACAGTGAGGAACACTTCAAACCACGTCATGCTGCGGCCTCTTTACTCGCATCGGCAGAGCTTTCCAAGACAGCTCCCACCCCTGCCCTTTTCGCAGCGGGAAGAGCCCACCAAGGTACATCGGGTTTGCGGTGATGTTCGAGGTGATAGCCAAAATGGAAACAGGTGAAGAGGCTCGCCAGAACGCCAAAATCATTGCTGCGCGCATTGTGTTTGTCAGCAAAGGGGTGTCCCTCTGCCTGATGGTGCGGGCGGTAGGTGCCGAAATAAAACAGCTGGAGCGAGGACAACAGCGCTGGCGCTCCATACAGCACGAAGATTTTCAGGAACGAAATATCAAAGACAAACAAATAGATCACCACCACCGTGTGCACGAACACTAAGGATTGCCACCCGAAATAGCGTTTGAAGAACGTCCAATACCATTTGAGAAAATGCCCCGGATTGCTCTCGTCAAAATCGGGATCGCCTGCATGGCCTGACAATTTGTGATGCGTGAAATGGGCATCGCGCAAAGTGCGCCAGTTAAACCCGGCATATAGCATCAAAAGAACAGCGCCGATCGCGGCATTGATCCGCGGCCTGCCCGGCGCAAGGGTGCCATGCATCGCATCATGACAGACAATGAAAACTCCCACTGAAAGCCATATCTGCACAGTCGCCATGAGAAGCGCGAATGGCCAGCTAGACCAGCTCAGCTCGAACACAAACATCGCGTAAAAATGAATGCCAAGCCAAGAGCCCGCAATCATAGCGGCCAGCGCCAGTCCAATCACGCGCTGGGTGCTGCGAGGCGGGAGAGTGAAACCTTGGGTCATCTGCTGGATATACGCATACCGTGCCAGCAAGGGTGCGTATAGAGCATTTGCCTTAGCGCTGGATCATTCGCCTTCGGGGAAGAAAAACTCGCGCAGATGTTCGCCAATGCGCGCCGGGCGCAATGTCTCTGCATCAATGCAGCACCAGCTTGATTGAACCTCGGCCAGCACATCTTCGCCGCGGCGGATCACTGTGTGATAAAATGCGCGTGCACCATTATACCGTTCCAGCACGGTTTGCGCGATCACATCATCGTCAAGAAAGGCTGGCTTGCGGTAGGTAATTTCATGCTTCAACGCGACCCAGGCTTTGGACGCGACATCATCAGCGGGAGCCAGTTTGTTCCAATGCGAAAGCACCGCATCCTGCACCCAGTTTAGATAGCGTGCATTGTTCACATGCCCCATGAAATCAATGTCTTCAGGGATGATGTTAATCGGGTGTATATGGGACGCGGCGGGCATGCGGATTACATATTCCCAAACACCTTAAAATCCAACCCGCATAGGGTGGGTATTGGAGCGGATTTAAGCCCAATCGTGGCCAAAATGACGCGGGTTCCGTTAGGGCATGGCAAGGCATCATTTCTTGCGCGTCCACGCTTGCTTCAAATCACAAGAGAATCTGCCACGCGGTCAATTCTGATCGCCAAGCCTTGCAAGGCTAGCGGCACCGGATTAGCGCAATGCCATGACTAAACAGCCACGCACACTTTACGAAAAAATCTGGGATGCTCACATCGTGGAAACCCGCGATGATGGCACATCCTTGATCTATATCGACAGGCATCTGGTGCATGAGGTGACCAGTCCGCAGGCGTTCGACGCACTGCGTCTTGCGGGCCGCCCCGTGCGCCGCCCGGAACTCACGCTTGCTGTGCCCGATCACAACCTGCCCACGACCGCACGGCGAAATGCTTCAGGCGCGCGGGTGCCGATCGCTGACCCGCAAAGCGCGCTGCAATTGGAAGCGCTTGAACGCAATGCGCCTGCCTTTGGCATTCGCTATATCGGTGATGCAGACGCAGAGCAGGGAATTGTGCACGTGGTTGGGCCGGAGCAGGGCTTTTCGCTGCCCGGAACCACAATAGTATGCGGGGATTCGCACACGGCATCGCATGGCGGCCTTGGCGCGCTCGCTTTTGGTATCGGCACAAGCGAAGTTGAGCATGTGCTCGCCACACAAACTTTGCTGCTGCAACAGTCCAAATCCATGGAAGTGCGCGTTGAAGGAACGCTTGGCCCCGGCGTTACAGCCAAAGATCTTATCCTGCATATCATTGGCGAGATCGGCGCTGCTGGCGGCACAGGCTATGTCATCGAATATCGCGGACCGGTGTTTGAACAAATGAGCGTCGAGCAGCGTCTGACCGTGTGCAATATGAGTATTGAGGCCGGCGCGCGTGCTGGGTTGATCGCACCCGATGAAACCGTATTTGCTTATCTCAAAGGCCGCCCCATGGCCCCGCAAGGTGCCGACTGGGAAGAGGCAGTGGCGTATTGGAAAACGCTACACTCCGATCCTGGTGCCGTTTTCGATAAATCGGTGGTTTTCGATGCGGCGCAGATTGCGCCGACTGTGACATGGGGCACCAGTCCCGAAGATGTCGTGCCGGTTGGCGGGGCGGTCCCTATGCCGTCCAGCTTTGCGGACGAAACCAAGCAAACTGCTGCGCAAAAAAGCCTCGACTATATGGGGCTTGAAGCAGGCACGCCTGTCACCGAAATCCCAATTGAAAACATCTTTATCGGCAGCTGCACCAACAGCCGCATCGAAGATCTTCGCAGCGCAGCCGAAGTGCTCAAGGGCCGCAAAAAGGCAGACACTGTCCGCTGGGCGATTGTGGTGCCGGGATCGGGACTGGTGAAACGTCAGGCCGAAGAGGAAGGTCTGGATAAAATCTTCACCGAAGCAGGTTTTGAATGGCGCGAGCCGGGATGCTCGGCATGTCTTGGCATGAATCCTGACAAAATCCCCGCTGGCGAACGCTGCGCCTCAACTTCAAACCGCAATTTTGTAGGCCGGCAGGGGCCAGGCGCGCGCACACATCTGGTGTCTCCCGCCATGGCCGCCGCAGCCGCTGTTGCAGGCAGGCTGACCGATGTGCGCACACTTTAACCGCATGCCGCCTTGTATTCGGAATAAACGCACCGCATTGAGAATGGCATGACTGACAAAACCTCTGACGACGAACCCCAATCCTCAAACAAATCCACCACGGCCCGCAACGCGGCTATAGGTGCGGCTGCGACCATTGGATCCGCTGCGATTGCTGCTGCTTTGCTTTACGTGAACCGGCGCTCCAAAAAGGCGGGCGCGGAGGAACCGCCCAAAACCGTGCCATCCGGCGAGAAACCCGAGACTGATTGATGGAACCGCTTTCAACCGTATCAGGCAACGCCATCCCCTTTGGCGCCAAGAACATCGACACAGATGTCATCATCGCGTCGAAATGGCTCAAAACGATCACGCGCGAAGGGCTCGGCAAAGGCGCGTTTGAAACCATTCGCGCCAATGATCCTGATAATGTGTTCGATGATCCGGCTTTTGCAGGCGCGCCAATCCTGATTGCAGGCGACAATTTCGGTTGCGGCTCAAGCCGCGAACACGCGGCCTGGGCGATTGGCGATATGGGCATCCGCGTGGTTGTCGCACCCAGCTTTTCCGACATTTTCTCAGGCAATGCGGTGAAAAACGGTATCTTGCCTGTGGTGCTCAATCAATCGGCGATTGACCGTCTGATGGAAGTCGCGAAAGCTGGCGATCCGATCCATATCGACCTTGAGGCGCAGACTGTTACGACCCAGTTTCAGGATCGCTTTTCCTTTGAAATCGACCCTTTTCGCAAACACTGCCTGCTTGGCGGGCTTGATGAGGTTGCACTCACCATGGAACGCGGGCAAGCGATCAGCGCATATGAAATGCGCCGAGCATCCAGTCAAAGCTGGATGACGCGCGGCACCGCGATCTGAAATTCCACTGGGAGAGACATCAATGAAAGCCATCCGCACGCATGAAATTGGCGGGCCTGAAACACTCACGCTTGATGAGATAGAGGCCCCCTCCCCCGGCAAAGGCGAAGTGCTGGTGACGGTCAAAGCGTGCGCGATCAATTATCCTGACACTTTGATGATCCGCGATTTGTACCAGTTCAAACCCGAACGCCCCTATTCCCCCGGCGGCGAAATTGCAGGCGTGGTCGAAGCCGTTGGCGATGGGGTCACCAGCTGCAAGCCCGGCGACCGGGTTATCGGCATGCTTGGCAATGGCGGTCTTCGCGAAAAAGCGATTGTTCCTGATGGCAGGCTTTTCCCGATCCCCGAAGGCGTGCCTTTTGAAAAAGCCGCCTCGCTTTTGATGACCTATGGCACCACCATTCACGGCTTTAAGGATCGCGGACACATTAAGGAAGGCGATGTCGTGCTTATCCTTGGCGCGGCCGGCGGAGTTGGACTTTCAGCAGTGGAACTTGCAAAAGCCTATGGCGCGCGCGTTGTGGCGGCGGTTTCCTCTGAGGCCAAAGCAGACATTGCACGCAAGGCTGGCGCGGATGATGTGGTGATTTATCCGCGCGAGGACATGGACAAAGCTGCATCCAAAGAGCTCGCCAGCGCTTTCAAAGCCGCCTGCGGGCCCAATGGCGCAAACATCGTCTATGACATTGTTGGCGGCCAATATTCTGAACCTGCTTTGCGCTCCATCGCGTGGGAAGGGAAGTTTCTCGTCGTTGGTTTCCCCGCCGGTATCGCGAAAATGCCGCTCAATCTCACGCTGCTGAAATCCTGCGATATTTGCGGTGTGTTCTGGGGCGCGTTCACTGCGCGGGAACCTGCAAAGTTCGTCGAACAAGTGAAAGAGCTGTTTGCCCTTATGAAGGATGGCAAAATCGATCCACTGGTGTCCGAAACCTTCCCTCTGGAACGCGCGGGCGATGCGATTGCCAAGCTGGAAAACCGCGAGGCCGTCGGCAAACTGGTCGTCACGATGGATTGATAGGGCATATGCGTTTGATCGGGGCATGTGATATCGGCGTTTGACGCTTGCCGCGCGCCGATCCGCTCCCTATCTCCCCAGCAATACTCATCGGAGGGACAGATGACAGATTTTAACGACCGCCAACGCGCTGAAGAAGCCAAATTTGCACTCGACAGTGAAACCGCTTTCAAAGTCGCAGCGCGCCGCAATCGTTTGCTTGGCGAATGGGCAGCAGCGGAAATGAACCTCACCGAAGAAGAGGCCGACGCCTATAAAAAAGCGGTTGTGCAGGCCGATTTTGAAGAAGCAGGCGATGAAGACGTCATCCGCAAGCTTTTGGGCGATCTTACCGCTGCCGATACCAATATCTCCGATGCCGATATCCGCGCAAAGCTGGAAGAATTCGCCATCGAAGCGCGCCGACAATTGCTAGGCGATAGCTGATCCGATGCCGATGAAAGGCGACGATATCATCGCTGCGATCCAGGCGGAATTGCCCGGCGCGGCAGTTGAATTGACCGATCTGGCGGGCGATAACGATCATTGGGCAGCGGTGGTCACAGCGCCGCAATTTGCGGGCAAAACACGCATTGCTCAGCACAAAATGGTCTATGCCGCCTTTGGTGACAAGATGGGCGGGGAATTGCACGCCTTGCAAGTTTCCACGCGCGTTCCCACGTAACACCCAACGCATATTCCTGTTCAAAAATTGAAAGAGGCCTCTTTTATGGCTGACACCGACGCCCGCATTTCAAGCCTTGTAAGCGACAACGATGTTGTCCTGTTTATGAAAGGCACACCTTTGTTTCCGCAATGCGGCTTTTCCAGCCGCGCGGTAGCGATCCTCGATCATTGCGGGGTTGCCTATGAAAGCGTCGACGTTTTGCAGGATATGGAAATCCGTCAGGGCATCAAAACATTCTCAGACTGGCCGACGATCCCGCAGCTTTACGTTAAAGGCGAATTTGTCGGCGGATCAGACATTATGATGGAAATGTTTGAAGCGGGGGAATTGAAGCAGATGATGGACGCATCTGGCGTCAAAAAAGCCGAAACATAAATTCGCGCACCACTCGCGCACAAAAAAACCGCCTTGCAGACCAACGCAAGGCGGTTTTTTTTATATCGGGGAGACTGAACCTAGAGACCAGGAGAAGGTTCGTCTCTGCTCGAAGACCATTCGGAGCTGTTATAGACTATGCATTGAGCGTGCCAAAAATGGCCGCCCGCGCATTTGTGCGGGTTTCGGTGGTTAAGACCCATTTACCATAGTGCCAAATGTAAACTGGACCGACACAGCCAGCCTTTGGGCAGAGCGATGTTACGCCGAATGGATCGGCCAGCCTCTTGGCAAGCGGGCCAGCACCGGGCAACACAGGGCGCATGACAGCTTCCGCAACCGCTCCAGAATCGCCCGAAGCCATCCCGGCTGCCACCATCATCATCTTTCGCGCATCTGCTGAAGGTGGTCCGCCCGAAATCCTGATGACGGTGCGATCGCGCACTATGTCCTTTGCTGGCGGCATGGCGGTGTTTCCCGGTGGACGGGTCGATACGGCAGATTTTGCCTTGGGCGAAACTGTGTCCGCCGCAGATGCCAGCGCACCGCCCCCGGACGAAGCCGCGCATCAGATCGCTGCGGTCCGCGAAACGCTCGAAGAAACTGGCCTTGCATTAGGATTGACCGGCGAAATCACCGCCGAAAAGGCTGCAATAGCGCGCGCCATGCTGGAAGAAAAAGGGGCTCTCGCGCCTGTTCTGGAAGCGTTTGATTGGCAATTGGACCTGCCCCAGATCGTCCCATTTGCGCGGTGGTTTCCCAAGAACGAAAAGCTCAGCCGCATTTACGATACGCGCTTTTATCTGGCCAATCTGGGCACGGGCGATGTGGATGTCTCGATCAATTCAGAAAACACCAAGCTGTTCTGGGTCAGCGCACAAGGCGCGCTCGATCTTGCTGCCAAAGGCGACATCAAACTGATCTTTCCCACGCGCCGTAATCTGGAACGCCTTGCCTTGTTTGCCAGTTTTGACGAAGCCCGCGCTCAAGCAGAGGCGATCCCGGTGAAGACCATTGTCCCAAAAATTGATACGAAGGGAGGCGAAACCATGCTCACGATAATGCAGGACGCTGGCTATCCTGTGACCGCGGAATCGTTGGAAACAGTTGCACGGGGGTAACCGGGGCAACGACGCTATGTCAGGTCTGGCCCGATCCAGTACGTGATCAGGTAAGTTGGCGCGCCCAACGAGCGTAAGCTCGAACCACCTACAACGAGGGCGTGGATATTTGAACGAAGTGAAAATGGCGCGCCCTGCAGGACTCGAACCTGCTGCCTCAAGATTAGAAGTCTCGCGCTCTATCCAGATGAGCTAAGGGCGCGCGCCGCAAAGCCAATAGCGCGCTTTCGCAAGCATTCAAATGCCGCTAAGGCGCGCAGCTATGGACAAGAGTGATCCAGCCTTAGAATTCGACACCGATCCGGGTGATGGGATCGCTGCGACATCGCGCGCGCCTGTCACTTTCAAATATTATGAGTTTGTCATGGCGGCTTTCGTTGCCATCCTGCTGCTCTCCAATATCATTGGCGCTGCCAAGACGACCTTTATCCCTGTCCCCTTTTGGCCCGAAGGGATGTGGCCCGCGCCAGATGGGATGCTGATCTACGGCGCAGGGATCCTGTTCTTCCCGCTTGGCTATGTGATCGGCGATGTCCTCACTGAAATTTACGGATTTGCCCGCGCGCGGCGAGTGATCTGGACTGGCTTTGCCGCCATGATCTTCCTCGCCTTTATGAGCTATGTCGTGGTCGCGCTGCCGCCGTTTGATGGCTGGTCGTGCGCGGCAAGCGGGTTTGACGGCCAAGGCCCGCTGGTGACGCGTGACGGGGCGCAAATGTCCACGGGGCAGATCTGTCAGGAAACCTATGTGTCAGTTTTCGGCAATGCCTGGCGCATCGTCGTTGCTTCCATAGTCGCATTCTGGGCTGGCGAATTCGTCAATTCCTATGTCATGGCCAAGATGAAAGTCTGGACCAAAGGCAAAGCCTTGTGGAGCCGCACAATCGGCTCGACCGTGGTGGGGCAAGGCGTGGATAGCCTTATCTTTTACCCCATCGCGTTTTACGGCATCTGGACCACGGAACTGGTTGTCACTGTGATGATCACCAATTGGGCGCTGAAAGTTATCTGGGAAGCCGCTCTAACCCCTGTCACCTATTTCGTGGTGGGCCGGTTGAAGAAAGCCGAAGGGGTCGATCTGTTTGACATGGACACCGATTTTTCGCCTTTTTCGAGCAAAACGTAAGCGCGCGAGGCCTGCAGGCATCAATCCTCTGGGGCAATCCCAAGCTTATCGTCGGCCACGATATCCACGCGCCAATCCAGTCCAAGGCGCGCTGATAGCAGCTTCATATCTTTTTCAACCGGCGCTCCGAACAATGCCTCGTGGCTTTGCGCAAGGCGCAGCACCAAATCGCCCTTTTTGACGCGCAAGCGGCTGACCTGCAAAGACCGCCTTGAGCGCGCACCCAATCGGCGAGCAAGCCTGATCGCCAACCCCCAACAGATCGCCTCTTCCAACACATCCTTGCTGGCTAGAGCGCGCACTTCTTCGGGCAGATCCAGCTGGTTGCCATTGGCGGCAATTGCAGCGGCCAGCATGGCGCGCCCTTCCCCGTCAATCGCAATCCAGCGTTTGTGCAAAGCCCAATCCATCGCCTGATGCATCCGAATGTTCGGCTCTATCTGCATGCTGGCAAGCGCCAGCATTGTCGCCGCCAGCCGCAGCCTTTCGCCGCCTTTGCCTTCGGCTGGCGCGGCGCGCACTGTCCAACCCGCCATTTGAGCGGCGAGCATAGCGGGCGCGCCGCGCTGGCTGGCGAACACCGAAATCCCGGCCAGCAGAGGATCTTGCGCTTTCGCCTCTGGCGGCAGGCCATCGAACAACAACCCTTCGCGCAGGCCCCAGGATGAAAAGGTAATCCGATCCGGCCCCAGCCGGGCTAGCAAAGCGCGCAGCAATATCGCAGCATCAGGCAGCTTTTCAGCGCGCATAGACGAAATGCGCGCCCGCGCCTTCAGGCTGTCCTTGTCCTCTTTTGCAAGCGCCTGCGCCAAAGCTTCTGCGGCTTTGCGCGATCCGCCAAATCCGTGCGGGTCACTCAACGGATGGCCCTGTTCCTGCATTGCGTAAACCGCCATTGCACGCCATGTGCCGCCCACCAGATACAGATGCGCCGCATCTTGCTTGCCGTCACCTGCCTTATCCCAGCCGCTTTTCTTGAGCGCTTTTTCAAGGCTTGAAAACATGTCTTTAGGGTCATCGCCGCGGTGATCGGGCAAGCGCAAAGTGCCCAATGGCAATGTTTGGGCAGAAATGGCTTTGCCGCCTGATATTGCAGCCAGCTCCAGACTGCCCCCGCCAAGATCAGCGACAATGCCGTCTGCTTTGGGAAAGGCCCCCAAGACGCCCGATGCGCTGATTTTGCCTTCTTCCTCTCCAGAAAGAATGCGCGGTTTCAGCCCTAACTCTTTTAGACCTTTGACGAATTCCGGACCATTGGAGGCATCGCGCACGGCAGCGGTTGCGACGCATTCAATGGTGTTCACTCCCAAATCGCTCAGCATCAAGACAAAGCGTGAAAGACCGCGCATCGCCAGCGCGACCGCCTCATCGGCCAGCGCGCCTGTTCGCCCAATATCCCGGCCGAGTTTCGCCGTGACTTTTTCGTTGAGCAGCACTGTGGGCGCGCGCATCGTTCCGCCATACACCACCAGCCGCACTGTATTGGAACCAATGTCGATAATCGCGCGCTCTGGCAGAAGTCCTGAAAAGGCCCCTTCGCGATCCCCTCGCCGTCTTTTCAAGCTCATATATCGCTGCCTAGGCCCTGCCAGCAAATGGGGTGCCGTCATGGCGCGGCCCCAAGTGCTCGCATTCAGCGTCGCTCGTTTGGCTCATAGCCACCGCTATGCACCTGCGCTCGCTTCTTGACTGCAATCGTTTGGGGTCAACCATGATCCGCACTCCATTTGCTGGCAGGGCCTAGCTCGACCCGCCCTTGCGCAACGACAATTTGGGGACACCCCCAGCCTCCGATGCGCCGCCGCGGCCCGACAAAGATGGGTTTGTCATAAAGTATCGATGACAATTGAAAGGCTTACCCTGCGTTTCAGCGCGTGAATAGGTTCCATCGGAATTCAGCCACCAGCTTTGTTCAGTATCAAGCATATTGGCGAGCAAAACCTGCTGCAAAATCTGATCGTGCACGGTGCGGTTCTGGATGGGAATGAGCGATTCCACCCGGCGATCCAGATTGCGGCCCATCAAATCGGCAGAGGAAATAAACACCGCCGCTGCCGAACTGGGCATCGCATGGCCATTGGCGAAAGCATAAATGCGGCTGTGTTCCAGAAACCGTCCGATGATCGACTTCACCCGGATATTTTCGGAAAGACCCGGCACGCCGGGGCGAAGGCAGCAAATGCCGCGGCACACCAATTCGATTTTTACGCCTGCACTGCTGGCGGCATACAGCATGTCGATAATTCCGGAATCGGTGATCTGATTGGCTTTCATCCAGATCGCTGCGGGCTTGCCTTTGCCTGCATTGTCGATCTCTTTTTCGATGCGGCGATACAATTCGGCGCGCAGATCAAGCGGCGCGATGCTGATCAATTCGAGCCCGTGCGGTTCAACATAACCAGTGACGAAATTCATCATCTTGGCTGCATCCCGGCCCAGTTTGGGATCGGCGGTAAAGAAGGACAGATCGGTGTAAATCTTGGCAGTGACGGGGTGATAATTGCCAGTGCCGAAATGGCAATATGTGCGAAAACTGGAATCCTCGCGGCGCACAACCATCGCGACTTTTGCGTGGGTTTTCCAATCGGTGAAACCATAGATCACTTGCACTCCCGCGCGTTCAAGCTTGGTCGCCCATTTGAGGTTCTGCTCCTCATCAAAGCGCGCTTTTAATTCGACCACAGCGGTGACCGATTTGCCGTTTTCAGCCGCTTCGATCAGCGCGTTGATAACCGCTGATTGCGTGCCTGCGCGGTACAGCGTCTGTTTGATCGCAACCACATCCGGATCGGCGGCGGCCTGCCGGATAAAGTCGACCACCACCTCGAAACTTTCATAAGGGTGCTGGATGATGATGTCTTTTTCGCCAATCGCGGAAAACAGATCGCCATCATGTTCGCGCACGCGTTCGGGATAGCGCGGGGAATAGCTGTCAAATTTGAGGTCGGGGCGATCTTCGCTGACAATTTCGGCAAGGCCATCAACCCCGATCATCCCATCGGTTTTGATCACCGCCGCCTCGTGGACACCCAATTGTTCCAACAGGATTTTTTCCGCCTCTGGGTGGAAATCCTCTTCGAGTTCGAGCTGGATCACCTGGCCCCGGCGGCGTCGCTGAATCGCGCTGCGGAAGGTGCGCACCAGATCCTCGGCTTCTTCCTCAATCTCGATATCGCTGTCGCGCAGCACACGGAACAGGCCATCGCCTTCGATTGTGAAGCCGGGAAACAATTTGTGCGCATAACGCTGAATAAGGCTGGCGATGGAGATGTAGATCGCTTCATCGGGTCCGCCAATATCGCTGGGCACCCGGACGAAGCGGGGCAGCGCGCTGGGGATTAGGATCATCTCGATGATCTCTTCGCTGTCCGCGTCACGGGTCAGCGTAAACAACAGGCCCATCCCTTCGTTTTGCACGAACGGGAAAGGGTGCGCCGGATCGAGCGCCTGCGGGGTTATGACGGGCAAGATTTCTTCAAGAAAGAACGCCTTAAGCCAATCGTGGGCCTGGGGTTGCAGACGTTCTTCATCGGTGACGTGGATGTCAGCCTTACCCAGCCTGTTATGCAGATCACGCCAGATTTGCTGCTGAGCATCGGACAATTCGCTCAATTTTTCACGAATGGCTTTGAGTTGCTGTGATGGAGTGCGACCGTCAATCGAAGGTTTGCCAATCCCGCGCTGCACCTGGCCAACCAGCCCGGCCACACGGATCATCATAAATTCATCGAGATTGCTGCCCGAAATGGACAGAAACCGCAGCCGCTCAAGCAGCGGATATTGTTCGTTGCGCGCTTCTGCCAGAACGCGCTCATTAAACGAAAGCCAGGACAATTCGCGATTGAAATACATCGCCTCGGATGCAGATGGCGCGGCGCGAGGGGTTTCGGCGTTTTTCTTCTTGGCCACTGATTTGCTCACACCAAAGAGCGGCTGTCTGCGATTTGCGTGATCCCGCGCTTGCCATTGGCATCGCGGCCCAATTGCACAATCACATCAATCACGCTGGCTGCATAGGCAATGGTATCAGACCGGGTAAGCCCAATGCCTGTCTGCATCACCATCAGCGACAATTGTTCCAAAGCGCCTCGAAGCGAGTTTGCATGGATCGTCGAAAAACTGCCGGGATGGCCGGTGTTGATCGCGCGTAAGAACGAAACGCTCTCTGCCCCGCGCAATTCGCCCAGCACAATGCGATCAGGGCGCAGGCGCAGGGCGGCCTGCAACAATTCGTTCGCGGTGACCTTTGCTTCGCCAAGTTCGCCTTTAACAGCGACAAGGCCAACCGAATTGTCGCCGGGATATTTCAATTCGGGCGTGTCTTCGACCATGATGACACGTTCTGCCTGCGGAATTTCGCCGAGCATTGCGTTCAAGAACGTCGTCTTACCCGTGCTGGTGCCGCCCGATATGAGAATTGTGCGGCGGTTCTGGATGGCTTTGCGCAAATAGCCGATCGGCTCCATCTGCGGATCAGGCATCGCGATTTCGGTTTCGCTGGTAAGCGGGCCTGCGTCATAGGCATCCAATGGCAGATCAAGCCTGCGATGGCGGCGGATCGCCATCACCCAGTGTTTCCGGCTGGCAGGCGGTCCGCAAAACTGGATCCGGGCGCCGCCCTCTTTTCCCGTGGCAGGCAAAGTCGCCCCAAGCAGGGGATGTTCGCGGTTGATCCCCTGATGGCTGACACGCGCAACCTGTTCGGCAAGCCGCTGGACCAGACGGTCATCAATTTCGGGGGTTTCAATACGCTTGATGCCGGGGTCTGAGGCATCTTCGATCCAAACCTCACCAGGGCCATTGACCATGATTTCTGTCACCGTGTCGCGGTCAAGCCATCGTTTGAACGGGGCGAGATAGGCATCAAGATAGACGCTGCGTTCCTCGGGCACAGGCGCTGTATCGCCGATCGTCTCTGAGGAAGTGCCGCTGGTCAAAGGGTGAATGTCTGCTGTCATGGCGTCAGTTGCGCATCGCTGGCGCGATCAATTGCTTACCGTGCTGAAATCAAGGTCGCGCGCGGCAAACACCCGCACCGGTTCACCCATGGCAACGCGGATGGTTGGCGGGATTTGGCCATCCTGCTGCAAAGCTGTGCTGGCAGCGTTCTGCCCGCCTGCCACAACAAGGCCCGCCCCGCCTGACGCTATCGTGCCAGCTGCACCGATTAGCGAGAGCAGCAGACCAGACCCGAACCTCTGGAAGAAATGCGTATCCACTTCGCCGGCAAGGCCGGTGGTCCCGTCAAATCCGACAGCGGGGGATGCGATCTTGATTGTTACGCCATCGGGCCGGGTCAGATCTGTCCAGATGACATAAGCGCGTTTTTGCCCGTTTTGCACGCCCGATTGGTATTGGCCGACAAGGCGCGAGGAACGCGGGATCAAAACCTTTGTCCCATCAAAGCTGCGCACATCCTGGCTCACCACAGCGCGCACAAATCCGGGCACATCGGTGTTGATCGCGGTTTCCAGAATGGCCGGGATCAAAGTGCCTTTGGTGACTGTCGTGGATTGATTGATCGTGCGCGTCGCTTGCGCAGGTCCGCCGCCCACGCCGCCAATGCGGCTGGCAAATTCGCCCGCCGGGCCGCCGGCTGCTGTTGGTGCAGCAGTTGTCGATGTTGGGGCTGGTGCGCCTGCTCCTTCGACAAGGCGCGGCGCGTTGGCTGAGCGGGACGCATCAAAAATCAATTGCGGGCTGGCATAGGGATTGGCCACAGGAACAGCCGAAGCCCCCGGCGCGCGCGAGATAACCGGCGCTGGTGCACCCACAGGGGCGACGGGCGGCTTGATCGGTTCCGGTTTCACCACAACGGGCGCGGCTGCAGGAGTTACAGGCGCAGGAGCCGTTTCACCGGCGCTTGCTCCGGTGGCTTCATCAGCGCCCTGCTGAGCTGCGTTCATCGCCCAAAATGTCGTCGCGCCAAGCAGGCCGACAATCGCAACGCCCAAAGCCGGGCCCCATTTGTCGCCGCCCGCCTTGCGCTGGGTGACAGCGGGAAAGGCGCTGCGGCTGGCAAGGTCGATAACTTCTGCGGTCTCGCCCTCACGCGGGTCGCCGCCTGACGAACCATCGGTTGAACCGCCCTTTTTGGCCGGAAGTCGCATGGCAAGGCGCATTATCTCGTCTCCATCACAAAGGCGGTTTGCATAAGCATCATGTGGCCCCTCATGATCCGCGCTGGCGTTTCTTGCGGCGTTTTTCATCGCGCGCGGACACCTGCACAGCGCTCGTATTCGTCAGCGTCGCACTGTCGCGGCCTGATCGCAGGATCACTTGCGCAGGCACCTGATCGACCACAATTGTCTCTCCGCGCACAGTGTAATTCACAGGCCCTTCATCACCGTCATCATTGGTGACAAGGATCACGGGAACAGACGCATCCTTGGGCCAGGTGAGAAACAGCGCCTCGCCATTGTCATACGCGCGCGCGGGCAGCAGATCTTTATCGCCATCGCCGTCCCATGCGAAATTAAGCTGCGCGGGATCGACCACGGCATAAGGATCGCTGGCCGCAGCCAATTCAGCGGCATTGGCCTGTTCCTGCTTTGCCTCTTCAATCGCGGCAAGGCGCGCTTCTTCCTTGGCTTGCTCAAGCTTTGGATAGCGGAACTGCATCACATAAAGCGGGCGATTGCGCGATGATGCGACCAGATCGAACAGGTAAGTCCGCTTGTTCGTCACCACTGTCATATTGGTGCGAGCATTTGTCGCCAGCGGTTTTACAAACAGAATCGATTGCGCTTTGTTGGGCTGAACCTGCCAGGCAGAGCTGTCGCCGATCGCGACATTTTCAATCGCTTCGTCTTCGGCGAATTTGATCGTGGTTTGCACTTTCACCCGGCCATTGATCGTGACCACGGCAGTCTCGTCATAAACCAGCGTGCGCAGGCGCGGATCATTGGCCGCCGCAGGATTGGCCGCCAGCAGGCTGAACGCTGCCAAACCCAACAGAGGAAGGCGTAAAAGGGTGATGCGCCGCTTCATCGCGGGGTCTCCGGTTTTGGGGCGGCCCCACCTTTTGCGCCGCTGATGGATGTTGAACGGAACCGATTGCCGATCCCGCGAGTGCGCGATGCGCTGGGCGATAGGGGCGCTGCCTGCCCGCTGCCGCCTGATGTGGCGTAAACCTTGGTCTCACGCACTGTGCTGGTACCCGCAGACCCTGCATCATTGGCCGCAATCCCGGTCGCAGGCGCGCGCACATCAATGCGGCGCTGGCCCGCCGTTGTGGCCGCCACACTGGCGGTGCGCGCAGCTCTGTCAGGGGCGAGCATCTGGGTGCTCGCAGCCGCCGGGCGCGCAGTGTCATATGCTGCGCGCTCCTCTTTTGAGGGGACCAGGCCAAAGACCTGCCAACTGGAAACCATAGTGGCCGCGACTTTCAGGCTCATAAACATCAGGGCGCAATGCACTGCACCGACAAGGAAAAACGCCATTGCGGCCTGCTGGTCAATCTCATTTGGCACAGCGACCAAAGCGGCAAGAATGGGCACAGCCATTTCAAGCATGATCGACCCGCCAAGCACCGCAAACAAAGGCGCGAGCGCGAGCATGGTCATGCCTTTAAGCCAGCCGGTAAACAGCCCGCGCGTGCCATTGAAAAGCGCAAGCACAACAAAGATCGGCCCCACCGCCAGCAGCAGAGCCAGCCCAATGCGCGCGGTGACCAGCAGGCCCACTGTACCGAGCAAAAGCAACATTGCGCCCAGCCACATCATCCCTTCGGGCGAAAACGTGTTGATGTCTGTTGCATCGCCGCTCGCTTCTTGAATGGCGAGAAACACCACATCAAGCTTGGCTGCAAAAGTCGCAGTGGCGGAACCATCGGTGCCGGTCAGCACGCCTGCAATTTCATCGGGCCCTTCGACAAAGATATTGTAGAAGACGCTGGAAAACGCGACGTAACTGGTCGCAAATGTCAGCACCAGACCCATGGTCATGATCTTGGGAACCAGCGCTCTGACTGATAGGTTAGACCGTCCCAGCATCAGGCTGATGCCGAAAAAAGCGATGAAGAAGACCAGCATCAATGTCAGCGCCAAGGCCATCTGCCCATCGCTGCCGAACAGCCGCCCAAACGCCTGCTCGCTCACCTGGCTGGCGATGCAATCGACCGCTGTCAGCGCGGCGGCGACGCCTGCACCCATTTCCTCAGCAACAAGATCGCAGCTTGTTGCCATTATTCCGCCGCCTGCGGGATCGGCTGGCCGTGCTGGTCCAGCCCCAGCGAACCATCAGGCCAGGCGGTGTTGGTCAGCGCGGGATACCAGGCGCTTGGCTCATCACCAACGGCCTCTCTCAGCAGATCAAGCTGACGCACCGATGCCTCACGGCCGGAAAGCACCGTCAGCACTTCGGGCGCGCCTGACAGATCGAGGCGCACAACTACGCTCGCATCGGGTTGGCGCACAAGGAAGCAGCGCGAATGCGCAGGCAAAGTGCGAATGAGCGCGAGTTCGTGATCGGTCAGTCCAAACCCGTCGCAATAATCTTCGGGCCGCGCGCGGCTGTTGGGCATGAACACCATGGTCGCGGTCTGCTCAACCAGAGCGGTCGAAATCCGGCTTTCCAATGCATCGCGCGCTGATTGCGTCGCAAAGCCCACCAGCGCATTGCGTTTGCGCAAGGTCTTCAGCCAATCGCGGATGCGTGCAGCGAACACCTCATCATCCAACGCTTTCCACCCTTCATCGATAAGGATCATGGTGGGTTGGCCATCCAGCCGCTCATCAATGCGGTGGAACAGATACATCATAACAGGCGTGCGCAGGCGCGGATTTTCGAGCAGCGCAGTCATATCAAACCCAAGCACGCGGGTGTCGAGATCGAGCAGATCAGCCTCGTTATCGAACAGCCATGCATGTTCGCCGTCATCACCCGATTGCGATCCGATCCACGCTGCCAATCGGTCAGCCAGATCACCCGGCTGCGGACGGCGTGCGCCGGCCAGCAATTCCTTGAAATGGCGCAGACGGCGCAAGCGGCTGTCATTGGCATAGGCCGCGTCAACAGCGGCAGAGATCAGCGCGAATTCTTCCGGCCCGTCTGCATTCAGCAGCACGCCCAGCCAATCGCGCAAGAATGCCTTGTTGGCAGGCGTATCGGGCAGCGCGAGCGGATTAAAGCCTGTGGGCGCGCCAGCGGCGATCTTGTCATAGCGCCCGCCAATGCCGCGAATGAACAGCTCTGCCCCGCGATCCTTGTCGAACAGGATGGTGCGCGGTTTGAACTTTTGAGCTTGAGCGGCGAGGAAATTCATCACCACGGTCTTACCCGAACCGGACGGGCCAATGACCGAGAAATTACCCAGATCGCCGTGGTGGAAATTGAAGAAGAACGGGGTGGCGCTGGTGGTTTCCAGCAAAGTCACAGCATCGCCCCAATGATTGCCGCTGGCTTGGCCCAAGGCAAAACCGTGAAAGCTGCCAAAGCCTGCCATATTGGCCGAGGATATCAGCGCGCGGCGCACGATATATTCCTCATTACCGGGGAATTGCGCCCAGAAAGCAGGCTCCAGATTGGTGTCTTCTCGTACCGCAATCGCGCCCGTATCTGCCAAAGCGGCTGCACATGACGCGCACGCATCATCGAGCCGGTTAAGCGATGTCTCGCGCACCAGCACCGTCAGATGGTGATCGCCAAATCCAACCGCGCCATTGCCCAAGGCATCGCGGGCCGCCATCATATCAGCGCGCTCAGCGGCCGCCTCTTCATCGACAGAGCGCGATCGGCGCAGCGCCAGATCGATGCGTTCACGCGATGTCGTGCGCTCATTGGGCGCATAGCTTTCGGTGACGATCATCTCATAAGGCAAGCGCAACAGCGGATCGAGCAAGCCCGGCGATGTCGCCTCGGGATAATCTTTAAGCCCCAAAATCGCTGAGAAATCGGGATCAGCAGATCCGCGCAATTCCATCGCATCCAGCCCAAAACTCGCCCGTCTATAGGGCAGCATATCGCCGATATCGGTATCCGCATGCGGGCGCCTAACAGGGCGCATTTCGCCATTGTAAAGCGCTGACAACAATTCCAGCATTTCAGAATTGGTGCCGTTATCGTGCGATGAATAGTCTGCAAGAACGCTCGCGCCATAAGCGGACAAGGATGCCGTCAACCCGGTGATCGCCGCTTTAAGACTGCGCACATCCTTGGGATCCGCTTCGAGCGCATCCTGGCCGGCGCGTGCAAAGAACTTGCTCGCCTTTTCAACCAGACCCGCTTTGCCGCGCGCGGGGCGGCGGATGAGAGTAACGAACTGGTCATTGATGAACAATGATCCGCCCGCCAGCCGCTCTTTCCAGCGCGCATCGATATGGCGCGAGAGCGGATCGGGAAATTCGCCATCCAGCTCAACCTCGACCCGGCGGCGGATGACGTGATGATAAAGGACAAAGCGCGCATCCAATGTGGACCGCAGCATCACCTCACGCGTGGCGGCATGGGCGTTGAGCGCTTCGGAATCCTCGGTTTCGAACAAAAGACCCGGCACCTGGATCGCGGACATAACCGAGCCATCGCGCAAGAGCACCGTGCTTTCATCGATCAGCCGTTCATACGGCAGACGCTCGCCCACACGCGCTTCTTTCGCGCTCCAGGCAGCCGGTCCGATCCATTTCACCATATCAACCAGCCCTCCTTCAGGCGGGTCTTTGCTTGTGCTCCTTTAAGGAGCATAAGAATTGCAGCCCCAGCATTTGTAATTGGGCACACGCGGGCACTTGGAAACTTTCGTGATCCACAGATCAAAGATGCGCGGTTCGCGCAAAGATGCGAAATAGCCGATCGCGTGCATCACAATTGGCACGGGAATGATCCAGAAACTCTTGAGGATCAGAAACGCAATCGTCGTCACCATCAGATTGATGATAAAGAAATTCATCGTCACGCCGGCAAACATTTGCGGGCGAGTGAGTGCGCGGTGCACGGGATGACGGTTCAATTCGCTCATGATGCGCGGCCTAGCATAATATGGTTAACCCACTCCTGCCTGAATGCCCGCAACGATTGTGGTCGCGCCAAACAGAATGAACACGCCGACAATCACCGTGGCGCCGAACCGCCAGTTCATCCGGCCTGTCAGCATCATAAAGCCAATCGCAGCCACTGCCATTACCGCGACAGTGGTGGCGACAGTGCCCAGCAAAGTGCCCTGCAACCACAACAGCGCAGAATTGATCGGACCAGATCCAGCTGGGTCAGCTCCCTGCCCTGCCGCCTGCGCAAACGCGATGCCGGGCATGGCAAGCAGTGTCATAAAAGCGGCTATACGAGCCGAAAAACGGGAAACCAGGTTCATATTGCTGTCCATAATCCTATCAATTGACGCGCGAATGATTGGCCAAACGGCCCATGATTGCCGCGACATAGTTTCTTGTCTCACGAATATTGGGAACACCGCCTGCACGAATTACTCGGCCCGGCCCCGCATTATAGGCGGCCAAAGCGTGTTCCAGATTGCCATCAAAGCGGTTCAGTTGTTCGCGCAGATAACGCGCCCCGCCCTCTAGGTTCTGCATGGGATCATCGGGGTTCACGCCGAGATATCTGGCAGTGCCCGGCATCAATTGTGCAAGACCCCGCGCACCTGCGTGAGACACCGCGTTTTCGCGCCAGCGGCTTTCTTGCCATACCAGCGCCTCAATCAGGCTGGGGCTGAGTGCATAACGCGCGGACAATTCTTCGACCTTGGCGACATACCTCGCAGGCACGCCCGCTTTGTGGGCGGCCGTGTTTGAGATCGCGATGTCAGGGACAATCAGAGCGCCGATATTGACGCCGATGTCATCAGAAGGTGCAGCGCCAGCAGTGGGAGCCGCCATTTCCCCTGCGGGCAGCGCGACAACGCCAGCCGTCCCGCCAGCAACCCAGCGGGCACCATCAGCATCCAGTTCCATCACATCAGCCTGCGCCGCAGCGCCTGTCAAAGCGAATGTAAAGGCTACCGCAACACAGCATGCGCGCGCTAGAATCATGTCTGGGCCTCCCAGCATTTGGTCCTCGTGCTGCCATGTCTAGCCTAAGTGACAGACAGGTGACAGTAGGGTGAGCCTAGACATAATTCTTTAAGGGTGTTTGCACACCATCGGCAAAGGACAACGCTTTGCCTCAAAAAATGTGCGCCTGATCCGAAGATCAAGCGTTACACGGGTTTATCGCTGAACCGAAGCTTTCACCATCCGCAATTCGCCGCGCTCCAGCATGGACAGAGCTTTGCGTGCGAGTTTACGCGAATTCACTTCGCCATCGGCGGTTTCGAGCGATTGTTCGGTGCGGCTTTGCAAGGCGGCTTTGAACAGGTTGCGCGCCATCGCATCATCGCCGCGATGGGCATAGGCGACACCCAGATTGATAAGCACCGCCGGGTCGTCAGAATGCCGCGCACGCACTCGCTCCAAAGCGACGATCGCTTCATCACCATTTCCAGCGGCAAGCGCTTCTGCCTGAAAATCAGCGGATTTGACTTCAGCCGGGGCATCCTGCGCGGCGCTGGTTTGCGTTTCGGCGGGCTCTGCGACGGCCTGTGTGGCCAAAATAGCGGCCAGGAACGGGGTCAGCATGATTTATCTCCTTCAATGAGATCATCATGCGCGCGGCTGAGAGAAATTGCAATAAAAATGTCATATATACGTATTTATGTCATTTTGCGTTTTATCATTCTGATATTACGCTATTTTTTATGGATCAAATTGTGACACTGGTGTGACGACCCGATTAAGAAAGCGACACGCCTTAGGGCGCTTCGGCTTTTTTTCACTGATATGACAGTCCTTACGTATTCACCGCGAGGCTGCAAAAATTCTGTCACTTACCGTCCCTAGCGGAGGCCCCAGCGAAGTTTTTCGCGCTTTTTTGATTCTCGGTTTTTTTGAGGGGACCGCTCGCTGTGAATACTCTTCAACGTCATCTCGTACTTGGTAGCAGTCTTGTTGTTTTGGCCGGTTGCGGCGCGGACGAAATCGTCTCGCCCGGCACCAGCGGCGATATCATCATCAACAATCCATCGCCCACACCCACCCCAACGCCAACCCCCACCCCAACACAGGCACAGGTCACTCCCGCATCGGGCTGCCCCACCATCAGCACGCCCGCAGGCCTTACCGATGCCGGCACCATCAGCGGCCCCACTGGCGAATATCGCGTGTGCGTTTTGCCTTCGACATTTACGGTCGACGACAACCTGCCGGCGATCGACGGTCTTCTTTATCAGATCGAAAACCGCGTGAATGTGGGCACAGACCAAGGCTTTAACAGCACGGGCACTGATGTGACTTTGTCCATCGAACCGGGCGTGATCCTGTTTGCACAGGCGGAAAGCTTCTTCGTCGTCAATCGCGGCAATGCCATTGCAGCGGACGGCACCGAAACCAATCCAATCATCTGGACCAGCCGCGACAATGTGATCGGTGTCAGCAATGACAACAGCCAGGCGCAATGGGGCGGTGTCGTCCTGCTTGGCCGGGCACGCGTTTCAGATTGCTCAACACAGGTGTTCAACACGACGCCGGGCGATTTCACTACCAACCCGACCTGCGAACAGCAGCTCGAAGGGACCGTGGTTGCAACGCCATTTGGCGGGGCAGACGATGCCGACAGCTCTGGTTCGTTCACTTACAACCAGATCCGTTATTCAGGCTTTGAGCTTCAGCAATCGAACGAATTGCAATCACTGACTACCGGCGGTGTTGGCAGCGGCACGACGATCAACAATGTCTTCTCATTCAACAGCTCTGACGATGGCCTCGAATTTTTCGGCGGCCAGTTTGACGCGAGCAATATTGCCGTGATCGGCGCATCGGACGACTCACTCGACGTGGACACGGGCGCACGCGTCAATCTGGAAACGGTTGTGGTGGCGCAGCGAGCAAACACCGGCGACAGCTTGATCGAACTCGATTCCCCTGATGATCTGGGTGACGGCACGCCGGGCAATGCTCAGCCGCAAACGCAGCTGCAGGTGAACAATTTCACCTTTGTGCAGCGCTCTTCGGCTTCATCGCAAATCGTGCGGGCGCGCGGCGGTGCGGCGCTGGCGCTTTCGAACGGCGTGCTTGATGCCGATGACAACGGGTCTGGCCTGTGCTTCCGCGTTGATGAGCAACCGACGCAGGATGCCATTATCGGGCTGAACTCACTGGTTGGTGATTGCGATGGGACACGTCCGGTTCGCGGCGCCAACAATGATGCGGCAAGCGATACAGCGCTCGCCGGATTGTTCGATGCCAACAGCGACCTGGCTTTCACGATCTCGCTTACCGGCGTGTTTGTGAACGGGGCAAATGAAGGCGCCGTGGCCGCGTTTGATGCCACCGCGCGTTCAAGCTTCTTTAGCGCTTCGACATTTGTGGGCGGGGTTGAAAGCGACATCACAGCCGATTTCGGCGACTGGACCTGCAATTCGGCCACGGCCGATTTCGGCAGCGCTGGCGGTGCCTGCACGTCGCTGCCGGTCAGCTAATCTTCGTATCTGCAATCGGGGGAGATGCAGCGGCATTTCGCGCACCTCCCTTGATTGTTCAATACAAGCCGCAAAATCGGCTGTTCCCAGTACCAAGGCCTAGTCATGAGGGGGTCTCACATTATGTCCATCGGCAAGCGTCTGGCAGGATTGCTGCTTCTCAGCACAGCTCTGTCCGTTCCGTCTGTTCTTCACGCACAGGACGCTTCGGCGGCAGATCCGCAAAATGAAAGCAGCGGCGATCTGGATGGAGACGCCATCGATGATGCGCAATCTGATGAAACGCTGAACGAACCCGATGTTTCGGTTCCGGGCGGCGGGATCATCGTCACAGGCCGCCGCAATCGCAATCCTGAACGCTCCTCGACACAGGTGCTTACCGTGCTTTCCGAAGAGGATATCGCGCGCACGGGCGAAGGTGATATTGCTGGCGCGTTGAGCCGCGTGACGGGTCTGGCCTTAGTGGGAGATGGCCGCGTGTTTGTGCGCGGGCTTGGTGATCGCTATTCGCTCGCGCTGCTCAATGGCTTGCCTTTGCCCAGCCCTGAACCTTTGAGCCGGGTTGTCCCGCTCGACATCTTCCCGACCAATGTCGTGTCCTCATCGCTGGTGCAAAAGACCTATTCGGCCAATTACCCGGGCGAATTTGGCGGCGGCGTGATCAACCTGACAACCAAGGCTGTGCCGGTTGAGGATTTCCTCTCGGTCAGCTTCGGCGTCAGCGGCGACACTGAGACCACTTTTCAAAACGGCCTCACCTATTTCGGATCAGACCTCGATTCCTTCGGGTTCGACAATGGCAACCGCGATATCCCGACCAATTTGCAAGCCTTCATCGACAGCGGCGAACGCATCGGCACAGTCGATATCGCAACCGCCGAAGGGATCGCAGGAGAGCTGTTTCCGGCCAATCTTGTCACACTGCAACGCGTTAGCGATCAGCGGCCCAACTTCTCCGGCTCGATCACCGGCGGCGCGTCGATAGAGCTTGGCGATGACACCTATCTGGGCATCCTTGCCACCGCTTCGCTCAAGAACAGCCTGCGCAATCGCAGCGTCTTATCGCAAAGCGGCAGCAGCGATCTATCCGAAGTCTTTGAAACCAGCACCACGTTTATCACCGATGAAAACGCGCTGTTCAACGCGCTGCTCGGACTTGGTCTCGATTTCGGCCCGCACACTGTGCGTTGGACCAATCTGTATATCCGCGACACTTTGAAGACCGCCCGGCTCGAGGAAGCGTTTGACCCCTTCCCCGGCCTTAACGGATTTGACTTTATCAATCAGCAAACCGCTTTCTTTGAACGCCAACTGATCGACACCCAATTGGTGACCGAGCTCGATTTCGACAGTTTCGAGATCGACCTTCGCGCTGGATACGCCCGCACTGACCGCGAGGCGCCGTTCAACACCACCTTCAGCTACACCCGCACCAACATCCCTTCCAGCCCGTTCGGCGATGAGTTTGTTGCCTATTTCAACCAGCTTTCCGATGCCGGTATTTCGACCGCTTCGTTTGATGATCTGACCGAAGAGAACCGCTTTCTTGGCGCTGATCTCTCCTATGCGCTTACTGACACGTTCGAAGTCACCATTGGCGGCGCTTACAACGACACTGACAGGCGCTCCTCCAGCCGCGAGTTTCGCCCGTTTATCACGCCGGACACATCGAACCCTGATCTTGCCGGGCTTGACGAGAATGTCGCCGTGGCACTGGGCCTTCGCCGTCCGGGTGACATCATCAATGGGGCGACGCTTGCAGGCTTCACTGTCACTCTGACAGAGGCGACCCCCTTCCCCGTCTTCGATGCAGCGCTAGAGATCTACGCTGGCTATGGCCTGTTCCGCTGGGTGCCCACCGATACGCTGACGCTGGAAGCAGGCGTGCGCTATGAGGATGCAGCCCAGACGGTTGATCTCGATCAGTCCGTCTTCAACAGCCCAATCGCAGGGGCGACTGCAACCAACCTTGGCAATGACTACTTCCTGCCCGGAGGCACCGTCACCTATTCTCCAATTGACGAGCTGCAATTGCGCCTGTCAGCGTCTCAAACCATCGCTCGTCCGCAATTCCGCGAGCTGGTGGAGCAGACCTATTTCGATCCCGCATCCAACCGCCGTTTCCGCGGCAACCCCTTCCTTACAGACAGCGAACTGACCAACCTTGAAGCGCGCGCTGAATACTACATCAGCGGCACCGACCGGGTCAGCCTTGCCGGGTTCTACAAGGAAATCCAGAACCCTATTGAAAACACGCTTGTCTCAGCCTCAGGCCAGATCCTTACCAGCTTTGCCAACGCGCCGTCGGCTGAACTGTTCGGGGCAGAGCTTGATCTGGTTTACGGCATTGATCTGTATGATCTTGGCGGCAGCTTCTTTGAAACGAAGCAGATCATGATCATCGCCAACTACACCTACACCCAATCCTCAATCTCGGTTGGCGATGGCGATATCGCGCCTGTGCCGGGGAACGAGAACCAGGCAGCCAATCAGCTGTTTGACGATGGCGCGGCTTTGGTTGGGCAATCCGATCATCTTGCCAATATCTCCATTGGGCTGGAAGACACTGAGAAAACGCAGCAATTCACGTTCTTCGTCAATTACGCCTCGGAACGGATAACGCTGCGCGGCGGCGCGCTGCCCGATGTGGTCGAAGATCCCGGCTTCACTCTCGATTTCGTCGCCCGGTCAGAGCTGACCCTTGGCGGTTTGCCGCTGGAGCTTTCATTCGAAGCGCGAAATCTGTTTGGACGGGACAATTTCGAGTTTCAGGAGCTCAATGGCAACCGGATTGAGATCAACACATTCGATGTTGGCACCTCCTTCTCACTGGGGCTTAAGGCGGAGTTCTAAGCGGCCTGTCTGGTACTAGCTTTGCGCCATAGGCTTTGACCAATCGAGTAGGAAAGCGGTTTGTTTGCCGCTCTGCTGCGCGCTTGCCTCACCCCCGCACGCTCACCTGATCCATCGCGGGCATTCCCATGGCCATGGCAGTGGGCGCTTTGGGCCGGTAGGGCGCTTCCAAAGGCGCGATCTCCTCTGGCGTCAGCGCGATGTCGAGTGCAGCCACAGCTGCCTCGATATGGTGCGGTTTGGATGCGCCGATGATGGGGGCGGCAACACTCGCCCGGGTGAAATGCCACGCTAAAGCCAGGCTCGCCATGGCATCGCCGCGCTGGTTGGACAGGGCCTCTAGCGCGCCGATCACCGCGTCATCAGCGGCGTCTTCGGGGTAGATCGCTTTGCCAACTCCATCGGTTTTGCTGCGCACCGTCTCCTCACCAACAGGCCGCGCCAAACGGCCGCGCGCCAGCGGGCTCCACGGGATGACACCGACGCCTTGGTCTTGGCAAAGGGGAGCATTTCGCGCTCTTCTTCGCGGTATAGGAGGTTCAGCTGGTTCTGCATGGATATGAACCGGGTCCACCCATTCGCGCGGGCGGTTTCCTGCGCTTTTGCAAACTGCCAAGCATACATCGAAGATGCGCCGATATAGCGCGCTTTGCCCGCTTTCACGATGTCGTGAAGCGCCTCCATCGTTTCCTCGATGGGCGTTGCATCATCCCAGCGGTGGATCTGGAACAGATCGACATACTCCATGCCCAGCCGCCCAAGGCTGTCATCAACGGCCTGCATCAAGGATTTGCGCGATAACCCGCCTGCATTAGGAGCGTTGCGCCACGGGATAAACGCTTTGGTCGCCACCACAATCTCATCGCGGTTCGCCATTTCGGAAAGCAGCTTACCCGTAATCACCTCGGACGTGCCGCCCGCATAACCATTGGCTGTGTCGAAGAAGTTGATCCCCGCCTCCAGCGCCTGCTTGAAAAACGGGCGGCTCTCCTCCTCATCGAGCAGCCAATCGCCGTGCCAACCTTTGGTCTTGTCGCCATAGGTCATGCAGCCAAGGCACAGGCGCGATACCGAGAGGCCAGAATTACCGAGGCGCGTGAACTTCATGGGTTATGCTCCGATTATTACGCGAAACTACTATAATATTTCGCAGCGAAGTTGACAAAGGTGACACCGTGTCACCCAGCTTTTTTCGACCTATACCTTTGTTTTTGTTTCTAACTTATCCAAATATCGAAGTTGACACTTTTCCAACTTTTTTCTCGTTTTGCTGGCCTTACAGGTGTGCCGCTTAGGCCGGTTTTCGTATTGTAGGAAAGCCAATATCGTCCCTGCAAGCCAGAGGCGAAGCCATGACGCGTGGGCGCTCAACTCAAAGTCAGACCGCCATCGACCACCAATGTCTGCCCGGTGATATAGGCGCTTAAGGGCGAGGCGAGAAAAAGCGCTGCCCCCGCCATATCTTCGGGCGTGCCGACGCGGCGCAGAGGTATGGATTTCAGCGTCGCCTCCAATCGCTCCGGATGCTCGGTGGTGACAGCGGTCAGCTTGGTCGGGACCAGCCCCGGCGCAATGCCGTTGACGCGAATACCGTCCCTCGCCCACGCTTCGCCCAATGTCTTCACAAGGCCCACAGCGCCATGTTTTGATGCGGCATAAGCAGGCGTGCCCATGGTCGATTTAAACCCTGCAACGGAGCTGACCACAATCATCGTGCCGCCCGTATCGGCAAGGCCGGAATGAAACGCGCGCGCGACATCCATCACCGAATTGAGGTTCACATCGATGACATCATCCCAGCCTTTGCGCTGAAACTCTTCGCGACCATAGCGCACCGTGCCTTGGCTTTGGATAAGGACATGCGGCTCCAGCATGGCATCAGGCAGGCCATCCACCGCATCGCGGTCCATCACGTTGAGCTGATGATAGGTAAGCCCGGTAAGGTCGCTGTCCTCGGCCTCAAGGTAGTCGCCCTCATCAGGCCGAGTGCCCGTAACATGGACCTCAGCCCCAGCGGCGCGAAAGCTCTGCGCAATTCCATTGCCAATACCGGATGAGCCGCCAATGATGAGAACGCGCTTGCCGGTAAAATCGAGGGGGTTGGTCATCAATGTTCCTTAAACGGCCTACATCCAAAAAGCCAAACCCGCTCAGCCTGAGCTTGTCGAAGGCCATTCATCAAGGGTAGCAACAAAGTGATGGAATTCCACACTTACATCCTGCGCTGCAACGATGGTAGCTACTACACTGGACACACTGACGACCTGGTAGCACGAATGTCGCAGCACAAAAGCGGCACCCTTGGCGGGTACACAGCCAAGCGCTTGCCCATTGAGCTGGTGTGGTCCGAAAGCTTCGCAACACGCGACGAAGCCTTCAGCGCCGAGCGGCAAATCAAGGGCTGGAGCAGAGCCAAAAAGGAAGCCCTGATCGTTGGCAACTGGGAATTGCTTTCGGAGCTCGCGCGGGGGCGTGCCCGGTCTTGAGGCGGGGCAGGCGCATGGCCTTCGACAAGCTCAGGCTGAGCGGAGCGCGGTTAAAACTCAGCGAACAATTCGGGTTCATCAGTAACGCCGAGAGCCAAGTAATCTTTGGCCATGGTCCTCACCTCGTCCCATCCAGCTATGCATGATGCACTGCCCATTTGCCAAAAATCGAGGTCCACGTTGCCCGATTTCTGATCCAGTATTCTGTCTATGCTCTTGATTAAGGCAAGTTGATCGATGCTGAACTCAGCGCTCTTTCCGTTTGCCTCCATGGTTTCGATGAGGAAGCTGAAGTCCTCGGCCAGATCATCTTTAATCAAGAGCGGCAATCCTGCACTTTGGATGAATGCCTTCTGCTCATCCTCTGAAGATGCGAAGACTTGCATCGCATCTCTGATCTTTCGCCAGGATTTCTGCATCGCCGCTCAGATCTCCCGTGAGATCACTTCTTTCATAATCTCACTCGTGCCGCCATAGATGCGCTGCACGCGCGCGTCTCGCCAAAGCCTCGCAATCGCGTATTCGTTCATGTAGCCCGCCCCGCCGTGCAGTTGGAGGCAGGCATCGACCATTTCCCATTGCATTTCGGTGTGCCACAGTTTGGCAGAGGATGCCTCGCCCGTAGTCAGCTCTCCGCGCAGGTGCCGCGAAATCGCCCAGTCGAGATGCGCCCAGCCGACTTGCAGCTTGGCTTGCAGATCAGCCAGCGTGAATTTGGTGTTCTGAAATTCGAACACGCTCTTGCCAAACGCCTTGCGATCCTTGGTGAAATTGACCGCTTCATCAAACGCGCGCTGCGCGCCGCCTTGCGCAGATACCGCGATGGAGAGGCGTTCTTGCGGCAGCTCTTCCATAAGGTGGATAAAGCCTGCGTTCTCCCCGCCCAGAATATTGGTTTTGGGCACGCGCACATCCTGAAAAAACAGCTCGGATGTATCAGCGGAATGCTGGCCGATCTTGTCGAGATTGCGCCCCTTTTCAAATCCGGGAGTGTCTGCATCAACAAGGATCAGCGAAGTGCCTTTCGCGCCTGCATTGGGATCGGTTTTTGCCACCACAATCACCACGTCGGCGTTCTGACCATTGGTGATATAGGTTTTCGACCCGTTGATGACGAGGTGATTGCCATCCTCTTTCGCGGTGGTCTTGATCCCCTGAAGGTCAGATCCCGCCCCCGGCTCTGTCATCGCAATCGCGGTGATCGTGTCGCCTGAAATCATACCGGGCAGATATTTCTCCTTCTGCTCCGGGCTGCCAAGGCGTTCGAAGTAATTGACCGTGATATCGTTTTGCAGCGTAAACCCAGCGGCCGTGCCCATGTATGATAGCTCTTCGGCAAGCACGCAGTTAAAGCCGAAATCGAGGCCCAGCCCGCCATTTTCCTCCGCAACCGTGGGGCAGAGCATCCCTGCTTCACCCAGAGCTTTCCATGCGGTGCGCGGGACAATGCCCTCCTCCTCGTGTTGGTCGAGGAACGGCTCCATATGTTCGCCCAGAACCTTGCGAACCGTGTCGCGGAACGCTTCGTGGTCTTCGTTATAGGCCGTGCGGTGGGCTGTATCGAGCATGCGGAGATCCCTCTTCCAGATAAGTTGTTTTCTGGGACCGAGTGGAGCGCATGTTTACGGGGACGTCAAGCGCGAAAGATGCAAGTGAGGGGGTGCGGTTTGCGGGCGGGCGGCTTGCGACCCAGTTGCCGACACTTCATGGACTCCTGGACGCCAAACACTCGTGGACGATCCTCTTGATCCGGACTTCGCGCGTCTTCGCCGTTTTCGCTAGGGCTATTCCCTCAAGCATTGAGCGACGCTTGGACGGCGGCAAGGCGTTGAAGCTTGCGCGAGCGCATTCGTTTTCTAGTGCGTCAGCAAGATCAGCTGCGACTACAAGAGCTGACGCTTCATCGAGAATGGTCCAGCTCCCGTCCTTCTCCGCATTACGGATCGCTTGTTCGCCCAATTGCGTCATGCGACCTGCCTCCCGAAGCGCAGCCACCCTACTCTTGTTGACACCTGACCAAGGACTCAAAGCTCGGCGAGGTGAGAGCCACGTCGCGGTTCGTTCGCTGTCGACTCGCTCACTCTTGGAATCAATCCAGCCAAAACACAGCGCCTCATCGCGCACATCGCCATATGGTACAAAATATTTTTGGGACTTCTTGAAGCTAACGATCCAGATGCCTGTCTCACGACCGGCGTTCTTTTCCAGCCAGGCCCTTAGATTGTCGATCTGCCGGATTTGGAGCGCGTTTTCTGGATCGTAGGTGTGTGCCATTGCAAATCGCTCAGAATGGTCAAAACCGGACGTGAGAGCTAGGCATCACCCCACAAATGCGCGTTCGATCACAAACTGCCCAGGCTTGTTGTTTGCGCCTTCTTCGAACCCGCGCTTCTCCAAGTCGGCTGCGTGATCTTTGATCATGGCCATCGAACCGCACAGCATCACCCGGTCTTCGTCAGGCACGAATTTCTGCGGGCCTTTGGATTGTTCGAACAGGCGGCCATCGTCGATCAGCGCCTGAATGCGGCCCTGTGTGCGGAAATCTTCGCGCGTTACGGTGGGCACATAGATGAAGCGTTCGCGGTCTTCATCTTCGAGCAGCGGATCGCCTTCGAGCTTCGTTTCCATCATCTCGCGGTACGCAAGATCGTTCACCTGGCGCACCGAATGCACCACGATGATTTCTTCAAACATGGCGTACACTTCGGGATCGCGCGCGAGACTAAGGAACGGAGCCAGACCCGTACCGGTGGACAGCATGAAGAGCCGCTTGCCCGGCAGCAGCGCATCGGTAACCAGAGTGCCTGTGGGTTTCTTGCCAAGATAAATCGGATCGCCAACCTTGATATGCTGAAGCCGCGAGGTCAGCGGGCCATCTTCCACTTTGATGGAGAGAAATTCCAGTTCCTCATCATAGCTGGGCGAGGCGACCGAATAGGCGCGCAGCAATGGCTTACCATTGTCCTGCGGCAGGCCAATCATCACAAATTCGCCAGAGCGGAAACGGAAGCTGGCAGGCCGGGTCATTTTCAGAGTGAAAAGCGTGTCGTTCCAATGGTGCACATGCGTCACTGTCTCAACGGAAAGCGCAGCGCTTTCGGTGAATTGGTCGCGATCGAGTACGGGCTGGTTCACTTGGGCTTACCTTTGGGTGTTATTTCTCAATTGGCAGCGCAAATGGACCCATGCGCGCCGCTCTTCAAGGTAGATTAGTGATATGGGGTGAAAGCGCGCCTTGCTCCGTTAGGGAGAGAGGGAGGATGCAAAGCGCGCTTTCACACGGTGCGTCAGTTCCAACCGGCTCGGTCAAAAATCTGCACCGCTTGGGTTTGGTTTTGGCCCAATGCCGACAGGTTGAGAGTGTCAGGGGTAAATTCGCCCAGCCCCTCGACGGCCGAATTGGCCTTTGTTCCCGTGGCAGCGGGGTATTCATTATTGCCATCAGCAAAATAGCTCTGAGCGCTTGGCGACGTGAGATATTCGAGGAAGCGGATGGCGTTTTCCCGGTTGGGCGCGGTTTTGACAAGGCCTGCGCCGCTGACATTCACATGCGTTCCGGTGGAACCTTGATTGGGGAAAATCACGCCGATCTGATCGAGCAATCCGGCTTTCTCCTCATCGCCTGCGAACCGGGCGAGGTAATATGTGTTGACCAGGGAAATGCCGCATTCCCCGCTTGCCACCGCTTCGATATTGGCAGTGTCATTGCCTTGCGGGTCGCGCTTGAAATTGGCGACCACGCCTTTGGCCCAGTCTTCTGCCGCATCCGCGCCCTGATGCGCGATCACGCTGGCGAGCAGCGAGATATTGTAGATGTTGGAGGAAGAACGCATGCAGATATCGCCTTTATAGGCAGGGTCCGCCAGATCAGCATAATCGGCAAGACCTTCGGGCACGCCTGCAGCTTTATTGTAAATGATCACGCGCGCGCGGGTGGAAAGGCCGAACCACAGCCCATCGGGGTGGCGCAGATATTCGGGCAGGCGCTCTTCAAGCACAGCGCTTTTGGCAGAGGCAAGCACGCCCGCTTCTTCCGCGCGCCACAAGCGGCCCGCATCAACCGTGACGAGCAGATCAGCCTGGCTGAATTCCCCCTCGCTCGCAATGCGCTCGATCAATGCGTCGGCATCGGCCTCGATCCGGTTCACTTTGATCCCGGTTTCGCGAGTGAAGTCTTCATAAAGCGCCAGATCGGTGTCGTAATGGCGCGAGGAATACAGGTTCACCTCGCCCGTGATCTCAGCCGCTTCGCCGGACTGGGCATCACCATCGGTTTCGCTTGGGGAACAGGCAGTGAGCGAAAGCGCGCAAAGGCCAGCGATGCCGGCAATGCGAGCGGTGAATGTCTTATGCATGGAACGTCCTTGTCTTCTTAGTTGCGAATGACTTGCATTATTATTTATCCCCGTGCAAGCTCTATTTGCGCTCAAATGCGCGCAGGCTGCCCGCATCAGGCACCAGCCGGTAACGCATCGCCGGATCAACATCCGCGCGGGTTTCAACCGTGATTTCCTGTTCCTGCTCATCCACCAGCACCACCCGTGTTGCCGCGCCCAGCGGATGACAATCGCGCACGTACAGCCCTTTTGCATCATCGGCCAAACGCACCGCATCGGCATAAATGAGCAGATCAAATTCATCGCTTTGTGGCACCGCGCCAGTCAGACAATCGCTTTCAAACGTGCCAAAATCGCATTCAACCCCCGCCCCTGCGCGCCAGCCGGTAACAATCTGCGCGCCGCCGAAAATTGCGCCGACTGCGGGCGTTGCGGGGTGTTCGTGCAATTGTGACGGCGTGCCGAACTGCACAATCCGCCCCTCCTCCATCACCGCGATGTGATCGGCCATGTCGAGCGCTTCGACAGGGTCATGCGTGACAAGCAGAACGGTTGTGCCGCTCGCTTTCAAAATGGTGCGGCAATCGCGGCGCAGGCGGCGGCGAAGGACAATATCGACGCTGGCAAAGGGTTCATCCATCAAGAGCACAGGCGGCTCGGGCGCCATAGCCCGCGCCAAGGCGGCGCGCTGCTGTTGCCCGCCGGAAAGCTGATGCGGATAGCGTTTGCCTAAGCCATCAAGCCCCACGCGCCCCAGCCATTCCTCCGCTTCACCGCGCCGCGCGCGCGGCAAGCCAAAACCGACATTGCCCGCCAAAGTCATGTGCGGAAACAGCGCGCCATCCTGAAACATCAGACCGACAGGGCGCTCTTCAGGTGGGGGCTGCGCGCTTCATCCGCCAGCACGTCTCCGTCCCACACAATCGCGCCTGTCTGCACGGGCAAAAGACCGGCCGCCAATCCCAGCAAGGTTGACTTCCCGCAGCCCGACGCGCCAAGCAGGCACGTAATCTCACCCGATGGCGCGGTAAGCTCAATATCCTCAAGCGCTGCTAGCGGGCCGTAAGCATGGGCAATATGGCGAAATTCAAGCGACATGATGGGCGGCGTATATGTCCTTTGGGGCATTGTTCTGAGCGGCGGGCGCGATAATGCGCCGCTTTAGGCAAGAGAGTATGGCCGGGGCAAGCCTTGCTGGCGAAACGCCGCAATCGCCCTTAGCCGCCGCTTCAACGCGCGCCCATGCAGCCCGGCCCCGCCTTGCAATAGATGGGTGGGCCATCAGCGCTGCGCTTATCGCTGCTCTGGCCGCTGTGCCGATTATCGCCATCTTGCTGGCTGTTCCGTTTGCTCTGCCAGGAGGCGAAAGCGCCGCAATCAGCCATCTGGCAAGCACCGTTTTGCCCCAATACATCGCCAACACCGCCGCTTTAATGGCGATTGCAGGGGGGATTGCGGTGGTGGTGGGCACGGGCTGTGCCTGGCTGGTGAGCGCGGCAGATTTTCCGGGGCGGCGCATATTGTCGTGGGCGCTGGTCCTGCCGCTGGCTGTGCCATCCTATATCGCGGCCTATCTCTATGCCGATCTGCTCGATTTTGCAGGCCCTGTGCAAAGCGGCCTGCGCGCGCTGACGGGCTGGGGCGTGGGGGATTATGATTTTCCGCAAATCCGCTCGCTTTGGGGCGGCGGAGTGATCCTTGGGCTGGTGCTGTATCCTTACGTCTACCTGCTCGCCCGCGCATCTTTTGCCGCGCAAAGCATCACCCAGTTTCAGGCCGCGCGCAGCCTTGGCGCAAAGCCTTTGGCGGCTTTTACCCGCATTGCCCTGCCCGGTGCGCGCCCGGCGATTGCGGGGGGATTGGCGCTGGTCTTGATGGAAGTGCTCGCCGATTTCGGGGTCGCGGATTACTTTGCGATCCCCACATTTTCCACCGGCATTTTCCGCAGCTGGCTGGCCATGGGCGACAAACAGGCGGCGATGGGATTGGCCGCGATCATGCTGGTGTTTGTGATCGCACTGGTCGCATTCGAGGCGATCACCCGGCGCGGACGCAGCGACAGCCGCGATGGACCAGGCGGCGCGCGGCCGGGTGCACTGGTGACGCTTTCACCAGTGGGCAAAGCGCTTGCATGCGCCGCCTGTCTGATCCCGGTGCTGCTGGGGTTTGCAGTGCCCGCTATCACGTTATCCGCCATGGCGATAACCGACCCCGCGATCGCCGCCGCGCGCGATCTGGGCGCTTATGCTCGCGGCAGCGCGTGGCTTGGCATAGCGAGCGCTTTGCTATGCTGCACAGCGGCATTGGTGCTGGTGTTTACCAAGACGCGTTCAGCGGGCATATTCGGGCGCAGCGCCATTAGGGTGGCGACTTTGGGATATGCCTTGCCCGGCGCGCTTCTGGCGGTGGGCTTGCTCGCGCCATTGGGAGCGTTCGACCAAAGCCTGACGCGCGCTTTGCGCGATGGCACATCCTACACAGGCGGACTGATTTTAACCGGCACCAGCCTTATTTTGATCTATGCTTTATCGGTCCGGTTTCTCACTGTCGCTTACAACGCGCTCGACAGCGGGATGGCGAAAATCCCGCCCAGCCTTGATGCTGCCGCGCGGTCTTTGGGCGCGCGCCCTGCCCGCGTGCTGGCGCGCATTTATGTGCCTTTGCTCAGCCCCAGCCTTGCCGCTGCCGGTGCGTTGGTGCTGATCGACACTTTGCGCGAATTGCCCGCAACGCTGATCCTGCGCCCGTTCAATCTGGAAACGCTCGCCACCCGCACTTACAGGCTGGCGAGCGATGAACGGCTGGTGGAGGCATCAGTGCCAGCGCTCATCCTTCTGGCGGCGGGATTGCTGCCTGTCCTGCTGCTTAACCGGACAAGTGGGCGCAGCAGCTAACCCGCAATACTGCCTCAAATTGGTCCAATCCAGCCAAGTGTCAGGCAAAATTGTCATCCATGCTTGTCCAATGCGCGTGGCTCGTCCAAAAGGCTGAACCTATGGCGCGTTTCCCTTTTTCAGCCATCGTCGGTCAGGACGAGATGAAGCAGGCTTTGCTAATCGCTGCGGTCGATCCGGGCATTGGCGGGGTCATGGTGTTTGGCGATCGCGGCACGGGCAAATCCACCGCTGCGCGCGCGCTCGCTGCATTGCTGCCGCCAATCACCGCGATCAAGGATTGCGTTTATGGCTGCTCGGCGGACGATCAGGCGCTCTATCCCGATGTGTGCGGCACTGGCCCTTTGCGCAAACGCGCGGTCCCTTTCATCGACATGCCACTGGGCGCGACCGAGGATAGGGTGATCGGCTCGCTCGATCTGGAACGCGCGCTGCGATCAGGCGAAAAGGGTTTTGAGCCGGGCCTTCTCGCCAAGGCGCATCGCGGGTTTTTATACATAGATGAGATTAACCTGCTCGAAGATCACCTGGTCGATCTGCTGCTGGATGTGGCGGCATCGGGCGAAAATGTGGTGGAGCGCGAAGGGCTTTCGGTGCGGCACCCGGCCAAATTCGTGTTGATCGGCAGCGGCAATCCTGAAGAAGGTGAATTGCGCCCGCAATTGCTTGACCGGTTCGGATTGTCGGTTGATGTGCGCACCCCGCCCGAGATTGAAACGCGCATCGCGATTATGAAACGCGTGGCCCGCAATGAAAGCGATCCGGCAGGCTTTGCAGACGAATGGGCCGGTGAAGATACAAAAATCCTCAAACAAATCGCGCGCGGAAAAACCAAACTTGCCAAGCTTGAACCGGGTGAGGACATTTTGCGCGATTGTGCAGAATTGTGCCTGGCCGTGGGCGCAGATGGCCTGCGCGGAGAGCTTACCCTGATGCGGGCAGCGCGCGCTTTTGCTGCGCTTTCGAACGCGAAATCGGTGCGGCGTGAGCATCTCATTGCGATTGCGCCGCTGGCCCTGCGCCACCGTTTGCGCCGCGATGTTCTGGATGAGACGGGATCAACGGTGCGCATCACTCGCGCGCTTGATGAACTGTTCGGATGACACAGCGCGGCGCATCGAACCTTGAGCTTGATGCGCCCTTGGGGGACGCGGCCCTCGATGCGCCCTTGGGGGACGCGGCCCGCGATGCGCGATTGGCAGCGCGGCTGTTTGTCAGCAGCCCTCACCTGTTTGGCGGTATGGTTCTGCGCGGCGCTGGCCCCGCGCGCGATGCCTTGCTCATCGCGCTGGGTGACGCGGTGCCGCGCCGCCGCTTGCCCGCTCATATTGATGATGCGCGCCTAATGGGCGGCGTCGATATCGCCGCCAGCCTTGCTGCGGGAAAACCGGTGCAGCAAACCGGATTGCTCGAAGAAGCTCATGCAGCAGGCGCCGCGCTGGTGCTGCCCATGGCCGAACGCTGCGAAAGCGCGCTCGCAGGCCGGCTGGCGCAGGCACTCGATGCAGGAACAGCCGCGTTGATCGCGCTCGATGACAGCGTGGATGACGAGGATGCCCCGCCCGATTGTTTGAGCCAAAGGCTGGCGTTTCACTGCGATCTGTCCGCCTCGCGCTGCCGGGAAGGGATTGCCCTGCCCTCGCCTTCCAAAACGCCTCTTTCTGCGGTGGCCCCGCTGGCACAGGATGATTTGCAAGCGCTCGCCGCCACTGCTGCTGCTTTGGGCGTGGCAGGCATCCGTCCGCTGATTTTCGCAGGGCATGCAGCGCGCGCGCATGCAGCCTTGGCCGGGCGCACAAAAGCAGGGGAGGCAGACCTTGCCGCTGCCGTCCGCCTGGTGCTGGCCCCGCGAGCGACGCAAATTCCGCAAGCAGACACGCCCCCGCCCGATCCATCACCCGAACCGCCCCCTCCCCCTGAACCGGGCGACCGAGAAGAAAGCAACGCTGATCCGGCCCATTCGGACACGCCGCCCGATGATATGCTGATCGAAGCCGCGCTTGCCGCGATCCCGGCTGATTTGTTGGCCCAATTGGCCAAAGGCAATGCGCCGCGCCGTTTGAGCGGCAGCGGGTCGGGGCAAAAGAAGAAATCGGGCCTGCGCGGAAAGCCATTGGGCGCGCGTCCGGGGATGCCGCGCGGCGGTGCGCGGCTTGCTCTGATCGACACTTTGCGCGCGGCGGTCCCGTGGCAGGAAGCGCGCCGGCGCGAGGGAGATCGCGGGGGCAGAGGCGAAGTTGAGGCAAACGCTTCCGCCATTCAGGTGCGCAAGGATGATTTGCGCATTCGCCGCTTTGAAGAGAAATCGGCGCGCGTCACCATCTTCGCTGTCGATGCCTCTGGCTCTGCCGCCGCCGCCCGGCTGGCTGAGGCGAAAGGCGCGGTTGAGCTGATGCTTGGCCAGGCTTACGTCACCCGGTCAGAGGTCGCGCTGGTCGCTTTTCGCGGGGAAAGCGCGGATGTCCTGCTGCCTCCCACCCGCTCGCTCACTCGCGCCCGGCGTGCTTTGGCCGAATTGCCCGGCGGCGGCGGAACACCGCTTGCCATGGGACTAAACGCCGCGCGCGAAGCAGCCGAGGCGGTGATCGCGCGCGGTCGCACGGCCAGCCTGATCGTGCTCACCGATGGCCGCGCCAATATCGCTGCTGATGGCACGCCGGGGCGCAAACAGGCGGGCGAAGATGCCGAGGCAGCTGCCAAAGCGATTGCGCGCGCCGGAATTGATGCGCTGGTTGTTGACATCGCGCCAAGGCCGGGACGCGAAGGGCCAGCCTTGGCCGAAGCGATGCAGGCCCGGTTCCTCGCTTTGCCCCGCGCCGATGCGAAAGCGCTGCACGCTGCGATTGATGCGTCAACCTCGGCACGAGAACGGGTGTGAGCCGCGCTTTATCCTGGAGCCGTGAGGGGCTGATCTGGCCGCACCGCGAGACAAGCGCTTTTATTGATGCAGGCGCCGCGCGCTGGCATGTGCAAAGCATGGGCGATCCCGCGCATCCGCCCGTATTGTTGCTGCATGGGACCGGCGCATCGGTGCATTCCTGGCGCGGAATTATGCCAATGCTGGCTGAAAATGCGCGCGTCATCGCGCCCGACCTGCCTCGCCATGGCTTTACATCCGGCCACGGCCCGCACGACATGTCATTACCCCGCATGGCAAGCGCGATTGCTGATCTTTTGGAAACGCTGGAGGTCAAACCCGCCGCGATTATCGGGCATTCGGCGGGCGCGGCGCTGGCGCTGCAATTGGCGCTCGATCACGGATACGCTGGCCCGGTGATCGGACTTAATTCAGCCCTGCGCCCCTTTCCCGGCCCCGCCGCGCAAGTTTTTCCCGCACTGGCCAAGCTATTGTTCGTCAACCCGCTGGTGCCTCGCATATTTTCGGGCGCTGCATCCTTGCCGGGCGAAGCGGACCGGTTCCTTGCCCGCGCAACCGGCTCTGTCATCGATGAGGCCGGGCTGAAATGCTACGGCGAATTGCTGCGCAATCCGCGCCACACCAAAGGCGCGCTTGCCATGATGGCCAACTGGGATCTGCCCACTTTGCGCACCCGGATGGCGGATATCGCCAACAGCGTAACGCTGATCCATTCCGACAAGGACAAAGCCATCCCGCTCGATTGGGCGCGCGAGGCGAATGAATATCTGCCGCATTCCGCCTTGCATGTGATCGAAGGTCTCGGCCACCTCGCACACGAAGAAGCCCCCGAGCAGGTGATGAGCCTGATTGAACCAGCTTTGCAGCCGCTGCGGCAATCGCAGCGTCAAACAGTGCCATGAATTTCGGTTGGATCGAGATTGTGCTGTTCTACGGCTTTGCGATTGGGTTTGCCGCATGGCAATATTGGAAAACCGACCGCGAATTGAAAGCGACCCGCGCGCGGCGGCTCGAAAAAGAAGAAGAAGCAAAGGCGCGCGAAGACGAGAGCGCGCCTGAATAATCAGCCTATTTGCGCGATCGCGGCATCCGGTAAGGCAGCATGGCCTGCACAACCGGATTGCTGAACCGGCGCATATCCAGGCTTTCCTGAACCGCGACGACCTCTTCGCCGTAGAGCTTTGATGCCAGTTCTGACCGGGCATAGAAAGGCGTGTCTTCCCAAGTCCGGCGCACCTGCGCGACGCCAATCTCTGAGCGAGTGCGCCGATCAATGCGCCACTTGCTTTTGGAAAGCGGCGCAATCGGCGGCAATTCCACCTCGCTTGGCACACCTTCGGCGTTAAAGCGCATGGCGCTGGCAAACAGCGATCCATCGGTGCGCTCACCTTCATAGCAGACAACCGCGCCGCGTTTCATATGCGCGCGCGACCAGTGCCAGATGCGAAAGCCATCCTCCAGCGGTTCAGCCCCGCGATTGTGATCGAAATACCCTTTGCCGCTCCACGAAAAACCGGGCTGTTTCATCTCTACTTCGATCCGCGCGCGCGGAGCCATGCAATGCCAGACATGGTGTTTGGCAGCATCGAGTGTGAAGGATGTGGGATTGAGCGCTTCGGGGATCACTCGCACGCGCCCGCACACGCGCCGTCCGCCGGGGATGAACAGCCGCTTGTCGCGCTCTTCAATGTCGATCACCAATTCATTGCCATCCCAGCGCATCGCGCTTGGCCCAATCTGCAAATTGGACGCATCGCGCGTGACGCTGGCAGAGGGCCGCTCGGTCATAACCCAGCGCTGGTTCGGGCCATACAGCGCGACATTCAGGCATGCATGATTGAGCGGATCGCCCCGTCCCGATTTCTTGTAATAGGGCGAAAAAACGCTGCCCAGAAAACCGATAATCGTCAGCCCGTATTGCCCGTCATCACTGATGGCATCGACATACCACCAGGTGTAGCCGCCGGGCGGAATTGCTTTGTCGAAGCGCGGTCCTGTTGAATGGTGTTCGCTGCCAGAATGCCGGATAAGGCGGCCATCGGGACGCCGGCGGATGGATGCGTCGCTCCGCCTGCGCAGTAAAGCCGTTTCATCCGCGTGCGCGGGCCCTGGCGTTGGAAAGAAGCGGCCCAGCCGTGCGACGCTCTGCCGTAAAGCGCTCCGCCCGTGGCTGGGAACAGGCTCTCCCAGTCCTGCGGTGTCGCCAGCGAATATTCCGCTTGATCCTCGAGTGTCAGGCCGCATCGTTGGAGCGTGTTCCTCATGGCTTTTGTGCATAGGTCTCTCTCCTGTTGGGTGTATTCGTGGCTGTCGCCATTGGCGGGTGCGTTGACGATGATCTGAAAGCGTTCCGCCCCATCCTCGCCCGCTTTGCGCGATCCGGCGGGCCGCCCTTCGCCATGCGCCGCGCTGCGATCCATCGCGCACAGATATGCGGTGGGCTCGCTGGGGGTTTGCCCGCTCGCAATCTCGCGAAATTCGCGGGCGTAATCGGGTGAGAAAAAGACGTTGTGATGCTGAAGCGGAAAGCCCGATGTCTTGCCGTATCCGTACCAGACCAGCGCGGACAAAGAGCGTTTCTTGGGCGGCAGAGCGGGGACAGCCTTTGCGGCCGCTTTGCCAAATCGGCCCGTGCCAAGCGCGGATGGATCAGCGTTGGCGATAACCATATCGGCGGCGATCTGTTCGCCATTGGCAAGCTCCACCCCGCACGCAGAGCCTCCTTTGCTGAGGATATGCGTGACGGCTTGCCCGGTTTTGATTGTCGCGCCTTTGCCCTCAGCCAGAGTGCGCAGCGCCCCGGCCAAAGCATGAATGCCGCCATCAATCACCCAGACCCCGCGCGCTTCTGTATGCGCGATCAGCATCAATGTGGCAGGCGAGCGGTAAGGCGATGATCCGCAATAGGTCGCATAACGGCCGAACAATTGCTGCAAACGCGGATCGGCAAAATGCTGGCCCAAGGCTTTCCAATAATTGTCAAACGGGCGCATCGCCATCATCGCATCAAGCCGCCACAGCCCGATGCGCCACATCATAGGGAACGGGGTGCTGGCCGCTTTGCCGCGCAGAAATGGCTCATCCAGCACATCGAAAATGCGCCGCGCCTCGTGGCGGAAATTGCGATAGCCTGCGGCTGCTTTTGCGCCTGCAAAATCGCCAATGGCTTCTTCTGAGCGGATGGGATCGGCAAACAGATCAAGCCGGTCTTTTGCCCCTCCGCTTCCCTCATGGGCCCACGCATGGCGCGCAATCACTTCGGCCTGACGCACGTCAAGATGATCGGACAGCCGCGCCCCGCATTCGCGAAAGATGCCGTCAAACACATCGCGCATGGTGAAAACGGTGGGACCGCCAGCGACTTTTGCGCCTGCGACATCAACCTCACGGGCTTTACCGCCGACCCATGTTTCTTTTTCGAAAACCGTCACATCAAAGCCGCGCGAGGCAAGCAATGCGGCGCTGGATAGCCCGCCAATCCCTGCTCCGATAATTGCGACTTTCTCGCTCACCGAATCTCTCCACAGTGCCGCGTGCGGCGACAATCTTATTGACCTTACTATCACAACTGTCCAATCATTTGGACATATTATGTGTAATTTCGGCTCAGCATGACGTCTCCCCGCCCGTTTAAGGTCCGCATGGTGGCCCGGCGCAATCGGCTGTTTGCCCATCCGCGCTTTCAATATTGGGCCGCACGCATTCCGGGGGTAAGCCGCATTGCAAGAGCGCGCGCAGGCGCGATGTTCGATGTGGTGGTGGGCTTTTCCTATTATCAGGTGCTGCGCGCCGTGGTGGATGCCGATCTGCTTGGCGTGCTGCGCGATGGCCCGCTGGATGCAAAGACAGTGGCGCAGCGTATTGATCTGAGCGAAGAGGCAGCGCTCACTTTGCTGCGCGCGGCCCGGTCCTTGATGCTTTCGCAGGAAGTGCTGCCCGATCAATGGATGCTGGGCGAACAGGGCGCGGTGCTTGATGCCGATCCGGGGACGCAGGCAATGGTGCGCCATCACCGGCTGCTATACGCCGATGGCGCAGACCCGCTCGCCATGTTGCGCGCCGATCGCGCGGAGCCCACGCAGTTGTCGCAGTTCTGGTCTTACGCAGGCGCACTGCGCGGATCGGCTCAGCGCGGGGAAGACACGCATGAATATTCGCAGCTGATGGCATCATCGCAGAAATTCGTGGCGGATCAGGTGCTCGCCTCGTTTTCCTTTCCGCGCACGGGCAAGCATCTGGACGTTGGCGGCGGGCATGGCGCGTTCATCACCCGCGTCGGCGCGGTGTATCCCGATCTGCAATTTGGCCTGTTTGATTTGCCGCAGGTTGTGGAAAACGGCGCGCGTGAAGCAGGCGCAGTGCTCGGCGAAGAGCGGATCACAGCGCATCCCGGCAATTTCTTCAGCGATCCCATTCCCACCGGGTATGACCTCGTCTCGCTCGTTCGCATTCTGCACGATCACGATGATGGCCCGGCGCAATCCATCCTCAACGCAATCCACAAAAGCCTGGCCCCCGGCGCGCGCCTGATGATCGCAGAGCCGATGGCACAGGTGCCCGGAGCAGAGGCTATGGGAGAGGCATTTTTCGGCTTTTATCTGTGGGCCATGGGCTCCGGCCGCCCTCGCAGCGCTGACGAGATTACGCGGATGCTCAAAACCGCCGGATTTGCGCGCATTCAGACCGTCGCAACCGCGCAACCGGTCATCGCCAGCATCATTGTCGCCGTAGCCTGACGGTAAATGTGTCCGTTTGGTTTGACACTTTAGATTGTGGGGCGTACTTAACACATTGAAAGGTGCCATTCAGCTTGCATGAGTCGCAACAAATGCGGCCCACCCGATGCAGAATGCGCCAAAAACAGGAGCGAATGCCCAGCATGGACACACTGGCCGTCATACTTGAGGAACCAAAGCGCCTGGCGCTGCGGACGCTCGAGCTTGCGCCGGTTGGCTCTGGTGATGTGGTGGTCGATATCCAGTGGAGCGGCGTAAGCTCGGGCACGGAACGGCTGCTTTGGACAGGCAATATGCCGCAATTTCCCGGCATGGGTTACCCGCTTGTCCCCGGATATGAGAGCATTGGCCGCGTGGTTGATGCAGGCGTGGATGTACGCGGCCGAATTGGTGATTGGGTGTTTGTGCCCGGCGCCAATTGCTACCAAGGCGCGCGCGGATTGTTCGGCGGCACAGCCAGCAAGGTCGTGATCCCCTCTGCCAAGGCGTTCCCCATCCCTGAAGACATTGGCGAAGCGGGCGTCTTGTGCGCTTTATCCGCCACCGCGTTGCACGCCATTGCTGGCGGCAGTCCGCCTGATCTGATTATCGGACACGGCGTTCTGGGGCGCTTGCTCGCCCGGCTGACCATCGCAATGGGCGCGCCTGCCCCTGTCGTGTGGGAGACGCAGGAACACCGCCGCTCTGGCGCGGAAGGTTATCACGTGATCGCGCCCGAAGATGACGCGCACCGCGATTACCGCGCGATTTACGACGCAAGCGGCGATGCGGCTATCTTGGACACTTTGATCGGCAGGCTTGATAAAGGCGGCGAAGTTACACTGGCAGGCTTTTACGCAGGCCGTGTGGATTTCGGCTTTGCCGCAGCCTTTATGAAAGAGGCGCGCCTGCGCATTGCCGCGGAATGGCAGCCCGCTGATCTCGCCGCCACGCGCGATCTGATCGAGGCGGGCTCGCTCAATCTGGGCGGCCTCATCACCACGCGCCGTCCGGCGAGCCAAGCGGATGAAGCCTATCCGCAGGCCTTTACCGATCCCGATTGCCTTAAAATGATACTCGATTGGAGCGATAACGCATGACCATGCTGGAATCCCAGGCAGAAGCACTGCGAGAAGAAGCCGCTCAGGAACCGGACCCCGTCCACACGGGCGAAGCGACCAGCGAAACGCAGGTTATCGCGATTTATGGCAAAGGCGGTTCGGGCAAAAGTTTTGCGCTGTCCAATCTCAGCTATATGATGGCGCAGCAGGGCAAGCGTGTTTTGCTAATCGGCTGCGATCCAAAATCGGACACGACCAGTCTGCTATTCGGCGGCAAATCATGCCCGACCATCATCGAAACGTCCTCCAAGAAGAAACTCGCAGGCGAAGAAGTTACCATCGAAGATGTGTGCTTCCAGCGTGACGGTGTGTTCGCGATGGAGCTTGGCGGGCCAGAAGTTGGCCGGGGCTGCGGCGGACGCGGGATTATTCACGGCTTTGAATTGCTTGAGAAATTGGGCTTTCACGAATGGGGCTTTGACTATGTCCTGCTCGATTTCCTCGGCGATGTGGTGTGCGGCGGGTTCGGCCTGCCGATTGCGCGCGACATGTGCCAAAAAGTGATCGTGGTCGGCTCGAACGATCTGCAATCGCTCTATGTCGCCAACAATGTGTGCCACGCGGTTGAATATTTCCGCAAAATGGGCGGCAATGTCGGCGTTGCCGGCATGATCGTGAACAAGGATGACGGCACAGGCGAAGCGCAGGCCTTTGCCGAAGCGGTCGATATTCCCGTCCTCACAGCAATTCCTGCGGATGAAGATATTCGCCGCAAATCAGCCAATTACCAGATTATCGGAAAGCCAGGCGGCGAATGGGCGAGTCTGTTTGAGACTTTAGCCGAAAACGTCGCATCGGCTCCGCCGCGCCAGCCCTCTCCCTTGGACCAGGATGGCCTGCTCGACCTGTTCAGCCCGGAAGAAACGGGCGGAAATGTTGAGCTGATCCCGGCCACCCAGGCCGATATGCGCGGCGGTATCTTTGAAGAAAAGCCATCACTCGAAGTGATCTACGACGAGGTTTGATGGCTGACGGTCCCGCCTCGAACGCGAAACGCGCCCCTGACACGCTGGACCTTGGTTCGGCCGAAGGCGGCTGCTCAAGCAAAGCGACCATGAAGGACGCGGCGCGCAAGGCGGGCAAGAGCGATATCCTCGATCAATATGCGGCTGATTATCCGGTCGATCCGGAACGCGGGCCGCATGATCAACCGCAAAGCATGTGCCCCGCCTTTGGCTCGCTTCGTGTGGGCCTGCGGATGAAGCGCACCGCGACTGTGCTTTCGGGCAGCGCGTGCTGCGTTTACGGCCTCACTTTCACCTCGCACTTTTACGGCGCGCGGCGCACGGTTGGCTATGTGCCGTTTTCATCTGAGACATTGGTCACAGGCAAGCTGTTTGAGGACATCAAGGAAGCGGTCGAAGATCTCGCCGATCCTGAGCTTTACGACACCATCGTGGTGACAAATCTGTGCGTTCCCACGGCCAGCGGTGTGCCTTTGCGCCTGCTGCCAGACCAGATCGACGGCGTGCGCATTATCGGCATTGATGTGCCTGGCTTTGGCATCCCAACCCATGCAGAGGCGAAAGACGTGCTCGCCGGCGCGATGCTGAAATATGCGCGTGAGGAAGTGGCCGCTGGACCTGTCGCCGCGCCGAAAGAGCGCTCGGACAAACCATCGATCACGCTGCTTGGCGAAATGTTTCCAGCAGACCCTGTGGTGATCGGGCAAATGCTCGAACCCCTTGGCCTGTCGGCTGGTCCGGTTGTCCCAACACGCGAATGGCGCGAATTGTATTCTGCGCTCGATTGCGCAGCGGTGGCCGCGATCCACCCATTCTACACCGCCAGCATTCGCGAATTTGAAACCGCTGGCCGCCCGATCATCGGCTCTGCGCCCGTCGGCGCGGATGGCACGGCTGCGTGGCTGCAATCGGTTGGCGACACGCTTGGCATTGCTCAAGGTAAAGTCGACAGCGTCAAAAACGCGATGATCGGCGCCTGCAAAGGCGCTTTGGCGCAGATGCCGATCAAAGGCCGGATCACCGTTTCGGGCTATGAAGGCTCTGAATTGCTGGTCGCGCGGCTCTTGATCGAAAGCGGCGCAGATGTGCCCTATGTCGGTAGCGCGTGCCCGCAAACGAAGTGGTCTGCCGCTGACCGCGAATGGCTTGAAGCGCGCGGCACCCATGTCAATTTCCGCGCCAGCCTCGAAGACGATATTGCCGCAGTGGATGAATTCAAACCCGATCTGGCGGTCGGCACCACCCCGGTGGTGCAGCACGCGAAGGCGAAAGCCATTCCTTCGCTTTACTTCACCAATTTAATCTCGGCGCGCCCCCTTATGGGTCCGGCAGGCGCCGGGAGCCTCGCGCAGGTCGTGAATGCGGCCATATCGAATAAGGATCGGTTCGATAAAATGCGCGACTTTTTCAAAGGCGTCGGCACCGATCACGCAGCCGGCGTTTGGGAAGATGTGCCGGTGGACCGGCCCAAATTCCGCAAGAAATACGCAGCATTGAACGAAGCGGCGCGCAAAGCGTCCGAGGCGGTGGGCACATGACCCTTGTCCTCGATCATGATCGCGCTGGCGGATATTGGGGCGCAACTTACGTCTTTACAGCTGTCAAAGGCTTGCAGGTCATCATTGATGGCCCGGTCGGCTGCGAAAACCTGCCAGTCACATCCGTGCTGCACTACACCGATGCCCTTCCCCCACACGAATTGCCAATTGTGGTCACAGGCCTGGGCGAGGAAGAGCTGGGCAAAACCGGCACCGAAGGCGCAATGAAGCGCGCGTGGAAAGCGCTCGATACAGAATTGCCTGCCGTAGTGGTCACCGGCTCCATTGCCGAAATGATTGGCGGCGGCGTGACGCCCGAAGGCACGAATATCAAGCGCTTCCTGCCGCGCACCATTGATGAAGATCAGTGGGAAAGCGCCGACCGTGCGCTAACATGGCTATGGACCGAGTTTGGCCCCAAAAAAGCGGTTAAGCCCAAGCCTCGCAAAGAGGGTGAAAAGCCGCGCGTCAACATTATTGGCCCGTCTTATGGCATGTTCAATATGCCATCGGATCTGGCGGAAATCCGCCGTCTGGTCGAGGGGATTGGCGCTGAAATTGGCATGGTCTTCCCATTGGGCAGCCATCTTGCCGATATCCGCCAGCTTGGCACGGCGGATGCCAATGTCTGCATGTACCGCGAATTTGGCCGGAACCTGTGCGAGACGTTGGAGCGGCCCTATTTCCAGGCCCCTATCGGCCTCACGTCCACCACCAAATTCCTGCGCGCTCTGGGCGAAGAACTCGGCCTTGATCCGGAACCCTTTATCGAGCGTGAAAAGCACACCACGATCAAACCTTTGTGGGATTTGTGGCGTTCTGTGACGCAGGATTTCTTCGGCACGGCCAGCTTCGGCATTGTCGCAAATGAAACCTATGCGCGCGGCATTCGCATGTTTCTCGAAGGCGATATGGGCCTGCCCTGCAGTTTCGATTTTGCAAGGGTAGCCGGGGTTAAAACTGCCAATGACGACGTGCGCGCCGCAATCCATGCGAACCCGCCATTGGTGGTCTTTGGCAGCTATAACGAACGCATGTATATGGCCGAGGCTGCCAGCGCATCAGGCGGGCAAGGGTTTGGACCTCAAGGCCAATTTATCCCTGCAAGCTTCCCCGGCGCTGCGATCCGCCGCCACACTGGCACACCGTTTATGGGATATGCCGGCGCAACCTATCTGGTGCAGGAAGTGTGCAATGCGCTGTTTGATGCATTGTTCCATATCCTGCCGCTCGGCACCGAAATGGACCGCGCACAGGCCACGCCAGCGCGCATCGAACAAGAAGTATCCTGGACTAGAGACGCGAAAGCACAGCTTGACGCATTAGTCGAAGCTCAGCCCGTTCTGGTGCGGATTTCTGCGGCCAAACGCATGCGCGATGCCGCTGAAACCGCAGCCCGAGGGCGCGGCAAAACCGAAGTGACACTGGACTGCCTCGCCGCTTTTGCAAAAGCGCCGCAATTGGAAGGAGAAAGCGCATGATCGCTGCCCTTCCAGCGCCGACTGTATCGCAGCCGCAGCTTTGCGCGCGCGCTCTTGCCAATCTTTTGAATAACCGAATTTGCCTGGGGATCGGGCACATCCAATCCACGTGGGGGATCACGCGGGGATGTCGACCGGAGGCTTTGCCTTCACTCCAACAGCAAAGAACGGAGATTATCAATGAATGATCCGGATCGCGTCGGGGTTCACCTGACGTCGGAAGAAGCGCAGGAAATCCACAAGGGTTTCATGGGCACTTTTGGCCTCTATGTGGCCATCGCGCTTGTCGCACACGCTCTCGTGTATTTCGATAAGCCCTGGTTCCCACTTTAATCAGCGCTTTGTTGCGCCGGATGCGCTGGGCTTTGCCTGTGTCTGCCGGCTCACTTGCAACTGACAACTTTTAAGGAATTTTCTCATGTGGAGAATTTGGCTCTATTTCGATATCCGCCGGGCACTGGTTGGCCTGCATGTCGCACTCGCAGTGTTGGCATTCACCATCCACTTCATCCTGCTCAGCACGGACAAGTACAACTGGCTCGATGATTCCCAAATCAAGGGCGCTGGTCCTGCTGTGACAACAGCAGCAGCCGCAGCTCCGTCGGAACTTCCGACGAACAGCTAAAGCAGACCATAATGTGAGGGGGCAGGTTCGCCTGCCTGCCTCCTAACATTGGCTACAAATTTCTAGAACCCGCCTCTCGGGCGGGAAGGATGGACCTATGGCGCTCCTTAGTTTTGAGCGGAAATACCGCGTGCGCGGTGGCACATTGATCGGCGGCGACCTTTTTGATTTCTGGGTTGGCCCGTTTTATGTCGGCTTCTTTGGAGTGACGGCGGCCATCAGCGCTCTTCTTGGCACGATGCTGATTTTTGCAGCCGCTGCCGAAGGCCCCACTTTAAACCCCTGGCTGATCGATATTCAGCCGCCTCCGATTGACGCAGGCCTGGCTATCGCTCCGATGGCTGAAGGCGGATACTGGCAGATCATCACGATCTGCGCGGTTGTCGCGTTTGGTTCGTGGGTTGGCCGTCAGGCCGAAATCAGCCGCAAGCTAGGCATGGGCTATCATATCCCGATCGCCTTTTCGGTGGCCGTGTTTGCCTATGTGACACTCAATGTGATCCGGCCGTTCTGGATGGGCGCATGGGGACACGGATTTCCCTACGGCATTTGGAGCCACCTCGATTGGGTTTCGAACACCGGATATATGTTTGTGAATTTCCACTATAATCCGGTTCACATGCTGGCGATCACGTTCTTCTTTACGAACTGCCTCGCGCTGGCATTGCATGGCGGTCTGGTGCTGTCGGCGGTGAACCCGTCAGAAGGCACAGATGTCAAAACACCGGAATATGAAGACACCTATTTCCGCGATTTCATCGGCTATTCGGTCGGCACATTGGGCATTCACCGCGTTGGCCTGTTCCTCGCTTTGAGCGCCGGGTTCTGGAGCGCGGTCTGCATCGTGATTTCAGGCACGCTGGTCACAGGAAGCTGGGTCGATTGGTGGGACTGGTGGAAAGAAATTCCGGTCTGGTCGTGAGGAGTAAATAAGCAATGGCTACATATCAAAACATCTTCACCCAGATCCAGGTCAAAGCCGCTCCCGAAGCGGGCGTGCCGCATATTGACGGCAGCGAGCCGCGTATTCCGATCACGGGATACAGCTATTGGATGGGCAAATTTGGACAAGCGCAGCTTGGTCCGATCTATCTGGGCTGGCTTGGCCTAATGTCCTTCGCCTTTGGCGGCGCAGCGATCATGATTATCGGCCTGAATATGGCAGCGGACGTCAATTGGAGCCCGCAAGGTTTCATGCGCGAGTTTTTCTGGCTCTCGCTTGATCCTCCCGGCCCCGAATATGGCTTTAGCCCGTTTGTGCCCCTGAATGAGGGCGGCTGGTTCATCATGACCGGCGCGTTCCTGTCGATCTCAGTTCTGTGCTGGCTGGCGCGGACGTATTACCGGGCCAAAGCTTTGGGCATGGGGCTGCATATCTTCTGGGCGTTTTCGTCGGCTGTATGGCTGTTTGCAGTGCTGGGCTTTATCCGCCCGCTTCTGATGGGCAGCTGGGCCGAAGCGGTGCCTTATGGCATTTTCCCGCATCTGGATTGGACGAACAATTTCTCGCTGATTTACGGCAATCTGTTCTACAATCCATTCCACGCGCTCTCGATTGTCTTCCTGTATGGATCGGCAATCCTGTTCGCGATGCACGGCGCGACGATCCTTGCTGTGGGCCGGTATGGCGGCGAACGTGAGATCGAGCAGATCACTGATCGCGGCACAGCATCGGAGCGAGCCGGCCTGTTCTGGCGCTGGACCATGGGCTTTAACGCCACGATGGAATCGATCCACCGCTGGGCATGGTGGTTTGCAGTGCTGACGACGCTGACAGGCGGCATCGGCATTCTGCTGACCGGCACAGTGGTCGATAACTGGTATGTCTGGGCGCAAGAGCATTATTACGCGCCCAAATGATGCAGCTTACCTGATGGCCTGATGCGGCCAAGGGGGTGATGCGGATCTTCCCCTGAACCGCAAAAGGCCTTCCCCGAAGCCCGGCCTCTCTCGTTTGAGATGCCGGGCTTTTTCGTGGGCGGAATTTAGGTTAGCGAAGGTCTGCTGTGTGCGGGGTCACAGCGGAAGCGGCGACCGGCTGGGCCTTAAACGGCAGCGGGAAATGTTCTGGGGCCTTGGCATTCGCCAGCAGAAGAGCCCGGTGGCCCCTTACTCAACCTGGCCCCAACCCAGCTCCAAACAGGCCTGACCTACTGAACCCGTTCAGTCCTCTCCGGGTTCCGCCTGCGCAGCCGCACGTTCGCGCAGCTTGATATCCATGATGTGCACCGGAAAAGACAGCGCCAGCGGCAGCGCGGTCCAGTACCATTCTGCCCCGACCATCGCGGCGCGCAGACCAAGCACGATCAACGCCGCCGGTCCAAGCAGCCCCAAAATCGGGCCCCAATCCCAGCAGCGTGTGCGCAGCCATAAAGCCTCGGCCGCCAGCACGCCCAGCACAATGTCCGCGCTGTGTCCGGCGCTGAACAACCAGTGGATGGCGCTGTCAGTCATGGATGGGCTTTGCTTTTCAAAGACGCTCCGCGCCCGAAATCTCGCACGCGCGGTGCCGGTTCAAGCAGGGTTTCAGCCAAATGGCGCGTTCAGATCGACCACCGCCCAATTGAGCGCTGCAGCCACGCTGACCCATGCCAGATACGGCACCAAAGCCAGGCTGGAAATGCGCGAATAGCGGCCGCAATAAACGATCAATCCGATGATCGAGAGCCACAATACGCTCACTTCGGCCATGGCCCAATCCGGGCGCTGCATGCGGAAAAACAGCAGGCTCCAGATGATGTTGAGACAGCCATTCATCGCAAACAGCACCACAATGCGCTGCGCCACGCGCGCAGTTGGCGCAGCGCGCCAGGCGGTGATGGCCGACACAGTAATCAGCGCAAATACCGCCGTCCACACCATCCCGAATATCGGATCAGCCGGCGTCCAGGATGGCTTTGCAAGGCTCTGATACCAGGGGCCAGTATCGGTCATAAATGCGCCCATGGCCGCCACTGCAAGAGCCGCGATAGTGGCCAGAACAATCGGGATAACACGCGTTGCGCGAACAGCCATATTCATGATCTTGTCGCCTCTCTCAAGCCCAGAAGATGGGCGGTATCCTTCAGGAATATCTTCACATGCGCCATGGGTTTGGAGCGCACGAGCTTCTTGTTCATATAGGCCTGCCAGGTGAGGTGCTGGACATCTTTGTCATCGCACATGCTGACAAACCTCTCGCGGCGCTTGTCGCTGGAATACCAGAAATATTGCATCATACCCAAAATCCAGAAAACGCGGCCATGGTCTTTCATGAAACGTTTGCGCGCGCTGCGCAGCGCTTTGGCTTCGCCTGTGGCGAGGAACTGGCTGGCAGCTTCGGCAACATAGCGCCCGCCGGTCATGGCGTAATAGATACCTTCGCCCGATGCCGGAGCGACGATCCCTGCTGCATCGCCCGCCACGATCACATCGCGGCCATTATCCCAGCGTTTCAAGGGTTTGAGCGGTATCGGTGCGCCTTCGCGGCGCACGGTCTCGCACCGGGCAAGGCCCAGATCATCGCGCATGGTCGATACCGCGCCGCGCAGGGAAAAGCCCTTGTTCGCGCTGCCAACGCCAATGCTGGCTGTGTCGCCATGCGGAAAGACCCAGGCGTAAAAATCGGGCGAAAGGCGTCCCTGATAGAACACATCGCAGCGCGCCGCATCGAACGCTTCGGTGTCATTGTCAGGGGATTTGATGATCTCGTGATAGGCGAACACGCATTTCATCCGCTCTGCCCCGTCGAGGCATTGTTTCGCGACAGAGGACCGTGCGCCATCTGCGCCAATGATGCAGCGCGCGCGAATGCGTTCAATCGGGCCGCCGCGCTGTGTGCGGTAAGTAACAATGGGATGCTCTGCGTCATCGCGCTCGACTTTTTCGAAAGTGCCCGGTAGCCGCTCCACACCCGAGCGGCGCGCGCGTTCGCGCAGCCATTCGTCAAATTCATCGCGGTCAACCATGCCGACATAGCCGATCTCGCCCACGGGCATATCGACCGCCCGGCCCGATGGCGCGATCATTCGGGCAGAGCGCGCGCGTGCGACCAGCAGGCTTTGCGGGATGTCGAAATCTTCCATCATCCGGGGAGGCACGGCGCCGCCGCACGGCTTGATCCGGCCGCCGCGTTCAAGGAGGCATACCGAGTGGCCGGCCTGCGCCAAATCGTTTGCGGCCGTGGCCCCTGCTGGCCCGCCGCCAATGATGACTGCGTCGTAAATTGTCTCGCTCATGCGAAAGCCTCCGCTTCTTGATTGACCCCATCGCGCGTGGTCCGCCGCCCAGCAGCAACCCCCAGCGCAAGCACCGCGGCAAGCACGAACAGCGCTGCCTCAATGGAAAAGATGATCTGGAACGCAGCTGAATTGTTGCCAGTGATAGCCAGCGCGATGTCGCGCCCCCCTGCCCCCAGCAATCCGCCAAGGCCAAAGGCAATCGCCTGGCTCGCGCCCCATACGCCCATGCGCACCCCTTCGCGCGTTGTTTTGCCCGCGCCTGCCAGACCCATCATGGAACCGATGGCAGCAACCGCGAAAATGCCATTGCCCAGACCCAGCGCAAACACATTGATCGCAAGCGGCCAGCCCGGCCCTACAGCAGAGGCCAGCGCCAGTCCGCACAAGGCCGCAGCGGACATAAGGCATCCGCCAATGATCCAGAGCCGCAAATTGGATGTCAGCTTGCCTTTGAACGCGCTGCCGCCAATCCCTGCGACAATCATTCCCAGCAAAATGCCGCCTTGATGCTGGCCGCCCAGCTGGGTGGATTCGCCCGGTGTCATCGCAAACACCAGCCCGGCAAACGGTTCAAGGATCAGATCCTGCATGCTGAACGCGATCATCGATACAAAGATGAAAACTGTGAAGCGGCGCGCGGCTGTTTCATTCCAAATCTCGGACAAAGCCTTGCGAAAATCGGGCGCGGGCTCGCTCTTTTTGGTTTCTGCAAAAACGATGTGCCCCGTATCCAGCCGGAACGTGGCCAAAGCCGTGATGCACAAAACGATCGCAGCCAGTCCGCTTGCCACCGACATCAGCCGGGCAGGCGAATAAGGATCGAGCAATTGGCCCACAGTGATGGCGGAAATGACAATCCCTGCAACCATCATGATCCATGTCGTCGCCGCTGCGGCTGCGCGCCTTTGCGGGGCAACACCGGAGGCAAGCAGCGCCAGCGCCGATGTACCCGCCATGCCAACGCCAATGCCGATCGCGGTGTAGGCGGCAATGGCCAGAGCTATGCTGGCGGCAAAGTCGGCCTTCATCATGGGAGTCGCATAAGATGCGAGCAGCGCGCCCGCGGCCAGAACCATCATACCGCCCATGATCCACGGCGTGCGCTTGCGGCCCTGGTCAGAGCCGTGCCCCCATAACGGGCGGGACAGCTGCACCCCGTAATGCCAACCGACCAATCCCGCCGGAATAGCCGCAATCAGCCCGTATTCGACCACCATCAAGCGGTTCAAAACGGTGGTCGACAACATGACCAGCGCGCCAAGCGATGCCTGCACCAAGCCAATGCGCGCAATGGCAAACCAGCCAAAGCCTGTCGCAGATGCGCCAATAGATGCGCCAATAGATGCGCCGCCAGATCCACCAGTGCGAGCGAGCGAAGCCATCAGATATAGCCCCCCAGCCCAAACGCCGCCGCCAGCATGCCCAGCACATAAAGGGTCACGCCAACCCCGTTATACCACGGCGCGTATTTGCCCGGATCGCTGAGCAGGCGCGGCATGGCGGCGATCTGCGCAGCGAGCACACCGGCCACAATCAGCGCCGAGAGCGAGTATCCCCACAAGGCCAACAGCGCGATCACGGCAAGCTGCGCCAGCGCCATGGTCACGCAGGCAAGCCGCGCCGCACCGCCCACTCCCATCGTAACGGGAAGCGATTTGAGCCCGGTTGCGCGGTCCCCTTCGACCGCTTTAAAATCATTGAGCGTCATGATGCCGTGCGCCCCGATGCTATACAGCGTCAGCACGATCAGCACATACGCAGATGGCAAAGCGCCCAGCAACACGGCCGCGCCTGTGAACCAGCTCAACCCTTCATATGTGAAGCCGACCACGGCAGGCCCTGTCCACCCGCTTGTCTTGAAACGAAATGGCGGCGCGGAATACGCCCATGCAAGCGCAAGCCCGACCAACCCTGCGGCAAACACCCACGGCCCCAGCAGCCAAGCCACAATTGCAGAAATGCCCGTGCCGATCAGCGCGATATACAGGCCCCAGCGGCCCGCTATGCGGCCAGAGGGGATCGGGCGATCGGGTTCGTTGATCGCGTCCACTTCGCGGTCGAACCAATCATTGACCGCCTGGCTTGTCCCGCACACCAGCGGCCCAGCCAGCAAAATGCCGCCTGCGACAAACCACAAGCGGCCATCCAGCCCTGCCCCTGATGAAATAGCGCCGCACATGAATGCCCACATGGGCGGAAACCAGGTGATGGGCCGTAAAAGCTGCACAACATCACGAAGCGCCGGAAGCGGCGCGGCGCGAGTCGAAACGGCCTGTTTTTCCATGCTGACAAGTTACGTGTGACAATACAAAGCGTCAAATTATTTTGACACTCTTATCCCGGCATAGGCCGCTTTTGCGCCGAAATGTCCCATCAGGAGGCAAATTTCGCCCCTTGTGGTGACATGAATGTGTCCAATTTTGCGGAATGAAGGGGCAGATTGGGGCCGGCCTTGCCGCCAATTACACCCTGCTTGCAGGGGCCTTACCCCCGGCTAAGGCGTTACGGGGGTGCCTATTCAGGATCGCTAGCGAGATTGCCGAGGCCGTAGCGATGCAGCTTGGAATACAGGCTTTGGCGCGACAGGCCGAGGATTTCGGCGGCCGATGCGCGATTGTCCGAAGTGTAAGAGAGCGCCGCCTCAATGCACAAACGCTCAATCAAATCAGTGCTTTCGCGCACAATATCCTTAAGCGGCATCCGTCCGACCAGATCGGTCAGCTGGTCCACGGAACGGGGCAAATCCTGCGATCCGGGTGGCAGATCGCGCAAACGGCGGCCAATCGGGCGGATGACAAAGGCGTAAAGCGGCTCCTCGCCTCCGCTGCGAACCGCGGACAATTCCACTGGCTCACCATCAATTTCATCGCCTGCCCGCAGCACAGTGCTGACATTACGAGCTGCGCCATGCTGGCTGATCTGGTTTTCGATCAGATCAAGGTCAATGCCGGGTCTGCCAATGGTTTCAGACAGGTGCTGGCCGCGCAATTGATCAAAGCTGGCCGCATGGACCAGTTCAACAAAGGCCTGATTGGCGCTGACAATCTCCATATTTGCATTCGCCACCACGAAAGCATCAGGCATATTTTCAACAAGGTCTGCGACCGGCGATGGCTCAGCCGCGCCGCCTTCGCCGTGGGGAACCAGCCGAACAAGCAGAAATTGCCCGCGATCCTGAGTGAAACCGGCCATGGATGCCGCAACTTCGCGCGCCCCTTTCGCCAGTGTGATCGTGGCAGGGCCGATGGAATCGGCAGCCAAAGCCGCGCCCACCATGGCTTGCAAGGGATCGCGCGATGCACGGTCGATCAGGCTGAGCAATTTTTTGCCCGGCAAACTGCCCAAACGCGCGCCGACAAGGCTGTGCGCAGCAGGGTTTGCCTCCCTTATGCGCAGGCTCGATGCCTCAACAATCATCACTGGCTCTGCCGAAAGATCGAACAGCATGCGATAGCGCGATTCCAGTTGACGCATTGTCAAATAATCACGCTCAAGTGATTGTTGCACTTGCAAAAGTCGCTGCTGCAATTTGCCCGCATCGCGCAGATCGCGGCCAAAGGCGATGAAATGATCGCCATCATTGACGCTTAAAACGGCATAGCGGATCGGCACATCGCCGCTGCGTGAGGGATGGTTGACCTGACGCCAATGCTGCACTTCGCCCCGGCGCGCAGCAGCCAGCATTTCCATGATCTTGGGCTGGCTTTCGATTGTGACCGTTTCGATCCAGTTTTCGCCTGCCCATTCGCCAAACTCGGGAAATTCCTTGGGATCAAAGGCTGCATCAAGGATGGTGCCGGTGTCATCCAGAACGAGAGTGACATCGCCTGCCACCATCGCCAATTTCATGGCGGCTTCGGAATCGAGCGTGTCGAACAGGTTGGCGGCATCGCCAAACGGGTTCTTGCCTTCGAGCGAATGTTTGCGGGAGAGCATGGGCATTGCGGATTACCGTAAAGTAAGCGCTTTGCGCGCGGGAGATGCTTCAACCAGGTTTTCCGCCAATTTTAGCGCCCCATGCGCATCTTTTGCGGTTCCATCTGCGCGGACCTCATCGACCAGGCCCGGATTGGCATTGACCATGTTTCCGCCGATCAGGACCGTGATGTCTGGATTGGCGGAAATGCCGCGTATTGTCTTGATAAGACTGGCAATCACTGACACGGAAAAATCGCGCGTGATCGTAAGGCAGACAAGGTCAAACGGTTTGCGCGACATCCGGTCAAGCAATTCGCGCCGTTGGGGTTTGATTATCAGCTCGCTGAGCCAGCCATGTTTGGCGAAAATCTCCTCGAGCATCTGCGCGCCAAATGCGTGTGTATCCCCCGGCATGGGCGAAAACAGCGCGGTGCCGGGAATAACCGATTGCGAACGCCTGCCCGGCGTGCGCGCAGACAATTCGCGCATCACTTCCTGAAGGCGCCAAAGACCCATGGTAACGTCGACAAAATCGCATTCATCCGTGCACCACATCTCACCCAGATGGCGCGCGGCAGGTGCCAGCACATCGACACAGATCGTGTCGAAACTGATGCCGTCCTTGATAAGTCCGTCAATGTGATCGAGCAGATCGCCCGCTTCCAAATGGAGCGGAAGACCAGCAAAATCAGCAGCTTTCACAGATAAAGAGAGTTTTTCCGCAGAGTGCGTATCGGCATCGCCGTCAACCACTTTGGGCGCCGAATGCACCATCATCAGTCGCGGAATAAGCTCGCTTTCGATCACATCATTGATCGGATCTTGCGAGAGCATATCGGCCAATGCCCCCGCGCCGAAATTTGCTGCGGTGTCAGCCGGTTTGGATTTTCCGCGGCCCAACGAACGGTCCATGACTTTGCGCAAGGCCGCTGTCGCAGCGCCTGCCGGCTGGATGTTTCGTGAGCCTGCGCCCTTGGATGCTGTCATAACGACCCTCCCAGGCCTCCGGGTGGTTCAGCCCGGTCCGTGACGCGAGTTCGCGTCAACGCCGAGGGTCTCTTCCAAACCTTCCGAGTCCAACACTCGACAAGACAAGCCATAGGCTACAATCGCCCCTGCTGCAATGTCTGCGTCAATCACGCTCCAGTGTGTAACTTTATTATTACGTCAATAAGAGTTGACACTTTCCGGGCGAAGGGCGTAATTCCTGATTCTGACAGGAAGGGTAAACGCTTAATGACTCGGACGGATCACGTATCCCCAGTCCAACCAGGCCCGGTCGAACCCACGGCAGCAGCCCGGTCGAGCGAGAGAGAGGCAGCGCGCACCGCGCTTTACACGCCAGCTGAACGCCAGCGGCGCGATGAAACGCGCTGGACGATGGTGCAGGGTCTGCTCGCTCCCTTCCAATTTCTGGTCTTCCTCATCAGCCTCACGCTGGTCATCCGCACGCTGGCAACAGGCGAAGGCGCGTTTGCCGCTGATATCTCCATCGTCGTAAAGACGCTGGTGCTTTACGCGATCATGGTCACCGGTTCGATCTGGGAAAAGGTCGTGTTTGGCAAATGGCTGTTTGCCCGCGCATTCTTTTGGGAAGATGTGTTTTCGATGGCGGTGCTGGCATTGCACACGCTGTATCTGGTGATGCTGTTTGGCGGCATTGGTTCGGTTGAGCAGCGCTTGTTTGTCGCTTTGGCCGCCTATGCGACCTATGTGATCAATGCAGGGCAATTCCTGTGGAAGCTGCGGATGGCGCGGCTTGAGGCGCCGATGGCTCAGGCGGTGCCCGCATGAATGTGGCCGCCACTCTTACCGGCTGCGATACGCTGGAGGCCCCGCGCACTGAACGTCCGGTCCTGCGCGAACGCGGACAGCGCGAAGTGTTCTGCGGGCTCACGGGCATCGTTTGGCTGCATCGCAAAATGCAGGATGCGTTCTTTCTGGTGGTTGGATCGCGCACCTGCGCGCACCTCCTCCAATCAGCCGCTGGCGTGATGATCTTTGCAGAACCCCGCTTTGCCACCGCGATCATGGAAGAGCGCGATTTGGCCGGCATGGTCGATGCGCAGGACGAGCTTGACCGGGTGGTTGACCGCTTGCTGGCTCGCCGCCCCGATATCAAATCACTGTTCCTTGTCGGATCTTGCCCGTCTGAAGTTATCAAGCTTGATCTTGCGAAAGCAGCCGAACGTCTTGGCGCGCGCCATATGCCTGATGTCCGCATCCTGAATTATTCAGGCAGCGGAATTGAGACGACTTTTACGCAGGGCGAAGATGCCTGCCTTGCAGCGCTGGTCCCTGAAATGCCTGCTCTGGCGGCGGATAGCGCGCAAGAGCTGCTGATTGTCGGCGCGCTTCCTGATATTGTCGAAGATCAGTTTTTGCGCCTGTTCGATCAGCTTGGAATTGACCGTGTTGGCGTTCTGCCCGCGCGCAATGCCCGCGATCTGCCCTCAGTGGGGCCAAATACCCGTTATCTGCTCGCCCAGCCTTTCCTGTCCGACACGGCCATGGCGCTTGAAGGACGCGGGGCGACCCGCCTTGATGCTCTGTTCCCGTTTGGCGCTGAGGGAACCGAAGACTGGCTTCGCGCAGCTGCCGACGCCTTCGGAATTGACCCTGCCCATTTTGAAACGGTGATCGCGCCGGGACGTGAGCGGGCCAAACGCGCCATCGCGCATTCTCTGGAAGCTCTCGAAGGCAAACGCATCAGCTTCTTGCCGGATTCCCAATTGGAAGTGCCGCTCGCGCGGTTCCTCAGCTCCGAGCTGAACATGCAGCCTATCGAGGTTGGCACGCCGTATCTCCACCGCACGCATTGCGCGCGCGAGCTTGACCTTCTGCCGCCAAACACACGCATCAGCGAAGGCCAGCATGTCGACAACCAATTGGACCGCGTGCGCGCAGACAAACCTGATCTGACCGTTTGCGGCCTGGGCCTTGCCAATCCGCTGGAGGCGGAAGGGTTTTCAACCAAATGGGCGATCGAGCTCGTCTTCTCGCCAATTCACGGCTTTGATCAGGCCGGCGATCTTGCAGAACTTTTCGCCCGGCCCCTGCGCCGCCGCGACAGGCTGGAGGTGTAGCAGATGCAGCTTTCGGTCTGGACATATGAAGGCCCGCCCCATGTCGGCGCGATGCGCGTGGCCACCGCGATGGAGAAGCTGCACTATGTGCTGCACGCTCCGCAGGGTGACACCTATGCGGATCTGCTTTTCACCATGATCGAACGGCGCGGCAAACGCCCGCCTGTCACTTACACCACATTCGAAGCGCGCGATCTGGGCAAAGACACTGCCGAATTGTTTCAAACCGCCGCGCGAGAAGCTGCGGAGCGTTTCAAACCGCAGGCGATGATTGTCGGCGCATCGTGCACCGCAGAGCTCATCCAGGATGATCCCGCTGGCCTTGCCGAAGCGATGGACCTGCCCTGCCCTGCGATCCCGCTGGAATTGCCGAGCTATCAGCGCAAGGAAAACTGGGGCGCTGCCGAAACCTTCTATCAGATCGTGCGCGGGCTGGCTGACAAGGACGTGACGCGCGAACCACGCGAAGGCAGGAAAGCGCGCGCCAATATCCTTGGCCCCACCGCGCTTGGTTTCCGCCACCGTGATGATCTGGTTGAGATCAAGAAGATTCTCGAACAACTGGATGTCGAAGTGAACCTGGTCGCCCCATTGGGCGCGACCCCGCATGACATCACCCGGATCGGCAATGCCGATTTCAATATCTCCCTTTATCCCGAAATAGCAGATGAAGCGGCCCGCTGGCTGACACGCACGTTCAAACAGCCAACGGTTCGCTCAATCCCTATCGGCGTGGGCGCCACACGCGCTTTCATTGCCGACGTCGCCGAGTTGGCAAGTGCAGATCCCACGCTTGCCCTCGGCGACACCCATTCCCGCATGCCATGGTGGAGCCGAAGCGTCGATTCGACCTATCTCACCGGCAAACGCGTCTTCATTTTTGGCGATGCGACCCACGCCGTTGCAGCGGCGCGTATCGCGCGTGATGAGCTGGGCTTCGAGGTCTGCGGCCTTGGCTGTTACAACCGCGAATTTGCCCGCGAAATCCGCGAAGCTGCCAAGCTTTACGGTGTCGAACCGCTGATCACCGACGATCATCTCGCAGTCGAAGAAGCGATCATCGAAGCCGCGCCGGAAATGGTTCTGGGCACGCAGATGGAACGCCACATCGCCAAACGGCTGGGCATGCCGTGTGCGGTGATATCCTCGCCTGTCCATGTGCAGGATTTCCCCGCGCGCCATTCCCCGCAAATGGGTTTTGAAGGCGCGAATGTGATCTTCGATACATGGGTCCATCCGCTGGTGATGGGGCTGGAAGAACACCTGCTCACCATGTTCCGTGAGGATTTTGAGTTTTCCGATGAAGCGGGCGCATCGCATCACGCTGCGCATTCGCCCCGCGCCCATATGCCAGCGGCTGCTGCGGCTCCGGCTCCGGCGGCGCAGGAGGGGGCAGAGGCTGATCCCATACCCGAACCCGAAGTGACCGCGTTTGATGGGGCAGTCTGGACCGACGAAGCCAGCCGCGAGCTGAAGAAAATACCGTTTTTCGTGCGCGGGAAAGCCCGCCGCAACACCGAAGCGTTCGCCGCCCAGAACAGCCGGGCACCGATAGATCTCGACACGCTTTACGATGCGAAAGCGCATTATGCCCGGTAGTGCGCGCCCCGCACCGCCTGCCCTGCGCAGCAAAGCGCCCGTCCGGGTTGCGATCATCACGCTCGACAATCACCTTAAAGGCGCAGCCGAGCGCGCCGGTGATCAGCTCGCGCGCGACAATATCGACCTCACTTTGCACGCCGCTGCGGATTGGGACCGCGACAGCGTCCATCTGGACGAGGCCAAAGCCGCGATTGCCGAGGCGGATATCGTCATTGCGACCATGCTGTTCCTTGACGATCATGTGCGCGCAATCCTGCCCGCCTTGGAAGAACGGCGCGAACATTGCGATGCCATGCTTGGGCTTATGTCGGCTGGCGAAGTGGTGAAGCTGACGCGGCTTGGCGGATACCGGATGGATGCGCCGGCCAAAGGACCACTGGCGCTGCTCAAAAAGCTGCGCGGATCGAAGAAACAGGGCGCATCATCGGGCGCGGGCCAGATGAAAATGCTGCGCCGCCTGCCTAAAATTCTCAAATTCATTCCCGGGACCGCGCAGGACGTGCGCGCCTATTTCCTTACGCTGCAATATTGGCTGGCGGGTTCTGACGAAAACGTCATCGCGATGGTGCGCGCGCTGATTGATCGGTATGCGGGCGGAGAGCGCATGGCACGCCGCGGCATCACCAAAGCCGATGCGCCGCGCGAATATCCCGAAACCGGCGTCTATCATCCCCGTACTCGTCAGCGCATTTCCGAAGGTTTGCGGCTGCTGCCTTCGCCCAAAGGCAAGAACGGCACTGTCGGGCTGATCCTGCTGCGCTCTTATCTGCTGGGCCATGATAGCGGCCATTATGACGGTGTGATCGAAGCGTTCGAAGCAGCCGGGCTTAATGTCGTGCCGGTCTTTGCCAGCGGCCTTGATGCGCGGCCTGCAATTGAGCGGTTTTTCTACGACAAACACGGCAAGCCCAGCGTGGATGCGATTGTAAACCTAACCGGTTTCTCGCTAGTGGGCGGGCCTGCTTACAACGATGCGGAAGCCGCGCGCGAAGTGCTCGGCGATATGGATGTGCCATATCTGGCTGCCCATGCGCTGGAATTTCAGACGATCGAGGAATGGCGAGGCCGCTCGCAAGGTCTGCTCCCGATTGAAGCGACAATGATGGTGGCGCTGCCCGAACTTGACGGCGGAACTGTGCCGAGTGTGTTTGGCGGGCGTACGAACACATCCGATGGCCCAGTTCGCACGATGACAGCCGATCCCGAGCGCGCGGGCGCATTGGCCAAGCGTGTGACCAAGCTGATCGAATTGCGCCGCTCCCAGCGCGCCGCGCGCAAGCTGGCCGTGGTATTGTTCAATTTCCCGCCCAATGCAGGCGCAACCGGGTCTGCGGCGTTTCTGGCGGTGTTCGAATCGCTTCATGCGACGCTCAAACGCCTCGCCAGCGAGGGATACAGCGTCGAAGTTCCCGAAAGCGTCGACGACTTGCGCGATGCTTTGCTCAAAGGCAATGCCGAACGATACGGCGCAGATGCCAATGTCGCCGCGCGCATTCCAGCGGACGAGCATGTCCGGCGCGAAGTGCATCTTGACGAGATCGAAGAGCATTGGGGCCCTGCGCCGGGCAAAGCGCAATCAGACGGCAGCAATATTCACGTGCTCGGCGCGCATTTCGGTAATGTCTTTGTGGGCGTGCAGCCTGCCTTTGGATATGAAGGCGATCCGATGCGGCTCTTGTTCGAAGGCCGCTTTGCCCCCACCCATGCGTTCAGCGCGTTCTACCGCTGGATCCGCGAGGATTTCGGCGCGCATTCGGTGCTGCATTTCGGCACCCATGGCGCGCTCGAATTCATGCCCGGCAAGCAAGTGGGCATGTCAGGTGATTGCTGGCCCGAACGGTTGATCGGCGATCTGCCCAATTATTATCTCTATGCGGCCAACAACCCCTCCGAAGGGATGCTTGCCAAACGCCGCTCGGCTGCCACTCTCGTCAGCTATATGACACCGCCTCTGGCGCAGGCGGGCCTGTATAAAGGCCTTACCGAGCTGAAAGAGAGCGTGGAGCGCTGGCGCATGTCGGATAGCGCGGCAGAGCGCGCCGATCTTGCCGAACTCATTACAGATCAATGTGATGCGCTCGATATTGAATGCGCGGATATTTCCGCACTGGGCGCGCAGCTTTACGAGCTGGAGCAAACGCTGATCCCGCATGGTCTGCATGTGCTTGGGCAAAACCCGCAAGGTGAAAACCGCGAGGATATGCTCGATGCGATGGTAGAGGCAGCCCAAACCGCTGGCGAAAGCGCAGACCGCGATGCCATGTCGGCCAAACTTGATGCGAGCGATGAACTTGGATCGCTGATCCATGCGCTGGATGGCGGCTATGTTCAGCCCGCCCCCGGCGGCGATATTGTCGCCAATCCCGACGTGCTGCCGACGGGCCGCAATGTCCACGGGTTTGATCCTTTCCGCGTGCCTTCCGCTTATGCCTGTATGCAGGGCCGCGATCAGGCTGAAAAGCTGATTGAGCGCCATATCGAAAGCGGCGATCCCTTCCCCGAAAGCATCGCAATGGTGCTGTGGGGCACTGACAATATGAAAACCGAAGGCGTCCAGATTGCGCAGGCGATGACGCTGATCGGGGCCAAACCGCGGCGCGATGCTTACGGCCGGCTGTGCGGGGCAGAGCTAATCTCGCTGGAGGAGCTGGGCCGTCCGCGCATTGATGTGGTGATGACCCTGTCGGGCATTTTCCGCGATCTTTTGCCTTTGCAAACGCGGATGCTGGCAGAGGCATCCTTGCTTGCCGCCAAAGCGGACGAACCCGTCACACAAAACTTCGTGCGCAAACACTCGCTTGCTCACGCTGAAAAACATGGCTGCGATATCGAAACCGCCGCTTTACGCGTCTTCTCCAATGCCGAAGGATCATACGGCGCGAACGTCAATCAGATGATCGACGGCGGCGCATGGGCAGACCCTGATGAACTCGCCAATGCGTTTGAGGTCAACAAAGGCTATGCTTACGGTGTCAGCGGCACACCCGTGCAGCAGCGCGACCTGCTTCAAAGCGCACTGGGCACCGTCGATTTCACTTACCAGAACCTCGAGAGCATCGAGCTCGGCATCAATGATGTCGATCAATATGTCGACGGGCTTGGCGGGGTCAGCCGTTCGGTTGCCAAAGCCAAAGGCGAAGACGCGCCGGTCTACATCCTTGATGCAACGCGCGGTTCGAAGGCGAAAGTGCGCACTTTATCCGAACAGATCGACCTTGAAGCGCGCACTCGCACGCTCAATCCCAAATGGTTTGAAGGCATGCTCGATCACGGATTTGAAGGCGTGCGCGCGATTGAAGGTCATGTGACGAGCACGCTGGGCTGGTCTGCCACTACGGGGCAGGTGAAACCGTGGGTGTATGAGCAGATCAGCGAGACATTCGTGCTCGATGAAGACATGCGCCGCCGCCTCTCGCAGCTCAATCCAAAAGCATCTGCGCGCGTTGCAGGCCGCCTGCTGGAAGCGTGTGACCGCCAATTGTGGACACCCGATGATGAAACACTCGCCGCACTGCGCGAGGCCAATGACGAACTCGAAGACCGCCTCGAAGGCGTGTTTGCGAGCGAAGGATAAGCAGAGGGATCGCTTGAGACTATGAACCTACAAACACCCAAATCCAGCTTCGGCAAAGCTGACGGAGAAGGATCAGTTCAGGTCCAGCTTGACCCTGCCGATCAGATCAAAGGCGCGAAAGTGTTCGCCGTTTATGGCAAAGGAGGGATCGGCAAATCGACCACCTCTTCGAACCTTTCAGCCGCTTTCAGCAAGCTTGGCCACCGCGTCCTGCAAATCGGCTGCGATCCCAAGCATGACAGCACGTTTACGCTGACCAAAAAACTTATGCCGACCGTGATTGATGTGCTGGAGACGGTTGAATTTCACTCAGAAGAACTGCGCCCCGACGATTACATGTTCGAAGGGTATAACGGCGTGATGTGCGTCGAAGCGGGCGGCCCGCCAGCGGGCACGGGCTGCGGCGGTTATGTTGTGGGCCAGACGGTCAAACTGCTCAAGCAGCATCACCTGCTCGAAGACACCGACGTGGTGATCTTCGATGTGCTTGGCGATGTGGTGTGCGGCGGATTTGCCGCGCCTTTGCAACATGCAGAGCGCGCTTTGGTGGTTGCCGCCAATGATTTTGACAGCATCTTTGCCATGAACCGCATCGTTCAGGCCATCGGAGCAAAATCCAAGAATTACGATGTGCGCCTTGCAGGGGTTGTCGCGAACCGTTCACGCGAAACCGACGAGATTGACCGCTTCTGCGAAGAGATTGGGATGCCGCGGCTGGCGCATTTCCGCGATGTCGATGCGATCCGCCGCTCGCGCCTTAAAAAATGCACTTTGTTCGAAATGGAAGATGCGCCCGACGTGATCCAGGCTCAGGATGAATATCTGCGCCTTGCCGCGATGCTGTGGGCAGGCGTTGAGCCGTCAACAGCCGCGCCGATGAAAGACCGCGACATTTTCGACTTTCTGGGGTTTGAATAATGGCCAGCCGCGTATCAGACACACCTTATACCGAGCGCCGCGAAAAGCTTGCGACCTATTTCGACAGCACGGCAAAGCAGGCCTGGATTGACCTTACCTCTGACGCAAAAGTCAGCGGCATTCGCGCAACCGTGCGCGCCGGACGCGAGGAAATGCGCGAAACTTTGATGGGCTGGTTGCCGCGCGATTTGCGCCGCACACGCGTGCTGGATGCGGGCTGCGGAACGGGCGCTTTGGCAGTGAAAGCAGCGTGCCGGGGCGCAGATGTCACTGCGGTTGATGTCGCAGGCGGCCTTGTCGATGTGGCACGCGGGCGCGCGCAGGGCTTTGTGGGCCATGGCAAAGTGCGCTGGCGCACGGGCGATATGCTAGATCCGGCCTTTGGCACATTTGAGCACACGGTCGCTATGGACTCGCTCATTCATTATGCGCCTGCTGATTTGGTCGATTCCATTGCCGAATTGGCGCAGCGCACCACCCGTTCGATCCTGTTCACATTCGCCCCGCACACAAAGCTGCTGGGCGCGATGCATTCGGTGGGCAAGGTCTTCCCCAAAAGCGACCGCTCGCCCGCTATTGTGCCCGTGGCAGAAACAGAACTGCGCGCGCGGCTTTCCGCTATTCCCGGTTGGTCTATCGGCCGCTCGCAGCGCATCTCGAGCGGGTTTTACAAAAGCCAGGCGCTGGAAATGGTCCGCCACGGATGACCACGCCTGTTCGCCCTCCCTCCCCCTTGACGCAGCTCAGCATGCGCTGGCTCCCGTTTGCCGATGCGGCAAGCGCGGATTTGCCGCTGGAGCGATTGTTGCGGCTCGCGCTGTTTCAGGTGAGCGTTGGGATGGCGGCAGTTCTGCTTAACGGCACGCTGAACCGGGTGATGATTGTCGAATTGTCGGTGCCCGCATGGATTGTCGCGCTGCTGATCGCGGTGCCATTGCTGGTTGCGCCTTTCCGAGCGCTGATCGGGCACAAATCGGACACGCACCGTTCGGTGCTGGGCTGGCGGCGAGTGCCCTATATCTGGATGGGCACAATGCTGCAATTTGGCGGACTGGCGATCATGCCATTTGCGCTGCTTTTGCTGGAAGATCCGGCCAAACAAAGCGTGGGCGTCGTCGCAGCGGCAGCGGCGTTTTTGATGACCGGCGCCGGGTTTCACACCACGCAAACCGCCGGATTGGCGCTGGCCAATGATCTTGCGCCTGAAGACAAGCGCCCGCGCGCGGTTGCGCTGCTTTATGTGATGCTGCTGGTCGGCATGATGCTGTCGGCATTTGTGATCGGCGGTTTGCTGATCGATTTCAGCCCGACCCGGCTGGTGCAAGTCATTCAGGGCGCTGCGGTGCTGACTATGGCGCTTAATGTGGTCGCTCTGTGGAAACAGGAAGCGCGCAACAAAGCCGCCACTGCGCCGGACCGCGAAACCCCGGATTTTGGCCGCTTGTGGCGCGCATTTGTGCGCGATGGCCGCAATGCGCGGCTGCTGACGGCAATCGGAATTGGCGCTGCGGGGTTTGCGATGCAGGATGCTTTGCTTGAACCGTATGGCGGGGAAATCCTTGGCCTGTCCGTGGGCGCAACCACTGGGCTGACGGGCGCCTGGGCACTGGGCGCGCTGGGCGGGTTCCTGGTATCGGGCCGCTGGCTTGCGCGCGGGGGCGATCCTTTGCGCATAGCGGGCGCGGGGCTGGTATTGGGCGTGGCGGCGTTTTTGCTGGTGCTGTTTGCAGCGCCGTTCAATTCATCCGCGCTATTGTTTGCAGGCTCCATCGTCATCGGTCTTGGGCTCGGTTTATTTTCGGTTGGCACTCTGATCGAAGCGATGAATTTGGCCAAAGCCGAGACATCGGGCCTTGCGCTGGGCGCATGGGGCGCGGTGCAGGCGACATGCGCCGGCGCAGGCATTGCTCTTGGCGGGGCGATCCGCGACATCAGCGCGGCAATTGCGCTGTCAGGCGATCTGTCTGCTGCGGTGGCGACCCGCGCGACCGGGTACAGCGCCGTCTATCTCATCGAAATTCTGCTGCTTTTGGCAGCTCTCGCCGCGATCGGGCCGCTTGTTGGCCGGCATCGCAATTCCACCACCGATAACGGGGAAAGCGCCGGTCAGCCGTTTGGCCTGCGCGAATTCCCAACATGATGCGGCCCAAGGGATCAGCCGCCCTACCTCAAGGAAGGACCGTACTATGAGAACCGCCTATATCGTGGGAACTTTCGATGTCGCAGAGCTGACATTTTTCCTGTTTTTCTTCTTCTTTATCGGCCTTGTGCTGTATCTTGCGCGCGAAAGTCGTCGCGAGGGTTATCCGCTCGAAGATGAGAAAACCGGCCGCATTGAAAGCGTGCCGCTGCTCAATGTGGGCGACAAAAAAGTGTTCAAGCTGCCGCATGGCCGCGGGGTTTACGTGCCCGAAGATCAACCGCGCGATGAGCTGAGCAAAATTGCCAATATCCCGGCCAAACAAACATTCAGCGGCGGCGGCGCTCCATTTGTGCCGACGGGCAATCCGATGAAAGACGGCATGGGCCCGGCTGCCTTTACCGAGCGTGCGGATTATCCCGACCTCACATTTGATGGCCGCCCGCGCATTGTTCCGATTGGCGTGAGCCACGAGATAGAAATTGCGCCGGGTGATCCCGATGTGATCGGCTGGCCTGTGGTCGCAGCGGACAAGAAAGTCGCTGGCAAAGTCACCGATATCTGGGTCGATCAGTCCGAGCATCTGATCCGCTATCTCGAAGTGGAAACCAATGCAGGCGACAAAGTGCTTGCGCCCATGTTCGTCGCCTGTGTCGGCGGCAAGGGTCTGCTCACTGGCATCTGGCCTGACAAAGCCGATGAGATCGAGATTGATGCCATCACCGCCGATCAATTCGCTGATGTTCCTCGTCTGGCCACTCCGGGGCAGATCACTCGCCTCGAGGAAGACAAGATCATGGCCTATTTCGGCGGCGGATACATGTATGCAACGGCTGAGAGGGCTGAACCGTGGATCTAACCTCAAAATCCAGCGGCGATGCTGATGGGCGCGTTAATGCGCCTGCCAGCGCGCAGCTGAATGAACCTGATGGCTTTGCCAGCGAAGCCGGCCCCACCGCGCATGGCGACCCGATGGGAACGCCTGCGGCTGATGAGCGGGTCTTGTGGAAAGGACGGCCCGATCCCGCAGTGCTTGCGCGGTCGGCTTTTCACACGCGCAAAGTCGCGGTGTATTTCGCAGTGCTTTCAGGGCTCGCTTTTGCGTTTGGTTCTTTCGAAAAAGCGATGATCGTGGTGGGGCTTGGCGCGCTGGGCGTTGCAGTGCTGACGGGGATTGCGCATCTGAGCGCGCGCACAAGCCTGTATATCCTTACCGATGTGCGGCTGATCCTGCGCATTGGCATGGCGATTGAAACGCGGATCAATGTGCCGCTGAAACATATCAGCGCGGCGGATCTGAAAATGCGCGGCAAAGGTTTTGGCGATATCGCGGTGGACCTTAAGGGTGAGCGGCTGCTTGGCTATTTCCTGCTGTGGCCGCATGTGCGCCCGTTCCATTTCTCGCGCCCGCAACCAATGCTGCGCGGTGTGGCGGATGCTGAAAGCGTGGCGCAAACTCTGGCTGAGGCGCGCGCGCATTACGGCGCGATTGATCGCAATATCAGCGGCGCGCCGGGCGAAGCATCTGCATCCATGGGCGCAGAAACACGGCCGCAGCCTGCCCGTGACCATCAGGCCCTTGACCACCGGTCTGGTCAGGCGCCGCAGCGCGGCAATTCAGGCGGCATGGAAGGGGCACCGGCATGATCGTCAGAACCTTTGACGAAGACGATGACATTGCGGTCCACCGCGTGCCTTTGATGATGATCGGGGCGGTTGTCATCAGCTCAATCGCGCTAACCGCATCTGTAACTCTGGGCTATTTTGATCGCGAAGGCGTGCCTTCCGAAATCCGCGCGGCGCAAGGCACGAAAGAAATCGCGGTCCGGTCCATCCAGTTTTACGATGCGCCCGGCGGGATTGTACGGGTGGAAGATGCCAATAGCGGCATGGTGATCGGTGAATTTAACGCAGGCACTGGCGGATTTGTGCGGCAAACCGCGCGCGCTTTGGTCCATCAGCGCCGCATTCGCGGGATCGGGTCGGAAACGGGCTTTACCTTGGTCGAATGGGACAATGGCGCGCTCACTTTGGGCGATGACACGACCGGCAAAACCATCGAACTTGCCTCTTTCGGCGCAGACAATCGCGCCGTCTTTGCCGAAATGCTGCACGCACAATCTGCGCGCACTGCTTTTTCACAACAGGGAGCCGAATAATGGCGAACACGATGGCTCAGGGATCAGCTATCACGGCGCGGCAATTTGAGATTGGCTGCACAATCACGGTTGAGCAAAGCTCAGAGCATTTTCACGCCCATGTCGATCTGCCCGATGACATTGAAATGGAACCGGGCGACAAAGTGCGCGTGCACGGCGATCCGATTTCCATCCCCTTTGGTTCGCGCGAAGTGTTCGAGCGCACCGCAACCGTCACGCGCGCAGGCCCGCTTGTCCGCGCGCTAACGCGGCTGGCGGCCTATTTCGACCTCGCCGAATTGTACGAAGTCAGCTTTAACGCAGGGAGGATCAAATGAACGCATACAAGCCCATGACCAGCGAAGATGCGATGGCCCTTGCGACCACCGAAACCATGCTGACCCCCCGGTTCTACACCACCGATTACGACGCGCTTGATGCGATTGATGTGTCGAGCGTGCGGGCGGAATGGGACCAGTTGATCGCCGATATGACGGCCGATCCCAACAAGTATCACTTTCGCCAAAAGGCCAATTTCGAAGGCGTGATCGAAGGGTTGGAGCCGGCTTTGCGCAAGGAGTTTACCGATTTTCTGGTGAGTTCGATGACGTCGGAATTTTCCGGCTGTGTGCTTTATGCCGAAATTGCCAAGCGCACCAAGAACCCCGATGTCAAACAGCTGTTCAAGCTGCTCGCGCGCGATGAAAGCCGTCATGCAGGTTTTATCAATGAAAGCCTGAAAGATGCAGGCATTGGCGTTGATCTGGGCTTTCTTACCCGGACCAAGAAATACACCTATTTCAAGCCGAAGTTTATCTGGTACGCGGTCTATTTGTCGGAAAAGATCGGCTATGCCCGCTATATCACGATCTACCGCCATCTGGCCGCCAATCCGCAGCACAAGTTTCACCCGATTTTCGACTGGTTCGAGGAATGGTGCAATGACGAATTTCGCCACGGCGAAGCGTTTGCGATGCTGATGCGCGCTGATCCCAAGCTGCTGGAGGGATCGAACAAGCTGTGGGTGCGGTTTTTCCTGCTGTCGGTTTACGCCACAATGTATGTGCGCGATCATGACCGTCCTGTCTTTCACAAGGCGCTGGGCGTTGATCCGACCGAGTATGATTACAAGGTGTTTGAAATCACCAATCAGATCAGCCGCCAGGTTTTCCCGGTGGAGCTGGATATTGATGATCCCAAATTCCGCGCCCGGATGGAAAAGCTGCGCCTGGCCGCTGCCCGGATCGAAGATGGCAAGGAACAAGGCGGCATTGGCGGAATGGCCAAGCGCATAAGCGGGATTGCAGGCGCTGGATACAATTTTGCGCGGATGTATTTCCAGCGCACCAAATCCAACGCATTGCCGCAATCAATCAGGCTTCAACCGGCATGGTGATTTTGGCGTGGTAAGTTGGAGCGGTCATATCCTGCCGTTTATCGTGGCAGTCGCGATCTGGTTTTTCGCCACGGGCTTGATTGCCTGGGCGGATAATCTTGGCCGCAGCACGTTTTCGCGCAGCCTTATCATTGGCGGTGCGGGCGGGATTGGCGGTTTGATCGTCATTCTGTTTGCTTCGCTGTCGGTATCGGTGAGCGCGGTCTACCTTGCCTTTATCGGCGCGCTGATGGTGTGGGGCTGGCATGAAATCGGCTTTTTAACGGGCGCATCGGCTGGCCCGCGGCGGGAGCAAGCTCAGCCCGATCTGCGCGGCGCGCGCCGGTTTGCCCAGGCCAGCGCAACGGTGCTGCATCACGAGGTCGCCTTGGCGCTGACAGCGCTGCTGCTTATCTCGCTATCGTGGAATGTGCCCAATCAGATCGGCGCGACCGTGTTTGTGCTATTGTTTGGCCTGCGCCTTTCTTCGAAGATCAACCTGTTTGTCGGCGTGCCCAATTCCACATCAGAAATGCTCCCGCCGCATCTCGATTATCTCAAAACCTATTTTGGTCCCAACCGGATGACCGGGCTCTTGGCCATCTCGATCCTCGCTATTGTGGCGCTGGCCGGCTGGTTCGGATCGCTCGCTTTGGCAGCGCCTGTGGGCTCGGCCGAAATGGTGGGAGCCAGCCTTTTGACGAGCCTGTGCCTATTGGGCGCGCTTGAGCATATTTTTCTGGCTCTGCCATTCCGCGACGGGATGCTGTGGGGCTGGGCTTTTTCCAATCGCAAATCATCATCGCAGCGCGGTGCAAGCCAGTCGGCTGCATCCAATTCGCATCCAAACTAACACTTAGAATACCAAGCAGAGGGACACGCCATGGATTACGAAACCTATTTTGCGCAGGCCTTGGACAGTGTGCGCGAAGAAGGTCGCTACCGGGTCTTCACCGATATCAAGCGGCATCGCGGCAAGTTTCCGCACGCAACGCGCTTTATCGGCGAAGACACGCAGGCAGTGACGGTGTGGTGTTCTAACGATTATCTGGGCATGGGCCAGCACCCTTGCGTGCTCGAAGCGATGCACGAAACGCTGGACGAATGCGGCGCGGGCGCAGGGGGCACGCGCAACATTTCCGGCACCAATCACTATCATGTCGAACTCGAAGCGGAACTGGCTGATCTGCACGGCAAAGAGAGCGCGCTGCTGTTCACATCGGGCTATGTTTCAAACTGGGCGGGCCTTGGCACTTTGGCGGGCAAAATCCCCGGCTGCGTCGTCTTTTCCGATGCCTTGAACCATGCCAGCATGATCGAAGGCATTCGCCACAGCCGCGCGCCTTACAAAATCTGGAAACACAACGATCCAGAAGATTTAGACCGGATGCTGTCGGAATACGGCCCCGATGTGCCCAAGCTGGTCGCGTTTGAAAGCGTCTATTCGATGGATGGCGATATCGCGCCCATCGCCGACATTCTCGATGTTTGCGAAAAGCACGGGGCGATGTCCTATATTGATGAAGTGCACGCCGTTGGCCTTTACGGCCCGCATGGCGGCGGGATTGCCGAACGCGAAGGCCTGATGGACCGGATCGACGTGATCGAGGGCACTTTGGGCAAAGCTTTTGGCGTAATGGGCGGCTATATCGCGGCCAGCCGCAATCTGGTTGATTTCGTGCGCAGTTTTGCCAGCGGATTTATCTTTTCAACCGCGCTGCCGCCTGCTGTTGCAGCGGGCGCAGCGGCGAGCATTCGCCACCTTAAAACCAGCAATGTAGAGCGCGAACAACAGCGCGACCGGGTGGAACAGGTGCGCCGCCAGCTGGATATTATGGGCATTCCGCATCTGCCCAATCCCAGCCACATCATTCCTGTGATGGTGGGCGATGCCAAGAAATGCAAAATGATCAGCGACTGGCTGATGGACAATCACGGCATCTATGTGCAGCCGATCAATTATCCCACTGTGCCTGTGGGCACAGAACGGCTGCGGCTGACCCCTTCGCCCGTGCATGATGATGGCGATATTGACCGCTTGGTCACGGCGCTGAGTGAAATCTGGTCCCGGTGCGAATTGGCGCGCGGCCAAATGGCGGCCTGATAACCTGCCTAAGGGTCAGGATATCGCCAGACTATGTGCAGTTTGGGCGAATAAGGGAGGAGCGGATATGCGAACCAGATTATCCAATGGAATGGCCATTTTAGGCATATGCGCGCTTGCAGCCTGCGGCGGTCAGTCAGGTGAAGAGCCCCCCACAAACTCCGGTGCGACCGAGACAGCCCCCACCGCGGCAACCGCGCCCGAGACGCCCGCGCCTGAAGCTGCAGTTGAGGCGGCTGCATTTGCCGATCTGACCGGCGATGCAGCGGCTGGCAAAACCGTTTTTACCAAGTGCATGTCGTGCCACATCATCGAAGACGGCGTAAACCGCGTGGGTCCGCACCTTTATGGCATTGTCGGCCGCGCAGCGGGTTCGGTTGATGGGTTCAACTACACCGCTGCCAATGCAAACAGCGGCATCACGTGGACAGAAGAAACCCTGTTTGATTATCTCAAAGCGCCGCAGGATTACATCCCCGGCACACGCATGGCGTTCCCCGGCATCAAAGACGCGCAAGACCGCGCTGATCTGGTTGCCTATCTCAAAGCCAATGGCGAGGTTTGACCGGGCCAATGTTTAGCTCGAACTGAGTATGGCTAAGCCCTGCAAGAATTAAGCGAGAACAAAAAAAGGGCGGCAAGGTCATCCCCTGCCGCCCTTTTTTGCGTCTTGTAGAGCTGCTTTTTAGATGCCGGCTTCGGCGAACAGTTCTTCGAATGCTTTGCCAGCAAGGCCGGGATGCGTAACACCCTTTGCCGCTTCGAGATTGGCGTCCATGCCTTCGCCTTCAACGATGATCAGACCGATCATGCCAGCGGCGTAATGCGGGTTGCATTTGTAACCGTAAATGCCCGGTGCCGGAATGACATAGGACACTTCTTCATTGATCGCGCCCTGCCATCCGGTGACGCCGGCGGGGATCATTTCGTCAATTGATTGTGATTGGTGAGTGGGATCGGTCGGTTTGAACACGATCGTGTCACCCACTTTTGCGCGCAAGAGGCCGGGCTTGAACACCTGACGACCAGTGTCGGGATCACGCGTAAGCATTTCAACTTCGATGATTGTGCCATTGGCTTCAGCGGCAGGAACCGCTGCCACTTCTTCAGCAGGCTCAGCCGCGGCGGTTTCTTCTGCTGCGGGCGCTTCTGCTGCTGTGTCGTCAGTTGCCGGCGCTTCTTCTGCACCGCCACCGCATGCGGAAAGAGCGATCAGGCTGGTTGCAGCCACTGCGCCCAAAAGAACGTTATGCTTCATAGAAAAATTCCCTTTTGAAATACTCATGATCCCGCAAAAATCCCCTAACCGTTTTTGGACGCTAAGGAAAGCAGCACATTGCGTAGAAAAGCACAGGCAAAGGCTTTGTTCCCTAACCCCCAATCAAAAAGCCAGCAGGCACCGCGCATCGCGCCCGCAAAGCGACCAACTGTTTGCGTAAATCCATCATCTGTCTAAAGGGATGGCCATGGATAATCTGAACCCAAAACCCAAAACACCGCGTCATGCCCGCATCGTATTCTATCTGGCTTTGCTCCTGCCGGTGTATTTCGCGATCGCCGCATTGGGGACCAAGTTTGGTTTGTGGAGCTGGCAAACGGGCCTTTTGTCGCTGACTTTTGGGGCCGGGCTGTTTCTGGTGCCGATTGTCGCGGGCCTCGCGCTTATTTCGCTGTTGATTGTGGTGTTCAAAGCCCCGCGAAAAGGGTGGATCTGGCCCGCGCTTGCAATGGCAATTCCGGCTGTTTTCGTGGTGATGGGCCTGTCTGCGCTAGGAACATCGGCGGGTAATCCCATTCATGATGTGGCAACGGATACGGGCAATCCGCCTGTGTTTTCAGCGCAAACCATGCAGACGCGCAAAGAAGCCGATGCCAATCCGGTGAGCGATTATCAAACTCCGCTTGGTGAGATTTCGACGTATAAAGACGTCGCCCCGCAGCTCGCCATTCAAAGCCATGCTCAGGTCATCACCGAAAACTACGCCGATCTCGCGCCGCTTCCGCTGGGCAGCGCAAGCGCGAAGGATGCCGTCGCTGCGGTGGCGGCTGCGATGGAGGATATCGGCCTATCGAACATCCGGTCCGAAGTGGATGAAGGCCGCGTGGAAGGGGTAGCGGAAACGTTCTGGTTTGGCTTTGAAGATGACGTTGTCGCGCGGATAAGCGAAACGCAGATTGATTTTCGTTCGGTCAGCCGTGTCGGGCAAAGCGATCTGGGCGCAAATGCTGCCCGGATCAAAGCTTTGCGTGAGGCAACAGCGGCGCGCATTGGTCAGCGCTAGGGGCGCTCTCTATCAGCGCTAGGGCTGCTCCTTAAACGTCATCACCGCAAGCGCGCTGCGCTGGATCACGGTGAGCACGCATAAAACGGCATAGGCATAGGCGATCACGCCAAACCATGCAGGCAGCGCGCACATGGCGATAAACACCGCGATGGTTTCGGCCCCTTCGGCAAGGCCAGTGGAATAGAAAAAGCTCTTTTGCCCATGCGCGCTGGCGGTCTCGCCGCGCTCTGCTGCGATCACTGCGAAAGCGAGAAAGCTAACCCCGGTCAGCACAAAACTTGCAACCAATATCAGCGCAGGCAGAGTGTTGTCCGCGCTCAAAAAGCCGAAGCCTGCAGGCACCGATACATAAAAGGCAAAGTCGGCAACGATGTCGAAGTACCCGCCAAGCGCGCTTGGCCCGCGCGCTCTTGCCACCGCGCCATCAAGGCCATCGCACACCCGGTTGGCGATGATGAGCGCAAGAGCCAGCCACAATTCGCCCGCCGCCACCGCGCCCGCCCCGCCCAGCCCCAGCGCGAGCCCTGCAAAGGTGAGCGTGTTCGCGGTAACCCCCATGCCCGCCAGCCAGCGCCCTGCGGCATTGAGCGGCGGGTCAATCAGCGGGCGAAATTTGGCATCGAACATCGCGCAGGCCTTAGCTGCCAAAGGTCACAATACCAATCCACGCGCCTGTCATGGCGCTGGCGATATTGCCCGCTATCCAGCTTTTGATGCCAAGTCCCGCCGCCTCTGCCCGGCGTTCTGGGCACAGCGTGCCGATGGTGGAAACCAGCAGGCCAATGCTCGCCAGATTGGCAAATCCGCACAGGGCATAGGTGACAATCAGCAATCCGCGCGGTGACAAAGTGCCACCGGGCAATGCGGAAAGTTCCAGAAAAGCGACATATTCATTCAGGATCGCTTTGGTCCCCATCAAACTGCCAGCGGCCTGCGCTTCGGCCCATGGCACACCCAGCAGCCACATGAAGGGCGCAAATATCCAGCCGAAAATGCGCTTGATCGATAGCGGTTCGCCATCAACCGGCGGGAATGCAGCCAGGATCTGATCGCCCAATGCCACCAGCGCAAACACCACGATGATGATCGCAATGACGCTGAGGAACAATTGCATGCCGTCCATCGTCCCTTTGACAATCGCATCAATGCTGGATGCATAAGACAGGCTCGGCTCCTCATCTTCATCCGCTGCGGTTTTGGCCCCGTCACCCGGCACCATCAGCTTTGCAATCAGCAGAGCGGCGGGCAGAGAGACCAGTGAAGCGGAAATCAAATGCCCGGTTGCCCCTTCGCCCAGCACGCTTTGCAAAGTGCTGGCATAGAGCACCAGCACCGCGCCGCTTATGCTGGCCATGGTGAGCGTCATCACCTGAAACAATTCTGCCCGGCTCATTTGCGCAAAATAGGCGCGGATCACCAGCGGGCTTTCCACGACGCCCAAAAACAGATTGGCCCCGCCCGAAAGGCCGACAACGCCGCTTACCCCCAATGTCCGTTGCAGCGCGAGCGAGAGGCCTTTCACCAGCCAGCGCAGCACGCCCCAATGCCACAACAATGCAGCAAGCGCAGAAAACACGATCACCAAAGGCAGGATCTGAAAAGCGATAACAAGCGGCTGATCAGCCCCTTGCTTCACTTCAAACGGCAAAGGCGCACCGCCCAAATAGCCGAACATATAAGACGAACCCGCCAGCGCCGCCTGCTCCACCGCGCGCACGCCTGCATTGGCCGCTTTCATCGCGTCCCAAACAAACGGCACGCGCACAATCACCAGCGCCAGGGCCGCCTGCATCGCCAATGCGCCACCAATCCAGCGCCAGCCGGGGCGGCCTGCCCGATCCTCGCTCAGCCCCCAGGCAAGCAGGCACAACAGACCGATGCCGAAGAAACCGCGAAATTGATCGAACAGCTCCACAATGCGCGCGCCTTATCCGCGCATCCAGCTGTGATATTTCTCCACCAATGCCAGCAGCTTTTCAGGCTTGCGCGCTTTCTTCCATTCCCCTGCGGCGAATTTGTTGCCCTCTGCCATGGTAGGATAGGGATGGATGGTGCCAAGGATCTTGTTGAGGCCCAGACCGTGCTTCATCGCGAGCGTGTATTCCGCCAGCATCTCGCCCGCATTATGGCCGACAATGGTTGCACCCAGGATTTTGTCTTTGCCCGCTACGGTCAGCACTTTGACAAAGCCTTTTACCTCGTTTTCGGCAATCGCGCGGTCCAGATCATCGAGATCATAGCGCGTCACATCATAGTCGATGCCCTGCTCCTCGGCTTCCCTCTCGTTAATCCCAACACGCGCGATCTCAGGATCGAGGAATGTAACAGCAGGGATGACGCGGTAATCGGCCTTGAACTTTTTGAACTGGCCAAACAGCGCGTTTACGGCCGCGAACCAGGCCTGATGCGATGCGGTGTGCGTGAACTGAAACGGCCCCGCGACATCGCCAGCGGCAAAGATATTGGGGAATTTTGTGGCGAGAAATTCATCGGTTACCACGGTCTTATTGGTGTCAACGCCAAGCTTTTCGAGGCCATAACCGCTTAGCCGGGCCGCCCGGCCCACCGCGACGATAAGCGCATCGAATGCGGCAGCAGTGCCGCCCGCATCACTTTCGGTGATGACTTTCCCGCCAGCGACTTTCACCGCTTTGTGCCCGGTAAGGACAGTAACGCCCGCCTCTTCCAAGGCCGTTTTGGCAAGGGCGGAAACCTCGGCGTCTTCGCGGCCCATGATCCGGTCAGCCATTTCGATCTGAGTGACGTTTGATCCCAGCCGCGCAAGGCTTTGTGCGATCTCGCAGCCAATCGGACCGCCGCCAAGGATTGCGACACGCGCAGGCGGGCTGTCCATTTGCGCAAAAGCATCCCACATCGTGTCAGACGTGAGATAATCGCTATCTGCGAGCCCATCGATCGGAGGGACAAATGGCGCAGCCCCTGCCGCGATCACAATAGAGCGGGTCGTCAGCCGCTGTGTTTCGCCATCATTGCGCGCGATCTCTACCGTCCACGGATCAATGATGGTGGCGTATCCCATCACGCAGTCCACACCCAGGCTTTCATAGCGTTCCACGCTGTCATGCGGCTCAATGGTTTTGACCGCGTCCATCACGCGCGAAATGGTGTGTTTGAAGGGGACTTTAGGCTCGTGCGCTTCAAGCCCATACTTGTCCGCATTGCGCATTTGGGCGGCAACTTTTGCGCTTTTGATCAGAGCTTTGGAAGGGACACATCCAGTATTCAGGCAATCGCCGCCCATCTTGTGCGCTTCAACCAGAGTCACTTTTGCTTTGACGGTGGAAGCAATCAGCGAAGACACCAGCCCCGCCGCGCCTGCGCCGATCACCACCATATTGCGGTCATAGGTTTTGGGCCGGGTAAAGCCTTTATAGACCTTGCGCCGTTTCAAAACGCCGATGATAAATTTCGCAATCCACGGAACAATGGCGAGCAGCACCAGCGACCCGATCATCACCGGAGACAAAATGCCATCCAAACTATCCAGCTGCGCCAATTGTGTGCCGGCATTCACATAAACCGCTGTGCCCAGCAGCATGCCCAATTGGCTGACCCAGATGAATGTCATCGTTTTGATCCGCGTCAGCCCCATCACCAGATTGATGACGAAAAACGGGATCACAGGGATCATCCGCAAAGTGAACAGGTAGAACGCGCCGTCGCGTTCAAGCCCTTCATTGATGGATTTGAGCCGCTCACCAAAGCGTCCCTCAATGCTGTCGCGCAGCACGTAACGCGATGAAAGAAAAGCCAAAGTCGCACCAATGGTCGACGCAAATGATACGAGGACCAAACCCGTTACAAGCCCGAACAAAGCCCCCGCGATCAAAGTCAGGATGGCAGCGCCGGGCAAAGAGGCCGCGGTCACTGCGATATAGACGAGAAAGAACACCACCAGCACCAGGCCCGCATTTTCCGCGCGAAACGCCTCAACCTCGGCAATGGTGCTGGAAATACCTTCGGCCGACAGCCGCTCGTTCAATCCGAAATAGAAAAACGCCGCGATCATGGCCGCCAGCGCTGCGATAATGGCAATCTTCTTCATCGGCTAAAGCCCCTTATGCGCGGTTGGTTCGCTGCTTTTGATGGCTTTGTTACAGCCCGGTTTTTATGGTCGCGGCGTATCGCGCGATCCAGCGTTTGTCGATCCATGCTTTCAGCCGGGCAAGCCTGCGCCCCTTCGCCGCAAATTGTCCATAAGCGGCAATCGCCTCGCCTCGTCCGGTGGATAGCAGGTAAAGACTTGCCGGGCGCGGACGATAAGAACGGCGCGGGTTCTTGCCAGCAAGGACGCGGCGCAAATTGGCAGCGAGAACCGGTCCTGTGTGCACCGCATGAACGCCCGAATGCGGCACCGCGCAATCCATCCGCGCAGCGACATCGCCAGCAGCGAAGATATGCGGATGCGAGGTAGATTGTTGATGTTCGCCCACGGCAATAAAGCCTTCCTCATCCACCGCGAGCCCTGCCGCGCGCGGCCAATCCGGCGCGCCCGATCCGATCGCCGCGATGATGATATCGCGCGGTTCGAGTGACTGGCCCTCAACCATAAGATCGCCTGAAGAAAAGTTTGCATCTCCATGGATCAATTGCATTTTTTGTGCAGATAACTCTTCGCAAACCAAACGCCGGGCCGCGTATGACAAGCCCGGCAACAGCCCATCGCTGCCAACGACCAATTGGATGTCAGGCGCTTTTGAAACGCCTTTCGCATTGCGCAGGGCAAAGGCAAGTTCAAACCCCGCCGCCCCGCCGCCGATCACGGCGATTTTCAGCGGCTTGTTGGCGGGCTCAGCCAAGGCAGCGGCTGTTTTTTCGACAAAGCGGCCAATGGGGCGCACATCAATCAAACGCGGATCATCACCCAGAACTTTGGCCGCTTGCCCCGCGCCGCCTGTATCGAACGAAGCGATATCAAATGTCAGCAGACCATGATCCAGCGTCAGGATAGAGCGCGCCTCTGGATCAAGCGCGACGCAGCGATCAAGCACCAATTGTGCCCCCGCCGCCCGCGCAAGCCCGGCAAGGTCAACGCACGCATCATCGCGCTTGTGTTCGCCCGATATCCAGCCCGGAACCATGCCCGAATACCGCAAATATGGCTCAGGCGTGAGCAAAACCGCGCGGCTGCATGGCAAACCGTTTTTGGCCCAATCGGCCAGAACAGCCACATGCGAATGCCCGCCGCCCACCAGAATGATCGGGCTTTTGTCCCGGCTCATCTTAGCCGGCCCACAAGCCATGCTGGAAAGGATAGGATTAGGGATTTATCGCAGGCTGTCATTGCGTGACCCGCGTGATACAATAATCCGACAATCGCAATGATAACTTTCCAAGTCACTTGCAGGAACCGCAAGCGCGGTTACTCGTTCAATTGTCAGCAAAAGGGCGGAATTGTTTTGATTTCGGCCTTACGCCCGCGGGGGTCACGGGTGAACGCGCGAATGTGATTGCATATTTTTTGACGCTATTTGGACGGACCCGGCAGCTATGGCCAACACCATATCAAGCTCACAAGAGAGCTACGGAACGCGCATATCGCTCGTTAAGTTCTTCCGTCAATTCATTGATATTCTTAGGCCAGAGGCGAACTTCTACTGGCTAGCGCTGGTATATGGCGTGGGCATCAGCCTGCTTTCGCTGGCCACACCGATTTCGGTGCAGATGCTGATTAACACCGTTGCCAACACTGCGCTGGCCGCGCCTTTGGTGGTGTTATCAGTGACATTGTTCGGGCTTTTGCTGCTGTTCGCTTTGATGAACGCCTTGCGCATTCATTTGATGGAGCTGTTCGCCCGGCGCTTTTACGCCCGCATGGTCGCCGAAATTTCGCTGATTTCGGTCTATGCGCAAAACCCGTTCTTCGTCGACAATCAGGATGGCTGGCTGTTCAACCGCTATTTTGACGTCATCAATGTGCAAAAGGCGCTGCCGGTTCTGTTCGTTGGCGGCTTTTCCGTCGTGTTGCAGGTCGCGGTGGGGTTTGTGCTGGTGTCTTTGTATCACCCGCTGTTTCTGGTGTTCACGATTGTTATGTCGGCGCTGATCTGGGTTATCTGGCTGGTGTGGGGCAGCCGCGCCATTCGCACCGGGATCGACATGTCGCATGCCAAGCATGGGACCGCTGCATGGCTTGAAACCTTGGGCGAATCCAATGGGTTCTTCAAATCGCAGCGGCGCATTGATTACGCGCTCGACCGGACCGACGAATACACCGCGCGCTATATTGGTGAGCGCAAGCGGCATTTCCGCCAGCATTTCGGCCAGACAATCGCATTCTTGATCCTGTATGCAGCGGCAAGCGCATCCCTGCTTGGCCTTGGGGGTTGGCTGGTTTTGCAGGAGCAATTGTCGCTTGGCCAATTGGTTGCCGCTGAACTAGTCTTGTCCGTCGCGTTTTTTGGCGTCGCGCAATTGGGCACCTATCTCACTTATTTCTATGATCTGTGCGCAGCGGTTGAAGAATTGTCGCTGTTTTATGATGTGCAGCAGGAAGAAGCCAAAGGCGACAACCCCGTGCGCGGCGATGATCACACATTGGTGCTGCATTCGGTATCCAGCAAAGCGCGCCATGAAACCGCCGTGCTCGATTTTGAGATACCCAGCGGCGCCATTGTCATGGCAGCGGCCAGCCATCACGGGGTGCAAAAAGCCTTTACCGATGTGCTCAAAATGCACGAAGTGCCCGATAACGGTTTTGCCTCGCTCGGCGGGATCGACCTTAACGATATCGAAGCGCACAATTTGCGCAAAGATGTGCATGTGCTGGAACGGCCCAGCTTTGTCGGCATGACGATCCGCGAATATCTCAACCTGTCATGCCCCGATTCCGCCCCCAGCCGGATGATCGGCGCGCTTGAAACGGTGGGCCTCGACCGGACCATCGCGAATTTTGAAAAGGGGCTCGACACCCTGATTGCGGCCACCGGGTCGCCATTGTCCTCGGTGGAATTGCAGCAATTGAAGCTCGCCAATGCGCTGCTGGAACGCCCGCGTGTGCTGGTGCTGAGCCGGCTGTTTGATTTGCTAGATGAAGAACACCTGTCGCGCAGCATCGCGGAATTGCGCGAACAGGCCTATACGACGGTTGTCTATTTTTCCGGGCGGCGCATTGATCTGGGGTTTGAAACCTTCCTTTATCTGGAAGCACGCCAGCAGCGTTATTTCGATAATTTCGAGGATTTCTGCCTCGCTGTGAACAAACAATCACCGCACCGGCCCAAAGGCCCGCGCCCCCTGTCGCCCAATATTGGCGCAGTGGCGGAATAGGCAGCGAGGAGACAGGCAATGGCTGCAATCGATGCTGATATGGCGCATTTCAAGACGCTGGATACGATCCGTATGCCGCGCATTTTTCGCACGATTTTCGTGTTGATCCTTGCCGCGGTTATAGCTGGTATTCTGTTTATGATTTACGTGCCCTGGGTCCAGACAACGGGCGGTCAGGGTAAAGTGACAACGCTCAATCCCAATGAACGCCAGCAAGAGATCAACGCGCTTGTCGGCGGGCGGATTGAGGAATGGTTTGTGCGCGATGGCAGTCAGGTCAAAATGGGTGATCCTATCGCGCGCATTGCCGATATCGACCCGCAGCTTATCCAGCGGCTGGAAGCGGAACGCGCGCAGGTTGAAATCCAGCTGAATGCGGCGCGCAACGCCCAGTCCACTGCCGAAATTGACTTGCGGCGGATGAATGAGCTGTTTGCATCGGGTCTGGTTGCCCGGCGCGATTATGAATTGGCGCAGATCAAAGTTGAAGAAATGCGCGGACGCGTTGCCGAAGCGCAAGCCAATCTCACGCGCACCGAAACGGCCCTCTCGCGCCAGTCGGAACAATTGGTCACCGCCCCGCGCGATGGCTTTATCCAAAGCGTCAATGCAGGCGATGCCGCCACCGTCGTCAGCGCGGGCGCGATCCTTGCGACATTTGTGCCCGAGACGACCGAGCGCGTGATCGAGATTTTCGTCGATGGCCGCGATGTGGGCTTGGTCGAGCCGGGCGATACCGCGCGCATCCAGTTTGAAGGCTGGCCGGTTTTGCAGGCAAGCGGCTGGCCCTCTGTTGCGGTGGGCACATTTGGCGGCATTGTCACATCGGTTGACCAGTCTGCCCAGCCTGATGGGCGGTTCCGCGTGCTGATATCGGAAGACACCAGCCAGCCCAATGCGTGGCCGGGCGATCAGTTTGCGCGCTTTGGTGCATCGGTTCAGGCATGGGTTCTGCTGGAGACTGTGCCGGTGGGCTATGAAATCTGGCGCCAGCTGAACAATTTCCCGCCTGAAAATCCGCAAACCGCGCCGGAACAGCCGGCCTGACCATGGCGTTCGCTCGCGCATTAAAGGCAGCGGCCCTTTTTGCAGGCGTGTGGCTGATTGCCGCTGGCCCGACTGCCGCTTTGGCGCAGGATATCGAACCGTTTGAAGACCCGCTCGAAGTAGCGTTGACGCAGGGCCCCTTGCTGCCCGATGAGGTGCTGCGCAGCTCTGCCCTTACCTTTCCGAGCATTCTGGCCAGCTTCGAACGCGAAGCGGCCGCGCGCAGCGATCAGCTCGCCGCTGATGGTGCGTTTGATTTGCTGCTCGAAGGCGAGGTTTATGACCGGGTAACGGGCACATTTTCGGGCGGCTATGGCGAGGTAAAGGCAACCCAGCAATTGCGCCCATACGGTGCAAAAGTGTTCGGTTCCTACCGCCTGTCTGATGGGCGTTTTCCCATTTATGAGAACATCTACAACACCAATCAGGCGGGCGAATTTAAGGTTGGCGCGCTGTTTTCGCTGCTGCGCGATCGGCGGATCGACAAGCGCCGTTTTGCCATTGAGGATACAAGGCTGGCCGCCAGTCAGGCGCGGCTCGATATCGTTCTGGTTCAACTGAATGTGCAGTTTGAAGCTTTGCGTGCCTATTGGCGCTGGGTCGCCGCGGGTGAACAGATCAGCGTTTATGAAGAACTGCTCGAAATCGCCGAAGCGCGCGCCATTGGCCTATCGCGAGAGATCAGGCTGGGCGCAGCGCCGCGCATTGCGCTGACCGAAAACCGGCAAAATGTGATCCGCCGCCGCACTCTGGTCGAAGAAGCGCAGCGCGATTTCGCCACAGCTTCAAACAGCCTGTCGTACTATTTGCGCGGCAGCGACGGGCAATTGATCGTGCCCACTCGCAGCCAATTGCCCAGCCAGAGCCAGCTGCGCGCCCTGCCCGATATGCAATCACTGCTGGAGGCCCGGCGCGATGATATTCTGGAAAGCCGGCCAGAGCTGGAAACTTTCCGCCTCGCGATTGAGCGCGCGACCAACAAAATTGCCCTGCGCCGCAATGATTTAAAACCGCGTCTTGATGCGAGCGTTGAACTATCACGCGATTTTGGCGCGATTGGCGATGGCGGATCGACTTTCGATTCCACCGATACTGTGGTGGGCGTGACGTTCACAGTGCCGCTGCAACGCCGCGAGGCGCGCGGGCGGCTGCAACGCGCAGAGGCCGAACTGCGCGAAGCGGAGCTGGATCAACGCCGCGTTGAAGACCAGATCCAGGTGGAGCTCGACAATATCCTCGCCAATCTCAACGCGGCCCTGCGCCTTGCCAGCCTTGCCGATGAAGAGGTGCAAGCCGCAAGCGAAGTGGTTGCCGGCGAACGCAAGCGGTTCCGCCTTGGCGCGGGCGATTTCTTCCGCGTAAACTTGCAGGAAGAACGCGCCGCCGAAGCGGAAATCCGCGCGATCAAAGCCGAGCTAAATGGCAGGCTGGCCGCTGCGAGTTATTCAGCCGCGACGATGGACCTGTCTGAACTGGGGCTGGAATAAAGCCCCCCTAACGGTTCTGCCGCCCATCGATCAGCCGGTCCACCAGCGAAGGATCAGCCAAAGTCGATGTATCGCCCAGCGAGCCGAAATCATTCTCGGCAATTTTGCGCAAAATCCGCCGCATGATCTTGCCCGAACGGGTTTTGGGAAGGCCATCTGTAAACTGGATATGATCGGGTGATGCCACCGGGCCAATTTCCTTGCGCACATGGGCGCGCAATTCTTTGTAAAGCGCATCCGATCCCGCCACATCCGCATTCAAAGTGACATAGCAATAAATGCCCTGCCCTTTGATATCGTGCGGGTATCCGACCACCGCTGCCTCTGCCACCAATTCGTGCAGCACCAGCGCGCTTTCAATCTCTGCCGTGCCCATGCGGTGGCCTGAGACATTGATGACATCATCAACGCGGCCCGTGATCCAGTAATAACCATCATCATCGCGGCGGCAGCCATCGCCGGTGAAATATTTGCCTTTGTAAGTCGCAAAATAGGTCTGCTCGAACCGGGCATGATCGCCGTAAACGGTGCGCGCCTGACCGGGCCAGCTCGACGTGATGCACAGATTGCCGCTGGCCGCGCCGTCCAGCACGCCGCCTTCATTATCGACCAATTGCGGCTGTATCCCAAAGAACGGCAGGCCCGCACTGCCCGGTTTCATATCATGCGCGTGAGGCAGTGTTGTAATCATATGGCCGCCCGTTTCGGTCTGCCACCAGGTGTCGACAATCGGGCAGCGCCCATCGCCCACAACATCATGATACCAGCGCCACGCTTCGGGATTGATCGGTTCGCCCACAGAACCCAGCAATCGCAGCGAGGATCGATCGCGGCTGGTCACAAATTGATCGCCTTCGCGCATGAGCGCGCGGATCGCTGTGGGCGCGGTGTAGAGGATATTGACCTTGTGCCGGGCCACCACATCCCAGAACCGTCCGTGGTCGGGATAATTGGGCACGCCTTCGAACACGACCTGCGTCGCCCCGCAAATCAGCGGACCATATGCGACATAGGAATGCCCGGTTACCCAGCCGATATCGGCAGTGCACCAGAACACTTCGCCTGCGCGGTAATCGAACGTGTAGTGAAACGTGGTTGCCGCCCACACGCCAAAACCGCCCGTTGTGTGCAGCACCCCTTTGGGCGTTCCGGTGGAACCTGAGGTGTAGAGGATGAACAGCGGGTCTTCGGCGGTCATATCCTCACACGGGACATCTGCATCGCTGGCTGCATCATCCAGCCAATGATCGCGGCCCTGCACCATCGCGATATCGCCGCCTGTGTGCTTCACCACCAGAACGCCTGTCACATCGGTGCCTTCAATTTCCAAGGCGGCATCCACATTGGCTTTCAAGGCAATGGGTTTGCCCCCGCGCACACCTTCATCAGCGGTGATGACAAAGCGGCTTTGGCAATCAATAATGCGCCCTGCCAGCGCCTCAGGAGAGAACCCGCCAAAGACCACCGAATGCACCGCCCCAATGCGCGCGCAGGCGAGCATGGCGATCACGCCTTCGTTCACCATCGGCATGTAAAGCGTGACCCGGTCGCCTTTGGCAGCGCCCATGGATTTAAGCGCATTGGCCATTCGGATGACCGCTTGCAAAAGCTGCGCATATGTCAGCGTGCGGGTGGCCGCGGCGGGATCATCAGCTTCGAAAATCAGCGCAGTGTTGTCGCCTCTACCCGCTGCGACATGACGATCCACCGCATTGTGGCACAGGTTGAGCGCGCCATCTTCGAACCATGCGATGCTGACAGGATCATAGGACCAATTGCCCCCTTTGCTGGGCGCGCGGCTCCAATCGAGCCGTTTGGCCTGTTCCAGCCAGAATGCGTCGGGATCGCTGATCGATTCTTCGTACATCTGCGCATATTGATCAGACGTACACTGCGCGCCGCTGTCATCTGCTGGTCGGCTGACAAATCCGCCGGGGGCCTGTGCCATAATCGCTGCCTTTTGCTGGTGCTGTTTGTTGGGCTTGTGTGTGCCTGTGACGCGGCGCAATTTCCAGATGAATTTGCCGGATGAAACCGAACACCGCAATTGCGCTTGCACCCGGTTTGGGGCGCTTTAGTCTGCGCGGCATGGAACAGACTGATTTTGATACGTTCATGGCGCTCGATATTCGCGCAGGCACCGTGGTGAGCGCGGAGCCTTTTCCCGAAGCGCGAAAGCCGGCGATCAAGCTCGTGGTGGACTTTGGCGCGGAGATCGGGGTCAAAAAAGCTCAGCCCAGATCACCGAACATTACACGCCCGAAGGGTTGGTGGGGCGCAAAGTGATGGCGGTGGTCAATTTCCCGCCGCGCCAGATTGGCCCGTTTATGTCTGAGGTGTTGGTGCTTGGCTTTCCCGATAAAGACGGCGCGATTGTGCTGGCGGCACCTGGCGATGTGCCTGATGGGGCCCGATTGGCCTAGACCAGATCTCCCAACGCGGTTTTGAGGTCGCCGAGATAAGGCTCAAACGGTTTCCACGCGCCCTGCCCCTTGCGGTTTATCGGCTGGCGCACCTGTTCGGATGATGCGGTGCGCACGGCGCGGTCGGTCTGGTGGAAAGTGAGGCATGTTTCCTCAAACGGTACTTCAAGATAATCGAGCATCCGCCGGGTCTGACCTTCCAGATCATCGAGCACATCCTCGTGCCTGACCCGCAGGATTTTGCCCGGCAGAACGCGGTCCCAATGCTCCATCAGATCAACGTAATCGGCGTAATATCGGCCAATTTCAGTGAGCCCGTAAGTGAATTCCTGCCCCTCGGCGAACAACTGCTTGAAGCCAGAGAAACAGCAATCCATCGAATCGCGGCGCGCATCAATGATTTTGGCGTTGGGCAGGATCAGATGGATCAGACCGATATGCCGAAAATTGTTCGGCATTTTATCAATAAAAAGCGGCGCGCCTTCGCGGTGGATCGAGGTGTTCTCGATAAAATCCGCGCCAAACTTTGCCAGCTGCTCGCTGTTCAGATCATGCAGCATTTCGGGATATTGCGATTGCCCTGCCTTGCGCCCACGCAGTCTGTGCGCGAGTGCCAAAATATTGGGCAATTCCAGAGTTCCGTCGATTTGTGAATGGCTTGCGAGAATTTGTTCGAGCAGCGTCGAACCCGCGCGCGGCAGGCCGAGGATGAAGATGGGATCGCCGTTCGCGTCCCCCGCGCCCTCGTGCTTTTCAAACAGGTCAGGTGTGCACAGCTCTTTCTGCCGCGCAAGCTCATCGCTCATCGCATCGGCGCTGTACCGGGTTTGTGCGCGTTTCAGCGCGTTGCCATCATTATAGTGGGCAAAGCTAGCTTCGTATTCGCCTGCATCCTCGAACGCTTTTGCGAGCGCAAAATTGAGATGCACCCGGTCCATAAACGCCAAATCACCGCGCGCGGCCTGGGCTTGCATGGCGGCAATTTCTGCGTCGCTGAATTTGTATGTTTTGAGGTTCGCCAGCGCGTAATACCCGTCGCCATGATCGGGCTTTGCCGCAATCGCCGCGCGGTAACTGGCCTCTGCTTGTGCCCTCTCGCCCTTGGTCTTCAACGCATGGCCGCGGCTGGTTAAGCTGGCCGGATCATTCGGGATTTTCTCAAGCACGCTATCAAACAGGGCAAGGCCGCGATCATAATCGCCCGTTTGTATGCACTCAATCGCGAGGCGTGACTGAAACAGCGGGTTTGCCGGATCGCGGGCATAGAGCAGTTCGGCCTGCTCTTTCGCCTCGGCTGATTTCTGGCGGCGGCGCAAAGCGTCGATGTAATCGAGCCGCAGCTGCACATCGTCAGGCGAAAATTCCACCGCGCTTTCCAGCAGAAATTCCGCATCATCAAGAATGCCAAGCTCTATCCCGATTTTCGCAAGCAGCCGCATGCCTTCGACATTGCGCGGATTGGCGCGCAGGAAATGGCGGCAAATCTCTTCGGCGCGCACCAGCCGTCCTTCGGCCAGGTGATTGGTGACCGCGAGCAATTCGCGCGGCAACGCTGTAATCCGCGCGTGCTGCGCCTGCGCCGCCTGCGCTTCGCCTGTGCGGCCTGCTTCGCCGGCCAATCGCGCCTGCTCACGCCAGCTTGCCTCTAGCGCAGGATTGAACCGAGTGGCGCGCATAAACGCTGCCAAAGCAGCCCCTGCATCACCGCGCGCCAGCGCCAGATGCCCCTCTTCCTGCCAGGCGCGCCCATATTCGGGCATCGCGGAATGAAGCGCGCGAAGATGCGTCGCGGCATCGTCAAAGCGTTTCAAATACCGCGCGGCAACCGCTGCCATATACAGCGCCTCGCCATCGGCTGGATTCTCGCCGAGAACAGCGCGCGCGGCAGTAAGCCCGGCCTCAAACTGGCCGGCTTGCAGCGCCTCTTGCGCCTGTTTCAACTGTTGCTCGCGCGTCATTGCACCCGCCTTAGACAGCAAAACGGCGGGAGTGAACCATTGCCACCCCCGCCGCGTTGATTGCTAACCTTCGGGCTTAGTAGTCAAAGGTAACGCGCATACCCACTGTCAAAGGACGGTTGGTGATGATGCGCTCCCGGTCATTGCCGAAGATGCCCGAGATTTCGGCGCGCTCGTCAGACAGGTTTTCGCCGAATACTTCGAACCGCCACTGTTCCGCTTTGACGCCGACAGCGAGGTCGAACGTGGTGTAGCTATCAAGCTCGATCTTGTTGATCTCGATGATGTCGGTGAACTTGCTGCCCGAATAGGTCATCTGGGGCTGAATGTACGCCTCAAGACTGTCATTCAAATCCCACTCATACCGGACCCGCATATTGCCCTGAAAACCGGGAGCATAAGCGAGCTCTTCACCTTCAAGAACGTCATTGGTCGGGATCAGGATTTCCGTGATCTCGGTATCGAGGATCGAGAAAGCGCCTGAGAATGAAAAGCCCGGCAGCGAATACGGCGCAATCGTGAAGTCCGCCTCTACCCCGTAAATCTCTGCATCGGCTGCATTGGATGAGAAGAACAGGTTGGTGATCGAGGGATCAAAGATCTGCGTTTGCAGGTTTTGAATGTCCACGAAGAAGGCCGAACCGTTGAACCGGAACTGACCATCCAAGAGATCCATTTTCCAGCCGAGCTCGTAGTTTTGGACCTCATCGGTCTCAAGCTCAAACGGAACAACAAACCCGCCTGCACCCACAGCGCCGCCGGGACGGTTGAGGAAGCCGGGACGGAACCCTTCGGAATAGGTCGCATAGAACAGCAAGTCAGGCGTCGGGGTCAAAGTGACCGTGCCTTTGAAGATCGTGCCGCTGGTTTCAGCAACATCAGGCGCGCGCAGTGCGTTGAACACTTGCTGAGCCTGCGCCGCTGACAATCCGGCTGCTTCGATATCGGCAAGGCTATCGTTCAGATTGAATGTCTGACGCAAAGCGGCATTGCACGATCCGATGAATGTAAATTCGCCGTCTCCATCATACAGGTCGCTGATATTGGTGCCGAATGCGTTCGCATCGGTTGCCGCGCCAGAGTTACAGAACGACCCGTTGGCAGACCCTTCAAAGTCCACTTCGACATCGTAATAGCGCGCGCCCAATGTCACGGCGAGCAGATCGGGCACAACGTCCACATTCACTTCGCCAAAGATGCCGAACTGTTCATCGGTGCGGCGAATATCGTTGCGGAAAATCGTGTCTGCCGGGAACGGGCCGGGATCAGAGAAGAACCCGGTTGTTTGCGGGAAGTTTTCTGCAAAAGCGCCAAATGGCTGCGCGATCACATTGCCGGGATAGGCAAAATCCACGCGCTCTTCGAGGCTGAGGTCGGAATAGAACGCCCCGCCCTGAAACTGCACGCGCCAGTCTTCAGGCGTGCTGAAACGCAATTCCTGCGTGAAAACCTGCGTTTTGGAGAAGGAATTCACATACAGATTGGGCGCCTGACACGTGCCGCTGGGGTCTGCTGCACCCGGATAAGTCACCGACCCATCGCAGATGTAATAAGGCAGATATTGGCCAGCAAACAGATAGTCTGTGTAATCGGCGCGCTGATCGCTGCGGCGATCGGTGTAAGCGCCGGTGTAAATCACATCGAGGAAGCCAAGGCGGCCTTCAACGGTCCAGCTGGTGTTGGAAAAATCATCTTCCAACCGGTCTTCTTCAAACCGTTCAATTTCCAGATCGCCCAGCCCATCCAGTTCAGGATCGGCGAAGAACACGCCGTCTGATTCGAGGCTTTGGCGCTGGTGCGAAATGCTGACGCTCCAGTCAGGGGTCACTTCCCACAGCGCGCTGACGCGGAAACCGGCATAGGTTGTGTCGTTGAAATCGTCCTGCGCGCTCCCCGCATTGTCAGCAGACAAGAATGTGACATTCGACAGGTCAGCAGTGGATTGGAACCCGGCGCGCACGGCGGAAACCGGCACGCCGTTTTCGCGCACGAAGCCTTCGGGGCGGAACCGGGCGCTTTCGGTAAGATCGCGCGTGCCGGGGACATTGTCGATATAGCCGCCCTGATCATCAAGATAGGCAACCCCGCGCAATGCAAAGCTGTCTGTCACAGGCACATTGACCATGATTTCGCCCTGATAGCTTGCCTCACCGCCTTTGGTGAAAGACACGCCAGCCGATGCGCTGGCATCAAAGCCGGACAGATCAGGTTTGTTGGTGATCAGACGCACAACGCCCGCTTGCGAGCTGGCACCGAACAAGGTGCCTTGCGGACCGGAGAGAACCTCAATCCGTTCCAAGTCAGCAGCATATACATCAAGGTTACGGCCCGGCTGCGAAAGCGGTTGATCGTTGAGATAAAGCGCGACATTGGGCGCGAGGCCTGCGACCCCTGCAACCGTGATGTTCGGCGTGGTGGAAGCCAGACCGCGAATATAGATCGTGCTTTGCCCCGGACCATTGCCGCCCGCTGTCACGGTTGGGATCTGATCGAGGTAATCTTCAAACGTGTCGATGTTCAATTCGTCCAGCGCTTCTGCACCGATGGCAGAAACCGAAACCGGCACATCCTGCAAATCTTCGCTGCGGCGCTGAGCGGTCACGATGATTGAACCCACCCCGCCTTCGCGTTCTTCTGTGGCAGGTGCAGCCTGAGCGGTGTCCTGCGCCGATGCAGGCGAAACGATTGCGACCGCGAGTGCGCCAAGCGACGCCCCGCTTATATACTTCGACATTTTGTATGCCCCTTTGAGCTTTCAGGAGGGTCGCGATGCGGAAGTGCACCAGCGTTACCCCAAGAAACGGGCGCGCGCGAAATGAGATCAGCGCGCGAACCAGGGGTCGGTTAACAAGCTGCGGCAGGGCTGGCCACAGTCAGGCGGTAAGATTTGGGGAAGCTGTGCAAGCTTGTTGTAAAATAACCACACAATCAAATTGATCATGTTAATTTCGCAGAAGAAACAAGTCTACTTTTATCTTTTGCAGTGCAAAAATTTGAGTACTTATAATCGCGAAAATAAATGCAAATTTTTGCCGATTTTATTCAAGTGCATCTCAAATTTTACTTATAATTCTGATCAGCTATATCTGACCTACTCTGCGGGCGTTACTTTCCCGTCCCAATCTTCGCAGGCTTGCGATGTTGTGGGGATGCCGTGGCGTTTGCGGATAATGTCGTAAATCACAGCTTTAACGATGGATGCGCCCATCAAGACCAGCACAAAGGAAAACGGCAAAGCGCCCAAAATCATGGTGATACGGATCGCTTCGACCCCGCCCAGGATCAGCATGGAGCCAACGATAAACGCCAAAGCCACACCCCAGAAGATGATGTGATATTTGCGCGACCCTTCATCTTCGCCTGCTCCGTTGATTGTGTTGATGATCAGGATTGCGCTGTCAGCCGATGTGACGAGATACGTCATCAGCAGCACCACAACGAGAGCGGAGACGATCAGCATCATTTCCGGGCTAAGCATCAGGGCAAGTGTTGCGTAAAGCTGATCGGCCATGGCTGTGCCCAATATGCTGCCATCTGCCGCGCCGCTTAATTCCAGGTCAATCGCCGTGCCGCCCGCCAGTGCCATCCAGATAAAGCACATCAGCGAAGGAACCAAAGCCACGCCGAGGATATATTCGCGCACCGTGCGCCCTTTGGAAATGCGCGCGATGAACATGCCGACAAACGGGGAAAAAGCGATCCACCAGGCCCAATAGGATACCGACCAGCCCAATTGCCAATCCACCAGCGCATCGCCAGCCGCAGTGCCATCGCGGGCAAACAGGGTAAGCGAAAGCGCGGGCAGATTGATGAAGTAATCCCAGATGCCCACCCCGAGGAGCTCAAGCGCATAAAGCCCCGATCCCAGAAAAGCGAACAGGGCAAGAAGCGCAAAAGACAGCGTCATATTGATATTGGACAGCCACTTGATCCCGCGCCCCACGCCGGAAAGCGCGCTCAATGTGGATGCGCCCACCAGCACGATCAGCGCCACGATGACAGCAGCGTTGGATGCAGCGCCTTCTGCTCCGATCAGCCATTCGCTGCCCGACAGGCGAAACAACCCTGCGACAAATTGCTGCACGCCCAGCGACATCGTGTACGCAACGCCCAAAATGGTCGCGACCACGGCCACCACATCGACGACATGGCCGAAAAAGCCGGACATAGCTTTCCCAAACAAAGGCGCGAGCGCTGAGCGGATCGTCAATGGCAGCCCGCGCCGGTGCGCGACATAGCCGATCCCCAGCCCCACCAGCGCATAAGTGCACCACGCGCCAAAGCCCCAATGCAGGAATGTGTAGAGATAAGCAGGCCGGACATTTTCAGCCGATTGCGCTTCAACCGTGCCCGCGATCACGTCAGGATTGTTGACGAAATGGGCCAGCGGTTCGCCAATAGCAAAGGTTAACATGCCAATGCCGATGCCTGCACCAAACAGCATGGCAAACCAGGAAAAGCGCGAAAATTCAGGCTGCTCGCCCGGCGCTCCAATGCGCAGCGATCCGATCTTGGGCACCAGCGCAAGCACAAGCGAAACCACCACCAAAGCCGCGACCAGATAGACATACCATCCGCTGAACTGCGCGATGATCGACGAATTGGCAGCGGCGAGCGTTTGCTCTGCGCTTGCACCAAACACATCCTCTGCGCTGGCCCCGAACAGAGTTTCCGACGCGGCCGAAAACAGCGCCCACAAGATGATGAGCGTCACGATGATCTTGGCAGGGATCGTTACCTCGCGGCTGAACCCATCGTAAAATCCGCGATCATGAGTGTCGATCGGCAAATCGACCATGGGCGGATCAATCGGCCAATCGCCTGATATGGATGCGTCAGCGCCGGATATGTCAGCCGTGGATGCGTCAACTGGGTGTGCGTCAGCGGGATCGCTGGTCATGGATACTTTCGCCGTGGCGCTTATATCTTTGCCATTGCGCCAATATCGCACAGATAAACAAAGCGGGGCTGCCCTTTAGCGGGCGAGCCACGATCAAGCCGGAAATTGCTAAGACCCCCATCCCTATAAGGATGCCCGCGTAATGCAAGCTTGACCGCGATAATCGCGCGCGCTGCGGGGCCTCACGCGGCCAGCAATTCGCTCGCTTCGTGATCCTGCCACCCTTTGCCAGGTATATAGCGCGCATCCACTTTGCCATCAGCCAGCGCAAACAGATGCAGCCAGCCATTGTCGAACAGATCGCGGACTTGCGGGTGCGCTTCGAGCACTTTGGAAAGCTCCTCGCGCGGGGCCTCAATCATCACGGACAGCCGCACCGGATCATGCATCAGCGCATCGCCGTCATGCACGCTTTGCCACGGCAGACCGGGACGCAGACGCCCGCTATTGCCTTCGATCACGCCGATACCGCCAACGACATTGTGAATGAGCTTGTTGCCGCCGCCAAACACATCGGGCGCAACTGACGAACCGTAATATTGCAAGCTGATCCAGCTCGCGACGACAACCGGGGCTGTCATAATCAGCTCGAGCGTAGAAAAGCCGCCATCCGCTTTCCAGTCGTAATTGTGCAGAAACGCGCGGCCGGACAAATCCTTGCCAGCGGTCGCGCCGCGCGGGGCCGCGATAAAGGCAGCGCATCCCGCCAGACCCCATTCGGGGCGCACTTCGGCCCAATTGCGCGCGCGCAGATCAATATCGCTCCAATGCGAGCCGGGCAGTTTGGGCGCGCGTTCGGTCCGGGCAATGGCAGTGGCTTCATCCAGCCATTCGCGCACTTCGTCCATCGCATCTTCGAGAATTGCAGGCAGATCATCATCATACACCGTCACCCTGTCGGTGGTCGTATCATGCAGACCTGCGACAAACCGGGTATCATCCGGCACGCAAATGCCGCGCAGCGCAAGGCCTGAGCGGGTTTCTGGATCGTTGAGCAAATCTGCCAGAATGCGCGCCGACACATCGCCTGCATGCCCGCCGCACGCGCCGCAGTGATAGGCGCTTTCATGCGGATTGTTGGTGGTGTTGCCGCCGTGACCCAGCAAAAGGACTATGCGCGCAAAATTGCCGGTCAGGCTCATCGCTTTCAAAATGCTTTGCGCGGTGTCGCATTTGGTTTCAGCAGACATATCGCCGATCACTTGCGGGGCCGGGCTTTGCGCCTGACTGTCCGACCGGCCAAGCGAGGATTTCATCAGTTTGACCGCGTAAAATGGCCCCATGGATTCCACAAAAGCGAATGAGGACACAGCCGCCTGACGGAACCTGCCCCATGCCCGCTTTGTCCGGGCCAGGATGCGCGTGTCAAAATCGGTTTCCGCATCGCCTTGGCTGGTGGTGTGCATTGCGGGCTTGAGCAGAACCGGCAGACGGTTTTCGATAACGTCGGACCCGTGCGGTTTGTGCGCCAGCGGAAGGCCGAAAAAGCCTGCAAAACCCAGCGTTTCAATCCCGCCATCGACACTTTCGAGCGCGCGGCGGAACACTTCGGAGCGCACATCAATGCAGAACGCAGCCTGCAGCAACGTGCCCGATTGGCGTTCGCATGTGCCTGTCAGCTGTTCTGCCAATTTGCGCTGATGCGCTCTATCAGCGGCATCTTGCAGAATGGCGAGAGCAGTCTGATCGCGGCTTGGGGCAACCGGTTCGCCGTGGGCTGCGGCAATCAATTCCCATTTATCCGCAACCTGCGGGAACTGGGCCAGCAGCGCCTCTTCCCAGATGAGCCGGATCGCCAGCATTCCTGCGAGCGTCTGATCGCCCGTGCCTGCCATTTCGGCCTGCCAGAGCATCCAGCGCGCATGCTGCGACCACCCGCCAAGGGTCATATACAAACGGTGAAACGCGGTTTGCGCCGATTGCCCGCTCAACCCCAGTGCATCAGCGGCGGCAACAATCGCGCGTTCGGCTGTGTCAGGCGCTGCCGCGACATGGGCACAGAACCCTGTCAGCCCGGCAATTTCCGGTGTCAGATCATGCACCGCAAAAGCGCGCCATGCGCTATAGGCCTCTTCGCCCGGCGCAGGGGACCACAGCGCCTGACCGCGATCAAACTGTCCTGCGGCCCAAATGCCAAAGGTTTTGTCGATCACAGAAGGCCAATCGGTGCCGCTTGCATCGGCGGCAAGATCGGCAATCGTAGGCAAGGCGGCGTCTTCGGCCAGCCGATCAATCGCGGATGCTGCCAGTTTCAGCATAGCGGTTGAGCTTGGCTTTTGCGGCAGATCGCTGGCGTCCAAAGCGGCTTCCAGATCGGCATCGGTGATTGTGCCATCTGCAATCGCGCGATCGTAAGCAGCGGCGGATTGCGTGATGCGCGCACCAGCAACACGGGCCAGCCGCGCCGATGCGGTCGCCAGATCCTCGCCCGATTGCCCCAGAAACGGATTGACCGCGACGGTCGCATCCAGCGGGAATGCAGGCGGAATTGCGCGGGCAGCGGCTTCGGCTGCTCCAAGAATTTCTGACATGCGCGCCGGGGTGATTTGAGAATGCTTCAGGAACATGGGATCAATCTTTCGTGAAAAATCGGCAAGAAGGGGCTCGGCAAAGGATGCTTGGGCAAAGGATGGCTGCGCCTATTTCAAAGGCTTGGTCGCAAAACCGCCAATGGCGCGGTCGAGCAGAGCGTTAAGGTAAAGCCCATTGGCCAGATGCACGCGCAATCCGGCAGTGGAGGGGTGATGCGCCCACAGGGGGAACAGCGCCTGTGCAAAAGCGACCAGCCCGAACGAGGCTCCCGCCATTACGATCAGCGCCCATTCCAGCGGGCTTGGCACGGGCGCTGCGGGAAGGCCTGCGCCCCACACCGCTTCTGCCACGACCTGAAACCCGAAATAGCCAATCGCTGCGGCAATCGCGGTGCCAAAGGTGCGCTTTGCCAGTTTTTCAGGGGCTTCATCGGCGAGGCCTTGTGCAACCAGATAGGCAACGCCGAAAATCAGGATCGCGCCAAGGGCGTAGGCCTGCGGGCTTTTCGCGCCGAACAAAAGCGCAAACAGGCTGGCGATGCCGCCATACAGCAGCAGCGCAAGGCCAAAGCTTTTGAGAACCGCCGCAATGCTGGGCACAGCCACAGGGCCAGGGCGGCGAATGCTGGCGACATCCTGCACCGCTCCGCCCGAAGACAGGAAAGCGTGCGCTTTATACAAAGAGTGCGCGATGATGTGCAGCAGCGCGAGCGTCCAAAGGCCCAGCCCGCATTGCAGCAGCATAAAGCCCATTTGCGACACGGTGGACCAGGCAAGCGCGGTTTTAACAGCCGACTGGGTCAGCATGACCGCGGCGCCAAACAAAGCGGTGAACCCGCCGATCATAGCGAGCGCAGCCATCGCGCCCGAACTTTGCGAAACCAGCGCAGAGGCGGCAACCAAAAGGACGCCGCCTGAATTGATAATGCCGGCATGCAGCAGCGCGGAAACAGGCGTTGGCGCTTCCATCACTTCGGTCAGCCAGCCATGCAGCGGGAATGATGCAGTTTTCAGCGCGGCGGCAAGGATGATGAACCCAACCGCGATATGACCCAGCGTGCCAAGGCCTTGGTTTGTCACAGCCGTGCCCAAAGCGGCTAGGTCCAGCGTTCCGAATGCGGCGATCAGCAAAGCTGCCGCAAGGATCAGCGCGGCATCGGCGGTATGCCAGACAAGCGCGAATTTGGTGGCGGCGCGGCGCGCTTCTGCCCGGCCCGGATAAAACAGCAGCAAACGGCGCAAAGCGATGCCCACCGCAATGGTCGCTGCGATCATCACGGCAAAGCTGCCGGCCTGCGCGAACACCAGAACCGCAGCCAAGGTTGCCAGCATCAGCGCGTGGAAAGTGCCCTCGCGCTCCTCACCGTCAATGTAAGTGCGGCTGTAGCGCATAACGATCCAGCCGATAAACCCGATCAGCAGCGCCATCGACGCGCTGACCAGATCGGCCCGCAGTGAAAGCGAAAAGGCCCCATGGGTAAGGGTAGCGGGCAGCGCGCTGCCCATGGCCGTTTGGATCAGGCCCGCTGCCGTCAGCAAGCCAGCGATCAAAGCCGCGCTTTCAGACAGACGCGGGACAATGCCGGGGCGCTTGCCCGGACGGCCAAGCGCAATGGCAGCCCCGGCCAGCAGCACAAGCGGCGCGAGAAATGCGAGCGAGAAAAACGGTGTGATAACGGGCGAGATCATCGAAAAAGGCTCCTGCGGGTGGGGTTGGGTTGCAGATAGCGGGGGAAGAATATAAATAAAAATTCATATATTGATCTTTATCGTTCTATTTTATAGAACTTTGGAGCATTGCCTTGCCCCTACCCTCACCCCACCTTCAACCCCAAGCTCAGGATGTACTTTATCAACCTGCACCACCTCCGCCTGTTCAGAGCAGTCGCCAAAGAAGGGTCATTAACCGGCGCTGCCCGGCTCTTGAACATCTCGCAATCCGCGGTTTCCACCCAGATCAAAACGCTGGAGGGATCGTTCGGCCACGACCTGTTCGAACGCCGCGGAAGAGCGCTGCATCTGACCGAGGCCGGCCGCATTGCGCTTGACCATGCTGACGAGATTTTCCGCACCGCAGACCACCTCACCGCAACGCTGAACCGGGCAGAAGGCCAGCGCAAAGTGCTGCGGATTGGGGCGCTGGCGACGCTGTCGCGCAATTTCCAGATGCGCTTTATCGAACCGCTTGCCGGGCGCGATGATGTTGAGGTGATTCTGCGATCCGGCGCGCAAGAGGATCTGCTGCAGGGGCTTCAGGCCTTGTCGCTCGATGTGGTGCTGACCAACCTTGCGCCTGCCCGAGATGCTCAAAGCCCGTATCTGCTTCAGCGGATCGATGAACAGGATGTCAGCCTGGTCGGCACACCCGAACGCGCAAAAGCTGCGGGTCTGGATGAAGATGGCGGCAGCACAGAGACTGAGAGAATAGCCTCCATCTTGTCGTCATCCCCGCTGATCCTGCCAACACCCGAAACGTCTTTGCGCGCCAGTTTCGATGCTTTGCTAGCTCGGCTGGGAGTGGTGCCCAAAATCGCTGCCGAAGCCGATGACATGGCAATGATCCGCCTGCTCGCCCGCGCTGATCTTGGCCTGGCGGTCATCCCGCCCATCGTGGTGCGCGATGAATTGGCCAGCGGAACTTTGCGCGAGTTTGCCAAATTGCCTGCAATCAGCGAGGTCTTTTACGCGGTCACGATCAAGCGGCAATTCACCAATCCGCTGCTTGAAACTGTGCTGAGCTAGAGGCCGTTTCATGCTCTCAGTTTCTGTAAAAGGTTGCAAATTGGCGGCTTTTTCAACCCCCAAGCGCTGGATCAGAGCCATCACCCCATGTAGTTAGCATTTTACAAAGGTATTAAATCGATTGTGAGGGGACCAATCATGCGCGTTGCACTTGCTGATGACGAACAAGAGCTGCTCGACCAAATAGCAGCCATCGTGCTGTCTGCCGGGCACGAGGTGGAAACATTCAAGAACGGGCTTGAGCTGCAACGCGCGCTTCAACGCGAAACCTTTGATGTGGTGATGCTGGATTGGAATATGCCGGGCCAAACGGGGCTCGATATTCTGTACTGGGCATCAGAAAATCTCCCCTCTGCACCGCCTTTCATTATGATCACCAGTCGCGGTGAAAAAGATGACATTGTGCGCGGCCTCGAAGCAGGCGCTGTTGACTACATCACCAAGCCCGAAAGCGACGATATCATCCGCGCGCGGCTTGAAGCGGCTGGCCGGCGGATTGGGGCAGATCGTCCCGAAACCGAAGTTCAGTACGGCAAATACACGCTTGATCGCAAAGCCAAGGAAATCGACTTTGATGGCAAAGCGGTTGCCGTTACGGCGAAGGAATTCGATCTTATCGATTTGCTGTTCCAAAATCTCGATCGGCCCCTGTCGCGCGGCTATCTGTTTTCGAGAGTTTGGGGCGGAAACATAGAGCTTGAGACACGAACAATCGACGTTCACGTCTCTCGCTTGCGCTCTAAACTGGAGCTGAAACCGGACAATGGATATGTCATTCGAACGGTTTTTGGTTTCGGTTATCGTATGGATGCGTATATCGATGAGGAAACTGCTAACGGGTAAGGCATGACACAACCTCAATATCGCTCAACCAACCTGCTACGTTTTGTGGGTTTGGGCATGAGCTGTGCCTTATTGACGAGTTGTTCGGTCAAAACCCCGCCGCAAGTGCGATCCAGCGTCGGCGCGGCGCAAACTATTTCTCAAATCAACTTGATTGAACCTGCCGCACAGCAGACCCAGCGGCTCAGAATGCACACCGCTATGTCCAGCGCGCTGCAAGCAAAAGGCGTGCGGGTTAGCGGGGATGCAAACGCAATCGGCGAAGTTGCGATTGCTCGAAGCGCCAGCACGGTAGGTCTGTATGCGAGCGAAGCTGGCGGGTCTGATGAAAATGCCCGCCCCATCGCCGACACGCGCGAACCGCACTGGCTGGACACATGCGAGGCATCCCGGATTAAAGCGAGCCTTGCGGTGTTTGATCGCGGTTCCGGAGACCTGATTAAACGCTCCGAAGTTGAAACCACAACCTGCGTTGATGATGCCTTGCCAGTTGAGGAATTGGCTCGGTTGCTCGCCGCTGAGCTTACCGGAAATTAGGCTCTAGCCTGCGTCAATCCCGCTGCACGGCAACGTAATCTGGAACCGTGTTCCTTGCGTGTTGCGGGTTTCGACATCGATCTCAGCATTGTGTTCATCGATCACTTTTTTGACATAGGCAAGCCCCAGCCCCGCGCTCGGCCCGGCCTCGGTATCGCGCGCACCAAAGCGCGCGAACGTATCTTTGACCCGCTCCGCTGGCAGGCCAGGCCCATTGTCTGCGACCCAGATGAGCAGGCTGTCGTCGTTTTGGCGTGACAGGCCAATCGAGACGGTTTCATTGCGCGGTGAAAACTTGATCGCATTGCCAATCAAATTATCAATCGCGCGTGACATGGATGATGGGTCAACCTGGCAGAATTCCGGCTCGGCTGAAATATCCGCCTCAAACGCGATTTTGCGCCGTTTTGCGAGCGGGTAGGCACGGTCCATGGCTTCATAAAGCAACGCACCAAGATCGGTTTCCTGCGGTTTGACGCCCTCATATTCGAGCCGCGCAATCTGCACGAAATCATCAGTGAGTTTGAGCGTGCGGCGCGCCTGTTTCTCAATCCGAGTCAGCCGTTCCTTCTCTGGCAGAGCCTGCCCCGCTGCCCCCACCAAACCGACAATAGCCGCTTGTGGGGATCGCATATCGTGCGAAAGAAACTCAAGCATTTCGCGCCTTTGCCGCTCGCTCTGACGGATAGTGCTGATATCGCGCAAAGATACGATCTGGCCCCCTTCGCGCATGGCAGTTTCCGACGAAGCCAAAAGGAAAACCCTGCCATCCGCAAACTCAAGCTCTTGCTTGTCGCTATCCATGGCGGCGCCCTGCTCTATCAGCAATTGCGACAGGGTTAGCCCGGTGCATGCCGCTTCCTTGCCAAACACCGATTCCGCTCTCGTATTCATCAACACAAGACCGCCATCGGCATCAAACACCAACATAGGATCGGGAGAACCCGACAGAACCCGCCGCAAAAACGACAAACGCTCGCGTGTTTCGCCGATCAGTCCGCGCACCTGACTGACCTGTTTGGCAATAGGATCAAAACCGCTGTTGTCAGCTGCACTGCTGTCCGCTTCAAGCCCGCCCATCGCAACCGCTTCTGTTTGGAGAAACCGGCTAACAGAGCTCAATCGGCGCCACCCCCAAACAGGATAAGCCAGCAATATTCCAAGGATTGCCGGGAACACAGGCAGCCACAGGTCAGCAAACAGCACCATCCCAAAAGAAAGGGCGATCAGCACCGCGATCAGGCCAAGCGAAGCGCGCAAAGTCCAGCTTGGCGGAAATTGCCAGAACACCAGAAACAGGATCACGATGGCCGCGATCAACAAGGCTATTACGATTGCGGGGCGCACTTCGGTTATCAATTCGCCGCCCATCAGCCCGCTTAGCAAACTCGCCTGCATTTCTACGCCAGCCTTGATCCCGCCCGCATAGGCCGAAACAGCGTAGCGATCCCCCAGACCTTGCGCAGTTGCGCCGATCAGCACGATCTTGTCTTGCAATATGGCTTTGGGTGTTGCGCCCGTGATCACATCGGCCGCGCTTGGGTCTTTGAACGAACCGGGCGGGTGCATCGGGGCTATCGGGTCAACGCCCGTTTCCGGCAGCTCCTGCGGATCGCCGCCAAGCGCTGCAAACGCGGTTTGCGCCAGATGATCGTGCGCGGCCTGCGTGGTCTCGAGTTCAAAATCGAACCGCCGAACAATCCCGTCAGGATCCGGCTCAACAAAGACATGCCCAACATCCAGCGCGCCCGCTTCAAATTGCGGCAGCGGCATCAATGGCTGGATCGCATCAAGCGTATTGGGCGCGCGCATCACCGAATGCGGCAAAATCACATTGCCTGCCTCAGCAATCGCCTGCGCGAGACGCGCATCGCTTTCAGGCGCGCTTGGATCGACAAACAGCACATCGAATATGATCAGCTTTGGCTCATAACCAGCCAATTGCTCGATCAACTCGGCATGGCGCTCTCTATCCCACGGCCAATTTCCAATTTCCGTAACAGCCCGGTCGTCGATGGCGACCACAACGATATCGGGATCGGGCTCTGCGAGGCTGAGATGCGTGGCCAGGTCGAGTAGCCCGGCATCCACCTTGGCGGTCCAGTCCTGATGCCATGCAACCATTACAAGCAAAAGCGTCGCCGCCAGCAGGACGAACCACTCACCAAATAGTCGAAACGTTCTCAAATGAATTGGCTATGCTCCACCAAAGCCCAGCCAAACTTATTCGCTGATTACCAGTTCTTGCACGGGGCCCCACACTTTTATGACATCACCTTCGTCAATTTGGAATGAAGCGACTTTCCATTGGTAAGTGGCAGGCTCCAGTTTCGACACCAAAACAGCCGTGTCGCGCAAGGCAACCTCATCGACCACCAGCACGCCGGGATCCTGCGCATTCCACAATTGGAATGCGTAGAACACCTCGCCATCGCCTTGCGTGCGCCAGGCAAATTTGAACGCGTCTTCAAGGCTGGAAGGTTCTGCTCCTGCTTCAACCCCTGCGCGTTTCCGGCGGAAAGTCTGGACTTTGGAAAAACCTTCGAGCCCCACTTCGGATATCGCCCGCGAGCGGATAAAATACCGACCATCTTCAAGGTTTTCGAATTGCGCGGCGGTGTCGGCATTGATCGTTTCGGTCACCACATCTACAAAGCCCGCATCGGTTGATATCTGAGTGCGGTAACCCACTGCTCCCTCGACAGGCTGAATGGCAAAGCTGGCGACCTCAGCGGTTTGGATTTTGCCCGGCTCCACCAGATCCGGCGCAGGCAGCAAACGCTCCTGCTCTCCCAACCCATCGGTTGCTGCGGAAAGGCCAAAGCCAGCCGCTGTGGGTTGCTCTGCATCGCCTGCTGCAACGACCACTTGCCCTTCGACCACTTCGGTCAGGCTAATGTCTTTATTGGGCATAAAGCCAACGCGGAAGCCCGTGCCGCGCACCGCTGTCACGGCAATAGGTGTGCCCACGCGGTAGCGGCCATCGCCGTTGATTTTGGGCGCAATCACTTCGCTGCGACCTTCGAGCACGCGCAATTGCACATCGATCTGATCGTTGATCAAATAACGCCGCGCATCGACAATGCGCACGCGCGAGTTTGACGGGATTGCGACGCTCGAATTGCCGTCACCGGAAATAGAAACAAAACTGTTGCGGCCGGTCACAATCTCGACGTTCTCGCGCAGCAAAAGCCCGCGCCTTGCTGTCAGTTTACGCCGCCCTTGAACAAAACTGACATTGCCTGAAAAGCTCTCAACCGTCAGTTTGGCCGGGCGATGTTTAAGCAGACGCCGCGGGATACGTAGCTTTTTGCCAATCTGCATAAGGCGCGGATTGCGCACCCGATTAAGCCGCCGCACCTCTTCCAAAGCTGCGCTGTTAATCAGGTAATCCCCGGTCAATTCAAACAGGGTGTCCGCAGGCTTGACCGTGTAGCTGACATGCCCATCGGGTGCGGCAAGAACTTGGCTCGGCATGGCCACCAAGAGGCTTGTTGCCAACAGTTTCAAAACGGCTTTGCGCATGTCACGCTCCTTTTCTACGGTGCAGACTAGCAGCACGGCATCGCAAAATCATGTCCAAGGCGATTGTGAAATGTGTTTTTACAATCCGCGCGGCTTTCAGCCCTAACGGGCCGTATCTGGCCTCACCTTGGAAGCGACAGCAATCGCTTCTTGAGCCAATCTGGTGATCGCGGAAAAATCGCCGCTTTCCACCGCATCTTTAGGCGTAAGCCAGCTTCCGCCGCAGGCAATAACGCTGGGCAGATCAAGGAATTCGCCAAGATTGCTCGCCGAGACACCGCCAGTGGGCATAAAGCGCATTTCGCGAAACACCGAAGATAAAGCCTTTAACATCGGCACACCGCCTGCCAGACTGGCTGGGAAGAACTTCACCTCTCGCAGTCCCATGGCAAAGGCGCGCTGGACTTCGCCCGCTGTCATCGTGCCGGGGTAGAACGGGATATTCTCCGACAGGCAATATTCCGCGATATTGTCGACCAGCCCGGGCGACACAATAAATTCCGCTCCGCTCGATCGCACCGATTTCGCCTGATCGAGCGTCAGGACAGTGCCCGCGCCGACAATCAAGCCTTCGGTTTGCGCCAGAATGGCTTCCATGCCTTTTTGCGCATCCTGGCTGCGCATCACAACCTCAATCACGGTCAATCCGCCTGTGCCCAAAGCCTTGGCAGTGGCAACCGCACGGGCGGCATCATTTTCGCCAATGAGCGGCACAATTGGCGCCGATCCCAATCGGTTTGACAATTTCTCTTTCATAAGGAGCCTTTTATCCCTTTTTTATTGCGCGCACGCGCATCCGCTTTATCGCAGACATCTCCTCCCCCAGTGCAATTGACGCGGCCATTTTGCAACCTTGATCGCCGCCTTCTTTTAGGAGAACATTTTGACGACACGCCCTCCCATTCAGCAAAACCCGGATATCCGCTTTCTTGGAAAGCTATTGGGTGATGTTATCCGCGACCATGCGGGCGAGCGCCTGTTTGAGCGGACCGAACATATTCGCTCTGCCAGTATCAATCGCCATCGCGGCGGGGAACTGGTTGATCTTGAATTGGATCAATTGTCGCTCGATGAAACACTCGCCTTTGTGCGCGGGTTTGGCCTGTTTTCCATGCTTGCCAATCTGGCCGAGGATCGCGACGGGATCATGGCGGATACCGGGCTTGATTTCGCGCAAGCCGTAGAGCGGCTGGACGAACACGGAATTGACCGCGCTCAGATTGTCGAACTGCTGTCAAACGCGTTGATCGTGCCTGTGCTGACCGCGCATCCCACCGAAGTGCGCCGCAAAAGCGTGATCGATCACCGCACACGGATCGCTGATCTGATGAAACAGCGTGATGGCGAACTGGCGGCCGGCAAGGATGCAAGCGGAGTAGAAAACGCCATTTTGCGCCAGATTGCCTTACTATGGCGCACTCGCACGTTACGGCGAGATCGCCTGTACGTGACCGATGAAGTTGACAATGCGCTCGATTTTCTGGGCGGTGTGTTCCTGCCTGTTCTTCCCGAACTTTATCACCAGTGGGAAGACACTTTGGGCGAGCGGCCTGCCAGTTTCCTACGGCTGGGCAGTTGGATCGGCGGAGACCGGGATGGCAATCCCAATGTAACCGCTGACAGCCTGCGATACGCGCTGGGCCGCGGGGCGGAGACAGTGCTGGGGTTCTATCTTGAACAATTGCACGATCTGGGGCGCGAATTGTCTATCTCCAGCGAATTGGCCGAGATTGAGCCTGATATCCTTGCGCTTGCCGATGCCAGCGATGATCTGTCGCCGCACCGGCTTGATGAACCCTATCGCCGCGCGATTATCGGGATCTATGCGCGCCTTTCGGCCACTTACGAACAAATTTGCGGCAAGCCGCCTGCTCGCCTGCCGAACAGTCAGCAGCCCGCCTATAATCACCCCGATGATCTTGAAAAGGATCTGCGCGCCATCGCCCGCTCGCTTGAGAAACTGGGCGGCGCGACCCTCGCCTCCAGCGGAGCATTGGGCCGGCTGATCCGCGCGGTCAAAACCTTTGGCTTTCACTTGGCGACGCTGGACATGCGCCAGAACAGCTCAGTCCACGAACGCGTTGTCGCTGAACTGCTCGCCAAGTCTGGGGTAGAAGCCGATTACCTTGCGCTGGATGAAGATGCACGCGTGGCTATCTTGCGCAAAGAGCTTGCGGGCCAGCGCCCGCTGCGCACGCCTTGGGCCGAATACAGCGAGGAAACCGTCAAGGAACTCGCCATCATTGATGCGGCTGCCACGGCGCATGCGCAATACGGCGCGAATTGCATTGTGCAATACATCGTTTCCATGGCCGAGACGGTCTCTGACCTGCTCGAAGTGCATGTGATGCTGCGCGAGGCTGGGCTGTACCAACCGGGCGAGCAACCCGAATGCGCGATCATGGCGGTGCCTTTGTTCGAAACTATTGGCGATCTTGAAAACGCGCCGGGCGTGATGAAAGCCTATTTCGCGCTGCCCGAAATCGCCGCAATCACGGCCCAGCGCGGCGCGCAGGAAGTGATGATCGGCTATTCGGATTCGAACAAGGATGGCGGCTATCTCACGTCCAGTTGGATGCTGGCGCGCGCCAGTGAAGCGCTTGCCCCCGTTTTTGCTGAAGCAGGCGTCACCATGCAATTGTTCCACGGGCGCGGCGGATCTGTTGGACGCGGAGGCGGATCAGCATTCGAAGCCATTCGCGGCCAGCCGCAAGGCACCGTCAATGGGCGCATCCGCATCACCGAACAGGGCGAGGTTATCGCTGCCAAATTTGGCACGCCCGAAACCGCAGCCGCCAATCTCGAAGCGATGGCCAGCGCCAGCGTGCTAGCCACACTGGAGCCTGAACGGGTGCCCATGGCTGAATACGAACGCTTTGCAAGTGCGATGGATACGATCAGCACCAATGCGTTCAATGCCTATCGCGATCTGGTGTACGGCACGCCAAAATTTGTCGATTTCTTCCGTCAGCTCACCCCGATTGCAGAAATCGCGACACTGAAAATCGGATCGCGGCCCGCCAGCCGCAAAGCGTCTGATGCGATTGAGGATTTGCGCGCCATTCCCTGGGTGTTTTCCTGGAGCCAGGCGCGCGTCATGCTGCCCGGTTGGTATGGTGTGGGCCATGCGCTCGGCCAGTTTGAAGATAAGGGCCTGCTGCGCGAAATGGCGCAGACATGGCCGTTTTTCAAAAATGTCCTCGCCAATATGGAAATGGTTTTGGCAAAATCAGACATGGCGATTGCGGCGGAATATGCGCAATTGGTCGAAGATCAGGATTTGGCTCAGCCCATTTTTACGCGGATCAAGGACGGCTGGCAAAACACGCACGATGCGCTGCTCGATACAACCGGGCAAAGCTATCTGCTGGAAAAGTCGCCCAAGCTGGATGCGTCGATCCGTTTGCGACTGCCCTATATTGAACCGCTCAACCTGCTTCAGCTGGAACTGCTCAAACGCCACCGCGCCAATGAAAGCGATGCGCGGATTGCAGAGGGGATCAAGCTGTCGATCAACGCGATTGCCACTGCGCTTAGGAACAGCGGCTGACAAAACAAAAGCGGGCCAGCATCGCAATGCCGGCCCGCTTTACCCTATTGCCATCAAAGCTTTGGTCAGATCAGAACTTGCCAAGCAGGTTCACAAAGAACCCATCGCTCGAATAGCTTTGATCGGTCAGATCGGTTGAGTAATCCGACAGGCTGTAACCCACACCGATTTTCGCATTGTTGCCGATATGGCGGTAAATCGCCGCCAATCCGCCCCAGCGATCATCGCCTGCAATGTCATTGGTGAGATAGCTGGTTTCAACAACCACATCCCATTCCTTCACAAGCCGCCAATCAAGCCGCAGCACACCCAACTGCGTGCTGCTGGAGACGAACTGGTCGCTTTCACGGCCCAGCGATACGCTGCCTTCGCGCACCGCGTATTTCGCTCCCAAAGTCAGCGTTTTGGTGAGGTCAAGATTGCCATCGATTGAGAACACATGGCTGCGCTGTTTGGGCGCTGCCAGCGTCCCGCCTGCTGTCACCTGACCCACAGGGCCAAGGTCTTGCAGGAAGGTGTAACGGGTGAGCAGGTTGAACCTGTCATGATGGATCGGCCGGTAAGCAAAGCCGACCGTCCCCTCGACATAATCAGCGAGCCGCACATCGTCGGTTTCGCTATCAGCCAGTGCAAAATTCAACCTGCCAAGCGCGCGCCAGTCAGGATGCACCTGAACAGACGCAGTGTTGCGCACCAGCCAGACATCTTGATTGCGGTTCTCACCTTTTTCAAAACGCCCTTCGACATTGGTGGCAAACTGGAATTTCTCGTCCGTATAACCAAGCCCAAGCGTGAATGCGCGGCGAGTGAACACGCCGGTTGAAACATCGTCAATCCGGCCATTTTCGAAACTGCCTGACAAGGACCAGTGCTCGGACGGATCCCAATTGAGGCCAAAGCTGCGCACCAATGCGGGCGCAGGGCCAGCATGCTCAATCCGGTTTTCGCCAAAGATCGACAGAGCGGTGTTGAACCGGTGCCGCGCGCCCAATGTCAGCGTGCCGCGATTGGCATTGGCCAGCGAGCTGAGCGGTTGCAGCCCCAGATCGGTGCGATCAGACAGAAGGGTATATCCAAGATAGGCCTCTGACCCATTGCCATAACGATGCGCCAGCTCAACCGCTGCGCCCAGACCGCCATCGCCTTCGGAAACCTCGGCGCTGATGGTGGCGCGGTCGGTCACTTCGGCTTTACCCCCGACACCGAAGCGGTTGTTGCGTTGACGAGTGACATCGCGGTCCAAAGTCAGCTGGCCAAAGCCATAGACCGACCAGTTCTTGTCCAGCGGATCATAACCGAGCTGCAAAGCCGCATCGGTGCGCGCGCCATTTTGTGCGCTGTTGCCGATAAGGCCTGCGGCCTGATCATCATGGCGCACACCAAGGCTGAGCGAAATCTCGCTGTCAAGCGCCTGCGTTATATCGGCAGAGGCCACCGTGCGATCACCAATCCCATCGCTGTCGAGCATCTCGATCTCAGCAGCAAAACGCGTGGTCTCACCAATTTTCGCATCAAGCGCTGCGCCCCAGCGGGTGGTGTCTGTTTGGGTCAATTGGCCATTGGCGCTGAAGCCTGCTTCGAAGTCTTCGTAAAAGGCCGTCAGCTTGCCAAGGTCTCCAGTGGACCCAGAGACTTCCGCAAAATCAACCGCAATCTCGCCGCGATAGGCGTTCGCTTTAATGTCAGCGACGCCCGTTGCACCGATATTGGTGAAGGACAGGCCGCCATCGACCGAATTGTTCTGGCCAAAGCCGGGCCCTTCGGATTGAGCAAACTCTGCCTTGGCATAGGTGCCTGCATGCAGCCTTATGGTCGCATCGCCTGCGATCAGGGTCTGGTCCGCCGCATCGGTCGTCTCGCGCTGAGCGGTCGCGCCCAGTTTTACGACATCGCCAATCCAGCCTGAAACCCGCCCGCCAAGCGTATAGCCCGATACATCGCCAACGGTTGGCGAGAATTCATAACGCGCAACCAGCACGGGGACATTGCCCGGAGCCGAGCTTTGCCGCACCAGCGAACCGTCAGCCACATAAGATGACAGCGGATTGAGCAGGACAACGCGGCCCTGGAAATAATCAATGTCGTAATCTTCCTGCGGACGCAGATCGCGCCGCGAAAGGACAAGACCTGTATCAAGATCGCGAACCTCGACGCTCAGGCGCTCTGAACCCAGCGTGATATCGCGCCGATTGAGGAAATAAAGCGATCCGCCCGTCCCGCGAAATTCATCGCGGCCCGGAATGGTGCCAGGATCAGAAGCAAAAGCAGTGACCTGAAATTTGCGTTCGCCAAATTCGGTAGTGGCCAGCGAATTGTGATCGATGATCGCACCGAATGTCCCGCGGTTCAGCTGAGCGAGTTCCGCCTGTTCGATATCGGCAATGTAATTGCCGATCAGCAGGCTGGAATCGTTCTTTTGCACCTTGAGATAGAACCGCCCTTGCGTCGGAGCATCTTCTACAAGCGTCGAATCGTCACCATAAGTGGTGTAGAATTCATCGGAATCGAGCCTGCGCAGCAATTGGCGCGGGTCTTTGCGATCCAGATTGCTGAAGATATCTTCCAGCAGCGTTTCGCCCGTATCCAGCGCGCCCGTAATGGTCACACCGCTTTTCAATCGGCCCTTGGCATAAAAGGCCGCGCGCGATGCGACATTGTCGCCGTCGGTCAGCGGATCGCCGCTCACTTCTACCGCAGTTGCCCCGCCATTGGTTGAGACGAAAGTCAGATCGCCCTGACCAACGATAAACCAATCGTCTTTTTCCGCTTCGACATCGCGGGTCGCGGTGAAATTGACAGCATCAGCAGTGCCGATGCGGACATTCACTTCATCCGTGCCGCGATCAACGATCTGCTGACTGACGAAGAAACCGTCCTCATCAATTGGCACGGTCTGCCCTGCAACCTGCACCCGGTCATTGCCAGCAGGCGCATTGCCCGTGACAGTAACGGTTGTGCCGCGTTCCACGCTGATATTGCGGATCGCTGCTTCGTCTTGGGTGCCAAACAGCGGACGAACGGGTTCTACCGGATGATCGAACTGTTTTTCCAGCACTGTCAGCTCGTGCGGCTGTGTCTGGTCAAAACGGCCCTTTGCATCATAAGCGCGGAACACAAAGAACAGCTCAGCAAAGTCGATGCCCTCGGGCGTCCAGCGTGCAACGCCATCCTTATCGGCGGTTACAATGGCAAGCGGCTCTGAATCGACACTTACACCCTGGCGGAAAATCCGCACTTCGCCCTTTTCAATGAAAGTCGGGTAATTGGTGTAAGTGACAAAAGTCGCCTCGGTATCTTTGACAATCGCGCGTTCGCTATCGCGCAATGCAACAGCCAGCACCGGATCCACATGGATCTGATCGGTACGCACTTTGACCGAATAGGGATTTTCTGCCGTGCGCTCTTCGGGAGCATCCAGAGTGATCTGCATGCCTTCTTCGAGCACGAGAACTTCGGGCTGAACTTCCTGTTCAAGCGCGGGTTCCGCCACAAAGACATTGGCGCGGTTGCCCTGTTCACTGGCTTCGAGCGAAGCAAGAGTTGCAGCCGCGCTCGCATTTTCGCCAGCTTCCGGCTTTTCGTCATCCGCCAGCTTGGCCGTATTCAAGGCCGCAGCAGGTGATGCTGCGGTCAGGCAGGCCGTGGTCGAAACGCCCGCCAACATGATCACTTTCAAAGCGGCCTTGTTCGCGGTGGGCGAGGTGAAGATGGTGTTAGATTTTTTCATTGTCTTCACTCCCCGCCCGCGCTGCTGGTGGCAGCACCATTGGCTGCGCGCACCATGTTGGTTTCGATGGTGGGTGGTGGCCCATCCCATTCATCGTCAGCAAAGGCAGCCTCGATCGCGGAACGCATCGTGCTCAGACGATCTGCGATCATCGCATCATTCTCACTTGCCCCCGCAGAATAGGTCACCTGGATCACCAGACGCTGTTCTTCGAGACGGGCCAGATCAGCCAGCTTGCCAGCAAAGGCAGGCTTTAGAACGACGCCGCTTTCGAAGGCCCGATCATCAATCGCGATGGTGATGACGCGGCCTTTGACCACTCCGAAGTTCAACTCGCTGATCTTACCGCGTGTGAGGCGGATTGACTGCGGGTTGTCAGTGGACGGCGTGTAGCCATCCGGGATGGTGCGCGGATCAAGTTTGAGCACGAAGTTCGAACCGATCTGAGCATTTGGCACGGCTGCACAAGTGATGTGATAGCGACCAAATTCGTCAGTCGTAATCAGCTCACCGTTGACCGTTGCGACGCGCGCGCCCGGAATGCCCGGCTCGCCTTCGTCCTGATATCCATCACCATCAAAGTCATCGAAGACTTTGCCGATGATCTCAGCACAATCGAAGATCGCGCTTGCCGTGATCGTCACGACCGCCTGGGCCCGGTTGGACACCTCGGCATTGGAATTGCCGTTCTGTGCAACCGCTGTGTTGATCCGGTCACCTTCGCTGACACCTGCCCCGATCACCGCGATGATCGAATAGACGCTGGTGGCATTGCCGGCGAGGAATTGATCTTCCCAGCGCAGCTCACGAACCGCTTCGGCGGGTTCTTCGGGCACATCATTCACCCGTGCAGATCCGGGCACATATTTGAAGCCTGGCGGAAGGATGTCGACAATATCGACATTGTCGCGGTCAGTGGCTTCAGTGTTGCGCACTGTGATCGTGTACGGAACCAGCTCGCCCACACTTGCCGTGCGCTTGGTGCTGGTTTTGGTCACCAACAGATCAGGCCGATCGGTGAAGGGATCAAGCGGGATGTGGTTGTTCACCACATTCGCATCGCCCTGCGCGATCAGGAAGCTGAGGAAGTAGGTCGTCGGCTCGCCCACTTGCGGTGCGCGCGAGTTTGGCACAACCGCTGCGGGATCACCAAGACCTGCGACATTCAACGAACCGTCTTCGGGTGCAATGATAGTCGATATCGGATCAGCAAACCCATTGGGCGCAGTCACCTGAAGCGCATATTCGGTGCGTCCCACAGGACAGGCCGGATCAGCGCCAGCGACAATGTCAAAGCGATAGAAGCCGTCAGGACCAGTGATCTGACCCGATTGGCTTGGATCGATGTAGCAGACATCTGGCAGAATATTGCCAAACTGATCAACCAGATTGACGACCGCACCTGTCACTGGCTGACGCGAGATCGCATCATAAACGACACCTGACGGGTCAATCGGCTGGTTCTGATCGGTCGTCGTGGTTCCGGCGGCGATCGTAATATCTTCGATCGAGCCAAACTGCGCGCCGCCATTGGGGCTGAAGAAGCGTACTTCATAGTCATCACCTGCAAGCAGGTCTTCGACTGTATAGAAGCCATCCGCATCGGTTTGGACGGTGGCAACCACTTCGCCATTACGCACAACCTGCACGGTCCAACCGGTCTGCAGATCCTCTCCGCCTTCGAATGTGCGGTTGAGGTTTTCATCGAGGAAGACCACGCCGCTAATCCCGCCAGCTGTCGGTACGACATTCAGATTGACCGTCGCAGTGGTGCAATTGGTCGGGTTCAGAGCTTCGCAGATTTGATATTCGAAGCTGTAATCACCCTCTGGCGTGCCGCGTTCGACACCCACGATACCGGTGGCCGGATCGAAAGTGATACCGGGCGGCAGCGATGAACCGGGCGCAATTGTCAGGATCGCATTGTCGGGCCCCGCGGGCTGACCATCAATTGTATCGCCATCAAAGACGTTGAGGACATTAGGCTGGTCGAACGAACTGTCGATTTCAACTTCGCTGTCATCGGTCGCTTCAATCGGGGCTGCGATCACGGTGACCGTCGCGGTAGCCGTGGTGCAGTTGGTCGGATTGAGTGTCTCACAGATCTGATAATCAAAGCTGTAAGTGCCAGCAGGCGTGCCGGGATCAACCGAAATGCTGCCAGTGGCAGGATCGAATGTGAGCCCTGCAGGCACTGCCGATCCCGGCGCAACCGTGATCGTGACAGTGTCGATTGTGGCAGGCACGCCGTTCAGCGTGTCACCGGTCAAAACATTGAGCACATCATCTGCACCATTCGCGCCGACGATATCGTTCACGCTCACATCTTCGGCGAGGATTTCAGATGCCTCGACTGGAACGGTAACCGTAGTGGTCGCGCAATTGGTCGGGTTGATCTCTTCGCAGATCTGATAGGTGATCTCGTAATTTCCAGCAGGCGTGCCGGGCGGCACATTCACCAGGCCAGTGGCCGGATCAAGCACAGGCACCAGCCCGCCATTCACAGGATCAGCAGGCGTTACCACTGTGATATCCACGGTGCTGAGATCTGCTGGCACACCGTTCAGCGTGTCATTGGGCAGAACATCAATCACGCCATTGGCACCATCAGCACCATTGGTGGGCGCTGCCACATCCGGATTGGCTTCAATCGGCGCGGCAATCACTTCAACAGTGGCTGTCGCGGTTGAGCAGTTCATCGGGTTGAGGATTTCGCAGATCGTATAATCAAACTCATACGTGCCAGCAGGCGTGCCCGGATCAACCGAGATATCGCCCGTTGCCGGATCGAATGTCAGACCTGCGGGGACGCTGGAGCCGGTCGCAACCGTGATGACGACATTACCCGTGGTCGCCGGATCGCCGTTCAGCGTGTCGCCGGTAAGCACATTGAGCACATCATCGCCGCCATCAGCGCCATTGATGCCGCCCACGCTGTCATCCACCGCCGCAATCGGCGCTGCATCGACAACCACTGTCGCCGTCGCAGTTGAACAGTTCATCGGGTTGAGGATTTCGCAGATCGTATAGTCGAACTGATAGGTGCCAGCAGCCGTGCCCGGATCAACCGAAACGCTGCCCGTCGCCGGATCGAATGTGAGCCCTGCAGGAACGCTGGAGCCGGTTGCCACAGTCAGCGTGACCGTGGTCAGATCAACAGGATCACCATCAAGCGTGTCATCATCAAGCACATTCAGGACATCATTTTGTCCATCAAGGCCATTGATACCCGTCGCGCTGTCATCCACCGCAACGATCGGTACCGCATCAACCGTGACGGTTGCAGTTGCAGTTGAGCAATTGGTCGGCACTGCAATTTCGCAGATCGTGTAATCAAAGCTGTACGTGCCAGTGGGTGTACCCGGATCAACCGAGACGCTGCCGGTTGCCGGATCGAAAGTCAGACCCGCAGGGACAGTTGAACCTGTCGCCAGCGTGATGGTCACATTGCTGGTCGTCGCAGGAGCGCCATCGAGCGTATCGTCATCAAGAACGTTGAGAACATCGGCCTCACCATCTTGCCCGTTAACACCAAGCCGCGTGTCATCAACCGCCAGAATAGGCGTCGCATCAACAGTGACCGTTGCGGTCGCAGTTGAACAATTCATCGGGTTGAGGATTTCGCAGATCGTGTAGTCAAACTGATACGTGCCGGCAGCCGTGCCCGGATCAACCGAAACATTGCCCGTCGCAGGATCAAATGTGAGCCCGGCCGGAACCGTTGAACCCGTGGCGACTGTAATCACAACCTCGCCTGTTGTTGCCGGATCGCCATTCAGAGTGTCGTCATCAAGGACGTTGAGCACATTGGCCTGGCCCACTGCGCCATCAATGCCTGATGCGCTGTCATCAACTGCAAGAATAGGAGCGGCATCAACATCGATGGTTACTGTCGCGGTCGAGCAGTTCATCGGGTTGATCGTTTCGCAGATCGTGTAATCGAACGTGTACGTGCCAGCAGGCGTGCCTGGATCAACCGAGACATTGCCCGTCGCCGGATCAAAAGTCAGGCCAGCCGGAACGGTGAAACCGGTCGCGACGGTAATCGTCACATCGGCAATATCTGCCGCTGCACCGTCGAGCATGTCGTCATCAAGGACATTGAGCACATTGGTTTGACCCGTGAGGCCATTGACCCCGGTTTCGCTGTCATCAACCGCCAGGATAGATGCAGCGGTGACTTCGATGGTGACCGTCGCAGGTGCGCAGTTATCGGGATCATCCTCGTCGCAAATTTCGTAATCGATAGTGTAGGTTCCAGCAGGCGTACCAGCGGGAACATCGACGAGCCCGGTCGCCGGATCGAGCACAGGAACCGACCCGCCATTGATCGGAGTGGCAGGGTTGACGATATTGATATCAATCTCACCCAGCGTAGCAGTCGCGCCATTGAACTCATCATTGTCGAGCACATTGATGATGTCATCGCCGCCCATCGCGCCAACAACAGCTGCCGGATTGTCATCATCGGCATCGATCACCGCATTGGGGCGGTTCTGGAAGATATAGCCTGTCGCATCAGTGGACGCCGCAAGAACAACCGCACTGATCGTATTTTCAGCGGCGCTATCGCCAAAGGTACCGTTGTTGACTGTGCCGCCAACAGAACCTGCGGTTTCCGCCCGGTCATAGAAGGCAGGACTTTCGGTTTCGACAATCTGATAGCCATTTGCATCGGATGGCGGCAGATTGGGGAACGTGTAATTGCCATTGCCATCAGTCGTGGCGGTAAAGCTGACCATATTTCCAAACGCATCATCACCGCTGAGCGTTACCGTGATGCCGGACTGGCCTTCGCCTGCGTCAATTGTATCGTTCTCATTGGCATCACCATAAACGGTGCCCGACAGGGACGAAGGCTGGATTTGCGTGTTGGCAGACCCATCATTGTTGGCGTTATTGGGATCTTCGCTGAGCGGGTCGCCAAATCCATCAACACCAGGCGTAATAGTGGCCGTGTTGGTGGCGTTGGTCGGTGCGACATCACCGGAATACGGGGCCTCAGCCACAGCAAACACTGACAGGTCGACCGTGTTGGCAGCGCCCGCCGGAAAATTGCCCGTAACTGTGCAAGTGATAGTGCCTGTGCCGGTGCAGACGACACCGGTCACACTGGCCCCGCTGCCGCCGGGGATGGAAGTGCTGGGCGCAGGCGTTGCCGAATAGACAAAGCCCGTCGGCAAGGCGTCCGTAATGATGACTTCAGTCGCGGTCGAGGGACCATTGTTGCGGAATTGGATCACATATTCGACCGGCTCGTTCACGCTGCGAAGAAGCGCGCCATTGCGAACCTTGCTGACAATCTCAAGATCGGTTGACGGAAGAACAGTCGTGTTTTGCGACGCGGTGTTGTTGGGCAGTTGAGAATCTGCACCAGCGCCAGTCGTCGAGGTTTGCTCGGCCGCTGTAACTTCGGCCGCGTTACCAAAGGTCACAACCCCCGAAGGCGGCGTGCCGCCTGTGGTAAAGGTCAGGCGGAAGATCACCTGATTGCCGGGGTCAAGGAAGTTATCCGCCGTGCTGGTCGTATCGATGCGGCACAGCACATTGGCACCAGAAGGCGAGCAACCTGCGTTCGGAGCAGCCTGCAAAGACAGCCCGCTATTGGCGCCAACCGGGTTAATAGTGACCGTATCAAGCGTCATTGTCAGACCGGACGGCGGCGCTGGAATATCTGTCAGCAGGACATCAGTGGCGCGCGACGGGCCAAAGTTCGACACGCGAATGTCGTAATTCAACGTCTCGTCAAAACGCACAGGATCATCGGTTGCGGGATTGGTTTCAACCTTGGTGACGGCCAAATCAAATTCTGGCGGATCAACATCATGGACAAGATCAAAGAAGTTGTTGCCGGCATTGGGATCATTGCCGCCATCGCTATCAAGGCTGCTGGTCTCAACCGTCGCGCGGTTCGTGAACGAGGTTGAGCCAAATGGGAATTTAGGCAGAACCTGGATCTGAACCTGGCGGATCTCATTGCGGATGAACTGGTTGAGATTACACGTCACCGTGCCGGTTGCGGGCGCCACCGAGCAGCTTCCACCAGGTTTGGTTGTTGTGGGCGTGCCGATAATGTCAAACAAAGCCGGATCGATCACATCGGTGACGACCACATCCTCAGCTGGGTTAGCGCCATCGTTGCGCACACTGATCAAATACGTCGCTGGCACACCAACCCGCATCGGATCAGGCGTAACGCTCTTATTGTTGATCGTCATGTCAGCAACAGGGCCAATCGTGTAATTGGCATCGTCGCTATTGTTGCTGTTATCGGTTTCGGTCGTGTTGAACGAGAAAATAGTGGCCGTGTTTGTGAAAGTGCCGCTGCCAAAGGGCCGCTCAACGCGCAGAACGAAAGTCTGCGGCGAACCCACCGTCAGATTGTTGAAATTGATATCCGCCCGGTTGTTGTTCGGCTGGTAATTGAGTGTCGCTGCCGTGGTCGCGCTTTCAAGCGTTACGCCGGTTGTTAGGCCGCCAGAATTGATCAGGTTGGGAAAGAGATCACGAAGACGAACATTGGCTGCAACATCACCGGACCGATTGCGGGCAACCAGTTGGATGTAGAAAACATCAGTCGTATCAGGGATGACCAAATTGCCAGAAAAGCCGCTGTTGGGCGACAGACTGACAGACTTGTCAATCGTCAAATCGGCAGAAGATGTTGTCGCTGTAACACCGCGCGAAAAGCAATCATCGCCCGAGGGGCTGGCTGCCGAAGAAGGCGTGTGCATCGAACCTGCAGTCGTGTCGGTGCAGGCCTCGTTCGTGATTGTTCCGTTTGTCCCAGCATTGGCCTGAGTGATCAGATCAATCCGCAGATCACTTCCGACCGCCACCGTGCCTGTCGTGTTGGTGCGGCAGGTAACAAGAGTTCCACCTGCATTCGGTGCCGTGGTGCAATCAAAATCTGCAGGGCCGCTGATAAACGTTTCATCCGGACCTAGCTGGTCAGTAATGATGAGCGGGTTCGCGGCTGAATAGCTTGCAACCGACGGGCCATCGTTGCGAACAAAAATACGCGATGTGACATTCGAACCGGGCGCAACAGGGTTAGGGAATTTGTTTTTCGCGCGCAGGCGAAGATCAGCATTCGGCTCTTCAACCTCAAATGGAACCGAAACTGTGTTGTTGCTCGCATCGGGATCAGGAAATCCAGGAACGGGCGTAAGAGTAGCAACGTTGTTGATCTGTCCGCCTGTGGCAGAAGCGCCTGTAACCGGAATATCAAAAACAGCCTGCCCCGGCGCATTCAACGAACCGGCAGTACAGGTCACGTTCTGACCGCTTTGCGTACAACCAGCAGGCAGCGCACCAATGGTGAGCGAGGAATCAATCGTATCGGAAATCGTCACACCAGCCGGCACGGTCTGCGGACCCGTGTTGCTGATCGTCAGCCGGATCGTTGCACTTTCACCAACGATGATTGTCGACGGCATGGACTTTTGCGCGGCAAGATCGCTGCCCGCCTCGACATTGGTCACAACTGTGTTGGACGTGTTGTTCGACAAGTCAGGATCGAGCGTTGTCAGCTCCGTGATCTCAACACTGGCGATGTTTGAGATTGTGCCAGCGGAGTTTGATATGATCTGGCCGACTATCGAAATATCGGGATAGGGATTGCCCGGAGCGGGCGCCGCACCTGAATAGTCGCACGTAACCGTTTGGCCTGATCGCGAGCACGACCAGCCAGTGCCGCCTGCGCTTTGGAAATCAAAATCGGATGCGGCCGGGAGGTTGTCGGTCACTCGCACAGCAGAAGTGGTCGACGGGCCGGCGTTTTGGACGGTCAATGTATAAGTTAGCGTTCCGCCCGCAATAACATTCGGCGCAGAGCCCGCCTTGGCAACCGACAGATCGGCACCATTGCGAACCGTAGGCGTGATCGTAACAGAATCATTCCCGGAATTGGGGTCGGTAATGCCTGCTGCAGAAATAGTAGCCGTCGTGGACGCGGCGCCGCTTGTAAGCGCTGTCGCGGTGTAACTGAATGTCTGCGGGCTGTTTCTTACCAGTGTAGGCAGATTACAAGTGATGGTCTGAGACCCAACAGCACCGCTGACCGAACAAAAGGCCGGCACATCGCCAGCAGTGACTTCGAAGTTTGAGGGCACATCAATCGTCACGACCGGATTGTTCACGGCCTGCGCGCTGTTATTGGCCGCAGTTATCGTGAACGTCGCATCAGCCGATTCCGCAACTGGATCAGGCGCAGAGACATAATCGGTTATCTGCAAATCCTGAGCGCTTGCGGCAGTGCCCATGGTCAAAGCCACAAACCCGATCAGCAACCATTTCAGATTAGCCAAAAGCTGTTCGGTCAGTCGTCCAAAATACCGCATTTTGCGCACCCACATGAATAAACGCAGAGCCCCCTCAGAGCGCTGTCACCAGTTTGGGCTAGAGCAGCATCCCTAACAAATCCTTGCCTAAATATTACTTATGCCCAGAATTAGGCGCGCTAAGGCTCCGATTTCATAGGATTTTACAAGTTGCGCTGGTGGCGCCAAAGGACCGAGAAATGCACGCCCACAAAAGAGTTCGTGAATGTGGGACACGACTGACCGCTACTCTTAAGAGCTCACTTGCAGAACTTACAACACGCTGGTGGGCTGCGTACTTTTACGGATCAAAGCGGCAATACGTCTTAGGGAGACATTCCGAGCCATGAGGTTCGGGCAACCCTGTTGATGCCTGATAGTTTCGCCGCACAGCGGCGCACGTAGAGATGTCTGTGTCCCGACGAACCGCTGCGCTTTGGGCCCTGCCTTTGCGGCCCATGTTGCAGTCACCAACGACGTGCTCCTGCGATGGCGGCACAAGATCGCTGCAACCCGTCACAACGCAAAACGGCCGCGCTTCCCTGTAGAGGAAACGCGGCCGCTTCTAAGGCACTGTGCCGATCAATCGGGTCTGATCAGAAGCGCCAGTTCAGGGTCATACGACCCTGATTGTTGGTCAGCACTCCGCGGCCAAGATCAGAAGTGCCGCTCACGCTAACGCTCAGATCATTGCCCAGCGACAATTGCGCGCCAGCATTGACGCTGACCCATTCCGGATCAAGCGCGTTGCTGATCGCGAAGGGCACATCGGAAGCACCGATAAAGTGCGCTGTCACGATATCTGCATTGTCCGCCAGTTCACGTGCATATGCGACTGAGCCAAAGGCGCTCAACTGGCCTTTGCTGCCAATGCCCGTGTCCAGCGATCCCATCAGGCCAACTTTTGCACCTGCTGATGTGAATGTGCGATCCAGCACCGTCAGCCCGAACTGGCCTGCGCCAAATTCGGTGTAACCGCCGATATTGTTGCGAACATAATCAAGGCTCGCCACCGGACCCATTTCAACACCTTTGGCGATGTCAAACGTGTAGCCCAGACGCATGCCTGAAAATGTCTGCGAGCCATCTGCTGCGCCATTGGCGTTGAGATATTGGCTGGCAAAATCGCCCTGTGCTGCCCGCTCGACACCGTATGTCTGCTCGGAAAAGCCGACATACATATCGGCAAAGCCATTGCCGAACTGGTAGGCGGCAAAGCCCGCGCCTGCGACACTGGTATCATCGGGACGCTGCGATGCGCCGATATTGGTGCCGGAATTGCGGATGCTGGTCATTGCGAAACCGACACTAAAGCCATCGGACACTTCCATATCCGCGCCAAGCGTCAGCTCACCCGATTGAGTGAAAGCGGCTTCTTCGAATGCATTAGCGCCCGTATTGCGGTCTGCACCGTTCAAGAACACGCCCGATACGGTAGAGAAAAAGCCCAGCTTGTTCTCTTCGCCCGGAGCTGTCCCTGCAATTGCAAAAGAAGCATTGCCCGCCGATGAGAAGCCCGCTGCCGCTTTGTTGGCGCCGCGCAAAGCCAGCGTGCGCTGACCCAATTGCCCGGTGAAACGCTGCGAGAAGCTGTTGGCGACCATGGATTGCCCAAACGCGCTGACCGGAGTCAACGAATTCAAAGTGGGCAACAGGCTGTCAAACCCGGCATTATCGATAACATCGAACAACCCGACGAAATTATCGCCCCGGCCAGAGAACCGCAGCGTATCGAGCGCTTGTCCGACACCTGTGAGATTGCCGGAAACCATATCGCCAATGCTGCGGGCATTGATCGTGACGATGACATCGCCGCCATCAATCCGGGTTTCAGCAAACAGGACAGGGGACCGCGTAAACAGGTTCACTTCCTGGAAATCACCCAGAATGGAATTGGCGCTGAGGACAACAGCCTCATCCCCAAAACGTGGGCGGCCAAGGCCTCTGATAGCCAAAGTTCCTGCAAGGCTTGCGTCCCCGCTGATATTCAACAGATCGGACTTAATCCGGCTACGCGAATAGGAGATATCAACCAGTAAGGCGCCCGATGAGGCTTGGATGTAATCGCCATCAATATTCAGCGTACCCGTGCCGCGAAGTTTGCCCGGTGCCAAACCGCCTGCAAGGTTGAAGAAAGCCTGCGTGTTAACGGTGCCCCCGCCCGACATAATGCCGCCAAACAGCGCCACGATGCCAGCATCCAAGGTGCCGTCGATTTTCGATGTGCCATCGAACTGCTCGACACCAATAATGGATGAGAAGGAGTAGGCGCTCGGCAAGATGAAGCTCGCATCGCCATTGTCGATCACAAGCTTATCAATCTCAACATCAAGATCGACCGTGGTGCGCCCGAAATTGTTGAGATGCACTTCGAAATATTGCGCAGGATTTTCAAACGCAGCGCCCGGTGTGCCATCGGTGTTTTGCGGGACGAACCCGGTTGAACCCGGCCCAAGCAGCACAGAGCTGTTGGGTGTGTCAGCGCCGAAATTGGGCGTGCCTTCGGGCGGCAGGAACGGCGAAGGCGCCGTGGAATTGCCCGAAATATCAATCCCGACAATCGTGCCGAGTTTGGGCCCTGCTTCATAAACGCCCGGCTCACTGCCGGTTGGCAGACCGTTTACAAGAGTGCCGGTGCCGTCATCGACAAAGAAGCCGGGATCGAGATCCTGCGTCCAGCGAGACGCATCAGACCACACGCCATTGCCCGCTTTGGCGGAGACATATTTGTATGCCGTGTTCTCCGAGATAAACTCAAAGAACGGATAGATCGGGTTGTAGAAGCTGATATCGCCGTATCCTTCGGGAACGCCGAAGAAATCAAACCCGCCCGACAGGACCGCTGTGACAATCGGGAAATCATAAAGCTCATCTACAATCAGTGGCGAACCACTGTCACCGCCCGCTGTCGCAACTTCGTTTGGCAGCGCATCATCATCGAAATAGTCGATCGCGCGAACCGCCTCCAAACTGTCGCATACTGGACCGAATGGGTCGAACACACATCCATCCAGCTCTTCCTGAGTGCGATCGGGGTTATCGAAGTCGGTGAAGTAAAAGGCCTGCGTCTCGAACCCGAAATCGGATGTCGGCGCAAAAGCGGGGAACAGGCTATCGCCCAGATCGGCAGGCGATGCGATCGCGCCCAGCATATTTTCGCCAACGCGGCGCAGGAAGCCAATCCCTTCAGAACCACCGCCTTCAACACCGTTGGCAACACCGAATGTGCCGTATCCAACTTGGACGACATGAGTCAGCTCATCCAGCGGGGTCAGCAGAATGGGCATTGAGGGAATATCGGTGATCGGCGCGTCCACAGCGACCAGAGCGATATCAGCCCATGGGAAGGCTAAGCCGCCATTTTCCTGGTTGGAGGATGCGTGGATCACAACGTCCGTGCTCGTCGCGACGCCGCCTTCATTATAGCCAGCGCCTGTGCCCAGATACTCGAAAAAGCGCACCGAGCTATCAACGCCGGACGAGATCAGCACCGATGTGTCGCCCGTGCCGGGTGTGCCGTAAGCTTCTGATGGCCGGCTGTTCAAACAGTGCGCCGCTGTCAGCACCGTGCGCGGATTGATGACCGTGCCCGTGCAATTGAAGAAAATGCCGCCGGTGACATTGTCTTGAATAAAGAGCTGAACAACCGATGGCTGCGTGTTGTTGACATCAATGATACCGCCAACGCCAACATCATCGCGCGCGATGATTTCCGGGCTCGCAGGCACTGGGACCGCTTCATAATTTTCAGGAGTGGCGAATGTGGATGCCATCGAAAGGTCGGGCGCCATCACGGTGGACAGACGCTGATTGATCTGAAAACCTTCAAACGTGCCGCGCGCTTCCAGTGCGACCGTTTCTTCGCTGTTTTCATTTTCTGATGCCATTGCTGGCACGGCGAGACCGCCTGCGAGCCCGATAACACCGACGCCCAGCAGTAATTTCATCTTTTGCATAGATAGCCCCTTGATTGGTCGAGCCCCTCTCGACTCGATGAAGCTACTCTGAACCTGAGCAAAACAACAAACATCACTCGCCCGAGTGGATAAGTTCGCAATAAAGTTGCGTTTACACCCGCGCAGGCGCACGGTTTTTACTCAGTGTTTACTATAGTGCAAGCTAATGTCCTGATTTGGGACGGTTTTTTGCACGAGGTCTGGCAAGTAATGACCGACAGGGGCATCGCCCCGCAGGTCAGATCGCTCAATAAGAGCCTTTCGCGGCCAACACTGCTGGCACAGTTTGCAGCAAGATACGCACATTGTCTGCGACACGGCCCTTGCGCACATAGACCACATCGAACGCGACGCGCCGGCGATAGGCGACATCGTTGCGGCCACTGATCTGCCATAGCCCGGTGATACCGGGGCGCACGGCGCAATAATGCGCGAAATACCGTCCGTATTTCTTGATCTCGCCTTCAACAATCGGGCGCGGTCCGACCAGGCTCATATCGCCGATCAAGACGTTGAACAGCTGCGGCAACTCATCAAGGCTGCTTTTGCGCAGGAAATTCCCAATGCGGTGGACGCGCGGGTCATTCTTCAGCTTGTGATCCTTGGCCCATTCAAACCGCGACGCCGCGCAGTTTTCAAGCAGACGATCCAACCGCTCTTTCGCATCCACTTCCATGGTGCGGAATTTGTAGCAGTCAAATTTCTTACCGCCGCGCCCAATGCGTTGCTGTTTGAATAAGACCGGCCCTTTGGAAGAAATCATAATGCCAAGCGCGATAAGCACCATTAAAGGTGCAGCCATCACCAGCAAGAAAAACGAGCCGACACGGTCGATGATCTTTGCTGACACAGGGTCATCAATAATGAAATCGCTCCGAGAGATAATCCTCGGGCGTTCATATTGTGCAAGTTTCCGCGCCTGACCGCCGGACATTGCCGAATCCCCTAAACCTGGTTGAACCTTAAAAAGGCGCTAACACCGGATTAGGAGCTTTGAAACTGTTCTGATTCGCAAGGTCGAAGTTTGCCCCAGAATGTAACACTCAAGCGACATTGTCTTATACCGCAATCAGAGCCTCAAAATGGGACAAAATGGGCGCTATGAGAAAAGACTGACAAGGCCGTAGCCAGCGCCGATCACCAGCGCCCAGCTGGCCCCAATTCCCGCCAGCAATATGAGCAATCGCGTCGAACGTTGATACTTGCCCGCGCGCGCACGACCAGCTTTCTGGTCTCCCACTTTCCTGCGGAGGAAAGCGGACGTCATTGTCGGTTCAAGCGTTACAGCAAGCAAATTGGCATCGTGCCTGCGACCACGAATAGCTGGCATCGTTTGTCTCCCGGTGCGGCTCGTTTTCGAGCTCAGCCGGTATATAAGCACGATCGTTAGCGAATTGCTACGCTAGAAGCTGTATCTGACCCCTGCCGAGATCGAATTTTGTATAAAGTCATTAAGGCCGGTGCGATCAAAGTACCGCCCCTCAAGCAGGAAGCTCCAGCGGCGATCCAGTCTGTAATCGACAAGGAAACCGGCATTCCACCGGCGACCATCGCGATCAGAATTGCCAAGATTGAGATCGGCGTAACCCAGCCGCCCGGTCAGAACGAGATTGCGCAGCAATTCATGTTCGATCTGCACTCGGCCTTCGGTGCGCAGCAAGCCGGTAAATTCCGGGTTGAGCGTTTCATCCACTTGCCTCAGCGCTGAAAATGCCACTGATGTGAGCGGCGTGACATTCCACAAGACATCCGCCTGGAATGCCAATCCCTCGATTGGGTTGAGAGTGGGATCATCGAAATTCTGCCGCAAATACCCGGCGCGCACATCCAGATACAATAGCTCGGTCACCTGCTGGCCGTATCCAGCTTCAAACCGGAAGCCGTCCGATGATCGATCGATGAAATCAACGACCACAAATTCTTCGAACAGGGGGGCAAGTTCCGCGTCGCGCTTATCAATTTGAGCTTGCACGTAGAAACGCTGATCACGCGAGCGGGCAAAGGATGCCCGCACCGTGCCGCGATAGGTTTCAAAATCGCGAAAGCTTAAATCAAACAGAGTGCCGCCCACATTGACATCGCCCTGAAACGATACCGCTCGCAAACGCCCTTCTGCGCTGACCCGGAAAGGACCAAATTCCTTGGCCACGCCGCCAGTGGCTTGAACATTGGTGAACGACACAGGCTGCGCTGTAACCACATCGAACGCGTCAATATTGCGGCGCTGTTCGTTATTGCGTTCAAGCAGCACGCCCAGATTGTATTCAAACCCGGTGCCAATCCCTTGACGAGTGGTCGCATCCAGCCGGAACTGCTCTGCATTCTCGCTAGAGATATCGGTGAAACGGCGAAGGTCCGCTGACAGATTAACGCGGGTCTCGCCATCTTCGCGCCGATCGCGCAGCAGGATATTGGGCCGCAGCGATACGATCAGATCGTCGCGCTCATTGGTCTCGGTCGCAAAGACGTTGTCGTTATATTCAACGTCCAGATCAATCGATGGAAACATTTCAAACCCGCCAACAGGTATCGGCGTGCTGGAAAATTCCGGCGCATTGCGCTCGGCAACCGATTGCGCCTGACGGTCCGATTGCGCAGACGCGCTGGCGGCAGGCAAAGCTATTGCGGCCCCTGCCCCAGCAAAGATTGCGGCGCTTTTTACAATGCTGGCAGCGCGCAGGCCGCCTGTGGCTTTCGCCCCATTGGCTTTCGCCATCGTCAGTTTCCCCCTGATATGAACTTGACCGTTAATTGACGTAATAGCCGCGGAATTTCTTCGTATAGGCATAGACATCACCGTCGCCCGTGCTGGCGAATTTCTTGATATTGACCTGGCTGAGCGCGAGCCCGGTGATCTTTGCCCCGGCCTCAAGCAGCATATCGACCACCGCTTCGACCGCGCGGATTGATGTTTTCTTCCACTGGGTAACCAGCAGCACGCGGTCCACGGCCGCTGCAATAACCCGGCCTTCTGCAATGGCCAGGATCGGTGCGGTATCGACCACAACCACATCGTAGCGATTGCGCAGTTCATTGATCATTTCACGGATTTTGTCATCCGTCATCGGATTGCCCGCATCATCGGACCCGTCATTGCTGCCAAGCAGATCAAGCCCGGTGCGCGGATCGGTGTAAATACACGCATCCAGATCAGCCCGGCCATGCAGGTAATCATAGATGTCGTGTTCGCTTTCATAATCGAGCAGCTCGCTCGATCCGCGGCGGCGCAAATCGGCATCCACCAATATGGTTTTCACGCCCACCATCGCAGTCGCCCGGCCAAGGCAGACAGAAGTGGTGGTCTTGCCCTCTCCCGGCAGCGCCGAAGTGATGGCGATAGCGCGCGGGCGTTTGCCCGGTGACAATGTGAGGAAAGTCTGGATGGACCGGAAGCTTTCGGCAAACAAGGATTTGGGATTGTTCACCACATATTCCTGCGGCGGCTCCAACGCCATGCGCCCTTTAATCGTTGAGCGCAGGGTCGGGATTGCGCCAGCATAGCGCAGCCGCAAACGCCGTTCGACATCGCGTTTGGTCTGCACCCCGCGGCGCAGATATTCCGCGATAAAGATCGAAGCAAAGCCCAGCACAAACCCGGCCAGCATCGCCAAGACCAAAGTCAGCGGGTAATTGGGGCTCGATGGGCTGTTTGGCACCGATGCACGCGCGGCAAAGCTGGCATCTGGCAGCGCGCTGTCGCGCAGGGCGACATTTTCCTGTGAGCGTTCAAGGAAGCTTTGATAGATCGACGTTGCCGCCTGCGCTTTCTGCTCAAGCTCGCTAAGGCCAGCCTGCGCGCGGCTATTGGCGGTCAAAGTGCCCAGCGCCTGCTCCCTGCTCCCAGCCAGTGAGGACACCCGCGACTGCGCGGTTTGCACCTCGGCTTGCAGGCTGGAGATGACCCGGTTGATTTCCTGCTGGATGCGGGTTTGGATCTCAATCAATTCCGATTGTGTTTGGCGGCGTTCAGGATGCAATTCGCCATAGCGCTCTGTCAAAACGGCCAATTGTGCGCCCACGCGCGCTTCTTGTTGGCGAAGGCTGGTGATCGTGCCCGATCCCAAAGCCGCGCCAACATCCGCACCGCCCCCGCCGCGCGCCAATTGTTCACGTGCCGCGCTAAGCCGCCCCTGTTTTTCCGCCAGATCGGCCTGAGCAGAAGCGAGCTGCTGGTTGAGATTGGATACTTCCTGTTCGGCATTGCTGCCGCCATTTGCGCTAACGAGGCCGCGCGATGCACGGTAATTGTCGAGCTGGGTCTGCGCATCGATTGCATTGCGCTCAAGCTCGGTCAGACGCTCTGAAATAAACGCCTGCGTCGCGGCAGACCGCTGCAATTTGTCATTCACTTGCGATTGCAGATACGCCTCTGCCAGAAGATTGGCAGCAGCCGCGACAAAGATATTGTCCGGACCCTTTGCCGAAATATCGATGACTTTGGTCGAACCAGAACGCACAACACTGGTCGCGTTTCGGATGCGATTGCCCAGGCTTTCAATTTCAGCAGGCGTAAATTCATCACCATCGGGCGATGCAAAGCGTTCCGCATACAATTGGCCCGCAATCTCGGAAACCAAAGGCGAACCAATCAGGCGGATCTCGGTGTCAATTTCATCGGCATTGGGGATCAGCGAATTTTCATTCGGCCCCGATGTGCGCACAGGATCGGTTGCCGGTTCGATCAGCAGGCTGGCGCGCGCGGTGTATTCAGGTGTCACTGTCAGCAAATAGGCGACAGCCGCCAGCACAGCAGCCAGAATACAGCCGAGGAACAGCCACAGATTGCGGCGGAACACCTGCCACAAAAAGCTGGGATCGGGCAGCAAAGGTGTGCGCTGAGAGGCCTCTGAAGGGCCATCATCATCGTCTAGATCGTCTACTGGAACTTCAATTTTCACGTAGGTTTCCCGTTCGTGCCGACAATGACTTACAACTCTAGGGCTTTTTTCCTTGCGCCAATCCCTGTGTGACATGGTGGATTTGCCTTATCCACCCTTGAACATTCAAAAATTGCACCGGAACAAGCCGACCAGAGCCGCGATTATTAGCTCTAGTCAGATTGAAGCGCGTTTCATAGGAAGCAGTCGACCTTTCGACACAGTTTTTCAGACGAAGCGTGCCATAAATGCAACCTTGCGCCCCACCACCCATATTTATCGTCGGCGCGCCGCGTTCGGGGACGACTATGCTGGCGGCCATGCTGGCTTCGCATCCCCATTTATCAGCCGGGCCGGAAACGCAGTTTTTCAGCAAATTGCCCACCCTTTCGCTTGAACAGGCAGCGCGCGATCCTGATTGGCCGCGCGCGGGGGCCGGTCTGATTGCCTCGCTTACACTGGCCGAACAGGATGTGAGCGCCCTGTTCGGGACAGACCGCGATCAATTGACCCGCTATTTGGAGCAGCGCGAACCGGGGATTGCCGCTTTGCTGGAAGCGCTGGTGGTGCCCTTTGCCCAGCGGCAGGGCAAAACGCGCTGGGTGGAAAAAACGCCCAATCATATCGAGCACCTGCCAACAATACGAAAGCTGTGGCCCGATGCGCGCATCATTCGCATCCTGCGCGATCCCCGCGATGTGGGGCTTTCTACGCGTAAATTGCCGACATTCAGCGACCATATCCTGCCCAATATCTATCTGTGGCAGCAATGGAATGCGGCAGCTGAGCCGTTTCTTGAAGCAGATGCGGGCTCTACCACGGTTCGGTATGAGGACATTGTCGATGATGCAGCAGGCGTGCTGCAATCGATCTGCGATCATATCGGGGAGGATTTTGATCCCGCGATGATCGAGTTTGGCCAGTCCGCACAAAGTGTATCCACCGCTAATGAAAGCTGGAAAGGGCAAGTGGCAGACGGGATGACGAACGCGCGCAAATATGCCTGGCGCGCTGATTTACCGCCCGAAATCAGGCAGGTGTGCGATATGGTTTGCCATGAATTGCTGATCCGGCACGGCTATGACCATGGCCCGGCCCCGGCGCGCACGCGGACTGCATTTCGCATGTCACGCGGGTTTGTCGAAGCGCAAGAAAACGCCCTCATCGATCAGGCATCGCGCGGCATCCGCTGGTTGCCCAGCGATGATCCAGAGACAGCCGACAGGATTGTCGATCACCCGCAATATGCCCGCTTTCGCCATCCGGTGATGCTGGCCAAGCTTGCCCTTGGTAAAATACAGGCGCAATTGGAACGGCGCGGATAGCGCGGGACCGCCTAGCCGACCTTATCGGCCACCTTCTGCGCCAATCGGCCCGCTTTATGCTGCGCAGTGATGGCCGTGCGTTTGACCCCGGACAGCTTTTTGCCCGAAGCGATTTCCTCCACGGCAATCCGATAAGCGGGATGATCAATCCATTCACCGCAGAAATGCACGATGGCCGGTTCGACCATGCGCCCGTGCTTTTCAAATCGGCATTCGCCTTTTAAAATGTCGAGATGCACCGGCCCTGTCGCATTCAGCGGCGTGCGCATCAACCGGCCCCCATCATCGTACAGATCGGTCAGCCCCATTTTCGCGCAGGCAAGGCCAATCAGCGTTTCTTCGCCCGGCCCTGCTGCATCAAAATCGAGAATGCCAAGCTCGCTTTGCCGGTGGCGGATGGCTTCGGCTTCGCCAAACACTTGGGCCGCGATGTCGCCTTTGCGAAAGAAATACACCCCGCCATTGAATTTGGGAAAGCGCGCGCCGCCCACTTTTTCAAGTGCTGCGCCCACATCCTCCAGCCACAAATCTTTATCGCCAGCGGTAAGGTAGGTGTTGACCACCGGCGAGAAATCCCATGCGCGGATGGCGTCCAATTGCGCGGTAAAATCGCGCGTGACCAGGCAATCGCTGTCGATGAACAAGGTTTCTTCAAATGGGGAATATTCGTAAATCCGCGTCTTGAGCACTGTCCCCGCTTCGGCAAAGCTTTCCATGCGGACCTGATGGTCAAACGGCGCGACCGGATCTGCCCGGTCGGTGACCAGACAGATCGGCAGATGGTGCACGTGCCGCTTTACCGATTGCGCGAGCGAAATCGCCTGGTCGACATATTTCTGCCGGCCATAAGCCATCGTAATCAGTCCCAATTTCGCGCTGCTGTGCATTTCGCGTTCGCAATCCTACAATGATGCGCTTATTGCCAAGCGCGTGTCGAAACGATCTTTACCAGACATTTCTTCAATTTGCCTAAGCGTATTCACCAAGGTGTTTTGAGACAGAACAATGCGCGGCGTCTACCGATTAAAAGTGATCTATCAATGGTTAAGAGCCAAGATCCTGCTGGCCCGCGCGCTGCGGGCGGTCCAGCGGTTCCCTGTTGTGAGAGACAGAGACGCAGTACCGCACGGTCTTGATGCGCCGCTGATCATCACACTCACATCCTATCCACCGCGATTTGGCGATCTGGCAAAGACATTGCGATCGCTGCTCGATCAAAAAGTACCCGCCGATACGGTCCAATTGTGGATCGCGCATGAGGATATGGACGCGGTGCCGCATGATGTGCGCGCATTGGAGCCAGCGGGGCTGGAGATAAAGCCGTGCGCCGATACGCGCAGCTATAAAAAACTGATCCCTGCGCTCAATCAGCGGCCCGATTGTTTCTATGTGACAGCTGACGATGATGTCTATTATCCGCCGGACTGGTTGGCGAGCCTTGTGGGGCGCGCAAAACAGCATCCCGGCGCTGTGATCGCGGCCCGGTCTCACATGGCGCTGCGCGATGCAGCGGGCATGCTGGCGCCCTATGCCACGTGGGAACTGGCCGCATCGCAAACCGAAAACCGCGATGATGGCCGCGTGCTGTTTCCCACAGGGGTTGGCGGCATCCTGTATCCGCCCGGCTGTTTTGCCGATGATGTCCTGGATGAGGCGCTGTTTACGCAGCTGTGCCCAAGGGGCGATGATATCTGGTTTTTCTGGATGGCGCGCAAAGCGGGCACGCGGCATGTGCGCGTTCCGGGCCATTTCGACATCGTTGATTGGCCCCATTCGCAGGACGTCGCGCTGGCCGCGCAGAACCTCTATTCCGATGGCAATGATGAGCAAATTCGCGCGATGGAAGCGCATTTTGGCCCCGTCCCTGATCTTGGTCCATCCGCAGGCAAGCGCGCATGAGCACGCGGATCAGCTTCCTTGTCCCAACCTATAACCGCGCCGATTACATCGCCGAGGCTATCGGTTCGATCCTTGCCCAGATGGATGACACAGACGAGATTATCATTGTCGATGACGGGTCCGATGATGACACATCGCAGGTGCTGGCGCAGTTTGGCACAGCGATCACGCATATGCGGCAGGACAATGCTGGAAAATCGGTCGCTCTCAATCGCGCGATGCAGCAGGCGCGCGGCGAATATATCTGGATCTGCGATGATGACGATGTTTTGTGCCCCGAAGCGGTCACCACTTTGCATGGCCTGATTGAGCGGACGGGGGCAGATTATGTCTTTGGCCGCTATGCCAAATTCACGCATCGCGGCGGTGTGCGCGTGGACCTGGGCATGGCGCATCGGCCGTCTTTGGAGGAAGGGTCTCCCGCGCGCCATATCTTCGAAGATGCGTTTGTCATGCACAACGCTGCGCTTGCCCGGCGCAGCCTTTATGAGGCCGCCGGGCCGTTTGATCCCGCCATGCTGCGCGCACAGGATTACGATATGTTTGTGCGGATCGCGATGCGCGGCCAGGCGGCCTTTACCGATGATCTTATTTTCTGGCAGCGCAAACACGAAGGCGCGCGCGGGCCTTCTGCGATGCTGCATGATGCGGGCCAGTCAAACACGGTTTGGCAGGACTATGACGCGCGCATTTTTGAACGGGTTTACCGCGATGTGCCGCTGTCCTTCTTTGAAGGGATGTTCGCAAGCGCCAAGACTGAATTGGTTCAGCGCGCCGCTCTCCTCCAGCGCGCGACCATTATGGCGCGGCATGATCTGTGGGACCATGCCATCGCCGATTGGAAAGCCGCAGCCGCTTTATCCGATGCGCCTTTGACAGCAGTGGAAAACGGCATTTGCCGCAGGGCTATGGCGGGCAAGCACGGATTTGCAGGCGCGCTTGCGCCCGGTGCTTTGGCCGAATTGCGCGCGCTTGGGCAAAGCAGCCCGGCAGGGCGCGCGATCGTTTGCGAACTCATCGAAGGGTTGGTGTGGCGCCTGCGAGGTCCCGATGAAATCCAGCGTCAGCAGGCGTGGCAATTGATCGGGCAATTGCACGGATATGGTGATCTGGCGCAGGCGATATTGCGCCGGGTGCTGCGCCGTTCAAACCCCGCACACACCGATCAGGCCGTCACTGAATTGTCTGAGATAGCGCTGTTGACCTGAAGCGGTTCTGATTGCGGCTTTGCGTTCAGATGCTGCGCCAAACGCAAAGCGAGCGCAACGATGGTTTGGGTGGGATTGGCATGGCCGCCGGTCGCAAAAACCGATCCGCCGACAACCGACAAATTGGCAGTCCCATGCACTTGCAAATTGGCATCCACGACGCCGTCTTTCGGGCTATCGCTCATCCTTGTGCCGCCAAGCTGGTGCAAACTATCCCTGCGAACGGCCACATCAATCCGGTCCGGCGTGATCCCTTCGGCGGGTCGCATCTGGCCAAGACCTGATTGCGCGATAAAGCCGCCAAACGCCTGCATAGTCTTGTAAACAGTGCGGCGATCGGTTTGGCCGATTGTCCAGTGAACCTTTGCGCGCGGCTGGCCCAGCGGATCAAGCTCATCCGCAAGCCCGATATGGCTCGCATGATCGACGGTTTGTTCCGTATCCATTTCGACCAGAACGCGCGCTTTGTCGTAATGCACGGTTTCGCCAAGCATGCGCCCCTTTGCAGCGGCCAGCCAGCCGCGCGGGGAATACCCTCTCTTGGGGACATAGCGAAGGACGATGGACGCATTGCCCAGCTGGTTTGTGCGAGCGAAATCGGGATTGATCGCCATACCAGTTTCGGCAATCGCACGCCCTTTTTTGCGCACTATGCCAAAGGCGCGCTGCAATGCGCCAAGTTGCACGCTGTCTGCCTCAATCTCGCCTGCATCAAGGCGCAAATGCTGGCCAAAACCCCGCCCCAGCCACGGGGCAACGCCGGCCAAAATTTCCGGATTGGCGCGCTGCGCCGCAAGCAGCATTCGGCATGCCTCAACGCAGCCTGTCGCGATGACGAAATGGCGCGCTTTCACCAGCACATTGCGGCCATCGCGCGTCACCAATTGCACCGCTTTCACTTCGCGGTGGGTCGCCATGATCTGAGTGCAATGCGCGGCATGGATGATGGATCGTTTCGCGCCCTGAAACGCCGATTTGAGATGCGCGCCAAAGCGGAGGGCTTCGCCCGGTTCAGGTTCGGCAAACCGCCAGGTTGCAGGCACCAGCCGTCCGTCAGCCTGCGCCTTTTGCGCAATCAGCGCGTCTCCCACGTCATCGCGGGGCAAACCCATCAATTGGGCCGCTTTATCGCACCAGGACAGAACCTCATCATGGCTGACCGGCCAACCCGTTTCGCTGATCCAGGGACGATCAGCAAAATCATAAGCATCCAGAGGAATGCAGCGCCCCGTCCAGCGAAGGCTCGCCCCGCCGATACCGCGCACACGCACTGCATCAATCTTCGACAATTCGCCTGTATTGATCGAATGGAATACGTGATGCGTGCGCACATCGGTGGCGACATTGCCGCTTTCAATTACGATGCAATCGCGGTCGAGATGCGCTGCAAGGCTTAACCCGGCAGGCCCGCCTCCGATAATTGCGATATCTGTAGTTATGACGCTTTCGTGGACATCATCGGCTGAACGGATGGTCATTGCGTCAATCTATCAAAATCGTCCGATGTAAGGAGCGCGCGCGCTGCCATGATGTTTTCCTGCTGTCCCCTGAACCGATCAAGCAATATGTCCCGCACCGCAGTCGGCCTGCGCATCAAAAACCATGCTGTCCTGACCCCGCCGCGGTATTTGCGGGTTTCTAAAGCCTCGCGGTGAATGACTTTCTCTTCAAGATGCCTGACATGTTTGGTTATCGCCGCTTTATCCCTGCCTGACAGATGCGGGCTGCGGCTGATTGTGCGCGATGCTGTCAAAAAGGCTCGCAAATGAGAGATTGAATGCTGCGCGCTTAATGAATTGGGGCGGACCAAAGCGTTGTATCCGCATGCCTCGATCAAGGTGTAACGCGCGCCCAAGGCAAGCATTTGCGTATACAGCACGAAATCTTCGCCCAATCGGCAGCGATCATCAAATGCAAGGTCGTGCTCCAACAGAAAAGCGCGGCGGATCACCGGCTTTAAAAAGCCCAGTTCCGTGCGATTGTCATTGCGGCGGCCAAGATTGCCCAGCACAAAGGTTTCGAAATCTATGCTGCAGGACCGGCCTGCTTCACCCGGCGGAGTGCTGGCCGCTGGTACAGCGTTGTGATCATGCGTGAAATGCAGATTGTCGGCGCACAAATCCCAGTTTTTCTGCGCCAGAATGGCCTTGAACCGCCCCGGCAAAAACGCATCATCGGAATCGAGCACAGCGACATAAGGCGCATCCGTTTGTGCCAAAGCGACATTGCGCGCAGCAGACGGGCCTTGATTGAAAGCCTGCTTGATCGTGATAAGCCGTGGGTCGCCCTCGCCCGCAGCTTTCGCGATATCCAGCGTCGCATCGCTGGAACAGTCATCCACGACAAACACTTCGCGCGTTTCGGACTGTATCAAAGCGCTTTTGACAGCGGTCGCAATCGTCTTTTCCGCGTTGAAAGCGGCGATAATCACCGCCACGCAAGGGTCTGTCGTTTCAATCTGTGACACGCATGTGGTCCCTGCTGCCTAAAAAGCGTGCGGCGTTGACATCCCCGCACACTTGCCCTTGTTGCAGCGCACAAAGACTGCAATCAAGCTTTATCGCCTGAAAGGAGGCACATTTGCGACTGGGCTATCTGGTGCACAATCTGAATGATGCCGCGGTGGAGCGCCGGTGCCGGATGCTGGATGCAGGTGGGGCCGCCATTACCCTTGCAGGATTTTGCCGCGACGAGGATGTCGGCGCGGCAGCAAAAGCGCGCGGGGCGATGATGCTGGGCCGCTCGCACGATGCCGCTTTGGCGGCGCGCGCGATGATGACGATAAAGCACGCTTTTGCGAAAGCTCGGCTGCAAGAATTTTTCGATGATTGCGATGCGATTATCGCGCGCAATCTAGAGCAATTGGCGATTGCCATGCGCGTTTCAGATGGCCGTCCTGTGATTTATGAATGCCTTGATATTCACCGCGCTTTGCTGGGCAAAAGCATTCCGGCGCGCATGATCCAGGAGCTGGAACTTGCGCTGCTGCGGCGATCAGAGCTGCTGATCACATCATCGCCCGCTTTCATCCGCAATCATTTTGCCAAACGGCCCGTAAAAGGGGGCACCGTGCTCGTGGAAAACAAGCTGCTGCTTGATCCCATAGGCAGCGCGCCTGCCAAGCCCGATCGACCCCCTGCAGGCGAACGCCCGATCACCATTGGCTGGTTCGGGATGCTGCGCTGCAAGCGGACTTTGGCGTTTCTCACAGATCTGGTGGCACGGTCTGATGGGCGCATCAAGGTGCTGATTGCGGGCAAACCTTCACCTGCTGAATTGCCGCATCTGGAACGCGATGTCGCAGCGCAACTGGGTATGACTTTCACCGGCCCCTATGCCTATGACGACCTGCCTGATCTGTACGGGCAATGCGATTTTGCCTGGTCGATTGACTGGTTCGAAGAAGGGCTGAACAGCCAATGGCTGCTGCCAAACCGGATTTACGAAGCGATTGCTTACGGCGCGGTTCCCATTGCCCTTGCCGATGTTGAAGTGGGCCAGTGGCTGCGCGCAAAAGACGCAGGGATGGTGGTCGGACATGCAGACGAGGCGGCTGGCCAGCTGCTTGCCATGACCCCTGCTGATCTGGACGCGCTCCGCGCGCAAATAGCGGCGATTGATATTAATGCGGTGGTATGTTCGCTCCAGGAATGCCGCGAACTGGTACGCCTTATCGATGCTGCGGCCGACAGATGAGCGTGCTCGCGATCATCCCCTGCCTGGACGAGGCCGAGCATCTTGATGCGCTGCTTAGTCAGGTTCTGGCTGACCCCACCTATGGTCAAGTGGTCGTTGCCGATGGCGGCAGCAGTGATGGCAGTCTTGATATCATCGCTGCGCACCGCCTGCGCGATCCCAGATTGCAATTGCTGGACAATCCCGCCCGCATTCAAAGCGCCGGGATCAATCAGGCCGTGGCGCGGTTTGGCAGCTCGCATGAATGGTTGGTGCGTATTGATGCGCATTGCCTTTATCCCAGTGGTTACGGCGCGACCTTGCTGAAAATCGCGCAGGAAAAGCAAGCAGATGCAGTGGTCGTCCCGATGATCACCAAAGGCAAAGATGGCTGGCAGAAAGCCACTGCCATCGCGCAAAACAGCGTGCTGGGCACAGGCGGTTCAGCGCACCGCCATATGAGCGAGGGGCAATGGGTCGATCACGGCCACCATGCCTTGATGCGAGTGGATGCTTTTGCGCGGCTGGGCGGATATTGCGAGGCGATGCCGTGCAATGAAGATGCGGAATTTGATGTGCGGCAAGGCGATGCTGGCCTGCGCATCTGGCTCGACCCGTCCGCTGCCATCACCTATTTCCCGCGCAAATCTTTAGGCGCATTGGCACGTCAGTACTTTCGCTATGGCACGGGACGCGCGCGCACCGTTCGGCGGCACAAAGTGCGCATGAAACCGCGCCAGCTTGCGCCTGTGGCGATCTTTGCAGCTGTATGCGCAAGCCCGCTTGCCCTGCTGCACCCGATATTCGCGCTGCCCGTGCTCGGCTGGGCTTTGACCTGCCTTGTTCTGGGCGCGGTCGCAGGCCTGAAAGCAGGGGGCAGCGGAATGGGCCTTTTCGCAGGCATTCCGGCGATGATCATGCATGTGAGCTGGGGCGCGGGATTTGTGAAAGAATGGCTTTGGAATTGGGGCCGCGATCGTCCCAGATATGGACTGCAACAGGAAACCACCCACGAAAGCGCTTAGTTCGGCTGACATACAGGGCGCACGGTCGTAGAGACGGCCATCCAGCGGTGTTGCGGCGCACAATATTGTTCTAGCAGCTCCGCGATGAAAACCACGGGTCAACGGGTTTGGCCAATCAAGGGGCAAAACAGGAAAACACCATGGCAGGGCGGATGGTCAGACTGCATGTCGGAGCGCATAAAACCGCATCGACCTATATTCAGGAAACCCTGCTGCTGAACCGCGCGCAAAGCGCGGCTGCGGGCGTTGCCTATTGGCCGCTTCACACCATTCGCGCGGCTTTGCGCCAAGTGCCCAGCCACGCAGCTGGCGCGGATAAATCCGGCTGGTCATTGCCCTGGACCAAGGCAAGCGAGCCCGAAGCGCCCGCGATTGCCCGGCTGCGTTCCATGCTGCTTGATGATTATGATGTGACGATTTCGGAAGAGAACATCCTTGGCAATGCTGATGATTGCTACAAAGGAGTGTTCTACCGCCGCGCGCCTCAAACGCTTGGCGTTTTGGGTGAATTGCTGAAAGATCGCCCGGTCGAAGTCCACTTATGCGTGCGCTCCTATGCGCCGTTTCTTGCCTCGCTTTACGCTGAATCGCTGCGGCACGGCATGTTCACAACGCCGCAAAAAATGATGACGGTCAACCAATCCTGCGCGGGCCAATGGCTCCAGATCATTGATGCCATCCGCGCTGGCATCGCGCATGCGCAGATCATCGTGTGGCGATATGAGGATTTCGGCAGGCTTGAAGAGGATATCCTCACGCGGCTGAGCGGGATTGAAGCGGACAAACTGCTCAAACCCTCAGCCGAAGATGTGCTGCCCAGCGCATCGGGCAAAGCGATTGAACAGATGATCGCGCAGGCGCCCGGCCTAACTCCCGATCAGCGCGTTTTCCGCATGCTTGCCCTGCAAGCTGAATATCCGCGCGGCAAAGCCAATTCTGGGCGGTTTATGCCGTGGTCTGAAGAAGATCAGGCGCGCCTGTCGGGCGAATATGAAGCCGATATGGCCGCAATTGCCGCGCGCGATGATGTGATGCTGCTGGGCTGAGCCATGACCGTTTCACGCTCCAAATTGCTGATTGGCGCTGGCTGGGTTTCGGCAGCCAGCATTGCGGTCAATTCGCTGGGCATTATCAGCACGCTTATCCTTGCGCGGTTGCTCATGCCCGAAGATTTCGGGCTGGTCGCCATCGCCACTGCGCTCACCGGTATTATCGGTGTGGTTTCGGAATTTTCGCTGTCCAAGGCGCTGATCCAGCACCGCGATCCGAGCGAGAACCACTATCACACCGCTTTCACCATGAACGTGATCCGCGCGGTGATTATCGGCGCGGTCATTGCCGGTCTGGGCCACCCTTTGAGCGTCTTTTACGGCGATGAGCGGCTGGCTGAGATTTTGTGGCTGCTCGGTTTTATCACTCTGGTGGGCGGCTTTATCAATCCCAAGCTCGTCGTGTTCGAACGCGAGCTTAGCTTTCGCCAATCGTTCATCATCCGCCTTGCCAGCAAGCTTGCCGGGTTCTGCGTCACCGTTTCCATCGCCTGGATATACCAAAGCTATTGGGCGCTTGTATTCGGCGTGCTCGCCACTGAAAGCGCGATTGTGATCGTGTCTTACGCGCTCATCCCGTTTCTGCCCAAAGCAAGCCTGCGCGAATATCGCGATCTGTTGTCTTTCTCGATCTGGCTGACTTTGGGCCGCTGGGTTCAGGCGCTCAATTGGCGCGCGCAGCCTTTGCTGTTTGGTTATATTCTTCCCGCCAGCCTGCTGGGCCAATATTCCGTCAGCCAGCGCTTGGTCAGCAAAACCATTGATCAGGCAACATCGCCGATCAAGGCGCTGCTGTTTCCCGCCTTTTCGCGGCTTCAGGATGAAAAGGCGCGGCTGCGGCTTGGTTATATGCGCTCGCAAGGCACCTTGTGCCTGATCACCTTTCCCATTGCCGCCGGGTTCGCCGTTTTGGCGCAAGACATCGTGGTGCTGGCGATTGGCGCAAAATGGCTGCCCGCGGTCCCGCTGATGCAGATGATTGCGGTGATCCGGATCATCCAGTCATCGGACAATGTGAACTCCATCGCGATGGCCACCGCCCAAACAAAGCGTTTGTTCCACCGCGACATTCGCGCTTTCTTCATCCGCTGGCCGCTGGTTCTTGCGGGCCTGTATGCGGGATATAGCTCGGGCGGCGGCGATCCATATTCAACACTGATTGGCGGCATGATCGGTCAGATCGTCTCTGTTGCGATCAACACCGTGCTGAATGTGCGGTTGGTGTCGCGGATCAGCCCTGTATCGATGATGGATCACTGGTCCTATATCTGGCGGCCTTTGACGGCGATCCTGGCGATGGCCGCGCTGGTTTACAGCGTCAATCTTGCGCTGCCAGCGATGGAAGGGTTCTGGACGCAGATCTCCGTTTTAGGCCTGCTCGTGGTGCTTGGCGCGGCGACTTACCCGCTTGTGCTGTACGGCCTGTGGGTTATGGGCGGCAAAGCTGACACGGTTGAAAGCGAATGCGCTGGTATCGTCAAAAACCTTGCGGCAAAGGCGCTGCGCAAATTGTCGCCTAAGGAAGGCAAGGCATGAATTCCCCCAACACGCCCGCCGAAACTGGGCCCAACGGTAATGCGCCAAAAGTTTCCGTCGTCATGTCGGTATATAATGGCGAGCAATATCTGGCCGATGCGATTGATACGGTGCTGGGTCAGACGTTCACCGATTTCGAATTCATCATCATCAATGATGGGTCAAAGGATGGATCGCTGGCAATCATCGAGGATTATGCCCAGCGCGATGCCCGCATCCGGGTGATTGATCAGGAAAACACCGGGCTGACCATCGCCTTGTGCACCGGAGTGGATGCAGCGCGCGGGCAATATATCGCACGCATGGACGCAGATGATTATTCGATGCCGGAAAGGTTTGCAAAACAAGTCGCGCTGCTCGACAGCGATCCCGGCCTTGTCGCAGCCACGGGCGATGTCGAACATTTCTTTGACGATGGCACAATCAGCCATGTCGCCGAAATCAGGATCGATCCCAAACTGCTCAGGCTGTATAATTGCTTCTCAAACCGGATCGGCGGGCATGGGCAAGTGATATTCCGGCGCGATGCCTATCACAAAGCGGGTGGATATGATCCGGCGTTTCGCATGGCGCAGGATTACGATTTGTGGACCCGTTTGTTGCAAGTCGGCGATTTCGGAATTGTGGACGAGATTATCTACCGCTTCCGCACCGGGCATGACAGCATTTCAAAACGCAGCAAGACAGAGCAGGCAACGCATTCGCTGCGCACGTGCAAACGCGAATATCAGCGGCTGACAGGCGAAGCTCTGGATGAAGATGTCGCCTTGGGACTGCGATATTTCTGGTGGAAGATGCCAGCCGAAGCGACAACGCGCACCGACACGGCGCGCGTGTCCAAAGCGATGCAGAAAGTGGTGTCGGCGTTCTTCAAGAAAAATCCTGAATTGCGCGCGGAAGAATTTGAAGTGCGCCGTTCTATCGCCGCACGTTGGTGGTGGCGCACCAAACAAGTCCCACCTCATTATCTCGGATACAAGGCGGTGTTTTTCTATAACATCCTGATCTGGGGCACTCGCGCCGTGTGGGCTCGCGCGCGGTTCGGTTCAAGCGGAAACAGCTGAGATGGCCCGCAAGTTATCCGTGGTGATGTGCGCCTATAATGACGAAGACTATGTCGGCGCAGCCATCGAAAGCGTGCTTGCGCAGACCTATGCCGATTTTGAATATATCATCGTCAATGATGGTTCGGCCGATGCGACGCTGACGATCCTTGAAGACTATGCCGCCAGAGACAACCGCATTCAGATCATCAGCCGCGAAAATGGCGGCACCACCAAAGCAACCGTTACCGGAATGAATGCGGCCAGCGGCGATCTTGTCGCGCGCATGGATGCCGACGATCTGTGCCTGCCCGACAGGTTTGAACGCCAAGTGGCCGTGCTGGATGCTCGCCCCGAATGCGTCGCGGTGACTTCGCATTTTGAGCATTTCCGCGATGATGGCACGGTCAAGATGGTCTCTGACGACGTTGGCCCCGAGGAACTGATTGGGCTGTATAATGGCTTTGCCAATCGGATTGGCGGGCATGGTCAGGTGATGTTCCGGCGCGGTGCCTATCTGCAGGCGGGCGGATATGATCCGCATTTCCGGTATTCGCAGGATTACGATCTGTGGTGCCGCCTTTTGCATCTGGGCCGCTTCGCCGTGATCGAGGATGTTCTGTACCGTTGGCGCGTTGGCTATGGCAGCACGACGGACAAGAACAAAGAACCGCAATTGCGGTGCGCCACCGAAATTACCCGGCGCGAGCATAAACGGCTGACTGGCCGCGACATCAGCCATGAAACTGCGCTGGCGATGATTGGTCTGTGGTGGGCGCGTAAGCCTGAAAAGACGCCTATGGCAGAAACGATCAAGGCAAGCCGAGCGATGAACCGGGCCGTCAAAAGCTACTTTGCGCAAAATCCCGATATCGCCCATTTCGAAAACGAAGCGCGCATGCACATCGCGCGCACATGGAAATGGCGGGCGCCGCTGGCAGATAAGGGCAATCTCGCTCGCCGCGCGCTGTTATTGGGCCATGCCGCGTTTTGGCGAATGAGCGCGATCGGGAAATAGGCCAAACCTGCGTTAAGACGCGTTTTAAGAGCGCCCCGTCTAAGCACAGTCTAAATTTTTACCGGTTCGTCCTATGGTTTCCCGCTTAAGGGGCAGATGTGAGGCGGCCAGCCTCGCATGGTTTTGCAAGAGTGTGGTTGGATGATTAAATCACTTCACGGACTTCGCGGGATAGCAGCGCTTTCAGTGCTGGTTGCGCATTCGCTCGATACGCGCTTTGGCGGATCTTTGGGCGTTATGCTGTTTTTCGTTTTAAGCGGCTTTCTGATGGCCAAGCTTTACCTCGAAAGGCCAGCCACACCGCAAGCAATCGGGAAATATGCAGTCGCTCGCCTTGCGCGGATTTATCCGCTGTTCGCCTGCGTCATCATCGGTACAGCAGCAATCAACCACTTTACCGGGTCGAGAATATTCCAACTCGACACCTGGCAAGTCGATCAACACCTGATGTTCATGGGCTCTGCCTGGACGGTTTGGACCATTGCAGTAGAATTCCACTTTTATGCAGCCTTTGTGCTGTTGTGGTTGCTGCGCTCCGGCGGGCTGCTCAGCAACACCGCCTTGTATACAGGCGCGGCTGTAATGGTGGTAGCATCGCTCGTGATCACCAACAATTTCGACCAGATCAACCTGCTGAGATACTTACACGTTTTCCTCACTGGTATGATCGTAGGCGTTCTCGCGGAAAAGGCTGGCCCCAAAAGCCTGAGCATCGCCAATTGGTTGCTGCCAGTCTTGTTGATCGCCTATTTTGTGGTCCCATCCTACATCACGAACCCGATCATCCCGGGCACCATTTACGCTGATCCGTTCACTTTGGCGATTTGCGCAGGATTGGTGTGGTCTTGCGCGGTCGGAGTTCAAAATTGGACATCCCGCGCGCTTGGCTCGCCCGTTCTGTATTGGCTGGGCGAGATTTCTTTCGGCCTTTATCTGCTCCACCGACATTCAATCTGGATTGTAAAGGAAGAGCTGGGCGGGTTTGGCCATGATCTGATCGACTTTGCCGCGATCTTAGGTTTGACGCTCATCTTCGCTCAGATCGCCTATGTCTGCATCGAGAATCCGGCGCGCAAACACTTGCGCAAATTGGGCGATCATATCGTCGCTAGAATCCTGCCGGGAGCTGCTCCTGCCAAGGTCTGACCAAGACCAAAATGCCTCAATCCGAGACAAAAGTGCACGGGTTTGCGCTGAAATGCTCGCAAAAATGGCATAAACACCCGATAATAGATCACTATGGTTGCCCTGCCCTCGCCTTCTTTTGCCAAGCGATTTGTTTGGATTGCCACCGCGCTTACCGCTTTGTGCGTGGCGGCAGGGGCTGCTTGGGCGATGTTGCCGGGGTTTGCGGGCAATTACAAAACGATCCTCTCGGTTAAGCTTGACCGGGGTAGCCCATCTGGCGGCCGTATCCCGCTTGCCGATATCTCGGCCATGGCGGCAGATTTTGTGCCAGTGGGGGCAGAGCCGGGCGATGCGCAGCAGAGCGAGGCAATCACCAACACATCGGCCTGGAAGAAAAACGCCGCCCGCGCTTTTGGCACGCGCCCGATTGATGCGGCGAGCGCGTTCAGCTCCGGTCTTGCAGGCGCAGACCTATACCGCGCGGAAAGCTGCCTTGCGATTGCGGGCCTGTACGAAGCGGGCCAGTCGCGCGATGATCAGCGCCCCGTGATGCAAGTGGTGCTCAACCGGGTGCGCCATCCCGCCTGGCCAAACAGCGTGTGCGGCGTGGTGTTTCAAGGGCAAGCGCGCGCAACCGGGTGCCAGTTCAGCTTTACCTGCGATGGATCGATGAGCAGGCGGCGCTATTCATCGGCGCAATATCAATCGGCCAAGACGCTGGCAGCAACGATGCTGCGGGGCACGCGCGATGCGCGGGTCGGCTGGTCAACGCATTATCACACGAATTGGGTGTATCCCTATTGGAGCGACAGCCTGGACAAGACCGCCGCTGTCAAAACGCACATCTTCTTCCGCTGGCCCGGCTGGTGGGGGACAAAAGCCGCCTTTACCTCTGCGCCTTCGGGCAAGGAGCCTGCAATCAAGGCTCTGGCAAGTTACGATATCTGGCACGATGGCGCGGCAAGCGAGGAAGTGCTCGCCGAAGCGGAAGCAGCGGAAGAGGACGGCAAGCCCACTGTGGCAGAAGCCTTTGCAGTGAATTTGGGAGAACCTGCTGCGCGCGCGCCTGCGCCCGGAAACTGGCAAAAACCGATCATCCGGCCCATTGCTGCGGGCACAAAACCGGGCCGCTGGGCGCTTGATGCAGTTGCCTTGTGCGAAGGCAAGCCAAGCTGCCGAGTGGTCGGGTGGAGCGCGGGGTCCGCCATGCCATCGGCGTTTGATCCCGATAGCCTGAAACGCAATCCGCCCGATATCGTCTATCGCCAGGAACTGCGCAGCCGCACGCAGCAAGTGTATTGGGACTGCGGCAAATGGGCGCGCGCGGGCAGCTCTAAATGTCTGGGATCACCCAGCAAGACCGCAGAAATTGCCCTTTTGATCCGCTGATTGAGAATTTTGGGACCGGTCAGGTCGTAACAACTTCGACCGCGTCATCCTGAAGGCACACTGCCGATAGCGTGTCCGTTTTGTAAGCGCCCGTATCGCACGCAATGCGGTTGTCATAAACTTCAACCTCATCGACCTGCGAATGGCCATGCACCACGACCTGCCCGTGCCAGCGATCGGAGCCTGTAAATTCATCGCGGATCGAAACCAGCGCCTCGCGCGGTTGTTTGGCAATCGGCACGCCGGGTTTTACCCCTGCATGGGCGAAGAAATACGAACCGCTCGAATAAGACGGCTCAAGCGATTTCAGAAATTCGATATGATCGCCCGGAATGCCGTCTTCCAACCGTTCGGCAAAATCAAACGGGTCTTCGGACAGTTTGGGCGCGCTGATGCCATAGCTGTCCAGCGTTCGCAGCCCGCCCATAGCGAGCCAGGCTTCCTGCGCTTCCCCATCGCCATTCAGGCTTTCCAGCAGCAAATGCTCATGAAAACCCAGCAGAGTGACCGCGCCCGATTCTTCGCGAAGGTTGCGAGCCAATTCAACGCAGCGCGCGCTTTCGGGGCCGTGATCGATCAGATCGCCCAGCAAAACCAGCGTCAAACGATCCGGCGAAGGCTCCAATGTCGGAAAATGACTGATAATTCCGGCTAGACACTCTATCAGCAGATCGTATCGGCCATGAACATCGCCAATCGCGTAAATCCGCTCCCCTTTCACCGGGCGAGGGGTGCGCGCCGTAAATTTGGGAAAAGCGTACATCGTGTTGTGTCTTACCAAAAAAGCGTATTTTGTCAGTGTCTAAGTTGACCCCTCCCACTAAACCTATGGAAACAGGGGAGAAACCGGAGCGCTCGCCGGAGGTATCTATAGTTATGGCCTGCTATAATGCGGGCGAATTTCTTGTCTCTGCGGTCGAATCGGCCTTGGGACAGCGCGGTGTAACAATAGAAATTCTAATAGTTGATGACCGGTCGAGCGATAACAGTTTCGAACTTGCCCAAAAGCTCGCTCGCCAAGATCCGCGTATCCGGGTGTTCCAAACCGATGCCAATGCAGGGCCCGGCGGGGCGCGCAATGTCGGGATCGCGCAGATGCGGGGGCAATGGTATGCGGTGCTGGATTGCGACGATGCGTTTGAACCTGACCGCTGCCGAACGCTGATTGATGCCGCCGATGCCGCCGGTGCGGATATGATCGCCGATGATTTGCAGGTGTTTGGCGGCAGCGTGAAAACCACTCGCCATCTTGGGGAAACCTATGCCCCTCCTGCGGGCATCATCACATTGGACCAATATTTTACCGGCACGCGCATGTTTGGCGATGCGCCCAATCTGGGCTTTCTCAAACCGCTCATCCGGCGCAGCGCGCTTACCGATCACGCGGTCACTTACCGTGATGATCTGCGCATTGGCGAAGATGATGAGCTCGTCATTCAATTGCTGCTGGCAGGCGCGCTTTATGCCTATGCGCCGCGCCCGCTATACCGCTACCGCAAACACGATGCCTCTATCTCGCACCGGCTGTCCGCTGCGCACAGCGCGCTGATGGTAAGGTCTGAACAAGACATTCGCGCAAAAGTCGCTGCGGCCGGCAAAGACAGCGCCCAATATCAGGCGCGCTATGCCTCGATCCTTGATGCCGCCGCCTTTTCGGCCAGTGTTGACGCCCTGAAAGCAAAGCATTTTGCCGCCGCATTGGGAGCAATCATCCGCCGCCCTTCAGCTTTGCGTCATTATTCCATGCCGATAAAAGCGCGCCTTGCCCGGCTTTTGGGCGCAGGTTGAGGCGCAAGACCATCGGTTGCGCAAGGCGGTCTTGATGACTAACAGTCCGGGATGATTAACAGACCGGGATGACTTGCAAATCGGCAATCCCGTTTGGAGTGACGCCTATGACAATTCGCCAATCGCTGAGTGCCGCTGCCCTGATCGCTGGTTTGGCCAGCCTTACAGGATGCGTGGGGTCTGCGCCCCCGCTCGCTTCCAACCCTTATGAGGCGAACGAATACCGGCTGGCGGCTGCGGATCAATTGCGCATCACTGTGTTTGGCGAACCCGCGCTTACCAAGAATTACGTCATCACAACCGCTGGCGACATCGCCTTTCCGCTGCTGGGCGATGTGCCCGCATCGGGCAAAACGGCGAGCGAATTTTCCAATTTCCTCACCAATAAACTCGCCGATGGGTATTTGAATGATCCGCGCGTCAATGTCGAAGTGCTCAATTTTCGCCCAATCTATGTGCTGGGCGAAGTGGGCCGTTCGGGCGAGTTTAAATACAAGCCTGAGCTGACCGCATTGCAAGCTGTGGCGCTGGCAGGTGGGTTCACTTACCGGGCGGACAGGCGGCGCGTGTTCATCCGCCGCGCGGGCGAAGAAACCGAATTTACCTACGAACTGGATCAAGGCCGCGCGATCTATCTGCGCCCCGGCGATACAATCCGCGTGGGCGAGCGGTATTTCTAAGAAACTGGCTCCAAAATGGAGGTGCGGCGCAGTCGCCGAGCGCGCCGGTTTTAACGCGCCTTTTTTAACGCGGTGTTTTTGACGCGCGATCGGCGAACAGATCGTGCTGGATCTCTGCCAGAGTTGACCAGATAAATTCGCGCGCGAATGCAAAAGGCCGGGTCAGCACGCCTTCGCTCCACCGCCATAATAGGCGTGACCGGTACAAAAGCTGCGGCTCTGGCTGCAAATCGGGCACTTGCACCGATGTCTGCTTGGCATGCCCCTGCTGCTCGCCGAATTCAGGGTAGAACACACTGTCAGCGACCGATTTTGCATGCTGCCACAGCCGCGCCATCCCGCATTGCCGGGCATAATCATCCAGCATGTCATCACCCATCGCAGGATCATTGGCGCGGGCATAGGCAATCTCGTGCGCATAGCTGATCCAGGGCTGGCGCGCTCTGATTGCCTTGCCGAACCCGGTTGCGGTCAACATCATCGCGTCGCGCTTTTCCAGCATCGGTATCGAAAACTGGCCCAGATCGCGCATCACGGCATGATCGAGCAGATCGTCGAGGTCTGACAAAGCAGGCGTGCCCGGCTGATGCAGCTTGTAATGCAGGTCCACAGTCGGGCCGGTTGTGCCAATGGGCAAATAAGGCGATTCGCCCAGGAATTCGTGCCACCACACGTCTTTTTCCGAAATTGGCGCGTCATATCCAGTCGACGTCAAAACCTTGGCCGCTTCACGGTAGTCGCGCGCGCGGACCAGCAAATCGATATCGTGAGCAAAGCGCGCATCCCACCTTTCATACACCTCATAAGCGCGCGCCGTGCCTTTGACGCAGACCACATCAATCCCATGCGTGTGAAAATTGCGCGCCAGCCGGACAGCGGCGGCGATGTGCGCCATGTTGTGAGCGAAACAATCGGTTCGGATCTGGCGAAAGCGGGCCGCGACTTGTTTAGGCGGTTCAATTCCTAGCGAATCGAGTGAATGGGCGATTAGGGGAAGAACCTTATTGCCGTGCGCGATTTTATGCAGTTCGTCCCAGTCAATCCCCTCCGGATCGACACTTATCTGTGAAGCGTTGCGAATCCCCGCCGAAAGGAGCCAAATTAAAGTTTGTTGAGCTTTGAAAGCCATCCAAAACCCTTTAATGCCGCTGCGGGAAAAGGAAACGCGAAGCCGCGTAAAAATTCAAAACAGGGAACATGCACGGCTCAAGACTGTCCCATTATGGGATAGCTTTTGTTTCTGGGAAATTTACGATTGCGAAACCGTAAGTTTTTTGGAAACTAAAAAATTGAACGTGGGTTGCATAACAAAATTAACGAATTTGAACCTCTCTTCGGCACGGAGCTGACTATGAAAAAGACGTATGAAAAACCGGCATTCCAGAAACTGGGCTCTTTCGAGACCATGACCAAAGCTGCTTCTAGCGGCGGTCAGTTGGACGCTACCTTCCCGGTGACCACACCTTCGGAAGATCTCACCTTTTCGTGAGCCCAACAATCAGGTAAGACGAAAACGGCCGCATTTTGCGGCCGTTTTTGCAGGTGGCGCTGATGCAGGTTTGCGCATCAGCTCCCTTGCGGTGACGACCTTTTTGACGGGCATGAAATGGCGATTGACGAACGACAAGGGTACATCCGTGCAGAGCACGTGGTGGTTTGCGAAATTCAGGATGGCAGCGCGCTGCTCGATCTTGAAACGAGCACCTATTTCCAGCTTAACGGCACTGCCAATTTCATCTGGGAACAATTGGCCGATGGCCCGCTAACCGCTGCAGAGATCGCCTCGAAGCTTTCCCAAACATATGACGTTGATGAGGCCACTGCACTGGCGGACGTTAAGATCATGCTGGAACAGTTTTCCAAAGCAGGCCTCATAACCGCGCGAGGATAAATGAAACTTCGCCGATATTGGGGTTTGGGAAGGCGACATTTTGCGTTGCTGTGCCGCGCGTTTTTCACTGTCATATATTTCCGTATCGCGCTGATTTTCCTCAAATACAAACAGTTGGCCAAATCGGTCAGCGTCGCGCGGCATGATCGGTCGACCGCTTCCACGGGTAAACGCCCGTCAAGCGAAGCGATTGCCTGGTCGGTCAAGCACACATCGCGCATCGTGCCATTTGCCAGCTGCCTGACACAAGCGCTGGCGGTACAGCATATGCTTGGCCGATTTGGCGAAGAGGGTGTGATCCGCATCGGCGTGCGCACGACCGAAAAGGGCAAGATCATGGCCCATGCCTGGGTGATGCAGGATGATGCGATCCTGATTGGCGGGCCGCAATCCAATGTGGATCGCTATGTCGTCATGACCGATCTGAAGCCGGGTTGATAAAGCGGCCATGATTTCAGGCGACAGGGGCATATCGGCGCTGGGATGGTCGATCACAATGGGCGCGGACCTTGCACAGGCGCGCTGCATATCAGCCAATGCCGCCGCATGGCCGGCAGCCGCATTCAGCACAGGCGGCAAAGCTGCGCGCGTGAAAGTTGCAGGCATTTGGCGGGCAGACGGTGCAGCCGATCTTTGCGCTCAGCTTGGCTTAGACGCGGCGGCGGACCCGGCAAACGTCATCGCAGCTGCATGGCGGGCATGGGGCACAGCCCTTGCCGATCGCCTTTCCCAAAACCTGACCGGTCCTTTTGCTATCGCGGTGTTCGATGCTGATGCGCAAAGCCTGTATTGCGCGCGCGATGCGCTGGGGGTGGAGCCGCTGTTTGTCGCCCGCACCCCTAGCCGGATCGCCGCAGCGCATTGTCCGCGCACCGCCCGGCGCGCCGCGCAGCTTGCCAGCACGCCCGACCGCGCCATGATCGCCGATTTCGTCGACGGCGAACTATCCAGCACGGCCGCCACGTTTCACGAAGGGCTAACGCGGGTTGCGCCCGGCCATTGGCGGCTAATCTCGCGCGATGCGGATCAGTCTGAGGCGTATTGGTCACTCAGCGCTATCCCCGAATGCGAACCTGCACGCGGTCCCGCCGATCAGGTGCGCGATAAGCTTGCGCGCGAGATAAAAGCGGGCGGCGGCACCGGTGAAGGGGTTGCTGTGCCCTTAAGCGGCGGGCTCGATTCCTCCGCAGTCGCCGCGATCACTGCGGATATTCGCGAAAACACGCGCGATGTTACGACATTGTCGCTGACATATGATGGCAATCCGGGCTGGGTTGATGGTCCATATATCGCTGCAATGCGCGGATCGCTGGCGATGGATCACCGCAGCCTGCCAAGCACCGGTCACGACCCTTTCGCCGAGATAGGCGAGGTGCTGCAGGCCATGGACGGCCCGTGCTTTGGTTACGGCGTTTCGGTCAGCACCAGCCTGTTTGCTTTTGCCAAGGCGCACGGATTGCGCACGGTTCTGCATGGCCATGGCGGGGATGAGATCATCTCGTATGGCGTTGGGCGTCTGAACGAACTCGCGCGCGGCGGCGAATGGCGCACTTTATGGCGCGAGGCCGAAGGCGCAGCGGGGCTATCCGGGCAATCAAAATGGGCGATTTTCAAACGGTATCTGGTGCACAGGCCCAAATATCGCTGGCTCAAACAGCGTTGGTCAAAGCTGTTTGCGCCCAAACCTGCCATGCCAGAGAAAAACGCCGAAACAGGGATACTGGCAGCCGCGCTTACACCGCATAAATCCCGCACAGATGGCGATCAGCGGCCCTTGCAACAGCGGCCCGAACATTCAGAGCGCGACCTGCACATCGCCGCGCTGGAGCATCCGGTGCAGCCGCATGCTTTGGAAACCATTGCGCTGACGGGGCGGTATTACGGCCTCAACATCGCCATGCCGTTTATGTCGCGTGAGCTGGCGCAATTGTGCGTTTCATTGCCATCGCATTGGAAACTGCGCGGGGGATACACCCGGTATGTGCTGCGCGAAGCCATCCGCCCGCTGGTGCCCGCCAGCATTGCAAACAGGCGCGACAAGAACGATTTTACGCAGGATTTTATCGGCGGCCTGATCGCCAGCCCGTTTGCCCGGCAATATGCCGATCCCGCCAGTCCCGCGCTCACCCAATATGTCAATTCGCAATGGTTGCACGAAAACTGGGCCAAAGTAGATCACCTTGGCCGCGATATTTCCATTGCCACCGCGCGCGGTCTATGGCGTGCAGCAGTGCTGGGATATTGGCTCGCGATGGACCGTGATGCCGGAATTCTGGACAGCAGCGAAGGGCAAGCACCGCTTATATGACCGCCAAAAGCGCCTATCATTACGATGCCTTTGGCCTGTGCATCGCCAGCGATTTTCCGCTGCACGAATTGCGCGCGGCCCCGCCCGATTGCGTGCCCGACATCACCATTCGCAATCACCCGATTGGCAGGGCAATGCCGGCCCGCGAAGACGGCGTTCTGATGGATTACACCTGCCCTGATGGCGTGGTGATGGCCTGGCCCGAAGTGGCGGGGTTCCGGTTTATAGGTGACAGCACAATCTGGGCGGAAAAGCCGGATACGACCACCGATCGAATGTTCGCTTTCCCGCTGCTTGGCCCGGTGATGGCGTGGATGCTCAATGCGCGCGGGCTGTTCGTTCTGCACGCCAGCGCGGTGCAGGTCGAAGGGCGCACGATCGGCTTTTTGGGCGACAAGCTGGCGGGCAAATCGACCACGGCTGCTGCCTTTATTCGCGCAGGCCATCCGCTGGTGACCGATGATCTGCTGGCGGTGAAACTGGAAAAAGGCGCCCCGCCCCGGTGCTATCCCGCTTTTGCCCAGCTCAAGCTTGAAGACAAAGCGGCCGCAGCGATCCAGATTGACGGAGCCGATGCGCAGCCGCTTGTTTATGACGGTTTTCCCAAGCGCCAGCACAAATTGCCCGGCATGATGACGTCGGCCACCAGTCTTGATTGCGTTGTAAGGCTGGTGCGCGGCGGCGACAGGCCGCAGCTGGTCCGGTCCGATATGGCTGAGGCAATCGAGACGATCACCCGGTTCAGCTATATGCCGCGATTTGGCAATGCGCCGCGGACGAAAAACGACAATCGCCGGCATTTCAGCCAGTCCGTCGGCCTTGCCGACAGCGCTTTGGTCGGCGCTCTGCATATTCCCGATGATCTGGCGCGGCTGGATGAAACGGTGGATCACGTCGCCCAGATCATGCGCGAATTGCCAGCATGATCCGCCGTTCGGTTCAGTTTCTGCGCTATATGATGGAGCTGACCAAAGGGCGGCTTGCCTATGCCATTGGGCTTAATTTCGTCTCCAGCTTTACCGAAGGGATTTCGCTGTTTCTGCTGATCCCGCTGGTGGCGCTGATTGATCCCGGCAATGCCGCGCGGTTTGACGATATCCCGGTGGTGGGAGCGATGTTGGCGCAGATAAACCCCTCGCTTGAAATGCTGCTTTTGGGATTTTTGGCGTTGATTGTGTTTCAGGCAGTGCTGGTGCGCGTGAAAACCGTATATCTCGCCGCGATCATGCAGCGCGCGATTGATACGATGCGCACCCGCTTTTTCGCCAGCGTTGGCGCGGCGCGGTGGGATGTGGTGCAGCAGGCGCGCGTCTCAGACTTGCAAAACGTGCTGGTGCAAGAGGCAGGCCGCGCCAATCTGGCCGCCAGCAATCTCACCCGGCTGCTGCAGTCGCTGATCCTGGCGGCGACCTATTTCCTGCTCGCCATGCTGGTTTCCTGGCAGATGGCGCTGTTTGCCGCAGCCGCAGGAGTGGTCATGCTCGCCGTGCTGTTCCCGCTGCGCCGCAGGGCGACGCGATATGGCGAAGAGCTGAGCCGGCTTTACCGCGGCGAAAACCAGACATTGCTCGATTTTCTGACCGGCATCCGGGTGGCCAAAAGCTTTGTGGCAGAGCCGCGCTATGCCCGCGCCTTTACAGACAGAGTTCTGAAAGTGCGCGATAATCTGCTGGGCATTGGACAGCTTAACGCGACCAGCACGATGGCATTCCAGATCCTCAGCGCGGTTGCCGCTGTGCTGTTCATCTGGTTTGCCGTCAGATGGGCCCAGCTTGATCTTGGCCCGCTTATCATCCTGATCTTGATCTTTATCCGGCTCGCCCCGCGATTTGGCACCATTCAGGATTCCACGCAGGCGCTGCTGGGCAATATGGCGGCCTATGAAAACATCCGCGCGCAAATCGACTATTTTGAAAGCGCAGCAGAACCCCTTAGCGATGATGGCGCGCAGCCGCCTTCCTTTGCGCGCGCGATTGAGTTTAAGCAAGTCTCGCTCACTTATCCGGGCGCAAGCGAGCCTGCCGTGCGCGGCTTTGATCTGGTGATCGAAAAAGGCAAATTTACCGCGTTGATCGGACCATCAGGCAGCGGGAAAAGCACGATTGCCGATATGCTGATGGGGCTTTTGCGGCCCAGTTTGGGCAGCATCACGGTGGATGGCACCGCAATAACGGATGCCAATCGCCGGTTGTGGCGCGGCGCTGTTGCTTTTGTCCCGCAAGAGGCGTTTTTGCTCAACGACACGGTCCGCTCCAATCTTGCGATTGCCGCCCCTGATGCGAGCGATGAAGCCATGTGGGATGCGCTGACCCGCGCCAAAGCGAAAGGGTTTGTGGAACGGGCAGGCAGCGGCCTTGATACGATCGTGGGGGAACGCGGCACCAAATTATCAGGCGGCGAACGCCAGCGCATTGCCTTGGCGCGCGCGCTGCTGCGCGATCCATCTTTGCTGATCCTTGATGAGGCGACCAGCGCGCTCGACTGGGAAAACCAGAAAGCCATCGCAGCCGATATCGAAGCGATGCGCGGTGACATCACCATTGTGACGATTGCGCACCGCCCGTCCATGATCCGTTTTGCCGATGAAGTGATTGCGATTGACGCGGGCAAAGTGGTGGAACGGGGCCGTTTCAAAGACCTCGCCGCGCAGCCCGGATCGCGCCTGCGCGAAATGCTCGACGGGGAAAATGCAGGCGATGCGCCATGAATGCGGGCGGTCTGCAAGGCCAGCGCCCGGTCATCACCATCATCAGCAAACAGCGCGTCGCAGGCGCGCTGAATGGATCATCGGCCTATCTGATCGCGATTGCGAGATCGCTGGATGAGGCAGGCTTTGATGTGGAGCTGATCCAGCCTTCGCCGGCAATCGCCGGGCGCACGCCTTACATGCGGATGCGGCCCGAAATGGCGGTGTTCAAACGCCACCGGGTGCGCGGGGCGGTGCGGATGGGCGATATGTGGGTGTTCGCCAATCCTTCCGTCTGGCTGGGGGCTGTTCGCGGCGTGATCTCGCGGGTGTTTGGCATGGCCGATAAACCTGCGCCCTATGCCATCGCGACGCCTTGGACACAGGCAGACCGCGCATTCCTGCGCGCAAATATCTCGCCGCAGACCCGCGCGGTTATTGCTGACTATATGTTTTGCGCGCCCGGTTTTGATGAGGCGCCCGGTCCCGCAGGGGCGCGCAAGCGCACACCCACCGCCATAGTGATGCACGATCTGTTCCACGCGCGCGGTGGCGGCGGCAAGGATTCGGTGGCGCTTGTCACGCGCGACGAAGAGATTGCTGCGCTCAGCCGGGCCGGCAGTGTCTTTGCGATCCAGCAGGATGAGCAGAAATTCCTCGCTCAAAACGTGCCGCAAACCGCGCCCATTCTGGTGCCCATGCCCGCTTTCCCCGTGGACGCGCCGCAAGTGGGCAAGGCTGATAATGTGCTGTTTATCGGCAGCAACACCGCGCCCAATGTCGAAGGGCTGAAGGATTTTCTTGAGCACGCCTGGCCCAAAGTGATCGCGCGCCGCCCCCATGCGCAATTGCACATCGCCGGCACTGTGAACCGCGCTTTTGCCGGCGCTGAATACCCTGCCACGCGGTTTCTGGGGATCGTCGATGACTTGGGCGCGCTTTACCGCGATGCAGGCGTTGTTATCTCGCCTTTGACATTTGGATCGGGCCTCAAAATCAAGCTGGTTGAAGCGATGGCGATGGGCAAGGCGATGGTGGTATCGCCTGTCACATTACAAGGGGTAGAAGAGGTGTGCGGCCCCGGCGTTACCCTTGCGCAGAACCCCGATCAAACAGCGGATGCGATTGCGCATTTGATGGAGGATGAGGCTGCCCGCGCCGATCTGGCAAGCCGCGCGCTGGGAATTGCAAAAAGCCATTTTTCCGCCGCAGCCATTCATGCAGACCTGCGCCATTGGGCGCAAAACCTTAATCAATCACACGGCTGACGCGCGTCAAAACTGGGCGAATAGCTGACGCATTCGGCCACCATCATCGTTGGCAGGTCGCGCGGATCAAACGGGCCGACCCATTCGGTCAGCGTTTTTGAACCCCACAGCGACAGCATCAATTTCTGCGTGTTTTTGGGCAATGGCAGCCCTTCGCCGCGCGCTTCGTGCACCATTTCGCCATCGACATACCAGCGGATATATTCAGGCTGCCAGTCAAATCCGTAAGTGTGCGTTTCTTTTGTCGCGTCAAAATCGAGGCGGTGCAGATGTTCGCGTTTTTGGCCGTCGCGGTAATAGGTCATCAAAACCTCGCGTGGTTTTGCGCCCAGTATTTCGATGTCGATCTCGTCCCACGGCTTGCCAAAGGGGGGCCGGTATAGGTGAAGAACCCGCTGACCGTGCCCGATGCATGGGCCGCGCGCATGCGCACTTCGAAATAGCCGTGCCCGTAATTCTTGTCGCTTTGCACTTCGCCGCCAACAAACTGCGCAAGGTTCGTCTTGCGCGGTTCCAGCAAGAGTTTGAGCGATCCATCAAAGCGCGCCTGCGATCGCCGCCAGTCATTGACTGTCCATTTGCCATTGCGCCAGCCATGCGAGACATTCCAGCGCGGCTTGTTCAGGCTATCGAATGTGTCGGCAAACGGTGTGCCGCCGCCTGTTAAACGCGGCGGGGTTTTGAGGATCGGCTGAGCGGCAGCTTCGGCTGGCTGCGAATTCGACTGAAAAATCAATGGCAGACCGGCCGCTGAAACAGCGCCCACGATAATTGCAGGGATGATGATTTTCTGTGCCAACATCACGCGCCACGCCTAACACAAGGCCCGCCGCGCTCAACACACAATCGCTCAAAGGTCAGCCAGAACGGGCCGGCCCCGCGATCAACCGGCTGCTTGGGTTTTGCTGGGCGCTGTATCGTCGCCCGCAGGAAAGCCGCCTGCACGGATCAGCATGCCCGGCACCCGGCCCGGCAATTTATCCGCCAGCCATCCGCCCGCCGCGATTGCCGCGTCCAGATCCAGGCCGGTTTCAAACCCGGCCCGCTCCAACATGTAGAGCAAATCTTCAAACGGGATATTGCCGGTCGCCGCAGGCGCAAACGGGCATCCGCCAATCCCGCCAAAACTGGCATCCAGCGTGGTCACGCCTGCCTCTATCGCTGCAAAGGCATTGGCGATCCCTGTGTTGCGGGTGTTGTGGAAATGAGCGCGCAGGGGCGTATCGCCTGTCACGGCGCGCACTTTGTCAAACAATTCGCGCACAGCCCACGGATCGCCCACGCCGATTGTGTCAGCCAGCGAAATCTCATCCGCGCCAGCATCCACTGCCATCTGCGCCAGCTGGGCGACATTTTCGTGCGGCACCTCGCCTTCGAACGGACAGCCAAAGGATGCGGCGATTGTTACCGATGAGCGTTTGCCATGTTCTTTTGCCAAAGCGACAATCTTAGCCGAGCTTTCGCCCGATTCCAGCCGGGTCTGGCCCTGATTTTTGCCGGCAAACGTATCAGAGGCCACGCACACCGCGCCAAATTCATCCAGCCCCGCTGCCAAAGCGCGCTCCGCCCCGCGCAGATTGAGCACAAGGCCGATATATTCCACCCCGTCGCGGCGCGGCAGCATACCGCTCAGCGCATCGGCATCGGCCATTTGCGGCACTCGCTTTGGATTGACAAAGCTGGTGACTTCAACCCGCTTCACCCCGGCTGCAATGCCCAGATCAATCAGCTCCAGTTTCTCCTGCGTGGAGAACACACGCTGTTCATTCTGCAAGCCGTCGCGCGGGCTGACATCAAGGATAGTGATAGCGGGTTTCATAGGATCAATCCTGACGGGAGAAATAGCTGTTGGCCGCGGCGCGGATGTGCACTTGCATGATGGTGTCTGCCAATTGCGCATCGCGGTTTTTAAGAGCGTCTATAAGTTCGCGGTGGTGTTCATTGCTGCGGCGAAGATCGGCAACGGAGTATTTATCGGCCGTGCGCGTGACAATCGCAGGCGCGATCAGATTGGCCAGAGTGGCGGTTAAACGCGGGCTGTCGGCTGCATCCAGAATGGCGCGGTGAAACACGGTGTTTTCGGCAAGGAACCCTTCCACATCGGGTTCAGGCGCTGCATTCACCGCCACATCAATCCGGTCCACGCATTGCTGCAATCGGTCAAGACATGCCGCATCGTGCCGGGTCGCGGCGCGCGCTGCGACCATCCCTTCGAGCAGTGCGCGCATGTGGAACAGGTCTTCGATATCGCGGCGCTTCCACACCGCCACAACCGCGCCCTGATTGGGGCGTATGACAACGAAATATTCCGCCGCCAACCTGCGCAAAGCATCGCGCACCGGCGTTCGGCTGACCCCGCAGCGGCGCGAGAGATCTTCTTCGCTCAATCGGTCGCCGGGTTTGAAATGGCCATCCAGAATAGCCGCGCCAATAGTGTCATAGGCACGGTCTGCCGCTTTCGAAAGCGTCGGCTTTACACGGTCATCATTGGCGGGAAGCTGGGTTGCCATATCGAAGTGGAAAGGCCTCTCAGCCTATACCAGCCCCCTTTTCTGATGCTCTTTAAGGGTCGCCTCGTCCCAGCCGAGAAGCTCGCCATAAATCTGCGCGTTGTCCTGTCCCGGCGTGACAGGGGCAGACTTTCGGAAGCCTGAAAAGCTTTTGGAAAAGCGGGGGAAAGCGTTTTGCATTTTCAGCTTGCCGCGCCCTTCGGTTTCAACCTCGATAATGGCCTCGCGCGCTTTGAAATGCGGGTCTTCCAGCATATCCTTGGCGGTGAAGACGCGCCCGGCAGGGATCGAATATTCGATCATCAGCGCCTCAACCTCGTCCATCGTCAAAGTGGCCGTCCAGGCGTTGATAATCTCATCAAGCTCCGTCTGGTTTTCGCCGCGCGCCAGATGCGTTTTATAACGCGCATCTTCGGCCATTTCGGGCTTGCCCATTGCCTGCGCAAGGCGGGCAAAAATCGCATCGCCATTGCCGCCAATCATGAACGGGCCATCCTTGCACGAATACACATTGGAAGGCGCAATGCCGGGCAGGATCGAACCGGATCTCTCGCGGATAAACCCGTTATAGTCATATTCGGGCACCAGCCCTTCCATGACTTGCAGGACCGCTTCGTACAAAGCGGTGTCGATCACCTGACCTTCGCCCGTCTTGTCGCGGTGACGCAGAGCGGCAAGCACGCCCATCGTGCCATAGCTGGCGCACAAAGTGTCGCCGATGGAAATGCCCATGCGCGCAGGCGGACGATCCGGATCGCCCACAATGTAACGCCAGCCGCCCATCGCTTCGCCAATGCCGCCAAATCCGGCGCGCTTGGAATAGGGGCCTGTCTGACCATAGCCCGACATGCGCGCAATGATGAGGCCGGGATTGGTCTGGTGCAATGTCTCAGGCGCAAGGCCCCAGCGCTCCAAAGTGCCGGGCTTGAAATTCTCGATCAGCACATCGGCTTTATCAATCAGCGCCTTGGCGATTGCCTGGCCTTCTGCTTCGCGCAGATTGCACGTCACCGATTGTTTGTTGCGAGCGATGACTTCCCATTGCACTTTGGTTTCGCCCTGGCCCCAATTGCGCATGGGATCGCCTGTGCCCGGCGGCTCAATCTTGATAACATCCGCGCCCATATCGCCCAGCAATTGCCCGCAAAACGGCCCAGCGAGAAGCTGACCCATTTCGACCACGCGCAAACCTTCCAATGCGCCGGTTTTATCAGCTGTGCTCATTCTGCCGCCTCCGCATGATCGGTGTGCCATTCGGGCTGGATCGGGGCGGGAAGGCCCGTTTCCTCTTCGCAATTGGCGCGCAAAGCCTCGATGCCGGGGCCGTAATCGAACAGCGGCAATTCGCCGCGTTCCCCGCGCATTTTGGTGCGCAAAGCCTCAGTTGCGCCCGCATCAACCGTGCCTTCCTCATCAGCGATAACACCGTAATCCTTCGCGCCTTCGGGTGTGACAAGGCCCTGGCGGATTTCGAGGCCAACCAGATCGGGATCGCGTTCCAGCGGATCGCCCCAGCCGCCGCCGCCCCAAGTGATAAAGTGCAGCAGATCGCCCGCTTTCACAGCGACATCTTCCACTTTGTTGCCGACAATTTCGGATGTTCCATCGCCGCGTTCGAGCACCTTTTTCGCGCGCGCGCCCGGATGGCCGCCATTCACGCCCCAAGGCGGCACGAACCAGCGATCATCGTGGATGGCAATGTCGCCATCCGCAAGGAAACGGTAAGTCATATGGATGCCATTGCCGCCCCGGTGCAGGCCTGCCCCGCCGCTGTCTGGTTCGGTGGAATAGCGTTCGATCCGCAGCGGGAAATACCGCTCCAGAAATTCGTTGGGCACGTTGGTAAAGCCCGGCCACAGCGAATGCCCATCAGGCCCATCGCCCATGGGACGGCCCGGAATGCCGCCAAATCCGATCTGGAACAGCTGGAACCAGTCGCGCTGGCCCGGCTGCCGCGTATCCCACCCGGAATAGAAAACGTGCGGGGATGAACTAAAGCCAGCCGCGTTCAAAAATTCAGGCGTGCCCTGCCCCAGCAATCCGCCGAGGATATCGAAAATCCGGCCCAAGGCATGCGTGCGCCCAGACAAAGCAGCGGGGAATTGCGGTTTGAGCAGCGATCCTTCGGGAATGCGAACCTCGATCAGATCGTAGAACCCATCATTGAACAGGATCTGCGGGTCGAAGACCATGATCATGTAAATGCCAAAGAACATCTTGAACATGTTCTCGTTGAGATAGAAATTGATCGAGGCCGCCGATTGCGGATCGGTGCCGTCGAAATCGAGAATGACTTTATCGCCCTCGCGCCACATCGTGCATTTGATCTTGTAAGGGCCGTATCCCTTGCCATCATCGCAGATGTAATCTTCGAAACTCGCTTTGGCTTCGGGGATGGCTTGCCCGATCAGCGCTTTCATTGCGCGGTGATTGCGAGCGAGCAATTCTTGCGTGGCCGAATAATAGACATCATCGCCAAACCGCTCAGCCATTTCAATTACGCGATTGGACGCGACACGGCAGCTGGCGATGAGCGCGTTGAGGTCGGCCTGGCACCAGTCTGGCTTGCGCGTCTGGTGCATCACCAGCTTCATCAGGTCTTCGTTATATTCGCCATTTTTCCAGATCTTCACAGGCGGAATGCGCACACCTTCCTGAAAGATGGATGTCGCGCCAATGGGCATGGAGCCGGGCACCATGCCGCCAATATCGGATTGGTGGCCAAACATGGATGTGTACGCGATCAGACGCCCATCCTTGAACACCGGCAATAGCACCAGCCAGTCATTGGAATGGCTGATCGCGCCGCCGACAGAATAGGGATCGGACAGGAAGATCATATCGCCTTCCTCTACCGTGCCGTCATACCCATCGAGGAACGGGCCGATATAGCTGCCGAACTGGCCGACAATCATCTCGCCCGTGGGCGCAGCGATCAGCGGAAAGGCATCGCCTTGTTCGCGGATGCCGGGCGACATGGCGGTGCGCACAAGCGTCGCATCCATTTCGATCCGGGCATTGCGAAGCGCGTTCTCGATAATGTCGAGAGTGACCGGATCAATATCGATTTTTTCAAAAGGGGTGGTGTTCGATTGGATGATCTGTGCTGGCATCGTCTCAGCCCTTTTCGTTCAAGTTGATGAGGATATTGCCGACCGGGTCGACGCGCGCGGTGCAGCCATTTTCAACGAGAGTGGTCGAATCCATCTCGGTGATGATGGCGGGGCCGGGGATGATATCGCCCTGTTTCAGCTTTGCCCGGTCATAGATGACAGCGGCGCGCTCTTCCCCGTCCATCCATAAAGTGTGATCGCGGATTTTCGCCTCGGATGGATCGCCATTGCCCTTAGGAAGCTCGTTTGCGGGCAGATCAGGCGCGATGCCCAAGGCGACAGCGCGCAGGTTCACGATTTCGTGCGGGGTATCCATGTTGAAAGTGAAAAGCCGCAAATGTTCCGCGTCAAACCGGGCAAGCAGCCCTGCGATCCCGTCTGCTTCCAAAGTTGCGCGGTCAATCGTCAGCGGCACTTCGAAAGCCTGCCCGGCATAGCGCACATCGACTTCGAATTCAGAAGTGATCGCGCTTTCAGCGACCCCATCGGCGAGCAATTCGCCGCGGGTTTGATCTTCCATTTCTTTAAGAACGCCCATCAGATCGGCGACATGGGTATCCTTGGCAAGCTTGCTGAAAGAGCGTGCGGTTTCTGTCCGCATCCGGGTGGTCGCATCGCCAAGCGCGCACAGCACGCCGGGGAAACCGGGCTGATCGCGGGCCAGCTGCTCATCAATTTGGCAACGGCATTCACATGCAATGGCCCCGCGCCGCCAAATCCCATGACGGCAAAATCGCGCGGGTCATAACCCTGCTGAACCGAGATCATGCGCAATGCGCCGAACATGTTCTCATTCACAATGTCGATGATCCCGCGCGCGGCTTCCATCAGGCCCACGCCCAGTGCATCGGCAATGGTTTGCACCGCCTTTTTCGCGCCTTCACGGTCAAGCTGGAAAGAGCCGCCCAAAAGATCTTCGGGCAGATATCCCAAGACCACATTGGCATCCGTCACCGTGGGCGCTTCGCCGCCTTTGCCATAAGCGACAGGGCCGGGCACTGCGCCTGCGCTTTCGGGGCCGACGCGCAAGGCACCTGTAAGTTCGGGCACGTGCGCAATGGAGCCGCCACCGGCGCCCACTGTCTTTACATCCAATGCAGAAGCCCGCACCGACAAGTGGCCCACTTCTGTGGTGCGTTGCCGGCGCGGCTCCAGCCCCTCAATCAGCGCCACGTCAGTCGAGGTACCTCCCACATCCAGCGTGAGGATGTTTTTCACGCCTGCATTCTTGCCAACCCACAATGCGCCAGTGACGCCGCCAGCCGGGCCGGACATCAAGATATTGACGGGATGTTCTTCCGCCTTCTGGCTCGACATCAAACCGCCATCGGAACGCAGCAGCGACAAGCGCCCCTTGATCTCGCGCGCTTCCAATTGATCGCGCAGATTGGAGACATATTTGCTCACCACCGGGCGCACCGCCGCATTGGCGACAGTGGACAAGGTGCGTTCGTATTCCTGCATTTCGGGCAGCACTTCATGGGAAAGCGATACGGGGATGCCGGGCAATTCTTCGGCTGCAATTTCGCCAATGCGCGCCTCGTGGCGGCCATCGACATAGGCGTTGATCAGACTGACAGTCAGCGCTTCGACGCCTTGGCCTTTCAGTTTTTGCAGCGCCGCGCGCACCGCATCCTCGTCCAATTCGCGCACCACTGCGCCGTCCGCGCCCATGCGTTCGGGCACTTCAACCGTGTCTTCAAGATGGGCGAGCGGTTGCGGTTTGGGCCACACGATCCACGCGGCAAGACCGCCGGGCACGAAACTGCGCGCGATCTGCATGACATCGCGGTACCCTTCGGTGACGATCAGGCCGACTTTCGCGCCTTTCCCTTCAAGCACAGCATTGGTCGCCACGGTCGTGCCGTGCAGGAAATATTCGATTTCAGAAGCCGCAACGCCGGCCTCTGCCGTGATCGCTTCAACGCCTGTCAGAATGCCTTCGGAACTGTCATGCGGGGTCGATGGCGTTTTGTGCCGCCAAAACGCGCCTGTGTCTTCGTTGAACAGCAGGAGGTCGGTGAATGTCCCCCCCACATCTACTCCGAGGCGATAGCTCATATTGGCGTTTGTCCTTTTGCAGTGGGCGGCCCTGCTGTTTGCTGATTGCAGGGCCGCTGTTTGGCGTTGTTTGGCGCAGTGCCTGTTAAGTGGATGCAAGCGCAACGTGTATACAAATAGCCACACATATCCGACTATCGACCAATGTAGAACTTCGTGAGCCCAGTCAAATCCAGTGCCGATTGCGATGGCGATGTTCGTTCGAAGAATCTAAAGTGTTGTTTATATGTGTAAAATGTGATGGGTGACCGATACCTACGCGAACCAGCGCAGATTACCCCTATGAAATTTGAGCACTGCCGCATGATTGACTTGTGAAAGATTGTATACAATGTCGTGGGCTCGGCGCAACGGTCTTTCGATAGGGATGCGAATAAGGGGCGCCGCCAAATCCAGCACCGCAACCGTGCCAATCAGGGAAAAAGACCAAAATGCGCATTCGCAAAAGCCACCTTCTCGCCGCTGCTGCCCTGCCCGCCTTTGCCAGCCCCGCTTTTTTAAGCCCGGTGCTCGCTCAGGATGCAGCCGCAAACGAAGATGACAATGACAACGCGATCATCGTGACCGCGCGGCGCCAAAGCGAAAGCCTTGCCGAAGTGCCCGCATCCGTCACGGTGCTGTCTGCTGATGCGATTGAGAAAACCGGCATCCAGCGCGCGGATGATTTCGTCCAGCTTACTCCCGGCGTGACCATTGTGACAGGCACCGCAGAGGCAGGCGACACGCAGATCAATATTCGCGGCATTAACGGTGCGCGCGATGCGGAAAGTTCGGTAGCGCTGGTGGTTGACGGCATTCTAAAAACCAACACCGCGCAATTGAACCAGAACCAGGGCACTTTGCGTCAGGTCGAAATCCTCAAAGGCCCGCAAGGCGCACTGTATGGCCGCAACGCAGCCGCAGGCGCGATTGTGATCCAGACGTTAAAGCCCGATGGTTTCCTTGAAGGCGGGATCGAGGTTTCTGCCGCCGAAGACAACACCTATGCCGCCAACGCCTATATCTCTGTGCCCGTGGGCGAGGATGCTGGCTTTGTCCTGTCAGGATCTTACGCGACCAGCGACGGGTTTTTCTTCAACCGCTTTCTTAACGACAACGTGGTCGATGATAGCGAGACATGGTCTATCGATGGCCGCTTTGTCGCCAATCTGACGCCAGCGACCGAACTCGACGTAAAAGCGCGCTATGCCAGCCTTGATGGGGCATCAATCAATTTCAACGCGGCTTTTCACCTGCCCGGTTTTGGCGGAGCGTTCTTTGAAGATGTGAACGAACATCCGTTTGATTATTATTCCAATATCCGCCCCACCAACACGCAAGACACCTTCGAAGTGTCCGCCAAGATCGAGCATGATTTTGATGGCATGGTGCTCACCGCATGGGCGCTTTACAGCGATGTCGATCAATTGCTGACGGCGGATGGCACATCGGCAGATTTTGCGCGCTTTACTTTTCCCGGTGCAACGCAGGATTCGATCGACGCATCCAATTCCTGCTTTGCCACCACGGCTGGATTGACAGGCTTTCCCGTCAATCCGCCCGGATTTATTGGCGCAACGCCCGTGCCGTTTATCTTTGATCCGGTGAACGGGTCCACGTTTGGCCCCTATAGCCCCACAACATGCGACGGGACGCAGCTGCAAACCCGCCAGCAAAGCGATATCAGCGGCGAAATCCGTCTGGCCTCAGACACAGATGGCCCGCTGCAATGGCAAGTGGGCGCGTATTATCTGCATATTGACCGCGAAACCGGCGTGTCGCTGGGCGCGGATCTGGGCAATGGAGTGAGCACAAGCCTGTTCAACGCAGCCGGGTCCGGCAATCCAACGACTCTGCTTTATAACGATGACTTTTCAACCGATGTCTATGCGGTGTTCGGATCGCTTGAATGGGAAATGAGCGACCGCGCTCAGCTGGGTCTGGCGCTGCGATATGATATTGAGGACCGCTCGGTTACCAATCTGGTGCCCAATGTGCTCGACCCGATCACAGGCGCGCCGATCAATCCGGGGCTTGCCTTTGGCCCGATTGCCGATCAGTCGGAAAGCTTCAAGCAATTGCAGCCCAAGCTGACATTCCGCTACGCGCTAACGGACGATATCAATTTCTACGCCAATTGGGGCATCGGGTTCAAATCGGGCGGGTTCAACAACCAGGGCTCTGCCGCGATTGTTGATCAGAATTTCAACCAGTTCATTGGCACCAATGTCCTCATCACCGATCTGTTCGACAAGGAAACATCAAGCGCATTCGAAGCCGGTTTCAAAGGATCGCTGCTGGATGGCCGCGTCACGTTTGATCTGGCCGGATATTACACCGAAATCGACGATATGCAGTTCTTTGAATTCTTCGTTGGCACATTCGGATTGCTGCGCGTCGTCTCCAACATTGATGAAGTGGAAGTGATCGGGGCAGAGCTTAACCTGACTGCCGAAATCGTGGATGGGTGGAGCGTGTTCGGATCGGCCAATGCCACCGGCAGCGAGATCAATGCGAATTCATCGCGGCCCATCACGGTTGGCAATGAAAGCCCCTATACGGCGGACTACACCATCAATCTGGGCACTCAGATCGATCAGCCTTTGACCGACACGATCAATTTTGTCGCGCGCGCCGATTACCGGATCACCGGGCCTACATGGTTCCACACGGTGCAGGATGATGTGAGCCCGACCTTGTTCAGCGGGCTGCTCCCTGGCTCTGCGCTCGCTTTGCCAGCAGAAGTGGGCAATGCGGATTATTCGATCACCGAACGCGACACGTTTTCTATCCTCGATGTGCGCGTCGGGCTGGAGATCGACACATTCCGCATCACCGCCTTTGTCGACAATCTGACTGACGAGAATTACCTCAACGAGGTTATTCCAGCGATTGAATTTGGCGGATCGTTTATTTCACCGGGCGGCCTGCGCCGGTTCGGGGTAGAGGTTGGCTACACCTTCTAGGGCTGGCCTGAACTGGACGAACGCAGCGGGCCTGAAGACCGCACAATAAAGCGCATGAAAGAGCGTTGAGCGAAAAATCGGCCTCAACGCTCTTTCGACTGTCTGGACCGGTACAATTATGCAGGCGCTTGCATAAAGCCAAGATCGCTTGAAGCGAACCGGCCAATATTGGGCGAAACGCTGGGCAATTCGCTGTTTGATACGCCAAACCACCGCGCCAACGTCGCTGAATATTGATCGACTGCCGTGCTGGGCAGCAATCGCCCGCGGCCCACTTGGTCAGGCGTGTCCACAGAAACGCTGGGCGCGGTGCCGTAAAAACGGCCACCGTTCACCGCTCCGCCCATGATAAAGTGATGCGCGCCCCAGCCATGATCGGACCCATCGCCATTGGATGCGAGCGTCCGGCCAAAATCAGATGCAGTAAAAGTCGTCACCTGATCGGCCACGCCCAATTCCTGTGTCGCGCGGTAGAAGATGTCCATCCCGTTATCGAGCGTGGAGAGCAAACCTTCATGCGATCCCATCAGCCCGTCATGATGGTCAAACCCGCCCAGCGCCACCATGAACACTTGCCGCGTTACACCCAGCGAACTGCGCGCCGCAATCAGCGAGGCCACCGTGCGCAGCTGATCGTTAAAGCCATTGCCGCTACCAAAATCAGTGCTCAATGAGGCGTTTTCCAGCGCATCATTGACGAACTGGCCATATTGGATCGAACGGTCATTCACCATTGCATGATCGGCCGCCAGCACATTGCCGCTGCCTGATCGCAGGATAGTATCCAAAGCGGTTGCCGCTTCGCGTGAGCGATACAGATTGCCCTGACGCAAAGGCCGGAACAATGTCGCTCCGCTGGACCCGATGCGGTAAGGCACCGAATTCTGGCCGCTTAAGAACACGGCATTGCCGCTCACATTGATCGCGGTGAACATTGCATTGGTGTTGGATGTTTGCGCCAGATCGCCCATGCGCCCGCCCCAGCCCGATGGCGCGCCTTCGGGCTGCGAGCTTTGCCAGGTGGATTGCTGATCGTTGTGCGAAAACAGCTTTGCAGGGATCGGCGCGCTGCCATTTTGAAACTGCGACAGGGTAAGCGGCGCCAAGAGCGGCCCCACATTCAGCAAAGGCGCCATATTGCCCTGGTCAAAGCGCTGCTTCAACAGCGGCATGCTGGGCGCCAGCGCATAGGTGATGTCATCTGTCAGCGTCTGGCCCTGCGGCGGGGTCAGCACGGTGTTCGCCAGCGATGCGCGCGGCAACGCGATCCCGCCGCCTGCTTCGGACCCGTCGCCGCCGCGAATGGCGGAATACCGGGCATAATTGGCCGCATCAAACGGGATCAGCGTGTTGCCCTGATCATTCCCGCCATACAGGAAAATGCACACCAGCGCTTTATACCCGCCGCTGTTTGAAAAGGCCGCAGCTTCCCCAATTCCAGCAAGGCCCATGGCGTAAGATGATGCAGCTCCCATCGCGGCAAGCTGGCTGGACCGGCGCATAAAGGCACGGCGCGACAATTCGGATTGTTTGCCAATAAACATGGTGAGCGGCCCTCTTATTTTTGGATCAGGTAATCGGTGGATGCCATTACGAGCAGCACAGCGGTATGAACCCGCTGCAACCGGTCTTCGGCATCGCTGGCCGCATCAATGCTGATAGTGTCGAGCGCGCCGATAATCGTATCGCGCACATCATCGGATAATTGGTTGGCCGTCAGCAGCAGGTCCAACCGGTCCACCAAGGCTGCCGGATCATCGGCAATCGCCGTTTCAGCCGAATAATCGAGCGACAGATCACGCACTTGCCAATGCGATGTGTTGATCGCCAATTGAATGAAATTGACATAACCTGCGACGGTCGTTTCGTTCACCAGCTGAAATTCTGGCGCAACCAGATCATTGGCGGCTGCCTGCGATCCCACCGGAAAATAGGTCGGGCGGAAAAAGTTGAACACAGAAGCCGGGCGCAGCGGCGATTGACCAAGGCCATAACTGTCATCCGACAGATTGCGCACTTCGAAATTGCCGCTGACAGAGCGCACGCCGAATGTGCGGTTCAACTGGACAAATCGCAGCATGGGTTCGCGCAATTTGCCAAAACCGGGATCGCTGGCATTGCTGATATTGGTCGCTTCATCATCGAGCACAATGGCTTTGAACACCGCGCCCAGATCGCCGCGCTCGCCGCTGCCATTATTGGCAAAGACCGACGCGACGCGCCCCACATAAGCAGGGCTGGGATTGCTGGTGACCAGACGCTGGATCATCTGCTTGGCGAAAAACGGGCCGACATTGGGATGCTCAAACAGGTGATCGAGCGCCAGACGCAAAGTTTCCTCTGCCCCCGTGCCTGCGGGAATGGTGAGGCCAAGAAAGCTCTTTTCCTCATCGGAATGATAGCTGCTGTTGTCGGGATAGGCCCAGCGCGTTGCATCGGCGGTCATCGGCTGGCGTGCATAATCAGGATCGGGCACTTGCCAAGTTCCACCAAAAGCCTGTGTCCGGCCAATGCCGGTAAAATCATAATCATACCCGGTGAAAACCTTGGCGATGCCGGTCACATCATCATTGTCATAGGTTTCTATGGGGTTGCCGCCGGACAATCGCTCGGTCCCGTCCGAATTGAGTTCAAACAGGCCGATGGAGAACAATTGCATGATCTCGCGGCCATAATTTTCATCGGGCACCCGGCCAGAAGACGGGTCCGCTTTGCGGTTGCCGCGCGTGTTCAAAAACACGCCCATGGCTGGGTTCAGTGTGATCTCTTCGATGAGTTCGCGGTAATTGCCAAAGGCATTGCGATTGAGCAGATCCCAATATTCGCCAATGGCAGGTGAGCGGTGCGCGATGCTGACGCTGTTGAAAGAGACGACGAAAAATTCGGACAAAGCCAGCGCCCAACGTTTGCGAACCGGGCTGGAACCCGAAAGCAATTGCGACCAGATCATGTAATCGCCGGGGAAACGCAGATTGTAATACTGGTTCGAATCCACCTGATCGAAACCGCGTTCCGCAAAATATTGCCGCGCGGTCTGGCTGTTTTGGGTGCGCATCTGCGCATCGAGCCAGGGTTCATAGCCTTGATCTTGCACTTGCTGGATTGCAGCGGTGCTGGCTGAAAGGCTTGCTTGAAGCAAAAAGCGCGCGGCTTCTGTATCGTTTTGCGGCCGCGCTACGGTCGGGGCCGGGGTTCCCCCGCCTCCGCCAGCAACTGCGCCGCCGCTTGTGGGGCTGCTGCCACCGCCGCCGCCGCCACATGCTGCCGTTCCCAAGGCAAGCGCGCTGACACCAGCAACCTTTCCGAGCGCTTTGGCGTTCGGCGTTACCTTTGATGCGGACTGCGCTGCGGACTTCGCTGCGGGCTGCGATGTGCCAGAGGTCTCTGGCTGCGTCGATTTTCGAGGTTCATGTCCCGTTTCAGGCTTTTTTGCGTTGTTCGTGCCTGAGGCCGATTTTTCTTTTGTTATAGTCGTCATTGCTGGTCCCTACGCCGCATTCCATCCCCTGCTGCATCGCCAACCTGACCAATAAATGTCGAAAGAAGATTAACTTGAAAGCAAGCATCCTTGAAAAGGGATGGAACGTGGCGAAATCCCGCCAAGTGGGTTTTGGGACCGACCTAAAACGCGAAACGCAGCGAAGAAACGGCGGTAACTTCCTCAATATCCAGCATAGTGACGCCATCTGCGGCGATTCTGGCATTGGCGTAATTGCCGCCAAGGTTAACCGATAGCCCGCGGGCAAGCGCGTAGGATGCGCCGACGGCTCCTGATATTTCGTCCGCGCCGTCCAATTGTCCGTAATGCCCTTCAACCGACATTTGCAGCGGGCCAAACTGGGTTTGCCCGCCTGCCGATACGAACCAGCGATCCGCATCAACCAAAGCGCCATCGAGCCGTTCGTAGCCTACGCCCAGATCGTAAAGCGAGCTGCCATAAACAAATTCGCCGACCAGCCCCGCCCCGTCGCTGTCAAACCGGGTGATGCCATCGGGCGCGGTGTATTGCGAGCGGCGATAGCGCGCGGCAAAGCGCACATCGCGTTCGCCCAAAGGCCGCTGAAACTGCGCGCCAACCTCGAAATCGCCGTTCTGATCGACCACCGCCCCGATTATGCTGGGGCCAAACCGGCCAACATAGGCCCCGCCCCAATTATCGAGCTGGCCGTAAAAATCATCAAACGCCAAAAAGGAATTGCCAACCCCGCGCTGGCGCCGGGTCAATTCGCGCACCTGGCCATTGACATTGCCGCCCAGAACGGTGCCAAAACTGGTGCCGATAAAGCCTGCGACATTGTCCGAATAATCATCGGGCACGCCCAGCGCATTGTCCGAATATTGCGCGAAGTAAGCGAGCCCCAGCGTCCATCTGTTCGCCAGCTGCGTTTCGGCTGACACCTGAACATTGGTGACAAAGCCAAAGGTGACCTCTTCATCATCAATCAATTCGTCAAAGTCAGCCGTGATATTGGCATCCGCCAGCCCGGTGACAGCGATAGTCACATCGCCCGCTTCGATCGACAAGGGTTCCTCGAATGAGGACAGATTGTCGTAATTGAGGTTCACGTCCTGCGCGGCGGCGGCGGCGGGCAAAACCGCGCACACAGCGGCGCTGGCAAAGGCTTTGGCCAGAAAGCTGGCTGGGAAAAGAGTGCGCATCATTGCTCTTACGCCTTTTTGCGGAACATGGTTTTGACAGCATGGCGCGCGATCTGGCGGCCGGCATTGTCGGCAGCTTCGTGATCGGCAAGCCAGTGGACACCGCCGTAAATCCGGCTCCACCCGTTTTCATGGGCGGCCTGATCCAGACTGGTGAAATACCGCCTTTTGCCGGTCAAAGTGGGCCACAGCACCTGATCGGGACTTTCATGACTGAAACTGACCGCATCGGTGCCAATCAGCAGCTTGATCATCTCAACCCCCACCGCGCCAAACGTCGAATGCCCCGATGTGTAAGCGGGGAAATTGGGCGTCGGGATCATGCTTTCCCAATTCGCCTGTTCGACAATACGCGGGTCGGTGCTGCCAAATTTGCTGCAACGAAATTTGATCGCGGTTTCCGGGCGCAGGATATCGTGGTGATATTTGCTGTCCCAGGCATTGATCGAGGCATCAGCCTGCACCGCGCCCATCAGCGCGAAATGGCGCGCATGATCGAGGAAATCATACCCTCTGTCCTGCATCACCTGAAGCCCGATATAAAGGAAATGCCCCGGCGGCGTGATACCCCACGGGCCATCTTCCCAGAACAGCGCGATCTCTGCCTGATCTTCGGTGCGACGGGTGGAATCCTTACCCCCCAACTTGCGCACAAGATCAAATTGAGCGGCGAATTCCGGGCTTTTCGGATCTAGGAAATCGGGCACGCGGAACTGCGCAGGGCTGGTCATCGTCCACGGCTTGATCGTGCCGTGACCGGGAAACAGCCCGCGCTCATACGCGCCGATCGCAGGGCCAGGCCCGGCGCTGTAAGAGGGGCCGGTTGGGGTCCATTTGAGCACATCGTCGCGGCGCGGATAGCGGCCATGGTAAAAGTTTACCCGGTGCGGTTCTGCCCCGTCATGCGTGCGCATCTTGTTGATCGCAAGGCCAACATGGCGGCCCCATTTAACGCCCAGATCCTTGGCTTCTCCATCGGGAAAGCGCCCTTTGAACGCGCGCCTTTCCCACAGGAATGGCTGCTGGAAACATTCCGATGCAGCCGTGGCAAAGGCCGTGCCATAAGCGATTTCGGGATCAGCGCCCGCGGGTGCTTCGCCAAAGTCATAGGGCATGTCGTACCGCCCCATGATCGCATTAGCCGCGGCAAAACCGGCCACCATGGGCGCGGCAAAGTTATACGCAGCGCGCGGCGGTGCAACCCGCTGATCGCGCACTTGCTGCATCACGATATCAACCCAGTGATAGACCGTGTTCGCATGTTTGGGATCAACGATATTGGTAAGATAGCTCGACCGGCTGCCCATGGACGCCGTCGAACATCCGCCAAGCCCACTGGCCGCGATGCCTGCTGCCGCCCCGGCGAGCATATTGCGCCGCGAAATCTGCATCAATTCCTCCTGCCGAACATCGCCATCAATGCCCGAATTTTGCCTGTTTAGTGTTTGTCTCTATCGCCCGGCCGCGCCCGCCGCTTTGTTAGAGGCGCACGCCGCACACGCGATTAGTTTGCAGAGTGCGTGTTAGCGGGAAAGTGTCGCCAATCGCTTAACCGCCTAACGCGCGTCCCCTTTTGCAACAGCGTTTTTGCGAAAGTTTACGCGCGCGATCATATTGCGCGGCATCCAGAACTCTTTAAGCTTGGCGCTGTGGACCTGTTTGTCATCCTCATCGCGCTACACGTGGTCACCGGGCTGACCGGGTTGATCGCGTTCTGGGTGCCGATTGCGACGCGCAAAGGGGCCAGGAACCACCGGCTGGGCGGCAAATGGGCGTGTTACGGCTTTATGGGAGCGGGCGCGCTGGCTGTCGCTATGGCGCTGCTCACGCTCTACGCACCCGATAAACGCCACCCCGAAATCACCGACCGCGAACTGTTCGAAGGGTTGTTTGTCTGGATGATGCTGTATCTTGGCATTTTGACGATTGGCTTTGCCGATTACGGCCTCAGCGTTGTCAAACACGCGCGCAATCGCATAGCATTGCGCCGGCCCCGCACCCAAATCGTGATCGGCGCTGTGGTGATATCGGGGCTTTACTGCGGATATTACGGCTTTCGCATTGGCGATGTCTTGATGATGGCCCTGTGCGCTCTGGGCGTTGCAGCCATGGCGATCCAGCAGCTGTTTATCTGGCGGCGCGAAGCCCCTTCGCCCAAAGCTTATGTCGGGGAACATTTTCGCGCGCTCATTGGGATGGGGATCTCTGCTTACACCGCGTTTATGTCGGTCGGGCTGATCCGCTGGGTGCCGCAGCATGTGTTCAACCCGGTGGTATGGGCCGGGCCAAGCGTGGTTGGAGTTGGCCTGATTATCTATTTCACCGCGCAGGGTAAGCGTAAGGGGAAAGCCAAGGTAGAAGACCCCGGGCGCGCTTCCAAAGGCGGGGTTAAGGCGCGCTCCACATCCGCATAAGATTGGCGATCGTCTTGTCCAAAGTCAGCAATTCCGGCGCCCCTTTCGGCAGACGCGCGCGCAGGCTGACGCGCAGATTTTCCAGATCAAACAGCATCTCGCGTGCGGTGGGATCAGCAATCAGGCTTTCAATCCAGCCGACACACACTATGCGCGCGCCGCGCGTCACAGGGGTCACTTCGTGAATGGAGGAGCTGGGATAGAGCACCAATTCCCCCGGCTGACCTTTGACGGTGTAATCCATACCGGCGGTGTGGATCACCAATTCACCGCCTTCATAATCCTCGGGCGGGGTTAGAAACAGAGTGAAAGACATATCGGTCCGCATCCGCGCTGTGCCTGCGCCCATCAGCGCATTATCAATATGCGATCCATAATGCCCGCCATCGTGCGTCTTGCTGATGATGAGGTGCGAAAACCGGCGCGGATGACTTGCCGCAGAGAGCACGGAGTTCTGGTTCAAATGCTGCATGATAAGCGCTTGAACAGCGTTGCCCGCTTTATCGGCCATCACGGCTTGTTGGTTTTGCTTCACAGCGCTCGCGGTTTTGCCAGCGGTTTGTTTGCCATCGCGCCATTGCAATGCGGCAATCGCGGCGGTGATCTCAGCAAGTTTATCCGCATCCTGAATGGCGGTAAGGGTTAGGATCATGGGAAAGTGTGCACCGCTTTATGATAATGATTTGCATCAGCGCAAAGGCGGCTTATGACACAAGGACAGATGAAGCCAAAGATTATCCCCGGAGGACACAAAATGAAAGTCACCACCAAAACCTGGAAAACTCTTGGCCTTGCCACAGCGCTGGCCGGCGCGGGTCTTGCGGGATGTTCGGGGGAAGCGGGTGAGGCTGGCGAAGGCGGCGAGGCTGCCCAAACCGGTGAGGCCGGGGAAGCGGGCGAAAGCGGCGAAGGAGAAGGCGGCGAAGGCGGCGAAGGTGGTGAGGGCGGCGAAGGCGGTGTTGCTGTGGGCGAAGCGGGCAGCGATCCGGTTGTCTATGGCTCTGCTCTCGCCATTGCAGAGGCGCATGTGATCGCCGCGCGCGATGCGTTCAAAGCGGGCGAAAGTGATGCAGCCGCTGAAATGTTCGGCCATCCTGTATCCGAAGTGTTGGCCGATCTTGATCCCACATTTAAGCAATTGGGCGTTGCAGATATGAAGCCGCTGTTCAACGCGGCCTCTCAAGGTATTCTGAACGGTGATGACGCTGCCAAAGTGGACGCGCATTATGACGGCATCATCGCCGCCCTTCGCGCAGCAGCCGATAAAGCGCCCGATAATGGCACCAGCGCGGCCATGGTCGCAGCAGGTGTGGCCGCTGACCAGATAGAGCGCGCCGCCAGCATGTATGGTGAAGCGGTCGAAGGAAAGATCTACGGCCCTTATCTGGATGGCTATGGCTTTTACAAATCCGCCAAGGCCGCTTTTGATGGGTCAGCCGGCGCGATCAAAGCCGAAGACCCGAAAGTCGCAGAGGCCATCAGCGCGGCTTTGGACAAGCTTGCCAAGGCCTATCCGGGCGCGGCCCTTCCTGAAACTCTGGATGCCAATCAGGGCGAATTGCAGGGCGCGTCATCCGCTGTCATGCTTGCCATCGGGTAAGCCCTTTCCAAGCGCGCGCGAAGGCGGCATAGGCGTGCCCCATGCACGATATTCGCCTGATCCGGGATGATCCCGATAGCTTTGATGCCAATCTCGCCCGGCGCGGGGGCGAACCTGTGGCCGCGCAAATCCTTGCGCTTGACGAAGAGCGCCGCGCGCTTGCCACCCAGCTGCAAACCGCACAATCGCGCCGCAACGAAGCCTCCAAAGCCATCGGCAAAGCGATGGGACAGGGCAATACGGATGAGGCGGAAAAGCTGAAGGCCGAAGTTGCCGAGCTGAAACAGACAATGCCCGCACTGGAAGATCGCGAACGCGCGGTGGCAGAGCGGCTGAAAAACGCGCTCGCTGTCATTCCAAACCTGCCTTTTGATGATGTGCCGCGCGGCGCGGATGAAGCGGACAATGTTGAGGTTTCCAGTTGGGGCGAGAAACCTTCGTTCGATTTTGAACCCAAGGAACACGCCGATTTCGCGCCTGATCTGGGGATGGATTTTGAAACCGGAGCGCTGTTGTCCGGCGCGCGTTTCACATTCCTGCGCGGCGATATGGCGCGGCTGCACCGGGCGCTGGGCCAGTTCATGCTCGACCTGCAAACCCGGCAGCACGGCTACACCGAATGCATGCCCCCCGTTCTGGTCAAGGACGAGGCGATGTACGGGACGGACAAGCTGCCGAAGTTTGCGGACGATAGTTTCCGCACAACGGATGACCGCTGGCTTATCCCCACAGCCGAGGTCTCCCTTACCGCCTCGACCATGGGGCAAATCTTGGACGACAGCGCCCTGCCCATGCGGATGACCGCGCTCACCCAGTGTTTCCGCTCCGAAGCGGGCTCTGCGGGGCGCGATACGCGCGGATTTATCCGTCAGCACCAGTTTGAAAAGTGCGAGCTTGTCTCCATCACCCGCCCCGAAGACAGCGCAAACGAACACGAACGCATGCTGAAAGCGGCGCAGAGCGTGCTTGAGGCTTTGGGCCTGCCCTATCGCACCATGCTTTTGTGCACCGGCGATATGGGTTTCGGCGCGCGCAAGACCTATGATCTGGAAGTGTGGCTGCCGGGCCAAGGCGCCTATCGCGAGATCAGCTCATGCTCGAACACCGGCGATTTTCAAGCGCGCCGGATGAACACGCGATATCGGCCAGAAGGCGGGAAGAAGACTGAGTTCGTGCACACTCTAAACGGCTCCGGCCTTGCTGTGGGGCGCACTCTCGTCGCGATTATTGAAAACTATCAGCAAGCCGATGGCAGCGTGATCGTGCCAGAGGCGCTGCATCCTTACATGGGCGGGGTCACGCGGCTCACTCCACAATAAACCCGTTCGCCCTAACCCAACCCCCGCTCATGCTGAGCTTGTCGAAGCATCGCCCTTGTCTTCGGGGCGACATCGCAAAAGAAGGAAAGCGCTTTGACCAATTCAGGGACAAGCTCAGGGCGAGCGGATTGAGAGATTAAGACTATGAAAATCCTCGTAACAAACGACGACGGCATCCACGCGCCCGGCCTCGAAGTCCTCGAAGCCATCGCCGCTGAATTGTCGGATGATGTCTGGGTGTGCGCGCCATCGGAGGAACAATCGGGTGCGGGCCATTCGCTCACGCTCAACCGCCCGGTGCGCCTCCAGCAATTTGGCCCGCGCCGCTTTGCCGTCACGGGCACGCCGACAGACAGCGTCATGATGGCCCTTCGCGAAGTGATGGACACCCCGCCCGATCTGATCCTGTCGGGCATCAATCGCGGGGCCAATCTGGGCGATGACATCACCTATTCCGGCACGGTGTCAGCCGCGATCGAAGGTGCGCTTGCAGGCATTCGTTCAATCGCCTTGAGCCAGGTTTATCGCGGCGGTGATAGCGCACCTGATGACCTGTTCGGCGCGGCAAAAGCGTGGGGCAAGCGCGTTATTGAACCCTTGCTTGAAACGCCGTTCGAAAATCGCACGCTTATCAATGTCAATTTCCCCCCATGCGAGGCCAATGCGGTCAAAGGCATTCGCGCGGTGCGTCAGGGGTTTCACGATTATTCGCGCGGCTCCATCGTCGAGGGGCGCGATCCGCGCGGGCAGCGCTATTTCTGGTTCGGCCTGCACGCCATCGAACACACGGCCGACCACGGCACCGATCTGGAAGCGATTGAGGACGGGTTTATCGCGGTCACTCCGCTGCAATTGGACCTGACGTACCATGCCAGCATCAATGCCCTATCAGAACGATTTGCCGGGTAAGCCGGGCGCTGTTATCGGTTAAGCCATGGACGGGTCCAAGACTGACAAATCGGGCGGGCTGACAGGCCGCGACAAACAGGCCTATCGCATCGCTCGCCGCCGGTTCAAACCGCTGCGCCGCGCGGTCAAACTGCCGGTATGGGGCGATCTCAGCATCCGGCTGGGCGCGGCGCTGATCCTTATCATGATCGTCGTGATGATCCATTGGTGGGACCGCGAAGGGCTGGTCGACAATGTCGATGGCCATGTCAGCTTTCTTGATGTCGTCTATTTCACAATGATTTCGATCACCACGACAGGGTTCGGCGATATCGCACCCGTCAGCGATAAAGCGCGCCTGGTCGAAGCGGTGATTGTCACCCCCATCCGGTTTGCGGTGTTCTTCATTTTCGTGGGCACAGCGTATAACTTCATTATCAAGCGTTCTTGGGAGAAATGGCGCATGTCCAACATTCAGGACAATCTGGCCGATCATGTCGTGGTGCTGGGATATGGCGTATCGGGTTCGCAAAGCGTTGAGGAATTGATCCAGCGCGGCACCGATCCTGCCAATATCGTCGTGGTCGATCCCAGCGAGGACCGCCTGTCAGAAGCCGAAAAGCTGGGCGCCAATGTGATGGCTGCCGATGCGACGCGCGATGAAACCCTGCGGGCTGTGCGAATAGAGGAAGCGGGCAGCGTGCTGGTATCAGCGGGGCGCGATGACACATCCATCCTGATCGTGCTGACCGTGCGGCATCTTGCACCTAAAGTTCCCATCAGCGTGGTCGTGCGCGCCAATGACAATGAATTGCTCGCTCGTCAGGCGGGCGCGAACAATGTCATCAATCCGGTGCGGTTTACAGGGCTGCTGCTGGCTGGCAGCGCGCAAGGGGCGCATATTTCCGATTACCTTGCCGATCTCGCCTCAGTTTCAGGCCGGGTGCAATTGGTCGAACGCATTGTCGAAGAAGATGAATGCGGCGCTGCCATCACCGAATTGAAAAGCGGCGGGCGCGGATTGCGCATTTATCGCAATGGCCGCGCCATCGGATATTGGGAAGATGAATGCCAGTGCCTGCAAAAAGGCGATGTCATCGTGGAGATTGTGCCGACCGAAAACGGCAATGGCAACCGCGATACAGGCGGGGTTGGCCTGCACGTTTAGGGCATATCGCAAGGCGGGAGCTTTAGCCCGCGCCTGCCCTATTCTTCGTCCGGGCCATCGGGAATATGGCGCAGAATATCGCCGGGTTCGCATTCCAGATAATCGCAGATTTTCGACAGCGTTTCGAACTTCACGCCTTTTACCTTGCCCGATTTGAGCAAGGACAGATTGGCATCGGTGATCCCGATATGGGCGGCCAGATCCTTTGATTTCACCTTGCGCGTGGCCAGCATGATGTCGAGAGTTACTTCGATAGCCATCAGACGTATTGCTTTGCCTCCTCCTTGGCGGCCTGACCTTCGCGCAAGGCCTGCCCCAATGCCAGCAAAACCACGCCGATCAACAGGTACAAAAAGTCCAAATCCACAAAAGAAAACGGGATCATAATGCCGTTATCCGCCCAAAAGCCGGCAATGCCGATCAAGGGAATGCCCACCGCCATCATCCGCGTGGTCAGATATAAAAGGATCATCCCAACCCCCAGACGTTTCAGCGCATTGCGCGCTGATGAAACCAGCAATTCGCCGCGCGCGGCCTGTCTTAAAAAGCGGTTCATGGAGAAAAACAGCAGCCACAAGGATGTAAGGGCAAGCGCATTGGTAGCGAGTATCGCGATGATAGTGGGCGCGTTCATCGTCAAAACGCCCCCATCTTCATCAATAAACTCCATCAGCAATTCTGTATCGCCAAACAGGGCAGCGATACAGGCATAAGAAACCAGCATGCCGGCGATCACTGTCATCACCCCGGCCAGCACACGCATAACCCGGTACAGCGCAGGGTTAGGGCTTAAATGACTGCGGGTTGGCCGATCGTCTTGCATGGCGTCTCTTTTCGAAAAATTGTTTGCCCGGCATACAGGCCGAGCGGTGTTTGTGTAATCTTTTCCCTTTTCAAAAACACTGCGCAAAGGCGAGGAAACATGCCTGCGGCTTAATGGCGCTGGGCAGGCCCTGCCCTGCATGAAAAAATACCACGCCAGCAAGACCTGCCGCGGACGCAAGACCGCGCGCGCTATAGGCATCAGCAATCGAGGTAAGCTTGCCGGTCACGGATATAATCCTTGGCCGCGCGGTGTTCATCAGCATCCAGATCATCGCCCAGCGCATCCAAGGCCGCATTGTCAGCGACGGCCCCTTTGCCCAGCAGGCTGGACACTGAATTGAGCGCGCCGCTGGTCTCCGCCTCGCGCTCGCCGCGCTGTTCGTAATCCAGCGCGACCGCCAATTGGCTGCACGACATCGCGTCAAAACGCGAGATTTGCCGGTCCGACAGACTGACACAGCCAGCCAAAAGCACAGCCATGGATAAAGTGGCCACACAAAGAGGCGCCATCCGAAGCGGGGCCAGAGAAAGCGGGGCTGGGGAAAGCGGGGGTATTGTCATTTTCATGGGTCATCTCCGTTTCATCGATCAGCCCGAAAAGCTGTTCGAAGCGGTCAAAAAGAACGCGGTGACAAGAGCGATCAGATGCACAATCAAAGCGATTAAACCCAATACAATCAGATATTTCGCATGTTTCATGCAGCGCCCTTCACTGGGTTGGAAAAAGATGCTGCTGGACAGATCCCTGGTGGGGGTACGGACCTGCCCAGCAACATCAAGACAAGTCAAAAGCGCAGTGTCGCACCGGCCAAGACTTGATCTGAGCGCAAGGAGCCGCTCAAATTTGTGCGGCGATATTCGACCCGCAAAGCTGCATTGCGGTTCACCGCAAATTCCGCGCCGCCGCCAAACATAAAGCCATCGCGGTTTTCGGTTTCTGTGGCGATGGCGGTATCAGCGTTGCCGCTGGCGAACCGATTGATCGAAAGGCGGGTGCGGCTGTATCCTGCGCGGCCATAAAAGAGCACGCGGTCGCCCAGAACAACGCCTGCACGAACCGAAGCATCGGCAGACCATTTGGGGTCAATATTGACGGTGCCGCCGCCTGTTACATCGCCCGTAATGGTGCGGCCATTGGGGCTAAAGCCCGCCTCTGCGCCCAGCACAAACTGTTCAAACTGCGCGTCATATCCGATATACCCGCCATAAGTGATGCCGCTTTTGCGCTCATCCAGCACTGCCGCATTCGCGCCTGTCAGAACGGTTTCATCCACGCTTTGGCGCGAATAACCGCCTTGTGCGCCAATGCTGACGCCTTCGAAATTTTCCTCATCCTGCGCAAAGGCTGCGCTGGATGCGGTCAACACCGTTAGCGCTGCGACAGCGCTGAATGCAGTGATTGCGGATCGGGCCGCGAGTGTGAGGGGGAACGGTGAGTAGGAGGGGGTTAAGTGTTTCATTGTGTATTCCTTAGATTTGATTTGGGCGCAAAAATCCGCCGCGCAAATCGCTGCGCGCCAGATCCACATTGTGTGAAAGGAGCCGTTGGCCGGGCCCGGTTGCCGCTTTGGCCTAGACCATGCTGAGCCTGTTTAAGGGCGCAGACTTAGCCAAGACCAAGCGGGCGGGGTTTGGGTGGGTTGCGGGGTAGGGTCGGCTTTAGGCTCCAAATGTGATTGCAAGAATCGCATTATGGCCAGATTTGCCGAAAAGCAAATACTTTTTATTGTGAAATGATAATTTCGTATTGTTTTAGGAGAAAGAGAGAGGCGCGATTGGTGCGCCGCTCCCCGGTCGGCTTACCCCCGAAACCACACAAACACGCCGCCCATCGCCGCCATTCCGAGCAGGAAATGGCCCGCATCAATCACAAAAAGCATAAAAGATTTGCGCTGGAACAGATAATTGATGCCCATGGCGGGGATCATGATCCCGCCGGCAAAGCCCATGGCCATCATCATCACCACATGAGGCGCAGGGTTCACGCGGGCTAGCAGATGCCACAGCACCATCGCGATCAGCATTTCAAACAGAAAACACAGGCCAAAGATAATGGCCATATTGCCGCCTTCCACTTCGGCATCGCTCATCCTTGCGGCTTTCTGCCAGGCTTTACCAAACAGCGCGCCGTACCAGATCATACCGACAACAAAGAACGCGGCTGCCCCTGCCAGCACCGGCCATAATGCAAAATCACTCATAGTGTCCCCTCCTGCTCAATTGCTCTTTTGATGCAAGCCTAGCGGGGGATACGCGACGTGGACAGGGGGTTAAGCCAGAAGTGTGCGGCTGTGGTGGCGGGGTCAGTGGATTCAGAGCGTCTGTGGCGGGCAGATGCGGCGGGATTTTCCTACATAGCCGGCGCGTGCTACTTTTGCTTCGGGGTCGTTTGTGCGCGGGGTTGGAGGAGCGGCTCAGCAAAAGGCCCCCTCCCCCTGCCAAAACCTGTCTAAACCCCCATCCCCCGTATGTACTTAATCAGCGAATCGCGCCTGCAAAGCCTATGGCACCCAGCCAGTGAACCGTGTAATGGCCCGCGCAATGAACACGCCTTCAACCACTCTGCCCGACGCCAAAAAGGTTGGCATGGTATCCCTCGGCTGCCCCAAGGCCCTGGTCGATTCCGAACGCATCCTAACCCGCCTAAGAGCCGATGGTTACGCGATGAGCCCCGACTATGAAGGCGCCGATGTGGTGCTGGTGAACACCTGCGGTTTCCTCGACAGCGCCAAGGAAGAAAGCCTCGCCGCAATCGGGGAAGCGATCGCCGAAAACGGCCGCGTCATCGTGACAGGGTGCATGGGCGAAGAGGCAGACACAATCCGCGCCGCTCACCCGCAAGTGCTCGCAGTGACAGGGGCGCATCAGTACGAACAGGTGGTCGAAGCGGTGCACACGCACGCCCCGCCAAGCCAGGGTCCGTTTGTCGATCTGATCCCCCAGCCGGACGAGGCAGGGATAAAGCTGACCCCGCGCCATTACAGCTATCTCAAGATTTCAGAGGGCTGCAATCATTCGTGCAGCTTTTGTATCATCCCGGATCTGCGCGGAAAACTGGCCAGCCGCCGGATTGATGCGGTCTTGCGCGAGGCGGAAAAGCTGGTCGCTGCCGGGACGCGCGAATTGCTGGTGATCTCGCAGGATACCTCAGCCTACGGCGTCGATACAAAGCATGATCCGCGAAGCTGGAAAGGCCGCGAAGTGCGCGCGCATATGACCGATCTCGCGCGTGAATTGGGCGGTCTGCGGACAGCAGATGGCATTCCGCCCTGGGTGCGATTGCACTATGTCTATCCCTACCCTCATGTCGACAAAGTGATCCCTTTGATGGCTGAAGGGCTGCTGACGCCTTATCTAGACATCCCGTTCCAGCATGCCGCGCCCGCAGTGCTCAAATCCATGCGCCGCCCCGCGAACGAAGCAAAAGTGCTCGCAAGGCTCAAAAAATGGCGCGAGATTTGTCCCGACATTGCCATCCGATCAAGTTTTGTTGTGGGCTTCCCCGGAGAGACGGAGGCGGATTTTGAATATCTGCTCGAATGGCTGGAAGAAGCGCAATTGGACCGGGTGGGTGCATTCCGTTTCGAACCCGTCGAAGGGGCGGCCGCCAATGCTCTGCCCGATCCGGTGCCTGAGACGGTCAAAGAAGAACGCTATGCCCGATTGATGGAATTGACCGAAAAGATCAGCGCGGCAAAGCTTACCGCCAAAGTGGGCAAGATATTGCCTGTCATCATCGATGAAGTCGGCCAACCCGACGAAGACGGCGATACAGGTGCCACCGGGCGCAGCCAGGCCGATGCGCCCGAAATCGACGGCGCCGTCTACCTGCGCAATGTTCCCGCAGCGCTAAAAACCGGCGCGATCGTGGACGTTGAGATCGAGGATGCCGATGCGCATGATTTGTTCGGCGTGATCCGCGCCTAGTCCAGCCCGTCCATCACCGAGCGGATATAGCGGGTCACTGCCTGCGGCTCATCATAAAGCAGAAAACTGCCGCCACCCGGGATCATCACCGGCGCATCGAGGCCATAGCGTTCGCACATCGTTTCGACAAAAGCGCGCGGCGTTGTTCCGTCACGCTCTCCCAAAAGCAGGTGCAAAGGCAGCTCGCATTTGGCCAGCTCCGGTCCCCAGTCATGCGACCAATTCATCATGGTATCGAGCATCCCGGTGGAGCCAGGCGAAAGACCATAGCGCGCTGCATGGCGGAATAGCTTGACGATTTCCGGATCGCGCGCCGTTTCCAGCTCCCGCTCACAATCCTTGTAGAAATCTTCGACGAAACGGTAAAACTGCCCGTTTCCAAGACTGGCCAGCATAGCGCGGATATAAGCGCGCGCAAAAGCCGGAGCGATCCGCGATGTGCGAATATGAATGCGCGGCTGCGTCTTTAGATGCTGAAAATCTTCGCGCTTTGAGAACGGGAAAAATGCCCCTGCCCCAATCCCTTTTGACAATCGCTGCGGCATCGCATTGGCCATGCCGATCATGAACGGCATGCCTGCTTGGGTGGCAAGACCCGCAGCGCTTTCGATCTCAAGGATGTCCAGCAAGGCCGCAAAACGCTGAGCATGCGCGACCGGTGCAGCAGGGCCCGTGGGTGCGGGACTTGAATCGCCCAAACCAGGCCGCCACGGCGCGATGATACGCAGCCCCTGATTTATTGCCGCTTTATGCACCCGCAAGGGCATCATCGGGCCTTCAAGCGGGTGAAAATACAGCACCGGATCACCCGCAGGATCGCCGCATTGCTCCCAAGCGATCGTGATACCCTTGGCAATGTTGAAGATATTCGTGTTGAGCGACAATGCATCATCATCGACCGATCCAACCGGGTTTAGCGAATGAATGAACCCGGCATAAAGCAGCAACAATTCCTCTTTCGAATTGATCTCCAGCTTGCGTTGCAGAGCTTTCAATTGGTTGCGCACCGTGCCCAAAGAACGCTCGCGGATTTCGGAGAATTCGCGCACGCTGCCGCCGATCACCAAATGCCGGGTCAACGCCAATTCGGTGGGAGTCATTGAAAATGCGCGGGCGAAAATGTCGCTGCTGGCTTCATCCCACCTCAGCTTAACTGCCGTGAGGACGATTTGCGATGAAACCTCGCCGTCGATCCGCCGCGCGGCAAACCAGCGCGGTGCCTTGGACACACCGCTGGAGAACAGCTTGAGAAAATGCGGTTCGTTTGCCGCCTTAAGCCCGCGCAGCAAAGCAATATCGGCTTTTTCGGTGACGGGATTGAACAACACATCTGGCAGAAACGCGCCAAACTTCAGATCATTGTCTGCGAATGTGCGCGCATCGAAATAGACAATTCGCAGATCGTCATCGAGCGCCAGATCGCAATCCATGATCGCGCCCGCTTCGGTTTGGATGGCGTTGAAATTGGTGGTTTTGAGCGGGTAGAGCTTGTCCAGAATTCGCAGCGTGTTTTCGAAATGCTCATCTGCGCCGTTATGCGTAAAATCGGAATGTTCGCTGGTTTCAACCAATAACGGCATCAGGCTCACGAATTGCTCCGGCTCTGCAACAGCGGCATACGCTTTCGCAATCACGGATTGCACATCTAGCTGATTGTCTGGATCGGTCACTGAATGGGGCTCGATTTGGCTAGAGGCAGATAACACTGCGCGGCGGGAATGCCATACGCGAAAACCGCGCCCATCCTAGACGGGCGCGGTTACTCAATCGTTTTAGGCGCAGATTACTTGATGCAGTATTTTCCCGAAGCTTTCAGCCCTGAAGGGCAAGATCCGCTTTTCACTTCGGCATAATCACCTTTGTCACCGACACAGTAATTGGCGCTGGCTTTAAAGCCTGTGGGGCATGATCCGATTTTGGTGATCGCGACCTGGCTGGATGATTTGCAGCTGCTGCCGCTTTGTTTGAACCCTTTGGGGCACGAGCCGTCCTTTGCGACCTCGCTTGAGGATGATTGTGCGGATGCCGGAGCCACAAGAACAGGAGCAGTGCCGATAGCAAGTGCACCGGCGAGAAGAGCAATACGAATACGCATGATGTTTGTCCTTTTATGAAGAAATCGGAGGCGAAAGATGCAGCGGCCAATGAGCCTGGAAAAATCCAGCATCCACTGACCGCTGCAAAGTGTGAGCAAAGCGAAATGAAAAATTCACTTGGGTATGCGCCTTGCCCGCGGGTCGCCTCAAGAAACTGAAATTAACCGGCAGGGCCGCGGCGGAATGTCAGGGCAACGGCGCTTTTACCGGTGCTTTTATCAAACCATTGGCAGTAAAAATCCGTGCCGGATTTGTCGGTGTGCAACGCGCCGAAATTGAACGTTGTGAAAGTGCGTCCGCGCTTGTCCATATACGCTTTGTAAGCGCTCGAACGGTCAGAATTGCTGCCAGACGCCGTGGGTGTGTAGCCGGTTGAATTGCCGGTGTGCAGCATGATTGCCTTCCCGCCATAATTGCCGACACTGGGGCCATTGGTGTTATTGAGCTGCTCGCCGCCGTCAAAAGACACGCATTGGATCGCATAAGCGTGTTTTTTGTATTTGTTCTTGTCAAATTCGACATAGAGCACATCGCCAACGCCCAAACCTTCGAACACACAGCCGCTTGTTGGCTGAACATTGCGGCGATCGAGGAGGCCGCTGCGCTCTTGAGTGCTGATACCCTGGCTGAAAGTGTATTCGCCATCACGCGCAACGAACGCGTTTCCAAGGCCTACATTTGCGCATTGGGTTGCGCTTGCATATTTCGCCGGGGTTGGCCCCGCGCTGCCCGCATGATCCGGGGCGCGGGCGGTGCACGGTGAATTGGAATTGCTGCCGCGATTGGCATTGCAGCGCGAACCATTGGCCGATGCACCGACACCGCTTGCGGAGACACCGCCGCCATTCACAACCGCATCGACGGTGCGCGCGGCTTCGCTGGCCTGGTCTGCTTTTTTCTTGGCTTTCTTGGCTGCCTTTTTGAGCTTGTCAAAAGGCCCCGCCGTCATTTCTGCTTGAGCCGGTGCAGCGGCAACGAAGCCGGTCACAAGCGCGGCGCTGGCAATCGCCAGAACACTGATTTTCATGGATACAATCCCTTGTATGAGCGCCGGTCGGATCGTCTTTCGGGAAGCAAGACCGGCACTGCGTTGATGAGGATTGATCAATTAGGCCGGGCCATACCCGTCATGAATATCCCATATGGGACAGACAGGTTGGCCCCATGCGCTGTGCACTAAACCGTTGCAAAATGGGGCACTTGGGCACGCAAAGGTTAATTGGAGCAGCTGTATCTTCGCGATTTTCTTTTAGCTTTTGCGCAACCCTATCGCAATTGGGCGATTGGATGAAGTATGCCTCTTCAAATTCAATCTTCCATCGCTTTCGAAGCTGATCAGCCAACCGATGTTCTATTGCAATTCGAAGCTGCCCAATTGCCTGAGCAACAGCTGAGCAATCTGTCCACTCTTGTCACCCGGTCCGCGCATTTCGCTCGTATCGGTGCGCACGATAATATTGGCGAGAGGGCATGGTTGCGGTGCAATGGCCTGATCCAGATTGATTATGCCGCAACCGTCACGATAGACCGGCAATGCGATGATCTCAGCGCGCTTGAGGGGCTGCCTCATCATCAATTGCCTGGCGAAGCGGTGCAATATCTGCTGGATTCCCGGTATTGCAGGGGTCAGGAATTTCAGGCGCTCGTCGCCTCGGAATTTGACGGGACTGAGGGCGGCGTGCGCATCGCTGCAATCCTGGCGTGGATTGACCAGCATTTCGAATATGTGCCCGGTTCGAGCAATGCCGATACTGATGCACGGCAGACCTTTATCGAGCGGCAAGGCATTTGCCGCGATTTCGCGCATGTGATGATCGCGCTGGCACGTGCCTCTGCTATCCCCGCGCGTTATGTCGCGTGTTATGCGCCCGGCGTAACCCCGCCCGATTTTCACGCCATCGCCGAAGTCTTTTTGGCCGATCCAGCCATTGCGGGAGGCGGAACATGGCAGATGGTTGATCCCACGGGCATGGCTGATCCTGCAAACACGGCGAAAATCGGGGTGGGCCGCGATGCCGCCGATGTCAGTTTCCTCACCTCCTTTGCTCCCATTAACTTCCTTAGTAGCAGCGTCGAGGTCACTCTGATTGATTAAGCGCAAATAACAGGCCTGTAGGGCGTCAATTTGGATTGCCGCTCCTAAAACAATTGGCTAGCAGCGTGACGCTACGCTCCGCTCATGTCTTAGGGATCATAGATGACCCAGTTTGCCGCTGACAGGCTCCTTCTTTTCGGTGCTACCGGCGATTTGTCGCGCCGTAAGCTTTTGCCATCATTGTGCGCGCTTGATGCTGATGGATTGCTGCCCGAAGGGCTCAAGATCATTGGCACTGCACGAAGCGAACTCGACGATGCGGGCTTTCGCGATATGGCGCGCCAAGCGCTAGAGGCTCATCTCGAAGACGAGCGGCGCGGCGGGATGGCGGGGTTCCTCAACCGGCTGAGCTACCAGCAATTGGATGCCTCCACTGTCGAAGGGTTCGATGATCTTGCGGCAAAGGTCGGCGACTATTCGGAGCAGGGCCTCGCAATATTCCTCTCAACCGCGCCCAGCCTGTTTGAGCCTACGATCGAAGGCCTGCGCCATGCAGGTCTGGCGGGTGACAGGGTGCGGATGTGCCTCGAAAAACCGCTCGGCACTGATCTGGAAAGTTCGGCGGTTATCAATGATGCGGTTGCGGATGCCTTCCCCGAAGAGCGTATTTTCCGCATCGACCATTATCTCGGCAAAGAGACGGTGCAAAACCTGCTGGCTCTTCGCTTTGCCAACATCCTGTTTGAACCCATCTGGAATGCGAACTTTATCGAGCATGTTCAGATTACTGTGGCAGAGACCGTCGGGCTGGAAGGCCGCGTCAGCTTTTATGATGATGCAGGCGCTTTACGCGATATGGTCCAAAACCATATGCTCCAATTGCTCAGCCTTGTTGCAATGGAGCCGCCCACCAGCTTTGATGCGACCGCTGTGCGCGATGAGAAAGTGAAAGTGCTGCGCGCCTTGCGGCCTGTCATCGCCAACGAAACAGTTACCGGACAATACCGGGCAGGGGCAATCGGCGGACAGGCAGTGCCCGGATATGACGAAGAACTGGGCAAAGCCTCCAACACGGAAACCTTCACCGCGATCAAGGCGCATGTTGAAAACTGGCGCTGGAAAGGTGTGCCCTTTTACCTTCGCACGGGCAAACGCCTGCCCGAACGCGTAACGGAAATTCTGGTCCAGTTTCGCTGTGTCCCCCACTCCATCTTTGGCGCAGGCGGCAGCGGCCTCAATCCCAATTCGTTGCTGATCGGTATTCAGCCGGAAGAAAACATCACCCTTTCGCTGATGGCGAAAGTTCCAGGCCTTGAAGCGACGGGCAATGCCCTGCGCGAGGTGCCATTGGAAATCACAATGCCCGACGCATTCGTGGGATCACATCGCAGGATTGCTTATGAGCGCTTGTTACTGGACCTCATAAAAGGCGATCAAACCTTGTTTGTGCGCCGCGATGAGGTTGAGGCGCAATGGGAATGGGTCGATGCGATCCGTGCTGCATGGAAAAATGCGGATATGACGCCAAAGACCTACACCGCAGGCAGCTGGGGCCCAAGCGCGGCGATTGCCTTGGCAGAACGCGACGGGGTCAGCTGGCATGAGTGAACTTAACGGCACCATCCACCGCGTGACACAGCGCGTGACCAGACGCTCCAAGCCCGGGCGCAGCGCCTATCTCGAATTGATGAAGCGCGAGGCGGATCGCCGGCCAGAGCGCGAAGCCGTGTCCTGCTCTGTTCTGGCCCATGCCTTTGCAGGCGCTCTGGAGGATCAGGACGCGCTAAAAGACAATCGCGGGCCCAATATCGGGATTGTCAGCGCGTATAACGACATGCTGAGCGCGCATCAGCCTTATGGCCGCTATCCTGACCGCATGAAGATCTACGCGCGCGAAGTGGGAGCCACGGCGCAAGTTGCAGGCGGAACGCCGGCCATGTGTGACGGGGTAACGCAGGGCGAAGACGGGATGGAATTGTCCCTGTTCAGCCGCGACAATATCGCGATGGCCACCGGCGTTGCGCTGTCTCATCAGATGTATGACGGCGCAGCGTTCCTTGGCATTTGCGACAAGATTGTGCCGGGTCTGCTGATGGGCGCTTTGCGCTTTGGCCATTTGCCCGCGATCTTTGTGCCCTCCGGCCCCATGCCCAGCGGCATTTCCAACAGCCAGAAACAGGCAACCCGCCAGAAATTCGCATCGGGTGAAGTGGGCCGCGATGCTTTGCTCGAAAGCGAGCTTGCCAGCTATCATTCGCCGGGCACCTGCACCTTTTTCGGCACAGCCAATTCCAATCAGATGATGATGGAGATGATGGGGCTGCATGTTCCGGGCAGCGCCTTTGTCCAGCCGGGTACAAAATTGCGCCAGGCATTGGACCGGGCCGCGGTGCACCGGCTTGCCGAATTGTCAGGCACCACCACCCGCACTCTTGCTCAGGTCGTTGATGAAAAAGCCATCGTGAATGCGGTGATCGGCCTGCTTGCTACCGGCGGATCGACCAATCATGCGATCCATATCCCCGCCATGGCGCGCGCGGCGGGCATTATCATCGACTGGAGCGATCTGGCCGAGCTTTCCAGCGTCGTCCCATTGCTTGCCCGCGTCTATCCCAATGGATCAGGCGATGTGAACCAGTTCCATCACGCGGGCGGCATGGGATATGTGATTGGCGAATTGCTTGAGGCTGGCCTCGCCCACCGCGATATCCTGACCGTGTGGGAGGATGGTTTTGAGGCTTACGCCGCCGAACCTGTCTGGCAGGACGATGCGCTTTTGTGGTCCCGCGTTGCCGAAAGCCGCGATGATACGATGGTCCGGCCTGCTGACGATCCATTCCAAGGCGATGGGGGGATGAAATTGTTAACCGGCAATCTGGGGCGGGCGTGCTTCAAATCCTCTGCTGTTGCCAAAGAGCGCTGGACAATCACAGCGCCCGCCCGCGTGTTTGAAACACAGGATGCAGTCACGGCGGCATTCAAAGCAGGCGAGCTTGACCGCGATGTTGTTGTCGTCGTCCGGTTTCAGGGGCCGCGCGCCAATGGTATGCCGGAATTGCACTCGCTCACCCCTGCCCTCGCGGTCTTGCAGGACAAAGGCCACTCGGTCGCGCTGGTTACCGATGGGCGCATGTCGGGCGCATCAGGCAAAGTGCCAGCCGCGATCCATTGCACACCCGAAGCGCTTGGCGGCGGGCCGCTTTCTCGCATTGCAGATGGCGATATTGTGACTGTGTGCGCAGCAACCGGAGAGCTTTCCACCACAGCCGATCTTGATGCGCGAACCCCTGCACCCGATCCCGCGCCCGAATGGGGCGTGGGGCGTGAACTTTACCGGATGATGCAGTCGCACGCCGATGGCGCAGAACAGGGCGCATCGGCCATGCTGAAAGCGGCGGGGCTTTAATGAGCACCGATCTTGTTGCGGTTGATATTGGCGGCACGCATGCACGCTTTGCGATCGCCGCGATTGCGAGCGATGGCGCCATTGAACTGGGCGAACCGGTAACGCTGCACACCGAAGCGCACGCCAGCTTTCAAACCGCTTGGGAGCATTTCCGCGAGGAGAAGGGCGGCAGCTTGCCAGATAACGTCGCAATGGCTGTCGCTGGGCGGATCAAGCCTGATATGATCCGCTTTACCAACAATCCCTGGATAATCCGTCCGCCATTGATGGCAGAAAAACTGGGCTGCACAGCGCATGTGATTGTCAACGACTTCGAAGCTGTCGCCCATGCCGCAGCGCGCGCGCCGGCTGACCAATTCCTCCATCTCACAGGGCCTGAAGGCGAATTGCCCGGCACCGGCACGATTAGCGTATTGGGGCCCGGCACGGGCCTTGGCGTTGCGCATTTCTGGCGAAGCGCGCCCGAACACTACCGCGTTCAAGCGACCGAAGGCGGACACGGCGATTTCGCCCCGCTTGACGCCATCGAAGATGCGATCCTTGCCCGCTTGCGCAAGCGCCACAATCGGGTTTCCACCGAACGCGTGGTATCCGGGCCGGCGATTGTCGATATCTACGAGGCGCTCGCCGCGATAGAGGGACGCGCGGTCTCCGAATTGGACGATGTCGCGATCTGGACCGCAGGCACGAGCGGTGACGATAGCCTTGCTGCTGCTGCGGTAGACCGGTTCTGCCTGTCTTTGGGAGCCGTGGCGGGCGACATCGCTCTGGTACAAGGCGCAAGCGGTGTGGTCATTGCAGGCGGGCTTGGCTACCGCATTCGCGATACGCTCCTGTCTTCGGGGTTCGCTTCACGTTTTCGCGCTAAGGGGCGGTTCGCAGGCTTGATGGGGACCATCCCTGTGAAACTTATCACGCACCCTCAACCCGGCCTATTGGGAGCCGCAGCCGCCTTTGCGCAGGCGATTGACGCTGGCTGAACGCGTTAACTTTTGCCAAATCCGCGTCCCCCGAGGGGACTTGAGCCATCGCGCCACTGGCACAAAATGCGCAAAAGAGGCATAAGGCATGCATGAAAAAGATGCAGACACCCAACCGATTCACCGCTGCCATGGCTTTGGCTGCGTGCGTTTTCGCCTCTCCGCTGGCCGCACAGGATAGTGCCACCAGCCTGCTTGGCGATGAAGCCGAGTTGATCGCCAACGAAGCATCCGACGCGATCCGGGCGATTGACCCTAATACCGGCGCTCCTTCGGCGATTATCGATCCCAGCCTGCCCACACCTTACGGTGCAGACATCGCATCGAGCGAACAGCCCAACCGCACCATTGCGGCCCTGCCGCCTATCACTGGCGATGCCGCGGTGCCTGCCGCGCCGCGCGGTCCCGCCGCGCGCACAATCCCGGCGCGGCCTGCCACTTTTTCGAACAACACCGCATCCCTGCCCATCGCGCCGCCGGTAACGCGCCCCTCGCCAGCGCAGGCCTATGTCGAAGAGGCCGCGCCTACGCCGGTCATCGAAAGCGATGATCCATTCGTTATCAAAAGCATTCTGCCGATCAGCGGGTCCATCCGTTATGGCGAATGGTATTGGGACGAAACCCGCGCGCCGACCAAAGGCAAGCTGATCATCACAGTGGATCTCGATGCACGGATTATCTCTGTGTTCCGCGATGGCCATGAAATCGGCACTTCTGTTGCTCTGCTCGGAACGAAAAAGCATCCCACACCGCTGGGCGTGTTTCCGATCCTGACCAAAGAGATCGACAACGTGTCCGAGAAATACAACAATGCGCCGATGCCATACACTTTGCGTCTGACATGGAGCGGTATCGCTATTCATGGCTCGCCAGTGCTCAACGGTTATGCCAGCCATGGCTGCATCGGTGTTCCCGATGATTTTGCCGAAAAGCTGTTCGCCATTGCAAAGCGGGGCGACAAGGTTGTGATTACCAAGGGCAATATCGTTGGCCTTGGTCACAAAATGCTCTGATCAAACGGTTTGAACCATTGAAAAGGCTCGCCTGATGGCGGGCCTTTTTTGTTTTGGGTGCGGACCAGACATCCGACTGATCCTTGGCCGGACCGCCCCGAGTTTTTGTTGGGTACGCCCTTGGCATCCGCCAAGGGCTTGCCGGACCACCCCGCCTCCCCGCCCGTCCACCATATCCTATGGAACCCTTGGTGGACGGGCGGGGAGGCGGGGTGGTCCGGCTGTGAGCGCACGCGAACACTAAAGAAAAAACGCCCGGCGTGAGCGTTAGCGAACACAGACAAAAACACGCCCTAGCGAACACAGGAGCAAGCCACCGCAAACTAATGCAATGAACGCGGCGGTTCAGGGGTAAAACGCCAGCTGCGCATTTCAACGCCCACCTTCGCGACAAGCTCTGATCCCGGCACAGCCAGCACTCCGCCTAACGAAGCATTTTGGCCCTGCCATAACCGATCAAAGGCGCGGCCTGCTTCTGCCCGGCTGACGGCCCCGCCCAATTCACCAACAATCCGGCAAATCGTCTCCACTGCCACCGCGCGGGGGACATTGGCGTAATAGGTGAACGCTGCCGAACCATCGCCATCGCGGTGAACCATGTCTTCCCAGTCAATTTCGGCAAACCAACTCAAAGCCAGCCATGCCTCACCCAGATTGGCGGCGCTCTGAGCGAGCTGGTCGGGAGCGAGCCAGTCATTCTCGCTCAGATGCTTGCGCACTCGCACCCGGTCAAACTGAGCGTCTTTATTGGATGGGTCATTGACCGGCTTAATCCCGCACCGGGCAACGACATTTTCAAGTTCCGCTTTGCGCCAACGCAGCAGCGGGCGGATCAAAAGCAAATCATCAAAACCCGGCACATGCGAGGCAGCACGCACTCCTGCCAGTCCCGCCAGCCCGCTTCCGCGCGCAAGACGCATAAGCAGCGTTTCAGCCTGATCATCAGCGTGATGCGCGGTGGCAAGCGCGCCCAGTTCAGCCTTTTCTGCCCATGCACCAAGCGCCCGGTACCGTGCGTCGCGCGCGCGGGCTTGAAGATTGCCGGGAGAAAGTGTCACTTTAATCGGGGTAAAAGGCACATCCAGCGCGGCGCACAATTCGCCCACAAATGCGACTTCGCTGGCCGCTTCTGCTCGCAATCCGTGATCGACACTGGCGACCGCGATATCGCCATCCAACGCAGCATGCGCGAGGAGCACCAGAGCCAGGCTATCCGGTCCGCCAGACACCGCCAGTCCTAGTGGCCCGGCGCGCGCCTCTCTCGGCCAGACGAGGCTGAGCGCGCGCGAAAAGCGTTCGGCAAGGTCCGCGTCATTCAACCCGGTTAAATTAAGCGCGCCAAGTTCGAACGGTTCTGACATCGCCCGCAGTGCTGGAACAGCGCGGCGTTAAGAGCAAGTGACCTTTTGCCTATTGCTCTCATACTTGTCCGACAAACGCCCGGTTGCGACCGCCGGATAGGTTTCGGCAAATTCCGACAAGGCGATACAAGCGCGCGTCGTGTCACCCAAAGCGATCATGCTTTCGGCAAGGAACAACAGGCTGTCAGGTGCGCGGCGCGCGGTTTTATCGGCCTGATAATTGCGCAGGAACCACCGCGCTGCCTCTTGCGGCATGCCATCATCAAGGAAAGCCCGGCCAAGCAGATTGCGGCCATAGGTTACCCGGAAATGGAGCGGGTACTCCTCAACATATTTGGTAAGCTGCTGGCGCGCTTCGGGGTAAAAGCCCGCGTTCCAAAGGCGGAAACCATAGGAATATTCATCATCGCCCGCATCTTCGGTTTGCGGTTTGGTGATGGCCTGCACCGCGGCAAGCCGCGCGGCGGACGGACCCGTCGCCGCTGGCGTTGGCGTTTCAGCCGGACGTGATTGCGCACCGGAACCAGGCGATCCCAAATCGCTTCCCGCACCCTGAGCGGAAAGATTGCTGTCCACTTCGGTTGCTTCTTCTGACCCGCCACCTGTTAGCGGAGTGCTGGTCCCACCAGATTCGAGCGCGGTCACCCGGTCATCCATCAAGGCGATGGCATTGGCCTGTTCCTCGCTAAGCGCTGTTAGCCGCTGCAATTGCAGCTCCATCGCATCAAGCCGGGCGAGAATATCTGTAACAGCCGTGGTCGATGGCGCGGCAATACCGTCGGCAGTGCTGCCTTGCGCTGCGCCTGTTTCCGGCGCGATCTGGGGCTCAAAATAGCGCCCTGCACCGCCCGGAAATACATTGCGCTGCAAAGCGCGAATTTCCGCTTCGATCTTGCGCAAGCGCGCCTCGGAATTGTCCTGAGCCAGCGCGGGGACGGGCGCCGCAAGCACAGCCAGCACTGCAAAACATGCACCAATGCCGCTTTTGACCTGAGGTCGCTTGAATAACGGCGCAATCACCGATGACTGCGTTTTGGGCGTTCCTAGTTTGAGCATGGCTTGCGTGGGCTCCCTATTCTTCGTGGCTGCATTCTTGATGGAATGACACAGCGCGCCTGAACCGTGGCCGAATCTTTGCGCGCCCTCGGCGGTCAAGTCGAGAGCGCGGCGGGCGAAATCCCAAGGAAATCGGGTTCAGTTTGGGGGTAACTGGCGCGATTGATCACAAATGATACCGGCCAGACGATCCCATTTCCGACACTTCCTAACCAGAATGGGCAATTAGCCCCTTGGCCTAACGAGCAGGCGGCGGTGCTTCTTCACTTGCCGGTGCGGCTGGTTCAGACGCGGGTTCGGATAGAGGCGCATCGGCTGGCTGAGACGGTGCAGCGGTTTGATCTGCGGCTGGCGGAGGCGCATCGGCGGATGGGTCGCCCTCTATCTCAGTCGGAGCCTCTTGCTGAGCCGGCGCATTTCCTGCGGCATTTGATGATGAGGCGGGTCGCGGGTTCGAGCGGACGGGCGGTGCCTGCCCCGCCGGAGACGAAGCGGTGCCGGTATTGGCGCCTTGGGCCTCTAGCGCCGTGTCGCCGACGGGAGCAAAACGCGCGATTAGATCGCGTGCCGTTACAGGCTCAACCAAAGTGACCTGCTCATCCGACAATTTGGGCACATCCTTGCCGTCGATTGTGATCGAAAGAAATTGCGGACGGCCAGTGTTCAGCTGAACATTGGGCACATTCTTAGGCACCCGGAATTCATCGCCGCGCGCCATCGTTGTCTCAAGCAGGACATCCCCGCCTTCAACAAAGAAACGCACCCAAATTTCGTCATCCAGAGCCGTGAACACGACTTGCCCGTTCGGATTGAACTCGGGCTGTGCGCCGCCATCGGCCGCAGCAAGAGCTTCCCCATCCCCTTCGCTGCTCGCCTCATCGCTTGCCAGCAAAGATCCAAGACCGGGGCCTGAGGCGTAATAGGTGTTGTAAAAGGCATAAACGCCCGCGGCGAGCACTATCGCGGCAAATGCGCCGAACCATGCGAGGCCAGCAGAGGGCAGCTTGGCCGGATCACCCGGCTCCATGCCGCCGGTTTGAGCGGCGCGCCATTCGTTTTCATCGACCATTTCTGCGCGGACGGCATCGGTTATTTCAACCTCGTCCAACCCGACTGCACGCGCATAATTGCGCGCAAACCCAATCGCATAAGCGCGCGCGGGCATATTTTCGAACGCTTCATTCTCAAGCGCTTCGAGATGGTGGACCGGTATGCGCGTTTCGGCAGCTACGAATTGGAGATCGAGACCCTTGGCAAGCCGTGCAGCGCGCAATTGCTCGCCCGGCCCCATCGGTCCGGTGGATGTTTCCGCTTCGCTCAAGTGCTCGGCTTCGCTGGTTTCTTGCTCGCTATCCATGACCCGGTTTCTCGTTCGCTCAACTCGTGGCTTCCCGCCCGCTAGCACAATGGCCGCGCGCTGTCTTTCATCCTGTCTGTCAAGTTTTGTGAACGCATGTCAACCGATGGTTGAAAAAGGTAGGCCTATTCAACCTCGATTGCGCGCTCGCCAGCCCATTGCATAAGGGCGCCGCGCAAATTGACTTGCGGGTCAGCGAGCCACCCTTCCATGGCGTTTTCCAATTCGAACAAATTGACCTTGCACACCAATTCCTTGATCGGGCCAACAGCTGCGGGCGTGATCGAAAGGCGGCGAAATCCGATGCCGAGCAATGCCAAAGCTTCCAGCCGCCGCCCGCCCATCTCTCCGCATACGCCGACAGACGTGTCGCTGCCTGCTGCCTCTCTCGTGACCCGGCGCAAGAACCGGATGATCGGCAGGCTCAGCCAATCATAGCGCTGCGCAAGTTCCGGGTTTGATCGGTCAGCCGCAAACAAAAACTGAGTAAGGTCATTGGTGCCAACCGACAAAAAGCTGAGTTTGGGCAAAAGCAGATCAAGCGTTTCTGCCAAAGCCGGGACTTCGAGCATTGCGCCATAATGGATGGCATCGGGGCATTGTTTCTTTTTGGAGCGCAGAAAGGCGAGCTGTTCTTCGAACACGGCTTTTGCCGCGTCAAATTCCCACACTTCGGACACCATCGGAAACATCACGTGCAAACTGCGCCCCGCCCCTGCCTCAAGCAAAGCGCGCGCTTGCGCTTTCATCAGCCCCTGACGTTCAAGTGCCAGCCGCAAAGCGCGCCAGCCCATGGCCGGGTTTTCATCATTGCGGGCAATATCTGAGGCGAGATATGGCACCGCTTTGTCCCCGCCGATATCGACCGTTCTGAAAATAACAGGCTTGTCACCTGCGGCCTCCATCACATCCCGGTACAATTTCATCTGGCGTTCGCGTTGGGGAAGCGTGGCGGAAACCAGAAACTGAAATTCGGTGCGGAACAATCCGACACCATCCGCACCCGTCATAGCCAAAGCGCTCATATCATCGCGCAGGCCTGCATTCATCATCACTTCGATCCGGTGCCCGCACAGCGTTTTTGGCTCAACATCGCGCAATTCGGCATAGGCCGCCTGTTTTTCGCGCGACCGGGCAAACCGCGCCGCGAACGCTTCGGAGATCGGAGCGGACGGGCGCACTGTTGCTGTGCCAGCGGTCGCGTCCAGCAAAACCTCGTCGCCTTCGCGCACGATCCCGCGCAAGCCATTGGTGCGGCCCAAAACCGGCACACCCATCGCGCGCGCAACGATAACGACATGCGCGGTGAGCGAGCCTTCTTCCAGGATCACGCCTTTCAACCGGCGCTTGTCATATTCGAGCAATTCAGCAGGGCCCAGATTGCGGGCAATAAGCACAGTGTCGCGCGGCAGCCCTTGCGACGCGGCAGTCGCGAGCTGGCCCGAAACGATCCGCAGCAAGCGATTGGCGAGATCTTCCAGATCATGCATCCGGTCGGCCAGCAAAGCATCGTCAATCTCGCGCATGCGCATCCGGGTGTGCTGCTGCACCCGTTCAATCGCGGCCTCGGCTGTCAGGCCGCTGTCGATCGCTTCGTTGATGCGGCGCGACCAACCTTCGTCATAAGCGAACATCTTGTAGGTTTCCAAAACCTCTTCGTGTTCGCCGCCAACGCCAAATTCTGCCTGACCTGCCAGGTGGTCAATCTGATCGCGCATTTTGTCAAAGGCGCGGTAAACCCGGGCGCGTTCCGCCTCTATATCATCGGCCATTACCTGCGTGATCTGGACGCGCGGCTGGTGAAAAACCGCTTGTCCGACGCCGAGCCCTTTGACCAAAGTCAGCCCGGTAAGCGATTGCTGCCCCGTCTGCGCCCCGCCAAGATTGAGCACCTCTTCATCATCGACCAATTCAGCATTGGCAATCAATTCAGACAGGACCATGGCCGTGGTCTGCAACGCCTCAATCTCGACCTCTTCGTACCGGCGCGGATCGACATGCTGGACGCACAGCACGCCCACCGCGCGCGCCCTGTAAACAATCGGGACGCCGGCAAAGGAGTGAAATTTCTCCTCGCCCGTTTCCGGCCGGTACTGAAAGTCTGGATGCGCTTTTGCTTCGGCGAGGTTCAGCGTTTCGACATTGTCTGCGATGACGCCCGTTAGCCCCTCACCAATCGCCATGCGGGTAACGTGCACCGCGCTTTGATTAAGGCCGCGCGTCGCGAACAGCTCCAGCATGCTCTCGCGAAGAAGGTAGATTGAGCACACCTCTGATGAGAGGCTTTCGCCGATAATCTGCACCACACCGTCAAGCTTGCCCTGCGTGTGCATACGCGAAGCCATCACCTCGTGAAGGCGAGTAAGTATTTGTCGGGCGGAAGCAGCAGCACTCATGCGGACGCAAGCCTAGCTGTCAATGCAGCCAAAAGCAAAGCGGATTGCGCCATGGTAATCCGGTGAACGAACCCAAATTGATGGCGACCGGAGCCGCAGGCGAGCTAGTTTCGGGATAGCTCTTCTTTCAATCGCAATTTGCGTTTCTTGAGACTTTGTATTGTCGCTGCATCAGGCACCGGGCGGGCCATTTCATCGCGCAATTGCGCTTCGATGCCGGCATGCTTGGATTGGAGGGCATGGACGTGCGACGATACCATTGACGTGTCTCCTGTGTAAGCGGGGGTCTGCCCCCGGATGAGCGACTCGGCACATGAAACGCCGAACGGCCAACACGGATCAAACCACACACATCGTGTCTTGAAAAGGCCCAACACAGCGTGAAGGCGAGCCAACGTTGGAAATACGCGGTCAATCGTGGGCAATGCCTAGTGTCCCATATAGTGCCCCGGCGTTCTTGGCCGATCCCAACCGCCGATTTGCAGCCTGCCAGCACAGTGGTATGGCGCTTTATGAGCACCGGCCATAGAAGGCTTTGGGCCATGGAAGGCTTTGGGCCGCGAAAGCCTTGGGCCGCACTGCAAGCCACGTGATCTGCGATATTCGATAAGGGCGCAATTTTATGAATGAGGCTGAGCTTCGCAAACGGCTCGAATTGCTCCGCACAGAGCATGGCGATTTGGATGCCGCGATCGCCGCCTTGATTGATGCGGGTGCAAAGGATCAGTTGCAGATTGCGCGATTGAAAAAACGCAAATTACGGCTGAAAGACCAAATCGCCATGATCGAAGACAATCTGGTCCCCGATATCATCGCTTAGGCTTTGTGCGCTTTAGTGTGCGAAAACGGACATTGGGGTGGCGAATGGGGGTTCGCGCTTGGGGGGGTCGCGCATGGTTTTTGAATAGCGGCCCGCGCGTAAAGCCCACTTGTTCCACGGAATTTTTGCAAGCTTCGTCCACCGCATTTCGCACACTGCGAGGGGCAAAAACCGCAGCCCTCAGGGGTGTTTATCCCTAACGCGCGATAAGGGTTTGTCCCCGTTCCTGTCCCGCTCAGGGACGGTCCCAGTTTGGGGCGGGATAAACCATGCCGGGTGCTGGCGAACAGGCGATCAAGCCATTAGCGTTTGGCTCCAACATGACCCGCACATCAAGCCTTTCCCGCCCGATAATTGAGGCCCTTTATACCGAAGCGCTCGTCCTCACCGACGATGTGCGTTCGGTGTTTGCATTGGGATCTGACAACCGTGACATGGGGGAGGATTGCATGGTGCGCCTCGCTCTATCGACCGAGGGGCTGAAGACCACCACTCGCATGATGCATGTGCTGGCATGGCTGCTGAACCAGCGGGCCTTTTTCTCCGGCGAGCTGAGCGAAAGTCAGGTGCGCAAGCATGGCGTGCTGCCATCGGATCGCAAAGCTGATCCAGAACAATTGCAGCGGCTGGAACCGGAAACCTGCGCGCTGATCGCAGAGACCGAGAAACTGCACCAGCGTATCGCGCGGCTGGATGAGGCATGGCGGCAGAATTTCGAAATGAATTCGCCCGCGCGCGCTTTCCAAGGGCGGCTTGAACGGCGACTTGCTGATCTGGGCTAGATCTGATTGGGCTGGGTCTGATTGGGGTTAAGCGCGGCGGATTTGCCCCTTAAGGGCGCGAGCGTTTTCCTACTTGCGATGAGCGTCTTATAAAGGTGTGCTTTCGCTCTTTCACATTGTTGGTTTCGGGGCCGATTTCAGGGCTCTGTTTTGGCTTTTATGCTGCGCAGACCGGTGCGCGCATGCGCCAACCCATCACCGTTCAGGCTTGGCATTTTTGCAATATGAATAAGGTTACACTCACGGCGCGAATTTGCGGCTCTACCTCCTGAATCTTGGGCGAAATTGGAATTTTGAACATTTTGCAAAACAGGGGGTAAGCGGTCCATGTCTCGCCCTATGCCCGCCCCTGTTAGGCAGCCGCCAGGGCCTTGTTCCAGCGCGCCAATCGCTCAGCGCGGGCATCATCGTCCATATCAGGCTCAAACTGGGCAAGCTTGCCCCGCATCGCATCCGCTGCCGCAGCAAGATCGGGATACAGCCCGCATCCCGCCGCTGCCAGCATCGCTGCGCCCAGGGCGGTCGTTTCGACAAAGTCAGGCCGTTCGACCGTCAGTCCGAGCATATTGGCAAGATCCTGCGCCATCCAGTCATTGGAAGCCATCCCGCCATCAATCCTGAGGGTAGCCCACTCAGCGCCGTCAGCAGCGAAAGCCTTTGCCAGATCATGCGTCTGATGCGCCATTGCCTCCAATGCAGCGCGCGCCAGTTCTGACTTGCCGCTTGCAAAGCTGAGCCCGGTGATGACCCCGCGCGCATCGGCTCTCCAATGCGGTGCGCCAAGCCCTGCAAGCGCGGGAACGATCGTCACGCCGCCGCAATCGGGAATGGAGCGGGCAAGCTCTTCGGTCTGGCTCGCCACATCGACAATGCCAAGGGAATCGCGCAGCCATTGAACCAGCGATCCCGCAACGAAGACAGACCCTTCGATAGCGTATGTCCGCTTGCCCTTGATCTGGGTAAGGACCGTTGAAAGCAAGCGGTGATCGGATCGCGGCGGCGTTGTGCCCGCATTGGCAAGGACAAAGGCCCCGGTGCCGTAAGTCGCCTTGGTCTGGCCCGGCGCAAGGCAGGCCTGGCCGATAGTGGCCGCTTGCTGATCGCCGGCCATCCCCGTGATCGGTATGGCGCGGCCCAGCAGCCGGGCATTGGTCGTCGCAAGCGCGCCTGACATATCGACCACTTGCGGCAAGGCTGCATGGGGCACATCGATAAGCTCGCAAAGCGCTTCGTCAAACCCGGCGCCAGCAAGCTCCATCAGCAAAGTGCGGCTGGCATTGCTCGCATCGGTGATATGCGATGCGCCGCCGGTAAGCTTGAAGACAAGCCAGCTTTCCACCGTGCCAAAGGCTAAAGTGCCTGCCTCCGCCGCCGCTTTCACCTCAGGCACATTGTCGAGCATCCAGCGCATCTTGGTGCCTGAGAAATAGGGATCGAGCAGCAGGCCCGTGCGGCTCTGGATATCCGCTTCGTGACCTGCTTCGCGCAGCTTAGCGCAAAACCCCTCGGTTCGCCGATCCTGCCAGACAATGGCGCGCGTGAGGGGCTCCCCCGTCGCCTTGTCCCAAGCAACAACGGTTTCGCGCTGATTGGTGATGCCAAGCCCTGCAATACACGCCGCTCCGCCGACTTGCGGGATCACTTCACGCGCGCAGGCCAGCGTCTTGTCCCATATCTCGGCTGCATCATGCTCAACCCAGCCTGATTGCGGGTAATGCTGGGTCAGCTCTGCCTGTGCGCTCGCGGCAAGAACACCGTCGCTGGCAAAGACCATAGCCCGTGTCGAAGTGGTCCCTTCGTCCAAAACCAGGATGTAATCAGCCATTGTGTGTTCCCCGCGATGCAAATCTCATTCGACTTCTGCCGATATCAAATGCATACGCAAGCCCCATGAGCCGCATTCCCCCCAAGCCTTGGCCAACAGGCCTTGCAGAGCAGGTTGAGCCGCTGATCGCTCGCGTGCTTGCGCCTAACCCTTCCCCTTACACGTTCACCGGCACGCAGACCTATGTTGTTGGCGACCCGAGTGGTCCCGATTGCGCGGTGATAGATCCGGGTCCGGATGACACTGCGCATATTGATGCAATAGAGAGCGCGGTGGCGGGACGGACGATCACCGCCATCATGTGCACCCACACACACCGCGATCATTCGCCTGCCGCTGCCCCCTTGGCTGAGCGGACGGGGGCGCCGGTCGCGGGATGTGCGCCCTTGGTGCTCGAAAGCGATCACCCCCGCGCAGATGAAGCATTCGATACGACCTATGCGCCGACCCGCGTTCTGGAAGATGGCGAACAGATGCGCGGCACGGGATGGACGCTAACCGCAGTCGCGACGCCGGGGCACACTTCGAACCATCTGTGTTATGCGCTGGAAGAAAGCGGTTCGCTGTTCACAGGCGATCATGTGATGGGCTGGTCGACCAGCGTCGTAATCCCGCCTGATGGCGATATGGGCGATTACATGGCGAGCCTTGAAAAGCTGATGGCGCGCGAGGACCGCGTGTATCACTCAGCCCACGGCGAAGCGATCACCAAGCCTAAGCAATTGGTGCGCGGCATGATAGGCCACCGCCGCCAGCGCGAGAACCAGATTTTGCGGTTGTTAGGGGAGCGGGCGCGAGATGTGAGCGGCTTTATCCCCGAGATGTATAAAGGGCTGGACGAACGCCTGATCCCCGCCGCCGAATTGAGCGTTACGGCGCATCTGATCGATATGGAGCGGCGGGCGCTCGTGGCTGCGGATGGTGATGTTTGGACAGCCGTTTGAATTTGATTGAGGTCTGCCGATGATCATCTAGTTCTGCAAGTGGGAGCGGACAATAGCCTCAATCCAATGCAAGCCATTTTGGCTAGGTTTTTTGCCGCAGCTGATGCTCGCAAGGCTTTGCAATTTTGGAGGGGCTTATGGGAACCGAAATAATTTTCATTTTGATTTATCCGGTTGCAGCGCTTTGCATATTTGCTGCATCTCTTTTTTGGTCCAGAATAGTTCCTCTCGCGAGTCATGCCACCAGAGCGTATTCGACGCTTGCTATCGGTCTTGGCATATCAATCTCCGGGTTGGCAGTTCTCTCTTACGTAGATAGCGATGCAACATTCACTCATTTAATCCAGCAATGCTACTACACGGAGGCCCAACGATCACTCTACCTGCCACAACGTATCTTTGGGTCGGTGATTTTAAATCTGGTGTTTGTGCTCCCAGCCATCTCCTTCGTCGTTGTTCCCATAACCGCTAGGCTGATCAGAAGCGGTCGTCTCACACTAGAATGGATAATGCTCAACGCCCTCGCAGCTTGGCTCGTGCTGTCTTTGATGGGCTGGTTGTTGAGTGGAAGACCGATGACCGATCCCTTCAACTTTGTATATCCTATGGGTTATGCGGCCATTTCCGTAGCAATCTACGGGCTACCAACTCCTCTCATGGCACTCTTGTTTCTACGGAAACGATAGAAGGTCAGATGATTACAAGCATCTCGGAATAGATCCTTCAGCGCTCTGCCGTTGTCCGAAACCGGGTCGCAAACAGACCTAGCCCAACTCCCCCTTAGCAAAACTCTCTGCCAGCTGAAACTTCTGGATCTTGCCCGATCCCGTAAGCGGAAACTCTTTCATCCAGACCCAATGCGCAGGCGTCTTCTGCGGGGAGAGACGTTCGCGGATGAACGCTTTCAAGTCATCATCAGAAGGCCGCTCAGCCCCTTCGGCAATCCGCATGAACGCCACCACAATCTCGCCCCATTTCTCATCGGGCGCGCCTGCCACTGCGACTTCGGCGAGCGCAAGATGCTCCAGCAGCGCCGCCTCTATTTCGGCGGGAAACAGGTTTTCGCCGCCGCGAATGATCATCTCTTTTACGCGGCCTGTAATCTTCACATAACCGCGCGCGCTTATGCTTCCCAGATCACCTGTGTGCAGCCAGCCCTCTGCATCAATCGTTTCAGCGGTGGCTTTGGGATTGTCGTTATAGCCGACCATCATATTGTAGCCGCGCATGCAAATCTCGCCCTGTTCATCGACTGCACAAATCTCGCCCGTTTGCGGGTTCTTTATCGCGACTTCCATGTGGCTACAGGGCTGGCCGATGGTCTCTGTAAGCTCCGCGCCCGTATCCGTGGGCCATGCAGCAGTGATAGCGGGCGAAGTTTCGGTTTGGCCGTAAACGATTAGGATGGGCACGCCGAAAACATCTTGCGATGCCTGATTGAGCGCCGGCTGCACCATTGCACCGCCGCTGATAATCTGTTCAACCACTTTGACATCGGTGCCTGCGGCTTTGGCAGCTTCTATCATCGCAAAGATCATGGTGGAGACCCCGCCAACAATCTCAGGCTTTTCGCGCGCAATCGCGGTGACGCAGGCGACAGGATCAAACACCGACACCAGCAGCAAACAACCGCCATGCGCCAAGACGCCCAGCACGCAGACGGCGCTGCCTGCGGTGTGGAACAAGGGGAACGGGCACATCACGGTCTTGCCAGCCGACAGACCCCAGCGGTGAAACACGTCGTGATTGCTTTGGACAAGGCCGTGTTGATGCAGCAAAACCCCTTTGGGAAAGCCAGTGGTGCCCGATGTGTACTGGATCATCACAATGTCGCGCGGGTTGCTATCGCGCAATTCGCCATCGCCTTGCCCTGCGAAAAGTTCAGTGTGTTCTTCGATGTCGATAATATGCTGTGATGCGGCGAGACCCGCTGCAGCCTCATCAATGATTGGGCGAAGCGCTGCGCCGCGCACATGGCTTTGATAATACACCGCCTGCGATCCCGATTGGTCCAGCACATAGCGCACTTCGCGAACGGTAAAACTGGGATTGACAGTCACAATGGTCAGGCCCGCCAGCGCTGCGCCCAATTGCACCAACACCCATTCAGGACAATTGCCAGCCATGATCGCGATGCGGGTGCCGGCCGGATGACGCGACGCAAGCGCTTTACCTGCGCGCTGCGCTTCCGCAAGCAATTCAGCGTAAGTCCATTCGCGCCAGATGCTGCCATCCGCGAGAAGCTCTCGCAAGGCCTGCGCACCAGGCGTTGCAGCAGCCTGTTCGCGCAGCATTTGACCAATTGTGCGCTCCGTATAGGGCGTGTCTGCTTGCGCGGGGCAATAAGCCTCTTTCAGATCGAGTGTGTACATATTTACCTCTCCCCCTTGTGACTAACACAGAACATGGGCAAATCGCTCGCAAAAGTGCGATTGCGATCCTACATCGCAGACAAGAAAGTTAGCGGGGTACCCGAATGAGTGTTGAGAGCAAGATCCCCAGCGGGACTGATCTGCTCGCCGAAATTGATCGGCTGCGCAAAGAGCGCAATGCCGTGATCCTGGCGCATTACTACCAGACGCCCGATATCCAGGACATCGCCGATTTCGTGGGTGACAGTCTTGAATTGTCGCGCAAGGCGGCAGACACAGACGCGGATGTCATCGCCTTTTGCGGGGTGAAATTTATGGCAGATACCGCCAAAATCCTAAGCCCTGAGAAAACCGTGATCCTGCCCGATATGGATGCAGGTTGCAGCTTGGAAGACAGCTGCCCGCCAGAGAAATTCAAGGCTTTCCGCGAAGCCCATCCCGATCACATCGCGCTGACTTACATCAATTGTTCAACCGAAGTGAAAGCGCTGTCCGATGTGATTGTAACCAGTTCAAGCGCTGAGACAATCCTTGAGCAGATACCGCGGGACCAAAAGATCATCTTTGGTCCTGATCGCCATTTGGGCGGATGGCTGGCGCGCAAGTTTGATCGCGAAATGCTGCTTTGGCCGGGCGTGTGCATTGTGCACGAAGCGTTTAGCGAGACAGAGCTTTTGAAACTGAAAGAGCTGCACCCCGGCGCGCCTGTGGCCGCGCACCCGGAATGCCCGCCGACGATTATTGACCATGCTGATCACGTCGGCTCGACCAGCTCGATTTTGACTTTTGCGAAAAACTTCGAAGGCGACACGCTTATCGTGGCAACAGAGCCGCACATTATGCACCAGATGGAAAAGGCATTGCCGGAAAAGACCTTCATCGGTGCGCCTGGGGCAGATGGGAATTGCTCGTGTAATATCTGCCCATATATGGCGCTCAACACGATGGAGAAACTCTATGCCGCCTTGCGCGATCTCGAACCTCGGATTGAGATTGACGAAGATCTCCGGCTGAAAGCGAAAGCAAGCCTTGATCGAATGCTGGACATGGCCAGCGGGACGGTTGGCATGGGCGATCTAGGCAAGATACCGTTTTCGGTTGACGGTGACTAAGTTCATGCATGCGAAATCGCTGATTACCGCTGCAATGGCGTTGTGCTCGAGCTTTGCAGCGCCTGCCCAATCCGAATCCCAGCAAGAGAAACCCGCCACCAGCAATTTTTCAATGGTGGGTTTCGAGATCGATTTGACCAACCCTGAAGGATACAGCGCGTCAATCGATACTGTGCTCGCCCAATGCGACTTTTACGAACTTTCAGGTGATGCCATTGCTTGCATGCAGCAAAAGGACAATGGCGGACAAGTGTGGTTGGGTCTGCGCGTTGAAAATGACGCGGCAGAAGTCATCACCGCCAACCCCGCATTTGTGGGCAAAAGCCGCTTTCCGGTTATTGTTGAAGGGCGTACGTCTGATGCGGACTGGGAACCGTTTGAATATCAGTTGGCAGTCACTTTCAGCGATTTTGAAATTCCGTTGCTCGTCGAGCTTGCTGACCCGCGCGAAGCTACCACTTTTTCCGAAAGCGGGCCGCAGCGCGCGGCCATGCTGGATTTGACCGCCTTTGTATTTCAGCCAGAAATCTTCGCTTCCCCCGACACATTTCTGCAAGTGCAGGCCGACAGCAAAACCGAGCCGCAACTGGCGTCCGACTTCTTTATTCCTTCAGGCCTGTTTGGCGAAAAGCCCAGCGCAAGAGCAAGCTTTGCAGGCACGATAGTCGAGGCCGAGCTGATGACCACCCAAGATGGTTCCAGCCATTGGCGCACTTTGGTTGAGGTTTTGGGAGGGGCCACGATCAATGTAGTTTTCGACGATGATGCGATCGCCAAAGCGCCCGAAAAAGGCAATCTTATCGTGGGGGATTATTGGTTGAGCGCCAGAATTGTGAGTGGCTAACTGCGCCGCTCACTGCGTACTCGCGCAACGACAAGCGCAGAGCCTAGAAGTACCATACCCAACACGTCAAGCGGTGTAAGAACCTCTCCAAAAATACTCCAGCCGATGCCTGCAGCAATGACGGGCTGTGTCAGCAGAGCAAGCCCGATCACGAGCGGCGAGAAGTGTCCCAATGAATAGACCAGCAATCCCTGTCCGATCAGCTGGCTGGTAACAAACAGCACCAGCACGGGTGTCCAATCAGTTGGCCACACAGGCTCGCCCAAAACAAAAGCAAGCGCGAGCAGAACGGGGCAGGCAAAAAAGCTTACCCAGACCAAAAGGCTCCACGATCCAAAATGCTCGCGTGCAGCCTGCAAATTGACCAGATAAACTGCGTATAAAAGCCCAGCTGCCAGACAGAACAGGTCGCCTATCAGCGTGGTTTGAGAAATTGTCAGACTGCGCCCCATCAGGATTGCAGCGCCGCTGATTGCAAAAACGATCGCCAGCCATTCTGCGCCGCGTGGAAGGCTGCGGGCAATCAAGAAGCCCCAAAAAAGCAAAACAAATGATCCGCCATTGCCGAACAGGGTTGCGTTGCCCAGCCGCGTCATCCCGATCCCGATATGCCAGCTGGCCAGATCGAGAGCGAAGGCGATGGCGCCAATGGCGATGAGTCCTAACGGGCGAGCCGGTATGCCGCCCAGTTTTTGTCCGCTTATCCTGGCAAGCAGCATCATGAATGGGAGCGCTAGAAACAGCCGCCAAAACCCGGCGGACACGGGCCCAGTATCAGCGAGCCGCACCAGCCACGGCCCTAGTGCCAATGCAGCATTTCCCACCAATAAAGCAGTCAAAAGCAACGCCCCGCGCCCTTGTGATAGCTTTGATTTTGGGACGCGGGCTTTTTCCATACTTGCGCCCTAGCCACAGGCACGCCAAGTGAACAGCAGATAGATTTTGAAAGAGAACCCAATGCACGATTCCCTGTTTGAACCTTTGAAAATGGGCTCGCTGGAGGCCAAAAACCGCATCTTCATGGCCCCGCTTACACGCGGAAGAGCAGCCGATCCGATGTTTGAACCGAATGAATTGATGGCCACCTATTACCGCCAGCGTTCGAATGCCGGGATGATCCTGTCAGAGGCAACCGGTATCAGCCGCGAAGGGCTTGGCTGGCCTTCTGCACCCGGCATCTGGAGCGCGGAACAAACAGAAAGCTGGAAATTGGCAACCGACGCTGTGCACGCAGAAGGGGGGCTGTTCGTTTGCCAATTGTGGCATATGGGGCGCATCGTCCATCCCTATTTCCTTGATGGCGAACCGCCCTTTTCGGCAAGCGCGACCTGCGCCCCCGGCCATGCGCACACGCCCGAGGGGACCAAAGACTATGTGACAGCGCGCGCCATGACCCATGAAGACATCAAACGCACAATCGCTGATTATAAGCGCGCCGCAGAAAATGCGAAAATTGCAGGCTTTGACGGGGTGCAATTGCACGGCGCAAATGGCTACCTTGTGGACCAATTCCTCCGCGACAAAACCAATCTGCGCACCGATGAATATGGCGGCTCTGCCGAAAACCGCACTCGCTTCATGCGAGAAGTCCTCGAAGCGATTGTTGATGTTTGGGGCGCAGACCGGGTTGGTATTCGCCTGTCACCCAATGGGGATAGCCAAGGAACCGATGACAGCGATCCAGCCAAGACATTTGGTGCTGCTGCCAAGGTAATAGAAGATATGGGCCTCGCCTTTCTTGAATTGCGCCAGCCTGGGCCAGATGGCACGTTCGGCCAGACAGACGTGCCCAAGCAGGATCCCTTGATCCGCGAGATTTATTCAGGCGCGCTGATCCTCAATTCCGACTATTCGGCTGCCGAGGCTGAGGCGGATGTTTCTAGTGGGCGGTGCGATGCGGTCAGCTTTGGCAGACCCTATATCTCCAATCCCGATCTGGCTCACCGGATCAAAGTGGGGGCAGAATTTGCGCCTAATAAGGACGTGCCCAAAAGCTGGTACTTCCCGATCCCGCAAGGCTATGTCGATTATCCGACTCTAGCCGAAGAACAGGCCGCAAAAGCAGGCTAAACCCGCCTAGCGGCCATCGTCCAGCGGCGGCGCAACGCTTGGCGTATCTGGTGCAGCGGGCGGCGGTGTCGGCGAAGGAGCGCTGGGCGTCTGTGCCGGCGCGGGAGCAGGGACAGAATTGCCTGATGCTGCCTCATCATCACCCGTTTGCGCAGCAGGTTCATTGTCCGAAGCCGAAGCGTTTGAGCCACCGGCAGAAGACGGTGTGTCTTCGCTTCCGGCCGCATCAGTTGACCGCGCGCCGACTGGATCATCCTTGGCAGATGGGGATTGCGAGCTCAATTGTTCGAGCGGCAGCATATCATCGCTAATTGTGCCGCCAAGCACACTGCCGGTTGCTCGGTTTTCTACCGTGCCATCGGCACCATCATCAGGCGCGGCTTCTTCGCTGCAAGCTGCGACAAACAAAAGCGGCAACGCAAAAGCGGTATGAAACTGTCTCATCATTTCGACGCCTTTCGGGCATCACCCCCAGCGCGTCAAGAAAGCTGTCAGCATGGGCGAATAAAGCGTCGTCCCAATCCTCGTTTGAGATCGGTTTGCCCAGCCGTGCCATGCTGGTGACCCCGAATTCTTCGATCCCGCAAGGGACAATTCCGGAAAAATGGGAAAGGTCCGGGTCAAGATTGATCGAAAATCCGTGCATCGTTACCCAGCGACGCACTCTAACGCCAATCGCGCCAATCTTTGCCTCTCGCCCGTCAATGTCCTTGGTCCAAATGCCCACGCGGCCTTGCGCGCGCCATGCCTCGACCCCAAAATCAGCGAGAGTGGCGATCACCCAGCCTTCGATTGCATGAACGAAACAGCGCACGTCTTTACCGCGCTGCGCCAGGTTGAGCATGAGATAACCAACCCGCTGGCCCGGTCCATGATAGGTGTACCGCCCCCCTCGCCCGGCTTTGACCACATCAAACTGAGGATTGAGAAGCTCTGCCGGATCTGCGCTGGTGCCTGCGGTGTAGATGGGTGGGTGTTCAAGCAACCACACCAGTTCTGATTCATCACCAGCACCGATTGCGGTGCTCCGCGCGTCCATTTCTTCCAACGCAAGCGTGTAAGGCACAAGCGCGGTTTCGCGCTGCCACTCTATCGCGCGCGCGGCGGACGGCTCGTTCTGACTGCTTGCAATACTTGCCATTGCCCGTGCGTGCAGGCATTGCAGCCGCTTATCAAGACTTGAATGTCTGTGGGGAGCACACCGCCATGAATTTCGACATGAGCGCGGCCTGGTCGCGGGGAATGGAATTGATCCGGGACAATTTTCAATTGCTGTCCATTGTAGCTGCGGTGTTTCTGCTGCTGCCTTCTGTCGCGATCTATCTGATGTTCCCGGATCTGGCGATTTTGGCCGATCCCAATGCCGACCCGGAGGTGGTCAGCGAACAATTGCTTTCAATGATCGGCCCATTAATAGCCATCGGGCTTGCCGCATTTGTCGTTCAATTTGCTGGCTATGGCGCGATTATCGCCTTGATGGGCGATGACAGGCCGACAGTCGGCGAAGCGATTGTGAGGGGCTTTAAAATTGTGCCCAGCATGATCGCGGTCTTTATCCTGTTTATGCTCGCTTATCTGCTTGCCGCCATCATTGTCGCGGTGCCATTCAGCATTCTTAGTGGGGCCAGCGGGACACCGGCAATCGCAGCGCTTGCCGTGCTGCCAATCATCTTTGCTGTTGTTTACATTGCTGCGCGCATGTCGATGACCATGCCTGTGATGGTGCTGGAGAGCAATCTCAACCCGCTCACATCCGTCTGGCGCTCGGTTAAGCTCACCGGTCCCAACCAATGGATGATCCTGGTCTTTTGGGTGGTTCTGTTCATTGCCTATTTCGTCATCGCACTGCTGCTGGGCGCCGTGTTCGGTCTGTTGTCAGCCTTGGCGGGCACAGGCACCACTGCGATGCTGATCCTTGGCATTTTGAACGGAGTGATGGGGATGGCCATCGGGCTTATCATTTGCGGGATTTCTGTCGCAATGTACCGCCAGCTTGCCGGGATGAGCGATGAGGATATCACTTCGACATTTGGATAGCCGGGCAATAACGCGCACCATCAAAAACACCGATATGTGCAATGCCCGATTGAAAGCATAAGCCCGCTGGCCTAGCGCGGCTGTTATGGCGCATTCTTCCCCTTCCCCGATGGCGGTCCGGCCGGACCTTTTCCTTCCGGGGAGGAAGCCAAAGGCATATCCACTGCCCGTATGACGCTGCTGTTCAGCGTTATGCTCGTTACCGCTGCGGGCAACACCGCCATGCAATCGGTGATGCCATCGATTGGCACAGCGCTCGACGTCAATGATGTCTGGATCAGTCTGGCCTATAGCTGGTCCGCCTTGCTCTGGGTCGTGTGCGCCCCCATTTGGGCGCGCCGATCAGACAGGCGCGGGCGCAAAGCGATGATGGCGCTGGGGCTGGTCGGTTTTATCGTATCGATGGCCCTTTGCGGAGCGGTCTTGTGGGCTGGCTTTACCGGATGGCTGACCCCGCTGTGGGCGCTCATCGCCTTTGCGGCTGCGCGCAGTCTTTATGGCGGGTTCGGCAGCGCCGCTCCGCCAGCAGTGCAAGCTTACGTCGCATCGCGCACCCCGCGATCTGAGCGCACCAATGCGCTTTCGCTGATCGCCTCAAGCTTTGGCCTCGGCACTGTCATCGGGCCGGTATTGGCGCCTTTGATGGTGGTGTCTTTCCTTGGTCTGGGGCTGGTCGGGCCGTTTATGGGGTTTGCGCTCGTGGGACTGGTCGCGCTTGTCTTGCTACGGCTGCGCCTTCCCAATGACGAACCGCAATTCGCGGCGCGCGGACAAGCAGCGCCCTATTCAAGCGCGTCTGAGGGCATGGAGCTTGATGAGGATGACAGCCCGCCATCGCCTAGCCGGTTAAAATGGTCCGATCCGCGCCTTCGTCCCTGGGTAATGGCCGGTCTTATCGGTGGTCATGCGCATGCCATGGTGATGGGAATTGCGGGTTTTCTGGTGCTTGACCGGCTGGGCCTGCGCGGCGACCCCGAAGCGGGCGCGACCTATGTCAGCCTTGTGCTGGTGTTCGGAGCGGTCGCGACCCTGCTGGCGCAATGGGGGATTATCCCCCGCTTTAAAATGGGGCCGCGCATGGCAACCTTGTCGGGCGTGCTGGTCGCCGCTTTTGGAACGGCGGTTCTTGCCGCATCGTGGAGCGTTTTTGGGCTGTCGCTGGGTTATGCCATCGCCTCTTTGGGCTTCGGGCTGTTCAGGCCCGGCACCACGGCGGGAACATCGCTGGCGGTCACGCGGGCAGAGCAAGGGCAGGCATCGGGCGTCGTTGCCAGCGTTGCCGGTGCCAGCTTTATTTATGCACCGGCGCTGGGCGTTGCGCTCTATTCGCTGAATGATTGGCTTGGCTTTGGTCTGGTGATCGTTTTGTGCCTGATCGTTGCCATTCTGGGTTGGCGCGGATTGCAAGCTGATAGCGTGATGACTCGCGACAATTAGGCCGCCTGCTTACCCGCCTTCGTTAGGCAAGTACATTCGGAGCGCCGGGAAAATCGCCCCCTATAGCAAGGCGAACACCTTATCTTGCGGACGGCATAAATTGGCGCCTTTTTCGGTTTCAACCAAAGGGCGTTCGATCAGCTTGGGTTCTGCCGCCATGACGTCAAGCACCGTGTCGGCATCGGAGGCAAGCAGGCCGCGTTCTTCGGCGTCGGTGCCGCGCAGGCGCAGGCCTTCTTGCGGGGTCATTCCGGCATCGGCGAACAATTGCGCCAGTTTTTCGCGCGTGGGCGGGTGTTTGAGATATTCAATCACAGTCACCTCAACACCGGGCTGATCTTCTAAAATAGCCAATGTTTTCCGCGATGTACCGCATTTGGGATTGTGCCAGATGGTTGCTTTCATAGTCCCTGATCTCCGCAAAATTGAACCGGGAGGCGAGTAGCCAGATATTGGCAAAAAAGCCACAGATCATCCTTTTCGAGAATAATTCGCAATTTCACTTGTTTTTGCAAATCGCTTGCAATAGCGGATTTTGCGTAACAACGAAAAGCACGCTGGCACATCACGCCCGCCAGCAATGAAAAGGATCATCATGTCACGTCGCCTCAGTTACGCAGTTCTTTGTCTCAGCACCGCTCTGGCCGCAGTTCCCGCCTATGCCGAGGAGGAAAATCAGGCAGCCAATCGCGAAGCAGGCGAAAATGACGGGCGCATTATCGTGACAGGCGATGTGCTCTATTCTGACCAGGTCAACGCGCTCAAAACGCCGACGCAGATCATCGACGTGCCCCAATCTCTGACAATCACCACGCAGGACGAAATCCTCAAACGCGGGTTCGACAGCATCGGCCAGATCGTCGATTACACCCCCGGCGTGAACAATTCCCAAGGCGAGGGGCACCGCGATGCCATCGTCTTTCGCGGGGTGCGGTCCACCGCGGATTTCTTCATCGATGGCGTGCGCGATGACGTGCAATATTATCGCGGGCTGTATAACCTAGAACAGGTCGAGATCCTGCGCGGTCCCAACGCCCTGTTGTTCGGCCGCGGCGGTACGGGCGGCATCCTCAACCGCGTGACCAAAAAGGGGACGCTGGGCGAAACTTTTGGCGGCGGACAGCTTGCCGTGGACACATTCGGCGCATTCAGCGTTCAAGGCGATATCAACCTTTCGGCCAGCGACACCATCGCGCTGCGGGTGAATGCCGCTTATGAAAGCCTCGATAATCACCGCGATTTCTACGATGGCGAACGCATTGGCTTTAACCCCACAGCGCGCATTGCGCTGGGCGAAGCAACAACGCTCGATCTGTCCTATGAATATGCCAACCATGATCGCTTCATTGATCGCGGCATTCCGACAGGCATAGATGGCCGCCCGGTTGAAGCGTTGCAGGACATTACGTTCGGCGATGAAGTATTGAACTTCACCGAATTGGAAGCGCATCTGCTGCGCGCCAATCTTGCGCATGAATTTTCAGAGAACCTCAAAGGCAATTTTTCCGCCTTTTACGGCGACTATGACAAGGTCTATTCAAACTTTTACGCATCGGGATACAACCAGCTGGCAACGCCCGATGTCGTGACCACCGATGGCTATATCGACACGACCGAGCGTCAGAACCTGATCCTGTCGGGCAATCTGGTGGGTGAATTTGAAACCGGCGCCATCAATCATACGCTGATCGTGGGCGGGGAATATATCAACACATCATCCGATCAGAACCGGATCAATCCGATCTGGGACCAGACCAATGATGATAACGAGGTGTTTACAATCGAACGCCCGCTCAATTTCAGAAATGGTATTGGCATCAACGCTTTGGGAAACCCAACCAGCGTCACGTTTGATCCCGCCGTCAGCCTGAATGATGACACACGCGTCGATATTGATGTGATCTCGCTTTATGTGCAGGACGAGATCAAATTGACTGATTGGCTGCGGGTCGTTGTGGGCGGGCGCTTCGATAGTTTCGATATCACGGTCAACAATGTCCCCGGTGCAGAAATCCGCACCCGCCGCGATCAGGAATTTACCCCGCGCGGCGGCATTATTCTGAAACCGCAAGAGAATATCTCGATCTATGCGAGTTATTCGGAAAGCTTCCTGCCGCGTTCGGGCGAACAGTTTGCCAATATCAATGGCGATAATGATGCGCTTGCGCCCGATACATTCACCAATCTGGAAGCGGGCATCAAATGGGATTTCGATCAGGGTTTCAGCCTGACCGCCGCCGTGTTCGATATCGAACAATCCTCGCCCCAGCCCAATGATGACAATCCCGAAACGCTTGATGTGATCGACAGCAATATTCAGGGTTTCGAAGTGCAATTGCAGGGCGAGATCACCGATGGATGGTTCGTATCTGCGGGCTACAGCTTCCTTGATGGGGTGCAGGTGGATGCGCTGGGCAATGATGGCCTTCGCCCGCGCGAATTGCCTGAAAACATGTTCTCGATCTGGAACAATGTGCAGGTGACAGACAGGTTCGGCATTGGCCTTGGCTTAACGCACCAATCGGACAGCTTTATCACCAATGGCAATGTGACATACCTCGATGAGACCGAGACGGTGGAAGTCACCACCCGCGCCACCCTGCCCGCTTACACACGGATCGATGCGGCGGCTTATTACGACGTCAGCGACAATGTGCGCCTTCAAGTGAATGTGGAGAACGTGACAGACACGCTCTATTTCCCCACTTCACACTCCACCCACCAGGCAACAGTCGGCGCGCCATTGAACGCAAGGTTCGCAGTAACAGCGCAGTTCTAAACGAGAGACGCCGCGCCTACAGTGAGGCGCGGCGTCACTTAAGGGAATACATATCCCCGCGCCAACGTCCGCACCTACACGTCTGAAGGTGTAAGCCGACATTCGGCTGTCGACCCATTCGCGGACATTTGGATGGCGATCCAAACCTCGGCCAAGTGTTCTCTCTCCCTTTGGATGCACGTTGGATTGTACGGGGAAATGGGTTTTGCAAGCAATCTTGGCTTCGCGGTCGGTCCTGCCTAAAGTCAAACGCCTAATAGGGAACCAAGGGGCTGGATGCATGGGCTGCGATGTAGAGTTTTACGCGTTTCGCCAAGCGCCTGATGTCGCAAAACTCAAAAAGATTGATTGGCTGCCTGCATGGCGGTTGTTTAGACAGAGCGATGCTGAGGTGTGGTACCTTGAGGGACCGACCGATGGCCCAACCGAAAACGAGCCGATCACTTTTTTCGAACCACTCCATTTCCATGGCGCAAAGCCGCGCGTGTCCGCAAAAATCAAAACGCAGGCCAAAGCCATCCGCGACCGGATCAAAGAGGAGGGCGGCGATGTGAATCTGTTCGACGATTACGCCCTTTCCCTTTGCGCATCGCTCAGCGCTAAGTTGGGCCATGCGGTGATCTTCGCCGGCGGCAATGACGAAGGTTGTGACTGTTTTCTACACTGCGACGCGGGCGAACTGGTTGAGGCAAAGTTTGATATTCATTGGTACATGGCGCTCGTAGTTGGCGAGGGCGGATCAATCTCCATTGATCAATTCTTCGACCCCGAAGCTGATGAAACCACACTCATTCCACGGCGTATGTACCAATCTGCTGTCGAGGGAACCGCGGCGTTCTTCGGCGCGGATGAATGGACGATCACCTCTGACCCCCATGATTTCGACAAAGCCAACTACGAACTTATCGCTCAAAAAGGGGAGGCGCCGCAGATAGAGCTAAGCCTTTCAGACGCTCTGTTTCAGCGATTTGGTGCCAAACCCCAGCCGCGAGAACTGCTCGAAGAGATTGCCCCATACGTAGACAAAGCGCTCGCCGAAGATCTCAGCCAAGCGGACAATGAGCGGCGCTTCGCTTCGGACAGACAAACCGGACAGTTGGTTGTCTATCTTGGCTATTGCCGCGACAAACCAGCGTTCAAACACCGCCACCTCATGAGTACGCTGAGGGCGCTCTTATCGGACCTGTCGGGTTACACGCTGGCGCTGCGGCCTAAGCCCCAATTCCGCAAAGACAATGCCGGTTTGGAGCGGCGACGACAAGCAATGGCTATGCGCTGGAAAGCGATCAAGCTTGAAGGCCGGATATTAGGCTGATGCGCTAATCCACCCCCGTCAGAACCATACCAATTCCCAGGCCAGTCCGGTCTTCAAACGCGAACTTGTCGAATAGATCGGTGCTTGCCACATTCAGGCCCACGACCGTCATATGACGACCATTTCGGCGCATCTGCTCGATCAATTTTTTCGAGCGCTCCAATGGCGGTAATCGCCCCCACGAACAGTCATTGGCAGGTCCGACAAAATCAGCCGAAAGCAGAATGGCTGCTTTTCGTTGTGTGCCGCTCTTTCCTACACAACCTTTGCTCGCCAAACTCGCTGTCGGCTCTTTCAAAATTGCATCCCCATACCCCTATGAAACGCGTTTCATGTTGGCAAAGTGTCACCTTCGCTTTTTCGGTATAAGCGTATGGAATATCGTGTGAAATCGGCGAAAAGGCCGGGTGACACGGTGTCAACTTTGTCACCTTCACCTGTGCAAATTTGTCCTATTTTGGGACATTCGGAGGCTTATCCGCCTTCGGACGGTGCGCTACTTTCTTGAGGCGTTGTGATCGCCGGCACCTCTTCCGCCGCATCGGCGGCGCTTGTTCCCGGCGCAGGGGGCGCATCGATTGCGTCAACCTCGCGCAGCACTCGTCCCGCTTTTTGCACCGCATCAACCAGCCGGGGATAGACCCCGCAGCGGCACATATTGGGGATCGCATCCACCACATCATCGCGGCTGGGCGCTGCATTGCGCTGAAGCAGCGCTGCAGCGGACATCACAATGCCCGGCGTACAATATCCGCACTGGATCGCCTGCGCTTCGACCAGCGCCCGCTGCACCGGGTGCGAACGATCCCGCGATAACCCTTCGATAGTGGTGACATAGCGCCCCTCGGCCTCTGCCAAAGTAATCCGGCATGATCGCAGCGCCGCGCCATCGACCATCACCATGCACACCCCGCACGAACAATCGCCCCCACCGGCGCTTTTGGTGCCGGTCAGGTTGAGCGCTTCGCGAAGCGCGTAAAGCAGCGGCATATCAGGATCGAGATCAAACTCGACCGGGCGATCATTAACCGTCAGTCGCGGCATGGCAGATTTCTATCGCAAGTGTCTGGCGCAGAATGCTGGTGCAGGCGCTTACGAACGCCAGCTGTCATCGATGCGGCTGACTTTGCGTTTCCACGCTTCGAAATCAAACACACCCGCGCCGCCTTGCGCCTGCATGACGTGCAAATCGCGCTGATGCACATCAACGACATCCTGCGGCACGATATTGGCCTCGCCCTGGCTGAGAGTGGCGACCTGAATTTCGCAAGCGCGCTGCAAAGCCCACATTTTGACGAACATGCCCTGAATGCCTTTATCCATCACAACAGGGCCGTGATTGCGCAGCATCAAAATGGTGTGGTTCCCAAGGTTCTTGACCAGCCGCTCGCCTTCTTCTTCGCGCACGGTCACGCCTTCGAAATCGTGATAGCCGATCTGATCCTGAAAATTGCAGGCGTAAAAATTGGTCGGCATCAACCCGTTCTTGTGGCTGCAAACGGCCATGGTTGCGGTGGTGTGGACATGGCAAATGGCGTTCGCGCGCTCGCCCAGATGTTTGTGGAAATAGGCATGCTGGGTAAAACCGGCTTTGTTCACCATATAAGGCGACCCGCCGACATTGTTGCCTTCGACGTCGATCTTCACCAGATTGCTGGCGGTCACTTCGTCATAGAGCAGGCCAAACGGGTTGATAAGGAACGTGTCGTCTTCGCCCGGCACTTTCAAAGAGATGTGATTGTAGATCGATTCTGACCATCCGAGGTGATCGAAAATGCGGTAACAAGCCGCCAGATCAAGGCGCGCCTGCCATTCCTCTTTGCTTACCTGCCCTTCGAGGCTGTCTGATTGTTTTAGCTGTGTTGCCATGGCGGGCTTCCTTCACGAATTTTTGTTTTGAATATTGAGCGCAGTATCGCAGCCTTCCCCACCTGCTGCAAGCCGTCGTGATGAGAGGTGTTTTCAGGCGCCGGTATGATTGCTTTTGCCAAGCTGGCCGCAGCCGTATAGCGCAGGGGACAATCCATGGCCGCCTCCTCCACCCCAACAGCCAAGCTAACTCAAGGGAGCATTCCCTCCCATCTCGTTGGGCAGACCCTGCCCGCGATCATCGGCGTTGCGGCGATCATGTCGATCGGGTTGGTGGATGCCTATTTCATCGGCCATTTGGGCAGCGAGGCCTTGGCTGCGATTGCGTTTATCTTCCCCATTTCTGTGGCGCTGTCGTCGCTCGGGGTCGGAGTGATGGTCGGGATCAATTCGGTCGTCGCGCGCGCTCTTGGCGAAGGGGACGAGGACCGGGCAGCGCGGCGCGCCAATTTCGGATTGCTGTTTGCCGCAAGCGTGGGGCTGGCGATGGGCGCGCTGCTGTTTGCGCTGTCTGAGCCGCTGTTCCGTTTGATGAATGCGCCCGATGATCTGATGCCGCTGATCCAGACCTATATGCGCCCCTTCGCGCTGGGGTTCCCGCTGATCCTAGCGATCATGGGCTTTAACGGCGTGCTGCGCGGCCAAGGCGAAGCGCGCAAGACGAGCTATGTCAGCCTGACTTATGCGGCGGCCAATTGGGTGCTCGATCCTATCCTCATCACTGGCGCATTGGGGTTTGAGGGATTTGGCATTGCCGGCGCGGCTTATGCGACGATTATCGGCTGGGGCGTGGGCGCTGTTATGGCGTTTGTGCTGGTCAAGAAAACGGACATCCCGATTGACCTGTCGCTGATCCAGAAAAGCAATCTTGGCGACTCGGCATCCGCCATTGCCAAGGTTGCAGGCCCTGCCGCGTTTTCCAATGCGATCAATCCGATCGGCCTTGGCATTCTCACCGCGCTTATTGCCAGCGCAGGACAGGATGCGGTGGCAGGATTTGGCGCGGCGGGCCGATTGCAGAGCTTTGCCACGGTTCCCCTCCTTGCTTTGTCCGGCGCGATTGGGTCGATTGTGGGACAGAACTGGGGCGCGGATCAATATGACCGGGCGCGCAAGGCGGCGCTGTATGCGGGATTGTTCTGCATCGTATGGGGCCTTGGCACAGCCGCCGTGCTGGTATCAGCCGGGGAGACATTTGCGCTGCTGTTCACCGACAAGCCCGCCGTGATAAAGGAATTTGCGCTCTATCTGGAAATTGCCGCCTGGGGCTATGCAGGATTTGGCATCCTTATCGTGGCGAACGGCATTTTGAACGCAATCGATAAAGCCGCTTTCGCCCTTGCCCAATCCGCGATGCGGGTGTTCCTCGTGATGCTGCCAATTGCCTGGCTGCTGCAACCCAGCTGGGGCAGCGCAGCGATTTATTCGGCTGAACTGGCGGCCAATTGCCTTGGCGCGTTAACCGGTTCTGCATGTGTGTGGTGGGTGCTGCTTCGCCGCAAATCTGCCTAATATCGCCCCCCGCCCCCTCCTCCCGGAACAATGCCGAGGGCCTGTGATAGCGTTTCGTTAACCATCAGCAGGCATATGCAGAGGCGAGAATTGTAGCGTCGAACGGGGGCCTGTGCGCCATGGATGACCTGCTGGCGGATTTCGTCGCAGAAACACGCGAAATGCTGGAGGCAAGCGAGGGCGAGATTATCGCCTGGGAAGCCAATCCAGCCGACCGCGCGCGTCTCGACACCATTTTCCGGTTTGTCCATACGGTCAAAGGCAATTGCGGCTTTTTCGATTTTCCCCGCCTCGCTGCTCTCAGCCACGCTGCCGAAGATGCGCTTGCCGATTGCCGCGCAGACCACCGGACAGCCGACACCGCTTTGGTATCCGCCGTGCTCGCGATTATCGACCGCATCGTGCAAATGGTTGATGCAATCGAAGCGGGCGAGGAATTTGCCGATGGCGGCGATGACGCGCTGATTGCCGCTTTGGGAAATGGCGGACACCCCGCCGTACACCCATCACAAGCGGCCAATCAGCCAAAGCCTGCACATGAACCCGCCAGCGCCTTTTTGGATAAGGCCGCACATCCCGGCCCGGAAACAGGCAGCGCAAACGCTGATAGCGCAGACACTGATAGCGCAGACACTGGCAGCCGCGAAAATGCGGCGGCCAAACCGGCTCAACCACCCCAAGTCCAGCGCTCCATCCGGCTGCCCGTTGATCTGCTCGACCGGGTGATGAGCGGTGTGTCGGACATGGTGCTGGCGCGCAATGATCTGGCGCACCGTTTGCGCCAGGCAGGCACGCAGCCCACGATTGATGGACCGTTTGAGCGCCTCACCACGATCCTGTCCGATGTTCGCGATGCGATCACCCGCATGCGGATGCAGCGGATTGAAACTCTGTTCGCAGCCTTGCCGCGTTTGGTGCGCGATTTATCGGGCGAACTTGGCAAACAGGTGATGATCGATCTGGAAGGCGGCGATGTCGAGCTTGACCGCGAAATGATCGAAACCATCCGTGATCCGCTGACGCACATTATTCGCAATGCCATCGATCATGGACTGGAAAGCCCCGCGGACAGATTGGCCAAAGGCAAACGCGAGATCGGCCTTTTGTCCATTTCCGCGCATCAATCGGGCAATACAATTTCCATCGTCGTCAGCGATGACGGGCGCGGATTGGCAGAAGAAGCCATCGCCGATAAGGCATTGGCGACGGATCTGATTGATGCCCGCCAACGCGAAACAATGCCGCGTGACAAAATTCTGCAATTGATATTCGAACCCGGCTTTTCAACGGCTCAGGCCGTCAGCTCGGTATCCGGGCGCGGCGTCGGCATGGATGTGGTGCGCGACAATCTGGAAAAGGTCGGCGGCAGCATCAAAGTGTCGAGCACTCCCGATGTTGGCACGCTGTTCACTTTGCAGGTTCCGCTCACTCTCAGCATTATCGCCGGGCTGACCGTTCAGGTCAGCGACCAGCGTTTTGCCATCCCGCAAAGCTATATCGAAGAGATCATTCACGCATCCTCAAAAGCGCTCGATTTCACCCGGCTGGGACAAACGGCCATGGTGACATTTCGCGGACAGCGCGTGCCCTGTTTGATGCTGAGCGATGTGCTTAATCTGCCTGCAAGCGAGAAATCGCTGGGCGAATACACCATGGTGATGCTGCGGCTTGCCAGCGGGGATCAATTTGCGCTCGCAGTGGATGGCATTGCCCATCACGGCGATCTGGTTATTAAGCCGCTATCGCCTGCGATTATGAAATGCGGGCTGTATGCAGGTACAACCCTGTCGGATGATGGCCAGCCCATCCTGCTGCTGGATATGACCAATGTGGCAGCGCGCTATGATCTGGTTTCGGACGCCCGAACACGTGTTCGCAACACTGAGACAGACGAACAAAAAGATGCGGACACCGCGATCAATCGCGTGATGCTGTTTACCGATTGGCGCGGCCGCCGATGCGCGGTTCGATTGGAGCTGGTGCAGCGCATCGAAACTGCGCCAATACATGCGATCGATCAGTCTGGCGAAACGCCGCGTGCGGTCATTGATGGCCTGATATTGCCGCTTATTGGCCTTCCTGATCCTATGCCAGCCCTTGAGAAATTGCGGCTGTTGCGGCTGAGCGATGGCGGATGCGAATTGCTTTATGCAGTGCGTGAAATTGACGATGCCCATGAAATGACCGGCGCGCTTACCCCCGTCCGCGAGGATCCCCTTACAGAAGCCATCACGCTTATCGATGACACCGCCGTATCGCTGATCGATGGCCACGAATTGTTCGCGCAATTTGGCCGGCCGCCCGATCATGCGGGCAAACCAACCTGCCGGCTGCCCGATGGCGAATGGGCGCGAACTATTCTTGGCCCCTTGATACAATCGGCCGGATATGAAGTGTCATCGCAAGACGGCTCGGATGTCACCATTGTTTTTGAAGATGATCCAGAATTCGAGGATGCTGGCGAGATCGCAGCAGATGGCGCGATCATTCGGCTGCGCAGCCAACCGCAACCGGTGGCCGCACAAACTGGCCCGGATAATCAGGACAGGACCATCTATCGCTATGACCGCGAAGGGGTTCTCAACGCTTTGAAACAGGTGAGAGGCGGCGCGAGGTAATCATGAAAGACTTGCTCGTAATGGCTCAGATCGCCGGGCGCCGATGCGCTTTTAATGCGCATGATGTGCAATCGGTGATTGAATTGGGCGATGTCACACCTGTTCCAGGCACCCCGCCATATATTGCCGGGATCACAGCTTTGCGCAGCCAGTCGCTCACCGTGATTGACAGCCGCGTGGCATTGGGTTTCGACCCGGCGCAGTGGACCCTCGATCACCGCGCGATTGTGGTCGCAGTAGACGGGTATTCTTATGCCCTTTGTGTCGATGGAATCGAGGATATCACCACTCAAGTCACCAGCGCCGAGCAAGTGCCGGGCGGTTTCGGCAAAGCATGGACGCAGGCGGCATCTGGAATGATCGAAACGATGGGTGGCCCTGCTTTGCTAATCAATCTGCCCAATTTGATTGAGCCCAGACTGATCGAGCCCACAGAAGACATCGGAGCTGCAGCTTAATTGATTGGTTACGGGTGTTTCGTATTGTTTCACGAAACATAACAGAGGTCTTCATGAAAACGTGCCTGATAGTAGATGATTCGCGGGTGATCCGAAAGGTTTCGAGGCATATTCTCGAAACCCTGGGTTTCAACGTAGACGAAGCCGAAAACGGCCAGCTCGGGCTTGACGCTTGTGACAAGCAGATGCCCGATGTGGTGCTGCTTGATTGGAATATGCCTGTTATGACCGGCATCGAATTCATCATCCAGCTGCGCCAACGTCCGGGCGGTGACAAACCAAAAGTTGTCTTTTGCACCACTGAAAACGATGTTGCCCACATCCGCGAAGCTATTTCTGCAGGCGCAGACGAATACGTGATGAAGCCGTTTGATCACGAAACGCTTCAGATCAAATTGCAGCTTGTTGGCTTTTCATGAACGCCCCGATTGCTTCTCTTCGCAAGGAGAGCTCCGACCAGTTTGACGATCATATCAGAGTGATGATCGTCGACGATTCCCTGACGGTTCGCACGATCTTCAAACGCATGTGCGAAAGCGCGCAGGGCCTTCACGTGGCTGCCACGGCAAGCAACGCAGAACGAGCGATTGCACAATTGCGCAATGGCGATGAGATTGGCCGGATTGATGTTGTGCTGCTCGATCTGGAAATGCCCGGAATGGGCGGGCTCGAAGCTTTGCCAATGATCCTGGACGCTGCTCCATCGGTGCAAGTTCTGGTGGTCTCCTCGCTTACTGAAGATGGAGCAGAAGCCACTCTCAAGGCCCTCTCCATGGGCGCAGCAGATACCATGCTCAAGCCGCGGCCTGGCGGGTTCAATGATGAATACCGCTCGCAGTTGCTGGCAAAAATTGCGGCCCTGGGCGGCAAGGATGATGGGTTCGACAGCTCGTCCGGCAGCCCGCGAAACGGTGCAGGCCCATTATCGCAACCGCTGCAATCCTCCACGTTTCGGCCAGAAGTGGTAGCCATTGGCGCGTCGACAGGCGGCATCCATGCGCTCAATATCATGCTGAAGTCATTGACCCCGGACTTCACTGTGCCGATTGTTATTACACAGCATTTGCCGGCAAGTTTTATTCCCGTTTTCGCTCGGCAAATTGAACTCGCCTGCGATCGCCGCACTGTGATTGGCGAAGCTGGAACACCGATCAAATCGGGTGAAATTGTCGTCGCGCCAGGCCATGGCCACATGAATATCCGCCGCGAATACGGCCAGCTTGTGTGCGGTGTCTCTTCCGATCCCGTGCGCAGCGGCTGCATGCCCTCTGTCGATCCCATGCTTTCCAGCCTTTCCAAGGCATGCGACGGCAATGTGCTTGGCATCATCCTGTCTGGCATGGGCCGCGACGGGGCCGAAGGGGCAAGCGAACTGGTTGACAATGGCGGCATGGTGTTTGCTCAGGACGCAGACAGCAGCGCTGTTTGGGGAATGCCGGGAGCGGTCGCAAAAGCGGGTCTAACCAGCCTTGTGGCGCAGCCGGAAAAACTCGCCGAAGCCATGATCGCGCAGGCAAATCGCAGCGGCAATCGCTGATCGGATGCATGCGCGGATAATGGACGGAAGCAACGCCTCGCACCAGATTATTGCCGATCTTCTGGCGAGCGAAACCGGCCAGCACCTGACCGAAAGCCGCCGCTGGCGCGTGAGCTCCGCCTTATCTGGCGTGTTTCGCGAACATGGGATCAGCAATGTCGATCAATTGGTGTGTTTGCTCGATGACAAGCACAATGCCGCCTTGTCCAAACAAGTGGTCGAAGCGCTTTTGAACAATGAAACCTATTTCTTCCGAGACAAGCCAACATTTGACCAATTGCCCCAGAGTGTCCTCCCGGCGCTGGCGCAAAACCGGCAAGACACAAAAAGGCTTTCGATCTGGTGCGCGGGGTGCTCGACCGGACAGGAAGCCTATTCGCTCGCGATGGCAATCGCTGACAGATCAGAACTGTGGGATGGCTGGGCGATTGATATTCTGGGCACCGATGTGTCGCACCGCGCAATCTCAACCGCGCGCAAAGGCCTTTATAGCCAGTTCGAAATTCAACGCGGCCTGAGCGTGACAGAGATGCTTCGTCATTTTGAGGAAACACCAGAGGGTTGGCAGATAAGTCAAAATGCGCGCTCGCTTACCGATTTTCGCGTCCATAACATTCTGACAGAACCGCCCGGCTGGCAGAAATTTGACCTTATCTTATGCCGCAATGTCATGCTCTATTTTGATCGCGACATGCGCTCGCGTGTGTTCGAACGGTTGCATTCCGCTTTGGCCTTGGACGGGTTTTTGATGCTGGGCGCGGGCGAAACCGTGGTCGGTCAAACCCGCGCATTTGACCCGGTTGAACAAAAGGCCAGCCTTTACAAGCCGCATTGAAGTGTCCGCGCCGTGCTGGTGCGCCGCCCGCATTCACACATTCTTAGCCACTCCTCTTTAATAATTAATACAGATTAACTGGCCTTATGCGGTCGGTGTTGCGCACCTTTGGGACCGATAAAGGAAAAGTGGTGGCCACAAAAAGCAAACCCTTGCGCCTCACACCAACAGGATTGGTGGTGATGCCGTTTGCCGTGCTCACTTTTGTCTTCGCGCTCATCGCTCTTGTTGTGATTGCGAGCGATCAGATCGTTGTGATGTCGACATCTGCATTGCTGATTGCTGGCACGCTGCTTTACGCTTCCACCATCGTGCTGCTGGCTCGCAATGGTTTTGCGGGCGTGCGCGAACTCGAAGCGCTGGGCACAACCGATGCGCTCAGCGCCCTGCCCAATCGCCGGGAACTCCATGCGTTTGTTGAGCAAAGCTCGAAAGCAGACGAGGAAGTTGCGATTGCGATTGTCGATCTGGATGGCTTCAAACAAATCAACGACCATTATGGGCACGCCGTTGGCGATGCGCTGATTCAGCAATGCGCCGGCCTGCTCAAAACCGTCATGGGCTCTGATGCGCGCTGTTACCGGCTGGGCGGGGACGAATTTGCAGTGGTCTTTTCCGGCAAGGTTGCTGGCACTATCCTTGAAGGACTATGCCGGACTTTCCTCGAGCGGCTGCACACTCCCTTCGAGGTGCGCGATCGCCGGATCACGGTTGGAGCAAGTATCGGGCTTGCGCGATCAGAGCGTGAGCGCCTTGTCGCTTCGTCAGAAATGTTGCGGCGCGCTGATATCGCGATGGAAATGTCAAAACGCGGCGGAAAAATGCGTTGCACCTGGTTCAACGAAACCTTTGATCAAAGACGCGAAGCTGTTCGCGAGATCGAAGATGATCTGCGCGAAGGTTTGGCCGACGAGGAATTCGCGCTGGCTTACCAGCCGCTGGTGGACGCCGATACTAAAGACATCGTCGCTGTCGAAGCGCTCCTGCGCTGGAACCGCAAGGATGGCCGCCAGATCGGTCCCAATGTCTTTATCCCGGTCGCCGAGGAATCGGGTATCATCAACCCCATCGGGCTTTGGGTCTTGCGCAAGGCTATGTCAGATGCACTCAATTGGGGCGACATAACTTTATCGGTCAATATTTCCGCCGCGCAGCTTCGCAATCCGGAATTTCCTGTAAAGCTGGGCGAAATACTCGAAGAAACCGGCTTTGAACCCAAGCAATTAGAGCTTGAGATCACGGAAACGTGCCTCGTGCTTGACCCGGTCGTCGCGGAACGCAGCCTCGATGTCATTCGCGGATTTGGCGTAAAAATCAGCCTTGATGATTTCGGGACCGGATACGCCTCAATCGGCTTCCTGCGCCAGTTTCGGTTTGAAAAACTCAAACTTGATCGCAGCCTTGTCGTCCAAGCGGGCGAAGATGATGGCAGCCGCGCCATGATGCTATCCAGCATTGCGGTTGCAAGAGCGCTCAAAATGGCGGTCACTGCCGAAGGCGTGGAAACCGCTGAACAAGCAGATATGGTTCGTCTGGCTGGATGCGATCAAATGCAGGGCTGGCTGTATTTCAAGGCAATGCCCGCCCGGGAGATTGACGTGTTAATCGAGGCCCAGAATGAAGCCAGCGGTGCCGTCGTCACAATGCTACCTGGAAAAGCGGCAGCAGGTTGAACGGGCTCTACGCGGCGCAATTTCCAATCAAGCCCAAGCGTGCATTTGCGCGTTAACCTGCGCCTTGGAATTATCCGGGATCGTTCGGTTTGAGCGGAGCGAAAGCTGCGCGGCAAGCATTTATCAACCATTTTCGTTCATTAACGATGACCTAGGTAGAACTCGGGAATACTCGCATGAATATGGCAAGCCTTCAGGTTAATAGCGAGACAGAAGCAGGACCAGAATTCCTGCATTCCATTCATGACCAGTTCGAAGCAGACGTGGTTGACGAGCAGAGCCCTGAAGACGAAGAATCCGGCTTTTTCCTCGAACGCTTCAATGTGTTTCGCAACTTGCGCATTGCCGCAAAAATTCGTGCGATCTTCGGCACTTTTTTCGCCGTGGGTTTCGCGATTGCTCTGGTTCTTGGTCTTGGACTGACAGAGCTTTGGTTTCGCTACAACACCTCTGCTCAGGTCCAAACAGCAGTCCTGACAGCCACTGAATTGCGCGGTGCGACAGGGGAAATGCGTTACAACACGGCCCGATTTGTGTTTGAAGGCGAACCCGAAGTTCTTGAAATTCGTCAGGAAAACTATGAAGCAGCACAAGAGAAGCTTGCCGACCTTGCTGCGATCATCTCCGAAACAGTGCCGGAAATGCAAAGCCAAATAGCAAGCGCGGCGGCTGATCTCGAAGCCTATGACGCAGCATTCGAGGGCGCGAGGACTGCAATAGAAGCAGAGGGCCGCAATGAGCGCACGGTTGCTTTGGCGTATGAGATTTCCGATGCCGGTGACCGATTGTTTGAAGAATCTGACGTTATTGCACAGGACTTGAAAATCAAATTCGAAGAGGTCCAGAGCTCTGGCATCGAATACTTTTTTACCATGGTGGCGATTTCTGCAGTGCTCGCTCTGATTGCGACATTCATATTGCTGGTCGGATTAAGTTATCTTTCACGCGACGTGTCCCGCAAGATCGGTGAAGTGACCGCCGGAATGACTCGACTGGCGCGCGGGGATGGCAATTTCGTCATCAAAGGGCGCAACAGAAAAGACGAGATTGGTGAAATGGTGCGTGCGATTTCCCTGTTCAAACGCGCAAACCAAAAACTCGAGATGTGGACACGCGAACGCGCAGAACGCGCCGAACAGGAAATCAATGCGCAAAAAGAGCTGGCGCGCGAACGCGAAGAACTGGATGCTCGCAAGGCATCCCTTATCTCTCAGGTTGCTGAGCAGTTCGAACAAACAGTCGGCGAAGTCGTTGAAAGCGTTGCTAAGGCATCGGGTGAGCTCCAAACAACCGCAACCCGGATGGCCAGCACCGCTGATGAAGCTGGTGCGAGCACGGTTTCCCTGTCGGAGAACATGGACGAGGCCAATGCAGGTGCCACATCGGCTGCTGCTGCAAGCGATGAGTTTGCCTTGTCCATTGGAGAAATCAGCCGTCAGGCCGCCTCGTCAAGCGAGCTTGCCCGCCAGGCCGCCGATGCGACAGAGCAGGCCGATACAACCATCTCAGCCCTTTCCGCGTCGGCAGACGAAGTTGGCCAGATTGTTGAATTGATCCAAACCATTGCCCAGCGCACCAACCTTCTGGCGCTCAACGCCTCGATCGAAGCCGCGCGCGGCGGCGAAGCGGGCCGCGGATTTGCGGTTGTTGCAAGCGAAGTCAAAGAGCTTGCCATGCAGACAAGCCGCGCCACCGATCAGGTTAGCGAGCAAATCCGCTCCATGCAGGACACAACGGGCGCCAGCGTCAACGCACTTCGGTCGATTGCGGGCCAGGTCAAAGAGCTGGAAAGCACTGCTATTTCAATCGCAAGCGCGGTGGATCAGCAATCGGTGGCGGGCCAGGATCTGGCGCAAAGCATCGACCTTGCCGCACGCCGGACCGAAGCCGTTTCCGGCCATATCGAAGATGTGCGCGCCTTGTCGCTATCCACCGGGGCTGCGGCGAGCCAGGTGCTCACCAGCGCGACTGAACTTGATGGACAGGCCAATCATCTGAGCGAACAGGTGGAAAACTTCCTCAAAAAAGTCCGAGAAGTTTAATTCCTGCGAACCCAAATTGCTGACCATTCAGCGACTTATGAATTTTTAATACCCTTCCCCTAAGTAAAGTCACTCAAACGCGATCAACGCTGCAAGCCGGAGATCGGAACTAGGGGACGCTTACGTGACCGGCAAGCAGCTGGATAACGCCATTGCAGCAACATATCTGCCCATGATCCGCGGATACTTCGCGACATTGGCGGTGTATTATGCTGTTATCACCGTGACCAACTTCATGTTGGTATCTGGCGCTGAGCTGTTGGTCTACGCCGGGATTTCATCGGTAACTTGCGGCCTTATCTGCCTGTCGATTTATCGCTTGCCCAGCCAGGCAAACACCCGCGCGATCACGTGTCAGACCATGCTCGTGAATGCGCTGGTGCTGGCCAATATCATTGTCGCCATATATCTTGAATTTGTCGAAGCCAAGCTGGCCTATTTCATCATCGCAACCACGTTATTTGCGTTGTCGAGCCTGACGCTCAGGCAGGCCTTTGTGACCTGCTCGGCGGCGCTGGGCGGGCTTGGTTGGCATATTGTCGCGAATGGGTCAGAACAATTGGTAACCTATGCGCTGGTCGGACTTGCCGCAGCGTTGAGTGCGACGGGTATCTCTCATCACCTGCGCAAGGCAATCGGCACGGCGGCCAAGGCAGAAATTGCAGCGCGCGAGGCGCATGCGAAGGCGGAAAAGAAGCTCGATCACGAAGTGTCGGCAAAGCTTGTGCTGAAAAAGGAATCCTTCTCAGACACTCTGACAGGCCTCGCCAATCGGCGCGCTTTCTTCGATTCTTTTGAAACCTGCGTTGAAGGCGATACGCATGGCTGGGTCGTGCTGCTTGATCTTGATGGTTTTAAGCAGGTGAATGACAATTACGGCCACATGATGGGGGACGAATTGCTGAAAGCGGTGAGCTTTCGGCTGCGCGCATTTTGCGGTGAGGATGCTCTTGTAAGCCGGATCGGCGGCGATGAGTTTGCGCTTATCTTCAATCGCCCCATGTCCGAAGAAGACATTCAGGAGCTGACCGGAAAGCTGCTTTCCAGGATCGGACAGACTTATCCGATTGATGGACGTCTTATCCAGATTTCCGGATCAATCGGGTGCTGTCAGTTGAACGGGGAACGTGATGCTGGCGATGTGATGAAGAATGCAGACTTTGCCTTGCTTCATGCCAAACGGAGCGGGAAGAACCGTTCGATCTCGTTCAATGATGAGCATGCAAAATCCTTCGCGGAACATTACAAAATTGAGCAGGCCTTGCGCAGCGCGAATTTTGCCGACGAGCTCGAACTTGTGTTCCAGCCGCAATATGACCTGCGCACAAACACTATCGAACGCGCAGAAGCTCTCGCCCGGTGGAACAGCCCAGTTCTTGGCTTGGTTGAACCGAACACTTTTATCAAAGTGGCCGAAGAATGCGGATTGATGGCGAATATCTCGCTTACCGTGGTCAGCAAGGCCATCGCGCAATTGAGCCACTGGGACAACCGCGTGCCTGTTTCGGTCAACCTGTCGGCGGCCGATCTCAATTCAGATGACACCACGCAGGCCATTCTCGATCTGCTCAACCAGAACGAAACGGATGCTTCGCTGATTGAGTTTGAAGTCACCGAAACCGCGATGCTCGTCGATCTGGACAAGGCGAGCAAGAATGTGCGGCGGCTTGCAGCGCGCGGACACGCCATCGCAATCGACGATTTTGGCACGGGCTATTCGAATTTCAGCAATCTGCGCGCTTTGCCGATCTCAAAGTTGAAGATCGACCGTTCCTTCGTAGAAAATCTGCACGATCCGATGACTGAAAAGATCCTGCGTTCGATGGTGGGCCTTGCGCAAACGTTGGAAGTCCAGTGCCTGCTCGAAGGCGTGGAGGATGAGCTTGGCATGACCATTGCCAAACGCACCGGCATGGAAATGGTGCAAGGATACATGGTTGGCCGCCCGGTGTCGGGAAATGCCCTCGCAATTCAGATGAACGAAGAAATCGCGCCGGATGATCCCAGCATGGCGCCCGCGCCAGCCGCTCGCACGGCGTAAATGGGGCAGGAGATGCGCGCGGGATTCCACAGCGCGTTTGCCCAGCGGCGATCCTCGCCCTCCTTTAGAGTATCCGCCGCACCATGCGGGCCGCTTCGCTTAACGCCCAACCTGCAAAACTGCGCCCATCGGTTTCGATCTGAACCACGCCTGTGATCGGTTGGATCTGATGGCTTTCATCGCCCTGCTGGCCTCGTTCTGCGACAAGGCGAACGCGGTAGAGCGCCTCGCGCGGTTTATACTCATCACCATCCTTGTTGACGGCAATTGGGCCGCCATTTTCGGATGCAAGAATGGGCTGATCCAGCCGCTCAATCGCGCTGGTTGAAACCTCGATCAGTTTCGCTTTGCGCGCGGCATCGGTGCCGTGCGAGGCGACAAAAGTTCCCATCGCCTCATTTTCAATCCGCCAGATGTCATCTTCGCTGATGAAAGCCTGAAGATCGTAATCAGCAGGGCTCAAAACATATGCGATAATCTCGGCCCCATCCAGCCAGCGCCCGGTATGCACCTCTGGCCCAAGGTCCGATACGGTGCCAGCAATGGGCGCGCGCAGAACCAGCTTTTCTGATCGTCTCTCAAGCCCTGCAAGCTTGCTCTTTTCGCGCGCCAGTTCCCGTTCGATGACCGCGCGATTGGACAAATCACGATCATCCGCCACCGCGCGGCCAAATTGCAGCTCAAGCTGGGCAACGCGCACTTTGGTCGCGGCTGTTTCGGCTGAAAGCTGCGGCGCGATCAGCTCAACGAGCGGCGCGCCCGCTTCAACGCGGTCTCCATTCTTGACCAGAATGCGTTCGACCCGCGCCGCTTCGCCTGCGACAACTGGGGATGCGCCCACAGGGGCCAGCACCGCATGGCCCGACACATGACGATCAAGCGGCAAAACCGCCAGGATAACCCCTCCCAATGCGAGCAGCAGCCAGGCTTTACCGCGCCGCGTTGCAAAGATGCGGCTGCGCATTTCGTGCCACACTTTAAGCTCTGAAAAGATGGGACGGCCCACAAACACAGCCATTTCTACCACGGCGAGGATCAGGCCAAGCGGTTCAAAAAAGACGCTGTACACAAGGATGGCGATCCCGGTGAACAGGAACAGACGGTAAATCCAAGTAGCATAGGCATACACAATCATGCCGACATGCAATCGGCGCGGCACGCTTTCGGGCACCGGATTACCGATGTTGAAAAACACCTCGCGCAGTTTCCAGCGCGCCAGTGCAAAGGCGCGCGGTTGCAGATTGGGCACATTGAGCAGATCAGACAGGACATAGTACCCATCAAACCGCATGAACGGATTGAGATTGACAGCAAGGCTCATCACCCAGCTTGTGGTCGCAAGGATAAAGGCGACGCTGCGCAGCAAGCCATCGGGCAAAAGCACCCACGCCATCGTCGCGATGCTGGCCACCATCAGTTCAGCCGCAACTCCGGCACAATCAATCGCGAGCTTTTCCTTGCGCGATTTCAGCCGCCAGGCCGCAGTTGTATCGGTGTAAAGCACCGGCATCATCACCAGAAAGCTGACCCCCATGGTCGGCACCCGGCAGCCATAGCGAGTGGCGGTGTATGCATGGCCAAGCTCGTGCAGGATTTTGACCGCGATCAGCCCAAAGCCATAAGCGATCAGCCCCTGCCAGCTGAAGAAATACAGGAATGATGCGATGAACACGTCCCATTGGCGCGACACCAGAAACAGGCTGACAAGCGCAAGGCAGGCAAAGAATATGAGGCTGTAAGGCGACCAGAGCGGCCTGACCCGGTCAATCGTCCGCTCCAAAAACCGCGCGGGTTTAACCAGCGGCAATCGGATGAAAAGATAATTGTCGAGCAGCCATTTCCACGCCGCTTTCTTGCCCGCATTGCGCTGGGCGGTGTAAGTGGTGACAGCGTCTTGCCCCACAGGCGCGATTGTCAGCCCGTTGGTCGCGGCAAATTCCACCACCTCATTAAACGCATCATCGGCCTCTTCCCCGTCCAGGCCCAGTGCGCGCAATTGGCCCGCAATCCCGTCCATCTTGCCCGATGCCCAGCGCGAAAGTATCGCAAATTCCACTTTGCCAAGTTGAAAGAATGCATGGCGAACCGGATCAAACAACGTCCAACTGGGCGCGCCTGTTACGAGCGGTGCCCCTGCCTCTATCCGCAATTCCTGCCGCAAAGCTGGCAGCGGCGGCGGCGGCGCAGGAATGCCGGGCAGCTCGATCGGAATTGCAGCATCTGCCACCGCGCGCGCCCTAAATGCCGATAAATTGGCGGATGGCGGCAATCGGCCTGCGCAAGAGCGAATAGATAAACGGCACCCACTGGCCATAAATCTGCGCCGTGCCGCGTGATCCGATGCGCGGATTGTCCCCATCCAGCCGGGCCGTCAAAGCAAATGCCAATGTCCCCTCTGGCGTCTGGCGTGCCTGATAGCTTGCCGTCTCAAGCGTCGCATCAATCGCCCAAAGCGGCTGCGCATCCAGCCACATTTTGACTTTGGCCCCTTTTTCCACGTCCATCTGCTCAGCTGAGGGCAGATCAATGCGGATCATCGTTGCCGTTGGATCAACCACTTGCATAATCGGATCGCCAGTGTTCACCGCGCGCCCTTCCCAATCGCGGCGATCACTGATCAAAGCCATCCCATCGCGCGGCGCGGTGATGGCCGATTGGCCGACGAGATCCTTGGCGTAGTCATATTCCGCCTCAGCCACTTCGAGTTCTGCGCGCATGATGGCGATATCCGATGTCTCATCGCGCTCTCCAAAAGCAGAGCTGGTGGAACGTTCAAGCCGAGAGCGCGCCACCAGCAGGCGTTCTTCTGCAAGCTCCAATTCATTGGCCAGCCGCACATCATCGAACCGCAGCAGCACCTGTCCTTTTGTAACAGGCGCATTGGGCGTGACTTCCACCGATGCAATCTGGCCTGCAAACGGGGCCGCCACGACAAAGGGGCGCTCCGCCACGATTTCAGCCGGTGCAAGCGCGGTGAGCCGCACCGGGAATAACAGCGCGATTACCGCTGCGGCGGCAATCCATTTCTTCTTGTTGCTATCCAGTGCGGAAAACCGGCGCACAGGCTTGTTTCCGCTTAACGCGCGCCAGGCATGCGATCCAGTCTCTGCTATGCGAGCGAGGCGTTTGGCCTCCCCTTCCCTTAAAGGCTCCTCGCGCGCGGCCAGCAATCCAGCGAAAGCTGCGCCATCATCGCTGAGCAATGGCTGCCAATGCATATTGGCATAGGGATAATCGGCCAGCGCCTCATCATCGCCAAACTGGGCGATATCGAATACGCGCACTTTGCCAAGGCCGCGATCATCCTGCATCGCGCCAAGCAGCCGTTCCAGCGCCTGTATCAAAGGCGCATTGCGATCAATCGCCGCAAGCGAGGATGCGCAAGTGGCTTTGAACCCCTCGCCCATGATTTTCTGCTGGAAGATAAACATCTGCCCATAAGGCACTATCGCGCGCGCATCATTCGCGATGCAGTATTGCAGTTCATTCACTGTGGATTGGCGGCGCATATCCGCTTCAAATTGCAACAGCGCGGCCAGACCCTGCGCATCGGGGATGCGCGGGGCGGGCGCTTCTGCCAAAACCGGCTTGGCGCTGGAAGGGTCAGCCTGGCTCGCTGCCATTGCTTTCCTCGGCTTTGGTCTCGGCAGCCTTTTCGCCAGCCTCATCTGCTGCCGGTTCCGCTTCCTCAGGCTTGTCCGGGTCTTCGAATGTGGCCGTGCCGCTCATTCCGGGCAGAACCAGCCCGTCACCGCGATTGATATCGGCGGTGATGCGGATGGTTTTGCTCACCGGATCAACGGCGGCCCCCAATTGCGTGACAGAGCCGGTTATCTCGTTGCCCGTCTCGTCAATTGCAAAGCCAAAATCAGCGCCGGGCCGCAGCCATGTCAGCCAATTGCTCGGAACAATCAATTCCGCTTCCAGACTGCCGCCGCTTTGAATTTTCATCAGCGGCTGGCCGCTCGCCGCGATCTCACCCTTGCCTGCGATCTCTTCGACAACGCTGCCGGAAAAAGGCGCATAGACGGCGCAGTCTTTTAGCTGGGCGGAAATGGCGCTCGCCTCAGCCTGAGCTTTGCTCAGATTGGCGCGCGATACGGCAACTTCGTTCTTGCCGACAGCTTCGTATGCGTCGAGTTCGACATTGTTGTCATAAGTGACCTTATAGGCCTGCGCAGAAGCGCGCGCCGCGTTCAATTGCGCCTGGATTGACGAACAATCAAACCGGGCAAGCAATGCGCCTTTGCGAAAGCTTTGCCCTTGGCCAAATGGCATGGAAGTAATCTTGGCCGTCATGCGCGAGGCGATTACGGATTCCTCTTTCGCCTTGATCACGCCGCGCGCTGTCAATTCCGGTTCGGGCTCAGGTTCTACAGCCGCAGGCTCCTCGGAGGCGGCAATTGCCTCCTCTGCAGGCGCTTCTTCGGCCTGTGACCATTCGGTCTCGCCGCTATTGGCAAAAGCATAAGCGCCCAGCACCACAGCGGCGAGGACACCCCCGCCGACGAGGTACTTGGTCTTTGAAGTGTCAGCAGCCGGGACCGTTTCATCCAGCTGCGTATCATCGCTCATAATGTCACTGCCCAGATAGCCGGACTGCATTTTCGCGGTCCTGCCACAATTGCGCAAGAGAAGCGCGCAAAGTGGCCACATCTTCTTGGCCTGTCACATCGGGGCTAAATTCATCAATGCCCATGGATGCGAACAGGTTTGCATAGGCGTTTTGCGCCTCGGCATAAGCGATGTCGTATTTCACTTCGGATACGAGCGTGTTCATTTCTTCGCGCAGCAAAGTCTGGCGGCTCATCGCGCCTGCCTTGTGGCCAGACCGGATTTGGTCAAGAATTTTGTCCTGAACGCTCATCTGGCGAGATGCGGTATCGAGTTCATTGTTGAGATGGCCAAACCGCGCGCGCGCGACATGGACCTGTGTGATGACCGCCATGGTCAAGGCCATCTCGCGCTGTTCGAGCAAGGCATCCTGCGCTTTCACCGCTTTCTTATGCGCAGGCAGGCGGAACAGGTTGAGCACATTCCAGCTCGCGCGGGCGCCGTAATTGATCCAGTTATTGTTGAACAGGAAATCATTGGAATCGACGTTGACGCCCAAAATCCCGCGGAAACTGGGCAATGCCGACAAAAGCGCTGCATCCATTTCGCGCGAATTGATCCGCTGGCGGTAGCTCACCTCGCGCAGTTCGGGCCGGTTAAGCAAGGCTGTCATCATCATGTCTTCACCGTCATATTTCACATCGGGAAGATTGGTGGAACGGTCTGGCAGGGAAAGCGTGAATTGCGTGCCGGGCCGCAGATTCATCAAAGCTGCAAGCTGCGCCTTGGCCACCACAAGCTCGCGCTGAAGCTTGCGGATTTGCGCCTGAATTTCGAGCAATTCGCGCTGATAAGTGAGCGCGGTAAGCGGCGCGGACAAACGGCGCTCCGCCAGCCGCTCTGAATTTTCGAGCGTGGTGGTGACCGAGCCTTCCAGCTCTTGCAATTTGGTCAGCAAGCGTTCTGCGCTGACCGCGCGCCAATAGGATGACCGGACATCTTCGATGATCCGGTTGGCAACTTTGCGGCGGCGTTCCTGCGCAATCAGGACTTCATCCGCGCCCTGTTTTGCCCGCACATAGGACAGCCCGAAATCGAGCACATCCCAGCTAAGCGCGAGATCGGCTGTGAACAGGTCGCGTTCCTGCGAAGTCGATGGCTCCAAGGATTGCCGCCGGGTAAGCAGCGACAAAGAGCTTGCGCCTGCAAAATTGTTGCGCCCGCCATATCCTGCGCTGGCCACCAATTGCGGCAGCATATCATAGCGCTGCAAGTCGAGCTCGCGGTCGCGCAGCGCGATTTCCATCAGCTCAACCTTGTAATCAAGGTTGTATTTCAGCGCCCTCGCCATCGCTTCATACAGATCAACCTCGCCTGCAATCGGCTCTTGATCCACATCGACCTGCGCGTAATTGCGCTGGGCTGTCTCGCTCAGTTCTGCCCCCGTAAACGGCTCAGGTACAGTTGCGCAGGCACTCAGAAAAAGTGCCGAGACGCTCGTAAGTGCGATACCTTTTTTCATAACCTTACCACCGTGCCTTTATCTGAGTTTCGTCGTTGAATTTTCTTAACTGAAGGCTTCGAGCAATGCGCTCGCCTCGTCGTCTTTTTCCGAATTGACCTTGGCCATAAGCGCATCGAGCGTGTCCGCTTTCGCCGCTTGGTCGCTATTGCCATTATCAAGCTGAATTTCGCCGGTCGCCCCTTGGATTACGACGGCTGTTTCGGCCGTTTCGCCATTTTCCAAAACGGCGCGAACAATCAATCGGATCGCTTCTGCATCAACCGGGCGCTCTATAATCGCCAAACCGCGTGCATCCATGCGGATCCAGTCAGGCAGAGGCGATCCATCGCGGGTCACCAGCTGAAATTCGACAATGCGCGGCGCGTTTTCGGGGCCAATGTCGCGCATTTCGACATAGACCACACGGTCGCGCACGATGCTCTCGATCATAAACAGTTCATTGCCTGTCGTAAGCTGACGGACAGAGAACCCGGTGAGGCTTTCCGGAATGAAATCACCGAAGCGCGGATCGAACAATCGGTCGACACCAAACCGGATATCGCGAATATCATCGATATAACGCGTTACGTCATTGATCGGGCTGCCCTGCACATCCAGCGTGCCCAGCCCGCGCAGAGAATTGATGTTGTTAACGGCGGTCAGCAAAGGCTGATCGACATTCAATGTGCCTGTGCCGCGAAGATCGCGGAAACCATTTGCCGTATCAAGGATGACAAGCGGCGCTGCGATAAACTGATCATCTTGGTCAATCTCGCGGATGGTCCGCTCCAGATCGGGGAAGCCGGCACTGGGATCCTGATTGATCAGGAACGAAATATCAGCAGTTGCCTGAACCACAGTGACAATCGCGGTTGATGCCACAAACCCGCCATTACCATCAGACACAATGTAATTGATGGTCGCAATGCCATCGAATTCAGGCGGCGCGGTGAATGACAAAGTGCCATCGGGATTGATAACAACTTCGCCCACATCTGTTTCTGCAAAGAAGATATTGAGCGGATCGCCATCGGGATCGCTGGAATTGGCCAGCACATCCAAAATACGCTCGCCCCCGCTGATGACAGTGAATGCTTCGTCGTCATCAATCGGTGTTTCGGTGATGGGGTTGACCGTGACAGTGATCGTCGCGGTGGACGTGCCGCCATTGCCATCGGTGATGGTGTAAGTGATCGTATCGGTGCCGAAGAAATCGGCATTGGGCGTATAGGTGATCGATCCGTCCGGATTGATCGTGACCGTGCCATTTTCAGCAGAAGCTTCGGTAACCGTCAGCGGATCGCCATCCGCATCGGTGTCGTTCACCAGTTCAGGGATGGTCACCGAACCGTCCTCGTCAACGCTGGTTACATCATTGCCTGCAACAGGCGGATCATTAACCGGGTTCACCGTGACTGTGACCGTGACTGTGTCAAACCCGCCCATGCCGTCGCTCACCTGATAGGTGATCGTGTCGGTGCCGTTAAAATCGGGATTGGGTGTATAGGTCAGCGTGCCATCAGGGTTGATGGTGACCGTGCCGTTGGGCGCATTGGCAGACACGATGGTAAGCGGATCGCCATCCACATCGCTGTCATTCGTGAGAGCGGGAATGGTGACAGGCGTGTCTTCATCGGTGGTGGCGGTATCATCAACACCGACAGGGGGATCATTCACCGGCGCAACATTCACAGTGACAGTCGCGGTTGCTGTTCCGCCCATGCCATCATCAATGGTGTAAGTGATAGTGGTGGGGCCGTTGAAATCGGGATCGGGGGTAAACGTGATCGTCCCGTCAGGATTGATGGTGACCATGCCATCGGGCGATGTAGCATCTGTCACCGTTAGCGGATCGCCATCCAGATCGCTGTCATTGGCAAGCACCGGAATGGTAATGGGCTGATCTTCGGCCGTATTGGCCGTGTCATCTTGTGCGACAGGTCCGTCATTCACGGGGTCAACCGTAACAGTGATCGTCGCAGTGTCTGTGCCGCCATTGCCATCACTGATGGTGTATGTGATGACATCGGTCCCATTAAAATCGGGGTCGGGCGTGTAGGTTACGGTGCCGTCAGCGTTGATGACGACCGTTCCGTTGCCAGCGCTCGCATCGATCACTTCGAGCGGGTCGCCGTCCACATCGCTGTCATTCACAAGCGGCGGGATGGTAACGGGCGTATCCTCATCAGTGGTTGCTGTATCATCCACCGCAACCGGCGGATCATTCACAGCGCCAACATCGACCGTTACGGTTGCGGTGGCTGTGCCGCCCATGCCATCATCAATGGTGTAGGTAATGGTGGCAGGGCCGGTAAAGTCCGGATCGGGCGTGAAAGTGATCGATCCATCAGGATTGATCGTAACGGTGCCATCGGGCGATGCCGCATCGGTCACCGTCAAGGTATCGTCATCCACATCGCTATCATTGCTGAGCACGGGGATGGTAACAGGCGTATCTTCCGGCGTGGTCGCCGTACCATCCTGAGCGACAGGCGGATCATTCACTGGCGTGACAGTGACAGTAACACTCGCTGTTTCAGTGCCGCCCATTCCATCACTAATTTCATACGTGATGGTGTCAGTGCCGTTGAAGTCAGGGTCTGGAGTGTATGTTACTGTTCCATCGGGATTGATAGTGACAGTGCCATTAGGCGCGCTAGCGCTTGTTACGGTCAATGGATCGCCATCAACATCGCTGTCATTGCTGAGCACGGGAATAGTGACAGGGGTGTCTTCATCGGTGACGGCGCTGTCATCCTGCGCAACCGGCGGATCGTTCACCGGGTTCACAGTTACAGTCACAGTCGCATTGGCCGTGCCGCCATTGCCATCGCTGATCGTGTAGCTGATCGTATCGGTGCCATTGAAATCAGGGTTCGGCGTGTAATCAATCGTGCCATCGGGCAGGATCACCACCGTGCCATTGGGCGCGCTGGCGGTGACAACGCTCAGCGCATCGCCATCGGGATCGCTGTCATTGTCCAGCACATCTATATTGACGAGCGTGTCCTCATCGGTTGTCGCTGCATCATTTTGAGCGACAGGCGCGGGATTGGTTATGCTCCAAGTGAACGTGGTGCTGACAGTGCCGCCATTGCCATCATCGGCTGTGATCGTCACGTCGTAGATACCGTCACCGCCAGGCCCGCCAATGGAGGCGCCTGAATCAATCGTGCCGGTGATATTGCCGCCCGCATCAATCGAAAGCCCTGCTGGCAATCCGCTGGCGGTGAAAGACAGCGTATCACCGTCCACATCGTCAAAACTGCCGGACACATCGATATTGATGGGTTCAGCATCCGCATTCGCGCGCGGCGGCAGAGGCTGCGCAGTTGGGGCATCATTCGCAGCCCCCACTGTCACTGTGACAATCGCGGTTGATGTGCCGCCCTGCCCATCAGTGATCTGGTAAGTTATCGTATCGGTGCCGTTGAAATCAGGATCGGGCACATAGGCCAAGGTTCCATCGGGGTTGATAGTCACTGTGCCATTGGGCGCGCTTGCCGATACGACCGTTAGTGCATCGTTATCGGGATCATTGTCATTCGCCAGCACATCGATGGAGGCAATTGGCGTATCTTCGGTTGTCGATGCGGTGTCATTCGCCGCGGCGGGGCCGGGATTGGTGACAGTCCAAACGAACATGATATCAGTCGTGCCGCCATTGCCATCATCGGCTGTGATAATGGCTGAATAGACGCCGCCATTGACCTGGCTTGCATCAGGATCAATCGTGCCGGTGATCAATCCTGTATTGGCATCAATGCTGAGCCCTGCGGGCAGATTGCTGATGCTGTAAGTCAGCGCATCGCCTTCGATATCGCTAAAGAACGCAGAGGCATCAATGGCAATCACGTCGCCATCTTCATCAGCGCGGTCAGGGACATTGGTGGCAATCGGCGCGTCATTGACAGGATCGATCGTGATCGTTGCAACCGCCGTTGCCGGATCGCCATTGGCATCCTCAATCGTGTAGGTGACGGTCGCCGTGCCGACAAAGTTTGCATCGGGCGTAAAAGTGATCGTGCCATCAGGATTTACCACTGCCACGCCGTTTGTCGCCGTTGCAGCAATCACTGTGATGGGCGTTGTCGGATCGCCATCAGGATCAATATCATTGGCAAGCACATCCATAGTGATGGGCGTGTCTTCGTCCGTCGTGAAATTGTCATTCACGGCGGTCGGCGGCTCGTTATTGATCGTCCAGGTGAATGTGGTGGAGGTGACCCCGCCATTGCCATCATCGGCTGTCACGGTGACACTGTAAATACCATCGCCACCTGGCCCGCCTGTCGATGCGGTCGGGTCTGTCGTTCCTGAAACCAGCCCCGTTGCAGGATCAAAGGTTAGCCCTGCTGGAAGGCCTGTGACATTGAAAGTCAGCGGATCGCCATCCGGATCGTTGAACGCAGGGGCAAGCGGGACGCTGATCGCCTCGTTATTGCCATCAACCAGATCGGGCAGACCCACCGTTACAGGCGCGTCATTTACAGGGTTTACAGTGACTGTGACAGTCGCTGTCGATGTGCCGCCTTCGCCATCATCAATGGTGTAGACGATGGTGTCGGTGCCATTGAAATCGCCATTGGGGGTGTAAGTGACCGTGCCATCAGCGTTGATGATGACTGTGCCGTTATTCGCGCTGGCCGCAGTAACGGTGAGAGTATCGCCATCAGGATCATTGTCATTGGCAAGGACGGGGATGGTAACCGGCACATCTTCATCGGTTGTCGCGGTGTCATCTGATGCGACAGGCGGCGGGTTGCCAATGGTCCAGACAAAGGTGGAACTGGCCGTGCCGCCATCGCCATCATCTGCAGTTACAGTGACGGTATAGAGGCCATTTGCACCGGGTCCGCCCTGGCTTGCTGAATTGTCGATTGTGCCCGTGATATTGCCATTGGCATCAATCGACAGGCCAGGGGGAAGCCCGGCCGCGGTAAAGGTGAGCGTATCGCCATCAATATCATCAAAATTGCCCGACACATCCAGCGCGATCGCATCGCCATCTTCATCGGTTTGATTGGTCAATTGCGGATCAGCAACAGGCGCATCGTTTTGCGGGTTTACCGTCACGGAAACAGTGGCCGTGTCCGTCCCGCCTTCGCCATCGCTGATGGTGTAAGTGATCGTGTCCGTGCCGTTAAAGTCGGGATCAGGTGTGTAATTGATCGTCCCATCGGGATTGATCGACACGGTCCCGTTATTCGCTGATCCAGAAATGACCGTCAGATCATCGCCATCAGGATCGCTGTCATTGGCCAGAACATCAATATCGACCGGCGTATCTTCATCGGTTGCCGCGGTGTCATCCGCCGCATCTGGCGCGGGGTTCGTCACTGTCCAGCTAAACGTTGAGCTGACCGTGCCGCCATTGCCATCATCGGCGGTAACGGTAATCGAATAAATGCCATCACCGCCCGGCCCGCCCTGGCTGGCGGAATTGTCGATTGTACCAGTGATCTCGCCCGTGGCAGGATCAATGCTGAGGCCTGGCGGAAGGCCGGTTGCCGCAAATGTCAAAGTGTCGCCATCGACATCGCTGAAATTGCCAGCGACCGACAGGGATACGCTGTCTGCATCCACATTGTTCTGCGCGGTGATCGGCGCCGCAACAGGTGCATCGTTGACAGGATCGACCGTGACAGTGACCGTAGCGGTCGATGTTCCGCCCTCGCCATCGCTGATCGTATAGGTGATGGTGTCGGTGCCATTAAAATCGGGATCGGGCGTGTATGTGACAGTTCCGTCCGCCTCAATCACGACCGTTCCATTGGCTGCAAGTGCGCTGGTAACCGTCAGATCATCACCATCGGGATCGCTGTCATTGGCAAGCACGTCGATGTTGACGGGCGTATCCTCATCCGTCGCCGCGCTGTCATCAATTGCAACAGGAGCCGGGTTGGCCACTGTCCAGGTGAATGCGGATGTAACAGTCCCGCCATTGCCATCATCGGCCGTGACCGTGACAGTGTAGATACCATCGCCAGCAGGCCCGCCCTGGCTTGCTGAATTGTCGATAGTGCCGGTGATGTTGCCGTTTGCATCAATCGACAGGCCCGGCGGCAGACCCGCCGCGCTGAATGTCAGCGTGTCGCCATCAACATCGCTGAAATTGCCTGACACATCCAGAGTGACAGGCGCATCGTCATTGTTGCTTTGCGGGGCAATGGGCGCGGCAACCGGCGCATCATTGTCAGGCGATACCGTGATCGTCGCGGTGGAGGTGGAGAACCCGCCATTGCCATCGCTGATCGTATAAGTAATTGTATCTGTGCCGTTAAAATCAGGATCGGGCGTATAGGTTACCGTTCCATCGCCATTGATAACCACTGTGCCATTGGGGGCATTGGCCGCGGTGATGGTCAAAGGATCGCCATCGGCATCGGTATCGTTTCCGATCAGATCAACCGTAACAGGCGTGTCTTCATTGGTGGTGCCCATATCGGGATTTGCCACAGGCGGATCGTTGATCGGATTGACCGTGACATCGACAATCGCTGTCGCAGTGCCGCCATTACCATCGGAAATTTCATAAGTGATGGTGGTGTTACCGTTGAAATCAGGATTTGGCGTGAAAGTGATCGTGCCATCGGGGTTGATGACAACCGTGCCATCGGGCGATGCCGCGCTTGTTACAGTCAGCGGATCGCCATCCACATCGCTGTCATTGCCCAGCACGCCGATTGTGACGGGAGTGTCTTCATCTGTTGTCACCGCATCATCAACCGCCACTGGCGGATCGTTGACCGGATTGACTGTCACCACCACCGCAGCGGTTGAGAACCCGCCATTGCCGTCGCTTATTTCATACGTGATCGTATCGGTGCCGTTAAAATCAGCATTGGGCGTGTAAGTCAGCGTGCCGTCCGCTTCGATCACCACAGTGCCATTGGGCGCGCTGGCGGATATCACCGTGAGCGGATCGCCATCAGGATCTGTGTCATTGCCCAGCACATCGACATTCACCGATGTCTCTTCATCGGTGGTCGCTGCATCATTGCTGGCCGTGGGCGCAGGATTGGTGACAGTCCAGTTGAATGTCTGGGAAACGGTGCCGCCATTGCCATCATCAGCCGTCAGCGTAACGGCATAAACACCGTCGCCCGCTGGCCCGCCCTGGCTTGCATCAATATCGAGAGTGCCCGAAATAATGCCAGTGGCAGGGTCGATTGCAAGGCCCGGAGGCAAACCTGTGGCCGAGATGGTGAGCGTATCGCCATCAACATCATCAAAAAAGCTATCCGTCGCGACAGAAACGGACTGGTTATCCTCATTCACCACATCGGGGATTGCGACCGCTGTTGGTGCGTCGTTTTCGCCGGTCACAGTGACAACCAAAGTCGCCGTTGCAACACCGCCCTGCCCATCGCTTACCGTGTAAGTCACTGTGGCATCGCCGTTAAAATCGGGATCGGGCGTGAAAGTGACTGTCCCATCGGCATTCACCACAACTGTGCCATTGTCGCTGTTGGCGCTGGTAATGGTCAACGGATCGCCATCAGGATCGCTGTCATTGGCCAGCACCGCCACGGTGACAGGCGTATCCTCAGCTGTGGTGGCCGTATCATTTTGCGCGATCGGCGGGATGTTCTGGATCGAATAGACGAACTGCGTGCTGACCTGTTCGCCTGATGGATCGGTCGCTGTCACGGTGACAATAAACGGCCCGTTCTGCGAAGAATCCGCTGCCAGTGTGCCTGAAATTACGCCGGTAACCGGATCAATCGTCAAAGCCGGCGGCAGGCCTGTCGCTGTGAATGTCAACGCATCGCCATCGACATCGTTGAACGCGCTTGCCGTGGGGATTGAAACGGTCTGGCTGTCTTCGCCGTTTTGATTGGGCAAGCCAACGGTTGTCGGCGCATCATTGACAGGCGCAACAACCACATCGACGCTGGCAGAGCTTTCCCCGCCCTCCCCATCGCTGATGGTATAGACAATCGTGTCCGTCCCGTTGAAATCAGGATTGGGTGTGTAAACCAGCGTGCCATCGGGATTGATTGTGACAGTGCCATTGCCCGCGCTGGCCGAAATCACGGTCAGATCATCGCCATCGGGATCTACATCATTGGCAAGCACGTCGATGTTGACAGGCGTGTCTTCATCGGTGGTCGCATTGTCATTGCTGGCAATGGGCGCAGGGTTTGCAACCGTCCATTCAAATGTCTGCGAAATGGTTCCGCCGCGTCCATCATCCGCCGTCACAGTGACCGAATAAACACCGCCATTCACCTGGCTGGCGGAATTATCAATCGTGCCCGAAATGATGCCCGTCACCGGATCAATCGTCAGTCCGGCAGGCAGGCCCGTTGCCGAAAAGGATAGCGCGTCGCCATCAGGATCATTGAACGCCCCTGCAACCGGCAGATTGATCGCCTGATCATCCAGATTGCTCTGATCGCCGATGGAACCGCTTGTCATCGGCGTATCATTGATATCCGCCACAGTGACAGTCACGGTCGCGATTGACGTGCCGCCATTCCCATCGGAAATTTCATAAGTGATAGTGTCAGTGCCGTTGAAATCCGGGTTCGGAGTGTACGTGACGGTTCCATCGGGATTGATCACAACCGTTCCGTTTTGCGCATCGGCAGACGTAACGGTCAGCGGATCACCATCAGGATCATTGTCATTGGCCAGCACGTCGATTGTAACGGGCGTATCTTCGTCAGTGGATGCGCTGTCATTGCTGGCGAGCGGGGGCGGGTTCGATACGTTGAACGTGATCGTTTCCGTCGTGGTCCCGCCATTGCCATCATCGACTGTGATGGTGGCTGTGTAGACGCCGCCATTCGTCTGGCTGGCATCAGGAGTGATCGTGCCCGATATCACACCTGTGACAGGATCAATCGACAGACCCGGCGGCAAATCGGCCGCACTAAAGGTGAGAGTATCGCCTTCGACATCGGTGAAGGAACCGGCGACCGGCACCGAAATCGTTTCACCATCCTGCACATTTTCGGGCGGAATTGGCATGGAAATGGGCGCATCATTCACCGCGCCCACAGTAACAACAACCTCAGCCTGCGATGTTCCGCCTTCGCCGTCGCTGATTGTGTACGTAATTGTGGCCGTGCCGTTAAAGTTTGCAGGCGGCACAAAATTGATCTGATTGCCCACCAAGGTGGCCTGACCCACCGATGCCACCGCCGATATCACATTGATCACATCGCCATCAGGATCGCTGTCATTGGGCAAGACATCGATAAGAACGGGCGTATCCTCATTGGTGCTCGCCGTGTCATCAACCGCGATGGGCACAGGATTGGTGATGGTCCAGCTGAAGGTTTGCGTGGCCGATAAACCGCCCGCATCCGTCGCTGTCACTTCGATGGAATACACCCCGCCAGCGCCGCCTTGGCTCGCTGAATTGTCGATAGTGCCGGTTATTTCGCCGGTCGCAGCGTCAATGGAAAGGCCGGGGGAAGCCCGGTCGCGCTGTAAGTGAGCGATGCGTTATCGACGTCGCTGAACCCGGCAGAGGTATCAACGCTGATCCCGCCATCTGCATCCACATTGGTTTGCGGCGGCAATGTCCCGGCTGCCACAGGTGCATCATTCACCGCGTCCACGGTAACGGTAACAGTGGCTGTCGATGTGCCGCCTTCGCCATCGCTGATAGTGTATGTCACGGTATCAGTGCCGTTAAAATCAGCATCAGGCGTATAGGTTATCGTGCCATCCGCATTGATGACCACGCTGCCATTGGGCGCGCTTGCCGATGTGACGGTCAGATCATCGCCGTCTGGATCTGCGTCATTGCCCAGCACAGCGACAGTGACGGGTGTGTCCTCATCAGTCGATGCGGTGTCATCATTGGCCGCAGGGCCAGGGTTGGTGACAGTCCAGCTGAAATTCTGCGTCGCGCTCAGCCCGCCTGCATCCGTTGCCGTGACCACGATGCTATAAACACCCGCAGCGCCGCCTTGGCTCGCCGAATTGTCAATCGTGCCAGTGATCTCGCCAGTGGCCGTGTTGATGGAAAGACCGGGCGGCAGACCGGCCGCGCTGTATGTCAGCGATGCATTGTCGACATCGCTAAACCCGGCAGAGGTATCAACGCTGATCCCGCTATCGGCATCCACATTGGTCTGCGGGGGAAGGTTACCCGCGGTCACGGGCGCATCATTGACCGCATTCACCACAATCGGGACAATGGCTGTATCTGTCCCGCCTCGTCCATCGCTGATGGTGTAAGTGATCGTATCCGTGCCGCTAAATTCGGCATTGGGCGTGTAATTCAGCGTGCCATCGGGATTGATCGTGACCGTCCCATTGCTCGCATTCGCCGCCGTGACGGTAAGCACAGCGTCATCGACATCGCTATCATTGGCCAGCACATCGATATTGGTGATCGGCGTGTCTTCATCGGTGGTCTGCTGCGGATCATCCACCGCTATGGGCGGATCGTTAACCTCGACAACCTTGATCGTCGCGGTCGCGACATTCGATGTCAGCGCGGCATTTTCAAAGCTGATATCAATCAACCGATCAGCCTGACTGGGAAATTCGCCCACAGTCTCAAATGTGACAGCCTGAAGCGCCGCCTGATATTGTGCGGCAGTCGCAGGACCACTCAAAATGATCTCGGTTGCCGTGCGCGTATAGGCAATGCCGCCCGCCAAAGTGCCCGATGCCGCAGCTGAGCCATTGACCAGCAAGCCATCACCCGCCTGCGCATTGGTCAGCGTTATGCTCGCGCCTTCAACCAGGCCATTGGGATTGGTGATCGTGACATCGCTATCGACAATCGACACGCCAGCGCTGTTTTCAACATAGGTGCCCATATAGGCGGACCCTGCCGCCGTGCTGTTATTTCCATCCAAATCAAGCCTTGGGATCGAAACGGTTGTGCCGCCGGTCCCCAGGTTGAAATCCGCATCGCCATCATGCCGGAAAAACGCGCCGCCAAATCCATTGGCAAGGTTGTATTCAATGGTGAAACTGTTGGTATCGAGCCAGTTGAAACGAGCAGCGGAAGGTACACCGCCGCTCTCATTCTGCGAGCCTGATGCGGTAACTTCGCCCGGAACAGATGTGTCAAACAAGACGTTGGAGCCATTGGCAGCCTCAAACGAGGACAAAGTATCGGTGTCGATCACCAGAAACTCGCGTGTTTCAGGCCCTCCAGCGCCGTCAATATCTGCGACAGTGAAATTCACATCGACATTGGCTGGCGCGCCTGTAGCAGTGAAGAAGATGTCCCAGCGAACCTCAACCGTGCCTAGCCCTGCAGAACTGCCTTTGCGCAGGAACACGCCGAAATCATCGCCCGGCCCGCTGAATTGGACATCATCGCCAGCGGTCAAAGCCGTTACCGTCGCTCTGACACTGATTTGCTGGCCGTTGACCGTCGCGACATCAAACCAAACAGCAGAGGATCCAACCGCTGTCAGGCGCGTATTGTCCGCCACCTGATTGCCGTTTTCATCAAAGACATCAAAAGCGCCTGTGACAAATGCCGCTGGCGCCAGCAGGCCATACCAATCCTGTGCAACCAGAGTGGCAGCCTCAATCTGGCCTACCCGGTTTTCCAGCGTCCAATCCCCGCCGCGCAGGATATGGCCGGTATCATCCACCGATGCGGCAATATCCGCGCCCGTGATCGCCGCCAGATTGTTAAGCAAGGCCTGACCCGCCTCATCCGCCCCGACATCACAGCCATAAAGAAGGATATCGCCGTCAGCCGAAAGCTTTGCACCGATTGATGCGAATACGCCTGCCAATTCGCCGGTCAGTGCCGCGTTATCAATGCGTGTATCGCCCAGCCAGAACATGCCATCTTCGCCGTGACTGACGATGTGAATGGCTCCGATATCGCTTTGCCCGGCCAGAGCAGAAAGAACCTGATCCACCCCATCAGATCCGGCATCGATCAAAACGATCGTGCCGCGCCCCTGCCAGGTTTGGACCAGCTCCTGATAATTTTCGATGCTGGTGTCGATGAAGATAAAGTCATTGGCCGCACCGGCAGTGACGGGCGCCGTCAAGCTTTGGTCAAAGCCAAAATCCGCCGCATTTCCTCGCTCGGATCCGAAATACGCCGCTACTCTTGCATCCACCGCATCATCCGCGAGATCACCATGCCCGCCGGCATCTAGATCACCCAAATCAACCGGATCGCCAATCGCCCCCGATTTTGCGGGCAGTGCGGTGTAGGCCCCGTCGCGAGCAACCACGCTTTGCGGATCCATCGCAATCGGCCCCACCAAGGCGGACGTCATAGGAATATGATCGAGCGTCTGCGCGCTTTGTGCCGCATCGACGCTAAGCGCAGTGACTACGCCCGCACCGTCAAACATCATTCGAGGCTCAAGCGCCAAAAGATGAGACTTGCGCTTTGTTTTGCTTTTCACCGCAGACCCCTCAAACCGTTTAAAAATCGCCTATGTAAAAAGACGCATTTTCTGGCAATTGCTGCATCAACCAAGATTAGCACAAAGCCAAATCATGACCAGACGAGCTGTGTTCAAATGCCGACGAATTTCGTGAACAAGTCTTCTCAATCGCTTAAAAAGCCATGGTTTTACAATAATTAACCACGCGAGATCTGCCTGATTGAGGGCAGGAGCGGGATTTGACATCGATCCAACCGCTCAAATTGGTGGCAAAAGATCGGCGAAAAATCGGCAAGAGGGCCTGAACCGTTCGTGGCTCTTCATCGAACAATTTGAACCGCAAGTTCGCTAAAGAACTCTGTCCTTACAGGCGGCAAACTGGCCAAAGAAGCCCAGACGCTGGGGTGCGGCGCAATGATCATCACCGGCCTTGCTCACATATATGTCCGCAAAACGAAAAAAGCCCCACTGTTACCAGTGAGGCATTTCGTAAGTTGGATATGCAAGATTGCTGGTTGCGGGAGTAGGATTTGAACCTACGACCTTCAGGTTATGAGCCTGACGAGCTACCGGACTGCTCCATCCCGCGCTACCGAGCTGCGTCTCTCAGGCATATGCGCACCAGAGACGCCAAAAGGGCCAACCTAGATAGGCCAGCCCTTTGACATATGAATGGGTTTTATATCCCGCGCGCGTTTTGAAACGCTATCCAACAGGCTTCAATGCCTGGCGACGACCTACTCTTCCATGCCTTAAGACATAGTACCATCGGCGCTATCTGGTTTCACGGCCGAGTTCGAGATGGGATCGGGTGGGTCACAGACGCTATGGCCACCAAGCAATGGGGCCTGTCGGATATGCGGGCTAAATCGATGTGTGTGTTTGAACAACAATTATTGGTATTCTTGGGCGTATCTGGCTTGGTTAATTCTCTCACCAATGCCAGCCTACCATCAGGCAGGGCTGTCATTGACAGTGCGAACTCTCAAGCGCGAACAGAACTATTAGGACCAGTTAGCTACACGCATTACTGCGCTTCCACACCTGGCCTATCAACGTAGTGGTCTACTACGGTTCGATGATACCTTATCTCAAGGGAGGCTTCCCGCTTAGATGCTTTCAGCGGTTATCCCGTCCATACATAGCTACCCAGCGGCACGCCTGGCGGCATGACTGGTACACCAGAGGTATGTTCACCCCGGTCCTCTCGTACTAGGGGCAACTCCTTTCAAGTATCGACGCCCACGGCAGATAGGGACCAAACTGTCTCGCGACGTTCTGAACCCAGCTCACGTACCACTTTAATTGGCGAACAGCCAAACCCTTGGGACCTGCTCCAGCCCCAGGATGTGATGAGCCGACATCGAGGTGCCAAACGATTCCGTCGATATGAGCTCTTGGGAATCATCAGCCTGTTATCCCCGGCGTACCTTTTATCCGTTGAGCGATGGCCCTTCCACGAGGGACCACCGGATCACTATGACCGACTTTCGTCTCTGCTCGACCTGTCGGTCTCGCAGTCAGGCATGCTTATGCCATTGCACTCTCGCAGCCGGTTTCCAACCGGCCTGAGCATACCATCGCGCGCCTCCGTTACTCTTTAGGAGGCGACCGCCCCAGTCAAACTACCCGCCATAGAGGGTCCCACTACCGGATAACGGTAGTTGGTTAGACATCAGAAACAAACAGGGTGGTATTTCACAGGTTGGCTCCACAAGGACTGGCGCCCAAGTTTCAAAGCCTCCCACCTATTCTACACAATTTCTTCCTAATGCCACTCTAAAGCTGCAGTAAAGGTGCACGGGGTCTTTCCGTCTAACCGCGGGTACTCCGCATCTTCACGGAGAATTCAATTTCGCTGAGCATATCCTGGAGACAGTGGGGAAGTCGTTACGCCATTCGTGCAGGTCGGAACTTACCCGACAAGGAATTTCGCTACCTTAGGACCGTTATAGTTACGGCCGCCGTTTACTTGGGCTTCAATTCGGAGCTTGCACTCCTCCTCTTAACCTTCAAGCACCGGGCAGGCGTCAGACCCTATACGTCGTCTTGAAGCCGACTTAGCAGAGTCCTGTGTTTTTGATAAACAGTCGCTACCCCCTGGCCTGTGCCCCCTGTAAAGAGTTGCCTCAATACAGGGCCTCCTTCTTCCGAAGGTACGGAGGCAATTTGCCGAGTTCCTTCAGGATACTTCTCTCAAGCGCCTTGGTATACTCTACCTGACCACCTGTGTCGGTTTCGGGTACGGTTTATACGGAGAGGCTATTTCCAGGAACAACTTGGCAGCATGACCAATCCAATAAGGCCACACTACTTCCGCCATCCGTCACACATCTCCAAGCCCACGAATATTTACGTGGTTCCCATCGACTACCCCCTTCGGGCTCGTCTTAGGGGCCGGCTAACCCTGCTCCGATTAGCGTTGAGCAGGAACCCTTGGTCTTTCGGCGAGAGGGCATCTCACCCTCTTTATCGCTACTCATGTCAGCATTCGCACTTCCGATATCTCCACCGTCGGTTACCCTTCGGCTTCATCAACTTACGGAACGCTCCGCTACCGCTCATAGTAAACTATGAACCCTAAGCTTCGGTGCATTACTTTAGCCCCGTTACATCTTCGCCGCAGGAACCCTTATTTAGACCAGTGAGCTGTTACGCTTTCTTTAAAGGATGGCTGCTTCTAAGCCAACCTCCTGGTTGTTTTGGGATTCCCACATGCTTTCCCACTTAGTAATGACTTGGGGACCTTAGCTGTAGGTTAGGGCTGTTTCCCTTTTGACGACGGACCTTAGCACCCGCCGTCTGTCTGCCAGACAAGACTCGATGGTATTCGGAGTTTGGTTAGGTTTGGTACCGCTCGCGCAGCCCTAGCCCATCCAGTGCTCTACCCCCATCGGCATACATCTGACGCTCTACCTCAATAGATTTCGCGGAGAACCAGCTATTTCCCGGCTTGATTGGCCTTTCACCCCTAAACACAAGTCATCCGAGCATTTTTCAACATGCAACGGTTCGGTCCTCCAGTGCGTGTTACCGCACCTTCAACCTGCTCATGCCTAGATCGCCGGGGTTCGGGTCTAATCCAACATACTCAGTCGCCCTATTCAGACTCGCTTTCGCTTCGCCTACACCTAACGGCTTAAGCTTGCATGCTAGATTAAGTCACTGACCCATTATGCAAGAGGTACGCTGTCACCCCCTATGGGGCTCCAACTGCTTGTAAGCATCCGGTTTCAGGTACTGTTTCACTCCCCTCATCGGGGTGCTTTTCACCTTTCCCTCACGGTACTGTGTTCGCTATCGGTCATGTACGAGTATTTAGGCTTGGAGGGTGGTCCCCCCATGTTCAGACAGAATTTCACGTGTTCCGCCCTACTCAAGTCCTTTTCTAGTCTTTTCGCATACGGGACTGTCACCCACTATGGTCTCACTTTCCAGAGAGTTCTGCTAATAATAGAAAAGGCACTGGCCTGGTCCCGGTTCGCTCGCCACTACTACGGGAATCTCGGTTGATGTCTTTTCCTCCAGGTACTGAGATGTTTCAGTTCCCCGGGTTTGCTTCACCAAAGCTATATATTCACTAAGGTGATACCTTATCCACCTCTCTCAATCTCTCCGAAGAGAAAATGAAAGAAATGGTGAAGGTGGGTTTCCCCATTCGGAAATCGCCGGATCAAAGATTGCTCACATCTCCCCGACGCTTATCGCAGCGTGCCACGTCCTTCTTCGCCTGTACATGCCAAGGCATCCACCAAATGCTCTTACCTCACGCTTGAGAATCCACACCATCAACGACAGACCTGCATAAAGATCTGAAGTCTTGCGATGATGTAGAGAATTATCTCAGCCAGATAATCAATTTGATTGATTTTGTGATGCACTGATCGCGTTAGAATGGTCGGCTAGACCATCCGTGCAATCAATGCGCCACGGCATCGATTTAAAAACCCATTCACAATGTCAAATGATCGGCGGAAACCCGCCTGACCTGTCAGAAGACAGGATCTGTTTCGTTTCATCTATCAGATTAAATACCTGGTGGAGCCTATCGGGATCGAACCGATGACCCCCTGCTTGCAAAGCAGGTGCTCTCCCAGCTGAGCTAAGGCCCCTTAGGTGGTGAACAGCCATCGCGATCAAGCAATGGTAGGTCCGAGTGGATTTGAACCACCGACCTCACCCTTATCAGGGGTGCGCTCTAACCAACTGAGCTACGGACCTGCACCGATGAACCGGCTTGCATTCTCTTACAAGAAAGCATGGCCGATTGCGGCGCGAGCCAGCTCAGGCAAACAACGCAACAATACCGCAAAAGCGGCCGAAGCGCTGTATCTGATTGATGAAAGGACATGAGGACGACGGCAATGTTCTTTGGAACTTGCGAAGCACTTCCAAACGCGAGGTCTGGCGCTTTCGCTTGTATCCTTAGAAAGGAGGTGATCCAGCCGCAGGTTCCCCTACGGCTACCTTGTTACGACTTCACCCCAGTCGCTGATCCCACCGTGGCTAGCTGCCTCCTAAAAGGTTAGCGCACTATCTTCGGGTGAAACCAACTCCCATGGTGTGACGGGCGGTGTGTACAAGGCCTGGGAACGTATTCACCGCGGCATGCTGATCCGCGATTACTAGCGATTCCGCCTTCATGCTCTCGAGTTGCAGAGAACAATCCGAACTGAGACATCTTTTGGAGATTAGCTAACCCTTGCGGGATCGCTGCTCACTGTAGATGCCATTGTAGCACGTGTGTAGCCCAGCCTGTAAGGGCCATGAGGACTTGACGTCATCCCCACCTTCCTCCGGCTTATCACCGGCAGTTTCCTTAAAGTGCCCAACTAAATGATGGCAACTAAGGACGAGGGTTGCGCTCGTTGCGGGACTTAACCCAACATCTCACGACACGAGCTGACGACAGCCATGCAGCACCTGTCACTAGGTCCCCGAAGGGAAAAGATCTGTCTCCAGAAATCGTCCTAGGATGTCAAAGGCTGGTAAGGTTCTGCGCGTTGCTTCGAATTAAACCACATGCTCCACCGCTTGTGCAGGCCCCCGTCAATTCCTTTGAGTTTTAATCTTGCGACCGTACTCCCCAGGCGGATAACTTAATGCGTTAGCTGCGCCACCCAAGCTCTATGAGCCCGGACAGCTAGTTATCATCGTTTACGGCGTGGACTACCAGGGTATCTAATCCTGTTTGCTCCCCACGCTTTCGCACCTCAGCGTCAATAATTGTCCAGTCAGTCGCCTTCGCCACTGGTGTTCTTCCGAATATCTACGAATTTCACCTCTACACTCGGAATTCCACTGACCTCTCCAATATTCTAGCTTCCCAGTTTCAAGGGCAGTTCCGGAGTTGAGCTCCGGGATTTCACCCCTGACTTAAAAAGCCGCCTACGCGCGCTTTACGCCCAGTAATTCCGAACAACGCTAGCTCCCTCCGTATTACCGCGGCTGCTGGCACGGAGTTAGCCGGAGCTTATTCTCTAGGTACTGTCATTATCATCCCTAGTAAAAGAGCTTTACAACCCTAAGGCCTTCATCACTCACGCGGCATTGCTGGATCAGGCTTTCGCCCATTGTCCAATATTCCCCACTGCTGCCTCCCGTAGGAGTCTGGGCCGTGTCTCAGTCCCAGTGTGGCTGATCATCCTCTCAGACCAGCTATAGATCGTCGACTTGGTAGGCCGTTACCCCACCAACTATCTAATCTAACGCGGGCCCATCTAAAGGCGATAAATCTTTGGTCCGAAGACATTATCCGGTATTAGCTCAAATTTCTCTGAGTTATTCCGAACCTAAAGGCAGGTTCCCACGCGTTACGCACCCGTGCGCCACTAACCCCGAAGGGTTCGTTCGACTTGCATGTGTTAGGCATGCCGCCAGCGTTCGTTCTGAGCCAGGATCAAACTCTCAAGTTTGTGAGACTAACCTACCGGACACGAAGTAAACTTCGCCGTTCCGACAAGCCAGAATATCAAGGAGCCGATACCTGCACTGTCAAACGTAATGGATACGAATGAACATGTATCATCAATCCAGACTGTGGAGCCTGGAAGGATGTGGCATCGGCTTGAAATTAACCGGTTACTGGAGCCTTAATGCCTCCAGACCGGGCGCCGTCGCCCACATGTCCCTTCATCAAAAACCAACAATGTCAAAGAGCTCACCAAGCAGCAGAAGCGGACAGCAATGGTATCCCCGATTTACACCGGGGGACCGGCTATCCGTTTGATGTTGGCGACCAACGTTGGCGGGGCCGGTTAAACCGTCAGCGCCGCGTCGGTGGAGGTCATCTAGGCGCGACCTGAGATTCGGTCAACGCCTTTTTGCAATTTTATTTCAAACAACTTCAAAAACGCCAGATTTCCGGGGTTTATGTAGCCATCCGACCCGCTAGAGATGGGGTTGCTGCGCGCAATTGCAACCCCTGCCCGCGCAATCCCGACTGTAAAATTCAATTCCAAAGTAACCATAAGCCAAAGCTAGGCTTCGGATTGTTCATGATTTTGCGCTATGGGCAGCGCCATGAGCTCTGAAAACAGGCCTTCGGTCGCAGACCAAGCAAGCGAATCGCGCGGCGCGGCATCTGCGAATCAAGCAGATGGCGGGTTTGCTTCGCGTGTGCGCCTTGCCGTGGCCTGGCGATATGGCGGTCAGGTCGCAGCGCAGATCATCACCTGGAGCTCTACCATCATGGTGGTGCGGCTGCTCGATCCGTCGGATTACGGCCTGTTCGCGATGAGCCAGGTGCTGATTACCGCCCTCGCCTTTATGAACGGGCAAAGCTTTGCGGCCTCTTTGGTGCGCGCGGCCAATGTCGGCCCGCGCGAAGTGAGCCAGGTATTTGGGCTTTTGCTCATGCTCAATATAACGCTTGCGACGCTTGTTTTCATCCTCGCGCCATTTTCTGCCGCCTATTTCGGCGAGCCGCAGGTTGCTGAGCTGCTGCGTATCCAGATGGTCATCTTCCTTATCGTCCCGTTCATGGCGCTGCCCGAGGCGATGTTGGCGCGCCAATTGCAATTCCGCCCGCAAGCGATTGCGAGCATGGCGGGCGCTGTCAGCGGCGCGGGCGTGGCGCTTGGCATGGCCTATTTTGGCTGGGGCGTTTGGGCGCTGGTCTATGCGCCCATTGCGCTGTTCGCGGTGCGCGCAATTATCGTATCCTTTGCCGCGCGCATCATTGCCTGGCCGCAATTCGACCTGCGCGGGGCGCGCGCGATCATTACCTTTGGCGGCACCCTGACCCTGTGCCAGCTGTTCTGGATCATTCAGAGCCAATCTGACATTTTCATCGCAGGCCGCGCGTTCGAAACCTATGAGCTGGGCCTTTATTCCGAGGCGCTATTTGTCGCGCTGATCGTGACCGGGCGGTTTTTGCCGCCGATCAACGAGGTTTCGTTCCCCGCCTATTCGGAGCTTCACAACAAAGGCCGCGCGCTGGCTCCCTATTTTGCCCGCGTGCAGCAGACCGTCGCGCTGGTGGTTGCGCCGATCTATATCGGGCTGTCTTTCACCGCGACCGAAGCGGTTGCCACTCTGTTTGGACCCAAGTGGATGGGGATGGCCCCGCTGCTTGCCAATCTGGCGATCATCATGCCGGTATTTGCCGTGCAGATTGTGTGTGCGCCTTCGACCAATGCTATCGGCAAACCTTGGATTTACCTCACCACATCAATTTGCGGCGCGATTGCTTTTGCCACCTGCTTTGCTTTCGGCGTGGCTTATGGACCCGCTGGGCTGACCTATGCCTGGTGGATCGCTGCGCCCACATTGCTGGCGATTACGATGGCGCTTACATTGCCTGCCTTGAAATTGGGCGTGATGGATCTGTTTAAGGCCTGGCTGCCTGCGATTATGTCCGGCGCGATGATGGGAGGGGCGGTCTATCTGGTGCTTGGAGCGATGCCGCAATGGGCCCCCTGGTGGAGATTGCTCGCGATTGTGCCGGTCGGCGCGGCCGTCTATGGTGCCGCCTTATGGTTCATCTGGCCGCAGACCGTGCGCGACAGCTGGGAAATGCTGCGCCAGAAAAAACCTGCAGGACCGATTGATCCATCGGGCGAATTGCCGAGCGCTCCGCTTTAAGCTGCCTGCCATTTGGGCAATCCTGCATTGTCTGATAGCTTTGCTTACAGCGCCGCACCAAGAATCAAGGCGCGTCTGGGATCGGATCATATGTCTTATAAGCACTTCGTCACTGCCGCAGTCTTGGCTCTTTCTTTGGCAAGCAGCCCTGCCTTCGCGGAAAACGTCGCCGCCGAAAGCAACGCCCCATTCATCCAGCCCGCGCCCAAGCCCAAAGTGCCGGTTGCAGGGATCGACAAGGCGGAAATCACGCCGAACCTCGCCAATCCAGCCACCGAAATTCTCGATCTCGACGAAGAACGCAATCAGCGCCTCACTGTGCCTGTCATGATTGAAGGCAGCGGGCCTTTTGACTTTATGATCGACACCGGCAGCCAGGCGACAGCGGTCACTCACCAGATCAATGAAGGCCTTGCGCTTACACCTTTGGGCACCGCCACGCTTGTCGGTATGGCCAGCCGGCGGCCCGTTAGCCTTGTCGAGGTCGACAGCATGACCGTCGGTTCGCATGTGATCGAGGGGCTGGAGGCTCCCGTGCTGGATCGCCAGCATTTGGGAGCGGATGGCATTATCGGTCTTGATAGCCTCCAGGATTTCCGGGTTCTCATGGATTTTCGCGAAGAGACCATCGCGCTCGAAGATGTTGCGAGCAAAGGCAATTACCGCAAAGGTTTTGAGATTATCGTGCGGGCTCGGTCAAAACTGGGCCAATTGCTCATCACCGATGCGATTGTCGAAGGCGTGCGCGCCACCGTTATCATTGATACAGGGGCGCAGTTCAGCCTCGCCAACAACGCCTTGCGCGACAAACTGCGCGCCAAACGCGCAACAGAAGTTGAGACGACCGATGTGAACGGGGTTTCGATGATTGGCCAATTGGCAATCGTGCGAACTTTGAAAATACAGGGATTGGCGCTGACCAATGTTCCTCTGACATTCGCCGATGCGCCCGCATTCGAAGCGCTGGGATTGAAGGACAAGCCGGTCCTTTCACTCGGCATGCAGCACCTTAAAATGTTTGACCGGGTGGCGATTGATTTTTCCAACCAGCGGATCTTGTTCGATGTGCCCCGCGATGTAGCGCGTGAAATGCGGCGCGCGCGGCGAAGCTCGCACAGCTTTTAAAAGCCTCCGCTCAAACCCAATACGGATAGCAGTCCCTTGCCCTAGGGCCTGCGCGCGCCCACATGGTGCAGCGCAATGCCGCCTGACAATCCCTCCCCTGACACCGCAAACACGCCGCCTGAGGCGGAGGGCTGGCACACGCTCAAACGGTTTCTTCCCTATCTATGGCCAAGCGATAATCCCGGCCTAAGGGTAAGGATTGCGATATCGCTGGTGCTGGTGCTCGCCGCTAAGGGCGTAACGCTTGCCCTGCCCTTTGCTTACAAAGGCGCCGTCAATGCGATGGAGGGCAACCCTGCGGTTGCAGCGATTGATACAGGCGCCAGCGTCGCGCTCGCCTTGGTGTGCGCTTATGTGCTGGGCCGGTTCACCTCGCTATTGTTCGACAATCTGCGCAACATCGCATTCGAGCGTGTCGGCCAGATGGCCACGCTGGCGCTTGCAGAAGATGTGTTCCGCCGCCTGCACCGTCTGTCGCTGCGTTTCCACCTGACCCGGCGCACAGGCGAGGTTACCAAGATTATTGAGCGCGGCACCAAAAGCATCGACATGATGCTCTATTTTCTGCTGTTCAACATTGCCCCCACCGCCATTGAGCTGATTGCAGTGGGCGTGATTTTCTACCTCAATTTCGGCTGGGAACTGGTGGCAGCAACTGGCCTGACCGTGGTCACCTATATCGCGGTCACGCGCTGGATCACCGAATGGCGCACCAAATTGCGCCGCGAAATGAACGATCTGGATGGTCAGGCTTTGCACCGCGCGGTGGATCTCGCTGCTGAATTTTGAAACCGTCAAATATTTCGGCGCCGAACACCGCGAGGAAGAACGCTATGGCACCGCTGCGCGCGCTTATGCTGCAGCGGCGATGAAATCAGAGAACTCGCTCGCGCTTTTGAACATTGCGCAATCGCTCATCACCAATTCGCTGATGGCGGCCGCTATGGCCTACACCGTTTGGGGTTGGAGCAAGGGCGAACTGACTGTTGGCGATCTGGTGTTTGTGAACACCTATCTGATGCAGCTTTTCCGCCCGCTTGATCTGCTGGGCTGGGTTTACCGCACCATCCGTCAGGGGCTGGTTGATATGGGCGAGATGTTCCGCCTGATCGACACCGAAATCGAAGTGCATGACGCGCCGGGCGCGCCCGCTCTGGTTGTAAGCAGACCGGGCCTTGCATTCGACAATGTGACTTTCGGCTATGAAAAAGAGCGCACCATCCTGCACGGTCTCAGTTTTGAAGTGCCTGCAGGATCGACGCTGGCCATTGTCGGGCCATCGGGGGCTGGCAAAAGCACCATCGGGCGATTGCTGTTCAGGTTCTACGATCCGACATCGGGCCGCATTCTGATTGATGGGCAGGATATTGCGCGGGTCCAGCAGGATAGCGTTCGCGCAGCCATCGGCATCGTCCCGCAGGACAGCGTGCTGTTCAACGACACGCTTCGCTACAACATCGCCTATGGCTCGGATGAAGCCTCTGAGGCGGAAGTCGAGCAAGCCGCGCGCGATGCATCGCTTATGCCGCTGATTGAACGGCTGCCCGATGGGTTTGATACGATGGTGGGCGAACGCGGGCTGAAACTGTCAGGCGGGGAAAAACAGCGCGTCGCAATTGCGCGGACTTTAGTGAAGAATCCGCCGATCCTGCTGCTGGATGAAGCCACCAGCGCATTGGACACCCGGACAGAACAGGAAATCCTGGGCACTTTGCGCCGGATTGCGCAAGGGCGCACGACTCTTGCTATTGCGCACCGGCTTTCTACGATTGCGGATGCAGACCGGATCTTGGTACTCGATCACGGTAAGCTTGCCGAAAGCGGCACGCATAATGATCTGCTCGCAGCGCGCGGGCTGTATGCCGAAATGTGGATGCAGCAAGCCAGCGAAAACCGCGAGGAAGAGACCGCTGCGGCGGTTTAATCGCGTGCGTCAGCGGCGATTTTTTTAAGGGCGGCCAGAGCATCCTCGCGCCTGTCCCAAGGCACGAACAGATGATCGTGGTGAAATCCTGCGATGACATTGCAGGCGATGCCTTCAGCGGCGAGCCCCGTGGCAATCGCTGCGGTTAAGCCCACCCCTTCGAGATCGGAATGCACTTGCAAAGTGATGCGGGCGAAATGAGGGGCAGGCTCGGTTGTCGCCTGCACGATGAACGTCGGGCCCTCCGCCTCGTTTATGACGGCAAAAGTCGCCCCTTCGCCCCTTTTGGCGGCAAAGGCATAGGGCGCATCATCGAGCACCGGCTCCATCCCCACAAGCATCGCCTGCAGGTCGCGCACAAAACCGGGCGTCATCACAGGATAAACTTCGACAAATCAGTGTTACCCGCCAGCCCTTCGAGCCGCTCGCGCACATAGGCGGCATCGACCGTCACCGTTTCGCCCTCGTGATCCTCAGCGTTAAAGCTGATGTCTTCGAGCAGCTTTTCCATCACCGTTTGCAGGCGGCGCGCACCGATATTTTCGACGCTTTCATTCACCGCCGCTGCAATCTTCGCAACCTCACGCACGGCATCATCGGTGATCTCCAGCTCGACCTTTTCGGTGGCGATCAACGCGCGATATTGTTCGACAAGGTTCGCCCGCGTGTCTGACAGGATCGCAACGAAATCTTCCTCGGTCAAAGCGCGCAGTTCAACACGAATGGGCAAGCGGCCCTGCAATTCGGGCAGCATGTCAGAAGGTTTCGCCACATGAAACGCGCCTGATCCAATGAACAGCACATGATCGGTTTTCATCGGACCATATTTGGTCGCAACCGTTGTCCCTTCGATCAACGGCAGCAGATCGCGTTGCACGCCTTCGCGGCTGACACTGCCGCCGCGCACATCGGATACGGCGATTTTGTCGATTTCATCCAGGAAAACGATGCCATTGGTCTCCGCATTGTTGAGCGCGGTCTGGTTTACATCGTCATCATCAAGGCGCTTGTCCGCCTCTTCATCCACCAGTTTGTCCCATGCATCAGGCACGCGCAGCTTGCGCTTTTTGGTTGGCGTTTTGCCAAACGCTTTACCCATCATGTCCGACAGGTCGATCATCTGCATATTGCCGCCCATATTGCCCATATCAAACGGGGCAGAGCTCGCTTCTGTCACTTCGATCTCGACCTCGACATCGTTCATGGCGTTCTGAACGATGCGCTGGCGGAAACTTTCGCGTGTGGCTTCGGATGCATTGTCGCCGACAAGGGCGTTGAGCAAGCGCTCCATCGCCGCTTCTGATGCAGCCTCGCGCACGGATTCGCGGCGGCGTTCTTTTTCCAGCCGGATCGCATCTTCGACCAAGTCGCGCGCAATCTGTTCTACATCGCGCCCGACATAGCCGACCTCTGTAAATTTGGTCGCCTCGACTTTGACAAAAGGCGCCTCAGCCAGTTTAGCAAGCCTGCGGCTGATTTCGGTTTTGCCGCAGCCTGTGGGGCCGATCATCAGAATGTTTTTGGGCGTCACCTCATCGCGCAAATCATCGCCCAGCTTTTGCCGCCGCCAGCGATTGCGCAAGGCCACGGCCACTGCGCGCTTGGCATCTTTTTGGCCGATAATATGACTGTCGAGCGCGGTGACGATCTGTTTCGGCGTCAACGCATCTGGGGTAATCGTATCTGTCATGGAAGCTTTCGCAAGGAAGTTAGAATTAGACGGTTTCAAGCGTCAGATTGCCATTGGTAAAGACGCAGATATCGGCGGCGACCGCCATCGCTTTGCGCGCGATCTGTTCTGCATCCTCTTCGTAATCGGACAAAGCGCGCGCCGCTGCCAGCGCGTAATTCCCGCCCGATCCGATCGCTGCAATCCCGCCTTCGGGTTCAAGCACATCGCCATTGCCGGTTAGCACCAGCAGCGTTTCCTGATCTGCAACAATCATCAACGCTTCGAGATTGCGCAGATATTTGTCGGTCCGCCAATCCTTGGCAAGTTCCACCGCGGCACGCAGCAATTGTCCTGAATATTGTTCCAGCTTGGCCTCAAGCCGCTCAAACAAGGTGAATGCATCCGCGGTTGCACCTGCAAACCCGGCGACGACTTTGCCGCCTTCTCCGATACGGCGCACTTTGCGCGCGTTCGGTTTCATCACGGTGTTGCCCATCGAAACCTGCCCATCGCCGGCAATCACGGTTTTGTCCCCGCGCTTGATCCCGACAATGGTGGTGCCATGCCACTGGACCAGGCCGTGGCTGTCATTTGGTGTAGTCATGCAGTGCGATATGGGCGCTCACCCGCTGGGGTCAAGCAGAGGCGCTGATGGTTAAGGCCCGCCGCCCGGACCGCCGCCCACGCCGCCGACCTGGCCGATATTGCCGAACAGATCTTCGAGGAAGGAACGCTCGCGTCCCAAAGTGGGCGTTTTGTCGCCATCGGGCGTGAAATAGGCGACCTTATCGACACCGCTGCGTTCAACCGAGGCAACATTGCCTGCCGCATCAAACTTTACCGCCAGAACGCCATGCGTTTGAATTTTCGGGCGCACAAATGGTTTGCGGCCCGTGACGCTGGACACATAATACCAGGTTGGCTCGCCATATTGGCTGGTGAATGTCGGGCGGCCCAAAGTCCCTTCGACAGAACGTTGATTGTCAATTCCGGGACGGACCGATTCCAGCAGCACATTATCGGTCACATAGCCGCGCGATTCGCGGATGGATGAACATCCCGAAACGCTTACCGCTGCGGCCAACGCCAAAATTGCGCATGCTGCTTTGTTCATTGTCACTCGCCGAAAATCCTTATGTCATTCCTAACAGCAGCCGCGCCGCTGATTGTGCACCAAGCCTTATCGCGCGCTGCGCTGGCTGGCAATGTCCGCAATTAAGCGGTCTGTTGGCGAGGTGGCGATGCGCGATTGAATTGGCGATGAATGGGCCAGCTGCGCATCCCCAATTGCTCCTATCTGCCAAGGCTAAGCACTATTGCGGAACAGAATATGCGAGGTATTTGTTGCTCCATAAAACAGCCCCTTGCGGCCATTCTGATTTGAAAGCGTATCTAGTCCCATGTCGTTTCTGTCCCGCCTGCTTGGCACCGCTCCTGACCCGCGAGAGACCATCCGCCCGCTGTGGCACCGCGTGGTCGAACTGGCGCGTGAGCCGTCATTTTATGCAACCTGCGGCGTGGCCGACAGCGTGGGTGGGCGGTTCGATCTGATCACCGCGGTCTTGTGCACGGTCATGGTGCGGATCGAAGCCTCTGAGATGCGCGCGGAAAGCGCGCTGCTGGCAGAACTCTTCGTCGAGGATATGGACGGCCAATTGCGCGAATTTGGCGTCAACGATGTGGTGGTGGGCAAACGCATCGGCAAATTGATGAGCGTTCTTGGCGGCAGGCTGGGCGCCTATCGCAGCGCCTTGGTGAACCGCGATGCAGAAAAGCTGACCGCCGCCGTGCAGCGCAATGTGACCTTTTCAGAAGGCACGGATGAAGACGAAGCCGCTGCCTGCGTCGCGGGCAAATTGCTCAGCCTGTCCGAACGGCTGGCAGCGCGCAGCGACGATGAATTAATGAAAGCGAGCGGCATTTGGTGAACGCGCCCCTGCCGCCAGATGGCATAACGCCCGAACTTTCCCGGCCTGTGAAAGCGCGCCTGTTGCCCGGTGATCCTGTGCCGGTCACTGCGGATGAGACAGAACGAAGCGCGCTCGCCCAGCGATTTGGCATCGCCGCAATTAAACGGCTGGATGCAGAAATCGCTTTGGAAAAAACCGCCAAAGGGATTGCGGCCACCGGCCCGCTTAATGCGGCCATCACGCAGATATGCGCGGTATCGGGCGAGGAATTTGATGTCTCGATCACCGACACGCTCAACCTCTTATTCGTAGAAAATGCCGTGTTGGCCGCGCGCGATGCAGGCGAAGTCAATGAAGATGGCGCTATCGAAGTGGACCTGTTGGCGGACGATGCCGACGAGATCGGATATTCAGGCGAGACTATCGACCTTGGCGAAGCGGTTGCGCAATCGCTTGGACTGGCGATTGATCCCTACGCCGAAGGGCCCGGCGCTGACGCTGCAAGGGCTGCGGCGGGTCTGGCCGATGAAACCACGCCAACAGGGCCGCTGGCGAGCGCATTGAGTGCGGCGCTCAAAAAGGGGTGAACGCTGCGCCAAACAAAAGCCCCGCAGATCGCTGCGAGGCTTTTGGGTGATTGGTCCGTTTAGGGCCGCATCAAAACGGGATATCGTCATCAAGATCATCATAGCCGCCGCTTTGGCCGCCACCGCCGCCATTGCCGCCGCCTGAGCCTCCGCCTTGGTTCCAGCCGCCGCCGCCTTGGCCTCCTCCGCCGCCGCCGCCATAACCGCCGCCTCCGCCGGAGCGCTGGCCGCCCCCACCGCCGCCTGATGCGCCGTCGAGCATAGTCAGCGTGCCATTATATCCGCGCAGAACGACTTCGGTGGAGTAGCGATCATTGCCTTGCTGGTCCTGCCATTTGCGAGTCTGCAACTGCCCTTCGATAAAGACTTTCGCGCCTTTCTTGAGGTAGTTTTCAACGACGTTCACCAAACCTTCGGAGAAAATCGCGACAGTGTGCCATTCGGTGCGTTCCTGGCGTTCGCCGGTGTTGCGGTCTTTCCAGGTTTCCGATGTGGCGATGCGCAGATTGGCAACCTTGCCGCCGTTCTGGAAACTGCGGATTTCCGGGTCCGCCCCCAGATTGCCGATCAGCATAACCTTGTTGAGCGAGCCTGCCATGTTCTAAAATTCCCTTGCGCTGTATCCGATTCTTATCAGCGTAATAGGACAGGGGCCCGCGCCGCGCTATTGGCGCGCGGTGTTTTCCACGTGATTGCGGAAAGTTTATTACCGCGAAGGATACCTCAAGCGGCCAAGAAAGCGCGTCAGGCTGGGCAATTCCACATCGCGGCTGGTGAGCTGATGTTTGAACTTTTCAAACTTCATCACCCCATCGATGCGGCGGTCGAGAAATTCGTATGTTTTGGCTTTGCCTTCGCTGTCATCATTGATGAAGACCGCCAAAGTCGCCGAGTAAATTCCGCCCAAAATCATACGCTTGGTATAATGGTTGTAATCGGTGGAGGTGTCGCCTGCCAGCCGCCACATAATATCCGCCGTGTTCCAGCCCAATTGCAGCGAGCGCGGCGCGTTTTGCGGCATTGCCATGATCGCCAGAGCGCGGCGCACCGCCTCGTCAATATCGCTGACCGCTTCAAGACGAAACGCAACCAAAGTGCGGATGCGTTCACGAATTTTAAGCTCAGCCAGTTTTTCAGCCGGCCATTGCGCTTCCATCTTTTGATCGACCGAGACAATCCATGCCTCAATCATTTGCATCGCCCCGCCTTTGAACGCCAGCTTTGCCACATCCGCGTCCGCGCCGGCCATATCGGCAGCAGCCAGCAGCGCTGTCTCGTTCCAGCCATCAAAGATAGCAGAAGCGGCAATGTCAGGAGCCAGCGCCACGCGCAGCTCTTCCAAAGTCATGTCGGCAAAGTCGGGAGTGTCTGTCATATTAGAAAGAAGGCCCGTATTGCTTTGTGGTTCCCGTTTCTTTGCGTTCGGCATCGGCGGCGGCGAATTCCTGACGCAGCAGCAGATTGCCGGTTTGCAATTCCATATAGTCGCGCGCTGAGCGGCCGGAATTGTCATTGCGATCCGGATCTGCGCCTTCTTTCAGCAAGCGCGCCACCAAAGGAACGCTGCGCTGGTGAACGGCCGCAATCAGCGGGGTTTCCCCCTGACTATCGGCCACATCAATGCGCGCGCCGCCTTTGATAAGCTCTTCGACACCTTCAACAAAGTTCATGGTGGTGGCGAGCTGAATGGGGGTTTGCCCTTTATTGTTGCGCAAGTTCGCATCCGCTCCGCGCTGGATCAAAAACCGCACCCACAAGGCATCGCGCCGCTGCACAACGATATGCAAGCCGGAATCGCCCGATGTGATATCGCGTGTGTTGATGATTGTCGTGCCCGGATCGTTGAGCATTTTGGTGACTGCATCGCCATCGCGGTCTTTCACCGCTTTCAAAAATTCATAGCCGGGAGAATACAGCTGGGCCGCGGCAGGCGGCATCGCAGCCCATGCCAGCGCCATGGAGACAAGTGCGACGAGCACGATCTTGGCATTCCTGCCTATCGACCCCATTTTGCGCAAAACAATAGACACAGCCGCTTGAACCTTTCCCGTTTCCTGTCAGATACAAATTGTCTGGATTGCCCCCAGATAATCTTTCTTCGCAGGGACGCAATTAGCAAAGCATGAATATGCAAGCCAAGCATTCTTATCATTCCGCCCGCAAAAGGGCTGTGACCGCGCTGGCCGCAATGGCCGCGCTTGCTTTGAGCGGCTGCACGAGTGAGCCTGCTCCGCCTGAAGAACCCCCTTTGGCCGGCGCGACAATTGGCGGCGAATTTGAACTTGAAGGACCGGGCGGCAAAGCCGTGCGCTGGGCCGATTTCAAAGATCAGTACCGCATCGTCTATTTCGGATACACATTCTGCCCCGACATCTGCCCTGCTGACGTGTCGCAAATGGTGCGCGGCCTGAAACTAGCGAGTGGGCGCAGGCCCGATCTCGAATATATGATTACGCCGATTTTCATCACAATCGATCCTGAACGCGACACACGCGCGGTGGTGGATGAATTTACCGCTGCATTCTCAGACGATCTTGTCGGCCTTACTGGCACGGCTGAGCAAGTGAAAGCCGCTGCCGATGCGTTCAAAGTGTATTACGAACGCGGCGCGGACGTGAACGACACGTATTTGATGAACCATTCCAACATCGTCTATTTGTTCGATCCAGCCGGAAAACCGCTCGCCACTCTACCAGTTGATGAAAGCGCCGAAGCGGTCGCAGATGAAATTGAAAAATGGGTGAGCTAAGGGAACGTTTTTGGGAGCTGCCGCTGGCACAGCTCACGCGCGCCGAATGGGAAGCCTTGTGCGATGGCTGCGGGCAATGCTGCACGCACAAAATCGAAGATGCCGATACAGGCGCGATTGCGCACACCAATGTCGCGTGCAAATTGCTCGACACTGGCACCGCGCAATGCTCTGATTATCGCAACCGCAAAGCGTTTGTGCCCGATTGCCTGCGATTGACACTGGCGATTGTCGAAGATGTCCCGTGGCTGCCTGCGACCTGCGCCTATCGCATTCGCGCAAACGGCCGCCCCTTGCCGCACTGGCATTACCTGATCAGCGGCGACCGCGATGACGCAGCGCGAGCAGGCGTATCGGTGGCCGGGCGCGTGGTGAGCGAGACCGATGCAGGGCCGCTTGAACATCATATCGTGGAATGGGCCATGCCCCGGCTGGACGATGATGCGGAAGATGAAGTAGTCTGAGCAGACCAACCGCGCAAAGGGACACGCGCATGATCGACTGGCTGAAACGCGCTCCTGTTGATGCTGAGATATCGCTCAACGGGCAAACCATCCCGATTGTTCTGCGCCGCCACAACACCGCGCGCAGGCTGACCTTGCGTCTGGCGCCCGATGGCCGCGAAGTGCGCGTCACTCTGCCCCGCTGGGCACAGGCAAGAGAAGCGCTTGCTTTTGCCCATGCGCGGTCTGACTGGCTGGCAAAACAGCGCGCCCGCATCCCTGCCCGCGAAACCATTGGCCCCGGCGCGCGCTTCACCTATCGCGGGCGCAGCGTCGCGATTGACTGGAGCGATGGCTATCGCCGCCGCCCGGTGCTTGGCGATAATACCGTGCAGATCGGCGGGCCGCTGGAAGGATTGGACACAAGGCTGCGCCGCTGGCTGGAGCGCGAGGCGCTGGATGCGATTGAAGATGATATCGGGTTTTATTGCGCGCGGGCAAAGCTTGACCGTGTCCCCATTGGCCTGTCGCGCGCGCAAAAAAGGTGGGGCAGCTGTTCTGATGGAGGGCAAAACGGCACATGGCGCATCCGCATCAATTGGCGCTTGATCCAGGCGCCTGATTTTGTCCGCCGCTCGGTTGTTGCACACGAGGTTGCGCATCTTGTCCACTTTGACCACAGCCCGGCATTTCACCAATTGCTGGGCGAGGTGTTTGATGGCGATGTGGCAGAAGCCGATGCCTGGCTGAAGGATAAGGGCCGCTCGCTCTATGCCAGTTTTGGGTAGCTGAATTACCGCGCCCCCACTGATCCTTAAAACCGCCCCTTAAAACCGCTCTAGCCAGCCTGCGCCCGCGCTCCTATATTCTAGTCTATGGCTTTTGTTTCTCGTTTTAATCCCAAGACCGGGATCGCGGATTTCTGGAGTGAATTTCGCAAACCCAACCCCTATCGCTGGCCCATGCTGGCGGTGTCTGTCCTGCCTATTCTTGTGATCATATATTGGGCCGCATCCGAAGAGGTCTACACCAACCCGGAACGCCCGCAGATCACGTATATCACCTCGTTCGATCCTGACAGAAGCGATGCCGAGATCGCTGCCTCCAACGCTGCCAATCAAGAGGTAAAGGAACTGCGCGAGGCGAATGCCGAAATGCTCGCTGAACGCAAGCGAGAAGCGTATAAAGCGCTGGGCCGGGCATCAGGTATGGATGTCGATGCGATTGAAGCCGAAGCCGAAGCGGAACGCGCCGCTGAAGAAGCCGCACAAATGGCCGCACAAGAAGCGCGCCAGGCAGAAGCTGCCGGCGATGAAGGCGAACCAGAAGGCGGTTCGCAATAGCCAGGGCAATGGCCAGTTTTGCCGCCACAGATCGCGATTGGATGGCCGCCGCATCCCGGCTGGCGGCCCGCGCGCGACCAATTGCGCGGCCCAATCCGGGTGTTGCAGCCCTCGTGGTGAAAGAAGGCCGTCTGATTGCGCGCGGATGGACGCAGGCTGGCGGGCGGCCTCATGCGGAAAAGCACGCGCTGGGCGCATTACCCTTGGCCGGCGCACAGGGCGCGGATATCTATGTCACGCTGGAGCCTTGCGCGCATATTTCGGCTCGCGGGCCAGCATGCTGCGAAGTGGTGGCAAAGGCTGAGCCTGCACGCGTAATTATCGGGCAGATCGATCCCGACCCGCGCACCGCTGGTAAAGGGATTGCGGCTCTGGAAGCGGCGGGCATCGCGGCGCAGGTGCTGGATGATGAGGCATCTGCACGAAGTTTGGCAGGATTTCTCACCCAGCACCGGCTGGGACGGCCCTATGTCACGCTGAAACTTGCCATGTCGCTGGATGGGTGCATCGCGCTTGCCGATGGGACCAGCCAATGGATCACGGGAGAGGCCGCGCGCGCGCATGTCCATGCGGTGCGCGCCAGAAACGATGCGATCCTTGTCGGCGCGGGAACCTGGCGGCAAGATCAACCGCGCCTCGATGTGCGATTGCCTGGCCTCGCCGCGCGCAGTCCTGAGCGGATCGTGCTGACCAGCGGCTCCGTAAAAGGCGCGCGCGTTATCGCTTCACCGGATGCGATCAGCGAATTGGCCGATGTGCATTACCTTTACATCGAAGGGGGCGCGGGGGCTGCTGCGAGTTTCCTGAAAGCGGATCTGGTGGATGAATTGCACCTTTACCGCGCGCCCATCATCATTGGCGATGGGCTGCGCGCAATCGGCCCGTTTGGCCTTACCGATTTGACTGAGGCGCATGACCGCTGGCACCGCTCGCATCGCTCAACGCTTGGCAGCGACACGTTCGAAGTCTATTTGCGCCGCCGTAACCTTTAAGGAACCTGCTCAAGATGTTCACCGGCATTGTCACCGCCATCGGCACCGTCACTTCCAGCGATCAACGCGGCGATTTGCGCGTGCGGATTGCCGCGCCGCTTGACCCGGCACGCATTGATATTGGCGCATCGATTGCCTGTTCAGGGGCCTGCATGACAGTCGTTGATCGCGGCGGCAGCGCTGGCGATGCCTGGTTTGATGTCGATGTATCCGGCGAAAGCGTCAGCCGCACGCGGGCCGGGATGTGGGAAAAAGACAGCCGCCTCAACATTGAACCATCGCTGCGCATGGGCGATGAATTGGGCGGGCATATTGTCACCGGCCATGTCGATGATATCGGCACAGTCGTGGTCGCAAGCCAGGTCGGCGATAGCTGGAAAATCGTGATCCGCGCGCGCGCGGAAATGGCGCCTTTTATTGCCGAAAAGGGTTCAATCACGGTCGATGGCGTTTCGCTGACGGTCAATGATGTGCGCGACAAGCCTGATAGAACCTGCGATTTTGCACTCAATATCATCCCGCATACAGGCGAAGTGACCACTTTGGGCGCGCTCAAAACAGGTGACGAGGTCAATCTGGAGATTGATGTTCTGGCGCGTTATCTGCGGCGAATGCAAGGGCTGGCCGCCGCCGGTTAATCCGCGCCTTTCGCGCTGTTTTCGCGCTGTTTTCGCGCTGTTTTCGCGCTGTTTTCGCGCTGTTTTCGCGGCGTTATGGTTAACAAAGTGTTCCAAATTTGGATCGGATTTGGGCAAGCCATTAACGCACAAAACTGCTAATTCCCCTGCGCGAAGGCTCGATCGAAGCCTGCTGCGAAAATGATGCCGCCGCCTTTGCCAAATGGCGATGGCCTGCTTTCGCACATGCCGATTTGAAGGGGAAAGAACGTGAACACCAAATTTCTGATCTCAACTGCAATGGCGGCCAGCACGTTCGCGCTGATGGCCACGCCGCAGGCTGCGCTCGCGGATGATTGTCTGCTTGATCGCGACAATGATGGCCAAGTTGATATCGGCACGGCGGACAATGATGGCAGCGCCAATTCCGATGACGATGACGCATCGGTCGCTTGCGGTGTCGGGGCAGAGGCGACAGGATCGTTCGCCAGCGCTTTTGGCAGCAGCGCGAATGCGCAGGGCGATCGGTCCATTTCTGTCGGACGCATTTCCGATGCTACCGGATCCGATTCGTCAGCGGTCGGCCATTTCGCGACCGCCACTGCGGCGAACACGTCTGCCTTTGGCCAAGCGGCCAACGCCACCGCAGCGCAGGCAACCGCATTGGGTCAAAACACCAATGCCAGCGGCATCGGATCGCTGGCGGTTGGCAATGCTTCTGATGCCACAGGCGCTGGCGCCATTGCGATTGGCGGCGATGGGCCCGATGGCAACACCGAAGGCGCACAGGCGCTGGCGGATAACACGATTGCAATTGGCGCAGACAGTATGGCGGATGCGAATGGCGCGACAGTTATTGGCGCCAGCGCCTCTGCCACAGGGGCAGGCGGCACATCAATCGGCCAAGGCGCGAGCACGACAGGCAGCGGGGTTGCGCTGGGTCAGAATGCGACCTCTGTCAGCAACAACACGGCTCTTGGCAATGGTTCGACAGCAACAGGAGCGGCAGCAACCGCCATCGGCGCGCTGGCCAACGCCACCGGCACATTTGGCACAGCGATTGGCCAGACCGCCAACGCCACGGGCAATTTCTCAACCGCTTTTGGTGTGAACTCGCAGGCTGATGGCGACAATTCGGCGGCCTTTGGCACCAGCGCGAGCGCAATCGGGGACCGGTCCACCACATTTGGCGATGGCGCGCTTGCTCAAGGAGTGAACAGCACAGCCTTGGGCCAGGACGCGCTTGCATCGATGGATAATGCAGTGGCGCTGGGTCAGGCGACAGAGGCAACCGGCATCAGCGCCATTGCAATCGGCGGCGACGGCGATGATGGCGATGCCAATGGCGCGATTGCCACAGGCCTGCAAAGCGCCGCTTTGGGCGCGGATGCCTTTGCCCAAAATGCCAATGCGCTTGCCGTTGGATCGGGCGCGCGCGGTACGGCAGAAAACTCCGCTGCATTGGGCACGGGAACGCAGGCCTCTGGCCTTTCCAGCGCCGCTTTGGGCCGCAATGCCTTTGCCACCGCGGCCAGCGCCACCGCTGTGGGCAACACCGCAGGGGCAACCGGCGGACGGGCCACAGCCGTTGGGCAAGACAGCCGCGCAACCGGCGCACGCGCAACAGCCGTGGGTTTTGGCGCCAATGCAGGCGAGCGCGCCACATCCGTGGGCGAAAACAGCGTAGGCAGCGGCTTTGCAAGCACCGCTGTCGGGTTTGAAGCGGTCGCATCGAACACCCGCTCCACCGCAATTGGCGCGGGCGCGGCCACCAATCGCAACGATCAAGTGTCGCTGGGCGGCACAGGATCAAGTGTGCGGATCGGCGATATCGATGCCTCCACCGATGCACAGCAGGGGCCGGTCGATGTCGTCACAATAGATCAGAACGGCACTTTGGGCCGCCAGCAGGCGGCAACCGCAGCATCCGTTGCCAATGTGCGCGTATCGATGAACGCTTTGGCGCAGGTTACCGATGCGCAATTTGGCGCGCTGGAAAACCGAGTGAACGGGCTCGACAGCCGGCTGACGGGCCTTGAATTTGCGCTGGAGGATGCCGAAGAAAGCCTTGCAGGCGGGATCGCAGCTGCCGCCGCATTGGGCAGCGCGATTGCCATGCCGGGCAAGGATTTCGTCATCGCAGGCAATGTCGCCACCTATCGCGGCGAACAAGGCTTTGCCCTCACCATGACAGGCCGCGCGAGCGACAATCTGGCGCTAACCGCTGGCGTTGCCGGCAATAGCGGCGAAGGCGAAGTGATCGCGCAGGCAGGGTTCGCTTTCGGGTTTTGACCGGGCAGGCGGGGCGCATGGCAAATTCGCCAAAGCGCCCCGCCTGTTATCTTCGGTCAAATTCAAACCTGCAAGTGGCAGCACCTGCGGCGATGGTTTGCGGCCTGTTGAATTTGATGCTGGACGGTAAAGCATCAATCCAAACGCGATCCCATTCGCAGAACAATCCAAGCAATTCTGGTGCGCCGTGACGGTCCAGGATGTCCTTAAATCCGCAAGCTTTTACCACGCTTACAAAGCTGCCCGCATCCTCCTCCTCAAAACCGATTGCAAAGCTGGGTCCGTAGAGGCGCGGCGCCGTCTCACGCGAATAGCGGCGCACGCTTTCAAAAGGATCCCGCGATGAGGCACTCATGAGCCACATCATCACCTTCGAGGTTCGCCTGCTCATGCTTGTGATAGGCTTAGAAACCTCAACCCTTGCACTTTGGACATCTGAGCAATGCGCAAGCAAGACGCGGTACAAAGCCAATGCGCTGGCCGCAAAAATGGTCAGGCTTTGCGTGGCTGGGTCATCGCAATATTTGCGCTCCGCTTGCATGATGACTGCAAACCTTTGGTCGAAATCTTTGGCGTATTGGCGGGGAAGGGATTTGCGAAAATGGCGGATCGCCAGCCGATCAGAAAGGCGCAGACGATAGGCGAGATTGTGCCGCGTATAAGGCATGACTTTGATTTTCCAAGGACGCGAGGATTGCCATGCGAAGGCGGTCCGGGCCGTATCGCAAAGCGCTCCACACTGCCACAAATGGCAGCGCAGCCTCCTCCTCCATCCTTAGCCGCTAGATCGGCATCGGCGCGATGAAGCTATCTTAGAACCGCGTAGATATCAATCCAGGTGCAAACGGCTTTAGGAAGGCGCACAAAGCGGGCCTGCCTCAAATCCGGCTCGCGTGATTTCATAGACAATATGGAGCACCCTTTTGCCCTGATACCGGGCAAGCTCGGTGCGATCTGTGCGAACGGCGCCGATGTTCTCCAGCGCTATGCGTGATCGGTAATTGGTCTCGCCCACGCGAAATTGGGCGCGCTCAACGCTTTCAAACGCATGGGTGAGCATCAGGCGTTTCATCTGCGCATTGATGCCTTTGCCCCAATACAGCGGCGCGATGAAAGTCCAGCCGATCTCAACTGATCCGCCATCCTCTGGATTATAGGCCTGAAACCGGGTGGAGCCGATGATTGCATCCTTGGCCCGATCAATCACGGCAAGCGCGCCGCCTTTGGCCAGAGCATCGGCAAAAAATTCGGCGAAGACATCCTCGCGCCAGCGGTCGTGCATGGGATGCTGTTCCCATACGGCGGGGTCTGACGCGATGGCGAACAGATCCCCCCAATCGTCCTGCACCAACGGACGCAGCGTGACGCGGTCCCCTGTAAGGGTGGGCTGGCGATCCATCGTGCTGGCCATTGCGCTGGCGGTTCCTTTCGCCCCGTCAATCAACCCGTTACAGCGGCAATCGCGGCGATAAATTTGTCGATATTGCCCATGGTCAGCCCAGCAATGTTCACCCGGCCCGATGCGGCCATATAAATCCCGTGATCCTCGCGCAATTGCACGACCTGCTGCTTGGTCACAGGCAGCATGGAGAACAATCCGTTCTGACTGCCGAGCGGGGTAAGATCGACACTGCCCGCCATACCAGCATCAGCCAGCCGCGCGCGCACCTGACGCATGCGTTCGCGCATCTGGTCAAGCTCATCGGTCCACATCGCCGTCATATCGGCATCGCGCAGGATCAGCCGAACAGCAGCCGCGCCGTGATCGGGCGGCATTGACCAGCTGGCCCGTGCGAGCGCGTTGGCGTTTGAAAATGCCTTGTCCAGAACATCCGCCTCATCCGCCATCACATAGAACGCGCCCACCCGGTCGCGGTACATGCCAAAGTTCTTGTCGCAGCTGTAAGCGATGAACGCCTCGGGCACTTTCGCAAGAACCGAGCGCAGCCCGGCCGCGTCTTCCTCCAGACCCCCGCCCAGCCCCTGATAAGCGGTGTCGATGATCGGAAAGATGCCGCTTTGCGCAATCGCATCGCCAATCGCGCCCCAGTCTTCATCAGAATAATCAATGCCGGTGGGGTTGTGACAGCAGCCATGAAGCAGGATGGCCTCGCCCTCGCCCGCGCCCCGGATTGCGGCCAGAACCGCATCGAGATTGGCCGTGCCATCGGGATTGGCATGATCAAACGCGGCAAGCTCAAGCTTAAGATCATTGATGATCTGCGCGTGATTGGGCCAGCTGGGCGTGCCCATATGCAGCCGTTTCACGCCCGCTTTTTGCGCCAATGCGAGAGCAAGGCGAACAGCGCCCGTGCCGCCCGGCGTCTGCATCCCCGAAATGCGCCCGCCCATGGTCGGATCGCCGCCAAAGATATAAGGCATCAGCGCGGTGACAAACCCCATATCGCCCTCTGGTCCCAGATAGCTTTTGGAAGGCTGTTCATCGACCAGCTTTTGTTCAGCCGCTTTGATCGCGGCAAATACAGGCGTATCTCCCTGACCAGTGCGATAGACACCGACGCCAAGGTCAATCGTATCAGGGCGGGTATCAGCCGCGTGAAGCTTGATCAGCGCCAGCAGCGCATCGGGCGATTGGGGTTCAAGGTTGTTGAGCATAACGCGCGTGCCATGGCGCGCTTGGCCGCGCGCTGCAACCGCCTTTTGCTCGATAATTGCGACTTTGCCGTAACTGGCGACTTAAAATGGCAACCAGCGCTGCTTTTCAGAGAATTTCAGATAGCCGGCATTGATGCCAAGCCGCGCGCCCACGCCCATGCGGATGGGGATGAGCACTTTATCGCCCCGGCGCACATAACTCGCATGCAGCCCGCCAATCAAATAGGCCTGCCCTTCGCCCGCAGCATAGCGTTTGAACAATTCCTGTGTGTCATAAAGGTTGTAGACTAGGATAAAGGTGTTCGCTGCATTCGCGCCCGCATCAAAGCCAACAGAGGGGCCCGTCCAGTACACTTTGCGCTGGCCTTCGACCTTGTGATGCAAAGTGCCCGAACCATAGCGCGCACCAAAAATGAACGCACCGCCTGCTTCGCGCCCGACGATATAGCCATTGGGCTGGCCCTGATCTTTCAGCAGCCCCTGAATCATTCGGGCAAGCCCTTCTGCGCCTTTGCCAAACACGCCCTCGGCAGCGCCGATCAGGTCATCTTCGCCGTAAGTGCTGGCATCCTGCGCGCCCGCGGTGGGAATGGCAGGCGCGCTTTCGCCTGCAGCAATATCAGGGCCCGCCGCCGATGTCTGCGCAGAACCAGCCGCGCCGTAATCGGAATAGGGATCAAACACGCCTTCAAATCCGGGTTCGCTGGTGGGCTGGGATGGAACCGGCTGCTGGGCATTATCGCCAGGAACTGTGTAGGTGGGTGCTGTATAGGTCGGAGGCTGAGGTGCGCGGACGGCGCCCGGATCGGCCAGATCGGCGTCAATTGTGCGGCTCGCCGGGGTTCGCGCAGGCTGGCTGGCCGCCTGTCCCGCAGCTTGCGAAGCTGTTTGCGCCGCCGTTTGCGCCGCTGTTTCGGGGGCTGCAAAAATCTCGTCGGGATCAAATGTCTCCACCCCTTGCGCGCTCGCGATTGTCCCGGTGCTGGCCAACGCGAATGCGGCCAGCAAAGCAATGGCAAATCTGGAAAGAACATCAGGAGTGCGAGCGAAAAGCGAGAGCATGACAATACCTCTTGGCGGCAAAATGCAGCAATTGTGCGTGGCGCAAGCAGAATCGAAGGCGCCTGTCCAAGCAATCGAAAAGGCGACAGACCGAATCGAAAACGCGTTGAATGGAATCGGATTAGAGCAAGTGACGTGAACCGCAGGCGAATTGGCGGGCGAGGATTGCGGGTTTCTACGCAGCGGCAGGCATCAGATGCGGCGCAGAGCGCAATTTTGTCGAAAGCCACCTTGCCGCCCGCCAGAACCATGACTATAGCGCACGCCTCGCAGCCAAAATGCGGCGCGGAGACGTGGGTGAGTGGCTGAAACCAGTTCCCTGCTAAGGAACCATACCTGGTAACGGGTATCGAGGGTTCGAATCCCTCCGTCTCCGCCATCAACCCCCAGCACTGGTCTTTGCCTACAGGGTATCCGCGCAAGGCCGCGGTATGTGGCGGTGTTAACGGGGCTAACTGCCGTTCGTTGGAACTTCGGGATCCGTCTCTGTGCTTCTCGGTGCTGTCAGACCAACTGCGCCTGTTGAGGATTGAGGTGGCTGGGATAAGGCCGCTTGATACCAAGACGCCCCACACCGCCCAGCCCTTTTAGACGCTTCAACTCGCCACCTGAGATAATACGCTTGATCATGATGATGTATGGGAGGTTTCCGTTGAGCCTGCGGAACGTCGAAGACCTACTGGCGGAGCGCGGGATCGATATTTACCAGGAGACGGTGCGGCAGTGGTAGAGCCGGGTTAGTCCGCTGTTCGCGGCAAATGTGCAGCGCCAGCGGGCAAGCCGGATGCGTAGCTTCAGGCAATGGAAGCGGCACGGTCGGGGAGAGAAAATCGCAACCGACGGGCTCAATTCATACCCTTCTGCGATGCGAGAGCTCAGAAATGCTGAGAAGCAGGAAGTGGGACGATGGGCTAACAGCAGGGTGAAAACAGCCACCTTACTTTCCGGCGACGAGGAAGCGCGATGCTAAGATTTCGGCAGATGAAATCGCTACGAAAGTCCGCCTCGGTTCACGCCAACGTTCACGACCATTTCAGCGCCCAACGCCATCCTGTAGACAGACAGACTTACAAGACTGCCCGCTCAGCCGCACTGGTTGAGTAACAAAGCCTTATGGTTTGAACTGATATCGGGTAAGGGACAACTCCGCCAATCAGAGACAAGTTGCAGTTAGACTGCCAGCACCCTCGGCCTTGATGCCAAACTATTTAAAGGCGCGTTCGCACTTTGGACATTCGTAACCGTCGCCAAAGCGAACGTCGAACAAGTGCTGCAAGCAGACTTCGTCATTTGGAAATTTGCGGGAGAACTGGGCGGTGGAGAACTGGACGGTGGTGACGGCTCTCGTGATGCCAGAATTTAGCAGAGTTAGTGACGTATCCAAAGGGGATACCCCCTATCTTCTGTCCCAGATCGGAGGGGAGCCAATCCGGTCGATTAGAAAATCGATCATCACACGCACTTTTGCTGAGAGCACGTTAGACTTGGGATAGACCAGCCAAACCGCTGATCCGTCTTTGACTTCATAATCAGCCAGCACCCGAACCAATGACCCATCCTGCAACTCTTGATGGATGCTCCACAGCGAACTCATCGATATGCCTGTGCCCGCAAGAGTGGCTATTTTCATACTCGTTCCATCATCGCAGGCGACCCGCTCAGGCGTGCCTTCTGGCGGGAAATGACACAGCCGCTTGTCATCAGCGGTCAAAATGCGGCTGCCTTCGCCAAAGGTAAGCAATCGGTGCGTGTGCAAGTCATCAGGCTGCTCAGGCGTGCCATACCGGGCAAGATAGGCGGGAGATGCGCATAAGATGCGCGTGTCATCTGCCAATTTTCGTCCAATCATAGAACTGTCTTCAATCGCAAGATTGCGCAGGGCGAGATCATATCCGCCCTCGATCAGCTTGGCCTGAGTGTCCGAAAGCCTGAGGTCGAGACTGATTTGAGGATATGTCTCCAAAAACTCAGGCAGGATGGGAGCTATGTAAAGCTGGGCGAACGTGCTTGAACACGCAAATCGCAAGGTTCCAGATGCCACCGGATTGCCTTTGCCGAGCGCCACGAGACCAGCATCTTCCTGCGCAATAATCTCCTTGGCGAACGGCAGAAACTCCGAACCCTCTAAAGATAAGGAGACTTTTCGTGTTGACCGGTGGAGCAAGTCTGCGCCCACTTCGTTTTCCAATTTAGCCAGGCGCGTGCCCGCTGCCGCAGGTGAAAGGCCCAGCTCGCGGCCCGCTGCGCTGATGTTCAGAAGGTCAGCTGCAAGGACGAAGAGGCGGACAGCTTCAGTATCCATATTATATCAAAAATCCATAAACTGCATCAAGAATTACTCTATTTCATATTGATATGTCAGGCAATAGATCACTCCCAACGAATGCGGCAGAATGTTTGGCCGCTCAGATGGAGAAATCCGATGCACATCAATGCGACCGTGAATTACCACGTAAAGAAGACTGCGCCGCAAGCGTTCGAATTCGATGTCGACGGCATTGTAGGCAACCTCCTGTCGCCAGACCTTGAAACCAGGCCCGTCAATGTGACCGATCTACGCGGCAGCGACTGGCAGCCCACGTTTCACCGCGACGGCGTAGAGTTCATTGATCAACCTTCCGGCGTGAAAGATTTTGGCGATAAGGAAGATTGGAAAGCCGCATACGAGCGCGAATTGCAGTCGCTTCTTGGAGACCGGCTTGGCGCAAAAGAAGTGATCGTTTTTGATCACACCATTCGCGTTGACGATCCGCAGGCCGCACGTCGTCCGGCCCGCAATGTCCACAATGACTACAATGAAGCCGGCGCTCAGCAGCGCTTGATTGATTTGGTGGGTGAGGACCGCGCACAGGAATTTCAGGACGCAGGGTTTGGCTTCGTCAATGTTTGGCGTCCTATCGAAAACGTGATCAAGTCATCACCGCTCGGTTTCATCAATCCGGTATCCATGCAGCGCGATGATTGGATGGATATCGGCCTTATCTACCCTGACCGATTTGGCCAGATTCTAGGCGTGGCGAGCAATCAGGACCACCAATGGTTCTACCGCTCCAACATGACCCCGGATGAGGCGATAATCTTCAACATTTATGACAGCAGCGGACGTCCGCATCTGGCTCATAGCGCGCTCGATCTGCCTGATGACATCAAAGCAACTGTGCCGCGCAAAAGCATCGAGAGCCGGACACTCATCCGCTATTCTTAATTCATGAAAGGCCAAGGCCCATGTCAATCGATACACTTACAAAAGCACGCACTGTTATCCGCCCGTCACGCGGCGAAATGTTGCAAAGATCCCCTTCAGTTAATCGTTTCTGGGACGAGAATGAAAAAGTCTTCGAAAGCGCTTGGGATGAATGGGAGAAGGCCGGCAATCTGAAAGGGCTCACGCTCGACAGGTCGCTTTATGCGCCCGAATTGCGCAAAGCCGTTGAAGATGCTTGGGACAATCCTGCGCAAGAAACCCTCGTCAAAGATCTTTGGACCGAGGTGTTTCCCGATGTCTACGAAGCGCAGTTCTTTGACCCTGCAAAACTGAGCGACCTTCGCACATTTCTGGACCGCGCCGCTGATGCAGATATTCCAATGCGCCCGCCCTATGGGCTGGTCCTTAATCGCGGCGGCGCAATGCTCGATCCGCGTTCGCAAGGCTATCTCGCTGCGCCGACCCTTCAGGCCTTTTACCAAGACCTGATGGATCATTTCATGCGTCCCATCGCACGGCTGCTGTTTCCGGATGTCTATGGCTATGACAGCCAGACCTTTGGTTTCTCAATCCAATGGGAAGCGGGTAAGGATACAACCCTTCAAGCCCATACCGATGCATCCAGCGTGACATTGAATATCAACCTCAACCTTCCCGGTGAGGAATTTGATGGGTCTGCTGTGCGCTTTATGGACCCAGCTACGAAGTCGGTGAAGGATCTGACATTTGCCCCGGGTACGGCGCTGATCCACCATGGCAGCGCAATGCATGCATCCAAGCCGATTACCAAGGGCGAACGGCACAATTTCGTTCTCTGGCTCTATGGCCAACACGGCCAAATTCCCTATCAGCATGGTCAGGGCGGTGAAGCCGCAACCGCAGCGGAACGTTGGACTGTGCCGCAAATCCCTTCCGATGGTTTTGCTCCTTTCTAGAAAGAGCCTCGCCCCAATCTCCCTCTTTAACAATCGGAAAAATCACCATGATCAAGACTATCATCATCACTGGCGCAACCGATGGCATTGGCCTTCAAACTGCAAAAATGATTGCCGCTGGAGGGCACACTCTGCTGCTGCATGGACGCAGCCCAGAGAAGATTGAAGCGGCAGCAGCGGAAGTCTCTGCCATTCGCGGCGCTGGAGAAGTTAGAACATATCGCGCCGACTTGTCGGTCTTGTCAGAGGTTGAAGCTTTGGCCGATGCAATCAGCCGAGACTTTGAGGCCATCGACGTTCTGATCAACAATGCCGGTGTTTTCACAACTCCGCAGCCGGTGAATGCAGACGGCTATGACACGCGGTTTATCGTCAATGCGGTGGCGCCGTATTTGCTCACCAAATTGCTGCTTCCCAAGTTGGGCTCAGCGGGCCGCGTTGTGAACCTATCATCCGCTGCGCAGTCCTCTGTTCAGGTCGAAGCCTTCCTTGAAAAGCGGCCCTTCTCCGACAATGCCGCCTACGGACAAAGCAAACTTGCATTGACCATGTGGTCCGCGCAAATGGCACATGACCTTGGCGCAGACGGCCCGATGATTGTGGCGGTTAACCCCGCTTCGTTTTTGGGCAGCAAAATGGTCAAGGAAGCCTATGGCCAGGCCGGACACGACCTCAGCATTGGCGCAGATATCTTGACCCGCGCTGCCCTAAGCGATGAGTTCGCAAACGCCTCAGGCCGCTATTACGACAATGATCGCCAGGGCTTTGGGCAGCCACATCCCGATGCCGCAGACCCGGCGAAGAACAAGCGCGTTATCGCCGCGATTGAGCAGTTGATCGGCTGATCGCTCACCAACCGCAGGCACGGTTCCCGATCAAAGCTCGCTTTTGATCAATGGGAGAGGTCTGCCTGCAATCCACCACCGCACTGAAAGGAAGAGATTATGAAATACGAAGGATTTACAACGTTTTCGGTTGAGAAAAATGAAGGCGTAATGCACGTCACATTCGATTTCGGCACGGTCAATGTTCAAGGCCAGGAAATGCTGGCCGACCTGAACAGCCTTGCGATGCGGCTTGAGCGTGACCGCGAAACAAAAGTCGTCATCTTCCAGTCAGCCAACCCTGAAATCTGGGTCTGCCACTATGACACCGAATTGCTGAAAGATATGTCTGACGAGGCGGTCTCACGCGAAGAAGCGCAATTGCTCGATCTGCAGGCTGTGTGTGAGCGGATCAGCAAAGTGCCGCAGGCAACCATCGCCAAACTCGAAGGTTTTGCGCGCGGCGGCGGACATGAATTGGCGCTGGCGCTCGACATGCGCTTTGCAGCACGCGGCAAGTACAAATTTATGCAGATGGAAGTCGGCATGGGCATTTTGCCATGCGGTGGCGGTGCATCGCGGATGGCACGGCAAACCGGCCTTGGCAAAGCTCTGGAGATCATCTTGAGCGCGCAGGATTATGATGCCGATGAAGCCGTTCGTCTTGGCACTGTAAACGCAGTTCTGGAGCCCGATGAAATCGGCGAATATGTCGACACTCTGGCCAAACGCATCGCACGCTTCCCAGCCGAATCCATCAATGCATGCAAACAGATGGTGTATGAATCCATCGACAAGCCAATTGATGAGGCTTTGAAAGCAGAAGCCTATTGGCTTTATCAAGCGACCAGCAAAACGCCTGCGCTAAAGCGTTTCACGATCGCCGACGAGCAGGGGCTGGAGCACGACATTGAAAACCAGCGCAAATGGGGCGAGCTGGTGATGGACGTCCAGGACATCAATTGATCGTCTCCCCGCGCGAGTGACAGAACCCGGCTCAGCTGCCTGAGCCGGGTTTCTCGCTTGGGGCTGTTGAGATGATTCCGTTGAGATGATCGAATTCTCAGTCAAATCATCCGATCCTCAATGTCTGCCAGTGGACCGAAAGGGTAACGTCTGCTTCTTTACCTTTGGCCGTGCAAAACAGACCGTCCGCCACCGGCCCAGTTCGAGACAAGACTGAAGGCCGATAGTGGGTCGTAGGCCGAATGGCGGCTTATTGCTTGGCAGATCGGAAAACTGCCGTTCCGCGCCAGGCCCAGACACGGCCTCAAACGCCAGCTTGGCTCACAATCCATCCGAGTTAAATGGGTTTGCGCTGATCCGCGCGCAATTCACTTCGCCTTAGAGCCCTGTGATTATGCCATCTTCCACAAGCGCGTACACGCTAGCGCTCGCCACCTGCGTCTCCGCCATTTTCTCTAGTTTTCAGGACATATCTTTATCATTGAAAGTTGTCGATTGGTGCTTGGCCCTGCGCGGTAACCCTAAGGGCTGCGTTAACCTTCTTTGCCTAAGGCGTTCTCAAGGGAGCGCATAGGGTCAATGCAAACACAGATATTGGGACTGATAACGCCGTTCATGGCGCTATTTTTTGCCGCAACATTTGTAGTTTTATGGCGGGTTGGCCGGTTGCAGCGGCACGTGCTAGGATTTGGCATTGCCTATGCCCTGTCAGCGATAGGCTTTTTGCTCACTCATTTTCTGCCGGTCGATGCCTTTTACGTCTTCCACGCGAGCCAGTTTTTCTACGCGCTTGGGTCGATAGTGATGATAGCATCGGTGTGCGAACGCGCCGGGCAAAATTCGCATTTGGTCAGCTTAGTCTGCGTCTACATCATCACCGCTCTGGTTCTAGGCGTGGCGATCAGCTTTTCCAACGATGTGAGCGCGCGGCTGATCATCGTCAACACAGGTTATGGTGTGATGTTCACGATTGGCGTTGCGACCCTGCTCGCCGCCCCGCGCCGCACGCTGGTTGATGCCGCGATCATCGCTGTGATGGTGTATCAGGCGGCGGACTTTTTCATCCGACCCAACCTTACATTGCTGTTCGAAGGGGCAATCCCGGCGCAAGTTTACCGGGAATCGCTGTACTATTCGATGATCGGCCTTGGCCTTGCTCTGAAAGGGATTGCGACAGCCATGGTGCTGATCGGGGCCTCTATCTCGGAATGGACCGCAGCGCTGCGCGCCAGCAGCGAACGCGATACGCTGACAGGGTTGCAGGATCGCAGGGCTTTCCAAGAAACCATGCGCAATCTGCTGCCCAAAGCGCAGATCGAGGGGCGTCCGCTAAGCTTGGTGGTGGCCGATATCGACCACTTCAAACAAGTGAATGACATTTGGGGCCATCAGGCTGGCGATCAGGCGATCTCGAGCTTTGGCGACCTTATCCAAAAGATGGTGCGCGGATGCGACAATGCAGGCCGCATTGGCGGCGAGGAATTTTGCATCGCGGTGTGGAATTGCGAAAACGCGCCCGCTGCCCGGCTCGCTGAACGCATCAGACTGGCCTTTGCCAGCCTTACTCATGACGGGCTGAACGATGACATCCGGCTGACGGCGAGTTTCGGTATTGCCACAGCGCGCGAAGGGGAAAGTTATGAAAGCCTGTTTGGCCGCGCAGATGCAGCGCTGTACAAGGCCAAAGCAACGGGCCGCGACCGCGTGAGCAATGCCGAAGATCAGCGCAAGGATGTGGTGACCGATCCCCCTGCTTCCGCCCCTTCGCCTGCCCTGCTGCAAAGCGATCTGGCGCAAAGCAAACTGGCGTAAAGCAAATCGGTATTGCTCAGACCGGACGCGGGGCCAAGCGGCGCGTTAGATCAGCTCTTCAATCGGGGTGTAAGGCACGTCGAACCCGAAATATCCGGGGCTGAACACTTTCAGCCCTGCATCGCTGCGCCATAAGGGATCGCAGCGAAAGCCCACCACGCTCACACGCTGACCGCGCGTGAAATCGGGATTGTTGAGCCCGTCATAGCTTTCCATATCGATCACGCTGATCAGATCGGGACAGGTGGCTGCAACCTTCCCATTGCGGCGCGCGATCAGATGTTCGTTGATATATTCGGTCGCAAAGCTTTGACCTGCAAAATCGCCATTGCCCGCCAACGTCAGATCGCCTTTCAAAAACCCGTCTTCATCGCGCCAATTGAAATCGCCGACTGTGCCGGTGAACAGCAGATAGCCATCCCCTGCGGCAATCGCGGCGGCTATCGGATCGCTGCCGTCTGCCTTGGCTGTGCGCACCGCTGCGCCCAGTTTGCGCGCCAGCGTGAGGCTGTCTTTCACCAGCACTCCATCGGTTTTGGCCTGCGCGCCCGTAATCGGCGAATCCGCGACGCCGCATTCCTGGCTGGCTTCGGCGACGGCGCGCAAGACATCCTCTGCCCGGCTGGGATCACCCAGCTCTTTCACCACCATTTTATCGCCAAAAGGCGTTGCTGCGCCAATGGGGGTAAGCGGCACTCCGGCGACTTTCACCGAGTGCTGGTTAATCTCTGGCACGGCGCGGCCCACCGTATCGGCATCGAGAGCCGGAACATCCAGCCGCGCGGCGGTAGAAAGCGCCTCGGCCAAACTCAAGGGGCCAATCTCACCCAGGATCACGCCTGAGAATTTGGTGCCGAAATGCTCTTCGAGCGCGGTAAAGGCACCTTGAACCGGCAGTTCAATTCGGTTTTCAGCCGCCTCCAATTTCGCCGCCATTGCATCGCTCATCGGCGCAAGACTGGCAAGGCCATAGGGGCAGGCAACCCGGTCTTCATCAGCCAAATCGGCCACACTCAAGACGCTGAATGTGTGACCAGCAGCAAGGTCTGCTGCAACAAGCTCACGCGCTGCGGCTAAGCTCCCGCCGCCACCCGTGCCAAGATAGGATGAGCCGACCAAAGCATCTTCCAAGTCTTGAGCGGAAAGCGCCTTTGCAGCGCCCGAACTCGCCGTTCCTCCGGCTCCATCACCGCTCACGTCGCTGCACGCCGCCAGCGCCCCGCCGACGACCATCAGCCCGCCCATAAATTGCCGCCTTGGTATCATCACGCATTCCCCCATCTGAAACAAAAAAGGGGCGAGCCTTTTCAGCCCGCCCCTTTTGTAAGTGACTTGATCAGCGAACCCGCCTTACATCGTCGCTGTTGCGCCGAGGAAGAAATATGTGCCCACCGGGCTGACCGGATAGGCTTGCTCGGTTGTATAGGGATCGCGGCCGAACAGATTGTTCACACCGCCATAGACGGTGAACTGATCGGTGGCTTCGTAATTGAACGAGATATCGTGAATGAACACGTCGCTGCCCACGCCATTTTCGCGCGTGAACTGGAAGTTTGGTCCATCACCGATGGCCTCGATCTCAGCAGAGCGCAGTGCCATCGCGTCAAGATAGGTGACGCCGTAAGTCACGCTCAGACCGTTCCAATCCCATGTCAGTGAACCGCGCCCGGCCCATTCAGGACGCTGCAATTCGCCAAGCTCTGGATCGACCGAAGTCAGATCGCTGGGGTCGAAGAAATCATCGAGTTTTTCAACCCATGTGCCGCCGGCATTGATCGTGAAGCCGTGATCGCCAAGGTCAAAGTTGAACCGGGCAGATGCCTCGATACCAGCGGTTTCGCGCCGCGCGAAGTTGACAACCGACTGACGCAGGAAGCGGAAACCGCCATTGTCAGCGCGGCGATCCACATTGGCGCAAAACTGGTTATCAATCGAGGCTGAATCCACGCAATTGTCGACGATGTCCTGCGCGCTGACAGCGTTGATCGCGTCCTCCAGCTCAATATTGTAGTAATCGACACTCAGCACGAGGCCAGGCACAAAGCTTGGCGTGAATTGCGCGCCCACTGTCCAGGTCGTGGCGGTTTCTTCCTGAAGGTCTGGATTGCCCGAAACCGAACCAGAAAAGCGTGCGGTGAGCGGATCAACAAAGGCATAGGCGCCCGTGCCAAGCGTTTCATCGACGCCCAATTGGTCAAAGATCGCGGTGCAGTTTGCCTGACGCAGTGCCGGATCAGCCGCCGTCGCAAGCTCTGCCACATCGCATGGGTCAACCGGGCGGAATGTTGCGCCCTGTGCGGGGCTGAACAGCTCTGTGATATTTGGCGCACGGATGGCGCGGGCATAAGAGCCGCGGAACAGGATGTCCTCCACAGGAGCCCAGATGCCGCCGACATTCCATGTGAAAGTCGTGCCAACGGTCGTGTAATCAGACCAGCGCGCCGCGCCTTCCAATTCAAGCACTTCGGCAAAGGGGACGCCTGACAGGATGGGAAGGCGGATTTCACCGAACAATTCGTAGACGGTAAATTCGCCGCCATCATTGTCGATGACTGCATCGGGATCGAACACCAGCGAGTTCGCCGCTGTTGGAAGATCACGGATTAGATCGCCTTCATTGGCATCGGCGGTTGTCACCGGGATCACGCCGCGCACCAGCGGGTCAAAGTTTGACCGGCTCACTTCTTCGCGGAATTCGAAACCGGTCACAAAATCAATCGGACCGCCCGGCAGTTCAAGGAACGCGCCGGTATCGCCGGTAAAGATCGCGCTGAACACCAATTGTTCCAGCTCGAACACGTCGGTTGTGGTCGCGGTGATGAAATCAATCGCATCCTGACTGATCGCGCCTGACCCGCCAAGCACATTGGCCGGACGGCACTGGCCATCGCCGGGGTTAAAGGTGAAGAAGCCCGGATCGCCCACGGGAATGCCAAATGGCGTTGTCGCAGGCGCGGTGGGATCGATATCAGAACGGCAGATCGGATTGCCCGTTACCGGATCGCTGATCACGTCAATCGCGGCGAACCAGCGGTCTGTGATAACGCGGTTGTTATCAATCGATGTGCGCTGGAACGTGCCGTAATTCCCGGTGATCTCATAGCTGAAATGATCGGTGATATCGCCGCGCATACCAGCGACAAAACGCCATGTTTCGTATTCTTCGCGGTCACGGTTGGGGCCAAGGTCGGCCGGGTCTCGGGTGAGATACAGCCCTTCTTCCACCCCATCGCCAAAGAATAGCGGCGCGACAAATTGCTGCAAATCGCCCGTGATGAACGGGTTATCCGCGCGGATCGTCAACAGATCGTAGAAGGTGTTGGGCTGGGCCTGAAATTCCGCCGAGTTCGAAACATATTTTCCTTCGAAGAACAGTTCGGCCTCGTCAGAAAACTCATAGCTGAAATTGGCATTGATCGACCAGCGCTCGGTTTCCGGGATCAGAGAGTTTACGTTAAACTCGTTAGGAATGCCGTTCCCGCCGAACTGGTTGAACGTGCCTGTGACAAGGCCATCCTGATACACGCTGAGCGAGCCGTCATCATTGATAACCGCACAGCCACCTGCAAGACCGAAAGCGCCCGGATTAAAGGTGGAGTTGAAACCGACCGAGCTTTCAAGGCAATCGGCAATGCCGTTATTGTTGATATCCGGACCATCGCTAAGCCCGATATCGCCGGGTGCAACAATGCCGCCCGCAGATGAAAGCGAGAAGCGCGGATCGCGCGCAAAAAGGCGAGTGGTGGAATTGGCTGCGCGGTCAAGCAGGGCTTGTTCAGCTGCCGTTGGCGTGAAGCCATCTGCGCTGCCGGGAATCAAACCGCCAGTGAATGCGCCATTGGCCAAAAAGTTCGGTGTGTCAGCGGCGCTAAGCTCGCCGGTTTGAAAGCGCAGAGCCGGGTTTGGCTGATCGTCTTCATTGTTGTTGTCGCGCGAGAATGCGCGGTCGCCGATTTGGATTTCGTCAGCACGGGCATATTCGCCAGAGATCACGAAATTGCCGCGACCATCGGCAAAATTGGTGCCCCATGTCAGATCGCCATTGATCCGGAAAGCATCGCCTTCACCGCTAAGGCCCCCTTGGATATTGGCTTGAAGGCCTTCGAAATCGTCTTTGAGGACAAAGTTCACAACGCCTGTCACAGCGTCCGCACCATAGATCGAGGATGCGCCGCCTGTCAGCGTTTCCACCCGCTCAATCAGCGCGGTCGGGATCGAGTTGATATCGACCGCCTGTTCGCCAGCCACACCGGAGACGTGCCGCCGGCCATTGACGAGCACCAAAGTGCGGTTCGCGCCTAGCCCGCGCAGGTTCAGCACCGATTGGCCAACGCCTTCGGAAAAGATACCATCAATCGAACCATCCGTGCTGGTCGAAGTGGTGAGAGCGGGAACATCGCGCAAAGTGTCCACCACATCGGCCGTGCCTGCACGCTTCAATTCTTCCGCAGTCACCGACAGTATCGGAGCAGGCGCGCCAACATTGGGATCGCGCGCAATGCGCGAACCTGTCACCACGATCACCTGTTCATCTGCGCCATCATCTGCTGGAGGGGGCGGCGCATCTTGCGCATGGGCAGCAAACGGCAATGTGCTTGCGGCGGTAAACAGCAAAGCGTGGCGGGAGAATTTGGCGTATTGCAAGAGGGCCTCCTGAGGTGTCTGGGCAATCAGACATGCTGCAAGTGCGAAGTCGGGTAAAGAACGACATGCCAATTTGTAACTTTAGCGTAACGATTGCGGCAATTATGTTGCAAATGTGCACCGCAATTGGTCACATCTCATCGCGCCGCTCGCGATTGGTGCTCATGCAGAAGGCAAAGGCTGCTTGACCCTGCACCGCCCTTGGCCGAATAGCTGCGGCGTATTTGCGACAATTTATCAGGGGCATTGACCGATATGAGCGCACGCATCGCGGCCAGAATTGCGAAGACGATAACCGCAGGCATTGCGGCCTTGGGTCTGGGCCTTCTGGCCACTACCGCATCGGCCCAATCCTTTGCAGATGGCGAATTTGACGCTGCCATCCCGACGCTTGAAAGCGCGGTGGGCCATGCACCGGGCACGCGGATCACTTCGCCCGAAGAAGCGCATGCCTATCTGCGCGCTCTGGTCGCTGCTGCGCCGGATCGCACGCGGCTGGTGGAATATGCGCGCACATGGCAGGGCCGTCCGCTGCATTACCTCGTCATCACCGCGCCTGAGAATATGGCGCGCATTGATGCGATCCAATCGGACCTTGCCACCATCGCAGCGGGCCGCGCGGGCAATGGCAGCGCGCTGCCTGTCACCTGGCTTGCCTATAGCGTGCACGGCAACGAAATCTCGGGCACCGATGCCGGATTGATGATGGCTTATCATATGCTGGCGGCGCAAAATGATGCGCGCGTTACGCAAATCCTGCGCGATACCATTGTCGTTATTGATCCGCTGCAAAACCCCGATGGCCGCGCGCGGTTTGTCCATAATTTCCGCACCGCTTTGGGGCTCACCCCGCTGGGCGACAGGCAAACCGCAGAACATGACGAGCCGTGGCCATCAGGACGCGTCAATCATTACATGTTCGATCTCAACCGCGATTGGTTCACTTTAAGCCAGCCCGAAACGCGCGGCAAAGTTGCGGCTGTGCGCGCGTGGAACCCGGTTGTGGTGAAAGACATCCACGAAATGGGCGGGGATGAAACGTACTTCTTCAGCCCCGCTGCAGACCCCATCAATCCCAATATCACCCCTGAACAATTGCGCGGATATGAGATTATCGGGCGCAACAATGCGCGCTATTTCGATGAGTTGGGCCAGCCTTATTTCACGCGCGAGGTCTATGACCTGTTCTACCCCGGATATGGCGACACTTGGAACGCGCATCACGGCGCGATTGGCAGCACTTATGAGCAAGGCTCTTCGCGCGGGCTGCTGTTTGACCGCCGCAATGGCGAAACGCTGACTTATGCGACAACAGTGCGCAATCAGTTCATCGCGAGCCTCTCCACTGCCGAAGCGGTGGCGGAGAACGCGGATTATTTCCTCTCCAGCTTTGCATCCTACCGCGCGGGCAATGCCAATGGCGCAGCGGGCCGGGGCAGCTATGTTATCGATCTGTCGAAACGCCGCTGGAATGCAGAAGGCCTGGGCCGCAGATTGGCCGCCCAAGGCATCACCGTTCTGCGCCGCGATGGCCCTGTCAGCGTGTGCGGTACGCGCTATCCGGCAGGATATCTCGCCGTTCCCCAAGCCCAGCCCGCTGCGCGGCTTGTGCGCAGCCTGCTTGACACAAACACGCCATTGCCGCGCCAGTTCATTATCGAGCAGGAACAGCGCCGATCCGAGGATCAACCGCACGAACTCTACGATGTAACCGCCTGGTCTGTTGGCCTGATGTCGGGCGTGGACGTGTCGCTGTGCACCGGCGCGGTGGGCGGTTCGGCCTTGGATGCCAGCGCCCCTATCGCTCCGATAACCGAGGGCAGCGGCAATTACGCCGTGGCTGTCCCGTGGACCGATAGCGGGCAGGCGCGCCTTGTCACACTCGCATTGCGCGAAGGATTGGAAGCCCGCATTACCGATGAGGCTTTCACCCAGAACGGGCGGAAATTCGGGCGCGGCACAGTGGTTTTCCCGGCCGCCAGCAATACAGCAGAAGCCATGGCGCGTCTTGACGAACTGGCGCGCGAGATTGGCGCGCACACAGCCCGCATGCCATCAAGCTGGGTCGATGATGGCCCCAATCTGGGCAGCGAAGCGTTCGTCCGCTTGACATTGCCGCGCGTTGCGATGGCGTGGGATGATGGCGTGTCGCAATTGAGCGCAGGATCGGCCCGCTATGTGCTGGAGCGGAGGCTTGGACTGCCCGTCTCCCCCATCCGTACAGACCGGTTCGCGCGCGCGGATTTGTCCGATTATGATGTGCTGGTCGTGCCTGATGGGTCGCCTGCAGGAACGCTTGGACGCGGCGGCAGAAACACCATCGCGGATTTCGTCAAGCGCGGCGGCGTTCTGGTAACCCTGGGCAATTCGCTGCGCACCTTTGCAGGCGGCGATGATGCGCTGCTGTCTGTCACAAGAGAAGCCGCGCTGGGACTGGAGGCGGCAAGCGATGATGAAGCCAGCGCGCCTCTTGCCCAAGGCCGCGAGTTTACCAGCGAGGAAGAATACCGCGCCGCCATTCAGGATGAAACCGCCCTGCCTGATAATCTGCCCGGCGCTTTGCTCAACACCTTGGCTGATCCCGACCATTACCTGTCAGCAGGCTATGGCGATGGAGAAGGCGGACGCGCGGTGGTGAATGCCACAGGATCGCAGATTTACACCCCGCTTGACCGGGCTGATGGCGTGAATGTCCTGCGCTATGCCGGGCCGCAGCAATTACTCGCCAGCGGATATGTTTGGGACGAAAACCGTCGCCAGATGGCGTTCAAGCCGTATTTGATGGCTCAGCGTTCAGGCGACGGTTTGACAATTGCTTTCACCCAAGACCCCACCACGCGCGCTTATCTTGATGGGCTTGACCTGCTGCTGGCAAATGCCGTGCTGGTCGCGCCCTCACGGGAGCGTTAGAGCGCAAGCATTGATTACGAAAACCCGCTCACCCTGAGCTTGTCGAAGGGTCGTCCTTACCTTTTTTCGGAGAGCTCAAAGATAAAGTGCGGTCCACTGGCAGGCTCAGGACGAGCGGTGGTTTATGTTGGCCTCAGCCAGCACTCCCGTGCTCTTTGCGTGCAAGCTCGTGCAGCCAGTCTGCGTGACGCGGCGCTTTCTTCGTCTCGCTCCATTCGTCCAGCATTGCAGGCGCGACGCGTTTCAGCTCGGCGTATTGTTCGTCCGTACCGATATCGGCGGCGAGTTCGACGCGGTGGCCATTGGGATCGAAGAAATAGATTGATTTGAAAATGCCGTGATGCGTGGGGCCAAGCACGTCGATGCTTTGCGCCTCAATGTGATCTTTTGCCGCCATCAAAGCCGCTTCGTCAGGCACGCGGAAAGCGAGGTGCTGCACCCATGCAGGTGTGTTGGGATCGCTGCCCATTTCGGGCTGGTTAGGCAGCTCGAAAAACGCCAGGATATTGCCGCCGCCTGCATCCAGAAACACGTGCATGTACGGGTCATATGCGCCGGTTGAGGGCACGTGATCTTCAGCAAAGGCGGTGGTGTATTCCATGCCGAGCACGCGGCCATACCATTCGACCGTTTCTTTCGCGTCCTTGCACCGGTACGCCGCGTGATGGACGCCGCCCAGTTTAACGGGGTGGTTGGTAGTCGTTTTGGTCATCACTCTCTCCTCGTCATTGCGAGGAGCCGAAGGCGACGCGGCAATCCATGTTCGAATGGTTCATCAAGACGTTATGTCTGACGATGGATTGCTTCGCCTGCGGCTCGCAATGACGATACTATTGTCTAATCCGCCACATCCAGCACGCCGCGCGCGACCTGATCGCGTTCGATGCTTTCAAACAAAGCTTTGAAATTGCCTTCGCCAAAGCCGTCTTTGTAATCGCCCACGCGCTGGATGAATTCAAAGAAGACAGGGCCAATGCGCGGTTCTGCAAAGATCTGGAGCAGCAGGCGCGGGCTGCCGCCTTCGGTGGTGCCATCAAGCAAAATGCCGCGCGTTTGCAAGGCAGCCTCATCCTGGCCGTGGCCCGGCAAGCGTTCGGACAGCATTTCATAATAGGTTTGCGGCGGCGCGGTCATAAACGGCACGCCATGCTTTTGCAGCCGGTCCCAGCAGGCGACCAGATCATCACAGATCAACGCGATATGCTGAATGCCCTCGCCATTATATTCGCGCAGATATTCCTCGATCTGGCCTTTGCCGTTCTCGCCCTCTTCATTCAGCGGAATGCGGATTTTGCCATCGGGCGCGGTCAGCGCTTTGGATGTGAGGCCGGTATATTCGCCTTTGATATCGAAATACCGGATTTCCTGAAAGTTGAAGAGTTTCTCATAGAAATCAGCCCAATAGGCCATGCGCCCGCCATAGACATTGTGCGTCAGGTGGTCGATCAATTGGAAACCGCAGCCTTCGGGATGTTTGTCCGCGCCAGGCAGATATTCAAAGTCGATGTCATAGATGGAAAGCCCCTCGCCCGCTGCATCGGGATAGCGGTCAACGAGGTAAAGGATCGCGCCGCCAATGCCTCTGATCGCGGGGATGCGCAGTTCCATCGGGCCGGGTTCGTTGGCGACAGGCTCTGCGCCTTGCTCCATCAGATGATCGTAAGCTTTGGCCGCATCGCGCACGCGGAACGCCATGCCGCACGCTGACGGGCCGTGTTCGCGGGCGAAATACCACGCCGCGCTTTTGGGTTCGTAATTGGCGATAAGATTGATGCCGCCCTGCCGCCACAGATGCACATCTTTCGACCGGTGCTTGGCCACAAGCGCAAAGCCCATCGCCTCGAACACAGGTTCCAGCATGCCTTTTTCAGGCGCGCAAAATTCGACGAATTCAAAGCCATCAAGGCCAGCGGGGTTTTCAAACAGATCGCCGGGATGGATCGGGGCTTGGACAGTCATGAGGAGAACCTTCGCGCAAAACTATATGGTTTCAATTGAAACTATATAGGCAGAGTGTGACTATTTGTCAAAGGTCTCCCCCCGCTCCGCTCAGGATGTATCTTATGAACCAACCCTGCCCAGATTGAGCCCTTTGTCCGTTCTGCTGATACTCAGCCGGACGCCGAATGGTTCCCCGCTTTCAAAAGCCGAACGCGTTGGTTCATCGCTGAGATCGGCATTGCCGACAACCCGCTCGCCGCTGTCATTGCGCCCGATCCAAATGGCGGCTGCGCCTTTCTTGCCGTGATTGATGGTATAGCTTTCAACGGTGGCCATACCGAACGTTTCATCAGAACGCAGCACCGCATCATCGGCCAATGGCAGCGTTTCATACCGGTCATTGGCCGACCAGTCGGCAGGCTGGGCCGAATAGATGCCGGTCGCATATTTGCTCATCCACCCGCCATTGGCCCCGGTAAGAGCGAAGGAGCCGGGCCTGCCGCGCGCGCGCTGGACCGCTTCGCAAATGGCGTGGGCAGAGTAATTGTTTCCGGCCCCGCCAAAGAACGGCAATCCGCCTGTCAGCGTAAGCCCGCGCGGATCATCAGCGGCAAGACCGAAATGGTCGCATTGATTGAAAACGGGAATGGCAAAACAGGAATAGAAATCGAGGAAGGCCATATCCCCCATCCCTTTGCCTGCCCGGGCAAGTGCCGCCTCAACGCTGGCAATCGAGGCTGGATTGGCGGCCAGATCGGGCCGCTGTGACAGCATCAGCTCAGTGGCAGAGGTGACCGCGTGAATGTGCACCCATTTGCCTTGCGGCACGCCCAATTCGCGCGCTTTGCCAGCGCTGGCGATGATGATGCTTGCCGCCTGATTCACCTGGTCGCGCGCGACTGTCATGCGCGGATAGGGTTCTGCCACAATCCGGTTGCGCTGCGTAATGGTGGCGAGTTCTTCGGCGCTGCGTTCAACCGGCGCAGCGGCATGGGGATTGGCGGCGGCAACCTTCGTAAAAGGGGCAAACAATTCGCCAATATCGCGGCGATATTCATCAAGCGATTTGCCAAGCTTTGCCCGGCGCGCATTTTCGGCAATCGCATAAAGCGGGATCGCCCCGCCTGCCCCATGGGCGAACAATGCCGGTTCGATCATTCCGTCAAGGCCAAAGCCCTGATCCTCAAATTCGCCGCCAATCTCTTCGGACCAATCGGGCTTTTCCCCTTTGGCCGATAGAGCAAGCACGGTCGAAATCGCCTCGGCCCCGGTGATCACCGCGCATTCGCATTTGCCATCGGCAATATCGCGCGCAAATTCGCCAACCAGTTTCTGGTTGGTTTGGCCGCCGGTTGTCGTCAGGATCTGGCGAGCAGGATTGGCCCCGACGCGTTTGGCAATAGCGCCCGGCACATTGTCCGGCGCTCCAAAAGGCGGATCGCGATCAGGCCGCGACATTTCAAACGCGCGGATCGCAGCGAGCGTATCGATCGCGCCCGCCACAGACCCCGCAGCCCCGCTATCGGCAATCGCAGCGCTAAGCGACCGCCCGGCAAGGTCCATGTAAGACAAAGCCTCATAGCCGGGCTGATCGGTGCGTTCGGAATATTGCCCGACGCCAATGATGACAGGCGTATTGTCCGCAATGTGTGCTTGCAGATCAGTCAACGAAGCCGTCCACCCGCTCCACAATGATCGCAGGCGCCATGCCGCCCGCTGCGCACATCGTCACGAGCCCTGTTTTGAGGTCGCGGCGTTCCAGCTCGTCCAGCACAGTGCCGATCAGGATCGAACCTGTTGCCCCGATGGGGTGACCCAATGCGATCGAGCCGCCATTCACATTGACCTTATCCCAATCAAGACCAAGATCGCGCACGAATTTCGCTGCCACCACGGCAAACGCTTCGTTGATTTCGAACAGGTCGATATCCTCAAGGCTCATCCCGGCGCGTTCCAGCACCTTTTTGGCCGCGGGCACAGGCGCGTTCAGCATCAGCGTGGGATCATCGCCCATATTGGCGGTTTGCACGATCCGTGCGCGCGGTTTCAGCCCGTGCTTTTCAGCATATTCTTTCGAGCACACCAGCACCGCTGCTGCGCCATCGACAACGCCGGATGAATTGCCGGCATGGTGGAAATGCTGGATGTCGAGATCGGGATATTTCTGGTTGATCAGCCCCCGGAATGTCGTGCCGTTTTTATCGAGCGGTACATCGGCGATTTTGGTGAAAGCAGGCTCCAGCCCGGCCAATGTTTCCATTGTCGTTTGCGGGCGCGGATATTCCTCCCGGTCGAGCAGGACAGTGCCATCATCCGCCGTTACGGGAACGACCGACTTGTCAAAACGGCCTTCGGAGATCGCTTCTGCTGCGCGCTGCTGAGAGCGGAAACCAACTTCGTCCAACTCCTCGCGGGTGAACCCTTCCATTGTGGCAATCGCATCGCCGCAAATGCCCTGATGCGATTGCGGGTGAACGCTTTGCAGTCGTTCATTATAGCTGCCCATCATTGGCGGCTTTATCCCGGCCTGCATTTTCTCTTTCGACATCGCGGCCGTCAGGCTCATCATTTCGGTGCCGCCTGCAACGATGCAATCTTCCATACCGCTCATGACTTGAGCAGCGGCAAGGTTCACAGACGTGATCCCGCCCCCGCAAAAGCGATCCAAAGTCGTCCCGCTTGAGGTAATGTCATAGCCCGCATCAAGCGCCGCCATCCGGCCCAAATCGCCCGCCTGCATGCCGTCTTGCGTGGAAACGGACCAGATCACATCGTCCACTGTCGCGGTATCAAGGCCATTGCGCTGCGCAATCGCTTTCAGCACGGTTGCAGCCAAATGCTGCGGATGCTCTTCGGCCAGCGCGCCTTTGCCCTGTTTGCCAATTCCGCGCGGCGTGCGCACCGCATCAATGATGTAAGCTTGGCCCATAATATCCTCTTCCCATTTATCTTATCGAAATTGCTGTTGACGTTTTCGTAAACCGCCTGCACTTCTTTCACAAGAATAGGTTTCTAATAAAAATGGGAGTGAGAGCCTGATGAGCGAGGAAGTTCTGACGCAAGTCGATGACGGGGTTTTGATCGTGACGATCAACCGGCCCGAAGCCAAAAACGCGATGACCAAAGCGGCAGCCGAAGGCATTGCCGCAGCGATGGACCGCCTCGATGCTGAAGATGATCTGCGCGTCGGCATTCTGACAGGCGCTGGCGGAACGTTCTGCTCCGGCATGGACTTGAAAGGCTTCCTTCGCGGGGAAAGCCCCAGCGTTGAGGGACGCGGATTTGGCGGAGTTGTTCAGGCACCACCTGCAAAGCCGTTGATTGCCGCTGTCGAAGGTTATGCGCTGGCGGGCGGGCTTGAGCTGATGATTGCCTGCGATCTGGTGGTTGCAAATTCCGGCGCGAAATTCGGCATCCCAGAAGCCAAGCGCGGGCTTGTCGCTGCCGCTGGCGGCGTGATGATGCTGCCGGACCAGATCCCCGAACGCATTGCTATGGAATTGGCACTGACGGGCGACTTTATCGATGCGGCGCGCGCGTATGAGCTTGGCCTTATCAACACGGTCACAGATGGTTCGGCCCTTGATGGCGCGAAAGCGCTGGCCGCGAAAATCGCAGCCAATGGCCCGCTTGCGGTCAAGGTTTCAAAGCAGGTGATGAAGGAATCGCGCAGCTGGGCGATGGAAGATCGCTATACCAATCAGGGTAAGCTGATCGCGCCCGTATTCGTATCCGAAGACGCCCGCGAAGGCGCCGCTGCTTTTGCTGAAAAGCGCGCTCCCAATTGGAAGGGCAAATAAGATAGATATGGTTTGGTGCGCGCCGGCGGCGCGCGCCCAGGCCACCCGCGCCCTCCGCCCTTCCACCCGGATTATCGCATCGGGGCACGATCCGGGTGGAAGGGCGGAGGGCGCGGGTGGCTGCGGCATCAAGGAGAGAAACAAATGCCTGTAATCGACGTTCCCCAGCCCGCTTTCATGGAAGACGAGGAAATCGCGATTTTCGCTGATGCGGTTGGCAAATTCTACCAGCAGCATGCGCCCGAAAAACGTGTCGAAAAATGGCGCGAAGAGGGCCAGGTTGAACGCGAATTTTGGAATGAAGCCGGTGCAGCCGGCCTGCTCGGCGCATCCGTTCCCGAAGAATATGGCGGCCATGGCGGGGACTTTCGCCATGAAATGGTGGTGATTGATCAGCAATCAAAACACGAAGTGGATGGCTTTGCCGCCAGTCTGCACAACACCATTATCCTGCCCTATCTCGTGCGCCACGGCACCGAAGAGCAAAAGAAGAAATACCTTCCCAAGCTTGTGACAGGAGAGCTCGTCAGCGCAATCGCAATGACAGAGCCCGGCGTGGGATCAGACCTGCAATCCATCACCACGACTGCGCTGAAAGATGGCAATGGCTACCGGATCAATGGCGCAAAGACCTATATTTCCAACGGTCAGACCGCGGACTTTATCGTGGTTGTCGCCAAGACCGATCCGAATGAGCGGGCCAAGGGCATATCTTTGATGCTGCTGGAAACGGACGGGGCAGACGGATTCCAGCGCGGCAAAAAACTCGACAAGATCGGCATGGATGCAGCCGACACATCGGAGCTGTTTTTCGAGGACGTGTTTGTGCCAGCTGAAAATGTGCTTGGCGGGGTGGAAGGCAAAGGGTTCTATCAGCTCATGGGCGAATTGCCGCAGGAACGCCTCGTCATCGCGATGGGCGCTGCCAATGGTATTGAAAAAGCGCTGGAGACGACGGTCGAATACGTCAAATCGCGCAAAGCGTTTGGCCAGACCATCTGGGACTTTCAAAACACGCAATTTGTGCTTGCCGATCTGAAAGCGCGCGGCACGGCTGCGCGCGTTTTTGTGAATGACTGCATCGCCAAACTGCTCAACGGCGAGCTTGATGTCGCAACCGCCAGCATGGCGAAATATTGGGTGACAGAGCTGCAAGGCGAAGTCGTCGACAAATGCCTGCAATTGCATGGCGGCGCGGGCTATATCAACGAATACCCCATCGCCAAAATGTACCGCGACAGCCGCATCACGCGGATCTTTGGCGGGTCAAACGAAGTGATGAAAATGCTGATCGCGCGCAGCATGTAGACCCATATTTCAACTTCGAGGATGCAAAAAGGGGCGGCCCACTTTTACGGTGTGCCGCCCCTTCCTGTAGCCCTCTCCCAAAGGCCACATAACTTGGTCTCAAACTTAGAACTGAGTGCGGACCGTCACACCGTAAGTGCGCGGCTCCAAGACGAAGCTTGACCGGGCGTTGATCGCGCCCACTCCGCGAAGCACGTTGTTAAACGTAACGCCGCGTGTCACCACATCGGTCGCGTTGAGAACGAATGCCTCAATCGCCCACGCATCATCAGCAGCGCTAATACCTGCGCGCAGGTTCACTTTCACATTGGCGTCTTGAATGTCGCCAACGATCAAGGGCGCTGCTGCAGCCGCGGCCCGTATTTCAGCCTCGCTTGCACCGGCTGCCACTGTCGGCGGCACAATCGCCTGTGTCGAAGTGCGCTCATCCGAAACCATCCGGCCTTGTGCCGAGAAGAAGAAGTCGATGTTATCGGTCAGCTCATTCTCGTACAAAACGCCGGCAATCGCGGTGAGATTGGCCGCATTGGTCAGATCATTCCCGCACAGCGAGATAACCGTCACATTGACCAGATCGCCATTGCAATCGTCCGGATAGCGCGAATCGAGGATTGTCGTCGCAAGATTGAAAGTCCAGTTTTCGTTTGGACGAATGGTGCTTTCAATCTCAAGGCCGGTTGAAATCGCCTGAGGCACATTGAACGATTGGAACGCTGCGCCGGTGAATTCGAGAACCTGGAAGTTCGTGAATTCCTGATGGAAAGCCGCGACATTCAAAGTCACCGCATCATCCAGGAACCGCGACTTGAACCCAATTTCATAGGCGTCAACTTCTTCAGATTCGAAAGTCGGATCCGCGCCGAACACACCAGCAGTCGTATCAAGGTTGATCCCGCCCGATTTATAACCGTGCGTGAAGCTGGCATATACATTGGCAGCAGGGCTGAATTCATAGCCCAGCTTGACCGTATAGATCAGCTCCTCATCGTTGAAAGTGTCCTGGAATGTTTGCGGCAAAGGCAGAACAGCCGATGCCGGAGTGTCTGCCGGAGCTGTGAAGCCAAAACAGCCCGTCAGAATGCCCAGCGTGTTCAGCGGGCCAAGATCAAACGCGCCGCCAGTCAGCCCTGCAACAAAGGCCGGGCACACCGCATTGGTGTTTTCGAGCTGCTCAAACCCGCCGGATTTGCTTTCATCCGACCAGCGCGCGCCGAGAGTGAATTCAAGCCCGTCTGCGATCTCAAAACTGTTATGCGTAAAGATTGACCAGCTCTCTGCGCTTTGCGTGAACCGGTTGAGGCTGCTGGAACCTGCTGGATCAAGACCGCCCGTCAGCGCTGAAAGCGGGTTGGCGCCAAGCGTTCCCAATGTCGCGCCGCCAGACAGACCGGCGAACAAGAAACCTGTCAGCTCGCCAAAATCTTCACCCAGTGTGAAGCGGTTGTTTGCCTCAATCTGCTCGTCCGAATAATAACCGCCGATCATATAGTTCAATCGGCCGCCCAAAGCTTCGCCCTGAAAACGCAGTTCCGCCGTGAATGTCTCGATCTGGGTGTCCAAAGTGACGTTCAGAATGTCGATAGCAGAAAACGAGGAATCGTAATCTTCAACAGCGCTGTATTCGCGGTATGAACCGATGAAGATAATATCAGCGCTGTCGCCAATGGGATGCTCAAGCTCTGCGACGACCCCGTAATTTTCGACATCTGCAACAGGGATCCTGTTCAGCGCGACAGTGCGGTCCTGCGCAGCGTTCTTGAACCCTCTTTGATCAAAAGGCGATGTGGCGAAATTCGCCGTTGGTTGGCCGCCAGTGGCGGGAAGTCCCACTGCTGCAAAGAAGGGACTGAGCGGGGTTTCAAAAACCTGTACCGCTGCACCAGCGCTGGACTGGTTGTTCGAATAATCAGCAATGATCCGGCCTCTGAACCCTGAATCGGTTTCCCAACCAAGCTGACCGCGCAGCAAATAGCGATCAATATCGTTGGTATCGCCGATCTCATTGCCTGCCGCATCAACAACCGTCAGCGAGCCGTCTCTTTGGCGATAAGCCCCGGTGACCCGCAAAGCGAGGGTGTCTTGAACGATCGGCACGTTCACCGCGCCTTGAACACCGATTTCATCAAACCGGCCATAGGTTGCGTTTGCAAATCCGCCAAACTCGCCCAAATCGGGCCGTTTGTTGGTGATGTTGAGCGCGCCAGCTGAGGTGTTGCGGCCAAAAAGCGTGCCTTGCGGACCGCGCAGCACTTCGACCCGTTCGATATCCACAAACTCGCCAAGAGCAACGCCGGGACGCGATTGGTAAGCGCCATCGACGAAAATACCGACGGCTGATTCAAAGCCGATATTGTTGGAAGTGGTGCCGACACCGCGAATACGCAGCACAACCGATCCAGCCGCAGTCTGAGCAGTGGTGCTCGAAAAGCTGGGAGCCACGGCTGTAACATCGCGAATTTCATTGATGCCTTGCCGCTCCAACTGAGCGGGTCCAACGGCGGTCACAGCCAGCGGAATATCCTGAACATCCTGAGCGCGCCGCGTTGCCGTCACGATAATGACATTGTCATCCGCTTCGGGGGCTTCGGCTCCATCTGTGTCTTGTGCAAAAGCAGGCGCTGTAAAAGTAGTGCAAGCCAGGAGGCCAGCAGCATAGGCTGCAACCTTACGTGTCATATTTTTCTCCCTATCGAGAGCGGCCTTGGTTGGCGCGCTTCGTGATGGGCGAAGACTATCAGCGGTTTTGCCTCCCACAAGAGCGGTTGGGCGCTTTTGCGCGATTGTAGCAAAAATACAACATGTTACGCTGCAGTGCAGCAAAGCTATAAGCGCGCGGCCTGAAGGCTAAGTTTGTTGCGCGCGGCGCACCCAATTTAACATCAATATCCCACTCTTACGCCCAGCCAAAGCGTTCTGGGCACACCCAGATCAATCGCTCCGCCCGCATTGCGCGTGATGATATCTTCATCGAACAGGTTCTCCCCGCGGACAACCACGCTGATCGTTTTCGTCACCGGGGCCTGTGCAAACAGGTCAAGCGTCGTTGCAGGAGCCAGACGGTCGGTTTCCTGATCGTCTTCAAATTGCGCTGATACATGCCGCAAAGTGCCTGCAATGCGCCAACCTGCCGCTGGCTGCCACGCCAATGTCGCAGAGGCTGCGAGCTCAGGCGTTTGCGGCGGGCGATTGCCATCCAAAGCTGCCGCCGCGCCCTCGCCTGCGATCTGTGCATCAGTATAGGTCAGCGAGGCATCCACGCTAACTGTGCCGAATTCTGCGGCAATCGCGCCTTCTATCCCTTGCGCGTCAATAGCGGGAAGGTTGCGCCGCTGGCGCAGATTGGGCGCGATGGTGACATTGGCAATCGCGTTTTCAACCCGGCCGTCAAACGCAGTAAGCGACACGCGTACATTGCGGCTCGCTCGCCAATCAGCGCCCAGTTCGAACCCTTCAAGCCGCTCGTTTTCAAGCGCGGCATTGGCCTGGGTCACCACAGGGAACACGACAAAGGGGCGGTACAGTTCATTCAAAGTCGGCAGGCGCAGCCCGGTATAGGCAGAGCCGCGCAATTCCAGTGTGCGCGAGGCGTAAAACAATGCGCCCGCACGCCAGCTGACGGCCCAATCAGACCGGCCTTGCGCAAGCGTTTCGCTCACCACGGTGCCGCCCGCATCGACCGCGCGGAAAAAGCCATCGGCAATGCTGGTGCGATCCGCGCGCAATCCGCCTGTTATAAGCAGCGGGCCGATTTGCCAGTCATCCTCGATGAACAGGCCCAAATTGGTGTTCGTCCCGCCCGCACGCCGCCGTTCGCGCAAAGCGCCTGTGAACGCGCTGAACGCCTCTTCCTGCAATTCACCATCTGCGCGGCGATAATCGAGGCCAAGGCGTAAAGTGTGCGCTTCGTCGATGGGCGGGCGCACTTCCAGCTTACCGCCCAGCCCGGTGGAAGGCGTATTGCGTTGATCGAGCACGCGAGTGAACCGCGAGGAGCTGATCACGACATTCGAAAAATTGCGCGCCTGCACATAAGCCAGCGCGTCATACTCCCACGCGCCGCGCCCGATCACGCGCACACTTGCATCCTGCCCTTGATGCGAGGAATTGGCTCCACCAAAACGCAGCGTGCGATTGTCATCAAATACGCTGAAGCGGGCTTGCAATTCAGTGTTGGAGGAAAGCGGTGCGACAGCGCGCAATCCGACCTGCCAATTGTCAAACGCCGCACGCGCGCTGGCGGGGACGCGCTGATCGTCTGGCGCGGTGAAAAATCCGCGCCCCCGGTCCCACCGTCCGCTGACAACAGCAAATCCGCTGCCCAAATTTTGGGCAATGCTGGCAGACGCTTCTGTCTCTGCCCGATTGTTAATCAGCACGCTGCCAGAAACAGGGCCAAGCGTGGCCGGGCCAGCGCTTTCCAGCTCAATCGTGCCCGCCAATGCGCCAGCACCGAATGGCCCCGCCCCGCCCCCGCGCGTCACGCGAATTTGCGCAAGGCTTTCCGGCGCAATCGCGCTTAACGGAATAAACCCGAAAAACGGATCGGCCACAGGCACCCCATCGAGCAGCACCAAAGCGCGGCTGGTCGCGTTGCCGCCAAGGGCGCGCAATGTAACACCTTGGGCAGAAGGATTGGCCGAGCGGCTGTCTGACCGGCGAAATTGCTGGAAACCTGCAACATTGCGCAGTGTGTCCTCGATCCGGCCTGACCCGGTCGCGATAATCGCCTCGCGCTCAATCGTGGTAACGGCATAGGCACCGATGGATGGCGCGGGGTCTAACCCTTCGCCCAGCACAACGATTTCGCCGTCCCATACATTGTCTTCATCAGGTTCGGGCGAGCCATCCTGCGCCATGGCAGGTGCGCACAGCCCCATCAGTGATGCGGAAAGGAATAGTGACGGAGCGAAACGCGTAAGATGCAACATGGCGCGCCGCCTAGGGCACGCCGCTGCCAAAGTCAGTTGCAAAATGCCATCAAGACTCGCTTTTATCCAAGGTGTGTGGTTACATCCGCATCAAGGCAATAAGCCAATGAGGAAGAGAATCCGATGCCCCAAGCAGCTTTCAACCAGGACAAGCCCGATCTCGACGTGCTGATCGTCGGCGCAGGGATTTCGGGCATCGGCATGGCCGCGCATATGAAAATGAAAGCGCCCGGCCACAGTTTTGGCATTGTTGAACGCCGCGAAAAGCTGGGCGGCACGTGGGATTTGTTCCGCTATCCCGGCATTCGCTCTGACAGCGACATGCACACATTGGGGTTTGATTTTGAACCCTGGCGGCATGAAAAAAGCATCGCAGATGCACCTGCCATTCTCGATTACCTCAACCACATTGTCGATGAACGCGGCATTCGTGAGCACATCCGGTTTGGCCAAAAAGTCATCAGCGCCGATTTCCATCACGAAGACGCGCGCTGGTATGTCGAGATTGAACAAGGCGACGGCTCACGCAGTCAGATCACCGCCAATTTCGTCTATCTCGGCGCTGGCTATTACGATTACGATGAGCCCCATGATGCAGGCTTTGACCTGTCCGCATTCGAAGGCGAAGTGTGGCACCCGCAATTCTGGCCGAGCGATCCTGACTATGCCGGCAAACGGATTGTGGTGATCGGATCAGGCGCAACCGCGGTGACGATCGTTCCATCAATGGCGGATCAGGCAGAGCATATCACCATGCTCCAACGCACGCCGACATGGATGGTATCGCGCCCTGCAAAGGATTGGTTTGCCAATTCGCTGCGCAAAGTGATGCCCGAAGGATTGGCCTATAAGATCACCCGCGCGCGCAATATCTGGATGCAGGATTTCACGTATAAAATTGCGCGCAACAAACCGGAAAAGGTCATCAAGAACCTGACCAAGGGCCTCGAAAAGGCCATGGGCAAGGATTACGACAAGCAGGCCTTTACCCCGCCCTATAATCCGTGGGAGCAGCGCCTTTGTCTGGTGCCGGATGCCGACATGTTCGAAGCGATCAATTCAGGCAAAGCAAGCATCGCCACTGGCCATATCGAAGCGTTCGAAAAAGACGGCATCCGCCTGAAATCGGGCGAATTTATCAAGGCGGACGTGATTGTGACGGCAACGGGGCTGAAACTCGCGGTCGCTGGCAAGATCGCTTTCAGCGTGGACGGCAAACCTGTCGATTTTGCCGAGCACTATTATTACAAAGGCTGCATGTTCTCCAACCTGCCCAACCTTGCGGTGGTGTTCGGATATCTCAATGCCAGCTGGACTTTGCGCGCGGATATCAATGCCGATTATATCTGCCGTGTGCTCAATACGATGCGCGAGAGGGGCAGTGATCTGGCCACGCCTGTGATGACCCCGGAGACAGAAGCAAGCCTTCAAGAAGAGGACATTTATGAAATCTTCTCCAGCGGCTATCTCCAGCGGGCCAAATCGATCAATCCCAAAAGCAGCACCAGCTTTCCTTGGTGGCTGAATCAGGAATATGTGCTGGATCGCAAGCAGATGCGTGATGATCCGGTTGATGATGGGCTGCTCGTATTTGGAAGCTCGGCCAATGCAGCTGGCGGCGCAAATGCGCAATTGGAAGCGGCGGAGTAACCGCGCAGGTTTACGCCAAGGGGCTGCACTTAAGGGCTGGCCCGCCGCGCCTGTTTCGCCTAATCCTGCGCGCATGAATTCTCCCACTAAGATTTGGACCGCTGGCCTCATCGTGATTGGCGATGAGATCCTGTCTGGCCGCACACACGACAAGAACATCGCGCAGGTCGCAAGCTGGCTTCAGGTGCAGGGCATCCGCCTCGCCGAAGTCCGCGTGGTCCCTGATATAGAAGACCGGATCGTGGAAGCGGTGGACGCTCTTCGCGCGGCCAATGATTACCTGTTCACCACTGGCGGCATTGGCCCCACCCATGATGACATCACTGTCGATGCCGTCGCCAAAGCGCTCGGCGTGCCGGTTGTCATCCACGATGACGCGCGCGCGCTGCTTGAACGATATTACGCCGATAAGGGCGGCCTTAACGAAGGGCGTTTGCGCATGGCGCGCGTGCCCGAAGGCGCTGATCTTATTCCCAATCGCATGTCAGGTGCGCCCGGCATCCGGCGCGGCAATGTCATTTTAATGGCGGGCGTTCCGCATATTGCCGCAGGCATGCTGGATGCGCTTACGGGTCAGCTGGAAGGCGGCGCGCCGCTGCTTACCGAAACCATTGGCAGCTGGGTCGCGGAAAGCGAGATCGCCGGCCTGCTGCGCGAAGTGGAACAGGCGCATGATGACTGCCAGATCGGCTCTTATCCCTTCTTTCGCGAAGGCCGTGTCGGAGCCAATTTCGTCATTCGCTCCACCGATGCCGATATCCTGAAAAGCGCAGCCGACAGCCTGTCAGACGGCCTTGCCACCCATGGGTACGATTTTACCCCCGGCGGTATCTGAGCGCGCTCAGTTCTTTCCCGATAGCTCTTTCGCGCGCGCACGGCGGCGGTTTTCGCTGCGTTTGCGAAAGCGTTCGACCAGAGCTTTTCGGGTGGAGCCAGGTTCATGATCGGCAAGCCACAGCCGAACTCGCATCCAGACAATCGGAAACGCAATCACTCCCAACACCGCGCCAGCAGCTATGCCGAAATCACGGTCATATGATGCAATCAAGGCAAAGGCGACCAGCACAACACCAAGCACCAGCCATTTCGGGGCAATCATATCATCTCCATCAAGTGAAGCTTCGCTCAAGGGATTTGCGCGAAAGCGTAATGAGACAGCAGACATGATGTTTTCCATTTCCAATTCAAGCGGCTAATCGCCCTCATGCATGCTGTGCATCGGGGCTTACCTGCTGTTCGTCGGAATGTCGGGCGTGGTTACAGCCGCTTTCGTTTGGTCGGCTTTTTTGCGCAGCGCCGGTTGGATCAACCGCAGCGGCGAAAGGCGAAACCAGAGCCATCGCTGAACTTCACGATCAGCCTGTCCCTCGTCAGGCTTTCAACCGTCAGCATCCTTGCCTTGGGATTGCGTACGGGCCTTGTGCTGCCTGCATCGCCCAAAGTGTAAGTCTCTCGCACCACTACCGCGATGCGGTTACCCACCAGCCGCCAGTCGCCGTTTTCTTCATAAGAGGCGTAGTCACCGCCCGGCTTTAGCGCGAGGACGAAATCGGTGGCGCATTTGTCGCCCGCTTCTGCCCAGATGCCCGTGAGGTTTTCCGCTGTCACAGGCAGCGCGCTTGCAGACCCTTCCGCGCCGCTTCCTCCTCCCTCACCTTCGGCAAGCGGGCGGCTGACCAGCTCTTTGCCATTCCAGCTCCATTCCCAGCGGCACACATGCGCAAATTTGCACGATCCGCCCTGCGTCGCGGTGCGCAATTTGCCATCAACAACGCTTGGCGCGATTTCGGAGTGATTGAGAACCGCCTTGGGCCAGCCTCTTTTGCCAGCAGCCCCGTGCCGGTAATGCGAGGAAAGATAGATATCGATGCTGCAATTGTGCATCCCGCAATGGCCAGCGCCAAGGGTCATCAGTGCGCTCGATGATCGGCATGTTACTTGCCGCCAATCAAACAGCATATCAACGCGCCCATCTCCATCGAGATCAGCGCGCGTGATCGCTGTGGGCGATAGGGAAACAGCCGCGCCGCATGCCTTTCGCGCTTTGGCCTCAAGCTGGGATAGTGTGATTGGCGCGGCTTTGGCGGCGTTTTGTGCCATGGCAGAGTTGGGAACAAGGCTGGCTGAAAAGCACATGCCCAGTGTCACCGCAATTGCTGCCCAAAACCGCATTACCTCTCTCCCCTGACTGCCCGCGGCGAAATGTGCACCCGTGCGACTTACCCGCGCATGAATAGCCAGCAGGCCAAAGCAAAAAGGGCCGGAAGCCTAAACGCCTCCGGCCCCATAATGTATTCGGTCCTTCAGGAACGCCAAGGGAGCAGATGGCCCCGCTGGCGCTTGAAGCGCAAAAGCTTACGCGCCTTCGACCTCTGCCATATCGATTTTAAGGCCGGGGCCCATGGTCGATGTGAGCGAGATTTTCTTCACATACTTGCCTTTCGCGCCCGAAGGCTTGGCTTTCACAATCGCCTGGGTCAGCGCTTCGAAGTTTGCTTTCAAAGCCGCATCGTCAAACGACAGCTTGCCGATGCCGGAATGGATGATGCCCATTTTCTCAACGCGAAACTCGACCTGACCGCCTTTGGCGTCTTTCACGGCTTGTTCGACATTGGGAGTGACTGTGCCAAGCTTGGGGTTCGGCATCAGGCCTTTGGGGCCAAGCACTTTACCAAGACGGCCCACAACGCCCATCATATCAGGAGTTGCGATCACGCGGTCATAATCAAGATTGCCCGCCTGCATGTCTTCCATCAGGTCTTCTGCGCCAACCTTGTCAGCACCCGCGGCAGCGGCTTTCTCTGCGTTGTCGCCTTTGGCGAACACGGCGACTTTCACGTCTTTACCCGTGCCCGATGGCAGCGAGATCATGCCGCGCACCATTTGGTCTGCATGGCGAGGGTCCACACCAAGGTTCATCGACAATTCGACGGTTTCGTCAAATTTCGCCTTGTGCGTCCGCAGCGTCTTGATCGCTTCGTCAACGGTGTAGAGCTTGTCATTGTCGAGCTCTGCGAGAGTCTTTTGCTTTTTGGTCATTTTCATCGGATCAGCCTCCCACCACTTCGAGGCCCATCGAACGGCATGACCCTTCGATGATTTTCATGGCCGCATCGATATCGTTCGCGTTGAGATCTTTCATCTTCGCTTCGGCGATTTCCTTGACCTGGCTCTGCTTGATTGAGCCTGCCACGACTTTACCCGGCTCTGACGAACCTGATTTCAGCTTCGCCGCTTTCTTGATCATATAGCTGGCGGGCGGGCTTTTATAGGTGAACGTGAACGAACGGTCCGCATAGACGGTGATCGTTGTCGGGATGGGGGCGTTCTTTTCAAGATCCTGCGTGGCAGCGTTGAACGCTTTGCAGAATTCCATGATGTTAACGCCGCGCTGACCCAGTGCCGGGCCGATGGGCGGCGATGGGTTTGCCGTGCCAGCGGGCACTTGCAGCTTGATATAGCCTTCGATTTTCTTGGCCACTATGGGCCTCCTTTCGCACTGTTCCCTGAAGCATTGCCGCGGCAGGGTCATGTTAAGCGGTTCAGCGGCAAGCCTGCTGGCCTGCCTCCCGCACGGGTTTCCCCGCTGCAACAGCGAGGAGCGGCGCACATAGCGTGTTTGCGCGCAGGTGCAAGGGGAATGTGCCGTGCAAGCACGGGGGTGCATCCTAAGCAGTGTCCCGTGGAAGGGCCTCCCTTCAATCTGCGCGAAACCCTGCAAGGGCCGCGCGAAACGCGATTTTACACCGCTGCGCCCGCGATCCTTACCGAGCGTTTACCTTGTTTCCCTTATAGCGCAGCAAACCGAGCCTTAAGGGTGCGCTGATTGATGATGACCAACCCTTGCCTTTCCCGCTTGCGCGCTTTTGCGGCTGCGTGGCTGCGTGCGTGGGGTATTGCTGTGTGCGCCGCCCTGGCGATGTTGCTCATCGCCGCGCCGCTTCGCGCAGAAACGCCGGGCAAAGATGGCGATGTGACCATTGCTGGCACTCAGATCGTCAATGAATATGCCAGTCTTTCCGGCACCGCATCAGCAGGTGCGCCGTCGATCAATGTGGCGGGACTGGCCGCCAATCTGCCTTCGCTTGAAGCGGGTGATCTTATCATGCTGTATCAGGCGCAAGGGGCCAGCATCAATGCCGCCGATACGGCCGCTTATGGCGCGGTAACCTCGCTGGGATCGGCGGGACGGTATGAATTTCACACGGTCAAATCGGTCGCGGGCAACACGATAATCCTGCACGATTATGGCGGGGCGTGTACGGGCCTTGAATACTCTTACAGCGCCGCAGGCAAAGCGCAGGTGATCCGCGTGCCGCAATACCGCAATCTCACCGTATCAGGCAGCGTCGTCCCGCGCCCATGGGACGGCACAACGGGCGGAGTTGTCGCGATGACCGTTGCTGACACTTTGACCGTTACAGGCTCAATCGACGCCTCTGCGCGCGGATTTCGCGGCGGCGGAATTGACAACCTGACCACGCCCACAGGCTCCAGCTTTATGGGCTATCGCAGCAACATCGCCAATAACGGCGCGGAAAAAGGCGAAGGGATCGCTGGATACCGCAACGAGCTTCCTGGCGGAAACTTCTACGGGCGCGGAGCCCCTGCCAATGGCGGCGGCGGCGGCAACAGCCACAATGCAGGCGGCGGTGGCGGCTCAAATGGAGACAATGGCAATGGCTGGGCCGGCCAGGGTGTGCCCGACAATTCCGATCCCAGTTGGGCGCAGGCATGGAACATTGATGGCACGCTGACAGCGAGCACTTCGGATGCAGGCGGCGGGCGCGGCGGTTACACCTATGCGCGCGATGGAAATGCGCTGACGACTCCTCCGGGTGATCCGTCATGGGGCAATGATTTCCGCCGCGAATTGGGCGGGCTTGGCGGGCGCCCGATGACCTATGACCCCACAGGCAGGCTGTTTTTTGGCGGCGGCGGCGGCGCTGGCGATGGCAATAACAATGCAGCCGGCGCAGGCGGCAATGGCGGCGGGTTGATCTTTATATCCGCAGGCACTGTGACAGGCGGCGGCACTATCCGTTCCGATGGCAGCGATGGCGAAGACACCAGTCCGCGCCACAATGATGGCCCCGGAGGCGGCGGCGCGGGCGGCACCATTGTCGTGCAATCGGGCAGCGGCGTCAGCGCATCTTTGCTCGCAGACGGGGGCGATGGCGGCAATCAGCTTATCACCAACAACGAAAACGAAGGGCCGGGCGGCGGCGGCGGCGGCGGTGTGATCGCCGCCAGCGGCGGGGTTAGCGTGACATTTGCACGCGGCGGGACAAATGGCGTGACTTCGGCCTCGTCCATGACTGAATTCCCGCCCAATGGCGCAACGCAAGGCGCGCTTGGCCAGCCCTCCGCATCTGCGCCCAGCTTGGCTGCCACGCCGTTTTGCCGCGCGCCCGATGCCCCTGTCACCGTATCCAAAATCAGCGCATCAACCGCGACCAGCGGCGATGATGTGTTCCGCATCCCCGGAGCCGATCAGACCTACACAATCGGTTTTGCCAATCCGGGCGCGGCGATTGATGCCAATTCGATCATCATCACCGATGTTCTGCCCACCGATGTCGAATTGTGGACCGGCGCGTTCAGCGGGACGGAGCCTTTGCCGATTGAGTTTATCGATGGAACAGGCGCTGCGGCAACGGGGCTATCTTGCTGCTCAGCGGCGCAGATCGAATATTCCGAATTTGCCTCCGGCTTGAACAATTTCGGCTATGTGCCCAATGGCGCCTATGATCCTGCCGTTTTGCGAGTGCGGATCAGACCTTCTGGCGGCGTTGCCGAAGGGTATGACGACACCAAAACCTTCGAGATTCTGCTGCGCGCGCGGATCAAGTGATCCGCTGCAATTCATGAGCGGGCGTCTTCATCCCCTTTGTTCGGCTGGTGAGATGAAACTTGCCGCACAGCTCGCAGGTATAGGCGCGCAGTTTGAACGGCGCTTTGCCCGCCGCCAGCTCAGCCGCCTCGCGCGTGGCGAAACGTTTTTTGCGATTGCAGATGCCGGGCCGGGTTTTCATCAGGGACGGGTTTTCACTCGGCCCGCATCCCCGCTTACTTGACCAGTTCGACCTGCTCAAAATCAAGCTCAACCGGGGTGGCCCGGCCAAAGATCGACACGCTGACTTTGACTTTCGCTTTGTCGAAATCGAGCTCTTCTACCACGCCGTTGAAGCTGGCAAATGGACCGTCCAAGACTTTGACCTGATCGCCGATTTCGTAATCGACCGTGATGTCCTGCTTGGGCGCGGCTTTCGCTTCTTCGACGCCGCCAAAATAGCGCGCGGCTTCTTTTTCGCTGATCGGTTGCGGCTTGTTGTTATTGCCCAGAAATCCTGTGACTTTGGGCGTGTTTTTCACAAGGTGATAGACATCGTCGTTCATCCGCAATTTCGCCAGCACATAGCCGGGCATAAATTTGCGTTCGACCTGAACTTTCTTGCCGCGCTTAATTTCGGTGACGGTTTCCACCGGCACTTCAACCTCTTCAACGCCTTCGGACAGGCCAAGCCGCTCCGCTTCGGAAAGAATGGCTTCCTTCACTTTGTTTTCGAAGCCCGAATAAGCGTGGATGATATACCAGCGAGCCATGTTAAGTCCTTGAAATACGTTTTGATATTGTGTGTTTGATGAGGTTGCCGGGATCTGCCGATCAGGCCAGCGTCAAAAGCGTTTTGACAACAAAGTTGAACAGGCTGTCGACGCCCAGAAAGAACAGCGACAAGATCACCATCAGAATGAACACGAAAATCGCGGTGCGCACTGTCTCTTCGCGCGTGGGCCACACGACTTTGCGCGTTTCAGAGCGCACTTCGTTGACGAATTGCGGAACGCTCGTCTTGGTTTTCTTCTCTTCGGCCATGGGCGCCGCCTTTGTCCTGTCAGTCTGTCGTGCTCACCGGCAGCAAAGCCTGTTTGCTGCCAACACCACCAAAGTCTTCGAGGTAGGGTCCATCGCCGCCGGGGACAAGATCGCCGGGTGGCTTTAAACGCTACCAATGTCGGAATTAAGCGCCGTAATATGGCGCGCAGTGCCGGAAAGCAAGATGTGTTTTGCGGGCGTTGGCGTTTGAGTTCGCTGATGCGCGTTCTTGTTTGGGGGGCGCTTCGGTTCACGGGCCGGGGCGTTCTTGTTTGTGTTCGCTATCGCTCACGCCGGACCACCCCGAGTTTTTGTTGGGTGCGCCCTTGGCATCCGCCAAGGGCTTGCCGGGCCGCCCCACCTCCCCGCCCGTCCACCAAGGGTTCCATTAGGATATGGTGGACGGGCGGGGAGGTGGGGCGGCCCGGTCGTGAGCGATAGCGAACACTAAACAAAAAACTCCCGGCCCTGAGCGATAGCGAATACAAACAGGAACGCGCGCTAGCGAACACAAGCAAGAACACCGACCCAACAAAAATGTAACACCGCCCTTCCCGTCACGCGCTGCGCAGATTGAGGGCTGGTCAAGCGCCGCGACCCGCTTTAGCGTGCACCGCTTTCAAACATACCGCGCCTTAGACGCGGCTGGGTAAGCATTTTTCAGGGGACTTCACACAATGGCAGCCAATCCAGCGGAGGCGATGAGCCTGATTGACCGCGTGACCAATGTCTCGGACTTTATCTGGGGCGGCACGTGGAACGGGGAAGCTCTGCCATGGCTATCAATTGGCGGCCAACCGATCCCGCCTATGGTCCTGATCCTTTTGGGCATTGGCCTTTACATGATGGCTGGCCTCAAATTCTATCCGCTGCGCCAATTGGGCAGCGCCTTTGCCGGCCTGTTCAAAAGCCGCAAGGGCGATGGCGACGGGGAAATCTCTCCTTTTGCCGCGCTTTCCACCGCGCTTTCGGGGCAAGTGGGCACAGGCAATCTTGCAGGGGTTGCCACGGCCATCGCGCTGGGCGGTCCGGGTGCGATTTTCTGGATGTGGATCACCGCGCTGATCGGCATGGCGCTGGCTTTTGCCGAAGGGTCGCTTGCGATCCGGTATCGCGAACGAACCTCCGATGGCACTTATCGCGGCGGCCCGATGAGCTACATCATGCTAGGCCTTGGCCCCAAATGGACATGGCTTGCCATCCTGTTTTGCATCGGCACTTTGTTTTCCGCATTGGTAACCGGCAATTCGATCCAGGCCAATGCAGTCGCCGATGGCCTGAACGAATTGTTCGGCATTGAAGAAGCCGTGGGCGGCGCAATCGTTGCTGTGGCAGTGTTCGTCGTGATTATCGGCGGGATCAAATCCATCGGACGCGTCGCAGAAAGCGTCATTCCGTTTATGGCTGCCGCCTATATCGTGATGGCGGTAACCGCGCTGCTGCTGAATATTCAGGACATTCCTGCAACATTCGGCCTGATCTTCCACGGCGCTTTTAACTTTCAATCGGCCACCGGCGGGTTCCTTGGTGCAGCGATCATGCTGGCCATCCGCGCAGGGGTGGCGCGCGGGCTGTTCTCTAACGAAAGCGGTCAGGGTTCCACCCCGATCGCTCACGCTGTGGCGCAGACCAATGACCCAGAACAGCAAGGCCGCATGGCGATGCTCGGATGTTTCATCGACACCATCGTCATCTGCACCATGACAGCGTTGGTGATCCTGACCGTTCAGGGCGATTTCACCGGCGGCGGCGAAGCGGTCGCGCATGCGTGGAATTCAGACCTTGAAGGGTTCGCGATGACCAGCGGCGCATTTGCCGCTGCGTTCCCGGTTGAGATCGCCAGCATTCCGCTGGGCACATTGATCGCATCTGTCGCGCTGATCGTGTTTGTGTTCACCACGCTGCTTACCTGGAGCTATTACGGCGAGCGGGCGATCACATTCATCTATGACCGGGTGCCCGGATCAACCCGCGGCGGTGAGAAAATCCTGCACATCATCTGGCGCGTGCTGTGGTGCGTGGTGATTTATCTGGGATCAACGCTCGATCTGACACTGGTTTGGCGCCTGGGCGATATCTCCAACGCGGCAATGGCGTTGCCGAACCTTGTCGCACTGGTCCTGCTGTCGGGCGTGGTGTTCAAGCTGGCGCAGGGCGACAAGAAAGCGGGCAGGGATTTCCGCGCTGACACTCCGGAGGAGCCGCTCGAATATTAACCCCGCTCAATTGAGCAGCAGACACAAAAAACGCCGGGGCCTTTCGCAGGCTCCGGCGTTTTTCGTCGGGGGGACTGTCAAATTTGGGTGGTGTTTAGACCCCGCCAAACCAGCGTTCGAGCAAGCTTGGCTCTTCCATCGGGCGCACCCGGCCATGCTTTAAGCGGCGGATGGTGGCATCGGTGTGCGGGCGCGGCTGATTCCAGCGGTCTGGCGCCGATGATCGGATCGTGGCCGATGTCATAGCGTTGATTCCTTTGCGTTTTAGCGTTTAATCACTTGCTAGGTATAAATCCGATGGCGGAATTTGGTTCCGAAAAAAGTGCCGCCAAAGCGTTTCCTGTCTGCGATCAGTTGCGGCGAAACAGGCGCTCAAAAAAGGTCGGCTGATACATGGATTGCACTTTGCCATAAGCGCGCAGGCGCAGCGCAGGATCAACCGGCGGGCGCGGGCTGTTCCAGGTGTGCGGGCGCGAAGAACGAATGGTTGCTTGTGTCATGTGCAATTCTCCATTGGCAAGATTGCCGGATCACCAAAGGCTGCCCTTCGGTTCGGCGATGATTATGCACGGGTGGTCTGGCGCAAAGCTGAGCGAGGTGGTTAGCCAGCGTTCAGGTTTGTTGCAGATTGCCTGAATGGAAAAGCGCCGCCCGCGCAAAACCGACGTGGCGGCGCAAGACAGCGCGTCAGGACGTCAATCGGCCCAGCAGATTGTAATGCAGGCGTTTGGCAACATCGCTCGCATCGCGATTGGCATCGGACACGGTGGTGTGCACGATCCCCCCGGCGCGCGGCGTTACGATATGGATATAGGTGCCAAAATCCGAAGGCGCTTTGCGCAAATAGTGCGTTTCGCCATTTTCTTCGAAGGGCTCATAGCTTGAATATTCATGCTCTGATTTTTGGCCCGGCACTGGTTTGAAAATGTTGAACGCAGCGGTCCGCCGGCCTGCAACGCCGTCCTCGATCATTTCCCACGCGCAGGTCGATGGACCGCGCGCGCCTGTCATGGCGCTGGCGGCAGGTCCTGCGCCAAAGGCCAGCTTGATATCGCTCTCACTCCACACCTCGCACGCTTTGAACGGCACCGCCAATTCGCGCCTTTGCGCGGTGATTTGCGGCATATCGCCCATGCGCCGCGCGATTTCATCAGCCGCAGGGCGCATAATCGCAGCATTGGTTTTGAAGCCTGTATAGCTCATAAAGACGAGCTTATCGTCTTGCTCAAAACTGTATGCAAAGGGCAGCGGATTGCCAAAAGCGGTATCATTCAGCACTGCCGCATTCGCGCCGGGGCCGCTTTGCGGTTCAAGCACGGGGTCGATATCCATATTATAGCGGCGCTGGGACACAGGCCGGGCATCGGCCAGATCTTCAATCGTCACCTCGATTGCAAATCCGGCATTGTAAGCCCAGCGGCATTTGGTGTTGGAGACCTCGCGCCTAGTAATCTCGTAACTGGTGCGCACACTGGCAATGATCGTTTCATCTTGGACAAAGGGGCATGGGCCGACCTCGCGCATTTCAGAATTGTCTCCGACGGCATCGGCAAACGCGATCGGCGTGTCTGTCAATTTTGGTTCGCCAGAGGATGACGCATTGGAAGCGTTGGCAGATTGGTCCGAACCGCAAGCAGCAAGGGCCATGATGAGAAGAAGGCTAAATCCTGCGCGCATATATTGTCTCTTTTTTGGTGTTTGAAAATTGGAACCGGCCGCCCATCAACAGGGAGGCATCAAATCGCCACGCACATTTCACTAGGAAGACTTTTGGTACCGCGTCGCCGGTAGAAATTTTCTCCGACGCCCGTCAGGTTTGACAGGTTCACGCTCAAAACCTTGGGATCGCGCAGGCAGATATACCCCGCGCCAAGCGAATGCAGTTTTGCGGTGAGCATCATGTTGCCATGCGCGTCTTTGCGAATTTTGCGTTTCATCGTGACATCGGCGCTGATGGTGGCAGTGCAGCCATTGGCAAAAACCGATGTGGCCCGGTGCATGACCAGCGTTTTGCGGCGATTGATCTTGTCCGAATAAGGCAGGCGTAGGTTGATCATGTCCGTGATCAGGCCCAGATTTGGCCGCACCACACCGTCAAAAACCGCACAATCCTGCTGATCCTTGCTCGTCATCCGCCATGTGATCATGTCGGAATTTGAACGGCAATCGGGATTGAGCGAAATGACCGACCCGCTTTCGATAGTACTCCCCTCTATTCGGAAACACATCCCTGCATTTTCGCGCGCATTGATAGTGCCAAAGGCCGTATCGCGCCGCCAGGTGCGCATTTCGGTGCCGCCTGCCCCGCAGCTCCACAAATGAATGCGATTGCCCCGCCCCCAGCCGCCGCTGGCCTTGTGCAGGCATTTGCTCGGAAAAGCTTCATTGGAAATCTCGCCAGTGCGCGCATTGTAATTCCATTGCTGCTGCGCCCGGCCGCCCGGATCGCAGTTTTCAATCCGCACCCGCGTGCCATTATTGCCATCGGGCACGCCAAGGCATTTCGACATATCGAACGCGCTGCGGATGTAATCCGCCTTGGCCTGATGCGCGGTGGCGGCAGGGATGGCCCCAATTGTGAAAAGAGCCATGCCAGCGATTGCTGCGGTTCTAAGGCTTTGGATCATCCGGTTACCCTTTCGAATGTGACGTCTGGTTTTGGCGCTTGGATTTGGCGCGCGCAGGCTGTGCGATGCTGATTATTGGACGGCAGGCCGCCGGACGGTGCTGGCGATACAGATGTCGGCGTTAAACGGCTGGAGGCGCGGGCCGCCTTTTTTGTAATCAATCCCGCCAATCATCGTTCGGCTGCTCGCGTGGGATGAAACGCTGGTGTCTGAAAGGCCGCTGATCTGAATATCGCCGTCCAGTTTTTCGAGGCGAAAGGTGTTGTCAGGCCCGCAGCGATTGGACGGCGGCGAGGCGAATTCAGGGATCCGCAAGCGCACGGTCACGCCGCCCGTGCTGCGCCGCCTGCACACGCGCTGCCCGGCGCAATCCAGTTCCTGCGCCCAGACATGCAGCGAAACCATCGCGCCTTTCCCATCGGGAAACCGCGCAGTGTATTCGGCATCATCGGGGTTGGCATAGACATGCACCCACAGCTGGGTTTCGTCGGTGGGGCGCCTGTCGCGGGCGGTAAAGACATGCTGGCCCGCCTTTACCGGGAAATTGCGCCTGCCGCCCACAAGGCCGCCTTTGTTGATCCCGTACAGTTCCGTGCCGCTGAAATTGTGACGGTGATATTGCCGCCCTTTGGCAAGGTCATGCGCGCTGAGTTCAATGTACATTGCGTGCAGTTCGCCCACGCCGTCCCTGTCGCCTGCTTCCAGCACTTCAAGCCGGTTGAGATTGCGCACTTCGATCCGGTAAATGTGCTCGCCCGAACCCAGAGTGTGATTGGAGCTTTTCTCCCCTGAAAAAGCGGGCAAAGGCGCAAAAGCAAGGCTGGCCGCCGCCGCTGCGAGTAGGCTGCGCGGTGCAAGATTGGGCTTTACGGCGATCATAAACGCCTCCTGTTGAATGCTGCTGGGCTGCGGAAGGCCGGTTTTTACCGAGTGGTCGATGCCACGCAGATCTGGCCGCTTTGCATCGACAGGCGCACCGCATCTTTTGCGCCGCGCGCGATCAATTTGCCGGAATGGCTGTTGCTTGCCTCGCTATTCACCGGGATCCTGCCGCGCCGCCCGCCTCTATTGCGCGGTTGCAGAGCCATTTGCGCCCCGTTCACCGCCGAGATTTGATAGGTGTTTTGCGCCGAGCAGCGACTGGAACGCCATTCAGGAACAGGCACGCTGACATTGTAGGTAAGCGTGCCGGTGCTGCCCCTGTTGCAGACGCGATCTCTGAAACAATCCAGTTCGCGCGCGGCCACTGTGATCTGAAAATTGAGCATCCGTTCATCAGAGCCGGGCGCGCGTGATGGGCGCGTGTGGATCCATAGGTCATAGGTATCGAGAGTTTCCGGCGACAAACGATCAAGCGAAACCCTATCGCCCAGCTGCACATTGATCGTATTGCGAAGCGATCGCGGACCGCCATTCACCTGGAGGAACGGATTGACCTCGCGCACTTTGTGAAACTGGCTGTTTGGCCCAGACAAGGTGATGTCGATGTAATACAGCTCGCTCGTGCCTTCGTCATCGCCGACCGACGTGGTGAGAAAATTCTCAAGCGTGCGCAGTTCAATCCGCCACACATCCTCGCCCGACGCCATTGTGTGATTGTGCGTTTTTTCCTGCGCATTGGCGGGAGACATCAGCGCCAGCATGCATGAAGCTGCAAGCCATTTTGCGGTTTTGCCAATCATCGCTGTATTCTCCTGATGAAATCTATGAAAACTGGGAGGCACGCCCTCATTTGCTGGTCGAAGCGATGCAGATCTCGCCCGATTTGAGGAACATTTGCGGGGCTCTGCGAGCGGACGCGCGCTCTATGTCCCAACCCTCGGCAGGTTCGCCATTGGCGCGGGCGCGCACTTCGATTTCATCCGCTTGCGCTTCGAAATCAAACGTGTTGGCAGACACACAGTGAGAGGAGCGAACAGAGGGAGCAGGAACAGTGAATTGATAGGTGTATTCGCCGTAATATCCGCGCTTGCACACGCGTTTGCGAAAACAGCTCAGCTCGCGGGTTTTGACCGTGACTGTAAAGAAGATCATCGGCGGCAAATCCGCGCTTTCGCGAAACTGCCGGGTGTGGACCCACAAATTGTAAGTTGAGCTGGGACGGCGGACCAGTTCGACCTTATCGCCGCGGCGCGCTGGCACATAAGCGCGGCTTCCCGCCCGATCATTGACCGCCAGATTGATCGCGGTTTCTTTCACCGCATCGTATTGATTTTCAGTCTCGACGGGCTGCCTTATCGCTAAGCGGCTCGATTCATAATATTCGTTGGCGAGAATGATTTCGACCGAATGCAATTCGTCCTTATCATCGGAATCCGCGTTTTCGATCAGCAGCACTTCGTCATAATTGCGCAGTTCCACTCGCCAGACATCCGTCCCAGAAGGCATGGTCTGATGCTCGGTCTTTTCCTGCGCAAGCGCCGCCCCCGATGGAATTGCCAGCGCAAGACCCGCTGCCGCTGCTGCCCCTGCCCGTCCCAAAGCCGAAGCCAAAACCAATTTGCGAAAGATCAAATGTCCAACTCCCCCGATGAAGGCAGGATTTAGAACATGATTGAATTAGGCCCGCATGCCCCAATTGGGGTATGACGTGCAGGCGCGATGCGCGTATTTCAGCATAGGAAATTGAAACAAATAGGTTTTCAGGTTCGCAATTTGGGGGGCTCAGGGGTGCATAGCGCAGAGAAAAGCGGTTATTCGATGCTGATCGATGCGATTTATGACACGGCTCTGACTCCTGAAAATTATCTGAAATTTGCCGAGGTTTGGGACGATAATATCGTTGAACCCATGCTGGCCGCGAATGATCTGGATGCGGCAAGCAGCGTTGATCTGGACACACTCAAGCAGCACTTTGAGCGGGCACTTAAAGTGTTTGAAAAAACCAAAGTGAAACGCGAAGATCTGGTTCAGGGCTTTCTTGATGACCAGAAATTCGCCGCTGCTGTCACGCGACTGGATGGCAGTCTGATCGCTGGCAACACCGCGTTCAAGCAGCGTTTTGGGCTTGAGACTGGCAAATCGCTGTTCGACCATGCGCAAAAATTGCAGCCTTCCAGTGAGAGCAGCGCGGGCCAAAACAGGGGTGGCCAAAGCAGCGCGGGCCAAAGCAATTTGGGCGACATTGAAACAGCCGGGCACACGTCTTCGCGGCCGGTCACAGCTGCGCTTTACCTGCTGCCCGATGGCAAAGAGACCATCATCATCATCGAGCATCTGAAACGGCATGAATTTGCTGATATCGAGGCGGAAACGGTGTTGCTGGTCAAATCGTGCCATGCCGAATGGGCCAGCAGCGGCGCGCGGGTGCTGGAACAGTCCTTTGGCTTTACCAAAGCGGAAATGGACATCGCCCGCAGCCTGTATGAAGGGCGCAAAAGCAGCGAGATTGCCGCGGAACGCGCGCGGTCAATCACGACTGTCCAAAAACAGATCAAATCGCTTTTGAGCAAAGCGCAGGTTTCCAGCCAAAGCGAATTTATCAGCCTTGCCATTGGCCTGATGCATGTGATCGACATCGCGCCAAAACTCCACCGCGACAAGGCCGAGCAAGGCCATCACGAGGACAGCTTCAGGAACATCGCCCTGTTAAGCGTGCGGCGCGATCGGTTGCTGCAATTTGCCCATTATGGGCACAATGATGGCGATCCGGTGCTGTTTTTGCACGGCCACACATCATCGGCTGTGCCCACCGATGCGATTTTCAAATCCGCAGTCAGCCACAATCTGCAAATCATCGCGCCGTGCAAGCCAGGCGTGGGGCAATCATCAGCGGATGATGGCACGTTCCGTCCCATGGCCTTTATCGAGGAATGCCTGCACCTGCTTGACCATTTGCAGATCGACCGCGCCGCGCTGGCAGGGCACGCCATGTGCGGGGTCTATGCCGTGCATGCAGCAGAGCGGTTTCCGGACAGATTCAGCGCTGCCGGTCTGTTTGATACCGGCATCCCGATGACAGTGCAGGCCCAGTTTGAAGATATGCCAGAGGCCAGCCGCCGCATTTTCCTTGCTGCAAAAAACACGCCCGATCTGCTTTACGCGCCGTTCGCTTTTGCTGCGGCATCAGCGACCAAGGACGATGCAGGCCACCGCGCTTTCATGAAAAGCCAGTTCGCCGAATCGCCCAACTGCACCGCATTGCTAAAGCATCCGCATATTTACGAGCCTGCCAGCAAAGCGATGTCCGATTATATGAGCACACCGCGCCGGTCAGTGGATGAACTGATTTACTGGACAAGCGACTGGACACGGGCAGCACGCAATGTCGCGGCGCAAATGCCGCTCTGCTTCATCCAGAGCGAGCTGCACGAATGGATCAGTTTTGGCCGCATCGCCGCTTTTTGCGAAACCGTGCCGGGCGCGCAGTGCCGCGTGATCGCAGGGTCTGGCGAATTGTTCACCTTTGACAGGCCAGCGGCCTTTTGCAGCGCGCTCGCAGAACTGACCCGCGCAGGCTAACCCTAACCCATCAAAGACTGACATCGGCCATTCCCGCCGCGCAATGCGGGTGCCAACAGACGACAAATATAAGTGGTTGGTGGCAGGGGCACAGAGACTCGAACTCTGGACCTTCGGTTTTGGAGACCGACGCTCTACCAGCTGAGCTACGCCCCTACATTGCGGCAGCGCTCTATAATGCGGATGCGGCCGTGGCAACACTTGTTTCGCGCTTGGTCTCGCAGCTGCGCGCGTTTGGGATCGGCGCGGCTATAGCAAAAGGCCCCTAGCCGCGCCCGGCCAAGCTGATACACTGCGCAGCCATGCATGCCCCCGTGAACGCTGCTATCCCTGTTGAAACCCTGCTGCTTGCCTATCGCAGCGGGATTTTTCCCATGGCCGATGCGCGCGATGATCTGGAAGTGTTCTGGGTGGAGCCGCGCGACCGCGCGATCCTGCCGCTGGACCGGCTGCATGTGTCCAAATCTCTGCGCAAGGTTGTGCGCTCAGATCGCTATATCGTCACGATGGACACCGCATTCGAAGCCGTCATGCGCGAATGCGCAGCGCCCCGCCCCGGCCATCCCGACACCTGGATCAGCGACCGGATCATTGCGAGCTATTCGGCATTGCACCGCGCCGGGCATGCGCATTCCATCGAGTGCTGGATAAGCGAGGATCGCGGCGCTGAGGAAGGTGACCACGAAGTACGCGCCTCCGAAGAAGATGGGGCCCCGCCCCGGCTGGTCGGCGGATTGTACGGCGTATCGTTTGACCGGGTGTTTTGCGGCGAAAGCATGTTCAGCCGAGCAGACAATGCCAGCAAAGTCGCTTTGTGCTGGCTGGTGGCGGTGATGCGGCGCGCGGGATTTGGCCTGCTCGATTGCCAGTTTATGACCGACCATCTTTCGAGCATGGGCGCGGTGGAAATACCTCAGCAAATGTATCTGAAAGGCCTTGCGCGCTGCCGGGGAGAGCCGATTTTGCAGCTGCGGCAGGCTTTTGATGAATTTTCGCGGGATCAGCCCGAAGGGGCTTCATCGCCCGGAAAACGCATCGCGCAATCTTTAACCCAGACATCGTAAATCGGATGCTCGACCACATTAAGGCTGGGTGACCTTTTGAACAGCCAGCCTGAAAAAGCGCGCGTGCGCGTCTGTTGCCCGCGTTCGAGCACATCGACCTGAACAAAAGCGCCGGTTTCCTGAGGCATTTCCCAAGGCGCGGTGCGTTCGCACGCGGCCAGAGTAATGGAGACGGGGCCTTCCTCGCGGGTTTCGCCGGGGCTCATTTCCAGATCGATGGAGACATTGTTGCGCTTGTTCAAAAGGCCAATGGTGGCAACCCGCTCTGCCATCGGGGTCGCGCCATCGCTGGCGGCAATCACATCGGGGGCGGGCTCTTCATCATCGGATGGTTCTGCACTGGATGGTTCTGCATCAGCCGCAGGTGTTGCGGCCAGTGCTTCGTCAGATGTTTCGCCAGTGCCCTCTTGAGTCTCAGCTTGTGCTGTTTCAGCTTCAGCTTCAGCTTCAGCCTCGGGCGCTTCGTCTGAACAAGCAGCCACCATACCCGCAAGGCTGAGCATCGCAGCGAAAGGAAGGCAACGCACGCGCATCGTCATCACGCTTTAGGCGTTGCCGCCCGCTGCATCCTCATCAGGTGACCACGCTTCGTAATCGCCCACAGCGCCCGCGCGTTTGCCGCCGCGTTCCAGCGCGCCTTGCGGCCGGTAAGCGGACGCTGTGCCAGTGGCGTTGGGAGTGTAATCCACTTCCCAGATTTTCGCAGGCGGCAAATGGCTTTCAGGCACATCGTCAAACGCGCCGTGCAGCCAGCCATGCCATTCAGCCGGCACGCGGCTGGCATCATTGGCCCCGTCATACATGACCCAGCGGCGTTCGCGCTGAATGTAAGAGCCATTCGCAGGCGCGCCTGATTTTGTTTTCGCGCGGTAATATTTGTTGCCCTGCGCATCAGTGCCGACATGTTCGCCATTGCGCGAGGACCACAAATGCGTGCCGATGGTTGCCCCATCCCACCAAGTGAAGATTTTGCCTAAGATTCCCATGAGGAGCGGTTAGAGCGATTTGAGTTCAGCTTCAAGCGGGGGAATTGCGGAACGCGCAGTTTGGGGAGGCCATCTGTGAGCGCATGCGTTCCCAGCCGGGAGTCTTTTGTACTAAGTTCGCTAACGCTCACGCCGGACCGCCCCGCCTCCCCGCCCGTCCACCATATCCTATGGAACCCTTGGTGGACGGGCGGGGAGGCGGGGCGGTCCGGCCAAGGTCAGGACGGACGTCCTGACCGCACCAAACAAAAAACTCCCGGCGTGAGCGTTAGCGAACTTAAAACAAGAACACCCCCTGCGCTCACGCAACAAAACCCCACATCACCCCTCAGGCGCATCCCACGTCACTGCATCACCGGGTTCAATCCCAAGCTCTTCTGCCAGCCCGCCGCGGATTTCGAGCACGGCGATTGCCAGACCGGCCGATGGCACCGAATCGAGTGAATAGGGCACCGTGTTGGCGGCGATATTGGTGATTGTTCCGTCTGGTCCGACAAAAATGATATCGAGCGGCAAAGGGGTATTTTTCATCCAGAAACTGCGCTGCTGCGGCGTGTCTGTGGGGAAAATCATCGCTTCATCATCGGCCAGTTCAGTGCGAAACATCAGCCCGCGCGATTGCGCCTCTGGCGTGTCGGCCAGTTCGGTGGCGAACGTGATGGTCTCATCACCCGGCCCCGCGACGGTGACATCAATGATCCTTAGGTTCGAGACAGGATGCGTGCGGGTCTCGGCATCGCTCGTAGCTGTCTCAGCTTTCTGCGGGCTTTGCGACAGCGCAGCGCCCGTCTCAGCGGGCGAACACGCGGTCAGCGGACCTGCGGCAAGCGCAAGGGCTGCGATTGCTCCTGCCAATTTCACCACAATCCGCTCTCCTGTCCTTTTTCTTGCGCTTCCAGCGTCTCCGCCTCGCTCAGCCATTCTTCAATATCCTCAATCCGCGATGCATCCAGAATGAACCGCACATGGTCAAACACATGGCCTGCGCGCAGCATCGCCGCAATCTGTTTATCACGCAGTTTTTGAGCCGCCTGCATGCTTTCGCGGTCGCGCGCGCTCTCATCCTCATCCGCCCGCGCATCAGCCGAAAAGGGGCCAAAGCGGCGCTTTTTCGCCAGCAAGATCGCGGCTCTGCGCGCTTCGGCTTCATGCGGGGCATGCGCCTCGCGCACGGGTTCTTCAACGCCTGCCGCCCACAAGGCCTGCTCCACGCGCCGCGCACCGTATCCGCGCCCTGTCAGATCGCGCGATTTGGCCCGCGCATAGGCATCATCATTGACATAGTCCAGCTCAATCAGCCGGGTGACAAGCCCCGTCACATCCAGATCAAGCGTGCGCCCATCACCATCGTCCGCCACCCCGCGCTCCCGAATTTTGCGCGCGAGATAGCTTTCGAGCTTAGCTCCCGTTGTCGCAAACCTTGCAGCATATGATAGCCCCAAATCGCGCAAGGCGGTTTCATCAAGGGGTTTGCGTTTCTTTGGCGTTTGGGAACGGCGATTGGCCCTGCGGCTCGGGTTCTTGCCATCTGCGCCAAATCCGCCGCTTTCCTCATCATCCATCGCGTGGTTCCTTACTCGCGGCCAGACCGCAATTCTGACCATCCCGCCATGGCTGCATCGCCCAAACACGCGCTACCAAACGAAGACAAATTGCTTTTATGTGAAACCATTTCGCCTTATTCGTGCCACAGTCCTTCTGAAATGGGAGGATTAAGGATCGCATCGCGCCATTATGGCGCGGGAAAAAGAGATAGGATAGGGCGCTCTTCGCAGCGTCGTAAGCTACGGGTATCGTTAGATAAAATGACCGACGCCGCATTGAAGCCGACGCCGAACGATTGCGATTTGCCGCGCATCCGCGCCCAATTTGCGACCTTTAACGACGCGATAGATTACGCCGCGCGCTCTCAAAAAGGGCTCAATTTTCACGACATGCGTGGAAAACTTGAGCGGGTCTATCCCTTTGCCGAATTGCGCGAAGATGCGCTGGAAATGGCGCGCCGGATGATTGCCGCGGGCATCAAACGCGAAGACCGCGTGGCGCTGATCGCGGAAACCGGGCCGGAATTTGCCGCCCTGTTCTGCGCCTGCGTCTACACAGGCGCATGGCCCGTGCCGCTGCCTTTGCCCACCACTTTCGGCGGCAAGGACAGCTATATTGATCAATTGAGCGTCCAGCTGGAAAGCTGCGATCCCGTTATCCTGCTTTACCCCGAAGAAATCGCCGATCTTGCCGGTGCAGCGGGCCAGCGTCAGGGATGCCAAAGTGAGACGTGGGAGCAATTTGCAACGCGCGATGCGCCCCAATGCGATCTGCCTGCCGCATCTTCAGATGATATTTGCTATTTGCAATATTCCTCCGGCTCCACTCGCTTTCCCCAAGGGGTAGCGGTGACGCATGAGGCGCTGCTGCACAATCTGTATGGCCATTCCACCAGCATGCAATTGCGCGACAATGAACGCTGCGTCAGCTGGCTGCCATGGTATCACGATATGGGGCTAGTCGGCTGTTTTCTATCGCTGATCGCCAATCAGGTGTCAGGCGATTATCTCAAACCCGATGCCTTTGCGCGCCGCCCGCTCGCATGGCTTGATATGATCAGCGCCAATGAAGGCACAACGATCTCTTATTCGCCCACATTCGGATATGACATTTGCGCGCGCCGCATTTCCAGCCAGTCCAATGTTGCCGAACGCTTTGACCTGTCGCGCTGGCGGCTGGCGGGCAATGGCGCGGACATGATCCGGCCCGATGTCATGCAAAGCTTTGTCAACGCCTTTGCCGATGCCGGGTTCAAAGCCGCCGCTTTCACTCCTTCTTACGGTCTTGCCGAAGCGGTTCTGGGCGTCACCGTAATGCCGCCGGGCGAGGGGATCCGGGTGGAACTGGTCGAAGAAGAGCGCCTCTCCGGCACTCCGCGCGATCTGTCACGCCCCGCCCGGTACCGCGCCATCGTCAATTGCGGAAAACCCATGCCCGATATGGTCGTTGAGATCAGAGGCGAAGACGGCGCACCGCGCGGCGATCACCAGATCGGCAAGGTCTGGTGCAAAGGGCCAAGCGTGATGCACTCCTATTTCCGCAACAGCGAAGCGACCGATGATTGTCTGGTCGCTGATGATGCGGGACAGACATGGCTGGACACCGGCGATATGGGCTATCTGGCCGATGGCTATCTGTTCATCGTGGGCCGCGCCAAGGATATGATTATCATCAATGGCAAGAACCATTGGCCGCAGGATATCGAATGGGCGGTGGAACAATTGCCCGGCTTTAACCACGGCGATATTGCCGCGTTCTCAATCGAGACCGACAATGGCGAAGAAGCGCCCGCAGTGCTGGTGCATTGCCGCGTATCGGACCCGGAAGAACGGGTGAAACTGCGCGAGCAGATCTCCGACAAGGTCCGCTCTGTCACCGGCATGAGCTGCGTTGTGGAACTGGTCCCCCCGCGCACATTGCCGCGCACATCATCGGGCAAGCTGAGCCGCGCAAAAGCGAAAAAGCTGTATCTTGCGGGTGAGATTGTGCCTTTGGAATTGGCGGCTTAGTTTTTTGCGCACCCCATCCGGGGCGCGATTTCCTCGCATAAGCTCGGGCGGGCGGTCGCCCTTGCGGCCCTTCGGGCCGGATGGCTTTTTTGCCCACCCCGGCGGGGTGCTATTTCCTCGCATAAACTCGGGCGGGCGGTCGCCCTTTGGCTCGCTCGCGCTCGAGTTTCTTTTTCCGCACCCAATCCGCGGTCTCCGGTTTATTCGGCGAAAGCCGCTTGGCTCAGCCTCATTCCCCCAGCTCGCCCCATTCGGCGCGCAAGGGGCCAAAGCCGGGTTCAAGCTCCACAGACACCCCGCGTTCGGCAAGGATCGCGCTCGCGCGTTCGCGTGTCTCTGCATCGCCTACAAGCACAATCGGCACATCCACACGGGCACTTGCCCATTCGATCACGCTTAGCGCCTTGGCCCCGTCCATGCTTGGCCCCTCTTCGCCAAAGGCAATCACATCCGGCAGGCTCGCCAGCGGCGGAAGCAATTCGACCGTCCATTCCGGCTCTGTTGCCGCAATCCGCATTTCCAGCGCGCGATAGGCGGCCAAGGTTGCGCCTTCGAGACGCTGCGCGCGCACCATGGCCTTGCGCCGGGTCCGGTCAACCAGCACATCATCCTCGCTGACCCCGGCCACCAGAGCGAGGCGCTGCGCCAGATCTTCTGCCCGCGCGAGCGCCGCCTCTTCCTCATTCGCGCGCGCGGCGGAAAGCTGCGCTTGCTGCGCGGCAGACGCGCTGGTGCCGACCTGAAACTGGCTCAATGTCAATTCGACCGGGCGGCCCAGACGCTCTGTCAAAGCGGCTTCGATCTCGCTTTCAATTTCAGGTTTTACCGCTGGGGTATAAATCGTTGAGCCGACCAGCAGCGGATCGCTGCGAAAATCAACGTCCACGCGCGACACTTCGGAATCGGTCGCGAACCGCTCGGTAATCTCGCCGCGCACGATGCGCTGCGCGTTGGCTTCCCATGCGATTTGCTGGAGCGAATAGGCCAGCGGCACGGCCAGCGCGATAAACACGACGATCACGGCAAGGCTTTGTGCCTGCGTCTGCCCTTTGGAAAGGCGGGTGCGAAACCCATACAGCCGCGCCATCGCCAATGCGGTGAGCGCGATGGTGATAAGGTTGGTCACATAAAGCAGCAGCGCGCCGGAAAACACGGTCCAATTCAGCGTCGCAAGGCCAAATCCAACTGTGGCGAGCGGCGGCATCAGCGCGGTTGCAATCGCCACGCCCACAATGGTTCCTTCGCGCCCGCGGATCATCGCATAGGCGCCGGCAAGCGCGGAAAACAGCGCGACGAACAAATCGAACAGATTAGGCTGCGTGCGGGCGGCAATTTCCGGCGTAATCGTCTGAATAGGCGAGACAAACACCAGCGCGCCTGTCAGCAAAATCGCCAAAAGACTGCCCCAAAGCAGGCTACGCGCGGATTGTTTGAGCCATTGGAAATCGCCAATCGCCAGCGCAAATCCCAGCCCCATAATCGGGTCCATCAACGGCGATAAGAGCATCGCCCCGATCACCACGGCAGGCGATGAAAGCAGCAGACCCAGCACCGCAATGCCGGCGCTCATCGCGGTCATGAACAGGTATCGTTCGGACAAAGCGCATTCGGCGCGGCGTTTCTCGATCACTTCGCCCTGATCAATCGCGCCGATAACTTCTTCGTGCCACCAGCTTTTAAGTGATTTAGCGATCTTCTGATACGGCGATTGTTCACCCAGCGCCGCCGCCGATGCACCTGGCGTGCCGTTTGACGGGATCGGCGTGTATCCGGATGATGAAGGCACGCGCGGGGCGGCCTCAGGCGTGGTTTCGGTTTTGTCAGTCACTCAAATTGTCAACCATGTGAGCTGCTGGAATGGATGGCGTAATCATCACACTTAGCCGCGCGAAAGGGCAAAGGCCAACAGTTACACGCGTTGCCACCGGCCAAGCTCCATTCGGGCAGCGCAATCAACAATGGACGCACACCCGCCTTCCGCGCTAGTCTCACTTGAAAGCTGTGTTTTAGATACCTAATACAGCAATATAGGTTGAGCGCCGCAAAGCATGGCCACATGACGCGCGGATAAGGGAGCCAAAGCTGCATGACGAGTGAGACATCGCCAGATCTGAACATCGCGACAAAAACCAAAACCGCGACCGATTTTGAGCTGACCCCGCCCGATCCGGTGCCCGTGGTTGCGCCCGAACAGGCGGCAGGATTGGTCCCGGTTTCAGCGGAGGAGAAATCCAAGCTGGACGTGAAAGTCGATGCGTTTGTCACCGAGCTTATCTCGCAAGATGCCAATTCGCCCGCTTTTGGCGAAAAGGTCGATCAGATCACGCGCATGGGTCAGGAACAGATCCGCGCCGCCGCTGCGCATTCGAACCGCTTCCTTGATCGCCCGGTGCGCGCGATGGATAGTGACAGCTCTGTCGGCAGCGATCTGGCGGAACTGCGCCGCACGGTCGAAGATCTTGATCCAGGCCGCAAAGGCAAATTGCTATCCCCGCGCAAGCTGTTCGGCATCATCCCGTTTGGCAGCAAGCTGAAGAATTATTTCGACAGCTACACCTCTGCGCAAGGGCATATTCAGGCGATCCTTGAACGGCTGGAAGGCGGCAAGAAAGAGCTGCATCTGGATAACGCTGCGATCGACACCGAACGGCAAAAGCTGTGGGAAGCGATGGGCGAATTGGAACAGATGATCCACATCGCCAAGGCTCTGGATGCAAAACTCGAAGCCAAAGCGTTGGAGCTGGACGCTTCCGATCCTGAAAAGGCGAAAGCTTTGCGCGAAAGCGCTTTGTTCTATGTCCGCCAGCGCACACAGGATTTGCTCACCCAGATGGCGGTCAGCGTGCAGGGTTACCTCGCGCTTGATCTGGTGAAGAAGAACAATGTTGAGCTGGTCAAAGGCGTTGACCGCGCATCCACCACCACGGTTGGCGCATTGCGCACCGCTGTGACCGTGGCGCAGGCGATGACCAACCAGAAACTTGTGCTTCAGCAGATCACCTCGCTCAATCAGACAACGTCCGACATTATCGACAGCACCAGCACGCTGCTGCGCGAACAGACGGGGCAAATCCACGAACAGGCGGCCGCTTCCACAATCCCGCTTGAGACGCTGCAACGCGCGTTCCAGAACATCTATGACACGATGGATGAAGTGGACGAATTTAAAGTCCGCGCGCTCGACAGCATGAAACAGACGGTGAATGTGCTGACCGATGAGGTGGAGAAATCCAAAGGCTATATCGCCCGCGCTGAGGGCCAGGCGCAGGCTCAAGCGAAAGTCGCGAGCGAACCATCGCTGCTGGCGCTGGATAGCTAGGCCGCCATTATGCCGGACAGCACGCGGGACAGCGATCAGATATTAAGCGCAGCGGGCACATCCCTTCGCACCCAGCGCGATGAAGGCGGCACGCATCGGCCCGGAGTAAGCGGCACATCCATCGGCAAGGGATCGGCGAGCGCAAAGCGCAAGAACTGGCTGAACCGCGCAAAATATTTTGCAGGCGCTGTGCTGACGATCCTTGTAACCGCAGGGGTCGCAGGCGTGGTTCTGCAAGGCATTGGCTTTACCGGCGTTATGATGACCGCTCTTGCCGTGATGGCGGCGGCTTATGTGTTTTCGAACTACCCAAAAGTCAAAACTCCCAAGCGCGCAGAACTTAAACAAGGCAATCCTCAGCAAATGGTAGCCCGCACAGAGCTTTGGCTGGAAGCAAAGCGCCCCGATCTGCCAGCAGCCGCCGCGATGATCGTTGACCGGCTGGGCGTGCAGCTTGATGCTTTGGGAGTGCAATTGGACAGCATTGATGACGCGCACCCGGCCATGGCCGAAGTGCGCGAGCTGGTGGGCGAGTACATCCCGGAGACGATCGACAATTACCTCAAAGTCCCTGCCCATTTGCGCGGCGAGGATCATGCAGGCGGAACGGCGGATGACAGGCTGACCACCAGCCTCACCAAAATCTCCGGCGAAATTGACCGAGTGACGCGCCGCCTTGCCGAGGGGGCGCTGGATGATCTGGCGATCAAATCGCGCTATCTCGATTACCGCTATGGCGGGGACGAGCTGATCGCCGATATGACAGGTTCGCCCGACACCGGCGTGCCTTTGCCCGATTTCTCCGCCACGCCGACCAAGCAGCCGCGGTAGGCCCGCATGCGCGTCACCCTCCCCCATTCGCTTGGACGCGAAGAAGTGCGCCGCCGCATGCACGCCCACGCGCATGAAATCGCCGATCACTTTCCGCGCGGCATGGCGACGGTGGAAACCAATTGGACCAGCGAAGACGTGATGGCGCTGCTGATTACGGCGGCGGGCCAGCGCATCCCCGGCACCATTGAAGTGTTTGATGAAAGCGTCGCGATAGAGATGGAATTGCCGCCCATGCTGGGTTTCCTGCGCGGCACATTGGAGCGCGCGGTCAAAAGCAATGGCGGCAAATTGCTCGAAAAAGACTGATCGTCTTGGCCGGCCTTGTGGGGATTACGCCTAAGCGGTCCAGCTCAGCAAAGTGACGCCTGCTCGGGTGAAATCGACCGCTGCTAGATCAGGCGCATAAAGGCAGTAGCCTGATCCAGCAGGCGGCTGCTCGCTGCCCGCAATCCCAATCTCGCCTTCCAAAGGCAGCACCAGAACGCCGCCGCGATAATTTTCACGCAAAGCCTCGCTTGGTGTGCCCACCACTCGGTCCAGCCGGAAATGTGCTGCATTCACCAGGCATTGTTCATCGCGCGTCACGCGGCTGCGATGATGCTGAGCATAGGGGCCGCAATCGGCGACCGCCATTGCGCGGTCCAGATGCAGATCGCGCGGGCGGCCATAATCATAGAGCCTGAACGTCGTGTCGCTGTTCTGCTGCACTTCGACCAGCGACAGCCCCGGCCCGATGGCGTGAACGGTGCCTGCGGGCAGATAGAACACATCGCCTTTGCCTGCATCGTGCCATTCCAGCAGCTGCTCGATAGAGCCATCAAGCGCGGCGGCGGCCACGGCATCCGGCGTATATTCCTGCTTGAAACCGATGGCCAATTGCGCGCCCGGCTCTGCATCCAAAACCAGCCAGCATTCCTCTTTCCCCGCTTCACCCTGTAAAGCGTTCGCGCTGCTGGGGTGAACCTGAACGGAGAGTTTTTCGCTGGTGAACAGATATTTGACCAAAAGCTGATCGCACTGGGGAATGGGATCAAACCAGATCTCTCCAATGCGTTTGCCCGGCGGGGCGGCAAAAGGCGCGGGCAAGGCATCTCTGCCCCACACCTTTTCCACCTGGGTGGTCTCCAGCCACCGGGCTGATTTTTCGGCGGGCACGCGGGTCACTTTGATGGCGATCCTGCGAGGGGTTTAACTCCGCCTGCACCCGGTAATTTGCCCACACGCTGCGCGCCATCGCGGGTTGTCACCAGCACTTCACCGCCCGACACAATGATGCAGACATCTTCCAGCCCCACGGCAGAAACCCGCGCGCCATCGCTATAGGCAAGGACATTGCGGCACCCATCAAAATCCGCCGGGCCGCGCGCTGTGTTGGCGTTTTCGTCGGTGCTAATATCGGTGCTGGCATCATTCGCGGCACCGCTCGCGCCATCTTCGTTTTTGGAAAGCGCATCCTGCATCGCAGCCCAATTGCCGATATCTGACCAGCCCATATCAGCAGGCACCATGGCCGCGCGATCGGTGTTTTCCATGATGGCATAGTCAATGGACTCGCCCTTAATCGCTTCAAACTGCGCTCTATCGGGGTGAACCTGCACACCGTCACGCCTGGCCCGGGCAATCGCGGCGGTGACATGGCGCGCCATATCGGGGCGGTGCTGGGCGAGCTCTTTCATCAAAGTGCCCGCCTGAAAGGCAAAGATACCGCCATTCCAGCTGTATTCGCCGCTTTCCAGATAGCTTTTGGCGCGCTCCAGATCGGGCTTTTCAACGAATTGCGCAATCTCATATCCGCCGGGAAGCTCCCCGCCGCGGCGCAAATAGCCATAGCCTGTTTCGGGATGCTCCGGCGTGATCCCGAACGAGACAAGCCGCCCCTGCCGGGCAAGCTGAGCCGCCGCGTGCGCCGCCTCTCGAAAAGCAGCCGTGTTGGCGATGTGATGATCGCTGGGACACACCAGCATCACCGCCTCATCAGGCAGCATGGCAGCCGCCAGCGCAATCGCAGGCGCGGTGTTGCGCGCGGCGGGTTCGACAATGATGGTGTGCCCGGCCCCGTGCATTTGCGCAGTGATCGCATCGCAATGCTGACCGCCTGCGACCACGATGGGATCAGCAAAATCGGCCGCATCACCTGCCCCGCACATTCCCGCTCCGGCCACGCGCGCAATCGCCTGTTCAAACAGGGTCGCATCACCGATCAAAGGCAGAAACGGTTTGGGATGCGCAGGACTGCTGACCGGCCACAGCCGGGTGCCGCTGCCACCGCACAGGATAACAGGATAGATCGCATCCGCGTGCGCGCCCAACTTGAGCAGGCCCATATCCGGCGAACTGTTCACATGCTTCTCCTGAATGTGTGAACGATATCAGCAATTTGCAAAGTTTTTGCTAAGGTCTTCAAAACACTAAAACCATCTTTGGCGCCAGTAATAGGGCGCTGGAACCAGATTGCCAGCCTGATCGGTGGCAGGGCGGAACCGCAGGCGTTCTTCAACCAGGCGGCAAGTGATCGCGTCGGCTTCTGCATCAGGGCTGGCGCGGTAGACAGAGCATTGGCTGGCCCGGCCATCCACGCCCACAATGACGCGCACGATCACCTCTGTCCCGCGCCGGGCGCTGCGACCGCCCGCTGGTACGGGATAATCGCGCGCATTGTTGATGCTGCCAGAAATATGCTCCGGTTTGGAGGCAATCGCATTGCCCTGCCCGCTGCCGCGCTGGCCGCTTCCCGTGCCCGTGCCGCGGCCATCAGCGCCTGTCCCCACACCCGCATCGCGCGCGCCCGATCTGGTCGCGGTTCCGGTGGAGGATGCCTTGGGCGCAGGCTTGGGTTCGGGCAGGCGCACTTTGGGCGGAGGCGCGGTGACAGGCTGAGGCACAGCTTCCTTACCCGGATCGCCCTGCGCGCCTTCGTCAGGTTCAGGCTCAGCCGGAGGAGGCGGCGGGGGATCAGGCTCTGCCACCGAGACAGTAACGGTCAATGCCGATGCAACCTGCTGCTCAACCGAGGCGGTCATTTCAGGAGCAAAGACCCGCGCCAGCCCATAAAGCGCCGCGACATGCACCGCCACCAGCACCAGCACGAGCGGCCAGCGAATGCGCTTTTTGCGTGTTCCATAGCGTGTGACCCGCTTTGCCAACCGTTTGCCTCCTATCCCTTGGCGCTTTGCCTGACCGTATGCCCGAACTGTGTGTGCCCGGCTTATCGCACAGCGCAGACCCATCCAATCCAATTCGGACCAAAACGGGTGCACTTGCGCCCGAAACCTAGCCGGACTGTCTATACAAAGGGATGCAAGTTTATCGATGGAGCGTAAAATCGTGCTAAGACACGATACAGATACAGACCCTCTGGACCGCGATCTCGTGGTTGCAGACAGGCCGCCTTATGGCGGATATGCTGGCCCGGTCTATCAGGCCTCCCGGCACGGCGGATATGACACCGGGGCGAGATATGCGGGCGCTCCGGCTGGCAAAGGCGCGCTGATCGGCCTTGGCCTTCCCGATGCACGCAGCATCCTTATCGCGATTGTCTGCGCTTTCGTCAGTTTTGCGCTGGCATCGCTTTCGTTAAGCGCGGCGCGCATTGGCGATGGCTCGCTTGCCACGGTGTGGCTGCCGGCAGCGGTTGCCGCTGCGTTTCTTCTGCGATTGCCGCTCAAGAATGAGCTGCCATTTTTCGCAGGGCTGTTTGCCGGTATTTATTGCGCCGATGTAATGGCCGGTTTCAGCTCCGTCACATCGGCGGTTTTCGCATTGGCCAATGTTGCAGAGGCAGTGGTCGCTGTCAGCTTGATCCGGCGTTTCTGCGGTCCCCACCCTGCCGTCACCAAAATCCGCGATCTTGGGATGATCTTGTGGTTCGGCGCATTGATAAGCCCGCTTGCATCCACTGCCATTGCCGCGGCCAGCATGGCGTTTGATCTGGGACTTACAGGCCCCGCGCTTATCAATCAGGCGATCAATTGGTATCTCGCCCATGGGCTGGGCATTGTTTTGCTGGTCCCGGCGATCCTGCTTCTGGGTGATCTGTGGCGGCGGCGGTTTGTGCTGGGCACTGCTGAATTGTTCGAGGCTTTGGCGCTTATCACCTTTGGCCTTGCGGCAAGCTATGCCGTCTTTGCCCAGAACGCCTATCCGCTGCTGTTTGTGATCCCGGTCATCACTTTGTTCCATGCCTTCAGAGTGGGCGCGCTGGGCACGGCCTTGTTCGTGGGGGCACTGTCTGTTCTGGCCTTTACCATGACGTCGATGGGACTTGGCCCCATTTATGAGGCAAGCGGCTCACCTGCATTTCGCAATCATGTGCTTCAGGCATTTATCGCGGCCAATTTCCTCACCGGCCTGCCTGTTGCGGCGGCGCTTGCCGGGCGCAAACGCATGATTGACCAGTTGGAACGCGGCAAACAGCAGCTTGATATTCTGGCAAACAATATCTCCGATGCGGTCTTGCATTACGATCTCGATGGCATTTGCACCTATGCCTCGCCATCGGTTCGCGGCGTGTTGGGGGAGGATCCCGCCCGCTTTCTCGGCGCGCGCTTTGCTGACAATATGCACGAGGATGCGCGCGATCGGATCGCCAAAGCGGAACGTCAATTGCTATCAGGCGTATCGCAGAACGAACGCTTTACCTATCGCCGCTTCCTTGACAGCGAAGATGGCAGCCCAGTCTTTATCGAGGCGGAATGCGCGATTGTTCAAGGGCGCGGCGGTATAACCCGCGAAGGCATGGTGATTGCCGCGCGCGATGTGACCCAGCGGGTGGAACTGGAATTGCTGCTGACCCGTGCGCGCCGCCATGCTGAAAATGCGGCGCGGTCCAAATCAGAATTTCTCGCCAATATGAGCCACGAAATCCGCACGCCGATGAACGGCGTTCTGGGCTTTGCAGAATTGCTGCTGCAATCCGAACTGGAAGACGACCAGAGGCGTCAGGCGGAAATGATTGTCCAGTCGGGCCGTTCAATGATGATGTTGCTGAATGATGTCCTTGATCTGTCGCGGATCGAAGCGGGGCAGATCGCGATTGATAACGCGCCGGTTGATCTGGATGCCACCATCGCCGAATGCGCGGCCCTGCATCAGCCGGCTGCGCTGAAAAAAGGGCTGGAGATTGCGCTCGAATGGCCTGACGTTGCGGCCAATGATTGCGATGACACGCCCCGCGCAGTGATGCCGTGGGTGATGACCGATGCCTTGCGGCTGCGCCAGATTGTTCTCAACCTCATTGGTAATGCGATCAAATTCACCCAGTCGGGCACTATCACAATCAGCTGCCGCAGCGATGGCGATGAATTTTCGATCAGCGTTGCAGATACAGGGATCGGGATCAGCAATCAGCGGCTCGATATGATTTTCAATCCCTTCACTCAGGCCGAAGGGGACACCGCGCGCAGATTTGGCGGCACCGGGCTTGGCCTGTCGATCAGCCGCCAGTTGGCTGATTTGTTGGGCGGACGGATCGAAGTCACCAGCGAAGTGGATGTGGGATCATGCTTCACTCTGGTGCTGCCCGCTTTGCACGCGGAACCATCGGAAGAACCAAGCGAGCCTGAGCCGGAAACAGAGTATGATGTGCTCGAAGACTTGCCGCATCACGCGCGCATCCTGCTTGCCGAAGATCACGATGTGAACCGCATGCTGGCGCGCGAAATGCTCGAACGCTGCGGCCAGACGGTTGCAGTGGCGCATGATGGCAATGAAGCCATATCCATGGTGATGGACAGCGTGATGCGCGGCTCTCCTTATGATCTGGTGCTGATGGATATGCAGATGCCGGGCTGCGATGGCTATGACGCGACCCGCGCGATCCGCGCAGAGGGGATAACGCCGGATCAATTGCCGATTGTCGCGCTGACGGCCAATGCCTTTCCCGAAGATGTTACCGCCGCACGCAAAGCGGGGATGCAGGCGCATCTGGCAAAACCGATGGTGTTTTCAGACCTCGCGCGGGTGTTGCAGCGGTGGCTGCCCACTCGCATTGTCGAACCCGGCGAAGAAAATGGAGAGAACATGGAATACGGCCCACCATCCCGGCCGCGCGATGAAGCAAGCAGCGGACCGGACAGATCCGAAGTGATCGATCTGCTCCATGCCTCGCGCGCGGAAAACCGGGCGAAATCCGCTGCTGCTGAGCAGTCTGCACGCAAGCATTCGCCCGCTTTGATCAAACGCTGGGTGGAACGCCGCGAGGAAGCGGTCGAAGCGGTTCGCGCAGCCCTCACGCATGACCACCTTAATGGAGAGCCAAGCGAAGCGCCCGCGCGCGAAGCTTTGGCAAAACTGATCCACAAACTGGCCGGAACCGCCGCGATGTTTGATGAGCCTGAACTGGGCGATCAGGCCTCGGCCTTGGAAAATGCGCTCAGGATGGAGCTTGATCCGAAAATTCAGGAAGCGCTGGCGTTTGAACTGCTGAGCCTCGCTGATGATGCGGCAGAGGATATGGCGCAGTCCAGCGCGCGCAGCAGGGCCCCCTAGGCTCGCCGGATGCTGCCTTGGTGGGTTGCAAGCGGGGGCGGTCGCAAGGTGGGGCGGAGGCGTTCTTCGCCGGTGGCAAGCTCAGAGCGGCCAGCAGCGGGCATTCGAAGGGCCGCCGCCGGGGCTCGCGGGTTTAGACAAGCCGCCGCCCGCGCCTAGCAGCGCGCTTTACCGCCAATCGCTTTTGCAGGCCTTGCGCTGGCTCTTTGACGAGTAGCTCCACGCGCGGCCTCACCTACCCTCACAGCCAGACGGCTAGCATGCCGCATCACGGCCAAACACAACGCCCAATTGCGCATTGGCCCATTGCGCTTTGGCCCGTCGTGCCTTGGCCCATTTCGCCCCGGACCATTACACACCGCCCCATTTCGCACACCCAAAACAAAGCGGCTCCAAAACAGGACCGCCCAAAACAGAACCGCCCAAAACAAAACGGCGAGACCCGCTAAGGCCTCGCCGCTTGTGCTTAGTCAATCGAAACGCGCCGAATTAGAATTCGTAGCGAGCACCGATTTGAATGCGCCATGCCGATGGGTTGATCGCGATGAAGTTCTGATCATCGGGGTTGAAGCCCGAGATGATGTAACGACCCTGATCATCCACGCCGCCATCAGCAACGTCGACCAGACCGTTAAACCCGCCGCGCGAACGCAGAATGTTGGCACCATCATCGATGAAGTTCAGGAAGTTCGCAAAATCAGCAAACACTTCGATCCGGTCCTCGGCGATGCCAGTCAGGCTGCCGATGAACGGGATTTCCTGACTGAAGCGCAGATCCATATCGTAGTGCCAATCATTGCGGCAGCTGTTACGCTTGATCGATTCGCCGGGTGTGAACCCGCAATTCGTGCCGCTCACATAATCGATCACATCCTGAACCGCAGCCGGATCAGACAAAGGTGAAACGTTAGGATCAGTAAGACCTGACGGCACATAGAGCAGGGCGTTGTCATTGCCCGATGCGCTGTCAGCGAACACGCCTCCGCCATCGAATGTCAGGCTGTAAGGACGCCCTTCGCGTGCCCGGAAGAAGATGCCCAGGCTGGTGTCGTATCCATCAAAGAACTGCTCACGGAAATTGACCGCCGCGGTGAAGTTGTGGCGGGTTTCTGTGGTTGCAGTCGATACTGCGGGATCCTGACGATCAAACGCGGCGGTTGCATCGAACGATGATGTCGCGGTTGATGACTGGTTGTTGCGAGCATTGCTCGAATCGGTGAAGGCATAGCCGAACTGCACCCGTGTCGAACCGCCGCTGGTGATCAGACCGCTGTCGAACTGCTTGCTCAGCGCGATTGACACTGAGTGCGATTCTGCACGGCGGCCATTGGTCAGCTGGATGTTGTCATCGCGGCTGGTGTTAAAGCAATCCGCCGTCAGGCCCGTGTAAACAGGCGGCGTTCCGCCCGTGCCTTGCAGCACGGCGTTACACCCAGCAGCGGTCGCATCAACAGCCTGATAGATCGGACGACCATCGACGGTGAAGCCGCCATTGGTGCGAATGTCCGGTGCCTGGCTGAGATCGACAAAGTTCAGCGTGTTGTTGAAGCGCGAATAGATATAATCGAGCTGCAAGTCCCAGTCTGAGAAAAACCCGCTTTCCGCGCCGAATGTGGTTTGGAACGCCAGGCTGGCGCGCGTCACAGTCGGGATGTCGAAATCGGGATCGGTGGACTGAATGTCAGCGCCGCCTGCCCCTGCAATCGCAGCACCTGCATCAATCGCGCATTGCGGGAAGCCGATGAACTGGCCGTTCTGCACAACTTGCAACTGGCCGGTAACCGGATCAACCGGCACTGCGCCCGCGCATTCCGGGCTAAAGCTGCTGCCATTGGCAGAAGAGAAGCCATTGTTCGAAAACGCGTTCGAGAAATAGACCACCGGATCGCCGCCAGAAAAGACGCCGACGCCGCCGGTTAGACGGCTGTTTGAGAAGAAGCCGTCATTGTCGAATTCATAGGTCGCCGACAGACGCGGCAACACAACCGGGCCAAGCCGGCCGAACGAATTGGCATTGGTGAAGCCATATCGGTCGATAAAGGCCTGGTTCGCGCGCGGTGCATCGCCGTCATACAGCTGGACGCGGACACCGGCATTGACTGACAATTGATCGGTCGCTTGCCATTCATCCTGCGCGTAAACCGAATAGATCCGGCGGCTGAATGTGGCTGCTGCGTTGTTGATATCGCCATCAACGCCCGCTGCGATGGTGAACCCACCCAGCGCGCCGCCGGTGGACAAATCATCGCGGTTGCCAAACACGCTTGAGAAAAAGCCGGGCGCAACCAGACCTTGTTCAAACGCATCGAGATTTTCAAAGAAGATCGTACCGGTCGCGTTGATTGCGAACAGGTTGAACACTTCCAGATCGTTGACCTCTGCGCCGAATTTCAGGAAGTGGCCGCCGCCTGCTTCGTAATTGACCTGGAAACGGGCCTGATCGATTTTCTGGTCGAGCTGGTTGGCCGAACGGAAAATGCCGGGGCCTGTTGCAAGCGCGCCGAATTGCGTGGTGCCGCTGCCGTCAGGTGCAACGCCGACGACCAGACGCGGGGTCGGGTTGTCCGATTGCGCTTCGCCAAAGCCAAGCGGGCCTTGAACATCGCCAACTTCTGAACGGCTGACGCGCAGTTCGGTGGAAAGGCTGTCGCTCCACTGCGAATACAGACGCACCGAGTAATAATCGGAGATTGTACCCTCATCCTCGAACGAGTTGATCCCGCCCAATTCGCCGCCGCCAAAGTCAGCTTCGATATTGGTTTCCTCAAGCCGCTGATAGGTCGCCTCAAGCCGGTGATCGTCAGAGATGATGGCATCGAGACGGCCGAAATAGCGCACATTGCCTTCGGGCAGAGTGTTCGGATATTCGCCGATGTCCTGACCGTACACGTCGCGCGCGATTTGGGCGAAGCGGTTAAGCTGGGCAACGCTGGCGAAGTTGGCTTCGTTGGTGAAACCGCCGCCTGCAGGGCCGAAATTGTTGCCTTGCGTAAGGTCAGCTTCTTCATAGCCGAACGAGAAGAACAGGCGATCAGGGATGATCGGGCCGTTCAAGGTAACGCCCCAGCGCTTTTCTTCGCTGGCGTTCAGCGGTGCGCCGTCAATTTCGTTGGCGAACAGGCCATCATCGAAATAGGTGATGAAAGCCGAACCATGAAATTCATTCGAACCCGCTTTGGTGACGGTGTTGATAAGGCAGCCGGTAAATTCGGAATATTCCACATCGAATGGAGCGAACTCAACCGAGATCTGCTCAATCACGTCAAATGGCAGCGGCAACGAGTTGCGCGCGGCAAAGGGCGTGCCGTTCAGGCCGAAGGTGTCGGACTGGACGATGCCGTCAACGGTGAAAGTGTTGGTCCGGTCATTGCCGCCAAGGCAGGAAATACGGTCAACATCGTTGTTTTGTTCAAGGCTTACGCGGGGGTCGATGCGGATGATGTCGCGCACGTCGCGCGTGATCGAAGGGAAGGATTCCAGCGTTTGCGTATCGAACGCAGTACCCGGGCCCACAGCAACCTGGCTGGCGCGGGCGCGCGCGCCGGTCACGATGATGGTGTTGCCTTCCGCGCTTTCGTTCAGCGTGAAAGTGTAGCCGACATTGCCCGAGATATTGGTGAAGACGTCTTCGATGGTCTGGCCTTCAAAACCCGGCGCAGTGACAGTGACGGTGTAAGGACCGCCCGGTTGCAACGACTGGATACGGAATGTGCCGTTGCTGCCGGTGCTCGATGTGCGCTCTGCCCCGGTGCGGGTGTCAGTGACGACGACGGATGCATCGGCAAGCGGATTGCCACTGGCGTCAGTGACTGACCCTTCGACGCCTGAAGTAATCTGCTGCGCTGCTGCGGGAGCAGCGATAGTGGCGGCGGCGGTGAGCGATACGACGCTGGCTGCCAGGAGGTACTTAATTTTCATGTATAGGCCCCTAAACACGATGGAGAGAGAGTGTGATGCAGCCCCCCTAGGAGCGCTCCACTTCGGAAAAGCGACGGTTTTGTGACAAGTGTGTGACACTGACCGGGGCGCGGATTGAGAGCGGGTCGCAATACCAATCCATCCACAGGCTAAGGCTTGGATTCCCGTGGGTTATTGGCCCTGTGTTGCAGCCGCGCCACGAAATAAGGATATTTGCAAGGGGCCTGAACAAACAGCGATGGACTGTTGCCAACAGGCGGCGGGGCGAATTCAATCCGATATTGGGCCAATTTTGAGGCGGCCGCGGCCCTGCCGCTTGCTGGAGTCGCAAGCGGATACGTCCGCGATTCGCGCATGGGGTTTAAGCCAGATTGATCTCGCGCAGGCGCTGCATCAGGAAATCGTGCGAACTGATCGCTTCGGGCGGTGTGTCCCAGCAGCCGTCGCCGGTGCAATTGGGCAGCGGATCAATCCAGAAATCCGGACGGAAATGGAGGAAGAACGGCATCGAATAACGCGACCGCCGCGCCGCATCACCGCTGGGGTTCACCACCCGGTGCGTGGTCGATACCAGCCGGCCATTGGTCAGCCGTTCCAGCATATCACCCACATTGATAACCAGCGCGCCTTCCTGCGCTTCTACCGCGTGCCAATCGCCCGATTTGGTAAGCAATTCGAGGCCCGCCTCTTCTGCGCCGAGCAGCAAAGTGATCGTGTTGATATCGCCATGCGCTGCCGCTCTGATCGCGCCATCGGGCGCATCAGGGCCAAGCGGCGGGTAATGCAGCAGACGCATCACCGAATTGCCGTCTTTAACCGTTGCGGCAAAGAAATCCCGCGGCAGATCCAGATGCAGCGCAATCGCTTCGAGGACGCGCGCGCCTGCGGCTTCAAAGGCAGCGTATAATTCGCGGAAAATCGCTTCGAACCCGTCAATCTCGTCCGGCCAGATATTGGGAGCCATAAATTCGGACAATTCGTGGCCATGGGGCAGGTCGCGCCCGACATGCCAAAATTCCTTCAGGTCAAAGACGCTCGCATCCTTGGCCTTTTCGGTGCCGAACGGGGTGTATCCGCGCGCGCCGCCGCCGCCATCCAGTTTGTAACTGCGTTTGAGCTGGTCAGGCAGCGCGAAAAACTCTTTCGAGGCGGCCTCTGCTTTGGCGATCAGATCGGCTGGGATGCCGTGATCGCGCACCACGGCAAAACCGACATCGGCAAAGCTGCGGCCCAATTCATCGGCAATATCTTCGAGCGGACGGTTCAGCGAGACGCTGGCGATTTGCACAGAAGGGGTTTGGGAGGATGCAGTCATAAGTGTCTTTTAATAGAGAGGCTAACCTTCTGCAAATAGGTCTAAAACGGCAGGAATAAACTGGCCAGCGCCGCGCTCATCAAATTGGCGAGCGAGCCTGCGGCCAAGGCTTTCAGCCCCAGCCGTGCAATGACCGGGCGCTGATTGGGAGCCAGCCCGCCTGTCACCGCCATCTGGATCGCGATGGAGGAGAAATTGGCAAAGCCGCACAGCGCAAAGGTGATGATATTGCGGCTTCGCTCCGTCAAACCTTCGACCGCGCCCAGTTCGATGAACGCCACAAATTCATTCAGAACGATTTTCGTCCCGAACAATCCGCCTGCGATCTGCGCCTGTTCCCAATCCGAAATGCCGATCAAGAACATGACAGGCGCAAAGACATACCCGAACATCTGCTGGAACGAGATATCGGGATAGCCGAACCAGCCGCCAATCCCGCCCAAAATACCGTTTGCCAGCGCGACGAGCGCGACAAACACCATCACCATGGCGCCCACGGCCACCGCCAGTTTGACGCCGGTGGTCGTGCCTTGCGCGGCGGCCTCGATGATATTGGCGGGCTTTTCGCCTTCTTCGAAGGTTTCCGATACGGTCACGTCTTCAAGCTGTTTGTCGTGGGCTGCGGCCTCTACCGGATCATCGGGCATGATGATTTTCGCCATCAGGATGCCGCCGGGCGCTGACATGAAGGCAGCCGCGAGCAGATAGGGCACAGCCTCATCACCCAGAAACGATGCGTATCCCGCCAGAATGGTGCCTGCCACGCCCGCCATGCCGACGCACATCAACGTGAACAGGCGCGAAGGCGGCAAACTGGCGAGGTAAGGCCGCACGACCAGCGGACTTTCCGATTGGCCGACAAAGATATTGGCTGCGCTGCCCAGTGCTTCGACTTTGCTGATGCCGGTGATCCAGCCAATCGCCCCGCCCAGCCAGCGCACCAGACGCTGCATAATGCCCAGATAATACAGGATCGACACCAATGCTGCGAAGAACACGATCACAGGCAGCGCCGCGATCAAGAAAGTGTTGGCAAACGGGTTTGCGCCCATCGGGCCAAACAGCGTCTCTATCCCTTTCACCGAATAGCCAAGCAGCGCGATCACACCGTCAGAAAGGAATTTGATCACAAGCGCGCCAATATCGGTGCGCAGCACCAGCGCGGCCATCACAACCTGCAAGGCAAAGGCGGATGCGACAACGCGCAGATTTATATTGCGTTTGCCCGATGACAGCAGAAACGCGATGGCAAGGATCGCTGCGATCCCCGCAATAGAATTGAGATAGGGTAGAATGGCTGTGCTTCGCCGCCCGTGCGGGCCGCGCCCCCGATATTGTGTATCCCGAAGGCGCAGGGGTGGCATTTTGGGGCGATGCTGGCAAGCATATCGTCGTGCAAAGCGGGATGAAGTGTTGCTGGCCGCTTTCTTTTGGCAAAGCTCTGCCTAACCTTGCGCGATGAACGTACATTCTAACGGGCCTACCAGCGGGCCATCCAGCGGCTCATCCAATGGCCCCTCTGGCGGCGCAACCGCCTTTGCCCCTTATGACAACACAGATGGCCCTGTGGTGCATGTGCCGGCGGGTCTGTTTGCGTTCCTGATCCTGTATGGCGGGATGACCGTGCTGGCAGGCGTGGTGGCCTTCAAACAAGTGCAATTGGTGCCGAGCGAGCTGGCCGTGGAATCGGGCATTTTCCCGTTCCTGCTGCTGGTCGTTATCTCCAGCACAATCTCGCAATTGTATGGCCGCGCCATGGCGACCCGGCTGGTGTGGTGGGGATTTGTGCCGCTCGCCTTATCAGCGGCGCTGATCTATCTGGTTTTGAGCCTGCCTGCCTCTGCTGAAATGCTCGAATTTCGCGCCGAAGATCTTGCCGCGTTCGAACGCGTTCTGGGCCAGACCCCGCGCATTTTGATGGCGGGTCCGGCGGCTTACATCACGTCACTATTGCTCAATATCTGGATATTCGACCGGCTGCGCGGCAGCGGGGATGCGACAACCTTTGGCCTGATGATCCGGGGCGCGATTGCCTCTGCGCTCAGTCAGGCATTCGATTCGGTGATTTTCATCACGCTGGCATTTTACGGCGAATTTGACATCACCAATCTGATGATCGGCCAAGTGCTCGCCAAAGTGACGCTGTCGATTGTGCTGGTGCCGTTCCTGATTACGTTCGGCGTGCGGCTGGCGCGGTGGCTGGATCATCGCCAAGCCGCATCGCAGCGGCGCGAGAGGGATCAGGGCTGATTGAACCACCCTTCACCCAGGGCATCGGCCACAAGGGCGGCTCGTAACGCCTCGATGCCCATGCCTTTTTCTGCGCTGGTCAAATGGAGCTGCGGAAAAGCGGCGGGGTGCGTTTTGGCTTCCTCTGCGACTTTGCCTGCGACCCGTTCCAGATCAGACGCTTTGATCTTGTCTGTCTTGGTCAGCACCACGCGGTAACCCACGGCGGCCTCATCAAGCATTTTCATCATCTCGCGGTCGACATCTTTAAGCCCGTGGCGGCTATCAACCAGCACCAGATTGCGCGCCAGAACCTGCCGCCCGCGCAGGTATGATCGCACCAGTTTCTTCCATTTGTCGACAACCGCTTTAGGCGCCTTGGCAAAGCCGTATCCGGGCATATCGACCAGCCGGAACTGCGTCGGCTCGCCCACTTCGAAGAAATTAAGCTCCTGCGTGCGGCCCGGCGTAACCGATGCGCGCGCGATGGCCTTGCGCCCTGTGAGCGCGTTCAAAAGCGAGGATTTGCCCACATTGCTGCGCCCGCAAAAGGCGATTTCGGGCACGGTGGGATCGGGCAGGAATTTCAGCTGCGGCGCGGACAGCAGGAAATCCACTCGCCCTGAAAACAGGCGCGAGGCACGCTTTTCGCGCAAAACCTGCGCGCGCTCTTCATCGGCCTCGCCCGTCATGCTTACGCCTTGCTGTCCGCTTCGTCGGCATCCGACTTTGCTTCAGGCTTTTCCTCAGGCTGGGCCTCAGCCGTGGCCTTTTCAGCCTCGCGGGCTTTGTCCGCCTTCTCTTTTTCCGCCGCCGCTTTCAATTGCGGGTGCTTGGAATAAAGATAGGTTTGCTGAGCCAGCGTGAGGATGTTCGATGTCACCCAGTAAAGCAGCAGGCCGGATGCAAACGTCGCCATGACGAACATCAAAATCCACGGCATGATGTTGAAAATCTGCTGCTGCATCGGGTCCATCGCGGATGGGTTCATCTTGAACGTCAGCCACATCGTCACGCCCAGCAGCACTGCCAAAACGCCAATGCCAAGGAAGCCGGTAACCTCAAACGGCAGCAATCCAAACAGGTTGAGCAAAGTCGCAGGATCAGGCGCGGTCAGATCGCGGATATACAGGAACGGTTCGTGCCGCATCTCAATTGAGAGGATCAGAACCTTGTAAAGCGCAAAGAAGATCGGGATCTGGATAATCAGCGGCAAACAGCCCGCCAGCGGATTGACGCCCTCATCCTTATACAGCTTCATCACTTCTTGCTGCTGCTTTTGCTTGTCGTCCTTAAAGCGTTCCTGGATCGCTTTCATTTTGGGCTGCACGGCTTTCATCTGCGCCATGGAAGAAAATTGCTTTTGCGCAATCGGGAACAGCGCCCCGCGAATGATGAATGTGAGCGCGATGATCGCAAGGCCGAAATTGCCGATCAATCCGTGCAAAGTGGTGAGCAGCCACAGCAGGGGCTTTTCAAACCATTCAAACCAGCCCCAGCTTATCGCTTTGCCGAAATAGGTGATGCCGGTCTCTTCGTAAGCGTCGAGGACCGAGCTTTCTTTCGCTCCGGCATAAAGCTGGGTCGATTGCTCAGCCGAACCGCCGGCTGGCACTGTCACCGCATCATACGTGACCCCTGCGAGGAACAGATTGTCGCCGAGCGAACGGAAACCGTAACTCGCCACATCGCCTGCCCCCGGCACCACGGCGCCTAGCCAGTAATCGTCCGAGTAACCAAGCCAATTGGGCATTCCTTCGGGCTTCCAGCGGCCAAGCTCTGTCAGTTCTTCGTAAGTATGCGGGTCTTGCAATGTCCCGCCGAACACTCCGATCGGGCCAGCATGGGCGATAAACTGATCGGGCGTCGCGGTTGTGCTGGTGCGAGTGATATAGGCAGAGGGCTGCACAATCACCGCGCCTTCGCCTGCATTCTCAACCTTTTGCGTGGCGGAGATCATAAATTGATCGTCAATCTCATAACGGATCGACAAAACCGCGCCGCTACCGGTGGTATGAGTAAGTGTAACGGGTGTTTCCGGCGTCAGCGTGTCGCCATCGGCCTGCCACACCGTGTCGCTGGGCAAACGCTCGCCTTCGACGATAAAGCCAAATTCGGCAAAATACTGCCCCTTGGTGCGCGCCGGGCTGAACAATTGGACGGGCGGCGCGTCTTTTTCGACTGTCTGACGATAATCAATCAGCGTGATGTCATCAATCTGCGCGCCAACCAGGTTGATTGAGCCTTCGACGCGCGGCGCCTTGATCTTTACGCGGGTGTCGCTGGTCAGCGCCGTTTGCAGGTCCACCGGCCCTTTGGGCGCGCCAGCTGCATTCGGATCACCCCCCGGCAGATCACCGGCAGCCAGATCACCCGATTGCGCGGCACCGGCGTCTTCATCCACAACCGCAGCGGTGACCGATGCTTCGGGATAAAAGAAGCGCATGCCCAGATCCCAGCCCAAAATCAGCAGGCCGGAAAGCACGACGGCGAGGATAAGATTGCGTTGATTGTCCAAGATTGAGCCCGTTTATCTGTAGCGCGTAAGTGTATTATATAGGTATGACAGCTGCCATTCCCAACCCTTTATGGAACCGGATCATGCCCGCTTCCCCCCAAGGGTGACAGCGCCCTATACGCTTTGCCGCCAGCCATCCACCCTTGATCGCGCCATGTTTCTGCAAAGCCTGAATAGCGTATTCGCTGCAAGAGGGGGCAAAGCGGCACGTTGGCGGGATAATCCGCGATGGGCCAAGCTGCCAGCCGCGCGCAATCCAGATAAGAATGTGCTTCATGTGTCGGTCTTTTTGGGGCGCGATTGCCCTGCCGGGGGCGGCGCGGCCCTCTTCGGGGACCATCCCCCTTACCCTCACCAGCGCGCACCAATGCGGCGGCCAGTTCATCGGCCAGCTTCGCAAAATCGCGTTCCACCCCGCCAGCCCGGCCAATCAGCACATGATCATGGCCCGCCAGCCCCTTATCCGGCAAAGCATCGCGCAAAAGCTCGCGAAAGCGCCGCTTCATCCGGTTGCGCACAACCGCATTGCCGATCTTCTTGGTAACCGTGATCCCATATCGCACCCCCTCCCCGCCATTGGGCCGGGTCAGGAGCACAAAGCCGGGCCGCGCATTGCGCAGGCCCTTATTGGCAGCAAGAAAATCAGCGCGCTTGGTAAGAACAACGGGTGTCATGGCGAACAGGTAGCGCAAGAATGCGGTGATAAGGGAGTGTTTTGTTTGGGGGTGTTTTTGAGTCTTTGTTGTCCGCACCCCATCCGGGCGTTTGTTTGTTTGAGTCCTCAAGCGCCGGGCGCGGGCCATCCGGCCCGCTTGGCTACGCGGCATAAGCCGCGACGGGCGGTCGCCCTTGCGGGCCTGCGGCCCGAACCATTCCAAGCCAACGATAAGAGCGCCAAGAACATTGGTGTTTTTGTTTTGCGAAGGCGCATCCGCGCCTTCGTCCTCGGCGCTATTTCAAAGCCGGGCTTCGTCCGGCTTTGAGCGCCTGCGGTCGCGCAGTCGCGCTCTGGCTCGCCTCCGGCTCGCAATCATCGCCGGTTGGACCTGTTGTCCCCTGACGCTTTGTGCCAGTCATCGGCTTGGTGGCGGAGCACGGCGCGCAGCGCCGCAAGGGCGGAAGCGAAGTCGAAGACGCAGCTGGCCAAAGGCCACCTGCAAGGCCGCCCGCAGCGACGCGGCCTTTAGGCCGCATGAGCGAGGAAGTCGCAGCCCCGGATGGGGCTGCGCAAAACAGTTAAGCCGTCAGTTTTTTACGGCCGCGGCGGCGGCGGGCGCGCAGCAATTTACGGCCACCCACGGTGGCTTTGCGTGCGAAGAAACCGTGGCGACGTTTGCGCACGAGATTGCTTGGCTGGAATGTCCGCTTCATTTCGTCCTCGAATATCTGGTTCGATACCGTCACTTTGCACACAGGTGCAAAAGGGCAGGTACCGGGAAAAACGACCGCGCAGCAGGCCTGCTAAAACGATCAAATCAGGTGCGCGCGGTTATGGGATGGTTGGGGCAGAGTCAAGCAATAGGTGAAGCAGGCGCGCCTGCATTCCCCCCGCATATGCGCGCTTTTCAAAGCGGGCGTGCCGCCGCGATGTGAGCGGTGAACAAGTGTTCGTAGCTGATAACAGGCGCAGAGACAGCCACGAATACAGGCGCTGCGGTGTTCTTGGCCCCGGCTTTCTGGACTTCAGATTTCTGGACCTCAACCTTTTGCGCGACGCTTTGATCCCAGGCATTGCCCGTGTTCCGGCGTTCTTTCACCCAAGCGCGCATTTCATCACCATTCAGCCATAAAGCGCTGTGATGCGGCACCGAATTGGTCATCGCGTAAAAATCGCGCGCGCGCCGCTCGCTCATGCCCATTTCGACATAATAATCGAGATAGAGGCGGTTTTCCGGCGCATTGGGAGCGAAATCATCAGGCTCGCGCCCATAGGCATCGCGCCAGGAGTGGACCGCAAATTCGGCCCTGTCGTCAATTTTGCGGGTTGCGCCTGCAAGGAACAATTCCACAGCGCCAGATCGCACCGATCCGCCAGCGGGCACATGGGTGGAAATTCCGGCGGCTCTGATCCGGCGGCCCAGTGCCAGATTGGCCAGATCATGGCTGGTGCCCGGTGCCTCGATCAGCTCAAGCACTTTGAGATCGGGAAAATCGCGCAGCATGGCATCAAAATGCGCAGGCGCGGCGGCATCGGTTGATCCCATCATTGCCGCGCGGGTGTTATCGAGAACCTGAAACGGGCCATATTGCGCGGCAATCTGCGGAGCCCGGCGCGGCGTAACTGGCGCGCTGTAACGGGCCGCATCGCGCAGAACGGTGGTGGTCTGCGTGGTGATAACACCGCCGATAATCTCGGTCGTGGTGGTGGTGATGGTGGATTGGGGCGCGCTTGCCGACAGCAGGCTGCGCGGATCGGCATCTTCCACCCGCACCCAGCTTTGCGTGGCCGCGTCCCATTCTTCGACCCAGCGTTCGGAATGCAGAGTGCGCGCGCCGGCCTGATTCTTACTGGCCTGAATTTCATTGGCCTGAATTGCTACGTTCTCGGCCGAAGCTGGCGAGAACGGCAGCATGACCGCAAGACATAGAAAAAGGCGAGTGAGCGTTTTCATCTAGGGGACAATGCCCCCGCGCCCTTTTAAGAAGAGCGAAGTTTTATGCTTGCGATTGTATTACGGCATCGTGCCTAATGGGGCGTTTACCATTGCTCAAACAATCGCCGCCGCCTTCCAATAACATGATGTTAATCGCGCGATTTGCGCGGGCGCGGCTACACGGGACGGAAGCGGATAAGGGGCAAGGCCACGTGGTAGCGCTGGTGGAAACGGTTGCGTATCTGGGCCTTGAGGCGCGCCGGGTCGAGGTGCAATGCCAGGTTGCGCCCGGAATGCCGCGTTTTTCCATCGTCGGTCTGCCCGATAAAGCGGTGAGCGAAAGCCGCGAGCGCGTGCAGGCAGCGCTGGCGGCGATGGGGCTGGCGCTGCCGCCCAAACGGATCACGGTCAATCTGTCACCTGCCGATCTGCCCAAGGATGGATCGCATTATGATCTGCCGATTGCGCTGGCTCTGCTGGGCGCGATGGGGATCACCGATGCGGAGCAATTGGGCGATTGGATCGCGGTGGGCGAATTGGCGCTGGATGGCAGAGTGGTCGCATCCCCCGGCGTTTTGATCGCTGCGCTGCATGCAAGCGAGGCGGATAAGGGGCTGATTTGCCCGCTGGATCAGGGATCAGAAGCAAAGTGGGCAAGCGGCGTGCCTGTGCTGGCGCCGCGCGATCTGTCCGGCTTGCTCGCGCATCTGAAAGGCGACAGCGTGCTTGCCGAGCCGGAACGCGGCGCGGTGAAAGATGGCCCGCCCGCGGCCGATCTGAAACAGGTCAAGGGGCAGGAAAGCGCCAAAAGAGCCCTGGAAATAGCGGCGGCAGGCGGGCACAATCTGCTGATGATGGGGCCGCCGGGATCGGGCAAAAGCCTGCTGGCATCCTGCCTCGCCGGGATTCTGCCCGAGCTTACCCCGACAGAAGCGCTGGAAGTGTCAATGGTGCAATCGGTGGCGGGCACGCTGGAAGCGGGCACGATCAGCCGCGCGCGCCCGTTTCGCGCGCCGCACCATTCAGCCAGCATGGCAGCGCTGACAGGGGGCGGATTGAAAGTGCGCCCGGGCGAAGTGAGCCTTGCGCATCTTGGCGTGCTGTTTCTTGATGAACTCCCCGAATTCCAGCGCCCCGTGCTCGATTCGCTGAGGCAACCGCTGGAGACGGGCCAGGTTGATGTGGCGCGCGCCAATGCGCATGTGACGTTCCCCGCGCGTGTCCAATTGATCGCCGCGATGAACCCGTGCCGCTGCGGCCATGCGGGCGAGGCGGCCAATATCTGCGCGCGCCATCCGCGCTGTGTCGGCGAATATCAGGGTCGATTGTCTGGCCCGCTGCTCGACCGGATCGATTGCCATGTCGAAGTGGCAGCCGTCAGCGCCATGGACCTTGCCATGCCGCCCCCGGCAGAAGGCAGCGCGGACGTTGCGCGCCGGGTCGCGGCTGCACGGGCGCTGGCTACGGCGCGCGGGGTGCGCTCCAATGCGGAACTGGAAGGCGATGCGCTCGAAACGCATGCCGCCCCCGACGAGGAAGGGCGCGCTTTGCTGATGCGCGCGGCGGAAAAGCTGCGCCTGTCCGCACGCAGCTACACCCGCATGCTGCGCGTGGCGCGCACGATTGCCGATCTTGCAGGGGCAGACCAGATCGCGCGCGCGCACATCGCAGAGGCGCTGAGTTACCGGCAGCGCGCCGCAGTTCGGTAACGCTGCCCAGCAAGCCGCCGCATATCCGCTGCCATTTCCTGCGCGCATGGTCTAAGCCCGCGCCGCCATGCCTGCGTCTTCTTCACCCGCGTCCTCATCAAGCCCCGCATCCCGCGACGCGCGCCCAGACACGCTGAAAAAGCGCGTCATCGGCATCACCGCCACGATCATCGCCGAAGTGCTGGTGATTGCGCTGCTGTTCACGCTCAGCTGGAATTTGGCAGGCGGCGAGGAGGAAAGCGCCAAGGTCACCACCATCGCGGCGAGCAATATCTCCAGCGAGGCACCCGAAGACGCTGCCGAGCCTGAGCAAGCCGCGCAGCCCGAAGAGCAATCACCCCAGCAGCCCCCGCCCCGGCCGCAACCTGAGCCGCAACCGCAACCCAGCCCGCTAGCGCCGCCGCCATTGCCACTGCCCCGGCCAACACCCACGCCGGCGGCCCCTGCACCGCCGCGCGCCCAGCCGTCTCCACGCTCGCCGCCCCCTGCGCCAAGACCTGCGCAAAAACCTGCTCAGGGCCCGCCCGCGCGCACTTATGGTCCGCCCAATACCGGCGGCTCCAGCGCCAATGACAGCCGCCGCGTTGGCACTGCGCCTAATGGCGAACCGCTTTATGCCGCGCGCTGGTACCGCGAACCCACACGCCAGGAACTCGCAGGCTATCTCTCCACCGCCACCGGCCCTGCAACCGCGCTGATCGTGTGCAGGACCGTGCCCGATTTCTATGTCGAGGATTGCCAATTGCTGGGCGAAAGCCCGCGCGGATCGCAAATCGGGCGCGCAGTGCTGGCTGCTGCATGGCAGTTTCGCGTGCGCCCGGCGGTTGTGGGCGGGCGCAGCCAAGTGGGATCATGGGTGCGGATCAAGATCGACTACACCCGCGCGGTTGCTCGTTAAGAGGCGCTCGCCAAACCCTTATCAGCCCCGCCCTAAACAGCGCCGCCCTAAACACCCTGAGCGGCAAAATCGCGTACCACTTCGACGAACGCCCCGCCCCAATTGTCGAGCTTTTTCGCGCCCACACCGGAGATTTGCCCCATCTCGCGCAAAGTCTCAGGCCTGCTCACCGCCATATCGCGCAGCACGCTGTCGTGAAAAATCACATAAGCGGGCACATTGTGTTCCTGCGCGAGAGCTTTGCGCCGTTCGCGCAATGCATCAAACAGCGGATCGCCCACCGGATTGGCGGTGTTCTCGCCGCGCGCGCCTCTGCTCTTGCGCTTTTTCTTGGGCGGCTCTGCGATCAAAACGGGCCGCTCGCCTTTCAGAACATCGCGCGCATCCCCGCCCAGCGCCATGCCGCCATGCTCGGTAGGCACCAGCATTTCATGCGCCATCAGCGCGCGCATAACCGGGCGCAGCATCGGCGCATCCTCCCCGCTCAGAATGCCGAACACCGACAAAGCATGATGCCCGCGCTGCGTCACTTTTTCATCATCGCGGCCCAGCAGAACCTTTTCGACATGGCCAATCCCGAAACTCTGCCCGGTCCGGTAGACCGCCGAGAGCAGCTTTTGCGCAATCTCGCTCACATCCAGAACGCGCGGCGGATCAAGGCAATTGTCGCAATTGCCGCAAGTCTCATCCGGCTGCTCGCCGAAATGTTTGAGCAGAATGGCCCGGCGGCAGCTCGCCGCTTCCACCAATCCCGCCAGCGCATTCAACCGCGCGCGTTCAGCGGGCAGGCGTGCTTCCTCGATATCGGCCAGCCATTGGCGCGCGCGCGAAAAATCGCTCGCTCCCCAAAATAACTGCGCGATTGCCGGGTCGCCATCGCGGCCCGCACGGCCCGTTTCCTGATAATAGGCCTCGATGGATTTGGGCAGCCCTGCATGAACGACAAAGCGCACATCGGGTTTATCAATCCCCATGCCAAAGGCGATGGTCGCGGCCATCACCATATCTTCAGAGCGCACAAATTCTGCCTGGACGCGCGCGCGTTCTTCGGGCGGCAGGCCTGCATGATAAGCGCCCGTTGGCCGCCCTGTTGCCGCCAGTTTCGCAGCCAAATCCTCAGCCGCCTTGCGGCTGTGCGTATAGACAATGCCTGCACCCGGCGTGCGGCTGACGAAATCGGCGATCTGGCGCGCGGTGTTTTCGCGCGCGGCAATGCGGTACGTGATATTGGGCCGGTCAAACCCTGCCACCACCATGCCTTCATCAGGAATGCCCAATTGTTTGAGAATATCGGCGCGCGTCACTTCATCCGCTGTCGCCGTCAGAGCGAGGCGCGGGACGGTTTCAAACGCATCAAGCACGGGGCGAAGACCGCGGTAATCGGGGCGAAAGTCATGCCCCCATTCCGATACGCAATGCGCTTCATCAATGGCGAACAGGCTGATGGGCACCTCGCCCAAAAGCGAACGGAACGATGGCGTCGTCGCGCGTTCGGGCGCAACATATAACAGATCAAGCTCTCCGCTGCGCAGCCGATCGAGCGTTTCAGCGCGGTTGTTATCTGCCGAAGTGAGCGATGCAGCGCGAATGCCCACCGCGCGCGCCGCGCGAATTTGATCGTGCATCAGCGCAATCAGCGGGGAGACCACAATCGCCGTGCCCGGCAGCGCGAGGGCGGGGATTTGGTAGCATAAGGATTTTCCCGCCCCTGTCGGCATCAGCGCCAAAGTGGGCGCGCCCGCCATGATCCGCGCAATCACCGCCTCTTGCTGGCCGCGAAATCCGGGAAACCCGAATGTATCGCGCAGGATTTCGTGAATTGAAGGAAGAGTGCCTGCATCCATCGCATAAGCCTAGCCGATCCGCCCCGCCATTACAGCCGGGCGATGCGATGAAAAGCGAGTTATCCCGCCGCTTTTTTTGGGAGGGGTCCGTCATTTAGAGGGAGGCAGGCGCATGGCGGGCACCGGGCGGGCACCGGGCGGGCACCGGGCGGGCGCGGGGCGTATCAGGCGCATTGGCCAAGCAGCGCATTGACTTGACCAATGCGCCTGATCACAACCGAATTTACATTTTTGTAAACGAGGGGCGGGGCGATGAAATTTCTATTTTTGGCCGTATTTGCGGTTTTGCTTGCGGGAATATCTCAAGAAGCATCGGCATCAACACGGCTCAAATTCTGCAACGAGACGGGTTCTTCCATCTGGATTGCCGGGGCCGAACAGCAACCGCCAGAATTCCCCAAACCCGGGCAGGACAAAAACTGGCGATTGGTCGGGTGGATGAAACTGGACACTGGCGATTGTTCCGGCACGCACTTTCTAGTGTCGACTGGCTGGGATTTCTGGGTGTCTGTTTCAACCATGCGCAATGGGAAACTGGTGGCCAAGAATTACAATCGATCTGATTTTATCAAGCGCAAAGACCCGTTGAAGAAAATGTGCTTGAGCCCTTCGACACGCCGGTTCAATTGGTTGATGACCACAACTGAATTGCAGACATGCCGAAAGGGCGACCAGATGGTAGCGACATCGTTTGGAATTGTTGGAGGCGGTTCGCTATTTAAAACGCAGGATGCGACAATAACGCTGGAATAGGCATCACGCCGGAATAAACGCGGGCCATAATATTCCCGCTGGTCGGGTTAGCCAAAGCAAACCGGCCTAGCCCGCCGCTTTTTTCGCTTTGCCCAGCTCCACCACATCGCCATTGCCGCTGCCCGGCAGCGGGACGGCGATGGTGCCGTCGGCGCGTTTGCCCAGATCTGCCTTTTTGATGAGGTTGAGATCGGTGTGTTCCAGAATGCGGCCGTCATGCGACAGGACCGATACCGATGATATTGGCAGCCGGTCCTGATCGTCGACCAGAACGGGATCTTCGGCAACGAAATCGCTGCTGTATTTCTGGCCCCACAACCGCAAAGCGATCATCGAGGGGAGCAAATCGAACCCTTTTGCAGTGAGGCGGTATTCCACTTTGCGGCGATCATCTTCGCATGGTTCGCGTTTAAGGATGCCGTGATCGACCAGTTTGGCGAGCCGGTTGGACAGAATGTTGCGGGCGATTCCCAATTCGGTCAGGAATTCCTCGAAATGTTTGAGCCCGTTAAAGCTGGCGCGCAGGATCATAAATGACCAGCGTTCCCCCATAACTTCAAGCGCTTGCGGCAGGCCGCATTCGCACAAATCGCGCAGTGGCTCTCTTATTTCACCCATAATAATCCTTTCCCCAGCGTAAAGCTTAACCTGTTTTCCGGGGCGCATGCAAAAAATATTCAGTTTTAGGTTGCAACTTAAAACCCAATCACATAGGTAGTGATTCGCAACTGGTTTTGATATGAAACCTTTTGTTCAAAAATTCAATGCTCCCCTTGGAATTAAGGAAAACGTGATGTCCCTCTCCCTCTCACTCCCCCGCGCCCTGCCGTCGTTTGGACGCGTGCTGATCTTTGCTTCGGCTCTGGTGTATACCGGCGCGACCTTCGGCGTGGCGACCAGTTCCACTGCCGCCATCGCGAAATCGGATGGCCCCTATTACACCGCAATGCTGGCGCAGCCTGCGGGCGAAAACCGCGCTGTGGCAGGCGGCGTTGCCTGGGCGTGCAAAGACAATATGTGCGTCGCCAATAAAGGCACCTCTCGCCCCATGCGCATCTGCCGCGGCCTGGCGCGCGAATTTGGCGAAGTGACCAGCTTCACCGCCAAAGGCAAAGCCTTGGAAGCGGACAAGCTGGCGAAATGCAACGGCAATTGATGTGACCGAGTGCTGACAAACGGCCGCTCGCTTCTCTCCATCGCGAACGGCCGGACATGACCCCGGTGCGCCCATTCCCCAGATGCGCACCGGGGTTTTTTGTGCGCGCTGGTAGGTGGGCGCTGGTTGGTGAGGGAGCGCTTGGGGGGTGTGAACGGTGTGGGATGTGTAAGCGCGGGGAGCGTGTGAGCGCTTGGGGGCGTGTTCTTTTATTACAAATGTAGGAAATTTTCAGGCAGCCAAGGTTTGCGGCCAAAGCCGTCATTCCCCACTCCAAATTGGGGCCTGATTAGAATGTGTTTGGTCAACTAAGAAACCAGAAACCCCGCCTCTACAAGCTGCCCCTCCAGCGCCTTTGCCGAGGTAAAAAGATACGCATCCCAGCCGCGATTTTGCGCCGCTTTGATGTTGTCGGGATTGTCATCGGTAAAGAACAATTGCGAGCCTTTTCGCCCACTGCGGTTTTCGGTGATCTCGTAAATTCTGGGATCAGGTTTCGCGACCTTTTCAGTGCCCGAAACAATGATATCATCGAACAGATCAAAAACGGGCTGAGCGGGGCGAAACCCGTCCCAGAACTCCTCGCCGAAATTGGTGAGACCAAACAGCGGAACCCCTGCATCAGACAAGCGCTGCACCAGCTCAAGACTGCCGGGAACAGGCCCCGGAACCGTCTCGTTAAAGCGCGCAGCATAGGCGCGAATAAGCGGTTCGTATTGCGGGAAAAGCGCGATGCGCTCAGGCAGCATATCCGCTAAAGAGCGCCCGCGATCATGTTCGAAATGCCAGGCTTCGGTGACAACATTTTCGAGGAACCAGTCAAGCTGTTTTGGATCATCAATCAGCTTTGCAAACAAGTGGCGCAGGTTCCATTGAAACAGCACCCGGCCCACATCAAAGACAACCGCTTTATCCATTCCGCTCCCTCAAACAGCGGCGGCCCGCACTCCGGTAAAAGGAGGCGGGCCGCTGAAACCTAGAACCGCTTATCCAAGCGGCCTTTCGCGCTCAATTATCCCTGACGGGCTTTGAAGCGGCGATTGGTCTTGTTGATGACATAAGTGCGCCCACGGCGGCGGATCACGCGGCAATCGCGGTGGCGGTTTTTCAGCGACTTGAGGCTGTTGCGGATTTTCACAGGGCTTACCTTTTGCGAAGGGGTCAAATAAAAAAGCGCCAAGCAACCGGCCCGGCGCACTTCAATCTCAACTGGGCCAGTTAGGTGCTCTGCCAGGAATGGTCAAGCATTCTTGCGGATTTCGGTCAATTTACGCTCCCAAGCGAGAGCATGCGCAATAATCGTATCAAGATCGGCGTGTTTTGGCTCCCAGGGAAGGGTCGCCCGGATACGCGAAGGGTCTGACACCAGCGAATCGGGATCGCCTGCGCGGCGCCCTTCAATGCGGCGGTCGATCTGTAAATTGGTCACGCGGTCCACCGCATCGAGAACTTCGAGCACGGAGAACCCCCGGCCATACCCGCAATTCATGGTGAGCGAACGCTGAGGCTGATCCATCAAAGCCTCAAGCGCAAGGACATGAGCGGCGGCCAGATCGCTCACATGGATATAATCGCGCACGCCTGTGCCATCGGGGGTGTCGTAGTCGGTTCCGAATACGCTGACACTGTCCCGCTTGCCCAGCGCAGCTTCAACGGCGACTTTGATAAGATGCGTCGCGCCAGCTGTTGATTGCCCGCTGCGGGCGCGCGGATCAGCGCCAGCCACATTGAAATACCGCAAGGCGCAGAAATTGAGTGGATGCGCCTGAACCGTATCGCCCAGCATCTGTTCGGTCATCAATTTCGACCAGCCATACGGATTGATCGGCTGGCGCGGCGTGTCTTCTGTCACGGGAGAAACTTCGGGTATGCCATAAGTCGCAGCGGTCGATGAAAAGATGAAATGCGGCACGGCGGCTGTAACCGCGGCCTCGATCAAGGCGCGGCTTTTGACGGTATTGTTGTGGTAATATTTAAGCGGGTTTTCGACGCTTTCCGGCACCACAATCGAGCCTGCAAAATGCATCACCGCCTTGCAATCATGCTTGGCGAAGATTTGCGCCAGCAATGCTGCATCCTCAATATCGCCTTCATAAAACGGCACTGTGTCGGGCACAGCGAACCGAAAGCCTGTGGTAAGGTTGTCGATCACCACGACGGGCCAGCCCGCATCGCTCAAGGCGAGGACGGCATGGCTGCCAATATAGCCCGCTCCGCCAGTAACGAGGACACAGGGCTTGGTGGATTGCGTGTTTGAATGTGTCGTCATGCGGAGCCGCCTATCACAAATGCACTGCAAAAGAATGAAAGCCTTGGAAAAACATGTAATGTTTGGGATGCATTATACGGTTTTGCGGCGGGCCTGTGCTAGTCTTTTGAAACCAACAGAAAGGGATTCGCACCATGTCCTTCACCAAGAAACGCCCCTTGACGATCTTCGCCGCAATCGCAGCGACCGGATTGGCAGGCTGCGTCAGCACTTACACCGGCCCTGTCGAAGTCACCCGCTTTGTGGCTGAAAACCCCGCAGGGCTCGGCCAAGGTCCGATCCGCATCGAGTTTTCCAATGACGAACTCAAGCCGGAAACCCGTCAGGCCTTTGCCGCTGCGATAGCGCAGGAATTGTCGGAGCAGGGATATGATGTGCAACTCGTCAGTCCGCCTGAAGGTATCGGCGCAGCGCACGTGGCAAGCGTTGATACGGCGCGCAATTCCATTGCCTCGGCAGGCAGGTCGCGCGGACCGGTCAGCGTGGGTGTCGGCGGGGGAACAGGAGGGTTTGGCAGCGGTGTTGGCCTCGGGCTGGGGATCAATCTGGGCGGCGGCCAGCGCGGGCCCAATGCGGTTACTGATCTGTCCGTGCGCATCACAAATGCAACCGGGGCAACCCTTTGGGAAGGCCGCGCACAGCAGGCGATCTCTGTCAATTCAGACTATGCCGACGTTGACGCCAGTGCACAGGCCCTAACCAAAGCCTTGTTCCGCGATTTTCCCGGCGGTAATGGCGAGACGATCAGCGTCGACGTCGACGACCTTTAAGGGACATTATGACCGCTATTGCCATCGATGCCGCTTTTGACAGCGGAAATATCGAAGTGCTCTCAATCGAAGGCAGCACCGCTCACCTTGCCATCTGCAAGGACAACTTGTCGCAATTTGCACAGTGGTTTCATTTCCGAGTGACGTGCGGCGCTGGCGAAGAGCTAGAATTGAAAATTACAGGCCTCAACAAATCCGCGTATCCTGGCGGCTGGCCGGGCTATGATGCGTGCGTATCGGAAGATCGCGAATATTGGGCGCGTGCAGCCAGTAGCTTTGACAAAGACGAAGCAGAAGGCACACTCACAATCCGCTACACGCCAGCCTCAAACATTGCCTATTTCGCTTATTTTGCGCCTTATCCGATTGAGCGTCACCACGATCTGGTGGCAGAGGCAGCGGCAAGCGAAGGGGTGGAGGTTACCCGGCTTGGCACAACGCTTGAGGGCCGTCCGCTTGATATGCTGAGCATGGGCGAAGGTGAGACAAAAGTGTGGCTCTATGCTCGCCAGCACCCTGGTGAAACACAGGCCGAATGGTGGATGGAAGGGGCGCTGGAATGCCTCACCGATCCTACCGATCCGGTAGCGCGGGCATTAAGGCACAAATGCCGGTTGTTCATCGTGCCCAACTGCAATCCTGATGGGTCTGCCCGCGGGCATTTGCGCACCAATGCAATCGGCACCAATTTGAACCGCGAATGGGCCAATCCTTCTGCTCAGAAATCTCCCGAAGTGCTCGCAATCCGCAACGCCATGGACGAGAGCGGCGTTGATTTCGCGATGGATGTGCACGGCGATGAAGCCATCCCAGCCAATTTCCTCGCAGGATTTGAAGGCATTCCTTCATGGAGCGATGAACAAGGCGAACAATTCTATCGATACCAGCGCATACTTGATCGGCGCACGCCCGATTTTCAGACCAAGTTGGGCTATCCCAAGACGGCTGCGGGCAAAGCCAACTTGGGGATCAGCACCAATCAGGTAGCAGAACGTTTTGGTGCCTGCGCCATGACGTTGGAAATGCCTTACAAAGATCTGGCCGATTTCCCGGAGCCGGAGCAGGGATGGTCACCGGAGCGCTGTAAAATGCTGGCGCGCGACTGCCTGGCGGCATTGGCCGAATGGCTTGAGGCACGCGAATAGACCAGCAACACAATTTACCATTTCTGGCAGGCGATGTTCATACTGGCGGGCTGGCATTGTGATATAGCACCTCTTGAGACGATAGAGGGAGAGACGCTGTGCCACATTCAAAACTACACTCACCAATTCACAGGCGGGCCATTCTGGCGGGCATTGGCATGGCGAGCGGAGCACTTGTGATGCCCGCGGCCGCCCATGCCCAAAGCCTTGGTGACATTTTGGGTGGCAGCAAATCGAACGGCGATAGCGGGCTTGGCCTGTCATCGCTGCTGGGCAAGGCAACAGACAATGCGCTTGATGATCTGGCGCAGCCCGGCGCCTTTTTCAACGATCAAGATATTCGTATAGGTCTGCCTTTGCTGGGCAAACTGGGCGGCGGATCGAAAGCCGGCGGCGGGGGATTGCTTGGCACTGTCCTTGGAGCAGGCTCGAAGCTGGCGGGCCTTCCGGGACTTGATGGCATTATCCGCGGCATCAATGATGGCGCAGGCGTAGCCGCTGGCGAGGCCAAACCGATCTTTCGCGAGGCAATTGACGGTCTGTCGTTCAGCGATGCCCCCGGCATCATCAAGCAGAACGACGGCGGCACGCAATATCTGCGGCAATCATCGAACGACAGCCTGCTCGAAAAGCTTTTGCCACTGGTCGACAGCGCTCTGGGCGATGCGGGCATTCATGGCCAGATCGAGAAACTGGGCGCACAGTCCAGCCTTATCAGCCAAGCAGGGTTGAACCGCGAAAGCGTCAATAAAACTGTCACCGATCAGGGTTTGGACGGCATTTTCAAATATGTCGGCAAAGAAGAAATCGCCTTTCGCAAGAACCCGCTGAAAGGTCTTGGCGGCATTTTCTAAGCGAGACTTTTGGGGCCAAAGGCATGCGGGAGCAGGTCGGACAAACGCACTGTGCGCACTTGATCTGCGCCCACACAGAATATGACCGGATCGCTCCCGCCTAATGCCGCCAATTCATGCAGGATCTGGCGGCATCGCCCGCACGGCGTAATCGGTTCACCAGCGCCTTTATCATCCGGTCCAATGACCGCAACGGCTACCAGCCCGCCACGCCGACCTTCCCCAAAAGCGCGCGAAACCGCCACCGTTTCCGCGCATAGCGCAAGCCCATAGCTGGCATTTTCAACATTGCTGCCAGTAATCACCGCGCCATCGTCGAACAGCAAAGCCGCACCCACCTGATAATCGGAATAGGGCGCATAGGCATTATGCGAAGCATTGCGCGCTGCTGCAATCAATGCGTCGCGTTGACCAATATCAAATCTCATTTCTGCACCACCACCCATTCAAGCGGCTCATCAGCCGCAGCGCTGTGATATTGACTGTTCGCACTCCATAACAGCCAGGGCCGCCCGGCGTAATCCGGCCGCGCCCTGTCGCGCATCAGCCACAAATCACGCTCAAGACTGCGTGCGGTGCGATGGCGTTGTTCAAACGCTTCGCCGATTTTCAGAATGACAGGTTTTCCCGCATGCATTTCGATCTGATTGACCAATGTCATCAGCTCGCTTTCGACCGCAGCATCGCTAACCGCTTTGGGGCAATCGCTTGCCAATCGTTCAAGCTCGATGGCAGGCGGCAACAATTCTGGGCTGCGCGGGACCATCTGAGTAAAATAAGCGCTTTGCATGTCGGCAGAAGTGCAAGGGTTAAAAGAAACAACAACGCCAATCTTCACCGGTGTTTGCGATGCCCGTGCATATCTATCGGCAAAATCATCATCCAGCGCTCGTGATTGTTGCTCAAGGCGCAGATACACAAATTGTGCGCCAATGGCCGAAAGCGCGGCGTATTGCATGCCCTCAGGCTCTGGTGGAATGACGACACCCTGCTCGGGGTATAATGCGGTGTCAGGCCGCCATTCGCGCATGTCAATCCACAGCCATGCTGCAAAAATGATCGCAACAAGCACTCCTGCAGCAATGGTCAGCCAGATTAGCCTGAACCACCGGCTCTGAGTGGTTTTGCGCTTGGAACGCGCACCAGGGCGCTTGGTTTGGGAAGAAACAGCCAAAGCCCGCCCTACCCTTTGATATGAAGAACGCAGATCAGCGTGAACAAACGGCGTGCTGTTGCGAAATCAGTTTCGACCTTGCCCTCAAGCCGTTCCAGCAAAAGCTCAGCAGAGCTGTTGTGTATCCCTCGCCGGGCCATGTCGATCGTCTCGATCTCCGCCGGTGTGGCTTTGCGGATGGCCTGGTAATAGCTGTCGCAAATAGCAAAATACTCGCGGATCGGACGGCGGAACCGCGCCAATCCGATCAGCAACGTCTCGAGCGGCTCTTCGGCTTCACTGCTGATATCCATGGCCAACCGGCCATCGGTTACCCCAAGATGCAGCCTGTAGGGTCCATTGGCACCGCGCTCTACACTTCGCACAGGTTTGAACGTGTTTTCCTCAATCAAGTCATAGATTGCCACACGGCGTTCTTGTTCGACATCCGCATTGCGCCAAAGGATCGTCTCTTCGTCAAGAGCGATATGAGCAATCCGGTGCGTTCCGGCAGCAGAGGAATCGGGCGGCAGAGTGGCCATGGATCAAGCTCTTCGCAGATCGGATGGTCACACTTCAAGCTCTTCGCGAAACCATCCCCGCAATCCACAAGGTTTTGGCCGAGCGAAAAAATAAATTCTCTGCCTTTGCCCTTGCATCAAGCGACTGGCTGCGCGCATCAAGAGCGAATGCCTGAAACCGAAATTCTATCGATCGTCCCGGCCGAAAATGACGCCGTGCGCAAGCTTCCCTCCAATCTTGAAGCGGAAGCTGCGTTTTTGGGCGCGGTGTTGATCGACAACCGTGTGATCGAGGAGCTTCAAGCGCCGATTCGCGCTGATCATTTCTTCGAACCGCTGCATCAACGCATTTTTGAGCGGGTTTTGACTTTGCTCGAACGCAACGCGACCGCATCGCCTGTAACCTTGCGCCCCTATTTCGAAGCGGACGAAGCGTTGAAAGAGCTGGGCGGTCCAAGCTATCTGGCGAAACTCACCGCAAGCGGCGCTGGCCTGCTTGCCCCGCGTGAACTTGCTCAGCAGATTTACGATCTGGCATTGCTACGTGAATTGGTGAGCGTCGGGCGCGGGCTGGTCGAAGGGGCGCTTGATACGTCGGAAGAAACCGATCCAATGGACAGGATCAGCCAAGCCGAAGCCGATCTGTTCAAAGTCGCAGAAGGCGCTGCCACAGGCAAAGAGGCATCAAGTTTCCGCACTGCCGCGCTCGAAGCCATCAAAATGGCCGAAGCCGCGATGAATTCAGGCGGCGGGCTTTCGGGCAAGACGACCGGGCTCGATTCGATTGATCGCAAGACCTCGGGCCTGCATAATTCCGACCTTATCATCCTTGCTGGTCGTCCAGGCATGGGCAAAACATCTCTTGCGACCAATATCGCATTCAATTGCGCTGAGGCGCATTTGAATTGGCAACATGATGGCGGCGATCACAATTACGGCGCACCCGCGGCCTTTTTCAGCCTAGAGATGAGCGCAGACCAACTCGCCACCAGGATTTTGGCGGAACAAGCGGAAATCAGCTCAGAAGCGCTGCGCAGCGGTAAAATGAGCCGAGAGGATTTTCAGCGTCTATCTTTCGCCAGCCAGCGATTGTCCGATCTGCCCTTGTACATTGATGATACGCCGGCGCTTACCATTGGTGCGCTGCGCACGCGCGCCAGGCGGTTGAAGCGGCGGCATGACATAGGATTGATCGTGGTCGACTACCTCCAGCTGTTGCAAGGATCTGGCCGCGCAAACGACAACCGCGTCAATGAGATTTCAGAGATCAGCCGGGGGCTGAAAACCCTTGCGAAAGAACTCAGCGTACCGGTTATCGCGCTATCACAGCTCAGCCGGGCCGTGGAACAGCGCGAAGACAAACGTCCGATGCTGTCCGATCTCAGGGAATCGGGTTCAATTGAGCAGGACGCTGATATGGTCTGGTTCGTCTACCGGGACGATTATTATCTCGAAGCGATCAAACCCGATTTCCCAACTGAGAATTCAAGCCCCGATTCGGTTGAGAAATATCGGGCCTGGGAAGAAAAGTACGAAGAGCTCAAAAACCGTGCCTCAGTCAATATCGCAAAACAGCGTCATGGCTCAACCGGCAACGTCCCGCTGCATTTCCAGAGCGAATTCACCAAATTCACCTCGCCCAACCTCAAAGACTATTCCGAATGGGGCTTTGAATGATAGGAACCAAGACGTGTCGCCTCAACGCGGCATTTTCTTGACTTTTCCCGCCGATATCATAGGTGAGCCTTTCTCCTAAAATTTCAGAAAGACATTTCGTCCATGGCACGCGTTACCGTTGAAGATTGCGTCGACAAGGTTCCAAACCGTTTCAACCTTGTGTTGCTGGCAGCCCAACGCGCACGCGAAATCTCGGGCGGTAGCGAACTGACGATTGATCGTGATCGCGACAAAAACCCGGTTGTGGCTCTTCGCGAAATTGCCGATCAAACGGTACGGCCGAAAGATCTGCAGGAATCGCTGGTTACGGGTCTTCAAAAAATCCTTCCTGATGATGAAGATGATGCCGATGAAATCGGCTCGCTCAGCCAGTCGGCCGAAGCTTTGCGCATCACGGCATCCGCACCCACTCGCTCAACGTCGATTGGCGCTGATTACGAAGGTTGAAGGATCACGACACGGCCGGATCATTCCGGCATGAAAGGCTGCCTGACCGGGCGGCCTTTTTCATTTTGGGACGCACACGCTTTTTTGTGCAACATCTTTCGGTTGTTGCTTAGTAGCGTAGCGATGAATAGCGGAACGGCGGCCGTTTGATCGTGCGCGCTACCAATATCCGCCCAAACAACGTCACACTTCACGCAAAGGACTGAGCAGCTCAATCCCATGGCATCGATTGCGGTCTACAGTGTCAAAGGCGGCGTGGGTAAGACCACTTTTGCAGTCAATCTGGCCTGGTGTGCCGCCAACATTTCCCGCCGCAAAACGCTGTTATGGGATTTGGATGCGTCAAATGGATCAGGATTTTTGCTCGGAATTGATTCGAAGAAAAAACACGCGGCAAAGTCAGTATTCTCCGGACAGCGTGATGTGACCAAACTCATCCAATCAACACAGTATAGCAATCTTTCCCTTCTCCCTGCTGATGAGAGCATTCGCACATTGGATCGGCAGTTCAACCAGTTGGGCAAGAAGAAACGGCTGGCAAAGCTGAACTCTGCGCTTGCAAAGGATTACGACAGGATCATTTTCGATTGTCCGCCAGTGCTGAATGAGATCAGCGGTCAGGTGATGCGAGCGGCAGATTTGGTTATCGTTCCTCTGCCCCCTTCGCCTCTTTCCAGTAGAGCATTTGAAATGGTTGTTGCTGAAGTCCGCGGCAGCGGCAAAAAACACCCGCCGATCCTGCCTGTGTTATCTATGGTAGATATGCGGCGAAGCCTTCATAAGCGCGCGCGCGAAGAAAATCCCAATTGGCCAATCATCCCATTGGCAAGCGCGATTGAGCAATGCGCGGTGACACGCAAACCGGTTGGCGCCTTTGCACCACGCTCAATAGCCGCACGCGGTTTCGCCCAATTGTGGACTGCGATCGAGCGCAAACTGGCAATGGGTTGAGATTTGTATGCGTAAATTGCTGCCGATCAAAAGCACTCATCAAGCTGCGCGGTCTGGATAAGCTCGCAACCTCTCCCTATACCACTCACCTGCGTGAGCATCGCATAGGGGCAAGGGCGCAAAGATGGCTGATATTGCAGAAGGTGTTGGCGGCGTTGCCGAGGGCGCACTCTTAAGCGCGGCAGTTGAACCCGATAGCGGCGATCCAACCTCGCCTAAAGGAACCGAAACCTGTCCGAATTGCCGGGCTAAAGCCAGCGGCGCGTATTGCTGGAACTGCGGCCAGAAGCTGCACGTTCATCGCACTCTGCGGGCAATCGGCCATGACCTGATGCACGGTGTGCTGCATCTGGATGGCAAGCTGTTTACGACGCTTCCGCTATTAACTTTTAAGCCCGGTGAGCTTACGCGGCGATACATCGAGGGCGAGCGTGCAAAGTTCGTCAGCCCTATGGCAATGTTCTTATTCAGCGTTTTTGCGATGTTCGCTGTGTTCCAAATGCTCGGCCTGTCGGTTCCAGCCGACTTGGACGGAGACCTTAGTGTCGAAGGAGTGAGTCAGTATCCTGAGCAGTTTCTGGTGCAACAGGAGGAGCAGCTGACAACCGAGCTGGCTGAGCTTGAGCCGGGTGCAGAGGGCTATGAAACGAGCCGCCAAGAAACAGAAGCAGCGCTCGCAGCGACGCGGGAGTTTCTCGAGCAAGTGCGGAGTCCTGCGACCGATCCAGGCGGCAATTCGATCAATCTACGCGACATGGAGGTCAACCTTACGGGGATTGAGCAACTGGATAGGGGGCTTATCGAAAAGTGGCAGCGCAACCCGAGCCTAATGCTTTATAAGTTACAGGCAAATGGATACAAGTTCAGCTGGTTGCTTATCCCACTTTCGCTTCCCACCATGCTTTTGCTATTCTTGTGGCGGCGACAATTTCACGCTTACGATCACACGGTTTTCATCACCTACTCGCTGAGCTTTATGTCTCTGTTGTTTATTGCGCTTTCGCTTGTCAGCGCAGCTGGCCTTAACTTGAACTGGGTTTTCACTGCTTTTGCCATCATCGCGCCGTTGCATATCAACAAGCATTTGCGCCATGCTTATGGCTTGTCCCGATTTTCCACTTTGTGGCGCTTTGTCGGCCTTTTGTTCGGCATAATGTTCGTGATGATCGGATTTCTGCAAGTGCTGTTTCTGCTTGGCGCTTTCTGACCTCTGGGAATGCGGCAGAGGCGTTTAATGAGAAAGGCGCCGGATCACTCCGGCGCCTTCCTGACCTCTTCGAAAACTCGACTAAGCGCCCTGAGGGGCTTCGTCGCCATTTGAGCCGAATCGCTTGCCTGCCTTGGGTATAGCAGAGCCATGTGTTGGAATGCTTGAAACCGGACCAGCGGGCGCATCAGGACGATCAAATTTCCCTGTATCCAGCAAGACCTTGATCTCCTCGCCCGACAAGGTCTCGTATTCAAGCAGCGCTTGAGCCAACAATTCGAGTTGATCGCCGTGTTTCTTCAACAGATCGGTCGCACGCTTATGAGCGCCTTCAACCAAGTCTTTGATTTCGGCATCAATCATCTTGTTGGTTTCTTCGCCGGCCATTGTGCGCGCGGTTTGCCCCATGCCGAGATAGCCTTCTTGGCTCTGCTCATATTGCAAGGGACCCAGCTTTTCAGACATGCCCCATTTGGTGACCATGTTCCGAGCAAGATCGGTGGCGTATTGGATATCGGAAGACGCGCCCGAACTAACCTTGTCGTGGCCGAAAATAAGTTCTTCAGCCACGCGTCCACCCATGCTGACCGACAGGTTCGCGTGCATTTTATCGCGGTGATAAGAATAGCTGTCGCGTTCCGGCAGACGCATGACCATACCCAGGGCGCGACCGCGCGGGATGATCGTGGCCTTGTGAATTGGGTCTGACGCTTCTTCGTGGACAGAGACAATCGCATGGCCTGCCTCATGATAGGCGGTCATTTTCTTCTCATCATCGGTCATCACCATGGAGCGGCGCTCTGCGCCCATCATGACTTTGTCTTTTGCATCCTCGAATTCTTGCATCGCCACAAGACGCTTGTTCCGGCGCGCAGCCAGCAAAGCAGCCTCGTTCACCAGATTGGCCAGATCAGCGCCTGAGAAGCCCGGTGTTCCGCGCGCAATCGTGCGCGGCTTCACATCCGGGGCCAACGGCACTTTTTTCATGTGTACGCCGAGAATTTTCTCGCGGCCTTCGATATCGGGAATGGGGACCACCACTTGGCGATCAAACCGACCGGGACGCAACAAGGCGGGGTCCAGAACATCTGGCCGGTTGGTGGCCGCGATGATGATAATACCTTCATTGGCTTCGAAGCCATCCATTTCAACGAGCAGTTGGTTCAAGGTTTGCTCACGCTCATCGTTGGAATTACCGAGCCCGTGGCCACGCGAACGGCCGACAGCGTCAATCTCATCAATGAAGAGAATGCAGGGCGCGTTTTTCTTGGCCTGTTCGAACATATCGCGCACACGGCTTGCACCAACGCCAACAAACATTTCAACAAAATCGGACCCGGAGATGGTGAAAAAGGGGACACCCGCTTCGCCAGCAATAGCGCGGGCCAGTAGCGTTTTACCGGTACCAGGTGATCCAACCAACAAAGCGCCTTTGGGAATTTGACCGCCCAGTTTGGAAAACCGCTGAGGATCTTTGAGAAACTCAACAATCTCCTGCAATTCCTCGCGCGCTTCATCAATACCTGCAACATCATCAAAAGTGACGCGGCCCTGGCGTTCGGTGAGCATTTTCGCTTTCGATTTGCCAAAACCCATAGCGCCGCCACCGCCGCCCTTTTGAACCTGACGCAAAGCGAAGAACGCAATGCCGAGGATTAAGATGAAAGGAAGCGAATTGATTAAGATATAGGCGAGCAAGCTGGTCTGTTCACGCGGCCGTCCCGTAAAATCAACATTGTTTTTTTCCAGCAGCCCAGTCAGCTCGGTGTCGGTCGGAACTGGGATCGTCTGGAAAGGCTCATCATTCGTGAGCGTCCCGGTGATCCGATCCTCACCCAACTGCACATCTTTCACTCGGCCCTCAGTAATGGCGTCGCGAAATTCAGAATAGCGAATTTCCTGCCCAGCGGGCTGGCCTGAATTGGTGAACAAGGAAACCGCCAACAGCAGAGCGAGGAATATACCGCCCCAAATCATCAGCTGTTTCACCCACGGGTTCTGGCCCTCAGGAGGTTGCTGGTTCGGATCGTTCTGGTCGCTCATCTAAAGTGATTCCTTTCTCAGAACATCAATGTAGGATTAGGCGCGTGAATGGCAAGATAACGTGACGTATCCGTTAGGGGGCGGTTTCCGTCAAAGCAGACCTATTTGCAGCCATAGGCAACCAAAAACACACTCACCGCGCCTGCGATCCTGCGGTCTCGATCCTTTTTTGAGATGGTCTCGCCGAAGCGATATTCGAGATCACCCATGCCTTTGCATAAAGAGACAAACTGTTCAGCAGCAAGCGATGGATCATCAATATTCAGCTCGCCAGACGCATCAGCATAGGCCAACAATTCGCTAAACGCGGCTTTCATGCGCCAAGGTCCTGCTTCCAGAAAAGCACGGGCAATGTTCGGATGGTCCTGCGTCTCGGCGGCAATACGATGTTCGAATCGGCGCATTTCCGGGCGCATCAGAAAATCGCACATGCTTTCGCCGATCACCACTAAACGCTCGCGCATACTGCCTGGCGGCAAAGCATCAAGCGAGAAAAGCCCGCTCATCCTCGCGCATTCCAGTTCGACAGCGGCAGCGAACAAAGCCTGCTTATCTCCAAAGTGATTGTAAACCGTTACTTTAGAAACGCCCGCATCTGCAGCGACTTGCTCAATCGCGGTGGCAGCAAATCCGTGCTTGAAGAAATGCTGTGCCGCTGCAGCTATAATGGCACGCCGTTTGGCGCTATCTACAGGTCGGCCAAGCTTTTTAGCAGGCGGCAGGGATACATTCTGAGACATGGTCATTGACAAACTGTACGGAGGCGTTCAATTAAACGCTTCCGTTCAATAATAGCATTTGCTCCTGCGTTCTCAACCCCAACCCTTCGCCAAAGGTTCCCCGTCGTGCTCTGGATCGCCATTAGAATGCTTACAGGAGATCCGCAGAAATTCTACGGGCTCCTTTTCGGCATTGGCTTTTCAACGCTGTTAATCACCCAGCAGCTCACGATCTTCGTAAATCTTATCGAACGCGGCGCGAGCGGCGTCTACAACGCACCAGAGGCAGAAGTGTGGGTTATGGACCCGGTCAGCCGCACGACCGAGGTGAATTATGCCATGCCTTCGACCGCTCTTGATGAAGTTCGATCGGTGGAAGGGGTGGAATGGGCTGTGCCGCATTTGCGCGCGACGGCGTCAGTTCGAACCAGCACGGGTGATTTGGAAGGCGTGAACATCGTCGGCGTGGATGACTCGACGTTGATCGGATTGCCCGAACGGCTGATCGAAGGCGACCGGCTGACCCTTTCCCAGCCAGACAGTGTCTTGATTGATGATACAGGCATTTCGAAGCTGTTCGAGAACGGTGAAGACCCCATTGGTCAAAGGCTGGAGTTGAACGACCAGCGCGCAGTTATCCGCGGTATCGCTGACTCAATCCCGGCATTTACGGGGCAGGTGACGTTATACACTAAATATAGCCGAGCGCTTAACTACGTGCCGGGAACCCGTAACCGGCTGACGTTTGTCCTCGTGGGTGTCGGTGAGGGAGAAACGCCGGAAAGTTTGTCCAACCGCATTTCGCAGCAAACCGGATTAAAAGCTCTGCCTCGCGAAGATCTGGCAAGGTCAGGAGTTGATTTCATTATCGAGAATACAGGGATCCCGCTCAATTTCGGGATCACAGTGGCTCTTGGATTTATAGTCGGCGTCGCGATTGTTGGCCTAACTTTCAGCCTATTCATTCGCGACAATATCAAACAGTTTGGTGCGCTAAAAGCGATCGGTGTCGCCAATTCGAAGATTGCGACTATGGTCGTGGCGCAGGCCGCATTGGTCGGATCTGTCGGCTATGCGATGGGCGTCATCGGCACCGCAGTTTTTGTCTGGGGCTTTTCGGGAGACCCCACTTTCAAAGGTTTCTATATCCCATGGCAAATTCCCTTGATCAGTCTGGTCGCCGTTGTTGTTATCTTGGCGATGACTGGTTGGATTTCTCTTCGTAGCGTTATGCGAACAGAACCTGCCTCGGTCTTCAGGTAAAGATCGCAGAGCATATGCATACGCCATCAGACAATCCCGCTAAAACAGCATCCTCAGCGATCAGCGCGCGCGCGATCGTGCGCGATTTTCAAGCTGGGCAATCAACTATTCGGGTTCTGCACGGGATTGATACCGATATACGCTCCGGCGAAATGACGTTTGTTGTTGGCGAAAGCGGCTCTGGCAAAACCACGCTTATTTCGATCATGTGTGGAATTTTGTGGCCTACTGACGGCGAAGTGCAGGTTTTTGGAACGGACATCTACGCTCTTTCCGACACGCAATTGGTCAATTTCCGGCTCGAAAATATCGGCTTTATTTTCCAGCAATATAATCTCATTCCAAGCATTGATGCCGCCGCAAACGCGGCAGTTCCGCTGATTGCAAAGGGCATGGAAATCGGGCGCGCGCGGCGCAAGGCCACCGAATTGCTCGATGCGCTAAATATTGCCGATCAGGCAGACAAGCTGCCGCGCCAGCTTTCGGGTGGTCAACAGCAACGCGTCGCCATTGCCCGTGCGCTGGTGCACGAACCCCGATTGGTGGTTTGCGACGAGCCAACTGCTGCGCTCGATGCGCGGTCTGGCCGGAAGGTCATGGACCTGTTGCGCGATGTGGCGGTTTCACAAGACCGCGCCTGCATCATCGTCACGCATGACAACCGCATCTTCGATCTGGCTGACCGTATTCTGGTGCTCGAAGATGGGCGCATCACGCATGATGGTTCAGATATGCCCGATGGCCACTAAATCCCTTCCATTTATCGCCAGCACCTCTTGAGGACACCATGTCGCTTCTTCCCCAAAATCTTAGCTTTTCCAGGCAGATCTTGCCCGTTCTCGCATTGATCGGTCTTGTCTTGGCGACGTTATACGTTTTGTCTGGACTGCCCGACCGGGAAAACACCCAGCCGCAGGCGGAGCCTCCCAAGGCATCCGGCTCTCTGGCCAATTCGGCGCGGGTTGCTGGTGTTGGTCTGGTCGAACCATCGAGCGAGATCATCGATATCGGCAGTGCTTTGTCGGGACTTGTCACAGATGTGCGCGTGGAACCGGGGGATAGAGTGGAGAAAGGCCAGCCGCTATTTGTTGTTGATGATCGCGCAGTACGATCTCAACTGACAGAAGCGAATGCCGCCATTGAAGAAGCAAAAGCAGCAATTTCAGAAGCACAAACCGCGCGCAACACTGCACGGCGCCAATTGGCACTCTATCGCGCCCTCGACGATCCGGCCGCTGTCAGCCAGGCAGAAATCATCCAAGCAGAGGGAGAGGAGCGCGCTGCAGCCAGCCGCCTCAATTCTGCACGCGCGCGCCTGTCGGCAGCCCAAGCTCGATCTGGCAGCGCCAAAACAGAGCTGAGCCGGTTGACAGTCCGCGCTCCGATTGCCGGCGAAATCCTCGCGGTCAACATCCGCGCAGGCGAATTTGTCGCAACACAGGGCGGCGCGAGCGCGCCCTTTATTCAGATGGGCGAGACAATGCCGCTGCATGTTAGAGTCGATATCGATGAGAACGAGGCGGTTCGGGTCAAAATTGGAGCGCCTGCCACCGTGTCACCGCGCGGCGCGGCTGACTTGCAGATCGAAGCTGAATTCGTGCGTGCAGAGCCGCTAGTGGTACCCAAAAGACAGCTGACTAACAGCGCGGCTGAGCGGGTTGATGTCCGTGTCCTTCAAGTGATTTATGCTCTCCCCCAAACCGATATTTTCCGTGTGGGCCAGCAGGTTGATGCCTTTATCGCTGCCCGCGAAACGAGCAGGTCCGGCAGCGATGCATCCAAGCAAAGCGGGGATGAATGAGCCATGCGCACGCTCGTAATTTCGCTTGCATCAATCAGTCTTGCCGGATGCGTGGCGGGTCCCGCGCCCAAAATCGCGACACCTGCGCCAGATCTTGGCACGCAGTATTACTTCAACGTACCCGCCGATACCAATGCAACACTTGGCGATCTCTTGCCAGGCGGCGATCCTGCTTATCAAGCGCTTTCCAGCGCAGCACTAGAAGGCGCGCCTACACTGGCAGAGGCGGCAGGCCGCGTAGAGGCAGCAAGAGCGGGTGTGCGCGGCGCGGCGGCGGCGCGTTTACCCAATTTTACAGCCGATGCTTCAGTTACGGGCAACCGGATTAACCCCAATCAGTTTGGCGCAGACAATCCGTTCGCCTCGCAAATCGATACCGAACAGCTTGTTTATGGAGCAAACCTCACTGCTAGCTGGGATGCCGATCTGTTTGGCAGACTGAAAGCAAACGAACGAGCGGCGATTGCGAGAATAGACAGCGCAAGCGCTGCAGCTCAAAGTGTGCGCATTGCACTGCTTGCTGAAATCGCAGGCAGCATAGTTGACTGGCGCGTTCTGGCTGAGCGTATGACAGCTCTCGAAGCCGACGTGAGCGCCGCTGAACGACTCGCCCAGCTTGCCAAAGTGCGCGAAGATGCTGGCATTTCTCCAGGGTTTGACCGGTTGCGGGCTGAAGCGGCGGCAAGCAGCTCGCGCGCGCGGCTCGCGACTTTGCAAAGCGAGCGCGTTCGGATGATCGGGCGTTTAGTCACGCTGACAGGGCAACCAGCCAGCCTGGTTGCGCAGGCCTTGGCATCTGAAGGTCCAGCGCTTGCGCAACCCCCCCGCCGCGATCTTTGCCTTCTCAATTGCTTGCCAATCGTCCTGATGTGTTGGCTGCGGGCGCTGAACTTGCTGCGACAGATCAGGATTTGGCTGCGGCTGCGCGGTCACGATTTCCGCAGCTGAACCTTTCATCGGTTGTCGGTCTGCTTGCCTTTAACCCGGGCGATGTTTTTGACAGTGATTCCCTCGTGGGCGCGCTCACCGCAGGAATTGCCGGGCCCATATTCGATTTTGGCCGTATTGAGGCGCAGATTGATAGTGCTGCCGCGAATAAGCGCATCGCTTTTGCAGCCTATCGCGGCGCGGTGTTTCAGGCGCTCGGCGATGCAGAGGCTGCGTACGGCCTGATTGAGGCCAGCGATCGCGAAGCCGACCTGTCGATCCAGGAACGCGGCGCTTTGCAGCGGGCCGCATCGCTTGCTGAAACTCGATACCGTGCTGGTTTAGCGAATTTCCTCGAAGTGCTCGAAGCCCGCCGTGCTGCTGATGCGAGCGGCGAGCGTGCCGCAGCCGCACTAGGCCGCGCGATGCGCGCGCGCATCATTTTGTGGCAAGCACTTGGCGGGGACACGAAGCCACCTGCAGCTGATGATGCGAGCACCTAATTAGATCGCCTTAGCAATGCGGCCCGCTCACACCGGCACACGACATCATCACGCTGATTGAGCAGTTCGTGAGTGAACGTCACAATCCCTGCTTCAGGGCGAGATTTGCTCTCCCTGAGCCCCGTCACCTCGCTTTGGGCGCGCATAGTATCACCGATGAAAACAGGCTTGGGCGTCACCACTTTATCGAAGCCCAGATTTGCGACCAACGTGCCCAAAGTGGTGTCGCCAACTGACAGTCCGACAAGCAGCGAAAAAGTGAAAGTCGAGTTCACCAGGATTTGGCCAAATCCGCTTTCTTTTGCAGCCTCGATATCTAGGTGCAGTGGCTGCGGATTGTGTGTCATGGTTGAAAACAGCAGATTGTCCGTTTCAGTTACAGTTCGGCGGATTTCGTGCTCAATCCGTTCGCCAAGCTGCCATTCATCGAAGCATTTGCCCGCCATGTCTGCTACCCCTGCTTTTCCCAAGACGCGACCACATCGCGCCCTGCATCATCGCTCGAACGCACCGCGCCGGGTGTCCGGCTGAATCGCGGTGCAGGCGCTGTGTGCCAATCCCCATCATGTTCAACAAATGCACCGCGCGCTTTCATATGGGGGTGATGCCGAGCTTCATCGAGGTCAAGCACAGGGGCAAAACACGCATCTGTCCCTTCAAGCAATTCGCACCATTCGTCTCGGTTTTTTGTCTTGAACAAAGCCGCGACCTGCTCAGCATTGTTATCCCAATTGGCCGGGTTCATCTGCCCTTCTGCAAGGCCTGCTGGCGCGCCCGCTTTGGCCAAAAACTCTGCGTAGAATTGCGGTTCGATCGCGCCTAGCGAGATGTCTTTGCCATCCTTGCATTCAAAACAGCGGTAAAAATGCGCCGCGCCCCCCAGCATGCCCATGCCGCGTTCGGTGGTTAGAAACGGACGATTGCGCACTCCGAAGAAAAAGCTCATCAAACTGGTCGCGCCATCGACGATGGCTGCGTCAACCACTTGACCCTTCCCAGAGCGTTCACGCTCATAGAGCGCTGACAAAATTCCGAACGCGCAATACATCGAGCCCCCGCCAAAATCGCCGACGAGATTTTGCGGCGGTACAGGCGGATTGCCTGCTTTACCCACGGCCGACAAAGCGCCTGTAAGGGCGATATAGTTGATGTCGTGTCCTGCCGCCTGCGCCAATGGGCCGTCCTGGCCCCAGCCAGTCATCCGGGCGTAGACAAGGCGCGGATTTTGGCTGTGCAATTCATCAGGTCCCAGCCCTAACCGCTCCATCACGCCGGGCCTGAATCCTTCGATCAGAACATCCGCTTTACTCGCCGCATCAAGGCAAAAAGCGAGCCCTTCTTCCGATTTCAGGTCAAGAGCAATCCGGTGCCGTGCGCGTTCGACCACTGGATTGCTTGGCGCGCTGCCAGGCCTTTCTATTCGCACAATTTCTGCGCCCAGATCGGCCAGCAGCATTCCGACATGAGGTCCGGGGCCGATACCGCTAAATTCCACCACCTTCAGCCCTTCTAGCGGGCCTGTTTGATTAGCCATCCTTATGTGTCCCTCTCTATCCTTTAACAGCGCGGCCCCGTCCGCCAATTGACTTGGCCATGGCGCTCTTTCAAGACCTTTACCGCAACTGAGACGGCGGGGTAGCTCAAATTGAATAAGTCTCCAAAACGTGTGCTTGCGGCTGCATCTGGAGGCGGGCATTGGGAGCAGCTTATGCTGCTGCGCGGAGCGTTTGAAGGGCAAGATCTAAGCTATGCAACAACGGACGCTGCGATGCCCCAACTGCACTGCATCGAAAACGCGGCATTGCTACCCGATTGCAACCAGCACCAGCCATTTCGCGCTGTCTGGTGTATGTTCGCCGCTTGCTGGTTGATCTTGAAGGTTCGCCCAGATGTCGTTGTGTCAACTGGCGCGGCGCCGGGCTTTTTCTGCATCCTGATGGGCCGCCTTGTTGGCGCGCGCACCTTATGGATCGATAGCGTTGCCAATGCCGATGCCATGTCAATGTCTGGCAGATTATCGAAGCGGGTGGCCCATGAATGTCTCACGCAATGGGAGCATCTGGCTGCCGAGCCTCGTCCAAGTTTTCGCGGGGCAGTGCTTTGATCCTGGTAACGGTTGGGATGCAACTTGGCTTTGATCGTTTGATTAAAGTGATGGATGAACTTGCCCCAAACCTTGAACAGCCAGTGATCGCACAAAGCGGCAAGGGTTCTTTTAAGGCCCGGCATATGGAACAGCACGGCACATTGGCAGCAGATCAGTTTGAAGCGCTGGCCAAAACTGCGGATCTAATCGTGAGCCATGCCGGAATAGGCACGGTCCTCACTGCAAAGCGGCTTTCCAAACCGATTGTGCTGTTTCCGCGCCGAGCGAGTTTGGGCGAGCACCGCAACGACCATCAATTGGCCACTTGCCGGCAATTGGGACAAAGGCCCGGGATTCACTGCGTTTTCGAAGAGCATGACTTGCTTTCAGCCATCCAATTGGGGCTGAAGACCAAGGCGGGCGCGGCCTCAAGTCCACCTGCGACCGCCCAACTTGAAGCCGCCATTGCCACATTTATTGCGACCGGGACGATCTAAGCATTGCTCGCGCAAAATGTAAAAACTGGATGCCAAGCAGGTTAAATCGGCTAAACCCCATTCAAGACTAACACGATTTTAAGCTAGATCACCTTATGCAGCCGCGCAGCAAGAAAATGGATGATCCTGCAATGAATGCACCTTTTGATACAGCCTTAGCAACTGGCCCTAATGCAGCGGTGCAACCAGCACCTGATCACCAGATTGCCGTTATAGGACTAGGCTATATCGGGCTGCCAACTGCAGCCGTTTTAGCGAGCTATGGCTGGAATGTGTGCGGTGTCGATGTGTCTAGAGACGTGGTTGATACAGTGAATGCTGGAGGCGTGCATATTGAGGAACGCGATCTCGACCAGCTGGTCCATGACGCCATTGCGTCAGAAAAACTGATTGCCTCTACCGAAGTGCCCGCTGCGCATTTCTATATGATCGCGGTGCCGACGCCGCTCGCAAAAGATAACACACCCGATATCGGCTATGTCGAGGCGGCCGCCCGCGCAATTGCTCCCAAAATCCTCCCCGGCGCATGCGTAATCGTTGAAAGCACATCTCCGGTCGGAACGACAGAAAAAGTCGCAGAGATTATCGCGGAGCAACGCCCCGATTTGAACGTTCCGCGTTTCGGCCAAGCTGCTGATGCGCCAGCCGATATCGCGCTCGCTTATTGCCCTGAACGCGTGCTGCCAGGCAAAATCGTGCACGAACTGGTAGCCAATGACCGCGTAATCGGCGGCATCACCCCCGCCTGCGCTGAACGCGCCGCAGCGATGTATACAAGTTTCGTCAAAGGTGATTGCTTACAAACCAATGTGCGCATTGCCGAAACGGTCAAGTTGGTTGAAAATAGCTTTCGCGATGTGAACATTGCGTTTGCCAATGAACTGTCGATGATCGCCGATGAAATCGGCGTCGATGTCTGGGATGTTATCCGGCTCGCTAACCGGCATCCGAGAGTTAATATACTCCAGCCTGGTCCCGGGGTGGGGGGCATTGTATAGCGGTTGACCCCTGGTTCCTGGTGGCTTGCGCCCCTGCTGCCGCTAAGCTTGTGCGAACAGCGCGTGAAGTCAATGATTACAAGGCTTTGCACACTCAAAACCGCATCCGCTCGCTGCTGAAGGCAGCTCCGGGTGGGAAAGTCGCATTGCTGGGTCTCGCGTTTAAGCCTGACATAGATGATTTTCGCGAAAGCCCGGCACTCGAAATCGCCGAAAGCCTTGCTCCTGAATTAGGCGAGAAAATGCTGGTGGTTGAACCATTTGCGGAGACTTTACCGTCCGGGTTTGACGGCACAGGTGCCCGGCTGGTTGAACTTGACGAAGCCTTGGCCGAAGCCGAGGTCATCGTAATTCTCGTAGACCACACAGCTTTCAAACATCTGGTGCCAAGCGATCTTGCGGGCCGGATTGTTTTCGATACGCGCGGAATGCTTAAACGATGAGCAATGCTTCGCGGCGCCCGCGCATTCTGGTAACATTTGGTACGCGGCCTGAAGCCATAAAAATGTTCCCGGTTGTGGCCGCTCTCAAAGCCGCAGACCGGTTCGATGTGCGCGTGGCAGTGACTGCGCAGCATCGCGAGATGCTCGATCAGGTTCTTGAAATTGCAGATATTAAGCCGGATATCGATCTTGACCTGATGGAGCCGGGGCAAAGCCTTGATGCGCTCTCAGCGCGCATCGTCACTCGCTTTGGTGAAGCCCTTGATAGCGAAAAGCCGGATAGGGTTTTGGTGCACGGCGATACACTCACAACGATGATGGCAACGCTCGCCTGCTATTTTCGCCGCATTCCCGTTGGCCATGTCGAAGCAGGCCTTAGAAGCGGAGACATCTATTCGCCTTGGCCTGAAGAAGTGAACCGCAAAGTGACAGGCGCTGTGGCCGATCTGCATTTTGCCCCAACCACCAATGCCGCCGCTGCCTTGAGGGCAGAAAATGTGCCGGCCAGCTGCATCCATGTGACCGGCAACACGGTGATCGATGCGCTGCTTTCCGCGCGCGAGAAAATCGCGCAAAAGCCCGATCTTGCGCCTGAAGTGGCAAAGCTTGCCCAGCGTTTTGCGGGCAAGCGTATCGTCGCAGTAACAGCTCACCGGCGCGAGAATTTCGGACACGGAATGGAAGAGATTGCCGCTGCTCTTCGAGAACTTAGCGAACGAGATGATGTCGCAATCATCTATCCCATGCATCCCAATCCGAATGTCGTTAAGGTGATGCAGCCGGCGCTGGAAGGGCGCGAGAACATCGCTTTGATAGAACCGCTGGATTACCTTGGCTTTGTTGCGATGATGGAGGTTTGCGACCTGATGCTTACCGATTCTGGCGGCATCCAAGAGGAAGCCCCAAGTTTAGGCAAACCAGTCCTCGTGATGCGGGACACGACCGAGCGACCAGAGGGCGTAGAAGCAGGCACATCCATGCTGGTGGGCGCAGACAAAACGGCGATATTACACCATGCCCAGCGCCTGCTAGATGATCCGCATGCCTATAGTGCAATGGCTCAAGCACATAATCCATACGGGGACGGGACGGCCAGTGAGAAAATCGCTCAGATCATCGCAACTGGGCACGATTAAACCGCTGGGATCGTTATCCTAATTCTGAAGCTTATAGTACCGTAGCGCCGCCAAGAATGTCAGAGCGCTCATTCCCAAATCTGCAAGCCAATTGAGTTTAAGAGGCCCGAACAAAAGTTCGTCAAGCCCGTGCAATGACGTGATCCTAAGAGCCAATAATCCGATCATTCCAACGCCAGCCGCTAAGGCGAGCGCAACGGTTAAATCCAGACGGTTGCGGGCTTTGCGCGACCATTGATGAGCCGCTGCGAATGCGGTCAAAGCTCCAATCGCCGCCAACGCGGCTACGATCGCGGCCTGCCAATCGCGTCGTTCGTCATAGCTTTCATGCCCCTTCATCAGACTGCGAAGCTCGCCACGCACAAGCTCTTCCAAGTTTAGCAACCGCGCAAGCGCCAAGGCTACAAATAGGATCGCCAGAGCTATCCAAGCGCGGCGATGCCATAAAGGCGCCTTGGCTATTGGCGCGCAGCGGGATGCTGCGACGCAGCTGGCCAAGACGATGCCGTATAAACCACAGGCGAACAGACTTAAGAATGATGGTCCGCCTGCCACTCTGCCCCCTTTTATCTGGCCCCAAAACATCCCAGTGGCCGCGAAGTTTCTGGCTTTTGAACCGCTCAAGCTGCTTGCGCAAGAAAGCACCGGAACTTTCTGCCGATCAGCAACACCAAACCAAAAGGCGTTACAATTTTGAAATAGAGCGGCAACAACGCAACATCAGGCTGAGATCGGGCAAGATCGTATCATTCTGGCACGGATCCGTGTTGCGCGCCCAGTTTTGAGGCTCTAGGCAGGACACCGGGCGGGGAGGATTTCATGCGTGTTCGTTGCAAACAGATTGGGTTGACCTGCATGGCAGGACTCTGTCTGACTGCTTGCGCTTCGACGCCTGAACCCGTGATTGGGGCAGCGGCCTCTCAGCCGGTAAGCGCACTTGGACAGGAACGTTTTAGCTATTCGCGCTCCACGATTTACCTGATGCGCCCATCAGACAAGGTGTCCGTCAACGTTTTTCGCGAACCCGATTTCAGCATTGAGGATGTGCAGATCGGAGTTGAAGGCAATGTTTCTCTTCCATTGCTCGGATCAATCCCAGCCGCTGGTTTCACAGCCGCTCAGTTCGAAAAAGATGTCACGCAACGCCTCATTCAATCTGGCGTAAAAGCGCCTTTGGTGAACGTGAACATCACCGCTTATGCATCTCACCTAGTTACCGTAGAAGGAGCAGTCAGGCAGCCCGGCGTTTACGAATTTGTCCCAGGCTCCAGACTGTCGTCCGCCATTGCGCAAGCTCGCGGACCGGAACGGACAGCGAAAATCGATCAAGTTGCGGTTTTTCGAGAGACTTCGGAGGGGACCTTTGTCGCCAAGTTTGACTATGGGAAAATGCGCCAAGGATCGATGCTTGATCCGATCCTTGAACCTGGTGATCGTGTCGTCATGGGCACAGATGGCCTCTCGGTTTTCTGGCAGGACTTTTTAAGAGCCCTGCCGGCTTTCGGCATATTCGCCAACGCGACGTCATTGTGATGCTGTCATGAATGATAACACTTTGATCAAGCGCCCCGAGCATGGGAATGGCGGCATGTGGATCGAGACGTACCTGCCCGAACAGAAATTCGGACCGGACGAAGCGCCCAAACCATTTATCGACATCGCATCGATCCGCGGCATGATTTTTCGCCAGCGCTGGCTGGTTGCAGCTGTCCTGAGCGCCGCCTTATTAGGCGGATTGGTTCTGACTTTGCTGGCAACACCCATGTACGAGGCTGAAGCCACAGTGCGTGTTGAACCCTTCAGCAATTATATCTTGCCCGGTCAGGACATCGATGCGGGGATCGCTTCCAATCAAGTCTATGATTATCTGTCCACTCAGGTCGACATCATAAAAAGCCGAAAGCTGGCTATGAGTGTAGTGGAAAATCTGAACCTAGCAGAACGAAATGATTTGTTGGGTAAGGACACTGATGAAAGCCGCCCACCAAATCTGAGCGATGAACAATGGCTTGAAGAAAAGAAGAGCATCGCAGCTTCTATATTATCGGCTGGGGTCTATGCTGAAGTTCCAAATGATAGCTGGGTTCTTTCGATCGCTTACCAGGATGCCAACCCGGTACTCGCTGCAGAACTGGCCAATGGCTATGCTGATGCGTTTTCGAGCACCGACACGGAAGTCTCCGTAAGCAACAATCAATACGCTCAAGAAATCCTGAAGAAAGAAATTGGGAGCCTCAGGGAGAAGGTGAGAGAGGCGGAAAACGCGGTCAACACATATGCCCGCAACAGCGGGATCATCGTACAGCAATCCGCTCCGAGTGCAGATGGCTCAGGTGGCGGCGGAACAATGACGGGGTCAAATCTGGCCAGCATCAACGAACGCGTCTCAGCCGCGAGAGCAGCGCGTATCGAGGCGGAACAAAGATGGCGCTCGGTACAGAACCTGCCAGCCGCGCAATTGCCCGAAGTGCAACAAAGTCCGGTCCTTCAGGGTCTTGTGACGGAGAAGATCGCCAAGCAGACGCAGCTCATTGACCTGCGCCAGCGTTACAATGACAATTTCCCGCAGATTACAAATTTGGTCGCACAAATCAAAGCGCTTGAAACGCAGATTGAAGCATCAAGCGCGAATATCAAAGCCACCGTTCGCAATGATTTTATCGTAGCTCGCAATCAGGAAGAAGCACTCTCCAAGGAACTGGCATCGTTAACCGGGCAAACTTTGGCCGAACAGGACAGGCAGGTTCAATACGGCGTGCTTGAACGCGAGGCGCAAGCATTACGCAATCAATTGGGCGTATTGCTGGACAGGTTCAATCAGATCAGCAGCGCAGCCAATGTTGAAAGTGGATCGATAACACCTCTGGATGCAGCATTGGTGCCGGACACGCCGTATTCGCCAAGTCTTTTTCGCAATATGTCCTTTGCCCTGATATTCGGGCTTGCTCTTGCTGGCGGACTGGCGATCTTGCGTGAGACTTTTGACGATCGTATCCGCTCGCTTGACGAGGTGGAAAGCAAGATCGGTCTACCACTGATTGGCCACACACCGTTTGTCGCTGAACGCGACCTGGAATCCGAAGGCACTGACCGGTTTAGCGCATTGATGGAAGCCTATGCATCCATCCGTTCTACAATCGAATTTGCATTGCCCGGTGACAGCAATGTGATCCAGCTAACGAGCAGCCAAGCATCAGAAGGAAAATCCACAACGGCGGTTATCCTGGCCGAATTGTTCGCCAGCATGGGCCGCAAGACACTGCTGATTGATGGTGATTTAAGGCGCCCTTCAGTTGCCCAGTTATTGGATATTGATCGTCCCTCTTCTGGCCTGATCGAAGTGTTGCTGGGCAAGGCGGATTTGCAGTCTTCGGTCATTCGTGGGGTCCATGAAAACCTGGATATTCTGCCCGTCGGGGAGGTTCCACCAAATCCCACCGAGGTTTTGGCATCGCCGCAATTGCGCGAGTTTATTGAGATCAACCGTCACGAATATTCGTTGATTATCTTCGATTCCTGCCCGGTGATGGGGTTGGCTGATGCGCCCGTTTTGGCATCATTGGTGGATCGCACGATCTTTGTCCTCGAAGCCAATAAAGTGCAATTTGGCCAGACCAAGGCGGCGCTGCGCAGAATGCGCTATGCTGGTGCCAAAGTCATGGGAGTCATCCTCACAAAATATCGCGCTTTAGAGGCCGGACAAGCCTACGATTATCAATACGGTTATTACCAATACGGTCAGGATCGCACGTAATCAGACATTGCAGCGCAATGATCGTGTGATCGGCATGGATGTCATTTCACCAACACCCCCTCCTCCAAGACAGGTAACCTGCCTTGCAGCGTCAACGCATTATCCATCTGACAGGGGATTTTCCAGACCCCATCGAATTTTCGAAAACACGGGTGATCGAGAGTTTGGTTGACCTGACCTCAACGGGTTTTGACCATACCGTTTATTCGATCAATCGTACTTCAACCTCGCCTCTGAAAATAGCGCAGCAAATTACAGGGCAGGCAAAAATGGCCATTCGGTCGCAGCCATTTGGGTATGGCACCGCGATTGCCTACGAGGCGCCGGCAAAGGGATTGCTGCACAGGACGCGGTTGATCGAATTGGGTGATTGGCTGGCCGCGAAGATTATTCAAAGCAATCATGAGCCTAGATTGTTGCTTGGTCACAAGCTGACAATCGAAGGAATAGCGGTGCAGCACGCTGCAGAAAAGCTTGGGCTTCCCTATGCCATTACGATTCAAAGTCACACCGACGACAAAATTCTTCGAGCGCGGCCAGACTTGAAAGCAATTTTCGCGCAAATCTATCACAATGCCGCGATGGTGGTGGCATTCACGCCAATAGCGCGCGAGAAAATCGAGGCGAAACTGAGGCCACGAACGGGGCCAACACACATCATCCCTTGCCCCACCGATCTTGACACTCCGCTTGAGCCAAGGAAATCGGAAGCCAGCTTATTATCGGTTTTCCATCTCAAAAATCACGTCACGAAGAACTTGGCTAATATCGCTAGAGGCCTGAGCCTCGCGAATAAGAAGGGTGCGGATTTGACTCTCGAATTGGTTGGTAGTGGGGATACAAATGACATTCTGGCGTGCCAAAAAATAATAGGCGCAAGCTTGCCAGTGCGTCTTGCCGGCTCGCGAGATCGTGACGGAGTGCGCAAGCTCATGAACGAAGCGAAAGCGTTCGTGATGCCTTCCCTGAGCGAATCCTTCGGCCTTGTTTTCATCGAAGCTTTATATGCTGGCTTGCCCATCATTTACCCAGCCGGACATGCTTTGGATGGCTACTTTGACGGCTTGGATTTTGCGATACGCGTCAATCCCCGCGACCCAAACGAGATCGCAAAAGCGATGATTTTCGCAAGCGAAAATGAGATGAGGTTAAAGGAAAGTTTGGCACACTGGCAAAGAGGCGACCAAGCTCGGAAATTCTCTAGGCCCGTAATTTCGCGTGCCTACAGCCAAGCCTTGGATGATGCTTGCTCCAAAACGGATTAGCCATAGCCCTGCATCCATTGCCGCCGCGCGGTCCAAACTTTTTGCCACTTTTCGCAAGCCCGGACGTCGCTACCCCATATAGCTTTTATCGCCGAACCCGCTCGCCGATTGGCGATCCAACACCACAACAGCACTAGGCCAAACCGCCGCGAAACCGGCCCCCAGTGATCTTTGATCAATGTTGATTTCGCGCGCATCAACCGAATGATCTTGTCGTGGCTGACCTTTTCGGATGCTCCCACCAAATGCATGATTTGCGCATCAGGAGTTATCATAGGTCGATAGCCGAGGCGATGCGCTCTCAGGCACATGTCGGTTTCCTCACCATACATAAAATACTTGGTGTCAAACCCTTGGAGCTCGTTCCAAAGATCGCGTTCTATAAGGAAAAAGCACCCCACCACGATATCAACTTGCCGGACGGTGTCGCGCTGCCAATCGCCCATACTTTCAGGGTCGAAAAAAGGCGATTTTGCGAACAAGGTAGACAAACCGAAGGCCTGACAAAACAGGCTCCACGGCGTCATCTTCGCCCAGCAAGATGATGGGTTGAGCGAACCGTCAGGAAAAACTGTTCGTCCTCCGACGATACCAGCCCGAGGGTTTCCCTCCGCAAAACGCAACAGGTTTTCAATTGCGCCAGGATGCGTTTCTGTGTCCGGGTTAAGCAGCAAGACCCATTTAGTATCAACCAGTTCAACAGCGCGATTATTGGCTGCGGCAAAGCCAAGGTTTTCGTCATTGGCGATCAAGCGAACATGCGGGAACCGCTGAGCGATTGCGTCAGCAGAGCCATCGCTTGATGCATTGTCAAAGACGACAACATCGAGCTCAACTTCGCCAGCATTCCGAAGCAGCGTTTCAATCGCCTTCAGAGTCAGATCACGCGTGTTGTAGCTGACAATTATGACCGAAAGCTCAGCTGGCATTGCGAACCGCTATTCCAGCTTGGGGAATATCGCGTCGATTTGAATTCATCGCAATTGAAATGGCAATCGCCAAGAGCATAGTGAACCATGTTAAAATGCCGCCGAAAAATGCGACGGAGAAGCCGAGCAAAGCAAAGCTAAAAAGGGACGCCGCAAGCGAAACGCAAAGCTTGCGCTGCAATTCATCGCCGCTACGAGACTTGAGGCACAGCGACGTGATCGCAGCGACAACTACAATTCCCATGCCAATGGCAGGAAGTAATCCAAATCTCATGGCCAATAAGAGCCAGTGATTGTCGACGGATTCTGGCATCCAAGATGGCCTGTCAAAACCTGCATACCCAATCCCAAACCACGGATACCTCGAAACCGAGATGCTTCCATATTCCCAGATCAACTGCCTGAAATATCCAGTCTGAGGATTCAAAGTGAAGCGAATGATGACATTCACCAATCCGTTTTGGCTGCCTAGGTGCAGTAAGAGCAACACCACCCCGGTCACAGGTAGAATTATCTTCCAGGAAACGAAGGAAACAACGCGCTGAAACCAATCAACGACCAACAAACCGGCATTGATAAAAAGCAACAAGATCGGCGCGGAACTTGCCGAGAAGATCGACAATGCACTCGCACCGATGCCTACAAAAAGAGGCCAGCGCCTCAAACCTGAATAAAGGTAAAGGGGCAAGAAACTGGAGAGAAATAGGCCTGCGAGGATGGGGTGTGAGAACGGACCCGAAGCTCGTAAAATACCGAGGCGCCGCTCAAAAGAAGCGCTGTTTGCCACTCCCACTGCATCGCCGCCCTGATAGAGCGGCAGAGGGCCAAAAATACTGGCGAAGAATGGACGGATTAGCGAGCGTGCCGCCACTACCTCTGCAAGCATGCTAAGCCCTGCAAGCAAAAGACCTGGCGCAATCAGCACCAGCAAGCGCCTTAAATCATTGCCATCGCGGATAGCAACACGAGCAGCCAGATATGGCACGGCAATATCAAACGCGAGAATGCCCCCGCGCACCAGACCCGTCATCGGTCCATAATTGGCCATAAAGGCGATCACCATCCACAAGGCCGAAAACGCAAACAGCGCATCCCAAATTACAAACCTTCCCTGAGTTTTGGGCAGCTTCAAAAGGATCCACGGCAAGACGGCGAAAGCTGCGATGCGCGGCGGATAAAGCGTTTGATCGGCGATCGTTATCCGAATTTCAAATGGCAAGAGCGCCGAATATATAAGTATGGCTGCGGGAATAATCCGGGTCATCGCCTGCGCTACAGTGTCGGACCTGTTTGCATGTCCAGTCGGCGCTCGAGGCCGATGCCGGTTCATAGGTCGAATGGGAAAAGCCGGATTAGCCATATAGCGCACCATAGAATTGTGTGGAGCGCACGCAAACCTATTAGGCGCATTTAACAGCGCCGGTTCGCACGCCGTGCCTTTTCGCAATTCACTTTCCTACATGGATCCGAATCAGTATCAAATGTTCTCTTTTTGTTCGAACAGGAGTGAACATGTTCCAAGATCCATTCAAAGACACCGCCAATTCCCTCAGTTCTCCAGCAGCAGAATGTTTTGAGATTGAACCGCACAATTCAGCCGACCTGCCACGCGCAACCAAGGCTATTTATGTTGGCACGGGTGGCGATCTGGTTCTTCGCCCGATCGGTTCAGAAACTGATGTCACATTCGCGAATTTCCCTGGCGGAGCGATCTTGCCTGTGCGGGTACAGGCAATTCGCGTCAACGGAACGACAGCATCTGATATTATCGGGCTGATCTGATTATGGACATCAACTTTGATGTGATGTCGACTTGGTCACGGCCAAGCATGATTGGAGGGTTAGCCAATATTGAACCGCCCTCCATTGCGCCCAGTGCCGCTTGGGCGGGAACGGCTTCGAGCGGATTTGGAACCGTGCCCAGCGATCCGGCTCGCACAACCGCAAAGCCGATATTGCGCATGCTTACCGCGCCCAAGCTTACCGTCACCGACACGCTTGTGGTCGGCGCAATGGCTCTGGCTAACAATGCCGGAACTCTCATAGGAGGCATTGACAGAGTACGCTTCCGGTTTGAGGGAAATGTTATCGATGTCATCGAACCCACATTACAAACTTTCGTGCGTCACGATGGGTCAGCATACAGGCAGCTTGGCTATTGGGTAACACTAAGCAAGGAAGCGCTCAGCGGCATCGCTCAACTCTACATCGAAGCCATCCCAGCAGATGCAACCATGCAGAACCGAGTGATCGGCCCGTATTCGTATGTCTTGGCTGACACAGAATTCGAATATGAGGTAACAATCGATCTTTCTCAACCAAGCGTCGTTGGCGAAAACTATCACGATCTGCGTCGCGCTCTATCCTATTTGCGCAGCGTGAACGCAACGACTGGGCGCGTCTTAGGCAAAGGCCCCGCGCTCGATCTGAGCGGCTATCTCAATAACTACGACTTTGAACCCGATGGACGCATCGTCATCGAATGGGATGAGCCGGTCACCGTTTCAAAAACGCTCGAGGATGCGGGCACGTTTATTTCGCGGATCGGCGGGCTGCACTGGCGCGGGTCCAACATTACGTTCGATATGCGCTATTTGGTCGCATTTGGGGAAGGTCAGGCCAAACCCAGCCGCTTTTCGACGGAGTGCGATTCACCGATACGGGCGGGTTTGATGACCCCACGTTGTTCCGCGGACCGAAAACTGTCCAATATTTGTTTGAGAGTATTGGCGAAGATGGCGCATGGCTGACTGATTGTTCGTTTGACTTCCTGCTTGACGCGGGCATGCGCGGGATTGAATTGGTGCGTGGCTGCATTTTCGAAAACGTCGCCAACGATCTGTTCAGTCGCGCGCATTGTGTTGCAAGCAATATCGTCAAAGTCCACGACAGCAGGTCATTCTCGAGCGAAATTGCCTCACTGACTGTCACCGGCCCTACTGGTGCTACATTGTCTTTGTCAGGCGCGAATGATGTCAATACTCGGACTTTCACGGCCAAGGAAAATGGCACCACAGTCGGATCATTCAGCGTCGGCAAATCCGGTTCGGATCGTACAAACGGCACATTCACTGTCCAAGCGGTAGCCGACTGGATCAATGGCATTTCCGGCTGGTCTGCCGCAGTTCTTGATGACACTCGCAGAGCCACAGCGCTAAGCTTGGCTAATTCGTCTGGTGGCTCGTTTGGCGATACAAATGTTGAAGGCGGGCTGACGCTCGTGACCCAGTTTGATCTTCATGCTGATTGGTATCAAGGCAACACCACCAACTCGACCCGTGAGAATGTCTTGGTCTATGGCAACAGAAGCTGGGATTTGTTCGGCCAGACCATTTTCTTGACTGAGAATGGCAGTCATCAGGACTTCGCGATCGTCAACAATGCCTGGCATCAAAGCGTCGATACAGACGGTGTGTCGCAGTTGGATGGCACGCACAGCCATCTGATTTTTGCTCACAATTCAATGCCCAACCAAGGCTTGACGGTGAGAGCGAATTTCGCCGCCGACAGCTATCTTTTGATGAGTCATAATGTGCTTGAAAGCGGTGGATCGGAGAGCGGATCAAGCTTTGCAGGCACGGTCACCTCGAGCCACTACGCCGCAGGCGGAACGGCATTCTCGGTTGAAACCAATGCTACGATTGGCGGAACAATGGAGACATTGTTCAACAATGCCGCCAATGGCAATTTTGCCCCGCAGGGCCAACTCGTGACCCAATCAAAGCCGCCCATTTTCGGCTTTGATCTGTTTGGCAAAAAACGCATCGGGCTAGCCGCAGTTGGCGCGATCAAATAGCGAAGTCAGCGCGTGATGGTTGGTGCCTCGACAAACCATCACGCGCATCCTTTGCCTTGTTACAGAGACCCACAGCCGGAGATTGCCGACATTTAAGTCGCAGAGAATTTGCGGATTGCCTTCTAGTGCGGCAAACCGCCTAGTATGGGTGTCAAACGAAACACTGCATACAATTTGGGCGGGACGTTTGCACCCGCCTTGCTAATGCTGATCAGCGTTCCTCTCTATCTCGGCTGGGTTGGAGATGTACGGTACGGCCTTCTTGCAATTGTGTGGCTGCTGACAGGATATTTCGGCTTTTTCGATTTTGGTCTGGGTCAGGCAACTGCTTACAAAGCCGCTCGTTCGACAAATGACGATGATAGCCAAACTGAGCGGATTTTGTGGACTGCTATCGTCCTCAATCTAGGCTTTGGCCTTGCTGGTGGCGCCCTCGTCTACGGGCTCGCTCCAGTGCTGTTCGAGCATATTTTCAACACCCCAGATGATCTATTGGCAGAGCTTGAGACGACTTATATCTGGATCGCGCTCGCTATACCGATCACAACTTTGGAAGGCGTGTTTGCCGGAACCCTTATGGGAAAAGGCAAATTCTTGGCTCTCAATATCAGAGCCCTATTTGGCGCGGTTCTGGTCCAGTTTCTTCCATTGGCCGCAGTGATCTGGATATCACCAACGCTTGATGTCGCTGTTCCCGCTACCGTTGCCGCCAGAGCCTTGGGGTTAAGCATTTTTGCGGCAATGGCCTTTCGCGCCATGGACGCCACGCTTATTCCGCGGCTGGGTGACGCTAACTTGTTTAAAGAGATGCTGGGTTATGGCGGCTGGGTCACTTTGGGCAAATCGATCCTTCAATTTGTCGGCAATCTGGATCGTTTCGTGATTGCGGCGCTGCTCACGCCTATCGCCGTCACATATTATGCAATTCCCTTTCAGCTCATTTCGCGAGGCGGGCAGATCCCCCGCGCGCTTGCCAGTGCTATGTTTCCCGATTTTGCCAAACGCAGCGCGCCACAGGCTCGGGATCTTGCTGTTCGGGCAATTCGGGCGAATCTAGCCGTGATGACTATCGTTTGTCTGTTGGCGATTGTCTTGTTCCGGCCATTTCTCTCGCTCTGGATCAGTGCTGATTTTGCAGCAGAAGCAGGGCTTGCAGCCAGCCTCGTCACGCTTTCCTTGTGGGTCAATGCGATCGCAATAGTGGCGATTATGCTGCTAGAGGCACAAGGGCGGCCCAAAGCCACCTTTATCGTGAGCGCATGGCAAGCACCGCCTTACGCGGTTCTGGTGGTGATCGGGGCGCTTTTGGGCGGAATTGTTGGTGTTGCGCTGGCACGCAATGCCCGCTCTGTTCTGGATGCGGCCCTGCTTTGCGGGTTCGGCAAATTGCTGAGTGATGTGCTGCCAATTGCCTGGCTTCCTGGGTTCGCCCTGATTGCCGCCGTTATCTGGAATGCCCTCATGCTGGATCCGTTGACCTTGTGGGCTGGTAATGGACTTTTGTTTGTGAGTTGCCTTGTGATTGCCCATCGCCTGTTCCCTGAGGGTTTGCGGATGATTTTCGACAGCCTCCAGGCCACGTTTTCCAAGCCCGCCAAAAGGCAAGAACAATGAGCCGCACCCAATTCAACATTCTGGCCGAGGACGTCAAACGGCCAATTCGCAAGATGGCGCACGCACTGGGGATTAAGCGCCAGCTTTCCAATGAAGAACTGGTCGCCAAACATGGCCCTGTGGTGGAGTATGAAGGAAACCTGTTCGATATTCATCATCCGCGCTGCAATGCGCTGATCGGCGGCTCCATTCTCAAAAACTCCTATGAAAGGATGGAAATCGAGATGATCCGCGATCTTATCAGCAAAGATGATCGCGTTATCGAATTGGGCGCTTGCATGGGGGTCACATCGCTCATCCTTTACGATTTGGTCAGTCGCGAACAGCATATTGTGATTGAGGCAGACCGCCGAAACCTTGCGATGGCCAAGCATATGTTTGACCTGAACGGCAAAGATGTGCGCACCCAGTTTGGTACTTTGGCGGCTGGTGATAACATTGAGCGGGAAATACAATTTTCGTCCAACGCAAATGCCAGTTCTTCGTCCATGTATGACCGAGATGGCGGCGAAATTGTTGAGGCTGTCCCATGCCTCCAATTCGAAGATGTTATCGCACAAGAGCAAGCCACCGCTATTGTGCTCGATATTGAAGGCGGGGAATATGACCTTTTCACACAGGCCACGTCGTTTGGCTTATTACGAAAGCTGATCCTGGAGGCGCACCCTGCGATTTTGGGAGACGCAAAAATGGCAGAAATGATGGCTGTCTTTGATCGAGAAGGGTTCAAAGCCCACTTCAATATCGACGATCAGTTCCTCGTTTTGACCCGCTAAGCCTGGCCAAAATGACCGATATCATTGTCTATACCTGCATCACAGGCGGCTACGACAAAGAACTGATGCAAGCGCCAAGCGAGGCCGGCATTTCCTTTGTGTGTTTTACAGATCAGCCGGCCAAAATTCACTCAAGCGGCTGGGATGTCCGTCCCTTGCAAAATCCGCCAGCCTTGACTCGCGGCCACGACATCAATCGGTTCCACAAATTCTTCGCTCACCACCTTTTCCCCACTGCCCGGTGGTCGATCTATATGGATGGCAACATCCGTTTTGACGGACAATTTAGGGATCTAGTGGGGCAGATTAGGTCAAAAAGCGCCGATATTGGGGCTTTTTGGCACCCGCACGGACATTCGCTTTCAAAAGAGGCGGAGATCTGTGCCCTAAGCAAATTCGATAGCTGGGATTTTGCACGGGTTGAAAAGCAATTGGCGACCTATGCAAGCGACGGGATCGATCTCAATGCTCCCATTCCCGCATGCTACGTTCTGGTCCGGGATCACAAAGCAACCAGGCTGGCCGCGGCGATGAGTTTGTGGTGGTCGCAAATCTTTGAATACACGAAACGCGATCAAATGAGCTTTTCATGGGTCTTGCGTAAGACGCAGCTGAAATTTCAATCACTTGATGGCAACAACGGTATCGATCCGGCCCGCATTGACCGCGTTGCGCATCAGCGGTGCTCGTTCTGGAAACGCGCCATCACCAAGGCCAAACGCGCGCTTGCCTCACGCGACTAGCCCATTTCGTATCCGGCCAAACGGGCAAGTTCACGCGAATCGGCCAGTTTATGGTCGTCGCGGGTTTTGATATGTCGCCTGCGCCAACGCGCTCGTAGCAAGGGTAAGGGGTTTTTGGAAAGCGAGCATACAGTGGTGTGGATTGGCAGGTTCGCGCGCCATTTATCGCGCGCATACCGATAGGCATCCGCATAACCCCCGCCCAGAGAGTCCCACGGCCGATTGTTGTGCACCACGGGTATTTCAATTGCGAAAGCGCCGCGCCCCATGGCCCGCGCGCTTTGCACCAAATCGGTACCGTAGAGGTGAAAGTGCGGGAGCGCTTCATCAAATACAAATTGATCTGTTCGCCTGAGGATCAAAAGCAATTCGTCCAAAGAGCCCACGCGTTGAGGGGCAAAACCAGGAACGCCCAATTCGCGCTTCATATTGGCATCCCAAACGCGTCCCACATGGCGGCCATCATCGCACACCCCGTAAGGGCCTGCGACCATCCAACTTGGCTGACTTTCTGTAAGAGCGTTCAGCGCAGCAATTGCCTGATCCAGCCAACCGGCTGGCAAATAGACATCCTGATGCACCAAGACACAGATTGGCCGGTCTGTTTGCATCAGCCCTTGATTATACGCCTCCGGCATTGATGGGGCGTGCTTGATAACTGTCAGCGGCAAGCGGCCCTCAACGATATCAGGCGAACGCGCTAAGCAATCGCGCAAGATTGCCTCGTCATTGACAGCAGCAATCGCGCAAAAATCATCAGCACAAAGATCAGTCATCACGCTTGGCTCTAATCAAATATTGGAGAGTAAAGAATGATGATGCAGCGCCGATTGTCATCGCGTTTATCAAACGATGTTTGCGATTGGTAATGGCTGTGCCGATCAATTTATCGACAGCAAACCCGTCGGGCTCCATCAATTTTTTGGCTGTATCTTGAACGAAAAAGCGCAGGTGAGTGCGATCAAGCAGTCCTGTTTCGGCGTAGGTCCATTCATTCTTTAGCAGCAAAGGCCCAAGTGCAGATACGTGGCGAATATTGGGCACGCTGGCGATCAAAACACCTTCCGCAGAAAGATACCGAGAAGCCAATTGCACCAGCCCCCAAGGGTTCATCAAATGTTCCAACACATCGCAAAACAAGATTGCATCTAGCGGTGCCACGCTTTCAAGAAAGGCCTCTACAGCGTCATGGTCATCAAGGTTGGCCGACGATGCGAAATCAAGTCCTCCGCGATGTTCATCTGCCACGGCATCGATAACACCGATTTCTTGGGCAAGTCCGATCTCCTTCAGGTGGCGCGCTGTTGCGCCCGTTCCTCCGCCCACATCCAGCAATCGAACTACCCGAGGAACCAGCGGGACGATATCGGTGCGAACCTGCGAATGATATTCGATGCCCATGCCTCAGACCGGCTGATTTTTGCGCATAAGAGGTTTCCACCAGTGCTCATTATCCAAATACCAGCGCAACGTTTGCCGCAGCCCCTCGGAAAAACCAAGGCGCGCTTGATAGCCCAATTCCTGCGACGCCTTGGCATCGTCGATTGCATAGCGCCGATCATGGCCTGCGCGATCCGTGACGTGAGTTTTCAGACTTTCACTCTTTTCACCTTTAGCAGCAGGCGCATCGGGATAGCGGCTGGCCAAGCCTTCAATGTCTTCAAACGCCTGATCGACCTCGGCGCAGATTGATTGGATGACGTGCATGTTCGGCAACTCGGCTCCGCCGCCAATATTGTACGTTTCACCCGCTTTGCCGTGGGAAAGGCACGCTTCAATGCCGCGGCAATGGTCAGCCACATGCAACCAATCGCGCACATTCAAGCCATCGCCGTAAATCGGAAGCGGTTTGCCAGTTAACGCGTTCAAAAAGAACAGCGGGATCAATTTTTCAGGATACTGAAAGGGTCCATAATTGTTTGAACAATTGCTGGTTGTCACGTCCAATCCAAAGGTGTGGTGATATGACCGGACGAGATGATCTGAAGCGGCCTTTGACGCCGAATAGGGCGAATTGGGTGCATAGGGAGTGCTTTCATGAAAGGCCGGATCATCAGGCCCCAGAGAGCCAAAAACTTCGTCTGTCGAGATATGATGGAAACGGTGCGGCTGGCCCGATCCGCTATCCAGCCAAACCCTCCGGGCGGCTTTTAAAAGGCTATGCGTTCCGATGATATTGGTATCAATAAAAGCATCGGGTCCGATGATTGATCGATCAACATGGCTTTCAGCTGCAAAATGGACAATCGTGTCGATTGATCGGTCTTGGAGCAGACGTTCAACCAGCGATGTGTCGCAGATATCGCCTTCGACCAATTCTACACATTCCGCACCCGCTAAAGTCGAACGGTTGCCAGCATAGGTCAGCGCATCCAAAACAGTGATTTCATTGTCAGGATGGGACGCGGCCCGGTGGTGCACGAAATTGCCGCCAATAAAGCCGGCACCGCCGGTTATGAGCAATTTGGTCAAAGTGGTTTGTTCCCGCACTGATCAGCGCCGCTCATCATAGCGTCTCCTCCCGTCTTCGCATCGCAGCAAGCAAACCTGCGGTCAATCGGCAAGCGGGGATGGATGACAGCATGTTCACCGCTGAACTGGAAAATCAAGACAGGCTGAGCCATGCTGGGCATCGATGTATTCGCAACGCCCATTTACCTTCTGTCCGCACGCAATTGCGGCGGTCCTTTCATGATGAACACTGCTGCGATTGATGCTTTTCTGGCCGCAATGATGCGCCCCGCCTGCCAATCGCAGAGGTTGGTTTCAAGAAAGCTGGACTGGGAAGATGCTGCTTTCACCGAAGAGGTTTGGAAGCGGATCGAATTTCACGGCCTTCAACCCTTTCTGTTTGGCCACGGACAAGGAGCCCACATTTGGCCAGCCGCCATTTGGCAACGCATTTGCGGTGAGGCCCGCCTGGCTGGCCTGTGGGAAGCAACACATCAAATCGAAGTATCATGCGCGGTGGAAAGCCTAGGTGCCGCTGGGATTGACTGCCTCCTGCTGAAAGGTTCGGCGCTTGCCTATTCGGTTTACACGAAACCTGAAATCCGGCGACGCGGCGACAGTGACCTGTTGGTGCGGGCTTGCGATCTTGGACAAGTGCGCGAGAAACTAAACGAGCTTGGCTGGTCGCGATCCAACGATCCGCATGGGCTGTCTTTTCAAGAAGGTTGGCAGCGTCAAAGCGGTGGCGGATTTGTGCATATGATCGACCTCCACTGGCAAATAAGTGACAGACCGATCGTGCAATCGATCATGGATGTGGAGGAGTTTTTTGCCAGCGCGCAGCCCCTACCCACCTTCTCCAGTAATGCGCGTTGCCCTTCTCCTGCTTTCACCTTGGTCCAATGTGTGTTGAACCAACAGTGGCACTTTGTGCACGGCTATCAGGTCGGCCCAGACCGCGTGGACGGCGCCTATCGCCTAATATGGCTGTATGATGTTAATCGCATTGTCCGCCATGCGAGCGAAGCGGTTTGGGAAGAGCTTGTAATCCTGTGCCAGCAGAAGAAAATTGGGCCGTTTATCGCTCAAAGCTTGAGGCGGATGGCCGCGAATTTGGATACTCCATTGCCCGAAAGCCATATGGCTGAGCTTGAGACGATGCGACTTGGCAGCGATTTTGCCACCTATCTGTCACTGCGCGACAAGATGGACGAGTTTTGGATGGATCTGCGCACGACGTCTTCGTGGCGGCTGCGCGCGCGGATGGTGGCCTCGCGCGCTTTGCCTCCACGTTCGCATCTGGCCAAAAAATATCCTGCGGCGCGAGGCTGGCCAAGGCCTGTTCTGCAGTTGCGTTTTTGTGCCGAAACTGCGGCACGGGTGTGCCGCAAGGTTCTTACAAATGATTGAGTTCATTCTCGATTGGGCAAAGCGATTTAAGGGCGAACTCGCTCTCATCGCATGCCTTGGCATTTTTAACGCAATAGGCACGCTTGCGCTGCCGTGGCTTGCAGCGCAATTTCTTGGCGATGTCTTCAGCAGAGACGCAGCAGCCCCTGTAATACTTGTCGCGGTAATCGCCGCCGCGCTAATTGGGCTTGCTGGCCTCAATGTGGCGACTTCAATCGCTTCAGAGGCTGCTTCAGGGAAAATTCTCAAGACACTTCGCAAGAATGTCTACGATCACCTTCAGCGTTTGCCGATGCAGTTTCACGATCAAAACCGCCATGGCGACCTGCTCGCTCTGATGACTTATGAAGTTCTGCATCTAAGCGGATTTTTGGCCTCCACTCTCGCCAATGTCCCAGCTCAGATATTGACGGCTTTGGGCGCGATTTTGGCGTTGATTTGGATTGACCCTGCAATGGCCATAATCGTGCCTTTGCTGGTGCCCATCTTCTTTATTATCGCAAAGCTATTTGGCAGACGCTTGCGGGTGACGACAAGCAAACTGCGCAAAGCAGAAAATGACCTGGTCGAAGGGGCAAACACTGACCTCAATATGGTGAGCGCGATCAAGACGTTTGCAGTCGAGGAGCCCCAAAGCCGACGCTTTGCACAGATCGCAGAAAAAGCGCGGCAGACGGCTCTAGCACAGGCTCGTCAAGAAGCATTCCTTGCCCCGATGGCAACGCTGATCGCTGGTTTGGGAGCGATTGGCCTGCTGGTCTTAGCGAGCGCGCGATTGGGCAGTGAGCAAAATTCGCCAGAAGAGCTGTTCGCCTTTGTCCTTTATGCGGCATTGCTAACTCGGCCAATTGGCTCGCTGGCCAATATTTATGGCAATTACCGATTGGCAAGCAGCACGCTCGTGCGGCTGAGAACGGTACTCAAGAAACCGGAGGAACCTGGCTATGCGCGCGGAAAAATTCTGACCGTTGCAAAAGGTGATATCGCTTTTGATACTGTGACGTTTGGATATGCGGGCAGGCCAAATGTGCTCCGCGATTTTTCGCTCAAGATTGATGCGGGCAGCATGGTCGCCATTGGCGGAGACAATGGCGCTGGCAAGTCCACATTGGTGCACCTGCTGCTTGGCCTTTATCAGCCGCAGGCAGGCAAAATTACTCTTGATGGTCGAGACGTTGCCGATATTCAGATACAATCCTTACGGCGGCAATTCGGCTATGTCCCGCAGCGCGCTTTGCTGTTCGATGGGACAATTAGGCAGAATATCGCATTTGGTCTCGGGGACGACTTTGCCACCACAGATCCGGCAGCTGTCGAACGGGCAATCCGTCTTTCACAGGCCGCTGCGTTCATTGATGCACTTCCATCTGGTCTCGACACTCAGATCGGTGACAATGGCATCAGGTTATCTGGCGGTCAGCGGCAAAAAATCGCCATGGCGCGAGCACTTGTTCACAACCCCGCGATCATAATTCTGGATGAAGCAACCAGCATGTATGACACCGATAGCGAAACAGCGTTTGTTGAGGCCAGCCTCGATGCCTTGCAAGGAACAACCGTACTTTTGATAACGCACCGTCCTGCCAGTCTGGCCTTGGCAGACCGCGTTATATCACTGGACAGGCATCAGCCTTAGTCTTCCATTGAGACGATCAGTTTCTTGTCAGCCAACTGCTTGGCAAGATTGGCGATATCTGCGTCGATGGTGCTGCGAGGAGCATCGAATTCGGCGTAAATTTGGGAACTCACATCGCGCAATGTCCGAGGTGCCTCTTCAAGCAATTCCCATACCCTTGCGCCCACAGTATCGAGGCCAAAATACTGGCCGCTTTCCAAATCGAGCAGCACCATGTCCTCACCCACAAGTCGCGCGACCACCGTTTCAGCTGGACTTATTACAGAATTATCTGAGGGCATTTCTACATCTTCTCAACGGATTGGACGATTGCGGTGATCACCTGCGGGATCCTCGCGTAGTCGCGCGGATAGTCAAGCGAAAGAACCGGTACAACGCGCGCCATGTCAGCTAGCTTTTCGAAGTGCTTTCGCAGCAATTCTTTGTCTTCAACATCAAGAATGAAAGCGTGAGGCATAAGCGCTGCCAGGGCATTCTGTTTGCTCAATCGGCGCACTTGCAAAGGCGCCAAATGGTCAGACCCAAGCACGAACAAAGCCTGAAGCTCAGCGCCATTCTGCACAAAAGGCAATTCAGATGGGCAGGCGATTGACCGCTTACCCTCGTCCTCGTCATGCGCCTCTTGTGCGCCCAGAAGGAATTCAGCGCTATCGCAGAAAAGCCTAAGAGAAGTTGGCTTTGCAGCGGCCCAGTAACGCTCGCGGCTGTGCGACAGGTCGAGCACATCTTCTGTCAGCAATTGAAATCCGTTCTTGGCAAAACTTGCTGCCAATGTGGTCTTACCGCTGCGCGATTGCCCCAGAAAACCAATGGCTTTTCCATTTACGCAAGCAGCGCTTGCATGAAGGTAAAGGCCGCCTCTATAATTACCCAAGAGCGGCGCGATGGAATTGTGCGCTATTGCCGCAATGTCATCATCACGCGTGCCAATTGCGGGCACTGCGCGAACGCTCAGATCCTCTTGGTTGATTTCAAAATCAGCCCTACCATCAAAGCGGACCAGAAACCCTGTTTGAGTGCGATAAAACTCAGCGATGCAATCGCCGCCAGGTGCCAGCCAGCTATCATATGGTTCTTCTGATAAGAGGCGCTGCGCACGCGGAGGGCAAAGCGTCCAGTCCATATCGTGCTTGAAATGCTGGGGAACGGGCATAGAAGCGCCCGTTACTCAGCCCTCCATCACATGCCGCCCATCATGCCCATATCGAGGCCCATCAAAAGCATGCTTCCCGACATCAGGATCATGCCGTCATTCTCTAGACCCAGGCTGCCGCCTGTGAGGTTTCGAACCGAGCCGAAATGGATGAGATTTGGCGTTTTATATACGGATTTGGCACCCGAATGCCCGGTTGTGCACGTCATAAATTTTCCCCCTGCAAACCGCTTTTTGGCTGATCTGAGGACAGAAAAGCCGCGCTTGCATAGGTTCCCCATAAGTTCCCCGCGAGCCTTGTGTCAAATGACGTGAGCTCGTCTGCCTCTGTGATCCGCCGAAGACCATTTTCATCGCACAAATTCGCGGACAAAAGATTGGCATGACCTGCGCAGAATTTGCGAGCTGCATCAACCAGGTCTGCGGCGGGAAAAGCGGCTTTTGTGTGCCGGTCCAATATAGCGTCAGGACAGATACCGCGCATCGCTTCGCGGTGGACCCATTTTGTCACGCCGCCTCGATACCGGATATGCTCCGGCGTTGCCGCGCTGAATTCAATGAATTCGCGAGCGAACATGGGGCTGCGCGATTCCACATGCCCTCGCGCATATTGGCGGTTCATCAGATCAAAGGCCAATTGGGCATCAGCGCGTTCGAGGCGCAGTGTTTTGCGCGCGTGTTCCGGCGCTTGGCCGCTGTGTTTTTGGGCGAGCCGTTTGAAGCCTTGATCCAAGCTCAGCTTTGAGGAGTTTGAAAGCCAATCGAGGTCAGCCAGATCGCCAACAAATTCGCCTATCGTGCGTGCGCGAAACATGTTTGCGATGCGCAATGGCAAAGCAGCTGCGATCGCCTGTTTTGCGGCAAACCAAAACGTAAAGCGCGCACCCCATTCAGCTTTGTCCCGCGCAATGGCGGCCGCAATCCGCGGCAAATCAAGCGACCTGATATGCTGTACATAATAGTCCAGCGTTCCATCCAGCCATTGGTCCCCGCCTGTCCCACCCAGTATTGCGCGGCAGCCATCAGTTTTTGCCGCTTGCTCCAGCCCCATCGACATCGCGCCATTGGTGTAGGTGGGAATATCCTGCTCAAGCGCCGCTTGCTGGGTGAACCAATCAAGCGGTGGTTCGAACAGCGGGATTTCACGCAAAGTGCCGCTCACATGGCGCACCGCAGACCGTGCATATTCCAATTCATCAGAAGCAGAACCTGGCACGCCCTGAAGTGTGTAGCCGCGTAGGCTAGGCGCAGGCAGCTTGCCGCTTCGATGCAGATCGTGCGCAAGGCAAAAAGTAGCGGATGAATCCAGCCCGCCGCTCACTTCGAGAGCCAAAGTACGATCCGTGCGCGCCGATCTTGTTACGCAACGGGTCAGGACCTCCCGGTAATGCTCAATGTAATCGGCATCATTTCGGTACCGGATCGTCACGCCAGTCTGAAGGGTCCAATACCATCTGTGTGTGACCGCATTGGACGTGACCCAGTAGAAATGTGCGGGCTTGAACCTGAAAACATTGCGCGCTGCGGTCTGCTGGGGCGCATGGAATTGGGCGGCGGACAATTGCGCCAGGTATTCAAAATTGGGTTCGGGCCTGTATCCAAGCCCGGCATTGATCGTGCGCTGATCGGACGCGATTACGACCCGATCTTTCAGCTGGGCGTAGAGAAGCGGGCGAAGGCCCTGGTGGTCGCGCGCGCACAATGCTTTTTGCGCCCGCCCGTCCCACAAAACAAATGCAAATTCTCCGTCGCAACGCTGGACACAATCCTCTCCCCACCGGTCATAGGCCGCCAGCACAAGCTCTGCATCGCTCCTGCTGCGCAAGATGGTACCCCGCTCTAACAAATCGCGGCGCAGTTCTGAGTGGTTTGTGAGCAGGCCATCCAGTATGATCGCGCACTGACCATCGCTGCTCACCAGAGGTTGCTGCGCAGTATGCGATTCTGCTGTGGTATGGAGCGTCGCTTGGGCGAGAGCGGCCGTGCCATCGCTCCAGCTGGTCGTCCCATCCGGCCCCTTGTGAGCCATCGCAGCTACCATCCTGCCTATGCCGGCACGATCTGCCGGGCCGCCATCTGTCCGGATAATTGCCGCCAGCCCGCTCATATCAAAACTACAGCAAAGTGCCTGAAGCGCTGTCCCGCTTTATCACGCCTTCGACAAATTCGCGGATCGCGGCCTCGGTTGGTAGCAGGTCAGGCCGCTCAGCCAGAGCAATTGCCGTGATATCCTCGCGCGTGCGGCTTCCATCGACCAGCCCGAGAATATAACGACGCGCCTCGCCCTTTTTAGACAAAGTAACCGCCTGATCGGTGGGCTTTGCAAGATCGGTGGGAGCCAGAACCGCGCTACCAAAAGTGGACAGCTTTTGCGGACTGGCGCGGCCCTTCTCGTCAAGAGGCGGCGTAATAGTCCAGGCAATCAAGTCGCCGCTTGAATTGAACCTCAGCGACACGCCGATCTGATCTCCCGCCTTCACATCAAACGGTTTCAAGGCAGGCAAGAACGCCTGAGGCCGTTCAATACCGCGTGTCTCAACGGGAGAATTCGTCATCCAAACACTGCCACCCAAATGGCAATCAAACCAGCCCGCTATCCCATCGAATTGCCCGCTCTCTTCGACAGTGAGAATGGTGTCTAGCGACAGAAATCGGGGCGTATCCGCGTTGAGCACAATATCTGCGATAACGCTCGGTGCCGAGCAAAGATCTTTTCCAGTCAATTGCGTAGAGAATTTCTGGTTGCGATTTTGCTCATCCAGCCAGCGATATTGGTCTGGCACATGCTCTGCGTTCCAGGCGGAAGCGAGGTTCCGCATTTTTTGGGATGACACCGCCGCGACTTGAAGTTTCAACCGGTCCGGCACAATAACACCCCCGGCTTCAGCATACGCGAAGCCGCGTCGCGGATCATGTCGATCAAGCCGTAATCAAATCCGAAATACCCAATGTGATCACACACCAGCGCATCGACACGGCAAGGCAGTTCAGTGTCAAAGGTGGATCCGGAGATGCAAGTGTATGGGCCGCTTAATCCGGCGCGCTGCATGGTTTCGCGCGCAAGATAGATCGCATCGCTCGCATCAATCCCATAGACGTGGGATGCGCCTGCTTTCAGGCATTGCAGACCCAGCACACCAACACCGCAGCCCAGATCGGCGACTTTTGCACCTTCATGGATAACGTTGGCAAAAGCTGTTTCGAAAAGGTCAAACCGTCCCTTTATGGACAGATATTCGATATGTTCCTGAAGCGCTGACGACACAATTCCTTGCGATTAACAGGCTGTGCCCTGTGAAGTCCAGCAGAGGCGCGTTGACAAAAAGGCGTCGGGCTCGCGATGAAAAGTCGTTGATTGCTTGTTTAACCACCCCGGTTGCATTAAGCATTTTTACGTAAGGTCTGCTTTAGGGGCGCGGATATGAATACTCGATCACGTCTGATCTGCATGATGGCAGCAATTGGTCTGGCATTTTCGCCCATAGCCGCACAAGCCAACACGCGCGCTGGCGATAGTGGCAACGTCTACGCTACGAATGCGAACGACGCAGATGGCAATGCGGGGGCTTTGCTCGATGGCGAAGCGGCCGGCGCGGGGCTGGCCACTGATTTTTCAAATTTTTTCATCGCACTCTTGGTTGGTTCGTGGTTTACGGGAGTGGTCTTTATCATTGCCGATGATGGCAACAATCAATCACCTGGCGGTAACTGACTGCACTTGCGTTTCGCCGAAACGATGCTGATCAAAAAGCGCGTGGTGGTTTATGCCTCGCGCTTTTTTTAGGCCGGCATTATGGGCATCCATACCTCTAACGCGCCCTATAGGCTCACGATTGCGCTCTGCGTGATTTTGGTCATGGCGTTTGTCTTTGGCGGTGGAGGTGTTCGTTATGGCTTTGCCAATTTGGCAGTGCAGTTGTCAGCGTTGGCCTGCCTTTGCTTAAACCGAGACGCGTTCTTTTGCGGGGTAAAAAAAGCCCCCTTGGCCCTCACGGCACTGGTTTTTGCCAGTCTGACCCTACCCCTGTTGCACGCCATACCGTTGCCGCCCGCCATCTGGACATCGCTGCCGGGAAGGCAGGCGGTTATAGATTCCTTCGCATTGATCGGCGCGCAAGACGATTGGGCCGCGATCAGCGTCGATCCGGCACGCAGTCTGGTCGCGTTGAGCGGTCTGATTGTGCCGGTCACCATACTTGCCTTGGGCTCGGCATTGCGGCGCGATCATCTCGTCTTTCTTGGTTGGGCCCTCGCCATCCTTGGCGGCATCACCCTGCCGATTGGCGCAGTCCAGATTTTGAGCAATGGCGCATTTGGGCTGTTCTATCCTGAAAACCCCATGCCGGGCGTATTGTTCGGAACATTTGCCAACCGGAATTCGGCCGGAATTTTCTTGGTAAGCGCATTGGCCTGCGCAGCCCTTTTGCCCGCACCAACCCCGCATCGCCGCATATGGATGGTGCGAATTGGCCTGTGTGTGCTGCTGATTGTCGGGATCGTGCTGACACGCTCGCGCAGCGCGCTGGTATTGGCCGCCATTCCGGCAGGCCTGGCCATAGTCCGCATGTTTTTTGCTTTCAGACACGCCGATCGTACAACAGCGTGGCGGACCCCATTTTTGATATCAATAGTCGGCGCTGCGGTCATTGTAACCGGCGTGATCGCCGCAATCGGATCTAGTCCAACTGGGCGCATCAACGACACGCTGTCCCGCTTTGAGGCGACCGGCGATGCGCGCTCATATATCTGGGAAGATGCAGCCTATTCGGCGAAGCGATATTGGCCCATTGGATCGGGCATGGGGACGTTTGACGAAGTTTTCCAGATTGATGAGTCGCTTGAGAATATCACAGAGCGTCGTGCTGGCCGCGCGCATAATGACTATCTTGAATTATTGATTGAAGCAGGCCTCCCGGGCCTCATAATCCTTGCTGGTTGGGTGCTGATTTGCGGGTGGTATGCGATAGGCCTGCGCAAGGCCGCCGACCCATGGACAGGGCTGGCAGGCCTCTCCATTTTGTTCGTGCTCGCCGCGCAATCCATCACCAGTTTCCCGCTCAGAAATCAGGCTTTGCTGGCAACCGCGAGTGTTGCTGTTTTGTTATTGATCCGATCCTCGATTGACCAACGTGAGCTCCCGCAGAAGAGAGTCAGTCGATGATTGGCCGGGCGATTTGGATCATTGCACTTGCCGTGCTTGGCCTGGGGACAACAGGCTTGCAATTGGACCGGCAATCGCGCGTAACACCTGCGCTTGCGCCCTATGTGCCTGAACCCTTCAGAGCTTTCGCTGAGACGCGGCTCACGGCCTCTGCGCTCGCCAATGATGAACACAGTGCGGCTCTGACGCATGCTCAAAACCTCGTTCGGCGGAGGCCCATGCCTGCGCAAAACCTGCGATTATTGGCCGCCGCGCAATTTCGGGCAGGGCAAGTGGCAAGCAGCGCGCTTACCATACAACACGCCGCCCGGCGAGGCTGGCGCGATCCCCTGGCTCAACATGCCATGATGGGCATTGCCATGGATGCTGGAGATGAGAAAGAAGCTGCCCATCGTTTTGTCGCTTTAATGCTGCAAAAACAGACCAGTGATGAAGTTCTGGTCGATATGGGAAAGCGTCTCTTTGCCGCGAACAGCGATAGCAGTTCAGCACTGACCGATCTGGTTTCGGGCACAACCAGATGGCATCCCGCCTTCGTTCAGCGCGGCCTGAATGTACTGCCGGCAGATATTTATGTCGAAACTCTGTCGGAGGCGAATCAGCGCGGCATCGTGTTTGATTGCAATCAGTTGCAATTCTCAATGCAATCCTTCGAAAAGCGGGAAGACACATATAAGCACGCAGCGGCGCTGAAGGAATTGATCAGACGCCAGTGCCGCTAGCAAAGCCAGCGAGGACAAAGCCACCACAAAGACTTATTGCATTAGTGTGCTATGACGACATATTGTTGCTTTAGATTTTGAGGAGAAACCATGCGCGCGACCCCGGATTTTGACTTTCAACTTGGCGAGAGCGCCGACATGATCCGGACAAACGTTGCGCGTTTTGCCGATGAGCAGATCGCACCGCTGGCCGAAAAGATCGACCGCGAAGACTATTTCCCTCGCGCGGAATTGTGGGCCGCGATGGGCGAGCTTGGTTTGCACGGGATCACAGTGGAAGAAGAAGATGGCGGGCTGGGTCTTGGCTATCTCGAGCACGTGATTGCTGTCGAAGAGGTCAGCCGGGCCAGTGCATCGCTTGGCTTATCTTATGGGGCGCATTCCAATCTGTGCCTCAATCAGATCCGACGCTGGGGCAGTGATGAACAAAAAGCCAAGTATCTGCCAGGACTGATTTCGGGCGAGCATGTCGGTTCGCTGGCAATGTCAGAGGCATCCGCGGGGTCCGATGTGGTTTCCATGAAGTTGAAGGCCGACGCGGTTCAGGGTGGCTATGTCTTAAACGGCACTAAATTCTGGATCACCAACGCGACATGCGCCGATACCCTTGTCGTCTACGCCAAAACCGATGGCCAAGCCGGATCACGCGGGATCACAGCTTTCCTAATCGAGAAAGGCGATGAAGGTTTTTCAATCGGCCAGAAAATCGAAAAAGTCGGCATGCGCGGTTCGCCGACAGCTGAACTGGTGTTTGACGATTGCCATATCCCCGAAGATCGCGTCATGGGCCCGGTCAATGGCGGGGTAGGCGTGCTGATGAGCGGCTTGGACTATGAACGCGTAGTCCTGGCTGGATTGCAGCTAGGTATTATGCAGGCGTGCTTGGACACCGTCATCCCTTACCTTCGCGAACGCACTCAGTTTGGAAAGCCAATTGGTTCGTTTCAATTGATGCAGGCGAAGGTTGCCGACATGTATGTCGCCCTGCAATCGGCGCGCGCATACACTTACGCAGTGGCAAAAGCGTGCGATGCTGGCCAAACGACACGCTTTGATGCGGCGGGCGTAATCCTGCTCTCAAGCGAGAACGCCTTTCGCGTGGCAGCCGAAAGCGTACAGGCGCTTGGCGGCGCGGGCTACACGCTCGACTGGCCAGTGGAGCGCTATATGCGCGATGCGAAGCTGCTCGACATTGGCGCTGGGACGAACGAAATCCGTCGGATGTTGATAGGGCGTGAGCTAATTGGAGCGGCGGGTTGAACGTGGTGCGTCCTCAACCGCAAGGCTCCATCGATTTGGCGGATGTTGACCTAAAGGATGCGCGTGAGGTTGCTCGCGTCTTTTTGCCCGAAGGAGAACCGATCCACGGCGGAATTTTCATTGATCCACCGGCGGATCTGCAGCCGTTTGGATTTGGGATACTGCTTGCGGATTTGGCGACGCACGCTGCTTATGCCTATTCGCACAAATTCGACATCGAAGATATTGAAGGTCTGAAATCGGCAATTCTCGCAGGTCTTCAAGCGGAGCTTGAGAACCCAACCGATAATCCGGGCCCTGCTTCGAACTGATGCCCAGCATTGCTAAGATTATCTGGACAACAGGTTTCCTTATCGGAACCACAACACATGCTCTCGATATTTTCTATGGCGGCTGGCTTCCTTATGATTTTCGCCCGCTGCCTTGGAATATTTATTGGACCTCGCTGATCTTCCTGGATCCGCTAGCCGCAATTCTGGTTTGGGCGAGAGAAAGGCCGGGAGTGATTTTGGGTGTTGCGATTATGGCATCCAACGTCATCGTCAATGGCTATACATACTTGATTGGATACGACGATTTTCTCGTTCCTTTCCTTATGCAAAGTGCGTTCGCGGCGTTTGTGTTTTTCGCAGCATCCGCGCATTTGCACAGCACTAAATCAACAGCAGGGACCATATGACCGCACCCGTTCTGACTTCCAAACTTGATAGTGAAGCGCAGGATGCCAAAGCACGCGCAGAGCACAACAAGGCTTTGGCGACCGATTTGCGCGCCTGCGTTGCCAAGGTCGCGCTTGGCGGTCCGGAGCGATCACGCGAGCGGCATGTGTTGCGGGGCAAGCTCTTACCCCGTGATCGTGTCGAGCGGCTCCTCGATCCGGGCAGCCCATTCCTCGAAATCGGTCAGCTTGCCGCCAACGGCATGTATGAGGGCGATATCAACGGCGCCTCGCTCATTTGCGGGATTGGGCGGGTGTCGGGACGCCAAGTGATGATTGTTTGCAATGATGCGACGGTCAAAGGCGGCACCTATTATCCCATGACGGTCAAGAAGCACCTGCGCGCGCAGGAAATTGCGCAGGAGAACCGGCTGCCCTGCATCTATCTGGTCGATAGCGGCGGCGCGAACCTGCCGCATCAGGCCGAGGTGTTCCCAGACCGCGATCACTTTGGCCGCATCTTCTTCAACCAAGCCAATATGTCGGCGCTGGGCATTCCGCAGATTGCCTGTGTGATGGGCTCTTGCACGGCGGGCGGCGCCTATGTCCCGGCCATGTCCGATGAGACAGTGATTGTGCGCAATCAAGGTACAATTTTCCTTGCCGGCCCTCCCCTTGTGAAAGCAGCAACGGGCGAAGAAATCACCGCAGAGGATCTGGGCGGCGGCGATCTGCATGCAAAGAAATCCGGCGTCGTCGATCATCTCGCGGAGAGCGATGAACACGCGCTCACCATAGTGCGCGATATTGTCAGCCATCTGGGCGAAAATACCGGCGCGGCTGAGAACATCGCTCTCAAAGACCCCCGCCCACCCAAATTCGAGGCGGATGATCTTTATGCGATCATTCCGGATGATGTGCGCGCGCCTTATGATGTGAAAGAAGTGATTGCGCGGCTGGTCGATGGCAGTGAGTTTCACGAGTTCAAAGCGCAATATGGCAGCACCCTCGTCTGCGGTTTCGCGCATATCTGGGGCATGCCAGTCGCGATTTTGGCGAATAACGGCGTGCTGTTCTCTGAAAGCGCTCAGAAGGGCGCGCATTTTATCGAGCTAGCGCAGCAGCGCCGTATCCCGCTGCTGTTCCTCCAGAACATCTCCGGCTTTATGGTTGGCGGCAAATACGAAGCGGAAGGCATTGCCAAGCACGGCGCGAAACTTGTGACAGCTGTTGCGACCGCTACCGTCCCCAAGATCACCGTGGTGATCGGCGGCAGCTTTGGCGCGGGCAATTACGGTATGTGCGGGCGCGCTTATTCTCCGCGCTTCTTGTTCACCTGGCCGAATGCGCGCATTTCTGTAATGGGCGGCGAACAAGCTGCATCCGTGCTTGCGACCGTCCACCGCAATGCGGGCACATGGAGCGAGGACGAAGCCGAAGCCTTCAAAGCCCCAATCCGCCAGAAATATGAGGATGAAGGCAATCCTTATTACGCCACTGCGCGATTGTGGGATGACGGAGTGATCGACCCCGTGCAGACCCGCGATGTGCTGGGGCTGGCCTTTGCTGCAACGTTGGAGGCCCCGATACCCGAGCGGCCTTCATTCGGCGTGTTCAGGATGTGATGCGATGATCAAAAAACTCCTTATCGCCAACAGAGGCGAGATCGCCTGCCGGATCATGCGCACCGCGCGCGAGATGGGTATTGCTACAGTCGCGGTCTATTCCGATGCCGATGCCAAAGCGCTGCACACCCGCTCCGCCGATGAGGCGGTGCATATCGGCCCCTCGCCCGCAGCCGAGAGTTATCTGGTTGGCGAAAAGATCATCGAAGCGGCCAAGGAAACAGGCGCGGAAGCAATCCATCCCGGTTACGGCTTTTTGAGCGAGAACGCTGACTTCGCGCAGGCTGTGATTGATGCGGGACTGATTTGGGTTGGGCCTAAACCTGAGAGCATCCGCGCCATGGGCCTGAAAGACGCGGCCAAGACGCTGATGATTAAAGCTGGCGTGCCGGTCACGCCGGGCTATTTGGGTGAAGATCAATCGGTGGAGCGCCTCTCTGCCGAAGCTGACACAATCGGTTATCCAGTGCTGATCAAAGCGGTCGCGGGCGGCGGCGGTAAGGGTATGCGCAAGGTCGATGATCCCGCCGACTTCGCCGCGTCACTCGAAAGCTGCCAGCGCGAGGCCAAGGCGAGCTTTGGCAATGATGAGGTGCTGCTGGAAAAGTGGATCACTTCCCCGCGTCATATCGAAGTGCAAGTGTTCGGGGACTCACACGGCAATGTCGTCCACCTGTTCGAACGCGACTGCTCGCTCCAACGCCGCCACCAGAAGGTGATCGAAGAGGCCCCTGCCCCCGGCATGGACGAGGCCACTCGGACACAAATCTGCGCCGCCGCCGTGCGCGCCGCCAAAGCGGTCGATTACGAGGGCGCGGGCACAATCGAATTCATCGCCGACGCCAGCGAAGGCCTGCGCGCCGACCGCATCTTCTTTATGGAGATGAACACCCGCCTCCAGGTTGAGCATCCGGTGACTGAGGAGATCACCGGGGTCGATCTGGTGGAATGGCAGCTGCGCGTAGCTTCGGGTGAGCCGATTCCGCTGAAGCAGGAAGAGCTTTCGATCACCGGCCACGCAATTGAAGCGAGGCTCTATGCTGAAAACCCCATCGACTTCCTACCGAGCACCGGACTACTGAAAATTTACCGCCCCCACTTCGAGCGAGCGCGGATCGAAACTGGATATGAAGAAGGAGATGAGGTTACTGGCTTCTACGATCCAATGATCGAGAAAATCGTAGCTCATCGAGACAGCCGCAGCGAGGCGGCTCAAGCGGTAGCAGACATCTGCAAACGGATTGATGTGTGGCCGGTGCAGACAAACGCAGCTTTCATGTGGCGAGCATTGGAGCACCCGGAATTTCTTTCGGGCGACATCACCACTGGCTTCATTGAGAAACACAAGGCAGACTTGCTGCCCCCGCGTGAGCCAGAGGACGAAGTGTTCTGGGCTGGTGCAGTCGCGATTGCAGCGAGCGAGTGGCAAAACCGGAAACACGATCTCATCGATGATCGACTAGAGTTGGTAAGCTCCGGTCCAGCTCAGCCTTGGCGCGAGGCTTGGGGCTTTCGTCTAAACTCAAGCATCGAGCGCGGCATTCCAGTCCGGGTGAATGGCCAAAGCGAAACTGTTGAGCTTTCAGATAGCTGGAAACGAAGCGAACTCTATGCCGAAGAGGCCGAGGGAGGCTGGGCAATTCCTCGGAGTGGTCGATGGTTCTTCGCCGAATACGACCGGCACGATGCAGGCGGTTCCGCCTCCGCAGCCGACGGAGCCATCCTCGCCCCCATGCCGGGCAAGGTCATCGCCGTCGATGTCACCGATGGCCAAACCGTCACCGCCGGCCAGCGTCTTATGGTGCTCGAAGCGATGAAGATGGAGCATGCGCTCACCGCGCCCTTTGATGGGACCGTCACCGAACTCGCAGCCTCCGAAGGCGGGCAAGTGCAGGTCGATGCTGTGCTGTGCGTCGTTGAACCCATAACGCAAGACTGATCCCAGCCGGGCCTCCCGCTCAGTTCAGCCGGCCCCGAAACATAATCACGCAAGGCCTGCGCGCACCGCGCGGCCCTACCCAGTCTATGCCCTCTATCTGCCGCCTTAAGAAGGCTTACCTCCGTTTACCCTGCGGTAACCATGCGTGGTGACCCATCGCTAGGCACGCCTTTTTCCAATTATGAAGAGGTTCATCCGTATTTACACCAAGGCGAACGAAACAGAAATTCAATAAATCGCTTTGGAGACCATCATGAAACTGACCAAAATTGCTATTCTCGCAGCGCTCGTATCAACCGCGCCTGCTGCTTACGCTCAAGATGCTGACCTGACCGGCGGTGATGTGACGGAAATCGACGCGTCGACCACCATCGAAGACAGCTTTGATGACAATTCAGACCGCGTGTTCAACGACAGCTTCGATGACAATTCAGAAGTCTTCAACGACAGCTTCGATGACAATTCCGAGCGCGTCTTCGAAGACAGCTTCGATGACAACTCGCAGGATTTCTCATCCGGCACCGGCATCAACAGCAACAGCGTGTTTGGCGACAATGCTATTGTGGCTGAAACAACTCTGTCCAATGTCGTGACCGGTGTTGACGTGAACTTTGGCGATGTCGAAGATTCTGCAAACTTCAACACCCAGCTGCGCAATAACGGCAATGCGTTCCGCAACTATTCGGGCATGAACGCACTTAACCAGAACACAGGCACTGGCGCTGCGCAGAATGCCAGCGTGACGATTGCTGTGTCTGGCGATGGGTTTGACGCAAACTAACCAAATGAAGTGACTATGTGTGCCATTCATAACCTGAATGGCACATAACTTTTCCTTCAACGAGGTACAAATGGCCAAAATCCAGATCATAACCGCGCTTACATGCACCTTGCTAGCCGCTCCTGTGGCTGCACAGGACGCAGCGCCCGCAAAGGCACAGGAGGCAGCAAGCCCCTTTGCCCAGGCCGAGCCTATTGCTGAGAGCAAGCTTGCCAAGATTGCTGGGCGAGAAGATGTCAACCAAGTAACGAATGCGGAACAGAAAAACGCGGTGAACGGCAATGATGTCGGCGACAACTCCGTCACGGGCACGATCAGTGTCAGTGATCAGGCATTCAGCAATACGAACGGCTTTGTCATTCTGAATGCCAACACCGGGAACAACGTCGCGATCAACGCCTCAATCCAGGTCAATGTCGCATTGCCCGCAGTGAGTGCTCCCGGCCAGTAACGGCTGGATTTTGATCCAATGCACCGCGCAATCCGCCCCTTTCGGTCCCTCGCAATAACTGCGATCGCTGGCACATGTTTGTCAGCATGCGCAGCCGTACCGATGGATGATGCGCGGTTTGCCTTGGGAACGCATCAGGGGCTGTTTGCGCTTGATACCGCCCCGCGCACGATGGTGGAGACAAAATACGACACCGTCATCCGGCAGCAATTTGATTTCAGCTGCGGACTGGCTGCGCTCGCGACATTGTTAAGCTACCACTACGATCTTTCCCGCGGTGAGAACGAAGTGTTTCAGGGCATGTGGCGCGATGGCGATCAAGAAGCCATTCAGCGCCTTGGCTTCTCGCTGCTCGATATGAAACGCTATCTCGCCGCTGGGGGGCTCAAAGCCGACGGATACCGCGTTGATCTCGAGCAAATCCGCGCTTCCAAGACACCCGGCATCGCTTTGATTGCCCCCGATGGCTACCGCCATTTTGTCGTCGTCAAAGGGGTCGAGGATGACTTCGTTCTGGTCGGCGATCCGTCACTTGGCCTGCGCCGGATGGATCGCAAATCTTTCGAAGAAACCTGGAACGGCGTCTATTTCGTCGTCACCAATGGACCAAAAATTAACCACACCCCGCTAAACGCAGACGCGCAATGGAACCGCGTCGCCGCATTTGGCGTGGATCATGGCGCCTTCGAGCCGATCAGCCAGCAAGCGCTGGCCTTGACCGCGCCGGGCTATGGAGAGTTTTGATGATGCGACTTGTTCGCCTTTGTCTTGCATGTCTTGCCGTTCTGGCATCCCCTGCGGCTGCGCAATCGCCTTTCGGCGATGCTGTGGCCATGGATGATGCAGAATTGGCCGAGGCGCGCGGCGGCTTCATAATGCCTGGCGGGATCGACCTGGATTTCGCCATTTTTCAGGAAACCAGCGTTGATGGAGAGCTCGTTTTGCGCTCCTCTTACGTGCTGGCAGAAACCGGACCCGTTGTATCCGTAGAGCAAGTGTCAGACACAGGCAGTGTCGATACAGCGCAGGATGCAAAAGGCAGCGTTGTCACAATCGAGATGGAGGGATCGCAGATCTCTCACCTCGCAGGGCGCGTAACCGGAAGCTCCATCGCCAATGTGGCGGACAACCGCACCATCACCACTGTCACGACCGTCGATATTGACCTGTCCCGCACCGCTGTGGGCGAGGTTGGATCGCTGATCCCCACTTTGGGAACACTTGCCCGAGAAACAGCAAGCTTCGGTTTTTAGCGGAGAGCTCTCCCGCTTACCGAAGCCCGATTGGGTGATGATATATGCGCAAGCTTTTGCGTGGTTTGATTTTGGGTCCGGTTTTGGGCTGTGCATCGCTGCTCGCGGCGGCCGCGGCCGCTCAGGACGCTGTCGAGGTGGAAGCGGCGACCAGCGAAACAGCCGCGCAGCCTTCACCGCCTAGCGACACTCAAGACCTCGCCCAACTGCGCCGCGAGGTTGCAGCAGAACGCGCCGCACTGTCGGAGCAGATCGCATCGCTTCAGGCTCAGCAAAAACGGCTAGGCGCGCTAGAGCGCCGTTTGTCGATCGCGCTCGGTGAAGAACCAGTTGCTCCTCAAAACACGCCGCAACCCCGACTGGCACAGCCCTCACCAACACCGCAACAAGCGCCGCAGCAAGCGCCGCAGCAAGCTGCTAATCAATCTTCCCAGCCCCGAGAGGCTGTCGGCGTGGCGCCCGAAGATGATGGCCGCCAGCCAGAGATCGCAAGCCTTGGCCGTCAGGGAAGCGCAATCACTCAAAAGGGGCGTCTAAGCGGCGAGGTTCAGTGGAGCTATGCCCGCGCAGATCGCAATCGCGCTCTATTTCGCGGGGTCGAAGTCGTCGAATCTGTCCTCGTCGGCGTTTTCGATATCAATGAAAGCCGTCAGGATGTCTTCACCAACACAATAGGCCTGCAATATGGCTTGACGAGCGATATCGAGATTGGTGTCGATGTGCCCTTCGTTGCACGCTGGGATACATCCATCCTGACCCCGGTAGCGGCATCAGGCGATGATGCCCGCGAAATCGACAATAGCGCCAATGGTTATGGCCTGGGCGATATCCAATTGTCAGCGCGCAAGCAGCTGCACGCGCCGCGCGGCTTTGGCCCTTATCTGGTCGGCAATGTGCAAGCGACAGTGCCAACGGGAACAGGACCCTTCGAAGTCACTCGCAACGAATTTGGCGAAGCCGCAGAGGCCGCCACCGGGTCTGGCTTTTGGAGCCTGACAGGCGGGCTTACCGCTATCCTGCCCAGCGATCCCGGCGTGCTGTTTGGCAGTATCAGCTACACCAAGAACTTTGCCGGCACTGTGGATGCACAAATTCCCCCGTCACCATCGCGCGCGTGGATCCGGGCGATTCGCTGTCCTTCAGCGGAGGCGTAGGCTTGGCCCTGAACCCGCGGCTATCCGTCAATTTCGGCTATGCGCACACATGGGGTTTTGGAACCGAGACAACCACAATTAATGGCGATGACGAAACAACTTTGGCAACCCAGCGATCACGCGATCTGCAAGTGGGCCGCTTTCTGTTCGGTACAACCTATAAAGTCGATAAACGAACGAGTGTGAATTTCGGCCTTGAAGCCGGCCTAACCGACGATGCGACCGATATGCGAGCAGTCATAAGAATACCATTCGTGTTCTGACAAATGCCCCCAAACGCGGCCCCGAAAACCTGACCCAAATGTTGTTGGAGCCGATTAATCGGCGCAAATGGCAAGAGGGGGACTCTCCTGACGGCTTAAGCTGTTATCCTTTTGCAGCAAATTGGTTCGTCTTTTCCAAAAGGCCCACAGAAAGGCCCACTCACCGTTTGCGAAATTGCAGTTTTAGCGTGTTGGCCAGCTAGGCCCGGCACTTCCTCTTGCGGCCTATTCGATGGCCATTTGAAACAGTTCCCTTTCGCGCGATAGAGCCTAGGTGTTGTTCCGCTTGTGTTGCTTGTCGCCAAACAGTTCTGAGCGATGTTCATCGTCAAATCCGACCATTCCACCCTCGACAATTTCGGGTCTCACATTTGACCGCTCGACATCCAAACCGCGGACAACAGCGGGCCGAGATAGAAGAGCGTAAGCCCAGCGCTTCAGATGCACCCGGCTTTCGAGGGTGGGCTGTTTAACCAGGCCTTCTAGCCACGGAAGGATCGACATATCGGCTATTGTGTAGCGCTCACCCGCAAACCATTCATTCTTGGCCAAGTGCTCGTCCATCACCCTAACCAGCCGGAGCATCTCGTTCGAGTAGCGCTCGATTGCGTATGGATGTTTCTCCTTCGCATAAAAGAAGAAATGCGCAAACTGGCCAAACATAGGCCCGACTCCGGCCATTTGAAACATCAACCATTGATGCGCTATGTGGCGTTCAATTCCACCTTCAGGGAGGAATTTGCCTGTCTTTTCGGCAAGGTACCAGAGGATCGCCCCGGATTCCCAGAGCGTAAGCGAATCGCCACCGGGGCCATCCGGATCCACAATCACTGGAAACTTGTTGTTCGGGCAGAGCGCGAGAAACTCCGGCTGGTGCTGATCACCAGCAAGAATGTCCACGTGCTTGACCGTATAGTCGAGCTCCATTTCCTCCAGAGCAATCGATACCTTGCGTCCGTTGGGTGTGGGCCCGGTGTAAAGAATAATCGATGTCATGATGAAGGGATTTTGCTCACTAAAGAATGCTTAATCGGATTTGTCTTGCATAACTTGCCGCTTTTCCAAAGCAGGCTGATAGCGATTTTCTAGATTTTAAAATCGCTATCATCATGAAGTGATCGAATAGCTCGAAACGACCGGTTCGAATGTGAAACAGAGTAACGCCCACTGCAACCGCCATAAATTTGATCGGATACTAGCTGTCTCCACAAGGGCCCACGCCAAGACGCTGTGTGAGGTTGCAAATCGAAAGATTTCCCAGGCATTGAGACGCTAAGCGGCGCGATCTAACGCGCATAATATTTGTTGATTGGTTAGCTACTAAGCCCTACGAAGGGCCGCTTTTGCACAGCAATCCAAGCAGGACCACCTAAGCACCAAGCGATGATCTTAGACTTAACAAATCGCATTGTGATGTTGAGCGGGGCCTCGTCTGGCATCGGCGCGCATCTCGCCCGCGTCCTTGCCAAAGCGGGGGCCAAGGTAGTTCTCGGTGCTCGCAGAGCTGACAGAACCGAGGCGCTTGCCAGTGAACTGGAGGAGGCTGGCGGCAAGGCGTTGGCGGTCGCTCTCGACGTGACTGACGAGGCATCTGTTGTTGCGGCTTACGACACCGCTGAGGCCGCGTTCGGGCCCGTGAACACGGTTATCGCAAATGCGGGAACAGCTGCGAATGGTCGTTCAACCGATGTGCCTATTGAAGGCATTCGAACGGTTCTCGATACCAATTTTCTGGGCGTCTACTTACTTGCCCGCGAGGGCGCAAAGCGCATGATTGCCGCCAATTCTTCCGATGCGAGCCAGGGGCGGATAGTGCTGATCGGGTCGATTACCGCGCAAATGAATGCACCGGGTGATGCTGCCTACGCCGCGAGTAAAGCAGGCGTGGCGCATCTTGGCCGGCTTTTCGCCCGTGAATGGGTTCGCAAGGGTATCAACGTCAACACCATTCAGCCCGGTTACATCCGAACGGAAATCGTAGGCGACTGGTTCGATACCGAGGGCGGTGAGAGGCAAATTGCCGGTTGGCATCGTGAACGCCTAATGGACATCGATGCGCTCGATGATCTGACGCTGTACCTGTGCTCAGACGCGTCCCGCCACGTCACCGGAGGCACGTTCACCGTGGACGACGGACAATCGCTTTGACAGCGCCTATCCACCTAAAAACTGGTCTAGAAACCGAAGGATACATCACATGGCGAAAGTACTTTTCATCGAAGCCAGCCCGCGCAAAGAGAGCTCGTACTCCAGCCAAATCGCGAATGAATTTCTAGAAAGCTACAAGGCGGCCAATCCAGACGATGAGATAGAACATCTTCCGCTGTTTGAAACCGAGCTCGCCCCGCTTGGAATGCAAGGCGCGAACCAGAAGATGGAAAACCTCATGAAGCTGATGACGACTGGCTCAGGGATCGAGGCGCAAGGCGAATGGGCAGGTGTCATGCAAGAGATTGAGCGGCTGAAATCGGCGGACAAGGTGGTGGTATCCACCGCGATGTGGAACTTCTCAATTCCTTACCGCCTGAAACACTGGATTGACCTTGTCACCCAAGTTGGCGTGACGGTGATGGTCAACAATAAGTTTGAGTATGTCGGCCAAATCACAGACCGGCCTTTGCAGGTCATCATGGCAAGCGGCAGCCCGTATGAAGACCGCTTCCCGCTGGCATCGGACGCGCCCAAGACCGATTTTGCCAGCACATATATCGATCATATTTTCCGTTTCCTCGGCTTTACCGACATCAACCTGATCCGGGTTCAACCAACAGGTATGCCGGGACCAGCTCTCGATGAAGCGTTGGCCAAAGCGAAGGAAGCAGCGAGAGAGGCTGCGAAGGAATTTTGATCGTTTAGTTTTGAAAACGGGCGACGTGGGCGCGAAATGCCGCGCACAACTCGTCCGCATTCTCGTTTGCGCCAAAAATATAGCGGTCGGGCCGAGCGAGAACGACGCTGCCTTCGGTGAATTCGGCTAGCTTCCCATCGGCGTCCTGAAAGTCTTGGCCAATCACGACAACAGATCCGCCAAACTCTTCTTTGAACCAAGAGATAGCCTCGCCCGCAGCCGGGTCGGACAGCAAGAGCACAAACCCGTCCCCGATTACTTCATCGAGCAGTATGCGCTGACCCGAAGCATCGACAACTTCGGGTTGACACAATCGCCTCCCGCATAGGCGGTGTCCTGTTCCAATCAGGCCGCCCCTATAAGCCGGGTAGCGATCATCCGAATTGGCGACCCCGCCAAGCTTTGGGAACATCCTTATGAGCCGGAAACCAAAGTTGCGCTTCACCTGCTCCCATTTGCTGGTCGTGCTCAGCTGCAATCCCGTGCGCGAGGCTCTGTTGATGACCTTCTCGCAATGCGGCCAGCGTTCCTCGTGATAGGTGTCGAGAATGCTGTCAGCGGCTTTGCCGTCAAAGATCAGGTCGAACAGAAAACTGAGATGAGCGGCATCTCGAAGACCCATATTGAGCCCTTGCCCGGCAAAGGGCGAGGTTTGGTGGGCCGCATCGCCAGCGAGCAAAATCCGGTCCTTGCGCCATATATCCGGCATTCCGGCATAGAAATTGTAAGGCGCGCAGCGCTGTATCTCGATGGAGGAGGTGTCGATGTAATTGGAGATGTGCTCACGCGCATCGTCATGGGTGAATTGATTGGCCAGTTCCTCGTCGATCTCAAAATCGAAGCGCAGATGGCCGCGGCACCCTTTGACGAACACCGTTGCCCCGTTTGGACGACACATGAATTCTGAAAAGTCTTCCAGCCCCTCCCAATAGGCGTAGTCGTGAACGACAACGTCAATCACGATCCATTTGCGGCGATAGTTGAAGTCGATCCGCCGCGCACCAATGGACCGGCGGCACAGGCTCGCCCCGCCGTCTGACCCCACGATGTATTTGCCAGTGAATTCGGTCTCTTCGCCGGTTTCTGTGTTTCTTGCGGTCAAGGTCGCACAGGCATCGCCCGATGAGACGCTAAGAACTTCATAGCCAAGGAAGCTGTCGACTTTCACGCCCTTCTCAAAATCGTCGCGAAGCAGGCGCTCCAAGGTGGGTTGGTGGAACATGGTTCCAACGCCTGAGTGGCCAAAGCTTGGCGGGACTTGGCTGTAGTCCATTTCGACCAGGGTTTTGCGCTTGTGATTGACCATGCGAAAGGTCTGAAACGGCTTGGCATCATCAGGGAACATCCGGTCCATAACCCCAATGCGCTGATAGATGCGGCAGCTTTCGGGATCGAACATCATCGCGCGCGGGCAGTGAAACACGTCCTTGTCCCGGTCGAAAATCGCAACCGAGCGCCCGCTTTCGCGCAGGAGGTTCGCAAGGGTCGCACCGACGGGACCGCACCCGACGATTAGAACGTCATATTGCTTGGCAGACATTCGGTCTCCTTAGTGGTCGGTACTTCGCTGAGGTGCTGTCAAACTAACCGCGACCGGCCTATGATAGCTGTTCAACTTTCTGGTTTCTGGCTGCACGGCGTTCAATCGCGGCGCGAATACGCGCTTGCCGCTCGCGGGTGAGCGGCCAAGACCAAAACACCGGCGCGACCAACAAAAAGCCGATGGCTGGCATGAGGCCAAATGTCCAAAGAAGCGCCCACGCTCCCTCTACTTCAGCCCCGTTTGATTGATATCCCATCAACGCAGGCAGATTGGTTGCAACCAACACGCCGATCCCCACCGCACCCTTGTTGACCATGCCCCAAAGTGCGAAATAGACACCGGTTCGTGCCTCTCCGGTTCTTGCGGCATCGATATCAATCACATCTGCGGCGATACCATTGGTTAGCACGGTGAGCGCCCCGACTGATGTTGCTTTCAATACTGCAAGAATGAAGAAAATGCCGAGCGAATTGCCACCGAAAAAGGGAATAAGCAGGCTGATACTGCCACCCCACACTACCGCTATTGCAAGCACTTGATGCTTGGAAAAACGGCGGGAAAAATAGAGCCAGACCGGGATAGATGCCACCATTGCGATAAGTTCGCAGAGCAACAAGACCGGGAAGATTTCTGTATTCAAGAGAACTTGTTCCAGCACGAGTGCCTTGAGCGCGTTTGCTCCAAATTCCGTGGCGAGCAGGATGAACGACACGAGAAGAAGACTCCTAAATGCACCATTCTTCCAAATAAGCTGCATCTTGGCGAAGGGAGAACGCTCGTGTGTTGGCAGATCGACCACTTCGGGTTCGCGCAGCAGGCTAAGCGTGATCGAGAACAATATCGGTGTCGCAATGACGGCGATGGCTGCCATGATGAACAATTGATCGCTCAATCCTCCGCCCAAAGATAAGGAAACATAGGCAGCAGCCAACAAGCCCAGCATGGTACCAGCAAGCCCAAGCCCCTCTCGCCAACCGGCAAGCTCTGCGCGTTCGTCATAATAGGGTGAGAGTTCAGCGCCGAAAGCCTTGAACGGCAAATCAACCAATGTGAAACCAAAGTAGAGCAGTGCCGCCCAGATAAAGACATATGATAGACTGACTTCTCCGGGCGGAACAAACAGCATCCATGCAGCCAGACAAAGCAATGGAAGTCCGAGAATTATTATCGGTTTGCGCCGCCCAATCGGCGTTTTCAAATGGTCGGAGACCCAACCAACCAAGGGGTCGGTGATGGCGTCAGAAACGCGGGTCAGCGCAATCATCAGTCCGACTGCAGCGAGGCTAAGCCCGTGGTCAGATGCATAGAAGGCGGGAATGAACGCAACGACCGGAAGTGTCGCTATCGAGTATCCAATATAGGGCAGACCATAAACGGAGCGCTGCCATCGTCGTAAAGCCGTTTCATGAGCCAATGATCCGTTCCCGCTAAGTTGCTTGCAAATTATACCGGTAGCTCATTTCAGCCTTGCTGAGCCACCTTGCGGCGACACCGCAGCCACCGGAACGCGAGAAAAAGGATGATGCCAAAGACACCAAGAATACCTACGAACAGGATGATACGACCGGTGGGATTGGCCAGCGTGTTAACAAAACTGAACTTCGCCTCGCACCACCAATTGCATTCACCTTCGTACCAGATACCCGATCGTAGGCTGCGGCGCGGATGGGGCGGAATAACGCCGTTTTCTTGCGCAAACTCATCATAGGCCGCAACCAGTTCAGAGACTACTTCTGGATGCGCCTCGGCAAGGTTCTTCATGGCGCTGGGATCGGCCACGATATCGAACAATTCCCATTCACCGCTTCCGAGGGTGGACTCTGCCAGACCGCTTTCCAGCGCCCCTTTCTCGCCATCCGGTTTCCAAACAGCTCGTTGAAGAAGACGCGCGTTTCATCGAAGCTCGCCTCTTCGAAAATCGGCAGAATTGATGTTCCTTGCGGTTGAAGTTTGCCTTCATACAGCGGGGCGTCAGCGGAATTGATACCGGCCAGCTCATAAACTGTGGGCACCAGATCGGTGACATGCGCAGGCATGGTCCGCGTTGCGCCGCTTTCCATTCCCGGTCCGGCAACAATCAACGGAGAGCGCACTCCGCCTTCCGCAACGGTGCCTTTGAACCGGCTGAACGGTGTGTTGCTCGCATGCGCCCAATCGCGTCCCATCGACGTGAAGGACCCCATCTGCCCCATTTCATCGCGGCCGAGATCGAAATTCTCATGCAGCCATTCGCGGGTGTTGCCGCGATAGGCGAGCGGTGTAGTCACCGCTGCGCCATTGTCCGACATGAACATGATGTAGGTATTGGATAGCTGCCCGTTCTCTTCGAGACGCGAAATGACCCGGCCCAGTTCGGAATCGAGCAGTTCGACCATAGCGGCGTAGATTTCCATGCGCTTGGCATGGGTGCGCCGCTCCTCATCGCTTCTCTCATCCCACGGTGCTTGGTGAGAATCGAGCCATGCAGGAAAGTTGAGCGCCTCCGCCATTTCAGCATCAGCACCGAGGTGCCCCAATTCGATCAGGCGCTGGCGTCGTTCTTCACGCGATGCCTCGGGGCCATCGTCAAACACGCCTGCATAGCGATCCAGCCATTCGTCGGGCACTTGCAAGGGATCATGCGGCGCGGTGTAGGTGAGATAGGCAAAGAACGGCTGATCGCCCGCTTCGTCGATATATTCGATGATCTTATCTGTGTAGCCAATGGTCGAATACCAATCACTCGCCAGCTTTGTTGGCTTTCCGTTTTCGAGGTAGGTGACGGTTTCCGACGGTGTGATCATCATCGCATCGGCGAAATGGCTTGCCCCGCCTTCGACAAGGCCGAAACTGCGTGCAAACCCGCGACGATGCGGACGTTGGTTCTCATCAATGGCAAGATGCCACTTGCCGCTCATCATCGTGCTGTAGCCATGGGCATGGAGCATCTCTGCGACGGTCACGACGCCATCATGCAGCTGAGCACCATAGGCGAGCTGGCCGATCTGATTTTCGGCTTGGAGATTGTGCATCGTGCCGACGCCAGCCGCGTGATTGCTCACCCCTGTCATCAGCATCGCGCGGGTCGGAGAACAGGTTGGCGCGACATAGAAATGAGACATGAAGATGCCGCGCTGCGCCAGACTGTCCAGCGTTGGTGTTCTGATCCGGCTGCCCAGAAAACCGGGATCGGACCAGCCCAGATCGTCGGCTACAACGATCAGGAAATTGGGTTTTTCTTGCGCTATCGCCGTACTGGAAAGCCCCAGAATGGCTGCGAAAGAAATCAGCAGTCGAATCCAGATCTGTGTCATTCCATTCCCCTCCCAAGGAAATCAGCGCTTCTTTCCGCCTCCAAACCACATCCGGCGCAGCACGCCGTCCTTCTGGACGAATTGATGCAAGAATGCGGCAGTGATGTGGACGGCCAAGAGCGCGATCAGCAACCAAGTGCCGACCTCATGCAAGAAGCGCCGCCCGTCAAAGTCGCTGCCCCCCAGAAAGCCAAACACTTTCCGCACATCGAAAGCCCCATATGGGAGCACAGCATATTCATGCGCAGCCGCCGTGTAGATGCCTGTCGCCGGCACATAGATCATCAGAGCGTAAAGCAGCAGGTGCGAGAGCTTTGAGAGCATCGCCTGCATCGGCGCCACCGTCTCTGGTAGCACTGGTGGCGGATTTCCAAGCCGCCACAAGATGCGCAAGACCAGCAAGGTTATGACCGTAAAGCCCAGCGTCGAATGCCCCCTTAAAGAAAAAGCCATATCGTCCGGATTTGTGATGTCTTCAAAGCCCTGTCCAAACACCAGCATCATGATGATCAGCAGCGCGATCGCCCAATGCAGGAATTTGGCGACGCCAGTATAGTGGACTGGAGTTGTTGTGTTCACGATGTTTGCCTCAAACTGTGAAACGCCACTAGCCCGCGTGCTTCGCTGCGCGGTCTTCCTCGCTCATCATGGAAGGGGGCCGCTTTTCCATTGGCATCATAGCGAATTGCTCATCAGGCATCGCGAACAACCCTTGGAGGAGCTGTGCGGGGCGGTCCGGATTATAACTATCGGGATTGTAACCGGGGTTAGGGATTTTTCCGCCTTGGCCTTCAAACTCAATCGGGTTTGTAAACTTCGCCAATTCCTCATCGCTGATCCCGGCGAGTTTTTGCACTTCAGGATCAATCCAGTCCTTTGGTCCAATCGGATAATCAGCATTGCCGAATGTCGCGACCTCAAGGCAGGTGTCTTCTGGTCCTTGAAAATAGATGCTGTGACACATGCCGTGGTCCATCGGACCCATCACATTGTACCCACGCGAACGAATGCGGTCGCGCATGTTCAGGAGGTCATCAAGGGTGTCGACGTTGAACGCGAGGTGCTGCATCGTGCCTGGCGCAGAAGGACCGCCTGTGTGGCCCGGATTGGTCCGGCCATACTCGACCTTCGCGTCCTTGTTTGCAGGGTTGAAAACGAAGGCAACCTGGCTGCTATCATTCATTTCAAGGAAGCCGTGCCAGCATCCCTCTACTCCGTGCATCCAGTAAAGCGCCACAAGCCTAAAGCCCAGCACATCGGTGTAGAACTCGATCTGCTCTTTCATATTGTTGGTCGAAATCGCCAGATGGTTGAGACCATTGGCCTTGATGTTCTTGCTCATTTGCGCGTCTCCATAGATATTTCTTGCATGCGTTCAGCGTAGATCCTGGCGTTCCAACCAGTTCATCACGAGGCTCGCGGCCTCTTTCGCTTTGTCGGGTTGCATGGCGTAGTAATGGGTTGCACCCTTGATCTGGTGCAGTTCCTTATTGTCGTGGCCCACTCCGTCAAAGATCGCTTGGGTGTGGCTGGGAGTGCAGGCATCGTCGGCCGTGTTGCCGACCACCAGAACGGGCTTTGTCACATGGGCAAGGCTCGCCGGGCCATGAGCGTGCGCATCATCATAGCTCCATTGCGATAGCCAGCTGCGAAGGGTGCTGAAGCGCGCCAGCCCAACCGGGCCATTGTTGACGACTTTCGGATCGCCGAGATAGCACCAGCCGGGCTTGCGATCATTGGGATCGACAGCCGGGTCGAGCCAGCGCGGGTCGGCCATCGTGCCATGGGTGGTGAAAGCAAATTCCTCATTCTCGCGGCCCTTATCAGCCAATTCCTGGAGCTTGTATTTTACCCAAGCGGTGATTTTGCGATTGCGGGCGATCTGCGCAGCGCGGTAGCGTTCGAGAAACTCGGCCGAGTAAGGCGGCTTCACTTCCTCGCCATAAAGATCAAGCGACGGATCGCGCTTGTCGGGATCGGCTTCATCTATGATCGATGCGTCCATCCATTGCGTGAGCGTGTGATGACGCGAGACGTGCGCGGCCATCTGGATCACCCCATCGGCGGGAACGAGGCCGGCTTCGGTCAGGTCAACGCCGCCGCCACAAGGGCTCGAGGTGACGGTAGGGTTTTCAGCCTGAGATTGATAATACGCCGAGAGCGATCCACCGCCGCTCCATCCCAGTAGAACCACTTTCTTGTAACCCAGAACCTCCTTGGCATGCTTGACCGCAGAGCCAAGATCGACCGCGCATTTTTCCATATTGAGCGCATAATCCGCGCCGCGATAACGCCCGTCGCATGCCAGCACGTGCACGCCCTGCTGCACAAATTCGTTCATGATCGGCAGCCACCCGGTGCCGCCAATGGGGTGCATCGTTATCAAGCAAGTGTCAGACGGCACTTCTGAACGGATAAGCGTACAGAACACCACGACAACACCCTCAGAACCGCCATAGGTGGCCTTGAATTTTTCTTGCTCCATCGAGATAAGCGGAAATGGGGTTCGGGTGATTTCATGAGCTGACATTGCGGCACTCCCTTGCTGCGTTCGATTGTGGAACCGCGTGCCGAGAGCAGGTCTTTGCCAGTTCGACTTCAGAACGGTCGAGGGGTAACACTTGTTTGTCCGTTGATCAATAACTTGAAGATGCTGTTGGTCTGCTGGTGTCGAAGGCATCCCCGCTAGTGCGTCACGTGAGTAACGCGGCTCGCGCCTTCCGGCCGGAATATGTTCGATAGCTCAGTGCTCTCAATCCAATCTCTCGATATAGGCCGCGTTGACACTTGCCTTCAGAAGTCCCTATTCGAACGCCAGATTATTCGTCTAATTGGTTGGCGAGATCACAAGCAATATGAGACCAATTCATGGCTGAGGTAAAACGCCGAACTCAAGCTGAGCGACGCGAAAAAGCAGAGACCCAAATGCTCGATCAGGCGGTGAAGCTTGTGGGCAAACTCGGCTATGACGGCTTTACACTCGCTGACGTCGCCGAAAGCGCTGGTTACAGCAGAGGTCTTCCGGCCCACTATTTTGGCAGTAAAGAAGATCTTCTCGCCCGCGTCGCAGAACATGTGGTTGGCGCGTATAATGAACGCGCCGCAGATATTTCCTCGACCGAACGCGGGCTGCCGACATTGATCGCGCTGGTGCGCAGCTATGTTGCGGGCCATGGGGTCGAAATTCGAACCCTTCAGATTTTGATTGCGCAGGCGCTTGTCAGCCCGAGATTGAGTAAGACCATCGCTAAGCTCAATTCCGAGGGAAAGAAGGGCATCGAAGCAGAGATCAGGACGGGGATCGAATTGGGCAACATCCGCAAAGATATTGATCCTGCTGCGCATGCTCCAGTGATCTATTCATTCCTGCGCGGGCAGATGGCATTTGCGGCGCTTGATAAGTCATTCGATCAGAATGCGGCGGGGGAAGAGTTCATTGCCACCATGTGCGCCAGGTTGGCTCCGTAAGCCAACCATCTAAAAACGACGACCTGTGATCAGCTCATGCCGCCCCGCGCGCCGCCACTGACCGTCAACACTTGTCCGGTCACGTAGTCTGAAAGCGGGGAAGCCAGCCAGAAGATCGATTCCGCCGCCTCGCGGATGGAACCTGAGCGGCCAAGCGTGATCATCGGATTTGGCTTGGTCGCGTAAATCTCTTCCTGCGTCGGCTTGTGGTCTGGATCGACCTTTACCCCCATCCGCGCAGCTTGCTTTGCCGTCATGCCGACATGGATTTTCCGGCCGTCCACTTCAATGACTTCATCTTCGGATTGCGGCTGGCCAAAACGGGTTTGGATCACTCCGAATGCAACGGCGTTGGAATTGACGCGATACCGGCCCCATTCTTGAGCAAGCGTTCGCATCAGGCCCAGCATCCCGGCCTTCGCAGAGGCATAATTGCCTGCGCCCATCAGGCCCCATTGCCCGGCCATGGAGGAAACCATGATCATCTTGCGATAGTCGGACGCTCCGCTCGCATCTTCTTTCTCAGCCGCCGCCTTGAATATAGGAGCACATGCGCGCGAAATACGGAACGGTACGATAAGATGGATGTCGAGCATTGCCTGGAATTGCTCGTCGGTCATGGAATGGATACCGCCATCCCACGCATAGCCGGCATTATTGACGACAATGTCGAGGCGGCCGCGTTCCTTTGCAGTCCCATGGACAAGCTCGTCGCACGCGCCTTCTGCCAGCAGATCGCCGATAAATGCACTGGCGCTGTCTGACCCAAAAGCGCCGTTGATGTTATCGGCGGCTTTTTGGGCTGCGTCAGCGTCAACGTCCGCGATGACCACATGCGCACCGTTCGCAGCGAGCATCTCAGATGTCGCGCCGCCTATCCCGCGGCTGCCGCCGGTGACGATAGCCACTTTGTCATTCAGAAGATCGCTCTTGAGGCGTGGTTCAATAAGCACGAGAAGTTTCCCTTGATCTGGTCGCTAATTGTTTAGTTCGACAGGACGTGGACGTAACAAACAGCGCCCACGCCAACCATATGCGCAAGACCATGCTTGGCACCCGGTTGTTGACGCTCACCCGCTTCCCCGCGCAGTTGCATTGTCAGTTCACCAATTTGCCCGACACCGGTTGGTCCGACAGGATGGCCCATCGCGATTAAACCGCCAGAGGGGCTGATCGCGCATTGCCCGCCAATATCCCAATGGCCATCTTTGAGCATCGGGATGAATTCACCGGGATTACAGATGCCCGTTGCCTCCGCGTAAAGCAGTTCCTCTGTGGCGAATGCATCATGAAGCTCGATCACATCAAGATCCTGTGGCGTGATCTGAGCCTCTGCAATCGCCCGCATCATGGTTTCATTGCTGAGCGCAGTGTCCGGGTTGAGCCCTTGATTGGCCTTCTCACTGCCTGCCGCTGATGACGCAACGCGGATTGCCCGTGCGGGATCGATTCCGAGGCGCTTGATCCCTTCTTCTGAAGCGACAATTACGGCTGCCGCGCCTTCGCCAATGGGGCAGCATTGCAATGCGGTCAGCGTGCCGGAAATTGGCGGCGCGCCTACCACATCATCCAAACTGCGAACCTTCTGCCGCTGGGCATTGGGGTTTTTCGCCCCATTCGCGTGGTTCTTGACCGCGATTCTAGCGATGTCTTCTGAAGCGATCCCATGGCGATGACTGTATTCATCGCTCAAAAGAGCAAAATGCGTGAACGGGGCAATTGCGTCATCTGCCAGATTGTCGATGCCCGTTGGTGAGCGGAACACGCCGTTCTTTGGCGGTTTATCGACGCCAACGGCAAGCGCCACATCGCTGATGCCGCTGGCGACTTCGATACAGGCGTGACGAAACGCGGTTGAACCAGAGGCCGAGGCATTTTCAACGTGAACGATCGGTTTGCCCAATGCGCCAAGGTGGCTGAGCATCGGGCGTCCCACCGCCATTCCGAGGAGTGCATGAGCCACATAAGAGCTCTCAACGCCTTCCCATTCAATTCCCGCATCAGCCAGCGCGCCCCGGACGGCTTCTAGTCCAAGCTGAACGTAGGGGGTGGCAGAGGCATGCTGGTAGCGGTGAAATCCGACGCCAACGACATAAATCGGAGCAAGATCAGAGATCAGTTTGGCCATGGTCAGTTTCCTTTCCCAGCTGGAGCAAATCGCAGATCATGTTCGCCTTTGCCTTCGCGCGGTTGCGGCACGAGTGTCGCCTCCATCGCATCGCCCGGAGTAAGCTGCGTCCCAGGCTCAACCGCCAGCATGGTGCGCACTTTGGGGCCGTCTTCCAACTCAATCGAGCCAACGGTGAAGGGCGCAGGCAGGGCGGGGTTCATCGACATGAAAACAGGGGCACTGCAAATCAGCGTACCGCGACCGGTCAGCTTATGAGGCGCGAGATCCTTTGACCCGCACGCCTGGCAGCCATAGGTCTGCATCGGGAAAAACACGGCTCCGCACGCATTGCACTTTCCGCCCAATAGCGCCGGTATATCTGCGGCAGCATCAGTGCCCTCTGCACAAAACAACGCGTCGTTTGCGCTATCCATGATTGTCTCCTTGTTTCGCGGCATCTTTTTGTATTGGCTCCGATTGCCTTCAAGTCATTTATTTGTTCATTAGCAAATATGTTGGCGCGGGTTTCACTACGCTGCTTCTGGCTCCGCTTTGTCACCCGGCGCGCTGAGATGATTTCCGGCAATCCAAAAATGCACAGCGGCCCAGATGTTCACCGCCAAGAATATGCATAAGGTATAGCGCAGCGAATCCGTGCCATATGCGGGTTTGAGCAGATCGCTCAAAATCCCAACTCCTTGTGGGCCGAGCCCCATGCCGATGATGTTGAGCAGGAACATGGAAATCGCTGATGCCACTGCGCGCATACGAGGTTGGACCAGATTTTGAATGAGAGCGGTAGAAGGCGCGAGGTAGAAACCACCGAGCAAGGCCGGCACTGCGTAGAAGCACAGAGCTAGCCAGTAGCTATCAATCGTGAACCAAAAAACCGAGAATGGAACCACGATCACCATGGCAATAGCCATCGCCCAAGCGCGCCAGCGCTCATCAAACTGCCCGAGATAGTCGGTTATGCGGCCTGACATAAGCGTACCGATGGCTCCGCCAATTCCTGCAAAAAGCGCAAGGGTCAGCCCGATTTCTGTCCCGCTCAAACCATGTGTGCGAACAAGAAATGCCGGTGTCCAAACGATCATTCCGTAGCCGACAAATCCGCCCAGGGATTTGCCGATCAAGATGTGGCGTATCGCCTTGTTCTTAAGCATGTGCCGGACAGTCGGCCCAACCGATGCCTTGTCATCAGGCGAGGATTGCGGTGGTACAGGCGGTTCGCGCACCACAAACAGCACGAGGACCCCAAGAAGGATGCCGGGTATGGCGACAATAATAAATGTCTGCCGCCAGCCAACGGTATCAAGCAGATAGCCGCCCCCAAGGAAGGCAAGGAGCACACCAAGGCTTGCGCCCATGGCAAAGACGCTCATCGCGGTTGCACGGCGTTTTTCATCGAACAAAGATGAGATAATCGAGATTGAGGCAGGGGTCGATCCAGCTTCTCCGACGGCCACCCCCATTCGCGCGAACGCCATCTGGGCATAGGTGTTCACCAACCCGCACACTGCCGTCATTGCGCTCCATACGATGACGGAGGCGGCGATGATGTTGCGGCGATACCCCTTATCGGCGACCACGGCGATCGGGATGGCGAGGAAGGTGTAGAAGACGGCAAAGGCCAGTCCGACGAGAAAACCCATCTGCGTATCGCTTGCGCCCAAATCCTGTTTGATCGGTTCGAGCAAAATGCCCATGATCTGGCGGTCAAGTTGGCTACAGGCATAGACAGCGCAAAGCATCGCCACGGTCAGCCATGGCCTCGTCGCGGCGGGTGTTTCCGATGCCGTCTGTGCAGGGGCGCTCACTTGCCGGTCCAAACAGGGTCCCGTTTCTCAGCGAATGCCTTCATACCTTCGATGCGGTCCGCTGAATTCATCATCGGTTCGATGATGGGCCCCTGTTCTTCCCAAGCCTGCTTGTCGGTCCACTGCTCGGTCGCAGAACGGTAAGCCAGCGCCTTCGAAGCCTTGACCGCAATCGGCCCATTGCGCGCAACCAATTTGGCATAGCGCATGGCTTCGCCCATCACGCCATCTGATTTCACGACGCTGTTGACGTAGCCAAAGTGATGCATGTCTTGCGCTGATCTGGGCTCAGCGGTGATCACCATTTCCATCGCAATGTTATGCGGGATCCGGTGAGGCAGTCGGAAACACCCTCCACCAATTGCCACCAGCCCTCGCTTTGCCTCGGCAAGGCCAAAAACGGAATCTTCCGATGCGACAATGATGTCGCAGCACAAGGTCAGCTCCATTCCGCCAGCCAAAGCTTGCCCATCAACCGCTGCGATGAGCGGCTTTTCGGGTGGTTTGCTCATAATGCCAAAACCGCCGCGCTTTGGCGCAACCGCCAAATCGCCTTTCAGCGCTCCTTTAAGATCCTGCCCTGCAGAAAAGGTCGGCCCCTTGGCACAAATGATCGCGCAGCGAAGCTCGGTATCGGCTTCGTAGTCGTCGATGATTTGCTCCATCTCTTCGGCCATGGCCCGGTTAAAGGCATTGCGCGATTCCTGACGATCGAGCGTTATGGTCAGAATATGGTCATCCGCCTCGGTTGTAATATATGTCATCTCAGGGCCTCTCCGATTGCTTTGCCAGGCGTCATACTGCGCGCTCGCGGCCTTCCCAAAAAGGTGCCCGCAAATCTTTCTTCAAAAGCTTACCCATAGTGTTGCGCGGCAGTTCATCACGAAACTCGATAACGCGCGGCCTTTTGTAAGACGCGAGATGTTCGCCTGCGAAGTCGCGGACGTCATCTTCGCTCAAGCTTTTGCCCGGCTTAGGTTCGACAAAAGCCATCACCTTTTCGCCAAATTCTTCGTCGGGCACGCCGATAACTGCAACGTCCTGAATGTCGGGATGCTGGATCATGGCCGCCTCGATCTCAGCTGGATAGATGTTCACGCCGCCCGAAATGATCATGTCTTTGACCCGGTCGGTGATGTAAATGTAGCCGTCCTCATCGAGCATCGCCACGTCGCCAATACGGAAATAGCCGCGATCATCCAGCGTATCGCTGGCGAGCAAATCAGCGTTTACATAGTTGCGGATGGTGACAGGCGTATTGATCCATATCTCGCCAGCTTCCCCTGCGGGAAGCACATTGCCATCTTCGTCGCGGATTTCGATCAGCACGTGCTTATGCGGCTTTCCTGATGATCCGGGTTTGAGCTTTTGCTCCTCGGGAGCCAAATTGCTGATCATGCCTACTTCGGTCGCGCCATAGCTTTCGTGCAAAACCTCACCGAAGAACGAACGGATCCACTCCTTAAGCGATGCTGGAACAGGGGCCGCACCAACACCAAGCGAGCGGAGCGAAGACACATCGTATTTGTTCAGCGTTTCTTCCGGCAGGCCATTGATCCGCTTGTACATAGTCGGCACGCCGGTCCAGAACGTGACCTTGTGTTGCTGCATCAATTGGAGAGTGCCTTCGGGATCGAAGCGCCCTTGCAAAATCCCAGTGTTGCCATTGCTCAGGGTTGCGCGCACCAGCCCTGGACCAGCGCCATGGTGCATCGGCATAGAAATCAAAACCACATCACCGGGAATTTGCGGACGCGCAGCGGCAAGCGATTGGAAATATTCCATGATCTTTTGTATATCCGCGCCTTCACCCGGGCTCATATTCACGCCCTTGGGCAAGCCTGTTGTGCCCGATGTGTAAATGATGAGAGGTGCCTCTCCTTTTGAAAAGCGCGCAGGGGCATCATCAGCCAGCAGGTCTTGGTAGGACACAAACTCATCGGCCGGAACGTCAAGTGAGACCTTGAGCTTGAGCGCTGCACCCTCGAATGCGGGCAACAATGCCGACGGATCAGTATCGTCGCAAACAAGCACCCTCGCATCACTGTTGGTGAGGACGTAATTCACTTCGCTGGGCGTCAGACGCCAGTTGAGACCAAGGATCGAACAGCCAAGCTTTGCCGCAGCCGAGGCAATAATGGCCCATTCCGTCCGTATCTGGAGGCGCGTGACGATTACGTCGCCCGCTTCAACGCCGAGCCGGACAAAACCTTCGGCGACCTTGTCAGCTTGCGCATTCCAGTCGCCGTAGGTTAGCGATTTATCGCCCTCTACCAGGGCGAGCGCGTCCGATTTTTCCGAAGCCCAATATTCAACCGTGCGCGGTGTGGGCGTTCCCGATGTTCCCTCACTAGCATTGGCTGTTTTTACATCGCTCATGGCGACTCTCCTAAGTCAAATATTGTGGCTAGCGGTCTGAGTAATTTGGGTGCGCGCTCGCCAAATTTTGTCTGCAGCCCTTATCAAGGAAGTGGCCCGGTTCCGGAAAGCGGGAACCGGGCCACTGTGAGGAGCTAGTCAAAAGTGCTGCGATTTTCGAACAGCTGCTTGGGCATTTCTTACCATTCGAACCTGAGCGAAACACCATATTCGGCTGGGTTACCAAGGAACCCGTCCTTGCTACCCGGCTGAAACACTGACGAGAATATCAAGCTGTTATAGACCTCGTCCGTGCAGTTGCGGCAGAAGGCTGAAACTTCGAACTGTTCGCTAAGGCTCACGCCGGCGGAAACATTCAGCAGGCCATATCCGTCGGCCTTGAGCTCACTGCCATCGCTAGCGACGCGTGTGCTGGTAAAGGTCGAGGACTGGAAGTAATACTCAGGCCGAGCATAGAATTCCACGGTATCAGACAGCGGCACTTCAAGCCTTGCGAAAACGGCCCCACTCCATTCTGGAGCTGCCCCCAAATCCTGCCCAGCCAGCGGGGGTTCCCCGCCCGCAACGCTAGGTACATTGGGGCCAAACTCAGTGTCGAGATAACTGATGTTACCTCCGAAGCTAAAGTTTGGAGAAACTCTTACCGCCGTCTCTAACTCAAGCCCTTGGCTTCGGGCGTTACCTGCATTCGAGACGAAGAAACCCGTGCCGGTAAAGGTGTTTTGCTGGAGATCCGAGATGTCGGCGCGAAACGCGGTCAGGTTGAACCTGATACGGCGATCCCAGAATTCCGAACGAAGACCGATTTCGTATGAATCAACAGTCTCATCCTCGAATTCTGGGTCGAGTGGATCACACTGAAACACTGTTAGTCCTGGAACCGCTAGTGCAACCGTATTGTTGGCCGAGCATGCTGGATTGACAGAAAACTGCCGTCCAGCGGAGTCTCTGCCAAGCGCGATACCACCGGCTTTAAATCCGCGCGAATAGCTTGCGTAAGCCATAACATCCGGCGTGAACTGGTAGCTAAGCGATGCAGTACCGGAAAAGTCACTCTCGCTGCGAGATTCAGTGTAAGCGAATGACGAAAATCCGATTGGTGCAAAACCTGTGAACGGCAGATTGGACGCAAAGTTGTTAAAGAACGGCGTTTGGACCGCATCCTTCTCTTCCTTCGTCCAACGCAGGCCTGCGGTGAGGTTCAGCCCATCTGCGATTTCGAAGATATTGTGCGTAAAGATCGAGAAACTGTTGGCATCTTGGCTTGCTTCATTTCCATATGCAGCTTCTTGAGCTGGATAGATCGCCGGAAGTCCAAGGATTTGCCCCCAGGTGTTCAGGTCTCCCCCAAGCGAGATGTTGCCTGCAGTTTCAATCCGCTCATCCGAATAAAACCCGCCGATGAGCCAGTCGAGACGGCCATCAAACGCATCGCCTTGCAAGCGAATTTCCTGAGTGAATGTTCGGATTCCAAAATCGATTTGTTGCCCGAGCAAATCCGCACCGGAGAAGTCCACATCGTTGGTGGTGAAGTCATCAAAATCGCGATACGCAGTTACCGATGAAAGTTCAGCGCCGCCCAAATCGATATTGAGCTGGAGTTGGATACCACGATCCCGGTTCGTGTTGACAACCGGACGATTGACCGACGTGGTAAACTCGGTCGGAGTTGGCGGGTTTGGATAGCTCGCGCCTCTTGCTGCGGCGAGCCCGGCAAGGATACCAGGCAATGGATTATCGGGATTGCTAAAGCGTACAGACTGGCAGCACGATTCATCGATTTCTGAATAGTCACCGATGATGTAGGCTTCAAATCCCGGAGCAATCTCCCAAAGGAGCTTGCCAGAAAAGGTGAACCGATTGCGATCATTGTAGGATGTATCGCGCAGCGGATCGTCGATGAAGCCGTCGCGGCTTTGATAACCGAAGCTGAAGCGCAATGCGGCTTTGTCTTGAGCAATTGGCAAGTTGGCCGCGCCTCGGAAACGGACAAGGTCATGATTGCCGCCCGTCAGCTCACCAAAGCCTTCGAAATCACTGAGGTTGGGACGCCGGGTTGTTACCTTGATTACGCCGGCGGTTGTGTTTTTGCCAAACAATGTGCCTTGCGGACCGCGCAGCACTTCGAGACCCGCGATATCGACCAAGTCGCCTAGACCGTTGCCGGACCGCGCCCGATAAACATCATCGATAATCAAACCAACGGCCGCTTCAATGCCGGGATCGCTTCCAGCGGTACCAAAGCCGCGTAGGAAAAATGAGCTTGAGGTTGCAGGCCGGTTGGCTGTCGATGCCTGAAAGCCGGGTGTCGACGTCTGCAGGTCAATGACGTCATTGATCCTAGCCTCCTCTAGCGTCTCCCCGCTAAACGCGGTCACCGAGAGCGGCACTTCTTGCAGATCCTGAGCGCGGCGCTGCGCTGTGACCACAATCACATTTTCATCAACGCTGACGGCGGGTTCTTCATCATTGTCTTGAGCATGTGCCGCCATCGGCACAGCCAGAGCGGCAAGCGCCACGGACGAAAGGATAATTCCACGCATAAACTTTTCTCCCAAAAGCCGGCGCAAGACATCTTTTGATGTTCATTGAGAGCCTGACGATTGCGAGCCTAAACATATTTGTTGGTCAGGCAATAGATATTTGCTTGCGGGATAGTTTGTTTGTGGATTCCAGTGTTTAAGCCTCAAAGTCAAGGAGCCCTTTGCAGATTGTTTCGGATTGGCTGTGTCCTTGTAGCCTCAGTTTGCAGCCACCTTTCGCGTGCGCATCAGCCTCCGTAGCCCCCACACGCCAAGCAAGAGAACTGCCACAATTCCAACGCCCCACAGGGCCACTTGCAAAGGCCCCATCACCGCGACGATCGTACCAAAGGTGACCTTTGTGTCCGAGTGCGAGGTGGGTTGGGAGTGATGCGCAGACGGGGTGACGCCATCAAAGGCGACGCCGTCCCAGATTGTGCGCTCTGCGCTTACCGGGTCATTCTCGACGCGGCTTTCGAGGTTCAGCACCATGGTTGCGCGCGTCTGCTCGTCATAGGCTGGCCAGTCACCCAGGGTTGCAGTGCTTGGGTCGCCGGTGCGTGCAAAGGCTATCCACGCATCCTGAACCCGGTCGGAGAATTGTTGCAGAGATTGCCTGTTCGCGTCAGTCACCAAAATGTGATGCTGTCTCGTTTGCGGCGCGTCCAGATTCCCGAAGACGATAGGTATGTCCATCGCATGCGGGCTGCCTACTTTGCTGCCAGGTACATTAGTTTCAAACTCGAACAAATACATCCACACCGGATGCCCGTTTGCGCTCATCTTCTCTGCAAGACGAATACTTGGCATTCTGAATAGAGCGTCTCCCATCACCGCCATGCCAAACTCGCCGTCGGTTAAGCTTGGACGCTCGGATTTGTACGCATCATAAACGGCGGCGCTACGCCCATCCGTTAGCGCATCGAGCCATGGCTGATAGAAGTCGAAAGGCAGTCTCGCTATACCGTTCAAATGCGCCCAATTGCGGAACTCATCGCGGTTGGAGCCGATAATCACAGGCACGGGAGTAAAATCAGGGTCGGCCAAATTCTCCCCATAGAACTCGGTCAAGATTTCTCCGTCCAGACTTGGGAGGAACGAGCCCAAAGTGTACTTTTGCCCCACCCCCGAAAGATACGCCGTCTGAAGATCCAAGATCTCTTCAGCGCTCAATGCCTTCAAATCCGCGATTGTTTTAATCCCGCCTTCTTCCATGACGCTGCGCGTTACGAAGGCGGATTCTTGTTTGGTCGTAAGAATAAACGGATGCCCCGATTGGATGATACCTCTTGCGAACAGGCCGCGCGCTAGCTTGGTGTTGAGCAGCGTCCCCACCGATACGGCCCCTGCGGATTCGCCAAAGATGGTGACGTTTTGAGGGTTGCCGCCAAAGGCTGAAATATTGTCGCCTATCCAGCGCAGCGCAGCCACTTGATCGAGCACGCCATTGTTACCGCTGGTGCGATAGGCGTCCCCGCCCAGATGGGTGAGATCCATCCACCCCAAGATGCCGAGCCGGTATTGGATCGTCACCACGATCATATTGCCGCGCCTCGCCAGCCGTTCGCCATTGATGACTTCGGTTCGCGAAGAGCCGAATTGATATCCGCCGCCGTGTATCCAAACCATAACCGGAAGATCACTCGCGTCGCCCTCTGGCCTCCAGATGTTTAAAGAGAGACAGTCTTCGCTCGAGTTTTCAATCCTGACATTGCCGCGCGTGGGATCAACGCTAGGGCATGCTGGTCCGAAACTGGTGGCTTTCAATGGCTCGCTCCAGACAGGCGGCGCACCGGGCGGCATGAACCGTCTTTCCCCTCCGGTTGAGGGCGCGAAGGGGATGCCCAGAAAGGACTCTATCCCGTCATTGGATTGCCCAATCACCGCCCCGGATTTGGTTTCCACGTTAGGCTGGCTTTGTGCCAAGGCTGCGGCACCAAAGAGCCAGAAACAGATTGCAGATAAGAGGCCCCAATTGACCATGCGAAAATAAGAGCGTTCCAATGCCATTGTGTTGATCCCTAACTGCTTAGTGCACGCGGCGCTCTTGGCCTTTCCAATACCGTTCTTTCACGACCCGTCTCAGGGTCTTGCCAACCGCGCTTTTGGGTAGGGCATCGACGAAATCGACACTGCGCGGTGCCTTGAAACGCGCGAGACGCTCAGAGCAATGCGCGACCAATTCTTCTTCGCCCACGTCAGCTTTTGTTACAACAACCGCCTTGACCGCTTCGCCCCATTTATCGTCTGGAACACCGACAACAGCGGCTTCGAAAACGGCTGGATGTTCCATCAGTGCGTTCTCGACTTCGGCTGGATAGACGTTGAAGCCGCCGGAAATGATCATGTCGGATTTGCGGTCGACCAGATACAGATACCCGTCCTCGTCAATCCGTCCCATATCGCGGGTGTAAAGCCAGCCATCTTTAATCGTATCGGCGGTCAGCTCGGGCGCATTCCAATAGCCCTTCATCACCATATCGCCGCGCACGATTATCTCGCCGATCTCACCGGGCGGTACGGCGACACCGGCTTCATCCACAATGCGAATGTCGACGTCAAAAGACGGTCTGCCAGCCGAGGCCAGCCGATGAATGAGCGCAGGATCATTGACTGCGAGGTGATCTTCCAATCCGAGGGTCGAGATAACAGCGGTAGATTCTGTTTGTCCGTAACCTTGCGCCAGGACCGGACCAAAGGCTGCAATCGCCTGCTTGATACGCTCAGGCGCCATTGGCGCTGTCCCGTAAGTTATCTTCGTGAGCGAAGAAAGATCGCGGGTCTTAACATCGGGACATTCGAGGAGCATGTTGATCATCGTCGGGACGAGCAGCACGTCGGTGACCTTGTATTCCTCGACAACCCGCAGAAAATCAGCGGGCTCAAACTTGGTGAGCAATAGGTTGCTTCTACCAGACAGCATGTTGGCCAATATCTGCCCGCCAGCAGCATGTGTGATCGGCGCGACATAGGCGGAAAGCCTTGGCTCGGTCGCATCGAGGCCTTGTGCGATGAGATAGGCCCGCGTTAGGCAAATCCAATTGCCATGCGTTAGCATCGCTGCTTTGAGGACACCGGAGGTCCCGGATGTGTAAGCAAGCTTGTAAAGACTGTCCTCGTCCAGCTCTGCGGTGGTCGGTTCAGTGCTTCCCGTGTTTTTGAAGGTGTTGAAATCGGTCCAGCCGAGGCCGGGATCAACCTCGCCAACAACCACAACTTTGCGGACGCCGGCGACACCCTCAAGGCTAGCCTTGGCAAGCTCAGCCAAACCAGCGTGGGTGAACAGGATCGACGCTCCGCTGTCCTCAAGCATGCCCTTAAGCTCGCCTGCCGAAACACGCGCATTGAGCGGCACTTTCACAATCCCGCTCTTCATTATCGCACCATCGACAGCAATCGCCTGATGGCAATTAGGCATCAGGATTGCCGCGCGGTCTCCCTGTTTTAAGCCAGCCGCCAACATTGCGTTGGCCAACCGGGTCGCGCTCTCGCCAAGCTGATCGTAGCTTATCCGATCAGCTCCATCGATAATCGCTTCCCTGTCTCCAAAGGCCGCAATCGCGCGGTCAAAGTGCATCCCAAGGTGCATTGTTCCCTCCCAAATGCGTCGCCGACCTCTGTGCAATTCCGCGTCGCATCCCTAATACTCAGCGGCCTTTTCCCGGCTCACAATATATTTGACGGCCAACAAGTATCATGCTTGATGATGAGTCAAGAAGAATGTCCCTTTGGGTGAGGAAATTCGTGCATGTACCAATTCTCGGAAGAAACGACCGCGATTGTTGAACTGGTCCGGCGATTGGTCAAAGATCATCAGGCGCCGCTTGAAAGGCGCATATTGGCGGGCGAAACGCTTGTCCCTGATGACTTTGCGCCCGGACGCGATGCTGCAAAAGCGGCTGGCCTTTGGGGTCTGACAGCACCGAAATCGCTAGGCGGAATTGAGCTGCCGATTGTCACCTACCTCGCCATCTTTGAAGAGAAATGTAAGTGCCTGGCAGAGCTCCAATTCGGAGGAAGCAGTACGCTCACCAATCTTTACGGTTTGGAAGGCGAGCAGAAGAAGCGGTATCTTGACCCGCTTCTTGCTGGCGAAAAGCGGCATTGTTTTGCTCAGACCGAACCCAGTGGCGGCGCCGACCCGGCCATGTCCGTCAACACCAGCGCAAAGCGCGACCCAGATGCGAGTGGGTGGGTTATTAATGGTGACAAGATTTGGATCAGCAACTTTTCTCACGCTGATTATGTCTTTGTTGTTGCTCGCACCGAGAAGGGCAAAGGAGCCGCTGGGATTTCCATGTTTGGCGTCGAGACGGACAATCCGGGTATTACCGCTCGTGAAATTCCAATGCTGGGCCAGTTTAAAACCCATCAGCTGATCTTTGACGATTGCAAAGTGGATGAGCTTTCCCTGATCGGCGGTGAAGGCGCTGGTTTCAGAGGGGCGCAAAAGGCGCTCTCCGCCGCCCGTTTTGAAGTCGGCGCACGCGCCTTGGGCATCGCTCAGCGCTGTTATGAAATGATGGTGGACTATGCCAAAACGCGCCACGCTTTTGGCAGCGCATTGAGCGAGAAACAGGCAATTCAGTCGATGATTGTCGACAGCTGGATTGAGATCCAACAAAACCGCCTGATGATGTATGCCTGCGCGGAAAAGGCCGACCAGGGCCACGACACCCGTGTCGAGGCGAGCATGATCAAGATGGTCTGCACCGAAATGGTGGGCAAAGTCATCGACCGCGCAATCCAAATCCACGGGGGTGCTGGCGGCACCTATGAGAGCCCGCTTGCCCATTGGTTCGATGGTCAAAGGCTCGCCCGCATTTATGAAGGGCCGACCGAAGTGCACAAATACCGAGTGATGGCGCGGCAATTGCTAAAATGACGGGTGTTCTTGCCGGGGTCAAAATCATTGAAATCTCGGGCATTGGTCCGGGGCCGTTTTGCGGCATGTTGCTTGCCGACTTAGGCGCGGAGGTCATCGCTATTGAGCGTCCCGCCTCAGACATGGGCAAAGCGCGGCCTAACCAGATATACCACCGCGGCAAAAGCTCGATTGTGCTCGATCTCAAAGCACCTGGCGTTTCCCAAGTCGTGCTCAAACTCATCTCAAATGCTGATGCGCTCATCGAAGGAATGCGGCCCGGCGTAATGGAGCGGCTAGGCCTCGGCCCGGACGTGTGTTTGGAGCGCAATCCGTCGCTGGTTTACGGTCGTATGACTGGTTGGGGGCAGACCGGACCGCTCGCCCAGGCGGCTGGACATGATAGCAACTACACAGCCCTGTCAGGAGCGCTTTGGTACGCCGGAGCATCAGGCAGCGCTCCGCAAGCCCCATCAACAGTGCTTGGCGATATCGCTGGCGGAGCGCTCTATCTGGCGCTCGGAATCCTGTCCGGCATACTGCGCGTAAGATCAGGTGGACAGGGCCAAGTCGTCGATGCCGCAATCGTCGACGGATCGGCGAACCTCCTCAATCTGCTTCTATCAATGATAGCGTCCGGCGGCGGCGATTTTGCCAGAAATGCGCAGGGGTTCGACAATTCACACTGGGCTGGCCAAAGCTATCCTTGCGCTGATGGCGGTTGGATCAATATCGCCCCGCTTGAGCCGCAATTCTACGCCGAACTTATAGAGCGGATTGGGCTCGGTGCAGATGAGCGCTTTACAAGAGGGCAGCTCAATCCGGCCCTTTGGCCTGAGCTCCGCGATGAACTCACTCGGCTTTTTGCAAGCCAGCCGCGCGCGCATTGGCAATCTCTTCTCGAAGGCACGGACAGCTGCTTTGCTCCTGTCCTTGCCCCTGATGAAGCAGCACAGCACCCTCATATGGCGCACCGGCACGTCTATCACCGCGTGGACGACGTGTTGCAGACCAAGCCCGCGCCCGAATTTTCACGCGACACCAGCGCCGCTCCGCAGGCGATCCCGCCAAGGGGTAAAGACTCTAGAACAATTCTCAGCGGTGCCGGGTACAGCGCCAATGAGATCGAACACCTTATTGAAAATGGAACAGTGTCAGCGTCGTGAATGACGAATACGCCTTTGAGAGGATCTCACCAAATGGACAAAGACATGCTCGATCAATCAGGCCGGGTTTCACTGGTCACAGGCGCAGGGCAAGGCGTGGGCAGGCAGATTGCCCTTCACCTGTCGGCCCACAACAGCGGCGGCGTCGCCGTAAACGACTACCATCTCGACCGGGCAGAGGCGGTTGCCGAAGAAATTCGCGCGGAAGGCGGCAAAGCGATTGCGGTACAGTGCGACGTGACAGACCTTGATGCGGTCAAAGACATGGTCGCGAAAGTCAAAGCGGACTTGGGCCCGGTTGGGACGCTGATCAACAATGCTGGCAATATGGGTGCAAACCCGACCGCAGATGTGATGAAACCTTTCTGGGAAACCGGGCCAGAGGTCTGGAACCAGTCGATTGGCGTCAATCTCTATGGCGTTATGAATTGCACCGCTGCTGTGATGCCTGACTTGATCGAGCGAAACGCTCCAGGGCGTATTATTACGATCATCTCCGATGCTGCGCGCAATGGCGATGCGGGGCTGGAAATGTATGCCGGTGCAAAGGCGGGTGCAGCAGGCTTTATGCGCAGCGTTGCGCGCACCGCGGCCCGGTTTCAGGTCAACGCAAACTGCATAGCAATTTCCGCGACACGCACCCCGGCGATTGAAAAGCAGTTGGAGGATGTTGAACGGGTCAAAAAGATGTTCTCTCGCTACATTGTCCGCCGCCCAGGCGAACCGGACGATATAGCGAACATGGCGCTCTTTCTGGCGTCCGACGCAAGTTCGTGGATCAGCGGACAGACTTATCCAGTAAACGGCGGCTTTACACTCGCTCTTTGAAAGGCGTGGTTCTCGAACCAAATCAGTGACAAAGCGGGCCTCGCGATGCCGTCTATTGAAAGGCCCAAAAGAAAGGCCGCAAAATTTCTCAGTTGGGACAGCTTGGGACCAAGCGAGATTCGAAAGGGTGAAATCGCAAGAGACTGATGTCGAAACAAAAAGGCAATCAGAGGCACTAGGTTGGAATCCTCAAGAAGGACTCGCAACCTGCCAATTTTTTTGTTTTTCCGGTACTTGAATTATTGGTGCAGAAGAGGACTCGCGCTTGCAATGCAAGCTATTGTTATTAAAATACAACGCGTTGATGTCGGAATTCGTGGCCCCCAAAATGGCCCCTATGCAAAAACGTCTGCGAGGGTTCGGTTCCCGTCGGCCGTTCTTGTTCGCTGTCATTCCTCTTAGTTCACAATTTTCCAGTGAGAAAGGTAGGAGAGACAACGCACGTCCCCCAAATTCTCAATTGAATAAAGTAACACTGAACTCATGGGAGCCGAAGAATGCGATCTGGCAAATCCATTTGTCAGCTTTGCGCCCCAGTCCAAGACGTAGCCGTCCGAGATCTTAGTTCCCCAAAAGCGGACATTCTCTGAGGCCATTCCGGCCAAGGAGAATGACAATGACGTATTCACACTTTGACCCAGCTTACCAAAACCGTGTGCCTTGGAACTTCGGCGCGAAGATCGGTCCCAAGCGCCCCTTCAATCAGAAGCAGATTTGGGCGATCCGTTTCTTCCTCGATCGCGAGCAGCGCATTCGAGATCGAGCGCTCTTTGACTTGGCGATCGATAGCAAACTGCGAGGCTGTGACCTCGTCGAGCTGACGATCGGTGATTTGGTTAGTGGTCCAGTAGTCAGAGCGCGGGCGACAATCACACAGCGCAAGACAGGTCGGCCGGTTCAGTTTGAGATCGCATCAGACGCGCGTGCAAGCCTGTTTGCCTGGCTGGAACTCAGAGGAGGTGACATCGAGGACTTTGTTTTTCCAAGCCGCGTAGACCACTCCCGGCATCTCAGTACAAGGCAATATGCACGATTGGTCGATGAGTGGGTTGAGGCGATTGGCTTGCGACCAGAGGAATACGGTACTCACTCGCTTCGTCGGACCAAGGCTTCGATCATCTACAAAGCCACAGGGAATATCCGAGCGATCCAAATTTTGCTTGGCCATTCAAAGATTGAGAACATGGTTCGATACCTTGGCGTCGACATAGAGGACGCACTCACGCTCGCTGAGAAGACTGAAATCTGACGTTCAAGCGGTCGCTTAGGACTCCTGAGCGACCGCTTTCAGTATACGCAAGGTTCCTCGTTTGCGTCGGACACTGGTAGGAAGCGGACATTGCACAGAGAAAGGAAGTAAGCCCTCTGAGTAATGGGAAGCCTAGTCACTCACTCACCACAGCCAGACATAGAGCCCTATCAATATGGCAAAAGTGATTGCGGCTAGCGTTTTGAAAAGTGTGCTCGTTGCGAAGGCGATGTCACCCAGCTTGACTGTGCGATCCTCGGCAGGTCTGTCTGTCATCCGAGAGACGATCATCGCAGCAATAAAAGAGATGACGAAAACGATCCAGATGCGGATGATGAACGGGATGTCGGGCGCGCCGAATTCAGGCGAAACCTTCAACATAACATTCAGTGCGAACGATCCGATCAGCGCCGTAAAAGCACCCGCAGTGTTAGCTTGTTTGTCAAAGAATCCGAGTAGGAACACGATGACAACGCCCGGCGCGATAAAGCCGGTGTATTCCTGAACCGTCTGAAACCCGCTCTCAAACCCGCCAATGAAAGGCCGGGCCAGAACCAGCGCAATCGCCATTGCCGCAAAGGCAGCCAATCGGCCAACGGTCACATAATGCTGTTCGGGCTTCTTGGGCTGAATGCTGCGATACAGGTCCATCGTGAAGATGGTCGAGATCGAGTTCATCATTGATGCCAATGAGGAGACCACCGCAGCGATCAACGCCGCGAAAACCAGCCCACGAAGGCCAGCCGGCGCGAAGCCCATCAATTCGCCATAAGTGCGATCCGACTTTTCAGTCAGCGCATCGCCGTTGAGCACGCCTTGCTGCGCAAGAATAACTGCCGCAATGCCAGGAATAACGACGATAAAAGGCACCAGAATTTTGAGGAACGCAGCAAAGGCCAGCCCCTTTTGCGCTTCGCCCAGATTCTCAGCTCCAAGCGCTCTTTGAATGATGTATTGGTTGAACCCCCAATAGCTGAAATGCAGCACCCACAGACCACCAAGCAAGGTCCATATCCCTGGTAGGTCATTATAGGCGGGGTGATCATCGCTAAGGATCATCTCGAAGTGCCCCGGCATCTCTTGCATCAGATAGCCAAAGCCTCCCAACGCGCCATCCGCTGGCAGAGCGTCCAAGGCAAACCACGTGATCGCCGTCCCTCCTAGGATAAGGATCACAACCTGAATAATGTCAGTAAGCGCAACCGCTTTCAATCCACCGTAAAGTGAATACAAAGCAGCAAAACCAGCTAGCGCCATCATGCAATACATTATGCCCCAACCGGTGAGCGCTTGGACCGCTAGCCCGCCCAGCCAAAGAACAGTTGTCAGGTTCACCGCTGTGTAAAGCGCCACCCAAAAGACGCTCATCAGGTTTTTCACGCCGTCGCCATAGCGCTGCTGCAGGAATTGCGGCATCGTATAGATCTGGCGCTTTAGGAAGATCGGCAGGAAGTATTTGGCGACTATGAGCAGCACGATGGCCGCCTGCCATTCATAGGCGGCAATCGCTATGCCGACGGCAAAGCCTTGGCCTGACTGGCCGATGATCTGTTCCGCTGAAATATTCGAAGCGATCAGCGATGCGCCAATCGCCCACCATGGCAGGGCTCGGCCTGCGAGAAAGTAGTCCTCGGTGTTCTTGTTGTGCCCCGCAGGCTCGCGGCTCACAAACAGCGCGATCCCCAAAAGCGCAAGCGCATAGCCTGCAATTATGATGATATCGATCGTCTCAAGCGTCATTGCAGACCCCCCTTAAATTGTTGAGCGCTCATCAAAAGGAGCAGCCCGTACCCTGCGCAGAATCTTGCAAAACAACAGCCGAAATTTGAATGGTGAAAGAGGCGCTCGAACGGATGGCAAGCGCGTTATTGAGCCCCGCCAAGCATTCTTCGGCCAGCACCATACTACGCCAACCTTTGCCAGCTGCAACGGACATTTCCTGCGTGATATCGAGCGTGCTTCCGCCGCTTGCCAAGACGACAGGTGCAGAAGGACGCTCGGATACGAGATATTCGATCCGGTAGCCATTGCCCCCTTGCGGTCCGCTCAGCTCAATCGCGGTATCTGGTCCAAACGTGATTTCGCGCGCGTCCTCTTGGGTGTTTCGATCAATTCCACGGATGACAACACCGCCAGCTGAGCCACGGAAGTCGGGAAAAGAGGTTCCGTTGGACAGTGCCCTTACCTGATCGGCCAAACGGCCAGCTGCAAACCATTGCGCGCCGCCTGCGGTGTTGAGCGCGGCGCATGTTTCATCAAGCTGAGCAGTCTCGCTGGCCGCGTCATAGCGAAGGCCAAAGCCAAACGGGAGAAGTGCCCCTTCTGCGCTGTTTAGCGGATCGCCTTCGCAGGTTGCGGGCCAAGAGAATGACAGCTGTCCGGTGGGCGCGCGCGCGCCGAACAGCACATCTGCGACGCCCGCCCCTTCACTGCCTGGCAGCCATGCGGCAACAAAGGCATCGGCTGCATTGATTTCGCGGTTCATCCACATCGGACGGCCCGAAAGGAAAACGGCGACAGTCTTAATCCCTTGTGCTCGGTAGCTTTTGAGGAGCTCAAGCCCTTCTTCATCGCGGAACACCAGATCTTTGCGATCGCCGACAAATTCCGCGTAAGGCTGTTCTCCGAACACAACTATGGCAACATCGGGGTTCGCACCCCCAACTGAAGAGCCATCCGTGCTGAGTATGGCAGAGCCTCCTGCCGCTTCAGCGGCCGCGACAATTCCGCCAAAGATTGATGTTGCTCCGGGGAAATGTTCAGCGGTCAGTTCGCCGCCACCTTGCCATGTGACAGACCAGCCACCTGCCTGCTGCGGTATGTTGTCAGCCGCGGTTCCTGCGACAACAATATTGGCGGCAGAACGGATCGGCAGAACCGCGTCATTTTTAAGCAAGACAAGGGATTTCGCAACCGCTTCGCGCGCAACGTCGCGGTGATCTGCGAAGCCCAATTTCTCCCAATCTCCAGCATTAGCGCGTTCGGATGGGCGCAATCCGCCATCGGCATCGCCACCCAAAATACCGAGTTGCTGTTTGAGCCTTAGAACCCGCGTCACCGCCTCATCCAGACGCTCCATCGGTATTGTCCCATCGCGCACCTGAGCAACCGTGTTCTCATACAGCGCCTTCCAATCTTCAGGCACCATATAGACATCAAGTCCTGCCAGCAGCGCTTGAGGACAATCGGAATTGGTGCAGCCTTCGATCTGGCCATGACCATTCCAATCGCCAATAACCAAGCCTTCAAAACCAAGATTGCCGCGCAACTCGCCATCGAGAAGCGGGCCATTGCCGTGCATTTTGCGTCCATTGATCGAGTTGAAGCTGGCCATGATCGTTGACACACCGGCTTCGATGGCGGCGGGGTAAGGCGCCGCGTGGATCGCCATCAGCTCATCCAAATCGCCGTTCACATCGCCTTGGTCTACACCTTGTTCGGTGCCGCCATCGCCAAAGAAGTGCTTGGCTGTTGCTGCAACGCGGCCCGCAGACAGGTGATCCGCCTCGCCCGCGCGCCCCTGTAAGCCTTCGATCATTGCAGCACCCAAGGCAGAAACCAATTGGGGATCTTCTGAATAGCTTTCATAGGTGCGACCCCAGCGGTCATCGCGGGCAACGGCCACTGTGGGCGCAAAAGTCCAATCTATGCCTGTAGCCTCGATTTCGACAGCGGTTGCAGCTCCAACCCGGCGAATAAGATCAGGATCGCGCGTAGCGCCTAGGCCAACATTATGGGGGAAGACTGTCGCGCCGATAATATTGGAGTGACCATGTACTGCATCCGTGCCCCACAATACCGGGACAGCGGGCTCTCCATTAGGCAGAGGCTGGATTGAGGCGTCCCAATAGGCATCCGCCAGCTCAAGCCAGTCAGAAGCCGGGGCCAAATCATCACCATTGGGCCCAGAATTGCCACCATTGAGGACAGTGCCAAATCGATATGCTTGCACATCAGCTGGGGTGATTGCCGAAATGTCCGGCATAATCAGCTGAGCAACCTTTCGCTCAAGGCTCATCCGCGCCAAAAGATCCGCGATCTGCCCCTCATCGCTTAATGCAATTGGCTGCGCGACGGGCTGCGATGCAGCGGTTTGCAACGGGGTCTGCGGCCCCGTGATTGCACAAGCGCTCAACATGGTCCCGCAGGCAAGTGAGACAGCAAGAGCAAGACGTTTCATTTTTCAATCTCTCAGAATTAGCTTAAACACGCGAAAGGGCGCTCTGGGCAAGGACCGGTTTACGGAGTGGCCTGCGCGCTTTCCGCTTCGATTAGGCTGGTCGGGCGATAAACACGCACGTAATCCACTTCCATGCGCGCCGGGAAAGCAGCTGGATCTATGCCACGCCGACCGCCCCATGTGCCGCCTACTGCGACGTTCAAAAGCAAATGCTGCGGCTTATCAAATGGCCAACGGGTTTGCTTATCGCTCTCTTTCTGGAACAGGAATTTTGGCGCATCATCGACAGCGAACAACAGCATATTGGGTGCCCAAAGCAGCTGATATTTGTGCATCTGATCGCATGCCGTTGGCAATTCATGCTGGCTTGTCTTTTGCGTGCCCCGAGAGAAGTTGAAAGCGGTGGTGTGGATAGAGTGGTGGATCACGCCCGGCTCAAAACCCACATGTTCCATGATATCGATCTCGCCGCCAGCGGGCCATACGACATCGGGGTCTGTTGGCAGCATCCAAATCGCAGGCCACGTCCCTCTGCTGCAGGGCAATTTGGCGCGGATTTCGAAAAAGCCGTATGTCCAGTCGCCAAGCCCTCGGGTGATCAAACGGGCAGAGCTGTATTCTTGGCCGCCCCAATCAGAAAAACGCCCCGCGCCCAAGTCTTCTTTATGCGCCTCAATAACCAATCGGCCATCTTCAACGCGTGAGTTTTCAAGACGACCAGCAGCGTAATACTGCTTTTCGTTGTTGAACCATCCTTGCTCGTTGCGGAAGGTATCGTATTTCCATTTGGCAGGATCAGGCAGGCCCGGCGTGTCAAATTCATCTGACCAAACCAGCTTAAAGCCAGCAGGCACACTCGTCTTGGTCCGAGCAGGATTAGCCTCCGCAACCTGCTCATTGCCGGCTTGCGTTTCATGTGTATCCGCGCCGTTCGATTTAGCCGCCGCCGATGCCAAAATACCGCCTGCCGTAAGGCCCACTAAAAGGCCGCCAATAAGTTTCCTTTTCATGATCATCCGGTCCCATTGGAATGACATTGGTCAGCGCCCGTCACACCGCGCTGGCCAGACAGCGATTGAAGCGGGATGTCAGAACGTCATTCCCCGTGCGCGCTCTGACATCCCTGCAACCCGGCCCAGTTAAAACTTGGCGCGCAAGCGTGCGCCAAATGTCCGAGGCCGGATAAAGAAGCGCGTATTGTCAAACTGCGTGATGATAATCGCCGCTTCTTCCTGTGCGTTGGTGACATTGTTGCCATAGACTTCGAAGCGGTATTTGCCTTCGTCATCAATGCTCCAGCCCGCGCCGATATCGAGAGTGAAGTAGCCATCGATCCGATCAAGCAAGCGGCCGCTTGTGACGCTGGTGCCCACTCCATTCTCATCAAATTCCAGACTGTTGAAGATGGTGTGGAACTGTGACGAACGATAACCGAGAGAGGCTACCCAATCGAGCTGACCGGTTGGCAGCTCGATCACTTGGCTCAGCTTGCCGTTTAGTTGCCAACGCGGCGTGCGCGGCAAGCGGCTCCCCTCGACGGAACGGAAGACTGCATTACCCGAATCCACATCAGGTTGGAACCGGAAATCAGGAATTTCTTCAGCGTCGTTGATCTGGGCTTCAAGCCACAGGATCGAAAAATCAAAGTTGATATCGGCAGGCAACTCAAATCCACCTTCGATTTGTGCGCCGTAAATCTCTGAATCTGCCGCGTTAAAGCTGAAGGAGACGACAAGATCGGTGTTTGTTCCCGGCGGAACCGCGATATCCTGACCAAGAATACCAACCGATGTTTCGATCGCAGTCGCAACGCTCAACAGCCCAGTGAAAACTTGATCAGTATAGTCGTTGTAAAACAGCGATGCGTTCAGATAAGCCCTTTTACCACCGATATCGAATTCGTTCTTCGAGCCAATCTCATAAAGAACGACATTTTCTGTGCCATAGATCGGGGCGACACCATTGTTTCCAAGATTGTCGTTAAATCCGCCCGACTTGTGGCCATTCGCGACTAGCGCGTAAAGCAGGTTGTCAGGAGTAGCGTCTAGCTCTGCGCGAAGACGCCAATCGATGAAATCGTCCTGGAACTCTCCGTCCTGCTGGAATATCTGGCCACCGAACGGAACAGCGAAAGTGAATTGGCTGTTGAAGAATGGATCACCCCTGGTGAAGCCATCACAAAACAGGCCGTCGAAACTCACTGTATCAAGACATTCAGCTGCGCCAGGACGCTCAAAAACATCGCCTGGCAAGGGGCCAAAGTCCAAAATTTCATCAAGGTTATCGCGCTCGCCAAATTGCGCGATGCCATCGCGGTGGAATGCGAACACTTCCGCTTCTGAAATTGTGCCATCGCCATCGGTATCTGGATCAATGATGGTGCGATCAAAGGCGGAAAATTCGAAGCCCTCAGTGCCCACGCGAACGCCTAGGCAGCATTCGAAACTGCCACCTCCAAGAGCGAGACCATAACGCGCAGCGACTCCGGTGCGCTCTTTGCTGTCATCAGTGTAACGAATGCCACCGGTCAGCCTGACATTGTCACTCACCTCGTAAGTCACATCGCCATAGAGTGCATAGGAATCGGTGTCAGTTCGTGTGTTGAATTCGATCCCTTGGAAGAAGGGCCCGCGGTCCCCGGTTGACCCTAAGAAGGAACGCTGTTCTTCAGAAATATAAAGACCGCCCAGGCTCCAAATAAAGGGACCAGTAGTATTGAAGATGCGGAGCTCATGGAACTGCGAACGCGAATCCGAGATGATCCGGAAACGTGAAAAATTGTCGAGATTTTCTGCGAGAATGATCGGGTCGTTGATCACATCATCAGGCTCAGGCGTAAAGATGTTGTCACGCTCTGACAGCCGATCCAAAACACCCGGAAAATCGGGCGTCAGCGGCGTCGTGGCTTCGTAATCGTAAACCGCGTCACGATAGCTACCGATATATTCTACATTGAAGCCATCACCTTCATATTCAATGGTCGTGCGGATACCCCAGTGATCGGTGTTCAATTGCGGTGTGATCCCGCGGGCAATCACGTCACGCGGGTCAATATTGTCAAACTCTGCCTGGGTAATGTCGCCATCTTCAAGCGCACCCAGCGGCAGTGCGTAATTTGTGCCGGTATAGCCAGTACCATTTTCGGCAATGTAATCGCCAGCAATAAGAATGGACAAGCGATCGGTCGGCTCCCACAAAAGCTGCGCGCGGCCAGAAAGATTGTCCTGCGCTTCCGCCACATCAATCCCTTCGACAGGGCCAACATTGTCATAGTAGGAATCGTTTGCTTGGTAGAGACCAGAGAAACGCACTGCGACCGTGTCTGACAGTGGGATGTTCAAAACACCGCGCACAGAACGGTGATCAAAATTGCCATATTCCGCCTCAATACCGCCATCAAACCCACCAAGGCCCGGACGGAAAGAGATCGCGTTGATGGACCCTGCTGTGGCGTTGCGACCACGTAAGGTACCCTGCGGTCCGACATTGACTTCAACACGCTCAATATCGTGAAACGCCGATCCAATGCCTGATGGGCGCGGAATGTTTACCCCATCAAGGTGAAATGCAGCCGCTGGATCGCCCAGCTCGGTGTTGTTGGATGAACCAATGCCGCGAATGTATACTTCGACGTTACCTTGGTTGTTGGCGACCGAAAGGCCCGGGATCTGATTTTGTAAGTCTGTTACATTTTGAACGCCCAGCGCTCTTAAATCCTCACCGCTGATCGCAAATGCGGTTCCGGCAAAGTCCTGCAAGGTTTGCTCACGCCGGTCAGCGGTCACAATAATTGCATTGCTCGCATTGCTATCATCTGCCGATTGTTCGGATTGTTGATTCTGATTTGCTTCCTGATCCTGCGCGATGGCAGGTGCAGAAAGCGCCAAAGCGGATGCCCCAAAAGCAAGCGCGGCGGTAAAACGACGCATCGATTCTCTCCCCTTATTGGCTCTCATATGGAGCCTTCGGGAACCATGGCTATCGCGTTTTGTGACCGGTCACAAGCAAAAAATGTGACCGGTCACATTATCACTTGAAGTTCAGGTGAAAATGCGGCCATAATGTTACCCGACGGGATGAAGAGGAAAATGGTTACTAAGCAAAATGTGACTATTCGCGATGTGGCGCGCGATGTTGGCGTGTCGCGGCAAACTGTGTCGCGTGTCATCAATAACGGCCCCAATGTTAAGCCTGTGGTGCGCGAGAAGGTTGAGGAAGCAATCGACCGGCTCGGCTATGTGCCCAACCTATCAGCGCGCCGGATGCGTGGTGCGCGGTCTTACTTGATCCTCGCCATCAATGATCGTCAGCGCACCTATGACAATTGGCGCGCGGGCCGCGGCAATGACTGGGTCGACCAAATGCTGTTTGGCGGCATGACAGAGTGCGAAAAGCACGGATACCACATGGTGTTTGAGCTGATAGACACACAGCCAGAAAAAGCGCTTGAAAAGCTTTCTAAAGTCATTTCAGAACTGCGCCCTGACGGTGTTATCTTGACCCCCCGCACAGCGACAACGATGCCCTTAACCGGCTTTTATCAGACGAAGGTATTGCTTGTGCACGTGTCGGACGGCGCGAAGGCAATGGCTTTGTGGATGTGTGCATGGATGAAAAGGGGGCAGGAGCGCGGGCAACACAGCACCTCGTCGAACTCGGTCACACCCGTATCGGCTACCTCGCTGGCTCTCCTGATTACGGCACTTCACAAATGCGACTGGATGGCTTTCGGGCGATGCTTGATCAGCAAGGCCTTGATCTTCGCGAGGAGTGGATTGGCAAAGGTGAATTTGATTTCGAGATCGCAAGCAAGGTCGCGCATCAATGGCTTGAAAGCAAAGATCGCCCCACTGCGATAATCGCTGATAATGACCAGATGGCTTTCGCCGTCCTTCACAAGGTCCAAGAATTTGGTTTGCAGATCCCTGACGATCTGGCCCTGATTAGCTTCGAAGACACGCCCGGCGTCTGTCTCAGCGTGCCCCCGATGACAGCGATCCGCCAGCCTACAGCGGCGATGATTGCGCGCGCTTGTGAGGGCCTTATCGCTGCGGCATCAGGCGACAATAGCGGGGGTGCTTTGAACTGCCTTTCGAATTTATTGAGCGCGAGAGCACGGCTGCCCGGTACCAAGCTGCCTAGTTTGTCAAAGGCACTCCCCTTCACTGCCTATTGGACCTATGCGCTCGCCTTTTTAGGAGCGCATCTTGCTTTTATGCCGCTGTTTATCCTGCTGCTGCCCCGGCGTGTCGAAGCGCTCGCGCCTGAAAGCACGGCGTCCTGGCTCAGCTGGCTGTTGCTAACTGGCGGAGTTGTCGCAGGGATCGCCAATGTCACAGCTGGCGCAATAGGAGATCGCTGGCTTGAACGGTTTGGCACTCGTCGCGGCTTGGTCAGTGTGGGTGTAGGTCTACTCTTTTTGTCCTATATCGGCCTCGCGATTGCCAGCAACGTAAAGCAGCTGTTTGCCGCTCTCATCTTCTTTCAGGTCGCGCTTAATTGCTGTTTCTCGCCCCTTGGTGCTTTGCTGGCGGACCATTTTCCCGACGCAGTCAAAGGTAGGTTGAGCGGATGGATGACTGCCGCACTCCCAACCTCCAGCTTGCTGGTCTTGCCGGTTGCCTGGCTTTTTCCCTCAGATGGTTATCCCGCGTTTCTGCTGACTGGTACAGTGGTGGTGCTTTGCCTTTTGCCCCTTCTTCTTTCTTGGAGACTTGGCCCTGTGCTCGGCGAAACGGACGCAAAGCGCAGCCGAGACGCTACGGGACGTGACAGTGTAGCCAACCCACCGATCGTTGCGCGCGCGTCGCTCTGGAGAGATTTTTCCCTTGCATGGTCATCACGATTGCTGATCCAAACGGGTGCGGGCTTCGTGATCGGTTACATCTACCTGTATATTAGCGCAGTACAGCTTCAAAAAGAGATCTGGCAAAACGCAGGTGCGAGCGAAGTCTTAGCCGCGCTCACGACGCCAGCAGCCATTCTTGCGATCACGGCGACACTGATTGCCGGCTATATCTCTGATCGATGGGGCAGAAGACGCAGGCCTTTATTTGTCTTTGCATACATGTTTGCAATTGGATTGGGAATCCTCGCAGGAACCAATGAATTCGTCCTGTTCTTGGTAGGTTATGCGCTAATCCAATCAGCTTTAGCGGCCTATCTCTCTGTTGATACGGCTTTGGTTGCTCAGCTGGTTGGGGGCCACGCAAAGCGCGGCCTGCTACTCGGCTTCATGAATCTCTCAAACACCCTGCCTTCAGTGATTGTCCCCTCAATCGCGCTCTTCGTGTTCACCGACAACCAGATCGCATCAATGCTAACTGCTATGTTCGCAGCGTTCGCAATCTTGGCTATCCTAGCAGGAGGCCTAATCCTTCTAATCCGCGGAGTGTCTTAGAAGCAGCCCATCAAGCATACGCAGAAGCATGCCGGCGCCCTACAATCTGCTTGCGTCCGAAATTGGGTCGTGAACAAACTGTCTGCTTCTAAGGATCGAGCAACCAAGAGCGGACAGTCACCTCTCGGCCCAAAATCAGGCCCCTTTGGCTATCAAAACGACCGCGCGCAGCGCACCAGTTCATCAATATGGCTTCGCGTGAAATCAACAATGTGAGCCACTTTGATCATGCCTACGCTGCTGAACATTGAGCGGGTAGCGCTGGTGCTGGGCTGCAAGACTTGAAGTTTGTTGGAGCAGGCCGGGCATTTGAAGGCCAACAAATCTTAGTGTTAGAAGCTACTCTCAGCCCTCTCGCCAACTCATGCACTATTGCCAAAAATGGGCACAGTCCGCCTATTTTTCTTGGAATTAGACTTTGCTGACTACGAGCTCGAACATCGGTCTGAAAGGTTCGAAAAAGCTGGTACTCAACCTTGGTAGCGTCTCAGTGGCAAACGTGTGTTTTTGAGCGTCAGACCTAATGGCAATCCGCTCGCCGCCGCCAGGCATTGGCTCCGTTGTAAAGAATTCAGCGGTCTCCTCTGCTCCATAGAAGAGGTGCTCTATCTCGCAAAGCGATGCGCCCCCAAAGCAACTGCCATCTGGCTTCAACACCTGTGCTTTGATTGTCTCATTTTCCGGTACAGGCAGAAGGAATGCGTAGGAGTTCCTATCGCCGAGTTTCTTGCACATTCCGCGCATTAGGTCTTCTTCGACCAGATCGCCTTGCAGGCCGTTCCAATGATCATAAGCTTTGTCGAGATCAAACAGTCCGAACATAGGCTTGCCGTCCATCTCGACCAAGATTCGATTATCCTGGAGCAGCTGCTTCAGATAGCTGCAACTGAACGCGTAGAATGGGATGAATGGCAGCTCGGTTCCGTAAAGGCGATGCCAAGCCTCCTTAATAATGATCGGATCCGTGCTGCCTTCGGTAAAGAACACCGGTTTTTTTTCGATCTGTATCGCATTGATGATGCTCAGAAGCTGTTCTTGCTCCGTATATTTGATGAGGTTCGAGCTGAGTTTCTCGATTGCCACTCATTTGACAGTATACATCATAGCCTAAATCAGAGATGCCATCGCTAACGAATTTGTATCCGCCGCGCTGAGTTTTTCGAAAATGGTCATTCAGTTCTCGGATGCGCGTAGTCCTGTCGCGGCTCTTCGCCCCTCTATTGTTTCGCATGATATTTTCCTCGTTCACTTTTTGTTCTATGCATATTTACAGCATCGTGATGAGTGTGCGTTGCGCATCCCTATCGCCTTGTATGTAGCGCTCAGTAGTGGTCAGCGCCCTTTGTCCGGCAAGCTCCTGCACATCGCGCAGTGAACCGCCAAACTTGCTCACCAATCTAGCTGATTGTGTGATGAATGTGCGTCTCCCCGAATGGGACGAGCAGCCAACCAACCCAAGGTCGCGATATGCGAACCCAAACCAATTCACGATGCCTCGCGGGGTCATGTGACCGCCACGCTCGGAAAGCACCACAGGACCAGTGGCAGGTTTGCCTTGCTCCCTATGTAGGCGTTTCAACGCGCGCCTGAGGTCTCTATGCAGAGGGATTGTCCGGCCGCTGCCATACTTTGCAATCCCGCCACTTAGGGTTAGTTGGTCGGCGACTTTGTTGTCCGATCTAAGGACCATTTGCCATGTGAGGCCAGCTATCTCGCAAGCTCGCAAACCTGCCTTGAAGCTCAAGAGCACAATGGCCTGATCTCGTAGCTTGTGCCTCTTGGTGCGACAGTGTCGCAGCAGGCGATCAACATCACTGCCTTGAAGCACTTTAGCTGGCTGCCCCTTCATCGCGGTATCCTGTTCTGGCTCGCACGGCACCATGCCGCCCTAGCCAGCTACAGTTTAGCAATATGGCAGCATGCCGTCCAATTAGTGTTTTATTTCCGTGTTTTAGAACAAATTAGGACGACTTTAGTTCGTCGAGATAATCGCTCCACCATTGGGCCATTTCGACACGCTCATTCCAATGAGTACCACGATGGTAGATACCCCGCACTGTGTTGGAATCTTTATGGGCCAACGCTCGCTCGATTGCATCAGCGGACCATTTCCCACTTTCGTTCAGGAGCGTGCTCGCCATCGCCCTAAAGCCATGAGCGGTCATCTCGTTGCCGCTATAGCCCATCCTTCGAAGGGCTGCGTTGATCGTGTTTTCAGACATGGGCCGATTGCCCGGGTAGAGCGAAGAGAATACGTATCGCTGCCCCGCACTGATCACCCTCGCCGCTTCCAGAATTCCCATTGCTTGCCGTGACAGTGGGACCATGTGAGGGTCGCGCATTTTCATTTTGTCTGCTGAGATAGTCCAAACAGACTTGTCTAGATCAAACTCCTCCCATTCGGCACGGCGCAGCTCACCTGGGCGAACGAACACGTGTGGGGTGAGCTTAAGCGCCAGCCAGGTAAGAGGTTGGCCTGCGAAACCATCGATAGCTCTTAGCAATTCTCCAACCTGTTTGGGGTCGACTATGGCGCTATGATGCTTGACCGTTGGTGTGATCAAAGCACCTCTGAGCAGCGCCGATGGATCGGCTGTCGCTCGCGAGGTGGCAACTGCATATCGAAAGACCCTGCCAGACAGAGAACGCATCCGACGAGCGGTTTCATGATGACCTTTCGCCTCAACTTTCTGAAGCGCGCTTAGTAGCTCAGCAGCTGTGATTTCGGTGATTGGTCGATGTTGGATATCATTTGCTAGCAGAGAAAGAAGCCAACGGGTTTTCTTAATCGTAACCGCAGCGCGTCCCTCTTTCTCAATCTTAGCGACATACTCCTCGCCGATCACTCCAAAGGTGTTCTCGGACGCTTCACGCTTTTCGTTGGCAAGTTGAGCCTTTACGCTCGCCGGATCAGCTCCATTCGCCAAGAGGGTCCGGGCTTCATCGCGCCTTTCCCGAGCTACCTTGAGCGAGATGTCAGGATACCGGCCTAGCGAAAGCTTCTTCTCTTTACCGAGATACCGATATTTCAGCCTCCATAGTTTTCCACCTGACGGCTGAACGAGCAAAAATAAGCCGCGCTCATCAAACATCTTTCGAGGTTTTGCCGAAGGTTTGGCATTCCGAATCGCAGTATCCGTCAAAGGCATTTGGGGGCCACCATCATCCGCTGCAAAAAGTGGCCCCTCAAGTGGCCCCATTCAGCGAGCGATTGCAGGCGAACATGGACGAACAAACGCGACCAGAAACTGCCTTTATTTGGCAGAAATCCGGGCTTTCCTCAACCACTAAGACGTTGCGGGAAATTATCAAATGGTGCCCAGAAGAGGACTCGAACCTCCACATCCTTGCGAATACGTGCACCTGAAGCACGCGCGTCTACCAATTCCGCCATCTGGGCACACACATCAAAGCGCGCAGCGTGCGGCTTTGGGTAGGCGCGGGCCAATAGCGAGGCGTGGGGCGCTCTGTCAACGCAAACCTCGCTGCTTGCGCGCTAATGCGCATCAATTCGGAACAAAGGAACTCTTGCCCAAGCCGGCTCATTGACGCATGGGGCAGGCAATCCTTCGGGCCTTCTTCGTCTCAACCGTGTTAAGAGCGTATCGACATGACCAGCACTTCTCCGCTTTCAAACAAACTCATCACCGTTTTCGGTGGCAGCGGCTATATTGGTCAATATGTCGCGCAGAGTCTGCTGTCGCGCGGGGCCAGGCTTCGGATCGCCAGCCGCAATCCTGAAAAAGCACATGCGTTAAAGCCGCTTGCCAATCTGGGACAATTGCAGTTTGCGCGCTGTGACATCACCAGCGAAGACAGCGTTCGTGCAAGCCTTCACGGCGCTGATTATGTGGTCAATCTGGTAGGCGCTTTCGCTGGCAACCTTACCGAGCTTATGGGTGAAGCGCCTGGCAGGATGGCGCAAATTGCCGCGGACAATGGCGCCGCAGCGTTTGTCCATGTGAGCGCGATTGGTGCAGATGCCAATTCCTCTGCCGAATATGCGCGAGGCAAAGCCCTTGGCGAGGCGCGCGTGCTGGATGCCTTTCCCAAGGCAACAGTGCTGAGGCCATCCATTGTCTTTGCCAGGGATGACAATTTTCTCAATATGTTTGGCCAGATGATCGAGACATTGCCGGTGCTGCCCGTCTTTGGTCCGGATGCCAAACTGCAATTGGTGTATGTTGATGACGTGGCCGAGGCGATTGCTGCCGCGCTTGAGCAGCCTGAAAATCATGGCGGCGCCACTTATGAGCTGGGCGGGCCAGAGCAGCTTTCCATGATGGAGATCAATGAGAGGATTGCGGCGGCACAAGGGCGCGAGCGGACCTTTATTGCGATGCCGGATGGGCTGTCATCTTTGTTTGCCGCCATGCCGCTTACTCCGATGAGCCGCGATCAATGGACGCTTTTGAAACCCGGCAGCACTGTATCGGGGGAACATCGCAGCTTTGCGGATCTTGGGATTGAGCCCAGACCGCTTGGACTGTTCCTTGATGATTGGATGCTGCGGTTCCGCAAGCATGGGCGGTTTGGCCCGATCAATGAACGGGAAAAGCAGCGCAATTCGGCGGGATAGACCGGAGGAACGCTAGAGATTGGCCTTATAAAGCGCCAGCAGGTCCGTATAGGCGATGGCTGCCGCTTCGCCGTCGTAGGACGGCGTATCAGGTACAGTCCAGCCGTGATTGCCATCATAGACTTTCACGTCCGCTGAAAGGTTTGCTGCATTGGCCGCGGCTGCGAACTGCGTCTTTTCATCGGGCGCTTTTTCATCATCGTCCTTTGCGACCGCGATCAGCAGCGCGGCCTTCGCAGAATCGAGCAGTTTGTGCGGGCTTTTATCGTAATCATCGCGCACCAGTCCCCCGCCGTGAAAGCTGGCCGCAGCCTTGATCCGGTCTGGCACTGCGGCTGCGCTCCAGATGGTGAAGGGGCCGCCCATGCAATAGCCTTGTGTGCCGATGCCTTTGGATGTGTCGACCGCGTCTTGCTCATCGAGCCAGGCCGCAGCCGCCAGAGCATCGCGGCCAATACTGTCGGCGTTGTGTTTGGCGCGATATGGCGCGACCGCTTCCAATGCGCCGCCATCAATCCAGGCGGCGAAGTCTTCATATTGCTGGCCTGCGACATCGCGGTAATAGGGGTTGAGGACGAGCACGGCATAGCCTTCGCCCGCGAGCCGCCGGGCCATATTGCGCTTGGCTTCTCGCAGAGACGCGATATCGGGCCAGAAGATGACAGCGGGGTGTTTGCCCTCTTCCGGATGGACGAAGAAGGCATCCATTGTGCCGTCGGCTGTGTCGAAGGTTACGCCGGATTCTTTTACTGCCAACGCCTCTGGGCTGGTGTTTCCCTCCGCGCTTGCGCCGGTTTGTGCAGGCGCACAGGCCGCAACCGCACCTGCGCCCGTCATTACCCCAAATTGGCGCCGGCTTATGGTGTCTTTGGCCCAGGTTTTAAGATCAGCGTCTTCGCACATTTCAGCGGCTCCTTGTTGGCATGTTCGGCTATATCTAGAAACGCCAAGCGATCTTTGAAAGACCAGAATAACGCGGCACGGCCGCTGTCATCCATCACTGGCGGAGAAGAAGTTCAATTCCAGCAGGATATTGTCAGGATCACGGGTGAATATCTGGCGCAGTCCTGCAGATGACACGGAATTCACTTCATAATCGGCCGCCTTTTCATCAAGGCGAGCCTTCACGCCATCAAAATCCCGACATCTCAGCGCGATATGGTGGATCGCCCCTGTTGGCGCGCCGGGTGAAACAGACCGATCATAAAATCGCGGGAAATCGGCCGAGTTGAGATGCAAGATCGCCTGGCCTGAACCATCGCACATCCATCGCACCTGATCCGGCCGCATAGGAGGAGGTCCGTCGCGTTCTTCGAGATCGAGGAGTTGGGCGTAGAACTTTGCAGACCGATCCAATTGATTGGTAATGATGTTCACATGATCGAGACGCTCAACAATCATCTTTTTGCCTTTTCCCTTATACATCGCTTATCTTCGTGCGTTGCTTATCGTCGAAGATGCCTAGTCTTTGAAGATAACCGTCCGATTGCCGTTTAGCAAAACGCGTTCCTCAACGAACAAACGCACCGCTTCTGCCAGTACGCGGCGTTCAATATCGCGCCCTTTGCGCACCAGATCAGAAGGGCTGTCGGCGTGACCGATGCGTTCGATATCCTGATGGATGATCGGACCTTCATCCAGATCAGCGGTGACGAAATGGGCGGTCGCACCGATGATCTTGACCCCTCGGGAATGCGCCTGATGATAGGGCCGCGCGCCTTTGAAACCGGGCAGAAAACTGTGATGGATGTTGATGCAGCGCCCGGCAAAATACGCCGATTGTTCATCTGAGAATATCTGCATGTAACGCGCCAGCACAATCAGTTCAGCATCCGCTTGCTCTGCGATCGCGCGCAATTGCGCTTCTGCCTCGGGCTTTGTCCCTTTGGTCACGGGCACGTGATGAAAAGCGATATCGCCAATATCCATTCGGATCGCAGTTTCGCGCGGATGATTGGAGACGATTGCAACCGGATCGATGTTCAATTCGCCCGTGCGCCAGCGATAAAGCAGATCAACCAGGCAGTGATCGGCTTTGCTGACCATGATGATAGTGCGGCGCGGCCGATCACGCTGAGCGATCTTCCAGCGCATTGCATAGCTTTGTGCAAAACCTGCAAACTGGCTGCGCAAATCGCTGGGGCCAGCCGTATCGTTATCGCCCTCAGCAGGTTCAAAAACCACGCGCATAAAGAACCGGCCATCCCCGTCTGCGCTGCCGCGATCATTGAATTGCTGCGCATCAAGAATGTTGCAGCCGCGCTCAAACAGAAAGGCGGTTACCTTTGCAGTGATGCCGGGCTGATCGGCACAATCCAGCGTAAGAACAAGAGGGCGCATCATAATGGCGAGGCGCTAAGGCGTTTGGGTGGGTGTTGCCAGCCATTTTGTTCGGCTTCCCTGCCATCGAGCGGCGTGAGCATGATGCCAAGGTAAGCAATGCGTAATCCATTTCTGCCAAAGCGGCTCACCCTACCAATTCTTGAAAGCCGCCCATTCAAATGCCCGCTGACCAAACCAATCCAGCGCAATATCGCTTTGCACGCATCTGCTTGGCCGCAAGCCTTGCGGGCATGGCGATGGCATCGGGCAGCGCCGTCCATGCTTCCTCTGATGAAGTGCGCAGCGATGATGCAGGGTATAAGGCGGTACGGGTTGCTTTTCACACACTTGATCTGACACAGCGAAGCCAGCGCGGGATGCTGGATCGGCGATTATACGGCGCCGTGCGCGAAGTTTGCGGCAAGCGCCCGCTGGTCCGGTTTGGGCAAGGCCACCGGCAATATCGCACCTGCAAACAGCGGGCACGCGCAAGCTATAAATTGCAGCTCAAAGTGGCGCTGAACAATGCAAATGCGCGCCGGGTTGCGGCTTTATCTGACAGGCTAAGCGTGGTTGGTATGCGGTTCTAGGCCGGGGCCGGTGTGCCCCGCTGCCAGCCGTTCAAACGGTTTGGCTTGATACTCGCATTGCCCCACCTGTTTGCCCCCGCCAGCCCGCGCAATCACGAGCGCAAGTTCGGCCTGACGCAAAGTCCAATCCACCGTGGATTCCAGCCGCGCGATCCCGGCACTTGCGCTTAATCGGGGCGAACGCTGCGAGGAAGCCATCGCGATATCAGAAAAGGTGGCAAGCACATCCTGCGCCCAAGCCCGCGCATCAGCCAGAGTGAGATCGGGCACCATCACAGCAAACCTTTCCCCGTCTAGCTGAGCAAGTTCGAAACCCGGCTGGATCATCGCTTCGAGGAATTTGGCAAAGCCCCATTGGATTTCATCCGAAGTGCGCTGGCCGTATTGCAGCAACATCGCGCGCATCCGGTCAACGGCGAACACCACGACCACTTGCTCGCTGCCGGCTGCCAGTTTGCGGCGCATCTGAGCGCAAAAGGCGGGGCGATTGGCAAGCCCTGTCAGCGGATCGGTGACCGCGCGCGAATGCAGCTCACCTTCGAGGCGGCGCAGATGCTGAACCGAGCGCAGCAAACCAACCGCGCCGATGATTTCACCTGGCTTCGTTGAAGCTGCCCGATGCGCTAGATTGGGACAGTCAATCGCGGCTGGCGGGCCAGCGCTTTCACCGCCAACTATCGGGCGCAGACTTAAGGAATACCAGCGCTGCGATGCCGATGGCAGGCAATCATCGCCATTGTCATAAACCAGCACCGGAAATTCAACGCATTCGGCATGCGCCTGCTGAGTAAGTACATCCTCAGCATAAGCGGCAACGAGGTCGCTGTGAGCAGGTTCGGATAGATCGCTGATATGCGGCATCAACAATTGCGCGTTCAAGTCTTCGCCCAGCTGCGCGATATTGGCAGATGCGTGGATGATAAACCCATTGGCATCCAGTTTGACGACAATGTCGCCCGATGCCTCTTCAAGCAATCCGTGGAGCACTTGCCCCTCTACGATATTCAAACCAAATCCCATGCCGAAAGCCCCCGGCTAAAAACACCCTGTTATTCTCTTCGAATCTCTGTGAGTCTTGTAAGCTAAAAATCAGCTTTTATTTAGCGTGAATTCACCCTTATAAGGCATTCTACTAAGTATTTCTATTTTTATTAGGCTAACTCAACTAATATTCGAATCGAATTATTACTCAATTTACCATGTAAAACAGGTGTGTCAGGGATTCGATTTCGTTTTTATCGGATTTTACACCCTCACACCTCAACCATGATACGAATGTTGTGGGGGTCCGTTCCGTAGGCCGTAGCAATGCGTAAACGGCATTCCTCGATCAAAGCCGCGCTGTCGCCTGCGCCGCCTGACACACGCAATTCATCCGCCGAAACACCCAGAACATGTGCGATCGCGTCCAGACGTTCGGGGATGGGTTTGGCTTTGCCTTTCTCCCATGCCCAGACCGTTGGCTTGCTGACGCCCAACGCCTCGGCAACATCGGCCAAGGTCATTGATCGTTCGCGGCGCAGGCGGTTGAGCCGGATGCCAAAGGGTTCACCGCGATGGGCTGCGGGTTTGGCCGGCGCTGCTTGATGATCCTGCGGGGATGCAGGCGGGGACGTGCGCGAAGATGCGGGCGATGATCCCAGCGGAAACACCGGGTCCAGCGATCCAATCACTGTACCGCGCAAGGCTGCTGCAGCCAAAGCCGCTTCGCTCAAAACCCGGTCAAACGCGCAGCCATACAAATCGCCGCTGTGCCAAACTATCGCAGCGGAAACGCCGCCGATTTGCGGCAGATCGATATCGATGACCTCGCCCTCGTCCAGATCGGCATCGGTTTCCAGCAGCAGACCTGCGACCGACAAGTTGTGGATCGTGACATTGGCTTCAGCCCCGCCCGGTATTCGCCCGCTGGTTTCCAGATACATCGACCTGCGCGGATGTTGCCGGTTTTCGTTGGGATTGGACGGGTGTTCAAGGTGGGCTTTGATCGCCATGATTGATCGCTCCAGTTGGGAACGATCATAATCATCGCCAGAAAGTTAAGATGGAGTTAGCGGCCAGCCCTTACTTGCGAGGGATTGCACCGCCTGTGCGGCCTGAGAGCAGAGCTGGAGGCAGCGTGGCCGCCTAATCTTCTGCATCAAGGCCATAAGCGGTGTGAAGCACGCGCACAGCCAGCTCTGTCTCGTCCCGGTCAATAATTACGCTCACCTTGATTTCCGAAGTTGAGATCGCCTGAATGTTGATCCCCCGATCTGACAAAGCGCGAAACATGGTGCTGGCCACACCGGCATGGCTTTTCATGCCGACGCCGACAACGCTGATCTTGGTGATGTGGCTGTCAGTGATGATACGATTGAACCCGATATCCTCGCGCCGATCCTCCAGCAAAGCCTGCGCCCGCGCCAGATCGGCCTGCGGCACGGTAAAGGTCACATCGGTTTCGCCTTTATCGCGCCCGACATTCTGAATGATCATATCGACATTGATCGACGCATCAGCCAGCGGGGAGAATATATCGGCCACCGCGCCGGGTTTGTCAGGCACGCGGGTCAGGATGACTTTCGCTTCCTTGTTGTCATGCGCGATACCTGTCACGAGCTGGCGTTCCATTTCGCCTTTCTCCACCAATGCGTTCATTTCTTCTTCTGAGACAATCAGCGTGCCGGGCAATTCGTCCGCTGGCAGCGCATCATCGCCGCCAAAACTCGACAGCACCTGAATGCGCACACCTGCCTTCATGGCAAGGCCGACAGAGCGCGTTTGCAACACTTTCGCGCCGACACTGGCAAGCTCCAGCATCTCTTCATAGGTCACCGCTTTCAGCTTGCGCGCGCGGGCAACGATGCGGGGGTCTGTGGTATAAACGCCGTCCACATCGGTGTAGATATCGCACCGGTCCGCGCCCACAGCCGCGGCAACCGCCACCGCCGATGTGTCGGACCCTCCGCGCCCCAATGTCGCGATGCGGCCTTCGGGCGAAATTCCCTGAAAACCCGGCACCACGGCGATCTCACCATCTTGCATGGCTGCGACCATTTCAGGCGCGTCAATCGTATCGATCCGGGCTTTTGCGTGCGCTTCAATGGTTTTGACAGGAACTTGCCAGCCCAGCCAGCTGCGCGCTTTGCACCCCAGCGATTGCAAAGTGAGAGCCAGCAATCCGCTGGTCACCTGTTCGCCGCTGGCGACCACCACGTCATATTCGGCCGGATCGTGCAGTGCGTTGGCCTCGCGGCAGAAGTTGATGAGACGATCGGTTTCCCCGGCCATCGCGCTGACGACAACAGCAACCTCATCGCCGCCATCCCCGCGCGCAGCCTGAGCGCGCACAATGCCTGCGACGCGGCGAATGCGTTCGGTCCCCGCCATCGAGGTGCCGCCGAACTTCATCACAATTCTTTGCTTGGTGCGCGCCAAAGCGATCACACTCCTTGCTGGTTTGCCCGTGCGCGCGCTGCTAACGAGAGTTTATGACAAACGCAAACCCAACCACTGCTGCAAACGCAACCATTCGCCCCGATGAAGCCGCATTCTTTTCAAATCTTGCGCGCGACTGGTGGAATCCGAAAGGCAAAATGGCCAGCCTGCATCAGGTGAACCCGGTGCGGCTCAGCTTTATCCGCGATTGCATGGATGCGCATTGGCCCGATATGGCCGGCGCGGCGAAGCCTTTGGCGGGCAAGACGGCGCTCGATATTGGCTGCGGGGCAGGATTGGTGTGCGAGCCGCTCACGCGGCTGGGCGGCGATGTGACAGGCGTTGACGCCGCCGCTGACAATGTCGCCGCCGCGAGCGCGCACGCGGAAAGCACCGGGCTCAATATCCGCTATATGGCCGGCGAAGTGGCTAGCCTTGATATCGGAACCTTTGATCTGGTGACCTGCCTTGAGGTGGTCGAACATGTCGCGGACAAAGAGCAATTCCTGGCCGATGTCGCGGCGCGCCTTGCGCCTGATGGCCTTCTGGTCATGTCCACTCCCAATCGCACCGCTGCCAGCCGTGTGCTGCTGGTGGGTGCGGCAGAGGCTGTGGGCTATGTGCCCAAAGGAACGCATCACTGGCGCGATTTTATCCAGCCAGAGGAGCTGGAAGAATTGCTGGCCGCAGTGGGCCTAGAGGTTACAACCACACGCGGGATCGCTTTCAGTCCCGCCAAAGGCCTGCATCTTTCCGATGATGACACACTCAATTACATTCTGGCTGCGCGGCCTAAGGGTTAATTCGCGCCCCTTACCAGAGCGACAAATTCCGCAACATTATCGGTAAAGAACCCGTCCGCACCGCTCGCAATGGCGGCTTTCCATTGGCGCTCATACTGCCCATCGACAGACGGGCCGCCTTCCATTTGCAGACTGGCAGGCAGGAACCCGTTTTCTTTGCGCATCGTCCAGGGATGCACTTTAAGCCCGGCTGCATGCGCATTTTGGACAAGGCCCGTGGGCGCAAGGTCATCATTGATCACATGGCCAAGCCATGGGCCGATACCGTCGGCATATTGCGCGATTTCTTCAAGGCCTGTGGGCGACATCATATCGTCCCAGCGCATCTCGGGTTCGTCATAAGGGCCGCCTGTGGGCCGGATCAGCAGGATAAGCGGCGTATCAATCCGCTTGTTAAGGCGCTGCAAGGGACCAACCTCGAACACTTGCACAAACACGCGCGCATCCGCGCCATCCAGCCCAAGCTCGCGCAGTTTGACGACCAGCAGATCGACCATGTCGATCCCTTCCTGCTCGAGGATCCAGGTGGGATGCTTTAGCTCGGGATAAAGGCCGATTGTGCGCCCGGTCTCTGCCTCTTTCGCGCGGACCAATTGCACGATCTCGTCAAAGGTTGGCACTTGGTACAATCCGTTGAAGGCGGTGTTGGCCGGGCGGATTGCCCCGACCCGTTCGCGCGCGCGCAATGTGCGCAGTTCTTCAAGGGTGAAATCCTCAGCAAACCATCCGGCGACTTGCTGGCCTTCGATGGTTTTGGTGCGGCGGCGGTCTTCAAACTCTTCGCGGCTCGCCACATCAGTGGTGCCGGACAGCTCGTTTTCATGCCGGGCGACCAGCGCCAGATCCTTGGTCACCACCAGATCGGGTTCGATGTAATCCGCGCCCTGCTCTATCGCGAGCTCATAGGCTGCAAGCGTGTGTTCGGGCCGGTCACCCGATGCGCCGCGATGCGCGATAATCAGCGGATCAGACTGTGCCATTGCGACCCCCGGTAATGACAGCGCGGCTGCAAGCGCGACTAAGTAAAGTGTGCGGACCATTCATCTTCCTTAAAACCAACCAGAATGCCTTCGGGTGTTTCGACCACTGGCCGCTTAATCATTGAAGGGTTGTGAACAAGCAATTCTACAGCCTTGTGACTGTCTGATGCGTCCGCCTTCTCGCTTTCGGACAGCTTGCGAAACGTGGTGCCGCGCTTGTTGAGCACGGTCTCTACGCCTTTATCCGCGATCCAAACGGCAAGTTTTGCAGGGTCCGCGCCTTCCTTTTTGTAATCGTGAAAAGTGTAGGCGATGCCTTCTGCATCGAGCCATACACGCGCCTTTTTCACCGTGTCGCAATTGGGAATGCCGTAAAAGTGGTTCATGGTTTGTGTCCTTGTGTCGGTGCCAGATGCGCATCGGCAATCGCGGCGGCAAGCGCATCGGCGGCATCAGCTCCCGCTGGGTTAGAGCCGGGCAACAGCACTTTGACCATGGCGGCGACCTGCGCTTTGTCTGCGCCGCCTGTTCCTGTGACCGCCTGTTTGACCTTGCGCGCCGCATGCTCGTTTACTTCCAGACCCGCTGCCCCGCATGCGGCCAGCACCGCCCCGCGCGCTTGGGCGAGTTTCAAAGTGGATTGGGGGTTTTTGTTCACAAACACTTCCTCGCAGGCTGCCCGGTCCGGATTGTGCGCAGCGATCACTGCCGCAATGCCCGTTTGAAGCACAGCAAGCCGCGCGGCCATGGGTGCTTTGGCATCGGTCGGGATCTGGCCATTGGCGAGGTGAGAAATTCGCGATCCCTCTGCGCGCACCACGCCCCAGCCGGTGCAGCTTAGGGAAGGATCAAGGCCGAGGATAATCAAAACGCCCGCCCGCTCAGCAAAGCCATCACCCCAGCCCCACGGTCAAGCCCAGCCGCCATGCCGCCGCCAGCAAAAAGGCAGAGCCCAAAGCGGCCGCAAAGGCCCATTCGCGCCAGCTCACCAAACACACTCATAGAGCGCGATCAAACGTCGAGCTTTTCCATCACCGCATCGGGAATCTCGTAATTGCCCCACACCGTTTGCACATCGTCATCATCGTCCAGAGTGTCGATCAGCTTGAGCAATGTGCCTGCGCCTTTTTCGTCCATCTCGACCGTAATGTTGGGCTTCCACGCAAGCTTAACCTCTTTCGCCTCGCCCAAAGCCTTTTCCAGCGCCGAGGATACTTCGTGCAAATCCTCAGCAGCGGTCCAAATCTCGTGGCCATCAGCGGAGGATGCAATGTCTTCCGCGCCCGCTTCCAAAGCGGCCTCCAGAACTTTTTCCTCATCCCCCGCTTCTGCGCCGTATTCGATAAAGCCGAGCCGCTCAAACCCGTGCGCAACCGATCCTTCGGTGCCCAGATTGCCGCCGTTTTTGCTGAAAGCGGTGCGAACCGCAGTGGCGGTGCGATTGCGGTTGTCGGTTAGCGTTTCGACAATGATCGCGCTGCCGCCGGGGCCGTATCCTTCATAGCGGACCTCTTCGTAATTCTCATCATCGCCCGCGCTCGCTTTATCAATCGCGCGCTGGATGTTGTCCTTGGGCATGGATTGCGATTTCGCGGTGTTCACCGCGAGCCGCAGACGCGGGTTCATATCAGGGTCGGGCGTGCCCATTTTCGCTGCCACGGTGATCTCGCGGCTGAGCTTTGAAAACAGGTTGGAGCGCTTCTTGTCCTGCGCGCCCTTGCGGTGCATGATGTTTTTGAATTTGGAATGGCCTGCCATGGGTATCTCTTGCCTTGGGCTAAATGGAATGGATTTCGCTTAAGCAATGGCAGTGCCGCAAGCAAGCTTGCCCCTCACTTTCGGTGATGTTTTTGGTCTGTACCGCGATGTCGCGCGCTTTGGGCTGCGCCCGGCTATGGCGGCGGCGACCATTCCGATGGGTGCGGGGTTCGCCATCTTGTTTGGCGCATTGTTCGTGCTCGATTGCTCGCTGGTGATTGGGCTTGAAACCCTCACCGCCAGCATTGCGGCGGCTGGCCACGCCTTTCCCGATCCCATTCAAACCGAATTTTCATTCAGCCAAGATTTTCTCAACATGGTGCTGATCGCGCCGGTGTTGGAGGAAGCGCTGTTTCGCGGCTGGCTGCGCGGGCAATTGGCGGCTTTGCGATTTGCCGGGATTGCGTGGATCGCCTTTGCGCTGGTGCTGGTGTCTGAATGGCTGGGCTGGGCAATGCTGGGCAGCGTCACAGGCATCGCGTTCATTCTGGTACTGATCGGCCTGTTCCAATGGATCGCCACGCGCAAAACTGAAACTGAGGTGCCCGCCTGGTTCAAACGGCATTATGGCAAGCTGGTATGGGGCAGCACCATTGCTTTTGGCCTTTCGCATCTGGTCAATTTCGAAAGTGTCACCAGCCCGGTGGATGTAATGCTGGTTGCATCGCAAACGGTCGGCGGATTGGTGCTTGCCTATACCCGGACGCGGTTGGGCCTTGGCGCTGCCATAGCCCAACACGCTGCGTTTAACCTGCTGATTTTAAGCGATGTGGTGATGTGGGGGTGAGCGAAAACGCAGCCCCTTATCCCATGCCAAGCGCGTTTTTATACGTTTCCAGCACCATATCCTGTTCGCTGCGCTCATCCGGTTTCATTTTGCGCAGTTTGATGATCTGCCGCATGATTTTGGTGTCGTAACCCACCGCTTTTGCCTCAGCATAGACATCGCGAATATCATCGGCGATGCCTTTCTTTTCTTCTTCAAGGCGTTCGATGCGTTCGATCAAAAGGCGCAGGCGGTCATCGGTGGCTTCGGCCATCTGGGAATGTCTCCGGTCAAAATGGGGAATCAGTTGAGCGGGCGATAGAAGCCCTTTTTCGCCTGCGGAAGCCTCAATTGTGAATAAGGCTGTGGCTAGCCAGCAGCTTAGTGCAAATCAGGATCGTTTTTCGCCACGCTGGCTTTCATCGCGGCCAATTGGTCATCACTTGCAGGGGTCTGCCGGGTGGCTTTCCATGTCTCTTGAGGCATGCCGTGAATAAGCTCGCGCGCGGCGGCTTTGTCGCCGTCAAATCCGGCATCGCGGATCCAGTCAGCAAGGCAATTGCGGCAGAACCCGGCAAGCCCCATCAGTTCAATATTCTGCGCATCGTGGCGGTGCTGCAAATGCTTGACGAGACGGCGAAAAGCAGCGGCGGCCACTGCGTCATCGAGCTGACTAAGACCGGCTTGTGGATTTTCATCGGGCATGGTTGGGCTTTTCCTTGAGTTGAAATTTTGATGTGCCATAGCCGCAGACGAACGAGCCACCCAGAAGGGATCACGCGGCGGCATGACAAAAAGCGATCACACACGAATTGACCCGCGCGGGCGCAAGGTCAAGATTTTGGCGACAATTGGCCCGGCCAGCCGCTCGCCTGAAATGCTGCGCAAGCTGTTCAAAGCGGGCGCGGATGCGTTTCGCGTCAATATGAGCCACGGCAATCACGCCGATCACACCGCCGCTATCACTGCGATCCGCGCGCTGGAAAAAGAATTTGCCCGGCCCATCGCGATCCTTGCCGATTTGCAGGGGCCAAAATTGCGCGTCGGCACATTTAAGGATGGCAAAGCGGTGATCCGCCATGGCGGACATTTCACGCTCGACAGGGATGACACGCCCGGCGATGAAACCCGCGTGTGTCTGCCGCATCCTGAATTGTTCGGCATTATGGAGCGCGGGCAAAGGCTGCTGATCAATGACGGCAAGATCCGCCTGATTGTGAAAGAGGCGGACGATAACCGCATCTTTTGCTCAGCCGAAGTGGGCGGGGTCATCTCGGACCGCAAGGGCGTGAATGTGCCCGATGCCGAAGTGCCGATCCCCGCGCTTACCGAAAAAGACCGCAAGGATCTCGCTTTTGCAGTGGAGCACGGGGCGGACTGGATCGCCCTGTCATTCGTGCAGCGGCCCGAAGACATTGCCGAGGCGCGCAAACTGATCGCGCAGCACGGCTCTATCGGGCCGTCTTTGTGCGCCAAGATTGAAAAACCCCAGGCAGTCAAACGGCTCGATGCGATTATCGAATTGTCAGACGGCATCATGGTCGCGCGCGGTGATCTTGGGGTGGAGCTTGAGCCGCATGAGGTTCCCCCGCTGCAAAAACGCATCGTCAATGCCAGCCGCAAAGCGGGCAAGCCGGTGATCGTGGCCACCCAAATGCTCGAAAGCATGATCGAAAGCCCGATGCCCACGCGCGCAGAAGTGTCCGATGTGGCCAATGCCGTTTATGATGGCGCGGATGCGGTGATGCTGTCTGCGGAAAGCGCGGCGGGCGATTGGCCGGAAGAATCGGTCACCATGATGCACCGGATCGCAACCCAAGTGGAAAGCGAAGAGGGATACCGCGAACGCATCCGGTTCCTTGATACACCGCCCGATGCGACCACATCGGATGCTCTCGCGCACAGCTGTATGACGATTGCTGACACCGTGCCGATCAGCGCGATCACCATTTTCACCGCCAGCGGATCAACCGCGCGGCGCGTGGCGCGTGAGCGGCCCGGCACGCCGGTCCTCGTGCTCACCCCCAGCATGCGAACCGCGCGGCGCGTGGCTTTGCTATGGGGCACACACGCTGTTGCGACCAAGGATATCGGCAGCTTTGAAGAGATGATCGCTAAAGGCAAACGCATGGCCCTGCGCCACGGATTTGGCACGGCGGGATCGAAACAGGTGGTGCTGGCAGGCGTACCGTTTGGAACGCCGGGCGCAACCAATTTGCTGCATGTGGTTACCTTGTCAGGTGATGAACTCGACAAGCATAAGGGGTGAGATGGCAGCCCGCCGGGCCCACCCTATTAATAAACCACTGATGTTCCGTAATCATTGCCAAACAGCAAGTCGTAGTTGAGCTCCTGCATCCCCAAAAGAAGATTCGACTGCGTCATTGCGTAGGTTTGGGCGGCTTTCATTTCGAAGTATTTGGTCGCCGCTGCCTCGTAAAACTTGGTCTGGCTGGAGAGAGAGCCGCGCGCAATGCGGCTACGTTCATTTTTCGGAAACACATCCATACTCGGCAGTAGGCCTCGAATAACTATCATGCGCGCAGCCCCGCCCCATTCGACAAACGTCTGTCGCGGCATTTCGAACACATTCATCGCAAACTGGTCGCTGCCTCTGTTCTTTTTCGCGAGCACGAAGGCAACGCCATCCACTCCGTTCAAATCTGTCGGTGCAAAAGCAATGCGAAAATCGCTTCCGTCGAGAGATTGCCAGGCTTCAATCTTTTCATATACGGGGCGCGACTTGAACTTTACGCCAAAATATTTCTCCATCGCCCCAATAGTTCCTGCGAAATTTGTGACATCATATTTTGGCCCCGTCTGACCTGATGCAAATCGCGGCGATGCCGGATCATTGGGCTTTTGCGTCGCCCACCATTGCCCCTTCTTGGGCCATTTTCCCGCCACAGAAAGATTAGCAGGCGGTGTGTAGCTGCCTATTTTATCAGAAGATACTCGCTGGTTCGATGAACGCGATTGTTGTTCGCTGTTAGCCGCCAATTGCCGGGCCGGCGCATTGCCTGATCCGCTCCAATTGGCCGAAAGAAGAGCATCCGATTTCGTCAGACCGGCCGCATTGCGCGCGAACAGGACATGCACCGCATCACCGGCGGCGCGTGCAGCAAAGACGACATCTCCATCTTCGTTCATGCCATTACCGCGCATAGTCGCGCGCGCCCCAGTGCCGCGCATCTGGTGCTGATCAACATCCACCCACATGATCGCCAACGCTTCGAGCAAAGCCTCCTCACCCCAGGATGCGCTTTTGATGGGCAGTTTGCATGAACAGCCCGCCTCAAGCTCCGCCCGGCTTGCAACGCGCATGGTCGCGCCATTCGGTCCGCTATACACATCGCCTACATCGTTATTGGACACAGCCTGCCAACCTGATGGCGGCGCTGCCTCCGCGCTTGAACAGGAAGCAAGAGCGAGCGATGAGGCCGCGAAAAGCGCGACGGAGAGTTTTGCCATGATTCGATCCCTAAATCCGATCGGAACTTCTAAACTCAAATTGCACTGTTATGATTTGCGATAGAACATTCCGGCGTCCATCGGTTCATTCTATGAGACGAGACGCGCGGCAATGCGCGTCCAACAATTCAAGCGCCAATCGCCGCACCGCCAACGGCTGTGCGACACTGGCAATTATGGCTGCGGTTTGATCCCTGTCTGGCGGCTTGTCTGGCGGATCACCATGGTTTGCGCCTTCCTGCTCCAAAGCCCATTCGAACAGGTCCATCGCATTCACTTCGGGTTTGAGACGGGATTGCATCAAAGGCTCATGGACTGGCGGGATGGCGCGCTTGTCTACGCCGCTTCAATTGCCGCGCAAGCGGCTGCGGAAACCCTGTTTCGCGCTGGCGAGCCGGGTGTCCATCTCTTTGGCCACACTGGCTGAGAACCTCGACAAATCCTTGACCCTTGGGCTGGCAGCAGCTGCCACCATGCCTTCGACGCTTTGCGCGACACTGCGGCCCAGCAATTCGAGACCCGGCGCACCGTTCAGAGCGCCGATCGCCCATTGCTGGCCTGCCAGGCTGGCATGGTCAAAAATCGCCATGGGCATATGGAAATACCCATCCTTGGCAAAACGCGTCCCCCAGCTGTTGCGCACCAGATAGGTCTTGTTTTCAAGGTCATAGCCAACCACCAGCATCGCATGGCGGCCATGCTGATGCGCGGTCCCGCCTCCCGAAGACCCGCCCTCAGGCAAAGCCATCACATCTGTGCGATGCGCCGATATGTACGCCTCTCGCGGCAATTCGACCGCGATGATAACCGGAACCTCCTGCGCGATGATATGCGTGAGCGGAGTGCCTTTTTGCACCTCAGCAAATTCGATCCCGCGATAACTCTGCGCGTTCTCATAACACGCCTGTGTGGGCGCATCATTGATAGTGGTTTGCGAAAACGGCCACATACGCGCCTCGCAGATGCCCTGCGCGAGCAAAGACGCGACGGCGTAATGGACAAAGGTGCCCTGATCCTGCGGCTCTTGCCCATGGAACAGCCGGGCATTGTAATAATTGAACAGACGCGACAGATCCTGGACCGAATGGCCTTCTTTGCGCTGGAGCAATTCAAGCGCGCCCACCACGGCATTGGCAACGCAGCTATTGGTGCGCTGTTGATCTTCGATAGGGCTGCAATGTTTGCGCAAGTCCACGCGCGGCGGCAGGGCTGCGCCAGCCCCGGAAGCGCCGGCGCTAGACATCGCATCACTACCGCCAAGGCTGCGCAATTGCGGCGCATCATTGTATTCGGGATCAATCAGGCAGCCCGTCAGGCTGTATTCGTCAAATTCGCTCATCATATCTCTCCCATCATGCAAGGTGGCTGCGCTGATGCTGTCATCGGTTAAATTTTTCAGGGCAAACATCAGCATCGGGCGGGTGATCGAGATGCAATTGCTGCGGCCGCGCCACCCCGTTCGCGTCCATAAGGGTGAAGTTGATGTGGCACGCGCCATCCCACCGCATATTGGCAGACGCGCTGCCGAACTGGTTGGAAAAGGTGAACCGCTGCTCGGGCAGATTGCCGCTTAAGGTGATGGGATTGCCCATGTCATCGGTGTCGCTCGTTTCGAACGATCCATCGGGCGCGACATAAACCTGCGTGCCCTCGCCTGTATCATCGATCCACATCCCGCCCAGATATTCATACCCTTCATAATCCGGGCCATCGCCGCCTGATGTGCTGCTGGTATAATCGCCAGAGGAGCTGCCAGAAGTGCCGCTGGACGTGGTGGTGGTGTCGCTTCCGCCCCCATCATCCGAAGGGCCAGGCAGAGCGATGATCAGACCCACAAACGCCATCAGGGCAAGACCAGCACACCCGCCCACAACCGCGGGCACGGGGATTTTCGTGGGCTCAGGCGGGGGCGGGATATGCTTGCCTTTGTCGATATCCTTGGGATCGGGGCGTTTGCCGCCCTTGCGCACATTGCCGCCCGCCCGGACGCCTGTTTGCCCGCCCGCCCGGCCGCCTGTTTGTTTTAGAGCCTCATCCAAAGCTGCGCGATATTGCGCAACTGTTTGCGGGCGAGAACGCGGGCTGTTGGCCAAACCCTTGCTGATAAGGGCTGCCACACCATCGGGCACATCGCCGCGCGTGCCGCCCAGATCGCGCCCCTCATCGCGCGGCAGCACTTCCATCAGCATTTCGTAAAACATCACCGAAAGCGAATAGAGATCAGCCGCCGGACCAGCGCCAGCGGCATTGGTCTTTTGTTCCTGCGCCATATATTCAAATGAGCCCATCGGCCCTGAACCCGTCGTCAAGGCAGGGCCGGGCGCGCGGGCAATGCCGAAATCGAGGATTTGCAACGGCGCACCATCCCCGCCGGGTTCGCCTGTAAAGATCACATTTTCCGGCTTCAGATCGCGGTGAATTATGCCCAGCTCATGCGCGGCTTCCAAACCGTTCAGCAGCTCTTTGATGATTTTGGCGACCACCGGAAAAGGAATGTCGGTTTTCAATCCTTCCTCATCGCGAAAATTAAACTTGCGCCGCAGCCATTCGCGCATGGACAGCCCATCGACAAATTCCATCGCGACAAATGGCTGGCTTTCAAACACGCCCACATTGTGCACCGCGACCACGTTTTTGTGGCGGATGGTTTGGGTCAGCACGCCTTCTTGCACCAGCTTGTCGCGCGCGGCGTCATTGACCAGCAATTCTGACCGGATCAGCTTTAAAGCGATGTCGCGTTCCACCCCGCCGCTTGGCCGGTCTTTCGCTTTATAGACGACGCCCATGCCGCCTTGTCCGATCTGTTCGGTAATCTCATACCGGCCCGCAAACACTTCGCCCGGCTCCAAAAGCAGCCGCTTTTGTTCTTTGGGCATCATGCCTTCGGGCAGAGCGGTGCCGATGCTGCCGACCGTATCGCGCGAACGAAAAGCGGTGTTGCACTGGGTGCAGAAATTCGCGTCATCGTCGTTCTGAGTCCCGCATTGGGGGCAGGTCTTCATGGCGTTTGCTCCTTTGCGGCGGGAATGCGGGTGAACATCACGCGGTTGATCGTGTTGCGCTGGCGGCGCATGGAAACTTTCAATTTGAGAGCGCCGGGCTGGCTCACAATCGGAGTGATCACGTCACCTTCTGCGAGCGGCACCAGGCTATCGACGGTGTGGGTCTGATCGTTCACTTTCAGGCCAAACTTGGCCGCGACATGCAGGACCAGCCGTTCGTTCTCGATATAGACCTCGAAATGCCGCCGCGAGATTGCGCGAGACAGGTTTTCATCAATCGCGCCGTCTGCATCCATCGCCAGCAGCCGCAAATCGGTGTTGCCGCCTTCACCCCTGCGATAATCGCGGCCAAACACCAGCATGGCATCGGGAGTGACGATCGGCTGATCGCTGGCCGGGGCGTGCGCTTTGGCAAAGCCTGCGAATTCAAACCTGGCAGAACGCGCAATATGTTCGCGCCCATCAATTCCGCGCAGGCCCATGCGGCGTTCCTCGATCTCCTGGCGTTCAACCTTCATATCAATGGCTTCGATTGTCCGGGACATGCCGCCCTGCCCTCCATCAGGCAGTTTCACCTGAATGATCGCGCCGCGTTGATCCTCGCCATTGATCTGGATGTTTGAACCGGGCTGATGGCTGGTATCAGGCACGTCGAGCAGAACGCTGGTGGCATAGGCAAATTGCTCCTCGCGCGCGCCATATTGCGAGGCGACGACCCACATGATTTCAATCTTATGCAGGCCGTGGCGTTCAATCTCGCAGGCGGCAACCGATGCTGATTTGCGCTCTTCGGGGTCCAGCCCTGCCCAGCCCAAACGTTCCTTGCGCCATTCGCCGCCTTCACGGCTCCACAGGCTGCGGACATAGATTTTGCGATCGACCTGCGATCCGTTGACCAGTTCAAACGGAACAGTCACCGATCCGCCGACGCTGGCTTTCATCTGCGCGCCCACCGCGATCTGCAATTGCGGGTGGACACACACGGGGCAGTGCCCGCTTTCATTGACGATCCCGCCACATTTGGAAAACGCCATACAGCGCAGCAGCGGCTTGCCGCATTGGATGCAAAACGTCGCCTCGCTGTCTTCGAGCGCGCTGCCAATACAGCACGACCGCCCGCGATTGTGAGAGGCGGGGTTTAGGCCAGGATGCGCCGCAGGATCGCTCAAGGATGGCATCGCGCTGCTCCCCTCAATTTCTGAGCTGGGTGCCGCAGGTTTTGCAGAACTTGGCTTTGGCCGAATTGACCGTTTTGCAATTGGGGCATTCAACGCTGGCCGCTTCAGAGCCGCCGCTGCCTGCATCGCCTTTCCCGCCCAGCCCTGCTGCCATCGCGCCGCCGCCTTTCATGCCGGTGGCAAACATGGCGTGTTCATGATCGCGGCTTTCTGAAGTCAACTCGCGCGCCAGTTTGATCATCTCATCGGCATTGCGGCTTTCCGCTTGCGCTCTGGCGATGGCAACTTGCGCTGCGCTTTCGGATACGCCGGGCATATATTGCGCCAATTGTTCGGGCGTCAGGCGGCCTGCGGCCATCATCTTGTTGATCTCGTTCTGAGATTCGGCCTCCTGCTCCATCATGCGGACGCTGGCTTCGCCTTTGGCTTTGGCGACTTCTATTTCATTGAGGCGTTCCAGATTGCGCGCGGCCAGATCCTGATAGTCGCGGGTTTCGTCAATTTTCTGGTCGTGATCCTTACCCTGCGTGTCGCGATTGATATCTTTGACGTCCGCTGCGTGCTTGGCGTCCTCTTTTTCCTTTTTGCGCCGGGCATCATCCTCGATATCCTGACGTTTGAGCCGGAAATCGTCCCTGAGAACAGTCAGTTCCTGCTCAACCTTCGTCTGCGAAATTTTCGCTTCGGTTTTGGCAGTCGCATCCTCAATTTCGCCCAAAGCGATCTTGGTCTTTGCAGCGTTTTCAGCCAGCACCACGCTCGCCTCATGCTCCAGCGCTTCCATTTCCTGCCTGCGCGCATGGGTTTCGCGCGCATCGATAAAGCCGGTTTCGCTGTCGAGCACCATCAGACGCAATTCATCATCATTGGCGCGCTCAAGCTTTGCCAGATCAAGCTCGTTATTCAGCATAAACGCGGTGGAATCGGCTTCGCGTTCCACCTGCCGTTTGAGCAGCTTTAATTGATGATCTTTCATCGCCTCATCGCGCTTGACGCGGGCGAGTTCAAAGTTTTGCCGCTCCACTTCATTGGTGGCGAAATTGGCTGTCGCGCTGCGGGCCATCACACCAAGATCGCCCAGAATGCGCTTGGCTTCTTTCATCATGTCGGCCTGGATCTGATCCTGCATCCCGCGATTGCCGCGAATTTCATCAGCGTTGTGACGGCTCAAAATGCTGCCAAACACCCGCTCGCGAAATTGCGGTTCAATCCGGGCGACAACATCGCCGACAAGCAGCGCCTTGCGCCCTTTGGAAGCATAACCGCCTTTTTCATCCGGATCGCTTTCATTGCGCGCAACCCCGCGCATCAGGCCCAGCGCATTGGTGGGCATGTCGGGATTGATCTGCATTTCGAACGTGGCTTCGCCGACAATCTCGACATTGTCTTTCGACATGCCGCGCACGGGGATGGTCGCGGTGAAGGGTTTGAGATCAACCAGCATGATCTCATAATGGTGCGATCCGCCGATCACGCCTTTCAGGTTTTCCCACACCCCGCCAATGGAAAACTGCGTGCCTTTATAGCCATCCACGATTCCGCCATCGCGAAACAGGATCGCGCCAAGATCAGCGGGCGCAGCAAAGCGTTTTTCAAAAATGGTTTTCAACTGGCTCTGCCGGACAAATTCGGCGAGCATATTCGGGTCGGTCAGGACAAGCGGTTGCGATGACATAGGATTTACGCCTTTTTCCATTTCTTTTCAGCGATAAAGCGCCAGATCTGGTAGCCGATAACAAAGGCCACGATGACACAGCCGAGCGTGTGTTCGGTGAGGAGGTATTGGACCTTGCCGGCGGTGCCGGCCTGTTCGAGCTGGCCGCTGATCCGGCCAACACCCAAAACCGCGCCGGAAAACCCGGTGACGAGCGTGATAAGCGACATGACGAAAGTCGCCGCCGATGCGAGCCTGCTGGCGAGCGTCATGGGCTCCTTGGCCGCTTTAAGTGCAGCCAGAGCCTCTTCACGCTCACGTTTTTCCAGCACATCCTCGTGGCGTTCGCCCGCTTTGATCTGCTCTTTGCGTGCCTTTTCATCGACACTGAGAAAATCGGGCTGCGCCTTTTTGTTGCGGTCTGCCGATGCCGCAACGGTCAGATTGTAAGCGCGCCTGCGCCACCAGCCGATCAGCGCGAGCACCACCCACAAAACCGCAAGCGCAATCACGATGCGGAACAATATGTCGATAAAGGGCCATGCATCGGGCGGGATGCGATCAATCGCCTGGCTGACGCCATCCTGCGCGGCGCGAAGGCCCTCTGCTGCCTGATCCTGCATTGAACTCAAAGCCCCCTCCTTCATTGATTGGCGTTGCTAACGGTGTTTACATCATCTGTAAAGTATTATATCCGCATTTCATGATCTATTGTTTATCTTGCTACGAATATGAGTGCGGATGCAATAGAACTAATTCACTTTTTACTTGGATTGGCGCGCAGAATTACTGCTCCCAATTCTTCATTGGGAGGGAATAATGGCTCCGCCACTAACTTCGAACGACATAAATGCCTTCAATCCTACAAAGCGTAAGGGGAGCGGAAACCGGCTCAAATTTTTTTCAGATGTGTTTCCGTACCTGCTGGTTCCGGTGATTGTGTATTGCGCGATGGCCGCATTTGCGGGCGATCAGATCAGCTCTGACGCTCCGGCGATTGCGCGGACTTTGGACAGTGCCGCGATGACAATTCCGATGCTGTCGGGTGTCACCATGCAGATCACCTGGGGCGAATTGATGGTGATTTTTGCGGTCGCGTTTCTGTTTGTCGAAGTCATCAAATCAACCAACACCGCCTCTGCCGGCATCGTGAACCACATCTTGTCGATGCTGTTATTCGTGTTTTGTCTGATGCTGTTTTTGATGCTGGAAAGCTTTGCCACCGGCACGTTCTTTATCATCACCGCCATGGTGCTGGTTGATGCGCTGGCCGGTATGGTCGTCACCATCATCTCTGCCCGCCGCGACTTTGGTGTGGAGGGCTTTTGATTATGGCACGCTTTAGGGGGGCCTGCACGCACTGCCATAACGGCGATAGGTGCGGCCATGCTTGGGCAGGTGCTTGGGGGTGCGCGTTCACTCCCCAGCTGAGCCGGGTTGCGGTGGATCACAACCGGATGGTCGCCCAAAGCGCAGATGAGCTAACCTTGCTCAATATTGTGCGGGCGAGCAGGCGTTATCCGCTGCATTTCACCACTGTCACCGAAGTGCAGGGCAATGCCCGCCTTGCGCTGAATGCAGGCGTGGGCGTGACCCTCAGCCCCGGCAATGATCCGGTGGATGCGAGCGCTGGCACGGGGATTTCGACCAATCCCAATTTTCGCGCAACGGTGCTTGCCACCGATGAATTCCAGCGCGGCATTCAGGCGCCTATCCCGTCAGAGCTCGCGGCCTATTATCTTGATGCAGGCTGGCGCGATGAACAGCTGATGGCGCTGATGGTGGAACGGGTGGAGGCGTACCGCGATCCGGGTGACACGGTGCCCGCTTTCACCATCATCAACGATCCGTATCGTGGGGGCGAATTTGCGCGATTGTTATGCACGCACGGGCTGGTGTCAGAGCCGACGTCATCGTCCGTCCCGCTCGCGCAGTTTGGCGAATTGTTCGACAAGGACACGGTCAGTGACAAGGACACAAAGCCAAGCGACAGACGCGCGGAAATTGCCGAATTGCTCAAACTGATATCAAGCGACGGGGTCAAGCTAACTGGCGACACTCTGGTTATCGAAGGGTCGACCAATTCGGTGCGCATTGCTGAGCGTGACAGGCCGCGCTGCGATGGCATTACCGCTGATCCCAAGCTTTCCGGATACATTCTGCGCCCCCGGCTGCGATCAACGCTGGGGCTGATTTACTTTCTGGGCGAATATGTTCGGTTAAGCCGCGAACTGGGCGCAGATGCGGTGTACCGTGTGCCATCCTGCTATGGCGATTGTTCGCCCGGCTCGATCCTGTCGCGCCCGATTATTGATCTCAAACAAGGCGGCGGCAAAGCGCTGATCGCGACCGAATTTCGAGGCAGCCGGTTCTTTATCAGTGCAGCCGAAGAAGCGGCCGATCCGCCATCGGGCGAAGCGCAGGCACGCAGTCTTCAGGTGATCGCGCTGGTCCAGCAATTGGTCAACCTGCAAAAAAGCGCCGACACTTTGCCCGCCTCGCTCAGCGTTACGGGCGTGAATTGACGGGGGGCAACTGCATTTACCCCACCATACGCTTATACAGCCATGCGCGCGTCGCGGTCCATCGCCGCTTAACAGTGGCAGGCGAGCTGCCGGTAACCTCGGCGATTTCATCAATCGTCATGCCGCCGAAAAAGCGCATTTCAACAAGCTGCGCCCGCTCGCGGTCAACCTCGGCCAATTCTGACAAAAGCAGATCAAGCTCTATGAGATCAACCGGCGGATCCTGCGCCAGACCTGTTACAAGGGTAACCTTTTGGTGCGCGCGTTTATCCGCAAGCTTGCGCCGAGCATGATCGATCAGGACATTGCGCATCACATGGCTGACCAGCGCGAGCACACGCGCGCGGGTCATCGTGCCCATGCCATCCAGATTGATGATGCGCACAAATGCCTCGTTCACCAGATCGAGAGCGGCAAGCGAACAATTGTGCTCCATCGCCAGCCGCGAAGCCGCGATCCTTTCCAGATCGGGCTGGATTGCGCTCAAAAGCGCTTCGTCAAACTGCACAAGCCCCCCTTGGCCTTTCCCCCGTGCCCAGCCCCGATTTGACGCTGGCGGTGCAAAAGGTAGCATGGAGAGGATTTGCGGCAAGGGGGCAGCGAGCAGCCAGCGGGCGATAGGGCCCTGGGAAATGCTGCAAGCAGGGGGACAGATATGACCGAGGCATCGCGCGATATTGAAGCGATGGCGCTGATGGAACAGGCGCTTGAGCAGGCCAAAGGCACGCGCCGGGCATGGATCGAGGCGCAGGCCGGGACCGATCCGGCGATCAAGACGCGCGCGCTCGAATTGCTGGACGCCAGCGAAGCGGCATCACAGCGCCTTTCCACTGGCGCTGTGGGCGCGTTGGATGATGATGCTGACACCGCCCGCATGCCGGAACGCATTGGCGCTTACAAAACCATTGAAATGCTGGGCCAGGGCGGGATGGGCGCAGTGTTCAAAGCGCAGCGCGATGCGGGCGATTTTGACCATCTGGTCGCGATTAAGCTGGTGCGTCCGGGTATTTTGTCCCCCCGCTTTGTTGAGCGATTTGAACGCGAACGCCAGATCCTTGCTGGGCTTTCTCATCCCGGCATTGCGCGGCTGTATGACGGCGGCACCACCGATGCAGGCGGGCCGTATATCGTCATGGAGTTTATCGATGGCGTGCCGATTGATGATTGGGCGCGCAGCAATGCGCTTTCTCTGGAGGCGCGGCTAAAACTGATCCGCGATGTGTGCGCTGCGGTAGGATTTGCGCATCAGAACTTGATCATTCACCGCGATCTCACTCCCAATAATGTGCTGGTGACACGCGAAGGCGAACCCAAGCTGATCGATTTCGGCATTGCAAAACCGCAAGACGATGGCGGCGGGGGTGAGACGCCCTCCTCGCCTGCCGCATCCTCCTCGCTGTCTTCGCTCAGCCTCACACCGGGCTATGCCGCGCCTGAACGGTATACGGGCGCACCCGCGACCACATTGAGCGATATCTATTCAATCGGGAAATTGCTTGCCAAGCTCGCCGAACGCCATCGGCCAGACGCCGATCTGCGCGCCATTATCGACAAGGCGGCAGCCGATGATCCGGAACAGCGTTATGCCACCACCAGCGATCTTGCGCGCGATCTGGACCGATATGCGCGCAATTTCCCGGTCAGCGCCCGGCCCGCCAGCCGCCGCACGGTGATGGCAAAATTTTATGAACGCAACCGGCTGCCCGTGCTCGCCAGCGCGGCTGGCCTTGCTGTGCTACTGGGCGCGCTTGCCACGGCAGGCACCGCCTATTTCCGCGCAGAAGCCGCCCGCGCCGCCGAGGCAACCCGCGTTGAGCAATTGCGCGAGCTTGCCAATTACATGCTGTTTGATCACAATTCCAAGCTCCAGACCGTCGTCGGCAACAGCGCCGCGCGCGCGGACCTTGTCGACAAGGCGCAAAGCTATTTGCTGACGCTTGAAGCGTTAAGCGATGAGGATCCCAGCCTTAAACTCGATGTGGCGCTCGGCTTTATTGAAATCGCGCGCATTCAGGGTGTGGCGGGCTTTCCCAATTACGGCGATCCTGACAGCGCGCTTGAAAATCTGGGCAGGGCCAAGGCGTTGCTGACCGAAATCGATCAACCGCGCAAGGCCGAGATCGCCGCAGGGTTTGGAACATTGCAAGCGTTCACATCCGTCACTCTCTTGCATGGCAAAGGGAAACCCGAAGAGGCCAAGGCGGCATTTGCACAAGGTCTGAGCGCTTTGGATAAAGTGCCGGAAACCAGCCGGAACGAAGCCTGGCTGCGCGCGCGGGCGGAATTGCGCCGCGCTCAATTGGAAAACGCAGATCTGGGAATGGATCGCACGTCGATGGAAGCCGCGCTCGATGCGTTTGGAGATGAGATGGCGGTCTGGCCCGAAGACTTGCGCAATTCGCGCTTTGGCGATTTTAACGCAGCAATCTTCGCCTATTACGCAGCCACCCGGCATTCTTTGGGTAACGAGGCGGATTACGGGCGGGCGGTCGCGGAATTTTTCGAAACGCTGGACAAGTTTGATGCCGTTCTAAAACGCGAACCCAATGATCCGATTGCGCTGTATTGGAAATCTTGGGCAGCTTATTACGGCGGTGCCATTGCGCGCCAGACCGGGCGGGAGCCTGATGCGATTAAGCTTTTGGAAACCGCAACAGGCACCATTCGCCAATTGCGACTGATTGAGGAGAACGACGAATCGCTGGTGTTTTTCGCCAACACTTTGACGCAGGAACAGGCCGCTCTTGATGCGCGGCTGGGCCGATTTGATGAGGCGATTGATCGCCAGCAAAAAGTGATCGACCGGCGCGAGGAAGTGAGCGCGCAGACCAATCGTTCGCTCAGCAATCTGCGCGATCTGGCCTATGGCCGAATGGTCCTTGCCGATATTGCCCGGCAAGCGGAGCGGCGCGCCTTGGCGTGCGACAATTACACCAAGACGCTTGATGCGATGAATGAAATTGCATCGCGCGGACAGCAGCTTGGCTATGTCGAGGATTTGCGGCTGCATCTCGAAACGAATGTGACATTGTGCGATGCGGGCGCGGCGGTGAGCGAGTTTAAGGGGCCGGATTATAATCCAGGTCCGAACGCATCTGATGCCGAAAGCGAAACGCCCTAACCTGCCGCTTTGCCAAGCCGCGCGCGCGCCTCTTCCTCTCCGATCAATGGCAGCAATTCGCCCATATCCGGCCCGTGGTTCATACCCGTCAATGCCTGACGCAGCGGCAGGAACAGCGTCTTGCCTTTGCGTCCGGTGCTGGATTTGAGCGCGCCCGTCAGCGCGGCCCACGGATCATCGCCCCATTCCAGCGCAGCAAGCGCCTGCGCCAAATATTCCCGATCTTCGCCGGTAAATTCGGGCTGATCAATCGGGCCTGTGACTAGACGCCACCATTCGCCCACTTCACCAAGGCTTGCGATATTGGGCTGGACTGCGTGCCAGCCTGCCTCATCCATCCCGCCGGGCAAGCGGTCCTTCACCGCGTCATAAGGCATCGCATGGACAATCGCGGTGTTCACCCGCTCCAGCTCAGCATCATCAAACTTGGCCGGCGCACGGCCAAAGGTGGACAGATCAAATGTGCCGAGCAACACGTCTCTGTCAGCAATCGGCTCCACCGGCAGCGATGTGCCCAGCCGCGACAGCAGCGCGATGATGGCTTCGGGTTCAATATGCTTTTCGCGAAACGCATCGCAGCCGAGCGATCCGAGCCGTTTGGACAGCTTGCCCTCTTTACCCACCAGCAAAGCTTCATGCGCAAAATCGGGCACTTTTGCCCCCATGGCGGTGAACATCTGGATTTGGACCGCCGTGTTCGACACGTGATCTTCGCCGCGCAGCACATGCGTGATGCCCATATCGACATCATCAACAGTGCTCGGCAGCATATAGAGCCACGATCCATCCGCGCGCCGGATCACAGGGTCCGAGAGCAAAGCGGGGTCAAACTTGGCGGCCCCTCGCACGCCGTCATTCCATTCGAGCGGCTCTGCATGATCGAGCTTGAACCGCCAATGCGGCGCAGTCCCTTCTGCCTCTTTCGCCGCGCGCTCAGCGTCGCTTAATGCCAAGGCTGCACGGTCATAGATGGGCGGTTTGCCCCGGCCCAATTGAACCTTGCGTTTCAGCTCCAGTTCCTGCGCGGTTTCGTAAGCCGGGTAAATGCGGCCCGCATCGCGCAGGGCATCAAAGGCTGCCTCATACCGGTCAAGCCTTTGCGACTGGCGTTCCTCTCGGTCCCAATGGATGCCGAGCCAGTCCAGATCAGCGCGGATCGCATCGACATATTCTTCCTTGGAGCGCGCAGCATCGGTGTCATCGATGCGCAGGACAAATTGCCCACCCGCTTTTTCGGCGAGCATCCAATTGTGCAAAGCGGTGCGGATATTGCCGACATGCAGGCGGCCAGTGGGAGAAGGGGCAAATCGTGTGACAGTCATGGCCGCGAGCGTTAGAGCGCGCAGGCCCTGCCCGCAAGCGGTTCAGCCTCCGGAAAACTCTGCCGCAACCAGATCGGCGCTGGCGTCCCACAGGGCATCGATCCGCTCAGGCCGGATAAGGCCGGTTAATGCCTGGTCAAATCCGGTGCGATCGCGGCGGGCTGTGCACGTGATCATTGCGCCGAGCGCTGCCTCATCATGGCTCATCAATCCGCAGCAAAACCGCGAGACATGGATGTTTTCAGGCCATGAACGCATCACGGTTTTCGCCAGCGCGAGCGATTTTGCTGCCGCATCCATGCTGCCCAGCCTGTTTGCAAGTTCGGGCACGGGATCACGCTTGGCCCGTTCATGCAGCGCGATGATGCGCACCGAATAGACAAAGCGCGCAGCGATCGGATGAAGCGCGCTGATGCGGGGCGGCTCGCTCAGCTTGGCGATGATTGCATGGGCGGTGGTAGAACGGCTTTGAGCCATGATGTGCGGGCCTTTTATTGCGTATCGATTTGTTTCGCATCGACAGGCACACCATGACTAAGTTGCAAACGCTTCGCAATAGCTAAAACCGGCTCTACCCGGTAATGATGCTATTTCGGGCGGATCGAAAAGCTGTGATCGATATAGATGAACACCTCGGTCTCGCTCGATTGCTGCCAGTACAGATCGCCATCAAGCCCGGTGATATCCACGCCGTAATCGCTGCCAAACATGGCGGCATAGCTGGTGGCTTCCTTCGCGACATGGCGGACCACATCGGAGCGGTATTGCTCAGGATCATCAATCGCGAGGCCCGTTGTGCCGATATCAATGAAGGACCGCCCGGTTGCAGGCACCGATTTCACAAACGCTTTGATCGCCTCAGCTGTGGACCTCACCGAAGGATCACTGCCGCGCAGGGGAATGCGGGCATAGATCTGCACGCGGTTGGTATCGGGCCGGTTGCCCCCCATCAAAGGCAATTGGCGCATATTGGCTTTGGTAACAGGTTCAAGCTTGTACCGGCCGGCGACCATGGTGATCCCTTCGGCATCAGCCCGGTCGAGCGTCGCGCCCAGCATCTGGAACAATTCTTCAACGCGTGCCTCGCGGTCGCGCGAGATCGGAACTGACGAACAGAGGCGTGACGAAATAATCCGCCTTGCGTGTCACGCCGATGGCAGCGGGGCCATTGTTGGCTGAGAAATAGGCATTGCCCGCCGAACGGTCCTGACGCGCGCCAGTGACGACAATGGTATCCTGCGCAAAGACCGGCATGGCAGTCGCCATTGCCGCGATAGTAATGATGAGCTTTTTCATGAATTTCCCCTTTTTCCCTAATTCCAGCCTCAGCCTATTGATTTGAAACCGACTGCAGGCTGAACAAAGAAAACCCCGCCAAAGCGACTGCCTTGGCGGGGTTATTCATTTAGCGGTGCGACAGGTTTATTCAGCCGCGGGCGTATCATCCGCCGGGGCAGAGTCGCCGCCTGAACCGCCGCTCATAGCCGCTTTCATCGCATCTTCGCTCGACACAGGATCAGCAGCAGGTTCAGGCTCAACCGCATTGGCAGCAGCCAGCGCATCCTGTTGCTTTTTCCATTGCGCTTTCAGCGCTGCATCGCGGCTGGACGCGGTCACACGCATGCGGTTCATGCCTGCACCCGTACCTGCCGGGATCAGACGGCCCACGATCACGTTCTCTTTCAAGCCGATCAGCGTGTCCTTCTTACCCTCAACCGATGCCTGAGTGAGAACGCGCGTCGTTTCCTGGAACGATGCGGCCGAAATAAAGCTGCGCGTTTGCAGCGAAGCTTTGGTGATACCCAGCAGGATCGGCGTGCCTTCAGCGGGCTGTTTGTTGCGCCCAAGCTTGCCGTTGATTTCCTGCATTTCAGCCAGATCGACCTGTTCGCCCGGAAGCAATGTCGTATCGCCGCCTTTGGTGATCTCAACTTTTTGCAGCATCTGGCGAACGATCACCTCGATGTGCTTGTCGTTGATTTTCACGCCTTGCAAGCGGTACACTTCCTGAATCTCATTGACGAGATATTCAGCCAGCGCCTCAACGCCCATCACCTCAAGAACATCGTGCGGGTTCGGCGCGCCGGAAACAAGGGTATCACCCTTCTTCACGAAATCGCCTTCCTGCACGTCGATCACTTTGGTTTTGGCGATCAGATACTCAACTGCATCACCTTCCTCAGGCACAATCGCGATTTTGCGTTTCGCCTTGTATTCGCGGACAAATTCAATCTTGCCCGAGATTTTGGCGATGACCGACATGTCCTTGGGCAGACGCGCCTCGAACAATTCGGCCACACGCGGCAGACCGCCCGTGATGTCGCGGGTTTTGGCAGCTTCGCGGCTGGCGCGGGCAAGGATGTCGCCAGCTTCAACCGTTTGGCCATCTTCCACCGACAAAGTCGTGCCAGGGGCCAGCATGTAACGCTGTGCCTCTGTCTCGTCCGCATCGGTTTGCCCTTCACCAAGCAAGGTCATGCGCGGACGCAATTCCTCTTTCTTCTTGCGGCCTGTTGCCCGGTTTTCAGTCACCACACGCTGAGCGATACCGGTGGCATCATCGGTCTGTTCTTCGAGCGTCGTGCCTTCGACCAGATCCTGATAGCGCACCACACCCGATTGCTCGGTGATGATCGGCAGAGTGAACGGATCCCATTCCGCCAGACGGTCGCCTTCTTTGACTTTGGCGCCGTTTTTGAACTTGATGACCGTACCATAAGGCACTTTGTGCATCTCGCGTTCACGGCCTTCGGCATCGATGACGGCAATCTCACCATTGCGGGCAAGCGAGAGGATATTCCCCTTTTTGTCCGTGATGGTCGGCATATCGCGCAGTTCAACCTTACCATCGGAGATTGATTCCAGATGGCTGGTTTCATTCAGCTGAGCAGCGCCGCCAATGTGGAAGGTACGCATGGTCAGCTGGGTGCCCGGCTCACCGATGGACTGCGCAGCGATAACGCCGACAGCTTCACCGATATTAACAGGCGTACCCCGCGCCAGATCGCGGCCATAGCAGGTCGCGCACACGCCCTGATCCGCCTCGCACACCAGTGGTGAGCGGATTTTGGCCGATTGCACTTCGGCAGCTTCGATGGCTTTGACCATTGGTTCATCCACCAAAGTGCCCGCTTTCACGATCACTTCGTCGGTGGCTGCATTGACGATGTCTTCTGCGACCGTGCGGCCCAGAATACGCTCACCCAAAGAGGCAATGACGCTGCCGCCCTGAACGATGGCGCGCATTTCCAGCGCGTTTTCGGTCTTACAATCCTGCACCACAATCGTGCAGTCCTGCGACACGTCAACCAGACGCCGCGTCAGATATCCTGAGTTCGCCGTCTTAAGCGCCGTATCCGCCAGACCCTTACGCGCGCCGTGGGTGGAGTTGAAGTATTCGAGAACCGACAGACCTTCTTTAAAGTTCGAGATGATCGGGTTTTCGATAATCTCGCCCGAAGGTTTGGCCATCAAACCGCGCATCCCGGCAAGCTGTTTCATCTGCGCTGGCGAACCACGCGCGCCCGAATGGCTCATCATATAGATCGAGTTGATCGGCGCTTCCTTGCCGTCCTTGTCGATCGGGGTCGCTTTAATGCGGTCCATCATGGCATCGGCCACCTGGTCACCGCAGCGGCTCCAGGCATCGATCACCTTGTTGTATTTTTCCTGCTGAGTGATCAGGCCGTCTTGATATTGCTGCTCGTAATCAGCCACCAGCGCCTTGGTCTCTTCGACCAGACCTTCCTTGGCATCGGGGATGATCATGTCATCCTTACCAAAGGAAATACCCGCCTTAAATGCATGGCGGAAGCCCAGCACCATGATCGCATCAGCGAACAGCACCGTGTCTTTCTGGCCAGTGTGACGGTACACTTCATCGATCACATCACCGATATCCTTCTTGGTAAGAAGGCGGTTGATGATGTCGTAAGGCACCTTGCTGTTTTTCGGCAGACATTCGCCGATCAGCATGCGGCCCGGCGTGGTTTCAAACCGGCGCATCACGATATTGCCATCATCATCAGCCTGCGGAACGCGGGCGAGGATTTTGGTGTGCAGCGTAACAGCCTTGGTCTCAAGCGCCTGGTGCACTTCGGCCATATCGGCAAAGCGCGGCAGTTTTTCGACTTTGGTGCCGTCTTCGTTTTCGAGGAATTCGGGCGTTTTCTCCTGCCGCTCCATCGAGAGGTAGTAGAGGCCCAGAACCATATCCTGCGACGGAACGATGATTGGCTTACCGTTAGCAGGCGAAAGGATGTTGTTGGTGGACATCATCAAAACGCGCGCTTCGAGCTGAGCTTCGAGCGAAAGCGGCACGTGGACCGCCATCTGGTCACCGTCGAAGTCGGCGTTAAAGGCCGAGCAAACCAGCGGGTGAAGCTGGATCGCTTTACCTTCGATCAGCACGGGCTCAAACGCCTGAATGCCAAGACGGTGAAGCGTGGGCGCGCGGTTCAGAAGAACCGGGTGTTCACGGATCACTTCGTCAAGGATGTCCCAAACCTCTTTGCGCTCTTTCTCAACCCACTTCTTCGCTTGCTTGAGGGTCATCGAAAGACCCTTTGCGTCGAGCCGGGCGTAGATGAACGGCTTGAACAGTTCCAAGGCCATTTTCTTGGGCAGACCGCACTGATGCAGTTTCAGCTCAGGGCCGGTCACGATGACCGAGCGGCCTGAATAGTCGACGCGCTTACCAAGGAGGTTCTGACGGAAGCGGCCTTGCTTACCCTTGAGCATGTCAGACAGCGACTTCAGTGGGCGTTTGTTGGCACCCGTAATCACGCGGCCGCGGCGGCCATTGTCGAACAGTGCGTCCACGGCTTCTTGCAACATACGCTTTTCGTTGCGCACGATGATGTCCGGCGCGCGCAGTTCGATCAGACGCTTCAAGCGGTTGTTGCGGTTGATGACGCGGCGATAAAGATCGTTGAGGTCAGACGTCGCGAAACGGCCACCATCGAGCGGCACCAGCGGGCGCAGCTCTGGCGGGATCACAGGGATCACTTCGAGGATCATCCATTCGGGGCGGTTGCCCGAATCGATGAAGCTTTCGACGACTTTCAGACGCTTGATGATCTTCTTCGGCTTGAGCGTTGACTTGGTCACCGCCAGCTCTTCCATCAGATCGTCGCGCTCTTGCTCCAGATCGAGGTCCATCAGCATGACTTTGACCGCCTCAGCGCCAATATCGGCAGAGAACGCGTCTTCGCCATATTCGTCTTGCGCTTCGAGCAGCTCGTCTTCGGTCAGCAGTTGGAATTTCTCAAGCGGGGTAAGGCCCGGCTCGATCACCACATAGCTCTCGAAATAAAGGATGCGCTCAAGCTGTTTCAGCTGAATGTCGAGCAGTAGGCCGATGCGCGATGGCAGCGACTTCAGATACCAGATGTGAGCAACCGGAGCAGCAAGCTCGATGTGGCCCATACGCTCGCGGCGTACTTTGGTGACGGTGACTTCAACGCCGCACTTCTCACAGACGACGCCTTTGTACTTCATGCGCTTATACTTGCCGCAAAGGCATTCGTAATCCTTCACCGGGCCAAAGATGCGGGCACAGAAGAGGCCGTCACGCTCAGGCTTGAACGTGCGGTAGTTGATCGTTTCCGGCTTTTTGATTTCGCCGAAAGACCACGAACGGATGCGCTCTGGCGAGGCGATGCCGATCTGGATCTGGTCAAAGGTTTCCGGCTTGGCCAGCTGGTTGGTGAATTTGGTCAGTTCGTTCATTTTTCTCTTCCTTTATCCCCCTCCCGCCTGCGGGAGGGGTTAGGGGTGGGTCTGGTATGGGTGAGCCGATCTGCTTTCGCGCCCACCCCCGGCCCCTCCCGCAAACGGGAGGGGAGAGATATTATTCCGCTGCTATCGCGCTGAAATCGTCGTCATCCTCGCCATCGCCGATGGAGGTGAGTTCGACATTCATGCCCAGCGAGCGCATTTCCTTGACGAGAACGTTGAAGCTCTCTGGAATGCCCGCTTCGAAGGTGTCGTCGCCTTTGACAATGGCTTCGTAGACTTTCGTCCGGCCAACCACGTCATCGGATTTGACAGTGAGCATTTCCTGCAAGGTGTAGGCGGCGCCATATGCCTGCAATGCCCAGACCTCCATCTCACCAAAGCGCTGACCACCAAACTGCGCTTTACCGCCCAGCGGCTGCTGAGTGACGAGCGAGTAGGGGCCGATGGAACGAGCGTGGATTTTGTCGTCAACCAAGTGGTGCAGTTTGAGCATGTAGATAATGCCCACGGTCACCTTACGGTCAAACGCTTCGCCTGTGCGGCCATCATAGAGCGTGGACTGGCCAGAGCTGTCCACACCGGCTTTCACCAGCATATCCGACACGTCGGGTTCGCGTGCGCCATCAAAAACCGGCGTACCCATCGGGACACCGGCGGACAGATTGGTCGCCAAATCGACGATCTGTTCAGCCGAGCGGCTTTCGAGATCTTCGAAATATTGCTCGCCATAAACATCCTTCAACCGGTCCACGACCGCTTCGGGTGGTTTGGCATTGGCGTAATCATCCGCAGCGTTCGGATTGGCGCGTTTCCAATCTTCCAGCTTGTCAGCGATATCCATGCCCAGCCCGCGCGCAGCAAAGCCGAGATGCGTTTCAAAGATCTGCCCGACATTCATGCGTGAAGGCACACCCAGCGGGTTCAGAACGATATCGACCGCAGTGCCATCTTCGAGGAACGGCATGTCTTCAACCGGAAGGATGCGAGAGATCACACCCTTGTTCCCGTGACGGCCCGCCATTTTGTCGCCTGGCTGCAGCTTGCGCTTAACCGCGACAAAGACTTTGACCATTTTGAGAACGCCCGGTGCCAGCTCATCGCCGCGCTCCAGCTTTTCCTTGCGGTCTTCAAATTTCGCATCAATCAGGCCAACCGCATCGTCATATTGCGATTTGATCGCTTCGATCTGCTGCTGACGATTGTCATCGGCAACCGCGAATTTGAACCATTCGTGCTTTTCAACATCGTGAAGCACTTGCTCGGAAATCTCGATGCCCTTTTTGATGCCTTTGGGAGCCGCAGACGCGGTTTGACCCATCAGCATGTCTTTGAGGCGGTTATAGGTCGCCCGGTTCAGGATGGCGCGTTCATCAGCGGCATCCTTGCGCAGGCGCTCGATTTCCTCGTTTTGAATGGCGCGGGTCCGGTCATCAATCTCGATCCCGTGGCGGTTGAACACCCGGACCTCAACGATGGTGCCGGCAACACCGGGCGGCAGACGCAGCGAGGTATCGCGAACATCGGACGCTTTCTCACCAAAGATGGCGCGCAGGAGTTTTTCCTCTGGCGTCATCGGGCTTTCGCCTTTTGGTGTGATCTTGCCGACCAGAATATCGCCCGGATGCACTTCTGCACCGATATAGACAATGCCTGCCTCATCGAGATTGCGAAGCGCTTCCTCGCCAACATTCGGGATGTCGCGCGTGATGTCTTCCGGCCCAAGCTTGGTATCGCGGGCCATGACTTCAAATTCCTCGATATGGATCGAGGTGAAGACATCATCCTTCACGATGCGCTCTGAAATGAGGATGGAATCCTCATAATTGTAGCCATTCCAGGGCATAAACGCGACGAGGCTGTTCTTGCCCAGCGCCAATTCGCCCAGATCAGTCGAAGGACCGTCAGCGATGATATCGCCCGGCTCAATCGTCTCACCCACTTTCACCAGCGGGCGCTGGTTGATGCAGGTGTTCTGGTTGGAACGCTGGAACTTTTGCAGCGTGTAAATGTCAACGCCGGACTGGCCCGCCTCGACATCGCCGATTGCGCGGATCACGATACGGGTTGCATCGACCTGGTCGACGATACCGCCGCGTTTCGCCGCAATCGCAGCGCCGCTATCGCGCGCCACGGTTTCTTCCATGCCGGTGCCGACCCAGGGGGCCTCTGCCTTAACAAGCGGCACAGCCTGACGCTGCATGTTCGATCCCATCAATGCGCGGTTGGCGTCATCGTTTTCCAGGAACGGGATGAGCGATGCGGCAACCGACACAAGCTGTTTCGGCGAGACGTCCATCAAAGTGATCTGATCGCTGGGCGCCATCAGGTTATCACCCGACTGGCGAGCAGAGATCAGGTCTTCGACAAACGTGCCGTCTTCGGTCAGCTCAGCAGAAGCCTGCGCAACAGTGTGGCGCTGTTCTTCCATGGCGGACAGATAGATCACATCGCCAGAGACTTTGTTGTCCTGAACCTTGCGATAAGGCGTTTCGATAAAGCCGTATTTGTTCACCCGGCTGAACGATGCCAGCGAGTTGATGAGGCCGATATTCGGACCCTCTGGCGTTTCAATCGGGCAGATCCGGCCATAATGGGTCGGGTGAACGTCGCGGACTTCAAAGCCTGCGCGCTCGCGCGTCAAACCGCCCGGGCCAAGCGCCGATACGCGGCGTTTGTGGGTCACTTCGGACAGCGGGTTGGTCTGATCCATGAACTGCGACAGCTGCGAAGAGCCGAAGAATTCGCGCACAGCGGCAACCGCTGGTTTCGCATTGATCAGATCGTTGGGCATCACGGTTGAAACGTCGACAGACGACATGCGCTCTTTAACCGCACGCTCCATCCGCAGCAGGCCAACGCGGTACTGGTTTTCGAGCAATTCGCCCACCGAACGCACCCGGCGGTTGCCGAGGTTGTCGATGTCATCAACATCGCCTTTGCCGTCTTTCAGGCCGACCAGTTCCTTAACCACGGCAAGAATGTCTTCCTTGCGCAGGGTCGTCACCGTGTCTTCTGCATCAAGGTTCAGACGCATGTTCAGTTTCACACGGCCAACCGCGGACAAGTCATAGCGTTCGCCATCGAAGAACAGGCCTTCGAACAGAGCGTCTGCGGTTTCCTTGGTCGGCGGCTCACCCGGGCGCATCACTTTATAGATCGCCTCAAGACCTTCATCACGGTTTTCAGCCTTGTCGACTTTCAGCGTGTTGCGGATCCACGGGCCGGTGTTGACCTCATCAATATCGAGCAGTTCGATCGAGTCGATCCCGGCCTCGTCAAAGGCTTCGATGTGCTCAAGCGTGATTTCATCGCCTGCCTCGATATGGATGCGGCCCGTTGCCTCATCAATCATATCATAAGCGGCATAGCGGCTGACGATTTCTTCGGTGGGGAGCAACAGATGGGTCAAGCCATCCTTGGCCGCTTTATTGGCCGCACGCGGGGAGATTTTCTGACCCGATGCGAACATTTCCTCGCCGGTTTTGGCATCCACCAACGCAAAAGCAGGTTTCTGGCCGCGCCATTGTTCAGCGACAAACGGGATTTTCCAACCGTCTTTCGCCCGCTCCCACGACATGGTGTCATAGAAGTGATGCAGAATGCCTTCGCTATCGAGACCCAGCGCATACAGCAGCGCGGTCACCGGCAGCTTACGCTTGCGGTCGATGCGGACATTGACGATGTCTTTGGCGTCGAATTCAAAATCGAGCCATGATCCGCGATAGGGAATGACGCGGGCAGCAAACAGCAGCTTGCCCGAAGAATGCGTTTTGCCGCGATCATGATCGAACAGCACGCCGGGCGAACGGTGCATCTGCGAAACGATCACACGCTCTGTGCCATTGACGATGAACGTGCCGTTCTCCGTCATCAGCGGCATATCGCCCATGTAAACGTCTTGCTCTTTAATATCGAGGACCGAGCGCGTTTCGGTTTCCTGATCGACTTCGAACACGATCAGGCGAAGCGTCACTTTCATCGGGGCCGCATAAGTGATCCCGCGCTGGCGGCATTCGGTGGTGTCGTATTTGGGCTCTTCAAGCTCGTAATGAACAAAGTCCAATTCGGCAGTGCCGGCAAAATCGCGGATCGGGAAAACACTGCGCAAGGTTTTCTCAAGGCCTGAGACATAGCCCGTTTCCTTGTCGGAACGCAGGAACTGCTCGTAACTTTCGCGCTGAACCTCGATGAGGTTGGGCATATCGACAACTTCGTGAATATCGCCGAAGATTTTGCGGATACGCCGTTTCGCCGTGCCTTTTGCTGCGCGGCTGCGGGTTGGTTTCGCCTTGGTCGCCATGGAGGAGATGTGCCTCTTTACAGGTGGTGCACGCGCGAACGAATGCTCGCGCGCTTGAAAAATACGCTCATCACGGGATCAATCCACCATATCAACGCGCAAAAGCCGCCTCCCCATAAAGCTCTCTTGTGAAAACCGGGGTGCAGCCAATGTATCGTCGCGATTATGGTGAGCGAGATTTCTATTCTGGAACCGATCCCCGCGTATGAATCGGACTGTCTCGAAACTCGTCTGGACAGTCATGTAGGAACACAGTCGCACGCTGTCAAACCCCTTGGGCCTGACAAATTCCAAGGCTGCGCCGATCTGATCAAATAGCCCGGCTTAAAGCCCGCCCGCCAGCTTGCCCCGGCCGGATGATTATCCCGCGGCCGGGGAAGCTTTGCCGGCGATTACTGTTTTGTCAGATCGTACCTAGTGGCGCGCACTTTGGTGCCGCCGCTTGGGCTTTGCGGCTTGATAACAAAGCGCTCTTTGCCATCGCTGGTATCATAGGTCGCGCTGTCTATAGTGTATCCTGCCGCAAGCGCTGCATCGCGGTAGAAATCAAGAATGGCCAGCGGATTGTCCTGAACCCGGAAGATGACCATTCGCGATCCGCCAGACCGGTCTCTTACATCGTAATCCGCTTCTGCGACATTGGGATAGACCGGGAAACCTGTGCCGAATTCGGTGGTTACCTCGGCAGTGACGCTGTCCTTTTTGGGGCTGACATGCACCATGGTGCGCTCGCCTTCGTTGAACACCTGAACATAGCCGCCTGTGCCGGGCTGATTGCCTTCGAACATAAGGATCGCGGTCGAGACGGTGCTATCCGTCCCGGCAAAATATGCGCGGTAAAATTCATAAGCGTCGGCCACAGACCCCTTGGCCATATATTCAATCTCGTGCTTGCCTTTTTCGGCATCGATTTCCTCACTGACCAAGTCAGTCTCTTCGAAACCTGAAACAGCCGGCGCGCCATTGGCGAGCGTAACGGCGTCCTCAACACTGGCGCTTTCGCTCCCGGAACAAGCCGCGAGTGCCAGACTGGCTGCCGCAGCGACAATAATCTTGCGTGTAATCAATGCAATTCCCCCTTTTCCATCCCCCGCCCTAGCTGACCGGACAGGGATTGCAATGCACGCACCGCGAGGCGGCTCAAACAGCGACACTGGCGGGAAGACCGCGTCAGGAATGGCTGCTGCATATTGTTTTTCGATATTATTGATTGACAATAAACTTCGAATCACTCATATGATCCTTATTGAATAACAATATGCACCTTATAGGAGAACGATATGACAGACCTTTTCACTCAAACACTCGCCATCTGCGCTGCGGCTATCCTCGCTTTTGGCTCGATTGGCGCCATCGTTGCGGTTCCGCCTGCTCATGCGGGTGCGCCGCTTGTGGCCGCTGAACTGGCCTGATCGCCCCCAATTCAACAGGAGCAATCCATGACTGACAAACCCAATGACCTTTTGCTGCTGGCAGCAAAAGTCCTGACCATACTGATGCAGATCGCAATAGCCTTTGGCGCGGCGGCGGTGGTCCTGGCCATTCCTTTGATGCTAATTTTTCAAGGGCACATCAATGCGGAAATAGCCGAAGAATTTGGCAATGCCGTTGGCGCATTTCCGGCCTTTTCTGTGGCCGGGATCCTCGGTCTTGCTTTGGGCCTGATGGCTCTGGGATTTGTCTTTTTCGGCAAATTGCGCGCCATTATTGGCACGGTGGGCGAAGGCGACCCATTCGCTCCGGAAAATGCGGCGCGATTGCAGCTGATGGGCTGGCTGGCTCTTGCCGGGCAAGTGATCCTTATCCCGCTTGCGGGCCTTGCGCTGCTGGTGGCGAAATGGGCCGAGCCAATGGAGAACGCCGATATCACAATAGATGCAGGGTTTGATCTTGAAGGGATTTTGCTGGTGCTGATCCTGTTCATCCTTGCCCGCGTTTTCAAACATGGCGCAGCGATGCGCGATGATCTGGAAGGGACCGTGTGATGCCAGCCGATGACGAAGGAGCCGTAATCATGGTCAAACTGGATGACCTTTTGCACGAACGCCGCATGACGCTGACTGAATTGGCCGACAGGGTCGGGCTGACACTGGCCAATCTGTCGATCCTGAAAACGGGCAAAGCCAAAGCAATCCGGTTCACAACCCTTGCTGCGATCTGCCGCGAATTGGACTGCCAGCCAGGCGATCTGCTGGAATATGCAGCGGATTAAGGCGAAGCTAGCGCGCCAAACCATAAGGCCTGCTGGTACCTTGGTGCCGGCGGGCCTTTGCTGTAAAGTGCGGCGATGAGGTCTAAATCACCCAAACTGATGATCGCCCCCATTGCACTTGCAAGTTGCGGATTGCTGGGCTGCGGCAATGGTGATGCATCCGCGCCCACATCCATGGCAGCGCCCACGCCCCCACCCACACCCATGGCTTCCCCATCCCCGCCAGCACCGGTAACCGCGTCCATCCCCCGCCTTGCCGCTGGGCCGCATCTGGGCATGATTACAGGGTTTGAGCCGCTCAACACCCAACGCGCGGCGCTGGCAGACAGTCTTTATCAAGAGGCCGCCGCATCGGGGGCATCGATTGGCCGCGTTCAAATCGACTGGTCCGAACTGGAAACATCTGAAGGGGTTTATGACGAGCAGGCTTTGGCGGATGCCTTTGCCGACCCGAACCTTCAGGGCATGAATGTGATCATGCTGTTGTCCACGCTCGACAGCGAAGGGCTGACGGTGCCTGATTATCTGGGTGATGCGGATGGCTTGCGCGATGGGTTGACACTCGCCTCTGATGAAGTGGTCAGCGCCTTTACCGATCTTCTTGACTGGCTCGGCCCGCAATTGGTTCAGCGCAATGTCTGGGCCATTTCAATCGGCAATGAAGTGGATTCGCCCATCGCCGATGGTTTGGTGGCCCAAACAGATGCGATCGCATTTTTCGAAGCAGGCTTTGCCCGCTGGAATGCGCAAGTGCCCGAAATTGCAGCGACCATCACGCTCACTCTCAGCGCGATCCAGAACACCCCGGACCTGCAGACACGGCTGCGCGATGCAGCCGATATGGTGACGTTCAATTATTATTGCCTCGGCGGCGAACTCACCGTGACAGATGAAACACAATGGGCCGCTGATCTTGCGACCATGAAAGACGCAGCTGGCACGCGCGATATCTTCATTCAGGAACTGGGATGTCCGGTGGGATATTCGCCGCAAGGGCAGGCAACGTCGATTGGCGGATCGCATAACAGGCAGGCGGCGTTCTTTGAATTTTTCACCGAGCAATTCGCCACAGATCCGCAATTGCGCGCCGCCACAATGTTTCAGCTGTATGATTGGTCGCCGCAGCTTGCCGCAAGTTTCGCCCAGCCCATTCGCGATGAAGGCGAGCCGGTTGCGGCAGATCGGTTTGAGGAATGGCTCGCCACCAGCGGGTTTGTGCGTTGGGATGACAGTTTCGAACGCCCCGCATGGCAGGCATGGCTGGACGGGCTGGAACAGGTTCGCACCGCCCGCGAACAATAGACGCGGGCAAGGTTCTGCTTGACTTTCCCTTGCTGCAAAGTAATTGCGCCCAATGGCCGCCACGGTGGTCATCCGTCCGAGACAGTTGCTGAGCGGGATCTGCCCGTTCTTAATTTGCAGCCTAGGCGGGGAAAAGAGATTTCTGGCCAGAAATTTTGCTGGCCCCCTGGTGCAGGTTGCACCCTCCTTCCCTTGTCAGCGGACTTTGGTTTGTCGGTTAGCGGCAGACCGAACTGTGAGCCGGTCGCGCAGCCTCATGCAGCGCGGCCATAATGTAAGGAGTATGGCATGGATCGTTCGCAAAAAGCCGATGCGGTTGCCCAGCTTAATGCAGCCTTCCAAGAGGTTGGTGTGGTCGTTGTGACTCGCAACCTTGGTTTGACGGTGGATCAATCCACTGACTTGCGCGGAAAGATGCGTGATGCCGGTGCAACGTATAAGGTTGCGAAGAACCGTCTTGCTAAGCTTGCTCTGAAAGACACCGATTACACCGGGATTGATGAGTTTCTCACTGGTCCCACAGCTTTGGCCTGGTCATCTGACCCGGTCGCAGCAGCGAAAGCGGCTGTGGAGTTTGCCAAGTCAAACGACAAGCTGGAAATCGTCGGTGGATCGATGGGCACGCAGGTTCTTGACGAAGCCGGGATCAAGGCGCTTGCCTCGATGCCGAGCCTTGATGAACTGCGCGGCACAATTGTTGGCCTTGTTAACGCCCCTGCGACGAAAATCGCACAGGTCGTCAACGCGCCCGCAAACAAGCTGGCCCGTGTGTTTGGTGCTTACGGCGCCAAAGACGCTGCGTAAGAGCACGCACAACAAGACGTTATTCGTACAAAAAACGGAACATTTGGGGCGCATTTATCCGCCCTGCCAATTTGGAGTGAAACATCATGGCTGATATTGCCAAACTTGTAGAAGAACTTTCAAAGCTGACCGTCCTTGAGGCAGCTGAACTGGCCAAAGCGCTCGAAGAAGAGTGGGGCGTTAGCGCCGCTGCTGCTGTTGCAGTTGCTGGCCCTGCTGCTGGCGGCGGCGGCGAAGCTGCTGCTGAAGAGAAAGACGAGTTTGACGTCATTCTCACCGGCGATGGCGGCAAGAAAATTCAGGTCATCAAAGAAGTCCGCGCCATCACCGGCCTGGGCCTCACCGAAGCCAAGGGTCTCGTCGAAGGCGCGCCCAAGCCTCTCAAAGAAGCTGTCAACAAGGCAGAAGCCGAAGAAATCAAAGGCAAGATCGAAGCAGCCGGCGGCACCGTCGAGCTCAAGTAATCTTGGCTTAGAATTTTGCGAGTGTCTTGAAGCGCTCGCAGATGGGGGGCGGCGTCAGCAATGGCGCCGCCCTTTTCCATTTGTGGCTGGTCTGGTCGCCCGTCCTGCCCCAACTCAGATTGCGCGGGTTGGAGCTTATCGCTTAGGCCAGGCAAGAGGGGGCAAAAGGGGGCAAGAAGGGGTGCGGGGGATCGCAATGTGTGCGCCCGCCCGCGCCCGCTTCAAAACGCTTTTTGCCACCCGATTGTGGCAAACCACTGGCCTTTCATCTGCGGGCCGTTGAGATCCTGATAGACCGGCGCGCCGACCTCTATGCCAATCCGGTGACCCGCAAGAGCGCCATGCGTGGCAACGAAATTGGCACCGCCGATCAGATCGGCGCGCTCGCCGCCTTGAAAGTCGGGATTGGCGGTTTGAACAGGCCCCATAATATTCGCATCAAACCCTTCGATCCGGCCCGTGGTCCGCGCGCGCACGCGGCCAGACAGGCTTACCCATTGGGCAGGCCGGTAACTCACCCAGGCGCTGCCTTCATAGACATCGCCAAAGGCATAGCCTGCATCATTATCGCCTAGCCTAATCGAGCCGGACGCCTGCGCGCCAAATCCGATCTTGCCCCTGCGTGCCTTGAAAGTCAGCGCCGGTTCAAGATCCCATGTGCCCGTGCCGGTTTGCATCATATAGGGAACCCTGACAGTGGGCGTTCCTCCCATGGGTGTGAGAATATCGTCTGTCTGGCTGATTGAGCCTGTCGGCAGGCTGACCCCTGCCTTTAACGTCAGCTCATTCCTCACATCATCGGTTGCATCAGGAATGCCAAGCAGAGGAAACAGCGCAGCAACCTTTGTGTCGCCCAATGCCTTTGGATTGGTCGTAAAAGTGCCGAGGCGATCTGTGCCCATCCCGCCCTGGAAAGTGATGTGTTCCATTTCCTTTTCGATGTAATTGCCCATCACCATCAAAGTGACAGCATCGGATGGAGCATACATCATGCCCAGCATATACATATCGGTGCGCATTTCAGTGGGCACGATCCGCAAGGTCGGCGGCTGCATCGGATTGCCGAAAAAGGTGTTGGGTATGGTGGTGACGATTGTCTCTGGATCAACGCTGTCAGTGCCGATCTGATTGCCCTGCATTTCCATGTGCATGGCCCGAAACGAGAACATGATCTCGCCCTTTTTGTGAGCGTGATCTGCCATCACTCCAATAGGCGCATGGTCATCTGCATAAGCATCATGCGCGCCAGCCGTGGTCGAAAGCGCGAGTGCCGAAGCGGCACCCGCAACAAAAATTGCGTGTCTCATTGGGAAAGTCCTGTTTGTGTAACCTGTTGCCGGAAAAAGGCGGGATATCGGTCTTGGTTACGCGGCGGGCGGACCTGTCGCCGGAGGCATTCTGGGGGGTATATGGCCGTCAGCACAGCGAGCCTGCACTGCTGCATTACGGTTTCTTGCACCGCGCATTGGGCGATTTGCGGGGCTTCGGGCAGGCTCGCAGCCACCGTTACGGCGTAATTACAGCGCGCTTCGTGGGGACCATCGTCATGCTCGGCATGGGGACCTCTTTGCCCATCATGCGCGATTTGTGTGGGAGAGGCCTGCGTGTGAGAGGCCTGTGTTTGAGAGGCTTGCGTGTGATCGGCTTGCTGGTGCGTTTCATGCCCCGGTGTCTCATCCGGCACCTGCATGGTCCCATCACAAATGCGCAGGATCACACTGCCATCATGCGCGAGGGCGGGCATATAGCCGAACGGGACCGTCATCGAAGAGACGATTGCCAAACACGCAAAAATGAAAGTGGCCCTGAACACAGCGGGGCGATACCTTCGCTCGCGGGGCTTGGCCAGCAAAACCGGGCCTTGGGCGGCCACCTGCGCCAAGCCGCCCACTTTTTTGCCGAAATGCTCTGCTTCTTAAACCAAAGTGACCCGCCCCGCCCGGGTTGGCTGGGCTGGGCCGGGTTGAGTTTCCGCAATAAAGCAGCCTTTCACAAAATAGCGCTTTGACCGACTCGCGCACGCGCCTATTCGGGCCGGCTTGCCTGATGGTGAGCGAGACGCACCATGAGCAACACGCAACCTCTTCAAACGCCAAGCTGGGGCGGGGAAATACGGGCCACTTTATGGCTCGCGGCTCCGCTTGCGCTCGCGAACATGCTCCAGATGCTGACCTATGCGGTGGATGTGATTTTCATCGCGCGGCTGGGGGAAGCGGAGCTGGCGGCGTCATCTTTGGTGATGGCAATCTTCGGGCTGATTGTGTGGTCGTTAAATTCGCTCACCGCAGCCGTTGCGCCCATCATTGCCGCGCAGCTGGGCGAGAACCCCAATGCGGTGCGCCCCGTCAGGCGGGCGGTGCGCATGGCTTTGTGGCTGGCCGTTATGTCGGGCGCAGGCGGCATGGCGCTCGCGCTGGTGACAATCCCTGTCATGCATGCAACCGGCCAACCTGCCGAAGTGATAGCGTTCGCCATTCCCTATCTGCTGGCGGTGGTCTGGTCGCTGATCCCGATGGTGATCGGCAATGTCCTGCGCACTTATGTCTCCACCCTTGGCCGGCCCATTTTTGCAACCGCGATCACCGCGCTTGGTATTGGCGTGAACGCACTGGGCAATTACGCGCTGATTTTCGGGAATTTCGGCATGCCCCGGCTGGAGCTGATCGGTGCAGGCATTGCGACCATCATCACCACCAGCGTGACAATGCTGGCCTATATCGCGATCATCCGGTTTGACCGAAAGCTGCACCGCTACCGGATATTCGGCAAGATGTGGCGGCCCGATTGGGCCAAGTTTCGTGAGATCATCGCTATTGGCACGCCCATCGCGCTCACTGTGATTGCAGAGGCGGGCATTTTCGGTGCGGCTGCATTTTTGATGGGGCGCTTTGGCGCATCCGAACTGGCCGGGCACACCGTCGCTCTCAACATCGCGGCCTTTGCGTTTCAGATACCGTTCGGCGTGGGCCAGGCCGCGACCATCCGCGTGGGGTATTTTTACGGCGCGCGCGATGCCCAGGGGATCGCGCAGGCCGGGTGGGTTGCGATTGCCCTGGGCACCGGCGTGATGGCCCTGACCGCCAGCGCCATGGTGTTTGCGCCTTATGCTTTGTTGTCGGTTTATCTTGATCCTTATGCGGCCAAAAACGCAGCCCTTGTCGGCTTTGCGCTGCAATATCTGGTGTGGGCTGCCGCGTTCCAGATTGTCGATGGGATGCAAGCGGTGTCGCTGGGTTCGCTAAGGGGTTTGCAGGATACCCGCGTGCCGATGTGGATTGCGGTGTTCAGCTATTGGGTGCCGGGATTTGGCCTCGCAGTGGGGCTTGGCTTTTACACCCCATTGCAAGGGATCGGCGTGTGGATTGGCCTGGCCACGGGATTGTTATTTGCCGCCATTCTGCTGACCTGGCGCTGGATGCGGCGCGAGGATTTGGGGCTGGCCGTGCGGCCCACCTAAATCATTTCAAAATTTTTAGGCGGTGCACGCTTGACTCGCGCCATCCGCGCAACCACATGCCGCGCACTGGCACTCTTACGAGGAGAGTGCCAATCCTTGTTTCAACCCTTATAGAAAGGTCATAAATTATGGCATTTCGTCCTCTGCACGACCGCGTTGTGGTCCGTCGCATTGAAGCCGACACCAAGACCGCTGGCGGCATCATTATCCCTGATTCAGCACAAGAAAAGCCCAGCGAAGGCGAAATCGTCGCTGTAGGCGAAGGCGCCCGCGATGACAGCGGCGCGCGCATCGCTCTTGATGTGAAAGCGGGCGACCGCGTTCTGTTCGGCAAATGGTCGGGCACCGAAGTCAAGATCGACGGCGAAGACCTGCTGATCATGAAAGAAAGCGACATCATGGGCGTGATCGGCTGATTAGCCGTGTGAATCGTCACCCCAGCGAAAGCTGGGGCCGCTGGCCGATCTGACCGGCGGCTTTTTACCAAGAACAACCCGATCCCAGCTTTCGCTGGGATGACAAAAATGGAGAATATCCCATGGCTGCTAAGGACGTAAAGTTCGGCCGCGATGCCCGCGAAGGCATTCTTAAGGGCGTCGATACGCTCGCAAATGCTGTCAAAGTGACACTCGGCCCCAAAGGTCGCAATGTTGTCATCGACAAAAGCTTTGGCGCGCCGCGCATCACCAAAGACGGCGTGACCGTTGCCAAAGAAATCGAACTGACAGACAAGTTCGAAAATATGGGCGCGCAAATGCTCAAAGAGGTCGCTTCGAAAACGAACGATCTTGCAGGCGACGGCACCACCACTGCCACCGTTCTGGGCCAGGCGATCATTCGCGAAGGCATGACAGCGGTTGCAGCGGGCATGAACCCGATGGATCTGAAGCGCGGCATTGATGCAGCGGTTGCGAAAGTCACCGCGGACCTGGTTGCCCGTTCCAAAGAAGTCGCCGGTTCATCCGAAGTCGCGCAGGTTGGCGTGATCTCGGCCAATGGCGATAAAGAAGTTGGCGAGAAAATCGCTGAAGCCATGGAAAAGGTCGGCAAAGAAGGCGTCATCACCGTCGAAGAAGCCAAGGGCCTCGAATTTGAGCTGGACGTTGTCGAGGGCATGCAGTTCGACCGCGGTTACCTCTCACCCTACTTCATCACCAACCCCGACAAGATGACGGTTGAGCTGGAAAACCCGTACATCCTCATCCACGAGAAGAAGCTTTCGAACCTGCAAGCTATGCTGCCGGTCCTCGAAGCGGCTGTGCAATCGGGTCGTCCGCTGCTGATCATCGCAGAAGACATCGAAGGCGAAGCGCTTGCCACTCTGGTTGTGAACAAGCTGCGCGGCGGCCTCAAAGTTGCTGCTGTCAAAGCCCCCGGCTTTGGCGATCGCCGCAAAGCGATGCTGCAAGATATCTCGATCCTGACCAAAGGCGAAATGGTGTCTGAAGATCTCGGCATCAAGCTTGAAAACGTCACATTGGGCATGCTCGGCGAAGCCAAGCGCGTCACCATCGACAAAGACAACACCACGATTGTCGACGGTGCAGGCTCGGAAGAAGACATCAAAGCCCGCGTCGGTGAGATCAAGGCCCAGATGGAAGCCACAACCTCTGATTATGACCGCGAAAAACTCCAGGAACGCCTCGCGAAACTGGCTGGCGGTGTTGCCGTGATCAAAGTTGGCGGCGCTTCGGAAGTTGAAGTGAAAGAGCGCAAGGACCGCGTCGACGATGCGCTGCACGCAACCCGCGCAGCCGTTGAAGAAGGCATCGTCCCCGGCGGCGGCACAGCACTGCTGTACGCATCCAAAGTGCTCGACGGTGTCAAAGGCGACAATGACGACCAGACCCGCGGCATGGACATTGTCCGCCGTGCGATCCTGGCACCGGTTCGCCAGATCGCTGAAAATGCGGGCCATGACGGTGCGGTTGTTTCCGGCAATCTGCTGCGCGAAGGCGATGAGACCCAAGGTTTCAACGCGGCAACCGATGTTTATGAAAACCTCGTCGAAGCCGGCGTGATCGACCCGACCAAGGTTGTGCGCACCGCGTTGCAGGACGCAGCATCGGTCGCTGGCCTGCTGATCACCACCGAAGCAGCGATCACCGATGCGCCGGAAGACAAAGCAGCCGGCGGCGCGCCTGCCATGCCCGATATGGGCGGCATGGGCGGAATGGGAGGCATGGGCGGCTTCTAAGCCAGACCAAGCTTACTAACGCTAACAATAAAGGCCCCGTCGGAGCGATCCGGCGGGGTTTTTTGTGGCAAAGCGGCTTGGCAGCTGCGCGATCCTCCCGCATGAGGCTGTGCATTGCAAAAAGCTGCGCACCAAGATGCGCGGCAATAAAGGACATGAGATGAAAACCAAATTTGCCGCCATATTGCTGGCTTCAGTGGCTTTGACCGGGTGCGAGGGATTGATGGGGCCGGCCGCTGCAACAATCGAATGCGCCACCACTCAGGGCGAATGCCTGAATGACTGGTTTGAGACCAAGTTCGAAGAGGAGCTGGAATTTTCCCCCATCCGCCAAACCGCATTGGGGATGAAAACCAATTACGACAAAATCGACGATATCAGCCGCGAAGCGCAGCTGGAACAGATCACTTGGTGGACGCAGGCGCTCGCCGATATGGAAGCGAATTTCGATTATGACGAACTGTCAGCGCAGGATCAGATTTCCTATGACATGTTCAAATACCGCGCCGAGCAAGCGATCAAATCGCGCGACTTTATGGATCAGCAATATATCCTGCACCAGATGGGCGGATTGCACACGGGTCTGCCCAGCTTTCTGCTGAGCCAGCACACGGTTGAAAGCGAAAGCGATATGGAAGCCTTTATCGCGCGGCTTGCAGGGATTGGCACCGCGATGGATCAGGCGCTCACTCTGGCTCAGACCAATGCCGAAGCGGGCACGCGCCCGCCGCGCTTTGCCTATGATGCGGTAATTGCCGAATCGCAGAAGATTATCTCAGGCGCGCCCTTTGGCGACGATGGCGAACCATCAGCCCTTTGGGCCGGGACCGAAGGGCATCTGGCCAAACTGGTCGAGGATGGCACCATCACGGCAGAGCGGTCCGAAGAATTGCGCGAAGAAGCGCGCACCGCTCTCACCGAAACGCTTGCGCCTGCTTATCAGCGGACCATCGATTGGTTCACCCAGGATATCGAGAACACAGCCGAAATCGCGCAAGGCGTGACCAGCCTTCCCAATGGCGATGATTTCTACGCTTTCAGCCTCAGCCAGATGACGACAACCGATCTCACCGCTGATGAAATTCACGATCTGGGCCTTGCCGAAGTTGCGCGCATCAGAGGCGAGATGGAAGCGATCATGCAGAACACCGGGTTCGAAGGGACATTGCCCGAATTTTTCGTGTTCACGCGGGAAGATCCGCAATTCTTCTTCTCGCAAGACGAAGCGGGCGCGCAGGATTATATTGACCGTGCGACCATGCATATCGACACTTTGACGCAGCGCCTGCCGGAATTCTTTGGCCGTCTGCCCAAAGCAAAGCTGGAAGTGCGCCGGGTCGAACCCTTCCGCGAACAGGATGGGGCAGCACAGCACTACCGCGCGGGCACGCCCGATGGATCGCGCCCCGGTGTCTATTACGCGCATCTGTCCGATATGAGCGCAATGCCGATCCCGCCTTTGGAAGCGATTGCCTATCACGAAGGCAATCCGGGCCATCACATGCAGGTCTCAATCGCGCAGGAACTGGAAGGCGTACCCAAATTCCGCGCGCAAGGCGGCTTTCTGCCCGCCTATGGCGAAGGCTGGGCGCTGTATAGCGAGGCGCTGGCCAAAGAGATGGGCGGATATGAAGACCCCTATTCCGACTTTGGCCGCCTGCAATCGGAAATGTGGCGCGCGATCCGGCTGGTGGTCGATACCGGCATCCACGCCAAGGGTTGGACCGAGGATGAGGCGGTCGCCTATTGCCTCGAAAATTCGCCCAATCCCGAAACGGTCGCCCGCTCAGAAGTGCAGCGTTATTTCGTGCTTCCGGGCCAAGCGACATCGTACAAGATCGGCATGATCCGCATTCAGGAATTGCGCGCGAAAGCCGAAGAGGAGCTGGGCGATGATTTCGACATTCGCGGCTTTCACGACACGGTTCTGGGCGGCGGGGCGGTGCCTTTGCCGATCCTTGAGACAATGGTCGACAACTGGATTGCAGCGGTGAAAGCGGCTTAGCAAGGGCGCGGTAAGCCAAACAAAAAGCCCAAACAAAAGGGCCGGGACAGCGCGATGCTTTCCCGGCCCTTTTTTATCGCCCAAAGGCAGAACGGCTTGGACGCGTTTACCCGCCTTTGCGGCTTTGCTCGGCAGCTTCGATCACCGCTTCATCCCAGGTTACCTGCGTTTGGGTCTGCGGGTTAAAGCGGGTGTTGGCATAGCTCGCGCTTTCTGCCGCTGCGATTTCCTCTGCGGTCAGATGCTCGCTGGGTTCAAGCGCGAACACATCGACACCGCGCGTGATCTCGGTGCCGTAAATGCGGCCATTATACCAGTAAGACGACCAGAAACCGCCCACCACCAACTGCTCTTCGCTGATGGGACCGCGATCAAAGAAAGCGATTTCCTTGGGCGCAGAACTGTCGGTGAAATCCATCACGCTGATGCCGCCCTGATACCAGCTTTGCACAAAGATATCGCGTCCCGGCACAGGGATGATCGACCCATTATGCGCAACGCAGTTTTCATGCTCGGATTGGGGCCCTGGCATTTTGTAATGGCTGCGAAATTCCAGCTTGCCATCGACAATGTCGTAAATCGCATTGGCGCCCCAGGTCATCGGATCAGACGCCTTGCAGCGCGGGCGGCCGCCTCCGCCCCATTCATCGGTGAAGATCACTTTGGTGCCGTCATTGTTGAATGTGGCCGAATGCCAATAGGCAAAGCCTTTATCGAACACAGAATCGGTGCGCACCGGGTTATAGGGATCTGAGATGTCCATGATGATCCCATTGCCCGAACACGCGCCCGCTGCGATTTTCAGCGACGGGAACACGGTGATGTCGTGGCACTGATTGGTCTGGCGGGTGTATTGCGCGCCATCTTCGCTTTCGCCGCCTTTCCAGAGACCGGCAATTTCGCCCGTTGCCCCGTCTGCGAACACACGCGGGCTGCTGGTGATGCGCGATTTTGACGGATCGGCCAGCGGGATTTCGATCACGTCAATGCTGAACAAAGCGGTGCGCGTGTCAACCGGATTGTCGATGCAGCGGGCCAGCTCTTCGGTTTTGCGCACGCGGCTGGTGCCCGAATTGTAGACGATGATCTTTTCATCATCGGCGCTGACGATGGAATGGGTGTGGCTGCCCCGGCAGGTTTGCACCTGACCAACCTGACGCACAGCGGCAAGATCTGAAATGTCAAAGATACGAAGCCCGCGGAAACGCTCTTCGCTCACATCGCCTTCGACCCCTTGCAGGCCGCAATCCACGCGCCCGCGCGTTTGTTCAACGCTCATAATCAGGATGTCGCCGACAACAGAGACATCGCCCTGCCCGCCGGGGCAGACAACCGAGCTCATCAATTGCGGCGCGCCATCTTCGACCAGTTTGTAGATGTTGAACCCGTGATAGCCGCCGGCCACCATGATGTCGCCAAAGAACGCCATATCGGTGTTGGCAAAATCAAGCAGGGGTGATCTTTCGGCAAACTGCGTGAGGCTTTCGCCTTCCTCTTCGCCGCGTTCGGGCGTGTCACCAGCGGCAGCCGCAAGCGCATCAGCGGCTGCTTTTTGCGCGGCAGCCAGAACCGCATCGACGGCGGCTTTGGCGGCATCTTCGCTGCCTGCGTCTGCCTCTTCTTTTTCGCGCGGGGGTACAGGCACGCGCAGATCGGCCGGGTTATCGGGATCGAAGAAACCGGCAGGCTTGGGCAGGCTGACAACTTTGCGCAGGTTCGAAATCGCCTCTTCTGCATCGGCAAAGCCTGCTTTCAGTCCAGCGCGCGGATCGGTGGAAAGCCCTGCGAGCAAAACATCCATGCGTTCAATTTCGGCCTGCTGGTCGTTTTCAATATCGCCGACGAAGCGGAACAGGATGGGGTCAGAGGCGCTGCCGGGCTGGCGCAGCAATTCTTCGACCATATCAATCGCGCCTTCGTGATGGGCGATCATCAAAGTGAGAAACTGGGAATCAAACTCGGTGCCTTTTGCCTTTGCCAAAGCCTTCATCTGCGCAGGGGTGGCCATGCCTGCCATTTGCGAATGATCGACCATGGCGTGTTTGGAATGGTCCATCTTGGAATGATCCATCCCTTGATGATTTCCGGCCATGACCATTTTTTCGCCGCGTTCATCCAGCCAGTTGTTCATGAAGACGATTTCATCCGCCTGGCTCGACAGAATGCGTCCGGCAATCGCGATGACATCTTCATTATTGGTGCGATCCGCAGCCAGCTCGGCCATATCGACCGCCTGACTGTGGTGCACGATCATGCCTTGCATGAACATCACATCGGCATCGGTGTATTTGGAACCGGCCAGTTGGCTTGCCTCTGTCGCCGTCAGGGTTTTGCTATCCTGACCGGGCGCGCCGGGCTGCACGATGGGCGCGGTCTGGGCGAGCGCAAGGCCAGAGGTGCCAAGCATCAGAGCGGAAAAAGCGATGCGCGTTGCGCGCAGCGAAGTGCGATTGGTGATAAGAGGCGTCATAAGGGTGGTCCTGTTAACTGCGTATTGCCTGGGAAACTGCCCGTCTCACCGCGCCAGTCAAGTGCAAACCGGGCACAACCGGGCCACAAATCGCTCTGATTGTGCCAGTAAAAGCAATTCGCGCGCTAATTGCGCCCAGTGTGTTGAGAAAAGCGCACTTTCGCGGGCCAGTTAGGGGATTAACCGTAGCAGGCGCACATCTCGCCGCAGTCGGTGAAATGAGCGCTTGCCGCGACGAATCGTGCGCACCTACAGATGTTCATTCAGTCCTTGGAAACCGGAACACTGTAACAACGCCCCTATGGCTATTTTCTCTCGCACCCCCTTCATCGCCGCTTTGGCCGCCTCGCTCGCCTTGTTTTCAGCGCCTGCCGCCGCGCAGAGCAATGATCTCGAAGCCAGCTTTGACCTCGCTTTGGGCACCGAAATGCGCGAGCCGCAATCGTTTGAGGCGATTTACGAAAGCTCGTTTGAACAGCGCGTCGCCGAATTGGCCGATGGCAATCTGGGCCGGATCGGGGTCTATGCAGTTGATCTGGCATCAGGCGAAGAAGTTTCCGTGCTGGGCGATCAACGCTTTCCCATGGCGTCCACCAGCAAAGTGGCAGTCGCGGCGACATTCCTTGCCGGCGTCGATCAGGGCCGTTTCAGCCTGTCGAGCGAATATCCGCTGCTGATCCCGGTGCGCTCCAAGAAATATTCGAGCGAGCGCGCGCCCGTGCGCACGGGCAATTATGTCCCCGCGCATGAACTCATCAGCCTGATGATCAGCAAAAGCTGCAACAGCTGCACCGATGCTCTGCTGCGCGTTGTCGGCGGGCCTTCGGCGGTGAATGCGTGGATGCGTCAGGCGGGGCTTAACGAATTTGAGCTGTCGCGCGATATTGCGACATTGGTGCGCGATGATGGCGAATTTGATCCGGTTGAATGGATTGATCCGCGCGATTCGGCCAGTCCGCGGGCGATGGGGCAATTGCTTGCCGGGATTTATCAGGGCCGCTGGCTTAGCGTGAACAGCCGCAATCTGCTGATCGGCGCGATGGAAGAGACAACCACAGGCCGCCGCCGGATGAACGCGGCTCTGCCGCAGGCCGCAGCGCTTGCGCACAAAACCGGCACGCTTAGCCGCACCGCCAGCGATATCGGCATTTTCCGCCTCGCAGATGGCCGCGCAATTGTGGCGGCGATCTATGTCACCGGGCAAAGCACCAGCCTTTCCGACGAATCGCGCAACAAGCGCGCCGCGCGCGCCAAGCGTGATGCACGCATCGCAGAGATCACGCGCGCTTTGTATAACGGGTTTTCCGCCAAAGCCGGATTGTACCGCGACCCCACTCGCAATTGGGCCCCTGCGCCGCGCAATGGCGGGTAAGCTCTAGGGCCTTTAAGAGGCGACTGGATCACGCAACAAAAAAGGCGGCGCCGATCTGGCACCGCCTTTTCTATTTCAGACCGGCAGAGCGGGCTGAGGCTTAAACGACTACTCGTCGCCAGCCATCATTTCTTCAGCTTTGTCGCCAGCAGCTTCAACAGCGCCTTCGACAGCAGCGGTGCCATCAGCAGCAGCGCCTTCAACAGCAGCAGCACCGTCAGAAGCAGCATCGCCTACGGCAGCAGCGCCGTCAGAAGCAGCGTCGCCTACAGCAGCAGCGCCGTCTTCGGCAGCAGCGGTTGCATCGTCAGCGATTGAACCAGCGTCTGCAGCCATTGCATCAGCAGTTTCGCCAGCTTTTTCAGCGGTTTCGCCGCAAGCAGCAAGGCCAAGAGCCGAGGTAGCCACAGCAGCGGCAAGAACGATCTTACGCATAATAGTAATCCTTATTCAGCGTTTTGTTACGCAGGCATTTTCAAAACCCCCGCGTCAGCCGGCTTTTGACCCCCGACTTGCACCCTAGATAATGGCAAGAATGTGGCAAGGCAAGTCAAATAAGGCAGGTTCGGCCGCTTTCGCCTCAATTACGCCTCATTTCGGCCTGATTTTACAAGTTTGAACATATCGGCTTGGCAAGGGGGGTATTGTGCCAAAGCGGCTTACGTGGGCTGCCTGCGAATGCTAGCAGATCACCATGTCAGATCAGCAGCACCTCTATCTCGTCGATGGCTCGTCCTATATCTTCAGAGCCTATCACCGCCTGCCCCCGCTCACCAATCCTGCGGGCACACCGGTGGGCGCGGTGTACGGTTATACAACGATGCTGTGGAAGCTCGCTGATGACCTCGATACAGCAGCTGGTCCCACCCATCTTGCGGTCATCCTTGATAAAGATTCCAAGAGTTTTCGCAACGATATCTACCCCGAATATAAGGCGAACCGTCCCGAACCGCCCGAGGATCTGCGCCCGCAATTCCCGCTGATCCGCGATGCGACTCGCGCTTTCAGCCTGCCCTGTATCGAGGAAGCGGGGCTGGAAGCGGACGATCTGATTGCGACCTATGCGCGCGAGGCGCAGCGCAAAGGATGGAACGTCACCATCGTATCTTCCGACAAAGACCTGATGCAATTGATCGGAGAGGTCGAAGGCCCCCACGGCCCGGCGCGCATCGACATGCTCGACACGATGAAAAGCGCACGCATCTATATCGAGGAAGTCGAGGAGAAATTCGGCGTCAAACCCGAACTGGTCGGCGATGTGCTCGCGCTGATGGGGGATAGCGTTGACAATATTCCCGGCATTTACGGGGTCGGCCCCAAGACCGCAAGCAAGCTGATCGCCGAGCACGGATCGCTTACCGCAGCGCTGGATCAGGCGCCGGACATGAAGAAATCCAAGCTGAAAGAACGCCTGATCGAAGGGCGCGGGGATGCAGAGATGAGCCGGGTGCTCGTCACGCTGAAAGAAGATTGCGATCTGCCCCAGCCGCTCGATGAAATGAAGCTTGATGGGATTGCGCCCGAACCGCTTGCAGCATTTCTCGAAGAGCACGGCTTTACCTCGCTCTTAAAACGCCTCGGCCTTGGTACGGGCAGCCCTGAACGCGCAACCAATCTCAACCCGGCCAAAGCGGATATGGCAGGCGATGCCGGCGATGCGGCGGGCAATCGTCAGCCGCTGCCTGAAATGCCCAAGGTTGATCGCAGCGCCTATGAAACGGTGCAGACATTGGAGCGGCTGGAGGCTTGGATCTCCCGCGCTAGTGCCGCGCAATATGTTGCGGTGGATACCGAAACCACCTCGCTCAATGCGATGCAGGCCGATCTGGTTGGCATCAGCCTGGCGCTTGGCCCCAATGATGCGTGCTATATCCCGCTTGCCCATGGCGGGACCGATCTGCTGGCCGAAAAACCCGATCAGATCGCCACCAAAGACGCGCTGGCGGCATTGAAACCGCTGTTTGCCAATGAAGCGGTTCTTAAAATCTTTCAGAACGGCAAATACGATCTCAATGTGCTCGAACGCGCGGGCGTAAGCGTCACCCCCATCGAAGACACCATGGTCATGAGCTTTGACCTTGATGCAGGCCGGGGCGAAGGCATGGGCGGCGGGCACGGCATGGATGAATTGTCTGAGCGCCACCTTGGCCACACGCCTTTATCGTTCAAGGACGTGTGCGGGACAGGCAAGAAAGCCATCCCCTTTGGCGAAGTGCCGCTGGCGAGGGCAACCGAATATGCCGCCGAGGATGCCGATGTCACTTGGCGGCTGTATCAGATGCTCAAACCGCGTCTCGCGCAGGAAGGTGGCACGCGGATTTACGAGCGGGTTGATCGCCCGCTGATCCCCGTGGTCGCCGCGATGGAGCGCGAAGGGATCAAAGTGGACCGCGCGCAGCTGGCCCGGCTGTCCGAAGAATTCGCCACCGAAACCGCGCGGTTGGAAAGCGAAATTCACGAACTTGCAGGCCAGGAATTTGCCGTTGGCAGTCCCAAGCAATTGGGCGAAATTCTGTTCGACAAAATGGGCCTGAAAGGCGGACGCAAAGGCAAAAGCGGGGCCTATTCCACCGATCAGGCAACTTTGGAAAAGCTTGGCGGCGAAGGCGCGCCGATTGCGAAAAAAGTGCTCGAATGGCGGCATCTATCGAAACTCAAATCGACTTATACCGATGCTTTGCAAGCGCAGATCAATCCCGTTACGGGGCGCGTTCACACCAGCTATTCGCTCGCCGGGGCGCAAACGGGGCGCTTATCCTCCACCGATCCGAACCTGCAAAACATTCCAATCCGCACGGCCATTGGGCGGCAAATTCGCGAAGCGTTCGTGCCAGAGGCGGGCAACACTTTGCTGGCCGCCGATTACAGCCAGATCGAACTCAGGCTGGCTGCGCATATGGCCAATGTCGATACGCTGAAAGAAGCGTTTGCCAATGGCGAGGATATCCATTCGCGCACCGCCACTGAAATGTTTGGCGAGGTGACCCGCGACACCCGCGCGCAGGCGAAAACGATCAATTTCGCGATCCTGTATGGCATATCGCGCTGGGGCCTTGCGGGCCGGCTGGAAGTGGAGCCCGATGAAGCGCAAGACATGATCGACACCTATTTCCAGCGTTTCCCCGGCATCCAGCGCTATATCCTCGAAACGCTGGAAACGGTGAAAGCCAAAGGGTATTCTGAAACCCTGTTTGGCCGCAAAACATGGTTCCCCCGGATCGCGTCCAAAAATCAGGCCGAACGTCAGGGGTCAGAACGCGCCGCGATCAACGCGCCGATCCAAGGGACCAGCGCCGACATCATCAAACGCGCCATGGTGCGCATGCTGCCAGCGCTTCGCGATGCGGGCCTGAATGATGTGCGCATGCTTTTGCAAGTGCATGATGAATTGGTGTTCGAACTGCCCGAAAGCGACGTCGCCGCTGCATCACTGATTATCGAGCGCGTGATGGCAGAAGCTGCCCTGCCCGTGGTGGAGCTGGATGTGCCATTGGCGATTGATATTGGCACTGGGCCAAGCTGGGATGCCGCGCATTAGGTGATGGGGGTGGGTGCGACGCTGCGCTGAGCGAGAGTTTTTGCTTGTGCTCGCTTCGCTCACTGCCGGGCGTTTCTGTTTGTGTTCGCTTCGCTCACGCCGGGCCGCCCCACCTCCCCGCCCGTCCACCATATCCTATGGAACCCTTGGTGGACGGGCGGGGAGGCGGGGCGGTCCGGCCAAGGATCAGGCGGATGCCTGATCCGCACCCCACAAAGACTCGGGGTGGTCGGGCTGTGAGCGTAAGCGAACACTCAACAAAACTCCGGGCCAAGGTCAGGACGGATGCCCTGACCCCACCCAGCAAAACCTTCCCTAATCCGCTTCGTCGTTGCCGTGTTTCTTGGCGCGCGTTGGCTGAAGGTTTTCCGGTTGGAAAAACCCGATGGGCTGGGCTTCGGCGGCGCGTTTTTTCAATTCGCCGCGCATTTTGCGGTATTCCGCTTCCATTTTTGAAGTGACGGTGGCGCGGCTGTCTTTGAGCGCTTCGTCAAAATCCTCGGCGGCCACCTTGCTCACATCGCCGCCCATGCGCCGCAGCGCGTTAAGGCCCGCGCGGCGCACCACGTCTTCCAGATCAGCGCCGGTAAACCGTTCGGTTTTGGACGCGACGTCGGCGAGGTCCACGTCATCCGCCAGCGGCATCGCGCCGGTGTGAATGCCAAGAATATGCTCGCGGCCCGGCGCATCGGGCGTGCCGACATAGACAAGCTCATCAAAGCGGCCCGGACGCAGCAGCGCGGGATCGACCAAAGTGGGGCGATTGGTTGCGCCCACCACGATGACCGATTGCAATTCCTCCAGCCCGTCCATCTCAGCCAGGATCGTGTTGACGACCCGGCCCGTGACCTGCGGTTCGCCCTGACCCGATCCGCGCGCGGGCACAAGGCTGTCGATCTCGTCAATGAAGACCACGCATGGCGCGACAGAACGCGCGCGCTGGAACAGGCGGGCGATTTGCTGTTCGCTTTCGCCATACCATTTGGACAAAAGGTCTGAGCTTTTCATCGAGATGAAATTGGCCTCAGCCTCTTTCGCGACCGCTTTGGCCAGCAGGGTCTTGCCGGTGCCGGGCGGGCCATACAGCAGAAAGCCTTTGGCGGGGCGGATGCCCAGACGGCGGAATGCTTCAGCGTTTTTGAGCGGGAGTTCGATGCCCTCTTTCAGCTTGTCGATCGCATCACCGACCCCGCCAATATCATCCCAGCCGACATTGGGCGCCTGCACCATAACTTCGCGCATGGCCGATGGCTGGACGCGTTTGAGCGCGGACATGAAATCATCGCGGGTGACGCACAGATCTTCGAGCACGTCCTGCGGAATTTCGCGCGCATCCAGATCGAGCCGCGGCATGATACGGCGCACAGCATCAATCGCCGCCTCGCGCGCAAGCGCGGCAATGTCTGCACCGACAAAGCCGTGCGTGACGCGCGAAAGCTCAGCAAGATCGACCGTTTCTTCCAAAGGCATGCCGCGCGTGTGGATCGCAAGGATTTCGCGGCGGCCGCCCTGATCGGGCACACCGATCACAATCTCGCGGTCGAACCGGCCGGGCCTGCGCAAAGCTTCGTCAATGGCATCGGGCCGGTTGGTGGCGGCGATCACGACAAGGTTGGCGCGCGCTTCCAATCCGTCCATCAAAGTGAGCAATTGCGCAACCAGCCGCTTTTCCGCCTCGCCCGGCACGCCGCTGCGTTTGGGAGCGATGGAATCGATCTCGTCGATAAACACGATGGCAGGGGCGGCGCGAGTCGCCTCTTCGAACACTTCGCGCAGGCGTTTTTCGCTTTCGCCATAGCCCGAGCCCATGATCTCTGGCCCGTTAATGGAGAAAAATTCCGCATCGCTTTCATTCGCGACGGCCTGTGCGAGGCGCGTTTTGCCGGTGCCGGGCGGGCCATGGAGCAAAACGCCCTTGGGCGGATCAACGCCCAGCCGGGTGAACAATTCGGGATAACGCAGCGGCAATTCGACCATTTCGCGCAAAGCCTGAATGGTCTCTTCCATCCCGCCGACATCGTCATAATTCACCGTGCCGCGCGCATCGCGAGGCTCTTCGAATTCGGTGCGCAGCTCCACTTCGGTGTTCTCGTCGATATGGACGATGCCCTTGGGCACAGTTGACGCGACCGACAGCCTGATCTGCGTCAGCGCATAAGCGGGCGCGCGCAGCAATTGGCGCACATCGGGCGGCATGTTCTGCACGGGCTGCTGCCCTGTGGTCGCCACCAGATCGCCTGCGACCAGCGGCTTTTTGAAGAAATTGCGTTTGAGCGCCTGGCTCGGCCCTTGCAGCCGCATGTCGCGCTGAGCGGGGGCAAACACCACGCGGGTCGCGGGGCGCGTTTCGGCACGCACGATTTTCACATGCTCGCCCGATCCCGCTTCGGCATTGCCGCGTTGAAGGCCGTCAAGGCGCACCACATCCAGCGTATCATCCTCGGCATAGGCGGCCATCGCGATTGCGGCTGTGCTGCGTTTCCCTTTGATCTCGACCACGTCGCCTTCGGTTATGCCCAAAGCCTGAAACGCCGAGCGCGGCATGCGGGCCAAACCTTGTCCCGATTCTTCCTGCCGGGCGGGGGCAACCTGCAATCTGACGGTTTGAACAGGAGCGTCCTGAGTGTCGCTCATCGTGGTGATCTCCAATTAACGCATTCGTTAGCTAGGAGCCCAAAGGTGGCATTGCAATTGCCTGTATCTGCGGTCCGCAAAGAACCATAGGCGCCGATGCTGCGGCCCCTGCGCAATCAGGGCAAGAAAAAGGCCCGGTACACCTAAGTGCGGCCGGGCCTGAAAAGTTTGGGAGAGGATGCCTGTAAGGCACGAAGAGATATGCGGGCGCAGGCGATTCTTCGCAAGTGCGAAAGCCGCATAGCAAGTTGCAAAATGCGCAATAGCTACCGCTTTAATGACGGAAATATGTCAAATTACGCAAATTGTCTGTGCAAATAGTGAGCATTTGCCTACTTATTGGGCAATTGAACGCGCGCGGCGCATGTTGCGGCGCAGCATTTCCTCCGAGACAGAAAGGGCGCGCAGCGATCACTTGCACCCATTCCTCATCGCTTGGCAGGTTTTCGTGACATCATTTGATGACAGAGCCCCCGCCAATCTTTATCGCCAATCTTTATCGCCCTCCCGTAACGACGCCCGCCCTGAAACGATCCCGCGCGTTCCTGCTCAAGATCACACATGAACACGGACTGATATGACAAAGCTTTACCCAAACGCCGCCGCCGCACTGGACGGTGTTATCGCCAATGACATCCTGATCGCCAGCGGCGGGTTTGGCCTATGCGGTATTCCCGAAAGGCTGCTCGATGCGATCCGCGATACAGGCGTCACCGGGCTTACCTTTGCCAGCAACAATGCAGGCATTGACGATGAAGGCATCGGCAAACTCCTGCGCACCCGGCAAGTGAAAAAAATGATCAGTTCCTATGTCGGCGAGAACAAGGAATTTGAACGCCAGTTCCTCTCCGGCGAATTGGAAGTGGAATTTTGCCCGCAAGGAACGCTGGCTGAACGTATGCGCGCAGGCGGGGCTGGCATTCCCGGTTTCTACACCAAGACGGGCGTGGGCACGCAAGTTGCAGACGGCAAGGACATCAAAAGCTTTGACGGCGAGGATTACATCCTTGAACGCGGCATCTTTGCCGATCTTGCCATCGTCAAAGCGTGGAAAGCCGATGAAACCGGCAATCTGATTTTCCGCAAGACCGCGCGCAATTTCAATCAGCCGGCTGCCACTTGCGGCAAGGTGTGCATTGCCGAAGTGGAGGAAATCGTGCCTGCCGGATCGCTTGGGCCTGATGACATTCACCTGCCCGGCGTTTTCGTCAATCGCATGATTGTGGGCGCGCCTTATGACAAGAAAATCGAATTTCGAACCACTCGCAAACGGGAGACAGCATAATGAGCGATGCAATCGGCTGGACCCGCGACCAGATGGCAGCGCGCGCGGCGCGCGAATTGCAGGATGGGTATTACGTCAATCTGGGCATTGGCATTCCCACGCTGGTCGCCAATCATATTCCCGATGGCATGCATGTGACACTGCAAAGCGAAAACGGCATGCTGGGTATTGGCCCTTTCCCTTATGAAGGAGAGGAAGACCCCGATCTGATCAATGCGGGCAAGCAAACCATTAGCGAGCTGGAACACAGCGCCTATTTCGACAGCGCCACCAGTTTTGCGATGATCCGCGGCGGACATATTGACCTTACCGTGCTGGGCGCGATGGAAGTTGCCGCCAATGGCGATATCGCCAATTGGATGATCCCGGGCAAAATGATCAAAGGCATGGGCGGCGCGATGGATCTGGTTGCCGGCGTTAAAAAGATCATCGTGGTGATGGATCACACCAGCAAAGCGGGCGATCCCAAATTTATCCCGGCCTGCACTTTGCCGCTGACGGGGCAAAATGTCGTCGATATGATTGTCACCAATCTGGGCGTGTTCCACCGCGCGGACAAATCATCGGCTTTCCGCCTGATAGAGCTGGCCCCCGGCATCACCGAGGAACAGGTCGCGCAAAGCACCACGGCGCATTATGAGGTTGCGCTGTAAATCGAGCGCGCTAATCTTGGCCGCGTGGGATCAATCTTCGCTTTTAAGTTCCTCCATTATCTGGGGTTTATTCTGCTGGCCGGGAACATCACGGTCACTGCAGTGTGGAAAGTGTTTGCCGATCGCAATGGCGATTGGCGCATCGTCCAATTTGGCCAGCGTCTGGTAACAGGCACCGATTTTGGCCTGACGATACCTGGCATTATCCTGACGATGACCGGCGGATATGGCGCGGCATGGGCGATGCGATATTCGCTGTTTGATCATGCCTGGCTGGTGTGGAGCCAGATCCTGTTTGTGATTGCCGGATGCATCTGGCTGTTTGTGCTGGTGCCGATCCAGATCAAGCAGGCGCGGCTGGCCAATGCCTTTACCGCGCAGGACGGAGTGACCGATCAATACAAACGCCTGTCGCGGTTGTGGATCACATGGGGCCTGATCAGCACCGCGCCGCTGTGCATCATTTTGTGGCTGATGGTGGCCAAACCGATTTAGGGGCACATAGCGCAGGCGCTAAAGCGCGCCTGAGCTGATTTCGATTTCGTCTGTGTCACCCCAAGTTGATGCCGCGCTGACCCGCCGATTGGCGTTGATGATTTCCAGCACGCGCTCAAACGATGGCAGACGGTTTTGCGAGACGTAATTGATCCGCTGGCTATCGGTGATGACCGATATCGAAAACGATGGTTTCTTTGATTTGGCTTTGTCATCCATCAGCAATTGCGCGCCCCAATCAGGCCCAACCGACACGCCGATGCCGCTATCATTCAGCGCGATGATATAGGAATCCTGCGAAGCATCAGCGCGGTAAGCGACCTGCATGGCGCTGAGCGAACCATCGCGGCACCATGTAGGAGGAGGCGGCGGCGGGGCCGTATCATCGGCTTGCTCTTCTTGAACCTCTTCCAGCGCCATGCCGCCCAGCAATGCGCCAATCAATGCAGCGCCGGTGTCCTGTTTGGCATCCTTTGCCTTTTTCTTGAATTGCAGCTTGGCAGCGCAATCTTTGACCGGAACCGCCGGGGCCTGCGCAAATTGCGCCTTGGGCGGGGTGAGCTCGGCAAATGCCTCGTTCATCAAATCGCGCAATTGCTCAGGCGAGCGGTTTTGCGATGATGCGCGCATTTTCACAAACCAGCCATCAACCGAAAACAGCGCGACCGCCGTGCTGCTGATCTGCGAGCCTTTGGGCATATCATAGACAGCGCGCAGGCCCTGCCAGCTTTCCGCACCCGGCCAGCCAAACGGTTCTACACCAAAAGCAAGGCTCGCCCCGGCATAGGCATCGCGCACAGCAATGGCATTGCGGGACTGTTCAAACCATACGGGCAGCCCGGCATTGGTGTGGCGATAGATATAAAGCGAGAGTTCCTCGTAAGGTTCATCAGTGCGAAATGAGAAACCCAGATTGAGGAAATCGGGAGCGAATTCGGTCGCCTCTCCGCGCGGCAAACCGCCAAGGGTATCGGGCACAATGATGCCGCTGTGGGGATGGGTCCAGCTGGCACCGATTTCAAGCTCAATGGGCTGCTGCGCATGGGCGGCAGGCGCGGTGATGGAGGCGGCGGCGGTGATGGCGCAGGCGATGGCGGCAACCGGCGCAGCGCGTGCAAGCGGAGCCGTGAATGGAAGGCGGCGCGGGTGTTGGCAGCCGGATTTTTGCCTGGGTGACTGCTGGCGGCTCGATAGGTGGCCGCGTGACTGCTGGCTGCGTGATGGTGCGAACATGGTGATCCCCCTCAAGTGACGGCCTGATGATGGCAGGGTATCGACCAAGGTCAATGGGTTAGCGAACCGGGGGGCTGGCTGCGCGGGCTGGCGGGGGGCCTTATGAGGCATGGGCTGGAGCGTTTTGGAGCGCGTTGGGCGCGCGGTGCGTGAGCGGCGGGTGCATTGGGGCGCGGCGGAGCGAATTGGGCGCGGGTGCGGGTGCGGGTGCGGGTGCGGGTGCGGGAGGGATAACGCGGGCAGGCAAAAAGCAGGCGGGAAAAGCCATTTTCCTACATGCTCATGCTCTGCTACTTTTTCTTTGCCGCCGTCTTCGCCCGCTGCGGACCGCTCGGACAAATGAGGGCGCCCTCCCCCACTCCGGAGGCACCCTTTCCCAGCATGTGTTTCATGAACGAAGAAAGGGGCGAGATCAGCGATATTCTTGTGCGCCAAAGCGGCTTTGATCAGGCCAGAGAAGCCTTAAGATCATCCACCAGATCAACCCGTTCCCAAGGGAAGAAATCGCCATCCGCAATCCGGCCAAAATGCCCATAAGCTGCGCTTTTGCGGTAGATTGGTTTATTCAGCCCAAGGTGCTCTCGAATAGCGCGCGGGGTCAAACCGCCCAGCTTGCCAATCGCAGTAATCGCATCCTCGATCCTGGCATCAGTAACCCCCTCAGCCGCAGTGCCATGGGTATCAACATAAAGCGACAAAGGCTGCGAGACGCCAATGGCATAAGCGATCTGGATCGTGCACCGCCGGGCAAGACCAGCCGCCACAACATTCTTTGCCAGATAGCGTGTGATATAGGCAGCGCTGCGATCAACCTTGGTCGGGTCTTTGCCGCTGAAAGCCCCGCCGCCATGGGGCGAGGCGCCGCCATAGGTATCGACAATGATCTTGCGCCCGGTCAGGCCTGCATCACCATCAGGTCCGCCAATTTCAAACGCGCCAGTGGGGTTGATATGCCATGCGGTTTCGTCAGTGATAAATCCTGCGGGCAGGATCTTGGAGACCACACCTTTGACATAGGATTTTAGCTCCGCCTCTTTCTCGCCTTCGTGATAGCCGGGGGCGTGCTGGGTCGAGACCACGATGGCGGTGCAACCAACAGGCTTGCCGCTTTCATAACGCAAAGTGACCTGGCTTTTGGCATCCGGCTCAAGGAATGGCGCCGCGCCCGACTTGCGATCGGCCGCGAGCTGCTCGAGGATTTTGTGACTGTAATCAAGCGTCGCCGGCATCAGGTCAGGCGTTTCATCGCAGGCAAAGCCGAACATGATGCCCTGGTCGCCAGCGCCCTCGTCCTTATTGGACCCAGCATCGCCCGCATCCACACCCATGGCGATTTCCGCCGACTGGCCGTGCAGGTGATTTTCGAAAACGAGGCTTTCCCAGTGAAAACCTGATTGCTCATAGCCAATTTCGGCGACCGTCCGGCGAACCGCACTTTCGATTTCATCACGCGCGCCAGGTGCCCAGTAATTGTTGTATTTCCACTCTTCGCGCGACAGATCATACATCGGCTTGCACCGAATTTCGCCCGACAGAACGACGCGCTGGGTGGTGGTCATGGTCTCACAAGCCACACGCGCCTCGGCGTCCTTGGCAAGCATCAGATCAACAATGGCATCCGAGATTTGATCCGAAACTTTGTCGGGATGGCCTTCGGAAACGCTTTCGGAAGTGAACAGATAATCGCTGCGCATGGATGCTCCTGAGCAATAGCAAACGGGTCGGCTTCCATATGATATAAGGAAACCTTTATGTCTTTTGCAAAGCCCTAGCTGCGTGCTGCGCGCAGCGCAAGCAGTCTTGGCATGACCAAGCCCATCAGCGAAAACAGCGCCGCCCAACCCCATGTCAAAACGTGCCCGAAACGCGCGAAGAGTGTCGGTTCATGTGCGGCTGGTATCCGGCCATCCAATCGCCCTGCTTTGCCCGATGGTACAGTTTTAAGCACTATTCCCGAGGCGTTGATCACCGCGCTGATACCGGTCGTGGTTGACCGCAAAACAGGCAGACCTTCTTCAAGCGCGCGCATCCGGGCCTGGGCCAAATGCTGCGGAGGGCCCCAAGCGCCAAACCAGCCATCGTTCGAGGGATTGAAAATATAGTCGGGACGATTTTCCCGATCGACCACATGCCCGGAAAAGACAATCTCATAGCATATCTGGACCCCCGCCTTGCCGAAATTCCCAAGGTCGAGAGTTTGCGGGCCGGGGCCTGGCATATAGTCAATTGTGCCAGAGGTTAGCCGGGTCAAACCGATTGGCTCTAACACCCAGTCAAGCGGCAAATACTCGCCATAAGGCACAAGATGCGCCTTGGCATAATGGTGAGTGATATCACCCTCACCATTCAAACCGAGCACCGAATTGCGCGCAGTGACGGCAGTGGGAAAGCCAGCGCTGCCCATTCCTATATCGAGATTGACTACCCCTGTTAGAAGGGCAGCATCCGGTCCAATCACGCTGCCAATGCGCCCGCGCGCAAATTTGGGATCAGCGCCCGCTGTCATCCTGGCATAATAACGCTGTGGATAGCCATCTTCGAGGTAGTCAGGGATCGCGCTTTCTGGCCACAATACTAGCCGCTCCTCACCGCGTCCCGGTAATGTCAGATCTGAAATGCGCTGAAACTGCTCTTCGAATTTTGTGCCATCATTGATTTCATCTTGCGGGATAAGAGGTTGGATAAGAGCGTAACGAATGCCTTGCAATGGGGGCTTAGCGGGTGCGGTGAGAGGATGCAGCATCCCGCCCACGATGACCAGCACCCACGATGATCCAAACAACCAACGCCGCGCCGCAACGATGCCCATGCTGGCCGCTGCCAGCAGGATCGTCAGACCAGAAAGGGCATAAGTTCCCATCCATGGTAGAAGACCACCAATACCTGAGGTTTGCCAGCCGCCCAAAAGCAATAACCCAAGCGGCGGCCAGGGGTAGCCGGTGAACATCCAGCCTCTTGCCCACTCCATGATGATCCAGGCACCGGCCAGCGCGGCGGCAAAAGCCAGAAAACCTGCTTTATCTCCTATCCATTTTCGGCTCAGCAGATGCCCTGCCAAAACGGCAATAGCTGGATAGATCGCCAAATAAATGCACAGCAGAGGTACAGCGAGCCAGCCAAGAAATTCCGGCATGTTCGCCTGATATGTGAAAGCGGTTGCGATCCAATTGTTGGCGAGCGTCAAATGCGCCCAGCCGAAGAGAAATCCGCGCGCCAGCGCCGCTTTCCATGAAGGGGCGGCATGCCAGTGTGCAATGGCCGCTGCCAAAGCGGGAATGGCCAGCCACCATGCATGGAACGGAGGATACCCAAAGGCCGTCACCAGCCCAAGCAATAACGCTGTCAGCTTGGGCCAGGCCTCAGCGAACTCTACAATTGGCTTGAGCGGGTTGTTCGTAAGCTTACGGTTCATTGCACCCACACCTGTGCGGGCTGTCATGAATTAACCGACGGCCTCAAGATTGTCGTCGCTGTCATCATCTGAACCGATGGCTGGCGGAAGAACAGATTGGTCAAGTTCACCAGAACTGTCATCCTCATCGCGCGGTTTAGACGCCCGTGGTTTGCGGCGCGGAGTTCTTGCCTCGGCCTTGCTTTCGCTGCGCCCTTCACCGCGAGGTTTGCGCGGCCTGCGCTTGGGCTCTTCGCTTTCGTCGCCCTGCGCATCGCCGTCATTCGCGGCTTCACCTTCGCTGCCCATTTCACCTTCGGCAATCGCGTCGGCATCATCGCGGCGTGAGCGTCCTCGGCGGTTATTGTTGCGGCGGCGATTGCCGCTGTCTTCGCCATCTTCGCTATCGTCACTGGCATTATCGCCGCGTTCTTCGTTACGCTTGGCCCGCGCCTCGTCCTGACGCGCTTTGTTATCGGCGATGACCCGGAAATAGTGATCGGCAAACTGCAGGTAATATTCAGCCTGAACCCGGTCGCCATTGTGCTGAGCGTCCTGCGCCATTTTCTTGTACTTATCGAGCAATTGCGGCGCATTTCCGCGCGCACGGCTGTCGATCCGGTTCTGACTGTGTGCGCCGCCCTGATTGTTGCGATTTCCGCGACCACGGCGACGATTGTTACGATTGTTATTCAAAGGAAAATGTTCCTCACCAACGGCCCGGCGCACCTGATGGCGCGCAACCGGCCAAAAGACCCCAAAAGAGCACGCTCCGCGCTATGCTGGCCAAGGGCATGCCCTGACGGCCGTTCTGAGCGAGATTTGGAGCTTGGTTCAGCGATTTGCGCTTGTCGCTAATCGTGACCTGATTCTTTGCTAGCGAGCATCGCCCGCTTTGCCAAGCCCTAGGCGCGTTTTCCTTAGGAAAGGATAAGAACGCGCGGTCTGCCTGCCAGATCACGGCGCATCTCAACAGCAAAGCCTGAATCATAGGCCAAATGTGTCACGGCATCGGCCTGCGTGTGTCCAATTTCGAACAGAGCTTTCGCATGCTCGCTCATAAGCGGACGCAATTGGGGTATTAAAATGCGATAGTCATCGAGCCCATCAGGCCCCGCGAACAATGCGGAGGCCGGTTCAAAATTTAGCACATCCGGATCAAGCTGCGCGTTCTCTTCCACATAAGGTGGATTGCATAAGATGAGGTCGAATTGGCCCAAGCGCTTTGTCCAATTGGGCTTTCTCCAATCACGGTTATCCAGGCTTGCCCGGTTGAAAGCAATCAATGCGTTCAAATTTATGTCGGCCACTCCGAGCGCTTTTGCAGAACTATCGATGCCAATCCCGTGTGCTTGTGTTTCGCAGAGAAAAGACAAAAGCAGTGCCCCGCTCCCCGTCCCAATATCGAGCACTCTGCTTGCATCGTGTTTAGTTTCGAGCGCCGTCTCGATCAGCGCTTCGCTATCGCTTCGCGGGATAAGCACGTCGTGCGTCACATGAAAAGTGCGTCCGAAAAATTCCGCTTCGCCAGTCAAATAGGCCACTGGCTCATGGGTTGCGCGGCGTTCAACAAGCGAAGCGAAGCGCTTGGGCGCTGTGTGGCCCATATAGCCCAGCAGCAATTCCGATCGACCGATGCCAAAACAGTGCGCCATGAGCAATTCAGCATCGAGGCGCGCAGTGTCACTGGTCACCTGCAGCTGCTCTGCCGCGGCCCGTATAGCTTCTGCGACTTTCATTCTGAAAGTGTTGTCAGCCGTTTGGCTTCGTCCTCTGATGTAAGCGCATCGACGACTTCGCCCAGGCCCGTCCCTGCGAGCACTTCTTCAAGTTTGTGCAAAGTGAGCCCGATACGGTGATCGGTCACGCGGCCTTGCGGAAAATTGTATGTGCGAATGCGTTCGGACCTGTCTCCGCTGCCGACCATTGCCTTGCGCGCTTCGGCTTCTGCACCCTGCGCCTCGTCGCGCATTTTCTCATAAAGCCGCGCGCGCAGAACCTGCATCGCTTTCGCCCGGTTCTTGATCTGGCTGCGTTCATCCTGCTGCATAACGACAAGACCACTTGGCAAGTGCGTTATCCGCACTGCGCTGTCGGTGGTGTTCACGTGCTGGCCGCCAGCACCCGATGCGCGGTAGGTATCAATTTTGAGGTCATTCTGGTCGATCTGCACATCAACTTCATCGGGTTCAGGCAGAACCGCGACAGTTGCAGCCGAGGTGTGAATGCGCCCTCCACTTTCGGTGACGGGCACGCGCTGCACCCGGTGGACACCGCTTTCAAACTTGAGCTTGGCAAAAACGCCTTGTCCGGCGATATTGGCAACTATTTCCTTAAATCCGCCCACTTCTGATGCGTTCATGCTGACAGGTTCGACGCGCCAACCATTCTCCTGCGCGAACCGTTCGTACATTCGGTACAAATCGCCCGCGAACAAAGCGGCCTCATCTCCGCCGGTCCCAGCGCGAATTTCGAGCATGGCAGGCTTACTGTCTGCTGCATCCCGGGGAAGAAGGGCAATGGCGAGCGCGCGCTCTTTTTCCGGCAGAGCGGCGCGCAAATCGGCCAGCTCCTCTTGCGCCATGGCTTTCATTTCGGGATCGTCAAGCATCTCTTCGAGCCCGGCGACCTCCTCGCGAATAGCCCGAACCTCGGCGGCGGTTTTTGCGACCGGTTCAAGCTCTGCATAATCGCGCGAGGCCTTTACAAATTCATCGCCCTCAAGCGTGCCCGATGCCATCCGCGCTTCAAGCTCGGCAAAGCGATTGGCGATCTGATCAAGGCGTTCGGGTGGGATTTGCATTCTTACTCTCTACGTCATTCCCGCGAAGGCGGGAATCCAGCCTACGGATGTCGCTGCCATTTAAAGCAGTTGGATCCCCGCCTTCGCGGGGATGACAAATGGGCTATAAGTGCCGCGAAAAAATCGCGGAGATCTCGTTCGTCGTCTTGTTCGTTTAATCCACCCTTCGAAAAATACGATGGTTCATCATTTTGTTTGCGTAACGATGTTAAAACTGAGGCATCCAATTTTGCCGCCCGGTCGAATCTTTTGCGCGGAGAATTGGTGGCAAGTAGCTCCACGGAAAATCCAGCGCCGCGAAGGTCGCTTACAATGCGTTGCGCGTTGGCAAGAAGCGTATCGTCTTCCAAAGCAATCGCCACGTCCAGTTTTGCCTCGCCCCGCTCCCCAACCAACATAGCGAGCCGCTCAATCCCGGCAGCCCAGCCGACCGCAGGCGTCGCTGGCCCGCCAAGACTTTCCATCAACCCGTCATAGCGCCCGCCGCCCAGCACCGTGCTTTGCGCGCCCAAAGCCTCTGCCGCTGCGGAACCCTCATCAGGGATAAATTCAAATGCGGTGTGCCGGTAATAATCGAGGCCGCGCACGAGGCTTTCTGCCCTTGTCCATTTAACGCCCGCCGCATCCAGCCCGCTTGTCACGCTTTCAAAAAAGGCGAGCGCTTCATCGGACAAGAATTCATCAATCTTGGGAGCGTCAGCCAAAAACACTTTGTCGCGCGGGTCTTTGCTGTCCAGAATGCGCAAGGGGTTTTTCTCCAGCCGCTCTTGGCTGTCTTCGGACAAATCGCCGCGCACTTTGCCGAAATATTCGATCAAGCCAGCGCGCCAGGCTGCGCGGCTATCCGCATCGCCCAGAGTGTTGAGATTAAGCGTCACGCCCTCAATGCCAAGCTCGCGCAGCAATTGATCCGCCATAGCAAGCAATTCGACATCGGCCTGCGGTTCGCCTGCGCCTATGATCTCTGCATCTATCTGGTGGAACTGGCGATAGCGGCCCTTTTGCGGGCGTTCATAGCGGAACAGCGGGCCGTGCGTTGCGACCTTTAGAGGCGTGTATTGCTGCCAGCCATTGGTCAGATAAGCGCGCGCAATCCCGGCGGTGAATTCCGGGCGCAGAGTGAGAGAAGTGCCACCTCGATCATCGAAAGAGTACATTTCTTTCGACACAACATCGGTCGTCTCGCCCAGTGAGCGGGCAAACACCTCGGTTTTTTCGAACACCGGAAATTCCGCGCGGCGGAAGCGGTAAAGTTTGCGCACTCGTTCAAAAGTCTCGACGACAAATGCAAACGCCTCTGCATCCGCGCCGAATATGTCCTGCGTGCCTCTGATTGCTTTGGGTGTGTTCTTACTCATAAGGGCGAGCGATTACGACCAAGGGAGGTCTTTCGCAATCCTCAACACTCCGCTAAGCGCCAGCCGAAGCCTTTTGGGAGAGGGGCCGACCGTCAACTCACGCTGGCCCGAAGAGCCATGCAACACAGGATCCTATTATGCGCATCGACAAGATTCCCACTGGCGAAAACCCTCCCGAAGAACTCAATGTCATTATCGAAGTGCCCACGGGCGGCGAACCGGTAAAATATGAATTCGACAAAGAATCAGGCGCATTGTTTGTGGACCGAATTCTGCACACACCTATGCGCTATCCCGCCAATTACGGGTTTGTGCCCCATACTTTGAGCCCGGATGGCGATCCGCTGGATGCGCTAGTGATTTCGCGCTCTCCCTTCATCGCAGGCTGCGTTGTGCGCGCGCGGCCCATCGGCGTGCTTAACCTTGAAGATGAGCATGGCGGGGACGAGAAACTGATCTGCGTGCCGGTGGACACAACATTCCCGTACTATTCAGATGTGGGCGAAACCAAGGATTTGCCCTCGATCATTTTCCAGCAGATCGAGCATTTCTTCACGCACTACAAAGATCTTGAGGCTGAAAAATGGGTGCGGGTTGGCAAATGGGGCGATGCCAATGAAGCGCGCCAGATTGTAATCGAGGCGATCGAACGCGCAAAAGGGTGATCAAGGGATCAAAGCAGGTTTAGCGCGCTTGAGGAATAACTCATCCAGCGCGCGGCCCGCTTATCCTGCTGGGAAAACGGCCTTGAATATGGCCGTTAAGGCGAACGGCAGACCAATGGCGAGCAGCCACAGGGCAATCACATCGCGCCGGAAAGCGCCGCCAAAAGCAGGGTCGATTGCCTCATCGTCACTCAAACTGGCCCAGCGGCGTTCAAACCAGCGGCATGCCGGGATAATGCCCGCGACAAGAATGATAAGGGCGACATAAGGCAGAATTGACGCGGATCCTTGCGCCAAAGCCTTGACTGTCACGAAAATCTGCAAGCCTGTGTAAACGAGGAGAGCATAAGCTACATTATCGCTCATCGAGCGACGCCAATCGCGTGCCCGCCGGGAATTATCTCCGGCCATTTGCGCTGTCTGGGCAAACTTTGTGTCTTGCACGCGATTGTTCATTGCACCGCTCCCCAACGGAAAGTTCTTGAAGAGAGTATCTCAAAGACAAGGACGAGTTGCAAGCGCAGTAACCAAATTCTCAGAACCTTGCGTTTGGCGCAATTCAAGCTCCGCAATGAGCTGGATTATCGAGTTTTTTTGGGGTGAGCCTTAGCAAGGCCGTGCGGTAACCTGATAAATTTTGCAAAGCTCGTGCAGCGCTCTCGCAACGGCAAAGCAAAAATCCTGCCAGAATCGGTCAATAGGTAGCTCTGCACCCTTTTCTGGTAAGGTATAGGTGCTAAGAGGGTCATATGAACGAGATGGCTGCCTCTGCTGATACCCTTACCCCGCAGGAAAGCGTCGTGGCTGACGGCGGGCTGGAAGTTATCTCAATTGCCAAAAGCTATGACAAACGCAGCGTCCTAAGCGACATTTCCTTGACCGTCGCCAAAGGTGAGGTTCTGGGCCTGCTTGGGCCCAATGGCGCTGGTAAGACCACCTGCTTTTATTCAATCATGGGCCTGGTCCGGCCAGATTCCGGTCGCATCCTAATGGATGGCGAAGACGTAACCAAATTGCCGATGTATCGCCGCGCTATCCTTGGACTGGGCTATCTTCCGCAGGAAACCAGCATTTTTCGCGGAATGACTGTTGAGCAGAATATCAATTGTGTGCTCGAAATGGTTGAACCCGATGGCGAGACCCGCAAAGCAGAATTGGAGCGGCTGCTGAGCGAATTCGGCCTTACCCGTCTGCGTGACAGCGCCGCCATGGCCTTGTCAGGCGGTGAGCGCAGACGCTGCGAAATTGCCCGTGCGCTTGCGGCTAAACCGTCCATCATGCTGCTTGATGAACCCTTTGCCGGGATCGACCCCTTATCCATCAGCGATATTCGTGATCTGGTAAAAGATCTAAAACAACGCGGCATTGGCGTGCTTATCACCGATCACAATGTCCGCGAGACGCTCGATATCGTCGACAGGGCCTGCATCATTTATGGCGGACAAGTGCTGTTTGCCGGCTCCCCGCAAGAGCTCGTCGCGGATGAAAACGTACGCCGGCTTTATCTTGGTGAGAGCTTTACGCTCTAACGGATATTTATGGCTCTAGGTCCGCGCCTCGACCTCAGGCAATCCCAATCGCTTGTGATGACGCCGCAATTGCAGCAGGCGATCAAGCTTCTGGCTGCCTCCAATCTCGAAATCGAGACCTTTATTGGCGACGCATTGGAAGCCAATCCGCTGCTGGAAGTGGGCAACACGCAAAGCGAAGCCTCGGATGCACCGGCCGATGGCGACGATATCCCGCGCGAAGAATTTACCGCAGACCAATTGATGGGGCAGGCCCAAGGCGAAAGCGAAGCGCCGCTTGATCTGGACACTGGCGCATTGGACCGCGACGTGGATACTGGCGATGGTGCGCGCATCGGCGATGCCGCTGCTCCCAGCAATGACGCGGATTGGAGCGCGGGAGCAGGAGGCGGCGTCGCTGGCGGCGATAGCGAGCTACCAGACCTCGAAGCCACACAGTCCGCAGACATTACTTTGGGCGATCATCTGCGCCAACAAGTGGGAGCTGCCTCGAGCCATGAGCGCGAGGCATTTATCGCCAGTCATCTGATCGGTATGCTTGATGATACAGGCTGGCTACCGTTTGATCTGCGCGACATTGCTTATGATCTGGGTATTGATCTGGCTTCTGCAGAGCGAGCTTTGGCGGTCGTCCACACACTTGATCCCTCCGGGGTCGGCGCGCGTGATCTGGCCGAATGCCTCGCCATTCAGGCGAAAGAAGCGGATCGCTATGATCCCTGCATGGCTCGCCTGCTTGATAATCTGGAATTGCTTGGCAGGGGCGAGGTTCAGCGGCTAAAACGGATTTGCAAGGTGGATGATGAAGATTTCGCCGACATGCTGCGTGAATTGCGGCAATACGATCCCAAGCCAGGCCTCGCTTTTGCTCACAACAGCGGCGGAGCCATCGTTCCGGACATTCTGTTAGCTGACAATGGCAAGGGCGGATGGGATATAAAGCTCAACGAGGAGACCCTGCCGCGGCTGGTGGTTAATCGCGATTATTACGTCGAAGTGGGCGCAGGCAGCCAATCTGCCGAGGCGCAAGGGTGGCTTAAAGAAAAGCTGGCGGATGCGCATTGGTTGATCCGCGCATTGGACCAACGTCAAAAGACAATCCTGAAAACCGCTGCCGCAATCGTAAAGCAACAGGACGGGTTTTTCCGAAAGGGCGTGTCTGAATTGCGTCCCTTGACCCTGCGCGAGGTTGCTGAGCAGATCGAGATGCATGAAAGCACTGTCAGCCGGGTGACCAGCAACAAATTCCTGTCTTGCGACCGGGGTTGCTTTGAACTGAAATACTTCTTTTCCAGCGGCGTGGCATCAAGCGATGGCGAAGGCGCATCATCTGAGGCGATCAAGGCGCGTATCAAAGCGCTGACAGATGAAGAAGATCCGAAAAAAGTGCTGTCGGATCAAAAACTGGTCGACCTGCTTAAAGGTGAAGGGTTCGACCTTGCTCGCAGAACCGTCGCTAAATATCGCGAGGCCGCAGGAATAGGCTCCAGCGCTCAAAGACGGCGCCAAAAGAAGCTGGACGGCATTTGATCGATGCCTTGAATGAGCAGATAGCGGCTCCAACGGCCCTACGTGTTAACCCCTGCGACTCGTGGGAAACCCTTGGTTTACGCTAAATTAACCTTTTCCGTTCAGAACTTGTGTGGTTAATACATGGCAACACCTCTTACCGAGGGGTTACCAAGTCAACCGATTGCCAATTTTTCGCCTAACACAGGGCAAATAGGGGACCAGCAATGCGAGTGCTGTTGATTGAAGACGAGCCGACCACAGCAAAAGCCATCGAGCTTATGCTGACGACAGAAGGCTTTAATGTTTACTCCACCGATCTGGGCGAAGAAGGCCTCGATCTGGGTAAACTGTATGATTACGACATCATCCTGCTCGACCTGAATCTGCCGGATATGCACGGCTATGATGTGCTCAAAAAACTGCGCGTCGCCAAAGTGCAAACGCCTGTTCTTATATTGTCTGGCATTGCCGAAATGGACAGCAAAATCCGGTCCTTCGGTTTTGGCGCTGACGATTACGTGACCAAACCCTTCCATCGTGAAGAATTGGTTGCCCGCATCCATGCTGTTGTGCGCCGATCGAAAGGTCACAGCCAATCGATCATTCGCACGGGCAAACTGGCAGTCAATCTTGATGCGAAAACTGTCGAAGTGGACAGCGCACGGGTTCATCTGACGGGTAAAGAATATGCCATGCTTGAGCTGCTCAGCTTGCGCAAAGGCACGACCCTCACCAAAGAAATGTTCCTCAACCACCTTTACGGCGGTATGGATGAGCCGGAACTCAAAATTATCGACGTCTTCATTTGCAAGCTGCGCAAGAAATTGAGCCATGCTTGCGGCGGGGAAAACTACATCGAAACCGTTTGGGGTCGCGGATATGTTCTGCGCGATCCGCAAGAAGAAGTCGAAGCGGCTTGATCCGCTCGCGTTCGGGACGCCTCATGCGTCCTTTGATCCGCGCCCGAAGGGGTTTTCTGCATGCGATCAGAACGGCTGATCGCCTGCGGTCCGAATTTCACGAATTCGGTCTTCTGTGAAACAAACGCCCGGAGCCTCACGCTTCGGGCGTTTTTCTTTGTGTTGGCGCAAATGGTGCGATTTGCAGAACGTGGTTGCTCCAGCCCTTAGGTCAGCCCTTTCTAGGCCCCATCCTGATCTTCCGTCACCATTTGGGCAGCCTTCGCAAAATCGCCCCCGGTTGGCTCCTGGAACAGCTTGAGACCGAATTCCGGCACGATAGCAATCAGATGATCGAATATATCCGCCTGGATCGTTTCAAACTCGCTCCAATTGGTGGTGTCGGTAAAACAATACAGCTCCAATGGTGTGCCCTGCGCGCTTGGCGGCAATTGCCGGACCATCATCGTAAAATTGTTCGGTTCAAGCCTTGGATGCCACGCCAGATAGGCGCCGACATATGCGCGGAAAGTGCCAAAATTCGTCAAACGTCTGGCGTTCACGGGAGCATCTTCGCCGGATAGTTCGCGCGTGTTCCACTCCGCAATCTCCTCGCGCTTGGCGACGAGATAGTCCTTCAGCATCTTGAACCGTTTGAGCGCAACGACCTCATCATCGTCCAGAAAGCGGATCGAGCTTTGATCAATCATCAAAGACCGTTTGATTCGGCGACCACCCGCGTCGGTCATACCGCGCCAATTGCGAAAGGCATCTGAAACGAGCCGGTGCGTTGGAATGGTTGTGATCGTCTTATCGAAATTCTGCACTTTCACCGTGTGCAAAGAGATATCGATCACATCCCCATCAGCATCCATACTGTTCATTGTGATCCAGTCGCCTACTCGCAGCATGTCATTGGTCGACAGCTGCACGCTCGCCACAAGGCTGAGAATGGTGTCTTTGAACACCAGCAAAAGCACTGCCGTTATCGCGCCCAGACCCGACAGCAGGAGCAGCGGCGACTGATCGATCAGAACTGAAATCAGAATGATCGCAGCCCCGCAAAGAATAATGATCTTCAAAAGCTGGACAAAGCCTTTGATCGGGCGGTCACGGGCACGCGGCTGGCGTTCATAGAGCTCGTTGGCGTATGTAAGTCCTTTCACGATTGCCATCGCAAAGGACATGACGATCAGGGCCTGTGCGACATTCCTGATTACAGTGCTTATGTCGGCTGCAAGGTGCGGCACCGTTTGAATGCCGCGTGAGATGATCAGCAAAGGTATCGCTGTGGCAAGCCACGCAGCAGCTTTATCTATCGTGTCGGTTTTTTCGTCCAACCACGGCTTTGCCGCCCGCAGGATCACGTGTTTCAGCACGTAGTTAACTACCACTGCCGTCAAGATAAGGATGGTCAAACCGATAGCGGTCTGCGCCCAGATGGGCTGCGCGGAGAGAAATGTGTTAAATTGGTCCATTACTTGGCGCGATAGCGGTAAGCAGTGCTATCGCTCAACCCTTGGCTGCGACGACCTTGATGGGACTGGACAAATTTTAAGCGCTCGCGCAAGCGGCTTGGCGTTATGACTGCATTCAAACAAGGCGACCCCACCACTCTCAACCGGCTGTATGGCCGAAGCATTGGCAAGCCTTTGCGCGAACGCCAGCAAGGCCTGATCGACAATCTTTTGCCGCAGATTTCGGTGCCTCAAGATGGAGATGTCACAGCGCAAGCCTTGTTCGGAGAGCCCTGCCCACTGCATTTCGAGATCGGTTTCGGCGGAGGAGAGCATCTTGCCTACCGGGCTGATATGCTTCCTAATCATGGGTTTATCGGCGCAGAACCCTATGTAAACGGCGTCGCGCAAGCTTTGGGCCATATTGAGGAGCAAAGGCTTGCCAATGTGCGCCTGCATCACGGCGATGCGCTGGAAGTCTTGAAACGCGTGCCTGACGGCGCACTAACGATGCTGTATTTGCTGCATCCTGATCCCTGGCCCAAATCGCGCCATGCAAAACGCCGAATGGTGAATGATGGGCCGGTGCAGATGATCGCAGACAAATTGAAACCAGGAGGCGAATTTCGCTTTGGCACCGATCACGCGGTGTATTTACGTCATGCTCTGATGGTGATGCAGCGTTTCACTGATCAATTTGAATGGGTCGCGGATGGGCCGGCGAGCTGGCAAAATCGCCCCAGTGGATGGTGCGAGACACGCTACGAAACCAAAGCGCGCGAGACTTTCGGTCATGAAGTTTGGTATTTCAGATTTCGCCGTAAGGCCTAGTCTGCGAAGACTTTGCAAAGGCGAGAAAGATGAAAAGCCTTGAAAAAAGGGAATTTTCGTCGCTGTTTTTGGCGGTTTTTTGCTTCTATTGGGCTCTGGTTTTTTTGGTCGGATCATCAGTTTGCCGCGGCAGGAACTTCAACCGTGGGAACAGTCATCGAAGTTGAGCGCCGCACAGATTCTGATGGCGATGCCATGTTTCGCCCAAGAGTTCAGTATCGCGACGACCGCGGCGTCCGCCACGTATTTTCGAGCGATGTCAGCAGTTCGAATTCTCAATATGCTGTCGGCGAGAGGGTCACGGTTATCTACGATCCAGAAAACTCCAACTCTGCAATTATCGACTCGTTTTTCGACCGGCATCTTCTGCCGATGATCTTTGCCGCAATGGGAGGCCTTTTTGTGGCGATCGGCGGTATTTTGGCAGGCCTTCCAACCTGGAGCCGGTATCGGATCAAGCAACTTAAATTGCACGGGATCGCAATTGAAGGAACAACCACTTCTGTCGCCAAAGACACGCGGATAACCATCAATGGGTCCAATCCATGGAGAGTGAAAGCGGCCGCCAAACACCCCAAAACGGGGACCATAAAGACATACAAAAGTGAGATGCTTTGGGAACGGCCTCCTTCCATCCAGAAGGGCGATAAAGTCACAGTTTATGTCGCGCCCACCAAACCTTCGAAGGGGCATGTGGATGTGGCTAGCGCCCGCCATTCAAACACGCATCACCGGCAACAAGCGCCGTGGATACCATCAGGGCGCGGGCTGTAGGTTAGCCCACAACGCCCGCGCTTGCCAAAACGGCCAGAGTTAGAACATCGGGCGCAATCGCGGTCATTGGCGCAATTTGCACTGGTTTTTCCATTCCTATCAACATCGGGCCCACAGTCGTATTGCTGCCCAATTCCCTCAGCAGTTTTGCGGAAAGATTGGCCGATTGCAGCCCCGGCATAATCAACACATTGGCAGGCGCAGAGAGACGGCTGAACGGGTACAGCTCCATGACTTTGGTGTTCAAAGCCGCATCAGGTGCCATCTCGCCTTCATATTCAAAGCCGGGATCTTCTGAATCGAGGATCGCCACAGCCTCGCGGATATTGGTCAGCCACTGACCCGATGGATTGCCGAAAGTGGAATAGGACAGAAACGCAACACGCGGTTCATGGCCCATCCGGCGAGCAACTGCTGCCGTTTCTTTCGCGATATGCGCCAATTGCTGCGCATCGGGGCGTTCGTTGATGGTCGTGTCAGCCAGAAAGGTCGTATGATTTTTGCCAAGCAGCATGTGAATGCCAAATGGCAGGGCCTCAGGCTTGGGATCCAGCACCATGTTCACTTCGCGCACTGTCTGCGCAAATGTCTTTGTGAGCCCGGAAATCATTCCGTCTCCATGTCCAAGCGCCACAAGTAGCGAAGCAAAGATATTGCGGTTCTGATTGACCATTCGCCGCACATCACGTTCGGTGTATCCGCGTCTTTGCAGGCGCTCATATAGGAAATCCACCATTGCGGGCACATGCTGGCTGTCTGCGCTGTTTTGAATTTCAAAGCTGCCGGGATCGGAAACCGAAAGCTGATGGAGCTTGTCGACCACTGCTTTGGTCCGGCCAACCAGGACCGGTGTCCCATATCCGAAATCGCGGTATTGAATGGCCGCGCGCAGTACCACGTCTTCTTCAGCCTCGGCAAAAACCATCCGCTTGGGATGAGCCTTGGCCTCGTTGTATACCCCAGTCAGCACTGACGTCGTTGGATTGAGACGAGAGCGCAATGCTGTTCGGTATTGTTCAAAGTCTTCAACGTGAGATTGTGCAACACCCGAATCCATCGCAGCCTTGGCGACTGCGGATGATACCACTTCGATCAATCGAGGATCGAAAGGTGCTGGAATAATATAGTCGGTGCCGAATTTCTGGTTCTTTCCATATGCGCTCACCACTTCTTCAGGCACGCGTTCCCGCGCGAGCTCGGCAATGGCTTTCGCCGCGGCAACTTTCATTTCTTCGTTGATCGTGGTCGCCTGCACATCAAGCGCACCGCGGAAGATAAATGGAAAGCCCAAGACATTATTCACCTGATTGGGAAAATCGCTGCGTCCGGTCGCGATAATTGCATCGGGACGGACCGCCTTTGCCTCGTCAGGCATGATTTCGGGCACTGGATTGGCCATTGCGAAGATAATCGGCTTGTCCGCCATCTTGGAAACCCATTCCGGTTTCAGCGCCCCTGCCGCCGAAAGGCCCAGAAAGATGTCAGCCCCGTCCAGCGCTTCTTCAAGAGTGGTTGCGGTTGTTTTCACCGCATGCGCGCTTTTCCATTGGTCAACATTGTCGCGGCCAATTGTGATCGGCCCCTTGCGATCGCACATGATGACATTGTCGTGGTGCACACCCATCGCTTTGATCAGCGCAGTGCAGGCAATGGCCGCAGCGCCCGCGCCATTCACGACAACTTTCACATCCTCAATCTTGCGGTCTGTAAGGTAGCAGGCATTGAGTAGGCCGGCCGCTGTGATGATCGCTGTGCCGTGCTGGTCATCGTGCATGATCGGTATATTCATCCGTTCACGCAGCGCAGCCTCAATGATGAAGCATTCAGGCGCTTTGATGTCTTCTAGGTTTATGCCGCCAAAGGTGGGCTCCATCAGGGCAACAGCGTTGATAAACGCTTCGGGATCTTCGGTAGCCAATTCGATATCAATAGAATCGACATCGGCAAAGCGTTTGAACAAAACCGCTTTGCCCTCCATCACGGGTTTCGAGGCCAGCGCACCTAGATTTCCAAGACCAAGGATCGCAGAGCCGTTGGAGATAACAGCCACCAAATTGGACCGGGCAGTGTAGCGCGCGGCAAGCGAAGGATCTGCGGCGATTGCTTCGACGGGTACTGCCACACCGGGCGAATAGGCGAGACTGAGATCGCGCTGCGATGTCATCGGTTTTGTTGCGACGACTTCAAGTTTACCAGGCCGGATCGTTTCGTGATAGAACAACGCTTCGCGCGCGGTAAAGCCGCCTTTGGGTTCGTCTGCCATTTGTATGTCTTCCTTCACGCGGGGTATGATCGCCACCTTTTGTGCGCTTAACCCGCGCCCAGCTCAGATGATAGGGGAAACACACATGCCTGCCGTTTCCGAATCGTTCGCATGCTGTCTAGTCCTGACGAATGCCTAGTTCCACCACCCCAACACCAATGATGCAGCAATACCTTACGCTTAAGGAGGCAGCGCAAGGTTCTCTCCTGTTTTATCGTATGGGCGATTTTTTCGAGCTGTTCTTTGATGATGCGGTTAAGGCGGCACAAATCCTCAATATCGCTCTGACCACTCGCGGCGAACATGACGGCGAACCTGTCCCGATGTGCGGTGTGCCGGTCCATTCAGCCGAAGGATATTTGGCTCGGTTGATAAAAGCAGGCAGCCGGGTCGCAATCGCAGAACAGGTTGAGACACCAGACGAAGCCAAAGCGCGGGCCAAACGCGAAGGGCGCCCTTCATCGAAAGCTTTGGTTGCACGCGATATTGTGCGTTTCGTCACGGCTGGCACTCTGACCGAAGAGGCGCTGCTAGAGCCGCACAAAGCGAATGTGATCGCAGCCCTCGCCGATCTGCGAGGCACAATAGGCATTGCCAGCTGCGATATCTCTACCGGCCAGATGGTGCTTGGAGAATGCCCTGCTGATGGACTGCAAGCGGAACTGGCCCGCATCGGACCCACCGAAGTGGTTGTGCCCGAAGGATTTGTGCACGACATCATATCGCACGCCGCGCATGACAAACGCGCATTTTCAAGCGAACGCGGCACCGAGCGGCTTTGCGCCGTGCACAAGGTTGCAACGCTTGACGGGTTTGGCGATTTTTCACGCGCCATGCTCGCTGCAGCCGGAGGACTTGTCGCCTATCTTGATCATGTTGGTCGCGGCAATCTGCCCTTGCTTCTTGCTCCCACATTGCATGCAGGCACAACCAGCATGGCAATGGACGAAGCAACGCGGGCGAGCCTTGAAATTCTCGAAAGCGCCAATAGTGGTTCGGCATCGGACAGATCGAGCACTCTAATCGGTGCAGTCGACCGCTGTGTCACGGGCGCGGGATCGCGGCAACTGGCGCAGGATCTCGCAGCACCTTTGTTTGACCAGCAATTGATCGAAGACCGATTGGCCCTTGGTCAATATTGGCTTGATCGGCCGATTGAACGAGCAGATTTACGCGATCAACTGCGCCAATTGCCTGACATCGGCAGAGCTTTGGGCAGAATTGCGGCAGGCAGAGGAAGTCCGCGCGATCTTGGCCAAGTGCGCGACGGATTGCGCGGAGCGGAAACCATCTCAGGCTTGCTTTCATCTGTTTCCGATCAACCCGATTTGCTGCGCGAATTGCTACCGCGCTTGTCGGGGCATGGGGCGCTGACAGATCTGCTGGCCCGCGCACTTGTCGCCTCCCCCCACAGATAGATCTGGCGGCGGATACATCGCAGAAAATTATGACGCGAGCCTGGATGAATTGCGCGCGACATCTGGCAATGCGCGCAAGGCCATTGCAGCGATGGAAGCGAGGTACCGCGATGAAACCGGTATTTCCTCGCTCAAAATCAAACATAATGGGGTGCTAGGCTATTTCATCGAAGTGCCTGTGCGCCATGCCGACGCCCTGATGGAAGCTGAAAGCGGGTTTACCCATCGTCAGACAATGAAAGGCGCGGTCCGGTTCAATTCTCTGGCTCTGCACGAGGAAGCTGCGCGGATTGCAGAAAGCGGCGGGCGGGCTTTGGCTGCCGAAGAGGCCCATTTCGAGGAATTGTCCCAAGCGGTTTCGCAGGCCAGCCAGGCGATTGCGGGCACAGCCTCTGCGCTTGCCCGGATTGATGTATCCGCCGGGATTGCCGAACGCGCCTCCGAAAGCGACTGGTGCCGCCCCAATATCAGCCCCGACACCATGCTGGATATCAAAGGCGGCCGGCATCCAGTGGTCGAGGCCGCTCTTGCCAAAACCGGCGATCGCTTTGTCGCGAATGATTGCGGACTTCACGAAAATGATCGGCTATGGCTGATCGGCGGCCCCAATATGGGCGGTAAATCAACGTTTCTGCGCCAGAACGCCTTGATCGTAGTGCTTGCGCAGGCGGGATGCTTTGTGCCCGCTCAAAGCGCCGAAATCGGCCTTGTCGACCGTCTGTTCAGCCGTGTTGGCGCGTCGGACAATCTGGCTCGGGGGCGATCGACTTTCATGGTTGAAATGGTCGAAACTGCTGCCATTCTTGCCCAATCCACCAGCCGAAGTTTTGTAATACTTGATGAAGTTGGGCGCGGCACGTCAACATATGATGGGCTGGCGCTGGCGTGGGCGGTGGTTGAAGCGGTTCATTCCCAGATTGCCTGTCGCTGCTTATTTGCCACCCATTATCACGAACTGGCGCGGCTCGGTGAGCAGTGCGATGCGCTTTCACTGCATCATGTTCGCGCGCGCGAATGGAAAGGGGATCTGGTGCTGCTCCATGAACTTGCGAGCGGGCCGGCGGATCGGAGCTATGGGCTGGCAGTGGCGAAACTTGCCGGTCTGCCTGCGCCAGTGGTCGCACGCGCCCGCCAAGTGCTGGAAAAGCTTGAGGATGCAAGAACGCAAACGGGCGGGATTGCTGCAGGGCTTGGAGAGCTGCCTTTGTTTGCTGCAAGTATGGCAAGCGAGAACGAGGACGCTGGTAAGGACGTGCTGGAGGAACGATTGAAAGACACGGAACTGGACAGCCTATCCCCCCGCGACGCTCTGGATTTGCTCTATCAATGGAAACGAGAGATTTCGGCTACGAAACCTTAACCGCTCATGGGCTAGAAACCTCGCATGTCTATTGCGTTTCTTGAAAAGTATAAAGTGATGCTCAGCATCCTCGCCGTCATTGCGATTGGCGGAATTTTGCTTGCATCCAACATTCGAACTGATGCCAGCAGTGACGGAGATGCTGAACAGCTATCAAACGAAGAAACTGCGGAGGACGACTCAGAGCAGCTTGCCAAGGCGGATAATGCTGGCTGGGCATCGGCCACCAGTTTCGATGATATGCTGGGGGATGAGGCTGAAGACGAGAGCCTTGATGACAACGGCTTTGCCCAAACAAACCCTAACGAGATTGATGGTGAACTAGACAGTTCTGATGGTGATGGTGATTTCACAGAAAACACACAGAGCGCCGGCCCGTCACCTTTTGCCAGCGCCCCTGCACCCTCAAGTGGCAGTGCAAAATCCAGCTCGCCGCCCAAACGCATCGTTGTGGCAGCTGAGGGGGGCGAGCACGCCCCTATCCCTGTCGATGCGAACCGCATTAGCCCTTCCGTTGGTGGCAAAGGCAAGGGAGATGCTGGCGAGGTTGAATAACCTGCCAAGCATCCCAGCGCCGGTCATCGCGTTGGAGCGGGCTGATCACCTGAATAGTCGTAAAAGCCGCGGCCTGTTTTGCGGCCCAACCACCCCGCTTCAACATATTTGACCAGCAATGGTGCGGGGCGATATTTGGTGTCGCGGGTGGTTTTGTAGAGAACTTTGATAATGTCGAGACAGGTGTCCAAGCCCACGAAATCGGCCAGTTGGAGAGGGCCCATGGGATGATTGAGGCCCAACCGGCAGCCCTTGTCGATGTCTTCAATGCCTGCAGTTGACTGACCCAGCACAAACACTGCCTCGTTAATCATCGGCAGCAGAATGCGGTTCACCACAAAACCGGGTTCATCCTGGCTCAGGACCACCTGCTTGCCAAGACCTTCGGCAAAGGCGGTAACTTCATCAGTGGTCGCTTCAGATGTAGCAAGGCCCGGAATAACCTCGATAAGTCCCATCACTGGGACAGGATTGAAGAAATGCAGTCCAATAAATCTCTCTGGATCGGGCGAATGATTGGCCATCCTGGTGATCGGAATAGAGCTTGTGTTTGAAGCCATCACAGCGTTTGGCGCCAACACCTTTCCGACATTCTCAAAAATGGCTTGTTTGATGGGCTCCTTTTCCGTCGCTGCCTCAATGATCAGCTGGGCATCGGCCATGGGAGCATAATCGGGAACGGGGTGATCCGGGAAAGCAAGGCTTCTGCCGCATCCGCCTCTATTTTGCCGCGGCCAACCAGCTTGGAAACAGCTTTCTCAATTCCCGCTTTACCAGCCTGCGCGCGGGCCAGATCCACATCTGAGATCAGAACGGCCATTCCGTTTTGGGCTATGGTCTGGGCAATGCCAGTCCCCATTTGCCCTGCACCAATCACAGCTATTGTCCGCATCAACCTCATCCCTTCGCAAGTGCAGCATATTGCACGTCATGCGGCAAGTAGCGTCGCACTTTGCGATTGGCCAGCAATTTAGCTTAAGATGTCGCCTATCGGCTTGACCCCGGCACCCACTTCACATCAGCCTGCCCATAATCATTGAGCACCCGCGCCATGACAAACAAAAGGTCCGACAACCGGTTGATGTAAGTTAGCGCAGCAGGGTTAACTGGAACTTCAGCTGCCAGGGCGGTCATAAAGCGTTCAGCAGACCGAACGGCCGCGCGTGCGACGTGCAATCGGGCAGCTGCCTCCCCCCACCTGGCAGGACAAAGCTTGAAAGAGGCTCCAGCTTCTCATTAAGCGTATCAATCTGGCGCTCGATCCAATCGCTTTGTGGAGGGACTATTCGCAAGACCATCTTGGAAGGGCGAAAATCACCCTTCTCGGCAGGTGTCGCAAGATCAGCGCCTAGGTCGAACAGATCATTTTGCACTCTGGTAAGCAGCGATTGGTGAGCATCACTCTCAACCGCGCATATGGCGAGACCTATCGCGCTGTTCGCTTCATCAACCGCCCCAATTGCAGCGATGCGTTCTGAATGTTTTGGTGTTCGAGACCCATCAACAAGACCAGTGGTCCCATCATCGCCAGTACGCGTGTATATCTTGTTCAGTTTGACCATGGCTACGCAGTATGAACTGCGATCGCGCGTGCGTCCAGAAAGCTCAGTTCTGCGCCACCAGGAATATGATCGCAACAACCACAATAGCCAGAGCCTGGTATTTAATCCGAGCGAACATCGCTTTGTTTTGCGCGAGCTGCATATCTGTCGCGGTCTCCCCTTCACCTGTTTCAAGATCGATCTTAGTCGTTTTCAAGAATGCGACCACACCTCGGATCAAAGACACAACCACAAGGACGCAAAGGACAATCAGCACGGGGATAAGGAAATAGTTCATGAAGGTGAAATGGGCAGCCTTCGCCTAAGTTCCAAGAGGAAAATACCTGTCGCGCAATTGTGCCGCCAACGCTTTCCCGTCCTCACCGGCATTCCGCCTATTGATAAGCGGCGGCGAATTGCGGCTTTTAGCCAACTTTTTACCTTCTGGATCAAGGATTAAGGGGTGATGATGCCAGTGTGGTACGGGCAAGCGCAGTATCTCCTGCAAGATTCGATGGATATGTGTGGCGACAAAGAGATCCGCTCCACGCGTTACGTCGGTCACTCCATCACGAGCATCATCTAATGTCGCAGCCAAGTGATAGCTGGCTGGCAAGTCTTTGCGAACAACGACCACATCGCCAAATTCGCGCGGATCGGCCACGACGCTTCCTACTTCCTCATCGGTCCAAATAAGATCGCCAAACCGCGCCATTGCGGCATCAATATCAAGCCTTAAAGCCGCTAGTTCCGCAGGATTGTTGCAACGCCCCTTACATGATCCTGGATAGACTTGCCCGTCTTGTGTCGCTCGGACGGGCAACGCCTCCACTTCTTTGCGAGTGCATGAACACGCATAGAGCATTCCCATTTCTGCGATTGTTTGAGCCGCTGTTTCATAAGAAGCTAGGCGTTCTGATTGGGGAGCGACTTCTAGCCATTCCAACCCCAACCATTCCAAATCGCGCCTGAAATTATCCGCAAATTCACGGCGGGATCGCGGCCCATCAATATCTTCGATGCGCAAAAGAAAGTCACCGCCCCGTTCGTGCGCGAAATCGTGCGCAAAAATGGCAGAGAAAGCATGGCCAAGATGCAAATTGCCATTGGGGCTGGGCGCGAAACGGGTGACTGTCTTCACAATATGATCAACGCCCTCAGCGTTGCTTTGTTTCGCGCACAATGAAAATGATCATGACTGTGGATAGCGGACAAGATAAGCTTTGACTCTCTCAAAGCGCGCGGCATGTTCACGTCAATCAGGGAGGAGCGCCAAGCGTGTTCAAAGCCGAACTGGTCGAAGAAGCTGCACGGTTTCGCAGTGCTGAGGAAGATCCGACGCGCAATCTGTCTGCGTGCCCAGCGCTTGTGCTGAATGCCGATTATACTCCCCTGTCCTACTATCCGCTGAGCCTTTGGCCATGGCAGACTGCCATAAAAGCAGTCTTCTTGGACCGGGTCGATATCGTCGCCAATTACGAACGCGAAGTGCATTCGCCCAGCTTGGATATGAAAATTCCCAGCGTTATCGCACTGAGGCAGTATGTGAAACAAAGCGAATTTCCCGCTTTCACGCGCTTCAACGTATTTCTGCGCGACCGCTTTCAATGCCAATATTGCAGCGCAAGGGACCACTTAACATTCGATCACGTCATCCCGCGCCGATTGGGCGGAAAGACCACCTGGGAAAACATCACCACCGCCTGCGCATCGTGCAACCTAAAAAAGGCGGTCGCACTCCTAAGCAGGCCAATATGCCAGTCACGATCATTCCCATCCGTCCGACTAGCTGGCAATTGCAGCAATATGGCAAAATGTTCCCGCCAAACTTCCTCCATGAGACATGGCGAGATTGGCTCTATTGGGACATCGAACTGGAAGCGTAACCTGCGCCTTTTGCTGGCACACACTCCGTCACAGTTCACAAACATGCACGATCAAAGGCCGCGCCGAAAAATAACGCGGCCTTTGGCTGTTGCAGATCAGAACCAGTCCGATCCAGCAATTTGTTGTCAGTTCATCTGTGAAATCTCGATGATTTTTACAACAAGCATCGAAAATGCAATGCAGACCATCGCGATAGATACAATAATAGAATAGTCCATATTCACCTCCCCTGTAAAAACCAACAAAACGTCGGCCCTTCCATAGCTATAGACTAATTATGTCAGGATTTGAGTGAATTAGAACCGTTTTGGATGTATTGAGAGAGCCAGTTTCAGGTAACTGCATTCTTCTCGGAGAACTTATCGCGAACGAAGTCAATATTCTCGATAACCTGAAGAAGCTTGTTTGCAGCCTGCCACATATCTTCAAATCCCAAGTATGCCGGCGCAAATCCAAGCCGCAGGATGTCAGGGTGACGAAAATCACCCACGACACCCTGTTCGATCAAGGCCTGACATATCGGATACGCGTCTGGGTGCCGAAACGAGAGCTGACTACCGCGATTATGAGCCTTTAAGGCTGAAACTAGCTCCAAATCGGCTGCATCTATTCCCAGACACTCCAGAAAAAACTCAGAAAGCGCCTGCGACTTGGCGTTTAGGCGATCAACTCCAATTTCCGCGATCAACTCCACACCCACTTCCAAAGCCGTCAGACCGAGGATCGGCGACGTGCCGCATTGCAGCTGCTCAATACCTGCGGCCGGCTCATAATCGTCAGAGAATTCGAAAGGTCTCGCGTGACCGAACCATCCCGTAAGCGGCTGTTTCAATTCCGAATGATGGCGCTCGGCAACGAAAGCAAAAGCAGGCGCACCAGGGCCCCCGCACAAATATTTATAGCCGCAGCCAGTGGCAAAGTCTGCATTGCAGCCATTCAGGTCGACAGGGAGCGCACCTGCGGAATGAGACAAGTCCCACAAAACCAGCGCACCTGCCTCATGCGCGGCCTTGGTCAAGGCCGACATGTCGAACAGATCGCCTGTTTTGTAATGAGCGTGTGTGAGCATCAACACCGCCACATTGTCATCCAACGCCTCGAAAAGGGCCTTGCGATCTGCCAGCCGCCTTTCGGCCAGTCCCTGTTTCTCCAACCCCTCAACCATGTAGATGTCAGTCGGGAAATTGCCGGGCTCGGAAAGGATAATAGTGCGCCCAGGCCGCATTTGCAGCGCCGCGGCGATCAATTTGAACAGGTTCACGCTCACGCTGTCGCATACGATCACTTCATGGTCTTTGGCCCCAATGAGCGGCGCAATCTTGCCTCCCACTCGCGCGGCCATATCGAACCATCCTGCGCTGTTCCAAGACCCGATGAGGCCTTTGCCCCACTCCTGCTCGACAGCGCGTTGCATCGCGGCGGGCGTGGCCTTTGGAAGGGCTCCCAGTGAATTACCATCAAGGTATACGATGCCTTCAGGCAGACTGAACCGATCACGATAGGATACGAGCGGATCGGCAGCGTCGAGTTCCCGAGCTCTTTCGATCATGGCAGGTCCCGCAAGATGGCGCGAACAGGTGAAGCATCACCGCCTTCAATTGGAAGAGGTAATGCGATGAGCTCGTATTGCCCCGCAGGCACATCATCCAACACCAAGCCTTCGAGCACACGCATATCGTGTTTCAGTACGGCCTTGTGCGCTGCCATCGTGAGGGATGATTGCGGATCGATCGAGGGGCCATCAATCCCGACCAGCCGAACGCCTTGCGATGCAAGCCAGTCAATCGTTTCAGGCGCGATTGCGGCGGTTTCAGCAATCCAATCTTCGAGTGGAAAGCTCTTGAATGTCCGAAACAAAACACGCTGCACGCCTTGGACATCAGGCACGTCGCCAACCTCCACCAAAGCCCCTACCGAACAGACATCGACCACGAGACAACGACCCAAATAGGGCTCCAAATCGACCTGTGCGATGTCACGGGCACCAACTGCGTAATGCAGCGGGGCATCTGCGTGCGTGCCCGAATGCGTCGACAATGTCAGCGCCGACACATTGACCGCAGAACCTTCCTCCATTTTCCAGGTCCGTGCATGCTGAAAAGCTGTATCGCCGGGCCAAACAGGCAGATTGGGGCGAAGCCTTTGAGAAATATCCCAAATGCGGCGCGCCATCAGATTGCAGTCCTGACACTGAGCAATTCTGGGAAGAAGGCCTGCTTGAGCACCCCCTCTAGGTAAGGCACGCCAGGCGTTCCCCCTGTTCCGCGTTTGAAGCCGATGATGCGCTCAACCGTTTTCAGATGGCCAAATCGCCAGCGTTGGAAATGGTATTCAAGATCGACCAGCTTTTCGGCCAATTCATAAAGATCCCAGTGTTTCGCTGGTTCTCGATAAATTTCGGCCCATGCGGCTTCGACGCTTGAATTATGCGCGTAAAACTTGCTGGTGGATTGCTCAAAAACCATTGGATCAATTGCAAAGCCCCTTCGCGACAGCAAAGACAAGGCTGCTTCATACAAGCTGGCGCGCGTCGTTTCAGCTTCCAACCGCGCAGACCAATCCGAGTTGTCACGATGCAGCTTAATGTGTTTTTTGTCACGGCCTCCAAGCATGAACTCCATCATGCGGTACTGCGGTGACTGAAACCCGCTTGAGCCACCCAGAAATGGACGGATGCGCGAATAATCATGGGGTGTCATTGTGCTCAAGACATCCCAACTTTGGATCAGTTGCTGCTGAGCGCGAGCGACGCGCGAAAGCATTTTGAACGCCGGCCGAAGATCATCGGTTTCGATTGCCTGGCGCGCTGCGGTCAATTCGTGAAGACACAATTTCAGCCACAGCTCGCTGGCCTGATGGACGACAATGAAGAGCATTTCGTCGTGTGCGTCCGATGAGGGATGCTGGGCGGACAAAATCCGATCTAAATCAAGATAGTTCGAATAAGTTATTTCAGCAGGCATGCCAGTCAGTTTCCCAAAAGCGCACAAAAGGTCTTCGCAGTCACCCTTCGATGATCCGGCTTTGGGGGTGATGTTTGTCCAAATGCCGTTTGATGATGCGCAAATTCCGCGTGTTGGATCGGAAGACAAAATCAGCCGCATCGCCAACTAAGGGGACCAAGCCCAGAACCGTGTCGAATGCAACGTTGCCCCCCATTCGCATGATCTGCCACCGCGACAATCCAAGGTTCCGTGCCTCCCAGACAATGTAAGCGCCAAGTGCAGTGGTGACGAAATCTCCCAATACCGGCACGAGACCGATAAGCGCGTCCAACCCGATCGGGACATTCATGCCGGGTACGCGAAAACTTCGCTCAAGCAAAAATTCCAGTGCCTCAACACGGGCTCGCACCGATGCTGGGTCCGTACCAGTCGGTAAGTTCAATGCAGCAGGCTGAAACGGCTCAGGACGGTCCACACTTCTTCTCCTTCACAACCTAATTGGTGGCTTGAGAGAGCGGGAACAAGGGGTGAAGGCCCCAGGGATTGGGTTCAAACGACGCAATCGTGCCACGAACCAAAGCCCAACGCACGGGTGCACCGAACGGAATAAACACTTCTTCGGCCACCAACGCGTCATGCGCATCTGCCAGCAGGCGCCGCTTGGCACCAAGGTCACGAAGATCGAGAGTTGCCCCTACCAATTCGTCTGCTCGCTTCGAACATAGGCCTTGGCTCACTTTGCAATGAAACTGGTTTAGAAACCACCTAGGCGAAGAATATCGCGCTATTGCGTCGCGCAGTTCAAAATCAGCGGGGTCATTACCAGCCACTCGGACGGCTTCCAGTCCTATAGCCTGCCATGATTGCCTAAGCTCGTTGAACAACTGGTCATTGCCTGGCCCCGGTGCCAACCGCACTCGCACCACCGCATCAGCACCCGCCGCGCCTTCCCATTGGGAAATTCGTCTTGCGGCAATAGACCTGCGCTCTTCCAGGCTCAGATCAGGCCAGCGAGACTCGGTAAATCCAGCACCCTCTATCATGGAGGACGACACGATAAGATCACTGGGCTGCCAGCCGCCAAGGCCAAATGGCTCTATCAATGCGTCTCGGTCGATCGCCATCGACAAGGCTTCTCGTCTCGCTGGATCAGAGAGCACACCGTTTGAATTGAGAAACGCCAAGCCAAAAATACCCTGCGTTGGATCGACCTGGATTGTACCGCGCGAAAGCGGACCTAGATCGACGCGCGGAAGATCTGCCAAAGTGCCATTGAGCAACACGTCAATGCTGCCTTGCGCAAACTCATCAACCGCATCAGGCGCAGGCAATACTCGCAGCGTGAGGGGGCGAAAAAAGCGCTCCCAATTTTCCCGTGCTGGCAGCCCTCTGCGGTCCGGAGGTAAGGCACTTAGCTCTAGCAGCTGGTTATCATCACCGCGGATAGACACCATTGGACCAGAACCCATGGCGTTTTGCACCAGTCCAAGTTCTGGCTGCGCCAGGACACGAAGGAATTCAGGCATAGGGCTGGACAAACGCAATTCCAAAACACGCCCTGTCATCGCACGTATCTCTTGAAGCTTGGCCAAATCTAAACCAAGCGAGGTTCCATCCAACTGATCCACTGTGACACGAAGAATTCGCCTGACCTCTTCAGCTGTGATGGGCTCATCATTCGACCATGAGGCGTCGCGCAGTTTGAAGGTGTAGTATAGTCCGTCAGGCGAAACATGCCATCGCTCAGCGAGCCCGGGTAATATCCTTCCTGACTGATCAAGGGCAACCAGTCCCTCATTGGTCGCGCCCCTTAGATGTTGCGCCGCCACAGACAGTCGGTACCCACTCTGATCAAGGCTCTCAGGGTCTCCAATAACTGCCACCGCAACGGGGCCTTCTTGCACCGAGTTACCGCAAGATGACAAAGCGAAGGAGCCAGCTGCCAGCAAAAGGGCAGTCCAAAGCCTCGACCAGAAACTGAGGAGTTCTTGATTTGAGCAAACACGCATCGCGCCGCGAGCAATAGCAGGTCTTAAGAGTAGGACCACACCATAGCGTGCGTCAAAACGAAAACCTCAACGATTTGGGTTTTCGGGGGCGGCAAACCTAGATTTTTCTGACCTTGCCCGCTTCCGGAGCTTTTGGAGCGCGGTGCGCCCAAGAACCCTCCGGACCGGAACTCTCGGGTCTTTCGTCTGAATCCGGGGACTGCCTCGCAAGCTGCGAGTTGATTTCTTCATCGAAAGCAATACCAAAACGATTGTCCTGGACCCAAGCGACACTGCCATTGACTGACCCAACATTACGCAATTCTATTTCGAGTCGGTTGCCGCGTTGAACTCGCAAAGAACCCTCAGCCATCATTCCGCCGTCCGAGAGATTTCGGACGCGCACTCTGTGCGAATCTTTTTGCTGCTCAATGCGAATAGTGGCGAGCAGAAAAAAGCTGTCGCGCGACACACTTCTTGTTTCCAAACTCGTCATTGCCGGACCGCTCCTATTTTTGCCGGCCGAGCGATAGCGTACCCGTCCGGATAAACCTTTCGAATGGACAAACCTCAATCGAAAGACGAGATCGAGCTAACTTTTGGCAGTTAACGGTGCGTTAAACCGTTTTCTTCGACCCAGTACAAAAATACTGCGTCCCAAATTGAAACGCAAGGCTATGCCTTTCTTTATGCCCTAATTGTCGCGCGAGATCTTTTCGCGCCGTTCATGGGCCTCCTGTGCCTCGACCGTCATCGTCGCCACAGGGCGAGCAATCAAGCGCCTCAACCCAATTGGGTCTCCTGTGACTTCACAGAAACCATATTCGCCTTCATCAATCCGACGAAGCGCTGAATCAATCTTTGATATCAACTTGCGCTGCCTGTCACGGGTGCGCAACTCGATACCCCAATCGGTTTCGCTTGAAGCGCGATCATTCAAATCGGCTTCTCGAATAGGGCCGTCTTGAAGCGATTGAAGGGTTTGGTCGGCTGCGTCATGAATCGAACGCTTCCATTCGATCAGCAGCATGCGGAAATAGTTCTGCTGCGGCTCACTCATGTATTCCTCGTCTTCGCTCGGCAGATAATCTGGCCCGAGCAAGCGCTTGGCTTTTTCAAGGATATCAATTTCTTCAGAGGTGGCGCTGCCCATGTGGTTTTCTTGTCCCAAAAATATCCCCTCGAGACCGTCCCGTCCTGACGCTTACACGTTTCAATTTCGATCTGCTCCCCAACATGATCGATCGCATGTGCGGCGCTATAGGCAAGGGGTGACTGCCGCACAAGCGGCTAAGCTCATTTCGCAGTATTGCGGCGCCATAAAATTTTCGTTTCCAGCTTTGGCCGCACTTTACTCCCCAGTTGTGAGTTAAGAATATCAAGCTGCGTTAACCATTTGTTGACCATGATCTTGGAAATCTCCTTTCAAGCGATGCGCGGGGGGCGGATCGACGAACGGGGAATAACAAATGAAACTGACTCAAATCGACACAACCGACGCGAAAAAACTGGGCAGCACTGACGACGACATCCTTATCGCCACGCGTCTGGCAGCCGCTTCGCGCGGCGACATCTCAGCTTTGTTCGATTTGGGCATGGCCTACTCGACCGGCAGCAGCGGATTGGACGCTGATCTGATCGAAGCGCACAAATGGCTTAATCTTGCTGCATCGCGCGGGCATGACGAAGCGGCATGGTCGCGCTCAGACATTTCAGAAGAGATGACAGCCCGTGAGATTGCAGAAGCCCAACGCCGCGCACGGCAATGGCTGGCTGATGAGCGCCGAAAAGCAGCTTGAGCCTTACCGGGTCAATTTGAACGGCGTGCGCTGACCCAGAAAAATCTGATCAGCCGCCACGCCTTCGCGCTCACGCTCGAGAAAATCGGCAATAGCAGCCTTGAAGCCAGGATCAGCGATCCAGTGCGCAGAATGAGTTTGGACAGGTTCATACCCGCGAGCCAGTTTGTGACCGCCCTGCGCTCCCGCTTCGACCCGGCTCAACCCAAGCTCGATTGCGATGTCGATGGCCTGATAATAACACAGCTCAAAGTGCAGGAACCGCACTTCTTGCGTGCAGCCCCAATATCGGCCGTACAAGGCATCTGAGCCGATGAAATTCAATGCGCCTGCTATCGGAGTTGCATCATCATAGGCCAAGATGAGGACCAGCCGTTCTCCCATCCGTTCGCCGAGCAATTCAAAAGCCTCGCGAGTTAAATAGGGGGCCCCCCATTTGCGCGCGCCGGTATCTTGATAGAACACCCAAAAGGCGTCCCAGTGTTCAGGTCTGATATCGTCACCAGAAAGGCAGCGTATCCTCAATCCTGTTTGGGCTGCTAACCTCTCTTTACGAAGATTTTTGCGCTTGCGAGACGCCAGTGCCGCCAGGAAATCATCAAAAGTTTCATATCCCGGGTTCAACCAATGAAACTGAATATCGTTGCGGATCAGCCAGCCCTCTTGTTCGAACAAAGGCACCTGTTCCGGCTCGATAAATGTCGCGTGAGCGGATGAAAGCTGGTTTTGGAGGCAAAGCGCCTGCGCGCCTTGCAAGAGATGCGAGGCCAAGAATGGATCAGACAAAAGCAATCTTGGGCCATTGGCAGGAGTAAAGGGCGCTGCGATTTGCAGTTTGGGGTAATATTGCCCGCCCGCCCTCTGCAAAGCGTCGGCCCACGAATGGTCAAATACATATTCGCCCTGGCTATGCCCTTTGGCATAGCTCGGAACCGCAGCGAGCAAAGTGTCGTTTTGGTCGGTCACAACGATTGGCGCTGGTTCCCAGCCGGTTCCAACACCGACACTGCCAGAATCCTCCATCGCCGTCAGAAATTCATGACTGACAAAAGGATTGCGGTTGCCGCCCAGCGCATTCCATTGGCCCGCGTCAAAACCCCTAACCGACGGCGCAATCCGGACAGTAAGCTCGGCGCTCATGCCAACCCTTCACCCTCAGCGATCAGCGCATCGGCATGTCTGAGAGCTCGCTCTCGCGTGTCTTTCGCGTTTACTGTCCACGTGAGGATCGCAAGACCACCTTTGCGCAGATCAGCCACCCAGTTATTGGGCAAAGCTGCAATATGATAGGCGAGAAAATCGGGATCGGCGCAGGCCAACGCATCCTTTCGCTCTGACTGCGTCTGGGTGTGGCCGTGCTCATCCTCGCGCATAACCAACCCCCGCAAGGTTGTGGCGGAATGTTTGGCGAACCACCGCGAGACCCGCGGATCAAAGCTCATTACCGCGTGCCGGCCTGAATACGATTGAAGTTCCGAGCGTACCACTGCGCAGGTCAATTCAACGTTATATTCAGGCGTGGACTTTATTTCGATAAGCAGCGGCACGCGCCCGCTAACATGTTGCAAAAATCTCCTGAGACGAACCGGATATTGGTCGGTGCCGAGCAAAGTGAACTTCTCTTCAAGTGCGTCTGCGACCAGTTGTTCTGTTTCAACATCCGCGCCAGCCAGTCGTTTCAAATTCCAGTCATGAAACACCATTGGAACATCATCGAGGCTGCGCTGGATATCGCATTCAATCCCCAGGCCCGCAGCGATCGCGGCATCTGCACCAGCCAACGAATTTTCAGGCACCGCCCCCCATGCAGTCCGCGATGCGCGTATTCCCACGCAGTCAACCAATCAGGAACACGCCGTCTGCTCACTCGCTAACTGCGATCACAGCATCAACCTCCACCGCGGCGCCAAGCGGTAGCACTGGCACACCCACTGCAGCCCGTGCGTGACGTCCTTTTTCGCCAAAAACCTCATACATCAAATCAGAAGCCCCATTCGCAACTTTGGGCTGATCCGTAAAATCGCTGGTGGAACTGACAAAAGCGCCCAATTTCACGACGCGATCGACCCGTTCCAGCAAACCGGCGGCTTTCAATTGCGCGAGGATCATCATCCCGCATGCTCGCGCGGCCTCGGCACCCTGCTCTAAGCTGACATCTTCTCCCAATCGCCCGGTCATGACTTTGCCATTGTGAAATGGAAGTTGACCGGAGATATGCGCAAAACCGCTGTGGTGAACGAGCGGCTGATAGCTTGCGACCGGGGCGGCAGCTTCAGGCAGCACTATGCCCAATTCATTAAGTCTCGATGCGATTGTCATTGTGACTGCACCTCCAATTGATTAATTATCCAAGGCAAAGCTTCGGCCCACTGATCGATCCGCGCATCAGCGTGCCCCGCTTTGTGCGCGCAGTCGATCGATCCGGCAATCAGGGGTTCGCCGCACAAGTGCAATCGCACCGTATCCGAAACCGTTTCCGCTGCTGAATGGTGGTGTTGAGGTAAATCGTCGATAAAGACAGCCCGGCTAGGCGAATATTCTTCGATTATCTTCTTGAGAGCAGGGCCTTTCGGTCCCTGGTTGGTGTACACTGGCGCCGAGAGGCCGTGCGCCAACAATTGCTGAGCTCGCTTTTCCCGATTTTCGTCAACCAAATTGGTCAGCACAACCACATCAGCGTGCTCATTCAAAACAGCCAAAGCCTCTATCGCGCCTTCGATAGGTTGCTGGCGCGGCATCTCGGTCTTGAAGAAATCGCCAAGTTTGCGCCAAACATCCACCGCCTGAAGCAATTCACCTGTCTTCTGCCAACGCAGTGCCTCGCCAAAATTTGCGCCTTCCAGATTAAAGTCGACGCCTTGAGATTCCTCCAGCCATTCCTTGAAAGGCGCGACCATATGCAAGATCACTTCGTCACAATCGCTGATAATAAGAGGGCGGTTCATTGAGAAAGTTCCTGATGGGCTGCGACCAGATCTTCGGGTGTTACGGCAAGAGCTTCTGACGCTCGGACCAGATCTGGTTCATGGTTGACGAGAAATTCCAGGCTTGAGGCGAGAATTTGTTCGTCACCAAGACCTGCACGCAAGGTATCTGGACTTAAACCCGTCAACGAAAGGTAACGTTCGGCACGGTCTTGGTCCTGCATGATCCAGCCGATCACGGCAAGGGCAAGGGTTGGCGCTGATGGGGCGCTGGAATTGTGTGATTGTGCGGGAGGATGTGGGATTGTGAAGAGCCTTGGGTAAGAGTAGTTGAATTCGCATAAGCAAAGGCGGGGCGAGACGTGACCAAGCGAATTATGGTTGTTGAGGACAATGACCTCAACCGCAAATTGTTTTGCGATGTGCTCAAAGCCAATGGTTTTGATGTGCAGCCAGTAGCAGATGGCGCATTGGCGCTTGATCAAGCGCGTGAAACATCGCCAAACCTCATCATAATGGACATCCAATTGCCGGGTATCTCTGGAATTGATTTGATAAAAGCCGCAGGCGAGGACGCTGCCTTGCGCGAAATTCCAGTGCTGGCTGTTACGGCATTTGCGGCCAAGGGCGATGAGGAACGCATCCGATCGGCGGGGGCCTCGGGCTACCTTTCAAAGCCAGTTTCCATCCTGCCTTTCATGAATGCTGTGAAAGCGCTGATTGAGACCTGAACCGCCGTGATGCTTGCAATTGAGCGGTAAATGACCATTTTGCCGGTGAATATTTTGAAGCGATAAAGAGCGAAAGACCTGGCCCACACTTAATCGCCGGCATCCCAGTTCTTGCAACAATGAAAGAGACCCTGATCATGGATAGCGCCGAAGTTGACACGCGCATTCGAACGCTAATTGAACCGTTCAACAAAAAAGGCGTTGAAATCACCGAAGGCACGACGTTTGCCAATGATCTGGAATTTGATAGCCTCACTGTCATGGATTTCGTTGCGGAAATTGAGGACGAATTTGACGTCATCATTAGCATGAATCAGCAGGCCGAAATTGAAACCTACGGGCAGCTGGTAAGCGCCGTGCATAAACTTCAAGATAGCTGATAAGAAGCAATCCAATGAACGACATTGTTAGCCCGCCCGCGACCGAAGTAGCTCCCGCTAAAGGTGATCTTTTTTCCAAATTCGATGGTATGATACAGTTGCGCGAGACCATTCTCGCGACTGGTGTCGAAGATCCCTACAATCTCGTGATGGAAAAGGTGCTGTCACCGACCCGCGCGGTTTGCAACGGGCGCGAAACGATCCTGCTTGGAACATACAATTACATGGGCATGACGTTCGATCCAGACGTGATCGAGGCAGGCAAGGAAGCTCTTGAAAAATTCGGTTCGGGCACAACCGGAAGCCGCGTTCTCAACGGCACGTATCAGGGGCACAAAGAGTGCGAGGATGCGCTAAAGGAATTCTACGGAATGGATCACGCCATGGTCTTTTCCACCGGTTACCAAGCCAACCTTGGAATTATTTCCACTATCGCTGGCAAAGGCGACTATGTTGTTATCGACATCGACAGCCATGCATCGATCTATGATGGCTGCGCTATGGGCAGGGCCGAAATTGTCCCTTTCAAGCACAACGATATCGAAGCGATGGAAAAACGGCTGAGGCGTATACCAGCGGACGCTGGCAAGCTCGTTATCCTCGAAGGCGTGTATTCCATGCTTGGCGATGTTGCTCCGCTAAAAGAAATGATCGCGGTTGCAAAAAGCTATGGTGCAATGGTTTTGGTAGATGAAGCGCATTCCATGGGCTTCATCGGTGAAAACGGCCGCGGCGTGTGTGAAGACCAAGGTGTGATCGATGATGTGGATTTCATCATTGGAACGTTTTCGAAGTCTGTGGGAACTGTTGGCGGCTTTTGCGTCTCCAATCACCCCAAGTTCGATATCATGCGCCTTGTCTGCCGCCCCTATGTGTTCACGGCAAGTCTGCCTCCCAGCGTTGTAGCGACCGCTGCCACCTCCATTCGAAAATTGATGCACGGTTCGAATAAGCGCGCTCATTTGTGGGAGAACTCCAAAACGCTTCACAAAGGCCTTAAGGACTTAGGGTTTTCGCTTGGTACAGATGAGCCGCAAAGCGCAATTGTGGCGGTCATTATGCCTGATCTCGAACACGGCGCCATGATGTGGGAGGCGCTTTTGAAAGAGGGCCTCTATGTCAATCTTGCGCGGCCACCGGCTACGCCTGCTGGAATGACTTTGCTGCGTTGTTCATTATGCGCGGAACATTCAGCGGATGAGGTAAAGACCATTCTGCAAATGTTCGAACGGGCAGGAAAAGCGGTTGGAATTATCGCCTAGATCCAAGTGCTCTGGCTAATTTGACTGGTCGGGAACAACCTGGCTTGAAGTTGCAGCGCACGGATCGTCATCCTCTCCCTCACCGGCAAGCTGAGTTATGGCGAGGAACCCTCCTACGACCAGAATGACAAACACCGTGGTCACTGTGCCCAGATATTGATCAATGATCCGCTTGATTGGGCGTCCGAAGACCTGAAAGAGAACTCCAACGGTCACAAAAATGAGCGCTCGCCCTGCAAATGCAGCAAGCGTGAATGGCAACAGGTCCATGCTGAGAAACCCTGCGGTGATCGTTAGAAGCTTAAACGGCACCGGCGTCGCAGCAGCGATTGTGACAGCATAAACCCCGTATTCGTTGAAAGTGCACTCAGCAGCAGGGACGCTGTCCAAAAGGCCGATCAGCGCCAACAGAGGCTCGCCGACAGATTCGCGCAAATAGAACCCGATCGCATAGCCCAGCAGCCCGCCCGCAACCGAAGCGAGTGTTGCTATGATAGAAAACCGCAAAGCCTTCTTTGGCTCTGCGAGGCACATCAATCCCAAAAGGGGGTGAGGCGGGATCGGGAAAAAGCTGGATTCGATGAAGCAGAAAAACGCGAGCCACCAAACCGCTTTGGGATGGGCAGCCTTAGCCATAGTCCAATCATAAAGTGCGCGAAGCCAAGCCAATTCGAAGGCCCTCATTCCATCTGTTGCCGGCGGCCTAGGCGACGGGAGCTCTGCGCGCAAGAGGGAGGAAAATAACCTATTTGGCACTTTTGTATTGACAACGTCACGCTCTTTGGTTAGTAAAGGGCATCATCGAAAAAGTGTGAGTCGTTTTCTGGCGGTTTATTCTGACTATCCTATCGGGTTTTCAGAACAGGCCGCTGCCGCCTTGCCTCGCCTGGAGAACAAACATGACCAATCGCGGCAATCCGTCAATGCCCTGCACTCAACGCAAGACAAGCCCACATTGGCGCAAGGAATTCCTCGCTCATTTGGCTGAAAGCTCAAATGTCACCAAATCTGCGGCACTGGCCAAAGTCACACCGTCACGGGCTTACAAAGCAAGGCGCGAGGAACCCGATTTTGCGCGGGACTGGCTGGCTGCCCTTTGGGAAGGATATTCCCATCTGGAAATGGAAGTTTTGCGCCGCCTGCGCGAAGGCGATCAGACCGCAACTGACAACGGCAAGTACGACTTTGCCAATGCCATTCGCCTATTAACCGCGCACCGAGACAATGTGGTGCATGCGCAAGCGCAGCAGCGCAATGTTAGCGCCGCCGAGGTGCGTGCTTCGATCGACCGAAAAGTCGAAGACATCCGGTTGAAGTTGAGACTTGAAAAAGCACAGAGCCAAAAGTCACCAGCATGATTGGCGGCCTGGACTGGCTAGGCGATGCGCCTGTCAATGCACGGGACATGATTGTCTCTTCGCTTAGCAAGAAGGAGCGAGCGGAATTCGGTTTTCACTGGGGTAACTTTGCTCGCGACAGCCAACTCGCCCCCCGGGCGATTGGCGAATCTGGCTAATCATCGCAGGCAGAGGCTTTGGCAAAACACGAGCCGGTGCCGAATGGGTCAGGGCAATTGCTGAATGCGATCCAGCCGCACGTATTGCGCTGGTTTCATCGTCTTTGGCCGAAGCAAGGGCCGTCATGGTCGAAGGAGAAAGCGGATTGTTGGCGTGCACGCCGCCAGAAAGCCGGCCCACTTTCGAACCATCGCTAAGGCGGTTGAAATTTCCTAATGGAGCGCAGGCACAGCTTTTCTCAGCGGCCGAACCCGAAACACTGCGCGGGCCGCAGCATAGCCATGCCTGGTGTGATGAAATCGGAAAGTGGCCCTTGGCTCATGACCGTGCGACGCGGTGTTGGGACAATCTCTTGATGGGATTGCGTGTGGGAAATGATCCCCGCGTAACAGCGACAACAACTCCGCGTTCTGTGCCTCTCGTCAAGCGTTTGCTCAACCAAGAGCAAAGCTCTGACGCGGTCGTCACACGAGGATCGACCCATGACAATGCCGCCAATCTACCTGAGCGTTTCTTATCGGCCATCGAAAGCGAATTCGAAGGTTCTAGGCTGGCAAGACAAGAGATCGGCGGAGAACTGATCGAAGACATCGAAGGGGCGCTATGGTCCCGAAGCTTGATCGAAAGCGTGAGAGAGACCGGCGGTCACGCCGATCATGTTCGCATTGTTGTCGCAGTCGATCCGCCCGCTTCGACCAATGGCGATGAATGCGGCATTGTAGTCGCGGCGCTCGGCAGTGATGGGCTGGGCCGAATTTTGGCCGATTGCTCCATTGCGGGTGCGCAGCCCAATGAATGGGCAAAGGCAGTTGCCCAGGCTTGCGATGCCTGGGAAGCAGACCGCGTTATCGCTGAGGCCAATCAGGGCGGCGCCATGGTCGAAAGTGTGTTGCTGGCTGCAAACGAAACGCTGCCTGTGAAACTCGTCCACGCAACTCGGAGTAAGACTGCCAGAGCCGAACCCATTGCGGCTCTTTATGCGTCGGGCCGCGTGCGTCATTGCGGGCACTTCCCGCAGCTCGAAGACCAATTGTGCGGTCTTATTGCAGGCGGCGATTATGCAGGCCCCGGACGCAGCCCTGATCGGGCTGATGCTCTTGTCTGGGCGCTGCACGAACTCATGCTTGGCCCGGCATCGCGCCCTAGCGTGCGATCTATCTGACCTTCGAGAATTCTCGAATTTCAATCTATAAAGGAACACTCATGGCGTTATTCGACACAATGCTCGCTGCTTTCAAAAGCGGCGAGCAAAACCGCGTGCCGCTTTCACAAGGGATTTGGCCAAGCTGGCTTTCCGCTTATGAGAGCTCAGCAAGCCCGCGCAATTATGAATATTCAAGCGCGGTGCAAGATGGATTTCTCACCAATCCTATCGCCCAAAGAGCCGTTAGAATTGTAGCAGAAGGCGTGGGCCAAGCTCCGCTGAACAGCAGTGAGCCGCGGCTTGCCAATCTGGTCGCCGCCACAAGTGCGGGGCAATCCCTTGTCGAAACCCTCGCCGCGCATATCCTGCTTCACGGAAACGGATATGTGCACATTATCAAGGATGCCAGCGGGCAACCAGTTGAGCTTTTCGCGCTCCGACCTGACCGGGTCAAAGTGGTTGCGGATGCCTCAGGCTGGCCATGCGCTTACGAATACACTGCCTCTGGCAATACGATGACAATCGCCGCCGAGGACGAGGATGGCTGGCCCGGTGTCGTACAAATCAAAGCCATGCATCCGCTTGAGGATCATTACGGTGCAGGAGCGCTCGCGGCAGCTCACCGTGCCATTGCGATCCATAATCTGGCGTCGCAATGGAACCGGACACTGCTTGAAAACGCCGCCCGCCCCTCCGGTGCGCTCGTGTATGACACAGGCGATGGAGCCGGATTATCGACCGACCAGTTTGATCGCTTGCGCGTTGAATTGGAAAACGCGTTCTCAGGAGCAAGCAATGCAGGTCGTCCCATGCTGCTTGATGGCGGCCTTAAATGGCAGAGTATGGCGCTTTCGCCCGCCGACATGGATTTCGCTACGCTGAAAAGCACGGCAGCACGGGAAATTGCCTTGGCTTTCGGGGTTCCTCCAATGTTGCTTGGCCTTCCGGGTGACAACACATATTCGAACTACCGTGAGGCCAACCGGGCTCTTTGGCGCCTCACATTGCTTCCGCTCGCAGACAAAGTCTTTTCCGCATTGAGCGAAAGTCTTGAGCCCTGGTTCCCTGACGCTGCGATCACTGTTGATCTTGACCGTATCACGGCTCTGTCAGAGGATCGCGAACGACTTTGGAAACAGGTTTCCGATGCCGAATTCTTAAGCCGCGCGGAAAAACGCGAATTGTTGGGTTTCCCGGCTGAAGAAGCCTCTGGTGCAAGCCAATGAACGCTCATCCTTCGATCCGGTTTGCAGGCTATGCCGGGCTGTTCGATATCGCAGATGCAGATGGCGACACAATTCGCAAAGGCGCTTTTGCGGAAACTCTGCGATCTCGCACAGAACCCCTGCCGCTTTTGTGGCAGCACCGGCCTGACCAGCGCATTGGTACAATTGAAATCGCTGCCGAAGACAATCGCGGCTTGCGTGTTGTCGCTCAAATTGACCGCCCCGGCAGCCGAGCAGCTCATCTGCTTCAAACAGCCTCAGTAAACGGGCTCAGTTTTGGATATCGAGCGCGAAATGCGCGCACATCCGAAGCGGGCAGGGAGTTGCTTGGAATTGACCTGTTCGAGGTCAGCCTCGTCACTCACCCACTGCAGTTCGGAGCGCGCGTCCACTTCGTGCTCTGACGCATATACCTACATCAAATTTTGTATTCCGACCGGCCGCCATTGGGCGGCCTTTTTCATGCCCAAAGAAAGGCCAAATGCCCTATGGATACCTCCACTAACACTCCAAATTCCGCGGTCACTTCGACCACCGAAGCACTTGATCCGCTGGATCAGAGCTTCGACATCGTAGCTCGCCAAGATCAGGCCGAAGCCGACATCCAAACGCTGCAAAGCGACGTTGAAGAAGTCAAAGCACGGATGGATAAAGTCGCCCGAGCAGCATCGCGTCCTGCGATCGGCACATCGGTGGCTGGCAGCGAAGAAGTCAAAGGCTTCGTCAATGGCTATCTGCGCCGCGGTCAAGAGGCGGAGATCAAATCAATGAATGGTGCGACACCAAGTGATGGCGGCTATGCCGTTCCCAAAGCAATCGACGCGATGATCGCTCGGGAGCTAAAGGAGATCAGCCCGATCCGATCGCTCGCCCAGGTCGTGCAAACTGGCACTTCGGGTTATCGCAAGCTGGTCGCAACTGGCGGTACTGCATCCGGCTGGGTCAGTGAAATTGCAACGCGCCCAGAAACAGCAGCGCCCAACTTTGCCGAAATCGCCCCGCCAAGCGGCGATCTGTATGCCAATCCCGCTGCAAGCCAAGGCATGCTCGATGATGCGGCTTTCAACCTTGAAGACTGGCTCGCAAGCGAAATTGCCATGGAATTTGCCCGCGCCGAAGGCGCCGCATTTGTCTCTGGCACTGGCTCAGACCAACCTGAAGGCTTTCTGACGGCCACCACGAGCATGGCAGTGGACGGCACTCGGGCATTTGGATCGGTACAGTATATCGGATCGGGCGATAGTGATGGTTTCGACAGCGCGCCTGATGCAAAGCTGATCGATCTCATTCACTCGCTTAAAGCCGGCCACCGCCAGGGCGCCAGCTTTGTGATGAACTCAGCAACTTTGGCCACTGTGCGCAAACTCAAAACCAGCGATGGCGCTTTCCTGTGGCAGCCTGGAATGGTCGAAGGCCAACCAGATCGCTTGCTTGGCTATCCTGTGGTTGAAGCGGAAGATATGCCGGACATCGCAGCGGACGAATTCCCCATCGCGTTCGGCAACTTCCGTCATGGCTATCTGATCGCAGAACATAGCGCGACCAATGTCCTGCGCGATCCGTTCAGCAACAAGCCGTTCGTCCACTTCTACGCAACCAAGCGCGTCGGCGGCAAAGTGCTCGACAGCAATGCCATCAAACTTCTGAAAATCGAAGCTTAATCGGCAGTCTTTTGAGTAGCCTTTCGCATTAGCGGGAGATTGCTCAAGCCCTCCCGGCCGGGTTGAGTTCCCCCTTGCTCCCCGGTCGGCACCTCGCACCCGCGCCCCCTCAGGCGGCCCACTCGCCCTGTGTGGCGGCGCGGGTGCAACCTTTTTCAATTCTCGCAAATCCGGGAGAACGCAATGCGTCCGACGATCGTGCAAACCTCTGATGTTACCGGCCCTGCACTCGCTGATCTGAAAGCCTGGCTTGGTGTTAGCCGCCCAAATGAGGACGCGCTGCTTATCGATTTGCTGGCAGCAAGCCTTGCAACCTGCGAAGAGACGATTGCTCAGGCGCCTCTGAGGAAAACGGTTGAGGAACGAATTCCTGCAAAGATGGGATGGCATTGCCTCGCTAGTGCCCCCGCCATCTCTTTGGCGAAAGTCGAGACCATATCAAGCGATGGCACACGCAAGGTGCTCGCTGATCAATCGAGCAATTTTGATTATGACGCGTATGGCAATGCTCGGTTCCAGATAACCGAAGCCGGCAATACCGGATCCTTCGCGATTCAGTTTGACGTCGGGATCGCGAACATTTGGGAAGATCTTCCACCTGCATTGAAGCAGGGAATTATCCGTCTCGCCGCGTTTTACTTCCGCGAACGCGATCAAGCCAATGCAAAGGTCATGCCTCTACCGCACAGTGTGGCCATGCTCTGGCAGCCATGGCGCAAAGTCCGACTTACATGATCGAAGTAGAAACGAATTCCAAAGCGTTGGTTGAGCGACTGTCACGCTTGGGAAAACGCTTAGCAACAGATCACAACAAGCGATCGGTAGCCGGGATTAGCTCCAAGGGGCACCCCTGGCGCTCACCCCAATATCTTTGGCCCACTTTTGAACGGGACTGATAGCCAATGGAAAATGAACTGCGCGCGCATCTGATTGATTGGCTGCGCACTGATCCCGCACTCTCTGTCATCAATGCGATTGAGGAGGAAAGCCCCCTTCGTTCTGCCGTGCCCTGGTTGGGCATTGCAGCGAGCGCTTCGGCTGACTGGGGCACAAAGGACCGCCGCGGCCGAGAAGTGCGTATCGCGCTAGAGCTTGAAACCCGCACCGATGATGCGGGTGCGGATGGAAGTTTAGTAAACGCGATTGAAGCGCGTGTCCTCGATCTCCCGCCGGTTCAACCAACTTTCGAAATCGCCTCGATCCGCTTTTTGCGTGCCCGAAGCGAAGCGCGCGATGTCAATTTGCGCGGAGCACTTCTCGAATTCCGCATCCGTATATTTCAAAGCTAACCCTGGAGAAAGCCATGTCTGCCCAAAACGGCTCAGCCTTCCTGCTTAAGATCAGTGATGGTGCCGCTACCCCTGCTTACGAAACAGTAGCAGGCCTTCGCACAACCCAATTGACCATCAATGGCGATAGTGTTGTCGTCACACACAAGGAATCAGGTGGCTGGCGCGACCTTCTTTCAGGTGCGGGAACCCGATCGGTTTCGGTCAGCGCCGCCGGTATTTTTCTCGGCAGCGGCGCCGAAGATGCCGTCCGCGCTCATGCGCTTGCCGGCACCCTTGATGACTATGAGCTATCATTCGAAGACGGCGCGAAACTGCGAGGCCGCTTTCTGGTTCAGCGCCTCGACTATTCGGGCGATTTCAATGGCGAACGCAATTACACGTTCCAATTGGAAAGCTCCGGTCCGGTCATCCCAGCGTGAGCCAATCGGCCAATCCCTTAAGAGGGGAAACTTCGATCAAGATTGGGACGAGCGACTACGTCCTTCGTCCCAGTTTTGAGAACCTCATTCTGGCGGAGGAGGAGCTGGGTTCGCTGTTCGCCCTCGTCGAACGCGCTTCTAGCGGGTCAATGACGATCGCGGAAATGGCGGGCCTGATTTGGCACTGCATTCCTGACAGCGGCAGGCCATCACGCGAAGACTTGGGTGCCGCTCTGCTCGCAATGGGCTTGGTCAATGCGACCAAACCCGTCCGCGCGGTTCTTGGTCAAGTGCTGCAAGGCAAAACGTGAGCGATCAATTCAGCGAATGCGCGCCGCGTTGGTGCAGCTTGGCATCGCGCCTGCTCGGATGGCGGCCAAATGAATTTTGGCAAGCGACACCCAGCGAACTGGCCATGTCTCTAAGCGATCCTGAGCAAACCGCAGTCGCCCCGCCAAGCCACGACCTCATTGAAAAAATTATGGAGCGCGACGCAAATGGATGACAATTTTGAAGAACTCGTAATTGATGTTCGCGCAACAACGGATGGCTTCTCGGCTGACCTTGAGACTATGCGGCAAACGGTGGACTCTTCGCTGCTAGACGGTTTTGGCCGCGCTGGTGACACGTTGGAGCGCGGTTTACGGTCCGCTTTGCGCAGCGGCAGCCTGGGGTTTGATGATCTCAAACGCGTCGCATTCAGCGCACTTGATGAAATCGCGTCCCATGCGCTTAGCTCCGGCTTGAATTCGCTTTTTGGCGGTTCTGATGGCGGTTTTGGGGGATTTCTACAGTCAACCTTGAGCGGGCTGCTTGGCCTGCCAGGCCGCGCAACAGGCGGTCCAGTTTCGCCAGGACGTGGATATGTCGTTGGCGAAAGGGGCCCGGAATTATTTGTTCCCACAAGTGCAGGCCGGATTGAAACAGGCAGCAATGCAATTGGTGGCAATCGCGATGTACGGGTCGCTATCCAGCTGGCAACCCCTCGCGGAACCGCCGCGCCCACAGCCATGCAGCGCTCGTCCAGACAAGTCGCAAGCGCCGTTCGCCGTGCTCTTCAAGATAGCTGAAGCGGAGAAATTTAATGGCTTTCTGGCTTGCGAAAAAACGCCATTCACAAGAATCGAGCTACATTCAGCGCTTTGACCCGCGTTTTTGGACCGTCAATTTCCCGCGTCCCGCAATGGCTTCCGTTGTTTCGACCGGGCCGGATTCTTTGCAGGTCGATCTTGAACTCCACCACGAAGGTGAATTGGTGGGTCTGATTTGGGAAAGTGTGGATACGCTTGACCATCCCCTTTTGGCTTACACAACCAGCAAAGACTACTCGCACACCACGCTGAGTTTTCGCTGGCAGTCCACCAATACTGTACCACTCGATCAACCATTCGGTCCGACATTGACCATTGAAGGGCGCGACGCACTAGGTCAGTCGCAGACTTGGTATGTGAGGCTTTGGAACTACGCATCTGGTGACCCAGAAAACGCCATCATTACGCTTCCGTTTTCACAACTTGAAAGCGGGTATGGGCTTCCCGGCATACCGATAAACGCTGCTGATATTGATCGGATGTTCATTTCGATTGTCGCCCCTGGTTATGTCGCTGGAAGCGATTTGCCATTGAGCCAGCGCGCAAATGGACGCGTCACCATCTCTCAAATCAATGCCGACGGCAAAAATGCCATGATCGAAATCGGTGACGTGCGCACACCCGTGCACGGCGAACGCATGGCAACGGCGTTTGACGACGCTTACAACCAAACTCCGGCGCGTTTGGTGCGAAACACCATCGGACTGGGATATCGGGAAGACATCGTTCACTATGTTGGGATGAGCCATTTTATGCGGCTCGAGCGTCAAGGGGATGGATCTTTACTGGCTGATCAAGCAGGCACGCTTTGTGAGCCGGCTCGTGTTTGGCACGCGCACTTGTTTGAAGAGGCGCGAGTGTTCGATCTGGAAGTGATCGCTTCGATTTCTTACGAGCTGTTCAACGCGTATTGCCCAGATAGCTGGAAACAGCGGACCGCAAACGGAGATCCCGCTCTTACTGGATGGGTTCCACCATCAAGCTTGTTATCGCCTGCGAATAGTGATGCGATGAGTTGGGTTGCAAACAGTGCGGCAGAATTTGTCGACTTGCTGGAAAACGCCGGTCAGCCAGTTCGCTTTCAAATAGGCGAGCCCTGGTGGTGGGTTACAACAGCAGGCGAGATCTGCTTGTACGATGATGCCGCAAAATTGGCTTTTGGCGAAAACGCACCAGCGATCAATGACATGCGGGCCGCGCTATCACAGCAACAGATGGACTTGCTTGACAGTGCTGGGGCCATGCTCGCGCAGTCGACAGCGGATCTAACCGCTTCAATCCGCAGCGCAGCCACCAATTCTGCGGAGATATTGCTGCTGGCATTCACGCCCACAATTCTCGATCCTGAAATGCCCGAATTGCACCGCGCCAACCTTCCGTTAGGTTGGGCAAAGCCCGCTTTTGATAGGCTGCAACTGGAAGACTATGATTGGCTTACGGCGGGCGCGGCAGCTTCCAGAAGAGATGCCTACGCTTTTGTCGATGACCGTCTCGGTTATCCCCTTGCCGATCAAGATTACCTGTCGGGATTTGTCCTCAATGCCGAAGATGCAGAGCCATATTGGGCTCACATCGATATTGGCCTCGATGAGGCAGCCGCGCGCGGCGTGTCGCGCAGATATGTGTGGGCCATGCCGCAGATATGCCGCGATGGATACACCCGCCTAGCTTCTAGTGAGGAAGAGAATATGCAAGCCATTGATGACGTGCTTTACCCTTTTGCCCTTGGTAGAGGCACGGCAGTTGCCCCCGAATTTTCAACGTCTGTTTCTGTAACAGCGTCAGGTCACGAACGACGCAATTCCTTGTGGTCGGATGCGCGGATCCACTTTGACGTGGGACCAGGCATTCGGTCCGAAGCAGAGCTTGCAGAGCTGATCGCGTTCTTCCGCGCTCGCCGCGGCGCTGCCAAAGGGTTTTTGATCAGCGACCCCTACGATCACAGCTCTAATGGTATGACGGGTTCTCCTACGATGCTGGATCAAAAAATCGGCACTGGCGACGGGCATAAAACAGATTTCCAATTGGTCAAAGCGTATGGATCAGGCGAGGATCCTCAGCTGCGCCCCATAACCCGTCCAAGGCATAGCACTGTCAGCGTGAGCATAGATGGTGAACAGGTGACAGGGTGGACGATTAGCCCGACAGGTGCACTCAGGTTCAACGCCGCTCCCGCATCAGGAGCCGACATACGCGCTGGCTTTCTTTTTGATGTGCCGGTTCGGTTTGCAGAGGACCGGATAGACATCTCCGGGGTCAATTTCACTGCGGGCGAAGCGCCGAGCGTTCCCTTGATCGAGCTGCGGGAGGTTGCATGACCCGTGTGTTTTTTGATCGGGAGCTGGATACGGTCGCTATGATCTGGCGCCTCTACAGGCCAGACGGGGTTGCACTCGCATTTACAAGCCATGATCGGGACATTGTGTTTGATGGAATACGCCATCACGCTGCACCCGGGATGGTGCCTGCAGCCATTCGGCTGACATCCGACTTGACCGATGACAATGCTGAAGTGGAAGGCATGTTGACGCACGATGCCATTCGCGAAAAGGATTTGTCTGCAGGGCTGTTTGACAATGCGTCGATTGAGGTTGGCGCGGTTGATTGGGAAACTCTTGAGAACCGAATTCTCTATTCCGGGAAAATCGGATCGATCAAAGATGATACTCGCGGCTTCACAGCCGAACTGCGCTCAGCAAAGTCTGTGCTTTCTCGCGACCTTGTACCTCGCACTAGCCCAACCTGCAGAGCTGAGTTCTGTGGCCCAAGATGCGGCCTTTCATCACAGCGTTTTACGACTATCAGAACGCTTTCAGCCATCGACTTTGATGCCAACAATATCGAATTCGATAGCTTGAACACAAGTGATTATGCCGATGGTCAAGTTCGGTTTTTAGATGGACCGCAAACAGGCATTGTCTTCGGGATCGTTGCAACCGACGGAGCGAGCCTGCTGCTCGACAGACCCTTAAAAGAAGGCACGCAGATCGGAACCAAAGCCGAGATCAGAGAAGGCTGCGATCACACCCACTCAGCCTGTGCATCACGATTTGACAATATCGTCAATTTTCGCGGTGAGCCTCATCTCCCGGGCAATGACCTATTAGCGCGGCACGGCTAGAATTTGACAAAATCAACCACCGATGGGGAGCACCTCGTAGCTGCCGCGAGGGAGCTTATCGGAACACCCTTTCGGCTTCAAGGCAGAGACCCGAAAACGGGCTTGGATTGTGTAGGATTGGTGCATGCGAGCCTCCAAGCAATAGGAATACACCCCTCACCCATTCACGGCTACCGTTTCCGAAACACGGCGGTAGAAAGTTGGTTAGAGCAAGCGTCACAATGCGGCCTTGTCCCGGCTTGTGACGAAATTCGGCCCGGGGACGTCCTATTGATCAGCCCTGGTCCCGCGCAGCAGCACCTCATTATCTGCAACACGCAGAACACTTACATTCACGCGCATGCCGGATTGCGACGAGTCGTCGTTCAATCTCTGGATGTTTCTTCACTCAACTTGATCATGTCGTGGCGACTTGCTCAGAATTGAAAGGTTTGACCTTGGCAACTCTAGTTCTTTCAGCTGTCGGATCTGCCGTTGCGGGCCCCTTTGGATCTGCGATCGGTGGCCTTATCGGCCGGCAAGTCGATCAAGCGGTATTTGGAGGCGGATCAATTGAAGGGCCGCGCCTCACCGAGCTTTCGGTGACTACGTCTAGCTATGGCCAGGCAATCCCGCGACGCTTTGGTCGAATGCGCGTTGCTGGCACGATTATCTGGGCAACCGACCTCGCCGAAAGTTCAGAGACCCAAGGCGGCAAGGGACAGCCATCCAGAACCAACTACAGCTACACAGTCTCATTCGCCGTTGCCATTTCCAGCACTCCGATCTCCGATGTCGGACGAATATGGGCCGACGGCGATTTGCTTCGCGGTGCGGAAGGTGATCTTAAAGTCGGAGGATCAGTTCGTCTTTATCTGGGCAGCGGCGACGACAACGCCGACCCTTTGATAGAGGCGGAGCTTGGCGCTGATGCTCCTGCATTCAGAGATTGCGCTTATATTGTCTTTGAAGACTTGCAGCTCGAAGAATTTGGCAATCGCATTCCAGCACTGACTTTCGAAGTGTTTGGGCTGGATGATGCGCAAGTCTCACTTTCAGATATCGTGCCATCAAATCAGGATTCGCAAAACCATGCAATCCTTGAGCATGCGCTCGGTTTCGCCGACGAAGGCGGCCCCGTATCAAGCGCGCTAACGGCAATTGATCGCGTCTATCCACTTGTTGCTATCAGCAGTTTAGACGGAGTGACCGTGCAATCTCTGGGTGCGGTTGCTGAATCAGTGCCATTTTTGCCCGAGCAAATGGCTTTAGACGCCGCCGACGCTGACGAAAGGCACCGACAACGCGGGGAACTTGCCGCTCGAGAACCAATCTCACTTCGTTATTATGATGAAGAACTCGACTACCAACCAGGCGTTCAGAGGGCATTGGGCCGGCGAGGCGGTGGGAGTGAAGTCATGATTGATTTGCCAGCCACGATCACTGCTGAGGGCGCAAAGCAATTGGTCAATTCAAAGGCGCACCGGTCAAGATGGCTTCAGGAACAGATCACATGGCGCACATTTGAATTGGATCCAGCAATCGGCCCAGGTGCGTTTGTTAAGCTCCCCGACTATTCGGGGGTCTGGCAAGTGGCCGCTTGGGAATGGTACGAGCGCGGCATCGAATATACCCTTCAGCGCGTAGCGCCTGAACTCGCTAATGCCGTCGGATCCGCTTCCGGAACCGCAAAAATTGCGGCCGACATCGCGCTGACCCCGACCATATTGCGCGCGGTCGAAGTGCCCCAATCCGCAACCGGTAATTCATCGCAGCGGGTCATTTATGCAGCTGCGACGTCATCAGGTTCTGCGTGGCCTGGCGCTTCATTGTATGTTGAGCAGAACGGATCGCTGATCCCAATCGGGACTTCAGGGAGTAGACGAGCGATTTCCGGCTCGCTGGTCACTGCGCTTTCTAGCTCACAATCGTTAATGATCGAGCCCTCCAGTTCGTTGGAAGTCCAACTGCCCGCGAGCGATTTGAACTTCGAAGAAACCAGTATCGCAGGATTGGCATCTGGAGCCAACCAGCTGTTAGTTGGCGCAGAAATAATGCAGTTTATGCATGCCGAATCAATAGGCGGCAACCGCTGGAGATTGTCAGGGCTGCTGCGCGGGCGGGCGGGTACCGAGGACTATGCGTTAGCTGGTCACGCGATAGGGACAGATATAACTCTCTTGGACAACCGCATCACATCGCTGGACCCCGCACTCGTGCCAGCCGATCAGTCCACTCGTATAGCCGCGATTGGCCCGGCCGATACAGACGCAGCAATCACCGAATTTCAAAACCCTGGACTGTCGCTTAGACCGCCGACGCCCGTCCACCCGCGCGCTTCAACCAAAAGCGATGGCACAATAACCTACTGCTGGGCTCGGCGGGCTCGGGGAGCGTGGCGCTGGGAAAATAGCGTTGAAACGCCGCTCGTCGAAGAACAGGAATCATACCTGATCGGCTTCGGGCCAGTTGCTACGCCGCACGCAACTTGGAACTCACAAACTAATAGATTTTCCATTTCCGGCCCGGTGAACGATCAGCTCATCGCCGATTTCGGGCCTAGCGATTTGTGGGTCAAACAAATCGGCACTTACGCCCAGTCACCAGCGCTGTTGCTAGACACTCTCGCCTAAATCCCAGGAGACCATAATGTCTGAACCATTCTCATTCGCTTCTGAAAGCAGAAATTTCTCGTTTCCGCTTCTCTTCTCTGGCCAAGCGCAAAAAGAGCCCTTCGTGAACGAGACGTTCACGATGATTGATGCCCTGCTGCCAAGAACGATCAATGCGTCTAGATCCGTGCCGCCATCAAGCTCAAGTGATGGCGATAGTTTTCTTGTATTGAACCCTGCGGCAGGTGATTGGGCCGGACAAGACGATACGCTTGCGTTGCGGATCGCGGGTGCATGGCGATTTATTGATCCGATCGAAGGTATGTCAGTTTTTGATCGTGAGACTGGACAATACGCCTTTTATCGTTCGTCTTGGGAATTCGCATCCGAACCGAGCCCACCCACTGGCGGGAGTGTAGTAGACGTAGAAGCACGAGCCACTGTGAACCATCTTATCGAAGTTTTAAGAGAGGCCGGTGTTTTTGCTGATACGACGTCTTAGCCGTGTATCGAAGATACTTGGCCAGCGGTTTCAAAGCCACTAAACAACCTAAGACCCACCGGTTTTCCGTCGTTTTTTCTCAGCGAGCAAGGGTTAGCGGCAAAGATGCAACAGTTTGGACAGAATGTCCGCTTGCCACTGCGGTAGGGAGAAGTTAGAGGACCATCGAGCCTCCATCTAAATAAAAGGGGAATTATAAAAATGCGCAATTTCGTCATAGGTATGGCGATGGCCTCCACCGCGCTCACCGCGCCAGCCATGGCCCGTGATGGGCAATGGTATATCCAAGGTGACGGCGGAGCCATGATCGTCGAAGACGTTGATTTCGATATCGCGGGAACATCAGGCGGAGCTGCATTCGAAGCCCCCGGTGATGCAATCGCTGATTTCGATCCAGGTTATGATTTTGGTGCTGCTGTCGGTCATGACTTCGGCTCCTTCCGCTTGGAAGCCGAAGCCAGCTATCGTGCTGCAAACTTGGACGAACTGTCAGCTGGTTCTGCCGGGCTGCAAATTCTTGCGCCAGGCACGACCACTACAACGTTCCCAACCGGGGCCTTTTCTGGCACCACACTTCCCGCTGCTGGCGAATTCAACGCGTTGAGCTTTATGCTCAATGGCTTGTTTGATTTCGGTCCAGATGACGGCGTTCAGGCTTTTGCAGGCGCCGGTATCGGTGTCGCGCGCGTTGACGTGAACGGAACTGCTTTCTTGGGCGGGCCCGGAGCGTTTGACGATTCGGACACAGGCCTTGCTTGGCAGATCCTCGCAGGCATCCGTGCACCGCTGAATGACAGCTGGGATGCTGGCTTGAAGTATCGCTACTTTAACGCTGACGATGTGAATATCATCGATACGCGTGGGTTTGATCTCTCGTCCGGGATCAGCTCGCACTCATTGATGGGTTCGATCATTTATAACTTTGGCGGCGAAGCACCTCCACCACCGCCTCCACCGCCACCGCCTCCACCACCGCCGCCTCCACCGCCTCCACCACCGCCGCCGCCGCCACCGCCGGCTCCGGTTTGCAACACAGGTCCTTACATTGTGTTCTTCGACTGGGATGAGTCGGTGTTGACAGCGGATGCTACAACAGTGCTCGACGCAGCTGTGACAGCCTACGCAAACTGCGGTAATGCAAGTGTTATGCTTGCTGGCCACGCTGACCGTTCGGGCAGTGTAAGCTACAATGTGGGCTTGGCAGAGCGTCGTAACGCTTCTGTTCGCACTTATCTTACTGGTAAAGGCGTCCCAGGAACTCGCATTAGCGCCAACGCGTTTGGCGAAAGCCAACCTAAAGTTCCGACAGCAGACGGTGTGCGCGAGCCGCAAAACCGCCGAGTTGAAGTTTCCTACGGTCCGGGCTCGGGCATGTAAGAACACGAAGCTTTGCTGAAACAAAGAAGGGGGCCAAGTTTATAGCTTGGCTCCCTTTTTTGTGTTTGGTTTAATGGGCGAAATCACAAAGAAAGGCGTTGCCTTCATCATATGTAACGCCCAACAAATTCTTCCGCTGATATCAGATGGGCTCACCTGCAGACCGGGCTCGCTCCGAAATCGTCTCCATTGCCTATGGCACAAGCCAAAGAGCCAAGATGGGTAGCTAGGCCCAGCGGCGCGACAACCAGGCTTGATAGACCCCTCGTGACGGATCGTCACCGTTTCTGGCGGATACGTATGAAGATCGTAAGGTCTCGAATTGCTTGGATTAGACCTTGAAGAAGCCGTTGAACGGTCGTGGATCTTCAGGCGAGGAGGCTCCATCTATTACACCTCGTACTCGCTCCCGCAGCTTCAAAACAAAAGCAGCTCGGACAATTCCAGGAAGCCCAACCGATAGGAAGGCCGCTTGCCAACCGACAATTCCGAGGGGCCGCTCGCTCGCCGGATACGCAGCGTTCAAATTTTCGAGAATCAAGGCCCCGATCAGGAGCGTAAGACCGCCGCCCAGGTAAAGTCCAGACGAATTGATCGCTCACGCCGTTGCGCGTGAACGAGCGGGAAGCCAATCAGATATCAAGGTATATGCAGATGGACCTGCAGTCGCCTCTCCCACGCCAACGCCTAGTCTAGCGACAGTCAAAGCGGTGGCATTCTTTGCCAATCCGGACAAAGCAGTCATTGCTGACCATAGAGTTAGGCTTATTGTCAACAAACGAGCCCGTTTCCAAATATCGCCCAGTTTGCCGAGGGGGACCCCAATAGAGAATGAAATACGGCGAAAGCGGTGCCGAAGAGGAAACCAAAATAGGAATCGTCAACGCCGAGATCCGCCTTGATGTCATTCGCCAGTATCAAAAGAAACTGCCGATCTACGAAATTAAGCACATTAACCCGCACGAGTACGCTTAAGGCGTACAAAGTGTAAGCTGCCACAGGCTGATCTACTTGAGCAGGCTCCGGCGTTGCTTCGCCAGACCAAATTGCTTCACACGCATTCTCCTATTCATGCAATCGCGAACCGGCCCAGCGTCAGGCTGAATAAAGTGTGCTATCCTTGACTTGCGCTTCAGCAAAACCCTTTCTGCGCAATCGGCACGAATCGCACAGGCCGCAGGCCAAACCTTCGCGGGTTGGATCGTAGCAAGACCAGCTCCAGGCGGGGTCTAAACCAAGCCGCTCCGTCTCTTTTGCAATATCAGACTTAGTGTGATGCTGAAGCGGCGCATGGATTGAAAAAGGTTGCCCTTCGACGCCAGCTTTGGTGCCCAATCGCGCAGTTTCCGCAAAACTTGAAATAAACTCCGGTCTGCAGTCGGGATAGCCTGAGTAATCGAGTGCGTTGACGCCGATGAAAATATCCCTCGCCCCGGCCGCTTCCGCACAAGCTGTTGTCAAGGCAAGAAAGACCAGGTTTCTCGCCGGCACATAAGTGACCGGAATATCCTCTCCCACTCCAATTTTTGGCACATCAATCGCATCAGTCAGCGCAGAACCTCCAAAGGCTCTTAAATCTAGGCTGAGTTCGGTGTGATTTGCCAATTTGAGCTCTTTGACGATGCGCTTGGCCGCACCTAGCTCTCGCCTGTGGCGCTGGCCATAATCAAGCGTTAGTGCATGCACCTGGAAGCCCTGTTCTTGGGCGAGCGCGGCCGTTACCATTGAGTCCAGCCCGCCTGAAAGCAGGACAACGGCTATGGGCGGAGAGAGTGGCGTTTTTTGTTCGGTCATTGCGCACCCGGATTAGCCGGGTATGGGCAACTTACAATGCCCAAATTTATGGCGCGCAATTGCCCGTCCGGCGTGCTTCGGCAGCGAACTGGAAGGGAGCGCCGCCAGCAATCCCCTGACTTTCTACCTGCACCAGATCGCGACTTTCACGGCGCAGGTCCGTGCGTCCATAGCCATCGCCGCGGCAGGTATATTGCACTGTTGCTCGCGATGCGCTGTCATTCACCACAAACTGGCTGCAATCTGAACGGGTATGGCGCAGTTGGATCAATTCCTGACCCGTTTTGACGCAAATCTTGCGATCTGCCGAGCCATCTCGAAATTTGATCGTCCATTCGCCCTTGGCCAGGCTCCCGAGCATTTCCAGCTCCCCGCCAGCGCTTTGTGCGACAGCCGCAGCTGTACCTGAGCCCAATACGAGCCCGGCACCAATCGCCGCGGTCACAAGAAATTTTGGCTGTTTAAAGAACATTCGGTTTCTTTTGCTCAAAAGCCCCAAAGATGATTGCATATCTTAGCGTGTATCGACGAAGCGTTCTTAATTAACGATGAATTGAGCTTCACCCAGTTCAAACACCTTTGAACAAAACGCGCAATCCACTGCGATGATCCCTTCATCGTTTCGCATTTCTGCTCGCTCAGCTTCGGGAAAACGGGCGATGACTGAGGCGTAATAGTCCGCGCTGCAGCGGCATCCGCGCGTCAGGCTCGCGCCCGGCTGGATGCGCACCTCGTTCTCTTCGTGGAACAATCGCCACACGATCCCTTCCATGGATAGGCTTTGATCGACCAGTTCATCGTGGCTGATTGATGCCGCCATGGTCGATGCATGCTCCCAATCGGGATGGTCCATGCGAACATGCAGCCGCTCGCGCCCCTCTTCGCCGTCGGCCAGATGCTGGATCAGCAGCCCTGCCGCCAGCCGCCCTTCCCCACTCGATTGGCTGGCGACGCGCACCAAAGTCGGCAATTGTTCTGATTGGCTGAAATAGGTCTCTACGGCCTGCGCCAATGTGTCCCCTTCGAGCGGGACAATCCCCTGATACCGCTGATCTGCGCCAGTTTCGAATGTGATCGCCAGGTATCCCTCCCCAAACAGAGCAGAAAGCGGCGGGTTTGCGCCCAGGTTTTCGAGCGCTTTTGCGTCGAAATCGGCATAGCCGCGCATTTCCCCGCCGCGAAAATCGCACACCAGCAGCGATACGGCGCCCGATTGCGTTTGCGCTTGCATGGTCAATTGCGCTTCTTCCCCCTCGCCTTTTAGCAGGCCGCCCATCAGCGCGCCCAGCACCAGCGCCTCGCCCAAGAGATGCGTTATGGGCGCAGGGTAATCGTGCGCTGACAGCACATCATTGACCAGGCCATCCAAACGCACAGCGCGGCCGCGTACATTGCGCGATGGGATCGTGAAGCCGAGCAATTTATCGGCGAAGGTTTCTGTCAGGGTTTCAGATGGATTTGCCATCGCGGCAATATGGTGACGAGGACGGCGAAGGAGAAGGGGCTTTCACCGCTTCTCCCGCACCCCGCCTCGCCAAAACCTCTGCCTACAACAGGCCAAACGCCCAAAGCAGCACCGATTTCTGCGCGTGAATGCGGTTCTCAGCCTCGTCAAAAACGAGCGATTGAGCGCTTTCAAAAACCTCCTCGCTCACTTCCTCGCCCACATGGGCGGGCAGGCAATGCAAAAACACCGCATCCGGTTTTGCCAGCGCCATCAGCGCGCTGTTCACCTGAAAGGGGGCCATCGCCGCGCGTTTTTCGTCGGCATCGGCCTGACCCATGGAAATCCAGGTGTCTGTGACCAGAACATCGGCCCCGCGCGCAGCAGCAGCAGCATCCTGCGTGATCGTAACCAAGGATCCGCCCGCGCGCGCTTTTTCTACAAATTCAGCATCCGGTTCAAACCCGGCTGGCACGGCCACTCGCACGTTGAATTTGAACAATCCCGCCGCTTCCAGCACCGAATGCAGCACATTGTTGCCATCGCCAAACCACGCCAGCTCCAGTCCCGGCAGCGCCTTGCCATGCTCTGCAAGCGTCAAAAGATCAGCGACGATCTGGCACGGATGCGATCGGTCTGTCAGGCCATTGATGACAGGGACGAAAGAATGCTCGGCCATCTGCTCAATCTTGGCATGATCATCGGTCCGCAGCATGATGCCATCGACCATGCGGCTCAGTACGCGGGCTGTGTCCGCGATGCTTTCCCCCGGCCCAGCTGGCTTGATCCGGCTTCCAAAATCAGCACGCTGCCGCCCAATTGGCGCATGGCGATATCAAAGCTGACGCGGGTGCGAGTGGAATTTTTCTCAAACACCAGTGCCAGAACGCGGCCCGCCAAAGGCGCGTCTTTATCAGCGGCACCCTTGGGCATGCCCTTACGAGCCGCTTTGCGATCAATTGCATCGGACAGCATGGCCGCTAGCGCATCCGCGCCTGCATCTTCCAGATCAAGGAAGCTTTGCACATTGGGCGCCAGATCCATCGGTTCGCTGGCCATTATGCAGGCTCTGGCACAGTAAAGCTGGCTGCCCCTGCGGATAGCTTGTCGAAAAACTCGTCAATTTCCGCGTCGTCAATTACCAAAGGCGGGATCACCCGCAGGGTCTGATCGCCGGCGGCCACAGTCAGCAATTGATGATTGTCGCGAAGATGGACAAAGAACGGGCGGCTTTCGACTTTCATCTTGATGCCCAGCATCAGGCCTTTGCCCCGCACCAACTCAAACAGATCGGGATAATTGCCGATAAACTGTTCCAACCGTGTGCGTATCCGTTCGCCCTTGTCGCGGACAGAGGCGAGAAATTCTTCGTTTCCAACCGCATCCAGCACTGCGCTGCCGGCCGCCATGCCGAGCGGATTGCCGCCATAGGTTGATCCATGCGTGCCAAAAGTCATGCCGCGCGCTGCTTTTTCCGTGGCCAGCAATGCGCCGAGCGGAAAGCCACCGCCCAACCCTTTGGCAGTAGCGAGAATGTCGGGTTCAATCCCGTAATGTTCATGGGCATACAGCTTGCCTGTGCGGGCCATGCCGCATTGCACTTCGTCAAGGACGAGCATCAGATCATGCTCATCACACAAAGCGCGCAAGCCTTTCATAAAGCCATCGGATGCGGGCCTGATGCCGCCTTCGCCCTGGATCGGTTCAACCAGAAAGCCTGCGGTGTTTGGCCCGATCAGCGCCTTTGCGCTTTCCAGATCATCAAATTCTGCATATTTGAAACCGTCAAGCAGCGGGGAAAATCCGTGATGCATTTTCGTCTGATTTGACGCGCTGATGGTCGCCATGGTCCGCCCGTGAAAGGCATTGGCAAATGTGATCAGTTCAAACCGGTTGGCATCGCCTGCATCGCCCGCATTCTGGTGATAGGCCCGCGCGCATTTGATCGCCGCCTCGACCGCTTCCGCGCCCGAATTGGTGAAAAACACAGTGTCTGCAAAAGTGTGATCGACCAATTGCTGCGCCAACTTTTCGCCCTGCGGGCTGCCATACAGGTTGGACACATGCATCAGGGTGCTCGCCTGTTCCTGGATCGCAGAGATCAGCCCTTGGTGCGAATGGCCAAGCAGATTGACCGCAATGCCGCTGGCAAAATCGAGATAACGCGTGCCGTCCTCGTCAATCAGGTGGCAGTGATCCCCGCTTACAGGCCGAACGCCGCAACGCGGGTAAACTGGCATGAGAGGCTTAATCGACATGAGTGATCCAATTCAATTGAGTAAATTTGAGTTCGCCTGATCCGCAAAAGCAAATGGCGACCCTTTTTGAAAGAGCCGCCATCGCTAATTTTGTATGGCCGCTCTCAATTCGGGTGAAACGGCCTGTCTGGTGAGTGTTCGTTTTAGCTTTGAACAGGCACCAGATTGACCGCAGAGTGTTTGCCCCGTCGGTCGACTTCAAGGTCAAATTCAAACCGTTCGCCTTCGTTGATGGCGGTAAGGCCAGAGCGTTCGACCGCGCTGATGTGAACGAACGCATCCGGCTGGCCATCATCACGCACGAGAAAGCCGAAACCCTTCATCGAATTGAAGAATTTAACCGTGCCAGTTGCTTTTTCGCCGGTCAGCTCACGCTTGGGCGGGCCAGCGTCAGCAGCAGGGGCCGCGATCACGTCGCCAATGATTTGAAGATCTTGTGCAGACACTTTGCCGCCGCGATCAACCAGGTTGAATTCCAGTTCCTGACCTTCGGCCAGACCTTCAAGGCCAGCCCGTTCAACCGCGCTGATGTGCACGAACACATCTTCGCCGCCGGTTTCCTGTGCGATAAAGCCGAAACCTTTTTGGCCGTTGAAGAATTTCACTGTGCCTTTGCCGGTGCCGACAACCTGAGCGGGCATGCGGTTGAAACCGCCGCCGCCGCCGCCGCCAGGGCCGCCGCGACCACCACCGCCGCCGCCGAAGCGATCACCGCCTCCGCCGCCGCCGCTGTAACGATCACCACCGCCGCCGCGAGTGCCACCGCCCCCGCCGCCATAGCGATCACCGCCGCGATCATTTCCAAAGTCGCTGGGCGGTGAGTATCCGTCCATACCGCCACCAAACGGATCAAAACCGTCTTCGCCGAAACCGTCGCGCTTATCCTTGCCGCGCCGACGTCCCCTATCGTAACCCATAACGCACTTCGTACCTTTAACCCTGTCCGCTTTCAAATGCGCCGGGGTCGGGGACAGTGCCGCGCCGGTCGCCGGTAATACGCTCAACGAAACCGAGCATAGCCGATGCTGGAAGGCATAGCGCACAAAGCACAGCTTTGCGAACGATTTAGCCTGCAAACCAAAGATGGCGCGAATATGTGACAATTTCGAACCCAATAGAGGGGTTTTAGGGGGTTTTTAGGGGGCTTTATCGCATCAAATGGTCTTTGCGACCTGTCCATTGCCTCCCTTGATGGCTGCGCGCATGGTGCAATGAAAGCGGGCGATTCGCTGAAAGCGGCGCGGCCCTCAACCATGAAAGTGCATATGCGATGAGCGATTTTAGACAATTGGCCGAGACTATGTTTGCAAGCCCGCAGCTGACGATTGCCGATGTTGCCGCGGCGAGCGAGGCGGGCATCGCGCATATCGTCAACAACCGCCCCGATGGCGAGGAACCTGATGCACCGCAAGGCGATGCGATTGCGCAGGCGGCCAGTGATGCCGGCATCGCTTACACCGCCATACCCATCGGCCATTCGGGTTTCAGCGAGGCGCAGATCGCTGCAATGTGCGACACACTTGCCGCAGCAGATGGCCCGGTGCTGGCCTATTGCCGGTCGGGCACGCGTTCGACGTTTTTGTGGGCGCTGGCGCAGGCGAAATCAGGCGGTTCGCCCGATGAAATTACTCGCGCGGCCATGCAGGCTGGCTATGATATCAGCCCCATTCGCCCCATGCTCGATATGCTCAGCGGCCAATAGGCCCGCCTCATTTGCGATAATCGAGCGGCGGATTGCGATCCCCCAAAAGCGATTTGTAGGTGTAATCGGCCCCGCGCGCGGCATCAAATTCCGCCCGAGCCGCCTTGCGCAAAGCGGGATTGGTGTACAGTTCCACCGCCATCAGCGTCATCGCCTTAGCCGCGACCTGCGCGCCTTTGTGCCCGATCGAATGGCCGCTCGCTGCCACTGCCTGCCAGCTATGTGCGCTGGTGCCGGGCACCCAAGCGGCGGTGCGAACGCCCACCGTTGGCGTGGCATAAGACACATCCCCCACGTCAGTTGAGCCATAGCCCAGGCTTTTGCCATAAGCACCAATCGTCTGCGCGCTGGACAAGGGTTTTGCCGCATCCCCCAGCGATTTCTGGATATCAAGCGCCCATGCGCGTTCGTCTGCGGTGTATTCCACCCCGCCCACCATGCGCAATTTTGCATCCATCACTTTGGCCAAAGCTTCATTGACAAGCAGCGGGTTGTTGCCGTGGATGACTTCCCATTCGACCTTGGTGCCGGTGCCTGTTGCCGCGCCGCGCGCCGCGTTTTCGAGCCGCGCCCACAATTGTTCGACCCCATCGGGATCGGGATGGCGGACATAGTAGAACACCTCGGCAAAATCGGGCACCACATTGGGCGCATTGCCGCCGCTGGTGATGACATAGTGCATGCGCGCATCCTGCGGCATATGTTCATGCAGCATATTCGCCATCATGTTCATCGCTTCCACCCCATCAAGCGCGGAGCGCCCGCGTTCCGGTGCGCCGGCTGCATGGGCGGAAATGCCTGAAAAACGAAACTTGGCCGAACGATTGGCAAGGCTGGTTTGAGCCGCTGCGCTGTTTTCATCATCGGCGTGCCAGTGGATCGCGATATCGACATCATCGAACATCCCGGCCCGCGTCATATAGACCTTGCCCGATCCGCCTTCTTCAGCGGGCGTGCCGTACAAGCGTACCCGGCCCGGCGTGCCGGTGGCCTCCAGCCATTTCTTGACCGCAATCGCCGCCGTCAGCGACCCTGCCCCAAACAGATTGTGCCCGCAGGCATGGCCTGCATGTTTGCCGTCAATCGGATCGCGGCTGGCCGATGCGGATTGGTTGATGCCGGGCAGCGCGTCCATTTCGGCAAGGATCGCGATCACCGGGCCGCCTTCGCCCCATTCCGCGACAAAGGCTGTGGGAATATCCGCAATCCCCGCTTCAACCGAGAACCCTTCGGCGGAAAGCTCTGATTGCAGCAATTGGGTGGAGCGGTTTTCAAGATAGCCAAGCTCGGCAAAATCCCACAGGCTTTGCGCAACACGCGCAGTGCGGCTGGCCTCTGCTGACACCAGCATAACAGGATCAGGCGCAAGGCTGGCTGAATGATTGTCAGCGGTCAGCGGGGCGGCTGTCGCCGTCATGGATACCAAAGCAGCAGCGGCGCACAGGCGGGCAAATGATTTCATCGGTCTCTCCTTAAGCCGCAACTTGCCGCAATTGATCCGCCATGCCAATTGGCTTTGTGATGAACATCCCGGCGCCTTTGTTGATATTCGCCGGATCGCTTGCTGCGATCCTTGCGATTTATGGGCTGGCGCGCTGGCTGGGGCTTGGGGCAAAGCCTGCGCTTGATAATGATGAGGTCGTCCGACGCGCCGCTGGCGAGGTTGAGGACGGATTTGACCCTGTTCGCATATCTGTATCGCGCAAAGGCGATGCCGCCCTGGTCCGCGATGATGCCGGGCGCATTATGGTGATCAAACGCCATGGCGGGCAATTTGCAGGCCGCGTGCTGACAGGCGCAGCGCAGGCGCGCGAACAGGTCGATGCGCTGATTGTCGATCCGGGCCGGGATGAAGCACGCTTTGGCCCCGTTCGCCTTCAGCTTGATGATGCGGCCATTTGGGCCGATGCCATCAATCGGTTATAACGCCAGCGTTCATGCCTGATTTTTCGCCCACTCAGATCGCCGTGCCGCTGTTCGTGATCGCCATTCTGGCCGAGATGATCTGGGCACGCCTGCGCGCGCCTGATGCCTATGAACCTATGGATACTCTGGTCAGCCTTGCTTTTGGTTTGGGATCAACGGTCGCGGGCGCGCTGTTTGGCGGATTGGCAGCGGCGCTGTTTATCGCGGCTTATGAATACCGCCTGTTTGATTTTGGCAGCGAGTGGTGGGCTTGGCCGGTTGCCTTTGTGCTGGATGATCTCAAATATTACTGGGTCCACCGCGCAGGCCACCGCATCCGCTGGATGTGGGCCGCGCATGTGAACCACCATTCCAGCCAGCATTACAATCTGTCGACCGCGCTGCGCCAGACATGGACGGGCGCGTTCACATTTGGATTGCTGTTTGCGCTGCCGCTGGTTCTGCTTGGGTTTCACCCCGCCATGCTGGCCTTTGTTGGCGGGTTTAACCTTGTCTATCAGTTCTGGATCCACACCGAGGCCATCGGAAAAATGCCGCGCTGGTTCGAAGCTGTGATGAACACACCCAGCCACCACCGCGTTCATCATGCGACCAATCCGCGCTATCTCGACCGCAACTATGCCGGAGTCTTCATCATCTGGGACAAAATGTTTGGCACCTTTGAGCCCGAACGCGATGACGAACAAATCCGCTATGGCATCGTCAAACAATTGGGCAGTTTCAACCTGATCTGGTCCGTGTTCCACGAATGGATCGGCATGCTGACCGATATTATGCGCGCGCCGTGGCGGCACAAATTGTCCTATTTGCTGCGCGAGCCGGGATGGAGCCATGATAACAGCCGCGAGACATCGACCAGCATTCGCGCGCGCTGGATGAACCGCCAATTGGAGGCGCGAAATCCTGCAAGCCAGCACGGCGAGAGATCAGTGGCCGATCAAAACCCGATTGCGGACAGCGCGAAACCTGCTTAACCTTCTGCTCCAAAGGAGAGGTTATGGAGAGTTTTGATTACATCGTCATTGGCGGTGGCAGTGGCGGCAGCGCGTCCGCAGGCCGTTTGGCCGTGGACGGAACGCGGCGCGTGTGCCTGATCGAGGCAGGCGGGCGCAATGATAACATGATTATCAAAACGCCCGGTTTCATGCCCTTCATTCGCAATTCTTCGAACTACAAATTTGATACGGTCCCGCAAAAGGGGCTGAATGGGCGGATCGGCTATCAACCGCGCGGCAAGGGGCTGGGCGGATCATCCGCGATCAATGCCATGGTTTATATTCGCGGGGCTGCCTGGGATTATGACAATTGGGCCGCGATGGGCTGCGATGGCTGGTCCTATGACGATGTCTTGCCGTATTTCAAAAAGTGCGAAAGCAATGAACGCGGCGCCGATGATTATCACGGCGCAGGCGGGCCGCTGTTCGTCTCTGATCAGGTCTCTCCCAATCCGGTCAGCGATGCTTTCGTCACTGCGACGCAGGAATTGCAGCTGCGATCCAATGAAGATTTCAACGGCGAACGCCAGGACGGGTTTGGCCAATATCAGGTCACCCAGCGCAATGGTGAACGCTGGTCAGCGGCGCGCGGCTATGTCGAACCGATCCGGGATCAAGGCAATTTCGCCGTGCGCACGGGCACTCTGGTTGAACGGCTGATGATTGATAATGGCCGGGTGACAGGCGTTGTCGTGCGCAAAGGCAAACGCACCGAAACATTATATGCCCGGCGCGGGGTGATCCTGTCAGCGGGCGCGTTCAACACGCCGCAAATCCTGATGCTGTCGGGCATTGGCCCTGCGGCGCATTTGAAAGATCACGGCATTGATGTGATGCTGGACAGGCCAGCGGTCGGATCAAACCTGCAAGATCACATCGATTATGTCTCAGCCTGGGAAACGCAAAGCGATGTGCCCATTGGCGGCACGTTAAAAGGCACGATGCGCATGGCGGCTGCCATGGTCGAACATCGCCGCAAACGCACTGGCGCAATGACGACTTGCTACGCCGAAGGAGGGGGCTTCTGGAAAGTGATGCCCGATGCGCCAAGCCCGGATGTGCAATGGCATTTCGTGCCCGCCGTGCTCGAAGATCATGGCCGCGAGCAGGTGAAAGAACATGGCTTTTCGCTGCATGCCTGCGTGCTGCGGCCCGAAAGCCATGGGACCGTGCGGCTGGGATCGGGTGATGCCGCCGATGCGCCGCTGATTGATCCCAACTTCCTTGATGATCCGCGCGATATTGCGGTGCTGCGCGAAGGGGTTCGCTTGTCACACCGGATTGCAGAAGCACCGGCTTTGCAGGCCTTTGGACCCAAGGACCGCCATCCGGTTGATCTGGATGATGACGAGGCGCTCGATCATTTGCTGCGCGAACGATCGGATTCGGTGTATCACCCCGTTGGGACGTGCCGCATGGGCGCGGACGGCGATGCGGTGGTGGATCCTACATTGAAACTGCGCGGGCTTGATGGGCTGTGGATCGCTGATGCAAGTATTATGCCAAAACTGGTAAGCGGCAACACAAACGCGCCAAGTATCATGATAGGCGAACGCTGCGCCGACTTTGTAAAACAATCCGAAAAAGAATTCGCATAAGGGCCTTTCCGCCCTCCTGAGAGCCCCTGAAACGGGGGCTTTGTGAATGTACTTGCGCAACAAAAAGGGGGCCGAAGCGCTGTGCTCCGGCCCATCGTAAGGTGTTTGTTCGCAGGAGGAACAAGGGTAGGCGGGGAAAGGGGAGAGGTTCTTCCCCCGCCAATTCGTTTGCGCTCAGGTTCGAGCGAATTCAGGATAGGCTTCAACACCGATCTCAGCTTTATCGAGACCATTCACTTCGTCCTCCTCGGAAGGACGCACACCGATGGTGTATTTCAAAGCAAGCCACACGACAGCCGAAGCAGGCACCACCCACAAGGCGGTAAGAGCAACACCAACCGCCTGGCTGCCAAGCTGCTCCATCACTGTCAGTGTGTACTCATTGGGCTCACCTTCATTGAAGGTTGTCTGCGTGTGCCAAGCCACGACCAAGGTGCCCCATATCCCTGCGAACAGGTGCACTGGAATGGCGCCGACAACATCGTCAATTTTCAGCTTATCAAGCAGCGGAACGGTGAAGACCACAATGGCCCCGCCAATCGCACCGATGACAATCGAAGCGCCAACAGATGGTGCAAGCGGCTCAGCCGTGATCGAAACGAGGCCAGCCAATGCGCCGTTCAGCGCCATGGTAACGTCAGCCTTTTTGTAAAGCACTTGGGTCAGGATGATCGCAGTCACCACGCCGCCAGCAGCAGCCATATTGGTGTTCACAAAAATCTTGGACACATCGCCAACATCGCCGACACTGCCCATCGCAAGCTGCGATGCGCCGTTGAAGCCAAACCAGCCGAGCCACAGGATGAATGTGCCAAGCGTTGCCAAAGGAATGTTGGTGCCCGGGAACACATTGACTTTGCCATCAGGACCATATCGGCCAATGCGCGAACCAATGATGATCGCGCCGACCAATGCGGCCCAACCGCCTGTTGAGTGGACCAAGGTGGAGCCAGCGAAGTCGCTGAAGCCGTGCACGCTATCAAGGTAGCCGCCGCCCCATTCCCAACTGACCACCACAGGGTAGATCAGGCCGGTCAGGACCGTGACAAAAATGAAGAACGGAACGATCTTCACTCGCTCTGCCACAGTGCCAGAGACGATCGACGCAGTGGTTGCACAAAAGACCATCTGGAAGAACCAGTCAGAAGCGACTGAGTATCCAGCAACTTCGTCGCCGCCCTGAAGGATATCGGCGCCGACGGCTTGCATGGTGTATGATCCAGAGGTGAGCCCCCCGATCAAACCAAGGCTGTCCTCGGCGAATGTCGGATAGGCAATATTGTAACCGCACACCCAGAACATCAATCCTGCAATCGAATACAGGCCGATATTCTTAAGGCATTGTGTGGAAGTGTTCTTGGCACGGACCAGGCCCGCTTCAAGCATGGCAAAACCAGCCGCCATCCACATGACCAGAAAGCCGCCGATCAGGAACAACAGCGTGTTGAGAATGAACCCGGTCCCGCCCGATACCAGTTCGGCGCCTTCGGGGATAACGGGTGCAGCGGCCAGCGCTGGCTGGGCAATGATGCCCGCGCCCAGTGCCACCACTGCACTTTTTATGAGTGAAAATTGCATTGTCTGATCCCCTCTCTACAGCGCTGTTTCGCCGGATTCGCCGGTGCGAATGCGGGTTGCCGATGCGAGATCGAGCACGAATATCTTGCCATCGCCGATGGCTTCGGTGTTGGCGGTTTGCTGGATTGTCTCGACCACTTGCGCGGCGATCTCATCGCTCGCTGCAATCTCAAGCTTCACCTTGGGAAGCATGTTGGTCGAATATTCTGCGCCGCGATAAATCTCGGTCTGGCCTTTTTGACGGCCAAACCCTTTGACTTCGGAAACGGTCATCCCGGCAACGCCGATACTGCCCAAAGCCTCGCGGACCTCGTCAAGCTTAAACGGTTTTATGATGGCGATGATGAACTTCATCTTTGCCCCCTCTTTGCGCGCCGGACGGCCCGGCAGGATCAAGAGAGCAAAAGGCGTGCCATAATTTTGTAATATGGCTGACGCAGCGGAATCAGCGGCTTGCACAGACCCCTTGGAATAGTGCCTGCGCAAATTTTAATCTTTTGCTTACTATTTGGGCAGTTCGGGATGGATTCTTTCGTGGAAAGGTCCAAGACCTTTGCGAACATTCTCTATTCTTCACCCGCAATATAGCGATCCGTCGCGCGCGTCGGCAGGCCATCAATACTGCTGGTGCGCTTCGCCATCTTGGCCTCCCATGCATCGGGCTCAGTCTGGCGGTGTGCTTTTTTGAGCGTTTCGCGTTCGCCCTCAAGGCTCATAAACGGCACACCCCAACCGCACGATGTCTGAATGCTGTCGATGTCGATCACAAATATTTGGCGAGTGCCCGGCATCATTGTGAAATGCTCAGCGAAGCTTTGCCATTCATCGTCTTGCGGCAAAACCGGCCGTCCCTTTCCATAAATGCGCAAGATCAAGGCTGGACGATCAAAGTTGGTGAACATCACAGTTATCCGCCCATCCGCTGTTAGATGCGCGTGTGTTTCATTTCCTGATCCGCCCAGGTCCAGATACCCAACCTGCGTAGGCGAGAGCACACGAAACGCGTCATAGCCTTTGGGACTCAGATTGATCCGCCCATCAGACGCTCCCGTTGCAACGAAGAATACGGGCTGTTTTTCAATCATCGCCACGTGCTTGGGCTCTAACGCATCGAAAAAGTCAGCCATCGTAAGGTCTCCGTCAAGCTCTAGAGGAAATCGCGCAGCACCGCGATAAAGCGATCAAACTGGTCGTGATGCAGCCAGTGCCCCGCTTTCTCGAATTCGATCACTTGTGCGGTGTTGAAATGTTGCAGGCGGCCATCCTTTTCGGGATTGGAAGCCCAGCTATCTGCACCGTAAAGCAACAGCGTTGGGCAAGTGATCGCGCCCCATGTCGCTTCGACAAAATCGTCCGCGACATCTTCCACACCCCAGACATTGAGATGCGGGTCAAATTTCCATGTATAAGTGCCATCTTCGTTGCGATTAACGCCGTGAATGGTCAGATGGCGTGCTTGCTCCGGGGTGAGATATGAATTTTCCTCAATCATCCGGGCAAAAGCGGCCTCAATCGTGTCATATTTGCGAGGGCTTCGCCCGGCGGCTTTGCGCTTTTTCTCAATCCATTCGCGCATGCGTTCAGGATAAGGCGTTTGGCGCTGCTCTGCTTTCCATTCCGGCGATGGGCCCAGCCCTTCGATCGCGACCAGTTTTTCGACCATTTCCGGGAACATGCCAGCATAGCGAAGCGCAACATTGCCGCCCATGGAATGCGACACGATACTGACCGGGCCGCGTCCCAATTGATGAATCAATTGCGCCAGATCATAGATCATGTCGTTGGAATTGTAGTTGCCATCCGACACCCAATCGCTGTCGCCGTGGCCGCGATGATCCATCGCGACAATATGATAATCATCGCGCAAGGCTTCTGCGGTCCAATCCCAATTGCGCGCATGATCGCGCCCGCCATGCACCAAAACCAAAGGCGGTTTTTCAGAATTGCCCCAGTCAAAATAATTGAGCTTGAGCCGCTGCGAAATGAAAGTCTGTGAAGTGGGTCCGGCGATAGTCATGCCCCCGCATTGCCCCGAACTTACGCCCCTCGCAAGCCTAGCGTTCTTTGGTAGCCGAAAAGGTCAGCTCAGGGTTCTTTTCCATCTGGTAGTTCACGTCCCACGGACTTTTGGCCATAAACACCAGATCCCCGTCGCGGTCTTTGGCAAGGTTTGGCCGGTTAAAGCTTTCAAACTCGTCCATCGCTTTGGCATCGCCTTTCAGCCAGCGCGCGGTGGCAAAGGGGGCCGCTTCAAGTGCCGCTTCGACCTTGTATTCGGCTGACAACCGCGAAATGAGCACATCGAGCTGCAATTGGCCGACAACGCCCACAATATGCTGCGCGCCAATTTCGGGATAGAAAACCTGGATCACCCCTTCTTCGGACAGATCATCGAGCGCTTTTCTCAGCTGCTTGGTTTTCGTCGGATCTTTCAACTGCACCCGGCGAAGGATCTCTGGCGCGAAATTGGGCAGGCCAGTAAAGCGCACCTGATCCTTTTCGCTCAAAGTGTCGCCCACTCGTAAAGTGCCATGGTTGGGAATGCCGATAATATCGCCAGCTTCGGCTGTATCGGCAATCTCACGATCTTGAGCAAAGAACAGGATCGGTGAATGGATCGCGATGGGTTTGCCAAGACCCGAAGGCGTCAGCTTCATCCCGCGCTTAAACGTGCCCGAAACCTGCCGCATAAATGCGATCCGGTCGCGGTGATTGGGGTCCATATTAGCCTGGACCTTAAAGATGAAACCAGTGACCTCGTCATGGTCGGGCGCGATCTGATCATCGCCTGCAGATTGCGCGCGCGGCGGCGGTGCATGCTGCGCAATCGCGTCAATCAGATCGGTAACGCCAAAGTTTTTGAGCGCAGAGCCGAAGAACACCGGCGTCAAATCGCCATTGCGATAAGCCTGTGCGTCAAATTCAGGATAGCCGACCTGCGCCAATTCGGCTTCTTCGGCAAAGTCATCAGGGATGACGGGGTTTTCCTCGCGCGTGCCGAGAAATTCCTTGGACGCGCCTTCGGGGCGAGCGACGGTGCCATTGGCAAAGTCCAGAATGCCTTCAAATTGCCCGCCCATGCCAATTGGCCAGTTTTGCGGGCTGACATCCAGCGCAAGCATGTCGGCAACCTCGTCCAGTGTCTCAAACGGATCGCGGCCTTCGCGGTCCACCTTGTTGACAAAGGTGATAATCGGCACACTGCGCAGCCGGCAAACTTCGAACAATTTGCGCGTCTGCGGCTCAATACCCTTGGCCGCATCGATCACCATCACTGCGCTGTCGACGGCTGTCAAAGTGCGGTAGGTGTCCTCAGAGAAATCCTCGTGACCCGGCGTATCGAGCAGGTTGAAAGTGATTTTCTCCCCGTCATACTCCTTTTCAAATGTCATCACACTTGACGTGACAGAGATCCCGCGCTGCTGCTCAATCTTCATCCAGTCAGACCGCGCGCGCCGCGCATCGCCGCGCGCTTTCACCTGGCCGGCCAAATGGATTGCGCCGCCTTGCAAGAGCAGCTTTTCAGTCAGCGTCGTTTTACCCGCATCGGGGTGCGAGATGATGGCAAAAGTGCGGCGGTTTGACATAGGTTTTGCTTAGCAGCGCTTACCCGCGCAGCTGCGCTCCCACTTTGCCGGCAGCTGCAACAATCACATCGGCAATCGCCTTCAATTCCTTGTCCTTAAAGCTCTTCTCGCGCGGTTGCAGTGTCACTTCAATGGCGAGCGATTTCTGACCTTCAGGCACGCCCTCGCCGGTAAACACATCGAAGATGCGCGCAGTAGTGATATTGGCTTTATCGCTGGCGCGCACCGCTTTGAGCAGATCGTCTGCGGCCAAATCCTCAGGCACCAGAAACGCAAAATCGCGGGTCACCGCTTGAAGAGCGGGCGGCGTGAAACTGGGGCGGGCAAAGCTGATCGGGCCTTTCGCCGCTTTCTTTGCAGGCAGCGCATCAAGGAACAATTCAACGGCTGCAACCGGGCCGTCCATATCGAATGCTTTCAAAGTCGCCGGATGAATCATCCCGAACCGGGCCAGCACCTTCTTGGGACCAAGCCTGAGTGTCGCTGACTGGCCGGGATGGAATTGGGGTCCGGCCTCGCCCATGACCAGCAGCTTATCAATCGGAGCTCCGGCTACGCCCAGCAATGCGCGCGCGAGCGATTTGGCATCATAGGCATCGAATGAGGCAGCTTTGCCTGATTGCCAGCCGCGCTGCGTTTTCTCGCCCGCCAGCACCGCGCCCAAGGTCGCGCGTTCATCGCTGGCGCCGCTCTCTCCCTTGAAATAGCGCCGACCGAGCTCAAACAGCCGTGTCGTCTCAGCACCGCGATCCGCATTGCGTTTGGCCGCCATCAGCAAACCGGGAATAAGCGAGGGGCGCATGGTCTTCATGTCTTCGCTGATCGGATTGGCAAGCGACCACAACTGCGCACCTTCTGGCGCGAAGTGCTCCGCCTCAGTCGTGGGGAGGAAGGACCACGTGATTGCCTCGTTAAGCCCAACTCCTGCCGCAGCGCGGCGCACGCGGCGTTCGGTAATCTGCTCCGGCGTCGCTGTCGCACGCGCAACGCCGTCCGCGCGGGGCAAAGCCACACTTTTCACATTGCCTAGACCGTGAATGCGCACGATCTCTTCAACCAGATCGGCAGGCCCTTCAATGTCATGGCGGCGCAGCGGACACGTGACTTGCCAATCCGCATCCACAGTAAAGTCAAGGCTTTCAAGGATGCGTTTCTGCTCTTGGTCTGGCACCTCGACGCCGCCCAACTTGGCTGTCAGTCCGGTGTCAAACGCAACCACTTTGGGCTCAGCCGGAGGGGAGCCTGCGCGCACCACCTCACTCGCGCTGCCGCCTGCCAGTTCCACAATCAGCCCGGTGAGAAGGTCCAGCCCGTCATCCAGAAACGCCGGATCAACCCCGCGTTCAAACCGCGTGCGTGCATCTGAGGCCAGTCCCAGCTTACGGCCCGTCACCCCAATGCGAGGTGGGTCGAAATAGGCAATCTCCAGCAGAATATCGCGCGTATCATCCTGAACGCTCGAATGTGCGCCGCCCATGATGCCTGCAATGTCGTGGACTTCGCTCTCGTCTGCGATCACCACCATGCTTTCATCAAGCGTATAGGTCTTGTCGTTGAGCGCCGCCACCTGCTCGCCGGACTTGGCCCGCCGAGCGACAATTGCGCCTTGCAGCTTTGCCAGATCATAGACATGCGCCGGGCGGCCAAAGGCCAGCATCAGGTAATTCGTGAGATCCACCAGCAGCGAGATCGGACGCTGGCCTGCACTTTTCAGCCGCTGTTGCAGCCAATCGGGCGAGGGGCCGTTGGTGACCCCTTTGATAACCCGGCCATAGAATGCGGGGCAGCCCTCAGCATCGTCTGTGCGGATTTCAACCGAGCAAGCGCCCGATGCACCGAATTTGGGAAACGCGATCGGCTTTAGTGTGCCCAAACCTGCAGCAGCGAGATCGCGCGCGATCCCATAAACGCCCATGCAATCGGGGCGGTTCGGCGTGATCGCAACGTCAATGACCGGCGATGAGCCTTGATAATCGGCAAAGCTGTGACCGGTGCTCGCATCACCGGGCAATTCGATGATGCCATCGTGATCCTCACCCAAATCAAGCTCGCGCGCAGAGCACATCATGCCGGTGCTCTCAACGCCGCGAATGGCCGCTTTGCGCAGCTCCATACCGTTGGATGGCACCACTGCACCGGGTAGGCCCAACACGCCTTTCATGCCAGCGCGCGCGTTGGGCGCGCCGCACACGACTTGCAGAAGATCACCCTCGCCAGTGTCGACTTTCAAGACTTGCAGCTTGTCCGCATCGGGATGCTTTTCAGCGCTTATGACATGCGCGACTTTGAAGCCCTTGAGCAGTTCGGCAGGGTCTTCAATCCCCTCAACTTCAAGCCCGATGGCATTCAACCCATCAGCGATCTCTTGCAGGCTTGCGCCTGTTTCGAGGTGATCTTTGAGCCATGTGACCGAGAACTTCATGGCCGCACTCCCACGCCGCCTGACAAGGTGGGCTGTTCAACCGAAGCAAAGCCATAATGCGACAGCCAGCGCGGATCACCATCGAAGAATGCGCGCAAGTCGTTCATGCCATATTTGAGCATCGCGATCCGGTCGATCCCAAGGCCAAAGGCGAACCCCTGATATTGGTCTGGATCAAACCCTGCAAATTCCAGCACACGCCGGTTCACCATGCCGCTGCCGCCCAGTTCCATCCAGTCATAGCCCGGCTCATCACCGTGCCCGCCAACCACGCGGCGGTCGCCTTCATTGGAATAGCCCACATCAACTTCGACCGAAGGTTCGGTGAACGGGAAGTAGGATGGGCGCAGGCGCAGTGTGATGTCTTCGCGTTCGAAGAAGGCTTTGAAGAAGGTCTCAAGCGTCCATTTGAGGTGCCCCAGATGGATATCACGGTCGATCACCAAACCTTCGACTTGATGGAACATCGGGGTATGCGTTGCATCGCTGTCGCTGCGATAGACCCGGCCTGGCGCGATGATGCGGATGGGTGCGCCGCCTTTGTGGCTAGCGCTCAGCGCCTTCATCGAGCGGATCTGCACAGGGCTGGTATGGGTCCGCAGCAGCATCGCGCGTTCTTGTTGGCTTACCGCTTCGCTACTTGAAGCCCCTTCAGCGGCCTTATCCGGGAAGTAGAACGTATCATGCATCGCGCGCGCGGGATGGCTCTCATCCATATTGAGCGCGGTGAAGTTGTGCCAGTCATCCTCAATCTCAGGCCCTGTCGCCACGGCAAAGCCCAAATCCGCAAAGATCTCCGCCAGTTCATCCATCACCTGACTGACAGGATGGATCGAGCCGCGCGGCAAGGGTTGTGCGGGCAAGGTGAGGTCAATCGTCTCTGCTGCCAATTGCGCTTCTAACGCGGCGGCTTCTAGTTGCGCTTTCTTCGCCTCTATCGCATCAGCCACGTCGGCGCGCACGGCCTGAATGGCGGGCGCAGCCTCTGCGCGTTCCTCTGGTGACATCTGGCCCAGCGTCTTGAGCATCAGGCTGATCCAGCCTTTCTTGCCCAAAGCTTCCAGCCGGGCCGCTTCCAAAGCCTCCAGCGTTTCAGCCCCGGCTATCGCTCCAAGGCTTGCGTCTTTCTGTGTCGTCAGGTCAGTCATTATGAGCGCCCGCTAGCGCTATTTGGCCCTCCATGCAAAGCCTTTGCCCCGCCCTGCGGCTGCGATCAGCCCTTCGGCGGGTCGAGCGTCTGCGCGGCTGAGCCCCAAACCCGCGCTCGCGCTTCGACAAACGCGGCGAGGATTGGGTGATCGAGGCTCGCATATTCGCTTGGGTTCATTGTCATGAACTCCCGAAATTCGCGCGTGAACTGCGCTTGATCGTGATAGTGTTCATCCATTGCCTCAGTCCAATGCGAACCCTGATGCAGCATGAATGTTGTCAGACTTCGCATAAAGCGCTGACGCCGCATCAACAGCTTGGGCGTGAACCCAAAGTAGCGGCGGCACACCCGCTCCAGCGTTCGCACGCTCATCCCGCTTGCATCGGCCAGCTCGCCCACTGTTGCTAGATCCGCATCGACAAGCGCGGTGTGCACTCGCAGGATCTTGGGCTCATCACGGCTGGGCCGCATCAGCCTGCCCATTTGCTCCACGATATGCGCAAACTGCACCTCTTCATCGGCGGTTTCATCGCACAGCACGTCCGACATGCAGTCGAACTTGGCAAAGGCCGGATCAGCAGAGCCATCACGAACCTGGTTCACCCGGTCGCTGGCATCCACATCCATGAACCGCGCCCAGCCCAGCGGCAGCAAACCGATGCCCCACATCCGCGATGTGCCAAGCTCAAACCGGCACGGCAGCGCGCTTGGTCCGGTCGCGCTGAACCGGGGGCCTTCGACGCGCGAGCTACCAATCTCAGCCAAAGGTCTGCCGCCTGCGAAGAAGCGGATATTGGCCCATTCGGGTTGCAGATAGTCCTCGACCCGCGTGCCTTCATCCGCATCAAGCGCCAATTGGTAGAACGATGTGAAACACCCATCAAACTGCGCCGGCGGAGCGTAGAACCGGCTGCGCACGCTGGGGCGATGCTCTCCGGTCGCCGCCTGCGCATCCGCTGCGCTTCCCCTGTTACTGTCCTGACCCATTGGTCCAGTTTGCGCGGTGTGGCGCGATTCTACAAGTTTTGCGGCGTATTCTTACAAGCCCGCCCGGTCCCTGCGATTGCCAAACACAAAAGGGGCGGCCTTTTTGCAAGACCGCCCCATTGTTGTCCCGCACCCTGACGAATGCAGCAATAACCGCTCGCCAAGGGTGTAGGAAAGCGTTTTGAGCCTTACGCGGGAAGCGCGGCTTTCGCTTGTGCGATGATGGTTTTGAACGCCGCTTCCTCGTTCATGGCAAGATCGGCCATGACTTTGCGATCCAGCTCAATCCCGGCCAGTTTCACGCCATGCATGAACTGCGAATAGGTCAGGCCTTCGGCGCGAACAGCCGCGTTGATGCGCTGAATCCACAGCGCGCGAAAGCTGCGCTTTTTGGCTTTGCGATCGCGGTATGCGTATTGGCCTGCCTTTTCGACGGCTTGGCGCGCGATGCGGATGGTGTTCTTGCGGCGACCGCGATAGCCTTTGGCTTGATCGAGGATCCGCTTATGTTTGGCGCGAGTGGTAACTCCGCGTTTGATGCGTGGCATGTCTGTATATCCTTGTGTCTTGTCTGGTGTGCCAAGCCGTCCGCTCCCTCCGCCCTTCTACCCGGATTTTCAACCGGAGTATGGTCCGGGTTGAAGGGTGGAGGGCGCGGGAGGCTGCGGCAGGCGGCGCTAGCCGTCCCTCTTAGTCAAGCCCGTAGGGCGCCCATTTCTTGATGGTTTTCGTGTCGGCATCGGACACGACCGTGGTGCCACGGTTTTGGCGGATATACTTCGCATTGTGGCTGATGAGCCGGTGACGCTTACCCGCGACGCCGTGCTTGATCTTGCCGGTTGCGGTGATTTTGAAGCGTTTCTTCACACCGCTTTTGGTCTTAAGCTTGGGCATTTTCATCTCCTAGATAGAGACACGTCAAACCGGCCCTGGCAGCCCTTGTAGCCAGGCCGATCGCTTGATTCGTGTCGTTGAAGCCGCCGCTCTTAGGGGCGCAGGCCCCTGTAGGCAAGCGATTTGACGGAGCCGCTAAGCCTGCAATGCACCCGATCGCCACAGATGGCCCGCGCCGTTCAGGTTTCCGCCTCGAAGTCTGAAGCATGGACCGCATGTTACACGGTCCTGGCGAAGAAAAGCGCTGGGGGCAGCGACACGGTGCTGTGCATCCATCATGCAGCGATTGTTGCGAAAATAGCGTAGAAAGGTGGGCGCAAGACATACCTTTGTTCATGCCATTTCCATCGCCTGTAGGAAAACGCTCCCTGCCTGCTGAAATCCTCGCATCCTTCCAGATTATTCGATGGCCCGCTCCTTCACCAATTTCAGGGGCACAGGCAGCGCACCGCTTTTCAGGGCGATTGCAAGGCTGTTGGCCTCCGCATGAGTAAAGCCGCCCGACAGCTGCAATTGGCCGCCGGTAATCGGTTCGACTATCATGGGAGCAGAAATGATCTCTCCATCTAAAATCATCGCCATCGGACTGCCCACATTGTCGCGCGTCAACTGCGCCAGTTTCAAAGCGCCAGCATTATCAAGACCGATTAAGACAACGGGCTGGCCCGAGGCCTCATCAATCTCTACCTTTGCATCAATAATGTTGCGGCCTCGCAATCCTCCAAGGCGGTACACCGCCATCGGAGGGCCATCGCGTGAAGGAAAAATCGCGCGGCCGGGTTGCACGATGCCCTTCTCGATATCCTGCCAAGAAGCGGATTGATCGACCAATTGAAAGGTCATTTCCCCTTTCATGCCGATAACCGATTGCACCGCCTCAGACGCATCAGGGCCGGATACATCAAGCACAAGCCGTCCACCGGATGTCAGGTCGATATTATGAAGTGTAACCGGCGAACCAGCACCAAGCCTGGCCGCAATCACTTTGCGCGTTGCTTCGGCCAGTGCATCACGGTCGGCGTTTTCGGGAATAGCCTCACCATCCACTTCATAGACAATTTGATGCGTGGGTTTTGAAAGCCCTGCGGCTTCACTGCATGCTGCAAGGCCTATTGCTGCGATAATGCTCCAGAACCAATTAGCGCGTCTTTGTACCGTTCGGCTCATTGAATATGCCCCCTTTTATTGCCAAGCCTGTTTCCCGGTGAATTCTCAGGCGATTTAAAGATTGCATAGCGCTGGGCGCGTACTGGAACAGCGGCGGGCGATTGCGATGGTTCAGCACCCGCCCCCCGGTTAGCCCCCCGGTGTGCCCATCGCCTCAAGCACATCATCGAGCCGCGCCGGATCGCCGAGGGCAATCACCCTGCCGCCTTCGGCATCGGCGCTGCCCGCATCCAGCGGATTGCCTTGCCAATCGCTCATCACTCCGCCTGCTCCTTCGACGACGGGGACAAGCGCTGCGTAATCGTGCAGTTTCAGGCCCGCCTCGCATACGATGTCGATATGGCCGCTGGCGAGCAGGCCGTAATTGTAGCAATCCCCGCCATAGATAATCGGTGCCTGCGGGCGATTTCCGCCAATCGCCGCGGCCAGTTTCATATAAGCATCGGCATCGTCAGCGCTGAAATAATGCGGGCTGCTGGTCGCCAGTGTAGCCTCGGTAAAAGGCCGCCCTGTGCGCGTGGTGACAGGATTGCCGTTAAATGTGGTGCCCACACCGATCTGGCCTGCCCAGCGTTCGCTCGCAATCGGCTGGTCAATCACGCCCAAAAGCGGCCAGCCATCCTGACACAGCGCGATCAATGTCCCGAATATCGGGCGGCCCGCCATAAAGCTGACTGTGCCATCAATCGGATCAAGCACCCATTGCCGCCCGGCGGCTTCATTGCGGGTGCCGTATTCCTCACCAATAATCCCGTCATCGGGGCAGTGCTTCTCAATTAAGGAACGCATGGCGGCCTCTGCCGCGCGGTCAGCCTCTGTCACGGGAGAGGCATCGGCTTTGCGGTGCCCTTCCCAATCCCCCTGAACAAGGGGCGGATAGCCTGGCCAGCGGCATCGGCAAGTTTGTGCGCAAAAGCGAGATCGGTGTCAGTCATAAAAGCCAGCCTGTAACGATCCGCGCTGCTTTTGCGAAGCTAACTGTGCGTTTATGCTTTGCAACGGAGAAACAGCCATCGTGACAGCCCGTAAGATCATCACCGCTTTTGCGCTTGTTGGCGCATCAACTGGCCTGTTGCCCTCAGCCCACCCGTTGGCCCACGCACTGGCCCACACACGGGCTCAGCCTCCGCAGGATCAATTGATCCGCGATCAATTGGGCGCGCGTGATTGTCCGGCTGGCTGCGACAATCGGGCGGGCAATGAACAGGCAAGTGATGCGGCCGCAAACCGGCTGTTTAATCGCGGACTCAAGCAATTGCAGGCCATGGACTATGATAAGGCAGGCCGAACCTTTGCAAAAGCTGTCAGCCGCTCGCCCGATAACGGGGTGTTTCATTATATGGCCGGGTCTGCCTTTTTCCTCGCAGGTGATCACGATAAAGCGCGCGGTTTCCTGACGCGGTCCATTGCACTGGGCAGTCAGGACGAGGCGCAGACCGCGACCCTTATCACCACCGAACAGCGCCGGATTGCCACGCAGATGATCGCGGAAATCAGATAGATTGCCAGTCTTGGTCATGTGCAGTTGACCGATCCCCAAGATTTATTCGAGCGCTTTGATAGAAATCTCGCTGTTATTGCTTCGATCACGATGATTTACGTCTGCCTGTGACGCAAATCATGCAGTCTTTGTCTCCAACATGTGTTAAGCATAAATCGTCTGGATAAAGACGGGTCAGTATTAGATCAGGCATTGGGGGACATGAAGAACACGAAAGAGGGGGTCGAGTCGCGCTCAGGTACGACGCGTTCCGGCATGCCCCTGTCCCTCAATCGCGCGCCGGCGCCCGATCTCGATCCCTGGATCGCGCGCATTGTCGTGGCAAAAGTCGACGCTCCGGCAGAGTTTGAGGTTGATTGCGGGATTTGCAACGACCTGGCGTTCCAGCGTGTGCTGCTAGATGGTGAATGGCTGGCCCAAACCAAAGAGGGACCAGTGCATTTGGGCCGCGAAGCGGTGCTGCTCGGTCCGCATTCGCGTCATATGAAAGTCCTTTGCAAAGGTGCGATGTCGACCGTTAACATCGCATTCCGGCCCGGAGCCAAGCGGCGTTTGTTTGGCGTTACAGCGGCGGAATTGGTCGACCGGATCGTGCGCAAGGACTACTTTGGCTTTGTCGGCGATGATGGCGCTCCGATTTTCGCAATCAATGGTGAGCCGGTGGAATGGGCGCGTCAATTGGAAGAACGCGTGCGCGAATACATCAGCAAGCACGATCCCCAGCCGCCCGATCCGATCAGCGCAGCGTTTGAACTTGCCAGCTTTGCTGATCCCAATATCGCGCCGGGCGAATTTGCCGAAGCCAATGATATCAGCCTGCGCCAATTGGAGCGCGTGGTACGGCGCGATTTTGGCCTCACGCCCAAAACGGTGCTACGCCGGGCGCGCGCGCTCGATCTGGCCGCACAGATGCTGGGGCTTTCGGATGAAGCGGAGGAAGAAGAATTTCTGCTGCGCTATTTCGACCAGTCGCATCTGATCAGAGAATTCCAGGCTTTTTTCGGGACAACCCCGCACGCTTTCCGATCAAAAGAGCGGTTGCTGCTTACGATCAATCTGGAGACCCGCGCCGCCCGGCGGCTGGAAGAACTGAAACGATTGGCACCAGGTGGGAAACGCCCCTGGCAGAAGTGAGACTGCGGGGTGGGGCGCGGCTAGATACTTCGCCGGGTGATTTGTTTGAGCCTCACGACGCTGACGCCGCCCCACCTCCCCGCCCGTCCACCATATCCTATGGAACCCTTGGCGGACGAACGTTTTGTCTGTGTTCGCTGGCGCTCACGCCGGGCCACCCCACCTCCCCGCCCGTCCACCATATCCTATGGAACCTTTGGTGGACGGGCGTTTTGTCTGTGTTCGCTGGCGCTCACGCCGAGCCACCCCACCTCCCCGCCCGTCCACCATATCCTATGGAACCTTTGGTGGACGGGCGGGGAGGTGGGTGGCCCGGCCAAGGTCAGGACGGATGTCCTGACCGCACCCGACGAAAACACCCGGCCAAGGTCAGGACAGACGTGCAATCCGCACCCAACAAAATCGCCTCATCTGTTGCGTTTTCATGACGCTGGGCTAGGCGATCCATAAAGCTGTTTGGTGAGGGGATTCGCAACCATGAAAATCATGTCCGGCAATTCAAACCTGCCCCTGGCGCGCGCAATCGCCGCCTATCTCGAAATCCCATTGACCGATGCCAGCGTCCGCCGGTTTGCCGATGAGGAAATCTTCGTCGAAATCCACGAAAATGTCCGCGGCGAAGATGTGTTTCTGGTCCAGCCGACCAGTTTTCCGGCCAATGACAATCTGATGGAATTGCTCATTTGCATCGATGCGCTGCGCCGCGCCTCGGCCAAACGGATCACCGCTGTTGTTCCCTATTTCGGCTATGCGCGTCAGGATAGAAAGCCCGGCCCGCGCACGCCTATCTCGGCAAAGCTGGTGGCGAACCTTATCACCGAGGCTGGCGCTGACCGGGTGCTGGCGGTTGATCTGCATGCGGGGCAAATTCAGGGCTTTTTCGATATCCCAACCGATAACCTGTATGGCGCGCCCGTCATGGCAGCGGACATTCAGGCGCGTTATGGCGATCAGGATTTGATGGTCGTCAGCCCCGATGTCGGCGGCGTGGTGCGCGCGCGGGCTTTAGCCAAACGGCTCGACAATGCCCCGCTCGCCATCGTTGACAAACGCCGCGATCGCCCGGGCGAAAGCGAGGTCATGAACATTATCGGTGATGTGTCAGGCCGCCACTGCGTGCTGATTGATGACATCATCGATTCCGGCGGCACCTTGTGCAATGCGGCCGATGCGCTGCTGGAAAGCGGCGCAAAATCGGTCGCCGCCTATATCACGCACGGCGTGCTGTCAGGCGGAGCGGTGGCGCGGATCGACGGCTCGCAATTGAAAGAGCTGGTCATCTCCGATTCCATCCGCCCGACAGAGGCAGCGGAACAATCAGGCAAAATCCGCATCATGACCATCGCCCCGCTGGTGGGCGAGGCGATCCGGCGGATTGCCGATGAAAGCTCAGTCAGCTCACTGTTTGATTGAGGGGTCGTAAATCTTCGACCCAGCCGAAATTCGCGAAACGCTGATCGGGGCAGCGCGCGCTCGCAATGCGCTTACCTATTCGCAAATGCTGAACCTACTGGGATACAGCTTTACCCGGCCCAAAATGCGCAGCCTGTGTGCGGCGATGGACCGGATTGATGAAGCGGGGCGATTGGCAGGGGAGCCGGGTTTGGCGGTTCTGGTGGTGCGGCAATCGGATGGATTGCCCGGGCAGGGGTGGTTTGTCAGCCGATCTCATCTGGCAGATGATTTGCCCGGCGAATGGCCAATGGACTGGGAAGGAACCGAGGCGCGGGCCTATGTCGCGCTGCATCAGCAATTGGCGTTTGAATATTGGGGTGGGCGCTGAAGCCCTGACCCTTCAATCCTCATACGCAAAGCTGATCTGGTCCGCATCCTCGACCAGCACCCAGGGCTGATAATACCCTTTTTCAAATTCGCCGCGCTTGTTGCTGCTGCGCGATCGCAGGCCGAAACTTGCATCGATCCATTGCAGGCGGATGTCGCCTTCCACCACGATCCGGCGTTTGTGCAAAGCCTGCATCATGGTGAACATGTTCACATCCTTGATGCCGCGCCCGCGGCACCCTTCGACCGTAATCTCGCCCTTGACCAGAGTGCCCCCGCAAATGCGCGCGCGGCGCAGCAGATTGCGCAGAACGCGCGCCTCAAACGCGATGGTGAGCGTGCCAAATTCGGCATAATCGGGATGCGAGCTGACAAAGAACAATTCGCCCAGATTGCCAAACAGGCTTTGCCCGCCTCCGCTTACATCAAGCAGAAACCGCCCGGCGCGCGGCTGGTCCGCGCCTGCGGTGAAAGCAAGCGCGACCGCTTCTGAGGGCGTAAGACACCCTTCCTCGCAATCGATCAAGTTGGCTTTGGCAGCAGTGAGCGCGGGATCGCGTTCACCCAGCAGAGCAAGCTGTTGGAGCACTTGCGCATCGGGTTGGCGAGCAGCCTCTTCGGCAGAGGCAGGCAGGGCTGTCGCAAGAAGGAAAAGGGCGGTTGATATGCGCAAAGGAGTCTGCCCTGAAGTCAAACGAGACGGCCACTAACACGCACCCAGATGAACGGACCTTGAGCAAGGCAGCGGGGCCTCGCCTGTTTCAGGCCTCCGGTCCAGCCATAATGCGGTGCAATCCTGTGCCGACCTTTGATCCAGCGCACGTTTGTGTGTGCCGTGCGAGGACCGCTGCGCGTGCATCCGCCATTTGCTCAGCTATGATGCGGCGCAATTCTGTGCTGGCCTTTGATCCAGCGCACGTCTTGTCATGTGTGCCGTGCGAGGACCGCCGTGCTCGCATCCGCCCTTGGCTCAGCTGTGATGCGGTGCAATCCGGTGCTGGCCTTTGATCCAGCGCACGTTTGTGTGTGCCGTGCGAGGACCGCTGCGCGTGCATCCGCCATTTGCTCAACTATGATGCGGCGCAATTCTGTGCTGGCCTTTGATCCAGCGCACGGTGCCCGATGAAGCGCGCATGACGACGCTGTCGGTTGTCATGATTGTGGCGCCTGTCGATTTCTTGCGGGTTTTTACCCCATCGAGAAGCGAGCCTGACGTCACGCCGGTTGCGGCAAAGATGCAATCGCCTTTGGCCAGATCTTCCAGCTTGTAGATGCGATCAAGATCGGTGATGCCCCACTTTTTGGCGCGGCCTTTTTCATCGTCATTGCGGAATGTCAGCCGGCCGTTGAATTGTCCGCCCACACAGCGCAGAGCGGCGGCGGCCAGAACGCCTTCGGGTGCGCCGCCTGATCCCATATACATATCAATACCGGTGTCCTGATCGGTCACCGCAATCACGCCGGCCACATCGCCATCGCCGATCAGATGCACGCCGCATCCAATCGAGCGCAATTCGGCAATCAAATCGGCATGGCGCGGGCGATCGAGCACGCACACATTGATATCGGCAGGTTTTTTCCCTTTGGCATCGGCCACCGCTTTCACATTCTCAGTTACCGATTTGGCAAGGTCGATCACGTCTTTGGGCAGACCCGGTCCAACGGCCAGCTTGTCCATATAGACATCGGGCGCGTTCAAAAGGTTGCCTTCTTCCGCCGCCGCCAGAACAGCAAGCGCGTTGGGGCCGGCCTTGGCCGTGATGGTGGTCCCTTCAAGCGGGTCCAGCGCAATGTCGATTTTGGGCCCCTTACCCATGCCGACCTTTTCGCCGATAAACAGCATCGGCGCTTCATCGCGCTCGCCTTCGCCGATTACGACAGTGCCATCCATGTAGAGATTGTCGAATGCCCGCCGCATCGCTTCGACCGCAGCGGCATCAGCGGCTTTTTCATCGCCGCGCCCGATCAATTGCGCCGCGGCCACCGCCGCAGCTTCGGTGACGCGCACCATTTCAAGCACCAGAACGCGCTCAATTGAGTTTTCATCATCTGTCTGCTTGTCAGCAAGAATGTCCGTGGTAGGTGCAGTGTTCATGCGAAATTCAGTCCTTCTCCGCATTGGATATGTGCCCGCGTCTAGTCATAAGGAGGCAGGCTTGTCGAGCGATCTGAATGCCTTTCTCCGTAATACCCGCCAGAATGCCCGCCCGAATGCCCGAAAGCTATCCTTTCGGGCAGGTGGCGCGTTTGCGCTGGCTTGCATGAGTGTTCCTGTGGCCGCGCAGGATGACGCAGGCGTGACGGATGATGCAGACGCAGCCTTGGATGAGGATGGCGAAGCATCGCAGCCTGTTACCGCGCCTGCCCGGCCTGACCCTGTTGATATTCTCATCACCGTGCCGCGCGGCGATGTTAATCAAGCGCAGGCGCAGGCATGCGAAGACCGCGCCGATGCCGCCACCTTAAGCGGTGAGATCATCGTGTGCCGCCAATTGGGCGAAAAAGGCGAAAACTATTATTCCGGCAGCCGCGAAGAAGCGCGCAAACGCTATGCCGAGGAAACCGCGTTTCAGGGTGAGAACACCTCGCTTGATGTGTCAGGCGCGGGCATTTTCAAAGGGCCGGCGACGATATCAGGCGCGTGCATCATCCCGCCCTGCCCGCCCGAGGCCGCAATCCTGATTGATGTCGAAGCGCTGCCGCAGGCACCTGAGGGATCAGATGCGGACCGGATCGCGCGCGGCCTGCCGCCGCTCGGGCAAGATGAGGAATTATCGCCCGAAGAAATCAAGAAACGCCGCGAGGCATTGGGCCTGCCGCCGCCCAAATATGAAAAGAGCGAATAGGCCCTTTGTATGGTGGATAGGCCAAACAGCCAGCCTTTGCGCGCTGGCGCTGTCCTGCACGGCGGCCGCGTGGGGACAAAGCGAAGCGGGCAGCGATCAAGACAAATTTGTGCTCGATCTGACGGTTTCTGACACTGAAACGACGCCCGATCCAATCGCTGATGAGCGATGCGCTGAAGAAGCAGAAAACGCGCGTATTCGAGGCGAGATTATCGTGTGCGGCAAACTGGGCGAGGTTACGGATGGATCTTGGGATAAAGCGGCGTGGGAGAAACGCTATGCCGAAAAGACCCAAGGGCTAAAGCCGCTGGACATGTACATCGATCCCACCCCGCCAATGGTCGGCGTTACTTTCAAGGCGAAATTTGGCTCAGCTCCAGGCGGGCATCCCATTTTGATTGATATTGAGGCGCTGCCGCAGGCGCCTGAGGGATCAGATGCGGACCGGATCGCCCGCGGTCTGCCGCCGCTTGAGCAAGATGAGGGGTTTTCGCCCGAAGAAATCAAGAAACGCAGCGAGGCATTGGACCTGCCGCCGCCCAAGTATGAAGAGAGCGAATAAAGCAAGCGGTCGCGGCGGCGGGAAACCTATCCCAAAATCGGCAGGACCAGCGGTTCACCCGTCAGGCTTTCGGACCCGTCGAGCAATTCCAGCGCGCGGCGCACATTTGCCTCTGGCCCTTCATGGGTGACAATCGCAACCAAGACTTCGCCGCCATCGCGTTTGCGGCCCTGCTGGATCAGGCTTTCAATCGAGACATCGCCATCGCGCATCGCTGCGGTGATTTCCGCGAGCACGCCGGGCCGGTCATTGACCGTAAAGCGCAGATAGGTGCGCTCCAGCCGTTGGCCGGGCTCTGCCGGGGGATAAGCTGTCAGATCGCTGACGGGCATGGAGAACGGCGCCCCCACATCGCCGCGCGCAATATCGATAAGGTCTGCCACCACCGCGCTGGCGGTGGGGCCATCGCCCGCGCCCGCGCCCTGAAACAGCAGGCGGCCTGAAAAATTGCCTTCTGCCACCACGGCATTGGTGGGGCCATCAACCGCGCTTAAAGGGTGATCCTTGGAAACAAGGCATGGCCGCACCCGTTGCAGCAGGCTTTGCGCGCCATCTTCTCCGCTCAGATCAACCTCTGCAATCAGGCGGATAACATAGCCCAGCCCATCGGCCTGTGCGATGTCAGCGGCGCGCACAGCGGTTATCCCGGTGGTGCGCACAGCGTCGAAATCAAGCTGAGCGCCAAAGGCAATCCCGGCGATGATCGCCAGTTTATGCGCCGCATCCACGCCCTCGATATCGAAAGTGGGGTCCGCCTCGGCATAGCCAAGTTTTTGCGCCTCGCTTAAAACCTGCGCAAAATCTGCGCCTGTCGCTTCCATTTCGGACAGGATGTAATTGCACGTCCCGTTGAGAATACCGTAAACCTTGGTCAGCGCGTTCGCGGCGGTCCCTTCGCGCAGGCCTTTCACAACAGGGATGCCGCCTGCCACAGCCGCTTCGAATTTGAGCGGCGCGGCCATTGCCTCTGCCCCATCAGCCAGCGCCAATCCGTGATGCGCGATCATCGCCTTGTTGGCCGTGACAAGCCCCTTGCCCGAATTGACGGCTGCCCGGCTGAGCGCAAGCGCTGGGCCATCGGACCCGCCGACCAGTTCGACCACCACATCAACGTCATCACGCTTGGCCAGCGCGCACATATCGTCTTCCCAGGCAAAGCCGCTGATATCGACCCCGCGATCCTTGCCCCTGTCGCGCGCAGAAACCGCGGCCACTTCGATCATCCGGCCTGCGCGGGCAGCGATTAGATCGCGGTTTGTCTCAAGCAGGCGGATGACGCCTGCGCCCACCGTGCCAAGTCCGGCAATGGCAATGCGCAAGGGAGCGGGAGGGGTTGGCGTGTTGGACAAAAGATGCGCTCCGCAAATTGAGTTTTGTGGGTTCGTGTTTTTTGGCGTGTCAGTATTGGGTGCGCCTCTGGCATCCGCCAAAGGCTTAGGGCTGGGCCACACGCTCCCTCCGCCCTTGCACCCGGATTTTCACACCGGGCTATGATCCGGGTGGAAGGGTGGAGGGAGCGGGTGGCTTGGCGACAAGCGCATAAACGTCACGATCTTTCCGTCAAGCGGCGCTTTTGGTTGTTTTGTTACAAACAGCCAGCAAGCAATCTTACGTGATACGCCGCTCACACGGGCCAAGCTGCTCTTTCACAAACGCATAATCGCGCGCGGTCAATTGCCGGGCGCTGGCATCGCGCGCCAGATTGGCATTGCTGGGGAGCACATCAGGCAGCGCGCAGGCGAGGCGATACCATTGCAAGGTCTGCGGCTGCGGCGGGCGCGAGGACGAATCGATGATTTCGCCCCATGACACACCCCATTGCGGCGGCTGGCCCGGACGGCGAAGCACGCTAATCGATACAGGCGATCCATCTGCGGTCGCAAGGAACACCTGCGTTTCCGATTCGCCCACCAGATTACCAGGCACGGCAAGCGCGTCGGAAATGCCGGTGATCGCAGGCGGCACATCGCCCGCCGCAAAAGCCGTCAGGATAGGGCGCAAACGGGCCTCCAGAGCGGGACTGTAATCAAGCTGGCCCCGTTTGCCCGCCAGCTGAAGGGCGGTTGCCTTACCCGTTGATCCATTGGCGCTGCGCCTTGCAAACAACAGCATTTCGCGCTTTTTCAGCTTGGGAGGCTTTCCCTTCGCGGTGAGCGGCACGTCCACCAGATAAACAAGCGATTCGCCCAAAGAACGCTGGCCTGCGATCAGCGCCAGTGTGCGCGCCTCTATATAAAGCCGCGCATGTCCGGGGGCGAGGCCGGGCGCTCTTTCGGGTTTGACCGTGGTCTGACGGCGAATCTGTGCACGCACGATCATGTCGCTGGATTCAGCCAAAGTGGCCAGATCGGCATAGGTTGGGGCATTCGCGATATTTTCAGGCTGGCCGGCTGAGGCTTCGCTTGAAAATTGTGCAGAAGCGGGAACGGGCAAGAATGCAAGCACTGGTGCGAAAATTGCCGCCCGCGCCAGACCTCTGAATTTATTCATTAAAATAGCGTTAACATCCATCTTGGAGGCTTTCTTTGGCGGCGCGCAATCGCTCCACAGTTTTCGTCGGACCGTTCCAGCGCTGGGACAGTGAATCAATCCTGAACCCATAAAGCGTTTGATTGACTAAACGTTGACCGTTAAAGCGAGAATGGTTCGCAGGCGTTTTGGCGACAAAGCCTTTGCGAAACAAGCCGAGCGGTTGCAGTGGGAGCTGCATGTTCGGCAAACTGGGATGGCTGATCTGGGTCGCGGGGCAGCCGAACCGGTCTGGGAGGCCAGAAATTTGAGTTTCACATTGGCGGTCTGTTCTAAGACGGTCCGAAACGGAGCTATCTGATTCGGACCTGACCATGGTTCAGGCGCGATGTGATGAATGTGTCGGCGGATGCGCTGACGTGAAGATGGAGAGTAAACAGCCGGATGGCCTACGTTGATCAAGGAATGACCGGTAGCAAGGCTACCGCTCTCATAATTGCGATTGGCATCGTGGCGGCGATCGGTCTTGCAATGGTTATTGGTTTGACCATTGATGCCGTGAAGAAAGAGATCGAGCGTGTCTCGATGGTCGATGTCGCTGAAGAAGAACCGCCAGAGCCTGAGGAAGAGCCGCCGCCACCAGAAGAGGTGCCGGAAACAGCGCCGCCGCCTCCTGTGGCGCCGCCTCCGCCGCTCAATATCGCGCCTTCGCCGCCTGATATTCAGGTGCAGGACACGATTCCGCCACCAGCCCCACCGGCGCGCATTATTCCGCCGCCTGCCCCTGTGGCTGCGCCGGTACCGCCGCCACCGCCTCCGCCGCCATCACAGGCACGCGGTGCAACGACCAAGAACGAACGTCGGTGGGCAAGCCGGATCCAAGGCGATTATCCTTCGCGCGCATTGCGTGAAGAGGTTGAAGGAACCGTGGGCGTGCGTGTTACCGTAGGTGCCAATGGCCGGGTGAGCGCATGCAGCGTGAGCAATTCAAGCGGATCAGATGTGCTCGATAAAGCAGCATGTCGCGGGATGCAGCGTTATGCGCGTTTCAACCCAGCGCTTAATGATGCGGGCGAGCCGACCACGGGTTCCTATTCCACCCGGATCACATACCGTCTGAATTAATCGAATTTCGGATCACGCCTCTTTAAGAGAGCGAGGCGCGGTCCACGGGGAAACTTTTCAAAAGGACTATTCGCAATGAACCTCATGTATCTCGCAGCAGTTGCCGGTGCTGAAACCGAAGCACCTGAAAACAAGTTCGGCTTTGTCGAAGCCATGAAAGAAGGCGGCCCGGTTGCCTGGGCCATCCTCGCCGTCATGGTGATTATGAGCATTGGCTCATTCTACATTCTGTTTTCCAAATTGTTCGAACAGAACAAAGTGATGAAGCAGTACAAAGACGTCAAAGGCGCATATTGGCGCGCAGGCTCGCTGCGTGAAGGCGCGGCTAAGCTCGAAAAGAACAGCGCATGGCGTCAGCTTGCTGATGATGCTGTCACCGCACAGGATCACCACGGCAAGATGGAAGGCGCTGGCAACGAGATCCACTTCGTCGAAGAAGAGCTCGCCCATTCGCAAGACACCATCAACCAAAGCCTTTCGGGCGGCCTGTCCTTCCTCGCATCGGTGGGTGCTACTGCACCGTTTATCGGTCTGCTGGGTACAGTGATCGGTATCTACCGCGCGCTGATTAATATCGGTATCGCCGGTTCTGCGTCGATCGATAAAGTGGCTGGCCCAGTTGGTGAAGCGCTTATCATGACCGCTATCGGCCTGCTGGTGGCTGTGCCTGCCGTGCTTGCCTTTAACTGGCTGCAATCGCGCAACCGCCGCATCTCGGCGTTGATGGTTGAATTTTCCAACGACATCGTTGCCTATATCGGTTCGAACGGTGCGGTTAAGCCTGCTGTTGGTGCCGGCCCTGCCAAAGCGATGAAAAAGCCCGCCGCAGCGCCCAAGCCTGCAACGGCTCCGCTGAAGAAGTAAGCTGATCTGTGCGGGAGCCCGCCCGGCGCATCCGCGCTGGCACCGGGTTCCCGACGATCCTCTGATGAGCCGGGCCGCAACGCGCGCCATGCCAGCAGAGCTTACGCAACGAACTGTCGCTTTACTAAGTTAGGAAAAGACAATGGCGATTTCGATGGGAGGCGGGGAAACCCCGATGTCCGACATCAACACCACGCCGCTGGTGGACGTGATGTTGGTGCTTCTGATCATCTTCCTGATCGCGGTTCCTGTGGCCATTCAGACGATTGAGAAACTGGAAGTTCCCGTTTTCCGATCCGAAGAATCCAAGGATAAGGTTGAAAACCTGCTGCTTACCGTCAGCACCACCGATGCCGCCGGCACGACCGCTGGCACGATCAACAGTGGTTTTGGCGGCGCGACCCGCACGGGCGAATGCCGCGTGTATTTCAACAATATCACCCCGGTGACTTCCGAAGAACTGCGCGATCAGGCGTTCAAACGGCTTGAGGCGATTGTGAACGCCTATCCGGGCGGCGCTGAGGCGATCATGCAGGATCTCGAAGCCATTCCGCAGGTCCACATCCGCGCTGATAAAGAAGCGCCGTGGAAATGCGTAGCGGGCGCGATCTTCAACGTGCAGGCTGCGGGTTATCCCACGGTTGGCTTTATCTCAAACCCGGTCGATCCGAACGGCTAAGCGCATCATCAAAGCGCTAAGAAATTTAAGGAGAATTTGACATGGGTATGTCCGGAGGCAAACTCGACGGCGAGCCGATGCTCGACATGAACATGACGCCGCTGATCGACGTTTTGCTCGTTCTGCTGATTATGTTCATCATCACCATTCCGGTGGCCACGCACTCGGTCGATATCGATCTGCCACAGCCCAACCCGAACCCGCCGCCAGTAATTATCGAACCTCAAAAGAACAAACTTTTGATCACGGTTGATGATACGCTGCTGTGGAATGGCGAGGCGATCACGGAAGGTGACCTTGTTACAATCCTGGGTCAGACATTGACGATGACACCCGAGCCCGAGCTGCAATATGAGCCCGAAGCTCTCGCCAGCTATGACAAATCGGTCCGTGTGCTGAATATCATCAAGGGGTCAGGCATCACCAAGTTCGGCTTTGTCGGGAATGAAAAATACCGTCAGTTCGGATCAGGCGGCGGCGAGTAATCCTCACGCATTGATCTGGCGAACAGCCAAACAGACAAACGCCGCCGGGAAACTGGCGGCGTTTTTGTTTTGGATGTTGGTGTTTCAAAACCGCATCTGCTGGCTCGTCGGCCTTGCGGTCACTTCGCCGCCGATTGGGATGGTGCCATACCTCCACGGCCCGCGGCAGGGGAGCCAAGCGCGCTAATCCCCTTCCAGCGCGCGCGCCGTATCATCGGGACCGATCCGCATCGCTTCGCCTGCGAGGCTCTCTGCCTCCAGCAAAAGCTCATCATCCACCGCGCCCTGCGGCACCGCTTCGCGTCCGATCATGGTCATCACCGGCACTGCGAGAGGCGAGACCCGCTCCAGTTCGACATGCACCAATTCTCGCTGTGACCGCTCCAGCAGATCAGCCAGCCGCCCCACATCCGTCATCCGCGCGCGCGCATCGGCCCAGGCCGCTTCGAGCAGCACGTGATCGGGCTCATATTTCTTGAGCACATCGTAAATAAGATCGGTCGAGAACGTCACCTGCTTGCCCGTCTTCTTTTTGCCGGGATGCTGGCGCTCCACTAGCCCGCTGATAACCGCCACCTCGCGAAAAGCACGCCGCAGCAAATGGCTTTCGGTGACCCATTCGACAAATTCATGAGTGAGAATATCAGGCGACAGCAGCGGCGCGGGGTCTGTCACAGGCTTCAACCCCCACACTGCCAGACAATAATCATTCGCCACAAATCCGCCCGGCATCAGCCCGCGATCCTCCATCCGGCGCGTGATCAGCATGCCAAGCGACTGGTTCGCGTTCCAGCCTTCGAAGGTGTAATAGGTCGCATAATGCTTGCCGCCATGGGGAAAGCTTTCGACCAGCAATTCGCCCGGCGCTGGCAAGCGGCTGCGGTAATCCTGCACTTCCAGCCATTCGCGCACATCATCGGGAAACCGCGCCCAGCCCGCGCGGTCATCCAGCATCGCCTGCACCCGGCCTGCCAGATGCGCCGTGATCGGCAGTCGCAGCCCGCCATAAGAGGGGATCGTGGCGGACTTCTTGGCCGCGCGCACGATCACGTCCATGTCCTTGACGCTTTCCACCTCAAGGCTGATCCCTGCAAAAAAGAACGTATCGCCCGCAGACAATTGCGCGGCAAAGCGTTCCTCAACCTTGCCCAGCTTGCGCCCGTTCTTGAACCGCACGGTGAGCATTTCACTATCGACGATGATCCCGGCATTCATCCGGTGGCGCTGGGCCTGATTGGGATGCGCAAGCCGCCACACGCCCTGCTTGTCCCGCACTATCCGTTTAAACTTGTCATAGGCGCGCAGGGCATATCCGCCGTTTTCGACAAAAGCCAAAACGCGCGCCAACGCCGCCTCATCCACCCAGGCAAACGCCAGGCTGGAGCGGATTTCGGCAAGCAAATCATCCTCGTGAAACGGCGCGGCGCATGCACAGGCCATCACGTGCTGCGCAAGCACATCAAGGCCCCCTGCCCGAAATTCCTCGCCATCGCGCTGGCCTTCATCAACCGCATCTTTGGCCGCCATCGCTTCGAGAAATTCAAACCTGTTGCCCGGCACCAGCACGGCCCGGCTGGCGGTATCAAGCCGGTGGCCGGCGCGCCCAATGCGTTGCAGTAGGCGCGATGATCCCTTGGGAGCGCCCATTTGCACCACCAGATCAATATCGCCCCAATCGATCCCCAGATCGAGGCTGGCGGTGCAGACGAGGCCGCGCAATTCACCGGCCGCCATCGCATCTTCGACGCGGCGGCGCGCCTCTTTCGACAGGCTGCCATGGTGGACGCCAATAGGCAGATTATCTTCGTTCACATCCCACAGACACTGGAAGATAAATTCAGCCAAAAAGCGCGTATTGGTGAAGACAAGCGTCGTGCGGTTCGCCTTAATCGCCTCATACAATTGATCGACCGCCCAGCGCCCTGCATGCCCGCCCCACGGCACGCGCTGTTCTTGCGGTAGCAGGATTTCAAGATCAGGCTCTGCGCCCTTTTCCCCCTGCACCAGATCGGCGGCGCATATCTCGCCTGTGCCATCAGGTATTTGCGGGGAAAGCCATTCCTGAAAGCTCAAAGGATTGGCCAAAGTCGCCGACAGTGCGACCCGCTGCATATCGGGTGCGAGCGTTTGCAATCGCGCCAATGCGAGCGCCAGAAGATCGCCGCGCTTGCCCGTGGCAAAGGCGTGCACTTCATCAATCACCACTCGCTTGCACGTGCGAAACAGGTCGAGGCTTTCCGGGTAGGACAGCAGCAGCGACAAGCTTTCCGGCGTGGTCAACAGCACATGCGGCGGCTTGGTGCGCTGGCGTTTCTTGCGATCCGCCGATGTATCGCCGCTGCGCGTTTCGACCCGAATCGGCAGGCCGATCTCTTCGATAGGAGTGACAAGGTTGCGTTTTACATCATGCGCGAGCGCTTTGAGCGGAGAGACATAAAGCGTGTGCAGGCCATCTTCGGGAAGCTTTTCACCGGGTGCAGGGGCGAAATCGCACAAGGTGGGAAGAAAGCCAGCGAGCGTTTTGCCTGCGCCTGTATCCGCGACCAGCAAAGCATCGCGCCCTTCGCGCGCTTTCGCCAGCATCTCTGTCTGATGGCGCCGCACACGCCACCCGCGCGCATCGAACCATTGCTGGATCGCGGGCGGTATTGCAGGAGCGGCGGTGTTTTGCGTTGTCACGGATGCGAGATGGGGCCGCGCCGCTCAAGCCGCAAGCGCGGATTAGCCAGCGTCAGCAGCCTCTTCGGTCGCTGCATCTTCCACCACGCCTTCTTCAGCGCTCTCATCATCCCAATCGGTGTTCCAGTCATCCTCTGGTTCGCTCACGGCCAGATCTTCGAGGCTAACTCCCAAAAGCGCGGACAATTGCTCTTTTTCCGCATCGTTCAGCGCGGAGAACTTGCGGCCTTCGGGATAGTCTTCAGCCAATTGGGCAAAGCTTTCCATCATGCCCGGCATCGCTTCCATGACCAGCGGCATCATCTCGTTCATGGCCGACATGACTTGCGGGTCGGCAAAGATCAAAAAGCTCTCCGCTGCGTATTTGCTGCCGACAGGCGTGGCGAAGTAAGCATCAAGATCAGCGAGCTCGCTATCCGTAAAGCGCACCGCATAAGCGCGCGCCAAACCGCTGCGATAGGCGGGTTCGATCTGGGTGGTGATGTCGCTCATCATATCGAGAGTGACCTGCGTCATCGCTGCATTGCGATCTGCCGCTTGCGGATCGAGCAGCGCGAGGGCCTCTGTCAGCTTGGCCTCTTCAACATCGGCGAAATCAAGCGGGCTAAGCCCTGTCAGCTTGCTCAGTGCGATGGCCGGTGTGCCGCCCATTTCGCCCATGATCCCTTCGAACATGGGAGCCATGCTTTCGTCCATCATCTTGGCATAGGTGCCTTCGGGAAACAGCTTGGTCACCACCGAACGGGCGGCAGGCAGGCGCGCTTCCTGTTCCGGATCCAAGGGCTCTGCTGTGCCGAACATATCGCCGAACATGTTTCCAAGGGCAGCGAATTCCTCCGCGGTGGGTTCATCACTGGCCACAGTTTGTGCAGCGGCAGGCACAGCGGTGAAAGCGAGCGCAGTGCCGGATGCAGCGGCGAGGATGAAGCGTTTCATGGCGAGCGTGTCCTTTATCTGATCCGGGTATTATGGCTGAGAGCGCGGGCGTTTGCCAGACCTATGCACTGCAAAAGCTCAACAGCACAAAAGCGCCAGCAACATAGAAAAAACCGTATTTCTTGAACGGGTAGCGTTCGAAAAAGGTTTTGGTGTCGGCAGCAATTTTGGCGACGACTTCATCGCCCCAGTCATCCGGTTTTTCGCTGTCCTGCTGGCCCGGTTGCTCGAACACCTGCAATTGATCGGGGGTATATTTGCCAGCGTGCGACCATTCCTCGTCCGGGTTGGGGTTGAGGCCAATCGGTGGCTCTGGTTCAGGCTCCGGCTCCGGCTCCGGCTCCGGCTCCGGCTCCGGCTCTGGCTCTGGCTCTGGCTCTGGCTCTGGCTCTGGCTCTGGCTCTGGCTCTGGCTCTGGCTCTGGCTCTGGCGGGAGTGAGGCTTGCTCGGCCTTTGCGTCAAGTTCGGCAGCCAGCGGCTCAGGATGCTCCAGCGCGATCCCCTTGCGCTCCAATTCGCGCTGGATTTCTGAGGCCAGAAACAGCGCTTTCTCGCGCGCTTCAGTCAGTTCAGCAAAAGCCGATATGCGCATGGTTGCGCTATCAAGCTCGGCGCGTTTGACCGTGTAGGCAGCGTGGATCGCGGCCTTATCGCTCGTTTTTGACAGGCCCAGCGCGGACCACGGCCAGCCTTCTGACCCGCCTCCATTGGTTGCTGTTGTGTTCACCGCCATCCCCACATGTCAGTTACGGTTTGTGGATCTGCGATGCAATCATGCATGCTTCTTTGCACTGTGATAGGTCAAAGCCATCGCGATACAATGCCGCAACTCTGTTTCGGGGAAAGGCGCGTTCACATCGATCAGGACGGCGCGATTCCCCTCGAAACTCAACGTATCCGCATATAGATCGCGCCATTTTGCCACCAGATCGGTCTGGCAATGGACATAAAACGCAAGAACCTGCGTATTGCCGCGATGTGCATTGATGCGAATTGTCGTGCCTGAACCTGTCTTCTCAGTCAAAAATGCAGGTTCGTTCCATTTGAGCGTTTCAGTCAGCGGGCCGATTTCCGGCTCGCTCAAAGCCACACTCACGATAAGACCCCTCAGCCGCTCAAGGGCCGAACGCATTTGGGGGGGATGCGGTTCAAGCGCGGCTTCGAAAGGTGTCATATCGCAAAATGCCTTTCAATGGCCAACGCTTTCCCCGCGTTCGAGGCCTGACAAGGCAAGTTGCTCGTCAATCTGCGCCATCAAGCGATCGAGGCCTTCTTCGGTGCTGCTTTCCGCGCGCGCGACCAGCACGTCCTGTGTGTTCGAGGCGCGCAGTAGCCACCAGCCATCGGCGGTGTTGACGCGCACGCCGTCGGTTGCGTTGACTTCTTCGACCTGCGGGCCGGGATTGGTGGTGAGCCGCTCTGTCACTTCGGCAATCGCCGGGAATTTGCGCGCTTCATCCACCTGAAAGCGCATTTCGGGCGTGTTGAGCATATCAGGGATCGCGCCGCGCAATTCGGTCACCGATTTGCCCAGCCGCGCCGATGCGGCGAGCAGGCGCACACCGGCATACAGCGCATCGTCAAACCCGTAATAGGTGTCCGCAAAAAACACATGCCCGCTCATCTCGCCCGCCAGCGGAGAGCCAGTTTCCTTCATTTTGGACTTAATCAGCGAGTGCCCGGTCTTCCACATTAGCGGCTTTCCGCCGTGGGCTGCGACTTGGTCGAACAACGCGCGGCTGGCCTTAACATCGGCAATGATTGTCGCACCTTGGTGGGTTTTGAGGACATCTTCGGCGTAGATCATCAGCAATTGATCGCCCCAGATCACCCGGCCTTCGCCATCGATTGCGCCGATCCGGTCGCCATCGCCGTCAAAAGCCACTCCGAAATCGAGGTTCTTCTCCGCGACCAGAGCGCGCAAATCGGCCAGATTGGCTTCTACAGTTGGATCAGGATGGTGGTTTGGAAAATGCCCGTCAACGTCAGTAAACAGCAAATGATGCTCTCCGGGAAGCTTCGCGGCAAGCGCCTCCAGTGCCGGCCCCGCAGCACCGTTCCCCGCATCCCAGCCGACTTTGATACCTTCCAGGGCGGCGGGCTCTATTCCGACGAGACCCTCGAGCATGCGCTCGACATACTCGCTGAGGAGGCTGCGCTCGGATACGTTTCCGGTTCCCTCGCTCCAGTCCCCGGCAGCCGCGATTGCCCCGAGCTTCTGGATGTCTGCCCCAAAGAACGGACGGCCCTGAAATACCATTTTGAAGCCGTTGTAGTTGGGGGGATTGTGGCTGCCAGTTATCTGAATGCCGCCATCCACCTCATCGCTTGACGCCTCGGCGTAATACAGCATCGGGGTCGCGCTCATGCCGATGCGCACCACATCGCAGCCGCTCTGGGTGAGCCCTTCGACCAATGCCTCTTCCAGCATGGGTGAACTGGTGCGGCCATCATAGCCAACCGCCACGGTTTTGCCGCCCGCCCGGCTGAGCAAAGTGCCAAAGCTGCGGCCGATCGCACGGGCATCATCCGCGCGCAGGGTTTCGTCGATAATCCCGCGAATATCGTATTCACGCAGCACGGTGGGATCGAATTGATGGCTCATAAACTGAAACGTCCTGTCTTTGGGTGTCTTTGTGTATCTTTTGCGGCCAATAGCATGCTGATCTTTCAGCTTTACCAATGGCGGATGCGACCCCTCAGATGCGCGTGAATTGTTTCAATCGCGTGTTCTAGGTGTGGTTCAGGGATGCGGGCCGGCCTCGTCGTCTTGATTGCTTGCAATGTCCGCGCCTGTATCGGGCAGCTCGCTCAAAAGCAGATCGCGCGCATCATTGGCATCATGGACTTGCGCATTGCTGCCGCCCTTATCCGGATGGACCATCGCGACCAGCCGTTTATGCGCGGCTTTGATATCGGCGCGGCTGGCGCCCTGCTCTACGCCCAGCAATTTGCGCGCGTTAAAGATCGCCTGTGAACGGGTCGGCTTGCCCATCAGACCCGCCCACGGCCATTGACCCAGCGCATAACGATAGACGAACACCGCCAGGCCCAGCAGAATTGCGAATTTTACCATGCGCTTATGCTAGCTCCATTTCATCAGCGCTGCGAGAAAATTCGGGCAATTTCAGCTGAAGCAGCAGCGCGCGCAATTCCTGCCGCGCGATCAGATGGCTGGTGCCCAGTTCGCCCAGATGCTTTTTATCAAGCAGCGTGAGGCCCGATGGAAACAGCTCGCGGTAAATCACGCGTTCGGACAAACCCTTGGTCACGCGAAAACCGACGCGCTGCGACATTTCTTTCAAAGCCCGCTCAATCCGGCCCTGGTTGCGCGCCTCGACATGGCCGGTGCGGTTGCGCACGACGATCCAGTCCATTTCGGGCCGCTCGTTTTTAAGCGTCACTTTGCTGCGCGTCATCCGCGCTTCCCATACCAGCTCAGCAAAAAAGGAGAGCTTTTTCACTTTGAATGTTTCCCCATCGACCTGCCCGATCAGATCGAAATCGACAAAACTGTCATTCAGCGGAGTAACCAGCGTATCGGCGTTTTCCACCGCCAGCCGGGCGAGCGGATCATCGCGGCCCGGATTGTCGATGATGAGAAAGTCGCAATCCTGCTCCAACCGCTCAATCGCGGCGAGCAGGCCTTCTTTGCTGCCGCCTGCATAAACCTCGGCGGCAGGCGTGGGCAGATCAAGCCCGCGCCGGTTCATCGTCGTCACCCGGTTTTCGAGATAGCGAAACGTCGTGCGCTGGCGCGGATCAAGATCGAGCATGGTGACGCGCGCACCTTTGTAAGCGAGCGCGACCGCCACATGCACCGCCGTAGTGGATTTGCCCGTGCCGCCTTTTTCATTGGCGAACACGATCCTGTGGGCGGTGTTTGAAGCCGCGGTTTCCACGGCGGCTGCATGAGGCGTTGGAGCGGACCCGGTTTTCATCATTGTATAAACTCCGCTCAAAGGAATGTTGGTGTGCCAGCTTGTGAAGCAAGGCGGCGCTCGGTTAGAAGCATCTGGCATTTTATCCAAGGGGAGGGCCGGGTGCAAACTGCACATAAACTGGATGTGTTGAGAACGCAGATTGGCGCGCTGCGCGGCAAGGCAGGACAAACAGGGAAAAGCGGGCGCTCCACTATTGGTCTGGTGCCGACTATGGGCGCTTTGCATGATGGGCATTTAACTCTGGTGCGCCGAGCGCGTGAGGCCTGCGATCATGTCGCGGTATCCATCTTTGTGAACCCCACGCAATTTGGCCCGAATGAAGACCTCGATGCCTATCCGCGCCAATTGGCAGAAGACGCCGCCATGCTGGAGGCGGAAGGATGCGCATTGTTGTGGGCACCCGAACCCGGCGCAATGTATCCCGGCGGCGCAGCCAATTTCGCGACCAGCATTTCGGTTTCCGGCGTATCAGACGGGCTGTGCGGCGCAGATCGGCCCGGCCATTTCGATGGGGTGGCAACGGTGGTTTGCAAATTGTTCAATCAAGTGCAGCCCGACATGGCCTTTTTTGGCGAGAAGGATTTTCAGCAGCTCGCCGTGATCCGCACCATGGCCCGCGATCTTGATCTCACTTTGCCCCATGCAGACCAGATCATGGGTGTTCCCACCGTGCGCGAGGCGGATGGCCTCGCCATGTCGAGCCGCAATCGGTATTTGTCAGACACCGACCGGGCAGCCGCAGCCGCTTTGCCCCGCGCAATGAAGGCGGCCATTTCGGATATGGAAAGCGGCGGCGATGTGGCCCGTGCGCTCACCCAATTGCAGCAGGCATTGGTAGAGGCTGGTTTTGCGAGTGTCGACTATGCCGTGCTGGCGGATGCCGCATCGCTTGCACCGATGGGCACCCTTTCCCACGCGCCCGCCCGCCTGCTGGTCGCCGCACGCATTGGCGCAACGCGTCTGATTGATAATATGGCGGTGGGTTGAGGGTCTACATTGAGGTCGCGGCGTCCGCCGCCGTCACCCGGCACGGCAATTGGACAAACCTCATCGTTGACGAAACCGCTTAAATCATGCCAATGGCGCTGCCTACCACGGTCGCGGGTATAGCATAGTGGTAATGCTCCAGCCTTCCAAGCTGGCTAGGGGGGTTCGATTCCCCCTACCCGCTCCACCGCGTTGCCAGTCCGGGCTTCGCTCACCACCCCTTTCGAGATGCAACGTGCCCTTTATGGGCCGCAAGACATGCTTTGGTTGATGGCCGAAAAGCGGGGTTGTTTTGTGCGGTGCAACGTCTAGCTGCACTGGAATGCGCACACTCACACATCTTGAACGCCTCGAAGCCGAGAGCATTCACATTTTTCGCGAAGTCGTGGCTGAAGCTGAAAAGCCGGTTATGCTTTATTCGGTCGGCAAGGATTCGTCCGTCATGCTGCATCTGGCACGCAAGGCGTTCTATCCCTCGCCGCCGCCTTTCCCCATGCTGCACGTTGCATCGGGTTGGGATTTTCAGGACCTGCTCGATCACCGCGACAAGACAGTCAAAGAATACAATCTTGAATTGATCGTTTCGCAAAACGAAGACGCGGAAGAACAAGGCATCAATCCGTTCGACACGGGCAGCGCGCTTTACTCCCAAGCGCAGCTGACCGATCCGTTAAAGCGGGCGCTTACCCAGCACGGTTTCGATGCGGCCTTTGGCGGCGGGCGGAGGGATGAGGAAAAAGCGCGCGCGAAAGAGCGTGTGTTTTCGTTCCGCACAGCATCGCACCGCTGGGACCCAAAGAACCAGCGGCCCGAGCTGTGGAACCTCTACAATGCGAAGAAGAACAAGGATGAAAGCATCCGCGTCTTCCCGATCTCGAACTGGACCGAGCTTGATATCTGGCAGTATATTGCGCTGGAAAAGATCGACATTGTTCCGCTTTATCTGTCGCAAAAACGCCCCACGGTGGAGCGCGACGGGCTGATCCTTGTGGTCGATGATGACCGCTTCCGCTTTGAAGAGGGCGAAAAGCCGGTTGAGCGCTCGGTCCGTTTCCGCACTCTGGGCTGCTATCCGCTGACGGGTGCGACGGAAAGCGATGCGACCGATATGAACCTCATCATTCAGGAAATGCTGCTGGCCACTGGCTCTGAACGTCAGGGCCGCGCGATTGACAAGGGGCAGTCCGCCTCGATGGAAGACAAGAAACAAGAGGGGTATTTCTAATGACCACTCAAGATTCCAGCTTCCAGGTCGACAGCCTCATCGCAGAGGATATCGACGCCTATCTTGATCAGCATCAGCACAAGAGCCTGCTGCGCTTCATCACATGCGGCAGCGTGGATGATGGCAAATCGACCCTGATCGGGCGGCTGCTCTACGATTCCAAAATGATCTTCGAAGATCAGCTCGCCAATCTTGAAGCGGACAGCAAGAAAGTCGGCACACAAGGCGAAGAGATTGACTTTGCGCTGCTGGTCGACGGGCTGGCCGCAGAGCGCGAACAGGGCATCACGATTGATGTTGCCTACCGGTTTTTCACCACTGAAAAGCGCAAATTTATCGTCGCGGACACTCCGGGGCATGAACAATATACGCGCAATATGGTCACCGGCGCATCCACCGCTGACCTGGCCGTTATCCTTGTCGATGCGCGCAAGGGCGTGCTGGTGCAGACGCGGCGGCACTCTTATCTGACGCATCTTTTGGGCATCAAACATCTGGTGCTCGCAGTGAACAAGATGGATCTGGTTGATTACGACCAGGCCACTTTTGACGCCATCGTCGACGATTACCGCGCCTTTGCCAAAGAGGTCGGGATCGAAGATTTCACCGCTATCCCGCTTTCCGGGTTCAAGGGTGACAACATCACCACCGCACCGTCTGCGAACACGCCGTGGTATGGCGGCCCTTCGCTGATCGAGCATCTTGAGACGGTCAAACTGGCCAACGAAGCCGCTCAATCGCGGTCTTTCCGCATGCCAGTGCAATGGGTGAACCGGCCCAATCTCGATTTCCGCGGCTTTGCCGGGCAAATCTCTAGCGGCACAATCAAACCGGGTGACGGCGTGCGCATTGTGCCTGCGGGCAAGACCAGCACGGTCAAAACCATTGAGACCTTTGACGGACAGCTGGACGAAGCCGTCGCCGGGCAATCGGTAACGATCACTCTCAATGACGAGGTGGATTGCAGCCGGGGCGACGTAATCGCCGCTGCCGATGATCCGCCAGAGGCTTCCGATCAATTCTCTGCAACCATCGTCTGGATGGATGAAACCGCGATGAAGCCGGGGCGCGGATATTGGATGAAGCTGGGCAGCCAGATGGTCACCGCGACCGTGCAGCCGCCCAAGCACGAAGTGGATGTGAACACGTTCGATCACCTCGCGGCCAAAACGCTTGAGCTCAATTCCATTGGCGTGTGCGAATTTTCGACCGACAAACCGATCACATTTGAACCCTATGACACCTCGCGTGCGCTTGGCGGGTTCATTCTGATCGACAAGTTCACCAACGCCACTGTTGGCGCTGGCATGATCGATTTCTCGCTTCGCCGGGCGCAAAACGTGCATTGGCAGCCGACTTCAACATCACGCGAAGAACATGCGCTGATGAAGAACCAGACCCCGCGTGTCCTGTGGTTCACCGGGCTTTCGGGTTCGGGTAAATCGACGATTGCCAATGAGGTGGAAAAACAGCTGGCGATCATGAACCGCCACACCTTCCTGCTCGATGGCGACAATGTGCGTCACGGCCTGAACAAGGATCTTGGCTTTACCGAGACTGATCGGATCGAGAATATCCGCCGGATTGGCGAAGTGGCCAAGTTGATGACAGATGCGGGGTTGATCGTGCTCACCGCGTTTATCTCGCCTTTCCGGGCAGAGCGGCAGATGGTGCGCGATATGCTGGGCGATGCTGAGTTTATCGAGATTTTCGTCGATACGCCGCTGGATGTTGCGGAAAAACGCGATGTGAAAGGGCTTTATAAGAAGGCGCGGGCCGGTGAGCTTAAAAACTTCACCGGGATCGACAGCCCGTATGAAGCGCCCGAAAACGCGGAAATTACCGTGAACACGGTCGATATGACCCCGGTTGAGGCAGCGGAATATATCATCAAACAGATCCTGCCGCTGAAATGAGCGAGCCGATGAACTCAGCCGCCGATATGACCGACGCGCAGCTTGCGGCGCATCTTGCCGAAGTGGCGGGCCGGATCCTGCTCGATGTGCGCAGCTCGGGCATGTTTGAAGGCAAAGCTTTGGGCAAAGCTGGCGATGCGACCGCGAATGAGTTTTTGTGCCACGCTCTGCGCGCTGCGCGCCCGGATGATGGGCTTTTGTCCGAAGAGGAAAAGGACGATACCGCGCGCTGCTCGATGAGCCGGGTGTGGATTGTCGATCCGGTCGATGGCACCCGCGAATATGGCGAGCAGCGGTCTGATTGGGCAGTGCATGTCGGGCTGGCGATTGATGGCGCTGCGCATACGGGCGCGGTCGCATTGCCGGGTCTGGACGGGGGCACCATCCTTCGGACGGATCAGATAACAGACCTTAAACCCGCAGCCGATGCGCCGCGCTTCCTGGTCAGCCGCACGCGCCCCGCCAAAGAAGCGGTCGCGGTGAGCGAGGCCATGGGCGGCGAACTGGTCGGCATGGGCAGCGCGGGCGCAAAGGCAATGGCTGTGGTGCGCGGCGAGGCTGAGATTTATCTGCATTCGGGCGGACAATATGAATGGGACAGCTGCGCGCCTGTCGCAGTGGCCCAGGCCTTTGGCCTGCATTGCAGCCGGATTGACGGATCACCAATCCGCTATAACCGCGAAGACACGTATCTGCCCGATCTGCTGATTTGCCGCCCCGAATATGCGGACAAGGTATTGGAACTAGTCGCCGCTCTCGACTGACGCGTCGTCGCCGGATGCGGCCTCGGATGGAGGAGGCGCGATTTCGTCTTCGGGCGGGATCAGTATCTCAATTTCCACCCGCCGATTGGCTTTCCTACCCGCTTCATTGGGAGAGCCATCGGGCAAAGCGTTGGGCTGGGCCGGGTTCTGTTCACCGAACACGATCACTTCGATGCGGTCATCCTTCACGCCCTGATCGATCAGCCAACCTGCCACGGCCAGCCCGCGCGCTTCTGATGCGTCTTCATTGGCTTTGTCAGTGCCGGCCGAATCGCTGTGAGCGCGCAATATGATCGGCCCGCCAAATTCGATCTGCGGGGAAGCAATCACCTTTTCCAGCTCTGCCACCGCATCCGCATCAAGCGCTTCATCGCCATCGGGAAATCCGATGGTCACTTTAAGCGGATCAAATGTCTCGGCCCGCTCCTCGGGCGTCGAAACCTCGGACCGCAGGATCGACACGGCGCCGGTTTCCTCGGCCTCTGGTGCGGTCTGATCGGAACCGGCACGTTGGTCGGCATCCGAAGCGCGGCGCTGATCGCACGCCGAAACGGCCAGCAAAGCGGTCAAAACAAAAGCGGTTGATGCAGATTTCATCATGGGCTGGCGAGTGTCCTTTGGTGCCATTTTATGCGGTTTGTGCGCCCGATGCGGCGCTGCTGCCCGGTTTTGGATCGGGTTTTTCGGCGGGTTTGCCCTCGGGGTTTTTCAACTGCGGCGGCAAGAATGAGATGATGGTATCGCCCGCGCGCGGTTCGGGCCTTGCGGCATGGGTGAAGAAGCGCAAAGCGCCATCAGCGCGCACCAGCAACAGCATATTGGCGCTGTCTGGCAGTTTTTCCTGCGCTTGTTCAAAATCGAACTCTTCAGACAGTTTGGTCTTGCGGAAAACCCATCCTGCCAATTGGCGATCATTCACATCGTTGACGCCAAAGCCGCTCTCAAACAAAGCGCGCCCGCGAATGCTCATTGGCAGTGCGTGGCGGTCTTCTTCGTCCGCGCTTTCGCCCAATTGATAGACGCTGTCGCGGCCGATTTCATGCGCAAATTCATTGCAGACCAGCGCATTATACGCCTCGTTATCGGTGGCAGCGACAAGCACTTGAAAAGGCGAGAGATCCAAATTGTGTTCGGTTGCCTCGTTCAGGATTTCGCCGTGATAAAATGGCAGCCCCTCGCGCCTCGCAGCGCCCAGTTTCTGCCACGAGGAATCGACCACCATGACAGGCGTTTTGAGCGCTTTCATTTCCTGAGCCAGAGCGATTGTCCAAGGCGTGGAGCCCACGATCAGCAGGCCGGGCCGCGATGTGCCTTTCACGCCGAGCCAGCGCGCAACAGGTTCGATGGTAAAGCCATGCGCAATCACCGTGATGACCACCACGGCAAAGCTGAGCGCGGTGAGCAATTGCCCGCCTTCAATGCCAAGATCACCCAAACGCAGCGCGAACAGGCCCGAAATTGCAACCAGCACAATACCGCGCGGCGCGATCCAGGCGACAAACAACCGCTCATTCCACGGGACATTGGTGCCAATGAGGCTGATGAGGACTGTTGCAGGGCGGACAAGGAACAGCAGCGCAAGCAGGAAAGCGAGCAGACGCTGCCCCACTTCTTCGCGCGGGTCGAGATAGGCCAATTCCTCCCATTTGAGCGAAGAGGCAAGCAGGATGAAAATGCCCGATACCAGCAGGATCGCGATGTTTTCCTTGAACGGATGAATAGACCGGATGCTGGCGACATCCCGGTTGGCCAGCGTGATACCCATCACTGTCACGGCAACAAGGCCCGCTTCGTGCTCGATCGCATTGGTCGCCACAAACACCGCGATGACCATGGTGAACAGGACGGGGACTTTAAGAAATTCAGGGATAGCCCCGCGCGGGAACAGATAGACCACCAGACGCGCTGCGGCATAACCCACCAGCCCTGCGAGGATCGCCGCGATGATAAGCGGGGGGACCACTTCAAAGATCGACGCTTCGGGGAAATCCTGCCGTCTGCGGAAGAACTCATAGGCGATAACCGCGCACAATGCGCCGGTCGGATCGTTGACGATCCCTTCCCATTTGAGGATCGAATTGGGCCGGGTTTGGATATTCGATTGACGCAGCAGCGGGATCACCACCGTTGGCCCTGTCACAATCAGAATGCCGCCGAACAACACCGCGACGGGGAATTGCAGCCCGGCAATGTAATAACACGCCGCAGCGCCCAGCGCCCAGCCGACGGCGACCCCGATGGTCGCCAATCGCCACACCGCGCTGCCTGAATGTTTGAGCTCTCTTAGATCAAGGCTTAATCCCCCTTCGAACAGGATCAGCGCCACGCCGACGCTGATCATCGGTTCGAGCACGTCTCCAAAAGCGATAGTGGGATCGATCAGGCCTGTGACAGGCCCGGCAAGAAAGCCAGCGGCCAGCATCAGGACAATCGCGGGATAGCCAGTGCGCCAGGCGATCCATTGCGCGCCAATACCCAGCGCGCCCACAGTCGCGATCACAAGTGCCTGGCTTTCCATCTAAGGTGTTTGCGCTTTCACAAAGGACCAATGATCGGCGAGTGCACATAGTTCCAAGGCGTCGTTCATCACGCCCACTCAATCGCCCTCGAACTGCATCAGGATTTCAACCTCAAGCCCATCTTCGCGCAGTTTTTGCGCGCCGCCCAGATCGGGCAAGTCGATCACAAACACGGCATGGCTGACCTTTGCGCCTGCATCGCGCAGCAATTGCGCGGCCGCAATCGCGGTGCCGCCCGTGGCGATCAGATCATCGACGATCACGACACGCTCGCCGTTATTCACAGCGCCGGGGTCCATTTCCAGCCGGTCTGTCCCGTATTCGAGCGCGTAATCCACTCCGATGGTTTTGACAGGCAGCTTGCCCGGCTTTCGCACCGGGACAAAGCCCACGCCCAGCGCGACAGCAACCGCTGCGCCAAAGATAAAGCCGCGCGCTTCCATCCCGGCGATCTTCTGCGCGCCCGCCGCTTTCGCGCGCTGCGCCAGCAGATCGACGCTCGCGGCGAAACCTTGGGGGTGGCCGATCAGCGTGGTGATATCGCGGAACTGGATACCGGGCTCGGGGAAATCGGGCACGGTTCGGATCAGCGATTTGAGGTCATCGGGGACAAGCTGCGGCGCGCTCATAGATATCCTTCAAATTGGCCAGTTCGGCAGGACGCAGTCTGCGCCCACGCACCAGCCCGCCCCACAAAGCAGAGCGCCCCACCATCTGCAAGCAGAGGATGAGGCGCCCGGATAGAAGACCAAGTTTTACAGGAGTGAGATCAGGCTTTTTTCTTCTTCGGCTTCGCGCCGGCCCAGATCTGTTTGTACGACATAAACGCAAGGAACGTCGCAAAGGCGAGGAAGCCAATGACAAACCAACCCGTTTGCTTGCGCGCAATCAGCGACGGTTCTGCGGTCCATGTAAGGAACGCGGTGACGTCTTGCGCCATTTGTTCAACCGTGGCTTCTTTGCCGTCTGCATAGGTGATCAGATCGGGGTAAAGCTGCGGCGGCATCGCGATGTTTACGTTGTAAAAATACTCGTTGAAATAGAGGCCCGATGGCGTTTCAAAATCAGGCGATTTCGCCACGTCCTCGGGATCAGGCTCGTTGTAACCCTGCATCAACGAATAGACATAGTTCACCCCATCAGGGCGCGCTTTGGTAATCAGCGACAAGTCCGGCGGCAGAGCGTTGTTGTTGGAAATGCGCGCCTGTACGTCATTCGCGTAGGGCGACGGGAAATGGTCGGTCGGCTCTGCCGGGCGCAAAGCTTCCTCGCCGGTTTCCGGGTTAATGCCGGGAACGTTCCAGGTGGCCGCCTCTGCACGGACTTCGGCATCGGTGTACCCAAGCTGTTCAAGATTGCGGAACGCGACATATTTCAGGCTGTGACAGGCCGAGCAGACCTCTTTGTAAACCTGATAGCCGCGCTGCAATTGCGCCACGTCCCATTTGCCCAATGGCCCATCGAAAGAGAACCCACCCTGAGGCGAGATATTGTCTTCCTGAAAAGCGTAGTAATTCGGCTTTTCCGGGGTCGAATATTTGAGCGTATCCGGGACCAGGGACCAGAACACCAGAATACCGGTGAGGACCAGGCCGAAAAGAATGGCTCCAAGGCGGATTGTCATGACCGAACTCTTTCTAATTATCGGATCAAATGGATAGAGCGTGCGCGCTTATTCAGCCGGTTGCAGTTCGCCGCCGGGCAGATCGCCCGCAGGCTTGCCAGCGGCAGCCGGTGTCCCACCAGAACCTGTCCCACCGGAACCCGGCTTGTCATTGTCAGAACCCAACACCGCTTCGGTGATGGAAAATGGCAATGGCTTGGGTATCTCGATCTGACTGATGATCGGCAGGATCACGAGGAAGTGCAGGAAGTAATACGCGGTGAAGATCTGGCTGAGCAGAACGTAAGGCTGTTCCGCCGCCGCGCCGCCGCAATAGGTCAGCACAGCCATGGTCGGGATCAGGCCGAACCAGAAGAACTTCTTGAACAGCGGACGGTAGGACCCCGAACGCACCGGGCTTTTGTCGAGCCATGGCAGGAAGAACCACACAAGGATCGAACCGAACATGCCGATCACGCCCAACAGCTTAGCCTCAATCAGAACGATGCCGGTGAACGGGATCACCAGATCGCCGGTAAAGGCGCGCAGGATCGCGTAGAACGGCAGGAAGTACCATTCGGGTACGATGTGTGCGGGCGTCGAAAGCGGGTTCGCCTCGATATAGTTATCCGGGTGACCCAGCACGTTGGGCAGGAAGAACACGAAGAACGAGAAGATGATCAGAACCAGCCCCAAGAACCAGCCGTCTTTAGCGGTGTAATAGGGATGGAAAGGCACCGTATCGCTTTGCTTTTTCACTTCAACGCCCGTGGGGTTGGATGATCCGGGAATGTGCAGCGCCCAGATGTGGAGAATAACCACACCGGCAATCACAAAGGGAAGCAGGAAGTGCAGCGAGAAGAAGCGATTGAGCGTGGAATCGTTGGGAGCGTATCCGCCAACCAGCCAGATTTGCAGCGGCTCACCAATGAACGGGATCGCGCCAAACAGGCCGGTGATCACTTTTGCACCCCAAAAGCTCATCTGACCCCAGGGAAGGACATAGCCCATGAATGCGGTTGCCATCATCAACAGGAAAATGACCACGCCCAAAAGCCAGATCATTTCGCGCGGGGCTTTGTAAGATGAATAATACAGGCCGCGGAAAATGTGCAGATAGATGACGATGAAAAAGAAGCTGGCGCCGTTGGCATGCGCATATCGCATCGCCCAGCCGTAATTCACATTGCGCATGATGTGCTCAACCTGAGCAAAGGCAACGCCGGTATTTGACGCATAATGCATCGCGAGAATAACGCCGGTGATGATCTGCACCATCAGGAAGAACCCGGCGAGCACGCCGAAATTCCACATATAGTTGAGATTACGCGGCACCGGATAGCCAGCGCCAATGGCGTTATAGACCATGCGCGGCAGCGGCAATTTTTCGTCAATCCACTGTGTGAAAGCCGATTTTGGTTCGTACTGTTTTGCCCAGGCGAAACTCATGACGTTCTCTCAACTAAAATTCTTGGCACGATAGCGTGGTAATATACGTTGGCTTAGCCGACCCGGATGACGGTTTCGGACGTAAATTCGTATTCGGGAACTTGCAGATTGGTTGGCGCAGGCCCTTTGCGGATGCGGCCAGCCGTGTCGTAGTGCGATCCGTGGCAAGGGCAGTAATAGCCGCCAAATTCGCCTTTATTCTCGCCATCAGCAGCGCCCAGCGGCACGCAGCCGAGATGAGTGCACACGCCCATAGTGACGAGCATGTCTTCATTGCCCTCTTTGGTGCGCTCAGCCAGGGTTTGCGGATCGTTGAGCGAGCCGACATCGACCTGGTTGGCTTCGGCGACTTCTTCAGCGGTCAGTTTGCGAATGAACAAAGGCTGCCCGCGAAAGACAGCCTTGATTGCCTGACCCGGTTGGACCGAGGCGACATCGACAATGGTGGTGGATGCGGCGAGCACATCTGCGGTTGGGGCCATTTGCGCTGCCAGCGGGAAGACCACAGCCGCCCCGCCCACACCTGCGGTGCTGACCGCGGCAATGTGGATCCAGTCGCGGCGGCGCACGCCGTCTTCTGCGTTGAGACTTGCTTCAGGCGCTGTTGCCACGCCGTCGATATCAGCCATCGCTTTAATATCCTGCTCGTTTAGCCGCACTCGCGCATCGCCAGTGCGTTCAATCCATTGTTCAACACTGCTTTGCCGAAAAGCCTTGCGTTAATCCCCGGCAACCAAGAAATCCGCGTAAATGCGTTGTTTCGTAGTTGCGCGCAGGGCGCATAGCCAACTCGCTCGATAAATCCAACAGTGTTTTAAGCATCCCCTGTTCGCTTGCGCGCAAGAATGTCTGCCCTGTTTCAGCTGATCGCGATCAAACTGATCTGGCGTCCATACCCCGGTTCGGCGGCAAAAGATGCTCGTCTGTACGAGTGGTAACGCTCGGCCTGTGCAAAAGTATCCCGTGCGATGTCATGAATCTTCGAAATCCCTGATTTTGCGAGAATTTTAGCAGTGTATCCGGGCAAATCGAACAGCCATCTGGCAGTGTTATCGCGCATGGGTGCGGGTTTGAAATGCGCATCATCGCCGGGGGTAAAATGCGCGCGGAAAGGCGCATCCACCTCGTAACTCGCCTGCGCGATGGTTGGTCCAATAGCGGCTGCGATTTGCGTGCGTTTTGCTCCCAAAGCTTCCATCGCAGCGATGGTGTTTTCCAAAACGCCCCCATGCGCGCCGCGCCATCCGGCATGGGCCGCGCCCACAATACCCGCTTGCGAATCGGCAAACAGGACCGGCGCGCAATCGGCGGTGACAATTCCGATGGCGATGCCCGGCACCGCAGTAACAAGCGCATCTGCCACCGGGCGGCCTTCTGGGTCATCGGCCCAAGGCTTGGTCACTGTGACAACATCGGGCGAATGGACCTGATGCGGCATGGCGATCTGGCTTTGCGGCGCGGTGGCGTGCGCGGCGGCCAAGCGCAGCTTCGCGATCTTGGCCGGATCGCCCGGCCCGCCATAGCCAAACTGATGCGCGCCGCCGCCCGATCCGAAAAATCCGTGCGGCACATCGCCCAACGCTGGCGAACGTTCAATATCAAACTCAACCATCAAGCGAACGCGAAACCTGCTCAAATGTATCGCGCGACAGATTGTCCGCCGCAGCAATCCGTTCCAGCTCTCCCTTCATCAGCGCGGCCCGGCCCGGCTCTAACCGCCGCCATTTGCCAAGCGGGGACACAAACCGGGCTGCGGTTTGCGGATTGATCGGGTCCAGCGCCAGGATCACATCGGCAATCATCCGATAACCAGCGCCCGATGCATCGTGGAACCCTTTCGGATTGCCTGCAAACGCCATGTAAAGGGAGCGGACGCGGTTCGGATTGCTCATGGTGAAATCGGGGTGGCTGGCGAGCTTTTGGACCTGATCGATCACATCATCGTGCAGCGACAGCGCCTGCAAAGTGAACCATTTGTCGATCACCAGATCATTGCCTTTGAACCGATCATAGAAGCTTGCGAGCCTGGCGGAGCGTTCGGGCACATCAAGACCTGCAAGCACCATCATCGCGCCCTGCCGATCGGTCATGTTGTCAGCACTGTCATACTGCCGCGCGGCAAGCTGGCCTGCAAATTGAGGATCGCTTGCGGCGAGATAGACGAGAGCCTGCGTCTTGACCTTGCGCGCGCCGCGCCCGGCTGGATCGGTGAAAGCGGTGGTCTCACACCGCCCGTAAAGCTCGCCCAATTCGCTGGCACACGCGGCGGCGATGGCAGCTTTCAATGTCTGGCGCGCAGTGTGGATCGCGCCCGGATCAGCCTTGCGCGTGCCTGCCGCCATAGCTTCAAACAGATAGGTTTCGCTTGGCAGCATCATCAGCTCGCCGCGCATGGCATCGTCCAGCGCCTCATCGGTCAGGATCGCGCGGAAAGCCTCGATAATGGCCGCCTCGCTTTCGGCATTGGCCGCGCCCTCAGCCGCCTCAATCAGATGCGCTACGGCGAGTTCCTGCATCGCTTCATAGCGGGCGAAGGGATCATCATCATGACCTGCCAGAAACACCAGATCATCCCGCGCCAATTCGCGCGACACGGTGATGGGCGCGGTAAAGCCGCGATTGATGGATAAGACCGGATCAGGCCCGGCAAGCGGCAGATCAAACGACTGCTCTGCCTCGTTCAGCACAATCAAACGCTCTTCGCCCAGCGCCCGTGCCTGCCGCGAATGCACAGCCACGCGCAGCGGGATGGGCATGGGGCTTTTGTCTGGCTGACCGGGAGTGGCAGGGACCGTCTGCGAAAGGTGCAGGGTAAGCGTATCGCCTGACACGTCCTGGCGCACCGTAAGCGTGGGAGTGCCCGCCTGACGATACCACAGGCGGAACTGTTCCAGATCAAGCCCCGCGCCGTCTTCGATGGCTTTGATAAAGTCCTCGCAAGTCGCGGCCTCGCCATCGTGGCGGTCGAAATACAGGTCAGTGCCTTTACGGAAGGCCTCTTCGCCCGCCATAGACCGCATCATGCGGATGACCTCGGCGCCTTTATTGTAGACAGTCGCGGTGTAGAAATTGCTGATCTCGCGGTAGCTGTCAGGCCGGATCGGATGCGCCAATGGGCCTGCATCCTCAGGGAATTGCGCGGCGCGCAGGATGCGCACATCCTCTATCCGCTTAACCGCCTGCCCGCGCATATCCTGGCTGAACAATTGATCGCGCAGCACGGTAAAGCCTTCTTTCAGGCTCAATTGAAACCAGTCGCGGCAAGTGATCCGGTTGCCTGACCAATTGTGGAAATATTCGTGCGCGATCACCCCCTCGACGCCGTCAAAATCATCATCGGTCGCCGTGTCAGGATCGGCCAGCACATATTTGGTGTTGAAGACGTTGAGGCCCTTATTCTCCATCGCGCCCATATTGAAATCGGACACGGCCACGATGTTATAAAGATCAAGATCATATTCGCGCCCGAATGTCTCCTCGTCCCATTTCATCGACCGGTGGAGCGATGCGAGCGCGTGATCGGTGCGCTCCAGATCTTCTGCGCGCACCCAGATATTGCATTCCACCTCGCGGCCCGATTGCGTTGTGAACGGGCCGGATTTTGCCACCAGCTGCCCGGCGACCAGCGCGAACAAATAGGATGGCTTGGGCCAGGGATCGTGCCATTCAGCAAAGTGGCGTCCATCTTCCAGATCGCCTTCCGCCGTTTTGTTGCCATTGCACAGCAGAACGGGAAAAGCGCTCCTGTCGCCTTCCATCCGCACCGAATACGTGGACAGCACGTCGGGCCTGTCAGGAAAGAACGTGATCCGCCGGAACCCTTCGGCCTCGCACTGAGTGCACAGCATACCGCCCGACGCATACAGCCCCATCAAAGTGGTGTTCTGATCAGGGCAAATGGTGGTGGTTATGGTAACTTCGTGCGCCGCGCCGGGCAATGTGAGGACAAGGTCAGGCCCATCCATTTCCCAATCATCTGTGGGCGCGCCATCAACTTGCACGCTGTCTGCTGTCAGTCCATCACCGTTCAGGCGCAGTTTGTTTGTAGGCTTGGCAGCTGGATTGCGTGTCAGCGCTAGAGTGGCAGTAACGCGCGTGGATTGAAGACCCAGATCAAAATGCAGTTTGGTCGCCGGCAACAGCCATCCAAAGGGCTGATAATCTTCTCGCAGGATCACCGGCGGCTGCTGCGGACCGCGTGCAGCATCGGCGATTTCGGGGTTGCCTTCGGGGTTTTGCGGTGTTGTTGCGATATCCATGCATGTGGATTTAGGTTGATTTCAGCCCACGTCCAGCGGCACAGCCCCGCCCATGGCACATTTGTTGATATTTGGCCTTGGCTACACGGCAAAACGGATCAAGGCTGCGGTCGAGGCATCCGGGTGGAGCGTAGATGCAACGGGCAGTGCGGGCAATGTGGATTTCGCCGATAGAGAAGCGGTGCTGGGCGCGCTTGGCAAAGCGAGCCACGTTCTTTCCTCGGTCCCTCCCAGCCGCGAAACGGGCAGTGATCCGGTTCTGGATGATTACGGCGATGATCTAAAGGAGCGCGCGCTCTTCTACCTGTCCTCGACCGGGGTCTATGGCGATCAGCAAGGCGCATGGGTGGATGAGGCGACGCCCACGGTGGCACAAACAGGCGCTGGCCGCCGGAACGCGCGGGCCGAGGCGGACAAAGCTTGGCTGGAGCTTGGCGCACACGCATTTCGTTTGCCCGGCATTTACGGACCGGGGCGCAACGCGCTTGACCGGGTGAAAGACGGCAAAGCGCGGCGGATTGACCTGCCGGGCCAAGTGTTCAGCCGCGTTCATGTCGATGATATTGCGAGCGGAATTGCCCGTGCGCTAATCCAGGACGCACCGCCGGGCGCTTACAATCTGGGCGATGATCTCCCCGCAAGCGGCAATGCGGTCACCGAATATGCCTGCCAATTGCTGGGGGTGGAGCCGCCGCCGCTTGAAACTCTGGAAGAGGCAAACCTGTCAGAAATGGCGCGCGGCTTTTATGCGGAAAACCGAAGGGTTGCGAATGGTAAAGCCAAACGGGTGCTGGGCTGGCAGCCGCAATATCCGACCTATGCCGACGGATTATCGAGTTTGCTTCGCCCTTAGCGCAAGCACCATGCCCACCACCGCCAAAACCATTCCGGCTGCTGTGAGCCACGTCCATTCATAACCCTCAAACAGGGTCGACAAAGCCATCGCGACCGAAATCGTCAGGATCGAATTGTACGCAGTGCGCCCCGCGCCGATCTCGCGCACCAGATTATAATGGAGCGGGAACGTCACCACCGATCCGATCAGCGCCAGATAGACAATGCCGAGCCAGTAATTCGCATCGCTCGGCAAAGGCGGCGGGCCTGCGGTGAGATATGCAAAGCCCAAATCAAACACCGTCCCATACAGCATTGCCCATGCGAGCAGGCTGACCATCGGCACGCCGCGCCCTGTCGGATTGGCCTGAATGACATTGGCAACAGAGGCCGCGACGATGCCCAGCATCGCAAGCACAATACCAAGTCCCGGATTGCCGCCAACAACGCCCGCCTGCGGGTTGCTCAGCCATTCATGCGCGAGCAGGAACGACACGCCAACGATCGCGACAGCGCTGCCGATCACAAATCCGCTTTGCACCCGCTCCCCCAGAAACAGCCGCCCAAGCAGCGCATTGGGCACCATCAGCAAACCGAACATCATGGCGACGATGCCTGATGTCACATACAATTCCGCGTTGTAAACAAACAGAAAATTTCCGCTGAACTGGAAAATGCCAACCAATGCAGCAAGATAATGTTCAGGCCGGGTGAGCTTCAGCCGCCGCTTCATCACAAAGGCCACGAGAAACAGGGCCGGCGTCGCAAGGGCAAACCGGTAGAACACCGACCATGCAGCAGGCACACCGTCAATCTGGCCCGTAATCACCAGCCAGGTCGAACCCCAGATTGTGCCGGTCAGCAGAAACGGAATGATAACGCGCGGGCTCAGCAATGTCGCTGCGGGCGCGCTCATAGGTTTGCGATTGCCCTGGCAAGGGCGCACGCATCGGCCTCGCGCGTGTTCCATGCCGTGACAAACCGCGCGGCATCCGCGCCCCAGTCGTAAAACGCGAAACCTTGCGCGCGCAAAGTTTCGCGTTCGGCTGGCGTCAGGCGCACAAACAACTCGTTTGCTTCAACGCTATGCATCAATCGCTCGGCGCACGCGCCCGCGATTTCAGCCGCAGCCGCATTTGCATGGCGCGCATTGGTAAGCCACACATCGTCCTCGAGCATCGCAAGGATTTGCGCGGCGAGATAGCGCCCTTTGCATTGCAGGTGGCCCGCGCGTTTGCGGCGATAGCGCACTTGCGCCGCGTGGTCGGTGTCAAACAGCACCGCAGCCTCAGCGCTCATGCCGCCATTTTTGATAAAGCCAAAAGCGAGGCTATCGGCAGGGCCGGCAGCTTTTCGCGCCGCATCTTTCGCATCACCGCCCAGAAACGCTGCAGAATTGGCAAACCGCGCGCCGTCCATATGCAGGCCCAACCCGCGTGTCTTGGCAAACTCGCCAAGCGCGGAAAGCTGACCGGGCGTGTAAGTCCGGCCATATTCGCTTGCCTGCGTGATGCTGACCGCATGAGGCTGCACCTGATGCACATCATCGCGAATGGGGTCGATTACGGCTGCGATGTCATCTGGCGAAAGCAGAGCGCCTTGCCCGCATGCATGGATCAGCTTTGCGCCGTGCAGGTAAAATCCGGGCGCACCGCCTTCGTCCACTTCGATATGCGCCTCTTCGTGGCACACCACCGCGCCGTGCGGCGGGACCATTGTGCCCAGCGCGAGACAATTGGCCGCTGTCCCCGTTGCCACCCACAATGCCGCGCATTCGCGTCCGAACAGATCGGTGAAACGCTCATCCAACCGGGCTGACAAGGCATCGCCATCGTAAGGGTTATCGGCGCTGTCAGCGGCGCGCATCGCGTCCCACACGGCGGGGTGGACGGGCGCAGCGTTATCGGAGAGGAAAGGCTTCACATCAGTCATTGCAACCGCCTCTAACCCCGATAGAGCCAAGTGCAAGCAGGAGAACGCGAATGAGCGACACGCAAACGGACGTCACCATCACGCATGAAAGCCGCGGTGCCGGCGGCAAATACACTGCGCAAGTGGCAGGAGAGAGCGCGACTGGACATCTCGAATGGGAGCCGCGCGGCGATAATGTGCGGGTAGCGACCCACACGATTGTGCCCGATGAAATTGGCGGGCGCGGGGTTGCGGCACGGCTGGTCGAAGCGCTGATCGCCGATGCGCGCGAACAGGGCTTTAAAATCGATCCGCAATGCTGGTATGTCGCGCGCAAATTTGATCGCAATCCCGATTGGGCTGACCTGCGGGTCTGACTACAGGGGGCGACCGGCCCCGGCCCACCACCTAAGCTTCCAACCTCGAAAAATCCGTCCCGGCAATTGTTTCGAGCACTTCGCGGCGGACTTCTCTTGCGCGCTCGGCAGGGATGCCGGGGATCGACAATTCGCCCCCTGCAAGCCCCAAATGCAAAGTCGCATAGCCGCGTAGCCGCGCAATTGGTCCTTGGGAAATCTCAGCAGAATGCAGTTTGACGCGGCTTGCATATTGGCTTTTGGGGGCAAGCACGCCGTTCATCACCATCACCTGGCTTGCATCAAGACTGTGCCGCTTAAACCGCCAGGCAAAGCCTGCAATCGCGGCGGATATGGCTGCCAAAACCAAGGGCACAGCAATCGCCAGCGGCGTCCATTCCGGCGCATAAAAGCTCGTGCCGATGCCCGCTGCAAAGGCTGCCAATATAAAGAGCAGCGCATCGCCGATCATGCTGTCCGTTCGGTAAGCGCGCGTCGCGCGGTGCCAGTGCGCATCTGTATCGGGCAGGTGAAAGCCTGCTGCGGCCATAATCGGGGCGATTTCATCCAGCTTTGCAAAGGGAGCGACGACATGGCTGGCCGCGCCTGCATCCTGAGCGAGGCTGACGAATTTCAAATTGTGCCAGCCGAACCGATAGCGAAACCAGCGCGTGCCCACTTTCACGCCCTGAACCCGGTGCACAGGCATCACCACATCCGTTTTTGTAAACAGCCCGCGCCGCCGCCGAAACCCGCGCGCGGTGCGCTCCAGAGTGTATCCCCATTCGCGGCTGAAAGTGCGCAATAGGCCCGTGATAGACCCGATGACGATCACCGATAACAGCCCCAAAACCGCGCCAATCGCGGCCATGTTCGAACCCAGTTCAAGCAGCCAGCCGCCCTGTTCTTCAGCCAGAGCGCGCCAGTAATCCACTTCCCATAAATCCACGTCCAGAAAATTGTCAGCATATTGCAGCAGGCCCAGCACCACCGCAAACGCGGCGAGCGAAAATTCGAACAGGCCAAAAGTGAACAGGCGGCCTGCGTCCATGGCGAACAATGTTTCAGATAGCGTTTCGGATTGCGTCTCGGCCGCGCCAGCCGCCGCCTCTTCGCCGCTGTCCCCGGCCACATCTGCCTGCGGAGATGCAATGGCACCGGCATCATCGCGGCGTTCGCGCACAAGTTCGCGCAGCGCCTCACCCTCTTCCAGTTTCAGGAAAGCCAGCGCCAGATCATCCCCGCCGCCAGCGCCTGTTTCAAATTTCACAGACGCAAGCCCGAAAACGCGCGCCAGCAAAGCCTGTTCCAGGCTCACATCCTGTATCCGTTCATAAGGGACGGAACGGGCGGTGCGGCTGAGAATGCCGCTTTCCACCCGAATATCGGCTTCCCCGACGGTGTAAGTGAGTTTGCGCCAGCGCAGATAGCTTGCAAGCGCGCCCATCGCGATGATGAACCCGCCAAGGCCCAGCCCGATGATAAGGCCATAGCCATCTATCCCGCTGCCGAAAGCGGCGGCGAGCGCGGGAAAAATCGCATTGCGAATGCCCGATAGCGCGCCCACCAGAACGCTTAACGGGGCGGTGCGCTGCGACTGTGTTTCGGGATCAGCGCCAGCAGTTTTGGCGATGGGCGGAACGCTCGCGCTCACAGGGTTTCCCGCTTGATATGGGCCCGAATGTCCTCGCGCATGTCTTTGGCCAGATCATGATTCAGGCCGGGCAGCATAACCGATGCATTGTGATTGCCAGCGGTGTGGACCGTTAGCGTGGCGATGTTGAAAAACCGTTCAACCGGGCCTTGATCGACATCGATATGCTGGACGCGGCCAAACGGTACGACCGTGTCGGAATGCCACAAAATCCCGCGCACCACGCGCAACCGATCAGCGCTGATCTGATAGCCGCGCGCGGCATAGCGGCGCGCAGGCACGCGGATGATCCAGAACGCGCATAACAGCAAAGTGATGCCGCCCACCACGCCCGGCGGCATGCCGGTCTCAGGCAAAATCGCACTTTCGGCCACCAGAGCGCCAATCAGCAGCATCAGCGAGGTGAGCATGGCCGAAACCCGCAAAGCGTTCACATAATTGGGATCAAGCTTGGTCAGCTCCGCGCTATCATCAACGGATCCCTCAACAAAACCCCCAGCATCACCAAGCGCCTTTGGCGAAGGCGGGGTGGCGGGGCCGAGACTGGCCGATAACGGGTCTGGCGATTGCGAAGGCGCATTGGTGTCCATACACCTGTATTTGGGCAAGCGGCCCAAACAGATCAAGACGCGCGCTGGTTAAACCGCCGCCCGATCATCGCGCTTGCGATATTGGTTTTCTGCACATCAATAGCGCCGCCGGCGATCCCCCAGGCATAGGCATCGCGCAGGCGCTGCTCCATCCCGTATTCGGTGTGATAGCCATATCCGCCCATCACCTGCATGCCCAGCGCTGCGACATCGCGCACGATTTCATTGGCAAAGCATTTGGCCAGGCTGCTTTCATAAACGGTGGGCAGGCCATCATCCTGCGAAGACGCGTTGATCGCAGCCCGGTGGATCAGCAGGCGCGCCGCATCCACTTTCATCGCCATATCGGCCAGCTTCAGTTGCACCGCCTGAAAATCGACGATGGGTTTGCCAAAAGCTTTGCGTTCCTGCGTGTATTCTAGCGCCTGTTCCAGCGCCCCTGCAGCAACGCCAAGCGATTGCGTGGCATTGCCGCAGCGCTCCAGCCCGAACGCGCTCATCAATTTGCCGAAACCGCCGGCGCCCACAATCACATTTTCGTGCGATACTTTCACATTGTCGATGGCGAAATCGGCAGTGGGAATGCCGCGAAATCCCATCAATTCCTCGCGCTTTCCGAAGTTCATGCCCTCCATATCGCGTTCGAGCAGGATCGCGCCGATCCCCTTTGCGCCCGGATCATCAGAGAACCGCGCATAGGTGACGTAGTAATCGGAATGCCCACCGCCGCTGGTCCAGCGCTTATATCCGTTGACGATATAGCCATTGCCGTCCGCTTCGGCCTTGGTCGTCAGATCGGTCAGCGCGGTTCCTGCATCGGGTTCAGACATCGACACCGCGACGATTTTTTCGCCTTTGATAACCTCTGGCAGGATACGCGCTTTCATTTCGGGAGAGCCAAACCGGTCGATTGTCCGCACAGGGCCGGTGAGCGCTTCGAACACCGGAAAGGCGACCGCATTGGAAACTTGCGCAAATTCTTCGAGCACCAACAAAGCTTCGAGATGGCCCAGCCCCAGCCCGCCATATTCGGCTGGCAAGTTCACACCCAGAAAGCCCATTTCGCCATAAGTGCGCAGCATGTCGTGCGGGACCGGATAGTCTTTAACTTCCATATCGCGCGCGAGATCTGTCAGTTCGCTGCGGGCAAATTTGCGCGCGGTCTCTTTCAGTTCGCGCTGGTCATCGGTCAGTTGGAAATCCATGTCAGTATCATGTCCCTGTCAATCCACCCGTTTGCCCTAGCGCATTTGTGAGGGCGACGGGCAAGCTTCAAAAGCATAGGATCGCGCACAATTTCAAATTTGAGGAGAGTGATGATGCCGAAACTCCATTCCAGTCTGGGGCCAAACCCACGTCTTGTGCGCATGTTTATGACCGAAAAGGGATTGGAAGAGGGCAAGGACTTTGAACGGGTTCACTACGACATCATCACCGGCGAAAACCGGCAAAGCGCAGACTATCTGGCCAAAAACCCGCTAGGCACGATCCCCACGTTGGAACTGGACGATGGCACCTGCCTTACCGAAAGCTGGCCCATCTGCGAGTATGTCGAAGAACAGCACCCCGCCCCCAATCTGTTTGGCGAGACCGCAGCCGAGCGCGCCGAAGTGCGCAAATGGGCGCGATTGTTCGATCAGGAAGTCGTTGTGCCAATGACCATGGGCTTTCGCGCCGGCGCAGGCCGCCCCATGTTTGAGCCCCGCATGAGCGTGGTGAGCGCAGAAGCAGGCGCAGAGTTGTCGGCCATGTCTGACGAGAAGTGGCGGATGTTTGATAGCGTTTTGGGCGATAGCAACAATCTTGCGCTTGGCCGGTTTACGTTTGCGGACTTGTTGATGTTTTGCTTTGCCAATTTCGGGTTCACTGTTGGGTGGAAACTGCCAGAGGGGACAGATAATCTTGCCCGCTTTGTCGAAACCCATAACGCGCGGGCCAGCGCTGCGGTTTGGCAAGAGACGGAATAATGCCGGACCTTTCGGGCAAGGTCGCCATTGTCACTGGCTGCGCGAGCGGGATTGGAGCCGCCACAGTCAAACGCCTCGCCGCAGATGGGGCAGATGTGCTGGGCACAGATGTAAACCCGGATGGCAGGCCCGTTTGCGAAGCGGTCGGCGCAGGCTTTACGGTTCAAGATGTGGCAGACACCGCGCTTTGGCCCCAAATTATAGAGCAGGCGACCGCGTCGTTCGGCAGGCTCGATATTCTTGTCAACAATGCAGGGATCATCTCGCAGGCCTCGATCGAGGACGTGACCGATGAGCTTTGGGATCAGACTTACGGCGTCAATATCAAAGGCACGATGGCTGGGTGCCGCGCCGCCATTGCTGCGATGAAAGCCAATCCGGGCGGGTCAAAAGGGGCGCTCATCAACATCGCGTCCACTTCGGCCATGGCCGCATTGCCGGGCGATGCGGCCTATTGTTCGAGCAAGGGCGCGGTGGGCGTGCTTTCCAAAAGCATCGCGGTCCATTGCGCGCAAAAGGGCTATAACATTCGCTGCAACACCGTAATCCCCGGCGCGACCGAGACAGGCATTTTGAACGCGGCAGAACAGGCCGTGCCGGGCCTGAAAGCAGCAGTTGCTGCAACGTCTCCGATGAACAGGCTGGGTGATCCGGCGGAAACAGCTGCTGCAATTGCGTTTCTCGCGAGCGATGAATGCCCATTTATGACGGGCGCTGAAATGCTGGTGGATGGGGGCGCCTTGTCGATCCATCCCGGTTTCTAAGGGCAGACTTTCATTCCGATTGCATCCGCTCCAGATACCCGCTGGAACGCATTTGCGCAGCCGTCCAGGCAAACACCGCCATGGCGATCACGCCTGATACAAGGCACACGCCGAACACAGAAATCGTCAGCGACAGTGACCCTTGCGTGGGCGCGAGCCAATCGCTGACCCACCCGATCACAGCAAGACCCAGGGCCTGACCCACCAGATTGTTGAAGAACAGCGCAATCGCGACCGCAAATCCGCGCTGGCCCGGCTCCACCGCCGCCTGAATGCCGGACAGGATCGGGGCCTGGCTCATCACGTAAATCGCATAGGCAACCGCGAAAAAGCCAAGGAACGGCCAGAACCCGCTTGATGACAGGCTCAGCGCGAGCGGCACCACGCAGCCCAGGCTGACAATGCCCGGCATCCAAGCGCGCCAGCGTTCATCGCGCCGGGTCAGCCAGCCTGCAATATAGCCGCCCAATATCGGCCCCGGCACGCCGCCGATAAAGAAAGCAAGGCCGAGATATAGCCCCACATCCCCGCTGGAAATGCCGAAATTGCGGATCATCACAGCCGCCATCCAGAAGGCCAGCGCATAGCCGATCATGATCTGCACCGCCCAACCGACCGCCAGCCCCATAAAAACGCGGTTTTTCGCAAGTGTCTTTGCGGTTTCCAAAAGCGGTTGCTGCTCAATCTTGGCATCATCAGGGGCGAACCGGCCGCGCAAGGGTTCACGCACGGTGAAATAGACGATCGCCCCGATGATCATGCCGGGCAAACCCATCAGCACAAACGCCCAGCGCCATCCAAACAACTCGTTCAACTGTCCGCCCACAATCAACCCGCCCGCTGTGCCCATGGTCGCGCCGATGGTGAGAAACCCCATAGCCTTGGCCAATTCTGCCCGCGGGAAATAATCGGCCACCAGGCTTTGCGAGGCAGGGCCAGAGCACCCTTCGCCAACGCCCACGCCAGTGCGCGCAGCAAACAATGTCCAGAACCCTGTCGCAAGCCCGCACAGAGCGGTCATTCCGCTCCAGAACGTGATCGCGGCAGAGACAATGTTCTTGCGCACCGACCGGTCGGCCAGCCGCGCTGCGGGAAAGCCTGCGATCACATAAGTCAGCGCAAACGCCAGACCGCCGAGCAAGCCGATCTCGCCATCGGAAAAAGCAAACTCTGCCTTGATATCCTCAAGCAGGATCGAAAAAACCAACCTGTCAGCGATGGAGAACATGCTGACGAGCGTCAGCAGCGCCAGCACATACCAGCTGCTGCGAGATGCTGTCTCAGGCGGTTTAATGGTGGGGTCTGGCATCAAGGCCATTGTCGACAGGGATCGTCAGCCCGTTCAAAAACCGCGCATCATCGCTTGCGAGAAACAACACGCAGCCCGCTACATCATTGGGATGGCCCAGCCCATCCAAGGGCAACGGGCCTGCGGGTATTTCCATTGGCGCTTCGCCCGCACGGCCTGACACTTCCATCACCATCGGCGTTTCAATTCCGCCGGGCGCAAGCGCGTTCACACGAATGCCATATCCTTCATCCTGGCAGTGCATCGCAATGGAGCGCGTCATCGAAGAAATCGCGCCTTTTGCCGCAGTATAAGCGGGGATCATCGGATATCCCATCAGGGCAGCGGTTGATGCCATATTGACGATGGAAGAACCCCCACCGCCATTGGTCTTGTGCCGATGCTTCATCAAGGGCAGCGCATATTTGCACCCCAGAAATGTGCCGTTGACATGAATATCAAGGTGCAGCTTGAAATGATCGAGCGAACAATCCTCGATATTCTCAAAGATCACATTGCCCGCATTGTTGACGAGGATATCAAGCCCGCCGTGGCGTTCCTGCACCGCCTGCATCACGTCGATCCATTGGCCTTCATTGGTCACATCCAGCGCCATGGCATCGCCGCCGATCTGGTCGGCGACTGTGTGCGCCAGTTCCACCTCGCGGTCGGTTACGATAACCTTGGCACCTTCTGCGGCAAGCCTTTCGCAATCCGCCTTGCCCAGACCCATTGCGCCGCCTGTAACAAGAGCCACGCGCCCCTCAACTCTTCCTGCCAATTGCTCTCTCCCAAAAGCCTGTGTCTTTATTCGCAGACTAGGCAGGCGAGCGGCGCGCGCCACTGATTAAAGCGATGAGAAAAGTGTGAGGTGCATTCTTGTGCGCCTGGCGTAAATTTGCAGGCGGGAGAACACGTCAATGATCGACGCTGCTGAAATTGCGCGCCTCAAAGCTTTGATGGAATGGGAAGGGAAGCGCACTGCCCCGCCTGAAGGTTTTCCAAAGCTGCCCGATATGCCCGCCGCGCGGTATACGAGCGCAGAATATTACGCGCTCGAACAGGAACATATCTTTCGCAAAAGCTGGCTGTTTGCCGGCCATATCGACGAGATCCCCGAACCCGGCTGCTATATGCGCTGGCACAATGCGGGCGATCCGATTGTGATTGTGCACGGCATGGACGGCGAGGTGCGCGCGTTTTACAACACGTGCCGCCATCGCGGCGCGCCGGTTGTCACGCAGGATCGCGGCAAATCATCGCGGTTGATGTGCGGCTATCACAATTGGACGTATAAAACCGATGGCACTCTGGTGGGCGTGCCCGAACGCCAGGATTTCCCCGCAGATTTTGACATGAGCTGCCGGGGGCTGATCCCGGTCCGGTGCGAAATGCTGGGCAATGTCATCTTTGTGAACTTTGACGATGAAGCCATGCCGCTTACCCAGTGGCTTGGCCCGCTGATGCAGGAATGGGACGAATTCGCGTTTGATAAAGTGCGCCTTGCCGCGCGCTATTCGTTCGATCTCAATTGCAATTGGAAAGTCGCGATGGAAGCGAACATGGAAGTTTACCATGTCCCTTTTATCCATCCCCATACGGTTGCGCCGCTCGTTGATCCCAAGCGGAATTACAACACGCTCTACCCCAATGGCCATGCGCGCATGCTGGCCCCTGCCCCTGAAAACACAGACCGCGAGCATGTGCGCGCGCTCGACAGTCCGCCTGAATGGCAAGAGATTGAAACCGTGGGCGAGCTTGGCCGGACATGCACGCAAAGCTATACTTTGTTTCCCAATTGGGTGTCGCCTTTGTCAAATTATTTCGTCCCCCCGCTGGTGTTCTGGCCAACATCGCTGACCACCACCCGGCTTGAGCTGGTGACGATGGCGCCCGACTGGGGTGATGGGCCGCCGCCTGATCTTTGGACGGTGCCTGACCCGGCCTCTCCCAATGGCCGCAATATGAGCCCGATCATTTTGGAAGACACGCAATTTGGCGAAGCAATCCAACAATCCATGCAAAGCGCTGCGTTCAGGTCTGTGCCGCTATCCTATCAGGAAGCGCGCATCTATTCGTTTCATCAAAGCTGCGACAATATGATCGGCACCGACAATGTGCCTGCTGATTTGCGCGTTGAGCAGGTGATTGGTGATGACTGGGTGCACCCCAATGACCCGCGCCGCGGCGAGTTGCAGGCGGCGCAATAACCGCCACTCACGCCTTCCGTTTACGTAAGATGACGCTACGGCATTGAGTATAAATCGCGCTTTGTGGCCAAAATGACGCATTTTGCAACTCTGCCTAGCGCTTTTGCTAGATGAGCGCGCTCTTGGTCCTCCATACACTCCAGTCATAGCTTTACCGTTGCATTTAAAGCAGCGGCGGCTGGGGAAATGGGTCGGCGTCACGCGCCGCTCACAAGGGAGAGACACACATGATCACACTTCACGCCCGCAATGCCTCTGGCAATCTGACACGCACCGCGCGCCGCGCTTTGATGGGCAGTGCAGCGGCCACGGCGCTGGTCGCAATGCCCCAAGCTGCTTTTGCGCAGGATGCCGAAGTGATCGATGCATCCGCCACAGACGAAGCGGAAACGCCTGTGATCATCGTTCAGGCGCGGCGGCAGAACGAAACCCTTCAGGAAGTGCCCGTGACCGTGACCGCAATCGGCGGCGAAGTGCTCGAGCAATATGGCGTTGATCAGGTCGCCGATGTTGTGGGGCGTGTGCCGACACTGAACGTGCAGGTCGGCGGATCGGGTTCGGGCGGTCAGCTGTCCTTGCGCGGAGTTGGCTCTTCCAACATCTCTGCCGCGTTTGACAGCGCGGTCGCGTTCGATTTTGACGGAGTGCAAATCTCGACCATGCGCCTTGTGCAGGCTGGCTTTTTCGACACCCAGCAGATCGATGTCCTAAAGGGTCCGCAATCCTTGTTCTTTGGTAAATCGGCATCCGCTGGTGTGTTTGCGATCCGCTCCGCTGATCCGACATCAACCTGGGAAGTGGGCGGTCGCGCGCAATATGAATTTGAAGAAAAAGGCTACACGCTCAACGGCTATATCTCTGGCCCTGTCACCGATACACTGGGTATTCGGCTCGCGGCGCAATGGAATGACATTGATGAATATGTCGAGCTGCAGGAGGGCACGCCAGCAGCCAATGGCCGGTTCCGCGGGACTGACAATCTGGTCATTCGCGGAACGCTCGATTTTGAACCGAGCGATATGTTCGATGCTAACCTCAAACTGCAATATGTGAAAAACACCAATGATGGTGCAATCCAGCATTCAGATCTCAATTGCGGCGCGAACGGCGTAGCTGATCCGATCTCCCTGCTTGGGGGCGGCATCCTGATTGATCCGGGCTATGACTGCAACGACACCGATCAACGTTATTTCCTGCCCGATTCCGCAGCGCCCCTGGCGCCCGGAGTTCCCACACCATCACCGGCAGCGGGACGCAATGGGGTGCCATTCGGCGAAACCGAGATTTTCTTTGGCCGCCTGCTGTTTAACCTACAACTGTCAGACAGCTTGAAACTCACTTCTACCAGCGGTTTTCTGGATCTCGATGCGGTCGATTTTGATTGCTATTCCTATGGCGGACAATTCCCCGATGGCGCAGGCGGATTTGTCGCTGGCGGTGTGGGCTGTTCTGACCCTGAAAACCAGCTTGAACAATACACACAAGAAGTCCGGCTGACGTCCGATTTTGGCGGGGCATTTAATTTCATGCTGGGCGCATTTTACGAGGACCGCACTTTTGTCTTCGACACCGCGCAGCAAGCCGTCAACATATCCTTCCTCGGCGCCGATCCCATCACTGGCTTCACCTATGACTGGGACAAACGCCACGTCACCAAAACCGAAGCTTTGTCAGTGTTTGGCTCTGTCTTCTTTGATCTGACAGACGATCTCGAGCTGTCGGGCGGGGTCCGGTACACAGATGAGAAGAAAACCCAAACCATCAGCGTGCCATTCCTGCATCTGTTCCTGCAAGGCCCGGGCTTTGTGGCTCCTGGGTTCTTTTCTGGTCCCATCGATTTTGCCGATGACAATATCTCACCCGAAGTCACGCTGAGATATCAGGCCGCCGATGACATCAATATCTTTGCCTCTTTCAAAACGGGCTTTAAATCGGGCGGCATTGATAACTCTGCGCTGCCGTCTTCCAGCTTGAGCGCGGCGGCATTGTCCGGCGATTTCTCCGCCCTTATCTTCGATTCTGAAACAACAATCGGCGGCGAGATTGGCGTTAAATCGCAATGGGCAGATCGCACAGTCACATTGAACGCGACGGTGTATCACTACGTGTTCTCTGATCTTCAAGTGCAAAACTTTGATCCAGTAAACATCCAGTTCCTTACCTTGAACGCTGGCGAACTGACTTCGCAGGGTGTGGATCTGGAATTTAGCTGGCGCACTCCTGTCGAAGGTCTGACCGTATCGAGCAATATTGCTTATCTCGATGCCTCATTCACTGACAGCTTCGTGACATCGGCGGGCATTGATCTGGATGGCCGTGATGCCGCCCGCGCGCCGACATGGTCAGGCAATGTCGCGTTTGACTGGATGATCCCTGTCGGCAGCAGCCTTGAACTTGGCCTTGGCGGAAATGCAATCTTCTCAGACGACTACATCACCAATGAGGATTCGCTGAACGACTTTGTCCAAGATGGCTACGTCACATTTGACGCGCGCGTTTCGATCGGAGATGCTGATGGCAAATGGAAGCTTGCCGTGGTTGGCAACAATCTGGCGGACGAGATCTGGACCAACACATCTGCCGGACGGCCATTCCTGCCCGTAGGCGGCGATGATATCATCCTGACTCAAAACCGCGGGCGCCAAATCTTTGCGGAGGTTAGCTTCCGCTTCTGATGAGGCTGGCGGAATAATATTGTAAAAGAAGGCGGGCTTTCGGGTCCGTTTTCTTTTTCTTTTGGGTGGAGGCCAAAGCCAGCCCGCTCCCTCCACCCTTCCACCCGGATCATATCCCGGAGTAGAATCCGGGTGGAAGGGTGGAGGGAGCGGGCTGGCTTTGGCAAGGTGCACAAACAGATGTCACGCGAAGAACTCATCACTATGACTCGCAGCCTGATTGATCACGGCGCGGCTGATACGATGGAATATGCCGACGAAGTCGTCAAAATCCCGGCCAGCACTTACACCGATCCTGATCTGTTTGACCTGGAAAAGCGCAACATTTTTCGCCGGTTGCCGCTTATGGTCGCGCCATCATGCGAATTGCCCCAGCCCGGCGATTACAAAGCCATGGAAATTTGCGGAGTGCCGCTGCTGCTCACCCGTCAGCGCGATGGGAAAGTGGGCGCATTTTTGAACATGTGTTCGCATCGCGGCAATCCTGTGGTTGAGGCAGGGACAACCGGAAATGCTTCGCGCTTTATGTGCGGATATCATGGCTGGACGTTCAAGAATGACGGCGATCTTGTGGGCGTTGCTTCGCCAAAGGATTTCGGTGCGGTTGATAAGGCGGCTTTGTGCCTCAAACGGTTTCCCGTGTATGAAAGCGCCGGGCTGATCTGGGCCACTCTCGATCTCAATTCCAAACTGTCGATCCCGGACTATCTGTGCGGCTATGACGCGCTGCTTGATGCGTTCGGGTTGGATGGGTGGACCCTGTTTGCGCAGCGCACATTGGCGGGGCCGAATTGGAAGACGGCCTATGATGGCTATCTCGATTTCTATCATCTGCCCGTGCTGCACAAAGACACCTTTGGCGCGGATTTCTTTAACCGGGCCAATTACTTTTTCTGGGGTCCGCATCAACGCCTCTCCAGCCCCTCAAAATTCGCGCAGAAAACGGGCAGCGATGAAATGCTTGATCTGTCCGAAATGAGCGATGAGCAATTACCCGATGACGCGCTGACCCAAGGGGTGTGGACGATCTTCCCGCATATCTCGATCGCCAGCTTTTATGGCGGCGGACAGCGCGGGGCGATGATCTCGCAATTGTTTCCCGGCGAGAGCGTGGGGGAAAGCTTTACCACGCAGTTCTATGTGATGGAGAACCAACCCGAAAACGAAGCCGACATCAAATCAGCGCATGAACAATTTGACTTTCTCGAAGTCGTTGTGCGCGATGAGGATTACGCGACCGGCAAACGCCAACACGAAGCGCTGCAATCGGGCATGATGGACCATGTCCTTTTCGGCAAGAACGAACGCGGCGGGCAGGTGTTTCACCAATGGGCCGCGAAATTGACCCATGCCTCAGATGAGGAATTGGCCGAAATATTCACCGCCGAGGCGCAGCAGGCGGCTGAGTAGACCGCCGGCCACAGCGGGCCTTGATGCCATTCAGGCCGTCCGCAAGGTTAGATCATCACCCGGTGGCATCACCACAGCCACACATAGAGCCCTGCGAGTATAACCACGGTTATCGCGGCCAGTACGTTAAACAAGACGCTGGTATCAAAGCGCATATCGCCAAGATCAACCACGCGGTCTTGATCAGGCGGCCGCGTCATCCGCGAGACAACCATGGCGGCAACCACTCCCACCATGAACACGATCCAGATGCGAACGACGAACGGCAATTCGGGCAAAGCAGCATTGACGATCAAATTGAGCGCAACCGAACCGATCAATGCGGTAAATGCGCCTGCAGAATTCGCTCGCCTGTCGAAAAAGCCGAGGAGGAAGACAATCACGATGCCCGGTGCGATATAGCCTGTGTATTCCTGCACAGTCTGAAACGCGCTTTCAAACCCGCCCAAAAACGGCCGCGCCAGCACCAGCGCGATAATCATCGCGGCAAAAGCGGTTAGCCGCCCGACAGTGACATAGTGCTTCTCATCGCGCTCAGGCTGCCAATGGCGGTACAGGTCCATCGTGAAAATGGTGGAGATGGAATTCATCATTGATGCAAGCGAGGACACAATCGCAGCGATCAGGGCTGCAAACACCAGTCCGCGAAGGCCAGCCGGGGCAAAGCCCATCAATTGGCCGTAAGTCCGGTCAGACTTTTCGGCCAAGGCTGCTCCGTCAAGCATTCCCTGCTGCGCCAGAATAACGGCGGCGATGCCGGGGATGACCACAATAAACGGCACCAGCAATTTGAGAAATGCGGCAAAAGCCAGCCCCTTTTGCGCCTCGCCAAGGTTTTCCGCTCCGAGCGCGCGCTGGATTATGTATTGGTTGAAGCCCCAATAGCTGAAATGGAGCACCCACAACCCGCCGAGCAGCGTCCAGATCCCGGGCAATTTGTCATAACCCTTATCGCCCTCATCCAGGATCATTTCGAAATGGCCCGGCATTTCCTGCATAAGAAATCCAAACCCCGCAAAAGCGCCATTTGCCGGCAAGGCATCAAGCGCAAACCACGTGATCGCCAGCCCGCCAATGATCAGGATCACGACCTGAATGATATCGGTCAAAGCGACGGCTTTCAGCCCGCCATAAAGCGAATAAAGCGCCGCAAAGGCCGCCAGAGCCATCATCGCGGGCATCACACCCCATCCGGTCAGCGTATCCACCGCAAGACCGCCAAGCCACAGCACCGCCGTCAAATTCACCGCCGTGTAAAGCGCCACCCAGAAAACGCTCATCAGGTTTTTGACGCCTGTGCCATAGCGCTGCTCTAGGAATTGCGGCATCGTGTAAATCTGGCGTTTCAGAAAGATTGGCAGGAAGTATTTGGCCACGATCAGCAGGACAATCGCGGCCTGCCATTCATAAGCGGCAATCGCGATGCCAATGGCAAAGCCTTCGCCCGATTGGCCAATGATTTGTTCGGCCGAAATGTTGGATGCAATCAGCGACGCCCCAATCGCCCACCACGGCAGCGCGCGACCGGCCAAAAAGTAATCTTCGGTGTTTTTGGCGTGCCCTTTGGGCTCGCGGCTGACGAACAAGGCGATGCCCAGCAGAGCCAGAGCATACCCTGCAATAATCACAATATCGATCGTCTCGAGCGTCACTGCCGCTCTCCCCTCAAAGTGTTTTGCGCAGCCGCTCTTTTAGAACGAGCACTCCGCACCGTCAGCTGCGTTGTTTTGTGCAATGGCCGATATCTGGATCGAGAAAGGCGCCGCTGATTTGATTGTCAGCGCGTTGTTCAATCCGTCAAGGCATTGCCGCGTCACTACCATGTCGCGCCAGCCCTTGCCATGAGCGAGAGTTAGTTCCCGCGTGATATCCAGATGGCTGCCGCCGCTTGTAAGCACGACCGATCCCGTTTTGCCCGCCTCATCAGACCATGCTTGCAAGCTTTCCTACACGGGCGCAGGCCTGTAATCCTGCCCGCCGCACACTGGCCGCGATGCAGGAGATTATGCCCCCGAACGAAAGGTTACACCATTGCCCCGCTGAAAACGCGCGGTGGCCCGAGTTTTCCAAGCTTTGCGGGTTTACCGAACTTTTGCAAAAACCCCTCTCAGCGGTCCATGTCTCACCCAAAGGCAGGCCGGAAATTGCTTTCGCCCCAATCCTGCCGCTTGGTCCAATCGCCCAAAGTCTCCAGTTTTCCGTCAAGCTCGGGGAAGCGTTCATAGACGTGGTCCATGTCCACTTCGAAAGGCCGCGTGGGCGCGGTGTTGTTGTATTCGTAAAACGCCTGAATGCCTTTGGCGAAATCTTCGCGCATTTCCGGCGGCATGGTGTCGCCCGCGGCTTCGACGAGATAGCGGCCAAACTCTTCGGGCGAGCATGGATCGTAGGTGATCTCCTTGCCCAGGGCATCGGTCAGATATTGGGTGACCTGTTTGCCCACCAGCCGCTCTGGCCCGCCAATGTTGAGCCATGCGCCTTCCATATCAGGGCGATCAAGGCTGGCGAGCATGAAGCGCGCGACATCATCAAGGCTGATCCAGTTGGCATGCAATTCCGGGTTGTGCGGGTACACATAGCGCCCCTCATCCACGATAAACGGGCGCGCCCAATTGGTCAGCAGATTGTCCATGAAGAGCACGCTGCCAAACACGGTGCCGGGACAGCCCGAACGCCACAGAGCGTTGATCCCTTTGGTGTTTTCGCCATAGGTGAAGGGATCGCCGGGACGATCAGGGATCCAGCTCGACGTGTTCCACACCAGCCGTTTGACACCCAGCTCAGCGGCGGCTTTGCCCAGATCGCCGATCAGCACGGCGCGGTCCGCGCGGGCCTGAAGGGGGTGCGTGTAAAAGACGTAGTCGGTCCCTTCGAGCGCGGGCTTGTACGTGGCGGCATCATACAGATCCATCGCGCGCACTTCGACGCGGTCAATGCCGTCGATCTTGGCTCCGCCAAACGGATCGGCCTGACGCGAGATAGCGCGCACGTCATAGCCTGCCTTCAAAGCCTGACGGACCTGCGCCATGCCCTGACGACCCGATGCGCCGATTACAGTGATAAGTGCCATGCTTGTGTCTCCCGATATGTGCTGCGGGAATAGCCGTTCAGTCGTGGGACGCGCACCGCGCCAAAGTGATAGCGCGCGCGCATTTGCCCCTAGCAAAAGCGAGGGCTTGCCCCGGCGATCCCCACCCCGGACAGTGCGGTGATGCAAAACACGTTCTGGCGCATAGAGCGCCGCCCCCATGGCACCGACTTTGCCAATGCCCTTGCATTGGTGGATGCGCCTTTGCCCGCTTTGGCCGATGGCGAGATCCGCATCCGCAATGCGGTGCTGTCGATGGATGCCGGTACGCGGCTGTGGCTGACGGACAGGGAAGACGGCTATCAGCCGCCATTGCCCGTGGGCGCGCCGATGACGGGTCTGGTCGTGGGCGAAGTGATCGAAAGCCGCGCTGATGGGTTTGCGCCGGGCGATCTGGTGCGTGCCTTTGGCGTGTGGGGCCGTATCAGCCAAGTGGATGCGGCGGCCAGCGGGGCTATCACGCTCGACCCAGCTGTTGCGGACAAGCGCGCATGGTTCGGGCCGCTGGGTATGAATGGGTGGACTGCGCTCTGGGGCATTGCCGAGACAGGCCAGGCCAAAGCGGGCGAGCGCGTGCTGGTATCTGCCGCAGCGGGCGCAACCGGCATTCTGGCGGTGCAGGTGGCAAAGCTGATGGGATGCGAAGTGTGGGGCATTGCAGGCGGCGCGCAAAAATGCGCGTTCCTCACTCAGGAAATGGGCTGCGCGGGGGCTATCGATTACAAGGCTGGCAATATTGGCGCGCAATTGGATGAGGCAGGCGGATTTGATGTCTATTTTGACAATGTCGGCGGCCCGGCCCTTGATGAAGTCCTCACCCGCATGAACCATTATGGCCGCATCGCGGTGTGCGGATTGCTGTCCGATTATGCCAGCGGATCGCGCACTGCGCCTGCCGAATTCGATCAGGTGTTGATGCGCCGTTTGCGCGTCGAAGGGTTCTTCAGCCCCGACTTTATGGATCAGGGCGAGCGGCTGACCGCGCAGCTTAAAGGGTGGCTTGATGCAGGACAATTGACCATGCCCTATGATGTGACACGCGGCCTTGAAAACACACTTACCGCCTATGCCAAGCTGTTTACCGGCGGAAATATCGGGAAAGTTATCGTGGAGCTTAACCAATGACCAACAGTCTTGAAGACCGCGAAGCTATTCGCGATGTGCTTGCCGCTTATGCGCACGCGATTGACCGGCGGCGCTGGGGCATGATGGAGCGATTGTTCCACGATGATGCGATGTTCCGCTTTGGCGAGATTGAAGGCGATTGGCGTGAGTTTGTGAGCCAGGCGCGCGCGCTGATTGATCCGTGCCTGGCAACCCAGCATCAGCTTGGCCAGACCATGTTCGCGTTTGAAAGCGGCACTGTATGCCACACCGAAACCTATATGACCGCGATGCACACCGTGCCCGCAGGATTTCCCATGCCTGATGTGTTCCCCGACAAGGGGGTGATCTATTCCGCCGTGGTTGCGGGCCGTTATGTTGACCGGTTCGAAAAACGGGGCACTGGCACAGGCGCTGAGTGGCGGATCGCGCGGCGCACAGGCCTGTATGACTGGCGCGAGTTTCGCGAGGTTGAAGGCACCGATCTGTCCGACACACCGCAAGGCGCAAGCGGGTATCACGACGAACGCGATCCATCGACGCAGGCGGCCGCGCCGTGGATGGGATAAGGCGCGGATCAATCAGCGCTTGATTGCAAAAACGCCTGAGATAGTGGCGATCACTTCATCTGCGCGCATAACCGCGCCGCTGGTATAGGCCAGCCGCCCGCCCAGCCTGTCAATCCTGACATCGCCGATCAGCCAATCACCCCGTCTTGCCCCGCCCAGATAATTCACATTCAGCGTGACCGTAGACGGCATCAATCGGGGGCGCTGCGCGTCATAAACTGCATAACTCAAAGCAACATCGGCCATGGTCGCAATCACTCCGCCATGGGCATTGTCTGCAAAATTGATGTGATGCGCGGCGATCCGCAGGCCCACCAGACTGGGCGCATCATCGCGCGGCATCAGGAAATACGGCCCGCCATGATCCAGAAATCCGGGAGAGAACCGGGCCGGGCTAAAGCCTTCGGGGATGTCTGCTTCGCGCATATCCGGGTCTTAGACTAAGCGCGTGCAATCGCGCGGCTATGAATAGTGCCAATCCACCCCGCCCGCTTGTGCGCGTAGCTTTGCCCCTATGACACAGCAAAGCGCCCCGCAGCCCGCCTCCTTTTGTGAGATCGTCGCCAATCATGCCCGGATGACGCCCGATATACCCGCTTTCACCTTTGGCGAGGAGACGCTGACATTTGCGCAGCTGGATGAAGGGGCCAACAAAGTGGCTCACGCGCTCACCGCGCTTGGCGTGGCCAAGGGTGACCGGGTCTCTTATCTGGGCAAGAACCATCCGCTTTATTTCGAAGCTTTGCTGGGCGCTGCCAAAATCGGTGCAGTGATGACGCCGGTGAACTGGCGGCTCGCCCCGCCTGAAATTGCCTATATCCTTGGCAATGCGGGATCGCGCGTGGTGTTTGTGGGCGAAGGTTTTGCCGAAATGCTCAGCAAGGCAAGCGGTGATACGGGCGCGGCGGAACACATTATCGGGATCGATGCGCCCGATTGCGATGGAGCCGATTACCGCAGCTGGCGCGATGCGGCCCCGCCCGTAGCGCCCGCAGCGCCCGGCACCGCGATCACCGCGCATGATGACGCGCTGCAGCTTTACACATCGGGCACCACAGGCAGGCCCAAAGGCGCGGTGATGACGCATGGATCACTGCTGCAAAGCCTTGATCCGGCAAGCCACGGCGACAATATCCGCGACTGGCAAAAACGCAGCGAAGGCGATGTTGCGCTGCTGGCTATGCCGTGTTTCCACATCAGCGGATCGGGCAATGGTCTCACCACGATGATCGCGGGCACAACTTCGATTGTGCTGCCCGAATATGATCCGACCAAAGCGCTGGAGCTGATTGAGCACTACAACATATCCAAGATATTTCTGGTGCCCGCAGCGATCCAGATCCTGCTCAACCACCCGCGCGTTCGCGAAGTGGATTTCAGCGACCTTACTCACATCACTTACGGCGCATCGCCCATCCCGCTCGAACTCATGCGTGAGGCGATGGATGTCATCGGCTGCGGGTTTATCCAGATGTACGGGATGACAGAAACCAGCGGCACAATTGTCGCGCTGGACCCCGAAGACCACGTGCCCGAAGGGTCTCCCAAAATGCGCAGCGTGGGCAAGCCTTTGGCAGGAGTTGAGCTGAAGATTATCGATGCAGCAGGCAATCTGGTCCCGGCAGGCGAAGTGGGCGAGATAGCGACGCGGTCCAGCCGCAATATGAGCCGGTATTGGAACCTGCCCGAAGCGACCGCTGAAACCATCGATGCCGATGGCTGGCTGCGCACAGGTGATGCCGGGTACCTCGATGAGGACGGTTATCTCTATATCCATGACCGGGTGAAAGACATGATCATATCGGGCGGCGAAAACGTCTATCCCGCCGAGGTTGAAAACGCGCTTTATTCGCACGCAGCGGTTGCTGATGTCGCGGTGATCGGTGTGCCGGATGAAAAATGGGGCGAAGCGGTCAAGGCCTGCGTGGTGATGAAACCGGGCCAGACATTAAGCGAAGCGGAGCTTATCGCTCATGCCCGCCAGCATATTGCGGGATATAAATGCCCCAAATCGGTGGACTTCATCGATGCTTTGCCGCGCAATCCCTCGGGCAAAATCCTGCGCCGCGAACTGCGCGCGCCCTATTGGGAGGGTAAAGCGCGGGCGGTGAATTAACCGGCGGCTTGGACAGATAGCTAGATATTCGCCCGCGCCGCCGTTCTGCCTGCGATATAGCCAAAGGTGAGCGCGGGCCCCAATGTACCGCCTGCGCCTGCGTAAATGCCGCCTGTGGGGCAGGCGATGGCATTGCCGGCGCCGTAAAGGCCGGGGATCGGCCGCCCATCATGGTCCAGAATGCGCGCCTGCCCATCGGTGCGCGCCCCGCCATTGGTGCCCAGCATGCCCATATGGACAGGCACAGCATAAAACGGAGCCTGATCGAGCGGCCCCAAAGTTACCGCTGTGCCTTTGCGTGTGCGGTCGCCATAGAAATGATCATAAGCGGACGTGCCGCGGGCAAAGTCGGGATCGCGGCCCGCGCGCGCATGGGTGTTGAACCGCGCAATTGCGGCCTCAAGCGCATCTTTGTCCACCGCCATCGCGCCTGCCAATTCGGCCACGCTGCCCCCTCGCAGCACGTGATCTGGCAGAGGCTGCCCCGGCATTCTGGTGCCCAGCGGATAGCGCGCTTCAAATTGGGCATCGAACACCAGCCAGGCGGGCTGATTGGGATAGGAATAGGTCTGCGGATCAAAAGCGTGAAACGCGCCGGCAAGCGCTGAATAATTCGCCGCCTCGTTGCAGAACCGTTCGCCTTTGCCATTGACCATGATCGAATGGGGCACGGTTCGCTCGATCAACATCGGAGCAGCGCGCTTCTCCCCGCCTGCCCATGGCGCATCAGGCATATCGAGCGTGGGGGACCACCATGCGCTGGTCATATTGCCAAGCTGTGCCCCCGCCTGCATCGCCAGCCGCAATCCATCACCGCGCGCTGTGGGCGGGGATGCGGGCGCAGGCGCTGGGCCGCGCAGGAATGTCTGGCGCATCTGCGCATCCCATTCAAACCCGCCTGTCGTAATGATAACACCGGAGCGCGCGGTAAGCTCAAACGGTGCGCCCCCGCGCTGCCCGGCAATGCCGATCACGCGCCCGCCCGTCTGGATCAACCGCTCCGTTTCAATTCCCAGCAGCGGCTCAATCCCGCGTTGGAGGCACGCCTTAAGCAATCGCCCGATCATCGCCTGGCCAAATCCGCGTTCATTCGCCGCCATGCGCCGCTGCAATTCTTCGGGCACCACAATTCCGCTGCCTCCGCCCAAAGGGGTTTCGCGCAGCATCATCGGCTTTGCTTCTTCAATCGCGGTGATGCGGCCCGCCCAATCGCCCAGTTCATCGAGAGAAAACAGATCGTGATCGAGCGCGCGTCCGCCTTCGGGCTTGGCACCGGGACGATCGAGATAATAGTCGGGATAGCCGTCCAGCAGCGCAGTTTTGAGCGCGCCAGTGTCTTCCAGAAAGCCAAGCGCTTCTGGCCCCATATCGACAAAGGCCTCCAGCGTTTCATCGACCAGATCGCCGTGATCCAGCGCTTTGAAATAAGCGAGCGCTTCGTCCCGGCTGTCTTTCATTCCCGCTGCGCGCTGGCGCGGATTGTCAGCGACCCAGATCACTCCGCCTGAAACCGCGCCCGTGCCGCCGATGCGGTCAAACCGTTCGATTATCACGGCACTCGCGCCTGCTTCATGCGCGGCCAATGCCGCTGTCATTCCCGCAGGGCCGCAGCCCAGAACGATAATATCCGGTTTGTCCATTGTTCCATCATCCATCTGGGAGCTCGCTGGGCAATTGCTTAAATTAGCAAGGTGCACGTTCGCACGCAGACAGCTACACCGTCACTCAGAGGAGAACGCGCCATGAAACTTGAAGGAAAAGTCGCCGCCATCACCGGGGGCACCGCAGGGCTTGGCCGAGGGATCGCGGAAAAATTCATGGCTGAAGGCGCAAAAGTCGCTTTGTTTGCGCGCAACCGCGAAAAAGGCGACCGGGTCATTGAAGAATTGCGCGTTGGCCGTCAGGGCGCAGATCGCGCGATCTTTGTTGCAGGCGATGTGATGCAGCAAAAAGATGTCGAATTTTTCATCGACACCACCATCGATCACTTCGGCACAATCGACATTCTCGTCAACAATGCCGGCGGCGCAGGCGATTTGCAGCCCATGGTGGCGCTGTCGGATGAAGCGTTTGACGAAGCGATGAAATGGAATGTCTATTCCACGTTCTGGGCCACCCGGCGCGCTTTGCCAGAAATGATCCGCAAAGGCGATGGCCGGGTGATCAATATGTCATCAATGGAAGGCAAGCATGGAAAGCCTGTCTTTACCGCATACACCGCTGCCAAACACGCCGTGAACGGGATTACCAAAAGCCTCGCGCGCGAAGTGGGCGAAAACGGGATCACGGTCAATTCGATCTGCCCTGGCCTTGTTGTCACCGATATCATCAAGAATAACGGCCCTGAAACCGCCAAGGCAATGGGAATGGAATTTGATGAGATGATCACGATGTTCGCGCAGGAAGCCGCGATCAAACGCCCCAACACGGTTGAAGAAATTGCGGCAATGGCCTTGCTGCTTGCATCACCCGAAGGGGCAGGGATCACGGGCGCTATGCTCAGCGTGGATGGCGGAACCGCGCAATATTGACAGGGATTGCCCCTAGGCTGCTTTTGCCCAATCTTTAGACCGCGCCGCTTAAGCGGTACCGATAAATAACCGGGCCGCAGACATGTATTCCATAACAACCAACAGGGCGAAAAGCCGGGTCACTCTCGCCTTTTCGGGGCCAATGCAACAAGACCCAGCCCAGCTGTTTGAAGAGCTGACACATGCGGTAAACCGGATGCGCAATGCAGACGGCGAATGGGATGCGCTGGTCGATTTTTCCCAAACATCCGTAATGCCGCAGGACCGGGCGCAGAACACGGCCAACATCTATGCATGGGGCATTGCCAATGGCCTGCGCAGAGTCGCTTTCGTTTTGAACTCCGCCATACTGCGTATGCAAGTGGCGCGAGTAACCGAAAGGGGCGACAATACGGGGCAATTTGACAGTGTTCAGGACGCAGCGGCCTGGCTCGATACTTAATCGTCTTGCGGCTGAGCCTTTGCCATGGCGGCCCCCACGGCGGCCTCAATATCCTTTGCCTGCGGATTGCCTCTTATGGTCACCCCGCCATTGGGCTGGATGTTCTGGCCGGTCACAAATGCCGCATCGGATGAAAGCCACAAACACGCCTCTGCCACATCCTGCGATGTGTTAAGCCGCCCCAGCGGATAACGCGGCAAAAACGCATCGACAATGCCGGGCGTTGCGAACGCGCCCTGGGTCATCGGGCTTTCGGTGAAAGCGGGGGAGACGCTGTTTGCTTTGATCCCCAAATGGCCAAAATCATTGGCGACGCATTCAATCATCGCCTCGCCCGCACGTTTGGAGCCGATATAGAGCGCATGGTTATTAATCAGCGCCTTGGTCGTCGCCGATGACAGCGAAATGATCGAGCCGCCTGTGGGCGCCTGCTCTGACATGGTTTTGACAAACGCTTGCAGAAAATGGTGCACGCCTTTGAATTGCAAGTCTGCGATCATATCGACCTGTTCCTGCGTTGTTTCCAGCAAGCCTGCCAGCAGCCCAACGCCCACGCAATTCACGGCGGCATCGACGCGGCCAAATTCATCGCGGGCCTTGTCCGCCATGGCGTGAACCTGCGCGTGATCGGTGATGTCGCACAGGGCATATGCGCCGCCAATTTCGCTGGCGAGCGCTGCCAAAGGTTCTTCCTTGCGCCCGGCGACCATCACTTTCGCGCCTTCGCCGGCAAACAGCCGCGCGATCACTTGCCCCATATTGCCAGGCGTTGCAGCGCCCAGAATTACCGCGGTCTTGCCATCCAGTTGGCCCATTGATCCTCTCCTGTGTTACCTTGCCGCTTATCATGGCGCGCCGCCTTTGCCCCCTTGCCAAAAATGGGCATTGCCCGCAGCACCGGACGCGCGGATAGCTTGGCCCGCCACAATAAAAGACGGCATAATAAAGAACGGCACAATCAAGAGAGGCAGGCCGCATGTTTTCAGGACCGATTGAAGATCGCCTTGCGATCCGCGAATTGAGCGACATTTATGGCGACGGCGTGGTGCGGATGGATGCCGAGACATGGGGCTCTGTCTGGGCTGAGGATGCGACATGGGATTTCATGGGTCAGCTGATAGAGGGGCGCGAGGCAATCGTCGCGCTGTGGAACGGCGCGATGAGCCAGTTTGACGCGGTCAGTTTCTGCGGAGTGCCCGCTTCGATTGAAGTGGATGGCAACACCGCCAATGCGCGCATTCAGACACAAGAAATTCTAAAAGGCAAAGACGGATCCACCCGGCATATTGGCGGGCTCTACACAGATCGCCTCGCTAAAGTGGACGGGCAGTGGCACTTCACTCACCGCGCCTTTGCCATCATCGCAGAATTTCAACCCGCAGACGCGGCATAAAGGGGCGCAGGATTATGGCCAAAATCGTTATTTCCGCGCAGATTGATTTGCCCGCCGACAAGCGCGATGAAGCTTTGAGAACCGCGCAGCCCTTTATTGATGGCGCGCTGTCGCAGGATGGCTGCATTCACTACGATTGGAGCGCGGATCTCAATAACCCGAAACGCGTCAATGTGTTTGAAGAATGGGTCAGCGAAGAAGCGCTCGCCAGCCATTTTGCAGATAAGCATTATGCGGGAATGCTGGGCCATCTGGGCGGCTTTGGAATCGAAAACGCCGTCAGCCGCAAATACCGCGTCGATGCCGAAGGCGAAGTGTACGGCCCCGATGGCAAACCAACCGAGCAATTTGTCTGAGCAGCAGCGGTCTAATTCTCGGGGCCATTCTTGCAGGGGGCCAAGCTCGCCGGTTTGGCAGCGACAAGGCGCATGCCCGCTACAATGGTATTCGCCTGATTGACGCGGTCGCCGATGCGCTGGGCGCGCAGACCACCGCCTTGATCGTGTGCGGCCGTGATGAGCCGGGCTATGGCTGCGTCCCGGACAAGCCCGAGGCGGGGTTTGGCCCTCTTGGCGGGCTGTATGGGGCGCTTTGCTTTGCCGAGGAAAAGGGGTTCGCGCATGTCCTTTCAGCAGGGGTGGATGTGCCAAACCTTCCGGCCGATCTTGCGCTGCAATTGGCCGGCGGTGGCAATGACGTTGGCGGCGGCGTTGGCGGTGGCGTCGGCGCTGCGATTGTCGATACGCAGCCGGTTGCCGGGCTGTGGCCTGTGACCGTGACAGCGGATTTGGCCGAGTTTATCGAACAGGGCGGGCGCGCGCTTTATGGCTTTGCCGATAAGATCGGCGCGCGCCGCGTCGCCGTCCAGCCGCCGCTGATGAATGTGAACCGGCCCGGTGATTTACCGCCCCTCTGAAGGGCACACAGGAACTACAGCTTGAGCAATTGTTTGCCCCGGTTCTTGCCCGAAAACAGCCTTTGCAACGTGTCTGGCGCGTTTTCAAAACCGGATTGCACGTCTTCCTGATAGGTCAGCCGCCCGTCCTCGATAAACCCTTCGAGCCGTTTGCGGATGCCGGGAAATTCGCTCATCCAGTCGATCACGATAAAGCCCGCCATGCTGGCCCGGCGGAACACGAGGTTAAAGTAATTTTCCGGCCCTGCTGGCAGGCTGCCTGTTTCATACCGGCTGATCCCGCCGCAGATTACCACGCGCGCGCCGGTTGCAATCTGGCTGAGCATATCGTTGAGGATCGAGCCGCCGACATTGTCGAAAATCACATCAACGCCGCGCGGGCAATGCTGCTTGATCTGGTCTTTGACCCCGCCCGCTTTGTAATCAATCGCCGCGTCATAGCCTGCCTTATCGACCAGCCATTGGCATTTTTCAGGCCCGCCCGCGATGCCGACCACGCGGCACCCTGCAATCTTGGCAAGCTGACCGACAATTGATCCGGTTGCGCCCGCCGCACCGGATACCAGCACGGTATCGCCCGCCACTGGCTTGCCCACTTTGAACAGGCCGCAATAGGCCGTCATCCCGGTCGTCCCCAGCACGGACAGGACGGCAGTCGGCGATAAGGCGGTTTCCACCTTGGTCAGCCCCTCGCCATCATGGATGAGATGCTCTGCCCAGCCCGTGCTGCCAAAGACGATATCGCCCACGGCAAATTTGCCGCCATTGCTTTGGGTCACTTCGCAAATGCCGCTGCCGCGCATCACATCGCCAATATTCATCGGCGCAACGTAATCCGCGATGTTTTCCATCCACCCTTTTTGCGCCGGATCAAAGCCCAGATATTGCGTTTTCAAAAGCATCTCGCCTTCGCCGGGTGCAGGCAGATCGGTTTCCACCAGCTTGAAATCATCAGGCGCAATGCCTCTCCCACGCGGGTGTCCGTTCAAAAGCCATTGCCGGGTTGTGGTTGTCATCGCAGGTTCTCCTTTGCCCAGCGTAATGCAGCCGCGAACTCGCCCTTCCCACGGGCAAAAGTGTCAGTCGAAGCGCTGGGTGCTTGTGGTAATCTCTTGCGGGGATTGAGGAGAGCACTGTCATGGGTATTGAGACCAAACGCACATTCTGCCGGTTCTGCCACGCGAATTGCGCGATGGAAGTCGATGTTGAGAATGGAAAAGTGCTGGAAGTGCGCGGCGATCCGGCTGATCCGGCCTTTGGCGGATACACCTGCATGAAAGGGCGCGAACTGCCCGATTCGCACAATGCATCCCACCGGCTGACCTCTTCATTGGTGCGCGATGATGCGGGCGAATTTCAGAAAATACCCATGCCCGCAGCGCTCGCGCATGTGGGCGATGAGATTAAGCGCATTATCGCTGAATACGGCCCCAATTCGGTTGCCGTGTTTATGGGATCGGGCGGCTATCAGAACTCGTCCGCCATGGCGGCATCGCTGAGTTTTGCGCAGGCCATCGGGACGCGCAATTTCTATACGTCAGTCACGCTCGATCAGCCGGCCAAAGTGTTCACCACCGCGCGTTATGGCAAATGGGCAGGCGGGATGAACACGTTCAGCGAAAGCGATGTGTCGCTGCTGATCGGTAACAATCCTGTTGTCTCGCACTATTCCCCGCCGGGCGGAGTGCCGCCGTTTAGCCCATCGCGCCGCATCCGCGATGCGAAAGAGCGCGGCATGAAAGTCATCGTCGCAGACCCGCGCGAAAGCGATGTGGCGCGGCTGGCTGACATCTATCTGCCTGTGAAACCCGGCGAAGATCCGGCGCTGCTTGCCGGCATGCTCAATGTGATCATCGAAGAAGGTCTTTATGATCGCAATTTCGTCGCCGCCCATGTCGATGGTTTTGATGAACTGGTCAAAGCGGTCAAACCCTTCACTCCCGAAATCGCCGCAGAACGGGCGGGTGTGGACGGCGATCAATTGATTGCCGCAGCCCGCATGTTTGCAGGCGGATCAAAAGGGTGCGCTGTTACCGGCACGGGCCCTGAAATGGCAGGCAATGGGACGCTGACCGAATATCTCGTTACGTGCCTCAACACAGTGTGCGCCCGGTTCAAGCAGGAAGGCGAGAAAGCCGCGATCCCCGGTGTCTTTACCAATATCAATCCCGAACGCCGCGCGCAGGTCGCGCCGCCCGTCCCGATGTTTGGCGCAGAAGGCATGGCACAATCGCGCTTTCGCGGGCTGGGACAATTGGGTTTTGAAATGCCGTGCAATGTGCTCGCCGATGAAATCCTGACCCCCGGCGATGGGCAAGTGCGCGCGCTGATATCGGTGGGCGGCAATCCGGTTGTGGGCTTTCCCAATCAGCAAAAGATGGTCCGCGCGCTCGATGATCTGGAATTGTTCGTGCAAATCGACCCGTGGATGAGCGCAAGCGCAAAACGCGCCACTGTCGTGCTTGCCCCGTCGCAATGCCTTGAACGCGAAGACATCACCAATCTATCCGAATGGTGGCACGAAGAAGCCTATGCCCGCTACACTGAGGCCATGGTGCCTGCGCCCGGCGATGTGATTGATGAATACGAAATGTTCTGGACACTCGCCAAACATCTGGGCGTGACGATGCAATTGGCAGGCGGGAGCGTGCCGATGGATGAAAAGCCATCGAAGGAAACCTTTCTTGATCTGATGACAGCAGGGTGTCTTGTACCGCCCAGCACCGTGCGCAAGGACGCGCGGGCCGCAGACGGTGCGGCGGTGGTGTATGAAGACGCGCATCCCGTGGTTGCTCCGGTGGAGGAAAGCGAATTTCACCGTTTTGACCTGGCCGCAGGCGCGATGCCCGATAGCCTGACGGCTTACATTGCTGATCCGCTGAGCAGGGATGGGTTTGATTTCAAACTGATCAGCCGGCGGTCCAAGACCCGGTTCAATTCCATTGGTCATCCGCTCGAAAAACTGCGCGCGAAAACCACCACCAATCCCGCTTACATCCACCCCGATGATATCGCGGCGCTTGGTTTACAAGAGGACGCGATTGTCGAGATTACATCGCCCCATGCGACCATTCACGGGGTTGTGAAACCCAGCGATAAAGTGCGCCGGGGCCTTGTTTCGATGGCGCATGCTTATGGCGATGCGGATGCATCAAAAGATGATGTGCGGGAACGCGGTTCCTCGACCAACCGCCTGACCAGCGATGAGACAGACTACGATCCGATCACCGGTCAAGCGCTTCAAAGCGCGATCCCGGTCAAACTCGTCGCCGCGTAAAACTGCGAAGGTAGCTTAAGGAAATTTCATGCCAGACAATCGCCGCTTTCTGTTGCAACGCCGCCCCGATGGGGAACCTGTGCCCGATGATTTTGAGCTGGTGGTGCAGCCGGCGCCGGAGCTTTCCGATGGGCAATTTCTGGTGCGCAATCATTATGCCTCGCTTGATCCGGCCATGCGCGGGTGGATGGATGCGGGCGGCAATTACATGCCGCCTGTTCCCCTTGGCAGCCCCATGCGCGCCAGCACAATCGGCGTTGTCGAGGAAAGCAAGGCAGATGGTTTTGAACCTGGCCAATGGGTCATGGGGCTGAATGCGCTTGAAGATTATTCGGTCAACGAAGCGGGCGGATTTACTCAGCCGATCGACCCTTCGCTGGTGCCCGAGATCACCAATTACCTGTCAATCTTTGGCGCGGTCGGGATGACGGCCTATTTCGGCTTTCTCGAAGTGTGCAAACCCAAGGAAGGCGAAACCGTTCTGGTCACTGGCGCTGCGGGCGCGGTTGGCAGCCTTGTGGGGCAGCTTGCGAAAATCCATAGATGCCGCGCGGTGGGCATTGCAGGCGGGCCGGAAAAATGCGCCAAGCTAACGGGCAAATACGGGTTTGATGCGGCGATTGACTATAAGGGCAAGGATGAGGCAGCGCTGACCAAAGCCATTGGCGAGGCGTGCCCGGACGGCGTCGATGTGATTTTCGAAAATGTCGGCGGGGCGATCCTTGATGCAGGGCTGATGAACCTTAACCTATACGCCCGCGTCGGGCTGTGCGGGCTTATCAGCGAATACAACACCGATGCGGTGGGCGCGCGCAATCTGTGGAATCTCATCGTCACCCGGTCTTCCATTCAAGGATTGCTTGTCATGGACTATGTCGAGCGTTTCGGCGAAGGCGCGGCCAAAATGGGCGAATGGGCCGCAGCGGGCAAGCTCACCAGCGAAGAGCACATCGACGAGGGTCTTGAAGGAGCATATGACAGCTTCATGCGCTTGTTCGCAGGCTCGAACCAGGGCAAAATGATCCTCAAGATCGCGCCATGAAACGGCTGCTCGTCCTGTCCGGCGGGCATCCTTACGAGGCCGAACCCTTTGGCGAGTTGATCCACTCGCTGGGTGATTGGGACGTGACGCACCTCATCCACCCGGAGGCGGAAGATGAGGTCGCCGAAGGGGCCGCCGATGAGGCGGATGCGCTGCTCTTTTACGATATGGGTGGGTACACTTTCGCTGATGGAGCGGTAGTCTCGCGCGCCCCTTCGCAGGAATTTCGCAAAGCCATCACCCGCCGATTTGCGCACGGCAAAGGCGCGGTCGCCATGCACCATGCGATTGCCGGATGGTCCGAATGGCCACGGTGGCGTGAATGGCTGGGCGGGCGCTTTTTCTATCAGCCGGGCGAATGGCGCGGGTCGCCCGTTCCCGATTCCGGATACCGGCACGATGTCGATTACACCGCCAAGATCGAATGCGATCACCCGATCACAGCGGGCATGCCGCATGAGTTTCCCGTTTGCGATGAGCTGTACCTTTGCCCCATTGATGAAGGTGCCGTCACGCCCATAATCCGCGCGCAAGGTTTCGAATTCACCCGTGACAATTTCTATTCCGCGGCGCGCGCTGTTGCTGGCGAAATGTTTAGCCGCGATGGCTGGGACCATCCGCCCGGCTCTAACCTCATTGGGTGGGAGACCCGCGCTGAGCAAGCACCGCTTATCTATCTGCAATTTGGTGACGGCCCGCAAACCTATGCCAACCCCAATATCCGGCGCATTCTAGCCAATGCCCTTCTATACACTTCAGGAGAAAGCCCATGACACCCACCCAAACCATCGGCGCCTTCATTGCCGCGTGGGACGAATACGATCTGGAGAAGATCTATTCGTTCATGGCCGACGACATAGAATGGACCGATATCCCGCTTTCAACCGTCAATGGCATTGCCGCAGTGCGCGCCAAGATGGACGGATTTCCCGACGTTGAAGCGTGCGGGTTCGACACGCATCATATCGCGGCCAACGGGAATGTTGTGCTGACCGAGCGCACCGATTGGTTCGAAATGAAAGGCCGCAAACGCACGATCCGCGTGATGGGGGTGTTTGAGCTTAATGAGGCTGGAAAGATCGCGAAATGGCGCGATTATTTCGACAGCGCGGAATTTGTTCGCGAATTTGGCGATCTTGCTCCCTCTTAAATCTGAGAGGATGCAATAGCTGCAATCCTAACACATTCGCGCATCGCGCCGCGGCGGCTCCTTTGGCTAGAAACAAGGCTGCAATTGTTATGGGATGGGAGCCCGCCGCGATGAACAAGCCTGAAGCGATCAAGGACACATCAGTCTTTGCGCCCGATACACTGCTTGAACCGTGGGATTATTACACCGCGATCCACGATGCCGGGATTGATATCGAACACATCGCGGAAATGAACACGTTCGTCGTTTACGATTACGATCTGTGCAGCGAGGCGACGGGCAAGCCTGAGATATTCTCAAACGATTTCACCGTCCTGATGGGCCGCGAACAGGATGAGGAAATTCAGGCCATCCTGAAAGAAGGGTGGGACGATGTGCCCACTCTGCTAACCGCCGATCACCCCGTCCACACGCGCAATCGCAAACTGGTCAATCTCGCGTTTTCGATGAAGCGAGTGAACGCCATCGAAGAGGAAATGCGGGCCAAATCGATTGAACTGATCGAAAAGATGGCAGCAAAAGGCGGCGGCGATTTTGTCGCCGACTTCGCCATTCCTTTGCCTGTCCACATGATTGCGGGCCAGATCGGGCTCGATAAGGATATGGAGCAGGTCAAGAAATGGTCTGATGCGGCGGTCGACCGGTTCAGCCAGATGGTCGATCATGAACGCAAGAAAGAATGCGCGCGCAGCCTCGTTGAATATCAGCATTACATGAAAGGCAAGATCGACGAGGCGCGCAAGCATGGCGGCGATGATCTGCTGACCGATCTGGTCGAAGCACGGATCGAAGGGGAAACGCCGCTTACCGATGCCGAGATCATGTCGATCATGCAGCAGTTTATGGTTGCGGGAAATGAGACGACAACGTCCACCCTTGCCGGGTGCATGCTTCAATTGATCCGCAATCCCGATCAGATGGCCAAAGCCAAAGCGGCAGCGGGCGGGCGCGATCCCAAGCTGATTATGAATATGGTCGAGGAAACTTTGCGCTACGAAACGCCCACCTCGGGCATGTGGCGCATCGTTAAGCAGGACACCGAATTGGGCGGGACGAAAATCCCCGCAGGCGCCATTGCTCAATTGCGGTATGCTGCGGCCAACCGCGATCCCAAAAAGTTCGAAAACCCCAATGCCTTTGATGCCGGGCGCAAGAATGCGCGCGCGCATCTCGCCTTTGGCAAGGGGCCGCATATGTGCGTGGGCAATATGCTCAGCCGCAAGGAAATGCTGGTTGCATTTGATGAGCTGTTTGAACGGCTCGATAACTTCGCAATTTCAGATGAGAGCGGGATCGAAGTGCTCCAGAACATCCTTTTGCGCGGCATCATCAAGCTGCCCATCACTTATACGGCAAAGGCATAAAGCTGTGAATTTTGACCTTACCGAAGAACAGGACATGTTCCGCGAAAGCGTGTCGCGGTTTTGTGCGCCTGTGGATGTGGAAGCGCGGCGCAAATTGCGCTTGTCTCCCGCTGGTTATGACCGGGCGCGCTGGCAGCAATTGGCAGACCTTGGCCTGATTGCGCTTGCGGCAGGCGAGGAAGCGGGCGGCATGGGCGGTACGCCTACCGATCTGGCGCTGGTTGCCGAAGCGGTAGGCGCGGCAAATTCCCCCGATCCGTGGCTGGAACTGGGCGTTTTGCCCAGCTTGCTGCTCGATAAAGCAGGCGCGGCAGATGCGCTTGAGGCGGTGCTGTCTGGGGGGCAGATCATCACTCTTGCCTGGGCAGAACGGGCCAAACGGTACTCCATCGATCCTGCGCATATGGTGGCCGAAGGCAGCACAGATGGATTTGTGCTGACGGGGGAGAAAACCTTCGTCATGGGCGCGGTGCTGGCCGATCAATTCCTGGTGACTGCCAAATGCGATGGGCAGGCCGCCTGCTTCCTTGTCCCGCGCGATGCGGGCGGGGTGGAAGTTCGCCCCTATAGGCTGACCGATGGCAGCATTGCAGGCGAGCTAAAATGCACGCGGGCCGCGCCGTCTGCTCGGCTTGACCTTTCGCCGGGCGCGCTGGCGCAGGTCATTGATGCTGCGCGGCTATGTGCGGCAGCCGAAATGGTCGGGCTTGGCCAGCGATTGCTTGATGACACGCTCACTTACGTGAAAGAGCGCGAGCAATTTGGCGTTGCCATTGGAAGTTTTCAGGCGCTCCAGCACCGGCTTGTCGATTGTTATTCGCGGATCGAACAGTCGCGCTCCATGCTTTACCGCGCCGCGATGATGGACCCATCCGATGCGGCAGGATTTGGACGCGCAGCAGCGGGAGCGAAAGCCTTTATCGGCGAACAGGTTGATGCCACCGCGCGCGAAGCTGTGCAGATGCATGGCGGCATGGGCATCACCGATGAACTGGCAATTGGCCATGCGATGAAACGCGTCATGGTGCTGGCCCGCATGTTTGGCGACACCGATACGGTGCTGGCCGAATATGCTGTGGCAGCTTGAGGAGGACGCAGGCGATGGGCGAAAAAATTGATCCCGATCTTTGGAGCGACGATGCCAAGCCGCATCTGATGGGCGGACGGCTGCCATCGGGCGAAATAGTCTTTCCCATGCCGCAGGGCGATGCCGCGAAAGACGTTGAACCTTACAAGCTTTCGCGCACCGGCACTTTGTGGTCGTGGACCACGCAGGGCTTTTTGCCGAAAGAACCGTATGAAGGCCCCGGCTCCGGTCCTGATGAAGGCCCGCCTGATTTTGTGCCCTTCCTGCTCGGCTATGTTGAGCTGCCCGGCGAAGTGATTGTCGAGGCGCGCATTGTCGATGCCGCGCTGGACGATCTGACGCTGGGCATGCCACTCGAATTTTGCATCGTCCCGTTTAACGCCGCCCATGACACTTACGCTTTCCGCCCCGTGGCAAGCGCACAGGAGCAAGCCGCATGAGCCAGAATGTCTATATTGTCGGCGCCGGCATCCACCCATTTGGCCGCACCGAAGAACGATCGGGCCGCGAACAGGGCGTTTATGCTGTTCGCGAGGCATTGGCCGATGCGGGCCTTGATTGGACCGATATGGAATGCGCTTATGGCGGTTCTGCGGCGGCGGGCAATGCCGATATCATGGTCAATGAGCTGGGGCTGACCTCGCTGCCGTTTACCAATGTCGCCAATGGCTGCGCGACAGGCGGCAGCGCATTGGTCGCCGCGCAGCAAGCGATTGCAAGCGGCATGTATGATCTGGCGCTGGCAGTGGGTTTCGACAAACATCCGCGCGGCGCGTTCAATGCAAAGCCATCCGATTACGGCCTGCCTGAATGGTACGGCCAAACGGGCATGATGCTGACGACGCAGTTCTTCGCGCTCAAAATTCAGCGTTACATGCAGCTGCACGGGATCAGCCGGGAAACATTGGGCCGGGTCGCAGTCAAAGCCTTTCAAAATGGCACCAAAGCGCCGCATGCTTGGCGGCGCAGCGAAATTGATCTGGAAACGATCATGAACGCGCCGATGATCAACGACCCGCTCACCAAATTCATGTTCTGCGCCCCTGCCGAAGGCGGCGTTGCGCTGATCCTAGCATCGGAGAAAAAAGCGCGCGAAATGGGCGCGCTGGAGGCAGGCAAATCGGCAAAAATCGCGCATATCGCGGTGCGCACGCGCCCGCCGGACAGTTTCGAAGTGTTTCAGGCTGGCGTATCGGTCAAAGAAGGCGGCAAACCCACCGTGCTCGCGTCGAAAGCCGCTTTCGAAGGCGCAGGCATCGGCCCCGGCGACATCGACGTTGCGCAATTGCAGGACACCGAAAGCGGCGCTGAAATCATGCATATGGCCGAAAACGGCTTTTGCGCCGATGGCGATCAGGAAGAATGGCTGGCCAATGGGTGGTCCAATCTGGATGGCAAATTGCCGATCAACACCGATGGCGGATGTTTGGCATGCGGGGAGCCAATCGGCGCATCGGGCCTTCGACAGGTCTACGAAAATGTCGAACAATTGCGCGGGCGCGGGGGTCAGCGGCAAGTGGCGGGGCGCGATGGGACGGGTCCGAAAACAGGCTATTCCCACGTTTACGGCGCGCCGGGCCTTTCTGCTGTCGCGATATTGGAGCGTTAGAATATGGGCAAAATGACGGGTAAGGTCGCGCTTGTCACAGGCGGCGCAGAAGGGATCGGAGCGAGCGTTGGCCGCATGATCGTGGCCGAAGGCGGCAAAGTTTTGCTGTGCGATGTGCAGATCGATAAAGCCCAATCTCTCGCCAAAGAACTCGGGGGCAATGCAGCCGCATTTGAGCTGGACGTGCGCAATCTGGACCAGTGGCACGAAGCGGTAAAAACCGCGCAGGACCATTTCGGCAAGCTCAATGTGCTGTGCAATATTGCGGGTATTTCAGAGCCCGGCAATGTGGTGGACGGCCCGCTCGATACTTGGGAGCGCACCATCGATATCAATTTGCACGGGCCCTATTTCGGCATGCGTGCAGCTCTTCCGGCGATGGAGGCTGCTGGTGAGCCGGGCGCGATTGTCAATATCGGTTCCATGATCGCGATGCGCGCGGCGGCCTTTGTCGCGGCCTATTCAGCATCAAAAGCCGGGCTGCTTGGCCTGACGCGCTCTGTCGCGCTTGATTGCGCCGAACGCGGCGTGCCGATCCGCGCCAATATGGTCCATCCCGGCGCAATTCGCACCCCGATGTATGACCGCTACAAATTCTCAGGCGCGGATGAACCGGACAATATCGAACGCGATTTTGCCGCAACCCATCCGATGAACCGCATCGGCGAACCCGAAGAGGTTGCCAAAGCCGTCGTCTTCCTCGCCAGTGACGAGGCAAGCTTTACCACCGGCGTCGATTTCACTGTCGATGGCGGAGGGAGCATCAGGAGCTGATATGAGCGAGCAACCTGCAACCCGGATCGATGCGCATTTTATCGCTGCGGGCAAATATCACGACATCGATTATCCGCGGCTCGAAATCCTCAAATTGCTGGCCGAACACCCGCACATTCGCACCACAGTCGCAGCCGACTATTCGGGGCTGGAGCGGCTCGATCAATGCCGGTTCCTTATCACCTATACCTGCGATCTGATGCCCACCGAGCAGCAGGCAAAACAGGTGCGCGCATGGGTGGAAGCGGGCGGCAAATGGCTGGCGCTGCATGGCACCAATTCGATCCTTGTCTTTACCGAGGAAGGCCTTGTCGATGCGCCCGAAAACCGCCCGGATGTGTTCGAGATGCTGGGCACCCAGTTCAAAGCGCATCCACCGATTGGCCAGTTCGAAGTTGAAGTGGTCAACAAGACCCACGAGCTGACGCGCGGCATTGAGGATTTCGAAGTGGTGGACGAGCTGTATCTCTCCAAAACCACCGCGCCCATCGACACGCTGATGCAGACGACATTCGAAGGCGAAGCCACCGGATTTGTAGAGGCCGATTGGCCCGAAACCAAAGTGCCGATCCTCTACACCCGCGATCTGGGCAAGGGCCGCATCGTATACAACACGCTTGGCCATTGCCGCGGGCATTATGATCTGCCCGGAATGCAGGATTTTTACCCGCACAAGGAAATGTGCGCGTGGAATTACGATGTGTATTACGACATGCTGCGCCGTTCCATCGGATGGGCGATGAGAGACGGCACATGAAAAGGCGAATAAGGGACGCTCGCTTATGGATATGACATTTTCCCCCGAAGACCTCACTTTCCGCGAGGAAGTGCGCGAATTTCTCAGCGACAAATTGCCGCAGCGGCTGCGCGATGGCGCGCGGCGCACGCCCGGCGTGTTTGTCGAACCCGATATCGGGCTGGAATGGCACCGTATTCTGAATGAGAAAGGCTGGGTCGCGCCGCTTTGGCCGCAAGAGGATGGCGGGACGGGGTGGAGCCCTGTTCAAAAGTTCATCTTTGACAAGGAATGCGCGCTCGCAGGCGCACCATCGCTCTCGATCCTTGGCCTCAAACTGGTTGGCCCGGTCATCTGCGCCTTTGGCACGCCTGAACAAAAGGCGCGGTTTCTGCCGCGTATTCTCTCAGGCGAGGATTACTGGTGTCAGGGATATTCCGAACCGGGCTCAGGCTCCGATCTTGCAAGCCTGAAGACTTCCGCCCGCCTCGATGGCGACGAATACGTCATCAATGGCTCCAAAATCTGGACCACCCACGCGCATCACGCCAATTGGATTTTCGCGCTGGTGCGCACCGATACGACAGTGAAAAAACAAGCCGGGATCACATTTTTGTTGATCCCGATGGATCAGCCGGGCGTTGAAGTGACGCCAATCCATTCGATGTCGGGCGATCATGAAGTGAACCAGGTGTTCTTCTCCGATGCCCGCACGGGCGCAGACAACCGGATCGGCGATGAAGGTCAGGGCTGGGCGATTGCCAAATTCCTGCTCGAAAACGAACGCGGCGGGTCATGTTTTGCCCCGCGCCTTCTCCAAAGCATCGACAAGCTTGCCGAAATGGCGCAAGCTCAACCGTCAGGCGTGAACGGCGCGATGGCGCATGATGCACGCTTCCGCGACCGGCTGGCGCGCGCGCGATTGGAAGCCGAGGCGCTCGAATTTACCGAACTGCGCATATTGGCAGAGCTGGCCAAGGGCAGATCGCCCGGCCCGCAAACATCCCTCGTCAAATTGCTCGCTTCCAATATCGGGCAAGAGGTCGATACGTTAAAGCTGGAACTGCTCGGCCCGGATGCGCTGCAATTGCCGCTGGAACGCCCGCTTTACGGCAATGAAGCGCCCGAACCTGTCGGCAGCGAAGCGGCACAAACCGCGATGGGCCGCTATTTGAACAACCGCGCCGCGACGATATTTGGCGGCTCTGATGAAGTGCAGAAGAACATAATCGCAAAGACCGTGCTCGGTCTTTGATCTCCCACAAATGAAAGAAACGATAGTATGGACGTATCAAAGCTGATGTTCCGCGACGGCCTGATGGATGGCCAGCGTATTCTTGTAACAGGCGGCGGCACCGGGCTTGGCAAGGAGATGTCCGAGGCGTTCCTGAAACTGGGCGCGGCCGTTTATATTTGCGGGCGGCGGCAGAACAAGCTGGATGAGTGCGTCACCGAGCTCACTGAAAAGCACGGCGGCAAAATGGTCGGCCATGCCTGCGATATTCGCGACCCGGAAGCGATCCACGAAATGGTCGATGCGATCTGGGCCGATGGCGGCGCATTAACGGGCGTTGTCAACAATGCAGCGGGCAATTTCATCAGCCGCACAGAAGACCTTTCGGTGAATGGCTTCAACGCAATCGCCGACATCGTGATGCGCGGCACGTTTTATGTGACGCTTGATGTGGGCAAACGCCTGATCGCTGAGAAAAAGAAAGCGAGCTTTCTTTCGATCCTAACCACCTGGGTGTGGTCGGGCAGCGCGTTTGTGGTGCCCAGCGCAATGTCGAAAACCGCGATCAATGCGATGACGCAGAGCCTGGCGACCGAATGGGGCCGGTATGGTTTGCGCTTTAATGCGATCAATCCGGGGCTTTTCCCCACCAAAGGCATGAGCGCGCGCCTGCATCCCGGCGGCGCGGGAGGCAATTCAGGGAATAATCTCAACCCGATGGGCCGCGCGGGCGAAATGCACGAGCTTGGCAATCTGGCGGTGTTTCTGATGGGGCCGGGCGCTGAATATGTGAACGGGCAGACTTTGGCGATTGATGGTGCGGGCTATCAGGCCAATGGCGGCACATTCTACCCCATGCTCGAAGGATTGGGCGATGCCGAATGGGAGCAGATGCGCGCCATGATAAAAGGCACCAATGCCAAAGATAAGGCGGAGCGTAAAACATAGGCCATGCAGCGCTAAGCTCGCGGCTTTCTGGCTTCGTGTCATGGGCTGCGCACTTACTCACAAGGTTGAGAAGCCTCGCATGATAGACAAATCGGATCGCCCGGTTCAGTGTGCTGCATGGGGAGAACGGGAATGTCGGGATCGGTTTTTGGCGCTGGCTGGAAGGTCGCTATGGCTGCGGCGCTGGCAGTGGGTGTGGTTGGCTGCGGCACGGAGCCGGGCAGCAATAGCGGCGACAGGGTAGGCGCAGAGCAATTGCTCAACGCTGGGCAGGACAGTGCAAACTGGATCAGTCACGGACGCACCTATGACGAACAGCGCTTTTCCCCTCTCAATGCAGTGAATTCGGGTAATGTCGGCGAACTTGGCCTTGAGTGGTTCGCCGATATGGACACCGCGCGCGGACAAGAAGCGACGCCGCTGGTAATTGACGGCAAGCTGTACGTTTCCACCGCATGGAGCAAAGTGAAAGCCTATGACGGTGCAACAGGCAAATTGTTGTGGGAATATGATCCGCAAGTGCCCGGAGAAACGGGTGCCAAAGCGTGCTGTGACACAGTCAATCGCGGCCTCGCGACTTGGGGGGACCGGTTGTATCTGGGCACACTGGATGGCCGGCTTGTTGCGCTGGATCGTGATACCGGTTCGGTTGAATGGGAAACTGTAACGGTCGATCAGGATCAAAGCTACACCATCACCGGCGCACCGCGCATCATCGATGGCAAGGTGATTATCGGCAATGGCGGGGCCGAATTCGGCGTTCGCGGATATATCGCTGCTTATGATGCGGATAATGGCGAGGAAATTTGGCGGTTCTACACCGTTCCCGATGGCACCGAAGGCGATGACGCGCCCGATCATCTCAAAACGGCAGCCGAAACCTGGAATATGGAAGCTCTTGCCGGATCGGATGCGATTGGCGGGGGCGGCACGGTTTGGGATTCGATGGCTTATGACCCCGATCTCGATCTGCTTTATTTCGGTGTAGGCAATGGCTCCCCATGGAACCGTGCCTATCGTTCACCGGGCGAAGACGGCACAGGCGAAGGCGACAACCTCTACCTCTCCAGCATCGTAGCGGTCCGGCCGGAAACGGGCGAATATGTCTGGCATTACCAGACAACGCCGGGCGAGACCTGGGATTACACCGCGACCCAGCACATCATCCTAGCGGACATGGAGATCGAGGGCGCAAACCGCAAAGTTTTGATGCAGGCGCCCAAAAACGGGTTCTTCTATGTGCTTGACCGGGAGACTGGCGAGTTCATTTCGGCCCAGGAATACATCCCGCAAAACTGGGCCAAAGGGATGGATGAAAACGGCCGGCCAATCTTTAACGAAGAGACACGCATCGACAAGACGGGCAAGCCGGCTTTGGTTATGCCCGGTCCGCTGGGCGGTCATAACTGGCATCCGATGGCATATCATCCGGGTGAAAACCTTGTGTATATTCCGGCCTTCGAAGCGGCCTCCCTTTACGCACCTGATGCCAATTGGAAACCCGACCGCGCACGCGGTTTCAACGTTGGCTTTGATCTGGGCGCGGGTGACCTTCCGCCTGATCTGGGCTTTCGCAAGTCGGTTTATGGCACAGTGAAAGGTAAGCTGATGGCGTGGGATCCGGTTGCGCAAAAGCAGCGCTGGGTGGTTGAACATCCCGGACCGTGGAACGGCGGCATTCTGGCAACCGGCGGCAATCTGGTGTTTCAAGGCAATTCGTCAAGCGAGTTTGCCGCTTATCAGGCCGGGACCGGAGAAAAGCTTTGGAGCTTTGGCGCGCAAACCGGCGTAGTCGCGCCGCCGATCACCTATACGGTTGATGGCGAGCAATATATCGCGGTTCTGGCCGGATGGGGCGGAGCCTATGCGCTTGCTGCCGATGGCCATATGATCAATGATCAGGGGCCGGTGCGCAATGTATCGCGCCTTTTGGTCTTTAAATTGGGCGGTCAGGCAAAGCTTCCAGCCGAACTCGACCTTGCCAGCCTGCCGCTTGATCCGCCGCCAAGCCGTGCGAGCGAGGAAACCATTGCATTGGGCAAGGCCAAATATGCGCGCTATTGCGCCGTTTGCCACGCGCCAGGCGCAGTTGGCTCTACCGAACTGCCCGATCTGCGGCGGTCAGGCACATTGGGCAGTGCGCAAAGCTGGAAGGCGGTCGTCTTTGAAGGCATTCTCAAAGAGCAAGGCATGGTAGGCTTTTCCCCGTCCATGTCCGAAGAAGAGATCGAGGCGATCCGCGCTTATGTGATCCAGCGCGCTAATGAGGATAAAGCTCTGATTGCACAGACTAGCGCGCAGTAAGGACCCCAACCGGCTGCGCCAAACGAGGCCTTTTAATTCAAGCGGCAGCTTCGTCCGCCAGTTTTTGCGCGGTTTTGTAATCAGGCTTGCCGTTGTTCAGCCTGAGTGACTGGTTTGTAAACACATAGACCCGGGGTATCTTGTATCCGGCCAGCCCTTCGCGCGCGCAGGTGTCCAATGCGGGTTCCAGCGCGGGCCCTTTGCCCGACTTCACAACCGCCACAATCTTCCTTCCAAAGCGCGGATCGGGAAGGCTGACGACGCGCGCATCTTCGACCGCTTCATGCTCCATCAAAACCGCTTCAACCTCTTCGGGGAAGACTTTTTCGCCGCCTGTGTTGATGCACATATTGTCGCGGCCCAGAAAATCGAGCGAGCCGTCTTCGGCCCAGCGCGCCTGATCCCCTGTCATCAGATAGCGCACGCCATCAATAACGGGGAAAGTCGCCGCGTTCTTTTCATCCTCGCCCAGATAACCCAGCGGCAATGGCCCGGCGCGCGCGACAATGCCGATCGCGTCGTCACCGGGCTTGATCTCATTAAGGTCTGCATCAAACAGCTTGGTCTCACGCCCCGGCAGCGCGGAAAACTTACCGCCCCCTGTCGATCCTGCCGCCGTGGTGATCGTGACGGCTGTGCCCGAGCTTTCGCTCGATCCCAAAGCATCGACAATCACCATTTGCGCATGATGGCCGAGCAAGCGCTGTTTGACTGCGGCAGAAAACACCGCGCCCGATGACACGATCTGGCGCAGGCTGGCCAGTTTTTCCCCGCCATCGCCGCGCGCATCCATCCGGTCCGCCAAAGGCAAAGCAAAGGCATCGCCAACGATAAACACACCGCGTGCGCCCAACCGCGCAATCTCATCAATCGCCAGATCCGCATCAAACTTGTCCGCCGGCAGCAGCGCCAGCGTTCCGCCTTTGAGCAAATGGATGACGGCGGTGAACTGGCCGGCTCCGTGCATAAGCGGGCTTAACAACAGCATGGGCGATGTGCTGGCGGGGTGGTCGGGGCTGATCTTTGCCGCCTCGGCCACCTGGCTTTCCAAAGATGCCGCGACAAAGGGCGGCTCGCCCATGCCGCGCTGCCACACCGATATGCTGAAGGCCTGCCATGCTTCTATCATCGGCCACATCACCGCTTTGGGCATGCCCGTTGTGCCGCCTGTTGCGGTGAGGAACAGCGCATTGGCGTCTTGATGAATGGCGAAATCCGCAGGCACATCATTGGCCAGCATGGCCTGCCAATCCGCTCCGCTGACATCCACGATGCGCGTGTCATCATGCGCCGCCGCCTTGGCAGAATTGATGAAATCGCTTTCAACAAACAGCGCTTTCATCCCAAACCGCTGGCAGATGTCGGATAGCTCGCGGTCTTTGTAATGGTAATTCACATTCACCGGCGACACGCCCGCTTTGATGCAGCCGAAATATGCAAGTATATAATCAGGCGTGTTGCGCAGCATCTGGCCCGCAATATCGCCGGGTTTCAGCCCTGATGCGCGCAAATCGGCAGCGATACGGTCGCTTTGGCGGTCCAATTCGCCCCAGCTGAGCACTCTTGTCCCATGCACAATCGCCGGGCGTGCAGGATCAATGCCTTCGGCAATCGCCTTTAGCGCAACTCCGAAATTTTCGCCCTGCCACATGCATTATGCTCCCTCGCTCAGATCGCTTGGCCTAACCAGCCTCAATGCGATTTTCCCCTACGTAAAGTATGAGGCGTTTGGCCAAAAATAGAGTAGTATCGCGATTCGAGGGACCAATACAGGGAGGATGCCGCACATGGCCAATAATGTTGTAGAGCTCAAAACCGCTCCGACGCGCGACCAGATCGAACGCTTGCTGGAAACGGTCACGATTACGTGCCTTGAAGACATTCACGATGCAGCGGTCAATCTGGCTGACATCGCGATGCAGCGCGGCATGCAGATTGCGGTGTGCGATGACATTTCTTCCAAAGAACCCATGGTCGATGCCGAAGGAACCATCCTGAATGCCGATATCTTTCACTGGCTGGATGATGGCGCGCGCTGGTGGGAAGATCACCGTCTGGCGCTGCATTCCCCGTTGCCGCGCGCCTGCCGTTATGAAAGCGAGCCGTTCTGGGTGAACAGCCAGGGTTTCAACACACGCTGGCGCAATTCCTATCTGGAAGAGATTGACCTTCACGATTTTGAGAAACGCTCGCTTTGCAAAGCGGCGATCGTGGTCCCGGTGCATTTGCCGTTCGGCCAGATTTCGGCCAGCAGCTTTATCAGCATGGACCGCGAAAAAGAGGATCTGAGCGAAGATTTCGCCACGCACGGCGTGTTGTTTTCGCAGATCACGCGCCGCTTTGTCGCAGGCTATGTTCAAGCGCACCGGACCAAACGCCGCATCCCATCCGATTGCGTGCTGTCAAAACGCGAAGTGGAATGCCTGCGCTGGGCAGCGATTGGCAAAACGGACAGGGAAATCAGCATGATCCTTGAACGCAGCCACGCAACGATCCGCTATCACATCCACCGCGCTGGTGAGAAACTCGACAGCGTAAACCGCGCGCAGACAATCTTTAAGGCGGGGCAATTGGGGTATCTGGGGGCGAGTTCTTAAAGAGACTGGTTCTTAAAGGGGCTGGTTCTTAAAGAGGCTGGTTCTTAAAGAGGCTGGGCTCCCGCCAAATCCGGCCGAAACGACAGGGTCTCAAGGCCGCGATTTAGGCGATGAAGACTTGTCGTGTATGGCCAGTCTTGAGGGTGGTAACGGATATTCTCATTCCAGAAACAAAATGATGCAGTTTGTTTGGCTCTTTGACCGCTCAATCAACTCCCGCGAGTTTTGCACTGTCATCCCAGAGTGCTTCTGAGACCTTTGGGTCCTGAGCGATCTGGGATGGATCGGGCCAAGTTAAAACCCCTTTGCGAAGAGCCGCATACACTCTGTCTTGCGGCGCCTGAGCATTGGTCGCAAGTTGAGCCAGTCCCAGTCCAGCGTTCGCCATGGAGTTCATGCCTTTTGAAAAGGGCACCACCAATGGCAACAGCGGCCAGACCAGTGCTCTAACAATCAAAGATTGATCGCGCACCAAAGAAGTTCCCGGAGTTAGCCCTGGATCATAAGCGTATACAGACCAGCCTCGCGATTGCGCGTAATCGCTGCGTGCAAGATAAAGCGCCGTCATCAGGTTGCAAAGCTTCGACGATGAGTAAGCACGCATTCCTGCCACCGTAGGCGATTGGTCAAGCTTTGGATCACGGTCTGGGTGGGCAAGCCATTCTGCCTTTGCATGTCGGGGTGGTGGAACGCCCGTCTTTTCGCGTGGGTCATGTGTGCCGCTCGAGGTGATGACTATTCGCGCCCCATCGGCAAGTTGCGGCATCAAAAGCCGTAGCAACAAATAATGCGCCAGATGATTGGTGGCGAACGTCATTTCGAACCCATCAATGGTTCGCGTGTCCGCATCGGGCCGCTGTCCGCCTGCATTGAGTATGAGATGCGTGATTGGCTCCAATGGGAGCTCAGATGCAAATGAACGTACAGAGGAGAGGCTTGCGAGATCAAGCATATGTGAACCCCAACCAGCAAGGTCGGTCGCCCGATCTCTTACTCCCATAATCTTTGTCTTCGCAGCGCCTGTTAGCTGCTTTGCTGCAACAAGACCAAGTCCCCGCGAGCCGCCAGTCATTACGATCATACGCATATCCTTACATTGTAAAGTTTACGCTGCATAGTTGGCGTGCTAGCTGGCGTCAATGACGAAAAGTAAAGCCGGAACTTATCATCACGGAGAACTCCGCGACGCGATCATCGCCGCTGCGCTTAACTTGCTTGAAGACGAGGGTGTCTCGGCACTTTCGTTGCGCCGGTTGGCTCGCACAGTCGGTGTCAGCCCAATGGCACCCTACCATCATTTCAAAGACCGAGAGGCCCTTCTGGCAGCAGTTGCGACTGTAGGTTTTAGGCGCCTTCAAGAAAGCAAGGTACAGAGCGAATATGCCAACAAGAGCGTTCGAGAAGCGTTAGCTGCAGGTGGTGCAAACTACGTTCGCTTCATTCTTGATAACCCCAACCTCTACAGGCTTATGCGACGGCCAGAATTCAATGATGCAGCCACCTATCCAGAACTCCACAAGGCGATGGCTGCGCCTGCAGAAACACTACTGCGCCTCATCATCAGTTTGTTCGAAGAGTATAATTTGACAGAACGTTCCGCGGAGCAATCTTCGTTGAAGCTTTGGGGGCTTGCACATGGAATTGGAACGCTCGCACTTGATGGTCAGTTGCGCCGCGAAACCGCCGTTGCGCTTGCCTATGATGGGGCGGCGGACATGGTGAAGGGATGGTTGCGCAAATGTCAGTGATCGAACTTTGAGCTACCGTTGTCCCAAATTTGGGGACAGGCGGGTCATTTCGTGTCCGCAATTGGGTCGTAAACCGAAGTTCCGCTTTTGCGCGCTATCGCTATCCCAATGTCCTCAGCGGCTCTGATCCGTCCCAATTTTCGCCAGCCGCTTTGATCATGCCGAACAGGTCTGGCCCATCGGGGTCTTGCTCCAGGATTTCCACCAAGGAACCCGGCCCCGCGCCCGGATCGACATAGATCACTTTGGTCGCGCCCAAAGTGCCTTCGATCACGATCTTGGCGCCTTTATCAGCGCAGACCTTGCGCGCCTTCTCCATATCATCGACCAGAATGCACACATGGTGCAGGCCGCCGCCGACATCGGCGTATTCGCCGCGGTAGATTGAGGGGTGATTATCGCGCGGGCGGATCAGCTCGATCTGGATATCGCCCCAATAGGCAAGCGCCAGATCGAACACCGCATCAGTGGGCGCGCCTTTATATGTCATGCCGTCCAGATGAATGCCCTCCATCAGGAAAAATGGCCCCACGCCCATCACCTGCGTCCAATGCGCGATTGCCGCGTCAAAATCATCGGGCACAAAGGCGAGCTGCATCACCTCTCCCAATGCTGAAATCCCCATGGCGTGCGTCATCGCATCCTCTCCAATCCGCTAGTGTAAGCTTGCGCCCAAATTGTGTGATATTCATCGCTTAGAACACTGCGCAAAGTGCGAGTATTGGGATCAAAAGAGGCAGCCAATGAACGAAGTCAAAAATGTCGCCCGTGAGGATCGGTGCCCCGGCATCAGCTACACCGACATGCTGGAAGGGGACACGCGCACGCCGCCCGATTATCTGTTTGAGGAAAACACTCTCGACATGGGCAATGATCCGCTGCCGGTCGAAGCGTATATCTCCGAAGAATACGCCCAGCTTGAGCGCGAGAAGATGTGGCCCAATGTGTGGCAATTTGCCGCGCGCGAAGATGAAATGCCCGATGCAGGCGATACGGTTGTCTACAATATCAACGACAAGAGCTTTCTGCTGGTTCGCCAAAAGGATGGCAGCGTCAAAGCGTTCTACAATGCCTGCCTCCACCGGGGCCGCAAATTGCGCACCGAATGCGGGCCGGCGATCCAGCTGCGCTGCCCGTTCCACGGGTTCACCTGGCGCAATGATGGGACACTGAAAGAGATACCCTCCAGGTGGGATTTCAAACATCTCGAAGGCAAGGATATGGACCTGCCCGAGGCGCGCGTGGAGCTGTGGCAGGGCTTTATCATGGTCACAGAGAACCATGATCTGCCTGATTTCAAAACATATCTCGGCCCGGCGGCGGAGCATTATGAGCGGTATGATTTCGAAAACCGCTATACCGGCATGTGGATCCAGAAGAAGTTTCCCGCCAATTGGAAAGCCACTGCCGAAGCGTTCATGGAAGCCTGGCATTCGATCACCACGCACCCGCAATTGCTGCCATTCCTTGGCGATGCGAACACGCGCTATGATTTGATCGGGGATCATTTCAACCGCGCGATCACGCCGTCCGGCGTTCTCAGCCCGCATGTAAAAGGCAAAGGCTCTGACTATGTGCTGGAGAAGATGAACGAATTTTCCGGCGGAGAAGATGCAGATACCAATCGGCGGTTCTCTGCGGGCGAAACCGAGGATGAGGCGGCGTTTGATACGACAGACCCGCTGAGCGCGCGCAAAGTGCTGGCCGAGGCAAGCCGTCAGGGTTTTGCCGAGGCTTACGGCTATGATTATTCGGAAGCCTCGGACAGCGAGCTGCTCGACAATTTCACCTACAACATCTTCCCCAATTTCGCCCCGTGGATCGGGTATCTGCCGACGCTGACCTATCGCTGGCTGCCGGGGGAGACATGCCACGAATCCATTATGGAAATTCGCCTGCTTTTCCCCACACCCAAAGGCGAAGAGCGCCCGCGTTCGGTGGAGATGACTTACATCCCCGATGATGAACCCTTCGCTTGGGCCGCGGACAAGATGGGGCCGCAGCTTGCCAATGTGTTCGATCAGGACATGGCGAACCTGCCCTTTGTGCAGGAAGGGATGCGCACGATGAAGGATGGGTTGATGGAGCTTGGCTCTTATCAGGATAGCCGCGTTCGCCATTTTAACCTGACCATGCAGAAATATCTGAATGGCGAATTGCCTGCAAAGGCTTGATACCCCAGGGTAGCGCCATGACTTTATCGGTTGATCTATCGGGGCGCACCGCGCTTATCACGGGCGCGTCTTCGGGGCTTGGGTCGCGCTTTGGCCGCATTCTCGCTGCCAATGGCGCGAAAGTTGCGCTGGGAGCGCGGCGCAAGGACCGGCTTGAGGCGCTGGCAGGCGAAATTGGCGCCAGCGCCGCTGCTGTCACCATGGATGTCGCGCGCGAGGCGGATGTGATCGCGGGTTTCGATGGGGCAGAGGCCGCGCTGGGTCCGATCAACACCGTGATCGCCAATGCGGGTGTGGATGGCAATGGCATGGCCACCGAGGTTTCCGAAGAGGAAATCGAGCACACTCTCGCCATCAATTTGAAGGGCGCAATCCTGACCGCGCGCGAAGGCGCAAAGCGGATGATCGCAAACGGCGTGACCAATGGCCGGATCGTTATGGTCGCCTCTGTCACCGCGTTTGAACCGTCCCCCGGCCTCGTCGCCTATTCCGCCAGCAAAGCAGGCGTTGTGCAAGCCGCGCGCAGCATGGCCCGCGAATGGGCGCGCGCTGGCATTTGCGTGAACACCATTTCCCCCGGCTATATCCGCACCGCCATCAATGATGAATGGTTCGACACAGAAGCGGGCAAGAAACACATCAGGCGCTTCCCCAGAAAACGCCTGATGGGCGAAGAGGGGCTGGATGGGCCGGTGCTGTTTTTGTGCTCAGATGCAGCGGAGTTTGTGACCGGCGCGGATTTCGTGCTGGATGATGGGCAGACGCTTTAAGGCCAGCGCGGCAATGCTGCTGAGCCAAACAAAAGCAGACATTCCGCAAACGGCCCACTTGCGAAGCTTTGACAGAGAGTGGCGTTTTCTCTCTATCTTGAGCTTATGAGAGATTTTAAAAGATATGGACAACTTGAGGCTGGCAATATCATCGTCGTTCCTGCCTTCGCTATTTTCGTGGCGCCGCCCCAAAACCTTTTCGAGATAGGCGTAATGGCTCTGGCAATTTTAGCTTGCACGAGCTTCTTTTATGTCGGAGCGAGATATTGGCTAGCGTTGGACAAACGCATCAAATGGTCGGACAAGCAATCGATGGAAACTGCACTTCACCTGGCCGATAAGGCGGAGAAGCCCTTTCTTAGCCTTGCCTGCCTTGCACTACTAAGTGCACTTGTAAGTCTAACAGTATTTGGCCTGACCGCAGCTTTGACTGCTGCACTCATTCTTGCCAGTTTAGCCGTGCTGGAATACGTGAATTACTATCACTATCAGTTGATGAACTTCGATCAATGGCACGATTTTACGCGCCTTTTGAGGACAGGCAAGCTTCGCCGTGCACATATGGCCCGAACGCTAGCGAGGTTCCGCGGACCGGAGCACATTTGATTGTCCCTTCCAACCCCAAAGCCCGACATTGCGCGCTCTCTTGGCCGAACCCAATAGCGGTCGCTCCACACCCCTCAAACCTTTGCCGCAACCTCTGCTGCATCGAAATAATGGATGCGCAGCTCTTTCAGCAGCCCTTCTTCGAAACTCCCGCATTCGTTCACGGTTTGGGCGAACGTCTCGCCCGTACGCTTGGACGTCATCGTTAGCGTCAGCACGGTCACCGCATGGGTATCACCGCCGGTGATGTCGTGGATGTCGACCTTTGCCTCCGCCCAAGTCCCATACATTGCCTCCGCGCAGCGTTTCAGCGCGTCTTTCCCGCGCCATTCGCCGCCAAAGGGCAGGCATTCGGCCTCATAGAGCACGAAATCGGGGTGGAGGAGCGATTCCACCTTGGCCCAATCGCGTGCGCCTGCCGCCGCATACACGGCCCCTAACATTTCACGCGGTGTGCTCATCGTTTTATCGCTCCCCTTGCCCCAAGATCTATTCAGACCCGCCCGTCAGCCCCAAAGCTTCAAGCATGTATTTCACATCCGGATCGCGGTCCGCAAAATTGCGGTACATCACATCGTAATCCATCGTGCCCCCGCGGCTTAGCACGGTGTCGCGGTAATGCTGGCCTGCCTTGCGGTTAAGCCCGCCATTGGCGCGGAACCAGTTGCGGCTGTCATGGTCCAGCATCTGCGTCCACAAATAGCTGTAATACCCGGCCGAATATCCCGCCGGCGATGAAAAGATGTGGTTGAAATAGGTGCTGCGATAACGCGGCGGCACCAGATCAACTTCGAGGCCAAGATCGGTCAGCGATTTGCGCTCAAACGCGTCCACCGCATCCGGATTGCCGATCAGCGCGCGCGCTTCATCGGGTGACAGAGCGTGCCATTTCATATCGAGCAGGGCGGCTTCCATCACTTCGCCAAAATCATACCCCTGGTTAAACTTGCCCGCCGCTTCGATCTTTTCGATCATTTCAGCAGGGATCGTCTCGCCCGTTTCGTAATGCTTGGCATAATTGGACAGGACAGAGGGCCAGGTCGTCCACATTTCGTGGACCTGGCTGGGATATTCAACGAAATCGCGCGCAGTCGCGGTGCCTGACAAGGTTTCGTATTTCTGATCGGCAAAGAAACCGTGCACCGCATGGCCAAATTCGTGGAAGGTGGTGTTCACCCAGTCAAAGCTGACCAATTGCACTTCGCCTTCGGGCGCTTTGGGAATGTTGAGCACGTTGTAGATCACCGGCTTATTGCCTGTCGCATAGCTTTGATCGACAAAATTGCCCATCCATGCGCCGCCGCGTTTGGATGGCCGCTGGAAGGGGTCAAAATAGAACAGGCCCAGCTCTGATCCGTCTTCTTCGAACACGGTGTAAACCCACACATCCTCATGATAGGTCGGCAGATCGGTGCGGCGTTCAAACGTGATGCCGTAAAGCTCTTTCGCCATGAAGAACACACCGTCTTCGAGCACGTTTTCGAGCACGAAATATTCCATCACGGCGTCTTCATCGAGGTCGTATTGCTCTGCCTTGATCTGATTGGCATAGCGATACCAATCCCACGGCTCGACCGTGTGGTTTTTGCCTTCAGCGGCAATCGCTTCGTTGAGCAATCCTGCCTCGCGGCGCTGGGTTGCAGCCAAGGCTGGGACCATTTGCTCCATAAAGGAAAGCGCGGTTGCAGGCTTTTTCGCCATCCGGTCATACATGGTGTAGCTGGCCCAGTCCGGCTCTCCGAACAGGGCGGCTTTTTCCGCGCGCAAAGCGGCGATTTTGGCAATCAGATCGCGGGTATCGACCCCGCGCTGGCCATCGGCGCGGTGATAGCTGAGCTTGAACAGTTTCTCGCGTGTTTCGCGGTTGTCCAATGTCGGCAGCAGCGGCTGCTGCGTGGTGTTTTGCAGCGCGATGGCAAATTTGCCGGGCTGGCCCAGCTTGGCCGCAAAATCGGCAGCCGATTGGATATCGCTATCCGACATTCCGGCAAGCTCTTCTGCGCTGTCCACAATCAGCGGCTGATCGGCCATGGCATTGCGCGCAAGCTGGCCAAATTCGGTGGTGAGGACAGAAAGCTGGGTGTTCAGCTCTTTCACCTGCTCACGCTGATCGGCGGTCAGCAGCGCGCCTGCATGCACCATGTTTTCATAAGTGCCTTCGAGCAATTTGGCATCTTCGCGGTCAAGGCCCAGCGTATCGCGCGCATCGTAAACCGCCTTTACCCGGGCGAACAGATCAGGGTTCAGCGTGATCGAGGAGGAATGGGCAGAAAGCTTGGGGCTGATTTGTGTGTTGATTTTATCAAGGCCGGGCGTGGTGTTGGTGCCGGTAAGCTGGAAGAATACGCGGGCGACGCGGCCCAGCAATTTGCCCGAATTTTCAAGCGCGACAATCGTGTTTTCAAATGTGGGGGCATCGGGATTGGCGGTGATCGCTGCAACCTCGGCGGTGTGGATCGCCATGCCTTGCTCGAAAGCGGGCATGTAATCGGCTTCTGAAATTTGGGTGAAATCAGGCGCGTGGAACGGCAGCGCGCTGTCTGTGGCGAAATAGCCGGTGGCCTCAGGGATAAGGACAGCGGTCTGGGTCGGCGCTTCTTGGGGGAGCGATCGGTCATGGCGGTCTCAGGCGAAGTGGTGGCGCATCCGGCAAGCAGCGCAATGGCCGAAGCATTGGCAGCAAGAGCAGCGATTTTGGAAGGGCGGGCGAAGGGGGTTGCGTTGTGTTTTTTCATGCAGCCGTTCTGGCGATTTTGGCAGCAAGGTTCAATAGGGCGCTGAAATTGCGGCGGCGAGAGCTGGGCGGTTTTGCTCGGATAAGCGGGGGTATGGGCGAACGGGCGTCTGGGCGTGTGAGTGCGTGTAAGACTGGGGCGAGTGGGCGAGCGGGCGAGCGGGCCTTGGGGGCGAATGGATGCGCATTTTCCTACATGCAAATGCGCTGTTATATTTACCGGAACCGTTGGTGCGCCAAGGTGCAACGCCCAAGAAACGCAGACCCGATATCACTTCCTAACCCCCGCTTTTCAGTATGTGTTTGGTGAACGAACCGGGGGTATTAAAGGCAGGCGAGATCGGCCGCGGTTATTCAATCGTCCCGATCAAATCGCCAACCTTGTAAACCCCGCCTTCTTCGCCGGTAGGGCGGATGACACCGCTGGCCTGAGCTTCGATCTCGGTGGTCGATTTGTCGGTTTCGACAGTGTAGATAATCTCGCCTTTTTCGACTTGCTCGCCATCACCGAACATCCATTCGGTTAAGGTCATTTCGGTGGCTGACATGCCGAGTTTAGGAATGCGGATTTCTTCTGCCATTTACGCTTTCCCTACCGAGGCTTTGATTTGGGTAACGATGTCCGCCTTGTTCGGGATCCATGCTTGTTCAAGGTGCGTGGCAAACGGAACCGCAGCAAAGGTGCCGCCAATCCGGCGCACTGGCCCCTTGAGGCTGTCCCAGCATTTTTCTTGAATATTGGCCGCGATTTCAGCGCCTGTGCCAAACGGGCGAACCGCCTCGTGCAATGTCAAAGCCCGGCCCGTTTTGTTGACCGAGGCCAGCACCGTTTCCTCATCATAAGGCGCGATGGTGCGCAGGTCGACGACCTCAACGCTGATGCCCTCCTTCTCAAGCTCGCCAGCGACCTCAAGCGCATCCAGCACGGTGCGGCCATAAGTGATGAGCGAGATGTCATTGCCTTCTTTGGGGATAGCCGCTTTGCCCAGGGGCACGCGGTAACCGGGCCCTGGATCTTCCGATTTCAGGCCGTAGCACAGGATGTTCTCGATAAAGACGACAGGGTCATTGGCATCAATCGCGCTGCGCATCAGCCCGCGCGCATCCGCCGCATTGGACGGGGTGACCACATGCATCCCCGCGACATGGGCGAACCACGCCTCCAGCATGTCGGAGTGCTGCCCGCCAAAGCCAACGCCCACACCTGTCGTGGTGCGGATAACGATCGGGCACGGTGTTTGACCGCCCGACATATAACGCAATTTGGCCGCGTGATTGACGATCTGGTCCATGCAAACGCCAACGAAATTCATCAGCATAATTTCGGCAATCGGACGCTGGCCGGCCAAAGCTGCACCCACAGCGGCGCCAATAATGGCGGTCTCAGATATGGGCGTAGCTCGAATGCGATTTTCACCGTATTTTTCGGTGAGCCCGCTTGTGACTTTGAAAACGCCGCCGCCCTGTTTGGCAGAGACATCCTCGCCCAAGCAGAATACGCCGTCATCTTCGGCCATGGCTTCATCGATGGCTTTGTTCAAAGCCTCTGTCATGGTGATTTCGGCCATCAGTTCACCTCCTCAAGCACGTCTTTATAAATCTCGTCTGTATCCGGCAGCGGAGCATCCAGTGCGTGCTGAACCGCAGCATCAATCTGAGCGTCGATATCGCCGACAATCTTGTCGAGCTCTTCTTCAGTGAATTGCCGTTCAAGCATAACCAGCCGCAATTTGGGCAAAGGGTCTTCGGCCTGCATTTCGGCCAGATGCTCATCGGGCATGTAAGAGAAATCGGCGCCGAAGAAATGGCCCATCATCCGGTAGCACATGGCTTCGACGAGAACGGGGCCTTTGCCGCTGCGGGCATGTTCCACTGCTTCGGCCATGGCTGGATAAATCTCGTTCACATTGTTGCCGTCAACGGTCACGCCTTTCATGCCGTAACTGGCGGCGCGCGATCCGATATTTGGGCTATCAGTGTGATCGGCAAAGGCAGTGTGTTCGCCGTACCGGTTGTTCTGGCAGAGGAAGATTACGGGCAGTTTATACAGCTGCGCCATATTCATCGCCTCGTGGAAGCCGCCAATATTGGCTGCGCCATCGCCAAAGCTGACAAGCGTGACTTTCCCATCGCCATTGTTCTGGCTCGCCATGGCAAGGCCGTTGGCGATCGGCAGGCCGCTGCCCACCACACCCGTTGTCACCATGATCCCTGTATCGGGATCGGTGATGTGCATGGTGCCGCCTTTGCCTTTGCAGGTTCCCGTGGCCTTACCGAGACACTCGCCCCACCATTTCTCCATCGGGATGCCTTTGGCGGTTTGTTCGCCTTGCCCGCGATAAGTGCACACAACGTAATCGTCTTTATCAAGCGCAGCCATTGCCGCGCCCGAGACGAGTTCCTGACCCCGCACGCAGTAATACATGACCGCCACTTTCCCCTGCATCAGCAGTTCGCGGAATTTCTCGTCCGTGCGGTTCACTTTCATTGTACGCGTATAAATGTCGAGCAGAGTATCGCGATCTATTTCAGCCATGCTTTTGGGGCCTTTTTCTGGATGAATGGTTGAAGCTAGGAGCGGCTTAGAACTGCACTCTTTGCGTAAAGCCGCCATCGACCACGATGTTCGATCCGGTCATATACGGCACAGCCGGGCTGGCGGTGAAGACGATGGCCTTGGCGACCTCGGTGTCATTCCCGAACCGGCCCATCGGCATTTTGGCGAGAGTGCCTTCGTACAGCTCGGGCATCATGCCTTTGATCGCTTCCCAATTGCCACCGGGATATTCAATCGCGCCGGGAGATACACAATTTACCCGAATACCCTGCGGGGCAAGCGCTTGGCTGAGCTGGGATCCGTAAGTGATGAGCGCGGCTTTCAATGCGTTGAAAGCTTGTGGGGCGATAAAGGTTTCGAGCGCTGCTGTGGAGCTCATGAAGACAATCGATCCACTATCGGAATTGGCGAGATGCGGAGTCAATGCCTCCACCCCGTTCACCGCGCCCATGATGTCCATGTCGAGGCCATTTTGCCAATCGCCCGTGCCGCCTGTGCCCGATGAAGAGGCGGTGTGGATGAAGATATCGCAGCCACCCAATTCGACGGCCGCTTTTTCGAGCCACGCTTTGTACGCATCCCCGCCATCATTCATGTCGAACACTTCAGCAAAGACCTTGCCCGGGCCCGCGGCATCAATCTCTGCGGTGGCAGCCTGGATCTTGTCATCCTTGCGGCTGAAGAACGCGACATCTGCGCCGCCTTCGGCAAACAATTTGAGCGATGCAAGGCCAAGCCCATGCGCGCCGCCATTCATGATGACTTTCTTGCCTTTAAGTCCCAGATCCATCGTTCGCTCTCCCAGCTGTGTGATTTACCGAGCAAGGGATAGGAGCCGATGCGCAATGGCGCACTCGTCAAAAATGTTGGTTGGAAGAAGAAAATGGTGCCACGAGAGAGAATTGAACTCTCGGCCTCGTCATTACCAATGACGCGCTCTACCACTGAGCTACCGCGGCACACCGTTCAAGTGGCGCGCCTATCCATTGGGGGCGCGCTGTTGTCAAGCGGTGCTTGAATGCTTGCGCTAATATCGCCTAGGCGTTTCGCATGAGTGAAGAGACGCACAAGAATATACCGCGAGAGGATCGTCTCGCGGCAAAACTGCGCGAAAACCTGCGCCGCCGTAAAACGCAGGTCCGCGAAATGAAGAGCGAATCGCCCAAAAGCGGGGTTTCCAAGGACGCCAGCGAAAGCTAACGCGTGTGCTCCCAAACCATGAGGAGCAGACGCGCCAGTGCCTAAATTGATTTTGGTCCGCCACGGTCAGAGCCAGTGGAACCTTGAAAACCGCTTTACCGGATGGTGGGATGTAGACCTCACCGACAAGGGCGTCGCCGAGGCAAAAGCTGCGGGCGCATTGCTGCGCGAAAAAGGGTTATCCCGAGCACTTGTTTCACCTCGCTGCAAACGCGCGCGATTAAAACGCTGAACCTGGCATTGGAAGAGGCAGGGCTGTTGTGGCTCCCTGTTACAAAAGACTGGCGCCTTAATGAACGCCATTATGGCGGCCTAACCGGCCTCAACAAGCAGGAAACCCGCGACAAGCATGGCGAAGAACAAGTGCATATCTGGCGCCGCAGTTTCGACACACCGCCTCCGCCGATGGAGCCGGGTAGTGAATATGATCCGGGCGCCGATCCACGCTATGACGGGATCCTTGTGCCGTATACAGAGAGCCTGAAGCTGACGATTGAGCGGGTGCTGCCCTATTGGGAAAGTGATATTCTGCCTGTGCTTGCCAGCGGTGAAACTGTTATCATCTCTGCGCACGGCAATTCGCTGCGAGCGCTTGTGAAACACCTTTCGGGCATTTCTGATGAGGATATTACCGGGCTCGAGATCCCAACCGGTCAGCCGATTGTTTACGAATTTGACGCAAATATGGTGCCGGGGACACGGTATTACCTTAAAGACAGCTGAGGGCGGGTGATCAATGGCGGGCGATGAAGCCTCAAAAGTTGCAGTGGTGATGGGCAGTCAGTCTGACTGGCCAACGATGCAGCTTGGATGCGAAATTCTTGACGAACTTGGTGTCGAGTATGATGCCCGGATTGTCTCGGCCCACCGCACCCCCGATCGGATGAATGCCTTCGCCAAAAGCGCCGTAGATGATGGCTATCACGTCATCATCGCCGGGGCTGGCGGCGCAGCGCATCTGCCGGGCATGATTGCTGCTATGACACATCTGCCCGTGCTCGGCGTGCCGATCCAATCGAAAGCTCTCTCTGGCATGGACAGCTTGCTTTCTATTGCGCAGATGCCTGCCGGCGTTCCTGTTGGCACTTTGGCGATTGGCGATGCGGGCGCTAAGAATGCGGCGCTGCTGGCGGCCGCGATCCTTGCCAATGGCGATAAATTTCTAGCTGAGCGGCTTAAAGCATGGCGCCAAGGGCGCAGCGATGCCGTGGGCGAGGTTCCTCAATGACCACTCCACTTGCCCCTGGATCGACAATTGGCATTCTCGGCGGAGGCCAGCTTGGCCGCATGCTTGCGATGGCAGCTGTGCAGCTTGGCTACCGCGTTATTGGATACGCTCCTGAAGGCGACAATGTGGCGTCTGATGTTTGTCAGGATTTCTTCGAGAATGGCTGGGGCGACACAGCGGCGCTCGCCGCATTTGCCAGCCAGTGCGATGTGGTCACATGGGAATTTGAAAACGTGCCTCTATCTGCCGTGGCCGCGATACCTGACCGACTGATCGCAGCACCCGCCAGATCGCTTGAAACGGCGCAGGACAGGCTGGCTGAAAAACGCTTTGTTGAACAATTGGGAGCGACATGCGCGCCCTATGCCCGCGTTGAAAGCGAGGATGATTTCGCAAGAGCCATTGAACGCATCGGCGCGCCCGGCATTTTGAAAACCGTGCGCGATGGCTATGATGGCAAGGGACAATGGAAGATCGCATCCGCTCACGATGCAGAAGGAGTGCGGTTCCCTGGCCAGCCATGCATCTATGAAGGGCTTGTTCCATTCGAAGCGGAGTTTTCGGTTATTCTTGTGCGCGCGCCTGATGGCGCGATACGGTTCTGGGATTCCACAGCCAACACGCATCAGGACGGCATGCTCGCTTCCTCAATCTTGCCCGCAGGCGCTTTGGTTGAAGAGCAGGTGGAAAAGGCGCGCGATATCGCGACGCAAACCGCCGATGCGCTGGGATATGTCGGCGTTTTAACGCTCGAATTCTTTGCGACGAAGCAGGGGCCGATCTTCAATGAAATGGCCCCCCGCGTTCATAATTCTGGCCACTGGACAATCGAAGGGGCGGCCACGAGCCAGTTTGAGAATCATATCCGCGCGATTTGCGGACTGCCCTTGGGCGGGACTGAAACCCGTTTTGCCAGCATTGATATGCGCAACATCGTCGGAGCGGATGCCCTTGATGCGCACACTATGCTTGCCGAAAAAGGGGAGCCGCATTTGCACCTTTACGGCAAACGTGAAGCGCGAAAGGGGCGAAAGATGGGTCACGTGACCCGGGTTAGCCATCAAGCAATTTGACGCGAACGTGACCAATCCGCTCACAATCACGATGATCTATGCCCGCGCGGCCAATGGCGCGATTGGCACAGAAGGCCGTTTGCCGTGGCAGTTGCCCGCAGACCTTCGCCGGTTCAAATCGCTCACCATGGGGAAACCCATGATTATGGGTCGCAAAACCTTTGAGAGCCTGCCCGGCATCTTGCCCGGCCGCCGCCATATCGTTCTGACCCGGCGGGAACGTTGGGATAGCGAAGGGGCTGAGATCGCGCGCTCTCAATCTGATGCGCTGGAATTGGCCGCGCAGAACAATCAGACCGGCGAAGTCATGATTGTAGGCGGCGCGGCAATCTATGATGTGTTTATGCCTGCGGCTCACAAAATTGAACTCACGCAAATTCATGAAGAGTTTGAAGGCGACACATTCATGCGCGCGCCGGGACCGGAATGGACCGAAGTTGCCCGCGCAGATTTTGCTGCGAGTGAGGCAAATGGTACGATGCGCCCTGCTTATTCCTTTGTCTCTTTCGAGCGCGCCGCTACAGACTGACGCGGTATGCGCTGGCTCGATCACCGAAACCCTGTCCCTGACCCCTTGCGCGGTGCAGTGATTGCCCTGGGCAATTTTGATGGCTTTCACACAGGGCACCAGGCTGTGGCAGGCGAAGCGATTGCATGGGCCCATAACGAAGGACGCCCTTCGATCATCGCAACATTTGACCCGCATCCGGTGCGATTCTTCCGCCCCGATGTGCCTCCCTTTCGCCTGACCACGCTGGAACAGCGTCAGGAATTGTATCTCGCCGCCGGAGCAACCGCGATGATGGTGTTCCATTTCGATAGCGATCTGGCGAACACATCGGCCGAAGATTTCATAACCGATATTCTCATCAACCGGTTTGGCGCGCATGGCGTGGTGACAGGCGGCGATTTCACGTTTGGTGAGGGGGCAAAAGGCAATGTCGAACTCCTCCAAGGCTTTGGCGCAGAGCACGGTTTGCATTCGCGCGTGGTGAAGGCGGTGAAGCAAGACGGCGTCGTATCTTCCAGCCGCATTCGTGAGGCTTTGCGCGGCGGTGATCCGCAATTGGCAGCAGACCTTCTCACTCGGCCTTTCGCCATTCGCGGGATTGTGGAGCATGGCGACAAAAACGGACGCAAGCTTGGCTATCCCACGGCCAACATCGCCATCGACACCTATCTGCGGCCCAAATACGGCGTTTACGCGGTGACAGGCAAAGTGCTTGCCACGGGCGAGACCTTAAAAGGCGCTGCCAATATCGGCATTCGCCCCCAGTTTGAGCCGCCCAAAGAGTTGCTCGAACCGCATTTCTTCGACTTTGCCGGAGACCTTTATGGGCAGGAGATTGAGGTTGCTTTTCACCATTTCCTGCGCGGTGAGGCGAAGTTCCAAGCCCTCGATGATCTGATCGTTCAGATGGACAAGGATTGCGCCGAGGCCCGCCGCCTATTAAGCGCGGCCTCCTGATGACTGACGAGACAACCACGCGCGATTACAAAGACACGGTCTTTCTGCCGAAGACCGCGTTTCCCATGAAGGCTGGCCTCCCGCAAAAGGAGCCCGGTATTGCGGAGCGTTGGGAGACAATCGACCTTTATACCAAGCTGCGCGATGCGCGTCTGGGCCGGGAGAAGTTCATCCTGCATGATGGCCCGCCTTATGCGAATGGCGATATGCATATCGGCCATGCGCTCAACCACATTCTCAAAGACATGGTGTGCCGCACGCAGAACCTGATGGGCAAAGACGCGCCCTATGTGCCCGGCTGGGATTGCCACGGCCTTCCGATCGAATGGAAGGTGGAAGAGCAATACCGCAAGAAAAAGAAAAACAAGGACGAGGTTCCGCCAAAGGAATTCCGCGCCGAATGCCGCGCCTATGCGCAAAAATGGGTCGACACCCAGCGCGAGCAGCTGAAACGGCTGGGCATTCTGGGCGATTGGGACCGGCCCTATCTCACCATGGATTTTCAGGCCGAGGCGACGATTGTTGCGGAGCTTTGCAAGTTTGCCGAGGCCGGAAATCTCTATCGCGGGTCAAAGCCGGTGATGTGGTCGCCGGTTGAGAAAACCGCTCTGGCAGAGGCTGAGGTTGAGTATGAGGACCTGACCGATAGTCCGCAGATCGATGTGGCGTTTGAGATTACGGAATGCCCGAATGTGCCCGAACTGGTCGGCGCGCATGCGGTGATCTGGACGACGACGCCTTGGACCATCCCGGTCAATCAGGCATTGGCTTATGGGGCGGATGTTGATTATGTGCTCGTGCGTGAGACGATCTTGCCAGAAGAAGGCAAGAGCTCGACAGGCCGCTCGTACCTTCTCGCCACCGAATTAATGATTGAATTCGGCGATAGGATCGGCTTCTTGACGGATAGCGGCGAACCTCATCAAGTCTTTGAACGCCTATGGGAAGGCAAAGGCTCCGACCTAGCCGGAACCAAAGCCCGCCACCCGATGCACCATTTGGGTGGGTTCTACGCTACCCCACGCCCCTTCCTCGAAGGCGACTTTGTCACCACCGATTCAGGCACCGGCCTTGTCCATATGGCGCCTGACCATGGTGAAGACGACTTCGACCTGTGCAAAGCGAACGGCCTCAACCCTCAGTTCGCGGTAATGGACGATGGACGATATCGCGACGATTGGCTGTGGCTGGGCGCAGATGACAAAGACGATGAGGGCAAAGAACGCCGTCGCTCGGTCATCAACAAGCCTTTCAACTCGCCCGAAGGCCCGATCTGCTCAGACCTTCGCGAAGTCGGCGCGCTGCTCAGCGCTTCTGCCGATTACGCGCACTCCTACCCGCACTCATGGCGCTCCAAAGCCAAGGTCATCTATCGCTGCACGCCGCAATGGTTTGTGCCGATGGATAAAGAGCTGACAGGCGGCGCTGCACCTTCTTCGCTGCACGACATGCCCCTTGAGGATATCGAGGCGGCAGCCTCCAGCGGCGCATCCCCGCAAACCCAGCGCGATACGCTCAGAACCCGCGCCATGTCGGAAATTGATCGGGTCCAATGGATCCCCGAAAAAGGCGCCAACCGCATCGGCTCCATGGTCGAAGGGCGGCCCGATTGGGTGCTTTCGCGCCAGCGCGCATGGGGCGTTCCGATTACTTTGTTTGTGCGGCCCGATGGCACCTATCTGCAAGACTCCGAAGTGAACGCGCGCGTTGTCGCAGCGGTCGCAAAAGAGGGCGTGGATGCGTGGGAGGAAGCGCGCAAAGCCGAATTCCTGGGCGATGCGCACAATCCCGATGATTTCGAGATGGTCACCGACATCCTCGATGTGTGGTTCGACAGCGGATGTACCCACGCCTTTGTGCTCGAAAGCGGGCGCTGGGGCGATCTGCAATGGCCAGCCGATCTCTATCTCGAAGGATCCGATCAGCACCGCGGCTGGTTCCAATCCTCGCTGCTGCAATCCTGCGCCACCAGAGGCCGCGCGCCGTATGACCAAGTGCTGACCCACGGCTTCACTATGGATGCCAAGGGCAAGAAGATGTCGAAATCGCTCGGCAATACGATCAGCCCTTTGAAAGTGATGGAGCAAACCGGCGCGGATATTATCCGGCTGTGGGCGCTTAGCGTTGATTTCACCGAAGATCACCGGATCGGCGATGAAATCCTGAAAGGCGTGGGCGATCAATACCGCCGCCTGCGCAACACGTTCCGCTATCTGCTCGGCGCGCTTGACGGATATGAAGGCGATGCGAGCGATCTGGGCGAAATTCCGGAACTGGAATTGTATGTCCTGTCGCTGCTGGGCGATCTTGACGCGAAGCTTAAACAAGCGGCGATCGAATACGATTTCAACACCTACACTCGCCTGCTGGTGGACTTCTGCAATGAAGACCTGTCCGCCTTCTTCTTCGATATCCGCAAGGACACGCTGTATTGCGATGGCCCTGACAGTGTTTCGCGCAAGGCCTACCGCGCCGTGCTCGATCTGTTGTTCCATGCGCTTGTCCGGTATGCTGCGCCCGTGCTTGTGTTTACCGCTGAAGAAGTGTGGCAAACCCGCTATCCCGACGCAGAGGGCAGTGTCCATTTGCTCGATTGGCCGACCGTCCCTGCGGTGCCCGCGAACGCTGCCAAATGGGAACAATTGCGCGCTCTCCGCGAACGCGTGACCGAAGCGATTGAGCCGCTGCGCCGCGAAAAGACGATCCGGTCAAGCAATGAAGCGATCGTTGCTATACCCGCCGATGCGGTGCCCGATGGCGTAACCGACGAACAGCTCGCCGAATTGTTCATCACCGGGACAGTGACGCGCGGCCAAACGGACGACGTGATCGTCACCAAATCAACCGACCATAAATGCGGGCGCTGCTGGCGTTTGCTGCCTGACGTCAGCGAAGACGGCGCACTGTGCGGCCGGTGCGATAATGCTGTGACTGCAATCGATGGAGCGGCGGCGTGAGCGCGCTTTTTACTCGCAACCGCGTAATCGGTCTGGTGATTGCTGCGATTATTTGCGCGGTGGACCAACTGGTGAAGTGGTGGGTGGCCGGGCCGCTGGAGCTTAGACAGCTGGGTGACAAAATGGACCTGTTGCCCTTTTTCGATCTCACCCGCGTGCACAATCAGGGCATTTCGCTTGGTATGTTTCAGGCGACCAGTCCTGAAATGCGCTATGGTTTGATTGCTGTCACGGCTGCGATAGCATGCGTCGTTCTTGTGTGGATTATGCGTGAGCGCAAGATGGGCGATATTTTTGGCCTATCGCTCATTTTGGGCGGAGCGATCGGCAATATCTATGATCGGTTCGCTTTGGGTTATGTGCTCGACTATGCCGATTTTCATATCGGGGACTTTCGCCCGTTCCTTGTTTTCAATATTGCCGATGCCGCAATCACCATCGGCGTCGTCATTATCCTTGCTCGCAGCCTGTTTGTGCGCGACACAGATGAAGAAGAGGCCAATGCGCCTTCGGAGACCAAAAATGCGTAACGTAACCAAAGCCATCATTCTGCTGTCGGGCGCAGCCATGCTGAGTGCATGTGGGGGAAGCGGGATTTTCAATCGTGACCGTCCCGATGAATTCGCTGTGCAACGCCAGGCGCCTTTGGTCGTGCCGCCTGATTTCTCGCTCACGCCGCCAGCGCCCGGTGCTCCGCGCCCCGCAGAAGGCACGGCCAGCGAGCAAGCACTGGAAGCCCTGTTTGGCGGACCATCACCGCGCAGCTCGGTTGAGACCAGCACTTTGGACCGCGCAGGCAGTTCAGCCCCCGGCATCCGCAGTCAAGCGGGCGATCCGGGCACCAACACCGTCGCCAAAGGCACAGTGACCCGCGATATTATCGCTGCGCCCGAAGGTGATGGTGCGAATGCGCAAACGCTCATTCCGTCCTGAGCCGACCCAGCAGCGCTAGCCGGCTAGACGTTTTCGGACGTTTCCTGGTTGTCCTCACGCGTCACCAGGATTTTGTCGATCCGGCGGTTGTCCATACCGGTAATTTCAAACTGCCAGCCTTGATCGGAGAAACGCTCTCCAGGCAGGGGCAAGTGCTTGAGCACAGACAAGGCGTAGCCTGCTGCGGTGCCGAATTCGCGGCTTTCTTCATATTCAATCGAAAGCCGATCAGCGAGCGCGTCCGCCGACAAAGCTCCTGACACTAACAGAGAGCCGTCGGGCCGCTCGACGATCAAAGGCTGATCGCCTTCGTCCTGATCGCTCGCGAAATTGCCCGCGATTGCGGTGAGCAAATCAACGGGCGTCACGATCCCTTCGAAATGGCCATATTCGTCGTGAACCACAGCCATTGCAATATCGGCTGATTGAAGCACGCGCAGCGCATCCATTGCATCAAGTTGATCGGGAACAACCTCTCCCCGGTGCATCATATCCCGGATGATGACGGGCTTGTTCGCCACCAAAGCGCCCAACACTTCACGAACTTTGACGATGCCCAGGATCGTATCAGGGGAACCTTCTGCGACAGGCAGCAGCGAGTGCGGGCTATCGTCAATAGTCTGCTTGATCTGATCATGATCAGCATCAGCCTCGATCCAGTCAAGCTCGGTGCGCGGGGTCATCATATCGCGCACGGGGCGCTCCGCGAGGCGAACAACGCCAGTCAGGATCTGGTGCTGTTCAGCCTCGATCACGCCGGACCGGGTGGCATCAGCAAAGATCATCTGGAGCTCTTCTGCGGTGACGCTGCTGCTCCCTTTGGAGCGGATACCAAACAAGCGAATGATCCCGGCCGATGATGTGTCGAGCACCCAGACAAGCGGCGCAGCGATCGCGGCGAGAAACGCCATTGGCCGCGACATGATGAGCGATATCGGTACTGCGGCCCGCAATGCCAGCTGTTTGGGAACCAGTTCACCGACGACAACACTGAAATAGGTCGTCAGCGCGATCACCATGATGAACGCCGTTTGCCGCGATACGTCCTCCGGCACGCCAATTGCAGCCAGGCGTTCTCCAACAGGCGCTTCAAGACTTGCGCCAGACAAAGCGCCTGTGATGATAGCGATCAGCGTGATCCCGATTTGCACGGTGGAAAGAAACTTACCAGGTTCTGCTGCCAATCGCAGTGCGATGCGCGCGCCAACAGAATCTTCTTCGGCTTTTGCCTGAAGCGTGGCGGTTTTGGCCGAGACAATGGCGAGTTCAGACATCGCGAACACGCCATTGAGCACAATCAGCCCAAATATCAGGATGAGGTCAGACCAGGGAAACGGTGTCACGTTCAGACCGCTAGCACAAATGCGCAGGGATGGAAGCAGCGTGGTGCAACATGGCTAACAAATCGTTACATCGCATTCATGGACAGGCAAAGCGATTGGCAGCACATCATGTCCGACTTGGCGCGGTCAACTTGCATATGGAACGATCTGTGTGCGACAGCGCTATATGTTGAAAAGGAGATCAACACCATGAACCGATCACGCATTCTACTTGCCAGCACAGCTTCGTTTGCACTTTTGACGACAAGCGCTTGTGTTACCGATCCAAACACGGGCGAACAGAAAGTCTCCCGAACAGGCATCGGCGCTGCCTTGGGCGGTACTTTGGGCTATTTGCTCGGCGGCGCGATTGGCGGCGATGCAGCGCGGATTATTGGTGCAGGCATTGGCGGCACCGCTGGCGCGGTGGTTGGCAAGCAGTTTGACGACCAGATTAAGGAATTGGATGAACAAACCGCAGGTAGCGGCATCGATATTGAAGAAGTTGGCGATCAAGATGCCATTTTGGTCCGTCTTCCTGATGGCGTGACCTTTGCAAGCGGCTCCGCTGCGATCAATCCTGGCTTTAACTCGACACTAGATACGGTCGCCGAAAGCCTGATCAAATATCCCAATAGCCTGATCGACGTTTACGGTTTTACCGACACCACCGGATCGAATGCACTCAACCAGCGCCTGTCTGAGCAACGCGCGCAGGCGGTGGCCGATTACCTTGCCGCAAAAGGAGTGGCTCGCGGGCGTCTTGCGACGCGCGGATTTGGCGAAAGCTACGACCAATTGCGCGTCAAAACCGCAGATGGTGTGAATGAACCGCTTAACCGGCGGGTCGAGATCAAGATCATTCCGATCAGCGAAGACGATGTGGCTAACGCGCAGGGCTAATCAGCCAAAATCTTAGAACAGCAGTGCGGGCTCCCAAATTGGGAGCCCGTTCTCATTTGTCTTTCAGTACCTGCGCCAAATGCTTGATCCGCGCCGCGGCCTCTTCGTGGATTGCAGGCGATGACACCAGCACTCCAAAATCGCGCGGGTCGCGCTTGTTAAAGCTCAGTGGTTCGCCAAAGGCCTGCGATACCCGCGCACCAGCTTCGCGCGCAATCAAGGTCGCAGCGGCCACGTCCCATTCAAACCCCCATCGCAAAGTTGCCACCACATCAGCCTTTGCGCTGGCGACCATGGCTATTCTCAAAGCAATCGAGTTGGGCTTTTCAACCATTTCCCAGTCTCTGATCGCACGCGGCAATTGGTCAGCGGGAATACGCGCGCCTGCCAGAACCTTCCGCTTTGATGCGGCGATTGGCTGACCGTTTAGCCGAGCTCCCTGGCCCGCCTCGGCCACAAATTCTTCGCCTCTGGCAGGAGCAAACAAGGCAGCGATTAAAGGTTTGCCCGCACTGATCAGCGCAACGGACACGGCCCAGCCGTCCCGGCCTCGGATAAAATCGCGCGTCCCGTCCACCGGATCGACCATCCAGATCAGGCCTTTGTCCAGCCGCGCCTCGTCATCCGCTGTTTCTTCGGACAGCCAACCGGCAGATGGCAACAACGCGCCCAGTTCGCGCTTTAGAAAGGCATCCACTTCAAGATCCGCCTCGCTTACTGGATTGCCCGGTGTCTTATCCCAACTGGACAGTACATGCCCTGCGCCCGGCCACCGCGCGAGCGCCATTCTGCCCGCTTCGCGGACGATCAATTCCAAGCGATTCCTATCAATCATGCCAATTCCATCCGTGACGGTGCGAGAGGCACTTTTCAAGCGCTTCGATACATGCTTAGGCACAACAAACTTTGGCGCTTGTGTGCAAACGCAGCGGCGTCGCGGGCAAATTCAGTTGAATAGGGATCAAACGGCATGAATGTGCATGAATATCAGGCGAAAGAACTGCTGAAAGAACACGGGATTGCGATCCCGGCGGGGCATGCGGCGCTGACGGTCGACGAAGCGGTTGCTGGCGCCAAAAAACTGCCTGGCCCGCTTTATGTGGTCAAAGCTCAAATTCACGCTGGTGGACGCGGCAAAGGTAAATTTAAAGAATTGCCCGAAGATGCCAAAGGCGGCGTGCGTCTCGCTTTTTCGCTGGATGAGGTGGAAAGCCACGCCAAAGAAATGCTCGGCAACACACTTGTAACGATCCAAACCGGAGCAGAAGGCAAACAAGTCAATCGCCTTTATGTTACGGACGGCGTCGATATTGAAAGCGAATATTACCTCGCCATGCTGGTTGACCGGGCATCGGGACAGGTCGCGATGGTTGCATCCACCGAAGGCGGGATGGACATTGAAGATGTCGCCCATGAAACGCCGGAAAAGATCACCACGATCACGATTGACCCCGCGCAGGGCTTTATGCCGCATCATGCCCGCGCAGTGGCATTTGCGCTTGAGCTTTCGGGCGACCTCAACAAGCAGTGCCAAAAACTGGCAAAGCAGCTTTACACCGCCTTTATGGCTAGCGATTGCGACATGCTTGAGATCAATCCGCTGGTTGAAACCAAACCGGATGAAGATGGCAAAGCGCACTTGCTAGTGCTCGACACCAAGATGAGCTTTGATGGAAATGCGCTTTACCGCCATCCCGCCATCGAAGACATGCGCGATGAAACAGAAGAAGACCCAGCCGAGGTTGAAGCGAGCGAGTATGATCTGGCTTACATCAAACTGGACGGCAATATTGGCTGCATGGTCAATGGCGCAGGCCTTGCCATGGCGACGATGGACATCATCAAGCTGAACGGCGCATTCCCTGCCAACTTTCTCGATGTAGGCGGCGGCGCGACGACCGAAAAAGTGACCGCGGCGTTCAAGATCATTTTGAAAGACCCGGCCGTTGAGGGCATCCTGGTCAACATCTTTGGCGGCATCATGAAATGCGACATCATTGCAAATGGCGTGGTGCAGGCAGCGAAAGATGTGAACCTTCAGGTTCCTCTGGTCGTTCGCCTTGAAGGCACCAATGTTGAGGCTGGCAAGGAAATCCTCGCCAATTCAGGCCTCGCAATTGTGCCTGCTGATGATCTGGGCGATGCCGCCAAGAAGATTGTCGCTGAGGTGAAGAAAGCGGCGTAAACTTCGCCAAAACTGGTTTGAATGGGCCGCTTGGGAGTGATCCGGGGCGGCCCATTTTTCCATTACTGACTTGGCCCCGGTTCCGGAAGGATTGGAGCGCTCGAATCCTGATATGTCAGCCAATTGCGCCAGATCGTGTGCGTGCGTTGATCGATCAGCTGGATCGAGCATCTAAGGCTCATCGCATTGCGGATCGTGCCCGATTTCCAGAACTCGTAGACCGCGCCGCACTCTTGCACACGGTGTTCGGCCGCAGCGGCTTGCGATGCGCGCATAAGCTTGTGCAGTTCGTTTTCTCCTTCGGTCAAACCGCTCTCACCCAGTGCAGTTTCGAAATAGAGTTGCTCACGCTCCTCAGCCCGATTGCGGATCGCAGCAAGACAGGCGTTCACCGCGACTGTCGTTCCGTCGCAATCGTATGAGCGCGGATTTGATCCCGCAGCGGGGCGAAAGCGGAACACCAACTCCCCGCCTTCCTGCATCCGCACTGCCGCGACCAATCCCTCACCCGGCTTTTCCGGATCGGCGCAGCGCAAAGTCAGCGCGTTGAAATAGGCCGCGCATTCCTCAATGGCGACAAGGCGGAAGGTGAGCATATCATCCTTTTCCTCCCAGCCCGTGAGGTCGGCGTTGAAGTGCTTCAATTTCAGCGCGAGCGTTCCGCCATCTGCGACAATGTACATATGCTCGGTGAACATAATCGCGCCGGCTTCAGTTTCTTGGACAAAGGTGCCAACCATCACCCCGCCCATGGGCGCAAGCCAGCTTTCCATAGCAGGCGCCCCGCCGATCCCTTCGCCTTGCCATTGGCCAACAAGCCAATCGAGCTGTGCCAAACTGGCGGGAGGCGATTCGAATTGCGCGATGTCCTCTGCCGCGATCACGCGCGTTTCAAGCGGCGCTGGCTGTTTGTCTTGTGCCATGAGTGGCTGACCGAAAACGATTCCCAAAGCTGCCCCTGCAAATCCAAGCGTTTTGTGCATCCTTCCGCCTCCTTCGCCTATGTGTATCGCAACAGATGCAATAAGGGGGCAAAAATTGCATCATTCTTGGCAAAAACGAGGCTTGACCTTGGCTCTGCGCAAAGCGAGGAAACGCCTCTTAGTTCAGCAAGTACATCCTTATGGGCCATTTGATTTTCCAACCCTGCGGTGAACTTGACGTTTACGTAAACGCAAGCTACGGCTTACAACAAATCACGGCCGCATCACGCGATTCTTAGGCCAAAGATCAAAGGGAAAGGACACTTACGTCATGAAAATCCTCGTCCCCGTCAAACGGGTGATCGACTACAACGTAAAGCCGCGGGTGAAAGCCGATGGCACAGGCGTTGATCTTGCCAATGTCAAAATGAGCATGAACCCGTTCGATGAAATCGCTGTCGAAGAAGCGATCCGCATCAAGGAAGCTGGCAAGGCTGAGGAAATCATCGCTGTGTCTGTCGGCCCTGCAAAGGCTCAGGAAACGCTGCGCACTGCGCTCGCCATGGGTGCAGATCGCGCCATTCTGGTTGAGACCGACGAAGAGGTTGAACCGCTCGCCGTTGCCAAAATCCTCAAAGCGATTGCCGAGGAAGAAGGCCCCGGCCTCATCCTGCTTGGCAAGCAGTCTATCTCGGACGATTCAAACCAGACCGGCCAGATGCTCGCAGCCCTCATGGGCCGCCCGCAAGGCACTTTTGCCAATACGGTTGAGGTTGATGGCGATGCTGTGACCGTGAAACGGGAGATCGATGGCGGTCTGGAAACGGTCAAGCTCACCATGCCTGCGATCGTCACCACCGACCTTCGCCTGAACGAGCCGCGCTATGCTTCGCTGCCCAATATCATGAAAGCGAAGAAGAAGCCGCTCGACACCAAAGCGCCTGCCGATTTCGGCGTAGACATCGCACCGCGTCTGACCACGACCAATGTCAGCGAGCCTCCGGTTCGCCAAGCCGGTGAAAAGGTCGAAGACGTTGCGGCGCTCGTCGCCAAGATCAAGGAGCTGGGGATCGCTTGATCGCTTAACCCAAACCCGTTCGTGCTGAGCTTGTCGAAGCACCGTCCTTCTTTGGGCGCGCGGGTGAACAAAAGGACGGCCCTTCGACAAGCTCAGGGCGAACGGACTTTAGAGGTAGAAAAATGAATACTCTCGTTCTTGTAGAACACGATAATGCCGCTGTGAACGACGCCACTCTTGCTGTCGTCACTGCCGCAGCGCAGCTTGGCGAAGTCACCGCGCTGGTCGCAGGCCATGACTGCGGCGGCGTTGCAGAAGCCGCTGCCAAAATCGCTGGCGTTGCCAAAGTGCTGAAAGCCGACGATGCCGCTTATGCCAATGGCCTTGCTGAAAACGTCGCCCCGCTCATTGCAGGCCTGATGAACGGCCATGACGCCTTCCTCGCGCCTGCCACAACTTCGGGCAAGAACATCGCTCCGCGCGTCGCGGCGCATCTTGATGTTATGCAGATCTCGGACATTCTCTCGGTCGAGGGGCCCAAGACGTTCACTCGCCCGATCTATGCCGGCAACGCGATTGCAACCGTCGAATCGGCCGATCCCAAGCTGGTTATCACTGTTCGCGGCACCGCTTTTGCCAAAGCCGAAGCAGAAGGCGGTTCAGCCGCAATCGAGGATGCAAGCGGACCCGGCGATGCGGGCATCTCCAGCTTTGTCAGCAGCGAAATCGCATCCAGCGACCGTCCAGAGCTTGCCAGCGCCAAAGTCATCGTATCGGGTGGCCGCGCGCTCAAGGATTCCGAGACATTCGAACAGATCATCAACCCGCTGGCTGATAAGCTGGGCGCTGCCATCGGCGCATCACGCGCAGCGGTGGATGCGGGCTATGTCCCCAATGATTATCAGGTCGGCCAAACCGGCAAGATTGTCGCTCCCGAGGTCTACATCGCCATCGGCATTTCAGGTGCGATCCAGCACCTGGCCGGCATGAAAGATTCCAAAGTCATCATCGCGATCAACAAAGACGAAGATGCGCCGATCTTCCAGGTGGCTGATATCGGCCTTGTTGCGGACCTCTATAATGCCGTACCTGAATTGACTGGCGCGCTGGGGTGATAACGCAGTAAACCTGCACAATTTCCGAAGGTTGAAGAAACCCTCCGCTAAGCTAAAGTGCTTTGCGGAGGGTTTTTTATGCGTGTTCTTGCGATTTTTACAGTGTTGTTTGGCTTGATCGGCTTTGCCTTGCCCGCCAGCGCAGATGATGACTTGCCATCGCGCATTCACACATTGACCCCAAGCACAGGTTGGAACATCGAATATGGTGAGGACAGATGTCGGCTTGCCCGGTTTTTCGGAGAGGGTGATGATCGGCATTTGCTTTATTTTGAGCAAGCCGCCCCGGGGCATACTTTCAATGTTACAATGGCCGGACCGCGAATTCGGGTGTTTGGCCAACGCTTCACCTATTTTGCCATGAAGCCGGGTGATGGGTTTCCCGAAACGGAAAGCTATTGGGGCGAGATTGCCGATGTCGGGGCTGCTGCAAGCGTCATTGACTACTCAATCGAGGCCAGCCGCCTCACGGAAGACGCTGAAACACCTAACGCACAATCGGTTCCAGCGATTGATCTGGATCAGGCAAGCGCGATCGAAAGAGTGGTCTTTGGACATCGCGGCAGCGCTGTGGCTTTCGCAACCAGCGAACTTGGCCCGGCGTTTCAAGCGCTCAACACATGCACCGCTGATTTTGTAAGAGTGTGGGGTCTTGATGAGGCAAAACACCAGAACATGAGCCGGATGGCGCGTCTGTTGAACGAACGAGAAATCAATCGCAAGATCAAGAAGTCATACCCCACAAAAGCACGCTATCGCGGCGAGCAAGCGATCATGACCCTCGTAGCCATTGTTGATAGCGACGGCTCAGTCGCTGATTGCTGGCTGCAAAAAGCGAACGCCACAAAGGATATGGATGGATCGGCTTGCAAGGCGTTTAAGGACGCAAAATTCGAGCCGGCGCGCGACGAAGATGATGTGCCCATGCGATCTTTTTTCGTTAAAACAATCAACTATGAGATCTTACAGGCGAGCGCTCATGGTTAGTCGTCTCAAACACTATTCGGGCATCTCCCCGATCCTTACAAGGAGGCCTTAGTGCGTTTTTCTTCGTGGTTTGCCCTGGTGGCAGTCCTATGCCTAACCGCACCCGCCCATGCCGCAACACTCGACCTTGCACCTTCATCTGATTGGAAGCTGCGCGAATATGATGACAAATGCCGCCTGATCCGCACTTTTGGCGAGGGGGAGCAAAGCGTCACCTTATGGCTCGATCAAGGCGGATCGGGCCAGGTTTTCAATCTCACCTTATTGGGAGAGCCGCTGGATAACCCGTATGGCCCAGCCGTGCGGATCAAGCTGGGCGATGAGGATGAAATCGTCCGCAGCTATATTGCGGCGACATCAAGCAAAGGTCGCCCTATTCTGCGGATGTACGGCCTCACTATGGTTCAACCGGAAATGGAGCGCGATGATGATGCCGAAGCGCCTGACGTCGCCATTTCCGACACCCGCCTGGCGGCCATCACGGCGTTGCAATTGCGCGGGGCGGGCCTTTCCAAGATCACCTTGGCGCTTGGCGATATGGGCGGGCAATTTGGCCGTTTGCAGACCTGCGGTGAGCGTGTTGGTGCGCTGTTAAGCGAGGCGGGCCGCCCTTTAACAGGTGAAGCCAAACCGCCGGAACCGATCGGTGAGGACAGTTGGCTGCAATCCAGCGATTGGCCCGCTTACCTTATGAGCAGTCAGATGGAGGGCAAGATTGACGTCCGCCTGACGGTTTCAAAAACAGGCAAAGCGAGCGCTTGTGCGGTGATGAAATCAAACAAGCCCCAATTGTTTGATGATGCGGTGTGTCTTGGTTTGATGAAGCGCGCGCGATTTAACCCTGCGGTGAATGGCGCTGGCGATCCTGTTGCCTCTTATTATTTCCAGCGCGTGACGTTCGCCTTTCGCTAAGGCCGCGATTGCCTTCGGCGCTAAGTGCTTACGCCGCAACCAGCTTGGCGCAATTGCGCAGAGTTCGGCGCACGATCTGGCGACGCTGCTCGGCCGTTTTCTGGCTGGTACCTTTCACCGAATTTGAATTGCCGCGGATGTGATCGAGCACAATGGCGCGCTCTTCACTGGGCGCGTTGAGCCGGTTGAGACAGGTGTTCAACGCCGTTATCGCCATTGCATCGCTCGCGCCTTTTTCGGTTCGCTCGCAGGCGCGTTCATCGACGATCTCGAACGGTGTACCCGCTCCATCTGCCGTGAGGGACAGGGCATCCAATGAAACGGTCGCGATGCCGGCTGTGCGGGCACTGCGGCGTTGATCAATCCGCATACGGTGGCGCAGGCTCTGCAATTCGCCGCGGATCTGCCATGTGACATGGGTGGAAAAAGACGCCTTGTCGCGATCATAGCTGGATAGAGCGCAGCACACCCCGATAGCCGCCGCCTGCTGGGCATCATCGCCCATATCGCCAAGGCCGTACTGGCGGATCAGACGGCCAATTCGCGGCTCCAGCACTTTTAGCAGCGCCATGAAGGGGCGGCTTTTCACACGTTCATGCGCGCTTATATCGGCGGCCAGCCTTTCGATCTGGTCACCGATATTGGTGGAACCCGGTGCCTTGGCAGACACAGGGTGCAGGGCCGCTTTTCCTCGGTTCATGAACCAAGGTTAGCCGCTCGCCATTAGTGCGATATTGGGAAGGGGATATGGTTGTGCGCGTAGCTGGCCTTGCGTGGCCTTACGCCTTTGGACGGGTTACCGCACGGCAATCTCTTGCTGACGGCGCGCCGCTTTGCGGCCGGGGATCTTGCGCGCCGCTCCGTGAGGATGAGCCGTTATGGCACACAGGCGGGAGGCGCTTTCGGTGGCTTCTTGAACATCGCCCGCAATGATCGCGGCTGCACATAAGGCGCATTCGCGCTGCGCCTGATAGCTGCGATCGCGGGCAACCACTTCGCCCAGCAATCGAAACAGACGAAAACGAGCCTCGTAAAAGCTATCCGCGTCGATGCCTGCTTCGAGGATTGAAAAATACAGCTCATCGCAGGGGTGACGCGAGCCTGGTTTTTCGCGCCACAAGGCGCGCCCTTTGAGAACGAACGCGCCCGCGCTTACATCGAACACGCAATGATCTCGCGCCGTTACCAAAGCGCCATTGATGATCGCCTGCGCGCCGGGGACTAAATGCACTTCATGCGTTGCAGGAGTGGGATTGGATTGTTTGGCCATCTGTCTGTTTTAGACAACATAGGGCCAGTTCGGGCGGGTTAGGGGTTCATACCGATGGGCGTTACATAAGTGAGGTAATGAAATGCAGCGTCATCCCCACCAGCCCGCCCACCAGCGTTCCGTTGATCCGAATGAATTGCAGGTCACGCCCAACCGCATTCTCAATCCGGCCCGTGATCGTCGTTGCGTCCCAGCGCTTGACCGTTTCTGATACCAGCGTGACAATCTCTGACCCATAACGCGTTGCGACACCTGCGGCTGTGCGCCTTGCGAAACGGTTGATTTGAAGCTGCAGGCGGTCATCCTGCTTAAGCGCCTCGCCAAGGTCAGCAAGGCCTTTGCGCATTTCCACGCCCAGCCCGCTTTGCGAATCGCGCGCGCGGCGGATCAGCGACCGGCGAATGCGCTCCCATACGCCCATCCACCATTCCGCAACCGCAGGGTTGTCGATCACATCGCGCTTCATCTTTTCCACCCGCTCACGCATTTCAGGATCGTGCTGCAAATCGCGGGCAAGCTGGGAAAGCCCCTCTTCGATTTTTGAGCGCAAGGGATGCTCTGGATCGACAAGAACTTCGGCGAGCAGCTTATAGAGGCCATCCAGAACGCTGGCGGAAATCCGTTCATCAAGGCCCGTCCAGCGCAGCACGCCATTGGCGCGTTGGTGAATGATGTCGCGCACGGTTTCTTCGTTGTCTTCAAGGGTAAGACCGGCCCAGCGGATGAAGCCATTGATCAAAGGCAAGTGGCTGCGGTCCGCCATTGCGCTTTCGAGCATCCGTCCGGCAAGCGGCGACACATCAATCTTTGCTAGCTGGCCGGCCAGCCCCGAACGCACCTGATTGCCGAGCCTGTCCGGATCGAGCGATTCCAGCACTTCAGCCAGCAATTCCGCTGCGCCTCCAGTAATCCGCGATCGGGCATCCTCATCCGATGCGGGATCAGAGCCCGCCACCAGAAAATCGCCCACGGCGCGCGCGACATTCATTCCCGACATGCGGCGCGCGACAACGGATGGGATCAAGAAATTCTCCTGCAGAAAGCTCGCCATGGTGTCAGCGATCCGGTCCTTGTTTTCCGGGATGATTGCGGTGTGCGGAATGGGCAAGCCAAGCGGGCGGCGAAACAGCGCGGTCACTGCAAACCAATCCGCCAGCCCGCCAACCATCGCCGCTTCGGCAAAAGCGTTCACATATCCCCATGCGGGATGGCCTGAAATGGCAAGGGCATGCGTGCTGAAAAAGACGGCAGCCATCGCGGCAAGCAAGCCGGTCGCGCTCCAACGCATCCGGCGCGCGCGATCATCGCTGAGCGGCTCACCGCCGAACATCATTGGTTTGGAACGCATATCGGACATTGGACGCGGCTTTACCGACATTCCACCATCACTGCCACCTGCGCGGGCAAAGGCTGCGCGGGCTATTCAGCAGGTTGCGCTCCACCGGGACGCGGCAGATCATGATCAGTTGCAATGTCACCTTGGCCAAAGGGGCGAGTGTCATCGCCCGGCTTATAGGTCAGCATCTTATCTCGCAGCCATGGTCCCACACGTTTTTCAAACCCATCAGCAAGGCTGAAGCCAGCGGGCACAATCAGCAGAGTGAGCAAGGTGGACATGATCAGCCCGCCGATCACCACAATTCCCATAGGTTGGCGCCATGCACCATCCCCGGTGAGCGATATGGCCGTGGGGATCATGCCCGCTGTCATCGCAACGGTTGTCATCACGATGGGCTGCGCGCGTTTGTGCCCTGCTTCCATGATGGCTTCAAATTTGTCGGTTCCGCGCGCCATTTCCTCAATGGCAAAATCAATCAGCAGGATCGAGTTTTTGGACACGATGCCCAATAACAGCAAAGTCCCGATGTAAACGGGCATGCTTTGCGGCAAACCTACGAGCCAGATCAGCATGATCCCGCCAAGCGGTGCCAGCGCCAGCGATGTCATATTCACCAGCGGGCTCATCAAGCGTTTGTAGAGAAGGACAAGGCAGGCAAACACCAACAAGACACCGGCGGTGATCGCAACGCTGAGATTGGACAGCAATTCCTGCTGAATTTCATCATCGCCAACTTCATCGCGGATCACGCCGGTGGGCAATTCCTGCAATATCGGCAAAGCATTGATCTGCTCGATCGCATTGCCTCGCAAAACACCGCTACCCAGATCAGCGCCGACGAGCACCCGGCGGTTTTGATTAAACCGCTGAATGGCCGTTGGGCCGGACCCAAACTCAATGCTTGCAACCCGGCTCAATGGCACTGTGCCGCCACTTGACGTTTGCACTGGCAGGTTTTCAATCGTGGTCAAATTGGCGCGGTCATCCTCGCTCAACCTCACCCGGATTGGGATCTGACGGTCGGACAAAGAGAATTTCGCCGTGTTCTGCTCAATCTCGCCGAGCGTCGCAATGCGGATGGCCTGACTGATGGCCAAAGTCGACACGCCAAGCTCTGCGGCGATCTGCTCATTGGGTTTGATCAGAATTTCAGGCCGGCTGAGGTCTGCGCCAATGCGCGGCGCGACAATCGTGTCGATACCCTTCATTTGCTCGACAAGGGTCGTGGCGGTTTTGTTGAGCAATTCCGGATCGGACCCGGCAAGCATGATCGTGATGTCTCGGCCGGAACTGAACCCGATGGAATCGGCGACAAACCGAACCCGCGCATCGGGGATCTGGTTTAAGATCGGTCCCATCTCGCGCTGAAAATCGATCGAAGAACGTTCACGGTCGTCTTTCAAAGTGATGTAGATCGTCGCCTCACCGACCCGGATCCGCTCCAGCATCAGTTCAACTTCTTGTTCTTTGTAAAGGATTTCGGCAACCTGATCGGTGACCCGCTTTGTCCCTTCAAGCGTGGTGCCGGGCACCATCTCAATCGCGATTTCACTGTTGGAATCGTCAATATCGGGCTGGAATTGTCCAGGCACGGTCGACATCAAAACCAATGTGACCAGCAGCGACATCCACCCCGCACCCAGCATCCAGACACGGTGGTCGTAAAAACGAGCGGTGAGGTATTGTGTGCTCTGACCATGCCGCGATCCGACATGAATGAACAATTCGCAAAACTTGAACACAAGCCAACCAGCGGCAAACGCAACCAAGGATGCGAACACCAACAAAAGCACTTCGACCAATTTCGCGACTATGAAAAACGCAGTGCCATATTCATCGTCGGATATTGTGCTGGCAATGCCTTTGGGTATCTCCAGCCCGCCCAGATAATCCCAGACAGAAAAGATAACTGCGCCTGTGACGCCCAACAGGGTTAGCGACAGCAGCAACAGGCTCGGCACGTAAAGCCAGCGCCAGCGCGGCCCCTCAATTCCTTCGCGGCGCGCTGCCATCTTGCTTGAATCGAGAGTCCAGGCGAGCACCTTGCGATAAAGGTTCATCATCGGGCCTTCGCCGTGTTCGGCATGCCCTTTGGCCGAAAGGAAATAGGCCGCCATTAACGGCGTGACCATCCGCGCGACGGCAAGGCTCATCAAAACGGCGACAACCACGGTCAGGCCGAAGTTTTTGAAGAACTGGCCGGTAATGCCCGGCATCAAACCAACGGGCAGGAAGACGGCCACGATACAAAAACTGGTTGCCACCACGGGCAGGCCGATTTCATCGGCGGCATCAATACTCGCCTGATAGGCGGTCTTGCCCATGCGCATATGGCGCACGATGTTTTCGATCTCCACAATGGCATCGTCAACCAGCACTCCTGCGACGAGTCCCAGCGCGAGCAGCGACAGGAAATTGAGATTGAAGCCAAGCAAATCCATGAAGAAGAATGTGGGGATTGCCGAAAGCGGAATGGCAACCGCGCTAATGAAAGTCGCGCGCCAATCGCGCAGGAACAGGAACACCACAACAACCGCCAGCACCGCCCCTTCGATCAGGGCGGACATCGAGCTGGTGTATTGGCTTTTGGTGTATTTGACCGTGTTGAACAGCGGGAGGAATTTCACGTCAGGGTTTTCGACCTGAAGCTCGGCAATTTTTTCCTGCGCTTCTGTGAAAACGGTTAAGTCAGATGCTCCGCGCGCACGGCTCATAAAGAAATTGACCACTTCACGGTCGCGCACTTCGCTGATGGAATTGCGTTCGGAATAGCCATCGCGCACCCGGGCAACTTCGCTCAATCGAACAGTCCGGCCGCCGCCCAATTGAAGTTGCCGCTGCGACAATTCGTAAGCGGTTTCATTGTTGCCCAGCACGCGCAGCGATTGGCGCGTGCCGCCCACTTCGGCCAATCCGCCCGCGGCATCGACATTGGCCTGACGCAGCACATTGTTGATGTCCGAGGCGGTGATGCCATAAGCTTGCATCTTGGCCGGATCGAGGATCACTTCGATCTCGCGGTCTACCCCGCCAAACCGGCCCACTTCTGCCATTCCATCAATAGTCAGCAACCGTTTGCTGACCGTATCGTCGATAAACCAGCTCAGCTGTTCAATCGTCATATCGCTGGCTTCGACGGCATAGATGCCCAGAAATCCGCCGGAAATCTGGGCCTTGATCACCTGCGGTTCCAAGATGCCATTGGGAAGGCTGCCGCGCACCCGGTCAACCGCGTTCTTGACCTCTGCAACAGCGGTGTCGGGATCGTTGCCGATCTCGAATTCCACAAAGGTCCGGGAGCTACCCTCGCTTGCGGTGGATGATACCTGTTTGACCCCGTCAATCGATGTCACCGCGCTTTCGATCTGCTGGGTGATCTGGTTTTCGATCTCTGTCGGCGCAGCACCGGGCTGAGAAATCACCACCTGGACAGCGGGAAATTCAACTTCGGGATTGTTGACGACATCCATTCGCACAAAGCTGACCACACCTGCCAAGGTAACGGCGATGAACATCACCAGCGGGATGATGGGATTGCGGATCGACCACGCGGAAAGGTTGCGGAAATTCATGGGGCTGCGGCTTCTTCGCCAGATTCTTTAGCTGAACCGGCTGCCCCGGCAGCACCTTCGCGCCTTGGCTGAACGGTTTCGCCAGGATTCAAGAACCCGCCAGACCGCAGCACAATGGCCTCGCCCCCTGCCAATCCCTCTGTAATGGCGATCCCATCAGGCGTTACCATGCCGGTTGTAACCGAGCGGCGTTCAGCAGTGTTTTCATCGGTAACGACGTAAACAAAGCTGCCTTCGCTATCGGCAAGAACAGCGCTTTCAGGAAGAACGGTTGCGGTTATTGTCCCGCTTGCGATTTTGGCAGTCGCAAAGCCGCCGGGCCGCAATTCAGAGGCGAATGGCAAAGCAATTCGCGCTGTCCCTTGCCGGGTGTTCGTGTCAACCACGGGGGAAAGCTGCCAGACTTGGCCATTGAAACTTTTCCCAGATCCGGCTGGCGTTACACTGGCGCTGACGCCTTGCGAAATCCCTGCAAGCTGTGTTTCGCTGACCTGGGCGAGCATTTCCATCTCGCCGCCGCGCGCGATGCGGAAAAGCGCTGGTGATCCTGCGCCCACCGTTTGGCCCGGCTCCACATTGCGCTCAAGCACATAGCCCGCAGCAGGTGCAACAACACGAAGCCGCGCGTTTCGGGCACGCAATTCTGCCAATTGAGCCTCAGCCACGCGGACACGGGCGGTCGCGGCATCGCGGGTTGCCGTCAAACGGTCAACATCAGCTTTTGAGACAAAGCCGCGCTCTACCAATTGCAAGGACCGATCAAGATTGGCCTGCGCAAGCTTTGCATCCGCTTTTGCAACGGCGATCTGCGCAGATTGCGCCTGCGCCTGTTGCGCCTGAACCGAACGGTCTATCACGGCGAGCACCTGGCCCGCGCCGACCCATTGGCCAGCATCAACCGGCACGGATAAAACACGCCCACCTTCGCCTTCAACGCCAACAGGCATTTCGCGGCGGGCAGCGATCGTGCCGGGAACTTCGATCACACCATCGACAGTGGTTTGGCCAGCAGCCACCACCGTGACAACGGGCGCTTGAGAGCTGTCATCAGCCGCTTCTTCGGTATCGCCGCCTGCAAATGCGAAGTAAGCGACCAGCGCAGCGCCCAAAGCCAGCACGGCAAACACGCCAATCAGCAACCCGCGCGACCAGCCTCGCTTGCTGGGCCGGTTGGCAGCGTGAACATCGCCGGGCGCAGTGCCGGGGACATATTCCACGTTCTCATCAGTGATTGTTGACTCGTAATTCATCCTGTCGCCTCGCTGCGGTCAAACAAGAATTGCTCGTTTACCTGCCCTGAAAGTGTGTTATCGGCATAACTCACCTCGCGCAAGAGCCATACGCCTCTACTTACTAACGCGCAATGCGCGGTTCGACTGATGACTTTGGCCTTAGACGAAGGGGTTTCTTGCAAAATTCGCTCTCAATGGCTGCAGAATAACAAAAAACGGCGCAGCCCAAAGGCGCGCCGCTTTTTATACTGCCAAAAATCGAGGCAAAAACCCCGATTTTCAAGTCAATTGCGCGTTTATCCGCGAACGCGGCCGCGCTGAATGAGATTAACGATGCCGAGCAGCACAACCGCGCCCACCACCGCAACGATCAAACCTGTGATCGAAAATTCCTTAACGCTGCCGCTGATGCCGAGCAATGGGCCGACAATCATATTGCCGACAACCGAGCCGACGCAGCCGACGACGATATTCCAAAAAATGCCCATCGAGGCATCGCGGTTCATCACCAGGCTAGCGAGCCAGCCAGCGACGCCGCCTACGATCAATGCGATAATCCAACCCATGTTTTCCTCCAAATTGATTGTCTTCATGCAATCAACGGGGGGTCTAGGGATTGTTCCGATAGCGCACAATGCGATCAGGTGCGAAAGTCGGTATGGATTTGTGAGATCAGTACTTAAGCTGGCGCTCGTAAAGGTCGCGGTAATGCTGAATGCGCGTCACTCGCAAGCCCTGCATGCCAGAACGATCAACGGCGCGCTGCCATGAAGCAAACTCTTCGAGTGTCAGCCCATAACGTTCGAGCACTTCATCAATGGTCAGCAGCCCGCCATTCACGGCGGCGACCACTTCGGCCTTGCGCCGCACTACCCAACGCTTGGTTGAAGGCGCGGGCAGATCATCCAGCGTCAAGGGTTCGCCGAGGGGGCCGATCACTTGTGCGGGGCGTATGTCCTGATTCTCAATCATTCACTGTCTCTCGCATCGCCTGTTGTCGCCTCATCCTTGATTTGAAGGATATTGCACTGCGATGCTTTTCGAGCCTCTAAAGCATCAGGGTTAACGGGGCGTTCGTTCTCCGATTGGTCGCGAAAATAGCGCGCTGCAGCGTCACCAAAGCTGGCAGCGCCCGTTCCAATCGTCTTTCCATGATCCCGGTGAAGCAAAAGGCGCAGCTCGCGCGCAGCGTTCAACCGGCTTGTCAATTCGCTCCAGTCAAGTGCCCGCAGCGCATCGCCGCCTTTCGCAAAGGCGGCTTCGGAATCGCCGCGCGCTGTGCCGATCATCAGATCGCCAGCCGCTAACCCAACCGATGCTGAGCCGCGAAAATCGCGATTCGCAGAGGGCACAATAGAAGAAGCTTTTTCAAACATGACCGACTCACTACAGCGCGGTCGTCAAGATGTGGTAAAACCCGGCTTTACTGTCTCTTAGGATTAGCGCGCGGCGATCCGCTAACCAAACGGGCCATCGAAACGCTCCTGAGACGCACACAAATGTGCCTCTGGCTTATCTGGCCGGGTGCACCTATATCGCCCAGCGGAACCCCGCCATGACTGCCACTGCCTCTCTCGACACCTCATCGCCTTTCGGGCTCGACAGCGCCGCGCTGTTCGATTTGCCGCGCGCGCCCGAAGATTGCCGCATCGTTGTCGCGATGAGCGGCGGGGTGGATTCATCGGTCGTTGCCGCGCTCGCCCATGATACAGGTGCTGAGGTTATCGGGATCACGCTGCAACTCTATGATTATGGTGCAGCGACCGGGCGCAAGGGGGCGTGCTGCGCCGGCGATGATATTGCCGATGCGCGTGCGGTGTCGGACAGGCTGGGGATTGCGCATTATGTATTCGATCATGAAAGCGCGTTTCGCGATAGCGTAGTCGATCAGTTTGCCGATGAATATCTGGCCGGGCGCACTCCTGTGCCCTGCATACGCTGCAATATGGGGCCTAAATTCACCGATCTGTTCCGGATGGCGCGCGAATTGGGCGCAGATTGTCTGGCTACGGGGCATTATGTCCAGCGCGTTAAAGGGCCGCAGCAGAGCAATTCCGGCCCGGAACTTTACCGCGCGGTCGATCCAGCGCGCGATCAGTCCTATTTTCTTTACGCCACCACGCAGGACCAGCTGGACTATATCCGCTTTCCGCTTGGCGGTCTGGAAAAGAGCGTCGTTCGCGAACTGGCTGAAAAGGCTGGCCTCAGAAACGCGGCCAAACCGGACAGTCAAGACATCTGCTTTGTGCCCGATGGCAATTACGCCAAGATCGTCACCGATCTGCGGCCCGAAGGCGGCGTACCAGGCGATATCGTCCATGCGGCAAGCGGCGAAGTGCTGGGCCAGCACAAGGGGATCGTCCATTACACTGTGGGTCAGCGCAAGGGCCTGGATATCGGCGGCCAGCCAGAACCGCTTTATGTGATCGCGCTGGATGCGGGAACCCGCACGGTGCGGGTCGGCCCCAAACGCATGCTGGCAGTCGAAAGCGCGACGCTGATCGAAACCAATCGCATTGGCCCAATGCCCGTGGGCGAGCCGCTGACAGCGAAAGTGCGCAGCCTGGCAAAACCTGTGCCGATCACACTGGAGGGACCCTTTGGAGAAGGCGCGGCCACGCAAATACGCTTTGCCGATCCCGAATTCGGCGTCGCGCCGGGACAGGCGGCGGTTATCTATGCAGGTGAGCGGGTGCTGGGCGGCGGGTGGATTGATACCGCCGCATCTGTCCAGGCTTAAGGCTCCCATCTCTCCAGAACACAGCCATACCCATCGCGGTAACTGGCAGTGGCGGAAGTAACCAAGGGAAAGCGCGCGGTGACGCTTTTGGCATCTGCATCCTCGACCAAAGTCACCAATTCCATCCCGCCAAGTTTGTCTTTGGCACAATCATCAAGCGGGCGGCCTGCGACAAAGCGGCACGAACAGGCCACACGCGCGGCATAGCTGGTGCCGACTTCGGCATAGCCGCCAATCGGTTCACGAAAGACATAAAACGCCGCCGCAAAAGCCGCAGCGACAATGATGATAAGCCAAAACGCTATGCGCAAACTTCGGGAATTTCGCGGATTTGCCATTGCCAACCTTTGCCGGGTGCGAGAATGATCGCAGGATGTTCGATCACAGGGCTCTCTTTAAGCGTGCAATAATACGCCTGCCAAGCGTGCTTGGATCAGGCGCGCTGATTTTGGGCGGTGTGACAATCGCTTCGTGCAGCGGCGAAACCGATGGCGCGCTCATGCCGCTTTCCGATGAAGCGATTGCAGCCGTCACGCAGGATGCAGGCGCGCCCCGCGCACAGGTGGCGCGCGCGGTGGACGAATTGTTCACAAAAAAAGGCCTTGGCGAAACCCGAGCGGTTGTTCTGATGGCCAATGGCAAGATTGCAGCTGAACGATATTCGCAAGGGTATAATGCGGACACGCGGTTCTTAAGCTGGTCCATGGCGAAAACGGTCACTGCGGTGCTGATCGGAATGCTGGTTGCTGATGGCAAGTTAAGCGTGAAAGAGCCCGCCCCTGTGCCTTTATGGCAGCGCCCTGGCGATCCGCGCGCGGAGATCACTCTGGAGTATCTTCTTCAGATGCGATCTGGATTGCGCCACACAGAAGCAGGCGATCCGCCTTACGAATCGTCAGAAGTGCGCATGCTGTTCCTGGATGGGCGCGATGATATGGCGCGCTGGGCAATGGAACAGCCTTTGGAAGCCGAGCCCGGCGAGACTTTTGAATATTCATCCAACACCACAGTCATTCTGGCCGATATCGCCGCGCGCGCTCTGACAGACAGCGATGATCCCGAAACGCGCCGCGCGGCTGTGGCAGGCTTTCTTGAAGAACGGCTGTTTGAACCGCTTGGCATGACATCGATTGTGCCGGAATTTGACGCAGCGGGCACATTGATCGGCGGCAGTTTGATGCATGCGAGCGCGCGCGATTATGCCAAATTTGGCGAGTTTATGCGCACTGACGGACAAGCGCCCAGCGGCGAACAATTGGTGCCATCAGGCTGGATTGCGGCGATGACAGCCGCCAGCCCGGCCTCTGAACATTATGGCTATCAAACCTGGATGAACCGGCCCGATGATCGGCTGCAATACCCCCACCCCCTTTTCCCTGATCGCGCGCCGGAAAGCCTGTTCGCGCTGATCGGGCATATGGGGCAATATGTGCTGGTTTCCCCTGAGCAGAATGTAACTTTGGTGCGGCTGGGCCATTCGACCAGCGATGAACGTCCGCTAATGCTGCAAGAGGCTGCTGATGTGATAGCGCTTTATCCGGCGGCAGGGGAGCCATAAGGGGCCAGCGGCGGTGTTCGCTTACGCGCCAGAGTCTGAGTCAGGGTCAGGGGCACCTTATAATATGACGGGGCAGATGTGATGGGGCAGCGCAAAGGCATTATTCTGGCCGGCGGATCAGGCACACGCCTTTATCCGCTGACACGCGGCGTTTCGAAACAGCTGATGCCGATCTTTGACAAGCCAATGATCTATTACCCGCTGAGCACTCTGATGCTGGCGGGCATTCGCGATATCCTGATTATCACCACCCCGCAGGACAGCGAGCAGTTTCAGCGCGTTCTGGGTGATGGGTCCGATTTCGGAATATCGCTGAGCTACGCAGTGCAGCCCCATCCCGAAGGGCTTGCCCAGGCATTTCACATTGGCGCCGATTTTGTGCGCGGAAAGCCAGCGGCGCTGATCCTCGGTGACAATATCTTTTATGGCCACGGCCTGCCGGATCTTTTGCAGCATGCCAACGCCAAGGCAGATGGCGCGAGCATATTTGCTTACCGCGTCACCGATCCCGCCGCATTTGGGGTGGTTGAATTTGACGATGATGGCCGCGCCATCTCAATTGAGGAAAAGCCGCGCGCGCCCAAATCAAACTACGCAGTGACAGGTCTCTATTTCTATGATGAAACAGTGGCGGATCGCGCCCGCGATCTAACGCCATCTGCACGCGGGGAATTGGAGATCACTGATCTTAATCGGCTCTATCTGGATGAAAGCGCGTTATCGGTTGAGATCATGGGGCGCGGTTTCGCCTGGCTTGATACAGGCACGCATGCATCGCTGCTTGATGCGGCGACCTATGTGCGGATCACTGAAGAGCGGCAGGGTCTGAAGATCGCTTGCCCTGAAGAGATCGCATGGCGGCAGGGCTTTATCACCGATGACGAATTGGCGCGGATTGCGCAGCCTTTGCGCAAATCGGGTTATGGCGAATATCTGCTTGGCCTGCTTGAACAGCCCACCGTTCCCGGCCAGCAGCGATGAAGGTTACGCCAACCAAGCTTGATGGCGCGGTTATCATTGAGCCAGCCTTGTTCGGCGATGATCGCGGGTTTTTTACAGAGAGCTGGAATGCGGACAGCTTTGCCAAAGCTGGGCTTGATCTGAGCTTTGTACAGGACAACCATTCGCACTCGCAAAGGGGAGTATTGCGGGGGCTCCATTTCCAGAACCCAAACCCGCAGGGCAAGCTGGTGCGGGTCACGCGCGGGGCGGTGTTTGATGTTGCGGTCGATCTGCGGCGGTCTTCTGCGACGTTTGGGCAATGGGAAGGCGTGCATCTGTCGGCCGCCAATCACCTGATGTTCTATGTGCCAGAGGGGTTTGCGCACGGATTTCTCACGCTCGAGAATGACACCGATTTCCTCTACAAGTGCACCGCGCCCTATGACCCGCAGGCAGAGCATTCGGTCCGCTGGGACGATCCGGCCATCGGCATTGACTGGCCGCTGGATGGAACCGCGCCCATCCTGTCTGACAAGGACCGGGCGAGCGTCCCGCTTGCCGATGCGCGGGTGTTTGCATGAGAGTTCTCATCACCGGGGCGACCGGGCAGCTTGGCGGAGCCTTGCAGCGCACCGCGCCCGCTTCCGCTGAGATCAGCGCGATCAGCAGCGATGACGTCGACCTTGCAGATCACGCCATGCTGCGCGCGCGGCTTGCGGTTGAAGCGCCCGATATCATCATTAACGCCGCCGCCTACACCGCTGTTGATGCTGCCGAGGCGGATGAGGACACCGCCCGCGCCATCAACGCTGATGCGGTGGGCGTTATGGCTGAGGCTATGTCAGGCTCGGGGTCAGGCTCGGGGTCAGGCTCGGGCGGCAAGCTGGTGCATGTCTCAACCGATTTCGTCTTCGATGGCGCAGCCGCCCAGCCCTATCCGCCTGATGCCCCGCGCAATCCGCTATCCGCTTATGGCCGGACCAAGGCAGAGGGCGAGGATCACCTTGGCGCGCGCGATCTGCTGATCCGCACGTCCTGGGTGTATGAGGCGGGCCACTCAAACTTCGTCAACACTATGCTGCGCCTCATGCGCACCCGCGATGAGATCGGCGTGGTTGCCGACCAGGCCGGCTCCCCCACATGGGCCACGGGCCTTGCTCGCACCATTTGGGCGCTGGTCGCGAAAGGCGCGTCTGGCACGTTCCACCATAGCGATGAAGGCATAGTCAGTTGGCACGATTTCGCGCAGGCCATTGCCGAAGAGGCCCATGCGCTTGGCCTGATTGAGCGGATCCCCGCAATCGGCGCAATCGCCACAGCCGAGTATCCCACCGCTGCAAAGCGTCCCGCTTTCTCAGCCCTTGATTGCAGCGCAACCCGCGCCGCCACGGGCATTGCCGGGGTGCCATGGCGCGATCACTTGCGCGAAATGCTCGCCATCGAAGCGGAGCGCATGGGTTAGCTCGCGCTATCCCAGTAGGAAAGTGCCCTCGACAACAGTGGTGCATGGCCCGCCCAGCCACACTCGGTCCCCGTCCAATCGGCAGGTGAGATCGCCGCCGCGCTCGCTTGCCTGATGCGCGGTAAAGCTGTCTCGGCCCAATCGCGCAGCCCAGAACGGGGTTAGCGCGGCATGCGCTGAGCCTGTAACGCTGTCCTCATCCACACCTGCACCGGGTACGAACACGCGGCTGACGATGTCGGACGCTTCGCCCGGTGCGGTGCAGTCGAACTGGTCCGTCCCCAATTCAGCCAGAGCGCGCAGGTTCGGCGCCAAGGCGCGCACTTCAGCTTCGGTTTCGAACAGGAACAGGTTGTATCCGATCTGCTCCCCGCCAGAGCGGTAGGTCGCGACGGGACTGCCGCCGATCAGCGCTGCGGCCTCGGGGTGGTCTTGCGAAGCGGTCGGGATCGCGGGCAGAGCAACCTCATATCCGCCATCTGTCCGGCGCACTTCAAGCACGCCCGATTTGCGCGTGCGGAACGTCACACGATCGCGCGCTTTCCCATCTTCGCTCAGGCCCCAATCGTGATGGCTCAGCAGCGCATGCCCGCTTGCCAGCGTCGCATGACCGCACAGCGCAATCTCGTAGGTTGGCGTGCACCAGCGCAGCTCCCAATCCGCCTCGCCGCTTGTGTCGCGCACGACGAAGGCGGTTTCAGCGAACAGGTTCTCTGCGCCAATCGCTACAAGCTGATCGTCGGGAAGCCATTCATCGAGCACCATGACAGCGGCCTGATTGCCGCCAAAGGGCGAGGCGCTGAATGCGTCGATATGCCAATAGGGGATGCGCAGGGTCATGCTGGGTTCCTTAGGGGTAGAGCGCTCACGGATAGAGCAGCGTATCTGACCACGCCGCATCCGCTGATGCGCGCGTGAAGACGCGGCGATCATGCAGGCGGTTGTCACGGTCCATCCAGAACTCGATTGCACGCGGGTCCAGCGTAAAGCCTGTCCAATGCTGCGGACGCGGCACTTTGCCCGCCTCCTCATGCTCATCCCACAGCGCTTTCACCCGGTTGATATAGGTCTGGCGCGCATCCAGCGGGCGCGACTGGTCCGAGGCGGCGGACCCCACCTGGCTGGTGTAAGCGCGCGAGTGGAAGTAGGCGTCTGCGCGCGCTTCATCCACCGGGATCAGAGGGCCGGATATGCGGATCTGGCGGTTGAGGCTTTTCCAGTGAAACAGCAGCGCCGCTTGCGCATTGGCGGCGATGTCGCATCCTTTGCGGCTGCCGGTGTTGGTGAAGAAGGTGAAGCCGCCGCCGCTCACTCCGTATTCGCGCCCTTCATCACGGCCATGCCCTTTGAGCAGCACCATGCGAACCGAAGGCACTGCATCCCCATCAGCGGTTGCCAGCGCCATCGCATTGGGATCATTGGGCTCGCTCGCGCGTGCTTCATTCATCCACTCGTCGAACAGGCGGTAAGGATCAGCGCCCGCCGCGATCTGGCTATCGGCCAATTGGGCATCACCCAGAGTTGCGGGTTGGTTCATCTTGGCAGACCTCAAACTGAATGATGGACCGCATGTTACACGGTCCTGAGACTAAAAACCGCAACATCCCCAAAGCGCCCTGTGACAGCACAATCGGGCATAAAGCGGCAGCGGCGAACATGCTGTTCGAGATAGGGATTTCGCCGCGCGTAGGAAAGGGGGCACTGATTGCACGCCATACACAATGCCATGCTTTTGCGTTTCATACCGGGCCAGTCTGACAGCGCCCTTGCACGGGGCAACCGTCTCACCTAGCTAACACACGATGGCCGATCCTTACAAAACCCTTGGCGTTGCCCGCACCGCGTCTGAAAAAGACATCAAAAGCGCCTATCGCAAGCTGGCTAAACAGCTGCATCCTGATCGTAACAAGGATAATCCCAAGGCCGCCGAACGCTTTAGCAGCGTCACCAATGCCTATGATCTGTTAAGCGACAAGGACAAACGCGCGCAATTTGATCGCGGGGAAATTGATGGCGATGGCAATCCCATGAACCCCTTTGCCGGGATGGGCGCAGGGGCTGGCGGCGGTATGGGCGGCGCGCGCGGCGGATATGCACGCGGCGGCGCAGGCGGTTTTGGCGGCGGCTTTGGCGGCGGAGGCCCGCGCGGCGGCGGCGGATTTCGTGACAGTGAATTTGGCGGACAGCACCCCGATGATATGGATCTGGGCGATCTGTTCGAAGGGCTGTTTGGCGGCGGCGCGCGCAATCGCGGCGGACCGCCACCCGGCAGCCGGCGCGGATTTGGCCAGCGCCCGCCTGCTTCCCCGCCCAAACGCGGCGCGGATATTCAATACAAATTGAGCGTCCCGTTCGAAGATGCTGCAACCTTGCGCGATCAGCGGATCACGCTGGCCGATGGCAAAGCGATCAATCTGAAACTGCCACGCGGGCTGGATGATGGCACGCAAATGCGCCTGAAAGACAAAGGGCATAGCGGGCCGGGCGGCAATGGCGATGGCATTGTCGAGATCAACATCGCCTCGCATCCATTTTACTGCCGCGATGGCGATCATATCCGCATGGATCTGCCGATCACACTGGATGAGGCGCTGCGCGGGGCGAAAGTCAAATGCCCCACGGTTGATGGCGCGGTTATGCTGACGATCAAACCGGGCACCCATGGCGGCACAATCATGCGTCTGGGCGGCAAAGGCTGGTCCAAGAAAGCCGCAGGCGCGCGAGGCGATCAGCTGGTCACTCTGGAAATACAGCTGCCTGAAGACCTTGAAGCGCTTGATAAAAAACTGGGTGATTGGACCGATCCGGCTAGCCCGCGCGCCAAGTTTGACGCATAAGCCTGAGCGCGCACCGAGGCGCTGCAAGGAAAGGGGCTTAACCGCAGCATGACTGGAGCAGATCAGCCCGCATCGCCCCACCGCGCGGTCCGCTCACTTTCCCCTGAGGCGCGGCGGCGCGATGCGCTGAAGACGCATAAGCAAGATGGCGATATCGAACCTGCCGGATTGCTGGGCGCGCACGAAAGATCGCGCAAACCCGGCCCCGCAGGCACAGTGCTGGGGTGGTTTCGCTCAGGGTCACGCCCGTTTGAAGTCGTCCGCCGCACTGTCAGCGGAACATTTCAGGATGGCTTTATCTATGCGGGCAATCTTGCCTATCTGGCAATGCTTTCAATCTTTCCGTTCTTTATCTTTGCCGCCACTTTGTTCCAGCTGGTCGGAGAGGTTGAAGATCGCGCGATGGTGATCAGCACCGTGCTGACGGCTATGCCGCCCACCGTTCGCGGAGTGATTGAACCGGTGGCCAAAGACGTGATCGACGCACGCAGCGGGTGGCTGGTGTGGTTTGGCGCGGCAGCGGCCTTGTGGTCTGTCTCCAGCCTGATCGAAACCATCCGCGATGTGCTGCGGCGCGCTTATGGCACTGTGGCGGAACGCGCATTCTGGCAATATCGCTTGCTGTCAGCAGGCCTGATCGTGGGCGCAGTGTTGTTGATGCTGGTTTCGTTTTTGGCCCAGGTGCTGATCGGTACTGCGCAGGAATTTATCGGCGCGTTTATCCCGCAATTGGGCGAAACAATCGAAACCTTGCAGATCACGCGGATTTTGCCCGCTTTGGGCTTGTTCGGATCGCTGTACCTGCTCTTTTTCACGCTCACGCCTGCGCAATATCGCGGCAAGGCTTTTCCCAAATGGCCCGGCGCGCTGTTCACGGCCCTGTGGTGGCTGGCTGTCACGACAGCGCTGCCCAAAGTCCTCAAAGAGTTTTTCACCTACAGTCTTACCTATGGCAGTCTGGCAGGAATTATGGTTGCGCTGTTGTTTTTCTGGCTTGTCGGGCTTGGCCTCGTTATCGGCGCTCAATTGAATGCGGCGCTGGCCGAGCCCGGAGCGGAACTTAAACAGGCTGAGGCTTGATTTGGCGGTTCAGCACAGCGACAGACACTTTTGAGGAGAATGCCGATATGCCCAAACTCATGGAAGGCAAACGCGGGCTCATCATGGGGCTTGCCAATGATAAATCGCTCGCCTGGGGCATTGCCAAGCAATTGGCAGAGCACGGGGCGCAGCTGGCCTTTTCCTATCAGGGCGAAGCGCTGGCCAAGCGGGTGAAGCCGCTTGCAGAGCAATTGGGCAGCGATTTCACGTTCGAATGCGACGTGTCGGATATGGATGCGCTGGACGCCGCTTTTGCAACATTGAAAGAACGTTGGGACACGCTTGATTTCGTGGTCCATGCCATCGGCTTTTCCGACAAAGCGGAATTGCGCGGGCAATATGTCGACACCTCGCTCGAAAATTTCCTGAAGACGATGAACATCTCGGCCTATTCGCTGGTCGCGGTGACCAAGCGGGCGGCGGAAATGATGCCCGAGAGTGGCGGATCAATCCTGACGCTGACCTATTACGGCGCGGAAAAGGTCATCCCCCATTACAACGTCATGGGCGTTGCAAAGGCCGCTTTGGAAACCAGCGTGCGCTATCTCGCCAATGATCTGGGACCGAAAAACATCCGAGTGAACGCGATCAGCGCTGGCCCTGTCAAAACCCTGGCTGCCAGCGGGATTGGCGATTTTCGCTATATCCTCAAATGGAATGAGCTGAACACGCCGCTGCGCCGCACGGTGACGATTGATGATGTGGGCGGATCGGGGCTGTATTTTCTGTCTGACCTGTCATCCGGCGTAACCGGCGAAGTGCATCATGTGGATGCCGGCTATCACGTGGTGGGCATGAAACAGGAAGACGCGCCGGATATTGCTCTCGATTAGGGTGCCCGGTTAAACCAGCGCGGTTCTCAACTCTATTGTCGGGCGATTGTAATAGGCCCCAAAGTCGCGCGCACGGTCGGTTCGCCGCGCCACGCCCGCACATTCACGCGCAGCAGCATTTGCGGGCAATTGTCCGGCACTGCGTCCACCGCAATAGTGTTGGCCCCTTGCGCCAAAGCTTCATCAACGAAAGGCGGCGCACCCACGGCGCAGAACAGCTGAATGCGCGTGTTATCCGACCGGGTGGGGCTTTGCGCTTCGTATGTGGTGGTGATGGCAAAGGGGCCATCGGGGGTCAGCTCGATCAATTCGGCAATCGCGCCGCCTTCGCCTGATCGCGCGAAAATCTCGAGGTTTTCGCCCTTGCGGTCAGGCTGGCTCCGGAACCGGCTTTCATCGGACAAGCGCCAATCAAACGGGGGGAACTGATTGTCCCAATTGCTCGCAACTTCGCGCTCCTCGCCGCTTTCTTCGGCCGTCTCATCAGGCACTTGGCGCGCTTTCACAAAATCATAGATCTCTTTTGATTTCACCACTTCGCCCTGCACCGCCAGACCCGTGATCAGGCGGCGGTCAACCTCGGTGTCGTCGTAATTCAATTCCTTGCGGATCGACGCCATGGCAAGCCGCGATGCAGGCTCTCGCATGGCGAATTTGAGAAAGTTTTCGTGCCAGGCGGCAGGCCCGTTGAGGATATCAACGAACAAAGGCGCAGCACCGGGCGCGGTCAAGGCTTGGCGCAGGACAGGGAAAAACTCCTGCTCACGCTCAGGATGCACGCGCAGGATCTGATCGAGCGTCGCGATGCTGGCGCTGTAATCTTCCTGTGCAAGGCGCTGTTCAAGCACCAGCGCCTGAAGCGACAAATCGCGCCGGTTAAGCTTGTTGGCGGCGGTCAGAATGGCCGATTTGGCGGCCGGATCGGTGGTCGCCATGGCAATGACCGAATAGGATTTGGGCGTCAGCGGATCGTGCGATGCGGCAGCCCGCGCGAGCGGCTGCGCATTTGTTGCAGCCTCCAGCAGATCGGTGCCTTGGGCTGCAGCGGTTTGGAAAACCTGGAACGCATTTTGTTCAGCCGCCAGACCATTCCAGCCAAACAGCGAAACCGCCGTCGATGGTGCGGACCGTGTCAGGGCGGAACTGAGCGCCTGGACGCTCAAAACGCCCGCGAGCACCACGCCAATCGCGATCACGATCAACAATCGGGGCCATTCCAGCGCTGCAAGGCGTTTAGCCATTGACATCAGGCTTACATCCGGTCCGTTTCGGCCTTGGGATCGTCATTCCCGTAATTATAGCCGTAGCCATAACCATAGCCGTAGCCATATCCGTATTCGGCCGCACGCTCATCCAGCTTGGTCAGAACGCCGCCATAGATCGGCGCGCCGGTGGCAGCCAGACGGCGAACCGAGGTTTCGATAACCTTGGCTTTGATCCGGTTGGCTTCCATCACATAGATCACGCCTTCGGCCACGCGCGCGGTTTCAATCGCATCGGCGAGCGACAGCATGGGCGCGCAATCGATGATGATCTGATCATAAGTGCCCTTGGCTTCATCCACGACTCGCTGCAGCCTGTCCGATGCAAGCAAATCAACCGGATTGGGCGGTTTGTGGCCAACCGGGATGTAGTCGAAATTCAATCGCTCCACCCGCATCGCCTGATCGCGCACCGCGCCGCCCTGATTGGTGAGCAGCGCCGCCATTCCGCCAACGCCGGTGATATCGAGATCGAGCGTTTTGGGCAGTTTGGAATTGCGCAGATCGCAATCGAGCAGGATTGTATCCTTGCCCAATTGCGCAAAGTTTGCAGCCAGTGCGACCGAGGATATCGACTTGCCCTCTGACGGAGCGGTCGATGTCAGCATGATCACCCGCGGCGCGCCATCGGCGGTAAGGAACGCCAGATTGGTGCGCAGCGAGCGGTACGCCTCGCTCGTTTCCGATGATCGCTGCGCCAGCGCATCGACCATGTCGACATCTTTCGCTTTGGGGATCACGCCCAGCAGGGTGAGACCCGTCTTGTCGGTCACCTCGCCCGGCTCGCGCACCGTCTGGCTCATCATGACGCGGGCATAGACCAGCGCTGCCGTCAGCATCAGGCTGGCGATAAAGGCCACCGCCATATTGCGAATGAGGGACGGTTCATAAGGCGCAATCGGCGCGATGGAGGCGTCGATCAGCTTGATATTGTTCTGACCTGCGCCCGATGCCTCAAGCTCTTTGAAGCGTTGGAGCAAACCATCATAAATTTCGCGATTGGTTTCGACCTCGCGTTTCAGGATGCCGTATTGAATGCCCTGGCTTTGCTGGCCGAGGAATTTTGATTTCGCCTCGTTCAGCCGTTCGCGCAATTCGCTTTCGCGCAATCTGGCGGAACGCAACGTGGCGCTGCCTGTAACATTCAAGGCCTGACGCAAGGTTGCGACCTGCGCCTGTTTTTGCCGCACGGCGGGATATTCGGGGCCGAAATTCTCTTGCAGAATCGACAATTCGGACTGCGCCAATGCCAATTCAGACGCGAGGCGCGGATCGCGATTGGGGCCGCCCCGCTCGCCAGCGCGCACGGCGGCCTCTGCCGTGATCCGTTCGGTTGTGGCCTGCGCCAAAGCCGCGTTGAGCGCAGACAGATCAGCCGCGATCAAGGTTTGCGCTGCGGTCGCTGACCCTTCGCCATCTGTGCTTGTTTCCAGCACCAGAATCTCGTTCGCATTGGCATATTCAACCAATTCCTGTTCAGACCGCGACAGACTTTCGCGCAGTTCATCGATCTGGCTTTTCAAGAATTCGCGCGCCTCGATGTTGGTGCCGAAGCGTTTCTCGTAATTGGCCGCGATAAATTCTTCGGCCCACAAATTGGCAATGCGCGCCGACAGGGCTGATGAACCGCTGGAGAAATAGATGTCCACGAGGCTGGAATTGGCAATCGCTTCAATGCTGACCTGATCGAGCAGCAATTCTTCGATATCGCGTTCGGAAAGGTCTTCTTCCTCGGTCAGCGCGAAGGTTTCGATAAACTCTTCGTCGCGCATCAAATTGCCCGCTTCGGCAACGCGCGATGCCATGAAGCGCGATTCCAGCAATTCGTACTGGGTGTTAAGATATTGCAGCTCAGACACCCGGCCATCGGCATCGAGCGTTTCGATATCGGTCACATTGGTCGCGACCTGCGCCACTTCGAGCCGTGCATTGGCGCGGTATTGCGGCTCTGTCAGCAAAGTGATGACCAGCCCTGCAAGCAGGCAAAGCACAATCAGCGCGGCGATAAACCAGCGCAAAGTGCGCGCTTCGTGAACGAAGCGTTCCAGATCGAGGAAGAAGTTATCCCCCCTTCGCCAGCATCCTGACCGTTTGCGGTGCCAGCCTTGGGCGGCGAAAGGGCAATATCTGCGTTCATAATTCTATCAAATGCCCACGCGATCAATGACAATCGCTGCCGATGTCAGCAGCGGCGCAAACTGGAGAATATTGTCGAGCCGGCGGCGCGCAGGCGAATCCCCGACCATCACGATATCATCCGGGTAAAGCGCAGGATCAGGGTAATTGCCGCGCTGGATCGCCGCGATGTTATAAAGGCCAATATAGCGCTGACCATCAACCGTGCGCATAATCAGCACATCTTCAAATTTGGCATATTCCGCCAGGCCTTCGGCCATATTGACAACGCGCAGCAAGGTTTCGCGCCCCGTTGCAGGATAAGCGCCGGGCCGGTTCACCTGTCCGCCGATCGAGATGGAAGGCGGGGTGAACTCCTCGGGGATCACGCGCACTTGCGGATCGACAATGAACCGGCCGCGCAGGCCATCGGCGATCATCTTGGACGCATTGGTGGGCGACTGGCCGCCAATCGCGACTTTGCCGACAAGCGGAAAATCCAGATTGCCATCTTCATCGGTGAGGTAAACGCCGGTCAATTCCTCGGCGCCGACAACGCCAATTTCCAGCTTTTCCTGAGAGCCGATGGTGTAGAAAATCTCGCCGCGCGGGGCGGGCAGCGTTTCCAGTTCGGTTATCTCATAGCTTGGATCGGCGCCAAAGGTGCGATCGGTCGCGCATCCGGACAAAGCCGCTGCGGCCAAAGCCAATGTCACGCAAATTCTAAACGGCACTTTTTTACCCTTTTGACCAATTCCCGCTCCATAGCTCATATCGGTGAAACTCCAAGAGCGGGCCATTATTTGCCCCGTGATCCCGCTGAGCGGGTGGCATTTTTGCCAGAGCTGCCGGAATTGCCAATCGGCGCGATTTCCATTGCCAAAACAACCACCAACCACACAGCCATGGCTTGAAACAACGGTGCGCGCAGAGGATAATCGACCACCGATGCCCCGCATATGATGGCCGCTGTTGATCCCCAGAAAAGCAGTTTGGCAATATACAGCTCGCTTGTCTGCGGGGCTTTCAAGACGGCGCGCACGCCCCATGCGATGAACAGCGCCAGCAAAGCGACCATGGGCAGCCCGCCTTCAATCACGATTTGCGCCCAGTCATTATGCGCCTGATTGACATAGACAGGCAGCAGCAGATCGCTGGGTTCATAGATATGATACAGCTCCTCAAAGGTGCCGAACCCTGCGCCAAACAGGAAATGGGTCTGCACCATTTGTGTGATTGTGGGCCACAATTTCCAGCGCAGATCCTCAAATGTGTTCTGCGTGAAAATGTCATCGACACCCGGCGCGCGCTGGGCGGAAAAGAACGCAATCAGCAGGACTGCGATCAGCCCGGCAAATACGCCCAAAAGCAAACGCGGGCGCGCGGTGATCCATTGCTCAACCTTGCTTTGGCGGCGATCCGTATTGCTTGCGGTAAAGCCCAGCCAGACCATCACCACAGTCACCAGCAGCGCGAACGCTGTCAGCGCAAGGCCAGCGCGCGATCCGCTGAGCAGCACGGCCAGCAGCACAATCAGGAATGTCGGCGGATAGCACAGACGCAGCCAGCGCGGTTCGTTGATAGCCTGAGGCAGCGATTGCAGCCGGGCAAGGATCACCAGAACAAGCGCAGAAAAGACCGCCGAATGGTTTTCATTGGCGAACAGTCCGACAGGCGATCCCGCATTGGTGATGGCGTAAAAATAAAGCGGACTTTTGCTGCCATCGACAACCTGCATGATACCAAGCACCGCATCGACCAGCCCGACAGCGGCGATAATCACCATGAGCATGCGCGGCGATGCCCGCATGGCGAGCGCAATCAGCAAAGCGGTAACCGGCACAATCAGCGCGAACAGCGCGTTCCAGCCCCTGCTCGGCACCAGCGAAATCGGCCTCCATGTGCCATCCATTCCGGTGGCTGCATCCAGCTGCGCGATCACATCGCGGCCGGGCAGGGATTGCCAAAGGCCAGCGGGCAGCGGCACCAATTGCAGCGCCATCCACCCTGCCAATAGCGCGAGCAGCACCACAAGACTGCGCGCTTTGGCGATTTGTTCGCGCGATATGAAATAAAGCGCCGGGATCAGCATCAGCGCGGTAAGCGGGCGCAAAGCGGCAATCTGGATCGCATCGGGGCGCGATGATCCGCCCAATGCCGCCACCACCAGCGCAAACAGCCCCAGCACAAACCAGGGCAGATTTGAGTTCGATTTCAGTCGGCTGCTCATCGCCAAGGGGGCCTTTTACCGTCGAGGTCGCAGGAATTGCGGCGCGCTTTGCCCGCGCAAAGCACAACCGCCAATGAACCGGATGCATAATTCAGTTTCATGCGCGCAGTTCCGCTTGTGAAGCAAGGAACCAGCGATAGGTTTCCTCAATCCCGGCTTCCAGCCCGATTTGAGCGCGCCACCCCATCGCCGAAAGGCGCGAGACATCCATAAGTTTGCGCGCTGTGCCATCAGGCTTGGCCGGATCGGTGGCGATGCGGCCTTCAAACCCGGTTATGCGCGCAACCAACTGCGCGAGTTCCAAGATGGAGATATCCTCACCGCAGCCCACATTGATGTGGCTGAGCATGGGGCGCGTGTTCGCGTCATAAACGGCGCGGTCGCACTCCATCACGAACAGGCTGGCCTCAGCCATATCATCGACATGGAGAAATTCGCGCCGGGGTGTGCCAGTGCCCCAGATGACGACTTCATCCGCGCCTGCCTCAGCCGCTTCGTGGAAACGGCGGATCAGCGCTGGCAGGACGTGGCTGTTCTCAGGGTGAAAATTATCGCCCGGTCCATACAGATTGGTAGGCATACAGCTGCGATAATCGGTGCCGTGCTGGCGATTATAGCTTTCGCACAATTTGATCCCGGCAATCTTGGCAATGGCATAGGGTTCGTTGGTCGGCTCCAGAGTGCCCGTTAACAGCGCGTCTTCGGTCATGGGCTGGGGGGCGTGCTTGGGATAGATGCACGATGATCCCAGAAACAACAGCCGGGTGACGCCTGCCTTGAACGCCTGATGGATGACATTGGCTTCCATCATCAGATTGTCATAGATGAAATCGGCGGGATAGGTGTTGTTGGCGTGAATGCCGCCCACTTTGGCCGCCGCCAGGATCACCGCATCGGGGCGCTCTTCGGCGAAAAAACCGCGCACGGCGGCCTGATCGGTCAGATCGAGCTGCGCGTGCGAACGCGTGACAAGCTCTACCGCCTCACCGTCATCAGCGCGCGCGGACAATTTGCGCGCAATGGCGCTGCCCACCATGCCGCGATGTCCTGCGAGAAATATCTTCATCATGCTGCGATGCCCCGCGTTCAGTTTTCGACACTGACAGGCATGGCAAACCCGTTTGCTTTGAGGAAAGCATGACGCTGCGCATCGGCAAGGTCGGTCGCAATCATTTCAGCGCACATTTCGCGCGCGGTAATCTCCGGCTCCCAGCCCAGCTTTTCGCGCGCTTTGGTCGGATCGCCCAGCAGGGTTTCTACCTCGGCAGGGCGGAAATAGCGCGGATCAATCCGCATGATCACATCGCCCACTTTCAGCGCGGGCGCCTTATCCCCGGTGATCGCCGCGATAGTGGCAATCTCGTCCACTTCGCTGCCCGAAAATTCAAGCGTAATGCCCAGTTCCTGCGCCGACCAGGTGATAAATTCGCGCACCGAATATTGCTTGCCCGTTGCGATCACGAAATCATCGGCAGCATCCTGTTGCAGCATCATCCACTGCATCCGCACATAATCAGCCGCATGGCCCCAATCGCGCAAGGCATCGATATTGCCCATATACAGGCACGGCTCCAACCCTTGCGCGATATTGGCCAGGCCGCGCGTGATCTTGCGCGTCACAAAGGTTTCGCCCCGGCGCGGGCTTTCGTGATTAAACAGAATGCCATTGCAGGCATACATCCCATAAGCTTCGCGGTAATTAACTGTAATCCAATAAGAATACAGCTTTGCCGCAGCATAGGGAGAGCGCGGATAAAACGGTGTTTTCTCGGTTTGCGGGGTTTCCTGCACCAACCCATACAGCTCGGATGTGGACGCCTGATAAAACCGGGTGTGCTGATCCATATTGAGCAGCCGGATCGCCTCAAGCAGCCGCAAAGTGCCCAGCCCATCAACATCGGCGGTGTATTCGGGCGCTTCGAAACTGACCGCGACATGGCTTTGCGCGGCAAGATTATAAACCTCGTGCGGCTCCACCTGTTTGATAATGCGCGTCAAGTTCGATGTGTCCGACAGATCGCCATAATGCAGCGTCAGTTTGGGATCGGGGGCGTGCGGGTCTTCGTAAATGTGATCGATGCGCTGGGTGTTAAAAGATGATGCACGGCGCTTTATCCCGTGAACTTCATACCCCTTGGCCAGCAGAAATTCAGCGAGATACGACCCGTCCTGCCCGGTAATGCCAGTAATCAGTGCCCGCTTGGTCATTATTTCTCGTCACCTTTGCTCAGCCATTGGCCCAGCTTACTCAAATTCTTGGCCGCCAATGTCACGGCCCCGCCCACGCGATTGGCGCGAAGGGCGCGCAAATCTTCGCGGCTTTTGCGCAAAATGCGTTCAATGGAACGGTTGCTTTCGCCGCCCACTCGCATTTTGACAAGCACTCGGGGAATATAGGCTAGGGAAATCTCTCCCTTGACCAGATATCGCAGCATCGCATCGTAATCCGCCGCAATCGAATAGGACGTGTCGTAAAGGCCATATCTGTCAAACACCTCGCGCCGCAAATAGAGCGTGGGATGCGGCGGCATCCACCCCCGTTTGAGCAATCGCGGATGGTATTCGCCCGATTTCCAATGGCGGATGACTTTGGTCAGATCATCGGCGGCAACATATTGCAGATCGCCGTAAACCCCATCAACCGATGGATCAGCCATTGCCGCCGCGACATCGGCAATCACATCCGCATCGGCGAACACATCATCAGAATGCATCAGCCCGACAATATCGCCCGTCGTGCGCCTGATGCCGCGATTGATCGCGTCATAAATTCCATCATCGCGCTCTGACAGCACCTGGGTCGTATCCTTGGCGAGCGCCTGCACCGCTTCCAATGTGCCGTCATTGGACCCGCCATCCTGAATGACATGCTCGATATGCGGATAGGTCTGGCGCTGCACGCTTTCCATCGCTTCACCAATGGTGCCCGCGCGATTGAAAACAGCGGTTACGATGGAGATTTTCATGATTCGGTTGGCACCAGCTTGGTTGGGGTCTTGAAGAAGGGATACAGCAATGGCCGCTTGCGCGCTGCGATCAGCGGACCGGAGTGTAACCCGGACTGGAAGCGAATGCCGGTTTAAGCGGCGGAGGCAATGCAGGGTTTGGCGTGCGCGCGGCTTTATCTTCTGGGGTCGCTCCATCCGCAGCAGCTTCGTCAGAAAGGCGCGCCCGCATCACGCCTGCGCACACCATCAAAACGGGCACAGCCAGCGGGATAAAACCCCAATTGGTTAGCAAAGTGTTGTTGAACACGCCGGGCATGAGCGAGAAAAATCCGAGCAATTTCAATTGAAAGCTTACCGGGCGGATCACCAGCCGATAGACCAGAAACGCAATCAACGGACCTCCCAGCACAAATCCGAACATCGCCAGAACCTCAATAAAGAAATTGTGGCTGGGTTTAAGGCCAAACACATCAACGCGTTCGCGCAAGGCTTCGATACCGACGCCGAAATAGGGGTTGTTCGCGATAAACTGGATGTATTGGTTGAGCGCATCCAGCCGGACGACATTGGATTCCTCGCGCAGCAAAACCAGTTCATTCAAGGCGTTGAACGCGGGCAGAACCATCAGCGAGCCAAAGCCAAGCCCCGCAACCACCATCGCCGAACGCGAAGATCGCAGCGCCAGCAGCCAGGCAAAGACTAGCGCTGCAATAACCAGGATAACGCCGCGCCCACCTGTCAGCAGGATCAGCCCAAGCAGCAGGCCCATCACTATCCAGCTTTGCCGTTTGGGCATGGGCGACACATAATTCACCGCGATAAAAGCCAGCAGCATATAATAGACCGCATAGGCCGCCGCATTGGCGTTGTAATAGGAATAATACATCCGCTGAAGCTCGCGGCCATAGGTCACGAACGGGTCGACCACGCCCAGATCAGATGCCGCCGCGATGAAATATCCCGGCACAAAGGTGATTATCGCGAAATTGACAAATAGCAGGCCAATCGAGACGAAAATCACTCTTCGCAAGGCTTCGATATTCATCTGGAACACCGTGGAAGCCACCAGCAATCCCGACACAAGCTGCGCCATCATCACCCACAGATAATTGCCAATCCTGCCAAAGATGAAATCCAGCGCAATCGCGACCGCTACCATCACAAACAGCGGCATGGCTTTTACAAAAAAGCGCCCCGACTGTTGCCCGGCCGTTACAAAAATCAGCAGAGCAAGCAGCAATCCGCGACTAGTGTCGCCGATGTCGTAGAGGACCAGCCGGTACGAGGCTGTCACAAAGACGGCGACCAGCACAATCTGTATCCAAGCTCGCATGGCGTCCTCAAAAAAGCCGTTTAGGCAGGGGTCCAGCGTTGCCCATCGAACATTGCCCGGCGCATGTCAAAATCGCTGCACATTTCGGCTTCCATCCCGCGAAACGCATTGCCATTATTGATCGCGGCCAGCTCCTCAAGCGAAAACACCCCGCGAAAGGCGATGCGGTTGTCGGTTTGGCTGCGCTGATTGTCGAAAGCCACCCGGCTGGCAGCTTTGCGCGGAACATGAACCGTATTGCCAGACGCTTTGGCTGAAATGGTGCAGATGCCGGACAAAATGCCGGGATTGATGGTGCAATTGCGGCAGTCCTCCAGCGCCAGTGCGACCGTATCCGCGCCCGCGCGCAGCCGCGAGCCTTCCTCGATCACAAACCCGTCAAGCGTTTCACCGCCTGCACCCAAAACAACGCCGAATTGCCCGCGCGGAACGGTTTGGAGGAACAGCTTGGCAGAGCCTTCGACCCCGCCAGCAATGCGAACCCCGTTGGCGTATTGCCCGTTAATGGTGGCGCAAAATCCGTTGATCTGGCCGCTGGCGATATCCAGACCCCATTCGCAATTCTCGCCGCTTGCCCCGACAATCTCCAGATCCCCGCGAAGCTGAGCGCCATCCACGCGCATCCCGCCGCCTTGCTGCTTGCCGACGCCGCGAATGATCCCGGTCACCTGCCACCAGCCTTCTCCTTCGAGAATGACACCCCAATCATCGGATTGCTCGCAGGCAAAGGTGATGATCCCGCTGACTTTTCGGCTGCCGGTTGAATGCAGGAACGTGCCGCAATCATGTGCGAACACATCCAGACGCAGCTCATCAGGCGTGGTTTTGTCATAGCCCAGAATGGCAACGCCCGTATCGCACCCTTCGGCATGGGCGCTGATGGCGCAATATTCGCTTTGCCCGGTGATGCTGATCCCGGTGGTGCAATCCTGCGCGGCAGCCGTCAGCGTGCCGAGCGCTTTTTTCAGCTTGCCCGCTGCAATTCCCGTCACATCTGCGGTGTTTGCGGCGCGATTGCCATCGACCACAATGGTGGTGGCCGATTGCAGTTTGGATTGCGAATTGCTGATGGCGATGCGCGCAACCTCATCCAGCTGCGCGCCGTCTGCCTGCCGGATAAGAGCCCCGCCCAGATCGCACACGGCATCGTGATTGACTGTCAGTGTGCGCGCGGTCGCATAGGTGATGAATTCAGGCACAATGCGCGCACCGCTTTGCAAAGCGGCAGCGATGGCCGCGCCATCATCGCTGACCCCGTCGCCGATGGCGCCGAAATCTTCAAATCGGACAATTCCCGCACGCGGCTCTGTTGGCTGAGCGCCTGCGGCAACACCATTGGCGGCCTGCACCGCGATCATTGCTTTGACCGGAGCGCCGCTCATCCGGCCAAGCGCAGAACGCCGGTCGAGGGCGTTTCCGCCTGTCATTTGCGGCTTCGGTTTGTCGGTCACAATGCGCTATCCTGAGGGGCAAGGCCTACACCAACGGTGGCAAAGAGCATCATCAATCCTTCCCTTTTGCCTGCGCGGCGCTAGTAAACCAAAGCGATCCCGCTAATCCTGTGGGCCTATACACGCGGTGAATTGAAAGCTGCAAACGGCCCCTTTTTCCTGCAACCGGAATTGCGCCACGCCTGATATGACATCCAAGCCGCAGAAAGTTTTGCATGTCATCGCGCATCTGGAAAAAGGCGGGGCTGAACGCCAGGTCCGCTTGCTTGTGGAAGCGTCCAGGCACGATCATGTCGTCGCGGTTCTTGCAGGCAATGAAGCGACATGCGCAGCGCCTGTGGAAACCATTGCGGATCTCGGCTTTGGCACAGTCACGCGGCGGATTACTCAGCTGATTGCAAAGCATGACATCACCATTGCGCAAATGTGGCTGCCTGCGCGGCTCACTCTGCCAGCGGCCATTGCAGCGCGGCGGGCGGGTGTGCCGATTATCAGCGGCGACCGGCGCAAACCGCGCAGCGCGGGAATGGCTGCGATCAAGGACCGGTTGAGCTATGGCGTGCACCTTATGGCAGACCGGATTGTGCCCAATTATCCTTACATCCTTCCCGCTTTATCGCTGCGCCGCTTAACAGGCATGCCCGCCAAATTGCAGGTCATCCCCAATGGCATGGCGTTTGATCCCGCCGCGCCATCAGCAAGTGCTTTGTCGCCCGAACGCTTGCTATTTGCCGGGCGGCTGGTTGAACAAAAGAATGTCGATCTGTTGCTGGACGCGATGGCTGCTTCCCCGGTTATGCAGCGCATCAAAGCGCTCGACATCATTGGCGAGGGGCCTCTGGATGCTCCGCTGCGAGCCAAGGCTCAGGCGCTTGGCCTTGCGCAGCGGGTGACATTTCACGGCTACCGCTCCGACTGGCACACGCAGTTTTCACCGGGCTCGCATATGCTCATCCTGCCAAGCGGTTCGGAAGGCATGTCGAACACCCTGTTTGAAGCGATTGCCCATGGCTTTTTGCCCATCGTCACGCGCAGCGCGGAGCTGGATGCAATGATTGAGGGTTGGGCGGCAAAGCCCGCTTACATCGAAACGCTGAACGCCAGCGGTGTGGCAGAGGCGATTGCTATGGCGGCCGATCTGCCGGGTGAAGCAATGGCCGCAAGGGTGGCAGATATGCGCGCCGGGCTGGAGCAATTTTCGGTCCCCTCCATGGCGGCGCAATATGATGCGCTGTATGATGAATTGGGCGCGCGGTGATGGCCGGCGAACCGCTTATCCTATTCTTCGTGCCCGTCCCCACGCGCGAAAAGGGCGCGACAGGCGCGGTCATCGGGTCGCAAACCGTGATAGAGGCAGCGCGCCAGCAATATGATTGCGTGACGGTCCCCGTGCGTCACACTGCAATTCGCGATGCCGATGCGCAGCTAAGCCCTGCCAGCATCATGCGCCTGATCGGTGATCACCGCGCGTCTTTGTCGGACCTTAAAACCGCGATCCGGGATGCAAAGGAGCGCCCTTTGACACTCTATATGGTCGCCAATAGCGGACTGGCCGCCAGCATTCGCGATTTCTGGACGATGCGCGCCGTTCTTGCCCTGCGGCCTGATGCAAGGATTTGCCTGCACACGCGCAATGGCAATTATTTCTATCCCGGCAACCGCCTGCTCAAAGCTTTGCGCGGCTGGATGCTGGCGCGCGCACACCGGGTCATCTGTCTGTCGCAGCGGCTTACTCCGGGCCGCGATGCGCTTGAGGCGCTGTCGCGCGGGACAGCGGACAAATTGCGCGTCATCCCCAACACCATCGATGCCGCCATGGTGCCCGATGCGGACGATCTTGCCCGCAAAACCCGCAGCGATGGGCCTGTGAGTGTGCTCTACCTTTCCAATTTCATCGCGAGCAAAGGGTACGGTTTGCTGGGCGAGGCCGCGCGCATCCTTGATGATCGCGGTGTGCTTGACCGGTTTCGGTTTGTCTTTCGCGGCAAATGGCTCGGCGCGGGCGACAGATCTGCATTCGAAGCCGCATTCACCCGCGCTCAACTGGCAAGCGGGCATATCGACATTGGCGATGCCGTCTGGGACAGGGCAGAAGTGCGCGCTTTGCTGCTGGATAGCGATGTGTTCTGCCTGCCCACGCGCTATCCGGCAGAAGCGATGCCGCGTTCGATCATCGAAGCCATGGCCAATGGCTGCGCGGTCATCACCAATCACCACGCGGCAACACCGGACCTTGTAATCGACGGGGAAAGCGGCCTGCTGCGCAAGAACATCACCGCCCGCGATATTGCCGATTACCTCGAAACGCTTACGCCGGAGACCTTGCAAAACCAGCAATCCGCCTCGCTTGAACGGTTTGCGGCGCATTTTTCGCAAAGCCGCCACGATGCCGCTGTGCTGGAGGTGCTGGCGTGAGCTTTGTCAGCATTATCGGATTGCCGCGATCAGGCACGACTTTGCTGGGGCGCGTGCTCGCAGCGGGCGATCAAACGCGTTATTTCGAAGAGCCAAACCCTGCGTGGCGTTTTCGCAACCGGCGGGCCCTGGGCCATGAAGAATTCACCGCCGAACACGCCGTGCCCGAAGTAAGAGATTATATCCGCACCGCTCTTGCGGCAGGCAGCGCCGGGCCAATTGTCGAAAAGACACCCGCAAACTGCCTGCGCACAGGATTTGTCGAAGCGGTTATTCCAGAGGCCAAGATCATTTTCCTGCGGCGCGATGCGTCATCGGTGCGCGCGTCTTTTTTGCGCAAATGGCTGGAATGGGATGATGCAAATGCGGCTTTGCTCTCTGACAATGCCGCGATGCACGATGTGAAAGGGCAATTGGGCAAGCTGGGCTTTGTCCACCGATCTGAATTGCCGCATTATGTGATCGCGGGACTGCGCGGGCGCATCGCGCGAATGCTGCGCCGCCCGCCGCCTTTCTGGGGGCCGGAATTTGAAGGCTGGCAAAAAGTCTCAGGCGAACCGCCCGAAGAGGTCGCAAGCATTGCAGTTGCGCGGCTCGAAGCTGCCCTCGATCACGGCATTGCCCAGTGCAAGGCGGCGCATGTCACGCTTGATTACGATGCCGTGCGCGCAGACCCCGAAGGGCAGATCGGGGCAGCCTTGCAGGATTTGGGTGTCACAGACCTTACGCCCGATTATACCCTTGTGGCCCCGCGCAAAGGAGCTGCGAAATGAGCGGGCTGGTCGTCTATTACATCGTCGGACAGCCGCGTTCGGGCAGCACATTTGTGGGCGACTGGATCGCGCGCCAAACCCGCGCGGTGAATGCCGGTGAAGTGTGGCAAACCTTTCGCGCGACCGACATGATCGAAGACAGCACCTATGCCGCGCGCGGGGGATATTGGGCGGACCCGGCCCGCAAGGCGGCCCGCCGCGCCGAGATAGAGGCCGACCCGTTCTGGGCCGATGTGCTGGCGCGCAGCAATGCTGGCGAGGATCCGTTCACCGCATTGACGGGCAAAGTGAGCGAGACATCCGACATCCTGATCGATTGTTCAAAAACGGATGCAGGCGCCGCGCATTATCAGCGGCTGGGATGCCGGGTCATCGTGATCCACACCATCCGCCCCTTTGGCAGTTGGGCGCAATCCATGATGCGCTATCAGGAAAAGCTCGACTTGAAACGCGAAGGGGCGATGCGATTGGCGCTCCCCTATGTTCGGCTCAATCGGCGGCTGCATCGCGCTTGGCGGGCATCGGGCGAATATCGCATGGTTCGGCAAGATCAGCTGGGCGAGCTTGACGCGGTGCTGGATCTGCCGTTCACCGCCAATCGGACAGGGGATCAATATCAGCGGCACGAAATGTTCGGCACGGGCAGCTTCACCCAGAATTATTCGCAAGACCGCGCCAAACCGCGCGTCACCCTCCTTGACCGCGCGCTTCTCAGGTTGATCACGGTTTAGGGTTTCAGGATCCGCCGCTTTCCATTTGCTTGGCCCGTTCAAACGCGGATTTAGGCAGTACCGCGCGCATAAGATTGGCAATCGCGCCGCGCATGGGCACTGCAGACAGGCTGGCATCGGTGAAGGTCATCGACCGGTAAACGCCCAGCACATCATCGGGTGAAACATCGGCAAACCGCGCATCACCCTTTGTCCCGAACCAGGTATCTGCGCCGAACAAAGCGCCTTCATCCAGCAATCCATGCTGCTGAAACAGGTTGAGAAACCGGTATGTAAGCCGGTGTTTCTGGTCGACTTTCAATTTCTGATTGAGCCGCTGCATCCCGTTCTTCTTCACCCGAGTGCGATCCTGCACATCATCGAGGATCACCGAAGCCCCCCGCGTCACCCGGTCAAAAAACAGTGCAAAATCCCGGTCAATCGCGCCATCCGCATCAAGGCATAACAGCCCCAAAGGCGCAGTGTCCGGCACTTTATCGGCGTGATCATTCACATCGCCAATGATCAGTTCAATCCGGTCATCGACGCCAAATTCAGCAAAATTGCCTTTTATGATCGCGGTGTTTTTCTCAATCGAGCCAAACGCTTCGCGAGTGCCGCCAAGGATTTTCTCAAATGTGTAGACGATGCCCTCGCGTCCGCTATCGCGCAGGCCTGCGGCCATGCAGACCGTCGCCGCGCCGTGCGCGCAGCCAACCTCGACAATATTGCCCGGCGGTGCGGCGAAAGCGGTTTCGTAGATGCGCTGATACACCTCTTCGGGCAGCATCCCGTTGCAGCGCTGTTTGACTTTGGCAGGGTCAATCGATTGGGTCATGGGACAGGATCAGGTTCCGTATCAGTTGCCAGCAAAAAGCTAGGATTGCTCGCGCTGCTTGAACCGCGCTGTAACCCTGCGGCGCAAACTTGTCATCATGCCGAGACTGTAAATCGGCATAACCGCCGCACACCACAAGACATTGCCCCATGTGCCAGCAATCAACAAAGCGGCTGCAAGAAACACGGTAGACACCAAAGTGATGCGCAAGACGCGAGGTTCATCATCGAGCAGAATTGCGGTCAATTGCACCGGACCAAACCCCGCCGCTGCAAGGCGCGATAATCCCGCGCACACAAACACCGCAATCAACAGGCGGGTATCGGTAAAGCTTGCCAAAGGCCCGGTATCCCACTGCATCAATACCAGAACGATCCCTGCAATGCCGACAGCGGCGAGCACCGCAATGGCAAGCGAAAATCGCGCCGCACCGCGCAGCAGACGCTTTGCCCCTGCCAAATCATCGCCTTTGATCCGCGCATTGATCTTCGCCGAAAAATAAGCGCGCGCTGCCACCAGGCCAAACTGGATCGCCACTGTTAATTGAACCGCGATAGCAAGATAAGCGACCTCGGCAGGCGGCAAAAACAGTCCGGCGATAAAGACGGGGAGGAAATTGGACAGGCTTTTGGTGATAGAGACCTGGAAATGCGCAGGGTCCGATTTGACTTTGGCGACAGGGCCGCTTGCGCGTGCATACCGCCATGGCAGCACGCCCAGAAACGCAATGCCGCCCACAAGGCCCGATGCCGCGTATAAAGCGAGATAGCTTTCAGGATCGCTCACCGCATTGGCCGCCAATATCAGCGCCGCGCCCGCCAGAATACCGGGCCGCAGCAATTGACTGGCGATATTGGCGCGCAGGCCCTGATCGGCTGCGCGCAGCACTGCATCAGCAATCGCGGCCGAGGCAAGCGCGCATCCAATCGCGAGGGTCCACACAGCTTCTGGCCGGGCAAAAGAGGCAAGCGCATCGCCCCAATAGGCCGCCACCGCAGCGACAATCGCCGTGGCGGCAAGCCCCAGACCCATGTAAAATGTTACTGTGCGCGCCACGGGCAGGGCAGCGTTCGATGTCAGATCAAGCGGCGCAAATTGCTTTACCAGCGTGGTCGGCAGGCCGTGCTGGATAAACAGTGCCAAAATGCCGCCACCTGCCACCACCCAGGCATACCGCCCGAACGCCTCTGCTCCCAAAGCGCCGGTAATGACCAGCACCGATCCAAATAAAAGCGCCGCGCCAATGCCTTGCAACCCGACTATAGTCATAAGAGCAGGCGGTATGGGCAGCTTGGACATGGTTTGAATTCTTTGCATCCGGCAAGGGTGCTAAATCAGCAGCGGCCTTGTGTTGCCCAGTCTTAATGGGTGGGTCAATGCGCACACGGTTGTGATGGGATTTGACCGCGATCTATACCCGGTTTTACCGGTTTTGTTTACCGACTTGCACTTGAGGCCATGGGGCTATAGCGCTGCGATCAATGGCGGGGATTGGTAACCGATATGGAAAGCTTCCATCCAGGCAATCGCAGATGAAGGCACATGACACCTTTGTCGCGCCCCCTTTATGGCGGCGCGTTTTGCAAGTGAACAATGTACAAATGGTGCTGCAATTGGCGGCAGCCATCTGTGTGCCCGCTTTCGTCTGGATCGTAATGCGCGAGCGGGCAGCCGATGATCCGCTGATGGTCAACACATTGTATGTGCTGGCCCTTGGCGCTGGGGTATCCGCTTATGTCCTCACGCGGCTCAGGATTTATGCCAAGGCGCGCCAACTATCCTATTTCGTGCCGGTCAATTTCCTGACCTATGCCTCTGTTCTGTCTGCAATTGCTGTTTTGCGGACCGAATATTCCGCTTCGCTGTTCCTCTACGGTGTGATCAGCGCCAGCACAGTCAGCTATCTGCTGCTGGTCATCACACGCGGAGTTCAACGCGCGCAGTTTGTGGTGCCAGGCGGGCGGTCCGACGAAATTGTGCTGGCAGACCATTTCATGCCCGCGCCCAATGTCGAGGAAATGCAAAGCCTGGTGGAAGCGGACCGGATTGACGGCGCGATCATTGCCGATTTGCACCACGACCACCCCGATGAATGGGAGCGATTGTTCGCGCGGGCATCTTTGCGCGGCATCCCCGTCTATCATTACCGCCAGATCGCCGAAACGCAGAGCGGTCAGGTGAAGATTGATCATTTGAGCGAGAATGACCTTGGCTCGCTTATCCCCAATGTCCCCTATATGACGACCAAGCGAGCGATTGATATTATCGGATCGCTGATCCTGATTCCGCTTTTGCTGATCCCGTTTGCGGTGATTGCTCTTCTTATCAGAATGGATTCGCCCGGAAATGCGATCTTTATTCAGGAGCGCATGGGTTTTCGCGGGGAAACCTTTCGCATGATTAAATTTCGCACCATGCGCGAACGCGCCGTTACCGATGAGGAAACAGCCCAGCGCAATGATGCGATGACGCAGGCGGATGACAACCGGATCACCCGGCTGGGCCGGTTTATGCGGCAAACGCGCATTGATGAATTGCCGCAGATTTTTAATGTGCTGAAAGGCGAAATGAGCTTTATCGGACCTCGCCCAGAGGCAAAATCGCTGTCGCGCTGGTATGAAAGCGAATTGCCGTTTTATTCCTATCGCCACATCGTTCGCCCCGGCATCACCGGCTGGGCACAGGTCAATCAGGGGCATGTCACAGATGTGGCCGATGTTAACGCGAAATTGCGGTTCGATTTTTACTACGTCAAAAATATCTCAATGTGGCTCGATTTTCTGATCGTGCTTAAAACCGCGCGCGTCATCCTTACGGGATGGGGTGCAAAGTAAGTTTCCTCACCTTTCAAGTAAAAGAGCCTTCCCTTGCGCACTGTCCTTATCACCGGCGCGGCCGGATTTATTGGTTACCACCTCGCTGATCTGCTGCTGGCCGAAGGGTACAGAGTTGTCGGGTTTGACGGGATGACCGATTATTACGATGTCGCCTTGAAAGAACGGCGCTATCAGATGCTCAAGCAAAACCAGCATTTCACTGGCCATGTCGGCATGCTGGAAGACTTTGACGCGCTGCACAAACTGGCCATGGATGAAAAGCCCGATGTGATCGTCCATCTCGCCGCACAGGCGGGCGTGCGCTACAGCCTTGAAAACCCGCGCGCATATCTCGATTCCAACCTCGTTGGCACGTTCAATGTGATGGAGTGCGCGCGCGAATTGGGGGTCGATCACCTGCTGATGGCGTCGACCAGCTCGGTTTATGGCGCGAACGAAGACATGCCGTTTGATGAGCGCGAAAAATGCGACACCCAGCTGACATTTTACGCGGCCACCAAAAAAGCCAATGAAAGCATGGCGCATTCCTATGCGCATCTGTGGAACCTGCCGACCACCATGTTCCGGTTTTTCACGGTTTACGGTCCATGGGGCCGCCCGGATATGGCCTTGTTCAAATTCACCAAAGGCACGCTCGAGGGCACGCCGATTGATATCTACAACAATGGCGATATGTACCGCGACTTCACCTATGTAACCGATCTGGTTCGCGGGCTTCGTCTACTGGTCGATGTGCCGCCCGTGCGTCCTGACAGCAAAGAGGACATTCCCGAATGGGATTCGCTATCGCCCGCTGCCCCGTGGCGTGTCGTCAATATCGGCAATTCGGACAAGGTGCGCCTGATGGATTTCGTCACCGCGATCGAACGCGAATGCGGGCGCGAGGCGGTGAAGAATTACATGCCCATGCAAAAAGGCGATGTGCCCGCAACCTGGGCCGATGCAACGCTGCTGAAAGAGCTGACCGGTTACACGCCGCAAACCAATGTTGATGAAGGCGTAAAGCGCTTCGTCACCTGGTATCGCGACTATTATCAGGTGTAAGTGAGCCGGTTTAGAGCGGCTGCTCTTCCGCCGGCGGCTCTTCCAATGTCGGCCCAACGACGGGCTGCGAAGAAGGCTGCGGCTGCGCGGCGGATTGGCCGGGCGCAGGCAAAGTCGCCCGGTAGGGCGCATCGCTGGCGGACGGGGGAGCAGACGCCTCACCCTCTACCGCTTCGCCCCCGCCTGATACTTCGCCCGGCAGCGGTGCATCGCGTTCACGTTCAAGCCGTTCGAGATAGGCGCGCTCTATCTCCTCAACCCGCGATTGTTCATCGGCGGCATCCTGATCGATAGTGGAAAGCCGCGCCTGGCGCTCTTCCTCGATCAATTGGGCAAAGCGGACATTTTCGCCTTCGGCCCGGTCTTTGTAAGCCGCATCAATAAATTGCTGGGTGCACCCGGTGAACCCGCCTGCGCCTGCCGGGCTGCAAGACATGGTACCAAAGGCGCCGACATAACGGATTTTTTCAACGCTGCGCACGGGCGAGACATTTTGCGGAGAATCGCTGGTGCGCAGGTTTGACGGGATCCGGTACCGCTCAGCTTCGACCAGAATTTCGCACACGACAATCTCGTTCGCATCAGCGGCCTCAGGGCATTCATCCTCGCTATAGGCGATGACCATGTTGATCCGGTCTCCACCTTTATCCTGCGCGGCAGCGGGAGCGGCCAAAGCAAGAGCGGCAATCGATGCGAGCGCTGCTGAGCGGATGGAGCTTGGCATTGTGTGTCCTTCGTAGGGGCGCGGAGAACCTTCCGCGCAATTGTGCAATTTCCCGCTAGCGAGGCCAGCGTGAATGGTGACTGAAGGGGCGTTAAACCCGCTCGCTCACCTTGATGGCAATACGGCAACCCAGGCGAGATCGCACCCGACAACAGCGGATAAGCAGGGGCCTGTTCTGCGCCATTGGCCAAGGCGGCATCGCGGTGTTCGCGCTCATCCTCGCGAAATTCGGCAATCATTTCGGCAAGCTCGGGCTCGGCGCTGGTTTCAGCCAGGCGGTCCAGCTGCTCTGAATAATGCTTGTCGATTTCCTCTTCGACAGCGGCCGTGCACGCCATCGCCGCTTCGGGTCCGAGCAGAGCCGTGCCGGCCCCCAAGGCGTATCCCGCCGCCGACCAGAACGGTTGCAAAGCGGTGGGGCGAACGCGGCGCTCTGCCATAAAGGCATCGAATTTGGCGCGGTGGCCTTCTTCTTGTTCGGCCATGTGGCGTATCTCAGCGGAATGCGGGCCGCGATCGCCCATGACAGCCAACTGCCCTTCGTAAATCTTGGTCGCACCAAATTCGCCGGCCTGATCGACCCGGATCATACGGTGCAGTTCATCGCGGTCCATTGTGCTATCCCTTTTTTCCGTTCGGCTTCTTAACGCTCAAACCCAAGATGGTGATCCCGCCCAGAACAGAAAAGAGGAAATTGTACCCTGCGAGCGAAATTCCAAACAAGCTCCACGGGGCGACATCGCAGCGGATCAGCGGCGCAGCGGCTGGGTCCATCACGTCGATGGCGCTGGGCAGGGTCGAACAACCCGTAATCCCTTCCCACCAGCCATATTCGACCCCTGCATGAAACCCGCCGATGAGGCCCGATGCGATGATCGCAAAGGCTGCCAGCACCGTCCACATACGCTGCGGCGGCGCGATGAACGCGAGAATGGCCAATCCCAGCGCGGCAAAGTGCGGCCAGCGTTGCCACCAGCACATCTCACACGGGTACAGGCCAAAACCATATTCAGAAATATACGCGCCGCCCAGCAGCCCGGCAGGAAGCGCGAATGCCAGAATGCGTGCTAAGTTTGAACCAGCCATGTGAGCGCTTTAGCGCGCTTATTTACGCAGAGCTACCGAGCTTTTGGTGGTCCGGCGCAAAGTTTCCAGCGCATAATGCAGCTGAAAATCCTTGATGCCTTTTTCTTCCAATTGTTCAGCGGTTTGCTGGAAGCGCGGATCATCGATTGTGTCGCCTTCCAATTCCTCATCCTTGATCCCGAGTTCATTGATGAGATGCCCGCGCAGATCGCTTTCGCGCGTCTGATATTTCTGGCGCTGGGCCAGATCGGGATCGGACAATTGCGGCACATTGATATCGGGCTTGATCCCGCCTTCCTGCACCGATTTGCCCGCCGGAGTGAAATACCGCGCGGTCGTCAATTTCAGCGCAGCGTCAGATCCCAGCGGCAAAAGCGACTGGACCGAGCCTTTGCCAAAGCTGCGCTCACCCATGATGAGAGCGCGGCGATGGTCCTGCAATGCGCCCGCGACAATCTCGGATGCGGAGGCAGAGCCTGCATCGATCAGGACGATAACCGGAATATCCTCGGCCATGTCCCCGCGGAACACGGTTTCCGCATCATAAAGCAGCGTTTCCCCGCGTGCGCGTCCGCGCTGCGAAACGATACGGCCCTTATCAAGGAACAGGTCAGACAAGGCGACCGCTTCATCAAGGCTACCACCCGGATTGGAACGCAGATCGAGCACCAACCCGCTGACGCGGCCTGCGGCTTCTGTCTTGATCGCTTCAAACGCCTGATAGACATCCGCGCCAACATCGGCCGAAAATTCGTTGACGGTGATGACCCCGATATTGCCCGCTGACAGCTCATGCGTGACAGGCTCAAGCTCAATCACGCCGCGTGTTACGTCCACTTCGAACGGGCCATCGCGGCCGGGCCTGAAGATTGTGAGCTGGATGGATGTTCCTTCCTTGCCGCGCATGCGCGCAACCGCATCATCCAGTTCGCCGCCGTAAATCAGATCGCCATCCAAATGCGTGATGAAATCGCCAGCTTTCAATCCGGCCTCATCCGCCGGGGAACCCCGGAAAGGCGAAATGATTTTCACCGCTCCATCTTCCATCACAACCGACAGTCCAAGCCCAGAATAATTGCCATCGATCAGCGTTTCGAGCCGCTGCAGGTCGCTGCCATCCAAATAGCCGGAATGCGGATCAAGCGATGCGAGCATCCCGTCAATTGCGCCGCGCACCAGCACTTCGTCTTCCACTGGCTCTACATAATTGGCCTTGATCCGCTGATAGGTTGCAAACAGCTTGGCAAATTCAGGGCCGGCGCGGCCATCGACCTGCGCCATGGAGCTGGTGGTGACAGGGATCAGCGCGACCGCAGTGACAAGAGCGGCTGTGCGAGCGAAGGCAGCGATTTTCATGAGCGTGGACGGCTCCTTTCGTATCGCATTGGTATAGGCATAAAGGGATGAACACCAGATTATTGCGCTGATGCGTTTAAGCGAAGGCTTTATTGCGGATGACCTTCGTGCGCTTTTTCAAAGCGGTGGCTGGGATTAGGTCAGAAATTCCAGAGGGTTAACCAGCTCACCATCGCGGCGCAATTCAATCGAAACCACCGGTTCGCTGCGCGCCGCCACGCCCACAGGGCTGCCGGAGATGACATTGGCACCGACATCAACGTCAATCCGCCCAAGACCTGTGACAAGGCTGGTCCAGCCATCATCGTGTTCGATAATCACGATTCGATCATATCCGCGATACGGCCCGGCAAACACGATCCGCCCGCCGGCTGGCGCGACAATCTGTGCGCCGGGTGCAGGGACCAAAACGATGCCATTATTGCGCAATCCGCTGTCGCGCGCTTCGCCAAATCCCGCAATTGTTCGCCCTTGCACAGGAAGCTGGAAAGGCTTTGGAGCGGCAAACTTTTTTTGCCCGGTTTTAGGGGCAGCTGGCTCTTGGGTTTCACTGCCGCGAGCTGTGCCTGGCGTAAAAGTGTCAATATTGGCTGGCCGCATTGTCGGCCCCGGCAAAGCGGCGAGATCCCGGCGAAGTTTCGCATCATCATCCAGCCGATCAATCAGCCCATCAAGATCACGCGCCTCCTCGGCCAAGGCCAAAGCGCGCTCATTCTCTCGCACTGCATTGGAGCGCGCCGTGCGCGAGGCGAGGCGTTGCTCCTCCTCCATCGCGGCAAGCTCGGCTCTGCGTGACGACAGATCGCTTTCGCTGGACCGCACCGCGTTGATCGCAATCGCCGCATCTCTTTCGGCTGCGCGCACACGGTCAAGATCGCTGCGCAAATCGCTTGTACGCGCACGGATTTCGGGCACGGCGGACGCAAGCACCGCGCGCACATAGACCAGATCCTTAAGCGATCCCGGTTGCAGGGCAGACAGCGCCAAGGGTCTGCGCGATGTGGTTTGCAGCGCGCTGGTCAATCGCACCAGCGGCTCTCGCCGAGCGGCCAATTGCGATGTGATCGCGCCGCGCCGCGCTTGCGCCAAGGAATACTGCGCCTCGGCCGCGGTGATGTCCGCTTCGGCCTGCTGGATTTGGGCGGCAAGCGCTGCTGCCTCACGCGCGGTTTTATCGGCGGCCTGCGTTGCTTCTGCTGCCTCCGCCTGCAATCGCTGGGCGCGCTCCTGTGCCTTTGCGCTTTCGCGCGTTGCGCGGTCCAATTCAGACGCCGCGCTTTCAGGGTCAAGCAAAGTGACACTGCGCTGCGACCATCCTTCGGGAATGGCGAGCAAAAACAGGCCTGCCGCCGCGAGGAGAAGCGTCAAGAAAGTCGGCAAAGGCAGGTTAAATCGTGTCATCCAACACCTTAATGCCCCATCACCCCGCGCGATGATAGGGGTGGCCTGCAAGGATGCTGGTGGCGCGGTACAATTGCTCCATCAGCATCGCGCGGGCCATCAGATGCGGCCAGGTCGCCGGGCCAAAGGCATAAAGCAGATCGGCTTGCGCTCGGTCCCTCGCAGCATGGCCATCGGCAGCCCCCAAGACAAAGCGAGCCTCGCGAATGCCATCATCGCGCCAGCGGCCAAGCTGATCCGCCAAAGCTTCAGACGGCAGCGCCTTGCCCCGTTCATCCAGCAGGATCGTGCGGTGCGGATTGGACGGTTCAGGCACGCGCCCGCCGGTCTCTGGCAATTCTGTCAGCCGGGTGGGCCAGGTTATGCGTTTATCATAGCGCGCGACCAGCTCAGCCTCGGGCGAGCGGGCAATTTTACCGCGAGCGATGACATGGAGAAGGATTGCGAATATCCCCGTGATTGGCGCTGTTCAGCTGGCTTTGACTTCCCCGCCTTCAAACGACCACATGCGTTCAAGGTTATAAAAAGTGCGCACTTCGGGGCGGAACAAATGCACCACGACATCGCCGGCATCGACTAGCACCCAGTCGGCGGCGGGCAATCCTTCGATACGCGCGGGGCCGTGGCCTGCCTGCTTTACCTTTTCGGCCAGTTTCTGAGCCATCGCGGCAACCTGGCGCGTGGAACGGCCGCTGGCGATCACCATGTGATCGGCGATCGAGCTTTTGCCCTCAAGCGGTATGGAAATGACGTCCTGCGCCTGGTCATCATCCAGCTGCGCAAGCACAAGATCGTGTAAGGTCGTATCGTTCATAGAATGGGCACTCATAGCGGGTTTCTTGGCAAAGTGCGATGACTGCGTTTCGGAGGCGCTTGAAAGCGGTGTCATAAAGCTGAAAATCTCTCCTGATTGCCGGGTTTTGCAGAGCTCGAATGTGCTTTGAGGGAGCCTGTTTGAACCTGGGCGAAACGCGCATTAGCCGCATCATTGCTGTTTGTCGCGCGATTCGGTGATGGTGCGCCATGTCAGCCGGTCGCGCACTGCCGTATCGCCAAAGGCATCGGCCCAATGACTGTTCGCGCGGCGGATGGCTGTCGCTGACCTTGTGTCGGGATCAAACCGCATGAAAACCAAAGCCGGGGCGGTCCAATTGCGCGCGGTGCGCAGGCTGCCAGCTGTGACGCGGTAGCGCCGCAGCCACGCCATCGCCGGGCTACGCATTGCTTTTGCATTGTAACCGGGCCGCGCGATGACCGCGATCGGCATGGTCTGCGCGATGGCGCGCCAATCTTTCCACAAATGAAACTGGGCAAGATTGTCTGACCCCATCAGCCACACAAAGCGCCGCTTGGGATAGCGGCGGATGAGGTGTTGCAAAGTCTCCACCGTGTACCGCGTGCCCAATTGCTGTTCGATAGCGGTCGGCACAATGGGCGCGCGGCGCGCCATTGTTTGCGCGGATTGCAGCCGGGCGGGCAGGCGGGCCATACCAGTGCGCGGCTTTAACGGATTGCCGGGCGAAACCAGCCACCACGCCTCATCCAGCGCAAGTTCGCCAATCGCGCAGCGGGTGATATGGCGGTGGCCGCCATGGGCCGGGTTGAAACTGCCACCCAGAAGGCCGGTGAAAATTGGCGTCATCGATTGGCGGGCGCGCAAAATCAGGGCCGAACCTGACCCGATCCGCGCGCAATCCATTTGTATGTGGTCAGCCCCTCCAAGGCGACAGGCCCGCGCGCGTGCAACCGCCCCGTTGCGATACCGATTTCAGCGCCGAGGCCAAATTCACCTCCATCCGCGAATTGAGTGGAGGCATTGTGCATTACAACTGCGCTGTCGACCCGGTTCAAAAACTCAGCCGCCGCATCCTCATCTGCGGTGATGATCGCTTCGGTGTGGTTGGAAGAATGGCGATCAATATGAGCGATCGCCGCTTCCAGACCGTCAACCATTGCAGCGGAGACTATAGGGGCGAGATACTCGGTGTCCCAATCATTCGCGCTGGCAGGAATGATCGTGGGATCAAGTTCGGCAATGCGCGCATCGCCGCGCACTTCGCAGCCCGCTTCAACCAAGGCCTTGAGCAGCGCGGCAGGCTCTGGGTAAGCCGCATCAATCAGCAGTGTTTCCATCGCGCCGCAAATCCCGGTGCGGCGCATTTTGGCATTGAGCGCGATGGCGCGCGCCATATCCGGATTTGCGCGAGCGTGGATATAAGTATGACAAATGCCGTCCAAATGCGCGAGCACCGGGACGCGCGCATCGTTTTGCACCCGCTCCACCAGACTGCGTCCCCCGCGCGGGATAATCATATCAATCACCCCGTGCGCAGCCAGCATTGCGCCCACGGCGGCGCGGTCCTGTGTCGGCATCAATTGCACCGCATCGGCGGGCACACCGGCTTGCGTCATGCCGCGCATTAAGGCGGCATGGATGGCGTGGTTGGAATGCACCGCCTCGCTTCCCCCGCGCAGCAGAACCGCATTGCCGCTGCGCACACATAAGGCGGCGGTGTCGGCGGTAACATTAGGGCGGCTTTCATAGATGATCCCGATCAGCCCAATGGGCACGCGCACCCGGCTTAACTTCAAACCATTGGGCGGCCGGGTCTCGTCAATAATCTGGCCGACAGGATCTGGCAGCGCGGCAATCGCATCAAGGCCTGCGGCAATTGCCAACACCCGTTCCTCATCAAGCTTCAGCCGGTCGAGCATTGCGGGCGAGAGGCCGCGAGCCGCGCCTGCGTCCAAATCCTCCCGGTTGGCTGCCAAGATCGCAGCACAATCCTCGCGCAAGGCGGCGGCGGCAAGGGTCAGGGCCTGCGCCCGGTCAGCCGAGGGTAGACCCGCCAATTGCTTTTGCGCGGCGCGGCCTTTTTGGCCAAGCGATGCAATCAAGGCGCTTGGATCATCGGCGTTTTGGTTGGTTTGCAGGGTAGATAAAGCCATTGCGCCGCAGAATAGCAGGATCAAATGCGCATGTCAGGCCATCCTTGCAGTGTGGTTGGTATTTTCATTGAGGGTCCGATTCGCGCCGCCTTAGGTTATCGACATTATGACGCCAAAATGAACGTTTCATCGCGATTCTAAATCAGTTCGACTGTTCCGCTCTGGCTTGGATTCGACCGCGCGCATGCTCCTCGTTAGCTAGCTGTGCAATTAAATTAGAACAGTGTCCGGGGCTCTTTTGTCGCAATCTCCTTCCAAGAAGCCGTTTCTAGAACGGCTGCAGGATCGCTTTCCTGAGCGTGAGTTTTTCATGCGCTCGCAGGGGAATATGCGGTTCTTGAAGGTGTCGACGAAGCTTCAGGTTTCGGTTGTCGCGGTGGCGGCGGGTGCGGCGCTGGTTTGTACGGCAGCCATGGGCGCGATGGCGTTTGGCCAATACCGCGCTGAAGCCAATTTGGCGTCATTTCAGGAAAAGTCAGCCCACATTGCCTCGACCGAGGAGCGGATTGATGCCTATGGCAGTGATCTGGAGAATGTGGTCGCAGAATTGCAGGCCAAGCAGGAGTTTCTGGATGAGACCCTGCAAATGCTGCCCGAAGATATCGTCGATCCCGGCACAAATGTAACCGATTCGAGTTCGGAGACAGCGGAGACGGTTGAAAAGATTGGCGCGCTTTTGCCTCAGGCACGCGGGCTTGCGGAGATCGAGGCACGCCAGATTGCATTTGTTGAGCGGCTAACCCGGTTTGCCGATGCACGGGCCCAAAAGGCCGAGGCCGCGATGCGCAAACTCAACCTTGATCCCGGCCTGATGGCGCGCAATGCCAAGAGCAGCGCAAATGCGGCGACAGGTGGTCCGTTTGAAATGCTGGCGACGGCGGCTGACGGGTCGATTGATCCGCGTTTCGAACGCCTAGGCCTGAGCCTGTCGCGGATGAACACGCTGGAACGGGCGCTGCAGGGCATTCCTCATGTCGTCCCCGCCGCACAGGACAATATCACCTCAGGCTTTGGCTATCGCCGCGATCCCTTCAATGGGGGCGGCGCGATGCATAAAGGCATTGATTTTCGCGGGCCGGTCAATTCACCGATCTACGCCGCGGCGCAAGGCGAGGTGGTTTTTGCCGGGTGGAAAGGCGGATATGGCCGCACCATAGAGATACGCCACGATAACGGCTTGGTTACACGCTACGCGCATTTGTACCGTATTGGTGTTGCTGTTGGGGATGACGTGGCCGCTGGCGATACGATTGGCGGGCTTGGAAGTTCAGGACGCTCAACCGGCCCCCATCTTCATTTTGAAGTCCGCATAAACGGCGAAGCGGTTAATCCGCGCCCATTTTTGGAGAGTGCCCCCGATGTTCTCAAGGAAGTCAGAGAAACAAGCGGAGCATCATCGCCCCGCACCGCCCAATCCAAGCGATAGCTCGCAAGGTAGATCTCACGGAAGAGCCCAAGGAAAAGCTATGCCCTCTTCAAATTCGACATTTTCAGTGCTGGGTTCCGATGTTGTCATCAAAGGCAATATCAGCGCCTCTGCTGATCTGCACATCGACGGCACGGTCGAAGGGGACATCAAATGCGCCTCGCTTGTTCAGGGTGAGGGCAGCCATGTGAGCGGCGGCGTGATCGCGGAAACCGCGCGCCTTTCGGGGCGCGTTACAGGTTCAATCACGGCGCGCGATCTCGTCATTTTGAAAACAGCGTTGATCGAAGGCGACGTGCATTACGATGCGCTGACGATCGAGCAAGGCGCGCAGGTGGATGGCCGGTTTGCCCCCAATTCGCAGCGTCAGGCCAAGAACGAAACACCAGCGGTCGCCAAAAAAGCGAAGCCTGGTGAAGAGGCCCTGCAAATCGCCAGCTAAGCAGAATTCGATTGCAGCGCGCGCGCAGCAGGCGGGATCAGGATTAACCGAAATTATAGTGTGTTAGTCGTCATGACTATCGCTTGAAAGTGCTTCTGGGAGCGCTCACAGTTTTGCGCTCTTACGGGGTTTTGCGTATTTGTGTGATCGCTCACATTGGCGATTGGCGTCCAAGTGTTAGGCGCGTCATAAAACCTCGGCGCGCAAAGCTTTGCGATCCAGTTTTCCGATGATCGTTTTGGGCAAAGCCTCCCGGATAACGACCTGATCCACGCGTTCATGCTTGCCAATCTTGGCATTAAGCCAGTCACACAATGCCTCAGCGGTCAGCGGTTCGGCATCCGCACCGCCTTCCTCCAACGTCACATATGCACGCGGCACTTCACCGCGATAATCATCAGGCACTCCGATTACGAGCGCCTCTTTGACTGCATCATGCTCAAGGATCACATCCTCCACCACGCTGGGAAAGACCTTGAACCCGGCGACCGCGATCATGTCCTTGATCCGGTCCACGATGGAGAGAAATCCATCCTCGTCCATCGTCGCAACATCGCCGGTGCGCAAATACCGCTTGCCCTCGCGCACCACAAAGACATCGGCTGCGGTTTCGGGACGGTTCCAATATCCGCGCATCATTTGCGGTCCATGGATGGCGAGCTCTCCCGGCTCTCCTTCGGGTGCAAGTTTTGCCGGGTCTTCCTTGTCCAGCAGCACAATCTCGGTGCCAGCCACCAATTGACCGATAGTGCCTCGCTTGCGCGTACCCGCATAGGGATTGACCGAGACCACGCCTGAACTTTCGGTGAGACCATAGCCTTCGACCAGCCGAACGCCCGTTTCTTCCTCAAACCTGGCGTGGACCGGCGCGGGCATCGGCGCGCCGCCGGATATACAGACGCGCAAGGAGGAAAGGTCCGTGGATTTCAGCTGCGGATGATCGAGCAGCGCCTGAAACATCGTCGGCACGCCCGGAAAGCCGGTGGCGGCGTATTTCTCAATCGTCTCAAGCACCTGCCCCGCATCAAAACGGGGTACCATCGCAATCGAAGCGCCGCTGGCCACCGCGTGGTTGAGCAAGCTGGTATTAGCAAAGACATGGAAAAAGGGCAGCGCGCCCATGAACACCTCTTCGCGAGGATTGCCAAAGGGGTTAATCGCTGCGACCTGCCTTGCGTTTGCGGTTAGTTGATCGTGGCCGATCATCGCGCCTTTGGGCCGCCCGGTTGTCCCGCCGGTATATTGCAGCAGCGCCAGATCGCGTTCGGGGCTGAGCTGCGGGAAATCACCGGCAGCGCCGCTCAGCCAACCATCCCAGTCCCATCCGGCCAGAACCTCATCCCATTTGTGCGTTTGCGAGCCATACCGAACCTTTGCAATCTGGCTGCGTTTGAACAATCTCAAACCCAAACTCTTGGCAAAGGGCAGCATATTGGCGAGCGAGCCCACCACCAGCGTTTCCAGTTTCGAGGCTTTGAGCACTTTATCAGCGGTGCCGTACAATTCGGGCACATCGACCGTCACCAGCAGCCGGGTGCCGCTGTCCTCAACCTGCCAGGCCAGCTCCTCAACCGAATAAAGCGGAGAGAAATTGACCGCCACTGCGCCAGCGATCATCGCGCCGTAATAGGCAGAGGCATAAATCGGCACATTGGGCAGGAACAAGCCCACGCGGTCGCCTTTTTGGATGCCTATCGCAATCAGGCCCGCAGCGAACCTGTTCGCTTCTTCGAAGATATCGCGATAGCTGTAAGTGCGGCCCAGAAAATGCAGAAAAGGCGCTTGCGGTGCCGCACGAACGGTGGTGCCGAACATCTCCGGCACTGTCATAGGAGCGAACGCCGTATCCCATGGGGTGGGATGATGATAGCTGCTGGCCTTGTTGACACTCATGTCAATGGCTTTGCCGCCTTAAGCCATAACGCACAAGTAAAACCATGCCGCGCGCCAAGCACAGGTCTTTGATTTTACAGAATCTTGCCAATGCAAACAGGCGCGGGTGTTTTCGCGCCTTAATAGCTCAGACTATTCAGCGTCCGGCTTTGCCTCATCGGCATCGTCGCCGGCTGCATTGTCAGGTGCTGGCTCCGGCGCAGGCGCCACTTCGGGCTCTGCGGCTTCAGCCGGAGCGGTAAAGGCCGCTTCGGGATCTATTGCGGCCGCAGCAGCTTCCTCCACGTCTTCAGCCTCACGCCGCGCGGCGAGCCATGCTTCGGCTTCGGCTTCTTGCGCGGCGGCAGCAGCAGCCTTTTCGTTGGCGGCGCGTTCTGCGCGCAATTCCTCGATCAGCTTGTCTTTATCAGAGCGATTGTCGCCCTCTTCAACGGGGACAGCCTCAGGCTCAATCCCTGCCCGTTTGGCGGCTTTCGCCACAACCGCATCAAGCTCGCGCTGCGAACAAAGCCCCAAGGTTACAGGATCTTTGGGCTGAATGTTTTGAATGTTCCAATGCGTGCGTTCTTTGATCGCGCCGATTGTGTTGCGCGTAGTGCCGATCAGCTTGGAGATTTGCGCGTCGGAAACCTCTGGGTGGTTGCGCAGAACCCATGCAATGCCGTCAGGTTTATCCTGGCGTTTGGACACAGGCGTGTAACGCGGCCCCTTGGTGCGAGTAACCTCGACCGGGGCTTTGTGCATTTTGAGCGCGTATTCCGCGTCTTCTTCGCCCAGCTTGATCTCTTCCAGCGTCAATTCGCCCGCGTGAACCGGATCGCGCCCGGTGTATTTGCTTCCCGCCAGATCATCGGCCATTGCCTGAACTTCGAGGATATGCAGACCGCAAAACTCGGAAATTTGTTCGAATGACAGGCCTGTGTGATCGACCAACCAGGTGGCGGTCGCATGCGGCATGAGCGGTTTGGGCTGGTCTTTGGCAGCCATGAGGAAATCTCCGTCAAAAATAAGAAGGGCCGCCCCTTATCGGAGCGGCCATTGCGCGTCAGCAGATAGGGCAAGTGTCTGCAAACAGCAAGGCAATCTGCGCTTTGATCAGAAAGAGCCGCTCAAAATTCCAGCAAAGTGGTGGTTTGAAGCGCTTCGCAATCCGCCTCGCTCAGAGTTGCAAGGGCATTTACGAACTGCCCGGTTGCTGCCTCCCAGCTGAATTGCGCGCCATATCGCGCGCAGGTTTCCGGATCGCATTGTGACGCCTGCCGGATCGCGCTCGCCAAATCATCGTGCATTGCGCCAACGTCAGGCGTCACGATATCAACTGGCCCTGCAACGGGGAAAGCCGCCACAGGCGTTCCGCAAGCAAGCGCTTCGATCATGACGAGGCCGAACGTGTCCGTTTTGCTGGGAAAGACAAACACATCCGCACCGGCGTAACATCCCGCCAGTTCGCGCCCTGTGCGTTTGCCAAGGAACAGCGCATCGGGATATTTCGCCTCAAGCGCCGCGCGCGCCGGGCCATCACCGACCACAACCTTTGTGCCGGAATGGTCGCATTCGAGAAACGCCTCGATGTTCTTTTCAACCGCGACCCGCCCAACATAAAGCAGGATTGGCCCTGCAAGATCGCTATATTCGGCTGGCACTGGCGCACTGGGCGAAAAACAGGCGAGATCAACGCCGCGGCTCCAATGGGAAAGGTGAGAGAGGCCTTTCTCGCGCAATTGCGTGCGGATCGTCTCGGTCGCAACAAAAATGCTTTGAGATGGGCGGTGGAACCACCGGATGTACGGCCAGAACAGGTCCGCAGAAAGCCGGGTGCGGCGCGCGAAATAGTCTGGGAATTGCGTGTGATAGGCGGTGGTAAAGGGCACTTTGCGCTGGAGACAATAGCGCCGCGCGGCAAATCCCAAAGGGCCCTCGGTTGCGATATGGATTGCGTCTGGCTGTGCCTTGGCAAGCTGGCGTCCCACTTCGCCGGGCCAGGTCATGGCGAGCCGGATTTCAGGATAGGTCGGAGCCGGGAAGGAGTGATAGTCCTGCGGCGATATGACAGTGACGTCGCAGCCCCATTGGCGCAGCACTTCGCATGTTGTCGACAATGTACGGACAACACCATTGGTTTGCGGGTGCCATGCATCGGTGACAATAGCGATAGCGCGCGGGAACGGCGGCACGGTGGCGGTTGATGGCGAACCGATTGACTGAACTGACGTCACGCGGCCTCTTTGTTTGACCGTGATGCGGCCCGATGACCGGCCTGCAGCGCGCCTTGCGCATGGCGCGCACGAATTTCGTCAGCCCAATTGAGGATTTCCATCCGGCCATCTTGATGTTCGACCAGCGCGTTGCACCCCTCGACCCAGTCGCCATCATTCCAGTATTCCACCGATTTGCCAGCAAAGTTGAACTCGCGAAATTCGGCATTGTGAATGTGGCCGCACACAACCCCGTCAACCCCGCGTTCGCCCGCTGCCTTGGCGACGACCTTTTCATATTTGCCAATAAATTCGACCGATTTCTTGACCTTGTGCTTGGCAGCCTTTGCAAGTGACCAATACGGTTTGCCGAGCATTTTGCGCACTGCATTCACCAGCACATTCAATTGCATAGCGGCGCGATAGGTCCAGTCTCCGACAAAAGCGAGCCAGCGATGCGATTGCATGACTGCGTCAAATTCGTCGCCATGCACAATCATCAGACGGCGGCCATCGGCGGTGTCATGAAAAGCGGCGCGCTTGATTTCGATGCCGCCAAAATTGAGGCCGGAAAACTGGCGGAACATCTCGTCGTGATTGCCGGGTATGAAGATGATGCGCGTGCCGCGCTTGGCGCGTTTCAGGATCCGCCACACGATGTCGTTGTGGGCTGCAGGCCAATAGAACTTTTTCTTCAGCCGCCACCCATCCAGAATATCGCCGACCAGATACATGGTTTCAGAATCGGTCGTATCGAGGAAATCGATCAGCATTTCGGCATTGCAGCCCTTGGTGCCCAGATGGACATCGCTGATCCAGATTGTGCGGAATTTGCGACGTTCCGGGCCGCCCGCTTCGGGCGTGTCTGGCTCGCGAATGCTTGGCTTGTTCAAGCGGATATTGGCCACATTTCCGAATTCTGCCTCGAATCCGGCGGCATCGGACAATTCGGCGCTGCGAACAGTGTTCGGCAAAACGGCAGATGTTTTCAGATCGGTCATCAAAAGTCCCTCGACCCTGTGGCTGTCTGAGCACAAGCCATAGATGCCGATTGTTACAGGGGATTCACAACTGCGTGACGCTTTTGCGAAAACCCAAAACTTAAACACAAATGTTGCCTTGCAACAGGCGCGTGCGACTTATCTAGCGGCGAAATACAACAGATTTAAGACCAGTTGCAAGTCTGCCTCGCGCGGGCCGCGCACAGTGCGCGGTTTCGAATTTATCAAGGATTGCCCGATATTTGCCATCTCCAAGACACAGGGGGCAGCATGGAAAACTGGGGTAAACTGGGTATCATCGGCGCGGCATTGTTCGGCGGCGGGTATGCGATTTCGGGTGAGCGGGATTTTGAAGTTGTCGTCCACCGGCCTGCAGATCAGGTTTATTCCGCCTTTTCGTCAGCGCGCAATTTCAATGGCGGGTTTCGCAATGCAGGCTATGCCGAAGTGCGCGTGCGCACCGAGCGGCCCGCAGACAATGAGATTATTTATCTGTCGGGCGAGCCGGGCGATGAAAAATCCATGCGGATCGCTTTGACAGTCACTCCCGGCGATACGCCCAAGCAATCCATCGTGACCGCCGCCATTGATGTGCCGCCTGTGCGTTATGAGATCGATGGCGAGGATTTGGTTCTTTCCGAAACCAAAGTCGAAAACGTGCTTGAGGAAAATATCGCAGCGATTGCGCAAAAACTGTCGATGGGCCGCGATGCGCAAAGCGAATTTGGCGAATTTCGCAACACCCTCGATATGGTTGCGCTGGCCACAGATTCAGACGCGGTCGAGCGTTTTGAGAACCAGCGCACATCGCAGCCGCCTTCGGGCCAGAGCTGGGAGCCGCAGTCAGACTGGGAACAAGATCAGGGCTGGTAAAGGCTTACGCCAGCCTAAGGGCGCGGCCCTATTCTTCGATCTTGAGCACAATCTTCCCGATATGCTCGCCCGCTTCCATACGGGCATGAGCTTTGGCCGCGTCCGCCAGGTCAAAGGTCTGATCCATGATGGGCGCCAGTTCACCATTTGTGAACAGCGGCCAGGCCGTATGCGCGATCTCATCGGCCAAAGCTGCCTTGAACGCATCGGACCGGGGCCGCAGGGTTGACCCCGTCAGTGTCAAACGCCGCATCATCACCATGGGCATGAACAGTTCCGCTTGCACCCCGCCCAGCACTGCGATCGTCACATGCCGCCCATCTTCGGCAAGGCATTTGAGATTGCGCGCGACATAATCGCCCGACACCATATCAAGCACGATATCGACGCCTTTGCCGCCCGTATGCGCTTTGATCGCCTCGACGAAATCAGCTTCGCGGTAATTGATCGCAAGATCCGCGCCCACTTGGCGAGCCGCTTCGCATTTGGCTTCATCGCCGCATGTAACAATCGCCTCCAGCCCGAATGCCTTGGCCAGCATGATCGCCATTGTCCCGATGCCCGACGTGCCGCCATGCACCAGCAATCTTTCGCCGTCGCGGGCCATGCCGCGCTCGAACACATTGTGCCACACGGTGAACAGGGTTTCAGGCAGAGCCGCCGCCTTAGCCAAATCCATTGCATCGGGGATTGGCAGACAATGTTGCCACGGCGCGGCGCAATATTCGGCATATCCGCCGCCCGGCGTTAATGCCGCGACCCGGCTGCCGAGCATTTCTTGAGGGACATTCGCGCCAATCGCCACAATCTGTCCCGAAACCTCAAGGCCAAGCACAGGCGATGCCCCCGGAGGCGCTGGATAATGGCCCGCGCGCTGAATGCAATCGGGCCGGTTTACTCCTGCAAACGCGGTTTTGATAAGCACATCATGCGGGCCGATATCAGGCAGCGCAATTTCGCCTATCGCCAGCACTTCCGGACCCCCGGGCGCATCAAATTCGATGGCTCGCATGATTTTTGGTAAAGCTTCCTGCGTGCTCGTAATGTGCGTCGCGACCATTTTTACCCCCTGCGGTTCGGCGCTGCCCCTGAGAATTTAAATCTCAATTTTATTCTCAATGTGGCTTTTTGTATGCGGTTCACATTGTTCTGGGCGAATACCGCTCTACCCGATTGACAGCAAGCGCGCTTGCTTGCGATGCTGTAAATGATGGATAAAGATGATCTGCCACGCCCCAGGGGCGATGCAGCCAGCAATCTGGCCGGAGAAGATCTTGGCCCCTATTCGCAAGATGAGCTGGCCGCGCGGATCGCGCTGCTGGAAACCGAAATCATTCGCGTAAAAGCGCACCGCGACAAAGCGCAGGCGCATCGCAGCGCGGCTGACGCTCTTTTCGGAGCAAAAAACGATAGCGAACCCAAATCGTGATTGATCCGGTTTGCTCCAATCCCCTCTCGCAATTGTGCGCAGCAGGCCCATATAGAATTCACGACGCTTTAACAGCTTGCCCCCATGCTCCTTCTCCCGGAGCCCCACTACACCGCTGACAGAGACCCCTTTCATGCCCAGTTTTGCCCAAAATCTTGAACGCACTCTTCACAACGCGCTTGGCCATGCGTCAGAGCGGCGGCACGAATATGCGACATTGGAGCATTTGCTGCTTGCGCTGATCGATGATGAGGATGGCGCGCAGGTCATGGCCGCATGCGGGGTGGATTTGGCTGAGCTGAGCGAGGTGGTGAAGCAATATCTCGATTCGGAATATCAATCGCTCAAAACCGAAGAAAACGCCGACCCTCAGCCCACCGCAGGCTTTCAGCGCGTCATCCAACGCGCGATCCTGCATGTGCAATCATCGGGCAAGGATACGGTCACAGGGGCCAATGTTCTGGTTGCGCTGTTTTCTGAACGTGACAGCTATGCGGTCTATTTCCTTCAGCAACAGGATATGAGCCGGCTCGATGCGGTAAGCTATATCAGCCACGGCATTGGCAAAGGCGGACGCCAGATCGAAGGCAACAAAGCCCCCGAAAGCGGCGAGGAGGGTTCGCCCGAAGGTGACGCGGAAGCGAGCAAGGATGGCGGCAACAAGAAAGAGACCGCACTCGATCAGTTTACCGTCAATCTGAATGCGAAAGCCGAAGCAGGCAAAGTCGATCCGCTGATTGGCCGCGGCCCCGAAGTGGATCGCACGGTCCAGATCCTGTGCCGCCGGTCAAAGAACAACCCGCTTTATGTTGGCGATCCCGGCGTTGGCAAAACCGCGATTGCCGAAGGTTTGGCGCGCAAGATCATCGAAGGCGATGTGCCAGAAGTGCTCAGTCCTGCGGTCATCTATTCGCTCGATATGGGCGCGCTGCTGGCCGGCACGCGCTATCGCGGTGATTTTGAGGAGCGCTTGAAACAGGTCGTCACCGAATTGGAAGCGATGCCCGATGCGATCCTGTTCATTGATGAGATTCACACGGTAATCGGTGCAGGCGCGACCAGCGGCGGGGCGATGGATGCCTCGAACCTGCTGAAACCGGCGCTTTCCGGCGGAACGATCCGCTGCATCGGTTCGACCACTTACAAGGAATTCCGCAATCACTTCGAAAAGGATCGCGCATTGCTGCGCCGGTTCCAGAAAATCGATGTGAATGAGCCGACGATTGAGGACACGATCAAAATCCTCAAAGGTCTGCGCACAGCGTTTGAGGAGCATCACGGCGTGAAATACACGCCCGATGCGCTGAAAACGGCCGTTGAACTGTCCTCGCGCTATATCAATGATCGCAAACTGCCCGACAAAGCGATTGACGTGATCGATGAGGTTGGCGCGATGCAGATGCTTGTGCCGCCTAGCCGCCGCAAAAAGAAAATCACCGCCCGCGAGATTGAACAGGTCATCGCGACCATGGCGCGCATCCCGCCCAAATCCGTCAGCAAAGACGACAAGAAAGCGCTGCAAAACCTCGACCGCGATCTGAAACACGTCGTGTTCGGGCAAGATGAGGCGATTACGCGTCTTTCCACTGCGATGAAGCTGTCGCGCGCGGGCCTGCGTGATCCGGACAAGCCGATCGGCTCGTTCCTGTTCTCCGGCCCCACCGGTGTCGGTAAAACCGAGGTCGCACGCCAGCTTGCCTCGATCATGGGGATTGAGCTTAAGCGGTTCGATATGTCGGAATATATGGAGCGCCACAGCGTTTCGCGTCTGATCGGCGCACCTCCCGGATATGTCGGTTACGATCAGGGCGGATTGCTCACCGATGCGATTGATCAAAACCCGCATTGCGTGTTGCTGCTCGACGAGATCGAGAAGGCCCATCCGGACCTGTTCAACATCCTGCTGCAAGTCATGGATAATGGCCGCCTGACCGATCATCACGGCAAGACGGTCGATTTCCGCAATGTCGTGCTCATCATGACAACCAATGCGGGTGCATCAGACATGGCGCGTCAGGGCATTGGCTTTGGCGATGTGTCGAAAGAGGATGCAGGGTCCGAAGCGGTGAAGAAGATGTTCACGCCGGAATTTCGCAACCGTTTGGATGCCATCGTGCCCTTTGCCTATCTGGGCAAAAGCACTGTGGCGCGCGTCGTTGACAAGTTCATCCTTGAGCTTGAGCTGCAGCTGGCCGAACAAAACGTCCATATTCAGTTCGACAGCGATGCCCGCGATTGGCTGGCCGATAAAGGCTATGATAAACTGTATGGTGCGCGCCCAATGGGCCGATTGCTGCAAGACAAGATCAAGCAGCCGCTCGCCGAAGAATTGCTGTTCGGCAAACTTGCCGATGGCGGCGAGGTTCATGTGAGCGTCAAAGATGGCAAGCACAGTTTTGAGCTGTCGCCTGCCCCCCGAAATCGTCGGCCAAACGCAAATCGCCAGCCAAGAAAAAGCCTGCGGCCAAAAAACCGGAGCCTAAGGGAGGCTCAGGCAGCAAACCCGAAGCATCGGGCAGCGCAGCAGAAGGCTAGGCCTAGATAAAACTGGCCTTTGGCTCACCAATATGATTGATCGGGCTCCTGTCATTCCAACAGGGGCCCGATTTTTCATGAAGCATCTTTTTCTGGCATCCGCCGCCGCCGCGCTTTCGCTGGCGGTCTGCACCCAGCCGCTTTTGGCTGACGATCACACCGATACTGACACCGCCGCTGATCCAGCAGAGCAAGCGCGCGTCTTTACTGGCGCGGATATCTTCAATCTCACCGTGGGCAGCGATCCGCAAATCAGCCCGGATGGCTCCCAAATAGCCTATGTTCGGCGCGCCAATGACATTATGACCGATGGGGTGAACAGCTCAATCTGGCTGATTGATGTATCAAGCGGAGCTGAAACCCCGCTCATTGCAGAGGGCGGTGCGCATTTCAGCCCGCGCTGGTCAGCGGATGGATCGAAACTCGCTTTTATCTCAACCGCCAGCGGGGGCGGGCCGGAATTGCATGTGCGCTGGATGAAAAGCGGCGCGAGCGCGAGCATCACCGCGCTTCCCGAAGGACCAAGCGGCATTGCCTGGTCACCCGATGGGACGCAGATGGCCTTTACGGCGCGCGTACCGGGGGAAGGCCTCACCTTGGGCGCAGCCCCTGCGAAGCCCGAAGGAGCTGAGTGGGGTAAGCCGCTGCAAGTCATAGACAAGGTGACGTACAGGCGCGATGGCGGCACCTATGTAAAGCCGGGCACAGTGCAATTGTTCATCGTGAGCGCAAAAGGCGGCGCGCCGCGGCAATTGACCTTTGGCGATTATGACAATGGCGGCGCGGTGGAATGGTCGCCCGATGGATCAAAGCTGTATTACAGCGCCAATCGCCGGGAAGATTGGGAGCTAGAGCCGCTGCGCGATGACATTTACGCGCTTGATATCGCAAGCGGGGCCATCACGGCTTTGACGGACCGCGTGGGTCCGGATTACGGGCCGCAAGTGTCGCCGGATGGCAAGCAAATCGCGTATCTTGGCATGGACGATGTCGGCAATGCTTTTGATCAGACCAATCTGTATGTGATGAACGCCGATGGCAGCGGGCCGCGCCAACTGGCAGCGGGCCTGGATCGCGGGATTGACGGGATCGAATGGACCAAAAGCGGCCTTTACGCGAGCTATGAGAGCGATGGCGAGCACCGCGTTGCCAAAGTGAGCCTGAGCGGCAGCGTATCCGCGCTCAGCCCCCGGATCGGCAGCACCTATTACGCGCTCCCTTATACGGGCGGGCAATGGTCCGTCAGCCAAGGCGGCGCGATTGCCTTCACCACGGCCAGCAGCACGCGCCCGCCAGACATCGGCGTCGCATCGCGCGGGCGCATTCGCACTTTGACAGCTTTGAACGAAGTTAGCCTGGGCGCGAAAAACTTGGGCGAAATGCGCGAATTGGCGGTGACCGCTGCTGATGGGACGACAATCCCGGCCTGGATCCAATTGCCAGCCGGATACAAGCAAGGCGACAGGATCCCGATGATCCTTGAAATGCATGGGGGCCCCTATGCTGCTTATGGTCCGGAATTTTCGGCGGATTATCACCTTTACAATGCGGCGGGCTACGGTGTTGTGTTCTCCAATCCCGGCGGCTCAACCGGTTATGGGGAAGCCTTTGCGGACCGGATTGAGGACAATTATCCGATCAGCAACCATGATGAGCTCATGGCGGTTGTCGATGCGGCAGTGGCAGCGGGATATGCTGACCCTGACAACCTTTATGTCACGGGCGGTTCAGGCGGCGGCATCCTTACAGCCTGGGTGGTCGGCAAGACAAATCGGTTCAAAGCGGCAGCAGCGCATAAACCCGTCATCAACTGGGTCAGCCAAGCCTTGATGGCGGATGCGGTTCCCTATTTCGGTCGGTACTGGATGGGCGGACAGCCATGGGAGCGGCCCGATCATTACTGGGAACGCGGCCCGCTATCTATCGTCAACAACGTAACCACCCCAACGCTCGTATTGGTGGGTGCGGATGATTACCGAACGCCGCGCAGCGAGGCGGAGCAATTCTACGGTGCGCTTAAATTGGTGGGCGTGGATACCGCTTTGGTGGTGACACCCGATTCCAGCCACAACAATTTGAGCCAAACACCCAGCCAGCAGGCCGCCCGGACAGCCAGCGTCATAGCGTGGTTCGACAAATATCGCGGCGCAGATGGGGCAGGCAAGGCGCAAGAATAATGGGAACGGGCGCGCGGGCATTGGGGTTTGACCTCGTATGAGCGCGCCCTTTTCCTGGATACAGCCCGAGCCATGGGGCGTGCATATCATCCCTGCGGATGTGTGGATTGACCCAGGCCGCGCGGTTGAGCATGCGCTGGTCACTCATGGCCATGCCGATCATGCGCGCGGCGGGCACGGGCAAACCACCGCGACGCCCGAAACGCTGGCCATTATGGAGCTGCGTTATCGCACCGGAGCGGCCGACGATGCTGGCGCGGTCCCGCATAAAGCGGTGCCTGCGCAATATGGGGAGACAGTCCGGCTGGCGGGCGGGGTTGATGCGACGTTTATCCCTGCGGGACATGTGCTGGGCTCTGCGCAAATCCTGCTTGAACATGCCGGAGAGCGAGTGGTCATCACCGGCGACTATAAGCGCCGTCATGATCCGACCTGTGCGCCGTTCGAAGTGACGCCGTGCGATGTCTTTATCACGGAGGCGACCTTTGGCTTGCCCGTGTTTGAGCACCCTCCCATTGCTGAGGAAATGGCGAAATTGCTGGGCGCGCTGGAGGCCAGCCGCGACGCTTGCATCCTGGTGGGTGCCTATGCGCTGGGCAAAGCGCAGCGCGTGATCGCGGAACTGCGCGCCGCCGGGCATCACGATCCGATTTATCTGCATGGCGCGATGGTGAATATGTGCCGCCTGTATGAGGAACATGGCGTGGACCTTGGGGCGCTGCCTTTGGTTAGCGATCATACAAAAGATGATCTGCGCGGCTCTATTGTTATTGCACCGCCCTCGGCGCTCACCACCACATGGGCGCGCCGCTTGCCCAATCCGATTACCGCCATGGCAAGCGGGTGGATGCGTGTGCGGGGGCGGGCACGGCAAAGGGGAGTGGAGCTTCCCTTGATAATCTCAGACCATGCCGACTGGCGCGAATTGACCCAAACCATCGAGGAGGTGAACCCGGCGGAGACATGGATCACCCATGGCCGCGAAGAGGCGTTGCTGCGCTGGTGCGAGCTGGGTCAACGCAAAGCGCGAGCCTTGGCTCTTGTGGCGCGCGAGGACGAGGATGAGTAACACACCCGCGCTTCAAATGTGCGTCATCTGCTCGGTGGGAATGGGGCGACCGGGATGAAAGCCTTTGCCCAATTGCTCGACACATTGGTCTATACGACCAGCCGCAATCGCAAGCTTGCATTGATCGCTGACTATCTGCGAAACACGCCCGATCCTGATCGCGGTTGGGCATTGGGAGCGCTCACAGGAGAGCTGGATTTCCCTGCGGTCAAATCGTCCACTATTCGCACTTTGATGAAGGACCGCGTGGACCCTGTTTTGTGGACTCTCAGCCGCGATTTCGTTGGCGACACTGCCGAAACGGCGAGCCTTTTATGGCCGGATAACAGTGACCTACGTAGTGATACGGTGTCGGTGACGGATGCCGTTGATACCCTTTCAGCACTCACTCGTGGGAGCGCTCCCAATGAACTGGCAAAAATGCTCGATCAGCTTGATGCCAATGGCCGTTTTGCACTGATAAAACTGGCCACCGGCGGGATGCGGATCGGCGTTTCCGCGCGGCTGGCAAAAACGGCATTTGCGCAGGCATTTGGCGTGTCGCTCGATGATGTCGAGGAATATTGGCACGCTTTGGAAGCTCCCTATCCAGAGCTGTTTCGATGGGCAGCCGATGGGGGTCCGCCGCCCGACATTGCGGGGCGCCCAAGGTTTCGCCCTTTCATGCTCGCGCACCCATTGGAAGATGGCACAGTCGATATCGCGGACTATGCAGCAGAATGGAAATGGGACGGCATTCGCGTGCAATTGTGCCGAGTGACTGGCAGCGAAGGCACCGCTCAAACGCGGCTGTATTCGCGCTCTGGCGACGATATCTCGGCCACTTTTCCCGAATTGATTGATGCTCTCCCGCTGGATTGCGTGCTGGATGGCGAATTGCTGGTCCGCGGAAATGCGCAAGGGGGGACAAGCGGCGGCGCGGCGAGCTTTAATGCCTTGCAGCAAAGGCTGGGGCGCAAGACCGTTTCGAAGAAAATGCTGGCTGAGGCTCCTGCCTTTGTGCGGCTTTATGATGCGCTGCTGATCGGGGCGGACGATTTGCGCGAGCAAGGCTGGGCTGAAAGGCGCGCTGCACTCGAAGCTTTGATGCCGCAGCTGCCCGCCAGCCATTTCGATCTGTCGTCACTGGTTGAGGCGCGCGATTTCGAGCATCTCGCCGAGATTCGCGAGAGCGCCCGCGACGAAGCCATCGAAGGCCTGATGCTCAAACGGCGCGATGCGCCCTATATTGCCGGGCGCAAAGTGGGTCTGTGGTACAAATGGAAGCGCGATCCGCTGCTGATCGACTGCGTGCTTATGTACGCACAGCGCGGCAGCGGGAAGCGCTCGAGCTTTTATTCTGACTACACCTTTGGCTGCTGGGACGGCGATCCCGATGCGGGGGCCGAATTGCTGCCAGTGGGAAAGGCCTATTCAGGCTTTACCGATGCCGAGCTTAAGAAGCTGGACCGATTGGTCAGAAAGACAACGCTGAACCGGTTTGGTCCGGTGCGTGAGGTCGAGCGAACGCTGGTTTTCGAAGTTGCCTTTGACAGCGTTCACACCTCAAAACGGCACAAATCGGGCCTGGCCATGCGGTTTCCGCGCATCCACCGCATCCGCTGGGACAAGCCAGTGCATGAGGCCGACCGGATTGAGACGTTGCGAGGTCTCGTGAGGGATTAAGTTGCAAAGTGCAACGCATATGGTAGATCGCTCTTTGAGGAGATACCAAAATGAACCTTTATGACCAATCTATCGGCGTTTATCGTTCGCGCATCGACACACTAAGCGGCCTATTGACGAAAGCGGCGGCGCACCCTGAAGGCGATGCCTTGCTCGAAGCGAGCTTGGCTGAAGACATGCACCCGCTTGCGACGCAGGTTCGGTTTGTGGCCAATCTGCCTGGTGAAGCACTGCCGCGTTTGACAGGCCGCACATTTTCCTCGCGCGATGACGATGAAACCACGATCGAGGGCGCGAAGGCCGCGCTGGCTGAAACGGCAGCGCTGCTCGATTCGGTGACAGCCGATGAGATGGCCGCCGCAGACGAGAAACTGGTGCTAAATCTGCCCAATGGGATGGAGTTTACGATGACCAGCGCAGAATATGTCCGCGATTGGTCGCTGCCCAATTTCTATTTCCACCTGACAACCGCCTATGCGATCCTGCGAAAGCAAGGGCTGGATATCGGCAAGATCGATTTCATGCCGCATATGATGCGTTACATGACAAAAGGGCCTAGCTGAGCGACCGGGCGACCGCCTCTGCGTGATGTTTGGCGTTTTCCGCATAATGTGCGGTGCCCATTTTCATGCCCGCAATTGCGGCATCATTTAAGGTTTTGAGCATTTTGGCGGGCCGTCCGGCCCACAATTCGCGCGTCCCCATAACCTTGCGTTCGGTCAGCATCGCGCCTGCGGCCAGCATGGCATCGGACCCGATCACCGATTTGTTCATCGCAATCGCGCCAAGCCCCACAAATCCGCGGTTCTCAATCGTGCAGCCGTGGACCATCGCCATATGACCGATCAGCACGTCATCGCCGATAATCAGCGGGCACCCATCTTCGTCGCCGGGCTTTGGTGCATCGCAATGCAGAACCGATCCATCCTGCACATTGGTCCGCTCTCCAATACGGATGTGCGAGACATCGGCGCGCAGGACGCAATTGTACCAGATCGAAGAACCCGCCCCGATCTCAACATCGCCAATGATTGTAGAGCCGGGCGCGACAAAAGCGGTTTCGTGGATTTTGGGCGTTTTGCCGTGGATCGGGATGATGTGTACGCCGGGATGAGCGGTCATTGAGTTTGTTCCCATTGTTCGCGGGTGATGGAATAGACGATCACGCTTTCGGTGCCAAAAGCGGTGCTTTCAAAATCAAGATCAGCGCGCCGCTGCATGCCAAGGCGCTTCATCAGGCCCCAGCTTGGCGTGTTCTCCTGAACGGTTAGCGCGATAATATGCGGCGCGCCAAACCGTTCAAACCCTATTGCTAGCGAGGCCATCGCGGCTTCTTTGGCGTATCCTTTGCCCCAGGCATCCTCGCGCAGCCGCCAGCCAGCTTCGAAATCGCCGAAGGGACCGTCTTTGTCGGTGCAGCGTTTGAGCCCGCAAAAGCCGAGGATTTCGCCGTCATCCCTGCGCTCCACCACCCAAAAGGTGTGGCCAAAGTCGCGTCTGTACCGCTCAACCCGCTCGCGCGCAGCGGCCATCACGGCTTCGCCCGCTATCCCGCCAAGCCATTGCATGACGGCGGGCGTGTTGGTTGCCTGCCAGAACGGCGCCCAATCCTCTTCGCGCCAATCGCGCAGGATCAGGCGATCTGTCTCGTGGCGAAAATCAGCCATTCAAAAGCCGCGCGGCAATAGGCGCATGATAGGTCAGGATACCGCTGCACCCGGCGCGTTTGAACGCGAGCAATTTTTCCATCAGCAGTGCGTCACGGTCCCCAGCGCCAACCGATTGCGCCGCTTCGATCATCGCGTATTCGCCGCTCACCTGATACGCGAAAGTTGGCACGCCAAATTCCTGACGCACGCGGTAAATGATATCGAGATAAGCAAGGCCCGGTTTCACCATGATGCTATCGGCTCCCTCGGCGATATCAAGAGCAACTTCGCGCAAAGCCTCATCACCATTGGCCGGGTCCATTTGGTAGCTTTTCTTGTCACCCTTTAGCAGTCCGCCTGATCCCACCGCATCGCGAAACGGGCCGTAAAACGCGCTCGCATATTTGGCGGCATAGCTCATGATCTGCACATTGGTGTGCCCGCCCATTTCAAGCCCGCGGCGGATCGCGTGTATGCGCCCGTCCATCATGTCTGATGGGGCGATAATGTCCGCACCTGCCTCTGCCTGATTGACCGCCTGATCGACGAGCACTGCGACGGTTTCATCGTTGAGGACATAGCCGGTCTCATCCAGCAAACCGTCCTGTCCGTGCGCGGTATATGGATCAAGCGCGACATCGGTGAGCACGCCGATATCGTCCCCGCACGCATCCTTGATCGCGCGGATGGCGCGGCACATCAAATTGTCGGGATTGAGCGCTTCGGCGCCGTCATCTGACCGTCTGTCCGCTTGCGTGTTGGGGAACAAGGCGATCACCGGAATGCCCAGCGCTATCGCCTCTTTTGCCCGCGTGACTATCCCATCGACCGACCAGCGCGATACGCCGGGGAGCGAGGCGATGGGTTCTTCCACGCCTTCGCCCTCGGTCACAAATAGCGGCCAAATGAGATCCGCAGGTGTTAGCAGATTTTCGCGGTAGAGCGAACGGCTCCAGCCGGTTGCGCGGGTGCGGCGCAGGCGAGTGTTGGGGTAATGTCCGGTCATATCGCGCCATGCCCTAGCCGGATTGGGCCATCAAGCGCAATTGGATCAATCGAGGCTTTGCGTGCTCTCGATCTTTTCGATCTCGCGCTCTGGCTCTTCGCTTTCCGGCGTGTCGGGCACCAGATCTTCCAAAGCCGCGCCCGGCACCACCTGTTTCAGCGCCATCAATTGCTCTTTGAATTTGATCAGCTCTGCCCCGGAAAGGGCGGCCCGCGTGACATAGCGTACGCTGGCGGGGTTCACCGCGCGGCCATTGCGGTACATTTCATAGTGAAGGTGCGGGCCAGTGGAAAGGCCGGTTGAACCGACATATCCGATGACCTGACCCCGCCGCACCTGCTGACCGCGCGAGACAGATATGCGGCTCATATGGCAATACCGTGTCTCCAACCCGCCGCCATGGTTCAGCCGCACAGCGATGCCGCATCCGCCCATCCGGCCTGCGCCTGTTACCCGGCCATCGGTGACGGCAACAATCGGTGTGCCTGTGCGTGCGCGGTAATCCTGCCCGGAATGCATCCGGCGATAACCGAGAATAGGGTGGCGGCGCATCCCGAAGCGCGATGAAACAGGGCCGTTGACCGGTTGAAGCAATCCGCGCCGCTGTTCGCCAACGCCGGAGGCTTCGAAAAACTGATCCTTATCGCCCCAGCGCATCAATTGCGTGCGCGGTTTTCCATCGCGATCAACGCCTGCATAAAGGAGCTTTCCAGCCTGGCGTTCGCCTGTCGCAGCGCGGCGATATGACACAATGATGTCGAACGTATCGGTGGAGCGGGTTTCGCGGTCGAGGTCGATCTGGTTATCGAGCGTGCGCAGATATTCCTGCACCGCGCTGGCGGGAACACCGGCTGCGCGCATGGAACGATAAAGGCTGGAGCCAATCTCGCCGCGCACGCGCAGAGGAGTGTCATCAACTCGGATCACATTGCGCACCAAGGACAGCGCGCCGCCTTGGCCGGTTTCCGGATCTGCGCCGCTGCGTTCAACAGCTAGCTCAAGGTCAAACTTGGCCCGAAAGCTGAGCGCATCGAGCGGACGCGGCGCACCCGGCCTCGCGCGGCGGCCCAGAACAATGTCCATCTGCGTGCCGGGTTTGATCGCAGAAATTGGCATGGCACCGCCGATGAGCGCGCTGACCGATCCGATATCGCCAGATGAAAGACCCGCGCGCCGCAGCATGCGAGCAAAGCTATCCCCCTTAGTCAAGGTCGTGATGAGCTCGATTTGCGGGCGCTCCGGCGCGCTCTTCAGCGGTTTGACAAGCGCGGTTGGACCCATGCGCCGTCCGCTATCCGCGCCCAGAGCCAGCGGCATGATCATTTGGGCCCGGCGTTCATCGCTGACGTCTTGGCTGGTGGGCATCGCTGCGCGCGCTTCGAATGCGGCCATTCCGGGCCACAGAACCAGTGCAAGAATGCAAAGGGCCACCAAGGTAGCAACTCCGCGAAACCAGCGCAGCGACCCAACATTGTGCGCAAGGTCAGGCGCAAGGTCGATTGCGGCGAGGCGGCGGCTTATCCAATCGCGCACCCGGTCATAGCGCGCGGCAAATCCCTTGGCCGGGGGATGGCGCATTACGCGGTAACTGCGCGCACCGGCAGCATCGCTCGCAGCGCGATTGGTGCGCTGATTGACGTCTGGGATGGGGCGGGCCTGATTCAATGCGAACTTTCAACAAGCGTTTGGTTTGGGTTCAAAGCCGGGATATTGGCGGTTTTCCTGCCCGAACAAGGTAAATTGGAGCTTAATTTTTTGGTTTTGGACCGCGAAGCGCGATAGGGCGTTATACCTGTAAGGCGCAATGCAGGCGGATTGTGTCTCACCTGATTTGCCCATCTTCTTGGTGAAGAGCCTCGCCCACCCCATTGCCGATGCGGGCAAGGCCTGACAGGATTGTAAGCGTGACCCAATTGCCCCCGACACGTTCTACAAACGGCAATATTCGCGCAGTGCTTGGCCCCACCAATACGGGTAAGACGCATCTCGCGATTGAACGCATGTGCGCGCATTCCAGCGGGATGATGGGCTTTCCTTTGCGGCTGTTGGCGCGCGAGGTTTATGACCGGGTGCGCGCGATCAAAGGGGAAAAGGCCGTTGCTCTCATCACCGGAGAGCAGCGGATTGAACCGCCCGATGCGCGCTATTTCTGTTGCACAATGGAAGCGATGGAGCGCACCGGCGGCGGGCACGCCTTTGTCGGCATAGACGAAGCGCAAATCGGCGCTGACCCAGAGCGGGGGCATATTTTTACAGACCGATTGCTGCATGCGCGCGGCCGCGAAGAAACGATGATCCTGGGTTCGGCGACTTTGGAGCCCATGGTCAAATCCTTGATCCCCGAGGCTGAGTGCGAGGAACGCCCGCGATTTTCCACGCTTAGCCATGTCGGGCCAGCAAAATTGTCACGCCTTGCCCCGCGCAGTGCAGTGGTCGCATTTTCGGTTGAGCAGGTTTACGCCATGGCAGAGGCGCTTAGGCGGTTTCGCGGCGGGGCGGCGGTGGTGATGGGGGCGTTATCACCTGAAACGCGCAACAAGCAGGTTGAATTGTTCCAAAATGGTGAGGTTGACTATATCGTTGCGACCGATGCGATTGGTATGGGGCTCAACCTTGATCTGCATCACGTCGCATTCGCTGCGCTTTCGAAATTTGATGGGAAACGCAAACGCCGCTTGATGCCGGCAGAAATGGCGCAGATCGCGGGCCGCGCCGGGCGGCACCAGCGCGATGGCAGTTTTGGCGTGCTGACAGGCGGCGGCGACCGATCTGGCGCAGCGATTGAATTCACCGATGAAGAAGTCTTCGCCATTGAAGAGCACAAATTCCAGCCCATAACCAAGCTGTTCTGGCGCGAGGCTGAACCCCGATTTGACACTCTGGCCGTTTTGATCGGCGATCTGGAACATCGCCCGGGCGAAGAGGCTTTGCGCGCCGCGCCCGAGGCGATTGATCTGGCGGTGCTGAAACGTTTGGCGGCAGAACCCTTTGCCAAATCGATTAAGGGTTCCGGGCTGGTGCGGCGGTTTTGGGAAGCATGCTCGCTGCCCGATTTCCGCGGCCTTGGGGTTGAGCCGCATTCACGCTTTGTCGCGCGGTTATGGCAGGATCTGTCAGCCGGGTATTTGGGTGCGGATTTTGTCGCTGCGAGGATTGCGGAACTTGACCGGACTTCGGGCGACATCGATACGCTGCAAGCACGAATAGCCGCCATCCGGTCCTGGGCCTATATCTGTCAGCGGCCCGATTGGGTGCTGGCCCGTGACGAAATGGCAGCGCGTGCGCGCGGTGTTGAGGCGAAATTGTCCGATGCGCTCCATGCGCGTTTGACCGAAAGATTTGTAAACCGAAGGACGACCATTTTGATGAAATCTCTGGGGCAGGATGCCTCCGCCTTGCCAGTGACTTTGGAGCCTGATGGCCGTTTGACAGTTGAGGATGAGAATATCGGGCGGCTCGATGGTTTTCGGTTTGTCGTCGATCCAGATGCGACAGTCGCGGATCGCAAGATGTTGCTCGCTGCGGGGGAAAAGGCACTGCCCGGCATTTTGGCAAAGCGCGCCGTATGGCTCATGGGTGACGGGATTGTAGAGCTTTCGATTAAGGATGGCGCGGTTCAATGGCAGGATCGCATCCTTGCCGATATCAGTTTTGGCGATGATTTTGCCGCGCCGCGCCTCGCGCTTTCGCGGGAAATATCATTGCTGCAAGATGGTCCGCGCGCGACGCTTGAACAGGGTTTGGCAGATTGGCTGAAAGCGCGCCTTGAACCGCTCGCGCCCTTGCAAAAACTCGCCGAAGCGGCCCGCGACCCCAATGCCGGAAGCGAAGCGCGCGCGCTGCTTATCACGTTGATCGATGCACGCGGTGTGGTGAGCCGCGAACAAGCGGGTCTACAACATTTGCCCAAGGAAATGCGCCCCTTTCTGCGCAAGCTCGGCGTAACCTTCGGCGCGCTCGATATTTTTGCAGGGCCGCTGCTCAAACCAGCGCCGCGCGGTTTGTTGCACGCGCTTGCCCTCGACAAAAGGCCCCTGCAGGAAGCGATGTTGCCGGTTCTGGCAGAAACCAAAGCCATGCCCGCTGGTTATCGGGCCGCAGGCGGACAAGCCATCCGCGTCGATTTGGCCGAGAAGATTTTGCGCGCCGCCTTTGATGCGCGCGGCAAAGCGATGGACGCCAAAAAAGCGGCGGCAAAGGAACGCGCGCCCCGGTTCCGGCTTGATCTGGCGCTGGCGGTCTCGATTGGGCTCGAGCAAGAAAATGCGCAGCGATTGCTGGGCAGTGCGGGTTTCCGTTTGCACCGTGCGCGCGTGTTGGCAGAAGGCGCACATGGCCCCATCGCGCCCGATTTTTGGACGTGGCGTCCGCGCCGGGCTGGCGATCCTGACAACAGGCGCGGCCAGACACAAGGCGGCAAGCGCCGTCGCAGCGATCCAGCGCGAAAAGCAGGGGCTCGCCAAAAGCCAAAAGGGAGGGATCGTCCCAAGAAACCCGATACTGGTCCCGCCAAAGCAAGCGGCGCGTTCGATGGACTGGCAGACCTGCTGCGCAAATGAGCCATATTGCATGAGACTGGCTGAATGAGAGCGGCCAAATGAGAGCGGCCAAATGAACGGGGGCGCAGCCGAGCAATCTCAGGCCAAGCTGCGAATTGACCGCGCGCTTGTCTATTTGCGGTTCGTCCGCACACGCTCAGCTGCGCGCACTATGATTGAGACACGCGCTTTACGCCGCAATAGAAAACATGTGCAGCGCGCAAGCGAGAACATTTGTATCGGCGATGTGCTGACTTTGGTAACAGGCGGCGAGGTAAGGATCGTCGAAATTCTCAGCCTGCCCCAACGCCGATTGTCGCCCGCTGGTGCCAAGTGTCATTATCGCGAGCTTGACCGCGCGCAAAGTGACCGTAAAGCGCATAGCGCGAACGAATGAAAGCAATGAAAGCTGCCCAATGACTTACGTCGTCACAGATGACTGCATCAAATGCAAATACACCGATTGTGTCGAAGTGTGCCCCGTCGATTGTTTCTACGAAGGCGAAAACATGCTCGTGATCAATCCAAGCGAGTGTATTGATTGCGGCGTGTGCGAACCGGAATGCCCGGCAGAAGCGATTTTGCCCGACACCGAAGATGGCCTGGAGAAATGGCTCGAGCTGAACACGAAGTTTTCAGCCGAATGGCCCAATATCACCAGCCAAAAAGACCCGCCCGAAGATGCGGACGAGCATAAGGGTGAAGAGGGCAAGTTTGAAAAATATTTCAGCACCGAGCCCGGCGAAGGCGACTAACTTACAAACGCGGTTTGCATGAGCAATCGCAGATTTCCGTAGCGTCTCGCCTGCGACTCGCAATTTTGTTGCGATTGTGTTATATGATCTTTCAGCCGCTGCATTCGGGTCTCGATCGCGGCATGACAATGAGAAAGGCCGACAACCCTTACTATCTTGCCGACAAGCTGGTTTTAACCGGGCGGTTCTCTCATCGCGGGGAAATCGCCGGCGAAAGATCGTTTGCTTAGACGAGATTGGGTTAGGCTTAGCGAAAGGAAAATGCATGGCTAGCAATGAGCCTGCTTTCACCGTTGGTGATTATGTTGTTTACCCCAAGCACGGCGTTGGCCGTGTGATTGAGCTTCAGAATGAAGAAATTGCTGGCATGCAGCTGGAACTGTATGTGTTGCGGTTTGAAAAAGAGCGCATGACCCTGCGCGTTCCCATGAACAAAATCGAATCGATCGGCATGCGCAAGCTGTCCTCGGACAAAACGCTGAAAGAGGCGATGGAAACGCTCAAAGGCAAGCCCAAGGTCAAGCGCACCATGTGGTCGCGCCGGGCGCAGGAATACGAAGCCAAGATCAATTCAGGCGACCTGGTATCGATTGCCGAGGTAACCCGCGATCTTTTCCGGCCGGATGATCAGCCCGAGCAAAGCTACTCAGAACGGCAAATTTTCGAAGCCGCCTCCAGCCGCCTCGCGCGCGAATTGGCAGCGATGGAAGAAACTGATGAGCCGGCAGCGCTTGAGAAAATTCTCGATGTCCTGCGCGAACATGCGCCGCAATATTACGAAGATACTGAAGACAGCTGATAGAGGCTGTTTTTGATAAGACGCGAAAGGGGCCGTCCTCGTTTGGGCGGCCCTTTTTGTTTGCGACCTTGCAGCATGCGATTTAGTGTATTACATCAACAATACGCTTAGATATCCTGTTGGAGAATACCCATGCTTAGCCGAGTTTTGAAACATTCCTTGCCGCTTGTCGCACTGAGTTTGGGGGCGACTCTTTCAGGGTGCTATGATGTCGATGTCACGATAAACGGCGAAGAAGGCGTGCCGCTTGCCGATCTCGATATGAGCGGTTCAGCACCTGATGAGATCCTCGTGACAAGCGGCGACAAGGTGATTGTCACCGAAGGCGATACGTTTGATATCAGCGTCGAAGGCGACGATGAGACAGTCAATTCGCTGCGCTTCGTGCGCGATGGCGACCTCATTGGGGTAACGCGTGAGGAAAGCTGGAGCGATAAAGGCACGGCCATCATCCGCATCACAATGGCCATCCCAAGCGAACTGACCATCGGCGGAAGCGGTGAAATCGAAACCCCGGCCCTGGCCAGCAATGCGGATGCGAATATTGGCGGGTCAGGCACCATCCGGATCGGCAATCTTGACGCAGAAGAGCTCGACATATCGATCGGCGGTGCTGGCGAAGTTATTGCAGCTGGGAGCGTCAAAAATCTCGATATCACGATTGGCGGATCTGGCACGGTCAATTTTGCAGACGTGATGGCTGACAATGTCGACATATCGATCGGGGGCTCAGGCGATATTGCATTGCAATCGAACGGCACAGTAGACGCGTCAATCGGCGGATCGGGCGACATTAATGTTGTCGGCACCGCTACCTGCAACCTGTCGAGCTTTGGTTCAGGAACGCTTAACTGCACACCAGCCGAAAATGGCGCCTCTGCACCCTCAGTTGATGCGGAAAGCGCGGCCAGCGAAAGCGAAACGGGCGAAGAATAAGACCAGCCGAGCCCTTAGCATTTATCCCGACTTGCATTGATGCGTGACGCGCGCGACAATCACGGCATGCGCGCTGTAGCTCTTTTTGGCCTTGTTTGTGCCTCCCTCGCCCTTTCCGGTTGCCTTGTCCGCACGGCCGCCAATGTCGTGACGGCCCCTGTTCGCGTCGCGTCGAAAGCGGTCGATGTCGCCACCACCAGCCAATCCGAAGCGGACGAAAACCGCGGGCGGGAGATCTGCAAACGCGAAGAAAGATTAGGCAAGCTGGAACGCGAATACGCCAAGCAGAGCGCGAAATGCGAAGATGGCAACAGCAACGCATGCCGCGACGCGCGCGAAACGCTGGATGAAATGCGCGCTATTATCCCAACGATCCCGGCTGAGCCGGACGACGATTAATCCGTTGGCGCCGCAGCCCGGCGCAGGCGATCATTGATCGCGCGGCCTATGCCCTCTTCCGGTATACCACCAACCGCAATGCGCGGCTTGTCTGAAGAAGCAGCATGGTGGAGAGCGTCATAAAGGCGTGACGCCGCCTCACTCAAATCTGCTGCTGCCGACAGGTCGAAATCTGCTGCACCACCCCCAAACCCGATAAAGAACTCATCAGGCTCTGTGCTATCGGCGTTCAGCCGCACAGGCTTACCCGGCGAATAATGGCTGGCCAATTGGCCGGGAGCCTCAATGTCAGATCGGGCGGGCTTGCTATTTTGAGCCGCTGCGCTGCGCAAAGCGCCAAGCGAAACAGGGCCGGGGCGCAATTCTTCCCATATTTGGCCATCTCGCAATGCCGCGATTGTCGATTCGACACCTTGCTGTGTTGTCCCTCCATCCAGCACCAGATCGATCCGGTCATCCAGCGATGCCAAAACATGGGCGGCACTGGTCGGGCTGATAAAACCGCTGCGGTTGGCAGAGGGCGCAGCGAGCGGGAAATCTACTTGAGCAAGCAAATCGTGCATCACCGGATGCGCAGGAGAACGCACCGCAATGGTTTCAAGCCCGGAGCTCACAGCGGGCGCTAAGCTCACATCTAGACGCTTAGGCAAGACCAAGGTGAGCGGACCCGGCCAATATTGCTGAGCGGCTTCGTCAGCGCTTGCGCCCCACTGAGCAAACCGCGCAGCCTGCGCCGCATCGCGCACATGGACGATCAGCGGGTTGAAATCAGGCCGCCCTTTTGCGGCATATATCTTCGCTACCGCTTCGGGCGAATCGGCGCGCGCAGCGAGCCCGTAAACGGTCTCTGTCGGAACCGCGACCAGTCCGCCCGATTCGAGGATCTGCGCTGCTCGCACTATGCCTTGCGCGTCTGCCAAGACCACTTCCGTAGCGGGTTTGTCGCTCATGCGAAGTTCGCTATAACCTTGTGCAACCGGTGCCAAGGGGCACCCGTATCTTCTACGCGCGATTGAATACTAAAGGACGAGAACTGCCTGTGAACACTTACACGCCCCCCATCCAAGAACAATTGCTCGCCATTCGCGTGAATGCAGGGATTGAAGAGCTCGCCCAATCGGACAAATTCGCCCATGCCGAAGCAGATCTGGTCGAGGCCATTGTCGAAGGGGTCGGTGCCTTTGCCGCTGGCGAATTTGCGCCGCTTAACCGTATCGGTGATGAAGAAGGCGCGCGGCTGGAAAACGGGATGGTTCGCCTGCCTGATGGGTTCAAGGCGGCCTATGACAGCTATGTCGAACAGGGTTGGAATGCGATTGCGTCGCCAACTGAACATGGCGGGCAGGGCTTGCCCTTTACGCTGTCATGCAATGTGCTGGAGAATTTGGGCGCGGCAAATATGGCATTTAACCTGCTACCCATGCTTTCGGTCGGCGCGATTGAGGCGCTGGAACATCACGGATCAAAAGATCAGCAAGCAAAGTATCTGCCCGATCTCGTCAGCGGGAAATGGTCCGGAACGATGAACCTCACCGAACCGGCCGCGGGTTCGGATGTGGGCGCGCTGCGCTCCACCGCTGAGCCGATTGAAAGCGGCGAACATACGGGCAAATACAAAATCGCCGGGCAAAAGATCTACATCACCTGGGGCGAGCATGAGTTGGCCGACAACATCATCCACCTGGTGCTCGCGCGACTTCCCGGCGCGCCGGAGGGATCACGCGGTATCTCGCTGTTTTTGGTGCCCAAATATCACGTCAATGAAGACGGCTCGCTTGGCAATCGCAACGATCTGCGCTGCGTGAGCCTGGAACATAAGCTTGGTATCAATGCCTCGCCTACGTGTGTGATGTCTTACGGCGACAATGGCGAATGCATTGGCGAGCTGGTTGGCCATGAGAACAAGGGGCTCGCCGCGATGTTTACGATGATGAACAATGCGCGGATCAATGTGGGCAATCAGGGCAACCAAATCGCGGAACGGGCGACGCAGCAGGCGCTGTATTACGCGATGGACCGGGTGCAATCTGCGCGCGCGGGCTCGCCAGATAAGACCCCCGTCGCGATTATCGAACACCCCGATGTGCGCCGCATGATCCTGCGGATGAAAGCGTTGACCGAGGGTGTGCGCGCGCTGCTCTATTACTGCGCAGGCCAGGTCGATCGCGGAACGATCGGCGATGAAGCGGCACAAATGCGCGCCGATATCCTTGTTCCGCTGGTCAAGGCATGGGGCACCGATGTCGGGGTCGAGGTTGCTGGCATTGGCATTCAAATCCACGGCGGCATGGGCTTTGTCGAGGAAACGGGCGCCGCGCAACATTGGCGCGATCTCGCGCATTGCTCCAATTTACGAAGGCACCAATGGCATTCAGGCGGCTGATCTCGTTACACGCAAGCTGGGCCTTGATGGCGGCGAGGCGATGATTGGCCTGTTCGAGGACATTGCGCGCGATGCGTCAGGCGAAGCAGGACTGGCGGCACTCGCCAAGGAATGCGCCGAGATTGCGCGCTGGATGCGCGACGAAGCAAGCCTGGATGACAGGCTGGCTGGCAGCGTGCCGTTCTGCACAATGGCCGCCATAGCGGTCGCCGGGTGGCAATTGATGAACCAGGCGCAAGCCGTGGCCGAAGGCGCGGCGCCTTCGCTGGCTGAGAGCAAACCTGTGACTGTGCGCTTTTTTCTCGACCGGATTGTGCCGGAGGCTTTCGGGCACAAGGCGGGCGCTGTGGGCGGTTCGGACCTCCTCTATGCTCTTCCCGCTGAAAAGCTGGCGGGATAGACCCGGCTTGGCATGAGCGATCCGCGCAATGCACCGTGGGAGCGGATCGCTGCCGCGCTTGAGCGGTTGGCCCCTGCCCCGTTTAAGGAACCCGATTGGCTAAGCGCCCCGGCTTTTCTGTGGGAGGGTGCGCAAGCCCGGGAAATCGACATTTTGGCGGCAGAACCGCTTGATCGGCTGCGCGGGATTGAGGCGCAGAAAGTTGCGCTGCGCGACAATTGCCAGCGTCTGGCCGCAGGGGCAGCCGCGCATGACATGATCTTGTGGGGCGCGCGCGGGATGGGGAAATCTGCATTGATCCGCGCGGTTTTGGCCGATATCCAGCGCGAACATATGGGCGCCATTGCCTTGGTGCAGGTGCCAAAGAAGGCGCTAACGAGCTTGGCTGATTTGCTGTTGCAGCTTGCCGATCAACCGCGAGCCTTTGTGATCTTTTGCGACGATTTGTCGTTTGATGAAAGCGATGCAGCCGCCGATCAGGCGCTGCGCAGTCTGCTCGATGGGTCGGTCGTAAAACGCCCGCCTCACATCCGCTTTGCGGTTACATCAAATCGCCGTTCGCTCACCAAACAGGTTCAAAGCGATGCCACGACTAGCATGCATGCGCGCGATGAGCGGGACAATTTCCTCGCACTGGTGGACAGGTTCGGTCTTAGCTTGGGGTTCCATCCTTGCGATCAGGAAACCTATCTCGAGATCGTGCGCGCCTATCTTGACCCTTTGAGCGTGGGTTTTGATGTAAAAGAAGCGCTCGCCTGGACCATTGCGCGCGGCAACAGGTCGGGCCGAACCGCCTATCAATTCGCAGTTGAAATGGCCGGACGAGCGGGAAAAGCGCTCTAACCGCAGCGTTTACGGGCTCGGGATCAAACCTTCGGCGGCCTGTTCGCGCAGATATTCCTCTTCATAAACGCGCCGCGGATCGGTCAATTCGCGTTGCGGAGGTAGGCTTTCGCCCTCCAGCCGCTCAATCCCCGCACCCGGTTCAGCGCCTGGTGCATGGGTGCGCCAGATAATCCCGGCGGTGTCATCCGATACCAAAAGCGACCCATCGCCTGCCCATTCCACCCAGGTAGGGCGGCCCTTGGTGGTGCCGTCATCCTTGAGGAAACCGGTCAGGACCGGGACAGGCTTGCCCTGCGGATTGCCCAGCTCATCAAATGCGACATAGACAACGTCATATCCCGATGGCGGTTTGCGGTTCCACGATCCATGGCGCGCGATAAAGGCGCCGCTTGCCATTTGTTCGCCCATTGTGTGCCCCTCAGCAGTAAAGACCAGCCCCAGAGCCGCCACATGCGGACCCAAAGCATATTGAGGATTGCGCGTGTATTCCTCAATAAATTGCGGCTTGGGCGCTTCGACCCGGCGGTCAGGATTGTCTTTGTAATACAGCCACGGCCAACCATATTGCGCGCCCACAGGAACATTGGTGAGGTAATCGGGCACAAGGTCTGATCCGAGCATGTCGCGCTCATTCACGGTGGTCCACAATTCGCCGCTCCATGGCGAGAAATCGAGGCCATTGGGATTGCGCAAGCCGGCTGCGTATTGGCGTGCATCGCCCGTTTCCAGATTGTATTCCCAGATCATGGCACGGCCCTCTTCGACCTCCATGCCGGATTCGCCGATATTGCTGACCGAGCCGACCGCGATGTAGAGCCGGTCGCCATCGGGATGCACTTCCATATTGCGCATCCAGTGCCCGCCGCCGGGCGGAAGATCCATGAGCTTGCGCGGCTCCGAAGTTACCGCATCGCTGCCCAAAGCGTATTCATAGGCGAGCACTCCGTTGTGATTGGCCACATACAGCACACCCTCATGCCAGCTCATGCCTGATGGCGAATCGAGGCCCTCTTCAAGAATGACACTTTGAGTTTCGGCCACGCCATCGCCATCGCCATCGCGCAGCAGCACTATCTGGTTGGCCGATGCGCCCGCCGCGCCAGCCTCGGAAAACAGATAGCTTGCGACCCAGCCGCGCACCGTCGCCATAAATCCGCTCGGTTCTTCTTCTGCCGCAGGCGCTCTGGTTAGCGTGACGAGCACATCACCATTGGGCAATGCATAGAGCACGCGGGGGTGATCCAGCCCCTCAGCAAAGCGATTGACGGCAAGACCATCTGCCGCCGTGGGCGCATCTGCTGCTTCCCAGCCCACTGGCTTGGCAATCTGGACTGTGGGAAAGCTCTCTGCATTGGGCTCTTCGAGGGTGGGATCAGTCCCGGCAACATCCGCGACAGCCAAATCGGCGGTATCACCGCGCGTCAGGAAAAACAGCGCGGCCGCAATAAGGGCAATGATGACGAGAACGGTGATTGAAAGCTTGCGAAGAATAGACATGCATCAGCGATAGAGGCGCGGAGTGCTTGCGGCAATATGCGAAGCGATGCATGGACCGGATCGTTGCCGATCTCGAGATCAGAAAGCCCCGATAGCCTTTATGTTTGATTTCAAGCCAGATAGTGCCCTCCCCCCGCGAAAGGTATCGCCAACTGGTGGATGCAGCGGATGCGCTAACCGGTGGAGAACCGGACCCGGTCGCCAATATGGCAAATGTCGCGGCGCTGATCTGGGAATTTGTGCCAGGCCTTAATTGGGCAGGCTTTTACCGCTTGGCCCCTGCAAAGACCGGCGGTGAGGAATTGGTGCTTGGGCCGTTTGTGGGACGCCCGGCGTGCATCCGCATACCACTGGGTCACGGCGTATGCGGTGTCGCCGCAAAAGACGGTGTGACGCAGCTGGTCGAGGACGTGCACGCCTTTCCCGGACACATTGCGTGCGACGCGGCTAGCCAATCGGAACTGGTTGTGCCCGTCATGCGCGCTGGCAAAGTCATTGCAGTAATCGACCTCGACAGCCCTGAAAAAGGGCGATTTTCGCGGGAAGACGCTCACGGGATCGAAAGCCTAGCGCAATTGGTAAACAATCGTATCTGAAAGCCCCCATTCAGTTTCGCGCCTCGATAAGAACGGCCAAGGTTAACGACCCGAAACGAAACATCGTGAGCGCGCGATTAGGAGTCTCAAAAAGAGACTGGTAAACAGATCGCTAACGCAATGACTTGTGATGAATTCGAGTCGAACACGCCGATTGAGAGGGAAGAAAATGCAGAACACTCTTACGATAAGAGCAGCCTTGGGCTTTTCATGCGCATTGGGCGCAGCCAGTATATCTGCCGCCGCCGCTGCGCAGACCGCTCCTGACCGGGTGCCATCACCTTCCATAGCGACGCAATTGCCCGCGCAGCTTCCAACTGAGACGGTTGAGACTGTGACGGGGCCAGATGGTGTTGAAACAATTACGCGGACGCGCCGGATCCCCGCGCGCACGCCAGCAGCGCGGGAAATTCCTGCGCAATATCAATACCCTGCACAGCAGGCTCAGCCTGTTCAAGCCGCTCCCTATCCGGGCGGCTATTATGGCCAGCCTTATCCAGCGCCCGTCTATGCCGCGCCGCCTGCTGCGGCACAGGTTGTGGTTCAACGCGAACAATGGCTTAATGAATGTCGCCGGCGGATCGCGGGCCGCTCCAACAAAGAGCGCAGCCAAATTCTCGGCGGCCTCTTGGGTGCAGCTGTCGGCGGCATCGCAGGCAATCGTATCGCCGATGGTGAACGCCTGGGCGGAACGCTTATCGGGGCAGGCGCCGGCGGCCTGGCGGGAGCAGCATTGGGCAATGCGCTGAAACGCGATAACAAAGATGAAGTGTACAATTGCGAAGACGCGCTCAACAATTATTTGAGCCAAACCCCAGTCCCGGCCAACCGGGTTGCTGCGCGGACGATCCCGGCACCGCAGGGATATCAACCCTACCCGGTGCAATATCAGCCGCAATACCAACCCCAATATCAATATCAGCCCTATGGCTATCAACAGCCATCGCAAGTGGTTTGGGTACCTGTTGAAGTTGAACAGCCTCAACGCGTAATCGTCCGCGAGACTGTGCGCGAAGAAGGTGTGCCTGCGCGCCGGGTTATCCCTGCACCGCGTTACGTGAAGCAGTCCGCAGGCTCAAAGCTGATCCAGGAGTAAACGTGTCTCCGGGTGCGGTTCAAACCGTATCCCGGTCAGATATCGCCTCCGGTAAGGCGCTGGCACACCAGATCAAGCTGATCGAGAGTGGTGTAACGAATGGTGATCGCGCCTGATCGCGGGTCAGCATCCGCCTTTATCCGAACGGGAAGGCCAAGAAACTCTTCAAGATGGTTCTGAACCGCTTGAATATCAGCATCTTGGCCCGCATCGGCCAATGGCTGCGGCGGTTTTGGTTCGCCTGAGACTGATTTGGCCGTCTTTCGAACCAGTTTTTCGATCTCGCGAACGGACAGATTATCATTCACCGCACGTTGAGCGAGATCTGAAGCATCGTCCTGGCCAATAAGGGCGCGAGCATGCCCCATGGAAAGCTGGCCACGTTCAACAAGGTCGAGCACCGCTTCGGGCAGGTTGAGCAATCGCTGAATATTGGCGACGTGGCTGCGCGACTTTTCAACCATGCGGGCGATTTCTGCCTGAGTCATATCCTGCTCTTCGGCAAGCTTTTGATACGCGCGGGCTTCCTCAACCGGGTTCAGGTCTTCGCGTTGGAGGTTCTCTATCAGCGCCAGCGCCATGACCTCGCGGTCATCAAGGTCCCGAACCAGCGCCGGGATTTCATGCAACCGCGCCTTTTGTGCGGCACGCCACCGGCGCTCGCCCGCAACCAGCTGATACGCGCCCTTTTTGGCCGGGCGCACAATGATCGGTTGGATCACGCCGCGTGCAGCGATTGACGACGCGAGTTCATCAAGCGCATTTTCGTCAAAATGCTTGCGCGGGTTGCCAGGAAGAGGCGAAATCGAGGCAATGTTGACCATTCTCAGCGGGGAATTGGCATCGACGGCGGCGTTATTCTCGGCCGGCCCACCTACAACTTGTTCCGCGCGATCAGAAGATGTCGGCGCGGCATTGGCCCCGCGGACGAGGGGTTCTTCGCGTTGCACTTCCCCCATCAACGCGCCCAAACCCTTGCCGAGGCCCCTGCCAAGCTTTTTCTTTGCCGGAGCGGGGCCGCTCTGCACAACGCCGTTTTTGGCCTCTTCTAGTGCTTTCTTACTCACGCTGCTTCCCTCTCAGCTGGAAACCGACCGATCAATTCACGCGCCAGTGCGATATAAGCGCGGCTGCCGACACAGGAATGGTCATAGACCAAAGCTGGCAGCCCATGGCTTGGCGCCTCGGACAGGCGAACATTGCGCGGGATGACGGTTTCAAACACCAATTGCCCCAAACAATCGCGCACATCGTCGGACACCTGATCGGTCAGGCGGTTGCGCCGATCAAACATGGTGAGCGCGACCCCGATAATGTCGAGGGAGGGATTAAATCGTTCACGCACCCGTTCAACCGTTTGCAGCAATTGGCTGAGACCTTCGAGAGCAAAAAACTCGCATTGCAATGGCACGAGCAGAGTATCAGCCCCGCACAACGCGTTCAAAGTCAGCAATCCAAGCGATGGCGGACAATCAATGAAGCAAATGTCGTGATCAGTGTGATTTTCGAGCGCCTTTTTCAACCGCGCGGTCCGCTCATCAACTGTGACCAATTCAACCTCGGCACCGCTTAAATCAACGGTGGCTGGCACAAGATCGAGACCGGGAATGCTGGTTCCAACCACAGCATCGGTCAGGGGAATTTCATCGACCAGCAGATCATAGCTCGAAAGCTCACGATCAGCCGCATTAATCCCGAGGCCCGTTGACGCATTTCCCTGCGGATCAAGGTCTATCAGCAGCGTCCGCCAACCCGTGGCAGCCATCGCTGTTGCGATGTTGATCGCCGTGGTGGTTTTGCCCACACCACCCTTTTGGTTCGCAATCGCAATGGTCAGCATTTTTCGTCTCTCCATGGGAACTTTCCAATCGCGAATGGGCCTTATGCGCTCACAATGATTCCTGCCTCGCTGTCGGTCAATGACTGTTTCACGTGAAACATGCTTCGAATCGGTTTTTTCTGCTGTGACAATTCGTGCTCTGCCGAACGCCCCTTAGGCAAGAGGTAGCGCGTTGCCTTTGTGGAGAAGGGTGCGGATAAGCGGAGGAGTTTTTCAAGCGGCGCAAATGCGCGGGCAGAAATGATGTTGACCGGGAAAGGTTCCACTCGCTCCAATCGCTCGCCCAGCACCCGGCAATGCGGCAAGCCAATTGTCTGCGCGCATTCCTCCAAGAACGCTGCCCTGCGTTGCCGCGATTCCACCAGGAAAACAGGCCATTCGGGGCGCAAAATGGCGATAACAAGCCCAGGAAATCCGGCTCCAGTGCCGAGATCAAGCCAAGTGAACTCGGAGCGCCCCGGCGTTTCACGTGAAACATATTTGAGAAGCTGAACGCTGTCAGCGATGTGACGCTGATAGATCTGCGCCTCAGACGGTTTGCTGATGAGGTTCTGCCGCCGGTTCTCAGCCAGCAACAGTTCGGCAAACCGATCCAGACGATCCATTGCCAAGGCATCGCCCCATTGCGCACAAAAGGCACGGGCATCCGTTTCGGAGGCTATTTGTGGGGGCATGGTCAAGCTGCGTGCTGGTCAGCAGACACCGGGCCAGAATTTTTAGCCAGTTCGCGCCGGGCATGAACCAACAAAGCAGACAATGCCGCCGGGGTCACTCCCGGAACGCGCCCGGCTGCCGCCAGAGTCGCCGGAGCAGCGGCAGTGAGCCGTTCGACCATCTCGTTCGACAGGCCTGGCACCTGCGCATAGGGAAAGTCGCTCGCCAGACAGAGGCCTTCACTTGCCCGTAAATCACGCAGCTCTGCGTCCTGCCGCGCCAGATAGGGAGCGTATGCCGCATCCTCTGCCATCTCTTGCGCAAGCGACGGATTGCTAACCGTCACTTCGCCCAACCACGGCGACAGAGCCTCAAGCCCGATCCCATCATGCCTGAGCCATTCCGCCAGGGGCTTAACCCCGCCATCTCGCCGAACATTGAGGCCGCTTTCAGCCAGGTCGGACGCGGGTACGGTAACATCGAAGGCGGCGGCCAACTGGGCGCGATCTTTCTCGCGCTGATGGAACCATGCGGAGCGTTCTTCGCTGATACAGCCCGATTGGATACCTAGCGGCGTCAACCGCGAGGCCGCGTTATTTGCTCTCAGCCGCAGCCGATATTCCGCCCGGGCAGTCAGCATCCGGTATGGTTCGGTAACCCCTTGAAGGGTAAGGTCATCGATCATCACGGCGAGATAAGAGTTCGCGCGGTCAATGGCGGGCGCGGATTTGCCCAACACCGCAGCAGCGGCCTCCAACCCCGCGACCAACCCCTGTGCCGCAGCCTCCTCATAGCCGGTCGTGCCGTTGATTTGGCCTGCACAATACAGACCCGGGATCTGCCGACATTGCAGATCACTTGTTAGCGCGCGGGGGTCGATGTGATCGTATTCCACGGCATAGCCGGGCTCGACAATCGCGACATCTTCAAGACCCGGCATAAGCCGCAGCATCGCATCCTGCACGTCCACCGGAAGGCTGGTGCTGATGCCATTGGGGTAGACCAGATGCGTGCTCAAACCCTCAGGTTCGAGGAATATCTGATGCCCGTCACGGTCCCCAAAGCGGTGGATTTTGTCCTCTATTGAAGGGCAATAGCGCGGCCCCGCCGCATCAATCGCGCCCGAAAACAAGGGTGAGCGATCAAGGTTTGCGCGAATGACATCGTGCGCAGCCTGAGTGGTTCGGGTGATCGCGCAGAACACTTGCGGATTGCGGCGGCCCTGGGTGAGGGGAGACATTGTCCACTCCTCCCCATCAGAGGGCTGCTCTTCCAGCTCAGCCCAATTGATCGTGCGCCCGTCGAGCCGCGGCGGTGTCCCCGTCTTCAATCGCGCCATGGGAAGGTCTGCACCGCGCAATTGCTGTGCGAGCTTGTGGGCGGCATTTTCGCCCATGCGGCCACCTTCAAACCGCTCCTCGCCGCGATAAAGCACTCCGCCCAGAAATGTCCCGGTGCACAAAATGACGCGCGGTGCAGTCAGCTCGGTTCCATCGGACAGCTCTAGACCAGCGACGCAGCCGCCCGAAAGCATGAGAGAGGCGGCCTCCCCTTCTATAAGTGAGAGATTGGCCTGCCGTCTTACCGCCGTTTGAACATAGGCCTTGAGCAATGAGCGATCCGCCTGGACACGCGGACCCCACACCGCGCTGCCCTTGGAGCGATTGAGCATCCGATAATGGATTGCGCCAGCATCGGCGGCGCGGCCCAGAATGCCATCAAGTGCATCCACCTCGCGCACCAAATGGCCTTTACCCAACCCGCCAATCGCTGGGTTGCAGCTCATCGCGCCAATTGCAGACAGGTCAAAAGTCACAAGGCCCGTGCGCGCACCCATGCGGGCGGCGGCCAAGGCCGCTTCAACTCCGGCGTGACCGCCGCCAATTACAAGAACATCATATCCATGCATGCCCGGCGAAATAGGCGTTCCATGCTGAACAGTCAAAGCTGTTTCACGTGAAACACTTCAGCCGAACGCGGGTTATTTTCCGATACAAAACCGGCCAAACAGAGCATCGAGCATATCTTCGGTCGTCGCCCTGCCGATTAAGCGATCAAAGCCAAGCCTTGCTCTGCGCAGCTCCTCGGCAACCAGCAAGGGATCACGCAGCTCTTGCGCCGCTTTCAAAGAATGATGCACTTCGCTGAGGAGGCGATGATGGCGCTCATTCAAAGCGGCCTCGCCCGGTTTCGGCAAACTCGCCCTTGCCTTTGTGACGAGCGCTTCCTTCAAAACGTCAACGCCTTCCCCGGTTTGCGCAGACACGCGGTATGCTTTCTCGCCCTTCTCGGTAAAATCAGCCGCATCCAAGCGTGGGGCAACTTCCCATGCACCTGGCGGGCCCTCACCCTCATCGCCCAGCCACAGGACAATGTCCGCGCTATCCAATGCGTGTTGAGCGCGCTTTATGCCGATGGCTTCAATCGTATCATCGCTGTCATCCCGCAAACCAGCGGTGTCGGCAAAAACAAAGGGCACACCGGAGATTCCAACACTGCGTTCGATGACATCGCGCGTTGTCCCTGCAATCGCTGATGTGATCGCCGCTTTACTTTCAACAAGTGCGTTAAACAAGGTCGACTTTCCGGCATTGGGCGGGCCTGCCAAGACAACGCGAAAACCATTGCCGAGCCGATCAGAACGCGGACGGGAAAGCCAATGCGCTATCGCTTCGCGCAGAATTGAGACGGAGCTGGCGAATGCACTAGGCAAGGCATCGACATCATCTTCATCGGAAAAATCGAGCGCGGCCTCTACCTGAGCAGAGAGCTGCAGGGTCCGTGTCCGCCATTCTTCAACCTGCCGTGATAAAATCCCGCCCACATTCGCCATAGCCGCGGCGCGCTGAAGCTCGGTCTCTGCCGCAAGCAGATCCGCCAAACCTTCCGCCTCGGCCAGATCGATGCGCCCATTGGCAAAGGCCCTGCGCGTAAATTCGCCCGGCTCGGCGCGCCGCAGGCTCGGCAATTCTTCGAGCGCCGCTTCAACTGACGCAAGGACCGCCCTGCCCCCGTGACAATGAAATTCAGCGCAATCTTCACCTGTCGCGCTGTTTGGACCAGGGAACCAAAGCACTACCGCCTGATCCAGCACGACACCGGCACGATTCTGACAATGTAGCAAGACTGGCGCGGCGCGGCGTAAATTGCCTACCTGTCAGCGCCTTTAACGCGGCAGCGGCGTCCGGTCCGCTAACCCTGACGATCCCAATCGCGGCGGGCGCAGCTCCGCTGGAAACCGCAAAAATTGTGGCATTGTGTGAGTGCATAAGTCCGGCCGGTAAGGATTTGCAGCAAGGAATGCAGGCTATTTGCCCTTATCGCTGTCCTTTTTGCTTCCACCCGAAACGCCTGCGCTGCGCATGCCGCCTTCGACAAAGCTCTGAAACAGCTTTAGCCCCATCTGACCCATCGGAGCCAGGGCCTGCGCATATTGCTGCATTTGTTCAGGGTTGCTCACACCCTTCATCGCATTGGTGATGTTATCGATGTAGACCGAGTTTGCCTCGCTCACATCGGGCAGACCCAAAAAATCGCGCGCTTCTTCGGGAGTGCATTCAATTTCGACATTGATTTTCATCGGACATCACCTCTCAAACCCTGCATAGTATACATGATTTGGGCCCCGCACAGGCAATGCGCAACAAGCAAGACCAATCGCGTCAGCAAAGCCGGGCCTTTCTAGTTCAAAACAGCGAAATTCATGATGATTCGCCGAAAGTTCTCATCGAGCTGATTGGGCAGCTGTTCACTCAGCATTTCGCGCCTGTTTTCAACACTTTCGGCAAGCAATACCCGCTTCATGGCCCAATCCGCGCATGCACGCTGTTTGCCCGATTGACGTTCAAGCACTGAAATGCCGCTGTGGCGCGGATCATGCGTGATGCGCACCATAAGTGTCACCAATTCCGCCTCTTCCCCCTCAAGAAATTGGAGAAAATTGCGCCCATTATAGATTAAAAGACCAGTGATACCTGCCACCGGATTGTTGCGCGTGCTGCTCTCCATGATGGAATCGACCTCACCGCGCGACAAGCTCGGCGCGGTGCTGATATAGAGATATTGGCTAACCATGATGCAGATGTTCCCCCGGTAACTCTTATGATCGAGTTCTGAGGCTCTCTTACATCACTGATTCATCGTGTCGAAGAAATCTTCGTTGGTTTTGGAATCTTTCATCTTGTCGAGCAGGAATTCCATCGCATCGACCGTTCCCATCTGCATAAGGATCCGGCGCAGCACCCACATTTTGGAGAGCTTGTCCTTTTCGACCAGCAGTTCTTCCTTACGCGTGCCTGATTTGCCGACATCGAGCGCCGGGAAGATGCGTTTATCGGAAACCTTGCGATCGAGCACGATTTCAGAGTTACCGGTGCCTTTGAACTCCTCAAAGATGACCTCATCCATCCGGCTGCCAGTATCGATCAGCGCGGTGGCAATAATGGAGAGCGAGCCGCCCTCTTCAATATTGCGCGCCGCGCCAAAAACCGTTTGGGCCGCTGAAGCGCATTGGCATCCACACCGCCTGTTAGCACTTTACCAGAGCTGGGAACGACAGTGTTGTACGCCCGGCCAAGGCGCGTGATGGAATCGAGCAGGATCACCACGTCATTTTTGTGTTCAACCAGACGTTTCGCCTTTTCAATCACCATTTCAGCAACTTGCACGTGGCGATTGGCCGGTTCGTCAAAGGTTGAAGAGATTACCTCGCCTTTCACGCTGCGCTGCATGTCGGTGACTTCTTCCGGGCGTTCATCGACGAGCAGAACCAGCAGAAACACCTCGGGATGATTATCCGTGATCGCTTTCGCAATGTTTTGCAGCAGCACCGTTTTACCTGTGCGCGGCGGCGCAACGATCAGAGCGCGCTGGCCCTTGCCCTGCGGCGATACGATATCGATCACGCGCGCAGATTTATCCTTCACCGTGGGGTCGAGCGTGTCGAGATTGAGTTTCTGTTCGGGATAAAGCGGAGTGAGATTGTCAAAATTGGTCCGCATACGCACGGCATCGGGTTCTTCAAAATTGACCGTAGTCAGCCCGGTAAGCGCAAAATAGCGTTCGCCCTCTTTGGGCGCGCGGATCTCACCTTCGACTGTATCGCCGGTGCGCAGGCCCCATTTGCGGATTTGATTGGGAGAAACATAGATATCACCCGGCCCCGCCAAATAATTCGCCTCGGGTGAACGCAGAAAACCAAAGCCGTCCTGCAGCACTTCAATAGTGCCGATGCCCATGATTTTCTCTTCGTATTCCTCATCCTCGGCAAGCTCGCGCAGGATGCTGAACAGCAAATCCTGACGGCGCATGGTTGAGGCACCTTCGACGCCCAATTCTTCGGCCATGGCGACCAGTTCGGCCGGAGCTTTTACTTTTAAGTCTTTGAGATGCATTGTATTTTCGTATCCAGTAATCAAGAAAAAACCGGGACCGTCAGTGCCTCTTGAATGAAAGAGGTGCCCTACGCTTCAAGTGGATGAATGGTGGGGCTGGGCTTGGAGAAAGCAGACGCAATCGCTTGAGAAAACCGTGCGATTTATCCGGTAAGAAGAAGCATTAGACTAAGGCTGGCAAAGGGCAAGGTCAATCCGCGCTGCGCCATCTTGCCCGCCCCGTCCGGCATGAACCGATCAGAACGGTTTGATATAAACCAGTACCACAACCAGCACCAGCAGCAGGCCCGGAACCTCACCAAACATCCGCAGCGATTTTTCCGACAAAGGCCGCTCACCTCGGGCCATTTTCTTGGTCTGAGCAACCAGCCAGCCGTGATAGCCTGAAAGCAATATCACCAGCACAAGCTTGGCATGGAGCCAGCCCGCACCGACGAAATATCCGCCCGGAATGGCGATCGCAAGACCAAGTACCCACACGATAATCAGGCTGGGTGTCAGAATGATCTTGCGCAATTTGCCCATCCGCACCGCCCATTTCGCTTCACCTTCGCTGCCCGGCGCATGATCGAGCATGTAAATGCATTGGCGCGGCAACATAAACAGCCCGGCCAGCCAGAAGACGATGAAGATCACATGGCCAGCGCGCAGCCAATCACTGATGGATAAAAGTGCATCCATTACCGCGTCATTCGCCTCTTAGCGCAGTGAGCAATTGCTCGACATTCTCAATCGGAGTGAACTGGCCGATACCATGACCCAGATTGAACACATGCGGGCGATCCTCAAAAGCTTCGATGAGAAATTTAACCCGTTTCGGCAAAGCTGGTCCGCCTGCTTCAACCAAAAGCGGATCGAGATTGCCCTGAACTGGCATCCCAGAAGGCAGCGAAGCATGCACAGAGGCCGGATCGAGCGTTTCATCAAGCCCAACCGCATCAACCCCCACTTCGCGCGCATAGGCCGCCAATTTGGAGCCTGCACCCTTTGGAAAGCCGATCAAGGGCGTATCAGGGTGCGATTGCTTGATGGCCGAGGTGATTTTGGCATTCGGCGCGATAACCCAGCGTTCAAATTCATCGGGAGCAAGACTGCCTGCCCAGCTGTCAAACAACTGCACCGCTTCGGCGCCTGCATCAATCTGCCCGCGCAGATAACCGATCGTCACATGAACAATCGCATCAAGGATCGCCTGCATGCGCTGCGGGTCTTTGTAAGCCAAAAGCCGCGCCGGGCCCTGATCTTTCGACCCTTCGCCCGCGATCATGTAAGTTGCAACCGTCCAGGGCGACCCTGCAAAGCCTAGCAAGGTCACATCATCGCTGATGAGTTTCCGGGTCAGGCGCAGGGTTTCATAAATCGGGTCAAAGCGTTCGGGCGCCTGGGTGAAATCTGCCAGCTCGCTTTCCAGCAAGGTCGGGCTTAATTTCGGGCCTTCCCCGGCTAGAAATGCAAGACCTTGTCCCATGGCGTGGGGCACAATCAGAATATCGGAAAACAGGATTGCCCCGTCAAAACCAAATCGGCGAATGGGCTGCACGGTAATTTCAGCAGCGGCCTCGCTATCGTAAACCAGTTCGAGAAAACCGCCCTTTTCTGCGCGCAATTCGCGATATTCGGGCAGATAACGCCCGGCCTGACGCATGAGCCAGACAGGCGGTACAGGTTGGCGTGAACCGTTCAAAGTGTCGAGCAATGGGCCCGGCATAGTCTCTCCTAAAAACAATATAATATATATTATTAAAGATTGATGGTGTTTGTTGGCCCTGTGGAAAGTGGGAATTACCAGCCCCTGCCCGATTTTGGGGAAAGATCAAAGTGTTTTGCCATGATGCGAATCCGCAAAAGCCCTGAGTCAATCGGAAACTATCCCCACTATACCCAGACTGCGCAAAACGGTTAATGCGTGTCGATAAATGCCCCTCGAGCTATGCCGATAATGGGCATGAAATCTCCTCCCATGCTTGTCGACCGTTTCCTCCCGTGGTTTATGCCTAGGTGTTTCCACAAGGCCAGACGTTAAGATGGGCCGTATCCAGCAAGACCTTTTATCATGAACCGTATAAACCTTCATCTTGTCTCGGATTCAACCGGGGAAACGCTGGAAATGATCGCCAAGGCTGCGTTGGCGCAGTTCGATGATCCCGACGTGAGCCGGCATTTCTGGCCAATGGTACGCTCCAAACAGCATCTGGACCGGATTGTGCCTGATCTGGCGGATAATCCGGGCCTTGTGCTTTATACTCTGGTGAACCCGGAAAGCCGCAAGCGTTTGGAAGAGCATTGCCGCCACCTTGGCCTGCCCGCGGTGCCGGTGCTTGATACGGTCACCGCCGTGCTCGAATCCCAACTGGGTCAGGAAGCGCACGGACGCCCGGGCCGGCAGCATTCGATGGATGATGCCTATTTCAAACGGGTGGATGCGATCCAGTACACCATCGCGCATGATGATGGCGTCGCGCATGAAGACTGGGAAGAGGCGGATATTGTGCTCGCCGGAGTGTCGCGCAGTTCCAAAACGCCCACGTCCATTTATCTGGCCAATCGCGGGTACAAAACCGCCAATATCCCGCTTGTCGTTGAAAGCCCGCCTCCCAAGGCACTGTTTGGCCTGCGCAACCCGCTGGTGGTGGGTCTGACCACAGCGCCAGAGCGGCTTGTCCAGATCCGGCGTAATCGGCTTTTGTCGCTGAATGAGGGCACCGAAACATCCTACGTTGATAATGAGCGGGTTAAGGCAGAGCTGCAATTTGCCCGCAGGATGTTTGCCGATAATGGTTGGCCCGTAATCGATGTGACGCGCCGTTCGATTGAGGAAAGCGCAGCCGCCATCATCCGGCTGGTTCAGGACCGTCAGCGCCGAAACAAACCTGTGGGCGGGGTGGGCAAACCGATATGAGCAGCGAAACGGGCAGCGTCCCCGATCTGATCCTTGCGTCGAAATCCGCCTCGCGCCGCGCCATGCTCGATGCGGCAGGCGTACCATACAGGGCTGTCCCTGCCGATATTGACGAACGCGCGATTGAGGCGAGCCTTAAAGGCGCCTCCCCTGCCGAGATTGCTGAGGCGTTAAGCGTGGCCAAAGCCGCTGCGCTCGCGCCCGACTATCCAGGCGCGCTTGTTTTGGGCAGTGACAGTCTTGTGGTGGCAGGCGGCCAAAGGTTCGACAAACCCACATCGCGCGGCAATGCGGCTGAACATTTGCGCTTTTTCTCTGGCAAAGCGCTCGAATTGCACAGCGCAACAGCCCTGGTGCGCGATGACACATGCGAATGGAGCGCCACTTCAAAAGCGGTTCTTCATGTGCGCGAATTGTCGGGCGACTTTATCGAACATTACCTGACACGCGAATGGCCCGAAGTGGGCTTTACCGTGGGAGTTTTCCGCATTGAGGCGATGGGCGTGCAATTGTTTGACCGGATTGAAGGCGATCAGTTTACTGTGCTGGGCATGCCGCTTTTGCCATTGCTAGATAGTCTGCGCGATCAGGGCGTACTGATTTCGTGATGGGTGCAGAGACAAGCCCGTTTGCAGAAGTGATCGGTGATCCGATCATGCAATCCAAATCGCCGCTGATCCATGGGTTCTGGCTTAAAAAGCTGGGAATTGACGCGCGCTATGGCGCCCGGCGAGTAACCCAGGATGGATTGCCTGCTTACATTAAGGCGGCGCGGGCTAATTCGCTCTGGCTGGGGTGCAATATCACAATGCCGCTCAAACAGGCGGTTATCCCGCTGATCGATGAGCTGGAGCCGCAAGCTGCGCGCATTGGTGCGGTTAACACTGTGTACCGCAAGGCTGATGGCGCCCTGATTGGCGCGAACACCGATGGCGCGGGCTTTCTTGAGCCGCTTTGCGATGTGCTGGCGGAAAAGCACTTGTTCCGCATGGCCCGTATCATCGGCAATGGCGGGGCTGCCCGCGCGCTGGTGACCGCTTTGAGCGAAGAGGGATTTACGGTTGTTTTAGCCGCCCGCAATGAAGGCAAAGCGCGCGCTTTGCTCAATGATCTTATGCCCAAGGGCGAACATTACACAGCGCCGCTGGCGCATTTTGCCGCGCCAACTGATTTCGCCTTTGATGACCGTGAAGGATGCCTTGATCTCATCGTCAACGCATCACCGCTTGGCATGAAAGGCAATCCGCCGCTCATGTTTGACTGGAGCCATGCGCCGCCCGGCAGCATCGTTTATGATATCGTGACCAGTCCGCCGCACACCGATTTTCTGCAATCGGCTGGAAAAGCAGGTTTTGCCACCATCTCCGGATCGGGCATGCTGATCGGTCAGGCGGCGGCGGCGTTTGAAAAGTTCTTTGGCGAAAAACCACCGCGCGAATTTAACGATCAATTGAGCGAGATGGTGGAAGCATGAGCGATTCTCCGCGTGACAAGCGCCCCATGATGCTTGGCCTTACTGGCTCGATTGGCATGGGCAAATCGACCGTCGCTGCTATGTTTGCCGATTGCGGTGTGCCGGTGTTTGATGCCGATGCCGAAGTGCGTCGTCTGCAAGGCGCAGGCGGCGCTCTTATCGCGCCGATTGAGGAAGCGTTTCCCGGTTCAACCGGCCCAGACGGCGTAAACCGCGCGAAATTGGGCGCGTTGGTGTTTGGCAGCGCGGAAAAACTCGCCCAGCTCGAAGCTATCGTGCACCCTGCTGTTGGCGCCGCGCGCGCACAGTTTCTTGAAGACAATGCCGATGCGTCCATGCTGTTGTTTGACATACCCTTATTGTTCGAGCGCGGCGGAGAGGCCGGCTTTGATGCGGTGATCGTTGTGTCGGCTCCGGCGGATATTCAACGCCAGCGCGTTCTCGCCCGAGACGGGATGACGACGGAAAAGTTCGAAGACATCCTCAAATTGCAAGTGCCCGATGCCGAAAAGCGCGAGCGTGGCGATTATAGTATTGATACTTCGACCAGCCTTGCCGAAACGCGCGCGCAGGTGGAGCAGCTGGTAGAGAAACTAGAGGGACGATTAGCCCAAAAACCCCAGCCATAGCGGTGTTTTCATCTGTCCATGCGTGATTGCCCCTCTTGCGCTGATGGCCGCTTGGGTGAATAACATCACCAATGCGCGAAGTGGTATTTGACACAGAGACAACCGGCCTTGACCCTAAAACGGGGGACCGGATGGTGGAAATCGGCTGTGTTGAGATGATCGGCAGGGTCGAAACCGGCGAGAGCTACCACGCCTATTACAATCCCGAACGCGACATGCCCTCTGCTGCCGAAGCGGTGCATGGCCTGTCCGCCAGCTTTCTTTCCGCAAAGCCATTGTTTTCCGACACCGCCGATGAATTGCTCGAATTTCTCGGCGATGCCCCTCTGGTCGCGCACAATGCGAGCTTTGATTTTGGTTTTCTCAATGCCGAGCTCGAACGCATTGGCCGCGCGCCGATTTCGCTGGACCGGATGGTGGATACCGTCGCGATTGCGCGCAAGAAACATCCCGGCGCAAAAGCTTCGCTTGATGCTTTGTGTACCCGTTACGGCATTGATCGCAGCCACCGGGTGAAACACGGCGCGCTGCTTGATGCGGAATTGCTCGCTCAGGTTTATGTTGAGCTGACAGGCGGGCGGCAGATTGGCCTTGAACTGGCCGCCGATGATGCTGGCATGACAGGTGAGACGGCCGGCCAGCCAGCGCAATTCGCATCCGCGCCCGCTTCTTCGCAGCAGCGACGTGAACCACGCCCGCATGCTCCATCATCAGAAGAACTGACTCGCCATTCCGCTTTTATCGAAGGGATCAAGGACGCGATTTGGGCGCGGTAAAGGGGCGCGAGCGAACTATCTGGCCAGAGCATTGGCCGCACAATCAGGAGGACTGCAAGCAGATGGACATCAGGATTTCGGGACATCAGGTCGAAACGGGCACCGCTTTGCAGGAACACGCATCAGAGCGTTTGGGCGGGATCGTCGACAAATATTTCGACCGCGCTTTGTCGAGCCATGTGACTTTTGGCAAAGGTCCAGCGGGCGCGTTTTCATGCGATATCGTGACCCATGTCTCGCAAGGTCTGATCCTGAAAGCGCAAGGCAATGCGCATGATGCGCACCAGGCGCTCGATCAAACTGCGACCAAAATCGAAAAGCAGTTGCGGCGCTATAAACGCCGTTTAACCGACCGGCATGAACGCACCGCCCATGCACGTGCTGAGGAAGAGGCTGCCTACACCATTCTCGCCACTGAAGAGCCCGAACAGGAAGTTGTCAGCGACGCTCCGCCCGTCATTGCGGAGACCAGCGTTCAGGTGCCGACCGCCACCGTTGCCGATGCCGTGATGATGCTCGATCTGCGCGATACGCCAGCTTTGTTTTTCAAAAATGCTGGCACTGAGAGGCATAATATGGTTTATCGCCGCACGGATGGCTCAATTGGTTGGGTCGAACCGCGTTAGGATCTTGAAAACATCACCGCGCTATGTACGGCGCGAGTGAAAACAACGGTCCAGCTCATCATTGATGGTAGCCAGCGGCGCACCCCTTTATTGCGCCTGGCTCTTCTTTGATGAGTGAAAGCCCTAAGAGGGGCTCAATAAGTTCAAATTTGGGATTATCATGGACGTGAATATCGTGTTGGTGCCGCAGGCGGTCTCTATTGCTCGCCTTGCAGACAAGCATCACGCTTTGCAAAACATCGCTGCATTGATTGCCGACGTGTACGGCATTGATGAGGCTGCTATTTGTGACGGGCTCGAACAGCGCGAGGCGCTTGGCAGCACGGGCTTTGGCCGCGGCGTGGCCATTCCGCATTGCCGCAGCGCCGAAGTGCGCCGCCCGACTTTGGCCATTTTGAGATCAAGCGAACCGGTGGATTTTGCGGCAGCAGATGCGATGCCTGTGTCACTGTTTTTCGCATTGGTCTCGCCAGAAAATGCCGGGGCAACCCATCTTCACGCGCTGGCCGCCATTTCGCGGTTTGTGCGCGATGATGCGCGGTTGCAAAGCCTGCTCGATGCACCCGATGTCGATGCAGTCTATGCGATGTTGACCAATCAATTCCTGCGCGATGCCGCCTAAGACCGCAGCTTCTCCTCCGGTCGATGGGGCGGGCCTTCATTATCGCGCGCTTGAACGGCTTTACGCCTCAGCGCCTGTCAATGCGATGTTTACGTCCTCGCTTGAGATTGTGGGCGAAGGTCTTTCGCGGCTGGTGTTCGACATCACCGAGGATGTGTACCACGCGGCGGGCGCGGCGCATGGCACGATCTATTTCAAAATGCTCGACGATGCGGCCTTTTACGCCGCGAACACTCTTGCGACCGATCGTTTTCTTCTGACCACCAGCTTCAACCTGCATTTTACCAAGCCTGTCAAAACCGGCCAGGTCGTGGCCGAAGGGCGCTGGGTCAGCGGGAAACGGCGTGTTTTCGTGGCCGAATCGCGGCTGGTCGATGCGGAAGGGGACGAGATTGGCCGCGGCACTGGCACATTCATGCGCTCTCGCATCGCCCTGTCGAGCCTCGCGGGATATAGCGCCGAGGCGGTTGAAACGCCGTGATCAGCGCATGACAGGCGATACGCGGCTGCCCGCTCACCTCGAAATTGGCGCGATGGTTAGGCTGGCTGAGACCAAGGGCGGCATGGCAACAGTGCTGGCCAAGGGGGAGCGGGATGCGGGAACAATCCTGCTTGTAACAATGTGTCGGGGCGAGGTAGCGCAGCTTTACGAAAGAATGCCGCAATTGGATGGAACGCGTGCTTTTGTTCCTACAAAATCACAAGATGCTGAAAAGCCTTATGAATTTTCTGAGTATTTGTCGCGAAGGCAGGGCCAAGACAGCGATATCTGGATTTTGGAGGTGGATATCGACGATCCAGAACGCTTCATCGCAAGTCTGCCCATTTAACTTGACCTAAGCGTCAACCGGCCTATTTGGCACCGAGCTTCCAGGTGCGCAGGCTGACGCGTTAGCAATACGGCTAACAGGTTAGCACGCAGACGGGGGGCAGCCGGCAGGCTTTTTGAACCATAAAACAATTTGCGAAAACGCAACAGGTTCTCTCCTGCGTCGGAGCTCGCTCACCGCACAAAAGTGAATTTTCATGAGTCGTAAGACTTATTCGTTGAGTGCCATGGCTGTCATGGCAACCGCTGCTCTCAGCTTGTCGAGCGCCGATGGCGTTCAAGCTTGGGCACAGGATCTGGGTCAGGCCGATACGGCTGACGCGGCTCCCACGATCGAAGAGACCGCCAATGGCGATGCCGAAGTCGTTTCGCCAGAGATCGAGTTTGTCTCACGCGAAGTGGTTCAGCCGCTTCCCGAAGAGCCGGCCGAAGAAACACCCCAATTAAACGCTGGATCACTGCGCGAACTGGTTTCGCAAGTGGACGGTGCCGACAATCTAACCGACGAAATGCGCTGCCTTGCCGGCGCCGTTTATTTCGAGGCGCGCGGTGAGCCGCTCGCTGGTCAGCTGGCTGTCGCCAATGTCGTGATCAATCGGTCCGAAGATCGCCGGTTCCCTGCAAGCTATTGCGGCGTTGTGTATCAACGCGCGCAATTCTCGTTTGTGAAAGGCGGCAAAATGCCGCGTATCCGCACGGGATCTTCGGCTTGGACGCGCGCAAAAGCCATCGCAAAGATCGCTCACAACGATATGTGGGACTGTGAAGCGGGCGATGCGGTGTATTTCCATGCGAAATATGTCCGACCATCATGGAGCCGCCGCAAAGAGCGGACCGCGCAGATCGATACGCATATTTTCTACAGGTAAGCTCGCGCTTGCCAAACAAGACACAAAGCCCTCGCCCTGATCGGCGGGGGCTTTTTTGTGCGCTTAATCAGCGAAAGTGGCCCATACAGGTGCATGATCGCTGGCTTTCTCGCGCCCGCGATGTTCGCGATCAACGCCCACCGCGCTTAATCTGCCCGCCATTTCGGGTGACAGCAAAATGTGATCGATGCGGAACCCGTGATCGCGCTGCCATGCGCCCGCTTGATAATCCCAATAGGTCCAGACCCCGCCGCGCGGGTTCAATGTGCGCACTGCATCGGTCCAGCCATCGGCCAGCAACCGGGCATAGGCAGAGCGGCTTTCGGGCTGAGTCAGCGCGTCATTGGCCATGGCTTTCACCGAATAGGTGTCATCATCAAAGGGAATGACGTTGTAATCGCCCAGCACAGCGGCAGGCACTTCTTCGGCCCAGATGTCCGCCATGCGCGCGCGCAATTTCTCCATCCAGGCGATTTTGTAGTCAAATTTGGGCCCTGGCTGCGGGTTGCCATTGGGCAGATATATGCACACGATCCGCGCGGTTCGCCCATCTTCGCTGGTAATGTCCGCTTCGAGATAGCGCGATTGCTCGCCCTCGCCTTCTTTTGGGCCATCTATGCCAAGGCCGCGTTGCACTTCGTCAATCGAATATCCCGCTTTGGTATCGGCAAGGATTGCGACGCCGTTAAAGCTTTTCTGCCCATGCCAGATGGCTTGATAGCCAAGCTCTTCAAATTCGCTGGCGGGAAAGCCTTCATCCTGGCTTTTGATCTCTTGCAGGCACGCGGCCGACGGCCGGGTTTCGGCCAGCCATTCCTTAAGACGCGGCAGGCGGGCTTTGATCCCATTGATGTTGAATGTGGCGATTTTCATGGGCGTGAGCATGCCGGACGAAAGAGCCCGCGTCTATCGCGTCAGGCCGAAATACCCCGAGGGAGATCCTAAATCCCGAAGCTCGATCCGCATCCGCATCCGGCAGCGGCATTGGGGTTTTCGACGCGGAAGGCTGCACCGCCGAGCGATTCGACGTAATCGACCACACTGCCGCTGACGAGATCGAGGCTGATGGGATCGACCACCAGGCGCACGCCATTGGTTTCGCTGACCAGATCATCGCTTTCCGCTGCGCCTGCCAGATCAAACTTGTATTGAAAGCCCGAGCAGCCCCCGCCTTCGACCGAGAGACGCAGGATCGCAGGTTTGGTCTGCTTTTCAGCGATCCACGCGACGCGCTTAGCCGCCGATTCGGTCAGAGTGAGGGTGTTGGCCATAAGGTCTATTTAGGAAGAGCCGCCTGTTTGCTCAAGGTGCGCGGTGATTTAGCGTCCCGCGCCTCAGACCGTTTGGATATAATCCCGCATCGCAGCCGCTTCGTGTTCAACCTCATCAAACTTGCTTTTCACCAGATCGCCGATTGAAATGAATGCGACAAGCGCATCGCCGCTAATCACAGGGAAATGGCGAAAGCGGCGCCTTGTCATCAAAGACAGCGCATCATCGATCGTGGTTTCCGGAGTGATGGTGATAGCGGGCGACGTCATGATCGCTTCGACAGGTTGGTCGAGACATGCGCGGCCTTCTTCGGCCAGGCGGTATATTACATCGCGCTCTGAAATAATTCCGACCACGGCTCCACCGCGCAAGACGGGAAGCGCCCCGATGCGTTTGCCTGCGAGCATCGATACGGCTTCAGAAACCGGAGTCTGGACGTCACACGAAATAACGTCATGGGCGGAGCGGTCGGCGAGAATCTTTGCGATTGTCATGAAGCACCTCTCTTTCTCTCAAACACAAACCTGCCATCCCTTTGCAAGAAAAGCGAATCCGCATTTGTGCGAGGCCGAAGGGTGATTTCGCGGATTGCAAAGCGATCCGGCAACGCGCATGGATGCGGGCATGGCTGAAAAATCACCCCTCGATGATCCAGAAAACGCTGCCTATGCTTGGGGCCGGTTTCGCCAGATCATGAAAGTTCTCATGGCGGTTACGGTGGTAATCGTGATTGTCGCGCTAAGCGCGCTCTATGCCTATAACGGCATGATATCCGTGCATTTCTATATTGCCGTGGCGCTGGGCATCAGCTTTACGATGCTGCTTGGTGGCGGGCTGATGGGGCTGGCGTTTCTGTCCAACGGGACAGGCCATGACGAGGCGGTCGACAATCGTTTGCCAAGCAGCGAAGAGCTGTTTGGCCGCAAAGACGACGACTAGATTCGGCTCAAGCGGCTTTTCCCGCTAATTTCAGCGACGCTTGCCCGCGATCCGCGCGATTTCGGCCTGAACCATTTTCTCGACCATGCCAGGCAGGTTTTTGTCGAGCCATTCGGCCAGCATAGGGCGCATCAATTCGCGCGTCAGCCCTTCGAGTGATGTTTCGCCAGACCGCACAATCTGCGGTTTTGCACCCGGCTCTGCCAGCATGGCAAGAGCGGCGAGGTTTTCCTGCATAGCGCCGCGCACTTCGTCGTTGATTAGCGGGGCTTCGTGATTGGTTGTCGGCACGGTTTCTTCGCTTTCCGAGTCAAAAAAGGCATCTGCATCATCATCGCTGGCATCATCCGCGACGCATTCCATCGCGCCTAGGTCGAGCACTTCGTTAGAGGATTGATCTGCATTGTCATCAGCGCCGGTGGTTTGGACCTCGTCGGTCAATTCCATCGCATCCAGTTTGGTTTCGCTGCCCGTCTTATTGGCTGTGTCCATGTCGCCCTCCGCTTCGCTGTCATCCGATACGATCTGTTTCTTGCGCCGGGCTTCAATCGCATCGCTGCGGTTGTCGCGGGCAATCACTTTTTTGATCGAATCAAGGATTTCCTCGACCGAAGCTGCGTTATCTTGCGCCATTGGATGCCCCATTTCCCCGAATCACTTGGTTAATTTATTCACTCGGCGTGAATTCGGGACCAATTGATGCCTCTGGCGTATCAATGTCAACGGTTCTGGTTGATTCTGGTTCAGGTTTTGGGTCGCGGTCCCAGTCCCAGATCTTGCCTTTGACCCGGTCAAAATTAACCATAGGATCGTATAAAGGCCCGCCTGTATCGAGGTTAAGATCGCGCGCTTCAGCGCGTCCCATGGCCGCTAACAGAGTGAAGCCAGCGACATAGGCATTGCGCCGCGCGGTCACCAATTGGGCACGGGAAGAAAGCAATTCCTGTTCGGCGTTGAGAACATCGAGAATGGTTCGATTGCCGATCGAATTTTCTGCGCGCACCCCTTCGAGTGACAGCTCTGCCGCCTCAACCGCGGCTTGCGAGCTTTTAATCACTGCATTGGATGCCTGCCAGCTGGCAAAGGCCGATCTGGTCTGCGCAATGATATTGCGTTCAGTGGCGATCACATTTTCAAGCGCGGCGCTTTCGCGTGCGCCGGCCTGCCGCTGGCGTGCTGCGGGCAGACCCCCTTGAAACAGCGGAATGGTGACCCTTACACCCAGATTGGCTGTCGTTTCTGCCTGCACAAAGTTCTGCGCAATCGGACCGCCAAGCGTCCCATAAAAATCGCTGTAATCGCCATTGGCGAACAGTCCGACAGTGGGCAGACGCCCCGATCCTGCCACCTTGGTGTCAAAACCCGCGGCATCGGCGCGTTCTTTTGCGGCGATAAGGTCGGGATTGTGTTTCAGCGCGGTATCAACCGCCAGCCCCACCGTATCAGGCAGGCCGGGCAAAGGCGGGGGCGCTTCAAGGTTCATCGGCGCTTGGCCGACCAATTGGATATAGCTTTGCTGCGCCGCGATCAGATTGGAGGCAGCGCTGCGCAAATCCCCCTCAGCCAGAGCCAGGCGCGATTCCGATTGCGCGACATCGGTGAGCGTTAGATCGCCAATTTCAAACCGGTCGCGCGTGGCCTCCAAATTGACCCGCAGCACATCGACCTGATTGGCGGCAAGCCCCGCAAGCGCCTCGGTGCGCAGCACGTCCATATAGGCGGCGACCGTCTGGCTGAAGATCGAGCTTTCCGTGGCGCGCAAATCGGCTTGTCCTGCGGCAACGCGCTCTTTTGCGGCGCGGATGCCATTCTTCACCGCTCCGCCTGTGTAGATCGGAACGGTCACCGCCGCATTGACGCCCAAATTGCGCGACGGTGCGGTGAAAGCGTTGGAGGATTGGCGGACAAATTCGATGTGCGTTGCGGTAACCCGCACGTCGGGCAGGCCGGGCGCGCGGTTGATTGGCACCTCTTCATCGGTCGCGCGCTGGCTGGCGCGTTGACCGGCAAGTGTCGGGTTCGTGTTATACGCCGATGCCAAAGCTTCGCGCAGGGTATCGGCCTGAGCGGGCGCGCTGATGACACAGCCCGCCGCCGCTGCGCTGAGCAATGCCGCGCGGATAGAAGAGGTGCGAGCGATCAAGTGAATGTCCAGGGCTTGGCTTTGTTGAACGCTGCGAGAACAGGGATGCCAATATCCTCGCGCGTTTGCAAAGCGGTTTGCCCCGCGATCCTGCGGCCGATGGCCAGCCGCGTGACTTCGCGAAGCAGCAGACCGGTCACGATCCGCCCTTCTTCGGCAAGCGCATCGGCAAGCTGATCGGGCATGTGTTCAACCGCGCCATCTACAAGGATCAGCGAATAGGCCCCCGCATCAAAACCCGTTCCCGCCACTGCATCAGCGGGCGTAATCGCTGTGACCGTGCTGACCAATGGGCGCACCAGTTCGGCCAGGTAGTCCGTGCCGCCTGTAACAATCAGAACGCCGTCATGTTTGTGCGGTGTCGCCTCAAGCAGAAGCTTTCCGCAAAACAGCGGCGAGGCCAGATGCGCGCCGCCATCCAGCGCAATCGAGCGATCAATATAGGCCAGAGACGCTTTGTCAGCGGGCAGGAAATCCTCACGCGGGACTGCCATCATTCGTGAAAGGACGAATTCCTCGTTCACGCCGCTGGTGCGCAATTGGCTGTCGATCATGGCCTTTCGCGCGGTGGCTGTATCAAGGGTGAGGGATGCTTCGGTCATTTCTACTCCACAAGAGCTGTATTAAGTGAACAATACAGTGCGTCAAGCCTTACTGTGCGGCCATAGAGCCCGCCCGGCCAGACGCCCCGCAGGCTCTAGACTTTGAAAGGTTTGCAGCCAAGGCCTTTGACGTGGGCCAATTGCGGTGCTTATGGGAGCCGGCATTCGACCGGGATAAGGAACAATTCGATGAGCGACGTGGTGAACGATGGAGCCATTTTTGGCGCGACAGGCAAAGTGCGGATCGAAAGCGATTCGCTGGGCGATGTGGCGGTGCCGGTCGATGCGCATTGGGGCGCTCAAACGCAGCGCAGCCTTGCAAACTTTGCCATCGGCGTTGAAACGATGCCCGCCCCGCTGGTGAAAGCGCTGGGCATTCAAAAGCAATCGGCAGCAAAAGCGAATATGGAACTGGGCGTGCTGGCTGATGAGCTGGGCAATGCGATTGTTCAGGCAGCGGGCGAAGTAATTGATGGCACTTTGGCAGCGCAATTCCCGCTATCGGTGTGGCAGACCGGGTCTGGCACGCAGTCCAATATGAACGCCAATGAGGTTATTGCCAGCCGCGCGAACCAGATCCTGACCGGCCAGCATGGCGGCAAGGAGCCGGTTCACCCCAACGATCATTGCAATATGGGGCAAAGCTCCAACGATACATTCCCCACCGCGATGCACATCGCAGCGGCGTGCGAGACGATTGAACAATTGATCCCGGCCTTGCAGCATTTGCACGGCGCGCTGGATGCGAAAGCGGGCGCTTTTGCCAATATCGTCAAAATCGGCCGCACGCATTTGCAGGATGCGACCCCGCTGACACTGGGCCAGGAATTTTCCGGCTACGCCAAGCAGGTTGAATATTCGATTGTCCGGCTGGAAAACGCTCTGCCGCGCGTTCTGGAATTGGCGCAGGGCGGAACGGCCGTTGGCACCGGGATCAATTCGAAAATCGGCTTTGCTGAAAAGTTTGCAGCTCAGGTCGCCGATGCGACCGGCCATGCCTTTGTAACGGCGCCCAACAAATTTGAAGCGCTGGCCGCGCATGATGCCTGTGTCGAACTGTCAGGCGCGCTCAATTCTACCGCTGTTAGCTTGCTGAAAATAGCGAACGATATCCGCTTGCTCGGTTCTGGCCCGCGTTCTGGCCTTGGCGAAATTGCTCTGCCTGCAAATGAGCCGGGTTCATCCATCATGCCGGGCAAAGTGAACCCGACCCAGTGCGAGGCGCTCACCATGGTGTGCGCGCAGGTGATGGGCAATCACACCACTGTCAGCGTTGCAGGATCGCACGGGCATCTGGAACTGAACGTGTTCAAGCCTGTGATGATTTATTCGGTGCTGCAATCAATCCGCCTGCTCTCCGACAGCGCGGTGAGCTTTACTGACAATTGCGTCACAGGGATCACGGCCAATACGGACCGGATCGACAAGCTGATGAATGAAAGCCTGATGCTCGTCACCGCGCTTAATCCGCATATCGGATACGACAATGCGGCGAAAATCGCTAAGAAAGCCCATGCAGACGGCACAACGCTGAAAGAAGCGGGAATGGAACTGGGCCTGATGACTGAGGAGCAGTTTAGAGAGTGGATTGTGCCCTCGGAAATGATCAAGCCAAAGGCGTAAAGGGCCGTAAGCAGCTATTCGACCAAGGCCTGATGCGGGTCGATGATCGCGTCTCGCGCCTCTTCCATCACGGGGCTGTGCCGCTTAGGTCTGCTGGGTAGATATGGCCATTTCTCAATTCCTGGAAACCAAACCCACCGTTGAACTGCGCACGATTGTGCTGTCGATCCTTGCGCTGTGGTCGGTGTATTTCGTGCTGTTGACTTTGCGCGGTGTGATTGTCGGCATGGGTGTTGAAATTGACATCCTGTGGCGCCGGGGTCTGGTCTGCACAGTGGGCGTGGCCGCCACGCTTATTATGTGGAGCGTGCTGCGCCTGTTCGAAGGGCGAAAACGCTGGGTGATTATGGCGGTGGCGCTGGTGGCTGCCATGCCCACCGCGATCCTGATCGCTCAGGTCAATCAGGCGCTGTTCAAACCCCTGTCGCAAAAGGTGCAGGAAGAATTCGCCGAAAAGCGCGGCTTTACCCTTCGGCGCGATGCATCGGGCAATTTGCTGGCAGAGATTGAACAGCCGCGCGGCTGGGTTCCCGAAGACGGTGAGAACGTCGATCCCGATGATCCCCCGGTGCTGACATTCACGCTTCAGGATGCGAACGACAAAAGCGAATATTGGTATTCGATGCTCGATGCCGCGCTGAACCGGTATTATATCCTGCTCACCTGGGCTGCATTGTACATTGCGATGCTCGCGATTGCGCAGGCGCGCGCGGCGGAACGCAGCCAGCAGCAATTGCGATCTGCTGCCAAGGCGGCGGAATTGCGCAGTCTGCGTTATCAGGTCAATCCGCATTTCCTGTTCAACACGCTCAATTCGCTATCGGCCTTGGTGATGACAGGCAAAGTGGACCGGGCTGAACGCATGATCCAGACCATCAGCCGCTTTTACCGCCATTCGCTTGCCGATGATCCGACGAGCGATGTGACTTTGCGCGATGAATTTGATCTGCAGCGGCTGTATCTCGATATCGAAGCGGTGCGTTTTCCTGATCGTCTGCGCTGTGTGTTCGATCTTCCTGCGGATCTGGAACAGGCGCGGGTGCCGGGCATGATCCTTCAGCCGCTGGTTGAAAACTCGGTCAAGTACGCGGTTTCCTCGGTCGTGCGGCAAGTGACAGTAACTTTGGCCGCGCGCGAGGAGTTTGATCGTTTGGTGGTCACTGTCAGCGATGATGGGCCGGGCGTGCCCGAAGGCAGCGCGCATGGATTTGGCATTGGTCTTGCCAATGTGCGCGACCGGTTGGAGGCCCGCTTTGGGTCCGATATCGTGCTGTCGTCCGCTCCTGTCCAAGGGGGTTACATAACGGAAATGCGCATCCCTCTCTCTCGCAGAAAGACACGCCATGACGGATAGCGAAAACAAAGATACAGCTCTTCGCACTCTGATCGTGGATGACGAACCGCTGGCGGTGGAACGTATTCAAGTCATTTGCGCGGAAATCCCCGCGATCAATGTCGTGGGCACGGCGAGCGATGGCGCGGCGGCTTTGCGTCTGGCGGAAAAGCTTGAGCCTGATCTGGTGCTGCTGGATATGACCATGCCGGAATTGGATGGCCTTGGCGTTGCGGCAAAATTTTCGGAAAGCGACACGCCCCCTGCCGTCATCTTTGTCACCGCGCACGATGATTTTGCGGTTGAGGCGTTTGATTTAGAAGCGGTCGATTATGTCCTCAAACCCGTTGCCGCAGACAGGCTGGCGCGCGCGATTGAACGGGCCATAGTGCGCCGGGGAGAGCGCAAGGAACGCGCGAGCGAATGGCTCGATGAATTGTGGGTGCCGCACCGGTCCGAATTGCTGCGCATCGCGGTAAGCGAAGTGCACCAGATTGATGCAGAGCGCGATTATGTCCGACTGCACGTGGGCAAACCGAACGATCCAGAAAGCGATTCGCGCTCGTACCTGCTGCTGCAGACTATTGCCGGGTTAGAAGCGCGGCTTGATCCCGATGAGTTTATCCGCATCCACCGTTCCACCATTTTGCGCCGGGATAATATTCGCGGGCTGCGTCATGATGGTTTGGGTGTTTGGTCCGCTGAGCTGATGAATGGCGATGCTCTGCGAATTGGGCGGACATATCTTGCCAAAGTGAAGAAGATGGCGGGCCGTTAAAGCCAATCGGCTCAATTTGTCATTTTGCATAAAAATGGCCCGGACCCAGGGACTAGATGGATCCGGACCAAAGTTCTTGCGCGTACCGGGTCGTGGTAAAAGGATACGCCCAAGAGGGTACCTCGTAGATCAGCCGCCGCGGCGCTGCTGGGCGACAATGGCTGCGGTCTGACGTTTGGCGCTGGCCCGGGCCTTGGCGAGGCATTTTTTCGCAGCTTGCGCTTCGATCAGTGATCCTGTGCGGACGTGGCCCACACGGCAGACCGATTTTGCTGCGCGCTCGATGCGTTCGTCGAGCATTTCCTGCCCCTCGGCGGTGGCGAGATCGAGACCGCGGGTGGAGACTTTCATCGATTCGGCTTCTTGCGGCGCGGCCATGGCTGGCACGGCAGAAACGGCAAGACCAAGGGCGGCTGTGGTAAGGGCAATCATCTTCATTGTATCTCTCCTTGTATCGCAGCGCCCAGGTTCGAACGGGTTCAAATCGGGGAGTTCAAACGGGGTTGCCGGGCGCTCCGATAGATAAAGAGATACCTGCTTGATTGCGGGTGCGCACGCGGTGCTCGACCAACCCGGCCACGTCGCTCGATAGGCGCAGCGCTGTGCTGACCGAATGCATAAGACCGCCGACAAATGGAGGATTTCGCCCGACCGGCGTTTACGCCATAGTGTCATCTATGTGGATTGTGGTTGGATTCGTGTTTGTGTTGGGCGTGGGGAATTTCGCTCTGCACCGCGCTGTGGTCGAAAGCGGGCACGAATTGATCGATTCTATGCCGGGCTTTGCCTCTGTGCTGGGAAAGCGGCTCGCGCTGGTGGCTGAATTTCTGGTGCTGCTCGCCGCGATGGCGCTGGCGGCGAATGGCTGGACGAGCCTTGCGATCGCCTATCTCGCCTACACCGCTTTGAATGGCGGGTTTGCGTGGTTGATTTTGAGCGGCCGTATTTAGCGGGGCTGGGATAAGTTGTCTGGCGCAACTATTTGGCCAGCGCTTTTGCAGCGAATTGGATTTACAGCCATTTTGCCATTGCGCATTGCCAATAATACGGCTTCACACATTCGCGATCATGCCAACACGCCTGTTTCATATCAGCGACGTCCATTTCGGCGCCGAAGATCGCGCTGCACTGGATGCAGTCGCGCAAGCCATTGCGGCCGAGCGGCCCGATGCGCTGGTGTGCACTGGCGATCTGACTCAGCGTGCCAAGCACAGCGAATACCGTGCGGCGCGCGAATGGTTTGACGCGATTGATGTGCCGGTCCTGCTCGATCCGGGCAATCACGACATGCCTTATGTGAATATGCTGGAGCGTGCGATTGCCCCCTATCGCCGGTTCAACCGGCTGCGTGATGCCGTGGCGGTCGATGGGTTCGCGACGCAGGATTGCATTCTGGTCCCGCTCAAAACAACCGTCCGCATGCAGAGCCGCTTTCCCTGGGTCGACGGAGTGGTCACGCGCGCCGCATTGGCAGACACTGTCGAGCAGCTCGAAGCGGTGAAGGATGATCCGCGCAAGAAGCTGGTGACGGGCCATCACCCCTTGCTGGGGCCGGAGACAAAGCCGGGCAATCCCACGCTGTCAGGCGAAAAGGCGTTTGCCGCGCTTGTGGGTGCGGGCGCGCATGCGGTGCTTTCGGGGCATATCCATGTGCCGTTTGACCGGCTGCGCCAGGTGGGCAGGCGTTCGATGCGGATGATCGGGGCAGGCACTTTGTCCACCAGGCTGCGCAGAGGCGCCCCGCCATCCTATCAGGTCATCACTTGCGGGCCGACACGCATCACAACCCAGCTGCGCACACTCGGCTGATCGCACGTACTTGCCAGTATCGCGCGCTTAACCCTAACCCTAAGCTTCCGTTTAAGACATTCCTGACGAAACACGCGCATTAAGAGCGCTGGCTGTCATTGTGACGGTTTGATTGTCTGGAGCGGAATGATGGACATAATGAAGTCTGCGATGTTGGGCGCGGTGCTTGCGTGGACGGTTTCCGTGGTGATCGGCGCGCAAGGGTCAAGCGGGGGCCAATTGCTGGTCCATCAAATGACTGTCGGAGATTTCAAAGTGGCTTGGTCCTGGCCCTTGTTTTTGGGCGGGACGGGCATTGCCTATGCGCTGATGCTGTTGCAGCGTTAGGATGCAGCGTTAAAATTAGTACCCGGCGCGCTTCGGTCTGCGAACGCGCACATAAAAAGGGCGGCGCTTCCGGATTGGAAGGCCGCCCTTTTTCGCAGCTGAACAAAAGCGCGGTTTAACGCTTCGAGAACTGGAAGCTGCGACGCGCTTTGGCGCGGCCATACTTCTTCCGTTCCACAACGCGGCTGTCACGGGTGAGGAAGCCAGCGGCTTTCACAGTGGCGCGCAGTGCGGGCTCATATTTGGTAAGCGCCTGGCTGATGCCGTGCTTAACCGCGCCGGCCTGACCTGACAGCCCGCCGCCTTTGACAGTGGCAACCACATCATATTGGCCCTGACGATCGGTGATCGAAAACGGCTGGTCAATGATAAGGCGCAAAGTGGGGCGTGCAAAATACACTTCCTGATCGCGGCCATTGATGGTCACTTTACCCGTGCCCGGTTTCACCCAAACGCGTGCGGTCGCATCCTTGCGGCGGCCTGTGGCGTAGGCCCGGCCCTGCGCGTCAAGCTCTTGCTCACGCAAGGGCATGGCCGGCGCCTGAGCGATTTCTGCCGCATCTGCTGCGGGGGCATCACCGGCGATGTCTTTCAGATCCGACAGATCAGAGACGGTGTTTGTTTCTTCAGGGGTTTGATCAGCCATTATGCTGTCACCTTGTTCTTACGGTTCATGGAGGCAACGTCGATCACTTGCGGCTTTTGGCCGTCATGCGGATGCTCGGTGCCGTTATAAAGGTGCAATGCGCGCATTTGATCGCGGCCCAGCGGACCACGCGGGATCATGCGGAACACGGCTTTTTCAAGAACGCGGTGGGGAAACGCTCCTTCGAGCACTTTGGCAGGAGTCGTCTCTTTGATGCCCCCGGGGTGTCCGGTGTGCTTGTAATAGATCTTCTTCGTGGCTTTGTTGCCGGTGAAGCGGACCTTGTCGGCATTGATGACAATCACATGATCGCCGCAATCGACATGGGGGGTGTAGCTTGGCTTGTGCTTGCCGCGCAGGATGTTGGCGATGATTGATGCGAGGCGGCCTACGACAAGACCTTCGGCATCAATGATGTGCCATTTCTTTTCGACCTCGGCCGGTTTGATCGACCGGGTCTGTTTGCTGATCGCCTTCATGGCAGAATGTCCTTAAACGAACGAATGATACAGTTGCGATTGTGCGGGCACTCAGCCCCCCAATCGAATCGCGCCGCGGCTGATGCCCAGACGCGAAAGAGCAGCGCATGTGTTCGTTTTACCCCATTTAGTCAAGCAAAACGGGGCCTTTGCGGAGAGGTAAAATAATACCGCCTGTTTTTGAGCGTTGCCAAAAAAGCGTCAAAAGCGCCTATCGGCCCGCATCACTCAGCGTTTCAAGCGTCCATTCCTCAACAGATCGCCTCGCTTCACCGCCGATCCGGGTGATCACTTCGCGCAAAGCCCGGTGCAGCCAGGGTGCGCCGGCGCGGGTGAAGGCGTCATAGCGCATTTCAAATTCACCGATCAGCCCGCCCGGCAGGCTAATCTCACGCGTGGACCGCAAAGGGGTGCCACCGGGAAAGAACAGATCGGGCGGCATTTGATCGAGCAAAGATGCGCCGCTGCGCTGCAATTGCGCAAGGAACAGGCTGTGCTGCGCCTTTTCATCATCAGGGATGCGCGTTTGCGCCAGGATCGTCTGCGCCTTTAACACGGCGTAGTTCAAATCCACATCGCGCATCGACGAGCCTGCTGCCAGAATGACCCCGCCTTCTGATAGCAGGATGGGGAACATATCACCTGTCTCGCGTTGCTGTTCGATTGCGGCCATTTGCGCAAGACCGGGCGGCGCATCGACGCGGGCCGAAAGCTGGGCGCCTGTGATGGCAACCCCGCGCCCCTGCGGCGCAAATTCGACCTGCCAATCGCGGGCCACCTGCAACACTGCTCCGCCGCGTAAATCGCGCGTCAGAACCCGGGCCAGACGCATGGGCTGTTTGGGATATTCAAGCGCCGGCGCGCCGGCACTCTCGGATTGAGCAAGCGCAAATTGTCCTCCCAGCAGCACAGGCGCGGCTGCCAAGCCCCGAAGGACAGTTCGCCGTGTTGACCCTGTGCTGTTCATGGGTGAGCCCTGTTTTAATCGCTTTGTAAGCTGTGTTTTAGCCAATCCAGCGTTGCAGGGTAAGCTTTATCACAATGCCAGCCAAGAATAACGGGCGTTTCATAGGGGTGCAATTCACCAATTCGCGCGATCAACGCCTCCAATTGAGAGGCCTGTGTCTTGAAAAGCACGCCGCATTCCTGGCCTGATTGCACTTTGCCTTGCCAGGTAAAGATCGATTCCATTTCGCTCACAATATTCGCGCAGGCGATCAGACGCGCATTGAGCAGTTTGGCGGCAATCATGCGCACCGCTGCGCGATCGGGAAAGGTGCTCCAGACCAGCGCTGCGGCATTATCCTTCATCAGGTGGCCGCATCCTGACGTGCCGACTCACTGGCCGACTGACTGGCCGCGCCGTCTGCATGCATGGCCCACGCGGTGGCGGCGACCAGCAGTGCGCCCGTTAGCTGGTGCGCAGCCGCGATCCACAATTCAACCTGCGAAAGAACCGTCGCGATGCCCAAAATGACCATGATGCCAAAGGCGCAATTGAGCGCAATCGCAGCGGCCCGGTCTGCCTTTCGGGTTCTGCGCGCTTGCCATACCAAGGCTGCGACTGCGATCCACGCCCACCAGCGGTGGAGGAAATGCAGCACGAACGGATCATGCGTCAATGTCCAGAAAAACCCTCCCGCCCCGTTCATCTCTGGTATCAGACGGCCATTCATCATCGGCCAGTCATAGGCAGCATGGCCCGCATTCAGCCCCGCCACCCATGCGCCCAGCAAAAGCTGAACGAACAGCACGGCCGCAACCACGCCCGATTGCCATGTCATGGGCGCAGGCGCGGCAGCCGGATTGCGGGCGATGCGGCGCATATCGCGCGCGGTCCACACCAGACACGCCAGCAGCAACAGCGCGGTGAGCAGGTGCAGCGAAAGGCGGAAATGGCTCACATCGGTCATATCACCGACCAGCCCTGATTGCACCATCAGCCAGCCAAACAGACCCTGCAATCCGCCAAGCGCCAGCAGGCCTGCCAGCCGCGCCTTATATCCGTGCGGGATCATGCCGCGCACCCAGAAAAAGACCAGCGGAAGTGCAAAGACCGCCCCCACCAGCCGGGCAAGCAGGCGGTGGAACCATTCCCAGAAATAAATGAACTTAAATTCTGACAGGGTCATGCCCGACAGGCTCGCCTCAAGCCTGTATTCGGGCGTTGCCTGATATTTGGCGAATTCGGCCTGCCATGCCGTGTCGCTTAACGGCGGCAAAATGCCGGTTGCCACATCCCATTCGGTGATCGACAACCCGCTTTCGGTAAGCCGTGTGATCCCGCCGACCAGCACGATGACAACCACAAACGCCGCCACAAATTCCAGCCACCGCGCCAGCAATAAAGGCCGCGCACTGTTCTGATCAGCGGCATGCCCATGCGCGGGCGGGGTGGTGGGGGATGAAGATAAAGTCGCCATATTCGCCCGGTTAGATGTAACGCGATTGCCAGCCTTGCAAGCGCGATTGTCGAAAGCAGCTACGCGGTTCATGCAAGATTGGACGTATTGGGCGGGATCGGCCCTTGCCAAATGATACAATATCACATAGATGGACGGCCAATGGGTGACAGCACCAACAAACTTCGCCGCCGGATGGACCACGCGGGCATTGCGATTGCAGGACTGTGCGCTGTGCATTGTCTTGCCACGATTGTGTTTGTCAGCGCGCTGGGTGTTGGCGGGCATTTCTTCCTTGCGCCCGAAATTCACGAAACCGGCCTTGTCCTGGCCTTTGTTTTCGCTGCAGCTTCTATTGGCTGGGGGGTCTATCTCCACCGCAAGACAGGGCCAGCCGTGTTTGCAATTGCGGGGCTGGCTGCAATGGGCGCGGCGCTGTTGGTGCCGCATGGCACCGGCGAGGTTGCCCTGACGATCACCGGCGTTGCCCTTGTCGCGCTGGGCCATATTCTCAATTTGCGCAGCGCGGCGGGATAAACTCACGCTTGCGCAGCGGATGGGAGGCTCTATCTCCCCCTCATGACTGCAACGAAATCGATCACCCTCAATGGCGAACCGCGCCAGACGAGCGCCGCCACCATTGCTGCCCTTGTGCGCGAGCTTGAGCTTGAGCCTGCCAAAGTCGCGGTGGAGCGCAATGCCGAAATTGTCCCGCGCTCCACATTGGAGACAGCTGCGCTAAACGAAGGCGATACGCTGGAAATCGTCCACTTTGTGGGCGGCGGCGACAATACGCCCACGGATACGTGGAGCGTCGCCGGGCGGACATTCAAATCGCGCCTGATTGTGGGCACGGGCAAATATAAGGATTTCGAGCAGAACGCCGCAGCAGTAGAGGCGAGCGGGGCGGACATCGTGACGGTCGCAGTGCGCCGGGTGAATGTTTCTGATCCCAAGGCCCCGATGCTCACCGATTTTATCGATCCCAAGAAAATCACCTATCTGCCCAACACCGCCGGATGCTTTACCGGCGAGGATGCGGTGCGCACTTTGCGCCTGGCGCGCGAGGCGGGCGGCTGGGATCTGGTTAAACTGGAAGTTTTGGGTGAAGCCCGCACGCTTTACCCCGATATGCGCGAGACATTGAAAGCGACCGAGGTGCTGGCCAAGGAAGGCTTCCTCCCCATGGTTTACTGCACCGATGATCCGATAGCGGCCAAGCAATTGGAGGATGCAGGCGCGGTTGCCATCATGCCTTTGGGCGCGCCGATTGGATCGGGGCTGGGCATTCAAAACCAGGTGACGATCCGTCTGATCGTTGAGGGTGCGAATGTCCCTGTGCTGGTCGATGCGGGCGTGGGAACAGCCTCGGATGCTGCCGTGGGCATGGAATTGGGGTGCGATGGCATCTTGATGAACACCGCCATTGCAGAGGCGAAAGATCCGATCCGCATGGCCCGCGCGATGAAGCTCGCGGTTGAAGGTGGGCGCGAGGCGTATCTGGCGGGCCGGATGGGGCGGCGCAAATATGCTGATCCGTCCAGTCCGCTTGCCGGGCTGATTTAACGCGGCACTGTATCGCCGGCGGGCTTATTGCTTTCGCCGCGTTATGCTTACGCAGAATTAACCAAACTGGCGCAAAAGGTTCTCCCGTTTCGGAGAACCCAGAATGCCGACCACCCAATCTGTTTCCATGGCCATCGGCGAGATGCGCGAATTTGCCAGCTTTACCGCAGCTGAGCAGCGCTACATCAAGCGCAGCCTGGATATCGGTCTGGCGCGCCAGGACGCGTTTAAGCTGTGGGGCCGGGGCGAGCGTGATTGCATCGCGATCCGCCGCCAATATGTCGCGTACCGCGATGTGGCGGGTTTGCGCGGATTGGTGCCGAACCAGGGCGCGCCCAGCGAGATCGAAGGCTTTATGGGCACAGCGGTGCGGATGGCGGCGTTTGATCTGGGGCAGGAACAGCTCACCAGCTTTTCCGCTTTTCGGTTCCTGTATGAACGGTTGATCGGCGCGAATGTGCGCGGCTATCTGCCGGCGGTGTTCTGCGCGGCAGCCGCTTTGCCGCAGATCGAGCCGGATACGCGCAAAACCCTGCTGCAAAGCTTAAGCGAAGCAGCCGCCACTGCCGCCGGCTGGTCAGGCAGGGCGCCGGTGTTCTATCCCGAGTTTGTCGAGGATGTTGAGGCGGTTTGAGCGAAGCACTGCCCATTACCGCCGACAATTCGCATCAGTCCATAGCGCAGGCTCAACAATGGCTGGCGCGGGTGCTGACAAATTTTGCCAAAGCGGAACAAGCCATCGGTAGCTTGTGCATTGCGCTTGATCTTCCAATCAAGAACGGAGCGCTGACAAGCGTCAAAGACCTGCGCGGTCGTTTGATCCAAAGCGGTGATCGTCGGTGCAAAAACCTTGAGCGGCGTATTGGGCGCTGGCAATCTCTGCGGCCGGTGCGTCATGTGCTTGCTCACGGAACGCTTCAGGTTCTGTATGACGTTGAAAACAGGCCTCTTTTTGTGACCCGCCACTTGCCCTTGGACAGGGACGACGTGACCCCGGATAGGGTCTGGAGCAACGACGAGCGGCACGAATTGGTGCGCGCGACCGATGCCGATGCCCGTTCAATCCACGATCAAGTGGGCAATATCCTCGCGAATGCCGCTCTGGTTGCGCGTTTGAAAGCGGCTTAAATCTGGCCGCACCGGGGGCTTTCGCCCCCTCAATACATCCCATCAATGCGCGCCTGATACCGGTCGCGGATTTTGTGGCGGCGGATTTTCATGCTTGGCGTCATTTCCTCGTTCTCGATGGAGAACGCTTCGTCTGCAAATTCAAACTTGCGCACTTTTTCGGTGACGGACAGCTCTTTGTTTGTCCGGTCGATTGCTGCACGCACGGCTTTCTTGAATTCGGGCCAATCCTGCAAGGCTTTCATATCGAATTTCTCGCCGTTCTCGCGTGACCATTCGAGCGCCCATTCCGCATCGGGCACGATCAGGCCGACCACATAAGGCCGCTTGTCGCCGGACACCATGGCCTGCGCAATCTCGGGTTGCAGGGTCAGCATCCCTTCGATCTTTTGCGGGGCGACATTGTCGCCTTTGTCGTTGACGATCATGTCTTTCTTGCGGTCGGTGATGACGATCCGGCCTTTGTGATCCAAGTGCCCGATATCGCCTGTGTGCAGCCATGGGCGGCCATCCGGCTCATTCGGGTCAAGTTGCAAAGTGCGCTGCGTTTCTGCCTCGTTTCGCCAATAGCCGTGCATCACCAGCTCGCCCCGGCACAGGATCTCGCCATCGTCGGCGATTTTGACCTGAACATGGCGCAAAGGCGGACCAACGGTGTCCATTTTCAATCCTGCTGCCGGGCGATTGCAGCTGATGACAGGCCCCGCCTCTGTCTGGCCGTAACCCTGCAGCATGGTCAGCCCCATCGCATCAAAGAAATTGCCCACATCCGGGTTGAGCGGCGCGCCGCCTGACACAAGCGCTTTCAATCGCCCGCCAAATTTCGCACGGATTTTGGGGCGCAGCGCTTTTTCGATCACCAGATCGAGCGGACGGTCGCGCTTGCGCTTTTTGCCCTCGGCCGAATTTTCGCTGATTTTCACAGCGCTGCCCATCATAAAGCGGGCCAGTTTGCCCTGCTTTTCGACCTGCTTCATGATCCGTGTGCGCAGCACTTCGAACAGGCGCGGCACAACGACCATGATGGTGGGGCGGACTTCTTCGATATTGGAGGCGAGCTTTTCCAGCCCCTCGGAATAGAAAATCTCTGCGCCGACCGAAATCGGCAGATATTGCCCGCCCGAATGTTCGTATGCGTGGGACAAGGGCAGGAAAGAGAGGAACCGTTCATCCGTGATGCCAAAATCATTGATCAGCACTTCGGCAGCGCCCGCCGCATTGCACAGGATCGCGCCGTGGTGCTGTTTCACCCCGCGCGGCGCGCCGCCAGTGCCGCTGGTATAGATCAGGCAAGCGGTCGCCTCGCGCGCGATGCCGCTAATGCGATCATCGACAGCGTTGCGCGCCTCGGCGTAATCGCCCGTGACTAAATCGGCCCAGGAATGATACTCAAAGGCTGATGACTGCTTGCGCTGCAAATCATCGATCCCGATCACATGTTCGATCATCCCGGTGGACGCGATGGCTTCGACCAGGGGACCAAGCAGTTTTTCGGTGGAAACAATCACCGCGCGCGCGCCCGAATTATCGAGGATATGGGCATGATCGCGGCGCGTATTGGTGATATATGTCGGGACAGAGATACAGCCCGCCGCCATTATGGCGAGATCGGCAATGCACCATTCGGGCCGGTTTTCTGAGACAAGCGCCACCCGGTCCCCATCTCCCAGTCCCAGCGCGCGCAGGCTTTCGGCAAAAATGCACACTTGCTCAGCCACGTCGCGCCAGCTTTGCGTGGTCCAATTGCCATCTGTCTTGCGCCCCAAAAACGGGGCATCGCCTTTGGCATCGGCGCGTTTGAGGAACAGATCAACCAGATTGCCTGCCCTATCGATGTCCTGCAAAATCGGATCATCGTTTGGGTTTACGATGGGGCGATCGCTGATCGGAAGGCTGCTTTGCGTGGTGGGGGCGTGCACGGGTTTAGGATCCTCCTGAGACCTTCTATCCAAGGTCTCCTGCGCCCGGACAGGCCGGGCATTCTCAATATCTGCTAGCCAAAATAGGCTTTCCTTGCCGTAGCGGCAAGCATTGCCCGCATTGATGCCGGGATGGTGGCCGTGTTTGGGGCCTGCGCCTTAGGGTTGATCGACCGCCGGGCCTGTGCTGGCTGCCTCATAGCTTAAATTAGGCGCGACGCGCGGGTCACCGGCGGCTTCCCAGCCATTGGCCGTGCGGCGCAAAGCGTTGGTTTTTCCGCGCGGGTCGACAAACCGGATGGGATTGTGCCCGCGCGCTTCAAATTCGCCGCCCATGCTTTCAATCACGCTGCCTTTTTCCGAGATGACCGTATCGCCAAAGGCCATGACCAGCGGCAGAGCCAGCGCGTCTTCTGCGCTCATCCCGAAATCGAGCACGCCGATGATCGAACGCGCAACCTGCACCGGAATGGTCGGCCCGCCAGCCGCGCCGATTACCAGCACAACCTCGCCCGTTTCATCCAGAACAATCGTTGGCGCCATAGAAGAGCGCGGGCGTTTGCCGCCTTCGACCCGGTTGGCGACAGGTTTGCCGTCGATTTCGGGCGAAGAGGAGAAATCAGTGAGTTCATTGTTGAGGAAGAACCCGGCAAAAAACAGGCCTGATCCCCATGCCCCCTCAATCGTAGAGGTATAGCTGATGGCATTGCCTTCGCTGTCTGTGACAGAGAAATGCGTGGTGCCATTTTCAGGCGGTTCATCGCCATCAGCGCGCGCCAGCGGAGCGCCGGGCGGGGTGCCGGCCTGCGCTTTTTCCAGCGCCTTGGCAGGGTCGATCAATGCGGACCTGCCAGCGACATAATTGCGGTTGAGCAGGCCCCGTACTGGCACTTCGACGAAATCTGTATCGCCGATATACAGTTCGCGATCAGCATAGGCAATCCGCTGCGATTCGAGGAACAGGTGCCAGAATTGCGCGCTTTCAGGGCCCATTTCGGCCAGATCAAAGCGTTCCAGCTGGCCCAGCATCTGCGCCACGGCCACACCGCCGGATGATGGCGGGCCCATCCCGCAAATCTTGTAGGTGCGGTAATCGTAGCAAACGGGCGGGCGCTCTTTGGCCTTATATCCTTTGACATCGCCGATGGTCATCTTGCCGTCCTGCGGCGTTTCTGCTGCGACATAGGCGGCAATCTCGCCAGCCAGCCAGTCATACATGGCCGATGGCCCTTGATCGGCAATCGCGGTCAGAGTGCGCGCCAGCTGAGGCACTTTTATCGTAGAGCCGACGGGCAGCACTTCGCCGTTCTGATCGAAATAGATCGCGCGGGCCGCCTGCGTCTTGCCAGCGCGATTGCTGCGGGTTTTCACCGAATTGTGCAGGCGGCGGTTCATTTTGAAACCGTCGCGGGCAAGCGCAATGGCGGGCTGAAACAGATCGGCCCAGGGCAGCTTGCCATGCGCTGCATGCGCTTTTGCTGCCAGGGCAATATTGCCCGGCACACCGACGCTCAATCCCGACAGAACCCGCTGATCGCGCGGCAGGCGCTGGCCGTTCCCATCAAGAAAGCGCGTGCCGGTGGCCGCAGCGGGGGCCGTTTCGCGGCCATCATAGGTAGTGATGCCATTTTCGCTGGCGCGGACCATAAAGCCGCCTCCGCCAATGCCGGAGCTTTGCGGTTCAACCACAGTCAGCGCGATCATCACCGCAATCGCTGCATCGGTGGCAGAACCGCCTTTAGCAAGGATCGCGTCGCCAGCGGCGGCGGCGCGCGGATCGGCGGCGCTGACAGCGCCGCTTTGCGAAAATTGGATGTCTTCTACGCCATCGAGAGGGATGGGTTGCGGATTGGCCGCAGTGCATGCAGACAGGGATAGCGCGGCTGTCGCCAGTAAAGTGATCACTTTCATGGCCGCCGTGCTATTCGCTTCCAACCGCATCGGCAAGCCGCGTGAACCCCTCGCGCTGCATCAATCGCTCAACCCCCTTGGCAATGCGCGCGCCAAGAGTGGGTCCGTGATAGACCATGGCGGAATACAGCTGCACCAGACTGGCGCCTGCCTTGATGCGTTCCCATGCGTGATCCTCGTTCGCGATGCCGCCGACCCCGATCAGGGGGATGGCGCCGCCCGTCGCCTTGCGAAAATCGCGCACCCGCTCAAGCGCGAGTTTGCGCAAAGGCGCACCCGAAAGGCCGCCTGCCTCGCCCGCATGGTGCGAACGCAAAGGCGGGCGCGATATCGTGGTGTTCGATACGATCAGCGCGCCCAGCTTTTTATCGAGGGCAATGCGGGCAATCGCGTCGACATCGGCGGGTTCAAGATCGGGCGCGACTTTCAAAAAGATTGGCGGGGCATTGGCGGGGCACACATCACCGCGCGCTGCGATAACGCCATCGATCAAAGCGGTCAGCGCGCTTTCATCCTGCAGGGCGCGCAGGCCGGGCGTGTTGGGAGAAGAGACATTGACCGCCAGATAGCTCGCCAAAGGCGCCATGATCCTGGCCATCTTGGCATAATCGGCGATCCGGTCTTCGGACGTTTTGTTGGCGCCGATATTGATGCCCACTATGCCGGGGCGGCCCTTGCGGGATTGCAAACGCGCAAAGGCTGCATCTGCGCCGGCATTGTTGAACCCCATCCGGTTGATGACAGCGTCATCTTCGACCAGCCGGAACAGGCGCGGTTTGGGATTGCCTGCTTGGGCAAGCGGGGTGACCGACCCGACCTCAGTAAAGCCGAACCCCAGCCCAAGCAGCGCATCGGGCACTTCGGCATCTTTATCAAACCCGGCGGCGACACCAACAGGGTTGGGGAAATGCAATCCGGCGATTTCAATGGCTAACGGGCCGCTATCACTGTGCGGATTCGCATGCGAAACGGCGCGGGAGCGATTCGGCAAAACCTTTAATCCGGCCAAAGCGAGGCGGTGTCCGGTCTCCGAATCGAGCGCAAAAAGGGCTGGTTTGAGCAAATTGAACAGCATGGCCCCAGCCTATGGCAAATATTTTGCCTGTGTCGAGCGAAAGGAATTCGCGGCAGTCAGGCCCGCTAACCCGCTAACTTCCGGGACATGCATGGTTTGCAAGTGTGGTTAATCAATCGTGGCATTACCCTAGGTAACCAACCTTGTCGTTTGCATACAATTATCCGGCATATCCCTTCGTTACATCATCTCCTGCGACCCGAAGGGCTCGGAGCAGCAATGCGAAGAGTTCCTCAACTCAAATGGGCGGTCCCGACATGGGGCCGCCCTTTTTTTGTGTCAAAACAAGACAAAACCGCCTAGTGCTCCCCACAAAAGAGCAAGAGCGATGAAACAGCCACAACCTGAGCCGAAGTTAAAGCCGACACAATCGGGAAGCAAAAGCACAAATATCGCAAAGACTGCGTCCGCGTCAGACTTTGAGCTGACTTCCTCGTCGCTGATCGACATTGATTATGTCGCGCCGCCTGTGGCGCTGAGCGACTTTATCACCACGCTTTATCACTTTCGCTGCGATGAAAAGATCATTCGCGACATTCAACCCTCGTCTATCGGGCACTTATCGCTGTTTGCGCGCGGCAAGGGGCATATGCATTTTCGCGATGGGCGGCAGGAGCCCAATCCGCCCGTCGCGCTGCTCACGCCGCTGTCCGATGCAGCGCCGATTGTTGTGAACGGCCCGTTCCACGTTATCGGAGCCGCGCTTACCCCGCTGGGCTGGGCGGCGCTGACCGGCTTGCATGCAGGTGAATATGGCAATCGCCTCGTCGAGGCACGGGATGTGCTGGGCGAAGATGTGGTGACATTGGGGGAGCGGCTGATCGCGGAGTATCTCGCGGGGACGCAAACCGGGCGCGAGTGCGCTTTGCAGCTGGGTAGCTATATTGGCCAAAAGGCTCGCCCCATCAATCCGCGCCATTGTGAGCTTATCAAGCTGGTTAACAACTGGCTGGGCTCCTCCTTTAACCCCGATGTCGGCGACCTGATGGCGCAGGCGGCCTATTCAGAGCGGCAGGTGCAGCGCCTGGTTGAACGGTATTTTGGCCTTCCGCCCAAGGATATCGCGCGCAAATACCGCGCTTTGCGCGCAGCCGCGTTGCTGTCATTCCCCACGCTCACCCCCGATTACGAAGCGGCCCTGGGCGAGGCGTTTTTTGACCAGTCGCATATGATCCGCGAGATCAACCGGTTCGTCGGGCGCACGCCTGCGCGCCTTGGTGCAGAAGACAGCCCGTTCCTCAATGAAATGATAGCCCCGCAAAATCTGCGCGAACTTGACCCGCGCTGGGGGCGCGAGGCAGATGTGCTGCGACCGCTGGTGGAAATCGGCAAATCAACACCCGAAAAGGACAATCAATGAACCGTCTGCTGTTTGCTGGCATCAGCGCCTTTGCCCTCGCGGCAACATCCCCTGCAGCCCTTGCAGAGCATCATCAGGAAGGCGGTGATCAGCCTGAAAAAGCCGCGCCCGGTGATGAGCAAACATCACCCGCGCTGGCGGAATTGTTTGAAACCTACAACACCGCCTTGCTCGCAATGTCGCCCATTTCCAAATCCTACCGGGGCATTCGTGATGAGGATTATGGCCGCTGGGGTGACCCGTCCGATGCGGCAGAACTGGCGCGGTACCGTTTGACGCAGGATGTGGCCGCGCAAATGGAAGAGCGCTTTGATCTGGATGCGCTGACGAGCGAGGATGCGCTTTCCTACCGGCTGTTTGTGCAATCAGCGCAGCTTTCCAAAAGCCTCCATCCGTTTCGCGATCTGGGCTATATCTTCGATCATCGCCGCGGCCCGCACACGCAGATGCCGGCGTTTCTGATCAACATTCACCGGGTGAGCGAGCCTTCCCACGCCGATGCCTATGTGAACCGCATCCTCGGGATGGGGCCGCAGCTCGATGCTCTGACCGCGCAAGCGCGCGAACGCGCCGATGCAGGCGTTATGCCGCCCGATTGGGTCTATCCGTATATCATCGCTGATCTCGAAGCGTTGATTGCGGCAGGCAATGATAATGCGGTGCTCAAAGATTTCGAAGCGAAAGTCATGGCTTTGCCCGTGGGCGAAGGACAGGCGCTGGATATGGCCGCCTCTGCGACAATGTGGCAAGGCGCTGCCAAAGAGGCCTGGAACACATCTGCCCTCCCCGCTTATGAGCGGCTTTTGGCCGAAATGAAGCGCCAACAAGCAATTGCGCCTACCGATGATGGCGTCTGGCGCCTGCCGGATGGCGAGGCGTATTATGCCGCGCAATTGAAACGCTACACCACCACCGATCTTTCGGCTGATGAGGTTCACAATATCGGCCTTCGCGAAGTTGAGCGTATCCACGGCGAAATGCGCGCCATCATGGCCAAGGTTGGCTTTGAAGGCACTTTGCAGGAATTCTTCGAGTTCACCCGGACAGGCGATCAATTCTTCTACGAAACGCGCGAGGATTACCTGCGCGATGCCCAGGCGAAACTGGATGCGATGGAGAAGAAGCTGCCTGAATATTTCGGCCGCCTTCCCAAAGCGCCCATGATCATCAAACCGGTTGAGGCATTCCGCGAAAAAAGCGCGGGCAAAGCGTTCTATCAAAGCCCGGCCGCTGATGGATCGCGCCCCGGCACCTATTATGTGAACCTGTACAATCTGCGCGATATGTCGAAAAATGAGCTGGAAGCGCTCGCTTATCACGAAGGGTTTCCCGGCCACCATTTGCAGCGCGCATTGCAAACCGAGCTAGGCGATCTGCCGCCGTTTCGCCGCTATGGCGGGTGGACAGCCTATACCGAAGGCTGGGGCCTTTATACCGAGGAGCTGGGCAAGGATATGGGTTTCTATGAAGATCCCTATTCCGATTTCGGGCGGCTTGGCATGGAATTGTGGCGCGCTTGCCGATTGGTCGTCGATACGGGCCTGCATTCCAAACGCTGGACCCGGGAAGAAGCGATTGATTACCTCAAAACCAACACGCCCAACCCCGAAGGGGATATCGTGAAAGCGATTGAACGCTATATCACCACGCCCGGCCAGGCGACCGCCTATATGATCGGCAAATTGAAAATCATGGAATTGCGCGCGATGGCGCAACAAGAGCTGGGCGAGGATTTCGATTACCGGGGTTTTCACGATGCGGTTTTGCTGTCTGGCCCGGTGCCGCTCTCGATTCTGGAAGAGAATGTGACAGCTTGGGTGGAGACGCAGAAGGGCGGCTGACGAGCCGCCTTTTTTCCGTGTCGCTGGAATACAATGGGCTTTGTGCCGATGCATCTAAAACCTGCCACAGGGCCGATTACTCCCGGCTTCGCAGAGCCTTACCCTATGGGCGCTGGGGGCGATTGAGCTGCGATATGTTGCCAAAACGGCTTGATCGCCCCACTTGCATAAACAATGGTTGCTACGTCGAAACTCACGCTCGCCAATGATGCCAGTAACGAGCATTTTCAGCTAAAGTATTTCGATCCGCCGGCGGGCCTGGAGAAGTATATTCTCGCACTGTTTGAGTTGCGGCTTCATGCTGGACCGGCCGAAGATCACCATCCGGGCATGATGCCGCAATTATTTCTCACCATACGAGGCACTGCGTCGGGCCAGTTTGGAGACCGTTTCGACACAGTGGCGAACGGGCCTGCCTTGTTCAACGCTTTCGAGCAGGTTGTGCCTTATTCTTATGACGGCCCTTTCTGGTGCCTTGGAGCTTCCCTTTCGCCGCATGGTGCCGCTGCACTGACGGGGCTTTCGGTAAAAGATTACGGCAACCGATATTTGCATGCGAGCGAAGTGCTTGGGCCAGATATTGACCACCTTTCCGACGACCTCGTGCCGCGCCGTTTGTCGGGAGAAACTTCAACACAGGACGCCTGCCTCGAAGTGGCTGAATGGATCAGGCATCGGTTAAAGCCTGTCTCTGCCTCGCATGAACGCGTCATCGACAAAGTGCTCGCCTGGCTCGGTTCCTCGCTTAATCCCCCGATTGAAGAGCTTGTCCAGGACCAGCAATATTCGCGCCGTCAGATGGAGCGGCTGGTGCAGCAATATTTTGGCTTTGCGCCCCACGGGCTCGCCCGGAAGTTTCGCGCCGTTCGCGCTGCAAACTTACTGGCTCAACCCGACTTAACAGATGAGGGCGAAGCCGAAATTGCAGAAGCCTTTTTTGATCAACCGCATATGATCCGCGAAATCCGGCGTTTTTGCGGGTATACCCCATCGCGGCTGGGAGGTACGGGCGGGTCGATGTTTGAAAGGCTCACCCATATCCAGAGCCTGGAGCGGTTGTCGCCCTATCGCGCGATCGGCAAGGCAGACTAGACTTGAAATCGGACCAATGCGCGCGTAATTAAAATCCGACTCAATTGGTCCGATTTAAGAATAACTCGCAATAAGCGGAATTTATGCGCCTTTCCAACCTCGCCGACTATGCCGTGATCACCATGGTTCAGGCCGCATCCCATTGCGGTGATGGGCGTGTGAGCGCGGCTGAATTGGCGAGCGAAACGGGCCTTCCGGTGCCAACGGTCCAGAAACTCGTCTCGAAACTGACCTCTGCCAGCCTGCTGCGTTCTGTGCGCGGAGTGGGCGGGGGCCTGCAATTGGCGCGGCCCGCTGCAGCGATCACCGTCGCTGACATCGTTGAGGCCGTCGAAGGGCCGATTGCGCTGACGGCCTGCGTCCACGGTGAAGACTGCGATTATGAGGCTGGCTGCACGATGAAGCCGCATTGGCCAATCATCAACACCGCCCTGCGCGGCGCTCTTGCTGGCATCACGCTTAATCAATTGCGCACCGCGCCTGACGCAGCACATGCAATTTCCCCCTCTCTCCAAGCCAAAGAAGAAGCGGCATGACCGACAATCTCGATCTTGAAACCCCTGCGGCGCCTGAAACGCTCGATGCTCCTGAAATGGACGCGGATGCAAAGGCGGCAGCAGCGGCCAATGCGGCTGAATATGAACATGGCTGGTCATCCGACATCGAAACCGAATTTGCCGAAAAAGGCCTCACCGAAGACACGGTGCGGTTCATTTCAGGCAAAAAGGGCGAGCCGGAATGGATGCTTGATTGGCGGCTGAAAGCGTTCCGCTTGTGGCAGACACTCGAAGAGCCCGATTGGGCCAAAGTCGGCTATCCCAAGATCGATTATCAGGACGCGTATTATTACGCTGCGCCGACCAAGAAGGTGGAACTCGATTCGCTCGATGATCTCGATCCTGAGATTAAGCGGGTTTATGACAAGCTGGGTATTCCGCTGGGCGAACAGGAAGTGCTCGCCGGTGTCAAAGGCGCGCGCAAGGTTGCCGTGGATGCGGTGTTTGACAGCGTCAGCGTTGCGACTTCTTTCCGTGATGAGCTGATGCGGTCGGGCGTGATCTTCCGCTCTATCTCCGAGGCAATCAAAGAATATCCTGAGCTCGTCAAAAAATGGCTGGGCCGGGTTGTGCCGACGCGCGATAACTATTTCGCCTGCCTCAACGCTGCAGTCTTTTCGGATGGGACGTTCGTTTACGTGCCCGAAGGCGTGCGCTGCCCGATGGAGCTGTCGACCTATTTCCGCATCAATGCTGAAAATACCGGCCAGTTTGAACGCACTTTGATCGTCGCGGAGAAGGGTTCGTATGTGTCCTATCTCGAAGGGTGCACCGCGCCGATGCGCGATGAAAACCAGCTGCACGCCGCCGTCGTTGAACTGGTCGCAATGGAAGATGCAGAGATCAAATATTCGACCGTGCAGAACTGGTATCCCGGAAACAGCGAAGGCGTGGGCGGGATCTACAATTTCGTGACCAAGCGGGGGCTGTGCCAGGGTGACCGCTCTAAAATCAGCTGGACCCAAGTGGAAACGGGCAGCGCGGTGACATGGAAATATCCGTCCTGCGTATTGAACGGCGAAGACAGTGTGGGCGAGTTTTACTCGGTCGCGGTGACCAATAATTTCCAACAGGCCGATACCGGCACCAAGATGATCCACAACGGCAAGGGATCGCGCTCAACCATCATCTCCAAGGGGATTTCAGCGGGCAAATCGAACAACACCTATCGCGGGTTGGTGCGGGTCGGTCCAAACGCTGACGGGGTGCGCAATTTCACACAGTGCGACAGTTTGTTGTTGGGCGATGAATGCGGGGCGCACACAGTGCCATATATCGAAGTGAAGAACCCCAGCGCACAAATCGAACACGAAGCAACAACTTCCAAAATCTCTGACGAACAAATGTTTTACGCGCAGCAGCGCGGACTGGATGAAGAAGAAGCGGTAGCCCTCATCGTAAACGGCTTTGCCAAGGATGTACTTAGAGAACTGCCAATGGAGTTTGCCGTCGAAGCGCAAAAGCTTTTGGCGATCTCACTTGAAGGGAGCGTGGGGTGACCGAACGCAAGACCCTTGGCCTGAAAGAGACGACCGAGATTGATCCTGAAACCCTCAACAAAAAGGGGCGCGGGTGGAAAATCTCGGACAAGCGGCTTGATGAACTTCACAACCAGGCGCGCGAGAGGCGGCGGTTTTCGTCTGAGGCGCACAAGGCGCTCGCCAAACGGTTCGCCACCGCTGATCTGGGCCGCCACACCTTCAAGCGCCATGCCGTGATCGGCAGCGCGATTGTGGACTTTAACTGCCACTCGCTCGGCATGGCAGTCGATATCTTTGAAACGGGCGATAACGAACAGCTCGCCGCGCGCCGCGACAAAAGCCTTGAGGCGGTTGGCATCAAAGTGATGCGGATCAAAGCGTCTGAGATCCTCGACAATATGGAAGGCGTGCTCACCCGGATCACTCTGGGAATGCGCCAGCGCATCGACGACAAAAAGCATCGCCGCGCCGAACATCATCGCAACTCCGCCCCATCGCGGAGGTCCGAAGAGGTTGCGGCCGGGTCTGACGCGCCGCAGGAGGATTGATGCCAATGTTCCTGACCTTGACCACCGCAGCTCTGCTCGCCGCCGCGCAATCGGATGAAAGCGTGCTCGGCGGCACCAAATACTCCAAGCTGCCCGAAACGTGGGAGCTGTCTTACGACATCGCGATGACGCCTTACATTGAGGATTACAAACGGTGCCTTGAGCACACAAATTTGATCTTTAACGGCACGCCGAATGTTGAGGTGCAGCATCGCGCAGCCATCCCGCGCTGCGCTGACGTTCGGGCAGAATCGATTGCGCAGTCAAACGCTGCTGTAGCGCGGCGCGGGCGCACCGAAACGATGCCGCCAGACAAGGTGAGCGAGGCGTTCGATACGCTCGGCTATATTCATATCCAGCGCGGCCGAAACCTTGATGCGCAATTCCAGCTGCAAGTGCGCGCGGCCCAAGAACGCCAGCGCCAATATGATGCGCAAATAGCGGCCCGTGATGCTGCTTTGGCGCGAGAAACCCAAACGGGCGAACCCAATTCCACCAATCAGGAACCGACCAATGTTGGCTATTAACAATCTTACTGCCCAAGTTGGCAGCGCCGATGGCGCCAAGACCATTTTGAAAGGCCTCAATCTTGAGGTTGCGGCCGGCGAAGTGCACGCAATCATGGGCCCTAATGGCGCGGGCAAATCGACCCTTGCGAACGTGCTAGGCGGTAAGCCGGGTTATGACGTAACCGGCGGATCGGTCTCGTTCAAAGGGTCAGACCTGTTTGGGCTCGATCCGCATGAGCGCGCTGCTTCAGGCCTGTTTCTTGGTTTTCAATATCCGGTCGAAATTCCCGGTGTCTCCAATGTCCAATTCCTGCGAGAAGCGCTCAATGCGCAGCGCAAATATCGCGAAGAGGAGCCTTTGTCCGGCGGCGAATTTCTGAAGCTTGCCAAAGAGAAAGCCGCTCTGCTCAAAATGGATATGGAAATGCTCAAGCGGCAAGTGAATGTCGGCTTTTCCGGAGGTGAGAAGAAGCGCGCAGAAATGGTGCAGATGGGAATTTTGGACCCCAGCTTTGCCGTACTGGATGAAACCGATAGCGGGCTTGATATTGATGCATTGCGGATCGTTGGCGAGGGGATCAATGCGATTATGCGCAGCGGCGACAAAGGCGTGCTCCTCATCACCCATTACCAGCGCCTGCTAGACGTGGTGAAACCGGACCGGGTGAGCGTTTTGGCCAGCGGCCGGATCATCGAAACCGGCGGGCCTGAGCTTGCGCTGCGGCTCGAAAAAGAAGGCTATGACGCGGTTATGGCCGAGGCAAGCGCATGATGTTTGCGCTGCTCTTTATGGCTGCACAAGCCGCGCCTGATGGCGCCCAAATTGCAAAACCGGCGGCCAAGCCCGTGCCTGAAATCGTGGTTTTGGGCAATTTGCGCAGCGTCCAAGTTCGCGTCGGCCAAGACCCGCAAGGCGAATGGCATTGCTCGATGAACAAATCGACCGGGCGGCCCAAACTCGATCACTCTTTCTGCAAAGCTGTTACCAAGTGCGTGCGTAAAGGCGCAGACAATCAGGAGGCCGTCAAAAACTGCATTCGCAATACGCGCAGCCGGCTTGTGCGCAAGGTTGAAAAATCCCTGGCAAAAGGCTCTTGACGATGGCCACCCAAACCCTCCCTACCCGGCGCGATGAAGCCTGGCGGTATGCTGATATCTCAGCCGCTGAGGCCATAGGCGCTGCCACGCTTGCTGAGTGGGACATTGTTGATGTGGCTGCAGGTGACACTGCCCGGCACGAATGGGTCCTGGATGAAGACATGGCGCAATTGCGCCGTGTCCGCGTGACATTGGGTGAAGGCGCGCGCGGCGAGTTTTTCGCAGTTTTGTGCGGCTCTGCCTCTATCCGGCTGGAAATTGAAGTGACGCTCGGGAAAGGGGCTCACTTCGAACTCGGAGGGGTCACGATTGGTGGCGGCGAAGTCACGCGAGAGATCGTTACAACAACCTTGCACATCGCACCGGATGCGACCAGCAACCAAACCGTGCGGGCCGTGCACTGGAACACTGCGGTCGGGAATTTCCTTGGCGAGATAAAAGTCGCTCGCCATGCTCAGAAAACAGATGCAGCCCAGGATTTTAAAGCGCTGCTGCTGGAACGTGGTGCAAGCGCGAACGCAGTCCCGCAATTGGAGATCTATGCCGACGATGTAAAATGCGCGCACGGCGCCACCGTGGGTGAGCTTGACGAAAACGCCCGCTTTTACATGGCAGCTCGAGGGCTTTCGCCAGAGATGGCGCAGCGCCTATTGGTGCAGGCCTTTATCGGCGATGCCTTTGTGGAGCTTGAAGATGAAGCGGCGCACGAAAAGCTTCTGGACGCCGCGCTTGGGCCTCTTGAGGGGGCAAAGCTGTGAACGCGCCGATCACTCTTGATGCTTTTCAGGATTTGCGCGGTGATTTTCCCGGCCTTGTCACGGGCGACGGCGCGCGCTGGCATTACCTCGACACAGCAGCCACATCGCAAAAGCCGCGCGCCGTGATCGACGCGATGGCGCGCGCCATGGGTGAGGATTACGCGACTGTTCATCGCGGGGTCTATGCGCGTTCTGCTGATATGACATTGGCGTTTGAAGCTGCGCGGCGCCGGATTGCGGCGTTTGTTGGCGGCTTAGACAATGAGATTGTCTTTACCCGGGGCGCGACAGAAGCGATCAATTTGGTTGCCAATAGTTGGGGTAGAGCAAATTTGAAGCCCGGCGACCGCATCCTCTTGTCTCAGCTGGAGCATCACTCGAATATCGTGCCCTGGCAAATGGTCGCAGAGGCGACAGGTGCGTATGTTGATGTGTGCCCGCTGACGCACGACCATCAAATAGACCTCGACGCAGCCGAAGCCATGCTGGGTGAACGGCACAAGCTGGTCGCTTTTGGTCATGTATCGAATGTACTGGGATCGGTGCTTGATGCCCCGCGAGCTGCCGCATTGGCGCATAAGGTGGGCGCCAAGCTGCTGCTTGATGGCTGTCAGTCCGCCCCGCACATGCCGGTCGATGTGAAAGCTCTGGACTGCGACTTTTACGTCTTTTCCGCACACAAGCTTTACGGCCCCACAGGTATCGGAGCTTTATGGGCGCGCAGCGATATCCTTGCCGAAATGCCCGCATGGGAAGGCGGCGGTGCGATGATTGATCGCGTGACTTTCGAGCGGACCACCTATGCCCCTGCCCCGCAGCGTTTCGAAGCTGGCACGCCGGCTATTGCCGAAGCTATCGCCTTTGCTGCGGCCGCCGATTATGTGAGCGCAATCGGTTTGGACCGGCTGCACGCTCACGAAGCGAAACTGGTGGCGCGTTTGCGCCATGCGCTTGGCGAAATGAACGATGTGACGCTGTTTGGCCCCGCTGACAGCGCTGGCATTGTCAGCTTTGCAATTGACGGTATTCACCCGCATGATCTGGGCACCATCCTTGACGAAGCGAACGTTGCCATCCGTGCCGGGCATCATTGCGCACAGCCCCTGATGGATTATCTCAAAGTTCCCGCGACTGCCCGCGCCAGTTTCGGGGCTTATTCCAGCGAGGCGGATGTTGATGCGCTGCTGGAAGGTATCATCCGGACCAAGCGGATTTTTGGAAAAGCATGATGAACAAGCCAGACAACACAAGCGAATTTGTCGCAGCCCCTGCTCCCAATGACGATGTGGTTAAACCCCCGCGCGCGCGTGTGTCCGATGCGGTGGATGATGCCCCCGCAGAGCCCGCGCCAAAGCGCGAGCGTGACTATCTCGATGGTTTTCTCGCGGCCGTGCCGCAAGGCGAAGCGGCAACGGGTGATGGCGGTGAATTGCAGCAGGCCGTCGTCGATGCACTCAAGGAAATCTACGATCCTGAAATCCCGGTCAATATCTACGATCTGGGCCTGATCTACGGTGTTGAGGTGGATGATGACGCTGATGCAACTGTCACGATGACATTGACCACCCCGCATTGTCCGGTCGCGGAAACCATGCCCGGAGAGGTTGAACTTCGCGCTTCGTCAGTGCCCGGCATTCGGGACGCGGAGGTAAATCTGGTGTGGGATCCACCGTGGTCGCCTGAAAAGATGTCGGACGAAGCGCGGCTTGAATTGGGGATGCTGTAATGACAACCACTTTGAAACAACGTCCCGCAGCCGTCATCCTTACGCCCGGCGCAGAAGAGCGGATCGCTCATTTGATGCGCCAGGCGCCGACAGATGCGATTGGCGTAAAGCTGTCGACCCCTAGGCGAGGGTGTTCGGGCCTTGCCTATTCGGTCGACTATGTGACCGAGGAAGCAAAGTTTGACGAGAAGATCGAAACGCCCGGCGGCATCTTCTATATCGATGGCGCTAGCGTGCTTTATCTCGTCGGATCGACGATGGACTGGGTCGAGGACGATTTCACCGCGGGGTTCGTGTTCGAAAACCCCAACGCCAAAGGCGCATGCGGTTGCGGCGAAAGCTTTATGGTTTGATGGCGCGGGTTGTTGAACTGACCTGCACACTTGAATGCCCGCCCGATGAAGCGTGGGATCGACTTCAGACTTCCTCGCTCCTTCACTATGTCGCGCAACCACTGATCCGGTTTAAGTCCCGCGGCGCGCCCTTTCCAAGAATTTGGAAGCCAGGTAAGTATCAGGCCTGGATGTTTCTGTTCGGTTTCATTCCTTTGGGATGGCAGACAATTGTAATCAGCAAGCCCGAGCCCGATGGCAATGCCCGTTTTGTGCAGGATAATGGATACAGCCCTCTTATCAGGACGTGGGATCATTGGATCATTATTGAGCCGAGCGCTGATGGAAAAGCGACCCTTTATAAGGATAAGGTTACCCTTGAGGCTGGATTGCTCACGCCGATTATCGCGCTCTTCGCCAGCGTTTTTTTCGCCCATAGACAAAAGCGCTGGCGCGGATTGGCCCGGTCTCGCTTTTCGCAGCTAGATGCTTAGGCGTCTTCCTCAAGCCGCCTGATCAGACGCTTCTCAAGATCATCCAGCTGGCCGTCAGCTGTGACCATGCTATCCAGCCAATCCAACTCGCTCTCTGTCACCTTCGCACCTTCAGAGGCGCGCGCATTGATCTGTTCGCCCGCATATTCAGAGACCGCGCCGCCTTTGCGCTTGCCGAACACAACGCCCATCACATTGCCAAGATTGCTTGCAGTTTTGGGAGCTTCGCGCACAACCGCTCCCATAAAGCGGCCAACATTGGCTTGGTTGTCAGCAATGAAACGCTCAAGTTCCAATCGTCTGCCATGGTCCAGTTGCGCGTTCGCCATGGTGAAGCCCGTGATGTAGTTGGCGACCCCATCGACAAACAGATCGGCCCATTCGGGCGCATTATCGCTTGCAAGCGCCGCGTCCTTCAAACGAAACAGCAATTCTGCATCAAACCGAGAAACCGCGGCCGGACCGTAGCCGCCACTGGCGAAGATCACGCGGCGCAAGATGCGGCATTCGGCGGTGCTGATATGCGTCGCTGACAATTCCCCGCCGCAGCGTGTGGGCCCGGTTCCTGTCATCACTTCGCGCTCAATCTGGGCAAGCACATAGTCTTTGAGCGCAGTGGGCACGTTTTGCGCGCGCTCGATGATGCGCACCATGGTTTCCAGTTCAACCATGCTTTCTAGGACGCCATCATGGTCAATCTGCGCGATCAACCAGTCGGCTTCCTGCGCATCGCATTGCATTCTGGGTTCGGTCCCGTTGAGCACGAATTCGCCAATCGCCTCGACGAAGAAGTCGCACCATTCCTCACTGCGATCATCGAGATTGTTGTTCAAGGCAAACAGCGCTTCGGCTTCATCACGAGCGATAATGCCATCGCCCCAGCCTTGACGGCGCAGCGCGAGCACTTCCTCGCTTGAAACGGTGCCATCTTCGGCGGCGCGCTTGGCGATATCGGTAAAATGCGTGGTCATGTCGGAACGGTTCCTCTGGTCCCTGCTGAATTCCCGCATGTAATGGCACAAACACGCTTAAGACCGGGTTACCGGCTTACCCTTGTGCAGACCTTGCGATGTCAGCCGCGCAGCGCGCGCGGTCTATGGCAGATCCGTTAGAGGGATTGCGAGCCTCCACATGGGCGGCGACCTGCGTGCGGTTTTGCCCTGAGGGGTAGAGGTAGATGTCGAGCACGCACGTTCGCCCGCGGAACTGCAGTTTGCGCACATCGCCCTCTGTCCCATCAAGCCGGGCTTTGCCAAACTGCGCGGTCAGCGCTTCTGCCGGTTTGCCGATGATCCCTTCAAGCCCCGCCTCCTGCATCATTCGCGGCTGGGTTGCGGCGGTGGGAGCGGGCGCCTCTGGCGGGCGGCTAGGGGGCCTTGCAGGTGCGCTGCCAGGCCGCACAGGTAAGGAGACGCGCGGAATGCTGGCGGACGGCGCTTTTGAGCTCGCCCCAGGCGATGTTGTGCAAGCTCCCAGCAGAGCGAGGGTCGCTATCAGGAACAGCTGCCGCAAGGTTCTAATCCTTCTCTCTTCCATGGCGCAGGGCATGGTGCACCAGATGGGTGCCCGCTGCCGCCCCCACAATAGGGGCCACCAACCCGGCCAACGGCACCAGCATCAGCGCTGCAATTGCTGTGCCCAAGGCAAACCTCTGACCCTGCGTCACCGGATTGGCATCGGGCGCATCGCCGCAATGGCGCAGCCAGGCCATGTCGGTGAGCTCACGCCCCAGCAGCCAGCCATTCACCGCAATAAGCGCCAGCGCCGGGCCAATGCCTGTCACGACCAGCGCAATCACCACGGGCAGCGCCAGCAGGTTGGCTCCAAGCGCGCGGCCCATTCCGCGTAGCGCATTGGCCAGATCACGCGCAAATGGCAGCTTTTGAGCGATGCGTGCGGCATCTGGATAATGCGCGCGTTCAACCGCTGCGACGACTTCATCTGCAAAGAACTGCAACACCGCGACTGCAACAACACGCAGCCACAGCCATATGCCAAGCCCTGTCAGCAGGACGGCGATCACGCTCGCAATTTCCGCGCTGCTGTTCGTCACGCCCCAGGCGACCAGCACGCTGTAGACACCCCAACCCAGCAACCCGCCGCCCAGCGCGAACAGCGCCAGAGTGATTGCGATGGTCTTGACGAGCAACCGGAAGATCGCCGGATCGCTCAATTGGCCGAAGGCTTTCGCAAGAGACTGGATGACAGGTTGCATGGCTCGGGTTCCGCATGGTCTGGCAGGCAGGCGAAGTCAAACGGCGTGCTCAAACGGCTTGGCTTGGCGGTCACGTGTCGCTACCCAGCGCGCACCTCCCTTGAATGACAGGAACACCCAAGTGACCCAACCGACTTCTGATCCGCGTTATGATGTGCTCGCCATTGGCAATGCCGTGGTCGATGTGATCGCGTCTTGCGAAGAGGAGCTGATCGCCGAATTAGAGCTCAATCGCGGCGGGATGACCTTGATTGACGACGCGCGGGCAGATGCTCTGTACGATGCCATGCCGCCTGCCAAGGAGCTGTCGGGCGGATCGGCGGCGAACACGCTAGCGGGCCTGTCCACGCTTGGTTTGCAATGCGCATTTATCGGACAGGTTGCCGATGATCAGCTTGGCCAGGTCTTCCGCCATGACATGCGCGCCACAGGCATCGACTTTGACACGCCCGCGCGCGAAGGCGAACCGGCGACGGGCCGCGTGCTCATCTTCGTGACCCCTGATGGCGAACGCACGATGAACACCTTCCTTGGTGCAGGCCAGTATCTGCCCGCCGCCGCGCTTGATGAAGGGCTAATTGCCAGCGCGGGCATCCTCTATCTCGAAGGGTATCTGTGGGATCCCGAAGAGCCCCGCCGCGCCATGCGCCGCGCGATTGAGGTGGCGCGCGCTGCGGGTCGCCGCATCGCATTCACCGCATCGGAGAGCTTTGTGATTGAGCGTCATGGCGATGACTTTCGCGCTATGATCGAAGACGGCGTGATCGACATCCTGTTTGTCAACGAAGGCGAGCTGGCAACCTTGACGGGTGAGGCGGATTTCGAAGCAGGCATTGCTGCCATTGCAGGCAAGGTGCCGGTTCTGGTCGCGACCAAGGGCGAACAGGGCGCGGTCGCGGTTGCGCATGGCGAACGCGCCGAGGTGACCGCTGAGCCGGTGGCCAAGGTGGTCGATACGACAGGCGCAGGCGATCAGTTCGCAGCGGGCTTCCTGTCAGGCTATGCCAAAGGCGCGCCGCTGGAGGTGTGCCTCAAACGCGGCGCGATCGCAGCAGCCGAAGTGATCGCGCATTACGGCCCCCGCCCCGAAGCCGATATGCAGGCGCTGATGGCAGACAAGCTGTAACGTGAGGACGGCCTATCGCTGATCCCGTTCAGCTTCAGCCCGCGCAAGCTGAAGCATGGACCGCATGTTACACGGTCCTGGGACTAAAAACCCACCGGATCGCAATTCTGCAAAACACGTCCGAAACGAGCGCGAAAACGCCGGGGCTGACGATGTGAAAGAGCAGCTTAGGCAATAGCGCAGGGCGCGCATGTAGGAAAATCATGCGCGCTCTTATCCCTTTTTCCGTCATCCCGGACTTGATCCGGCATCCACTCTAGTGATGAGACGGCCAGCTGCACCTCGGATCAGGTCGGGGCTGACGATGTTATCCAGTCTACCGCCCGCCCCTCTCACGCTCAACTTCCCGCCAGCCAATATCGCTGCGGTAGAAACCGCTGGCAAAGTCGATCTCGGCAACCGCTGCATAAGCCGCCGCCTGCGCCTCAGTCACTGATCCGCCCGTCGCCGTTACGCTCAGCACGCGGCCGCCATTGGCCACCAGCGCGCCATCTTTCAAGGCCGTGCCAGCGTGAAAGACCTTTGCGCCAGACGCTTCGGCTTTACCCAGATCGATGCTGCCGCCTTTGTCGGGCCGCACCGGATAGCCGTTTGCCGCCATCACCACGGTCAGCGCCGCTTCATCGGCAAATTGAGCCTCTATCCCTGCCAATTCTCCGTTAGCGCAGGCCAGCATCATGGCCGCCAGATCGCTTTTAAGCCGCATCATCAGCACCTGGCATTCCGGATCGCCAAATCGGCAATTGTATTCGATCAGTTTCGGCCCGTCTGCCGTCAGCATCAGCCCTGCATAAAGCACGCCGGAATAGGGCGTGCCCTCGGCCCGCAATGTGTTTACCGTTGGCTCGATAATTTCGGCCATGGCGCGCGCTTCCAGCTCTCGTGTCAGCACTGGTGCGGGCGAATAGGCGCCCATGCCGCCGGTATTGGGGCCGGTATCGCCTTCGCCCACGCGCTTGTGATCCTGCGCGCTGCCAAAAGGAAGGATGGTGGTCCCATCGGTGATGGCGAAAAAGCTTGCCTCTTCGCCTTCCAGAAATTCCTCAATCACCACTTCGGTGCCCGCATCGCCAAATTCGCCAGCGAACATGCCGTTTAACGCGGCGAGCGCATCTGAGTGGCTTTGCGCGATCACCACGCCTTTGCCTGCTGCGAGGCCATCGGCTTTGAGCACATAAGGCGGTTTGAACCGATCAAGCGCGCTGATCGCAGCTTCCAGGTTTTCGGTGCGAACATAGGCGCCTGTGGGGATTTTGGCGCGTGCGCACAGATCCTTGGTAAACCCTTTGGAGCCTTCCAATTGCGCCGCGGCCTTTGCAGGGCCAAAAACGGGCACGCCATCTGCGCGCAGGCTGTCTGCCAGCCCATCGACCAAGGGTGCCTCAGGCCCGATTACGACCAGCGCGATCGCATTCGCGGCGCAATAGGCGCTCACGGCTGCGTGGTCCCCTGCATCCAGCGATACGCACCGCGCGCATTCGCCAATGCCGGGATTTCCGGGGGCAGCGTAAAGCTGGGTTACGCTGGGGGATTGCGCCAGCTTCCAGGCTAACGCATGTTCGCGGCCACCCGACCCCAATAACAGGACATTCATGGCGCGCACTCCTTCCTCATCTGGCGATCCATCAGGGCTGGTAGCGCGCGTTGCGCCGAGCGACAACGACCAGCCGCTTTCGATCACCGAATTGTCACAAGCGTTGAAGCGAACGGTGGAGGACAGGTTTGGCCATGTCCGGCTGCGCGGGGAGCTTTCGGGGGTTAAGCGCGCGGCATCGGGGCATATGTATTGCGCGCTGAAAGATGAAAAAGCGGTGCTTGATGGGGTGATGTGGCGCGGCAATACCGGGCGGCTCAGCTTTGTCCCCGAAGACGGGCTCGAAGTGATCGCGACGGGCAAGCTGACGACCTATGCGGGGCGGTCAAAATACCAGATCGTGATCGATCAATTGGAACTGGCGGGCGAAGGGGCACTTCTGGCGCTGCTCGAAAAAACGCGTGAGCGATTGGCGGCAGAGGGCCTGTTTGCCGAAGGGCGCAAACGCCGCCTTCCCTATCTGCCGCGCGTGATTGGCGTGGTGACGTCGCCGACGGGGTCGGTGATCCGCGATATTCTGCACCGGCTGGCAGACAGGTTTCCCAGCCATGTGCTTGTTTGGCCGGTGTTGGTGCAGGGTCAGGGCGCAGCAGAGCAGGTGGCAGGTGCGGTGCGGGGATTTTCTCAAATGCCAGCCGAGGGCCCGGTGCCCCGGCCTGATGTGGTGATCGTCGCGCGCGGCGGCGGTTCGATTGAGGATTTGTGGAGCTTTAATGAGGAGATAGTGGTTCGCGCTGTCGCAGAAAGTACCATTCCGGTTATTTCTGCCGTGGGTCATGAAACCGATACGACGCTGGTCGATTACGCGTCCGACAGGCGCGCGCCCACCCCCACAGCAGCGGCGGAAGTCGCGGTTCCGGTGCGCGCGGATTTGGCGGCGACCCTGGGCGATCTTGCCAATCGTCAGAGCCGCGCAGTGCTGCGCCCGGTTGAGCTTGGCCGCGAAAGATTGGCGGCGCGGATGCAGCGCATGCCCAAGGCGCAAAACGTGCTCCACCCTCAGGCACAGCGGCTTGACGAGCTGACCGACCGCCTGCGCCGGGGGTTAAGGGACCGGGCGAGCAAGGGGCGCGAGCGGCTTGCCGGAACGGCTGCGCGCCTGTCGCCTGCCATGCTTGAGCGGCGGCGCGATATGGCGGCCGAACGGCTGGCGCGGGTGCGGTTGGTGCCGGATCTGGTGGAACGGCCGATTAAGGCGCGGCGCGAACAATTGGCGGCGCTTGCCCGGCTGGCAAGCCAGCTTCACCCGGAAAAGCCGATGGAGCGCGGCTATGCGATTGTGCGCGATCAGGCTGGCACAGCTTTAACCTCGCGCGGGGCGGCTGCGGATGAGGCGCGGCTTACCCTGCAATTTCGCGATGGGGGATTGGATGTGCGCACCGCTGCGGGCGCTGAGCCTGCGCCTAAACCCACCCCCACGCACCCCGAGGGCACCGCCTCAAAACGCCCTCGCCCAAAACGCGCTTCAAAACCCTCCAATCCGGGCCAAGATGATTTATTTGGCTGACCGCCTGTGCTAGGCCAGCATGCATGTTGATGTCTCGAAGCGATAACGCTGCCAAACTCTATTATGGCCCCTCCAGCTTTCGCGTCCTGCGTTCAGGACAGCACGTTGTGTGCGCGGTGAGCGGGGCGATCATCCCGCTTGAAGAATTGCGCTATTGGAGCGCGGAGCTTCAGGAGCCCTATGCGACTTGCGAGATCGCGACCAAACGGATGCTTGAGGCAGGTTGAAAGTTCGATTGATGAAAAGCCTTGGCCTGTTCGCCGCCATAACCGTGCTCGCATCATGCAGCGGGAGCGAAGCCGCCGTGCCAGGCACTGTCAGCACGGCGCCCGCCCCGCAAGACACCGAAACGCAGCAGGCGGCCCCCGCGCCCTCAGCCACTCGGCAGGCGCAAACCCAAGACCCGCCGGAACCCGTCCGCGCTGAGTTTACCTTTGCCGGCGAACTGACCCAGGGCGGCTTTATCCGCGGCACGGTCCCTGCCGGCACCATCCGCGCCTCGCTGGGTGATGCGCCGCTTGAATATGCGCAAGATGGCACTTTCTTTGCCGCTTTTGACCGCGATGCACCTGCTTCTCTCACATTGCTCGCTACGCTCAATACGGGCAAATTTGTGCGCAAGGACATCGCCATTTCCCCCCGTGATTGGCAGATTGAGCGGGTCAATGTCGCGCGCGGCACGGGCCGATCAAGCGAGGCGTGGTGGAAAAAGCGCGAGCCGGAATACAATGCAATTGTTGCCGCGCGCGCGGTGGAAACCGGCGCGCAAGGGTGGCGGCAGGACTTTATCTGGCCGGTCGTCGGGCGGATTTCGGGCCGCTTTGGCCGTCAGCGCATATATCGCGGTGAACCCGGCAGTTATCATTCGGGCATCGACATCGCGCCCGGCAACGGAGTGCCTTATGTATCGCCCGCTGATGGCGTGGTCGTGCTGGCGCGCACGGGGTTCAGCCTTGAGGGCGGGTTGATTATTATCGACCACGGAGCAGGCCTAAACAGCGCGTTTCTGCATTCCTCCAAACTTGCCGTGAAAGAAGGCGATGTGGTGAAACAGGGCCAGTATATCGGCAATGTTGGTTCCACGGGGCGATCTTCGGGGCCGCATCTGCATTGGGGGCTGAAATGGAACGATGCGCGGCTTGATCCGCTCTTGTTTGCAGGCCCGATGCCATAAGGGCGCTCACATCGTTCTCGCACTGCACGGCTTCGCTGCAAATCCTTAACCTCGCGCTAACCATAAAGCGCGCATAGCCCATTGCCGATATCATGCGCCGGGTATTCAGCGCATTGACGCTCGCTTTTGGCCCTCTTTCGCCCGCTGGGAACGCTTTACCATTATGCGCCGCCTTTTCCTGATTGTGCTCATCGCGCTTGGCTGTGCGCCGGGGACATGGGTGCGTTCTGCGCCGCAATTGTCGCTGGAGGGGCGCATGGTCGAAGTCACGCCGCTCACCCTCTCGCCAAAGGTCGCCGAAGCCGTCAAAGGGTCGTTCGCCATCAAAGGCGCATGGCAGCTTACCGGCGATCATCACTTTTTCGGCGGCTTTTCTGCGCTGGTGGCGCGCGGTGATGGCACGTTTCTGGCGGGCAGCGATCGCGGCTGGGGGCTGACCATACCATTTGCGAACGCAGCTACAGATTCCGGGCCGCGCTCTGGCCCTTTGGCCTTGCGATTGCTGGGCCGCGAAAAGCGCGACGGGTTTGATCTTATTGATCTAGAAGCGATGAGCTGGGACGTACAGCGCCAGCAATTATGGGTCGCCTACGAACATGGCAATGTAATCGAGCGGATCGATGCGGGCGGCACTCGGCGCGAAATTCGCCCGGTGGCGATGAAGGACTGGACCAATAATCGCGGCGCCGAAACGCTGGCGCGGCTTGGCGATGGCCGGGTCTTGGTCATTGCAGAGGCCCCTTCGCGTGATGGCGGGGGCATTCGTTATCACAAGGCCTTGCTGTTCCCGCGCGGCCTGCTTGATCCTGATAACGAACCGATGCCGTTCCGGTTCGTCTCGCGGTCCGATTACCGGCCCGTAGATGCGACTTTGCTGCCTGATGGCAGGATCGCGATATTGCTGCGGCGGCTGGACTTTACCCTTCCCCCCACTTTCGACACTGCGATCATGATTGCCGATCCTTCCCTGATCGCGCCAACGCGGGCGTGGACGGGCGTGATCGCGTTTGAGATGACGGGCGGCACCCTTACCGACAATTACGAAGGGCTGACCTGGGTGCCAGCAAAGGCAGAAGCGCAATCCGGCATTGCCGAAACCACGGATGCAGACACAAAGAACGCGCCGCCGGAAGATGATCTTCGCAGCGGCGCGCTTTATCTTATCTCGGATGATAACTTTGCCAGCTTCCAGCGCACTGTGATGCTGCGGCTGGAGCGGCGATAAAATTATGCGGCTTCGGAAGCCTTCTTCAGCTCGCGCTTCACTTTGAGTGCGCGCGGCGAAAGCTTGTCGTCCTTGGTTTTGAGCAGCCAGTTATCCAAACCGCCATTGTGCTCTACCGAGCGCAGGCCGTGAGTGGACACGCGAAACTTGAACCCGCGATCAAGCTTTTCGCTCAACAAGGTCACATTTTGCAGATTGGGCAGAAAAACCCGCTTGGTGCGGTTGTTGGCGTGGCTTACATTGTTGCCTGTCAGGCGGCCCTTGCCGGTCAGTTCGCAAATACGCGACATGCTATCTCTCATCTGATCAAAGTGGTGGGAGCGCCGCCCTGTTTGAGGCGGACCCGGCAATGCGGGCATCCCAGAAAGCGCGCCGCATAACCTCGCATGGGCGAGATCGTCAATTGATATGTGCACCCGGTGCGCTTAGCTGGCGGATGCAATGACCCGCTGGCCGATCCCTGAACCAATGCAACACGCACTGCAAGCCGCGCGCGAAGCAGGAGAGGCGGGTGAGGTGCCCATCGGCGCTGTTGTCGTGAAAGACGGCGAAGTGATCGCTGCGGCAGGCAATGCGACCCGGATGCCGCCCGATCCCACGGGCCATGCTGAACTGCGCGCAATCAGGGCGGCGGCGCGAATTTTGGGTGAGGAACGCCTGACCGGCTGCGATCTCTATGTCACGTTGGAGCCTTGTCCGATGTGCGCAGGCGCGATTGCCCATGCCCGCATTGCGCGGCTGTATTACGCGGCGAGTGATCCCAAAGGCGGCGGCGTGGAACAGGGCGCGCGCGTGTTTGAGCAGGATCAATGCCTGCACCGGCCCGAGATTTACAGCGGCATGGGCGAAGAGGAAGCCGCCGAGCTCCTGCGCGCTTTCTTCAAGGATCGCCGCTGATCGCCGCAGGCACCTTTTGCTTCATCGCAGGTGCATGGAACAGGGCCGATTGTGTGGTAGGAAATGCAAGGGCAAAAAGGGGCGGTCACCATGAACCTCAAAGCTTTCACCGCAATGGCTGGATTTTTCGCAGCCGTATTGGCGCAGCCAGCGTCTGCCGATCCCGCAGCGATTGCGCCCGATGGCTGGCAGCGCTCTGAAAGCAACGGCCTCGCGGTGTATCAATCCCAACCTGCTGGCGAAGTTATGGTGTTCCGCATGTTTGAAGCGGGCAGCGATATCGGCGAGAAAGTCGCGCTGTTTGCCGATATTGTGACGGCTCGGGCGGACCGGGTTTTGGCATCCGATGTCTCGGCGAAAGGGCCTTTGCAGATCAAGCAGGTTGATTATGTTCAGCGCAAGGCGACCATGCGCTGCACAGTCATGGGAGTGCGACAGGGGGATGGGACCGTTTTGGTGATGGCCTATCTTGCGCAAAAATCGAACGCCGCATCGCCTGCGCGGGTCAAGCGGGCGAGCGAACGGATGGCGGCGCTTGGCGGGAGTGCAGCAGAGCCTCCACCCGCAGCAGCGCCGCAAACGGCGTCTTCAAAGCCGCCGCCTATCACTCAAACCACTGGGGCCGGGCCAAAGGTTGAGCGCGTTCTGTTCGACCTCAAATACAGCTACGGCGTGGGCGGCGCAGTGTATCCGACCTATCATCTCGTCGCTTTGCTCGAAGGCGGTCAGGCCGTGCGGCTTGGCAGTTATGCGACCGATGCGATTGATGTTGCTGCGATTGGCCGGAAAAAGCGCGGCCATGTCGGCACTTGGCGGCGCACAGGCGGGCAGTATGCGGTGCGCTGGGCAGACGGCAAGACATCGGATGTTAAGCCAAGCGTCGGCCCGCCTGCCCCCTTGCCGTCAGCGCGTCAGTTGTCCGGCACGTATCAGGCGATTGGCGGAGGGGGAAACACCGCATTGGGCGGGCAGACATTGGCAGCCGAAGTGAAGCAGTTCACCTTCCGAAGCGATGGCACATTTGTTCAATCAAGCAGCAAAACCGCCAGCGCCCCGCGCGTCGCTGCGGGGTCGCGGTCAGGCACGGCAGGCCGGTGGAGCCTCAATGGCGCGAACCTCACGCTGACTTATGGCAATGGCCGCGTGGTGCGCACGAGCGTCTTTTACAGCGCCAAGCGCAAAGGCTCGGATCAGTACGGTGTGTTGTGGATCGGCGGTGAGGATTACCGGCGCAAACGTTAAGCTGCGAATCGCATTGGCTCGATGATGGCCCGCAGAATTCCGGCAAAAGGCCCCAGAATGGGTGTTTTTCCGGATGGTTATCGAAATAAAATCAGCCAAAAGCACGTCAAGCGCCGACTCATCCCCCTTTGATAACGGTTGGTCGGTTAGTGCGTGATTTTGCGGATGCACAGGGTAATGCTGCACCGCAACAGGGAGAGCAACATATGGAGCCGCTTAAATGATGTTGTCACCCCGCAAGCCTTACACAGCCCCCCAAATGCAGCGAAGCACTTTTGATGGTTCTACGCGCCCGGTTTCTGCCGATTTCGACGGTTTGAACCCGGCAGAAGCTGCGCGGTTGTTCAGCGACCTTATCAAAGCGCACAGCTGATGCCGCTTGATTTAGCGCGCGGCTGAAAGCTTATAAGCCGCGCCAGATTTTGGCTTTCTGCGTGTCTTTTGCGCCGAATCGTGCTGCATTGCAGCGCGACGGTCTGAACCGCTTTGAATAACAGATGCGCAATTCCTGCAGCCAGCCGCGCGCATTCAGCTTTACGCCCACAGCACTGGCGGAAAGGCCAGGGTTGGCATCGGCAAAAGCCTGACGGATCCGCCCTGCAGTAAGATTATCCTCACGGCTGATCCGGTCATATTCGGGCACGCGCAGGGCCTCCCAAAGAACCCGCGTAATCGCAAAATAGGTCTCCGGCTTTTTCGTCATGCACGAACCGTGCTTGGCCCATTGTTTCGCGACCAGCCGGGCAGAGGGAAGCGTGCACAGATTGCGGCGGACTTCTTGCGGGGTGAGCTTGGTTTGCGGCGAGCACCATTGCGGCCATGTGCTGCGCCCGCCCGTTTGAGTATGCGGCCAAAGCCCATGCACCACGAAGGCAAACCGCCCATGATCGCCCGAACATTGGACCCGGTGCGAACGCTGGCTTTCGCGCCCTTTGCAAAATTCCGGCGACCAGCTCAGCGCGAGGGTGTAGCCGGTTGTGGGCAGCACGCGCATCGCGCCATCGGGTGTGATGTTGGGTACGGAGTGCACCTGCGGCGCGCGGCATTGATAGGCCTGCGCGCTGGCGGTGGCGGGGATGGAGAGCGCAAGCAATAGAATCGCGGACCGCTTCATTCAAAAGCCTTGATATCATCCGGCCCGCCCACGCGGCCATTGCGAAACCATGCATTGGAGCCGGGTAGGAAAAGCGCCACAATTGTAGCGATAGAGAGCGCTGTGAGAATTGATGAGGCTACCACTTCGATTGCCGATACATCGAGCAAACCTAACGGCGTTGAAATGACACCTAAACCAGTAAAAAGGGAATAGATCCAGCGCGCGGCATTGCTCGCTTTCATCGATGCAAAGAACCAGAGCAGAACGGACAAACCGTACATCATCGCAGCGATGGCAACCGCTCCTACTATCATTGCGCTGAACAGCCCAGGTTCGCCCTCAAACCCAGCGCCAAGATCTTCTTCCAAATAGAAAAAGCTCAATGCAATTATTGCGGCGCTTGCTGCCATTGACGCCCAGAAAAGGCGATCGAACCAAATGATCGATTTGGGTTTCATACGCTCCTTTTCTATCGCTCTTTGGCGCTATTCGAAAACAGCGCTCTCTTTCGTCTCGATCTTTGTAAACCAATGCCTGCTTGACGGCAAAAAGAGGCAAATGAGCGCAAAGGCGAGCAGAGCCGGCTCTAGAAAATAGGCCCAGCTCGCGGCTCCGCCTACAGATAGAAATGCTGAAATCATATTGGGCACATTCAACAATTTGATAACGGTGAAAATCGTCACCAAACCCCAGGCGATGCGGCTGGCAAAGCCAAAAATCCATGCGACTGGGATAAGAGCAATGGTGAATTCGCTGAACACTCCGGTGATCGCCAGGTCCGCATTCCAATTAATCCACGGCATCCATTGGCTATAGCGCAGCATGGGGAAGTACCAATTGCTCAGCCCTTCGGCCAGACTGACCAACGCGACAGTGACAAAAGCGATGGCAAACACCCAAATCGTCCAAGGCCTCGGCCCCTTGCGCCATTTCATAGCGGGGTGAAGTCCAGCCCCACATCTGCGGCGGGCGCGCTTTGGGTTAATCTGCCGACCGAACAGTAATCGACGCCGCTGGCCGCTTTGGCGGCGATGGTGTCGAGGTTGATCCCGCCTGAAGCTTCGGTTTTAGCGCGGCCTTTGACTATGGCGACCGCTTCGCGCAGTGTCTCGGGGCTCATATTGTCGAGCAGCAGATGATGCGCGCCGGCATCCAGCGCGGGTTCAATTTGGTCGAGCCTGTCCACTTCGCAAATGATGGGCGCGACACCTGCATCGCGCGCGCGGCGCACCGCTTCGCCTACACTTCCGGCGACCGCGACGTGGTTGTCCTTTATCATTGCGGCATCCCACAATCCCATACGGTGGTTTTCCGCGCCGCCCTGCCGAGTGGCGTATTTTTCCAGAACGCGCAGGCCGGGCAGTGTCTTGCGGGTGTCGAGCAAAGTGCAGGTTTCGCTGCCTTCGCGCATCGCGGTCACATAGCCGCGCGCCATGGTGGCGATGCCCGACAGGTGCTGGACGATGTTCAATGCGCTGCGTTCTGCGGTCAGCAGCGCGCGCGCATTGCCCTGAAGGCGCATGACATCGGTGCCCGCTGCCACGGCGTCACCATCGGCAACCAGTGTTTCAATCTGCACATCGGGATCGAGATGTCGGAAAAATGCTTCCGCCAGGGGCAGGCCAGCGATCACCACGGCATTGCGGCTATCCATCACGCCGGAAAACTGGGCATCTGCCGGAATGACGCTGTCAGACGTCACATCGCGCCCGCCGCCCTCAAAGCCAGCGCCCAGATCTTCGGCAAGGGTGTCGCGGATGAAGGTGTCGAGGTCGAAACCGGGGAGTGTAAAGGTCATGGAGGCGGGTTTGAAGGAGTCGTTTGTTTTGCGCAAGCGCATCCGCGCTCGCCTCCTCGCCAGACGCCTTTCGCTTCGCTACAGGCCCGCTGCGGCTCGGCCGGTCGGCCTCTGACTGCCGTGACCAAGAACCGGTGAAACCTTGAGATGTTTGACTGGAGTTCGCCCGGATGGGCGAACACAAACATCAATGCACAAACCTAGCCACCACATCGCGGTAGCTGCGCGACACTTTCACCTCAGCACCCGAATCGAGGACGAGGAAGCATTCGCCATTGGTATGCGGTTTTACCTGACGCACCTGATCGAGATTGACGATCCAGCTGCGATGAACACGCTGGAACACGCGCGGGTCCAGGCGGCGTTCCAGATCCTTCATTGTTTCGCGTAGGATCAGCGAATTCTCGGCGGTGTAGATGCACATATAATCGCCCGCCGCCTCGATCCGCTCAATCGAATCGACTTCGACCCGGAAGATCTGCCCGCGATCTTTCACATTGATGAGCTTTTCAAAGCGTTCCGCGCTTTCGCCCGTATCATCGCCAAATTCGATGGCGCGATCGGGCGCGACTTCGGACAGCACGCCGAGCAATTGTTCCGCATCGTCGGTTGATTTCTTCTCCGCAATGCGTTGGCGCACACGCTCGATAGTGTCGGCGAGTTTATCTTCATCGACAGGTTTCATCAGGTAATTCACCGCATTCGCTTCAAACGCACGGATTGCGTGCTCTTCATAAGCGGTGACGAACACGAATAGGGGGGTTCGATCTCCATCACGCCTTTGACAACCGAAAACCCGTCAAATCCCGGCATTTGAATGTCGAGAAAAACGAGATCGGGTTTCTCGGTCTTGATCTTGCGGATCGCTTCGCGGCCATTGGAGCAGGTGTCGATTATTTCGACATCTTCAAACGCCTGAAGCCGGATTTGAAGGCCTTGAATGGCAAGTTTTTCATCGTCGACGAGGATTGTTCGAATGGTCATTGTGTTTGTCCAATTGGGCGGGGGGATTGAGGATATTGGTGATGTCGGCTGAATGTTCAGATGAATTCTCAGGCGCGTTCTCGGGACGTTCCTGTGGCGCGTCATCTGCGATTTGGGATGGAGGCTCAGAATTGCCGGAAAGCGCTCCTTCCAGCACGGATGGTTCCGGCTCTCGCGCGGGCTGGAAGGGAATTTCGATAGTGACGCTGAACCCGCCGCCCGGTTTTGAGCTGGTGTCAAAAATATGCTCATCGCCATAGGCCTGTGTCAGGCGATTGCGGATATTGGCGAGGCCCACGCCCGTTGATGTGGTGTTTTCGCGTCCGGCGGGCTGAGCCGTCAGATCGAGCAGGTTGTGCTGCAATGGGCCATCAATGCCGGGGCCCGTATCCGATACGCTCATCCGCAGACGTGATCCCACCACCTTGGCGGAAAGCGAAATGCGCGCGCCTTCTTCCTGCGGGCTCACCGCATATTTGATCGCGTTTTCGACCAGCGGTTGCAACAGCATGGATGGAAGGCAGGCCTCCAGCGCTTCGTCTTCGACATCGAAATGGGTGCGCAATCGCTCTTCAAATCGCATGCGTTCAATATCGAGATAGAGCTGGAGCGTTTCAATCTCCTGTTCCAGCGTCACCTGGCTTCCAGGTTCGGTGATCAGCGTATGGCGCAAAAAGCTTGAAAGCCGGGTGAGCATCGCATTGGCAGGCTCTGTCTGCTTGAGCAGCACGAGCGTGCTGATCGAGTTCAGCGTGTTGAACAGGAAATGGGGGTTAAGCTGATAGCGCAGCATGGCAAGCTGCGCGGCGGTGGCTTGCGCTTCCAATCGCACGAGGCGATCCTGTTGCCGCTCCACCGTCAAAAAGTAATTGATCGCGAAGTAAAGCGCGCTCCACGCACCCAGCAGAGTGAGCGGAATATAGGTGATGCCGATAAAGCGCTGGGCGAAGGTTGTCTCGCGGCTGATGCCGTAATAGATGCCCTGCACCCACGCATCGAGCGAAGCATGAATGACAACCGCGCCGATCAGCACCAGCACTGTGCCGCCCCAGGTGATGAAAGGCTGGCGTGCAATCAACTGGCGATAAACGACCGACAGCACCAAAGTGATCGAAAAGCCCGTGATCGTGTTGACGAGGATAACCGCGAGCAGATCAAGTGGCCGCTCATTCGCGAGTGCTGCTGCAGAGCGCAGCAGAAATGCACCGCCCCAACCGGCAAACTGGAGATACCAGAAGGCGCGGTTCTTACTGGCGAAAAACGGTGCTGGCTGAATTGGAAGCACGGCCATAGCGAACCCGTATAGCGCAAAATCACAAGGTTAGGAGGGGGTAAGCGCATTCCGGGCGCGGACGGGCAACCATTGGGCGCAAGTTCGGCGGAAAAAGGCGTAGGCCTAACGGGGTGCGCTGGCGGCGAACGCGAAGTCGTATGGCGCAACTTTTGCGTATCCTATAGCCTCTTATCGGGATCGATTGCCCGGCGGAAATGGGTGCGCCAGTCCGCTTTTCCGGTGGCCTTCATCAACTGCTTGATCTGCGGAATTTCTGCCGCGATGAATTCTGCGCGTTCATCCCAGCCATCATGCGTGCGCGCGCGAAATAACCCGCCATCGTGGCGCGGGCCCCAAGTCTCCATAAAGGTCACGGCGGCGCGCGGATCATATCCTGCATTGGCCAGCAGCCACGGCATCAACCGATCCGCTTCCCGTTCGGTCAATCGAACATTGCGGCGTTTGCGTTTGTTTCGGTCAAGCCATGCGCGGTGGAAAAGCAGGTTGTGCGCCAGTTCATGCGCGATGGCGGCTGCGAACAGCTCCTCTGCATAGCTGAAGCCGACAAAGCGCGTGCCGATCACCACGCGTTTTCCTTCTGCAACGGCTTTCGAATTGCCGCCCGCCAGCTCAAACCGGGTGGCGCAGACGGGTTCGGCTTTGACCGTGGTGGCGGCTCCATCGGCGAAGCGCACCGTGATGGCGCCGCGCTCAGCCAAATGGGCATCGATAAAGTCGTGTGCGCGCGTAAGGCGGCGCCAATCCATCCGGGCGTCTGCATCCCATCCATTGGGGTTGGCCGCGCCCAGCGCCGTGACTTCGCGATTGGCTGTGAAAGCGCCGCTGTTCGCGGAAGGCGATCCGCGCGCGGCAGTCTGGACGGCAAAATCACCGCTTAGCCCAAGTGCTGTGCGAGCGGCGTCTGGGTCTGAATAGCTGGCAAGATCGTGGAGTTGGAGGCCGATGGAAGGAATCGCGCGCTCGCAAAAACCGGCATTGCCGTGAACCAGTTTCCAGCCGACATCCTGCAGCAGCTGATCCTTGGCCTGAAATGCCAGGATCGCTGCTTGTTCTTGGGACAAGTCTGCCGGCGGGTCTGCGGCATTGCCGGGCGCGATTGCCGCCAGGGCAACCGCGAGCGCCCCGACCAGAGAGGCCCGCCGGGTGGAGGCGTGCTGCATCAGCTGTCGCTGGGCGCGCTAACCGGATTGTCGAGCGCTTCTTTCAAGGTATCATACCCAACTGCGCCGTTGAGTGTTTTGCCGCCCGCTACCCATGCAGGGGTTCCATCAAAACCCAATGTCCGAGCAAAGCTGAAATTCTTGGCCAGTTCGACAGTCACCGCTTCGGATTTCGCGTCAATTTCCGCTTTGGCCATATCAAGCCCCGCTGCGGTTGCTGCGGCGGTAAGGCTCTCCGGGGTTACGGGGCTGCGCGCAAACATTGCGAGGTGAAATTGTTCGAATTTGCCCTGCATCCCGGCGGCCATGGCCATGCGTGCGGCCGCTTCGCTGCCTTCGAACAGTGGCATTTCACGCACAATCACTTTCAAATCAGGGTCTTCGCGGACCAATTGGTCAACATCGGCAAGGCTGGCTTCGCAATAGCCGCAATTGTAATCGGTGAATTTCACCAGTGTTTTCGAACCATTGGGGTTCCCACGCACAACTCCAGCTGCCGGGGTGTAAAGATCATCGCCCAAATCGGCGAGGCGCTTTTGACCCTCTTGAGCTTGATAGGCTTCGGCCATTTTCGGCAGCATGTCAGGGTTTTCGAGCAGAAACGCCTGCGTGCGGGCATCAGCCAGACCGGAATAGGACCAGGTTGCCGCTCCCAAAAAGCCAAAGGCCAGAGCCAAAAGCGCGGTTAAAAGCGAATTGCGAAAAGCTGCGGGCATGGGGTGAACCTATCTGAAAAAGTCGTTGGCCGGTGCGCTTGCGCCCTAGCGGCGATCGCGCAGAGCTTCCAGTTCGGCGCGCGCTTGTAGGCTGATATCCTGCGCGCGGATCCAATCAGGGGTGCCGCGCGGCAAGCCAGCCTCTGCCGCCTGCGCGCTGCGCAAAGCTTGGGGATACTGGCGCGCCATCACCTGCTGTTCTGCGCTGGCGAGTTTGGCGCGCGGGATATCGCCGCGTTCGGCATAGACCACGCCCAGCTGATACCACGCAAACGGATTAAACCGGTCCTTCGCAACCGCTGCACGAAGAACACGCTCCGCCTCTGGATAGTTTGAGGTATCCTCAGTCGCGATCAGTGCGTGCCCGAACATGGATGCAATCAGCGGCTGGTTGAGCGTCAGCTCGGTCGCACGGCGCAGGGGGGCGAGCGCTTCTTGCGGGCGGCCCGATTCGAGCAGAACTTGCCCCTGCAATTCAAGGAAATACGGATTCTCCGATTCCAGATCGAGCAGCGCCTGCGCCTCCGCCAGAGCTTTCTCAACCTGCGCATCCTTGTGATAGGCATAAGCGCGCGCATATCGCGCCGCCGCGCTTGTATCGCTTTCCGGATAGAGGTTGAGCGTCTGCCACGGTTCAGCCAGATAGCCATACAGCTTGGCCTGAACGCGGGCGAAGCGTTCCTGCAAGGCGGCATCATCGGGGGTGTCCCAGGCCGGGTCTTCTTCAAGCAAACCGCGCAGGGTTGAAATCCGGTCGCCAGAAAGCGGGTGGGTGCGCCCATAGGCAGCTTCGTCCGCCTGGCTAAACCCGCGGCGAATTTCGAGATTGCGCAGTTTTTCAAAGAAGCTGATCATGCCGCGCCCGGAGATACCAGCGCCTGAAAGATAGCGCGCGCCGGCGAGATCGGTTGCGGCTTCCTGATTGCGGTTGAACGCAAGAAAGCTGCCCAAAGCGGCCTGTTGACCCGCCATAATCGCGCCCAGCGCCGCATCGCCCGCGCCTGCAAGCGCCGCGCCCACACCCAGCAAAAGCGAGAGGATCGTGATGCCATTGGCCGCCCGGGTGCGTTCGTTAAAGCGCACCACGTGGCCTGCGGTGATGTGACCCAATTCGTGCGCGATCACGCCTTGCACTTCGTTCGCGGTATCCGCCGCGTTGAGCAGTCCGGCATGGACATAAACGACTTGGCCGCCCGCCACGAAAGCGTTGATGGAAGGATCGTTGATGAGCACGATATCGACATTGCCGGGTTCAAGCTCGGAGGCTTCGATCAGCGGCGCGCTCATATCGATCAGCAATTGTTCGGTTTCCGCATCGCGCAGCACGCTTTGCGCAAATGCAGGTGTAACAATGGTGGCAAAGCACGCGATCAACGCGAGGCAATAGGCAGCCATTTTGTAAGCGGATTGATAAGCGGCGCGCATCCCCATGGCGTAGCGGGTTTTGACCTGAACGGGAACTGAAACCGCAAATTTCGCAGCGCTTTAATGCGTTTTATTGGGTCTGGCCTATGCCAAAGATCACCCAATCAGCTTTTTCGCCGCGCGTTCGATCATAGGCACGTCATCGCCGATTTCGCCGAGGATTTCGACCCCGCCATTGCCATCACGGCGCACCATGACAAGCGCAAATTCCGGGCCATCGGCTGCGATCTCTTCAATCGCCTGCCCTTCAAGCTTACGCAGTTTTTTGGCCAATGCGGCACGTGGTGTGTGTTTCGCTTCGACCGGTTTGCCGCTTTCTTCGCGGCGCAGGCGGCGTTCGGCCTGAACGACCCCTTTGAGGCCGCCATCCGCATCGGCGAGGAATTGCGCAAGTGCGCCATAACCCAGTTCATGCCGGTGTGCATGCGCCAGAACGGCGGCATATTCGGTGAGGCGCGTTTTGTCGTAATCCCGGCCGAACACAAGTTTAACAATCGGTGTCATCGGCGCCCGGTCCTGCGCGGAAAGGCCGTTTTGTGCGATCAGCTGTTCGTAATCAGCCGGCGCTTTTTTGGCTTCGAGAGAGAAGTCATAAGCGCGGCTGACCGCGGCATAGAGCGCGCTGCGGCTCCGGTCTTCCGCTTTGAGCGCGGTTTGCACCAGCTCGCGGGCCGAGGCGAGGTAGATTTGCAAGCTGGAATTGCCAAGGGCTGCGGCTTGCGAATCGGCGTCAGCATTATCGGCATGATCGTGATCGGCGTAATCGTCAGCCAGATCATCACTTACGTCGTTATCTGCCGGAGTGTCTGTTACGTCTTCTACAGACGCGCTTTCATCGCCAGACGCATCACCAGCTGCGCCGACCAATACGGGCGTATCCGATACAGGGGTATCCAATACTGGCGTGTCATCCGTTTCAGCGTCTTCGATTTCAAACGCGCCGCCCAGTTCGAGCGGAGCCTCTTCAACATTGTCACTTATGGCCGTGTCTTCAGCGCTCGTATCGCTATCGCTATCGGCATCGGCAAACTCATCGCGTATATCGTCGCTGTTGCTGTCGCCTTGGTCTTCGGCGGCTTGGCCCTCACCAGCTTGGTCTTCCGTATGAGGAAATGCGTCACGATCAATTTCGTCTGGCACTTTCATCTCGGCATCGAGATCGATCGCCTTTTTGGTTGGTGTTTCCAGATAATCGGCAAGCGACGCGAAATGATAGGCCGCCTCGTCTTCGCCCGATTCGAAGTCTTCATCGAATTCTTCTTCTTCAGGGTCTTCGAGCTTGTACTGCGCGAAATCGGGCAGATCGCTATCGGCGCCCAGCTCATGATCAAACGCGGCATCGCAGCCGCCCAGATCGAGCAGGCTTGCGGTCTTGCTTTTGGTTTCAGCGGGCAATTCGGGTTCATCGCCAGCGTCTGTTTCGTCGATTTGATCAAGGCCAAGCTCAAACACATCATTGGCGGCCTCAGCTTCAACTTCGAGCACCAAAGGCGGTTCGATATCATCTTCATTCGCCGGGGTCAGATCGGTCAGCTCGTCAAAATCATCGAGCGAGGACGCGGCCCATTCGGTCACGGGATCGCTGGGATGCTTGTGCGCCTCATCCTCTTCAACCGGCTCCGCCTCAAGCGCCTGGTCAATTTCGAGCAGCAGCTCATCAGCGGTCGCCTGGTCGGCCATTTCCTTCCAGTTGATCACGCCATAAATGAAATCGATGGTTTCATCATCGCTGGAATAGGGCAGCAGAATGCCGCGATACAGGATCGCTGCGCCTTCGCGATTGACGAATTCGGCCTCAAATCCAATCGGTGCCTCATTGGCGAGGATTTGCATGTAATGATCGGTGATTCGGCTGAGCAGCGAACGAGCGGGCACATCGGACAGCTTGTTAATCTCGCCTGTCGCACCGCATTCTTCGGCCAGCTTGTCGCCAAGATATTGCACTGCAGGATCTTCAATCCCGACCGAGAAATCGAGCAGCACCGAATTGGGGCCAAAGTCCGAGATGTCTTCGGGATGAAGTTCTTCTATCGAGGGAAAGCTGCGTTCGCCCAAAAGGCTGGCCCAGTGATTGTAGGCGCGCACCTGCATGCGCCGCTCATCCTGGCCAATCGCAGCGGGAGGGCCATCATGCGCAGCGTCAGCATCGGGGGTTGCCCAATCTTCGGTCTGGTCAGTATTCTCGTTGGTACCGAAAGTGCCGCGCACATCGTCCATGGCCCGCATTGCCCCTTGTTAAACGGTTGCAGACTTGGTTTTGGACGGTCGTGGTAAACATTGCGTTAAGTTGCACGGAAAAGTCGCCTCGGTTGCAGCAAAAGCGAGATTGAGCGCATTGCCGACGTCAAAAAAGCGCCGGATAGGGCGTGCCTGCGCGCGCGATTTCTAGAGGAAATACCGCATCTTTATCTTAAGTTTTTGCGGTGCATCGCCCACTTCGAATACCGCATCCTTAAATTTGGGCGGGGCCATGCGCACTTTGGCGTCTCGCGAAAAGCCATAGCCTTCTTTGGGCATCATGCCGAGCGCGCGGTCAGCTTTGCCATTGTCATTCTCATCATGCAGCAATGCGATGGCATAATCGCCCGGCTTCACATCCTTGAATGTGATCGTGACAGTTTTGCCCGCAGGCACGACGGTCCGGTGCGAGGCGGGATCTTTGCGGCATTTGGGAAAGATTGCCTCTTTCGTCGTCATGCACGCGCGCACCACGCCTTTGTCTGAGCGCAGATCAGTGATGGTAATCTGGACCTCGTTCGCAGCTGCCGGGCTTGCCGCGGCAACGCCCGCATACAATCCTGCGCCAATCAGCGCCGCGCGCTTCACGAAAGATCCGCCGATGCGCGGGGTGGCGGGGTTGCTGTCATCCGCTTTGATAGGCCGCGATCTGTCCCGCAAACGCGATCCCAAAAGCGAAAATACAGGCCAAAATTGCATCGATATTCCTCGTGGTGTTTTTCGTGATGGCTCGCTGTTATCAGCCAATGTCCCAATGGAGAATGAACAAGCCAGCGCGGAAACGCTTCCCAGCCCATATGATTGGTGACCCCCATGATGGTCGCGATGGTGAGCACAATGCCGACCATGGCGATATGGATCGGCACTACAAACACAAGCAGGGGCACGACAATCGCGCCGGTCACTGCTTCGATAGGGTGAAAGCTCATCGCGGTCCATGCGGTGGGTGGGCGGCTGTCGTGGTGGACGGCATGTGCCAGTTGGAACAGGCGTTTATGGTGCATGGCCCGGTGGCTCCAGTAAAACCAGCTGTCCTGCACAAACAGATAGATCAGCACTGATAGCGGCATATACCAAACAGGATAGGCGCTGATATCGGTATAAAGCAGCGTCCAGCCGTGATGGTTCCAGCCCCAAAAGACGATGCCCGCCGGACTGCCGTAAATCAGCGCTGCGATCATTGACCAGCGGATTTCGCGGCCGATCTGGCGCGATTTGCCCGCGTATAATCCAGGCCGCAGCCGCGCTGTCATCCAGGCGAACAGTCCACTTGCAAGGAAATAACGCACAGCCACAATCGCCGAAACCGCAAGGCTGACAATCAGCAGAGCAAGCGGCACGGGTAAATCAGGACTGAGCATGAAGCGTATATGCCGCAGTTCGGAGGCCGCGGATAGAGGGGCGTCTCCAAATTTGCCTATCCGCGTGTAATACTCAAGACGGCTGCTTGCCTGCGCGCCTTGTCACTCAGCCACGCCGGGGGGCACGCATTCCGGATCGAGAGCCATGGTGTGCCGGCGCAAGGCGGCGCGAGCCAAGTGTTCCACTTGAGATTTGCGCCGAGCCGGTGCCAGCGGATTGAGGCTGGCGTGACGGATAATTTCACCATCATAGCCATCAGCCACAATCACACCGCATTCATCGGGGCGGTACGCTTCGCTCGCCAAAGGTTCCCGGTTGAGGTCCGGGGAACGCCCCAGAAGAACCGGTCACAAAAATCGAGGTAATCGGGCCATTTGGTATCGCCCAGCAGATCAGCGCGCGCGACTTTGATCTCAACAATCACAATCAAGCCCTTGGCATCGATCCCCATCAGATCTGCCCGCCGACCATTTTTGAGTGGCATTTCTGGAAGGCACCAGATGCCATTGCGCGCAAACAATCGGGCGATCCCGCGCGCAACATCGCGCGAGGATGTCGCAGGCGGCGCTTCGTTATCGGATGAAGTGATTGACGGTGCCTGATCGGGCCGAGAGAGAGCTGCGGATGCCATGCTCTCTTGCTGGAACATTGCGCGAACATGGTCAAGTGATTTGTGCCCAAATGGGACGAAAATCTCAGCCGTCCGCGCCCTGTTTGGCCAATTTAATCACCGTGCCGCGAGCGGAATGAAATTCGCGCCACAGTGCGAGCGCCGGAGCGTTTACGTCCTGCCCGCGCGCGCTGATAGAGCACAAGGCAACCATGCCCGGCTGCATCATCGCATCGATATCCTCAATCGTCTGCCAAGCCAGTTCGCGCTGCCACTCGGTCGCCTTGTTCAGCATGGTGGGGATAGCAGCCAGATCGCCCTCAAATGGCTCATCCGAAAGCTGCGCCAACCGCGCCAATTGCGCGGCCTGACTGTGCAGATCCTGCCAGCGCTCGGTTAATGAGCCAGCGGGTTTTGCGGCGGTATTGCGCATGGCGCGCATCTGTTCGGGGGGTAGGGCAGACATTAGGTTGTCTTATCGGCGCAGACTTGCCGAAGGGTTAAAGTGGGGCTTGCCATTTGTGCAATCACGCTGGCCGAGAGTACGCGAGCAGCAAGGCCGCGACATTAGTGTGGCAAAGCATCGCAGGTCTTGCTAAAGCGCCCGCCCGGCATAGGACAAAGCCGGCCCGCACCCGTAGCTCAGCTGGATAGAGCGCTGCCCTCCGAAGGCAGAGGCCAGAGGTTCGAATCCTCTCGGGTGCGCCATTATTTCAATGGGTTAGGAGACTTCCTGCCCGACGTTGTGCAAATATTATGAAAACCTGGGTCTTTGAACTCAGTTTCTCGCACCGGCACCCAGACCTGCAAGAGGTGAGCTTATCCCGGCGAAAGGTTCTAATGTGAGCGGTGAGGCAGAAGAAGAGATACTGCCGCCATACCCGGCCGCAACTCGATCTGAACTACAGCGAGTTTATGGGTTTCATGTTGAGCATAAAGTGTTTGGGTCGGCTGCGATCGAAGCGAACATTTGCAAAAACAAGTTTGCAGAATTGCATGGAGAAGGGTCACCGAAAGACGGTTGGGAGCACATCGCTAAAGAAGTGCGATTGGCAGGCCTTGCATGTGGCGGGCTGACACGGTTTGGAAAGTCGCCAGCAGGGACCAGAAAGCTTGTGCTGGAGACGATTGCCTCCTTGAAAGCCAGCTCTTCGAAGCTCAAAGCTCTCAATAATGAGCCGCAGTTTATCCTTGCGGCAATTGAGATAAGAGATCAGTTCGATCAGCAAAACGATATCGAGCATCTTCAGTTGATGATCGAGAAGCTTGCTAGCGTTGCCGATGCGCTCGATCAGGTCGACACTCCGAAGAAGTTCAATTCGACCTACAGCCGCAACCAAAGGATAAAGCTGGCGGTCCTCTTGACCCCTCTTTTTGAGCAACAGTTTGAAGCGAACGCGAAACCGGTTGGCGGTGATCGGCCCGTACCAAACGAAGATGCGAATGATTGGACTCGCTTCTATCAAATGGCGGCAGGCCTTGTGTGGCAGGAACAGGCAACGCCAGATCGTCAAAGGGTCTTGAGGGAGGCGATTTGGCCTCAGGCCTAACTCTGCTTGCCATCAGTCGCTTTTTGCCGAGCCTTTTTCTCCTCTAAATGCGACTGACCACTCACCCGATTGGGAATACCCGTGCTCTCCTGAAATCAAGGAGACACAATCATGACCAAGCTGCTTACTATCCCCCAGTTCTGTGAACGCTTCGAAGTTGGGCGCTCTACCGTGTACCGGGAACACGACGCTGGCAGGCTTCCGTTTGTGAAGATTGGGCGCGCAACGCGCATTTCCGAAAGCGATGCGGTCGATTGGGTCAATAATCTCCCGTCTTCGTAATGTTCCTGCTCGTCCCATTTGAAACTTACGCTCGGAAATTCGCGTAGGTCCCTCTGCGTTTCATCCGCAATGGGTGTCTTTCAAACTTTACAGGGACTTGCTGAAGTATCCGGCGAGCCCTCTTTAGGGGCGAAGTTTGTGGCTGCTCGAGGCTCGAGACGTGGAGGAAAGCGGCTTGATCGCCATCGGGAAAGCAACCAGCTATCACGGGAGGATTGCAAAAAACTGATAGGAGCCACTAATGCCGCCGCGTCGAGCGGCAGGCCCTTCAATCGCTTCATCACCATACTTTGGGAAGAGGCAGGTATTAGTCGATTGGAAAATGCGAAGACTACCGGCCGGTTCATCAAGCTAGCCAACGATTGGGCTAAGCGTAATGGCTACGGTCTAACTTGGGTTTGGGTTCAGGAATGGGGGAGGCACAAGGGTGCCCATGTCCACATCCTTCTTCACGTTCCGGTCGCTCTGAACGAGCAGTTTCGCACAATGCCGAGGAAGTGGGTGAAGCACTTGAGTGGCGGCACATACGTCGCTCGAACGCTTCGTTCTGATCGAGTGGGCAGAGATGCAGATGCCAAAAACTCTTCCCACTTGTATCAGGAGGAGCTAATGGCACGGCTTCATTACATGATGAAGAACGCCCCATACGAACTTGAGGCCGAGCTCAACATGGTTTGGGAGCGAGCGCACTACAGTAAACATTGGGGGCGCGAAGGATTGGTGTTCGGAAAGAGAGCCGCCGCATGGCAAGGTTGGAAGAACGCTTCTGCTCTTTATGGATGACATTCACTGAGCCACAAAACATCCATCTCGACCGCGCCGATTTGTTCTTCGAGTGTCAAGGTGTCGCCAGCAATAAAGCGCTTCGGCCCCGTCATTCCGCCAAGTGCATTTCGTGAATTGACTTTGCCGCATACAATGATCGGGCGATTAGCAGTCTTCGAGTAAATCTCGAGGTCGGAAAAAACAGCTGAAGCCGGATCTCTCAGCCGTGGCTTGACAATTTCCTCAGCCATCATTCGAGCCAGAACTGGCGCTTCCTCTGGCTTGATGTTGTAGGGATCTGTTTTCTCGCTTGAGCAAGCCGCAGCTGTGAGCGCGACAGCGCTAGTGATCAAAACTCTCATAATATTTCCCGTGCTCTACCGCTCCGTCCCGCCAGTCGGGACGGTTGATCGCACGAGAACACAGGGAACCGCGCCCCGCGTATTCCCATTGCTGGTATTATATTTCGCAGGCCGCCCGACCTGAAAAAGGCCGGTCTCTGTGTTCAACCGCACGATTGCGGGCTCCTTCTCACGATCAAGATTGAAAGAGCGCTGTCATGATATGACGATGGTCAGCCTTTGTCCATTGTCGCCAGCATGTATTTGGTCGCCTAGGGCCCGCGAACTCCGCTCGCTTAGAAGCTCAGCTTTGGCCGATTGACACTCTCACTTTAGTTTCAGATGCTACACCGAGAAAAATCGTGGGCAGGGTCATTGATTTGCAAGCAGTAGATATTTTTTCGGGGGCTGGGGGGCTAGCCAAAGGCGTCGCACTTGCGGGCTTTGAAACGATAAGCAGCCATGACTTCGATCGAGCAAGTTGTGAGACGTTGCGCAACAACCTAGCGGCAAAGAAGTTGTCGGATAATTTTGAGGTCGTCGAGTCAGATATTGCGAATGTCGATTTCAAGCGCTTTGAGAACCAGATTGCCCTGTTGAGCGGTGGGCCACCTTGTCAACCATTCTCGGTAGGTGGCAAGCACGTGGCCCAAAAAGATCAACGTGATCAATTCCCTCAAGCCGTCCGTGCAGTTCGAGAAATAATGCCTATGGCCTTTGTCTTTGAAAACGTGGCCGGTCTTATGAGGCAACGATTTAGGACCTACTTTGAATACATTAGATTGCAGCTGGCCCACCCTCATATCTGCCAGGCTGCAACCGAGAGTTGGGAGGAGCACTATTGCAGGCTTCAGGAATATCACACTTTGGGCGATCGTTCGGGCTTGCATTATCGAGTCTTAGTCAGTTGTGTTAACGCTGCTGATTACGGTGTGCCGCAACAGCGAAACCGTGTCTTCTTTATCGGGTTTCGACAAGGTCTGGGTGCACAATGGCATTTCCCAATGCCGACCCACTCTAAGACTGCATTGCTGAATGAGCAATCATCGGGGCGCTACTGGGATAGGCATAAAGTTCTGCCAGAACCAGGATTCCGACTTCCGAGTTCGTTGCAGAAACGTATGTCCTTCAAAGAAACGGCTGTGCACCTTCCCTGGAATACGACACGTGACGCCATTGCTGGCTTGGCATCACCGATGGAGAAAACTGCATCCTCGGACGACCCAATGCACTATCTGAAGCCAGGGGCTAAAGCGTACAAAGGACACACAGGAAGCGACTTAGACCTGCCCGCTAAGACGCTAAAAGCTGGAGTTCATGGGGTTCCAGGTGGCGAGAATATGCTGAAGGATCATGATGGCCGGCTCAGATACTTTACTCTTCGCGAATGCGCTCGCCTGCAAACGTTCCCTGACACTTATCAATTTCATGGTTCATGGACGGCAGCAATGAAGCAATTAGGCAATGCAGTCCCCGTAGATCTCGCCAAAACTATTGCGCGCAGCATTCTATTTGCTCTAGGCAAATAATACGTGGGGGGATTTAATGCCATCTATTAACGAGTTGATTGATGAATCGCTATCGCCGATCAATTTAAGAATTCTTGTCTTTGGGCCGCAGGTCGAAAATCTCTCTGAAGCCGAACGAACCAGGAACCTTCAGAACAAGCGGATAGAAATAAGAGAAGCGCTTGAACAGATCGGCCATGAGGTGAAGTACGCCGAAGATGTCGTTGATTCATCGATAGATGGACCGGGTGCTAATGCCTTTTTTCAAGAGATTGTCATCATGGAAGACTTTGATTTCATAGTGACATTAGTTGAATCACCGGGCAGCAATATCGAAACCGGTGTGATAGCCAGTCGGCCTCATCTTGCTAGGAAGGCATCTCTCTACATCGACGAAACTTTCCATGAAGGCTTGGCATGGCGGGCGTGCCAGTTCGTGGAACATTTGGGTGGACATGTTCATCAGTTTACATACCCCGAAGACTTGACTGAGTGTCACTTACTTGGTCATGTCAAGAACCGTGCAAGTACCATACAAATGTGGAAGTACTTGATGTGAGCCCGAATAATGCGGATAGCGCCGATGTGAATGCTGCGCTTAATGAGCGCAGATCGCTTTTGCATTTTGTGGGCTCGGCAGACCTGGAGGACTTGGCCAAACTTCAGTATGATTGGGCCACCGGGTCGGTTGTTCCAGGCTCAAAAGCCTATGAGATCTTCCTGTCACACGGCCTCGTTGAAGAGCTAGAGAATGACTCAAAGCTAACGAGGGCGGGCCTGCTTATTCTTGGTCGACTGGTCTTGCAATTCCCACAGATAGCGCTGGGGAAGAAAATTGAATTTGGGTCATATTCGTTCAAAAAACGGATCAAGATCGGCAAAAACTCTGCAATCTACGTTGCGGAGCATCGCATCCTCGGTCATTCGGTGGTGGCGAAAGTACTTAGGCCCGGTGCGAGCGAGAATATCGTTGAGGCCATGAGGGTAATGACGGCGCTGCCACGAGAGACGCGCATAGTTCGCCCAATTGACATAATTGAAACAGTGCATTCCGATGCCGCTGGCAACGAAGTCAAGCTTAATTGTCTTATCTATCCTGTGGTTGCTGGTATCCCGCTCCGAAAATTTCTTAGCCAAGAGAGCTATCATCTGAACTCACATGTTGCTCTTGCGTTCGTAAGACAGATTGGCTCGGCTTTAGCTGAGCTCGAGGCTATTGGAGCCTATCATGGAGACTTGCACGACGAAAACATACTCGTGGAGGAGGATGCCGAAGGCCGACTTAGCTTTCATTTAATTGATATTTCATTCGGTGCCATGGGAAGTATGAGTCATGAAGAGTGCGCCAACAGTGATATGGCAAACTTTCGTCGACATGTTTGGCGCATTCTTTCCGCGCAGAAGTCTTTTCTACCGCGAATGTCTTTAAGAAAATTCTTGGGAACCAACCAATTCCGCAAGCTCACTCACATCATGTCCGGGGACGTCGCAAATTTCTCTGAGGTTTTGGTAGCACTCAGCGAAAACTCCTCCGAACGAGCATTTCGCGATCAAAAGTTGAAATTCAGGAGCGAGAAGTTCGGTGCTCCCACCACCTTCCGCCTCCAGAGATATGAGGAGATTATCGACCCTTCTGAAGCAGCAAAGCTTTTTGTTCCTTTTCCAGAATTGATGAGCCAGGTCTCTGACTTCAGCAATAACTTCATTTCTGGTAACCGAGGTTCCGGGAAGTCGACCTATTTGGCTGCCCTGGGCTTTTTCCCGCACTCCCAGGGCTCGAACGTGGACTTTCGGGAGATATTTGGGGTCTATTTCCCATGCCGCCAAGGGGAATTTAAGTCTTTGGCTGGTGCTACTGATTGGACAGAAACAGAGCTCCGGGTTTTTGCTGCCCACCTAGTAGTTGTTAAAACTATGCGCAGAACACTCGAGGCGGTGTCACAAGGTGTCGAAGCTGGCCGTCTCAAGAACCCGGCTGATCTTGGCCACTTAAGGGAGTTCCTAAATGAGATAGTCCCGCCACCTGGGATCATTTCGGTCGAAGGCGATCTGCTACCGGAGTTGAAGAACTTTGCTTCAACGATGATCCGGATCGAGATGGAGCTCGTTAGCGGTACTAATCTCGCTGGCTTTGCTACACGTGAAAAGCTCGGCCCTGCCTCGCTTATTGACTTCTTCAAGGTCATTAGGAGGACATTCGCCGAGCTATCCGGCACTCGTTTCCATATCCTCTTTGATGATGCGGGAAGTCCAAACCTAAACAAGCAATTCCAAAGAGTGCTTTGCGATCTAATTCTAACGTCGAATCCGATCTTTTGCGTAAAGTTCTCCGCGGAGAAATTCACATTCGAGTTTGAAAGTTCATTGGGGAAGGTCCCTGAAAACGGCCATGACTATTTTGAGCAAGATATCTCACAAACACTTTTTGTCGGTTCCCGGAATGCGCGGCTCCCCCGCCAGGAACTTGAAGAGTATTTTCGCAAGATCGTAGATCAGAGATTGCAGCATTTCGGATATCAATCAGATCACATTGTCGATTATTTAGGTGACAATCCAAACATTTCTGACCGCTTGATCGGCTTGCTAGCCGCAAGCAGAAGGGATGCTAGATATGCGGGCTGGACCACCGTTTGGAACGTCGCAGAACGGACGCCAAGAAATCTTCTTGAGCTGGTTTCGGAAATATTCGCTTACGCGGGCATCGAGCCTAGTACGGAACCGCGAGAGGTTTCGATGTCAGTGCAGGACAAAGCGATACGATCAATCTCGCTTAAGCGTCTCCAATCACTCAGTCAGGTGCCCGGTTTCGTTATGATTGGGGGCAAAAAGGTGAGCCTCGGCAGAAAGCTGTACGAGATAGCTGCTTCAATTGGATCGATCTTCCGTGCCTACCTGAAGGAAGAACAAGGCAAGAAACGGAAACGACAACATCTTGCAATCGAACGGAATGACTCCAGTGAGATCTCTGACGAGGCGACGATCGTTCTTGAGAAGCTCATTTCTTTTGGAGTTCTAGACGATAGCAAGTCCGAGTATGCGCGAGACGACGGCGTGCTGAAACCGATTTATGTTCTAAACCGCATTTACTGTCCCGCATTCAACATAATTTTTCGCCGGGATGAGCATTTGAGACTTTCCCAGAAGAAGCTTGAGTTGCTTCTCCTGGATCCACAATCATTCGTAAAAATAGGCACTAGACGCCTCGCGAAACTCCATGCCGAGAGCGACTTTGACGAAGGCCTCTTTGGTTACAATATTTATGACTGATAAGATCGAAGTTCATAAGGTCGACGACCTTTCTCGAGTAGCGGTCGATATGGATGCCGTTGTACTCGCGGCTGGTTTTGAGGACCGAGCATTCCATCTGCTCCGACACGGTACATTCGGTCAATCTGCATATTGCCTAATTGTTCGATACGTGAATGATATCTCCGAAAATTCGCAGGTGTTTGAAGAATACATAGAGCTTGCAGAGCGCAACTTCTCGCAGGAAAGAATTCTCGTCCTCGACCTTAATACTGATGATATCGAGAAGTTTGCAAAGGAACTTGATGCAAAGATCTCACTATTACCGCCTGAGGTAAAGCGAATTGCCATCGATGTTTCGGGAATGACATCTTACGCAGCCTGCCTCTGTTTAAGGTCAGTTCGCAGCCATAGGCCGTTAGAAAGGCAGCGTGTTGTCTACTCGTCGGCCGATGAGTACGTGCCTAGCGAGGAAGAGTATCGCGCTCTAACTGAGAGAACAACAGGGCCCGACATCTCCTACCTACCTCAATCCATGGCGATGGAGATGTCAGAAAACATGGTTCTTGAGGCATTTTCTGGTCATCGGAGCGGCGATAGCCGCGCCTGCCTGGCTATTTTCGCCGGTTACGAGGTGCATAGATCGAGTGGTGCAATCGATGCCATAAACCCATCGCTTTTGCTGCTGCTTCATGGCGTCCCTGGCGACCATAGACACAGCTGGAGGGCAGAATTTTCGAAGAGCCTTCATTCGAAATTTGAGACCACAAGGCGATGTGCGACAGAAGATGTTTCTACGCTATTCATTCAAGAGAGCTTAGATATTCTGGAAGAGTATTATGACTACCTGATCGATGACTACGATTTCGTTATAGCGCCAGTTTGTTCAAAGATGCATGCGGTTGCGGCATATATCTTTTGGGAACGATATGGTGAAGTGCAACTCTCATTCCCGATGCCTATTGGCTACGCTGTGGGAAATCGGCCGCGTGGCGTTGGCAGTGTCTATTTCGCTGATCTGTATGAGAAAAGAACGTTGTTCCGAGGGGTGGCCAGCCACCTCGAGCAATTCGAGGATGACTAGGTTGTGGCCGTATTTGCTGGTTTGCTAAGATAGAAAGTAGATTCAAGCATGTTATGTTCGCGAAAGCTCCTAGTTCTCCTTTTGCTCTTTGCTGGCTTTCTCCCAACCCAGGCTTCAGCTGAACCTGGACTAAGCGCGCAAGAGCAGTTGACTGTCGCCGCGTTGCTCGATGAGGTTGAAAAATTCGACGAGCTGATTTCCGTCGGGGCCAAGATAAATCCAGAACCTGACGACGGAATTGGGCTCACACCACTAAATGCAGCCGTCATTTGCGGCTGTCGGCGTGCAGCAAATGCCCTCTTAGACAGAGGGGCTGTAGTTGATGAATTCTCATTGCAATTGGTCATAAGCCTAAGTCGAGCAGATTTGGGTGAGCTGCTGTTCACTCATCCAACAGCTCCGGTTCCAGATCAAGGAGGAGTGGGTATTCCTTTTCTGGCGACGAGGATGCCTCCCGATATAGCCTCCCAATTTACCGATATGGTCCAATCGTTCGTCAAAGGCGAACAAGACAACCTCGACAGTGATCTATTTCTTTCCGCATTCTTCCAAGCGGGCCCGAGGGCTATTGCCGCAAATGTAAACGATCCGGTTTTTGAACTCCTGGAAGTCATGTTGATTGTTGGATATGATATTGACGCTAATGAAGAATATGTAGGACTTAGGGAGTTGGCGTCGACGAGAGGTGATGTACTTCTTGCCGAGGAGGCCAAGCGTCTTGGTTCGGTGCTGCCGAACGATTGGACGGAAAAAACTGAGCGAGAAGTTCAACTTGTCGGGGCGGTAGAGGCAAATAATCTCTGGGGTGTCGATCAGTTGTTACAGGCAGGAGTTAATCCCAATGCGCCCGACCGGCACGGGAGATTTGCGATCTCTTTAGCTGCTGACGCGGGCAACATTGAACTTGTGGAGCGCCTTCTGGATTCGGCAGCTTGGCCAGACCCGCCAGCAAATGATCAACTTTCGCCACTGAACATTGCATCGTCGCGAAATGCGGTAGGCATGTTGCAAGCCTTGTTGTCGGCCGGGGCCGACCCTAACCGAATTGATGAAGTTGGAGCCTTCCCATTACGCAGTGCGGCGCAGTTTGGTGCCACGGAGGCGGTTGGCCTACTACTGCAGGCAGGAGCGAACCCAAACTTGACCGATATAGAAGGGCGAACGGCGCTGCACGGCCTACACACGCTGCAAACTGATTTCGGCAATTTCGAGAATCGAGACCAGAGATTGGTTGGTGGAAGTATTCCGCACGCGGCCGAACTGATTTTGTCTGCCGGATTGGATGCCAGAAAAGAGTCCCGCGACGGCCTCAATGTACTCGATAGCAATATAGCTCGTGAGGAAACCAGCCGTCAGCTAATATTGACGCTCATTGACGGTGGTGCGCCGATTGAAAACGCTACCATAGAGCGATCGATCTCGCAGCGTTCGCCCCTGGCGCTACGAACAGTCCTTGGAAGAACAGAGCCACAACTGCTCGAACTTCGGCATTTGGATCAAGCGTGGCGCTATATTGATAGCGAGCCAGATTTAGCTCTGGCATTACTCGAACTAAATGCGCCTTTACCTCTTGATGCTGAGAAGAGGGGGCGCTTGCTCTCAGATGCTGCTGGTCATGAAAATGAGGTGTTGTTGCGTTCACTTCTGCGTAGAGGTTTCGAGCCAGCAGATGATCTTGACTATTATGCGTTCTATCAAGCCCTTCAGCAGGGGCGAGCTATGAATATCGCGACATTGATTGAGGCAGGTTGGGACCCAAACGGAGCCCATCAAGAATGGCCCACAGTTCTTCATGCTTTGGTTTACAAAGATAGCCTTAGAACTGGTCCATCCAAGATCAATTCAGCAGTCGAAGATGTTATCTCGTTTCTGCTTGAGAGAGGTCTTGATGTAAACTTGTCGCGCGCCAATGGCGGATCGATCGCAGAGTTAGCAGACCGCAAACCAAGCACAAGTCAAGCCCTCAACCGCGCCATTAACCGCGCTTCCGACATTGATACATCTACCCATACGGCAGTGCGAACTGGAGACTTTGCTACTTTAGTGCGCTTGGCGGGCATTCCGGAGACGCGCGATGCACGAGATCAACTAGGCCGAACTGCTTTGAGCTTTGCACTCTCGACCGAAAGGTGGGAGGCAGCCAGAATACTGCTCCGGGCTGGTGCAGAGTTGACTTTGGAAACTTCGTCTCCCTGGCAAAAGTCCGATTTGACATTCGCGAGCGCGGCTCCAATCGCCAATGCATTTGCAGTTAGATTGTTACAGTCAGATCTCATCTCACAACCCAAAGACCAGTCGCAAACAGGTCTGTTGGCAATTCGAGATGAGTACGAATGGGAAAGAACTTTTTCTATCCCTGCAATGGTTTGGTCTGCCGACTGTTCGGAATCCAGTCGATGTTTGGGACCTTTCACGTTATCAGGCAATGAACGCGCGTTCTTCAATGTACTAGTTTCAGAGGCTGAAGTTCAGCCCGATAGGATTAGGTTTGGATTGCGGCAGTCCAATGTGCGCTCAATGGTCATTAGGGTCTTAGTTGATGGCCAAGACTGGTTGAATGGAGAGCAAACATTTAGGGTTGGAGGTGAGCTTGCGATTCCGGGCTGCAATTTTAGTTTGCTACGGCAGGTCTGTCCTCCAGGCGTTTTGATCCACAATCCAAATGTTGCTACTGATTACCGGATTAGAACCGAGACTGGCTTCGAACGTCCTCCGTCAGCGAGCTTCGTAGTACGTCGCGAAGGTGCACCTGACTTATCAATTGGGCCAGGGGAAACGGTGCTAATCGATCGTAGTCTCGGTGCGGCGGTTGTTCGGATGAACCAAGTAACCGCTAAGGTATTTTCTCTTTCCCTTGATGTAAGACGATACCCATCAACGCGAATTGAACCCCTTGGCCTCAACCCTTCCAGAGCGCAGCGTTTAGAGTTCTACGCAAAGCTAACACCCATTCGTGTCACCGCCAATCCCTCAAACGCGGAGCAGGTTTCGACCGATGAACAAGTGAGGATTAAGACAGCTCGTGCGCAACTCTCTGCGGCTTCTGCCGAAGCATACCTCGCTGGCATACCGAGCCTTGTTCGAAATTTGCTTATTCAGCAAGCAGAGGTGGTAGCTAATCTCGATCTTCAAGTCAGACAGGTTAGAGAGGTGGTAAGTGCTCAAGCATTCTTCGCTCCCGATGACATTGCTGCTGAACTCATCAAGATAGATGCAGCGCTATCTCAAGGAGATCTAAGTGATGCGAGCCGAAATACACTGCTGGACTTAAAAGTCCGCTTAGCCCAATTACAGTCGATAGCAGAACAATCGGGCTATGCAGTGAATGATCTGCAGCGGACTATTTTTGCACAAACGGCGTACCACACTGAATTATATCAAGCATTGATACTCGAGTATAAGCAGTACGTGCCCGACAGCGCCTTAGAAACTGTTTTGGAACCCGATGTTCGGGAGGCAATCCGAGCTAGGCTGCTGCCTAGTGATGTCATCATTCCAGAAGCAGCTCTGGGTGAGCGAGCCCAAGAAATTCGCGAGTTCTTTGGCCTTCCAGAATGATCTTGGCATTTGCCAATCTGGCAAGGAGGACTGACAATGAGCTTTGATTGCAATCCAAGCTTCGGCGACGAGGCTCTTGACTGGGTTAGGAATGATGTCGAAGCGCAGTCACTGTCCCTGGCCCAGGCGGATTACAGGTCTAGGGTCTATAATTTTCGATTAGTGAGTTTCGAACAGCTACATACTTCGATTGTTGCGATTGATCAGATTCTCAGTTCGATTGCGAATTCGATTCTTGAATTGGACTCGTCGGGTAGGACCGATTTAGCGCTGGCCATCGAACGAGAGGTTGCTTCGGAAGCCGCGTTTTTTCGACTTCTTGATGTTGCGGCCGATCTAGAGCGTGCCGAGATGTTGTTGGAAATGGTGTCATCTCCCACCACGAAGGAGTACTTTGTTCAGGCTGGTTTGCGCAGAGTTGGGCGAGAAACACTGCTAGCATCTATCCGAGAAATGGGAGACATCTCGGCTCAAACACTGAATGATCGCTATGGCTTCTATGTCGGCGTAACATTCACGGAAGACGGAGAGTTCCAGGAGACTGACTTTGCGTCAGATGGCAGTAACGAACTGATCCAAGCAGGTCTTTCTGTCCTGCTCAATAGTGGCGGCAATCCTTACGCTATTGTCGGCGGCACAATCATGGTCATTGCTGGCTTAGTGGTCGATGCCGACTGTCGCAGTAAGTTCGACAAGCAAAAAAAGCGTATGGGAGAGGCTTTTGATCTTCTGCCAGAGAAGTTGGTCACGTTTGAAAAGCAATGGGAGATCTATTCCGCTGCCGATGAAAAATCTATAGCGGAATTCAGAGACATAAGTAGTCAAACGCAAGACGCCTTGGATAGCATCAGAAAGCGATTCAATCGCTTGTTTGCAGCGAACGCATCTAGAGCCGCCGCTGCATCATCTGTGCTAACTACTGGGAAGATATCATATATTAAGGACAGCTTGGCGCATGGGTTGGACCCTGCGGAATTGCGTGCCCAAGTTGCGTTGACTCGAATTGTTGCTGGCATTCGAGCAGTGAATACGGCAGTAGCTAGCAATCGTGTTTTGGCTCTTTCTGCAAAACCAGATGCTGTCGGTTTAGAAGCGCGAGAAGTGCATCGAGAGGGGTTGGCTTTTGCCAGAGAACAATTTGCTGCCCTTCGAAGCTTGGCTTTCACCGTACCTGCCCATGATCTTTTGGACTTAAGCGATGCGAACGCAGCAAAGGCGCAAGACGAGCTGAATCTCTTGGCACAAGGCCAACTGGGCACAACAAAGAACGTGGAACTAAGCCTCAAAGTTGTCGATGCGGAAAGTGAGAAGCTTAAGCTAAGTATTTCGCGCGGTTCAGATTGGCTTGAGAGGCCATTTGAAATTACTGCCAAAGCCGATGCTCAGAAGGCAAATGCCCTCGCTCTAAATGAAGGATTTTGCTCGTTGGCCCAGGAGGGCGACGTGACTGTATGCCTAACGCACTCGCTTGGTGCACGCTATCGTGATCGATTTCGATCACGAGGCGGACCTACTGCGGACATTCTCGGTGGAGTTGGAGATGGAGGTTACAGCTCCGATGCTAGGCGGGCTAGCGACTCGATAGATAGGACCAAAAGCAACATTGAGTTGCGTGTGCAGCGGTTGATTAGGGGCTACTCGGTCGCTCGTACTGGTTTCAATGAATGGCGTGAGAATAACAAAAGCGCACTGGTGGAGCTGGGGCAAAGGTTGCAGACTGCTGGCGATGAGGACCGCCAAATGGAACTGCAGTTCCAATCGCGGGAGGCTGCTAACTTGCAGCGACATCAGCAAGCCATACAAGAATTTGCTGAAGGTGTTGCCGATTCCACTGCATTGGCGAACTTGATGGCGTCTGTTGGGGGCGTGGATCTTCGTCTTCCCAATTTGCCTCGCGCCAAGATTGAAACCAGCATACCCGAAGTTCTGGGGGTACGGGCCAAAGCTGATCGCTTCGACTCAAGTGATATAGCAAGCATCCAAAGGGTCCGAGAGGCAGAACGCTCTGAACGCCAGTTAGCGAATACACCAGACCTTCTTGAGCAGTCCCAAGCTATTCGATCGAATATGAAGTGGCTGGAGGGCCAGAGGCTGGCACCTTCGCACGCAAGAAACTTGCACTCCGCTCTGGAAACAGATTCAAGAGCTCTGCGCTATTTCCAATCCGGCGAGTTAACAAGCATTGATGCAACTGTTGTACGCGAAGATGAGAGCTTAGTCCGTCATACTTTTAGCAGCTTAGGCGAATTGCCCGAAGCTACTCTTCATAACCGAATTAGCCGCTATAGGCGCGCCCACCAAGCCTACGAGCAAGGCTCTGCAGCCCTCAGGAGTGAATTGGGGAGCGGTGGCCGATTCGCCGCGCGTCGAGGGCGAGTCTTAGACACCGGGGATACCCTTCGGAATTTTGCGGCTGAGTTGCTATTCGAAGGCGACGTTCAAGCGGCACAGGCTGCAATAGATATGGCAGTAGGTGTGATGGATGTCGCATCTGCATTTCTCCCGGGGATTTCATGGGGCCGCGACGTATACGAAGCAGTAACTGGCAAGGATCTTTTTACCGGGGCCGAGCTTGATACCCTAAGTAGGGTGTCCGCAGCCATCGGAGTGCTGACAGGCGGCTTGGGCAGCAAAGGAGGTCGTGCTGGTAAAGTTTTCCGAAGCATGCACGAGATTCCTGCCGACAAGGTGGATGAAGTATACGGCTTTGCAAAAGTGGTCGATGGTGACGACCTAGATGATTTCGTGCTTAGCTATCACGCCCAAAAGCGAATAGCTGAGCGAGGCTACACGAAGGATCAAATAAGGGAAGCGCTAGAAAATCACAGCCCTTTCTGGAGCCATGAGCATAAGTCATTTACCGCAGTCTCCACTAACTGGATTGGCCCAGATGGTGATCGGGTTGCGGTTGGGATCAATCCAAGCAACAATGTCGTAACTACGATCATGAACGTCGAAGTTGATGATATTGAATTCGCCAAGCGGACTTGGAAGGGTAGTCAAGCGTACAAACCGCTTGACCTTGATCACTAGCTTGCAACGACGTTGGCGATGCTGCTCCTGGCACGCTTACGACCAAAAACTTTCTAGCAAGACCAAAACTAAAATTGCTCACCATGTCGGTTCAATAAGAATATGAATAACATAGATAAATCTGTGAGTGAGTCGTTCTCAATCACCCTTGTTCTGCGTTATCCTACCAAAAATCTGTATGACATTTTTGCGAGTTAGAGTGCACGCGTGCTTAGCGCTTCAACTGTTGCCTCGTTGACGAACGTAGGCACCTACAGTTTTAGGGCCATACCGCCGCCCAAAGGCTTAATCTCGAGAATCATGCAAGCTACTGAAAAAGCGCATGATAACAAGGTGTCGATCGCCTGAAGTCCTCGCGCTTTCTCGAATTTGCACCGACATTCTTTGCCATATTTCGGGCCCCTAGAGTTCGACAACAAATTCAGAAAATACGAATATAGATGTGATGATAGTATTTGCACTGCATTAGACAGGCGACCCATGAATCATTGTCTTGGCCTCAAAACCGTATAATCTACCGTCAATAATCAAATATGGTTCACAAGATGTTCTTACTTTTCTCAAATAGAATTGAAACTTGACCTAAGGAGGCGCTTTCGATGTACTCCGCATTCGATCACTATCTCGGGCATGAAACATGGCATTCCAATCACGACTATGATCGCCAGAGATTCCTCACGGCTCTGAAAGAGATTGTGGGCGAGGAAGCTTTCAATGCTGATGAGATGGGCCGGTATATGCGCACCAAAATTGGCGTATCACACGGCGATCATGAAAGCGCGTTTGCCAGAAAGATCGCTCACGACGTCCAAGATGCTTGGGCGATCAGAGATTTCCTCAAGATGACCTCGGGCTAGGCCTGATCGTGGCAGGCGCTGACTATGATGGAATTGGCGGACTCCTCAGAGTCGCGGAACGCGGCGAGGAGCTCGACACCTTTGCCATCGAGGTTCTGACATTCCATGCTGCTGTCGAACATGAGCTTGAGGTGGTACTGCGAGAGTTCCTGCCCAACCCCGATATGATCTTGCGAGGCAAGCCTAGGCTCAGTTTCGCTCACAAGTCCAAGTTGCTTTGTGCACTGTGGCAAAAGGATCCGGCCGATGCAGCAAAACTCAATGGGGTGCTAAAGGCATTTCAGGACTTGCGTGACGAGGTCGCACACCAAGGAACCAATTCTCTCAAAGCACACAAGGCAAACCTTACTCAAGCGTTCCGAGCTATCGAACCTAATGCTGACGACGATCCCCCAATGCTAGAGATAGCTCAGGGTATTTGTATGTTTTTGGCCGATGGTGCTGGGACCCTAGATGAGTTCAAATCAGGTTTGGCCGCATTGGAGAACTTGGCCAACGAGAGATTGCCAACGGCACTAGGCGTTCCAACGAAGGCGAAGCGCTAATGGCTATGGTTCATCGCGAAGAAATTCGGTCGAACGGTCAAGCAAGATGAATGATGAACGTCGCGCAGAGAAGATCAAGGAGTTGGCCGCCATCTTGGCGGATTTCGAGGAGAGTCAAGAGACTGAGGACGGCAGGGAATTTGTCTTGCGAAATCTCTTCTTGAGAGAAAAGGAGGGTGTCGACTTTAGTGATCTAGGCGATGAGCTGCTGCAGGCTGAGAGGGTTAGGGTTAGGCTTGCGAATGAGGTTACTAGCCTCGCAGAGAAATGCGATGAGCTTGAAAGTAAGAACGAAGTACTGCGAGCCAAAATCGCCGATCTACAAGTGCGGTTGGAGAGCAAGCGACATGAGCTGGATACCGCTCTTCACCCAGTTGCCTCGGTCGCCCCTTCAAACGAATTGACCGTTCCGAAAGCCAACAATCCGCTTGCGAGCCTTTCCAGCGATCTATGGCATGTATGTCGCCAGCCAAGACCAACGGGTTGGGACTTAAAGACCGCTTATGTCATGGCCCGTCTAAGCGAGGTTATCTATTGGAAGCTCTCGCAAAGGGAGCGTGAGGAAGCGGTGAGGCACGGCGTCTTTGAACCCTCAATCACCCAGCGCTTCCTGTTAGATCACAAGAAAAGCGTCGACGTTGTCGATGGGGCCGTGCTGCCAGATCTGCAGGTGAGTTTTCTCGAGCGCCGAGGCTACATCTACATCACCATCGCAGGCAACGATTTTGCCATTGTTGCCGTCAGAGGGACCTACATGTTCTCGCTAACTGATTGGCTCATCGATCTCAATGCCGCGAAGTACGAGTCTGCAGCGGGCTTCTACCATGAGGGGTTCGCTCTCGAAGCTGATGAGGTGCTGTCAGAACTTGAAGGACTCATAGGCAAAGGCAAGAGAGTCTACTTTACAGGGCACTCTTTGGGAGGGGCCGTCGCCGCCATTTTGTGTCAGCAATGGCCCGATCAAGGGAATGTGCAAACGCCCTACATCTTTGCCTCTCCTCGCTTCGCGTCGGCGCATCAAGCCGAACAATCGCGGCGTTACATGTTCCAGAAATCCAACGACCCAGTGCCTCATCTTCCGCCACGCAGTTGGGGTTTCTCAGATGGTGGGACCGAGACTATCGTACTTCCGATATGGGAGCAGCGATCGACCGGTGCAATGGCACTTTTCCGGCTCTTCCGTGGAGTGGGAGAGCACAGCATCGAAGGAATTCGAAGTGAGCTAGGTCAGTTGTCCGGTGAGCAATATGCCAGCGAGGTCTTTATCGAGCAGTTCGAAAAACAGCTGGTGGGTCATAGTTAGCGCGAGGGCGATGTTGCTATGTTGTTTGGCGGCAAAACACGAAGGTTTCTGCTGCCTATTTGTTTGAGGTGAAACTGCAAGAAGCTAGATGAGTTGCTAAAGGCTTTTGCCTTTGAGGCGGAACCGCAGATGACGACAGGGTGTCGCAATCCATTGCAGCAGATGGGGGCCTGCTTCAGACTGCGCGCCCGTTGAAACCTCTTGACCAGAGCGGCGAGGGCGAAGGGCTCTTTGAAGAGCGATACCTCGGCGCTGACGCGCTCGAAGACATCAATGTTCTGCATTTCGACGAGAATTTGGCTGCCGCTCTTTCCGCTTTGGATGCGCTAGAAGGATTGCGACTGGAGCTGAGAGAGCACCACTATACCGAAATGCATGCAAACTATATTGCGAGCCAGCTCGAAGTTTCAGGGGCATCCGTAGACGCGAAAGATCGACACGGTAGCTTGGCCAAAGGTCTTCAATTCAATGAAATCAAGCAGGGCCTTTTGCTCAGACTTGGTCATAAGCTCGCCGATCTGATGAAGTACACTCTGGCCGCCAAGAAAGGTGGTCGCGTCTTGTTCGAAGCGAGCTATCCCGATGATATCGATTCTGCGGAAGTCTACCGAACGGAAGACCCTGTCTCTGTATTCCGAGAGCCCCTGCGGAAACTGGTCGAGCTGCAACGCGCGTGGGGGGCAAAGGCTCAGAGGAAAGTCGTCACCATTAGTGTCAGAGATGCATATGCTCGAGAGCTGATGTACAGGAATGCTTCCTCATTTGTTGATGTGGAGCTCAGAGCGCCAGTCGATGACAAAGGCCGCGTAACCCGCAAAGATGTGTTCCATGGCAGACCTGAGGATCAGGAAAGGAAATTCAAACAGCTTCCTGTCTACATCGATCTCTCACACTTTGGTTTTCCCAAAAACTCGCGGATCAAGAGGGTCGGAACCGCAGTGAAGACCAGATCCACACAAACAAGGAGCAGATCTGGGGAGAGCGACTACTATCTGGGTCGATCTCATAGTGTCCGGATCCGTACTTACGTCGAATATCTGACGATTCCGCGTTTCCTAGGCGATAGCGCCCGGCGAGCAAGAATAATGCTTTCAGAAGATGATCGCGAAGCTTTCTTGGATGGACTTTGGGATTTGGATAGGGCCGACAAAACGAGAAAGACCATCAAGCGATTGAAGTTCGGATCGGCTGATGCTGGCACTCTTGTTTTTGAGCATGACACAATGACGCCGCGAAAGTCGCAAGTCGTTTGGTTAACTGATCCCCGCTGGTTGAATCTTAAGCCAAATGGCACCATCCAGCTTGGGTGGAGCGGAAGAGATCATGACAGTGATCCTGTGCTAGATTTGCTCGTCCTCTTCGAGATCGAATTCACAAGGTAGCTTGGCCGATGGAATACGACGTTGAGTTTCGGAAGCGGTCCGATCTCTTAAGGACGCGTGCCACCCTGCGACAGCAAGAGCTACAGCTAGCTTCCCGGTCGCGAGCTTTTGAAAGAATAGGAGCAATTAAATTCGGGGTTCGAGCATTCTTCGGAGGCCTTGCAAAGGTGGGGGGATTGCCGGGCCTCGTATTCTTCGGCGTCGAGAAAACAACGACTATTTTGCTTGATGGCTCAGAGGTTGAATATGAAGACAAAGTCAAAAGCAATGCGGAAAGTCTACAGAACAACCTGATTGACCTTGAGAGCAATGACCAAAGCGTTAGCTTCATGAATCAGCGAGGTTTTACGCCTCACATTCCGGGTATTGATGAGCGCGATTGGGCGCGTGGAGAGATTGAGGCCGCGCGCCAAATAGACGAAACTCCGCTTTACGATCATGTGGACCTGCACGAGGGTGGGGACACCGTAATCGGATAGGCAAGCTCCCGCGATTTCGTGCCCTCAATGACCCAAAAGAGACCAAAAACTTTTTGGCCATACCAAAAGCCATCGAGGCAGTTGTCCCAGAGCCATAAGCATTTGAAAAATAATATTGAAATAGCGAAAATCTCGGCCTTGCTTTCCACATTTCGCTCAATCAGACCAAAAATCCGTACGAGTATTTGGTCGACTAAAGCACAAGTGTCCCGAGCGCTTCAACAGCTGCCTCATTGGCTAGATGACCATAGTGCTTTTCAATCATTTCAACGCTGGTCCCAGAGATTTGGGCAATCGTAAGCAGCGGTAGCTTCGCTTTGACAAGATCCGTGATTGTGCTGTGCCTAAGCGTGTAGGCTGTCGCAGTAGGAGGAAGGCCTGCCGCTTTAGCGGCCATTGCCATTGGTCTCTTCCACGTATGACGATTCCAGCGGCTACCGTCTCTTCTCATGAACAAAGGTGCAGTTGGAAGTTTGTCGGACATCTGCTCGGAGAGCAACTTGGCGACTTCAGTAGGAACCTCAATCCTGCGTGATTCACCAGCCTTATCCTTGGCAATGGTCAGCTCCATAGTTTGAGAGTCGAAATCTCTGACGGAAAGAGCGGCTAGTGCGCCAACGCGAATAGGGAGGAGGCACAATGCCCTGAAGAAGGGCTCCGCTTCTTCATCGATGTGATTAAGCAGGCCAGCGCGCTCTTCTCTGGTTAGATAGGTTCGGCGTCTGCCATCCGCGTTCTTGATCGCAGTGATGGCTTCTTGCCACGCCGCTGGGGTGTTGGGTGCACCCTTGGGGATGACTTTGCTTAAGGCGGCACGCAGTACTGCCATGTCGCGGTTTACTGTCGACGGGGCTCGTTCCCTCGACTTTTGGGCCCCTGTCTTTGAACGGCTAACTTGTGCAGGTTGGCTCTCAAGCCACTCGCGCCACTCTTGCAGATGCTTCTTCCGAAGCTTGTCGAGGCGGACCTTTGCAACCGGCTGGGAATACACGTACCGCCTAAAGCGCGCCTCGGCTTCATCCTTTGTTGCCGCATACTGACGACACGCATCTCCTACAGTCTGAACTCGCGGGGCGGCATTTCCTCCCGCGTCGATGACCTGCTTGAAAAGTTCTGCCTCAGTCTTTGCTGCGGCGAACCGCTTGTTCCCGTCGAGATGCCCAAAGTCGCCTAGCGGCTTGCGTTCATATCCCTTCTTGTCTTCATCATAGACCCGGGCGAGCCATTTCCCGTGTTTGTCTTTCAAAGAAGGGCGATAGCCGATGAAACAACCCGCCTGCAGTCGGTGCCAATAGGGCTCATTGCCCTTTCTGGGCTTCAGTCGCTCGCGCGTTCCCACTTTCGAAAGGTCGGCCATTGTCGCCCAAGACTCCATATGAAAAAAATATGAAAAACCTCGAGGGACAAATGGGCACACCTGAGAATAAAAGTCCATCAATAACAGTGTATTCAGTTTCCCTTGGGATCCCTCAGTATTCCAGAATCCTGCCCTCCGAAGGCAGAGGCCAGAGGTTCGAATCCTCTCGGGTGCGCCATTGTTTCGGTCTATGCTGCTTTTTCGGGATATGTTTGATGCATATCGTCTAAGCCATCTTCGTGATACACTGCATATAGCGCCTGTGCGATGCGGTAATCTTCGATGTAGTCGATATCGATCCCGGCCAGTTTTGGCAGCTCGAACAAGTGTGGGTTTTCTCCCAGAAAGTATTCTCGCTCCAGCATTAGCGAGCGCGGGGCAATATAGAGGCTGTTGGTGACGCGGTGCCAATTGGGCAGATCTTGCGAGATCGTGTGATTGCGGCTCGCTTCGTAATTGAGCGCGCCAGTGTCGGACCAGTAATAATCCTTGGCCGGGTTTACGCCCACGAGTGAATCTGCGCAGCCGTTCACCGCATGCGCTTCATAAGCGCGAAACGCCGCTGCATATTGGGCAGGCGACATCAGCGGGCATACGACTGTTGCCCAGGCGATGTGTTCATGCGGGATGTGCTGCACAATGCCAGTGATAACATCGCAAAACGGCGCATCATGCCCGGTGGCAAGCGCGCGGTCACGGTGGTGGCGCGAGACGCCGAAGCCATCAGCCAGCTGCAAGAATTCGTCATCTTCGCTGGAAAGATAGATGCGATGCGGTTCGATCACTTTGATCAGCTGGGATAGCTTCCATTCGATCAGGCTGCTTTGATCGCCAAAGGGCAGCAGGCACTTTTCCTTGATGCGAGAGCTGCCGCGCCGTGCGGGGACAACTATGCCGAGATCAATCATGGTGCAGGTTTCCTTGGGTGAGGCGCATAGGTAAAGCGCATAGGTCAGGTTAAGCAGCGGCCTTTGGTGCAAATTGCGCGCGGTAATTCTCGATCACTTGTTCCCACCTATCGGGGCGGTGCGGGCGCACCGCGTAATCGGCAATCATCGCGGCGCTGAGCGCAGGATCGCTGGGGGCAAACACGCAATTTGCGTAGTGATAGGCGAACCAGCGCCGCGTCATTTGCGCATCGGGCACGCGCGCGCTTGCCGCGCGGATATCGGCGATCATTGGCTCTGCCGCGTCATAGGCGTTGATCCATGCGCCCGACCGAAACGATGACAAGCGGGCCACCGACTTGCCGAAAGCGGCACAGGGGGCCCAGCTTTTCGAATTGCCCACGATCATTCCGTCGCAATGCAGGCTCAATTCCAATGTCCGGCGGCCTTGCGATGGACCGCTTTCCAGCAAGACGACGCGCTCATCCTGGGCGGCAATCGCGGCGTTGACGGGCAGGATATTGGCATAAAGCTCGTTCAAAGGATGCTGCGTCAGTGCCAGCACGCAATCATCGGGAATACACTGTGCGATGGCAGTCACCATGGCTGCATTGCCGGCAAAGGGCAGATGCTGGGTGAAGAAGTTTTCCGGATGCTCATATTCCAGCGGCAGCGCGATAATCTTGCGATCCTGCGGCAGGCCATTTTCGCCGCAGAATTGCGCGCGGCTGGGGAGCGACCGGATCAGCGGCTCCACCTGATCGGCCCACAGCGTATCGCCGATCGCATCGAGCCGCGCTGCCTCTTCGGATGTGAAATCCGGCATCATTCCGTAATCGAGCAAAGTGTCTGCCAGCCTGATCCGATTGACTCCGCTTTTGAGCGGCGGTGCAGCCCCTTCCATCATATGCTTGACCACGCCAGGAAAGCGCGCGGGCGCCTTCACATCGGCAGAGCGGCACAGGGTAAGATCGGGCGCCAATGCGTTGACGAAATCCAACAGCGCTGCATCTTCGCTCGCATCCACGCGCAATTGCGGGTGGTTTGGCCCGTCGAGCAAATGCCAGAACACGCCGCGGGCTCGCTCAATCAAGGGACCTTGCCCCGCCCCCAATCCCGTGCCGCGCCATTGCGGGGGCGCCATTACGTGCACTTCGTGCGCTTTGGACATGGCCTGAATGAGTGGGAAGATCACCTCGGCAAACCACCACGGGGTCACTACGGGAATGTAGAACAGCACGCGGGCGATTGCGGGATGCGCGGGTTGCGGAGTGAAAGGCATGAAGCTGTTGGAGCAAGAGCCATGCCAGCATCAGATTTCCGCCATAGCAGGGGTTTTTGGGAAAGGGCGCGGGGTCAGATCATGCCGCCCCGGCAGCATTTTGCCGGGCGGCAGGCTCGCCAATTACCGCCCGCGCGGGGCGCTGGTGATGCTGCCACGTTCAATCAGGGCAAATCCATCATCACGCGGCATATCCGCGTCTGGATCGCCGGTTTTTTCGACCCGTTTCATCAACCGGGTGCACGACTGCGCAAAATGTTCGGCATAGGCCTGATGCAGCACCGTGAGCGCAGGCTGAGCCAGCGCCAGGCCCGGCTGATCATCCAGAACCAGAACCGACAGGTCATCTGGGACTTTGATCGACAACTGCGCAGCCGCGCGCAGCACAGCCAGCGCGGTTTCCTGCGTTTCGGCGATGATCGCGGTCGGGCGAATGGTTGGTGTCAGCCAGGTGCGCGCCATCTCGAGCGCTTCGTCAAAGCGCAAGGGTACCTCGGACATGAAATGGCCATGCGCGCGGCTGGCGACTTTGACCAGCGCCCGGCGATATCCGGCCAGCCGCCTGCCGGAGCGCATTGTATCATGCAGGCCGCTGAGAAAACCGATCTGACGGTGGCCGCGGGTGAGCAGATGTTCGGCTGCGGCTTCGCCAAAGGCTGCATCATCAAGGCCGGGTATCATACGCCCAAATTCGCTGCGTTGCCCCAGATAATCGGCTGCAATACCGCGCTCTGACAGCGCATTGCGAATATCGACATTCTCTTCAAGCGAAGGGCACAAAATCACGCCATCGGGTTTAAGCGAGGTTAGCGCGCGGATGATTGTGGCGGCTTGATCGGCGCTGCCAGAGCCGGGGGCAACCTCTTCAAACAGCAGGCTGTACCCATGCGGGGTGCATGCCCGCATACCTTCCAGCATCATGGTATCGAGCGGCAACCGTCCCATATCCCGGCCCACGGCGTCCTGTTCAAATGCGGCAAGGATGACATAGCTGCGTGCCCCGCCCATTCGCCGCGCAGCAAGATTGGGAACATAGCCGAGCTGCGCAATCGCTTCTTCCACCCGCTTGCGCACAGCAGGGCGAACATTGGGCTGGGCATTGATGACGCGCGACACTGTTTGGCGGGACACGCCCGCCGCTTTGGCGACATCTTCGATTGTGATGTTGCCCGGCTTCATTGGCGGACAGCCCCCTTCGCACGCTGCGTGATTGCACGGTGCCGTATGGGCGCGCCAAATTGAAGATTGCTTACCGCATGACTGGGGCGGATTGCGGTAATATCTGTGGATTGTCAGTTCTGCGCGGCCAAGACTGAACGCTGGCAGTGCCCCGCCTGCTGTCAAAACCCGTTTTCAAGAAACTCGGCTGCGCATCCTGCCAGCATCGCAGCGCCGTGCGGCATGGCGCTTTCATCGACATGCATGCGAGGATTGTGGAGCGAGCAAGCGCAGCGCCAATCGTGATCGCCCTGTTTTGCAACGCCGAGGAAAAACATCGCACCCGGCACTTTTTCAAGCACGTATGAGAAATCTTCTGCCCCCATGATCGGGTCTTCCAGATCATTCCATCCGGTTTCATCGCCCATGGCACGCACGACTTTTTCGCCCAATTTCACCGCGCGCGGATCGTTGAGAGTGACGGGATAGCCATGGTCAATTTCGCATTGGGCCGAAACGCCGTGGCCTGCCGCGATGGCTTTGACGGTTTGGGTAATGACTTCGTGCGCTTTGGCGCGGTGCTCTGCTGACAGGGTGCGGATTGTGCCTGCAATCATAGCGCTGTCGGGGATGATATTGTGCGTTGTCCCTGTATGGATTTGGGTGACAGTTACCACCACCGCGCTGGTCGCTTTGAACCGGCGCGTCACCATTGTTTGCAATCCCGATACGATGGCGGCGGCTGCCGGGACGGGATCGGCGCAATCATGCGGCATGGAGGCATGGCCGCCTTTGCCGGTCACTGTGATCGTGAATTGATCAGCCGCCGCCATCAGCGGCCCTGGCCTTCCTGCAATCACCGCAAAAGGCGCATTGGGCATGATATGCAAGGCAAAGGCGGCATCGGGCAGCGGATCAATCAGGCCATCATCGATCATATAGCGCGCGCCGTGAAAGCCTTCTTCGCCCGGCTGGAACATGAAATCGACCGTGCCGGCAAGATCACCGCGCCGCTCGCACAAAATACGCGCGGCCCCTGTCAGCATGGCCGTGTGCGTGTCGTGCCCGCAGGCATGCATCCGGCCTGCAATTGTGGAAGCAAAGGCGAGGTCTGTCTTTTCCTCCATCGGCAGCGCATCCATATCGCCGCGCAGCAGCACGCGGCGGCCGTGCACGCCTGCTTTGCCGCCCCTCAGGGTCGCGACCGCGCCCGTGGTCGAGCTGCCTTCGCGCCATTCCAGTGGCAGATCGGACAGGGCATCGCGGACTTTCGCCATGGTCAACGGGCATTCGAGGCCCAATTCGGGTTCGGCATGGATTGCCCGGCGCAAAGACGTGATCTGATCGGCATGGCCGCGCGCGGCATCAAGGAGCGTTTGTGTGAGCATGCGTTCAGCCTAGAGCGCAGTGATCGCTTGTAAAAGGGAGAATTGAATTGCCCCCGCAAGTGCAATAATGTCACGTTGGTTAAATTGCAGGCGTGCTACCCGCCTAAAAACGCAGCTTAGCGGTTGGAACTTGCGTTTTACCGAACATATATATGACAGAATTTCGCAATTGTGTCATTGGCGCGCTGCTGATTGATGAACAAAGGATCTTTTGAGGACCGCTATGTCCAGCACAATCTACGACTTTGCGCCGCTGCCTGTTTGGCAGATGAGCGGTCGTGTTGTGCGCGGCCATACGCCTGAGGCAGCGCAGCGCGGGTCAGCGCGCGGAGCGCCTGATTGCGAAACAGCGCCAAAGGTCGGAGTGATCTACAATCCGCGCAGCCACCGCAATCGCAATTGCCCCGAGGCTGAGGCGAGGCTCAAGCAAGATCTGGGAAGCAATATCCATATCGCGCAGCCTGATAATCGATCAGCCTTGCCTGAAGCTTTGGCAAATTTTGCCGCGCAGGGCATTGATCTGCTGGTCATCGATGGCGGCGATGGAACTGTGCGCGATGTGCTGACCTGCGGCCATGCGGTGTTTGGCGCAAACTGGCCAGCATTGGCGGTTCTGCCCCGCGGAAAGACGAATGCGTTGGCGCATGATCTTGATATTCCGCCGGAATGGGGATTGGCCGATGCAAAAGATGCTTATTGCAAAGGGTCTTTCGCCGAACGGCGTCCGCTGGCGATCACTCGCAACGCCAAGGGTGAGAACCCCGTCTTCGGCTTTATTTTGGGGGCAGGCGCGTTCACCAAAGCTACGCAGGCTGGGCAATCTGCCCACCGGCTGGGCGCATTCAACAGCATGGCGGTGGCCAGCACCGCGCTGTGGGCGCTTATTCAGTCTTTAACCGCCAGCCGCGCCAATGTGTGGCGCAGAGGCGCGGTGATGAAAATCGGCCTTGGGCCGGACAAGGCACCTTTGGGCCATAGCGGGCATGGCGATGAAAACAGGCGGCAATTGCTGTTCGTCTCCAGCCTTGAAAACATGCCTGCAGGCATCAACCCGTTTGGCACGGTGCAAAAGGCCGGTGCCGCTCAGTTTAAACTGGTCGCGATTGATCAGATATCTCGCCGGACGACCGCACTCATTCCGTTTGTTCTTGCAGGCTATATGACCAAGGGCCTGCGATCGCGCGGCATCCACCAATTGGCAGCGTCCAGCCTTTCTCTGTCGCTTGAAGAGCCGTTTGTTATGGATGGCGAATCCTTTCCAGCGGGTGATTACACGCTTGGATCAGGGCCTGACCTGCGCTTCGTGACCCCTTAAGCACGCCGTTCGCCATGACAGACGCATCGCCTCTCTCCGCCCGAATTGCCGGGCAATTGGATGTATCGGTGCAAGATCAGGCGGCGCAGTTTGCGCATGTTCTTGCGGAGAAACGCGGCGCCGCAGCGGTGCTGTTTTACGGATCAAACCTGCGCACGGGCGAGCTTGAAGGTGTGATTGATTTCTACCTGCTTTACCGGGGCGGCGATGAACCGCGCATCTGGCCGCGCGTCAGCTATCATGAGCGCACTATCGCTGGGTGTGATTTGCGCGCCAAAGTCGCGGAAATGACGCTCGATACCTTTGCGAAAGCCGCCGCAGGCGAGCTGATCGATACGACCATCTGGGCGCGTTTTGTCCAGCCATCTGCGCTGATCTGGGCGGCGGATGAGAAAGCGCGCGGATCGGTCGCTGATGCCATTAGTGCAGCCTGCAAAACAGCGGCGCGATTGGCAGCAGCTTTGGGGCCGGCATCAGGCGGGGAAAGCGCATATTGGCGCGCGCTGTTCCAAGCGACTTACAAGGCGGAATTGCGCGTTGAAAAGCCGGGCCGTGAGGAGGACATTCTCAGCAAAAACGCGGGCCATTTCGATGGACTTTTGCCCGAGGCGCTTAATGCGGCGGGCATTGGTTTTGAGGCCGATGGCGCGCAGATCACTCCGCACCTTTCAGCGGGTGAGCGGCGGGACATTCTCAACTGGTGGAAGCGGCGTCAGCGGCTGGGAAAACCGCTCAATCTTGCCCGGCTGGCTAAAGCGACGACGACATTCGAAGGCGCCGCGCGCTATGCTGCGTGGAAGATCAAACGGCATACCGGACGCGAGATGAAAGTTGGCCCACTGGCAGAGCGTTTTCCAATCCTTGCGGCACCCAGCGCGGCGCGCGCACTGTGGCAGCACCGCCGCAATCGCTGACCGGCTGGATCAGCCCATATAGAGCATGTTGATCGTCATCTTCTTTACGGTATCGCCCACGGTAAATTGGGTCTTGCTGACCGATGGCTTGCCCAGATTGAATATGTTGATCGAGGGATTGTTCGACATCGCGCCGCCATCCGATGTGATATCGGTTTTGCCATTGCCATTGGCATCGTGGCGCGCGGCGATCGCATAGCTGCCCGCTTTTGGTACCGGCATACAGATCGTCATGGTGCCTTTGCGCGCAGGCACTTCGATCCGGTTGATCCAGCGCCCTTTGGCCAGCCATTCCGACTTGTTTGCGCGGTAGCTTTGCAGGCGCACTTTGCCTGATGAGCTTTTAACCCCGCGAATGGTTACGCGCACAGCCGGCCCCGCGCCGGGAGAGCAGGCGCGCAGATTGTTGCTGATTTTCTGGCCGTATTGGACCTGTGCATTGGCCGAAGCAGGCATTGAAAGCACAGCAAGGCCAGCCATGAATGTTGCCGCCAGTTTGGCACCGCTTATGCGGGAGGATATAAGTTTCATCATCGTTAGTCCGTTAGGTAACTTCACTGTGCAAGGCGCAGGCATTTTGGCCGCGCCTTCGTCAATCTGCGTGTTTTATGCGCAAAAGTGCGTGAATTAACGCTGAATTTTATCGTGTGGAGCGTTCACACACCCGCCAAACGCTTTCATAAAGCTGTAGCATCGTGGAAAACATGCAGAAATATGCTCAGCCCGCCTGTTAGCGCAATTGGCGCTGCCGTATGGCAGAGTGCGCACGAAAGGGCGCTCCAACCCATGCGAATTATGTCATGCCAGCACCGCTGATCTCACCTTCCATTCTTTCAGCCGATTTTGCGCGGTTGGGCGAAGAGGTGCGTGCGATCGATGCCGCTGGGGCAGATTGGGTGCATATTGATGTGATGGATGGGCATTTTGTGCCCAATCTCACCATTGGGCCGGACGTGGTGAAGGCTTTGCGCCCGCATTCCGATAAACCGTTTGACGTGCATCTGATGATTTCGCCGGTTGATCCGTATCTTCAGGCCTTTGCCGATGCAGGCGCGGATATCATCACCGTCCATCCCGAAGCGGGACCGCATATTCATCGCACGGTGCAAGCGATCAAGGCTTTGGATTGCAAAGCGGGCGTGGTTCTAAACCCCGGAACGCCGGTGGATGTTCTCGATAACCTGATGGATCTGGTTGATCTGGTTCTGGTGATGAGCGTCAATCCGGGCTTTGGCGGGCAAAGCTTTATTCGCTCTCAACTCGATAAAATTTCAGCGATCAGACAAATGATCGATCAAACAGGGCGCGCTATTCACCTTGAGGTGGATGGCGGTGTCAACAAACAGACCGCGCAAGAATGCGTGGCAGCGGGCGCAGACGTGCTGGTCGCAGGATCAGCCACATTCAAAGGTGGGCAAGAATGTTACGCGGCGAATATCGCGGCGTTGAAGGGAAAAGCGTAATGCAGGGGCTGTTCCGCGAGAAAGACCAGGAGGCGGCGAATCCAGCCGAATTGGGATCGGCACAGGCTGCCGGTGATAGCGCGCTGCCATTGGGCGGGGATGATGAACCCCAAGCATTAACAGGTGAGGCCATCGAGCAAGAGGGCGAAGCAGCAATAGAACCCTCGCGCGCGCTGGCGATCACTGATGTGGTTGCGCCGCGCGCAAAGCCGGGCGAGGCGCTGATCCGGCTGGCTTACCGGCTGGGCGTTCCGCGTCAGGCGCTGGCGGCTCCATTTCGCCGCGCTGCGCCGCTGCGATTGCTGGCCACAGTTACCAGCCCCAATACAGGCGACCGCGCTGCCGGTGTCGCTTTGCGGGCCGGGCATTTTCTGGTTCATTCGGTCAAAGCGCCGATTGGCCAGGTGGACTTTTCCGGTTCCACCCGGCTCAGCCCCGGCATCGAGCGATCGGTGCACAGTTTTGGCTGGTTGAGCGATCTTGCGGCGAGCGCGCCGCGCGGTGATTGCATTCCTGTGGCTGAGCGGGTGACGGGATTGTGGCTCGATGCCAATCGCCAGACGGGCAAAGGCGCGGCGTGGGAAGTGGAGCGCACCGGGCTGAGGCTGATGGCCTGGCTGGTTTATGCTCCGCTGATCCTGGGCGGCGGCAATGAAGCTCTGCGTTCGCGCCTGCTTAAAGCCATTGATGAAACCGCCACCTGGCTTGATCGCAAGACCTCGCGCGCCAGCACGGGTTTTGGCGAAGTTGCAGGCTGGGCCGGGATCACCGCTGCCGGGCTGCTCCTGCCCGAAGGCAAACCACGCAAGCTGTATGGCGAGGCGGGATTGATCCGCGCCTTGGGAGATCTGATTGGTGAAGATGGCGGCGTTTTGTCGCGCTGTGCATCGGTGCAGATGGACACGATTGCGCTGCTGAATGATCTTATCGCTTGTTATGAAGCGGTGGATGAGGACGTGCCGCAAGCTTTGATTGTCCTGCGCGAATTGCTGGTTCCCCCGCTTTTGGCGCTGCGGCACGGCGATGGCGCTTTGGGTAATTGGCAGGGCCAGAACGCGATTGCGGCAGACCGGGTTTCCGCTGTGATTGCGGCCAGCGGTGTGCGCACTCGCCCGCTTGCCGAAGCGGGGCAATGGGGTTTTCAGCGTATGCGCGGGGGTGAAACTCTGGTGCAATTTGACACCGCCCCGCCGCCGCGCGCGCGGTTTGCGCGGGTCGGGTGCGCGTCCACGCTGGCTTTTGAAATGTCCGATGGGCCCACCCGCATCATCGTCAATTGCGGCGGATCAGCGCTGGCTGGCGGGCAAGTGCCTGCGCGCATCGGCCAGGGTTTGCGCGCCACGGCGGCGCATTCCACACTGGTGCTCGACAATGCCAATTCGACCGCTGTGCTGCTGCATGGCAAGCTTGGCAAAGGGGCAGAGACGGTCGATGTCGAACATCGCTCGCTGCAAAAACACGGGCGCGAGGCGGTTCGGGTTTCTGCTTCGCATGACGGTTATGTCGCGCGCTTTGGATTGACGCATAGCCGCACATTGTCGCTGCGCGCCGACGGGAGCGAGCTTGCGGGCGAGGACATTTTGCTGCCCGCATCGCGCAAGGGCAAGAATGGCAAAGTGGGTTTTGCAATCCGCTTTCATCTGGGCGCGGGTGTCGAGGTGCATATGTCCGAAGATGGACGCGGAGCCAGCCTGCTGCTGCCCGATGGCCGTCTATGGCAATTCCGCCTGCGCGCAGATGTGGCAGGGGTTGGCGATGTCGAATTGTCGAACGAAGACAGTCTATGGGTCGATAGCGAAGGCCGTGCGGTTTCCACCGAACAGTTGGTGATCGAGGGGCTGACATCGCGCGGCGGCGGGCAGTTCTCTTGGCTTTTGAAGAAGATGGGATAACCAAAACGCATGGGTGATATGGCGATCAAACGGGCGCTGTTGTCAGTGTCTGACAAATCGGGCTTGGCCGAATTGGGTGCAGCCTTGGCAGCGCGCGGCGTCGAATTGGTCAGCACGGGCGGCACGGCGCGCACCTTGCGTGAGGTGGGGCTTGATGTTCGCGATGTCTCGGACCTTACCGGCTTTCCCGAGATGATGGATGGCCGGGTTAAAACGCTGCACCCTGCGGTCCATGGCGGGCTTTTGGCCCTGCGCGACAATTCTGAACACGTCGCTGCCATGCAGGCGCATGACATCGGCGGAATCGATCTGGTGGTGGTCAATCTCTATCCGTTTGAGGCGACCGTCGCAAAAGGCGCGGGCCGCGAGGAAATTATCGAGAATATCGATATTGGCGGGCCATCGATGGTGCGCTCTGCTGCCAAGAACCACGGTTTTGTGACAATTCTGACCGACCCTGCCGATTACAGTGCTTTGCTTGAGGAGTTGGACGCGAATGACGGCGCGACGTCTGATGCTTTTCGCATTCGGATGGCGGGCAAGGCCTATGCCCGCACCGCTGCCTATGATGCAGCGATAGCCAATTGGTTCGCATTTGGTGATGCCTTCACGCATCCACTGGGCGCAGAGGCTTTGCACGCGACCCCGTTTACCGAAACGATGCCGCTGGCGTTCAAGCGGGCGGACACGCTGCGATATGGCGAAAACCCGCATCAATCTGCTGCCATTTATGTGCCGCAGGTTGTCGGCGGAGCAGGCGTGCCGCAAGCCCAGCAATTGCAAGGCAAAGCGCTCAGCTACAACAATTTGAACGATGCAGACGCCGCGTTGGAACTGGCGGCCGAATTTGCCGGGCAAGACCCGGCGGTGGTGATCGTCAAACACGCCAATCCATGCGGAGTGGCACAAGGCTCCACTTTGCGGGAGGCATGGAGCCACGCGCTGCAATGCGACAGCGTGTCAGCTTTTGGGGGGATCGTGGCGGTCAACACCGAACTGGATGGCGCAACAGCCGAGGCGATTGCGGAGATTTTCACCGAGGTCGTCATTGCGCCCAAAGTGAGCGCGGATGCGCGCGCGGTTTTTGCCAAGAAAAAGAATCTGCGCATTCTGGAATGCGGCACTCTGCCAGATCCGCGCCGGGGCGGGTTTGCGATGAAGTCCATTGCAGGCGGGATGCTGGTGCAAGGCCGCGACAATGGCGCGGTGTCTGAGGCTGAACTTAAAATCGTGAGCAAACGCGCGCCCACGCCGCAGGAATTGAAAGACTGCCTGTTTGCCTGGACGGTTGCTCGCCATGTCAAATCAAACGCGATTGTCTATGCCAAAGACGGTGCCACCGCGGGGATAGGGGCCGGCCAGATGAACCGGCGCGATTCGGCGCGGATTGCTGCGATCAAGGCGGCGGAAGCTGCCGAAACCCATGGCTGGGATGATCCGCGCACGCAAGGCAGCGCGGTCGCATCTGATGCGTTCTTTCCCTTTGCCGATGGCCTGCTGGCTGCCGCCGAAGCAGGGGCGAGCGCTGTCATTCAGCCGGGTGGTTCGATTCGCGATGATGAAGTGATCGAGGCGGCGGATGATGCGGGCCTCGCCATGGTGTTTACCGGGATGCGGCACTTCCGCCATTAACGCCACGCATGTCGCGTTAAGCGGCCAAATGCCTCCAGCATTGCGCAAGACCGGGCTCACTGTGGTCGCACCGTAAACACGCTCCTCCGGCATTGCACGTAAGGGTGCGGCTGCAGCTTTTTACGCAATTGCCCGTAACTTTTTGAGCGAATGCCGCGAAATGCATCACAGGTACGGGCATTCATTCTTGCGTAAGCTCGATGGGTGCAACGGCCTGTTAAGCATATTTTGACATAGAGACGAACCGCAACCAACCGAGCAGAAACAATGCGCCTATTCGCCCCCGACCTTTACCGCCTTCTTGGCTTTGGCTTTATCGCCGGAACACTGCTCGTTGCAGCGGCCAATGCGGATACGTGGGCGGATAATCTGGCGCCCCCTGCGGCGGCTGCAGAACCTGCCCAAGCGCCCCAGGCTTCGGATGAATTTCGGATCGTCGACGTCCCTACGGAGACTTGATCAATGCGGAAAATTGCGATGGCCTGCGCGGCTGGATCGCTGGTGGTGAGCGGATGCGCTTCCCCTGCTCTGGCTGCCGAAGAACCGGTAAACGCTCCTGCGCCCAAGCGGATAGCCAAAGAAGGCAAAGGCCTCAAAACCGCGATTTTTGCAGGCGGATGTTTTTGGGGCGTCGAAGGAGTGTTCAGCCACGTCAAAGGCGTGAAATCGGCTGTCGCTGGTTATCACGGCGGAGTAGCGGGCAATGCCAGCTATTCCAAGATCATCGCAGGCGGCACCAACCATGCCGAAGCGGTCAAGATCACTTACGACCCTTACGTGGTGCGCTATGACGAATTGCTGCGCATCTTTTCTCAGTCGTCGCTGACCCAACTTTGAAGAACCGCCAGGGTCCAGATGTGGGCGCGCATTACCGTTCAGCTTTGGTGCCGCTTAACGCGGAACAGCGCGCCGTTGCCAAATCCTATCTGGCGCAAATGGGCCAGTCAGGCGTGTGGAAGCGGCCTATCGTCACACGCATTGAAAAGCACCGCAAATTCTTTGCCGCGGAAACCTATCATCAGGATTTCATGGCCAAAAACCCCCGCCACGGATACATTCTGCGCTGGGACAAACCCAAGGTTCGCTCGCTAAAAGTGATGTTCCCGAACGATTACCGCGCCCAATTCCTGCGCGATAGCGCCTGACAATCGCCCTGCGTGTCGCTATATCGGTGCCATGACAAACACACAGACTGCATCCGCTCAGGTGGAGACCCAAGCAGAAGCACACTCGCATTCAGACCTTGAAGGCGCGCAGCTAATCCAATCGGCCAAATCCGTTTTGGTCGCGCAGGGTGAAAAGTGGACTTCCATGCGCGAGGCTGTTTTTACTGATCTTGCCGAACAGGACCGCCCGACGTCTGCCTATGATATCGCAGACCGCTTGACCGCCGCGCGCGGCAAGCGGGTGGCGCCCAACAGCATTTACCGCATCCTCGATGTGTTTGTGACGAACAATTTGGCGCTGCGCGTGGAAAGCTCCAACGCCTTTCTCGCCAACACCCATCCCGGCTGTGTGCATGATTGCATTTTCCTCGTCTGCGATGAATGCGGGGAAGCCAAGCATGTCGATAATGAAGAGATCAGCGCGACCTTGCGCTCGCTTGCCGCTGCCAATGCGTTCAAAGCAGAACGACCCGTGCTCGAAGTGCGCGGGCTTTGCCATTTGTGCACCTGAGCAATCCTGTTTGCGGGCAAGCGGGCTTTACAGGCAAAATTGTCACACAATTCAGTCACCCACAGCCGCACTTCCCGCAATTCCAAAGGTTAACCGTTCATCGACAGGCACGTTATTGCCGTGTAGAGCGGGCTTGATATGACTCAAACGCCCGAAACTCCGCTGCTCGATACGGTCCCGACACCCGATGAGCTCCGCCAGCTCCAACCGGAGCAATTGCGCCAATTGTCCGATGAATTGCGCACCGAAATGATCGATGCCGTCAGCGTGTCGGGCGGGCATTTGGGGTCGGGCTTAGGCGTTGTCGAACTGACCGTCGCCATCCATTATGTGTTCAACACACCCGATGATCGGTTGATCTGGGATGTGGGCCACCAATGCTATCCGCACAAAATCCTCACCGGCAGGCGCGACCGCATCCGCACCTTGCGCCAAGGCGGCGGATTGTCCGGTTTCACCAAGCGGGCGGAAAGCGAATATGATCCGTTTGGCGCGGCGCATTCCTCGACCTCGATCTCGGCAGCGCTTGGCTTTGCCATGGCGAACAAGATGAATGATAAACCGGGCCGGGGCATCGCGGTCATCGGTGACGGCGCGATGAGCGCGGGCATGGCCTATGAAGCGATGAACAACGCGGCCCAAGCGGGCAATCGGCTCGTCGTGATCCTCAACGATAACGATATGTCCATTGCGCCGCCCGTTGGCGGATTGTCTGCCTATCTGGCGCGGATGGTGTCCTCTTCGGAATATCTCGGCCTACGCAGCCTCGCGTCCAAGGCGGTCAAGAAAATGAGCCGCCGCATGCATGAAGGCATGCGCAAGGCCGAAGAATATACGCGCGGCATGGTGACGGGCGGCACTTTGTTTGAAGAGCTTGGCTTTTATTATGTCGGCCCAATTGATGGGCACAATCTGGATCATCTGGTGCCCGTGCTCGAAAATGTGCGCGACACATCAGAAGGTCCGGTGCTGATCCATGTCGTGACGACAAAAGGCAAGGGCTACAAACCCGCCGAAGAAGCGTCCGACAAATATCACGGTGTGCCCAAATTCAACGTGGTGACAGGCGAAAAGCAGAAAGGGTCCGCTGGCCCGCCAGCCTATCAGAATGTGTTTGGCGACACTTTGGTCAAGCTCGCGAATGAAGACGACCGCATCTGCGCGATCACAGCGGCTATGCCATCGGGCACCGGGGTGGACCGTTTTGCCAAGGCGCATCCGGAACGCAGTTTTGATGTCGGCATTGCCGAACAGCACGGCGTGACTTTCGCCGCTGGCCTTGCTGCCCAGGGCATGCGCCCGTTCGCGGCGATTTATTCGACCTTTCTCCAGCGCGCTTACGACCAAGTGGTCCACGATGTCGCGATCCAGAACCTGCCAGTGCGATTTGCGATTGACCGGGCCGGCCTTGTCGGCGCGGATGGCTGCACCCATGCGGGCAGCTTTGATATCACCTATCTGGCGACCTTGCCCAATATGGTGGTGATGGCGGCTGCAGATGAGGCGGAACTGGCGCTGATGACCTATACGGCGGCCCAATATGACGATGGCCCGATTGCGTTCCGCTATCCGCGCGGCAGCGGCACGGGTGTTCCAATCCCTGAAACACTGCACGCATTGGAAATCGGCAAAGGCCGCGTTGTGCGCGAAGGGTCCAAAGTCGCGATCCTTTCCCTCGGGGCTCGTTTGGAAGAAGCCAAGAAAGCGGCTGACACGCTTGAGGCCAAGGGGCTTTCGACAACGGTTGCCGATTTGCGTTTCGCCAAGCCATTGGATGAAGATCTGATCGAACGCCTGATGCGCGAACATGAAGTGGTGGTGACCGTCGAGGAAGCCGCGATTGGCGGTTTGGGCGCGCATGTTCTGACATTCGCCAGCGATGCAGGGCTAACCGATAACGGGTTGAAAGTGCGCACCATGCGCTTGCCCGATACTTTCCAGGATCATGACGCGCCCGACAAGCAATATGACGAGGCCGGATTGAACGCCCCGCAGATTGTCGAAACGGTGCTGAAAGCGCTGAAACACAATTCAGCAGGCGTTGATACAGGCGGTGTTGAGGAAGCGGCGGGCTAAGGCTGACTGTGGACGAATTGCTCGGCATTTTTCTAGCGCTGATTACATCTGGGGTTTCACCCGGTGCAGCGGCGAACGCAGACACAATCGATCCAAGGAACCCCCAGTTTCAGGCAAAGGTCGAGGCATGCGAGGCGCAAGTCGGCGAGCAGCCAGACGAGGCGGAGCTGTTCCGATGTCTCGGGCTCGAAGAGCGCTACAAGTCTTGCAAAGCCCTAGAGACTGGCGGCCAGTCTGCGGGCTTCTTGGGATGCATGGGCTTTGAGACGCCTTTTTCGATGCCGCTTAGAAAACTGCGCGAAGGTATAGAGCTTCGGCACCCCAGCGACATGCTGATCCTTGCTCAGCGCACGTTTGAAGATGGTTCACAAAGGCGAGACGGCCTCTTCTGGTTCTACGCCAGCCAATTGCGATGGCGCACGCGTCTTGCATGCCGTGACTTTCCGCCCGGTGGCGAAGGCGCGCTTTACGGCGCGATGTTCGCAACGCTTGGGCCGATGTTCAACGAATGGGCAAGCGAAAACATTGATGTCTGGCTGTCCACGCTCGATGATGTCCATGCGTGGGATATCGCCACCAAGGCACGCTTTGCCGAAGACGAAGACTGTCTTGTTCAGGCCGGAGAGCAACGCGCCGGAATGCTCGAGCTAAAGCAGAGCATCATCGACAACCGCGAAGAACTTGAAGCGAAAGCCTCTGAGCGTCGAGAAGGGGCAGGTACCGCCGATTGAAGAAACCTACCTAATCTGCCCGGCCATCACTTCGCCGCGCTCAAAATTCAGGCTGAGCGGTGGTGTTTGCGATTGTGCGCCATCCCCGCCTTCCGCGTCCTCAAACTCTTCCGGATAATCATCGCCCGGTTCGATCACGCCTTCAACCTCCAGCAGGATCAGCGGCGGCTTGGGTGGTTCCTCGCCGCGTAACAGCGCAATCTCGCGTTCGCGGCGAGCCAGATACGTGTCACGGCGCGCGGCATAGGGGTCAACCGTCTGGTCAATCCGGGCAAGCTCCGCATCCACTTCCAGCCGGGCATCGAGCGAGTTCACCACGAAATAGGGCAGCGCATATTCGGGCGTGTTGAACGGTGCGCCGACCGCGACAGGCAGCACAAGCTGGTCAATCCCGCTGCCGATCAAATCGCGCACACTCGTCGCGCCGGTGAACGGCAGATAGAGATATGCGCCCGGCTCAACCCCGTAAAATCCCAGCGTGTTGGCAAAGCCATTGCGCCGGTACGGAATGCCGATCCCCGGCTTTTCTGCCATATCGAACACACCGCCAAGGCCGAGGGTTGAATTGATCAGCAACCGGGTGAGCGAACCCAGCGCTTTGCCAAATTTGCCTTGAAGCAGAAAGTTGAGCGCATTCACCGGCTCGCCCAGATTGCGCACGACATTGCCCAGACCATCGCGAATGGGGGTCGGTAGGCCATCGCGATAGGCATAGGCAACAGGCTCGACAAAGGCATCGTCAACTGCCTGCGTGATCCGATAACTTTCAAAATTCAGCGCTTCGACCGGATCGTTTCGCGGCGGGCCGTATTCGCCTTCGACGACGATTTCGTTGCCTTCGTCCTCGCCGGTTTGGGCGCTGGAACCCTGTGATGGATCATCCAGCGATGCGCCGCTTTCCAGCTCGTCGGTGACGATAGCATCATCGCCAGACGCAGGCGGCAGGGAGGGTTGCTGTTCTCCAGCTTCCTGGCCGCCAGATTGTTGTACCTGTGTTTCTTGGCCAGATGTCAGTGACCAATTGAGCGACAGCAATTGCCCGCTCGTCTGCTGCTGACCAGCTTGGACGCTGGCAAAAGCTGCTGTGACTGACGACGCCGGACGTGCCGCATTCTCCCCCGTTTCCGCCTGTGCGGGCGCTGCGATTACGCCTTGTGCAATCAAAAGCAGTCCAGCCGCAAACATCAGACGCACAGGTGGTATAGCGAATCTCCAAAATCGGCGAAGCAATATGCTAGCACATTGCAACAAGACAGCGGCCGGGGAACAGGCCTCTGCTCTATGACGTGCCTTGTAAATCAGGTGGGTTGAACGCCCGTGCAATTCAAGTGCGGGAGCAAGCGCAATATTGCTGGTCGCATTCGCGCAATACGTGGACTATCAGGCGAATATGGCTCTGATTAACCTTGACCAAAATGGCCCGGTCACAACGCTGACGATTGACCGGGCGGAAACCATGAACCCTCTTGGGGCGCCGGGGGACGGCGATGAATTTCGCAGCATTTGTGATGCGATTAATCGCGATCTGACGGTGCGCTGCGTTATCTTAACGGGCGCGGGCCGGGCCTTTTCAGCCGGCGGCGATGTGAAAGCCATGCGCGACAAGACGGGCGCATTTGGCGGCACCGCGCCTGCCATATCGGACGGCTATCGCGACAATATCCATCTTATCCTGCGCGCGCTGTACGGCCTGCGCGTGCCGGTAATCGCGGCGGTCAATGGGCCTGCGATTGGGCTGGGATGCGATGTGGCCTGCCTTGCCGATATGCGCATTGCGAGTGAGAAAGCGAAATTTGGCGTCACTTTCCTGAAGCTCGGCATAATTCCCGGCGATGGCGGGACTTGGATTTTGCCGCGGATCATTGGTGATGCGCGCGCAGCGGAACTGTTTTTCACAGGAGATGTGATTGACGCGCCGACCGCGCTCGATTGGGGATTGGTCAGCCGGGTGGTCGCTGCCAATGATCTGATGGCACAAGCGCATAAGCTGGCAGAAAAAGTCGCCAAATTGCCGCCGCACAGCCTGCGTCAGGCCAAGACATTGCTGCGGCAGGGGCGCGAATTGAGCTATGATAACGCGCTCGAACTGGCGGCCAACACGCAGGCGATGATGCATTCCACTGCCGATCACGCCGAAGGGGTCGCGGCCTTGATCGAAAAGCGCGATCCGGTTTTTCGGGGCGAATAAGTCATGGGCGTTTTGGCGTTTCGCATCCTAGTCGCGATTGCCGTTTGTTATCTGACGGTGCTCGCCATCCTGTTCGCTTTGCAAGGACGGTTTATTTACCCTGCCCCGCAGGAAAGCCGCGATCCAGCGCCCGGATTTGAAGCGGTGAAATTGCTCACGCCTGATGGCCTCGATCTTGTCGCGCATTGGCGGGAGCCTGAATTGGGCCAGCCGGTTGCGGTGTGGTTTCATGGCAATGGCGGATCGCTGGCAGGTGCTACAATCGAGACCCAAGCGATCGCGCGTGCAGGATATGGCGTGCTGCTCGCTTCCTATCGCGGATATGGCGGCAATCCGGGAGAGCCATCGGAGCAGGGGCTGTATGATGATGGGCGCACCGCCATGGCATTTCTGGCCGAGCAGGGATTTTCGCCTGACCAGATCATTATTGGCGGCAATTCGCTGGGATCGGGTGTTGCTGTGCAAATGGCCAAGGAGTATTCGCCCGCCGCGCTGATCCTGGTCTCGCCGTTCACATCGCTTACTGATGCGGCGGCCGATGCTTTGCCGATGTTTCCGGTGCGGCCCTTGCTGAAAGACACCTATGACAATGCGGGCAAGCTTGATGGCATGCAATTGCCCCTGCTGATCCAGCACGGCACGGCGGACAATGTGGTGGCCTTTGCGCATGGCAAAGAGTTAAGCGAGTTGATTCAAGCTAGTGCGTTTCAGGCCTTCGAAGGCGCTGGCCACGATCTGACCTTCACCTCCGATGCTCAGGGCGCGCAGGTCCAGTGGTTAAAGGCGCAGGGTTTTGGCGCTGAGGGCGCGGCGCCGCCAAACCGTTAGAGCCAGCGCCAGATACCAGCAGCAATCCCGCCAATCGGCAAATGCGCCCAGCTGAGCGCGGCGAACAGAACAATCCCAATCACCCATGGCACTGCGCCCGCTGACGCAAAGCCTGTGAGGCGCGGCCAAAAGCTTGTGCGCTCTTCCCATTGCTCCCACGCATCCCCCATCAGCGCGCGTTTCTTAACGTCCTGCATATGCGCGCCGACCAGCGCGAGCAGCCCCATCGCAAAAGCGGTGATCATGGTGCGCCAGCTCCAGAAGAGAACCATGTGTGACAGCGCCCACAGCGCAAACCCCCACATCATGGGATGGCGCGTAATGGTGAAGACACCCTTGGGCTCGGCGCGGGCCATATCCTCTGATCCCGGCATGCCCAGCGCAGGATTGCCGATCATGGATCCTGCATAAAGCACTGTCATCGGCAAAGTCAGCGCGGTTGCGATGATCCAGCCGGCTGTGCCCGATCCCGGTAAATCAGCCGGCGGCGATGCGGTGAATGCGAAATAGATCCAGACGAGCAGCCCCAGACTGATGACCGAATAGGCGATCTGCTGCCCGGTTTCGCCCAGCGCTTTGACCATGGGTGCGCGCAGCGGGTGCGACATGATGAAATGGGTCGCGACAAACACTGCGTTGGCTGCGATTAATTGGTAAAGCTGCGCGTCCATTTACAATCCCTCCCCAGAGCAGTCCGGCGAAGTCTATCATTTCACTTGGCCGGTGGGAATAATGGTTGCCTGCGCGGTCGCGACATGGATGGGATCGGCGTCCTTGCTTTCGGCCCAAACATCGCTGCGGACGACCACTTGGCGTTTGCCTGGTTTGATGACCTCGCCTTTGGCTATCAGGCTGTCTCCAAGGGCGGGGCGCAGAAAGTTGATCGTGTATGACCCTGTGACGACATCGCCTGCGACCGATGCTCCGGCCCATGCGCATGCATTATCGGCCATCAAGCCAACGATTGCGCCGTGGGCAAAGCCGTGGTGCTGGGTCATTTCAGGGCGCAATATAAGGCGCAGCTCGCTCGCGCCTTGCCACACGAGACGCGGTTCAACTTGGAGCCAATTTGAGAACCCTGAACCTTTCACCGCGACTTTCTTCATATAGGCAAGCGAGGCTTCGGGGCTGTCGAAACGGGATTGGGTCATAAGGAGGCTCCGCATAAAGTCTGGAAAGCAGATGTTATGCAGCTTGCGCGCGCTGGGGACAAGTCTGTATTACAGATGGACTAGGAGCCAGTGCCAATATGAAAAGCTATCGTCCCTCAAAAGCGCCATGTCCGATTGGTCGATCTGCCAGATTGCTGGGTGATCGCTGGTTGTTGTTGATCCTGCGCGAAGCATTCTTGGGCGCCTGCAGGTTTGAACAATTTGTCGAGCGATTGGACATCAATCGCGCCGCGCTCACATCGCGGCTGGCAATCCTCCAAGAAGCAGGGCTGTTGGTGCGCGACCCGCCAGAGGGAAAGCGTGCAACCTATATTCTAACGGAAAGCGGGCGTGCACTGGTCCCGCTATACCGTGAGATGGCGAAGTGGGGGGCAGAGCATTTGTTCAGCGATGGAGAAGCGCTGCGACATTGGCCTGATTAGCGGCTGGCAATTGAGCTTAAATTGTTTCGGGTTGCCTAACCGCCGATATCGAGCAGCTCAATCTTGAAAATCAATGTCGCGCCGCCCGGAATTGGGCCGCTGCCTTGCGGGCCGTAAGCAAGGTCCGCTGGAATCGCGACTTCGATCGCTTCGCCAATGCCGATCTGCGGTATGGCGAGTTGCCAGCCCTTGATCAGGTTGCTCAAAGGAAATTTAGCCGGCTCGCCGCGTTCATAAGAACTGTCGAACACGGACCCGTCGATCAATCGGCCCTCGTAATGAACCGTGACAGTGTCGGACACCGCAGGCTTTTGCTGCGATCCGGTGTAGGTGAGATATTTGTAACGCACTCCGCCTGGGATGAAATACCAGCCATCCGCCGCGCTTAGATTGAGCAGGTAGAGCTGCTGTTTTGAGTGCCATGCGCCATCGCGCACCACAGGCGCGTTGCCAGATGCAGCCCTATCCTGCGCGGCTGCGGGATATGCCGACAGGATCAGTCCGCCCATGATCGGGGCCAAAATGAGACGTTTCATACGCGTGTTCTCCAAAGTGGTTTGAAGCCTTGGCGGCCGATTATTCGGCGATAGGTGTCGCGGGACGAACGCCCGCCTGCTGAGCATTTGCGCCAGCTGCCTCTGCCTGATCATCGTCATCCTTGAGCGTATCGAGATGCATCAGCTTTTTGACCAGGGGCGAGACAATGATGACAGCAACGCCAATTCCGGCCGCTACCAGACCCATTGTCCAGTAAACCTCCAGCGCGCCTTCGCGCGTCATATTGCCGCCCTCGCCTTCACCCATCAGCGATCCCATAAAGCCTGCAACAAACTGCCCGCCTGCCGTGCCAAAGAAGAAGGCGGCCATCATCAGGCTTGCCATATGCTTGACCGAAAGGCGGTTCATCGCCGACAGGCCAACGGGCGACAAGCACAGCTCGCCCGTGGTCGACAGCAGGTAGAAGATAAACAGGAACAACACCGGCATCATGATCGCGCCTTCGGCGTTGGTGGTGCTGAAATTGTTCGCGCCCCAGACCATGACAATAAACGCAAGGCCCATCTGGACAATGCCCAGACCCATCTTGGCAGGCGTGGACGGTTCGATATTGCGCGCCGCCATCATCTGCCATGCAATCGCAAATAGCGGTGCGAGCAGGATGATGAAGATCGGATTGATCGATTGGAAGAATGTGGTTGGGATGGCTCCGCGATCAACGTGACGGTCAGTGAACAGGTTGACCGAGCCGCCTGCCTGTTCAAACAGCCCCCAAAACACCGGCATCAGCAGAATGAAGAAGATCATTGCAAACACCCGGTCGCGCGCTTCCTTGTCGAGCTTGAACGCTTCGATCAGAACATAGACCAGCAGGGCGATGCCAGCGACCGCCAGCAATCCGCCAACAAGGCTTTGATATTGGATCAACACCCAAATCACCGCGACACCGGCAAGACCAACACCGTAGAGCAGCCATTCAAAACTGATTCCGGCGACTTTCTCTTTGAGTTTGTGCGGGACAGGCGATTCGCCATTGCCCTTAAGCAGAGGCTTGCCGACGATAAACACAATAAGGCCCACCAGCATGCCGATGCCCGCCAGACCAAAGCCAAGCGCCCAGCTGACCGTTTCGCCAAGGAACGCCGCGATCAAAACGCCGGTCGCCGCGCCTAGATTCACTCCCATGTAGAAAATCGTATAGGCCCCATCGCGGCGGATATCGGTGCGCGGGTAAAGCTGGCCAACCAGCACGGAAATGTTTGCTTTCAAAAAGCCCGAACCAACAATGATGAGCGCCAGTGCAAGCCAAAAGACATTGAGCGTGGGGTCGTTTTGGAAACCTGATCCATCGCCTTCGAACGCCATAAAGATATGGCCCAGCGTCAGCAGGACTGCGCCGAACAACACCGCTTTGCGCTGGCCCAGATACCGATCAGCCAACCAGCCCCCAAGTACGGGAGTGATATAAACAAGCGTGCCATAAGCACCGTAGATCAGGTTGGCGGTTCCGTCAGAATACAGCCAATGTTTCGTCAGATACAGGACGAGCAATGCGCGCATCCCGTAGAACGAAAATCGCTCCCACATTTCTGCAAAGAACAGCATGTACAGGCCTTTGGGATGGCCCAGCACTTCTTCTTGCGGGCGGGTGATCGCCCATGCTCCGGCTGCCAGAAAGACAAACAGCACCACACTTGCTGCTGTTGCGGCCCATTCTCCATAGCCCCAGGCTGACATATCCATAAACGTGTGCTTCCCCGATGATCCCTTTGGCCGCGTTGTCGCGGGCCATGTTTGAAGCCTGCACCCTAGCGGCCAAATCGCAACTGTGAAGACTTAGTTACAGGCGAAACCGCGCTTCATGGTTTGTGTCGCATCTGTGCACTGGGGGATGTGCAGCCCTTTTTGACAACACAATGTAACCGGACGCAAGCTTGACGCGAATGGCTGTATTATGGCACTGCATCACCTAGCGAGGATATAATGAGCCAAAGCCGACCCGTTTACTTGAAATTGCGCGATCAGATCGCGGCTGCCATTATTGATGGCGATTATGCCGAAGGGGCAATGTTGCCATCGGTGCGCGCCCTGGCAGCTCAGCAGGGTGCAAATCCGCTGACTGTGGCAAAAGCCTATCAGCAGTTTCAGAACGATGGCCTTGTCGAAGTGCAACGCGGCGTTGGCATGTATGTGGTGAAAGGCGCAGCGCAGCAATTGCGCAGCCGGGAACGCGACCAGTTCCTGCGCGAAGAATGGCCCGAAATCCGCGCGCGGATGGACCGTCTGGGCCTTTCGCCGGCGGATCTGACCGAAACGGGCTAAATCGGATGCATTTGCTGCATCTGCCAATTGGCTTTAGAATCAATGACCTGCCGTAACTTCCTCTAACTCAATGAAATTTTCGCGTTCGCACAGCTTGCGCAAAACGCGATGGTCTGGCACGTAAATGTAACAGGGGGCGTTCATCGGGTCGGGACGCTGAAAATCTGGCGGGGATTTTGCCGTCGACGACGCTAGCGACGCGCGTGGTATGCGCGGGCTATGGGGAGACTGAAATGATCAGATCCGAGCTGCTCCAAGAGCTCCACAAAGACAATCCGGAACTGCGTGCGGAAGAAATCGAGCAGGTGGTGGACATCTTTTTCGACGAAATTGCCGGGCGATTGGCCGAAGGCGGGCGGGTTGAATTGCGCGGGTTTGGCGCATTTTCCACACGCGAACGCGAAGCGCGCACCGGGCGCAATCCGCGCACTGGCGAAGCGGTGGAGGTTCCGGCAAAGCGCGTGCCGTATTTTAAAGCGGGCAAGGAAATTCGCAAACGCTTAAACGGCGATTGATCGCCGCTTAAGCCGCGATCAATTTCGTATCTTCATCATCGGCTAGACCCGGCACAGGGTAGTCTCGTTTCTGCTCGAGGGCCGCGAACACGGCGTTGATAATCTCGTCGGTCCCGCCTTCAGCGGTGACGTCGATGGGCATCATGCCGAGGGTCGCAAATTCATCCATAGGATCGCTGCCGGACAGGGCGATCACACGGGCGATGCCTGGCAGTCGTTCTTGCACGAGCGGGGTTAGCTCGCGCGATATCGCGACATTGCCTGTGGCCACCAGCACAACCTTGCGCCGCTCCATCCCCAGGGCATCCCAGCTGCGCGGATCGGCGGGATTGGCGCTGTGGACATGGTATCCATCAGCAAGCGCGCGTTCAAATCGCGGTGTGTCAGCTTCAACCGCAAGATAGCCGATGCCGTTATAACTCAGCGCATCAGCCACCGCCCGTCCGGCAGGCGCAAGCCCGATAATCACCACGGGCGCGTCATCGCCCGCCAGTTTCTGATCGGGCGGCCCCGCGCGCAATTTGCCTGCGAGGGATCGGCCCCAATTTGATACGAGCGGAGTGACGGCCAGACTGATCGCGATGGCTGTGACCAGGATCGACACCAGTTGCGGTTCGACCATTCCTGCAAGGGCGGGCAAGGCCAAAAGGACCAGCGCAAATTCGCTGCCCTGTCCAAGCAGGAATCCCAATTGAATAGAACCCGGCACAGACCAGCGATTGGCAAGGCCGGCTGCCACATTCATCGCGCATTTGATCGCGATAAGGCCCGCTGCAGCCATGATGACAACCAGCCAATTGTCCGCCAGAGTGGCAGGATCAATCGACAGGCCAACCGAGATGAAAAAGAAACCAAGAAACAGCCCTTTGAATGCGTCAATCTCGGTTTGGACCATGATCCGGTAACGCGAGATCCGCCACCGCCATCCCGCCCAGAAACGCTCCCAAAGTCAGCGATAGGCCCGCCATGCCCGCTGCCCAGCCCGCGGCAAGCGCGATGAACAAAGCGGTGGCGGTGTAGACTTCTGCGCTGCCCACCTTTGCAATTGTGCGGAACACAGGCTCTGTCAGAAACCGAGCAAACAGCACCGCAATGGCAAAGGCGCACAAGGCTTTCACCCCCGCCATGCCCAGCGCCGGCGCCAATGTGCTGCCGCTGCCCAAAGCGCCGACCGCTACCAGCAAAAGGATCGCGGCGATGTCCTGAAAGATCAGAATCGATTGGGCGGCTCTGCCAACGGGGCAATCTTCCTGGCCCCGTTCTTTTACAAGGCCAATCACCACCGCGGTGGAGGATAGCCCCATGGCAAGACCAGCGATAATCGCAAACTCGATCGGGATCACAAGATTGCTAAGTGCGCCCACCGCCATAAACAGCCCGGCAAAGGCGCCGCCAGCCACCAGCATTTGCAAGCTGCCAAATCCGAATATGTTGGCCGCTTCTGCCCGGATGCGCCCGAGCGAGAAATGCAGGCCCAGATTGAACAGCAAAAACATAATGCCGACTTCTGCCAATGCGACAACGATCGGGCCTGTGAACGCATCGGCATAGCCGAGAATGGCGAGAGCGAGCCCAAGCCCGAGATAGCCAACAATCGGGTTCAATCGCGCCATCCGGGCCAGCACAGCAGCACCAATGCCCAATCCCAACAGCGTTATCGCGGGCTGGATTGTTGCGACCACCGAATGGCCATCGTGAAGCGCATCGCCTGCCATGTTGTCTGTGTCCCATAGCAACGGGCATGAACGCGCGCTGCTATCAGTTAAGTGGGCGGAGATTATGCCGATGACAAGGGCTTTGGCGCAAGAGTGACAGCAGCGGTTGCAGCCGCGCTTTGGGCTGGCTATCGCACCGGCAGGTCAGTGCATGCGGGTGTGGCGGAATGGTAGACGCCGGGGACTTAAAATCCCCTGATCCTTTTGATCGTGCGGGTTCGAGTCCCGCCACCCGCACCACCACCCTTCGCGGATACCCGTTGGAATACCTAGGCCGGCCTTATTCCTGATTTGACCCCGTTTTGGCAATTGTCTGGCCAAAGATAGGCGCTGGCGCCCTTCGTGTTCGAGGGGCATCTGAAGCGCGGTCAGGCGAGACGTATGGATCACCCAGCAAGCCTTCCAAAGGCCAATCCCGATGCCAGCACGCAGGCCCTTGCGCCCGTTGTTGCAGGGATTGATGGCGCGGCAGGCTCGCCGCAGGATGTCGGTCCCAGCAGGCGAAGCGCTCCAAGGGTCACCATGCTCATCCGGTCGGCCAAACTTATCACCAAACAGGGCGAATTTGTCTGCGTCGTGCGGGATGTGTCTCAAACGGGCGTTCGCGTGCGGTTGTTTCATCGGCCGCCTGACGAAGCGCAAATGTGCCTCGAAATGCCGAGCGGCAATTCCTACGAACTTACGACCGTGCGCCGATCAGATAATGAGGCCGCGTTTGAATTTGCTGAACCGATTGATGTGGATCAGCTCATCAGCGAAGCCAGCGATTATCCCAAGCGCGCGCCGCGATTTGGGATCTACCTGCCGATCCTTGTTTCGAGTGGCGGTCCTTCGTGGGAAGGCGTTATTGAGAACATCTCCCAACAAGGCGCGCGATTTGAATGCGAAGGTCTGTTTGCGATCGATCAGACCCTCAAATTGTCCGGAGGTGAGGGCGCCGATGCTTTGAAGACCATTGAGGCCAAAGTGCGTTGGCGACGGGATAATCTTTATGGAGTTGTTTTCGACAACACTTTCGCGCTTGCAGATTTCGCGCTGCTCTGCGCGCGTTTGCAATCGCCCATGCTCATCAACGCGTGATCTGACAATCATAAGAAAATCGCAGGTTTCGCTCCTGAATTTACACTTCGCTAACCATTTTCCTTCACTCCCGTCGTCGAGCTGGCTTGCTATCCATGGCAGGCCAAGCGCTTCAAACGGGGGCTACCATGACGCCGCACTTTGCTGGTTCGAAAACGCAAACACACGATGGCATCCTTAATGTCGATGTCGCCATTATCGGTGCAGGGCCTGCTGGCCTGACTGCAGGATACTTGCTGACCAAGCAGGGCAAGACCGTCGCGATCATCGAAAAAGATGAAACCTATGTCGGCGGGATCAGCCGCACAGTTGAACACAAGGGCTATCGCTTCGACATTGGCGGCCACCGGTTCTTCTCAAAGTCCCAGCAGGTCGTTGATCTGTGGAATGAGATTTTGCCGGATGACTTCATCCAGCGCCCGCGCATGAGCCGCATCTATTATGAGGGTAAATTCTACAGCTATCCGCTGCGCGCCTTCGAAGCTTTGTGGAATCTGGGTATCTTTCGTTCGACCGTCTGCATGGCGAGTTACCTTAAATACAAACTGTTCCCGATCAAGGACGTGAAAAGCTTTGAAGACTGGACCACCAACCAGTTCGGCAAGAAACTCTATTCGATCTTTTTCAAGACCTACACTGAGAAGGTGTGGGGCATGCCGTGCGATGAAATGAGCGCGGATTGGGCGGCGCAGCGGATCAAAGGTCTGTCGCTGTGGGGCGCTGTGACCGACGGGCTGAAACGCTCGCTTGGCCTCAACAAGAAACCCAATGACGGGCAGGAAGTGAAAACCCTGCTGGAAACCTTCCGCTATCCGCGGCTTGGCCCCGGCATGATGTGGGACGCTGCGCGCGACAAGATCGTGGCTACGGGCAAAGGTCAGGTGCTGATGGGGCACGGGCTCGATCAATTGGCCAGCGATGGCCAGGGCGGCTGGTCGATGACCGCATCGGGCGCCAATGGCAAAGTGCAAATCCGCGCGAAAGACGCGATCAGTTCAGCGCCGATGCGCGAATTGTCCAAACGCATCCACCCGCTGCCGCAAAGTTCATTGGAAGCGAATAAGCTGCGTTACCGCGATTTTCTCACCGTTGCTTTGATGGTGAAATCAGAAGATCTGTTCCCCGACAACTGGATTTATATCCATGACGACCGGGTGCAGGTTGGCCGCGTGCAAAACTTTCGCAGCTGGTCGCCAGAAATGATCCCGGATGATGAAATGGCGTGCGTGGGGCTGGAATATTTTTGCTTTGAAGGGGACGGGCTGTGGTCTTCCTCTGACGAAGACCTGATCGCTCAAGCCACCAAAGAGATGGAAATCCTGGGTCTTTGCGATCCCAAAATGGTCGTCAGCGGTGCGGTGGTCCGTCAGGAAAAAGCCTATCCTGTCTATGACGATGATTACGAAGCCAATGTGCAATCGATGCGCAGCGAACTCGAAGAGAAACACCCCAGCCTGCATCTGGTCGGCCGCAATGGCATGCACCGCTATAACAATCAGGATCACGCCATGATGACGGCGATGCTAACGGTTGAGAACATCCTTGCCGGCAACCGTGTCTATGACACGTGGTGCGTCAACGAAGATGCTGAATATCACGAAGCGGGCGATGAAGGCGACGAAGCCAAGATCGCCAGCCGTGACGCGTCGGCAGAGGCTGAAACCAAGCCTTTGACGGGCGATCAGGTCGCCGCGCTCACGTCGCTTCGCGGTGTACCAGAGCGGATCAAGGCTGACGAACCTGCCCCGCAGCCGCAGCGCAAATCCGCTTAAACCAGCGGCTCGGAGCCAACCTTGAGCGACACTGTGCCTTCCCACTCCCTGATCCCAGCGATCATCGCCAAACTGCGCGATGTGCAATTGGCGCGCTATTTGTTCGCCAGTGTCGGGGCGCTGTGCGTCGATGTGGGTTCGTTTCTAGGCTTTATGGCCCTGGGCATTGCCGCAGCGCCAGCATCGGCCTTGGGCTATTCGCTGGGTATCCTTGCGCATTGGCTGCTATCCAGCCGCACCGTGTTTCAGGATACGGTCGCAAGCGAGGGAATAGCCCGCACCCGGCAAAAGGCATTGTTTGTCATTTCCGCACTGGTGGGCCTTGGGCTGACCACCGCGATTGTGGGTATCGGCGATTGGTCGGGCGGCGATCCCCGCCTTGCCAAGGGTTTGGCGATCCTGGTCAGCTTTACCGCGACCTGGCTGATCCGCAGCCGCATCGTCTTTCGCGCCCAAGAAAACGCCTGAGCTAGCGTATGAATGATATGTTGATCGAGCGCCGCCTTAAAGCCTTTCCGGCCGATTTTCTCATCCGCGTTGGGATAGCGTGGGTGATCATATGCGCCATGCTGCTAGCGGTGCATTTCTCCAATATCGCAAATTTTGCGTCCATGGGCCCCGATGATGCCTTGCGCCTTGTTCAGGTGCGCGATCTTCTAGCCGGGCAAAGCTGGTTTGACACCGCGCAATACCGGGTTGACCCAGCAGGCGGCGGCGTTGGGATGCATTGGTCTCGGCTGGTTGATCTGCCGCTGGTGATTGTCATTGCCGCGTTAACCCCGGTGCTGGGCCAATCGCTGGCTGAAAGCGTGGCGGTCGTGCTTGTACCGCTTGTCACCATGGGCATTGCCCTGATGCTTGCGACGCGGATTGCGTGGCGTTTAATGGGACAGGAGGCGGCCAATATCACTTGCGTGGTGCTCGCTTTGTCCATCCCGGTCATGTTCCAGCTCAGCCCGATGCGCATTGATCATCACGGCTGGCAGATCGTGTGCATTCTGGCAGCGGTTAACGGCTTGATGGCCCGGTCGGCGCGCATAGGCGCAGCGGTCATCGGGATGAGCATGGCGGTATGGCTGTCGATTTCGATCGAAGGCCTGCCTTTGGCAGCGGCGGTGTTCGCAGTGCTTGCCTGGCGCTGGATCAGGGACCGTAAGGAACGCATGTGGCTGGAAACCGCCATTCAATCGCTTGCTATAAGCAGCCTTGCGCTTTTTCTTCTTACCAAAGGCGCGTCTGATCTTCGAGCTTATTGCGATGCCATTGGCCCTGTGCATCTGGTGCTGTTCGGATGGGGCGCGGTTGTTTTGACCGGTTTGGCGCGGATTGAACCTATACCGCGCGGATTGCTCTTGGCTGGATTTGCTCTGGCCGGCGGCGGCGGGGTTGCCATAATGGCGATGTCTGCCCCGCAATGCGTGACAGGCGGCGGTTTTGCTGAGCTTGATCCATTGGTGGCGGAATATTGGCTCGCCGAAGTGAATGAAGGCCTGCCGATCTGGCATCAGGACATCCGCGTCGCTGCGCAATTTGCGATCACGCCGTTGATTGGTCTTTATGCCGCAATCAATCTGACGCGCCAGTCGCGCGATTGGTTGAGCCGTTTTTGGGCGGACTATGCGCTGATTTTGGGCGCCGCGTTTCTTATCTCGATGCTGGTAGCCCGCGCGGGCGCTGTGGCCTGCGTGCTGGCGGCTCCGCCGCTGGCGTGGCAAATTCGCGCATGGTTCCGCAAGATCCGGTCCATGGATCGCCCCGCTTACCGCGTGTCCGCTATGGTGGGAGTTGCGTGCGCATTGTTGCCAGTTCTGCCTCTGTCAGTCCTGACCAGCGCCGAAAAAGCGCACGCCGCGATGCTTGGCAGCGAGCCAAAGCCGAAGAAGCGGATCAAGTCGGAATGCGAGATTACGGAGACTGCAAAGCTGCTCAATACGATCCCGGCGACTGAATTGTATGCAGCGCTTGATATCGGACCGCGCATTCTGCTCGACACCCATCACAGTGTAGTCGCCACCGGGCATCACCGCGGCAATGATGCGATGAAATTTGTGATCGAGACGGCCATGGCCTCCCCTGAACAGGCGCGCAAAAACCTGCTTGCTCGCGGGACGACGCATGTGGTGTTCTGCACTGATCTTGGCGAACCCAAGCTTTATCGCAGGGCATCTCCGGATGGATTTGCCGCCAGCTTGATGGGCGATGACGTGCCCGATTGGTTGGAGCCGGTTGATCTGGGCACCGATGGCACACTCAAAGCATGGCGCGTTAAACGCTAAACTGCGGACGTTAAGCGGGGACGAAATCCATCGCTGTGCCGTTGATGCAGTGGCGTTTGCCAGTTGGGCGCGGGCCATCGCCAAAGATATGGCCCAAATGTCCGCCGCAATCCGCGCAATGCACTTCGGTTCGGGCATAGCCGATCTTGTAATCCGTGCTGGTGCCGACCGCGCCTTTGCCGATGGCCTTGTAAAAGCTGGGCCAGCCTGTGCCGCTGTCATATTTGTGCGCAGAGGAATAGAGCGAGTTTTTGCAGCCCGCGCACACAAAAGTGCCTTTGCGTTTTTCCTTATCGAGCGGTGAGGAATAGGCCCGCTCTGTGCCCGCTTCGCGCAGGATGTAGTATTCCGATTTTGTCAGCACGCGCCGCCACTGCGCTTCGGTCTTGGAGACGCGAAATTTGCCTTTCGCCTGCGCAGGAGACGCGCCGCACGCGCTGAGCAAAGGCAATCCTATGCCAAGGCCGGCGGCCCCTGTAAGGAAGCGGCGGCGTTGATCGGAATGCTGCTGTTTGATCGGCATAGATGAATTCTCTTTTTCGGTGTCCTACCTTTGAATACGCAAAAAATGCCCGAAAAGTTTCACTGCTGGTGCGATCCGCCCTAAAACTCGGTTATTTCCACTTCCAGCTTGCGAAAGCCATGAACAAAGTTCGCGCGCACCCGTTCCACATCGCCCGCGACATGCACCCGCATGCGGCGTTTGTGCATTTCTTCCAGAAGGATACGCAGCTGCAATTCGGCCAGCCGTGCGCCAACGCAGCGGTGAATCCCGTAACCAAATGCGATGTGCCGTTTGGCATTTTCGCGAGTCAAATCGAGTGTGTGCGGATTGGGGAAAATGTCTTCCTCGTGATTGGCCGCAAGATACCACAGCACGACTTTGTCGCCTTTTTTGATGGTCTGGCCGAAGACTTCGGTATCTTCGGTGCAGGTCCGCCGCATATGGGCAAGCGGCGTTTGCACCCGCAGCATTTCCTGCACCGCATTGGGGATAATGTCGGCGTTTTGTTCAAACAGCTTGCGCTGGTCGGGGAATTTGTCGAGCGCATGGATAAAGCCGCTCATGGAATTGCGAGTGGTGTCATTCCCGCCAACGATCAGCAGCACCAAATTGCCGATGAATTCTTCCGGTCGCATCTGGTTCATCGCTTCGGAATGGACCATCATGCTGATGAGGTCATTGCCGGGCTCCTTGTCCTGCGTCCGTTCGATCCAGAGCGACTGGAAATAGGCTGCCATTTCATGGAGAAATTCCCAGCGCAGTTCATCCAGTTCGCGAATGCCTCCGATTTCGGTGTCGCCTGACCAGTCCGACCAGAAGGTGAGCATGCGGCGGTCTTCCCAGGGAAAACCAAACAGTATGGCGAGCATACCTGTGGTCAGTTCAATCGAGACTTTATCGACCCAGTCGAAGGTTTCCCCGCGCGGCAGACTGTCGAGCGTTTCGCCGGTTCGAGCGCGAATTTCCTCTTCCATGTCTTTCATGGCCGAAGGGGTGAATTTGGGAGCCACCGTGCGGCGCTGGCCGGTGTGCTGGGGGCGGTCCATCGCGATAAACATCGGGAGTTCGCGGCGGTCTGTGCCCTCTTTGGCGATCTGTTCATCGCTTAACCGTTCAAGGATGGTGATCCCGCCATATTCCCAGCTGGACGAGAAAATCTCAGGCTGTGCCTCAATGTGCTGGATCGCCTTGTGCCCGACGACAGCCCAATAGGGGCCGTAAGGGCTTTCGGGGATGTAATGCAGCGGGCCTGCATCCTGCATCTCTTTGAAGATCGGCTGCCACTTGTCCTCGAAATAGATATCCGATCGGCTGACATCCCATTTGTGGGGGTGCTGCGGGCGTTCTTCGGGGTGCTTTTCGAAATGCTCTTTTAGCGCTTCGTGTGCCTGCGGCGAATTGCGGACCTTTGGCCGTGCCGGTGCTGCAATGGTTGCCATCATTCTCTCCCGTCTTTGGACTTTCGCGTCCATTTAACGGGGTGCATCCTGCCCTAATTGACAGTGATGTCAATACGGGTTGCGATTGGCTACCTATTCGGCGGGTTCAGCCACGGACGCGGGCGCTTTTGGCGCGAACATTTTGCGTTTCTTTCTCTCGCGCCCAGCGCCGCCCGATTTCATCACGCGTTTTTTGAACAGGATCGATCCACCTTTAACGAGCAGGCCGACCCACACGGCCTGCCATGCGAGCGCTGCGGCGTGGATCCATAGCGTTTCGTCCATTGCTGCGCGCGCCAGCATGGCGAAGGGGAGGATAGCGGGAAGGCCATGGCGTATGGCTCCATCCACGCGCCGCCGGGGGTGAGAGTGAAGGCGGCGATGAAGAACACCATCAGCTGCATCATCGTGACCGGCATCGACATGGTCTGCACTTCGCGCACGGTGTTGGCCATTGCGCCAATGGTCAGGAACAGTGAGCCGAGCAGCAGATATGCCATCGAAAAATAGGCAACGCCCAGTGCGAGGAACATCGGCCAACCCAAAGCGGGGCCTGGCAGATTGCGGTAATCGGTTTGGGTGACGGTGACGATGGCGTCCTCAGCAATTGCCCAAAACGCCCAGCCGACAGTGCCCCAAACGGCGATGCCGACAAACGACACACCCAGCATCGCGAACAATTTGCCCATAAACACCGCATCCATCGGAATAGCGGCGGCAAGGATTTCGATGATCTTGTTGCCTTTTTCCTCTGCCAGGTTGGACAGAACCATGCCGGCCAGAAGCATCGTCAAAAGGAACAGCACCATTTGCGCAGCTTGCGCGGTTTTTATCCGGCTGGACCGCTCTGATGCCGCGCTGCTGGCAACGGTTTGGGTTGCGACAGCGGGGAAGCTTTGCGGCGTAGTGCTGGCCCCGGTCGACGCGATCAGGCTGATCGGCCCTTTCCAGCGCGCGACCTGCCCTTCGGTCCCGACCAATTCGGGCGCGTCAATTGTGCCCGTTACAATCGCGACATAGCTGCCTTTGCGCTGTTCAAGAAAACCGCGCGCGTCGAACTCGGGATCGCTTGCAGCATCGGGAATAATCGCGAGCGCAGGCACCGCGCCGCCCAATTGCGGGCGCAATGTCTCCGCGCCGCGCAGCAGGGCCGCTGCGTCATCGGATGGCATCGCAATGCCAATTTCAGCAATCGCTGCCTCGCGCGACACTTGCCCGCCAATGCTGCCTGCAAGTCCGCCCACGATGACGGGAAAGAGCGGGCCGAGCAGAAAGAACAGAAATGCGCGGCTGAACAGCACCGCGACAAAATCGCGCCGGGCGATGACCCAAGCGGCCTCCAGCCGGGAAAGGCGCGGTTTGACATCAAGCGTGCTCATGCATCGGCTCCAGCCTGATCGGCTTCAAGCTGCCGGGCCGCGGCCTCGCCCGCGATCGCGACAAAGGCATCGTGCAGGCCTGCACGTTCAATCGAGAGAGACAATATGCCCGCTTCACCCGCGATCAGATCTTTGAGCAATGGTTCAACGCCCGTTTCGGGCAGCGAGAAATAGAAGAAATCCCCTTCGCGCCGGGCATCATCTGGCAGTGCTTTGGTCCAGCCGCCTGTCCGGGCGCGGGTTTCCAGCCGAACCTGCGCAGGAATACGGTCGCGCGCGGTTTCGACGCTGCCAGCATAGGGCACTTTGCCGCCCGCAATAATTGCGACGCCTTCGCACAGGCGTTCGGCATGGTGGATGACATGGGTGGAAAAGATCACCGTGACGCCGTCTTCGGCGAGAGAGCGGATCATCCGCTCCAGCTTGCCCTGATTGATCGCATCAAGGCCCGAAAATGGCTCATCCAGTACCACCAAGCGGGGGCCATGCACCAATGTACCGAGCAATTGGACGGTTTGCGCCATGCCTTTGGACAGCTGCCGGATTTGCCGGTCGGCGGCGTGAGATAAGTCGTGGCGTTCAAGCAGTTCCAGCCCGCGTCTGCGCCCTTCGGCCTTGGGCAAACCGCGAAGCGCGCCCATAAACGCAATCGCCTCAATCGCTTTCATTGCCGGATAGAGCCCGCGTTCTTCGGGAAGATATCCGATCAGGCGGCCCACATCGTGCGGCCGGTCATGGCCAAACACGCGGCGCACGCCTTCATCAGGGTCAATAATCCCCAAAAGCATGCGCAATGTGGTCGTTTTGCCCGCGCCATTGGGGCCAAGAATGCCGTAAATCGCGCCTTCGGGCACAGCGATATCAACACCGTCCACCGCGCGGGTGCCGTCAAAGCTTTTCACCAGACCGCGCGCTTCGATTGCGAGCGGGCGCGCATCGGCAATGGGATCTTCATCCGCCGCTGCACCGGCCTGAGTGTGATTGTGCGAAGCCACAGTTTCGCTTACCGCCATATCCATGAAAAGGCGAGTTAACGGGTGAGACTAAACGGGAGTGCCCCCAAGCATGGTTAATTCAGGGGTAACACTTGGCTCGCAAAGCCCGTTTGAAACGCGGCTCGAAGCGGCTGCGCGCGATCTTGGATTTGTGGCTTGCGGGATTGCCAGCGCTGCGCGCGATCCGGTGCGCGTCCAGCGGCTTGAACACTGGCTGGGCGAAGGGCATCACGGCACGATGGAGTGGATGGAGACCCGCGCGAGCGAGCGCGGTTCTCCCAAGGGTTTATGGCCCGAGGCAAACAGCGTCATCGCGCTCGGCATGAGCTATGCGCCGGCGCGCGATCCGATGGAACTCGCATCCTATCCTGCCCACGCGCGGATTTCGGTGTATGCGCAGGGCAAGGATTATCACGATATCGTCAAAAAACGGCTGAAAGCGCTGGCCCGCTGGATGATCGCCGAGCAGCCCGAAGCCGAGGTGAAAGTTTTCGTCGATACCGCCCCGGTGATGGAAAAACCGCTGGGAGAGGCGGCGGGGATTGGCTGGCAGGGCAAGCACACCAATCTCGTCAGCCCCGATCATGGCAGCTGGCTGTTTCTGGGCGCGATTTACACGACATTGGAGCTTAGGCCTAGCAAGCCGCAACGCGATCAATGCGGATCATGCCGGGCCTGTCTCGACAGCTGCCCAACCGATGCTTTTCCAAATGCCTATCAGATCGATGCGCGGCGATGCATTTCGTATCTGACGATTGAGCATAAAGGCCCTGTCGAAGACAATCTGCGCAGTGCGATGGGCAACCGGATTTACGGCTGCGATGATTGCCTTGCGGTGTGCCCGTGGAACAAATTTGCCTCCGCTGCTCATGCCATGCGCGAATTTCTCCCCCGTGCAGAATTGGCAGCGCCCCGGCTGGCAGAGTTGTTGGCGCTTGATGATGCAGGGTTTCGCAGCCTTTTTTCAGGCTCTCCGATCAAGCGGATTGGGCGGGACCGGTTTGTGCGCAATTGCCTTTATGCAGCGGGCAACAGCGCGGACGCCAATCTGCTTGCAATGTGTGAGGCGTTAAAGGCTGATCCCGATCCCGTGGTTGCCGATGCGGCAGAATGGGCGGCAGCGAAGCTTACATCATCTGTTTAAGCTGAACTTCGGTATCGGCCAAAAGATCAGGGTCCACCCGTTCCACGCCCGCTTTGAGCATTTTCGAGCCCTGCACGTAATCTTTCATCGTGTTCACGCAATCAAAGGCGATGGGCCGGCCTTCTTTCAGATAGACAATCGTAAACTTGCGTGCTCCCGGATCGCCGCGCAGCACTGTGGCATCATAGCCTGTGTTCAGCCCTGCGGTTTGCAATTTGAGATCATACTGGTTTGACCAGAACCACGGCAGCGCTTCGTATTTTTCTTTCTCGCCCATAATGGCGCGGGCGACCGTGTTGGCCATATCGTGTGCGTTCTGGACCGATTCCAGCCGGATCACCGCGTTATCGGCATATGAATTGGCATGCGCGGCGCAGTCACCAATCGCGTAAATATCATCAAGCGTGGTGCGGCAGACATAATCCACGTCAACACCGTTTGACCCTGCCGCCCCTGCGGCGATCAGGGGGCCAACGGCGGGCACAATGCCAATGCCGACAACCACCATATCGCACGCGATATTTTCGCCCGTATCCAGCGCCACTCCGGTTACTTGTCCATCGGTGCCGACAATCTCGGTCACCGCTTGGCCTAGGCGCACATCCACACCGTGTTCGCGGTGTTCATGCGCGTAAAATTCTGACAATTCTTCGCCAGCCACTCGCGCGAGCAAACGGTCAAGCGTTTCGACCAGAACCACTTCGCAGTTCAATTTGCGCAAGACCGCAGCCGCTTCCAATCCGATATAGCCGCCGCCGATGACAACCGCGCGCCGTGCGCCTGCCTCAATCGCAGCCATCATCGCATCGGCATCGCGTTTGTCGCGGACGTAGAACACGCCTTTCTGATTGGCGCCTGTGGTGGGCAATCTGCGCGGATCGCCGCCGCCGGACCAGATAAGCTTGCGGTAGCCAATGACGCTGCCATCGGACAAAGTGACCGTGTGCGCCATCCAGTCAATATCGGTAACCGCGCTGCCCAGTGCCAGATCGATGCCTTTGTCCGCCCAGAATTTCTCGGGCCGGATCATGATCCGCTCAAACGGTTTGTCGCCCGACAGATATTCCTTGGACAAAGGCGGGCGTTCATACGGGGGCACCGCATCGCGGCCAATCATCAGGATTGATCCCTCGTGCCCCTGCTGGCGCAAAGCAATCGCAGCCTGCGCGCCGCCATGGCCTGTGCCGACAATGACGATATCCGCCTCGCGTGCCTGTCCTGCCATGTCTTTCGCCCTTATCGCTAATAAGCCGCGCCTGACTTGCGCCAATTGAGCGCAAGGTCAAGTCTTAGGGTTCAAGCAGATTGCGCGCTTGGCTTGCAATTTGCGCAAGCACAGTGGGAACGACAGGGTTCTGGTTCTGCGCGCGTTCCACCATGCTTTTGAACTGGCGAATGGCGGCCGCATTGTCATCGGCCCATTGCTGGATCGCGGCTTCGGGATCGGTGTCTTTTCCTGCGAGAAGTGCGCGCAAAAGATCGAGCCGCATCTGCTGGAAATCGCGGGCAAGGCCCACGACCAGCAATCGCTCCCACACATCGGATGGTTCCATCATGGCAGCGGTGCGCTGTGCCCAATCGATGCCGAGCCGGGCGCCCAGATCGGTGAAGGCGGCGGTAAGCTTGGTAATGCTGACTTCGGAATTGCGTGACAAGCGGGCAAGACCGGCGGCTCCGTCCATTTCGAACAATTGGACGATTTTGCCGGCCAGACCCCCAGGCGTTCCCGCCTCTTTCAGCTCGTCGCGCATCGCATCGGATTGGCGCCGCGTCTCACCCATGACGAGATCATGCGTGGTCCCTGCCAATTCGTTGATCCCCGGTGCCAATTCGCCTGCAAGATCGCTGGGCTGCTGGCGTGCGGCCCCTGCGCGCAGCAGGTCGCCCATATGCGCGCGCAAGGCCTGGCCGGTGCGTTCGAACAATTCGATGCGGGTGGCCTCGCTTACTTTGGCATCGTCAATCTCGGTCCATAAAGTGCGCATGTCGAACAAATTGTCTACCGCGACAAAAGTGGAAGCAATCGCTTCCAGCATCGCGCCTTCTTCCTCGGCCAGTTCGAACACGGCCAGCGGCCCCATGGAATTGACAATGCGATTGGCGAGCTCGGTTGCGATCAATTCACGGCGCAAACGGTGATCGGTGATCGCGCCTTTGAAACTGCCGCGCATCGGTTCGGGGAACATCGCGATCAGATCAGTTTCGAGCGCGGGATCACTGGGCAGATCGCTGGCTTCGATCGCGTCTTGCAACACCAGCTTGGTGGTCGATAGCAGCACCGCGAGTTCGGGACGGGTCATCCCCTTTCCATCGCTCGCGCGGCGTTTGAGCATTTCGTTATCAGCGAGCCCCTGATTTTCGCGATCAAGCGCGCCCAGCTCTTCGAGCCGTTCAATGAGGCGGATATAGGAATCCATCGCCTTTGCCCCGCCCGCCTCTGCAATCGACAAAGCGAGCGCTTGCAGCCGGTTATCCTCCAGCACAATCGCGGCGACTTCATCGGTCATCTTCTCAAGCAGATTGTTGCGCTTTTTCTCTGTGAGATCGCCATCGCGCACGGCAGAAGCGAGCGCGATTTTGATGTTCACTTCGTTATCGGAACAATCAACGCCTGCCGAATTGTCGATGAAATCGGTGTTGATCCGCCCGCCTTTGAGCGCAAATTCAATGCGTCCCGCCTGCGTGATGCCCAGATTGGCGCCTTCGCCGATAACCTTGGCTGACAGATCGCGCGCATTGACGCGCAAGGGATCATTGGCGCGGTCGCCGACATCCGAATTGCTCTCGCTTTCCGCCTTGATATAGGTGCCAATCCCGCCAAACCAGATGAGATCGACGCGCGCTTTCAAAATGGCGCTGACCAGATTGTCAGGCGCGATTTCGGTTTCATCGAGGCCCAACATGGTGGCAGCCGTTTTGGAAAGGCTGATGCTTTTGGCACCGCGTTCATAAACGCCGCCCCCGCGTGAGATCAGATCTTTGTCATACTCATCCCAGCTTGAGCTCGATTTATCGAACAATCGTTTGCGCTCTTTCCAGCTGGCAGCAGGATCGGGGGTAGGATCGATAAAGATGTGGCGGTGATCGTAAGCGGCAACCAGCTTGATCGCTTTGGAAAGCAGCATGCCATTGCCGAACACATCGCCCGACATATCGCCGCAGCCGACAACTTCGATGCTGTCTTCCTGCACATCCACGCCTATTTCGAGGAAATGGCGCTGAACGCTGACCCACCCGCCGCGTGCGGTGATGCCCATGGCTTTGTGATCGTATCCGTTGGAACCGCCGCTGGCGAAGGCATCGCCCAGCCAGAAATCCTGTCCCTGCGCAATGCCATTGGCGACATCGGAGAAGCGCGCAGTGCCTTTATCGGCGGCGACCACGAAATAGGGGTCTTCGCCGTCATGGATGACGACATTGTCAGGGTGGACGACTTTGCCTTTTACGATGTTGTCAGTGACTGACAGCAAGGTGCGGATGAACACTTCGTAGCTTGCTTGCCCTTCGGCGGCCCAGGCATCGCGGTCCTGAGCGGGGTTGGGCAATTGTTTGGGGTAGAAACCGCCTTTTGCGCCCGTTGGCACGATCACTGCGTTTTTAACGCGCTGCGCTTTCATCAGGCCGAGAATCTCAGTGCGGAAATCATCGCGCCTGTCTGACCAGCGCAGCCCGCCGCGCGCGACCGCGCCGCTGCGCAAATGGATGCCCTCGACCCGGCGCGAATAGACGAAAATCTCGCGCCATGGCACAGGCTTTGGCAGGTCGGGAATGCACTCAGACTGGATTTTGAACGCGAGCGCTTCGTCTGCGGCATCTGCAAAGGCATTGGTGCGCAGCACGGCATCAATCACCGCGCGGTACAATCGCAGCAACCTGTCATCATTGATCGCGGACACTTTGGCGAGGCCTTTGTCAAAGGCATCTTTGGCGGATTTGACCGCTTTGTCCCGGTCGCCGTCAAAGTCTGGATCGTGGCGCGCGATAAAAAGATCGATGATCGCGCGGGTCACACCCGGCGCGGCGCTGAGCGCATCGACCACGGTATAAATGGTAAAGCCCATGCCCGTTTGGCGCAGATAGCGATAAATCGCTCGCAGCCACATCGCCTCACGCGCGCTCAATTCCGCTTCGGTGACAAGCCGGTTGAACGGATCATCCTCGGCGCTTTCATTCAGCACTTCGGCAATCGCGCCTTCGATAATGTCCGCGCGTTTCAGCAGCGCATCAGCATCCGCGCCGGGAGCCAGCGCCAGTTTGAAATCATGCAGCGTGCCAAGCTGCCCGCCATCCAGCGCAATGTTGCGTTCTGATCCCACGCGAAAACCGAAGTTCTCTAGCGCTGGCACAGTGTCAGACAGGGTCAGAGTGCCGTCCACATGCGCGATTTTCAGCCGCAGGCAATTGTCCGCGCCTTCGTCATCAGCGCTATCAAGCCGGTACAGCCGTGCATCGCGCTTTTGCGTTTCGCCCTCCTCGCCAGAGGCAAGCGCGCGCAGCCGGGCGATATCGCGCGCAGCTTCGCCTGCGCCATATTCGGCGCGGTATTCGGCCGGGAATGCATCGGCATAGCGCGCAGCGATGGCATTGGCGCGGCCTGCATCTTCGGTTTGGGAAAGCTCTTTTTCAACCGCTTCGCCCCAGCCGCGCAGCAATTCTTCCAATTGCGCTTCGACCTGATCGGCATCGGGCACTGCGTCGGCTGTGCGGGTGTCGATCAGGAATTGCAGCATCGCCAGCGTGCTGCCTTCAACCTCAAGGCTCCAATTGAGAACCGCAGCGCCGGGTGCCTGGGTCAACAAATCTCGGATTTGCAGGCGTGTCTGTGTGTTGAGCATATCGCGCGGCAGCCAGACAAAGGCAAAGACATGGCGGCGCAATGCCGAATTGACCAGCACCAGCCGGGGCCGGGGGCGATCGACCAGGCTCATCATGGCCGTGGTCAATCGGCGTGTGTCTTCGCTGCCAAATCCGATTAGCAGATCATGCGGCAATGTGGTGAATGCATGGACGAGCGCTTTTCCGGCATGGCCGCTGCGATCAAATCCCAATTGGGTGGTCAACTGCGCGAGCGATCCGCGCAAAACCGGCACATCTTCGGGCCGCGCGGCCAATGCAGCGCTGGTCCAGACGCCTGTGTGAACGGACAGGCTGGCGGTTTTTCCGTCTTCGCGATTGGGCACGATGAACAGGTCAAGCGGGACGCGGCGATGCACCGATGACATGCGGTTGGATTTTATCACCAACAGATCGCGCGGCGGGCCATCACCGCCATTTTCATCGAACCAATCGAACGCCAGATCGTAGGAAGCATCGGACAAAAGAGGATCTGTGTTGCGGCGGCAAATGCCCAGAGCTTTGCTGTTGGTGCCATCGCGCTGGCGCGTGAGGTGGCCCAGCTGAGTGAGCATGCCATTGTTGAGCCATGTCAAAAGGGCGGCCGCTTCGGGGCTTGCCGCGCCCATGCTGGCGGCATCGCGTTCCATCGCCTTTTGCACTTTGCGCCAATCGGCAACCGCTGCGCGCACATCGCTTAAGGTGGCGCGCAATGTGCTGAGCAGATCGCGGCGCTGGCGCGCATCAATGCGCGGCGTTTCGATATAGATGAAGCTTTCGGCAAGGCTGCCTTCTGCATCCTCATCCGGTTTTGCAAGGCCTGTCAGTTCGCCATCATCATCGCGCGAAACTTCGATGACAGGATGCACAAGGCAATCAATGTTCAAAGAATGCGCGGTGATCGCCCCTGCAATGGAATCGACCAGAAACGGCATATCATCATTGATAATAGCGATTTGCAGACGGCGGCGTTCTTCGGTGGTGGATTCCAGTTTGAGCGCGCTTTTGCCCGGTGTGCGCTTGGCCGCGGCGTCCAGCAGGAAGCGGGCGGCCTCGTCCAGTTGCGCGTCGTCCATCGGGGTGTCGCCCGGCAGCAAGGACGCTTCAAGATGCTGAATGAGCGGCTTTGCAAATTTGGTGTTGGGGGCTTTGGATTTCGCCGTCTTCGTGGCCATCAAGGGCGCTCCTGACATCCTGCGCGCGGGCAATATTATTGTCCCGCTTTGTTGTTATCATGCGAGCAATAGGCGCTTTGATGGGGGGACTGCAAGCACGTTTGAACCCGGATGAAGGGCAGACCAAAGGTTTTACGCGGGCGTCATAGCAGGCATTCTCGCAGCAGGGCGCGCGGATTTAGGCCGGAAGCGGCGCGTTCATCGCCTCCAGCGTCAATTCCAGCGAAGAAATACGCGCATCGGGATCGTAGGTTGATCCGCACAGCATGATCTCATCGGCCCCAGTCCGCTCGACAAAAGCAGTGATCTGATCGCGCACCATTTCAGGCGTGCCCACCGCGCTCGCCTGCCCGACATGGGCGAGCATGGCCTGATGCGGCGCGGGCAATTGATCAAGGTAATCGGGGATCGGCGGCAGCAGTTTGCCCGGCGTGCCCGATCGCAATTGCACAAAGCTTTGCTGCTGGCTGGAGGCGAGCGTTTTTGCGTGCTCATGCGTTTTCGCGGCAAAAACATTCATTGCCACCATCACATAAGGCTGACTGAGCGCGGCAGATGGCTGGAAATCGCGGCGGTAAATTTCCAGCGCTGCATCCAGATGATCGGGCGCGAAATGCGCAGCAAAAGCATAAGGCAGGCCCAGTTTGGCTGCGAGCTGCGCGCCGAACAGGCTGGAGCCGAGCATCCACATTTCGGGCTTCGCGCCAAAACCTGGGGTGGCTTTGACCGGCAGATCGACATCGCCTGTCAAAAGCGCGCGCAGTTCGGCCACATCATTGGGGAAATATTCCGAGGCCTGGGCCAGATCTTTGCGCAAAGCGCGCTGCAATTGCGGGCCTGCGCCCGGCGCTCTGCCAAGGCCAAGGTCAACGCGCGCCGGAAACAGCGCATCCAGAGTGCCAAATTGTTCGGCGATCTGAAATGGGGTGTGATTGGGCAGCATGATGCCGCCTGATCCAATGCGGATGGTGCGGGTTGCATTGCCGATATAAGCGAGCACAACCGATGTCGCGCCGCCTGCAATGCCTTCCATCGCGTGATGCTCTGCCACCCAGAAACGGTTGCAGCCAAGGCGCTCAGCAGCCTGGGCCAAGGCGGTGGCGGCTGCGAAAGCGTCGCTGATCGTGCTGCCTTCGCGCACGGGGACAAGATCAAGGACGGAGAAACGGGTCATGCGCCGGGCACCTCATAGGGAATTGTGGGCGATGTGGGTTCAGCGGGCGCAGTTTCAGCGGGCGCGGTCTCAGCGGGCGCGCGTTCGGGGGCGGTTTGAGTGGGGGCGGGTAAGGCCTGCGCAGAAACGCTTTCAGCCGGGCCGATCTGCGCCAGATACCCTTTCGCGGTTTCGGCAAAGGGTGTGCCCGCTTGCGTATCCACCACCGATTGCCAGCTATGGCGTGCGGCATCCTCGCGCCCGGCCAGCACCGCGATCACGCCTGCTTCCAGCCCAATCTCACCGTTTTGCGGCGATAAGGCGGACGCGCGCTCTATCGCGGTTTGCGCACTCGCCAATCGGTCCATTCGGCGCAGCAAAGTCGCTTTAAGCAGCCAGCTTTCAGCAATGCCGGGTTCGAGCACTGTCGCGCGTTCGAGCGATGCCAGCGCCTCCTCAGGACGTTCCAATGCAACCAGCGCGCGCGCTTTATCGTTTGCCGCGAGAGCTTCCAATGTGGCCGATGCGGCGCTGCTGGCATCGCCCTGCGCAATTTCCAGCAGCGACAGCGCTCTGCCCGCATCCCCGCCAGCCAAAGCGGCATTGCCTGCCATGGTCCCAAACCTTGCGCGTGCGCGGGCGTCATCGCCGGGGGAGCCATTGCGCGCGGCGAGAAACGCGGTGCTGGCATCGGCCCACAGGCCAAGCTCAGTCGCCGCCAGCCCCCGGCAATGCTGCGCGATGACGGTGTCCGCCGCGCTCAACGCTTCGGTCAGGCGGATTTGCGCCTGCGAATGCGCGCGCGCCGGGTCTGTTTCGAGCTGCGTGAGGCATTCAGCCAGCCATTTGCTGGTGGGATTATCCGGTTCCTGATTGTCTAAACGCGCAGGCCGGTCGCGCAATTCATCATGCGGATTGATCGGCGGCAAAGCGCTGGGATTGGGGCCAACCTGCAAAGCGGCAGCAATAAGGGTTGAGGTCAAGAGCACGGGAGAAGGTCCATCAATAAAAGCCGCGCACCGCTGATTTTAACAAAGCGATATCCGCATCGCGCGACAAGCGGTGATCGCCGTCCTTAATCAGCGTCACCTGTACATCATCCGAACGCAGCGCCTTTGCCAGCCTCAGCGATATGTCCCACGGCACATCTGTATCGCGCTGGCCATGCAGCAAGCGCACCGGGCAGGTGATATCAATGTCGCTTTCAAGCAGCAGATTGGCCTCTGCATCGCGAAAGAACAGTGGATGCGTGGGGGTGGGGTCAGGGCCGTAAGGGTTGTCTTCATAAACGGTCTTGCCCGCGGCCAATTGCGCGCGGCGGGCGTCATCAATGCCCCAGCGGGTGAAATCGGGGGCAGCGGCGATCCCGATCATGCCGGCCAGCCGGTCTCCCAAGGCGCGCCCTATCAGCAGCATCAGCCATCCGCCCATTGACGATCCGACAAGCAGGACGGGGCCATCCACCTGCGCGCCGATTACGGCGAGCACTTCATCGCGCCACCGCGACAAGGCGCCATCTGCGAAATCGCCCGAACTTGCCCCGCAGCCGGAATAATCGAGCAGCAGCGCAGAGCGGCCCTCAGCCTTGGCATGCTCGAACAAAGCGGTCGCTTTGCCGCCAGCCATGTCGGACATATAGCCGGGCAGAAAGACCAGCGCGGGTCCTATTCCAGCAGGCCCTTTTTCTTGCGTACGGCGAAAGGCGATGCGGCGGCCATCTGGCATGTCGTGGAATTGAATATCGCTCATGCGCAGGCCATGCCATTGGTGTCACACACTCGCAATCCCGCCAGCTTAATGAGACACGCATGGTCACACCCTTCACCGCTCAGCCCGCCCGTCCGCAGAACCAATCAGCCGCAAATGTTTCGCGGCGCGGTCTGTTCACTCTTGCAGGAGCGGGGGCGTCATTGGCGGCAACGCCGCTTCATGCGCGCACTTTTGGAACAGGTTTCACTCATAATGTGGCAAGCGGAGAGCCGGGGCAGGACCGGGTGCTGCTGTGGACGCGCTACGGTGCTGATGCGCCTGTAACGCTCGAATGGCAGGTGAGCGAAAACGCGGAGTTTACCTCCACCATTGCCGCTGGCACCGTCACCGCATCGCCTGCGCGCGATGGCTGCGTTAAACCGGTGGCCACCGGGCTGCGGCCTGATAGCTGGTATTATTTCCGCTTTATCGCGCCCGGTGGCAGCATGTCGCCCGTGGGCCGCACTCGCACCCTGCCGCAGGGCTCTTCTGCCGCGTTCAAACTGGCGGTGTTTTCTTGCTCGAATTACGGGTTTGGCTGGTTCAACGCCTATGCCCATGCCGCCCAAGCGAATGATTGCGATCTCGCCGTGCATCTGGGCGATTACATCTACGAATATGGCGCGGGCACCTATCCTTCACCCGGCCAGAGCCATCCCGATCGCAGTGCGCTTTCTCCTGGTACAGAGATCATAACTCTGGCCGATTACCGCCTGCGTTACGCGACCTACCGCGCAGACCCCGATCTTCAGCGGCTGCATCAGGTGCTGCCGATGATTGCCATCTGGGACGATCATGAAAGCGCCAATGACAGCTGGCGTGATGGAGCGCAAAACCATCAAAGCGCTGCCGAAGGCGATTGGCAGACGCGCAAAGCCATTGCCAAACGGGTCTACCGCGAATGGATGCCCGTTTCTGATGAACCTTACGCCGCCTATGATATTGGCGATCTGGCGACTTTGTTCCGCCTCGACACGCGGCTGGAAGGGCGCGAGGAGCAATTCAGTGTTGAAAAGCTGTTGAGCGGCCAATCCGATCCCGATGCCATGACCGCTTCTTTGCGCGAATTTGCTAGCGGAGATTACCTCGATCCTGATCGCCAGATGCTGGGCGCGCGGCAAGAGGCGTGGCTGGCGCAGGGGATGGCGTCGTCAAAGAAGCGCGGCGCGCGCTGGCAGGTGCTGGTGCAGCAGGTGTTGATGGGCAAAGTGCAGGCCCCGCAATCGCTGTTCGAGGCCCTGCCGCAAGGCCTGCCCGATTATCTTAAACGCCGATTGGAAGCGGGCGCGCTCGCGCGGCAGGCGGGTCTGCCGCTCAACATGGATGCCTGGGATGGCTATCCCGCCGCGCGCGACCGGCTGTTCCAATCCGCATTGGAAGCGGATGCCAATTTGATCGTGCTCGCCGGTGACACCCACAATGCGTGGAATTTCAATCTGACGTATAAAGGCGAAGCCGTCGGGGTGGAATTTGGCGTATCATCGGTAAGCTCGCCGGGGTTTGAAAGCTATCTTGCGATGATCCCCGCCACCACAATGGCGGGCGCTTTAACCGCTGAAAATGCCGAGCTGCAATGGTCTGACACATCGCAGCGCGGCTATATGATGATCGAACTGGGCCTGGACCGTGCGGTGACCGAATACCGGTTTACGAGCGGAGGCAGGGCTCGATCAGCCAAGCTTGCGGGCACCAAAAGGATCGTGACCCAGGCTTGATCGGGGCGTGACGGGGGCTTGATGTAGGCATGATCGAGCGCATAGGCGGCCTCAAGAATTGGGCCAGTATCCTCGCTCGACTTTGCAGAGCGGTTCGCTCAAAGCACCTCCCATGAATTCTGAAATCACGGTTCAACCGCCCAAATGGCCGCTTGCAGCCTGGCTGAGTGTTGTTCTTGCAGGCGTCGCCGCACCGCTGGCTGCTTTGGCGTTGCTGGACACATCTGATGGAGTGCCGCTCGGTTTAACTCTCGCTCTTATGGGGGCGGGCATGATTGGAGCGGCCGCTTCTGGCAGGTTTTGGGTCGGCGTGACGCTGGCTGTCCTCATCGGTCTTGCCCTCATCGGCCTTGCCCTTATCGCAGGCGCATCGGCGTTTCCCAGCGGCGCTGCCTTCAGCGCGCTTGTTATGGTGCCAGCCATTGTCATCGCGGCGTTCAGCTTTGCGGCGCGCGGCGCTTTGTTTGCACGGTCCATGCCGGGTCTGGGCTGGTGCATGGCTGTCTTTGTGGTGATGGGCGAAGCGGCGATTATTCTCACCGCTTTTGCGATGCCCGGCGTATTGCCGGATTGGCTGCTTGTGCTTTTGCCAGCGCAATGGACGAATGCCGCGATCCAAGCTGCGTTGGCCCTCACATCGCCTCAAGCGGCGGGCATGTCAGGGGCTACTCCCGCTCTTATCGCGCTTGCAGGAACGGCGGCGACCACTTTGTTTGCGGCCGAAATGCTGCCGCGCAAATGGCCCTATCTCATTATGTTTTCGGCATGGCTGAGCGCGTCGGCGCTGGTCTGGTATTGGCCCCAATTGATTGCAGCTTAGCGTTCCTCGCGCTTTCCCGTTTTTTGGAACGCCCAGCCTTCCTGCAGCGAGCTAACGCTCAGGCAGCTATTTCATCAAAGCAGCAGGGCTTTTTCGTTCGGGCGGGATCATTCGCGGCTAAAGATCGCCTCAATTGGCAATTCGAACACTTCGGCAATTGTGAACGCCAACGGCAATGATGGGTCATAACGCCCTTTTTCAATCGCATTCACTGATTGCCGCGAGACGCCGAGCCGGTCGGCAAGATCCTGCTGCGACCAATCGCGCTCTGCACGCAGGACTTTGAGGCGGTTTTTCATTTGTGCCGCCTCACACTGCGCCCCATGCGCCATATTCCAGTCTGTTGGCCACCGCGCCAATGGCAAGCCCCACAAACCACAGGACAGGCCACCAATAGGCATCGGCGTGCGGGACGACATTGGCAGTCTCCAAAAAGCCCCAGACGCTTGCCGCTGATAGCGCGATTGCTGTTGCGATCAGCGATTGGCGGATAATGAGCATCCGGATGAATTCGTCTTTTTCTTCGATAATCAGTCGGCCTATTGCCCAAAAGACCCCCAATGTTGCGAGCCCCGGGGCCAAGGCTGCAAGAGCAGTCCAGAAAAACGGTACGCCCGGCGTGTTAACGGCAAAAACCAATCCAGCCATGGCGAGCATGTAAAGCGATGTGGAAATGGCAATTCGCTTTAGATAGCGTTTTTGGGCTTCCCCCTTGGCAAAGCAGCTTTCCCCTCCGGCATCGATCCGCGCCCCAGCAGATCTGACCAGCGGGATCATCAAAGCCATTGGCAGCACCATCAAGATCAAAAGAGCGGCATCTTCAATCGCGCCCGTCGCCGCCAATGCGCCAAGTGCCGCATAGCTAAGGCCCATCATCGCGCCCCAGAATGCAGGACCGCGACCGAGAAATTGCCCGTTTTGCGTTTTCTCTGACATTATGCGCACCCTTTCGCGCAGCGCGCGCGGCCGCTTTGCAAGGTGCCCCACGCCGCGCCCACCAGGCCCATTGTGATGCCAAAGCTCGCGCTGTCACTCATGCCCATTTCGTTCGTGTAGATCGCCGCTGCGATGATGACAGCTGCCCACAGGAGCGCCTTTTCCGGTTTTTTCATTGGTAAAGCTTCCTTTCAAATATGGAAAGTACACTTGTCATTGATTCGTGCGAATGTCAAGCTTGCTTTCCATCTGGCGCATCCTGCTTTCCTACTAAGGTGGCGAATTGCTAGGTTGGACAGTGCGTTTGTCATTCGCGCTTTTTATGCCCTGTGGCGGGGCGTGATGGGGCGTGATGGGGCGGGGCGGGTCCGCGATGGTGCGATGCGAATTGGAAAGGTTACACTTGGGTTTTTGTTTTGCGAAACAAGCGACTGAAATTGAAGATGTCCTGCGAAACTCAAACTTTTGCAAAACCCCCCGTCACCGGTCCATGTCCAGGCCACCGCGCAGCAGCGAAGTGGGCGTGACAGCGGTGATTGCAGTCGCTATGGGATCGCCATGGCAAAGCTGCTCACCACGACCACTACCACCACGACCTCGGATGATCCGGGGCGGGTCGCGGTGCGCTAAACCAGGCACCCCGCCGCCCGATCGAAGGGCGGCACGGCGGCCCCCTTCGCAATCGGTCAAAACACAACACTCGCCGCTTCAAGCGCGCGCCGCGCTGTGCCATGGCGTGCATCAGAATTGGAAACGGACAAGACCGCGATGACCGAACTGCTCAAGATAAGCCTGCCCGATGGCTCCGTGCGCGAGATGGAACAAGGAGCCACGCCCTATGATGTGGCAGCCGCAATCGGCCCGGGACTGGCCAAGGCCGCACTGGCCGCGCGGGTCAATGGCGAAGTGCGCGATATTGGCCGCCCGTTCGATGGCGATGCCGAGCTTGCACTGATCACCGCAAAGGACGAGGCCGACGCGCTTGAGCTGGTGCGCCACGATTATGCGCATATCCTGGCTGAGGCGGTGCAGGCGCTCTATCCCGGCACGCAGATCACCTTTGGCCCGGCAACCGATGACGGGTTCTACTATGATGTGATGGCGCCGGCATCGCGCGAACCGTTCAGCAGCGAAGACTTGCCTGCCATCGAAGAAAAGATGCGCGAGATTATCAAGGCGGACAAACCGCTTCGCCGCGAGGTGTGGTCGCGCCAGCAGCTCATCGACAAATGGCAATCCGAAGGCGAAGCGTTCAAGGCCGAATGGGCCGAGGGGCTGCCCGAAGGCGAGGAGCTGACGGTGTACTGGTCGGGTGATGACTGGCTCGATATGTGCCGCGGCCCGCACCTTGCCTCCACCGGGAAACTCGATCCGCAAGCGTTCAAGCTGATGCGGGTGGCGGGTGCCTATTGGCGCGGTGACCAGAACAACGCGCAATTGACGCGGATTTACGGCACGGGCTGGCTTAACAAAAAGCAGCTCAAACAGCATCTTCATAACCTTGAGGAAGCCGCCAAGCGCGATCACCGCAAGCTGGGACGCGAGATGGACTTGTTCCACTTGCAGGAAGAGGCGCATGGCAGCGTGTTCTGGCACCCCAAGGGTTACCGGATCTGGCGCGAGCTGGAGGCCTATATGCGCCGCAAGATGGACGCGAGCGGCTACCGCGAAATCAAAACGCCGCAGCTGATGGATGTGCGCCAGTGGGAGCAATCGGGCCATTGGGGCAAATATGCTGAAAACATGTTCGCCGTCCCCGATATGGTGCCGCAAGTGGACGAAGACGGTGATGGGGCGGCCAAGCCTTCGGTGGAGAAAGACGCCGACTGGATGGCGATCAAGCCGATGAATTGCCCGGCGCATGTGCTGGTCTTCAAACAGGGGATCACATCTTATCGTGATCTGCCGATCCGCCTTGGCGAGATGGGCTGCTGCCACCGCAACGAACCCCACGGCGCGCTGCACGGATTGATGCGCGTGCGCCAGTTTACGCAGGACGATGCGCATATCTTCTGCACCGAAGAACAGGTCGTCGAAGAGGTCCGCGCTTTTTGTGAACTGGCCAACAGCGTCTATCAGGACTTCGGCTTCACCTATCATGTCAAGCTCGCCTTGCGACCCGAAAAACGCTTCGGATCAGAGGCGGACTGGGACAAGGCGGAACAGGAATTGCGCGATGCCGTAGCAGAAGCGGGCATGGCGAACGACGATTATGGCTGGGAAGAGCTGCCGGGCGAGGGGGCGTTTTATGCGCCAAAGCTTGAATGGCACCTCACCGATGCGATTGGCCGGACATGGCAGGTTGGCACAATCCAAGGTGACCGCGTTTTGCCTGACCGTTTGGATGCGACCTATGTGGGCGAAGATGGCGGAAAGCATCGCCCCGTCATGCTGCACCGCGCGATTTTCGGTTCTTACGAGCGCTTTATTGGCATTCTGATCGAGCACTTTGCCGGAAGGTTGCCCGCATGGCTTGCCCCAGAACAGGCCGTGGTCGCTCCGATTGTGTCGGACATTGATGGCTATGCTGGCGAGGTCTTGGCGAAGCTGGAAGCGGCTGGAATTCGCGCCAAGGCAGATCTGCGCAACGAGAAGATCAACTATAAGGTGCGCGAACACTCGCTTGCCAAGGTCCCCTATATGCTGGTCGTCGGCAAGCGTGAGCAGGAGGAGGGCACTGTCGCCATTCGGACGCTGGGTGAAAAAGAGCAGCGCGTTATGCCAATCGATGAGGCGGTAGCCATGCTGAAAACCGCAGCGACACCGCCTGATTTGCTTTAGGCGGCTAACGCACCCAGCGCGCGGCCAAGACAGGACCGCCGCCGGGTTCGCGCAGTATAAGCGCATACTTGTCGGCGCCCGGCAGCCGCAATTGGGATGCTGTGAGCGCATAGCTTGCCTTGCCGCCTTGCCAGGTTGCGATGCGCTGTTCGGCAATCAGGACATTGGTGTAGGTCACCGTGCGGCCGCCATTTTCGCCGCGGCCAATCGCCACATCTTCGCGGGCTGACACACCAAGAAGCATGAGCTCAGCGGCCTTGTCGCTAGAGCCATTGATACCGACGCCGAACCCGCCATTGGCTTTTTCCAGCCTGATAACCGCGCGCATTGAGCCGCGTGCGCGCTCCACTAAATTTCGAACCGCGCTTTCTTTGGAACCCACTTCGCCCAGACGCCCGGCCACCACGCTTTGCGGAGTGTAGACACCGTTATATCCGCCAAGGCCGCGGCGCGCATAATCGCGTTGCAGCTCGGTGTTCGATGGCTTCGCAAATGTGTCTTTCCATCCCAGCCTGTCCCAATAGTCAACGGGGCGCGAAACCACGATCAGATTGGCCTCGCGCGCCAGTTTTGCAGCGAGCCGGTCAGCCGGGGGGCACGATGAGCAACCCTGGCTGGTGAACAATTCGATCAGCACAGGCTCATTCGCCAGAGCGGGCAAGCCACTCGGAGCAGATTGTGCGTTGGACGAATTGGGCAGGAGCAGCGGCGCTGCTGCAAGGACGATGAACACCGCAAGGGCGGCAACAATCTGGCGTTTCACACTCAACCTCGCAATTCCGGACGCATTTCAGGCGCAATTGTCCTGAGACAAGGAATACGTTCAAGAATCGGGATTGGTTACGCGGACGCTCCGGCCTTTAGAAAGGCAGAACTAGAAAGGCAGAACGGGGCCCGCCAAGATCAATGCCAGTGCGCAGCCCAAAACTATCACGCAGCGCGCGGCATCAATCGGGCGTGCCAGTAGCGCTGCATAGGCTGCTTGGGAAAGGGCGAAGGCTTTGCTCATAGCCTGCACAATGGGGAGCAAGTCCTAACGAAGCGTTAAGCAGCGCCAAGCGAGGGCATTTGCTGGCTGGCGCAATGAAAGCCGCCTCCGCCCGCCAGCACTGCATCGGCGGGTAGGCCGATACAATCGCGATCCGGGAACAGCGCGGCAATGGCCTGTACCCCTGCGTCATCAAAAGGCGAGCCGAATGTCGGCACCACAACCAAATGCGTGGTGATCGCGAAATTCACATAGCTTGCAGGCTCAATCACGCCGCTGCGTTTTATCAAACCGGGCGAAGGAACGCGGATGATGTCCAATCCGAAAGCCTCGGCCCGCCGGGCAGCGTCATAGTAAATCGCGCGATTGGGATCATCCGCGCCGCTCGGCTTTGGCACGATCATACGGCCCGGCGCGGCAAAGCGGGCAAGATTGTCGATATGGCCATCGGTGTGATCGTTCATGAGACCGTCCCCGAGCCACAACACCCGGTCAAACCCGAGCATTTCGCGCAGTTCTTCTTCGATATCGGCGCGGCTCAAATCGGGGTTGCGATTGGGATTGAGCAGGCATTGCTCGGTCACGGCGACAAGGCCGGTGCCGTCGCTTTCAATCGCTCCGCCTTCAAGGATCATGGGTGACGTTCGAAGTGGGAGGCCTGCGGCGTGCGCCAGTTCTGCTCCAATCATATCATCGCCGGGCATCTCGTATTTGCCGCCCCAGCCATTGAAGCCAAACCGGACCGCTGATTGCGCTTCGCGATTGGTTACGATAAGCGGACCCGTGTCGCGCAGCCAGATATCGCCATAAATGCGTTGTTCCAGCGTGACTGCCCCGCTCACCAGACGCCGCGCGCGCGCTTCACTTGCATCATCGCGCACCAACAGCCGCACCTCTTGCCCGCTTTCCGCCACGGCATTGGCAAAGGCTGCAATCTGTTCCTGCGCGCGTTCAAGGTAGCCCGGCCATTCTTCGGCCAAATGGGGAAATCCGATCCACAGCCAATCCTGCGGCGCCCATTCGGGCGGCATCCGGGCAGGTGTGGCTGAGAGCGTATTGGGGCGCGCGGTCATGGCAATGCGTCTTGCAGAAGCCGGGAAGCAGCGTCAATGAAGCGGAATGGAGCCAGGGCAAACAGCGGATTGGGAGGAAGCGCTTGCGCGGGCCCGTGCGCATTCGCCATTTCTGGCCCGCGCGCTTGATAGGCAGCCTGACCTGGAAGCGCTGCTTGCCAAAGGCGATGCGGAAGCTGCGCTCCTACGGGCTAAAGCGCATGCCGATAACCCCGATACATCAGCGGCGCTGCGGCGGGAACGTTTGGCGCTGGCGGCAGCGCTTGCCATCGGTGATCTGGCGGGCGCTCTGCCGCTTTCGCGCGTCGTGAGCGAGCTTACAGGATTTGCCGATCGCGCGATGGACCGCGCCATTCGCACGGCGATTGAAGAGCGCACGGGTGTTGCCAGCACCGCTGGCTTTATCGCTTTGGCATTGGGAAAGCAGGGGGCCTGTGAACTCAACTATTCCTCTGACATTGACCCCATCTGGCTTTATGATCCGGCGCAGCTGACATGCCGCAGCAATGATGATCCGGGCGAAGCGGTCCAGCGTTACGCCCGCCGCGCGGTGGCGCTGTTATCTGACACCACGCAGGATGGATACGCGCTGCGCGTTGATTTGCGGCTGCGGCCAGCTTCCGAAATCAGCCCGCTTGTCGTGCGGCGCGGGGCCGCGCTCACTCATTACCAAAGCGCCGCACTGCCATGGGAACGCGCAGCATTCACCAGAGCGCGCGCCGCGTCTGCCGATATCGCGGCGGGCGAGGCGTTTCTGGAAGATATCGCGCCGTTCGTGTGGCGGCACGGGCTGGATTTTGGCGCGGTGGACGAAGTGCAGGCTTTAACCGATCGCATCCGCGAGAGCCATGCAGGCGCGATGAGGCCCGGACCGGGCTTCGATGTGAAAAAAGGGTTCGGCGGCATCCGCGAGATCGAATTTTTCGTTCAGACGCATCAGCTAATTCATGGCGGACGCGATCCCTCTTTGCAGGTGCGCGGGACACGTGCGGCGCTGGACGCGCTGGCGGCAGCCGGGCGAATTGAACAGGCCACGGCGCAGGATTTGGGTGCAGCCTATGACCGATTGCGAGTGATCGAGCACCGGTTGCAAATGGTCCATGATCGCCAGACCCATGCGCTGCCCGATGGCGCGGCGCTTGATAATGTGGCGCGCTTGGATGGCCTTGAAGATGGTGCAGCGCTGATTGCTGATCTTGAGTTGGTCACGGGCAAGGTTGCTGCGACATACGAAGCGCTCATTCGCCCCAGTCCCGTTCTTGCTATTGTGCCAGAGGCGCACAGCGAATGGGCAAAAGTGCTGGGCGAATATGGATTTGCCGAACCCGCCGCGCTTGCACGGCGGATCGAGGGATGGCGCGATGGCCGCTATGCTTGCCTTCGTTCTGAGCAGGCTTTGGAAGCGTTTGAGCGGGTTTTGCCGCCGCTTTTGCGCGCTTTTGGGCAAAGCGATGATCAGGCGCGGGTTCTGGCCCGGTGGGAAGCCATCCTTGATTCTGCGCCTTCTGCGATCAATCTGTTCCGCCTGCTGGATGCGCGGCCCGATGTGCTGGAGCGTCTGGTCGCAGCGCTTACTCTTGCGCCTGCTTTATCGGACGAACTCGCGCGGCGGCCTGAATTGCTGGACACGCTGCTGGACCGGACAGCGCGCCAATTGCCGGGTGCGCCCGCTGAAATTGCTCAGCGATTTGAAGAATGCGCCGCAAGGCCGGATTACGAAGCGTTGCTCGATTCCATCAGGCTCGTAACCGGCGAAATACGCTTTGCGCTGGGGGTGCAGATGATTGAGGGGCAGGCAGATCCGCTGGAGGTTGCCGCCGCCTTATCGCGCACCGCCGAGGCTGCCATCAACGTCGCAGTGCGCGAGGCTGGCCGCGAATTTGCTGCCAATCACGGCGCGATTGCCAATAGCGAACTGATCGTTTTGGGGCTTGGCCGCTTTGGCGGCGGAGCGCTTACCCATTCCAGCGATCTGGACACCGTGTTTTTATTCACCGGCCCGTTTTCCGCCCGTTCCGATGGGCCAAAATCGCTCGGCGCGACGCAATATTACAACCGCCTTGCCGCGCGAGTCATTGCCGCTTTGTCGGTCCCCACCGCCCAGGGCGCTTTATACGAGGTCGACACCCGGCTGCGCCCACAAGGCGCGCAGGGTCCGCTGGTGGTGAGCATGGATGCCTTTGCCAAATATCAGGAAGAAACCGCCTGGACATGGGAACATATGGCCCTGTCGCGCGCACGGGTTCTACAGGGCTCTGCGCACAGCCGGCGGTCGGTTGCGGCCATAATGCAGCGCGTGCTGGCGCGAAAGCGGGATAAGGATGCCTTAGCGACATCGGTCACCGCGATGCGCGCAGAAATGGCGCAGCATAAACCGCCCGCTGGTATACTCGATGCCAAGCTCTTGCGAGGCGGGCTGATCGATTGCGAATTTCTGGTGCATTTCCTCCAATTGCAGGGGATCAATGCGAGCGGGCAGGCGCTGATTGATACCCATCCCAAAGCCTATTCCCCTGACCTTGCCGAAGCGATACCCGCATTGATTGATGCAGGGCATCTGCCGTCAGGCTTTCTTGCCGATTATGATTTGATGAGCCGGATATTGGTCGCCGGGCGCCTGCTTGCCCCTGACATGAAAGAACCGCCACATTACGCCGCATCTGCGCTTGCAAGCGCATGCCAACAGCCCACTTACAAAGAGCTCTTGCAAGCCTTTGCGCAGGCAAGGCAAAGAGTCGCGCAGATCTGGTCGAGTGTGCTTGGCGAGACCATCCCACATAGCGAAATGGAGCCGAATGATGAGTGATTTTCCCGGTATAGGTGACGCAATGCCTGATATTGCCATGGGCACGCCGGATGGCGGCGAAGTGAAGCCATCGGATTTTGCTGGCAGGAAACTGGTCGTATTTTTCTATCCGAAGGACAACACGCCGGGCTGCACCACCGAGGCAAAAGACTTTACCGCTCTCAAAGGCGAATTTGATGCGGCAGGCACTGAATTGCTGGGCGTATCAAAGGATAGCGCGAAGAAGCATCAGAACTTTATCGCAAAGCATGATCTGACAACGCCTCTGGCAACCGATGCAGCAGAAGGCGGCCTGTCCGATACGCTTGGTGTGTGGGCAGAAAAACAGATGTACGGCAAATCCTATATGGGCATGGTCCGATCGACCTATCTGGTCGATGCCAATGGGAAAATCGCTGCGGTTTGGCCCAAAGTGAAAGTCAAAGGCCACGCCGAAGAGGTTCTGGCGGCGGCAAAAGCGCTGTAAGCTTTGATGCAAATCGCGGCTCAAAATGTTTCAGAGGCCATTCGGTCGGTCCTTTTGACCGGCAATCCGCGTGCGAAATGCATGGCGGCGCGCGAAGCCGCGCGCGATTGGCGTTTGGGGCGGCTGGATTGCAGGTTCGATGCCGCGATGCCTGACCAGCCCGCTTGGCCTTCTGCTCCTGAGCTGCTGCCTCCCAACCAAATGCCAAAACGCGGCAAGTTTGGATCACCGCGTGCGCGGATCGCTTTGTGGCACAGCCTTGCGCATATAGAATTTGTCGCGATTGATCTGGCGCTTGATATGGCGGGCCGGTTCGGTGCGGAAATGGGCGAGGCGTTTGTCAGCGATTTTCTTGGTGTTGCCGCAGATGAGGCGATGCATTTTGCGCTGCTTGCCCGAAAACTGGAAAGCCTGGGCAGCCATTATGGCGCTTTGCCCGCTCATGCCGGATTGTGGCAAGCGGCTCATGCAACCCGTCACGACGTCGCGGCCCGGTTGGCGGTTGTGCCGATGGTGCTGGAAGCGCGCGGTCTTGACGTCACGCCTGCAACTTTGAAGCGGGTAAAGGCTGCGGGGGATGCCAATGGTGCAAAAATTTTATCGCGCATTCTTGACGATGAAATCCGTCATGTCGCGATTGGCACCAAACACTTTTTGCATTGTGCAGAATCAGCCGGGCAAACCCCTGCAATTATGTGGCAGAACCTAGTTTCGCGCTACTTTCGAGGGTCTGTTAAGCCGCCATTCAACGACTCAGCGCGTCTTGCAGCCGGTTTATCGCGAGACTTCTATGCAGAGATTGCGCTTTAACGACTCGCGTCCATACCTCTCAATGTAACAAGTCGAAACGCCAGTGTTATTGGCTGACCGGCAAAGTCTACCGGGCTTATTCGCGGCGCAAGATCAGCGAAAAGTGAGGCGGAGGCTTGGGTATGAGATAGCCCGCTGATGAAGCAGGCAGGTGTTCTTTAAGATAGAGCGCCAACACAGAGGAACCGGTCGCAATGATTACGCTCTTAAAGCGTCCTTTCAAAATTCTTGGCGCGGCGTGCGCGGCTTCGCTGCTTGCTGCCGCTGGTCCGGCTCTCGCCAACACCAACGCCAATACGGCGACCACCGCAGCTGACGTGACCGAGCCTTTGCGTGAAGCGCAGGAAGGCAAGTTGGCCAAAGGCGATCCGCGCTTTCGTCAGCTGTTTGCCAATTGGCGCACGCTCGACAAAGCAAAACCTGGCGCGCCAGCGGAGCGTGCGGCTGTCGCTATCCCTTCACGTATGCCGGTTGATACAGGCCGGATGAGCAGCGGCTATGGAATGCGCAACCATCCAGTGCTGAAACGGCGCAAGCGCCACAATGGCGTTGATATTGCAGCGCCTACGGGCACACCTGTTTACGCAACAGCCGATGGTTTGGTGGGCCGTGCCAATTGGTTCTCAAGCTACGGGCTTTACATCAGCATCGATCACGGCGCGGATCTGGAAACGCGCTATGCGCATCTGTCGCGGCTTGCGGTTGCCGCGGGTGATACCGTTCGCAAAGGCGACATCATTGGCTATGTCGGCTCAACTGGCCGCTCAACCGGGCCGCACCTTCATTACGAAGTTCGCGTTGATGGACTTGCGGTCAATCCAATTCCTTATATGGTGGAATCCAACGCGCAGGCTCAGCTTGCGGCAGCCGATGAAAATGCTGGCCGCGGCGGTCAGTAAGTCTGCTGGAACGGGTCTTATTTGACGGCCCATTAGAGTTAGCCCGCCTGGAAGCGGGTTCGGACATTGGAGAGGGTGTCCGATCATAGGCGGCGGGTCTTCCCGCCGCCTTTTTTTATGCGCGATCCAGAGCCAGTATTGCGCCAGTCGAAAGTTGTCCTTCGCTTTTCGCTTGAGTGCGAGCACCTGAACGCTAGCATCCCGAATCCAAGAGGCAGGCGCCCGCATTGGACGGTCGCTGCGAGAGAGGGAAACACCAGCCATGCACCCGATTGCCCATGCAGCGAGCAAACCTGACCACCCCGCCGTTATTATGGCAGGGACTGGTCAGCAGATGACCTATGGCGAAATGGACGAGGCGGCGAACCGCTTTGCCCAATTGCTGCGATCGCGCGGGCTTGCGCCTGATGATGCGTTTGCGGTGCTGCTTGAAAACCGGATCGAGTATTTCAAGATCGTGTGGGGATCGCAGCGCGCGGGCACTTTGCTCGTGCCAATTTCCACTCGCCTCACTGCGCCTGAAATCATCTATATCCTTAAGGATTGCGATGCGAGAGTGCTGATCACATCGCATGTCTATGACGGTGTCCTGGCAGATATTCGCCGCGAATGTCCGGATATCGAAGTGCTTTTGACAGGCGATGATGGCGCGGAAAGTTTCGATGCTGCTCTGGCTGAGCAGCCTGCCGCTCCCATTGCTGACCAGCGTGCCGGGCTCAATATGCTCTACAGTTCGGGCACGACGGGCAGGCCCAAGGGTGTTCGCCCTGCTCCGCCAGAGGATCCGGATCCGCAAGCCATCATCCCCTTTCTGGGGCTTGCCACTATGGGCGCGGGAATGCCGGCGGATGGATCAATGATCTATCTTTCCCCTGCTCCGCTTTATCATGCAGCTCCGCTGGCATGGTGTTCAGCAGCGCAGCGACTGGGCGGAACAATCGTGGTGATGGAGAAATTCGATCCCGAAGCGGCCCTGGCGGCGATCGAAAAGCACAAGATCACCGACAGCCAATGGGTGCCGACGCATTTTGTGCGCTTTCTAAAGCTGGATCCCGCGATCCGCACCAAATACGACCTCTCCAGCCACAAACGCGCGCTTCACGCAGCCGCTCCTTGCCCTGTCCCGATCAAGCGGGAAATGATCGAATGGTGGGGGCCAATAGTGAATGAATACTATGCCGGATCAGAAGGGATCGGCATGACAATGGTCGGGGCCGCGGATTGGCTGGAACACCCCGGCACAGTGGGCAAAACCATCTATGGCCAGCTGCATGTCTGCGGCCCCGATGGCGAGGAAGTGGGGGCAGGTGAAGACGGCCTCATCTATTTCGAAAACGTGCTGCTGCCCACCTATCACAACGATCCGGAAAAGACCGCCGACGCGATGCATTCCAAAGGCTGGATGACTTTGGGCGATATCGGTCATGTTGATCAGGATGGATATCTGTTCCTGACCGACCGGAAAAGCCACATGATTATCTCTGGCGGGGTCAATATCTACCCGCAGGAGATCGAAAACCTGCTGGTGACCCATGACAAAGTGATGGATGCAGCCGTGATTGGCGCGCCTGATCCTGATCTGGGGGAGAAAGTTGTCGCGGTGGTGCAGCCGCTCGACATGGGGGATGCAGGCGACGCGCTTGAGGCGGAATTGCGCGAATTTCTGGCGCCGAACCTTGCGCGGATAAAACTGCCCAAATTGTTTGATTTTCGCCCCGACTTGCCCCGAGAGGCCAATGGCAAGCTATATAAGCGTGAGCTGCGTGATGAATACGAAGCCGCCGCGAAGGAGAGCGTGTGATGCCGGCCAATGCGATCACTTTGCCTTCAGACATCGGGCGTAAAATCATCGCGCCTGAAAGCTATGCCGAGTGGGATGGGTTGCTTGATACCTTTGATGATCTGCGCACAAGTTCACCTGTTGCCAGGATCGTTGCCGAAGACGATTCGTTTGAGCCGTTCTGGCTGATCACGCGCTATGATGATGTGATGCGCATTTCAAAGGACAACAAAACCTTCCTCAACAATCCCAAACCCGTGGTGTTTGCAACGCGTGAGGCAACCGCGTTCTCCCGGGCGGCGACCGGGTCGAACATGTTGGTGGATTCGCTGGTGGTGTTCGATGCGCCGATCCATCCCAAATACCGCAAATTGACCCAGGACTGGTTTATGCCGCGCAATTTGGCGCGGTTGGAAGATGAGATCCGCGCCCTTGCGACCGGAATGGTCGATGCAATGATTGCAGCGGGCCCCGAAGTGGACTTTGTCGAGGCGCTGGCCGGACCTTATCCTTTGCGGGTGGTCATGCAGATATTGGGCGTCCCGCCAGAGGATGAACCCCGGATGCAAATGCTGACCCAGCAATTGTTTGGCGGTCAGGATGCTGATCTTTCGGGCACGGGTATGGAGAATATGACCCCCGAACAGGTCGTCCAACTGGTCGCTGGGGCGGTCAAAACCTTTGAGGATTATTTCGCCGCACTGGCGCAGGATCGCCGCGCCAACCCAACCGATGATGTCGCCAGTGTCATCGCCAACGCGCTGGTCGATGGAAAGCCGTTGCCGCCGCGCGATATGGCGGGATACTACATCATCATGGCGAGCGCGGGACATGACACGACCAGCGCATCGACCGCGGGCGCTATGCTGGCCTTGGCGCAAGACCCTGCTCAACTGGCGAAAGTTAAGGCCGATCGTTCATTGCTGCCCGGTATTGTCGAAGAAGCGATCCGTTGGACCAGCCCGGTCCAGCATTTCATGCGCACCGCAGCAGAAGATGTCGAAGTGGGAGGGCAGCTTATCCGCGCGGGCGATTGGATGATGATCAACTATGTCGCGGCCAATCACGATCCGGCGCAGTTTGATAATCCGCGCGCATTTGATGCCGCGCGCTCGCCCAATCGCCATGCTGCATTCGGCGCCGGTGCGCATCAATGCCTTGGCCTGCATCTGGCGCGGCTGGAAATGCGGATTGTGTTCGAGGTGTTGCTTGACCGGATAGAAGCGGTGGAGCTTGCCGGAACACCTGCACGCGCAAACAGCACATTTGTTGGCGGCTTGAAGAAGCTGCCGATAAAGATAACCGCAGCGTAAGCTTCTTATATGGGAAGGCAACGCAATAAAACAAGGGTGGCGCGCAAATATACATTCAAAAACGGGTCTATCGCAACTCCATACCGATTTTTCTGTTCTTTTCGCGCAATATGTGTTAATACTCCATTCATGGGAAAAACCTGGAATTTGGCATGCTGCGCTTTTGCGGCAGGATTTGTTGAGGGGGATGCGAATGGACTTGCTTGATGTAACATTGCTTCAACCGCACAATCTGCCGTTTGCAGGCGCGGCGATCCTGCTTGTCATGATTGTGCTGCTCCAACTGATTGGAGCGGGCGATTTCTTTGACAGCGGCGACGTCGATATCGACTTGGATGTTGACGGAGCAGCTGACGGACTAGAGCCCAGCGGCTTTTTGGAAAGCGCGTTCAGCCTTCTAGGGATAGGCCGGGTGCCGTTCCTCATCTGGTTCATGGTCTTGCTGTTCGTCTTTGTGATGATCGGCGTGTCGGGCCAGGAATTGGCGATCAGCCTTTTGGGTGCGCCCTTGCATCCCGCTTTGGCGGGCGTGCTGGCGGGAATTGGCGCTTTGCCGGTGAACGGAGTGCTGACCCGGCCCTTGGAGCGCATCTTGCCCAAGGATGAAACAAGCGCGGTGGGTCTTGATAGCCTGGTGCGGCGCGATGCTGAGATTCAAACCGGCACGGCCCGCACCGCGTCACCCGCGCGGGCGAAAGTCAAAGACCGCCATGGCCATCCTCATTTTGTAATGGTCGAACCGCATGATCCCGATGCGCAATTGAATGAAGGGGACACTGTTTTGCTGGTGCGGCGCGAAGGGGAGACATTCTTCGGCGTGCATTACGAAAGCAAGCTGCTGGGCCTCGATTAAACACACACAACGCGCGCTGGGATCCGCAGCCGCGCGACACACGATAGGAGACACTATGGACGGGTTACTTGATCTTGCGATTTACATCGGCATCGGCTTGGCAGTCATTGTCGGAATGTTTGTATTCCTCACAACACTTTACCGACGCGCGTCGAAAGAAATCGCTTTCGTTAGAACGGGTATTGGCGGCGAGAAGGTTGTGATGAATGGCGGTGCGCTGGTGTTCCCGGTGTTCCACGAAACCATGCCCGTGAACATGAACACTCTGGTGCTTAGCGTTGTCCGCAAGGATGGCGAAGCGCTCATTACGCTCGACCGGTTGCGGATTGACGTGAAAGCGGAATTCTATGTCCGCGTTCGCCCCGATGCAGGCGCGATTGCGATGGCGGCGCAAACACTTGGCATGCGCACGATGCAGCCCAACCTATTGAAAGATCTGGTTGAAGGTAAGTTCGTTGACGCGCTGCGATCGGTTGCCGCGGGCATGAGCATGAACGAGCTGCACGAGCAACGCGCAGACTTCGTGCAAAAAGTGCAGCAGGTTTCCTCCAACGATCTTGCGATGAACGGCTTGGAGCTGGAATCGGTTTCGCTCACTGGCCTTGACCAGACGAGCATTGAGCACTTCAACGCCAACAACGCATTTGACGCAGAAGGTCTGACAAAGCTGACCGAGCAGATCGAAGCGCGCAAGAAACTGCGCAACGATATCGAGCAGGACACCCGCGTCCAGATGGAGACGAAGAACCTCGAAGCGGACACGCGCAGCTTTGAAATCGGGCGCGACAACGAATATGCGCGCCTGCAACAAGAGCGCGAGGTTGAAATCCGCCGCGCTTCGCAAACCTCGGAAATCGCGCGCGAACAAGCGGAGCGTGAGCGCGAAGCTGAAGCGGCTCGGATCGAGGCGAAGAAGCAGGTTGATGCCCAGCAAATTGAGGCAGACCGCCTGGTTGAAGAGGCTCGGATCGATCAGGGCCGAGCGCTGGAAATTGCGCGTCAGGAACAGCAGATCGCGGTCCAAAACAAATCGCGTGAGGAAAGCCAGGCGAAAGCCGAAGCTGACGCTGCCCGCGCCAAAGCGGTCGCCGCCGAAGAGCAGGTCGCAACCGCTCGTGAAAGCGAGATTGCTGAACGTCAAAAGATGATCGAATTGATCGAAGCGGCAAAGCAAGCTGAACGCGATGCGATTGGCATCAAGGTCGAAGCCGAAGCGGAGAAAGACGCTGCGACCAACCGCGCAGAAGCGTCACGGCTCGAGGCGAAAGGTGAAGCAGACGCAGAAATTCTCCGCGCCGAAGCTGACAGGGTGCGCTTTGAAGTTGAAGCGGCCGGTCAGCAAGCGGTGAACGAGGCGGCCAATATCCTCTCGATGGATCAGATCAGCCTTCAGACCAAGCTGGCTCTGCTTAAAGTGCTGCCCGAGGTCGTGCGTGAAAGCGCGAAACCGATGGAAGCGATCGATTCGATCAAGATCGTTCAGGTCGATGGGCTTACGCAAGGCGGCGGTTCTGGCGGCGCACCTGCTGGCGCAAATGGCGCCGGCGGCGGTTCGGGCAATCTGGCGAGCGACGCTGTCTCAGCCGCGCTGGCCTACCGCGCGCAGGCCCCGGTGCTCGATGGTCTGATGAAAGAGCTGGGCCTTGATGGCTCATCGCTTGGCACTTTGGTGCAGGCGGCAACCGATGATCCCAAGAGCGTTGAGGAGGCTTTGGAAAAGCTGACCTTTAACGATGACGGTTCTGTTTCAAAGGATGATGCCGACGCCGCTGAATAAGCGATCAAACTCAATAAAAAAGCCCCGCTTTGCTCGCCGCGCAGCGGGGCTTTTTCGTGCTTTGCGGTGTTATTACCCGAGCAATCTGTTTGCCATGGCGCGCACATCTGCGCCCATATCATCGCGCTCCAGCGCCAGCGCCAATGTTGCCTCGACAAATCCCAGCTTGCTGCCGCAATCATAGCGGTTCCCGTCAAAGGTTACCGCATGGAACGGCTGGTCGCCGATCATCCGCGCCATCGCATCGGTCAGCTGAATTTCGCCGCCAGCCCCTTTGCCCTGCGTCTCCAAAGTCCGCATGACTTCGGGTTGCAGGATGTAGCGGCCTGAGATGATCTTGTTGGAAGGCGCTTCATCCACTGGCGGTTTCTCGACCAAGCCCTTTACCTCGGTCAACGCTCCATCGGCCGCGCCGGGATCAATCACGCCGTAGCTCGAAACCTCGTCATGCGGGACTTCGAGGACACTGATAAGATTGCCGCCGGTCTGGTTATAGGCATCCACCATCTGCTTCATGCAGCCGGTCCCGCCTTTTTTGCCGACCATCAATTCATCCGGCAGGAAGATCGCAAAGGGTTCATCGCCAACAATCGCGCGCGCGCACCAGATTGCATGACCAAGGCCCATCGGCACTTGCTGGCGCACAGTGATGATATCGCCCGGCGTTGCGCGGGTTGGTTCCAGCACGCCCATATCCTTGCCGCGTTCGGACATGGTGGCCTCAAGCTCGTAAGCCACATCGAAATGTTCAACGATGGCGGTTTTACCGCGCCCGGTGACAAAGATCATCTGTTCAATGCCAGCTTCGCGCGCTTCGTCGACGGCATATTGGATCAGCGGACGATCCACGATGGGGAGCAGTTCTTTCGGGATCGCCTTGGTCGCTGGCAAAAAGCGTGTGCCAAGTCCGGCGACGGGAAAAACGGCTTTCTTAATCGGCTTGGGGGACATGAATTTGTCATCCTGTCTTTAAGGCACACAGACGTGCTGATGATGGCTCAACTGCCGTTTGGCCTGCGCAAAAGCAATGGCAATAGAGGTGATGGTCCCGATGGGGTATTTTTGCGGGGAAGCGCTGGTTCTAAAGGGTAGGTTGAGCCGGCGGCGCGGCGTGTTTGCGTGACCGGCCGGATCGGGTAAGGGGCATGGATGGACAAACTGATTATCAAAGGCGGCAATCGCCTTACGGGCACGATCCCCATTTCGGGCGCCAAAAACGCCGCGCTTACGCTTATCCCGTGCGCTTTGCTGACAGAGGAACCGCTGACGCTGCGCAATCTGCCGCGGCTGGCGGATATTGACGGGTTCCAGCACCTGATGACGCAATTCGGCGTCTCGACCGAAATCCATGGCAAGCGGCCAGAAGAATTTGGACGGGTGGTCACATTCGAAGCATCGCGGCTCACTTCCTCGGTTGCGCCCTATGATCTCGTTCGCAAAATGCGCGCCTCGATCCTTGTGCTTGGCCCGCTGCTTGCCCGCGCGGGCGAAGCGACCGTATCCATGCCGGGCGGGTGCGCGATCGGGAACCGCCCGATTGATTTGCATTTGAAAGCTTTGGAAGCGTTCGGCGCGGTGATTGAGCTTGCCCAAGGCTATGTCAGAGCGATCCAGCCCGATGGCGGCATGCAGGGCGGCGATTTTGATTTTCCTGTCGTTTCGGTTGGCGCGACGGAAAATGCGCTGATGGCGGCGGTTTTGGCGCAGGGCACGTGCCGCCTGTTCAACGCTGCTAGGGAGCCTGAGATTGTGGACCTTTGCAATCTGCTGGTTGCCATGGGCGCAGAGATCGAAGGCATCGGCACAGGCGATCTGACCATCCATCCGGTCAAACGTCTGCACGGCGCGACTTACCGCGTGATGCCCGACCGGATCGAGGCGGGATCTTACGCCTGTGCGGCGGCAATCACGGGCGGCGATGTGAGGCTTGAAGGGGCCAAGGCAGACGATATGCAGGCCACCACGCGCGCTTTGCAAAGCATGGGCGTGCATGTCGAAGAAGATGCCAAAGGCATGCAGATAACGACCAATGGAGCGATTAAACCGATTGATCTGACGACCGCGCCTTATCCGGGCCTTGCCACCGATATGCAGGCCCAATTGATGAGCCTGCTGTGCAAGGCAGAAGGCAAAAGTGTCCTTAAAGAAACGATTTTTGAAAACCGTTTCATGCATGTGCCCGAACTCAGCCGCATGGGTGCAGACATCGCGACCGAGGGGCGCACCGCGATTGTTTCGGGGCCGGTGGACCTTACCGGCGCAGAAGTCATGGCGACCGATCTGCGTGCTTCGATGAGCCTTGTGATCGCAGCGCTCGCCGCTGAGGGTGAAAGCCAGGTTCGCCGCATCTATCACCTTGATCGCGGCTATGAGCGGCTTGAGGAAAAACTGCAGCTCGTGGGCGCAGATATTGAGCGGGTCGGAGATGATTAGGACAGGCGCGCAACCAGCCACACCCTGATCGCGCTGGCGAGGCCGGGCGGGGTTTCAGCCTTGATCCGTTCTGCATCAATCCGCGCGACCAGGGCATTTATCGCCACACCTTCGCGCGCCGCGACATCGCGCAGCATGTCCCAGAACACAGGTTCCAAAGAAATGCTGGTCTTGTGGCCTGCGATCTGGACCGAGCGTTTGACAGGCGGGTGAAAAGGGGCGGGCGGGTTCACTTATAATGCTCGCGCCGATCACCAAATTCGCGCACACGTTTGCGCCAGGTGCGATAGCTCGACGGCTTAAGGTTATCGCGCATCAGCACTTTGACCTGTTTATCGGACAGGCCAAATTGCGCCTCAATCTCTGCAAAGGCGATATGATCGGACAGCGCCATTTCGATCACGGCGCTGATTTCGGCCTCGGTGAGATTTGATTGCTGCACGTTTGGTTCCATTGCGGTGTGTAGCGGCGCGGGGCGTCAATGCATGAGTTTTGGGCGAACCTGGCCCTCAATACATATGCTGGCCGCCATTGATGCTCATTGTGGAACCGGTGACGAATTCGCCTTCGTCAGAGGTCAGGAACGCGACACCGCGCGCGATTTCGCTGGCTTGGCCCAAGCGGCCCACCGGGATTTTGGCGACAATCTTTTCCAGCACTGGTTCGGGCACGGCCGCAACCATATCAGTGTCGATATATCCCGGCGCAATCGCGTTGCAGGTCACGCCGACTTTCGCGCCTTCCTGCGCGAGCGCTTTGGTGAAGCCGTGAATGCCCGATTTGGCTGCGGCGTAATTCACCTGGCCATATTGTCCGGCCTGCCCGTTGATCGATCCGATATTGACGATCCGGCCCCATTTGCGTTCTCGCATTCCGGGAAAGCACGCCTTTGCCATATTGAAGCATCCGCCAAGATTGACCCGCATAACCTCGTTCCAGTCATCAAAGCTCATCTTGTGCAATGTGCCGTCGCGGGTGATCCCGGCATTGTTGACGACGATATCGACAGAGCCGAATTCTTCGGCGACCTCGCCGCATCCTGTAATACAGGCGTCGTGGTCACCCACGTCCCATTTGCGTGCGGCAATTCCGGTGCGCTCGGTAAAAGCGGCAGCTTTTTCGTCATTGCCTGCATAATTGGCGATGACGGTGCGGCCCTGATTTTTGAGCGCCACGCTGATGGCTTCCCCGATGCCGCGTGTTCCGCCTGTGACGATTGCTACCTTGCTCATAAATCCATGCCTTTCAACGAGTCGCTTTGCTCTTCTGGCATAGCCGTGCCGTAACGTCAGGCAATAAAAAACCCAGCCGAAACTGGGTCTTTTGATGCCGGCAACCGATCAACGGTTAGAAACGGATTTGCGTGCCGACATACACGGCCTGGCTATCCTGCTGCGAAGTGGTGAGAGGCGCGAGGCGTTCACGTTCCTGCGAATAGCGCACGCCCGCTGTCACATCGAGATTGGGCGACAAGCGGAAAGACCCGCCAACACCCACGGTTTGCGAACCAAGCGAATCAAGCGTGTTGGGCGAACGGCCAGCGACCTGTTCGTCTTCAAGCTCGATCCGAGGCTGGAGACGGCTGGGTTCTTTTTCAGCGCGCGGGCCTGCCGGTTCAAATTCAGACAGATCGGGCACTGTCAGGCTGCGGACATTGTCGGGCAATTCCACCGTGGTGCGCGCAAAGCTTTGATAGCCGCGCGCGGTGCCCAGATTAAAGCGGCTGGTTTGCAGTTTGCTGATCGCTTTGCCAGCGCCCGGCGCGGCGTCGATCGCTTTGCGTACAGAGATTGCCTTGGCCGTCTGCCCATCGATCTCGCACAGCGACAGTCACCGTGCGTTCGCGTTCCACCGCGCTGCCGCCTGCAGGGGTAAACCGCATCGAATCGTCCGCTGCAACGCGTGCAAAACGGGCTGCCAATTCAGGATCAACTGAAGCCGGGGTGAAAATATCGAAGCCATTGGCAGCGAAGGAGGCTGCATTATCGCCGGCTTTCACGAGGGCAAGCCCCGTGCTGGGCAAGGCGAGCGTCACCGCGCAGGCTGCCATAACAAGCGGCAGCTTGCGCTGCTTGATCGCTTGAAAGATGCTGCCACGTGCCATTATTGCCCTGTCGTCCCCATTCTGCGTGCCGGGTGCTGATTGTTCAAAGTTCTGAGCGAACTTATACAAATCGCACCTGAACCCTATGTGAGTCTTTAGATGGCACGCAAAAGTGATACAATGATGAAGCGGGCCATGGCAATCTTTTCCACATCATCCCAATAGGTGGATAGAGCTTTTGTTGGGCACCTGTTGCACGCGGCGCACACAGTTTAAGCGGATGTAAACCCGGCCTTGCCGCAGGGTCATTCAGCGCGGATCAACTTTCAGCCTGCTCAGAGCAATCCGTTAACTCTGCTTCGCCGTGCAGGTTTGAGCGCTTGCGACAAGCCATGCGCAGGTTATAGAGCAGACAGTCAAGAAATACGCCAATTTATCGTAAGGAACGCATCGCAGTGACATCGGCCAAAAAATCAGCCTCTGGCTTCTCCTTCCGCCCGGCGGCCAATATCGCGATGGCAGGCGTTGCGGCGGTGGGACTTGCGGCGTGCGGCGGCGGTCAGCGCCCCACAACCGAACTGCAATCGGCGCAGATCAACACCATCGGCGTGAATGCCTATTTGTGGCGTGCGGCGCTTGATACGGTCAGCTTTGCCCCCTTGCTCAGCGCAGACAGCTCTGGCGGGGTTATTGTCACCGACTGGTATGCCAATCCCGGCAATCCGGGAGAGCGGGTGAAGATGACGATCACCATTCTCGATCAGGATTTGCGCGCTGATGCCTTGCGGGTTGCCGCCACACGGCAGGTTTCGCAAAGCGGGGCATGGGTCGATGCGCCTGTTCAGGCCGCGACTGTGCAAAAACTCGAAGACATTATCCTGACCAAAGCGCGCGATCTGCGCCGCAAAGCGATATCAGGCTAAAATTGCCTCTATGCGCCGCGCAGCAGGCACGTTAGCGAGCGCTCTATGACTGATATTCGTTTCGATCCGTCGCAGGCCGATGCGCGCTGGCAAAGCGTATGGGAAAAAGCGGGCACATTTGTCGCCGATTCCAATAGCGACAAACCCAAAAGCTATATCCTTGAAATGTTCCCCTATCCCTCAGGGCGCATTCATATGGGCCATGTGCGCAATTACACGATGGGCGATGTGCTGGCGCGCTATCACGCAATGCGCGGGCGCGAAGTTCTGCATCCGATGGGCTGGGATGCGTTCGGGATGCCGGCTGAAAACGCCGCGATGGAGAAAAAGGTTCATCCAGGCAGCTGGACCTATTCCAATATCGAAGCGATGAAAGCGCAGCTTAAAGGCATCGGCTTTGCGCTCGACTGGACGCGGGAATTCGCGACTTGCGATCCTGAATATTACGGCCACGAGCAGGCGCTTTTCCTCGAACTGTATGCCGCAGGCCTGGTCTATCGCCGATCATCAGAGGTAAACTGGGACCCGGTCGATATGACCGTGCTCGCCAATGAGCAGGTGATTGACGGCAAAGGCTGGCGTTCAGGCGTTGAAGTGGAAAAGCGCAAGCTGGACCAGTGGTTTCTAAAGATCACCGATTTCGCCGAAGACCTTCTCGAAGGTTTGGGTGAGCTCAAAGACTGGCCCGAAAAGGTCCGCCTGATGCAGGAAAACTGGATCGGCAAGTCGCAGGGTTTGGAATTCCGTTTCGATTGTGGACACGGGATCGAAATTGAAGCTTACACGACGCGTCCGGACACGATCTTCGGCGCAAGTTTCGTTGCTGTAGCGCCAGATCATCCCGTAGCAGAGATTATCGCGCGCGAAAATGAGGCAGCTACCGAGTTCATCAAGCAATGCAAACTCGGCGGTACGACAGCTGCTGCGCTGGAAACGGCTGAAAAACTTGGTTTCGACACTGGTTTGAGGACCGAGAACCCGCTTGATGTGAGCGCCAAGCTGCCCGTCTACATCGCGAACTTCGTGCTGATGGATTACGGCACCGGTGCGGTGATGGGTGTGCCGGGGCATGACCAGCGCGACTTCGAGTTCGCGACCAAGTATGGACTTCCAATCAAGCGCGTTGTTGCGCCCAGTGCCGATGATGCTGAAAAGCCATTCGAAGGCGAAGCCGAAGCTGGCGACGGCATAATCGTCAATTCGGGCTTCCTCGATGGACTGAGCGTCGAGGATGCGAAGGCGCAAGTCATTAAGCGAGCAGAACTGGGCGGCTGGGGCGAGGGGACCACCGTGTGGCGCCTGCGCGACTGGGGCATTTCGCGCCAGCGCTATTGGGGCACGCCCATCCCCTTCATCCATTGCGACAGCTGCGGCATCGTGCCGGTGCCCAAGGATCAACTGCCGGTCACTTTGCCCGAAGACGTTGATTTCGAGACGCCGGGCAACCCGCTCGAACGCCACCCCACCTGGAAGCATGTCGCCTGCCCAAAATGCAGCGGCGAAGCGACCCGCGAAACCGATACGCTGGACACTTTCACCAATTCATCGTGGTATTTCCTGCGCTTTGCCAGCCAACCGGTGGATGCGCCGTTTGACCCTGCTGAAATCGCCAAATGGCTGCCCGTGCAGCATTATATTGGCGGGGTGGAGCATGCGATCCTGCACCTGCTCTATGCCCGTTTTTGGACGCGGGCGCTGGCGCATATTGGCAAGATCGACGTAAAAGAGCCGTTTGCCGCGCTGTTTACGCAAGGCATGGTGACGCATGAAACCTACAGCCTTGGCGATGGCTCCTGGCTGTCACCGGGCGAAGTGACCAAGGATGGCGCGGACTGGGTCACCCTCGAGGGCGGACAACCCGTCACCGCTGGCCGCGTTGTCAAAATGTCGAAGTCGAAGAAGAACGTCGTCGATCCCGATGCCATTATCGCGCAATATGGCGCGGATGCGGTGCGCTGGTTCATGCTTTCCGATAGCCCGCCAGAACGCGATCTGCCCTGGTCGGAAGCAGGGATTGAGGGGTGCTGGCGGTTTGTTCAGCGGCTGTGGCGTTTGTTCAATGCGTATGATCCCGCCGCGACAGGCGAGGACAAGGCGCTTTTGCGAAAAGCCCATCAGACAATCGTCGCAGTGGCAGACGATATTGAGGCATTGAGCTTTAACAAAGCGGTCGCGCGGCTGTATGAGCTCACCGCAGCTGCCGAAAAAGCCCCGCCCAGCAGCGCGCGCAATTTCGCCATTCAGGCGATCCTGCAAATGGTCAGCCCGATGATGCCGCATTTGGCCGAAGAAGCACACGCAATGATGGGCGCAGAGGCCCTGATCGCGGATGCGGCCTGGCCAGAGCATGACCCGGCTTTGCTGGTGGAAGATGAGGTGACCATTGCGGTTCAGCACAAAGGCAAGCTGCGCGACACTTTGACTGTGCCAAAAGGCGCGTCCAAAGATGATCTTGAAGCGCTTGCGCTCGCGTCCGATAAGGTTCAGCGTTCGATTGATGGAGCGCAGGTAAGGAAAGTGATCGTGGTGCCCGACAGGCTGGTCAATATCGTCACATGATGCGCCTTTTCGCCATCATCGCCTGCGCGCTGGGGCTGGCCGGGTGTCAGCTCCAACCGCTTTATTCAGGCGCCGGCGGACAGAATATCGCCAGCGGTCTTGCGGCTGTTGATGTCCCGTCCATTCCGGGTCGCGGCGGGTGGCTTGTGCGCAACGCTCTTACCGAAAGGCTGGGTGCAGGCGGCGATGCGGATAGCGCCAATGCAAGCGCGCGTTACAGGCTGGACGTGCGCCTTGATGATGCTCTCGAGGCGCTCGGGGTTCTCAACGATGACACCATCAGCCGCGAACGGCGGATTTTGCGCGCGCGCTATCAGCTGGTCGATCTGGTCACGGGAGAGATCCTGCTTGATGCAACCGCGGGGTCCGATGCCGGGATTGATGTGGTCTCGTCCGAATATGCGACCATTGCTGCGGAACAGACCGCGCTTGAAAACCTTGCCAAGGAAGTGGCCGATCAGATGACGACGCGCATCGCGCTCACCCTGCGCGAGAAAGAAAGCATTGCGCCAAGCGATGCTGGCGCGATTGCGGATCGGTGAAAGCGAAAAACTCCGACTTTGCCCGCGGATTGCCGCGCTCTGCCGCTCAGGCCAATGTGTTCTTTTTTTGCGGTCCCGACGAAGCGGGCGCATCTGCTGCGGCGGGCGCAGTGGTCGAAAGCTTGAGCGATCCGGGCGAGAGGGTCGAATTATCCGGCGGTGATCTCAAACGCGATCCCGCGCTGCTGGGCGATGAAGCGCGATCTTCCTCTCTGTTTGGCGACAAGCGCCATATCTGGGTGCGGGCGAGCGGGGATGAGGCGCATGATGCGCTCAAAACGCTAATCGAAACGGGTGATGCGGGGGCGGGCGATGCTGCGCCGGTCATTGTGGTCGCCACGTCTGCAACCGACAAATCACGCTCTGCAAAGCTGCTGGAAAAGCGGGGCGATGCGCTGGTGGCGATGTTCTATCCGCCCGATCTGCGCGCCGTTTCCGCCTCTGTAAGAGCGATGGCGGATAGCGCAGGATTGCGCCTCGGCGGCGATCTGGCAGAGAGGATCGCGCGCGCTGCGGGTCTTGATGTACGGCTGGCACAATCTGAGGTGACCAAGCTGGCGTTGTATTGCGGGGCTGATCCGTTGGAGCCGAAGACCGCGAGCGTGGAAGAATATGCCGAGATTGGAGCCGCGACCGAAGAGGATGGATTTGGCCCGATCGTCAATGCCGTGATGGGCGGCGAATTGCCAAAAATCAGCCGCGAAATTGCCCGCATGCGCGAGCTTGGGCTTAATCCGGTTGGCCTTTTATTGGCGATGGAGCGGAGGGCGGCGCAATTGGTGCAGATCAGCGCAAAGCTTGGCCCGCGCGGCTCGCTGGATGACTTATCCAAAGGCGAAAAAGCGCAATTGGGCATTTTTTGGAAGGAAGAGCGCGATATCCGCCAGCAATTGGGGCGCTGGCATCGCGGCAAACTGGAACGCTTGATCCCGCGCCTTGTTGCTCTGCACCGATCCTTGCTTGCCAATAGCCAGGCTGCAGAATTGCTTTTGGCACAGGATCTTACCCAGATCGCGCGGTTTGCATCGCGCCGTTAATCGTGCGCGGTGGCCCCGTACCTTGCCGGATCAAGCCGGCGTGCCGGGCATTTGCTGACGATTAAATTGCGGCAACGGCTACCCTTCAATGTCCGGCATGCTACGTGTTAACACGGGGTCATAAACGGGGGACAGCGCTATCGGCGTTGTAGGTGGGGCTACACCGAGTGAACGAACAAACAGGGATTTTGCTAAACGCATCGGGCAAAGCCGATCTTGCGCAGGGGACAACCCCTTCGCTCGAGCGGCGCCGTTTGCGAGCCTATGCGTTGATGATGATCACGGATGCGGCTCTGGTGCTTGGCTGTTTCGCGATTGCATCTTTGGTCTACGAAAACCAATGGTGGGAGCCGCGCACAATGCTGCCGGCCCAGACATTGCTGCCGGTGTTTTTCACCATTGCCTTGTACAACAAAACCTACAGCACTCATGCGTTGTCGAGCTGGGTGTTCGGTGCGAAAAAGGCGGTGTTCGCACTGCTTTTGTCCGCAGCTTTGCTCAATTTTCTGGCATTCTACACCAAATCCAACGCGCAGTTTTCGCGCGCTTCGGTGACGATTGGATTGCTGCTGACGGCCATGGCATTGATCGCTTTTCGCCAGGCGGTGCCTGCCATTATTGCGCGGGTCTGGAAGGGACGCACGCGCAACGAATTGGTCATCCACGATAACGGGCCGCCTTTTGTCATACCGGGTTCGGTCAGCATTTCTGCGCGGGATTTTAATCTTGATCCCTTCAGCAATGATCCGGGCATGTTTGATCGGCTTGGCACTTTGCTGCGCGATCAGGATAGAGTGGTGGTCACTTGCCCGCCCGAAAAGCGTCAGAAATGGTCGATGCTGCTCAAATCCACTGGTGTCTATGGCGAGATTGTGAGCACAACCGCGCACGAGCTTGGCGCGCTTGGTGTCCACCATTACGGCGCAACAGATCAGACAACCTTGGTCGTATCCAATGGCCCGCTGGGAATGCGCGCGCGGGTGACCAAGCGCTTGTTTGACACAGCCATCGCGGCCGCTGCGCTTATAATATCATGCGTGCCTTTGCTGATAATCGCCGCCTTGATTAAGCTGGAGGACGGGGGCCCGGTGTTCTTTTATCAGCGGCGACTGGGACGCGGGAATCGTTATTTCGACATGATCAAGTTTCGCTCCATGCGCGTCGATGCGCAGGACGATAATGGCGCGCGCTCGACATGCCGGGGCGATAGCCGGGTGACCAGAATTGGCGCATGGATGCGCAGCAACAGTATTGATGAACTGCCGCAGCTGCTCAATGTGCTGAAAGGCGATATGTCGATTGTAGGCCCGCGGCCGCACGCTTTGGGGAGCATGTCGAACAACCAGTTTTTCTGGGTTGCGCATCGCAAATATCTGCTGCGCCACAGCTTAAAACCGGGCCTTACAGGTCTTGCTCAAGTGCGCGGTCTTCGCGGGTCGACAGAGCGTCCGCAGGATCTGGCGGATCGGTTGGATGCTGACCTTGAATACATCTCTGACTGGTCGTTGCCGCGCGATATCGAGATTATGGCGCGCACGCTGCTGGTGCTGCGGCATGAAAACGCGTTCTAGCGCGCTGTCATCACGCCTAGTCCTGAGGGACGGTGAATGTGCCTGTCACTCTGCCGCTGGACCCTGCCTCACCCGATTCACCCGTAGCGGCTCCGCCCCCACTTGCACGGCCATCAACGCTTGAAACGCCGGTATCCAGATTGATCGTCAGCCGCCCGCCATTCAGCGTATCGCCGCCGCGCGCCAGCTTGACATTGCCCGCCATGGTGATGATCCGCCGGTCCAGATCATAGACCGCGACATCGCCGCTGGCGCGTTCATTGCCGCGCACAAAGCTGACCCCGCCGCTCGCTGTGATCCGCTGAATGGCGAGCGATCCCGCATCGGTGTAATTGACCAGCATCCGGTTGGACCGCACGGTCAGACCTGCCTGCGTCACGATCACCCCGCCTGAGAACACCACCCGGTTCGCCCGGTCATCCCATGCCGCAGCGCCCGCATCGTAAGTCACCGGCGCGCGCGTATTGTGCGCGGCAAAGCTCTGCGCGCTGGCGCCCAAAGTGCCCATAACGCCGGCTGTCAGGATGAAACTGCCCGCGCCCCATCCAAGCGCAATGCGCGTGAGGCTTTTGCGGCGTTTGGCCGCTTGTGCAGGCTTACCATCGGGGCTTGGGGGTGTCGTCATATCAGGGAACTCTCAATTTGCCCGGAACCATGGTCAAGCGGACATTGCCAGTCAATGTGACAGTGCGATCATCGAGCGAAGCGCGCATGGTGTCGCCTTTGAATGTGCCTGCAGGGATCTCGCCTTCGACCCCGCCGCTGCCTGTCATCACGCGGTTTTCCAGATTCACCGCAACCCCGCGCGCAGTCATCGCATAGCCATCTGCCGCGGTGAAGCGCACGGCATCATCGACGGTGACGGTCTCTTCCTCGATGGCATAGACGCCGCCTTCTGCACGCAGCCTGGCAGGGCCATCTTCCATCAATAGCTGCGCGATCACATCGTCCATCCGCACCAGCCCTTCGGCGCTCGACCTTTGCACCGCTTCGCCTGCCGTGATCGAGAACGGGCGGCCCGTATCATCGCGCCCGCGATACATGGCATTGTCGACTCGCAGCCGCTCATCAATCACCGCGACCTTGTTGCGGTCCAGCAGAAAGCTGATCTCTCCGCGCGGCGATAACGGGGTGACAATCATCAGCGCCGCCATCACGCCCACGCCCACGGGCAATGCCCGCGCGAGGAAACCAACCAGCCGATCATGCGATCCGCCCGGGCTCGCAAACACCTGTCGGCGGGAGCGCAGATTGGCAGCTTCGCTGGTTTCGATGCGGCGTTTGATGACCATAACGGGCGCTTTAGGAGTGCTTTCCTTCGCTGTGGTGGAAGATGTCGCGATCTTCCCACCCGGCAATGTCGAGCACGGCGCGTGTCGGCAGGAAGTCAAAGCAGGCCTGCGCGATATCGGTGCGCCCTTCGCGTTCCAGCCGGACCGCCAGTTCATCGCGCAGAGCATGGAGAAAGCGCACATCGGAAGCCGCATAATCGCGCTGCGCATCATTGAGCACCGGCCCGCCCCAGTCTGAGCTTTGCTGCTGTTTGGACATATCCGCGTTCAGCAATTCGCCCACCAGGTTCTTCAAACCGTGCCGGTCCGTATAGGTGCGCACCAGCTTGCTCGCGATCTTGGTGCAGAACACCGGCGCTGCCATCACGCCCAGATAATAGTGGATCGCCGCCAGATCGAAGCGCGCATAATGGTACAGCTTCACCCGGTTTTCATCGCTCAGGATTTTGGTGAGATTGGGCGCTTCATAATCGCTGCCCGGCGAAAAGCGAACCAGATGTTCATCGCCTGATCCATCGGATATCTGGACAACGCACAGCCTGTCGCGGTGCGTCACCAGCCCCATTGTCTCGGTGTCTACGGCAAGCGCGCTGGTGCCTTCGAGCACGCCAGCGGGCAGGTCTTCTTCATGGAAATGCACTGTCATCGCTGCGCTCCTACGCGACATGGTGCAGGAGGGAAAGGGGGGATAGCGTAGGCGGCATGAGTGGCACCAGCATGGAGCGGGCGTGTAGTCTCCAATTAAGACGAGGACAGGCGCGATGACGACAGAGGCGATCCCTGAAAGCTGGCACGGGGTGCTTGAACCGGCGCTGAAGAGCGCAGAAGCGCGCAGGCTGGGCGGGTGGCTGCGCGCTGAGGAAGCGGCAGGCCGCACCGTATACCCCCGCGCGGGCAGCGATTGACTGCGTTTGAGCTGACCCCGCTTGAGCAGGTGCGCGCCGTAATCCTGGGTCAGGATCCCTATCACGGGCCGGGCCAGGCGCATGGGCTGGCGTTTTCGGTCAAAGACGGGGTGCGAGTGCCCCCGTCGCTTACGAATATTTTCAAAGAGCTTGAAGATGACCTCGGCCTTGCGCGCCCCCAAACTGGCGATCTGAGCCCTTGGGCAAAGCAGGGCGTTCTTCTTTTGAACAACACGCTTACCGTGGAGGCAGGGCAAGCGGGCAGCCATGCCGGGCGCGGGTGGGACGCGGTCACCGATGCAGCGATTGAGGCTGTCGCGCAGCGCGATCACCCTTGCGTTTTCATCCTGTGGGGCAGCCATGCGGCCAAGAAGGCGAGCCGGGTGCGCGGCCTTGGCCAAAAGCCAGATCACCTGATCCTCAAATCCGCGCATCCCAGCCCGCTGTCTGCCTATCGCGGGTTTTTCGGGTCCAAACCGTTCAGCGCGGCCAATGCGTTTCTGGAAAGTCACGGCAGCAAGCCGATCGACTGGTCACTTTGATCGCAATGTCTTTGACATGGTCTGTGTCTTGCCTATCTTCCGCGCGGTTGATTTGGAGGAAGACACATGATGAATTTCCTAAGAAATAGCGCCGCTTGTGCGGCATTCGTGGCCATTGCGGCCTGTTCAGGCGGTGCCGAAGAGGCTGGCGGCGGCGATGCAAGCGGCGGTGATGCGGCCACAGCAAGCGAAGTGCCCGCAGGCAGCGTTGAAATCACGTTGCTGGACAAGCTCGATGGGGTGACCAGCAGTTATTGCCTCGATATTGCGGGCGGCAACAAGGATGTTGATCCGGCCAATGGCCTGCAAGCGCACACCTGTTACAGCTATCAGGGCCAATTGGGCAGCGATCAGGCGTTTGATCCGGCCAAGCTTGCCGAAGGCACGCTGTATATGCCTGTATATGATGTGTGTGCCAGCGTGAGCGGCATCGAAGCGGGTTCGCAAGTGGGCCTTGCCGCATGCGACGAAAGCGAAGCGCAGTCCTTTGTCGTTTCCGAAACGGGTGAGGTTTCGCCAGCGGGCGCGCCCGAAATGTGCCTGACGGCTGGTGAGGAATCCCGCTTTGGCCGCAGCGATGTTCACCAGATCCGCGATCTGTCGGTCGAAGCGTGCAGTGAAGAAGCGGCAGGGCGCCAACAATGGGGCGGTCGCACTGCAGAAGAAGCACCAGCTGCTGACGCGTAATCAAATTGAACGCAGGATAGAGGCGGGGGCAGCTTGGCGGCTGCTCTCGCCTTTGTCATTTTCGCAGCCACACTGTTTGCTGCCAAACTATTCGCTGTTTTGAGCTGCCTTGCTTGCAACCTTGCGAAGCTCCATCGGATATTGCCCGCCTGTCAGTTTCAGCATGCCGCCTTCTAGATAGCCGGTCATTCCGGTGAAATCGGCAACACCCAGATCATTGCGGTGAAAGGCAAATCGCACCGTGGTGCCCGGTTCCCATCCCAGCTGTTTGAGATCAAATGGTTTGGAGCGGACATCATGCGTTTCCTTTTTCAGCACCACTTGTTGCGGCGCATCGCACGATTGGCGCGGATCGCTGCCGGGCGGGAGGGGGCGGCCCAATCCTGCTCGCTTGCAGACGGATAGCCATCGCTTCGCACTTGGCCGAAGAAGATCTGCCCGTTCTCACACAGCAGGTTCACGCTGGCATATCGAAACGGCTTGCCGCTTTCGGCCCAGACCACCGTGATGAATGGCGTTTTGTCGGAGGAAACGCCGGTCTTTTCGAGCCCCGACCATTTAAATTCAGGTGCAACCGGTTTTGGCGTGCTGGTTAGATGGAGAAATCCGTCCCGTTCTTCCCATGTACCAATCGCGCGCATGTCCAACGCGCCCACCGACAGCTCCCATCCCCACGTGCCATCGGCGCGCACTGCCATACGCATTGCCGTTTCGAACGAATTGCCATCATAACGCCCCACGAAAGGCGAGTTTGCCCGCGCTTCATTGTCGTCTTTGGGCGCAAGTGCGGATGCGTCTTGTTCAGCGTGTTCGTCTTGCGCCAGCGCAGGGGCCAGCGCTGAATTAGGGGCGATGAGCAGGACCGCGAGGCCGCAAAGTAGCGAAAGCTTCATTCAAAAGCTTGTAGTCAGCCGCGCTCCCACTGTCACGCCGGTGTCGCGAAAGGCGATAGCGCTGTCGACGACCTGCACATTGGCAGTCATTTCCCACCCTTTGGCAAAGCCGTAGGTGTAGAAGGCTTCCACGCCGCGCTCATCTTCCAAGGGCAGACGGAAAGCGATGTCATCCACCAGTTCATCGGTGAGCGAATAGACAAAAGCGGCAAGGCCAAAGCGGTCCTGCGGGCGTTTGGCCGGATTACCGGAAATGCCGACAAAGCCCGAATAATCAAGGAAAGTGGGATCGCCCATGGATGCCTGGAACCGGGCGAAAATGCCCAGCCCTTTGCCGCGTGCGCGCGGGTTCAATTTGAGATATTGAAAGCCCGACAATTGCAGCGCCAACTCGCCTTCTTCATTGCCGAAATTGCCGCCGGGGGGCGGGGTTAAGGCGCGCGGCAAAATGTCGAATGCGGGGCCGGACCGGCTCGATCCGACGACTGCAAAGTTGAACAATCCGGGCTTTCCGCCAATATTTGTGCGCCGGGCAGCCGCCGCCATAAACGCAACGCCGCTTTCAAATGCGGTTTCAAAGCCGGTGCGGTTATATTGGCTGTCAGGATCGAACACCCAAAAGCGGTAGATCATCTTGCCTTCGGAAATTTGCAGCGCGGCCCCGGTCAGCGTGTTGGGCACAACTGCGGTGGGCGGAAGCGCGATGCCAAGGTTCTGGAACCCGAAATGCCCATTGCTGCCCACAATCGGCAATTCGCCCGAAATATCGAGCACGTTAATTTTGCCCACTTCAAGGCTTGCGCCCGATTTCCATTGCTTTTTGACCGAGAGCGAGAGGTCGTAATCTTCCGATCCCTCTGGCCGGAACAAAGCGGTGTTGCCGGGGATCAGCCCAATTTCGCCGTTCGAAGTTTCGCCCCAAGTGAATTCAGGCCGGACATTGATCGTCCAGCTGTCATCTGCGCCCCAGGTGCTGCCGCGCAGCTTGATATAGGCATCCGCGCGGCCTGAATACCGCAGCGTGCCCGGCGCGCTGCCTGCAACCGGCACATCGACAAATTGGGAGACGACGAGTTTGACAGGGTCAAAGGGCGGGCGCTGCGGGGCCGGTTTGGGCGCGGGCGTTGTTGCAGGGGCGGAAGGGGCCTGCTGAAGAGCAGAAAGAGCAATCGGTGCGAGCGAAAGGGTGGGGGCAGAGGGTTCTGTCCATCCTGTTCGCGGGGGGCTGGTGCGGATAATCTGAACATTTTCAGGCTCTAAGCGTGCTTCGCTGGCTTCTTCAACTGACTGCTCAGGCAGTTTCTCATCGTCAGACGCCCATGCAGGCATGGCTCCCAGTCCGCCAAAAATCGTGGATGCTGCAAAGCCAAACCGTAAGAGCATTGCGCGCGCGCGCGATCCTTGTGACGAATGAGCCATGGCTTATGTGTGTCCCCGTACCGATTATGCGGGCCTTGAAAATGGCCACTTTGTGATTGCGGTTTGAGCTTTGAAAAATCCAAAGTCAAACCAAGACGCAAGTAATAGAACACTTCGGCGATGAGGTGTGCTGTTGGCGCGCCGCATGCTGTAGCTATCCCGGCCAATTGCAATAGTATTGGTCCGACATATTCGCTTTGGTACAAAGGTTTTATTAAGTATATCAGAGATCTACGCTAGGGGTTAGCGCGGTAGTTCGGTAACCCCCATCAGCGCTTCATCCACGCTGGCAGCGCATTGGCGCCCCTCGCGAATGGCCCATACGACAAGGCTTTGACCTCTGCGCATATCGCCGCAGGCAAACACGCCCGGCTCGCTGGTGGCATAGCTCACTTCGTCCGCTGCAACCGCGCCGCGCGGCCCAAGCTCAACGCCCGATTGTTCAATCAGGCCCGCTTTTTTCGGCCCGGTAAAGCCCATGGCGAGCAGGATCAGATCGGCTTTCAGCGTAAATTCGCTGCCGACAATCTCGCGCATTTCGCGCTTGCCCGTTTCATCCGCGACCCATTCAACCCGCGCGCATTCAAGGCCGGTGACCGTTTCGCCATCGCCAATAACGCGCTTGGTCAGCACCGCCCAATCCCGGTCCACGCCTTCTTCGTGGCTGGAGGACGTGCGCAATTTCACCGGCCAATCGGGCCAGGTCAGCGCTTTGTTTTCCTTTTCAGGAGGCTGCGGCATAATCTCAAGCTGGGTGACGCTGGCCGCGCCCTGACGGTTGGATGTGCCGACACAATCAGAGCCCGTATCGCCGCCGCCGATTACGACGACATGTTTGCCCGTGGCTTTCAACGTGCCGCGCGGGGCGGCGCGGGTTTCGTCATCGCCGGCATTGCGCTTGTTCTGCTGAGTGAGAAACTCCATCGCGAGCCGCACGCCCGGCATTTCTGCGCCCGGTATCGCCAGAGCGCGCGCATCCTCTGCGCCGCCTGACAGGACAACTGCGTCGTAATTTTCCTGAAGGCTTTTGAACGAGACATCGACGCCCACTTCCTTGGACGTTTTGAACTCAACCCCTTCGGCTTCCATCTGAAGACAGCGCCGCGCGATCAGGTGTTTTTCCATTTTGAAATCGGGAATGCCATAGCGCAGCAATCCGCCGACCCGGTCTGACTTTTCAAACAAAGTGACCGAGTGGCCCGCGCGCGCCAATTGCTGGGCGCAGGCCATGCCGGCAGGGCCGGAACCAACCACCGCGACCGATTTGCCGGTTTTCTTTTCCGGGATTTGCGGAGTGACCCAGCCTTCTTTCCATCCGCGATCAACAATCGCGCATTCGATCGATTTGATCGTCACGGGCTGATCGATGATGTTGAGAGTGCACGATGCCTCGCACGGGGCGGGGCAGATGCGGCCGGTAAATTCCGGGAAATTGTTGGTCGAATGCAGAACGTCCAAGGCGTTCTTCCAGTCGTTTTCATAGACCAGATGGTTCCAGTCCGGGATCATATTGTTCACCGGGCAACCATTGTGACAATAAGGAATGCCGCAATCCATGCACCGCGACGCCTGGCTGGCGAGCACATCATCAGCCGGCTGCACCACAAATTCGCGGTAGTTTTCGAGCCGCTCTTTGGGATCGATATAATCGCGCTCGCGCCGGTCCAGTTCGAGAAATCCGGTGTCTTTGCCCACGAGGTCAAATCTCCGATTTGGCCGAAGCCCTTGCGAAAGCAGGGGTCGGTCTGAGGTGAGAGAGATCCCAGCTTTCGCTGGGATGACGAATGAAACTGCTCATTATTCCGCTGCGACGGTTTCTGCTTCTTTGCGCTCTGCTTCCAGAGCTTCCAAAGCGGCTTTGTAATCGCGCGGCATCACTTTCACGAATTTGCCCAAAGCCGCCTCCCAGTCGCCCAGCAAATCAGCCGCCACCGCGCTGGCGGTGTGCAATTGATGCCGTTCGATCAAGATACGCAGCCGCTCGCCATCATGACGCAGCATATCGCCCATTCCGAAATCGTGAACCGAACGCCCGCGCTGTTGCGGGCGGCCTGTTCCCTCATCCAGATCCGCATCCGCGGCAATCGGCACCAGATCGACCTGCGCATGATTGACCCGCGATGCAAACGAGCCATCGGGATCATAGACATAGGCAACGCCGCCGCTCATCCCGGCGGCAAAATTTCGGCCCGTCTGGCCCAGCACCACGACCACGCCGCCGGTCATATATTCGCAGGCGTGATCGCCCGCGCCTTCGACGACAGCGATTGCGCCTGAATTGCGCACGGCAAAGCGTTCCCCGGCAACGCCGCCAAAATACGCCTCGCCCGCAATCGCCCCGTACAAAACGGTGTTGCCGACAATGATGTTCTCATCAGCTTTGCGCGGGGCGTTTTCGGGCGCGCGCACGATGATGCGGCCGCCGCTCATGCCTTTGCCGACATAGTCATTGGCATCGCCCACCAGATCGAGCGTGACGCCGTGGGCGAGCCATGCGCCAAAGCTTTGCCCGGCAACGCCCGTCAGATTGATGCGGATCGTTTCTGGCGGCAGACCTTCGTGGCCATGCGCTTTTGCGATTTCGCCTGAGAGCATGGTGCCGACCGTGCGGTTCACATTGCGGACCTCGTAATCGAGCTGCACAGGCGTTTTCGCCTCGATCGCGTCCTGACAATCGGCAATCAGCGCATTGTCCATTGCCGCGCCAAGGCCGTGATCCTGCCCTTCGGTGTGCTGGAGCGATGTGCCATAGGCGAGCTCTGGCATGTGCAGCACACGATCCAGATTAATGCCGCGCGCTTTCCAATGGCGATGCACACGCGTCATATCGAGGCGGTCCACGCGCCCGATCATCTCGTCCATAGTGCGAAAGCCCATGTCTGCCATGATCGCGCGCAATTCTTCGGCGACAAAGAACATGTAATTGACGACATGCTCCGGCTGGCCGGTAAAGCGCGCGCGCAGCACCGGATCTTGCGTCGCCACGCCCACGGGACAAGTGTTCAAGTGACACTTGCGCATCATGATGCAGCCCGCCGCGATCAAAGGCGCGGTGGCAAAGCCAAATTCATCCGCTCCCAGCAAAGCGCCAATCGCGACATCGCGCCCCGTGCGAAGGCCCCCGTCAACCTGCACCGCGATGCGGCTGCGCAGATTGTTGAGCAGCAGGGTCTGCTGCGTTTCGGCAAGACCGATTTCCCACGGGGAACCGGCATGAGTGAGCGATGTGAGCGGCGATGCGCCGGTGCCCCCGTCATAGCCCGAAATGGTGACATGATCCGCGCGGGCTTTGGATACGCCGGCTGCAACCGTGCCCACGCCCACTTCGGAGACGAGCTTTACCGAAATGCGCGATTCCGGTTGCACATTTTTCAGATCGTGGATCAGCTGCGCGAGATCCTCAATCGAGTAGATATCGTGGTGCGGCGGCGGAGAGATCAGCCCCACGCCCGGCGTGGAATGACGCACCGCGCCAATGCGTTTATCCACCTTGTGGCCCGGCAGCTGACCGCCTTCGCCCGGCTTTGCGCCTTGGGCCATCTTGATCTGGATATCATCGGAATTGACGAGATATTCGGTGGTCACACCGAAACGGCCGCTGGCAACCTGTTTGATCCGGCTGCGCATGGAATCGCCATTGTCCATCGGGGTAAAGCGGAACGGTTCCTCGCCCCCTTCGCCCGTGTTCGAACGCCCGCCAATGCGGTTCATGGCGAGCGCCATGGTCGAATGCGCTTCGTGGCTGATCGAGCCGAGCGACATCGCGCCCGTGCTGAACCGTTTGACGATTTCGCTGGCGGGTTCGACATCCTCTATGGGGATGGCGATGTCGGATTTCTTAAACTCCAGCAGGCCGCGAATGGTGAGCAGCCGTTCGGACTGTTCGTTCACCGACTTGGCAAATTCTTCGTAGTTTTTCGCATCGCCTTTGCCATCATTGCCGCGCACCGCGTGCTGCAATTGGGCGACGTTTTCCGGGGTCCAGGCGTGTTCTTCGCCGCGAAGGCGATATTGGTAGATGCCGCCCACATCGAGCATGCTGGCATAAAGCGGGTTGTCCCCGTAAGCCTGCGCATGGCGGGCAATAGTTTCCTGCGCCACTTCGGCAAGGCCAATGCCTTCGATTGTGGTCGCGGTGCCGGTGAAGTATTTCTCGACAAAGGCGGATGACAATCCAACCGCATCGAAGATCTGCGCGCCGCAATAGGATTGATAGGTTGAGATGCCCATTTTGGACATGACTTTGCGAATGCCTTTGCCAATCGCTTTGATATAGTTTTGCTCAACATCACCTGCGGGCACATCGGAGTGCTTGCGCGCGCGGATATCTTCGAGCGTTTCGAACGCGACATAGGGGTTGATCGCTTCGGCGCCGTATCCTGCCAGCACGCAGAAATGGTGGACTTCGCGCGGCTCGCCGCTTTCCACCACAAGTCCCGTCTGCATCCGCAGGCCCTGACGCACCAGATGGTGATGCACCGCCGCCGTCGCCAGCAAAGCGGGCATGGGCACGCGGTTTTCGTTCTGCGCGCGGTCGGACAGGACGAGGATATTGTGATCCTGCAGCACCGCTTCTGTCGCGGCCCAGCACATTTCTTTCAGCGCCAGCTCAATCCCCTCAGCGCCGCTTTCTGCATCCCACGTGATGTCGATGGTGGCGCAGCGGAAGGCCCCGTCCAATGCGCTTTCCACTGACCGGATTTTGGCAAGATCCTCGTTTGTCAGGATCGGTTGCTGCACTTCCAGACGTTTGTGCGTGCCCGCATCATGGCCCAGCAGATTGGGGCGCGGGCCGATCATCGAGAGCAAGCTCATCACCAATTCTTCGCGGATCGGGTCAATCGGCGGATTGGTGACCTGCGCAAAGTTCTGTTTGAAGTAATCATACAGCACGCGCGATTTGTTCGACAAAACCGCAAGCGGCGTATCGGTGCCCATCGATCCCAGCGGATCATCGCCTTTGATCGCCATGGGTTCGAGGAACCGCGAGAGATCTTCCTGAGTGTAGCCAAACGCCTGCTGAGCTTGCAGCAAAGTTGGCGTTTCCTGGTTTTCGTCCTGCGGCAGTTCTTCAAATTCAGGATCAACAACCGCGAGATCGTCCAGCTTGTATTGCGCTTCTTCCAGCCATTTGGCGTAGGGTTCTGCGGCAGCGAGATCGGCTTTCAATTCGCCGTCTTCGATGATGCGGCCCTGTTCCAGATCGATCAGCAGCATCTTGCCCGGTTGCAGGCGCCATTTGCGCGTGATGTCTTCTTCGGCAAAGGGCAGAACGCCGCTTTCCGATGCGAGGCACACGATATCATCCTTGGTTACGCAGAAACGCGCAGGGCGCAGGCCATTGCGATCCAGTGTCGCGCCGATTTGGCGGCCATCGGTAAAGCACACCGCTGCCGGGCCATCCCACGGCTCCATCAAAGCGGCGTGATATTCGTAAAATGCCCGGCGCGCCGGGTCCATCAGCGCGTTTTGCGCCCACGCCTCTGGCATCAGCATCATCATCGCGTGAGCGAGGCTGTATCCGCCCGCCAGCAGCAGTTCGAGCGCGTTATCAAGGCATGCAGTGTCCGATTGGCCGTGCGGGATCAGCGGCCACATCTTATCCAGATCAGCGCCCAGCAAAGGCGATTCCATCGTTCGCCTGCGCGCATTCATCCAGTTCACATTGCCGCGAACCGTGTTGATCTCTCCATTATGCGCAATCAGACGAAACGGATGCGCCAGCCGCCAGCTGGGGAAGGTGTTGGTGGAAAATCGCTGGTGGACCAGCCCCAGCGCCGACACGCATTCAGGATCGCGCAGATCATCGTAAAAACTGCCGACTTGGCTGGCGAGCAGCAGACCTTTATAAACAATCGTGCGGCTGGAAAAACTGGGCAGATATGTCTCGGTTAGTCCGGCCAGACCATGCTTTTCAGCCAGTTTGGCAAGCGGGTTTTGGACCTGCTTGCGGATCACCATCAGCTTGCGTTCAAACGCGTCCTGATCGGCGCAGGCTTCTCCCCGGGCTAGCACGGCCATCTGGATGACAGGCATCGATTCGATAACCGCATCGCCCAGCCCATCCAGAGTGACAGGCACATCGCGCCAGCCGATAAAGCGCTGGCCTTCTTTCACAGTGAAGGTTTCAAACCGCTCAGCGAAGAACGCGCGCGATGCTTCGTCTTGCGGCATAAAGCACATGGCGACCGCATAATCGCCGGGCTGCGGCAGGTCGTGGCCCTTTTCATCCGCCCAGCGCCGAATCAGCGCATCGGGGATCTGCATGAGAAGCCCCGCGCCATCGCCCAGCAGCGGATCAGCCCCCACCGCGCCGCGATGATCGAGCTTTTCGAGAATCTCGAGCGCCTGGCCAACGATAGCGTGGCTTTTCTCACCCTTGATATGGGCGACCATGCCCACACCGCAGGCGTCATGTTCATTGGCGGGGTCGTACAGACCCTGGGAATTGGGGTATCCCATAGTGCATATCCATCCTGTCAGATGCCTTGTCAGGATGCGCCGTCCCCTGGTGAAAGGGGAGGCCAGACCCATGCAAGGCAGGCAATGGGTGTGAGACTGTCAGCGTGTCGCCCGTCTCCCATGCCTTCGCCACCCTCTTGCCGACGCAAACGCGTTTTTGCAATGGGGAATAGCGTAGCTTTATTTCACAGGTGGATATTTTCGCTTTAGTTTGATTGCGCAGGCATGCCTTTAGGCACCGCCGGTTGCATAGGGCGCGGCAAAGCGCCCAAGTTTATGCAGCGCCGCGCAAGTCACCCAATTGGTCAAGCGCATCACGCAGCTTGGCGTTTTCCCGTTCGACCCGTTGTTCAGGTTCCAAAAAGGCTCTTCTTCGGATGGTGCGGTGTCAGCCTCGCCGGTGAGCCCTTTTAGGGTGTTGGCCAAAGCCTGTTTACGCGCTGGGCTGGTGGTCACCTCAGGATCAGCGACTCGCGCGGATTTGCGATCTTCAAGCGCGGCGGCAAAGCGTTCGATCATCTGAACCATGCTAAGCTCTTCGATGGGCTTTGCCCGCAGCTTGGCAAGCGCAGTGGGGACTGCATCTTGCGCGGGCGGCGGGGCGGATTGTTCGGGTTCGAGTTCCGGTTCGGGCGCAGGCGCAGGTGCGGGCTCTGTTGTGGCCTCAGCTCCTTCATCTTCGACCCAATTGCCATTGCGGCCCGCCAAAGCGCCAAATTCTTCCAATTCCATTTCAACCGGGGATGCCTGCGCAATGAGCGGTTCGACAGGCTTGGCCGAGGCTGTTTCAATCAGCGCATCGAGAGCCGATTGCGCCCCGGCTGCATCGGGCAGTCCGGCAGGGCGGCTTTGAGTGTGCGGGTCTTGTTCAGGCTCCTCGGCGAGAGCGCGGGGAGCGGGTTCTTCGGAAACTTCTGCTTCAGGCTCTTGCCCGTTTTCGTTTTCTGTCTCGGGGGCAGCTTCACCAGCAAGCTCGGGTTCAAGCTCGGGTTCAAGCTCGGGTTCGGGCGCGTCGTGCGCTAGATTGTCCCCGTTGCTGGCCCCATAACCGGGTTCGGACAATTGCGGGTCGTTTGCCATCGCCTCGGCCCGCGCGAGCTGCGCCAAACCTCTGCGGCGGCCAGATGTCGCTGGGGTTTCAGGTTCTGGTTCAGGTGCCGGGATAGGCGCTATCTGAGGCGCTTCTGCTTCGGCTTCGCCCAGCTCTTCGCCAAATTCTTCGGCAGCACATTCCTCAAAATCCGCTTCTTCGATTGGCGCATCGAGATATTCGCTGCCCAATTCGGTTGCGGGATCAATCGGGCGCACGCCGTCATCCTCCCAATCGGCCTCTTCAAATTCCGCATCTTCGATCGCATCAGCCGCTTCGTTGCCGGCCGCTTCATTGCCAGCTGCAGCATCTGCGTCATAGCTGGCAGTGCGGTTCAATTCGCCTTTCAGCAGCCGCGCGAGACCATATCCGATGCCAGCCCCCACAAGGCCTGCAATCACAGCCAGCGCGAACCGGGCAAAATCGCCCAATATTTCAAGCCCGCTCACCATTGCGAGCCGCGCAATCAGCGATGATGGCAGCACCACTACGACCAGCGCCAGAATGGCCGCGGCCCATCCGGTCAGCGCAGGCGTAAAGATCGGATGCGAAGCAATCGCCAGGCCGCCCGCTTTGCGGCTGCCTGATCGAGGAGTGTCCTCGGTTTTTGTCTTGCCAGAAAATGCGCGCATAACCCTGATGTGCTCCCCGTGCTGCCGATGCGCAAGGGGGCAGATGCCGCAATGCGCCTATTGTGCGGCAGCGGGCTGGGAGGCCGCGCTTTGGCCGCTTTGACCTTCAGCTAACAAGAGTTGGTAAACAGAGGCATAACGCTCAGCATTGATAGCCCAGTCATGACGGCTGCGCACATGCTCCGCCGCGCGGGCGCGCATCGCATCCCACCCGCTTTGGTTGTCTAGCAAGTCCGCAAGGGCGTGTGCGCAAGCCGCGGGATCATCAGGCGCAAACAAAGTGCCGGTTTCGCCATGCGTCATCAATTCGCGGTGCCCGCCAACATCAGAGGCCGCGACCAAGCGGCGCTGCGCCATCGCTTCCAAGGGTTTGAGCGGAGTGACCAGATCGGTCAGCCGCGATGCCTTGCGCGGATAGGCGAGCACGTCGATCAGCGAGTAATACCGCTCAACCTCGGCGTGCGGCACGCGGCCGGTGAAGATAACCGCATTCGGATCGGGCAGGCCAGCAGCAGCAGCGCGCCATTCCGCGTCCATTTCGCCCCCGCCCACCAGCAGCAATTTCGCATTCGGGTGGCTTTCGCGCAGGATCGGCATGGCCGCGATCAGGCCATCGACGCCTTCATAATCATAGAAACTGCCGATATAACCGATGACAGGCGCGCCCGCATCAAGGCCCAATTCGGCGGCCAAGCCGTCATCGCGCGGCGGCGGATCGCCAAACAGCGACAAGTCCACGCCATTGGGCATTACGCCGATTTTGCCGCCCGAAATTCCGCGCGCAATCAGATCATCGCGCAGCCCCTGGCAGATGGTGAACACGGCATCGGCGCGTTTCACCACTTGAGTTTCCAGTGACCGGGTGAGCCGGTATTTGGCCGAGCCTTCCTGGCCAGTGCGATTGCCAACCGCTGCGTCTTCCCAGAATGCGCGAATTTCATAAACCAGCGGAATGCCCAGCGCGCTCGCCGCTTGCAGCGCGCCTGCGCCGTTCAAGGATGGCGAATGCGCGTGCAGGATATCGGGCCGCCAATCGCGCGCGGCTGCTTTGATGCTATCGCTAAGCCGTTTGATCTCGCGCATTTCAGACAGGCCCGTGGGCCCTGTGGGCGTGCCGGCGGTGCGGTAAAAGGTAAGCCCATCGCAGGTGTCCACCGCGCCCGGCGCGGATGGTTCGGGCGCGTCAATCTCGTGCCGCTGGCCGGTGACCCCGCGCACTTCGATGCCGAGGCCTTCCTGCGCTTTCAGGATGGCGCGCGTGCGAAAAGTGTAGCCGGAATGGATCGGCAGGGAATGGTCAAGAACGTGGAGAACACGCATGGTTACACAGCCTTTTGGTTTGGCGCCAAGGGGCGCTCAACAACGCAATAAATCCAACCCTGCAAGGGCTGGGTGAGGTCGAATTTCTCAATTGCTTTTTGATAGACACTGCCGATCCAGAACAGGACGCGGCTAAACATGAAATAGCTGGGATATTGGCCCAGATACCGCCCTTCGCGCACCTTCAACCCGGCTTTGCTGGTTTGCGCGTCCAGTGTGCGCAAAGTGTTGCAGGCATAGACGGTGGGGAACACGTCTTCTTCGGCGCGGCCTTCGGTCATGCGGACGATTTTTGCATGGAAGCGATTGGGCACGATCCGCGCGATCAGCGTGCCGTAATCATAAAGGCTGGGCGTTACAAAGATATACACGCCGCCCGGTTTCAGAACCCGCGCAATCTCGCCAAAAGCTTCGTCAGGATTGTCGATATGCTCCATCACAGCGCGCGAAAAAGCGATGTCGATGGCGTTATCGGGAATATCGCGCATGGCGCCGATATTGTTGGTGTGAAGCTTAAGATTGGGATCGGACACGGTGAAATCGACAAGGTCAATGCCGTATAACGCGCCGGCTTTGCCGATCAGTTTGCGCAAGTTTGGCGCGGTGCGCCCGCAGCCGATATCAAGCACTGCGCAGCCGGGCGACAGCCGCCGCTCCACCTCAGCTTCAAGGATCTGATTGGGATGGGTATCGGCAGGAAACCACGCGCGGCGCTGCTCGGATACAGATGTCCAGAACCCAATCATCAAACTCAATCGCCTCGCTTCGCGCTTATGCTAAACGCTCAAACCATGCTAAAGATGGCGAGCGCTTAGGAGCCTGTTAAACGAAAATCGTTACCACTCCCTATGCGGGTCAGAGCATGATTTGCACCAGCTGAGAAGACCAAGGCCCACCGATGGTAAACATTCTTACAATTGCCTTTGTGCATGCGATTTTGTTTATCGCGGCGTTTCGCTTGATGCTGCGCACCGATCTGGATGCCGATCCGGATTTGCCCCAAAGCGATGGCGAAGCGGCAAATGGCGCAGATGCTGGAGCGGCGGAAGAGGCGGCCTTGTCCCCCTCCGCACGGCGGTTGGCGCGGCGGCGCGCGCAGATGCAAGGCCAGGGGCCAGCACACAGTAGTGCGGAGCGCGGTTCATGACAGAGCTGTTTCTTCTCGCCTTTTTCGCGGTCCTTTTGCTGTTTGGCCTCAGGCAGCCATTCGTCTGGGTGCTGCTGTATCTCTATGTCGAGATCGTCTCCCCCGGCAAAGTCGGCACAAAGATCCTTGCAGACCTGCAAATGTCGCTGATCGCATTTGGCGTGATGGTGGGCGGCTGGCTGCTGTTTGACCGCACCAAGGGCAAAGCGCGATTTGGCATGGCGCAGGCGCTGATCATGGCGCTGCTGCTCTATTGCTACATCACCACAGGGATGGCGGATTTCCCCGATTCGGCGGCAGAGAAATGGGCCTGGGTGTGGAAGTCGCTTATCTTTGCAGCTTTCCTCCCGCTCACTCTCACATCGCGAATGCGGCTCGAAGGGGCGATCTTGTTCTATGTGCTCGCGCTGGCAGTCATCGTTATCAATGGCGGGGTAAAGACGTTTCTGGGCGGCGGCGGTTATGGCACTTTGCGGCTGCTGGTGGATGACAATTCGGGCCTTTATGAAAGCTCGATCATCGCCTGCGCTGCGATCACGGCAATCCCAATGATCTGGTGGCTGGCGACCCATGGCAAAGTGTTCCCGCGCGATTGGCGGACCAAGGCGTTTGCGCTTGGCTACACCTTTGCCGCCATTCTGATCCCCATCGGCACCAGCGCGCGCACGGGTCTTGTGTGCCTGGCGGTGTTTGGACTGTTGCTGCTGGTGCAGATGAAGAACCGGGTTTTGTATGGCGCGCTGATGGGATTTGCGCTGATTGTCTCGATCCCGTTCCTGCCATCCTCTTTTACCGATCGGATGGCGACCATCCAGAATTACGAAGGCGACCAATCCGCTTCCAGCCGGCTGGCGGTGTGGGCGTGGACGTTTGACTATGCGCTCGACAATCCCATGGGCGGAGGATTTACCGCCTATCGCAGCAATTCGATTGAGGTTGATCTGGTCAAGGAAAGCCAAGGCGCCAATTCATCGGTCACGCGCGAAAAGACGGTCGTCGATAAAGCGCGCGCTTATCACTCCAGCTATTTTGAGATGCTGGGCGAACAGGGCTGGCCGGGGCTTGGCCTGTTTGGCCTGCTGCATCTGATCGGGCTTTATCACATGCGCAAGCTGTATAAGGGCTGGAAAAATCGCACCAGCGCGCAGGAAAGCTGGGTCTCGCCGCTCGCCATGGCTTTGCAGCAATCGCATATCATCTACCTGGTCGGCGCGCTGTTTGTGGGCATTGCCTTCCAGCCATTCATAATGCTGATCCTGGCGTTTCAGGCGGGGCTGTGGAGCTATACCCGGCTGCTCGAAAAACAGGCCGATCACAGCGCATCACCGCCCCGTCGGCATCGCCGCCGCCCCAGTGAAGATGAGCCAAGCGAGGATGCCGTAACGGCATAAACCGCTCCTTACCTTTATCATTGCGTTCTGCTCAATCGCCTGCCAATAAGGCGGCCAGTTAACGTAAACGTAAACCGGCTTGCGCGGCATATGGCATGCAAGCGTAAGGGTAGAGGAGACACAGCATGAACGCACAGGAATTGGCCGCCAAGGTCGGCGAGAATATCGGCAGCTCAGAGTGGACCGAAATGACTCAGGAAAAGGTCAACATGTTCGCTGATGCGACAGGCGATCACCAGTTCATCCATATCGACGAAGAAGCCGCCAAGATGACCCCGTTTGGCGGCACCATTGTGCACGGCTTCATGACGCTTTCGATGATCCCCTATCTTGGCGCGAACAGCGATATGCCCAAGCTTGATGGGGTGAAAATGGGCGTGAATTACGGCGGCAACAAAACCCGCTTTATCGCGCCTGTTCGCGTGGGCAAGCGCATTCGCGGCCACTGGAAACTGGTTGAAATGATCGAAAAACGCCCCGGCCAGTGGCAGCAGACCGCTGAAATCACCATCGAGATCGAAGGCGAGGAAAAACCCGCTCTGATCTGCGAATGGATCACGCAGTATTTCGTTTGAGAATTGCGCGAGTCCCAGCGAAGGCTGGGACCTCCCTCAACCAAGCACCAAGATTTGAAAAGATCCCAGCCTTCGCTGGGATTCACCATAAACAAGGACACCCCCAATATGTCACGTGACGCAGTCATCGTCTCCACCGCCCGCACGCCTATTGGCCGCGCGTATAAAGGCGGATTTAACGCCACACCGGGCGCAACGCTCGGCTCATTCTCTTATAAAGCCGCGGTAGAACGCGCCGGCATCGAAGGCGGAGAAGTTGATGATGTTGTGTGGGGCGCAGTCCTTACCCAAGGCACGCAAGCGGGCAATATCGGCCGCCAGGTCGCCCTTCGCGGCGGAGCGCCTGTTACCGTTGCAGCCCAAACCATTGACCGTCAGTGTTCATCGGGCCTGATGGCGATTGCGACCGCTGCAAAACAAATCGTGGTCGATAATATGGATGTTGTCGTGGGCGGCGGTCAAGATTCTATTTCGATGGTCCAGACGCCTGAAATGCGTGTCGCACCCGATCCTTCGCTGATCGCGATGCACAAGGATGTCTACATGCCCATGCTCAGCACTGCTGAAACGGTTGCTGCGCGGTACAATATCAGCCGCGAAGTGCAGGACGAATATGCGCTGCAATCGCAAATGCGCACGGCTGCTGGTCAGGAAGCGGGCAAGTTTGACGATGAAATCGTGCCATGCACCACCACTATGGGTGTGAAAGACAAAGAGACCGGCGAAATCTCAATGGTCGAGCACACTCTGACCAAAGATGAAGGCAACCGCCCCTCCACCACATTGGAAGGCCTGCAAAGCCTCAACCCCGTCATGGGCCCTGATAAAGTCATCACAGCGGGCAATGCCTCGCAGCTTTCCGATGGCTCGTCGGCCAGCGTTTTGATGGAAGCCAAGCTTGCCGAACAAAAAGGCCTTGAGCCTTTGGGCCGCTATGTCGGCATGGCGGCCGCGGGCACAGAGCCTGATGAAATGGGCATTGGCCCCGTTTTCGCGATCCCCAAATTGCTTAAGCAAACGGGTCTGAAAATGGACGATATCGGTTTGTGGGAACTCAACGAAGCGTTCGCTGTCCAAGTCCTTTATTGCCGCGATAAGCTGGGCATTGATAACGATATCCTCAACGTCAATGGCGGCTCTATCTCCATCGGCCACCCTTACGGCATGACAGGCGCACGCTGCACCGGCCACGCTCTGATCGAAGGCAAACGCCGGGGCGCGAAATATGTCGTCGTCACCATGTGCGTCGGGGGCGGCATGGGCGCTGCTGGATTGTTCGAGGTTTTCTAAGCCGCTCTTCTCGCCCTAGGGCTTAAGATACAAAAAAAGGGCCGAACCAGTCTGAGAGGTTCGGCCCTTTTTTCATATGTGCGATAGAGCGGCGTTGTGCTCCGCCCTTCGCTGGTATGCTTACAATACCGGCTCTTCTTGGAAATCGACCACGCGGTAACCGCGCTCAGTCATTTCTTCGCGGTAATCGCTTTTCGCATCGCGAATTTCGCTGTAATATTCCGCATAGGCTTCGCGGCGGTCTTCTTCATCGGTCGCGCGTTCAAGGTCGCTTTTCAGCTCACGCTCTGCCTCGCTGATATCGGTTTTGTAATCGAGCCAGAAGCTGTTTGAGTCGTTATTGGGTGCTTCTTCGAGCACATCCGCACGAACAGTAATGCTGGGCTCATCGTCGGCGGCGGCTGGTGCAGCAATAAGCGCAATCGCAGCGGCGGCGGCGGTGGTGAATGTCTTTGTCATGGTCATTCTCCTTTCATTTCGTGTGACCTTACCAAACCAACGGGCGCCATTGGTGATCGTTCAATTGGATCGGATGAGCCGTGCGCGGTGTTATGACCAACGGTTGCAAGCGTGCATGAGACGCGACCAATCGAGGGCGGTCAATGCCTTGAGCCCGGAAAATTAACTATAAATCAGATACTTGCGATGTTTGTAAGCGCCGGCTGGCCAAACCGTGCGCGATATCGCATTATCGAAGACCATGGGCATCATGGAAATCATCGGCATCGCAGGCAGCGTCAGCCTTTTGTCGGGCTGGCGGCTTTATCTGTGCGTTTTCGCCACTGGTCTGGCGATGCGATTGGACGCGGTGCCTGTGCCCGAACATCTGGCCAGCCTTGCCGTGCTTGAAAACCCGTGGGTGATGGGGATCGCGCTGGTGGGGGCATGCGCGGAGTTTTTTGCCGACAAGGTCATGTGGCTCGATAGCGTGTGGGACGGCGTGCACACCTTTATCCGTCCTGTTGGCGGCGCTTTGCTGGCTTTGGCGATTGTTGATCCGTCTGATCCGGCAACGCAGGTTATTGCATTCCTGCTGGGCGGCGGGGCGAGCTTTCTGGCGCATGGCGGCAAGGCATCGGCGCGCGCGGTGGTAAACACCTCGCCTGAGCCTGTGAGCAATCTGGTGACCTCCAGCGCAGAGGATGTCGCGTCCGTGGGGCTGCTCTATGTGGCGTATGAATATCCCACTGCCGCCGCTGGTGTTGCGGCGGTGCTGTTGGTGCTGGTGCTGGGGCTTTTGTGGGCCGCGAGTAGGGTGGTGAAGCGGGTGTTTTTTCGATCGCCCAAGACCTAGTTACTGCCGGCCTCCCCGCTCTCCTCCCCGCTCTCCTCCTCGCGCATCGCGATGATGTAATCCGTGATCGCGTCGATCTCGTCTTCGGTCAGCACGCCTTCCCATGGGGGCATCAGGCCCGACATGCCCACGGCCTCTCCGCCGCCCACGATGGCGGTGCGCACATGATCGCGGCTGCGGCTTGCGAATTCGTCTGAGTGGAAGCTTTTCGGCCGGGCGCCCGCTTCTTCCAGCATGTCTGCATCGGGGCCGTCGGCATATCCATCCACTCCGTGGCAGCGCGCGCAATTGGTGATGTAGCTTTCGCGGATGGCGGCTGAGGAAAGCGCGCCCTCGGCCACGCCAGCAGCCGCTCCGCCGCCGCCAATGCTGGCCTGAGCGCCCGCATCTTTGCGCACCAATTCGACAATCGCGCCATTGGGCGAGGAGGAGGAACCCATCACCGTTATCAAAATACGATCATCGGGCGTTTGGATCAGCGAGGTAAAGCCGCGCTGGGCGTATTTGGTTGCCTGTCCCAAAGTCTCGACCGTTTCGGTGACTTCGTTCACCGCTGGGATCGCCCAGAACGTGCCCGAATAATTGTCGCCAAAGATGTATTTGCCATCGAGCCCCGGCCAGCGCGATCCGCGATAGACGATGCCTCCGATGACGGAGCGATCATAGGCTGTGTGGCGATAGGTGTAGACGGGGCCTTGCTCGGTCCCTTCGACCTTATCGGGTTTGGGAACGGTGGTCGCCTCGCGTCCTTCGACAAAGGGGAATTGGTAATTCTTGCCCGCCTCGATGACATTGACTTCTTCCCACACCGTGGAGCCAACTTCGCCCACCCAGATATTGGCATTGGCCGGGTCAAAGGCGAAGCGGAACGGATTGCGTAGGCCGTGCGCGAAGAACTCGCCCAGCACATCGTCTCGCCCGGCATAAGGGTTGTCGAGCGGGACCGAATAGCCCTGCGTCACGCCGTTTTCGGGCTGACGGGTGATGGGGCGTGATACTTCGCCGCCCTGGTTCATCACATCAATGCGCATGATGCCGCCTGCCAAAGTGGTGTTTATCGTCTGGTGGCTGTCTGCAATATCCAGCTCTCCAATCGCGAGATAGAGCATTCCATCTGCGCCAAATTCGACATGGCCGGCATTGTGATATTGCGTCGGCGGGCGGCCAATGGCCATCAGATCATACCGCGTGGCAAGGATCGCATCTGCATTGCCTGCCGACAGATCAAAGCGCGAGAGGTAATTGGTCTGCGCATCGCTCGTAAAACTGGTGAAATAGAGATAGACAAAATCGTTCTCACCATCGCCAAAGCGGGGGTCAAAATCAAAGCCAAGCGCGCCGTTTTCCAGGTTCACCTCGCCCACTTGATCGGCGAAATCGATCAGCAATTCCTTGGTCCCGTTATCGGGATAGCCCATGCGGTAAAGCCGCCCGGCGCGTTCGAGCACCAGCATGGACGCATCGCTGCCCGGCTCCATCCGGATCATGATGGGCTGGAGCAATTGGGTTTGCGTGTTGACCGGCACTGTCATCCAGTCACCATCAACCGAGACATTTTGCTGGATGCGAAATTCTGCCACCGCGTCGCGGAAATCCTGGCTTTTCACATACATAAACGCGGCAATCAGCGGGGCGAGCGTGATGAGGATGGCAAGCCAGGAAAGCGGCTTTGCCAAAAGGCCAAACAGCGCGCCGATAACGCCAAAGGCGCGGCCAAAGATGGGCGCGGTGTGATCGCGCCCAAACACGCCATATCCGATGATGAAAAGGGCGACCCCAACGACAAACGCGCCGACCAGCAATTGATGGGGAAAGACGCTTGCGCTCATAAAGAACAGCGCTAGCGATCCGCTGCCCCACGCCGCGCCCCAGGCGAATATCTGCACCGCTGTGCGCCGCGCGCTGCCGAAAAGGGGCGCTGGATTGAAGACAGACACCAGCGCGAACACCGCAATGCTTGCCCCCACAAGGTATTTGACAGTCGTGATCAGATCCTCGCCCGACACGGTCACCGATGGCAATGGCAGCACCACGCGGATCACTGTGTGGACCAGATCGGCGGCGAAATGCCCCACAGCCAATGCCAAGGCAGCGATGGCCACGCTGATCGCTATTGTCAGAATTCTATGCATAAATCGGCCCGGATCGTAAAATTTTTGCGGCATTAACCGTCTAATCTGATTAAGCAATTAAACCATTCCTGCGCCCCTGCCAAAAGCGAATATCACCCGTTCAAATGTTAAATCTACCAAAGCCGCTTGTCCGCGCCGCTATGGCCGCCTCCTTTGTTGCCGCACCCTTCCCGGCACAGGCACAGGAGCGGTCCTCGGAGCAGGCCCCAACGCGAGATGGCGCAATCGTGGTTGAAGCCAGCCTTGATGATCCGGCGCGCGACAATCCGGCCTCTGTCAAAACGCTTGGGCCTGACCGGCTGGCGCTGGCGGGCGCCCTATCGGTTACCGAAGATTTGTCGCTGCTGCCCGGCGTGGTGGCGTTTGAAAATGGCGGGCCGGGGGCGGGTTCCTATGTTGCGATCAGGGGGGAGAGCCGAATTTCGCGCTTGTCACGATTAATGGCGTGCGCGTGGATGATCCGCTCAATTCGAGCGGAGGCGGGTTTGATTTCACGCTTGTGCCGCCTGAATTGGTGCGCAGCCTCGCGGTGATCTCCGGCCCGCAATCCACCGCTTATGGCGCGGATGCTTTGTCGGGAGTAATCGCGCTGGAACTGGGCGCGCGCGCGGATGGAGTGTCCGCCTATGCAGGGCTTGGCAGCGGAGGCCGTTACCGGCTGGGCGGCGCTGCGGGATTAAGCGGCGATGCTGGCACGCTGAGCATTGCGGCGGATTATTCCGACAGCGCAAATTTGAACCCCGGCAGCACGCTAGAACGCACGAGCGTGATGGCCGCGGCCAGCCCCGATCTGGGCGCGGATGCGAGCCTTGATCTGTTTGCGCTTTATGCCGCCGGCAATTCCGCCGGTTTTCCCGAAGACAGCGGCGGGCCTGAGCTTGCGGTGATCCGCGAGCTGGAGCCGCGCGAGCGCGAACAGGTGGCGCTGGGCGCGGCAATGGCGGCGCGTTTGGGGCAAGGTGTCACCGCGAATATGCGGCTGGGCTTTTCGCAAAGCAAGCTTGCCTCCGCCTCCCCTGGTATCGGCACATCCGCCGTGATCGGCGCGCTTGATCCGGTGCCGCCGATTGTGACCGATAGCCGCCTTAAACGCTATGAAGCGGTAGCGAGCATCGAATACGCGTCGGGCAATTGGCTGATCATCGAAGGCGGAGCGTCGTATTCGCGCGAGGATGGGGTCAGCGAAGGGACGCTCGATTTCGGAGTGCTGATCCCGACGGCTTTCACCATTGAGCGCGATATGCCCGGCCTGTTCGTGACCGCCAAAGCGGAAGCCTTGCGCGGGTTTGAGCTGTCCGCCGGATTGCGCGCGGACTGGCCCGAAGGCAGCGATGCGCGCTGGACCCCGCGCCTTGGCACCGCCATCGCTTTGGGCAGGTCTGGCGCGTTTCTGCTTGCCAATTATGCGCGCGGGTTCAAACGGCCCAGCCTGTTCGCGCTGGGATTTCCGCTGATTGCCAATCCTGATCTTGAAGACGAGCGCAGCGAAACTTTTGATGCAGGCATTTCTTATGGCGAGCCGGATGATCCGCTGGCTGTGTCGGCCACCTATTTCCGCTCCACTTTTCGCGATTTGATCGATTTTGACCCTGCGCTCTTCACCAATGTCAATCGCAACCGGGTGGAAGTGGAAGGGGCGGAATTTTCCGGCACCGCGCGGCAAGGCGATATCACCGCGCGCGCGGCTCTGACGTATCAGACATCGCGGTCTGCTGATGGGGCGCTGCTGCGGTTTCGGCCCGAATGGACCGGGCGTTTGGCGGTGCGTTGGCAGGCCTCGGCGCGGCTGGCGATCACGGGGCACGCGCAATTTGTGAGCGCGTTCAATGACAGCTCTGTGCCAACAGGACTTGTCCGCAATCCGGGATTTGAGACGCTGGGTCTGGATGCAAGCTGGTCTGTCTCAGACGGCCTTGAGCTGTTTGGATCGCTGCGCAATGCGGCCAATGCCGATTTCACCCGCGCTGCCGGTTTTACCGAGCCGGGGCGCAACGTATTCGCCGGGCTGCGCGCGAAAATGTAGCGATTATTGCGAGCCGGGCGCGGCCGCGTTCTGCGTTATCCAAAGCGAGGGCCAATCACCCGGAGGAGTGCCGCGGCATTCGCGCATTTCATTGTACCGGGCGAGGCGAAACATTGCCCCATCCCACGCCCATGACGCGCTGTCTCCGCAATCGGCAAGGCCGCGGTATTTTGCAAATCCTGACAGCATGCGCGTCTCGCTGGCGAAATCTGCCATGGTCACACCCGAAACCATCCACGCTTCAATGGGGCGAAAATCCTCGCGCCAGGCGCGTCCCTGTTCGAGCGGGGCAAAAGACCAATCGCCTGCCTCATCAATCAGGACCGCCATCGAATATCCCTGATACGCGCCCAGATTGCACGGGATAAGCCCCAGACTATGCCCTGCATCCAGCCGGAAAAATTCGGTCTCGCCCGGAGCATTGGAACATTCCGCAAGCTCTTTTGCCGCAGCAATGCCGGCGTCATCGAGCGTGCGTGGGGGCGCGGCGGAGGGGGCTGGCTGGTCAATCACGGGCAAAGGCGGGCGCGGTGGCACCGCATCTGCCGGTTTTCGCCCGGTTGCAAGAATGGCGGTTACTGTCCCTGCGCGTTGCTGCTGATCATCCATCCAGCGCAAAGCGGCAGTGGCGCCCATGACGGGCAACCTGCCGACCACTTCGCCGTCAGCTGCCACAACCTCAGCAGAAAGAGCGCGGGCGATGGCTTTGAGAAATACGGCCTGATCACCCTCGACATAGCCTGCATCATTGAGCGTAAAGCGGGTCATCCTGCCATCCACACGGATACGAGCGGGCTGGCTGTAGACTTCGAAAGCGGGGGCCGCGCTGACAATGGGTGCGGCATCCCCGTCAGCGCCGCGCACCACGGATAAGGTCCAATCGAGGGCTGCGCCGTTTTCCTTGCCAGCAGAGGCTTCGCAATGGCGCACATTGTTGCACGCAATGATCCAGTCGCGAAATTCGGCTGGCTGAGGGATTTCGGCAACCAGATAGGCAGCGGGGGCAGCGGCATCGGGCGAACTGGCAGCGCCAGCAAGGCTTAGAGCGAGGATAATCGACATGGCATGCACCTAGCAGATGCAGGCTTAATGCGCCGCAACTATCCCGCGCACCCGATCAGCTATTGGCTTCGATAAATTCCTCGACCACGGGCGCAACCTTGTCGCGCCAGCGGCTGCCGTTGAAAATGCCGTAATGCCCGGCCCCCTCGGCCATGTAATAGCGCTTTTTGCTCTCAGCGAGATTGGGCGTGAGTTTCAGCGCAGCCTTGGTCTGGCCAATGCCGGAGATATCGTCCCGCTCGCCTTCGACCGCCAGCAAGGCGGTGTGCGTGATCCCGCCCAGATCGACGATTTCGCCGCGATGTTCGAATGTGCCGTTCGGGATTGAGTGTTTCTGGAACACTTCCTCGACCGTTTGGAGATAAAACTCCGCCGTCATATCGCACACCGCGCGGTATTCGTCGTAAAAATCCTTGGTCGCCTGCGCGCTTTGCGCATCGCCAGCGGTCAGATGTTTGAACATCTCGTAATGGCTCATCATGTGGCTTTGCAGGTTCATGCTCATAAACGCAGAAAGCTGCATGAAACCGGGATAGACCCGGCGGCCCGCACCGCGATAATTCATCGGCACGGTCGCGATCACTGTCTGGCGGAACCATTCAATCGGACGGTTCATCGCGTGATCGTTGACAGTCGTGGGGCTTTCGCGGGTATCAATCGGCCCGCCCATCATGGTGAGTGTATCCGGGCTGGCGGGTGATTTTCGCTGATTTAGCAGAGCGGTCGCTGCAAAAGCGGGCACCGATGGCTGGCACACTGCCATCATGTGCGGCCGGCTTGCCTTGGCCCGGCCTTTGCCCGATTGCGCGGCGATATATTCCAGAAATTCAATCAGATAATCAATATAATCATCCAGATCAAAATGCCCTTCATGCAGGGGAACCGTGCGCGCATCGGCCCAATCAGTGATATAGACCTCGCACGATTTCAGCATCCGCTCCACCGTGCCGCGCAGCAGAGTGGCGTAGTGGCCCGACATCGGCGCAACGATCAGCAATTTGGGACGCGCGCTGGTGGCTTCGCCGTCCACTACATCCACCCCTTCGAGGCGGAAGCGTTTCAGATCGCCAAAGGGGCGGTTGAGCACAGTGCTTTCAATCACCGATACCGGCGCGCCGTCCTGTTCGATTTCGGTGATGCCAAAGGCGGGCTTTGCATAAGGCGCGGTGGCATGGGCAAACACATCAAGCGCATTGGCCGCCATCGAGCTGAGGCCCATATATCCCATCGGATTGGCCGGGTTGGACAGCATGGATGATCCAATCGCAGCCAAAGAGCTGGCGCTGTTCATCCAGCTGCGTTGAAGTTCATAGGCGTGGTAAAGCATTGCGTGCCCCTTTGTGCGCCGCACCAAAAGGCGGCCTGACCGTGCGGTTCGCGTGCGGATTATGCGCGAAACCTTAAATTGGTTACCTCGTGAAATGGGCGCTTTATTGCCATTGTGCAATGCACAATTTGTTTCTGGTCCTTAAATGGAACGGGGACGAGGCGCTTTTTGCACGTGAAATTTGGCCGCACTGTCCTTAAGTGAGCGCTGAAATGGCTAGCGAACCCCAAGACATATCTGACGTTAAGGCCGCTGGCACTGGCGATACGGTTGTCGGTGTCGCTGGCGATGGGGACGCGGCTGAGAAGAACCCGCCGGAGAAAAAACCCCGCTCGCTCGCCCCGCTGACAATGGTGTACCGCGAGGCGGGCAAATATCCGGCGCAAATCGGCTGGGCGCTGCTTGCCTTGATAGTCACCGCAGGCGCGACTTTGGCCATACCCTGGCGCTTCAAGGTGATCGTGGATGATGCCTTTGGCGGGGGTGCGGGGCCAGAAGAGATTGCCACTGCGTTCCAATATCTGCTGATGATTGTCGTGATTTTGGGCGTTGGCACCGCTTTGCGGTTCTATTTCGTCAGCTGGATCGGTGAACGCGTGGTCGCCGATATCCGCGCCAAGGTGCAGCGCAACCTGCTGCGACAGTCGCCCAGCTTTTATGAGGATAACAGCCCCAAGGAAATCTCCAGCCGGATGACATCGGACACCGCCATTATCGAAACGGTGGTGGGGACGACGGTTTCGGTGGCTTTGCGCAATATGCTGACCGCGATAGGCGGCACTGCGCTGCTGTTATATCTTGCGCCGACGCTGACTTTGGGGCTGCTGGTCGGTATTCCGCTGGTGCTTGCGCCCATCGTCTTTTTTGGCCGCAAGATCAGAGCTATATCACGCTCCAGCCAGGACAGGGTCGCCGATGTCGGGGCCTATGTGACTGAAGTGCTCAGCGCGATGAAAGTCGTCCAGAGCTTTGGCCAAGAGACCCGCGAAGGCGAACGGTTTGCAGGCGTGGTTGAACGCACATTTGAAACCGCTCGCCAGCGCATCATGCTGCGCGCCGCGATGACATCGATTGTGATTGTGCTGATTTTCGGCGGGATCACTCTGGTGATGTGGCGCGGGGCGACCGCTGTATCCGAAGGGGTGATATCCGGCGGAACGATCACCGCATTCGTGCTGACAGGCGGAATTGTCGCAGGCGCGTTCGGCGCTTTGACCGAAGTGTATGGCGATTTGTTGCGCGGGGCAGGCGCGGCCAGCCGCCTTGCCGAATTGCTGGAAGCGAAGCCCGATATTGCCGCGCCGCAGCGTCCCGAAAAACTGCCCGATCCCCCGCGCGGCAGTCTGTCGTTCCGCAATGTGACTTTCCGCTACCCTGCGCGGCCCGAAACGCCCGCATTGTCCGATTTCAGCCTTGAGATTGAACCGGGCGAAACGATTGCGATTGTCGGGCCATCAGGGGCGGGCAAATCCACTTTGTTCCAGCTGGTTGAACGGTTTTACGATCCGCAGGGCGGCACGATCCGGCTGGATGGAGTACCATTGAAGCAGGCTGACCCCGCCGATATCCGCGCGCGGATCGCTTTTGTCCCGCAGGAAGGCGTGCTGTTCAGCGCCAATGCCCGCGACAATCTGCGCTATGGCCGCTGGGATGCGGGCGAGGATGCGATCTGGGATGCAGCGCGCGCAGCCAATGCGGAGACGTTCCTGCGCGATCTGCCGGAGGGGCTGGACACATATCTTGGCGAAGGGGGCACGCAATTGTCGGGCGGCCAGCGCCAGCGCGTGGCAATTGCGCGCGCTTTGCTGCGCGATGCGCCGATCCTGTTGCTGGATGAGGCGACCAGCGCGCTGGATGCCGAAAGCGAGCAATTGGTGCAGCAGGCGCTCGATGCGCTGATGGCGCAGCGCACGACTTTGGTGATTGCGCACCGGCTGGCGACAGTGCGGGCAGCGGACCGGATCATCGTGCTTGATAAGGGCCGCATCGCCGAACAGGGCACCCATGCTGAGCTGACGGCGGCAGGCGGATTGTATGCGCGGCTGGCAAAGCTGCAATTTGGAGAAAGCGAGCCGGTTTAACGGCCATTTGGTATAGACGTATTGACTTGACCCGCGCCCCTGCCATTGCGTGCGCACCATGACATTGCTTCAATTGCTCATCATCGCCGTGGTGCAGGGGATCACCGAGTTTCTGCCGATATCATCGTCAGGGCATCTGATCCTGATCCCGACTTTCACCGATTTTCCCGATCAGGGTCCGCTGATTGATGTCGCGGTGCATGTCGGATCTTTGCTCGCGATCATCGTCTATTTCTTCAAAGATGTGCTGGTTCTGGCGCGCGGCGGCTTTGCCAGTATCGGGGTGGGAGCCAAAGCGCCCAATGCCCCGTTCGAACGCCGTCTGTTCTGGTGGATTGTGCTGGGCACTATCCCCGCGGTTGCTTTTGGCCTGTCGATCAAGATGGGGCTGTTCAACGGTATCGCGGCCGGCGTGTTCGGCGTGGAGATTATCGATGGCGATCTGATGAGCTCCATTCGCTTTACCGATCTCATCGCTTTCAACCTGATCGTTTACGGGCTGCTTTTGGGGCTGGCCGATTATCTCGGGCGCGAGGTTAAGGTGTTTGAGGATATGACCTGGCGCGACGGTTTGATCGTGGGCCTTGCGCAGGCGCTCGCCATTATTCCGGGCACCAGCCGATCTGGTGTGACGATGACGGCGGCGCGCGCTTTGGGGTATAAAAGGGTGGAAGCAGCGCGGTTTTCCTTCCTGCTTTCCATTCCCGCCGTGGCAGGCGCAGGCGTGCTGATTGTGCCGGAGATTTTCGAGGCGGGAACGCAGCTTGCGATGGATGCGCTGATTGCCGGCGTGTTCACCTTTATCGCGGCGTTCCTGACGATGGCGTTCCTGATGAACTTTCTTAAGCGCGCCTCAATGATGGTATTCGTAGTGTACCGGGTGGCCATGGGTATTGCGCTGTTATACCTGTTTTAATCCGCCCGCGCCCCAAAAGCTGCGGAACCAAGTGCGCGTGTCGCTTGTAGTGAGAGTAACTCTCATTTTTAAAAAGGCGACGCGCATCCGATGGCGCTTATGGTGCTCATTCTAATTGGACTTGTATTTGGCTGGCTCTCTTCGATCCTTGCCCGGACCGAGGCGGCAGGTCAGATCATGGGCCAAATGGGGCTTGCGCTGGCGGCGTCTTTGATATCCGGTTTGATCGTCAATGATTTCACCATGCTGGGCGGCGTGTCCTTGCGCGCACTTGGCATTGCCGTGGGGGCTTCGGCATTGGTGCTGGCGGCATACCACCTGTTGATCCGCCGCAAATCAGGCTGGTAGGCGCGGACTAAACCGGAACCGCTCCGCTGCCGCGCCCGCCGCGCAGGTGATATTCCTGTGTGCCGCGATGCACCACATTATCAACGTCGATCACGGCTGAATTGGCATAGGTAAATCCTGCGCTTAAATTTCGGTACAGCCGGTCAAAATCACGCTCCACTGTCTGCCGGTACAAGTCATCAAAGCTTTCGATCACGAAATAGGTCGGTTGCAGATCGCTGATGACATAATCAGTGCGCATTACCCGGTCCACGTTCAGCATGATGCGATTGGGGCTTTTCGCTTCGGTGGCGAACACAGCCTCTGCCGGGCCGGACAGGATGCCTGCGCCATAGGCTTTGACCCCGTCTGCTTCTTCGATGAGGCCAAATTCAACCGTGTACCAATACAATGCGCCCAGCGATTTCAGCCTGTTATACCGCATCGCTTTCCACCCGGCGCGGCCATATTCGGCCATGTAATCGGCGAACACCGGATCGGTTAGCATCGGCACATGGCCGAACACATCGTGGAACACGTCGGGTTCCTGGATGTAGTCAAATGTTTCGCGCGTGCGGATGAAATTGCCTGCGGGAAAACGCCGGTTGGCAAGGTGCCAGAAAAACACGTGATCGGGGATCAGCATAGGGACGGGCACCACGCTCCACCCTGTTAGGCTGCCCAGTTCTTCGGACATTGCGGCAAAATCAGGCACGCCGCCGCGCGCGAGATCAAGCCGGTCGAGCCCTTTCAAAAACGCGCTCGCCGCGCGGCCCGGCAGCACATCCATCTGGCGCGCAAACAGATCATCCCAGATCGCGTTCTCTTCCGAGGAATACACCGTTTGCGCAGGCTCCAGCCAATCGTCTCCGATATGAGCGGGTTTCGCCAGCGGCGCAGTGAACACATCGCCCGGCATTTCGGGAAGTGTGCTAAAATCGGTTTCGGTCTGGGGAAGGGTAGCCATACGGTATCATGTGATACTACAACCCGCCTGAGACAAGCGAAAAGGGGCGCAGACGTGGGTTTGAAAGGCAAGGAATACCGCAAATTGCTGGAGCCGATGACGGCAGAGCTCGTCGGGATGGCGCGCTGGGCGCGGACAACGGGCGCGCGGATTGTGGTCTTGTTCGAAGGGCGCGATACGGCGGGCAAAGGCGGCGCGATCCGGGCTGTGCGCGACAAATTGAACCCGCGCCAATGCCGCACGGTCGCTTTGGGCAAACCGACCGAGGCGGAGCAGACGCAGTGGTATTTCCAGCGCTATATCCAGCATCTGCCCAGTGCGGGTGAGATCGTGCTGTTTGATCGCAGCTGGTACAACCGCGCCGGTGTTGAGGCGGTGATGGGCTTTGCCGATGAAGATCAGGTTTCGCTGTTCCTTCAGCAGGTGCCGGTGTTTGAAAAGCTGCTCGCCGATGATGGCATTCACCTGTTCAAATACTGGCTGACCACCGATCAGGCGCAGCAGGAAGAACGCCTGGCAGAGCGTTTGGATGATCCGCTCAAACGCTGGAAACTGTCTCCCATAGATCTGGCTGCGCGCGAGCAATATGATGCCTATACAAACGCGCGCGAGGCGATGCTGAAAGCCACGCATTACGATCATGCGCCTTGGACTTTGGTGGATTTCAACGATCAGAAACGCGGGCGGCTAACCCTGATCCGCGACCTGCTGGACCGCTTGCCCGATACGCATGTGGAGCCGCCGGAAATTGAATTTCCCAAGTTTGAGGGCAAGCTGCTTGAGGAAAGTTATGGCGTGTTGAAGCCGATCAAGGATTTTCCGGTGGGCTGATATGCGAGCATGGTGCCCACCCCGCTGCGGGTAAGCGCGCCTTCGGCTTGCTAAGTCTCGCTCCCCTCCCGCCTGCGGGAGGGGCTGGGGGTGGGAGATTATGCGGCCCTTCGACAGGCTCAGGGCGAGCGGCATCACACTTGAGCGCTCGCCTTCGTCACTTGCCGCCCATCATCGGCAAAGGCGGCCAGATCATACCCCTCATCCGAACGGCGCATCACCAGATGCAGCGGCTCATCAGCGATGGCGGGCGACACCCCGCGAAATTCGAATGTGCGAAGGGCGTTGTCCCCCAGCTTGCTCGCGGCCAATTGCAGCAGCAAAGATGCGGTAAGCGGGCCGTGGACCACCAGCCCGCGATACCGCTCCACATCCTGCGCATAAGGCGCATCGTAATGGATGCGGTGCGTGTTGAATGTGAGCGCGGAATAGCGAAACAGCAGGCGCGGATCAGGGGTGAGCGCGCGGTGCGCGTCCCACCGTACCGGGTCAAATGTCTCATCGCCCAGCGCGGGCGGGCTGAGCGGCGCATCAGGCGCGGCCGCATCGCGGTAGACGAGCGTCTGCGTCTCCAGCACTGAAAGCGTCCCATTGGCGCGGGTTTCATGATCGACATTGACGAAAGCGAGCTTGCCCGATCCGCCCTCTTTTTCCGCGATGGAGGCAATGCGGCTGGTGCGTTCAATCACCGCGCCGCTGGTGAGAGGCGCGCGAAAAGTGACCTTGGATGAGGCCCACATGCGGCGCGGCATTTCGAAAGGAGGCAGAAAGCTGTCGGCGCTGTCACCGCGCGCAGGGTGGCCATCTTCGCCCAGCGCGCTTGTGAGTGCATCGGGCGCGCACAGCGCGAAATGGATGCCTTGGGGCAGCGGATTGGACGGGGGCAAATCAAAAGTGGCGAGCCACCGCGCCGCCAGCCCCTCATCGAGCCGGTCGCTGCGCCGTTCCCCGCGCCCGATCCACGCATCCAAACTCACGTCCTGGTCCTCACTTGGCTCGTTCAAACACCGCCGCAATGCCCTGGCCCCCGCCAATGCACATTGTCTCAAGCCCGTATTGGACGCCGCTCCGGTGCATTTCATGCGCCATATCGGCAAGTATCCGCCCACCGGTCGCGCCGATGGGATGGCCCAATGATATGCCCGAACCGTTCACATTGAGGATGTCGCGGCGGCTGTCATCCGCGCTCCAGCCCCAGCCTTTCAGCACAGCCAGAACTTGCGGGGCGAACGCTTCGTTGACTTCGATCATGCCGATATCATCCCAGCTGTAACCGCGCCGTTCAAACAGGCGCTCGGTTGCTGGCACCGGGCCAATGCCCATGCGCGAGGGATCGCACCCTGCCGCTGCCCAGCCGCCGAAATAGAGCATGGGTTCAAGGCCGAGCTCTTCCAGCTTGTCTTCCGCCACCACCAGACAGGCCGCCGCCGCATCGTTTTGCTGGCTGGCATTGCCGGCGGTCACGATGGCCTGCGCGTCGCGCTTGCCATCGATGGGGCGCAATTTGCCGAGCGTTTCCATCGAGGCATCGGCGCGGTAGCCTTCATCGTGATCGAAGGTAACAGGGTCGCCCCGCCGCTGAGGCACGTCCACTTTGACAAGCTGCGCTTCAAATTTGCCATCCGCCCAGGCAGCGGCTGCGTTCTGGTGAGATCGCACTGCAAACGTATCCGCTTCTTCGCGGGTAATCTCGTAATCCTTGGCGAGGTTTTCTGCCGTTTCGATCATGCCCGTGATCACGCCAAAACGTTCAATCGGCTGGCTCATCAATCGCCCGCGCGACAGCCGGTCATGCAGAGTGATATCGCCCATTCGCGCCCCGCCGCGCCCTTGCAGGGTGTAGTGTTCAACATTCGACATGCTCTCGCACCCGCCAGCCACCACGACATCGGCCATGCCGGTTTCCACCATCATCGCCGCATTGGCGACCGCTTGGAGGCCCGATCCGCAGCGGCGATCGAGCTGATAACCCGGCACTTCCAAAGGCAGGCCAGCCGCCAGCCACGACCAATGCCCGATCGCGGGAGCCTCCGCATTGCCGTATCCTTGGGAGAAGACGACATCATCGACGCGCATCGGATCAATCCCGCTGCGCTCAACCAGCGCTTTCAGGATGATCGCGCCCAGTTTGCCTGCGTTCAGGCTGGACAATCCGCCCAGGAATTTGCCCACGGGTGTGCGCAATGGCGATACGATGGCTGCGCGTCTGGTCATTTATCTGTCCTTATCTGAAAGCGCGACGGTGCCTGCATCCACCAGTTTGCCGATGGCGCCTGATGAAAGCCCCAGCCTTGTCGCCAGAACCTCTTCGGAATGCTGGCCAAGGTAAGGCGCGGGCGCGGGATCGCCGGCAGAGTGCGCGGGCAGGTTCGCAAATGAACGCGGCGCGGGATATTCAAAGCCTGACGGGTTGTTTGTGGTTTGGCTGAACATGGGATTGTCCCCAATAAGCGCCGGATCATTCGCCGCCTCATGCGCGGTGCGGTATTTTTCAAAAGTGCAAGCGGACGCTTTCATGCGCGCCTCCAGCGCTTTGTAATCATGGCTGCCCGCGACCCGCTGGAAGATGGCGAACAAAGCCTCACGGTGTTTGAAGCGCGGATCATCGCCATCGGCAAACTGCACGCCCGTTTCGGCTTCCAGTTGGCCAATGGGGGTTGCAACACCGAACGCTTCGACAAGGCCTGCCCATTGCTTGCCCGTCAATGCTGCAACCATAAAGCGCACGCCATCTTTTGAGCGGAAATCGCGCCCAAACGCGCCCCAGATCGCATTGCCGAGCCGCTCTCTGTCTGACCCGCGGTAGAGCATTTCGGCATACATGCCCGCATTGGCCGCTGTGCCGATGGCCACATCGCCAAGGGGCACGCGCACTTCGCTGCCTTCGCCTGTCGCATCGCGGTGGCGAAGCGCCGCCATCAGCGCAAAAGCGCAATAGGCGCCCGTGATGAAATCCCATGCGGGAAGCACTTGGTTGACGGGAGGTGCTGTATCCATGTCCCAATCATCCGGCCCGGTCATCAGCGGATATCCGCTGGCCGCGTTGACAGTGAAATCCATCGCCTGCCTGCCATCGTGCCAGCCCAGAATGCGCACCGAAGTCATATCGGTCGCGCCCTCAGATTGGGCGGCCTTCATCGCGGCGTGGCTCATAAAGCTCTTTTCAGGCAGATTGGTGATGCACTGACCGGTCTTTGCCGCCAGTTCCACACACAATTCGCGCCCTTCGCCAGATCGCAGATCAAGCGCGACCGATTTCTTGGCGCGGTTGAGGTTTTCCCAAGAAAGCGAGCGCCCCTCTTTGGTCAGCATATACCGATCATAATCGAGCCCGCCCGCCTTGTGATCGACGCGGATAACTTCTGCGCCCATCTGCGCGCAGTAAAGGCCTGCCGTGGGGGAAGCGACGAAGCTGGAAACCTCGATGATCGAGAGGTCGGATAGAAGTTTATACATAGTGTTGTGGACCCACCCCGGCCCCTCCCGCAAGCGGGAGGGGAGATTGATTGACATCGGCTCGTGGAACGAGCCGCAAGGGCGACCGCCCGCCCCTTCGGCTTGCTGGCAAGCCAGCCGCTCAGGATAAACTGAGCGATGCGACCTTTAGGTCGCGTGAGCGAGGACATCGCACGCCGGATGGCGTGCGGAAACAAAAAACCTACCCATTCAAACTCTCCCACTCCCTCAGCATATGCTTGGCAATCTGGAGCTGGAGGATTTGGGTTGTGCCTTCGTAAATGCGGTAAATGCGCGCATCACGGTAAAAGCGTTCGGCATCGTATTCCGCGAGGTATCCCGCGCCGCCATAGATCTGCACGACCCGGTCCACAACGCGCCCGCACATTTCGGAGGCAAAGACTTTGAACGCGGCCGCTTTGCCGATCACATTTTCGCCCCGGTCGGCGCGCGCTGTTACGTCGCGCATCATGCATTCTGCGGCGTAGATCTCGGTTTCGCTGTCGGCCAGCATGGCCTGGATCAGCTGAAAGCGTGCAATCGGTTCGCCAAAGGCTTGGCGTTCATTGGCGTATCGCAGCGCGGAATCGAGCGCGCGGCGCGCATAGGCGGTGGCCGAAGCGCCAACCGAAATACGTCCATTATCAAGGCTCTGCATGGCAAAACGAAAGCCTTTGCCGGTTTCCCCGCCCAGCAAAGCTTCGCCCGGCACTTTCACATCATCGAGCATAATGTCCGAGATATGCGCGCCTTGCTGGCCCATTTTCTTGTCCGGTGATCCGGTGGAAACACCCGGCGTGTCCATCGGAACCAGAAACGCGCTGACATGGGCGTTTTTGGGCAGGTTTTCTTTTTCGGTGCGCGCCATTATCAGCGCTACTTTCGCATGCGGCGCATTAGTGATGTAACGTTTGGTGCCGTTCAAAATCCAGCCATTGCCATCCGGATCGGGCACTGCGGTTGTGGCAAGCCCGGCCGAATCGCTGCCTGAACCCGGCTCTGTCAGGCCAAAACAGGCAATCTCGCCTTCGACAAGTCTGGGATACCAATGCGCTTGTTGTTCGGGTGTTGCCCCGTTCTTAAGCGCGCTCGCAAACATGCCGATATTGATCGAGAAGATCGAGCGAAACGCGGGCGCGGCATAGCTCATGATGTTTACGACGCGCGCATATTGGCTGGTGTTAAGCCCGGCGCCGCCGTGATCTTCGGGCACGGAAATGCCAAACAATCCCATATCGCGCATTTCCTGCACAATGTCGGCGGGCACTTCATCCTTGGCGATCACATCAGGCTCAGCCGGGATCAGCCGTTCTTTGACATAACGCTCCAGCTGCTCGGCAAATTGCTCAAAGCTTTCAGGGTCCATGCCGGTGTTGAACTGGTTCGAGTGCGCGGGCGCGACATTCATACAGGAAGGCTTTCATAATGGCGCGGCGGGACCGCGGGGGCATAATGGCGCGGCGAGGCCGCGGGGGTGGACCACTTTATGGGCCATGAGGCAGGCCGGGGTCGCCTGTTTATTGTGATCTGTTTTTCTGTTGTTACTCTGCCTCAGTTTCGCCCGCTTCATCCGCGCCGGGCGGCGCAATCGCATCGATGGGCGCAGGCGTTTCGTCAAGCATAGCGGCGGCATCATCAAGCGCCGCCGCCTCGCCCTCGCTCACCCCGCCAGCAGGCGCGTCGTTATCTGCTGAACAGGCAGCAAGCGCTGCGGCGAGCAGCACCGCAGGTAGGGCATGCTTTGCCGCATGCCTTCCTGCCGCGCTTTTCGATGCGATCACCTGTTTAGTCGCCAAGGTCGTCCGCCGTATCGATCAGCGCATCGATATCGCTCGCGGCTTCAGCGGCTTCGGCTGCCTCTGCGGCTTCTGCCGCTTCGATTGCATCCAGCGCGCTTTGCGCATCAGCGGCCACAGATGCGCCTTGTTCAGCCGCCTCGGTCGCCACTTCTTCGGTGACGGCAGGCGGGCCTTCGATCTCTTCAGAGGGTGTTGCCGCCGCCGCGCTGGCATCTTCAACGGGCACTTCGGTGACATCTTCGAGCGCCTCTTCGGCAGGCGCTTCGACCGTTTCAGCCGCTGCATCGTCAGAGGCATTGTCGCTGCCGCTGCACGCTGCAAGCGCGATGCTGGCGCCAAGGGCTGCTATAAGAGTGGTGGATTTTTTCATCAGGTGGTTCCTCCTTGCGATCCCAAATCACATTTCTGCAGGCACAATAGCCCGGCTCGTGCCCCCTCGCCAAGCGCAATTCGCAGTAAAGCGGGCCTGTCCCGCGCTGGGCCGAGTTAACCGTTAACACACATGGGCTGATTTGTGTGCTAAACCGTGTGTCATGAAACGTCGCACATTCTTCGCCGCAAGTGGCACCGCTGCCGCTGCCATCGCTCTCGCTTCTGCAGGTTTTGCGCAGGGCGCTGCGGGCAGCTTTACCATCACCGAAACCGGGCAAAGCTTTTCCACTTTGCAAGCCGCCGTCGATGCGGTGGGAAATCGCACCGCCACAATCGCGATTGCGCCGGGCACCTATCGCCAATGCGCGGTGCAAAAAGCAGGCGTTATCACCTTTGCCGCGCAGGAATACGGCACCGCGATCTTTTCCGGCACAGCCTGCGAGGGCAAAGCGGCGCTGGTGCTGCGCGGCGAAGGGGCAGAGATACGCGGGCTGACCTTTACCGGGATCAGCGTGCGCGATGGCAATGGTGCAGGGATCAGGCTTGAGAAGAACAATCTCAACATCGCCTTCACCCGGTTCCTTGATAGCCAGCAGGGCATTTTGACAGCTAACGACCCTGAGGGGCGCATTTACATCACCCGCTCCACTTTCAGCCGGCTTGGCACTTGCGAAAATTCCGCCGGGTGCGCGCATTCGGTCTATGTCGGCAAATATGGATCGCTCACCATCACGCAAAGCCGGTTTGAGCGCGGCACGGGCGGCCACTACGTCAAATCGCGCGCGCCGAGCAATGCCATTGAAAACAATAGCTTTGACGATGCGCAGGGCCGCTCGACCAATTACATGATCGACCTGCCCAATGGCAGTGTGGGCACGATTGCGAACAATTGGTTCATCCAGGGCCGCGATAAAGAGAATTATTCGGCGCTGATTGCGCTGGGCGCAAAAGGCACGCAAAATTCATCCGACGGGCTGGCTATTGTGAACAACAATGCCCGCTTTGTCCCCGGCTTGCAGCGCAAGACATCCTTTGTCGCGGATTGGACAGGGGACCGGATCGTGATGGACAGCAACACGCTGGCTGCAGGGATTGAAATGTTTGACGCGCGCTGACTTTTAAGACGGACATCGACTTTAGAGAGTGTGGGGCATGCGTCAGTTATTGTTGATCATGATCGGTATATTAGGGTTTGTTGCAGGTTTCGGCCTAGAACCCGCATTAGCTGATAGCTGGGCACCTCCTTCAACTAAAACCTACACATCGCAGAACGGTCAATTTCGTTTCACAGTTGAGCCTGCGCCGATTGGCAGCTCGCTTGATTATTTTCGCGATGAAATCGAGGCTCTCGAGGAGGGCCGTGAAGTGGAGCGCCCTGCACCTCTCGGTTTGCTAGAAAAGCGTCTGCCTAATGGTGAGTGGAGGCCCGTTTGGGCAAAACCCCTTGCAAATGCGGTTGCGCCGGTAAGCGCAATCATGGCTGATGATGGCGCTTATGTTGTGACCTTCGACAATTGGCACTCGATTGGACGGGGCGAAAACGTAATCGTCATTTATGGCGCGGAAGGTGTGATGATCCGCTCAATGGCGCTGAGTGATGTCTTGGATGAAGTGCACATCGCAGCTTTGCCGAGATCAGTTAGTTCAACAAGCTGGAATGATGGCACACGAATCTTAGCTGATGGTGTGACATTGGAATTGGATATCCTCGTTCCCCAGCCCGATGTGCATCCGCGCAAGGGTGAGATCGTATCTTTGCAAATCGCGCTGGAGGATGGCTCTGTAGACGCCAAAACTGGCGCACTTTGGGAACGAGCGCTCGTATCTGCGGCGAATGTCAATCATTTGCGTGAAGAGGCGCAGCGCAAGCGGGAGGCTTTTTTCCGAGAACCGTTAGTGGCACCTTCCAATTGTGATCGCCGCCCTTGGCATGACTATTTAAATGAGGCGTTTTTGCGATTGACGCCCGGCAATCCCTATTCTGATTTCACTTCGAGAACTGTGCTATTTCCGCGCGATCACGAGCGGTATGAGGAATCGGTAGGATGGCTTCGCGAGAGGTTGGAAGATGCGTGGAGCGAGCCCCGCAACGAAGCTTTTGCGTCGCCCTGCGATCCAGACGGTTTGATCCAAGCGGTACGCGTGATTGCAAAGGATGCAGAACGCAATGCGTGGACATATGCCTCCTTTTATGTCGCGGCTCCAGAAGGCACTTTTAATGAGATATCTCTTCTGCTGAAATCTACCGGTGCTAGAGTGATCTGGATTGATCCTTCGCGCGCTATCCCTCAACGACCGGAGCGTATCCCTGGAACGCCAGAGCAAGAGGCTGCGATTGAGGCTGAAAACAAAGATATCATGCGACTTTTGGACGGCCTGTAATTAGCCTCACCCAAAACCGGGCGCATAGGTCACCACGCCGCTGGGCAGGTCGCCGTCCAAAAGCAGCGCCTGGAAATATTCCGCCGGCGGGCCGGGATAAGCGAGCCCGGGTTCGTGGCGAAAGCCGAAGCGGCTGTAATATTCGGGCGATCCTAATAGGATGATGCCTTTCGCCCCGCGCGCGCGCATATCGGCGATGGCGCGGGTTATCAGCGCGCCGCCAATCCCCTGGCCTTGCAAGTCTGGCCAGACCGATACCGGGCCAAGGCCGTACCAATTGTCGCGGTCATTATCGGGCGGGCCGCCGCTTATGCGCACAGGCGATATCGCGATATGCCCGACAATGCGCGTGCCATCTTCGGCCACCAGCGACAGCGTCAAATCGCCATCGTCGCGCAGGCGATTGATGATGTGCGGCTCTGATCCATCGCTGAACAGCATGTCGTGAAAGGCGGCCTTTGTCAGGGCAAAGATCGTGTCTTCATCGCCCTTTGCCTCGGGGCGCAAAGTGATGGCGGTTTCGGGGCCGATCATGTGATGAGATGTCCTGAGCGGTCGCGCTTGGTCGCGAGGTAATGGGCGTTATGCGGGTTGTCGGGCAATTGATGCGGGACACGCTGCGTCACTGTGATGCCGGCTTTTGCCAAAGCGGTGACTTTGGCCGGGTTGTTGGTGAGCAGGCGAATTTTCTCCGCTCCGATCAGTTCGAGCATGCGCGCTGCCACGGGAAAATCGCGCGCTTCATCCGGCAGGCCGAGGCGCTGATTGGCATCGACCGTGTCAAACCCCTGATCCTGCAAACGGTACGCGCGCAGCTTGTTGATAAGGCCGATCCCTCGCCCTTCCTGTCGCAGATACAGCAGCGCGCCCCATCCGCCATCTGCCGCCGCGTGTTCAGCCATGGCATGCAAAGCCGCGTTAAGCTGAGGGCCGCAATCGCATTTGAGCGAGCCCAGAATATCGCCTGTCAGACATTCAGAATGAAGCCGCACCAGCGGTTCGCGATCACCCGATTGTTCTCCCACAATCAGCGCGACATGTTCGCGCGTGTCATTGGTGGAGCGAAAGGCGATGATCTGCGCGTCCTCACTGGCCGAAACGGGCAATTTGGCCCGCGTAATGATATTGAGCGCGCCCGCCTGAGTGTATGATGCAAGATCGCTTGCTTCGAGAAAATGCGCCTCGTCCGCATTATCGGGATTGACCAGAAAGGCAGGCAGAATGCCCGCAATACGCGCCAATTCCATCGCGGCGCTTGCGGTATCCTCCCAGCTGATCCGCTCAGCGGCAAAGGGGCCTTTTAACGGATGGCCCAGATCAAGCGCGGGATCAGCGATTGGCAAAGCGGCGCGCATGTCAAAATGTTCGCCCCCGCGGATGAGAACGGGCGCGTGCGGGCTGGCGGCCTCGCGCTGATTGGCGAGTTTCAAAGTGGCCGCGCGCGCAGCCGAGATCAGCATTTGCGGCGCTGTCGCCTGCGCGGCTATCGCGGTTTCCACCGGGAGCAGAACCGGCCCGCTGCCAAAGGCAAGCGGCCAGCCATGACGCAAGGCATCCACCGCCTGCGCCGCGCGGCGGGCCGGGGATGGGCTGTCGCTCAAATATCGAACTCGGTTGTGAGCGGGATATGATCAGATGGCTTTTCCCAGCTGCGCGCGTCTTCGTATATGTCATGGCGCGCGGCTTTGGCTGCCAGATCGCGGCTGGCCCACATATGATCGAGCCTGCGCCCGCGATCATTCTTGCGCCAATCGGGCGAGCGATAGGACCACCAGCTGAAATAGCGTTCGGGATCGCGCACATATTCGCGCCCGATATCAACCCAGCCATGCGCGCGCTTGAACCGCTGCAACGTGTCAACTTCAAGCGGCGTGTGGCTGACCACTTTGAGCAATTGCTTGTGGCTCCACACATCGCTTTCCAGCGGGGCGATGTTGAAATCGCCCACGATCAAAGTGGGACGATCCAGCGCCTTGGCCCACTGCGTCATCCGCTCCAAAAAATCGAGCTTCTGACCAAATTTCGCATTCTGATCGCGATCCGGAATATCGCCGCCAGCGGGCACATAGACGTTTTCGACCGCCATATCCTTGCCGACAATTTCAACCCCGACATGGCGCGCTTCGCCATTGGCCTGCCAGTCATACCGCGATATTTCGCGGATCGGCACGCGGCTGATGGTGGCAACCCCGTGATAGCCCTTTTGCCCGCAGATCGCCTGATATTCATACCCCGCATCGGCCAGCGCTTTCGCCGGGAATTGCTCCTCCTGACATTTTATCTCTTGCAGGCAGAGAATGTCGGGTGATTTTTCATCGAGGAATTTGAGCACCTGTGGAAGGCGCAGGCGGACAGAATTGATATTCCAGGTGGTGACAGAAATCATGCCGCAATGCTTAGGACGCAGCAGCCCGCCAATCAAACCAAACCTTTCGCTTTCCCGTCACATTCGCGTCCGATAGGCAGATTTGATGCCGCGCGCACTCACCTTCGCGCAAAAGCCATTGGAGACCGCCATGAAACACCTCATCCTTCTCAGCCTTGCGGCATGCACCGTCTTTCTGGGCGCTTGTTCGGCCGCTGACAATCAGCGGATCGCCAGTGCATCTACGGCTGCATCTGCGGCCCCACCTGCGGTTGAAACGCAGGCGGAAGAGCCGAAAACTGCGAAAAATGTGATCCTGTTTATCGGCGATGGCATGGGCATTTCGACTATCACTGCCGCGCGCATTTATGCCGGGCAAAAACAGGGGCGCACAGGCGAAGAAACGGTTTTGAGCTTTGAGACATTTGACAATGTCGCTTTGGTCAAAACCTACAACACCAATGCACAAGTCCCCGATAGCGCGGGCACGGCCACCGCGATGCATTCCGGCAAGAAAACTCGCATCGGCGTGCTGGGGATCGGCCCTGATGCGGAGCGCGGGAATTGCGAAAGCGCGCTTGCAAATCCGCTGCCCTTGATGGGCGAAGAAGCGACCCGGCGCGGGCTGGCACTGGGCATCGTTTCCACCGCGCGGATCACGCATGCGACCCCTGCCAGCGTCTATGCCCGCAGCGCTGATCGCAATTGGGAAGCCGATGCGGCGATCCCCGAAGATGAGCGCGGCAAAGGGTGCAAGGATATCGCGGCCCAGCTGATCGAGGCGGATTGGGACGTGGCCCTTGGCGGGGGGCTCGGCGCGTTTTACGGCGAAAGCGCGGATGATACAGGCCGCCGGTTGGACGCGGATGCCAATCTGCCTGCACGGTGGGCGCAGCGCACCGGCGGCACTTTTGTGCGTAGTGCAGACGCATTGGAAAATGCCCCGAAGGATAAACCCGTCTTCGGCCTCTTTTCGCCCAGCCATATGACTTACACCGCCGACCGCGCGAAAGGCAAAGGCGAGGGCGAGCCGTCGCTCACCGAGATGACAAGCCAGGCCATCGCGCGGCTCAAAACCGATCCCGATGGGTTTTACCTGATGGTGGAATCGGGCCGGATCGATCACGCGCACCATATGGGCCAGGCGGGTTATGCGCTGGAAGATACGGTCGAATTTGCGCGCGCGATCCAATATGCGATTGATAACACCGACCCGGCTGAAACGCTGATTATGGTGACCGCCGATCACAGCCACGTTTTCACCATTTCGGGCTATCCGCGGCGCGGCAATGATATTCTGGGGCTGGTCGTGCCGCCATCGGGCGATATCTCCAACACCGAAGAACCCACCAAGGCTCGCGATGGAAAGCCATACACAACGCTTGGCTACGCCAATGGGCCGGGCGCAGTGGAACACGATCATGACAAAGGCCGCCCCGTGCCCGATACCGGCATTGATGCGCGCCAGCAGGCGCTGATCCCGCTATCGAGCGAAACCCATGCGGGCGAGGATGTGGCGCTGTATGCACAGGGGCCGGGCGCGGACAAAGCGCGCGGCGTGATTGAGCAGAACGTGATTTACGACATCATCACGGGCGCATTCGGCTGGGAGGAATAAGGCTTTTTCTCCCGTGTGCCATTCGTGGGACGAAATCCTAGCCTATGAGCTTCTGGAGGCCAATTGAATGCTCAAGATCAGCTTGGATTGGGGTATCCCGAGAATGGTGTGGGCCAAGATTGGTGTGGGACGAGAACCGGCGCGCAGCGCACGTTAAGTGCCTGAGCACCGGAAGCGCAGGCCGACGCCACTCGCAGGCAAGCACAATCCGAGCGGGCGGGCGAAGCGCAACAAAAAAACCCCTGTCTCGGGGGCGATGAGACAGGGGCTTCCTTGTTAGCGTTCGTCACGCTTGTTCAAGACGGTCTTTCACGAAGGATAGGGCAACAGGGGGAAACCCACCTTCAACCGGCTTGAACACTTAAAATAGGCAAGTGCAGCTTTCGTGTATATGAATATCGCGCGAGATTTGTCGCAAAGCTACAACCGCTGAGAGGCGAAGCGTTCAGCGCGGTCGACGAGAGGATCGGCGTGGATCGCGGAACTTAAAAGTGCTTTCAGCGACCGACATTCCATAGCGGTGATTCGAAAGGCTGACGCGGGTGCGGTAATTCTGCGCATCCAGCGCCACCCACTGCGCAAGCTGCAATCCGCCCGGTGCCTTTGGATTGCGCACGAAAATCAGATTGATGACGCCAAATTCAGGCTTTTTGGGATCGCGCACTTCGATACTGATGACGCGGCGGTCATTGGTCGGGATCAAAGTGCCGTATTTCTTCACATCGCGCGCCGGATCAAGCAAAGCGCCCAGCGGCGAGTTTTTGATCGGCCAGCGCTGCACCTGGCGCACTTCGTAGTCGACCATATACAGCGATTTGCCGTTCGAGACGACCAGCAGATCAGCGTTCTTGCCGTAATCAAAGCGGATTTTGCCGGGCCGTTTCAGCGTCATCACGCCGCGCACATTCTGGCCGCGTTGATCGGACTGGATGAAATCTGCGCGCATCGTCGAAATGCCGCGCAATGCGGTGACCGCTTTATCAAGATCGCCCGATGATTGCGCGATCGCAGCCGGCGCGAGGGTAACAGGGCTTTGCCCCGGCTGACCGAGGGTGAAGCCCAGCGCGATAGCGCCTAGGGTGCCAGCCAGCATTGCTGCTGTGCGCCCTGTTTTGTGGGCGGTTTTGCGGGCGGTTTTGCGAAAGATATGTCTCATAGCCATAGCCCTGTCGCTAGTGTGAAAGCGTTGAACTGAGGCTGAATTGAAGCACGCGCAAGCGTTAAGTCACGCCATTACGCGTTCACGTCCGCGCTGCGGCGATCACTTGATCTTGGCTTCTTTGAATTCGACGTGCTTTTTCGCGACCGGGTCATATTTGCGGAACACCATCTTTTCGGTGATGTTGCGCGGGTTTTTCTTGGTCACGTAATAAAAGCCCGTGCCCTCGGTCGAGACGAGCTTGATCTTGACGGTTGCGGGCTTCGCCATGGCGGTTTCCTAAGATCGGGTGGCGGCCATTGATGGCCTGAAACAAACGAGCGGCGCGTGCCCAAACGGGAAGCGCCGCCTTACAGAGGCGGGCCATTGGGTGATTCTGGGGTAAAAGTCAAGCGAACACGGCCCCATTGGCTCACCAATCTTTGGCGCTGGGCTTGCTGCGGTTCGCCTTTACCGCGCCGCGCGCCTTTTTGGTTTTGAGCCGCTGGGTTTTGCCCACTCGGTTGATTCGCGTCTTGGCGCGCCGTTTGGGCTGGCGGTGGGCCGTCTCCAGCAGCTCTTCCAGCTTTGCGCGCGCGGCCTGTCGGTTGGCTTCCTGAGTGCGGTGCTGGCGCGCTGTGATGAGCAGATCGCCAGCGGTGGTCAGCTTTGATCCGGCGAGTTCGCGCAGCCTTGCAAAAACGGGCGGGGGCAGGCGCAGCGCGTAAATATTGACGCGCAGCTGCACTTCGGTCGCGACTTTGTTGGCGTTCTGCCCGCCGGGTCCAGATCCTGCGAGAAACGTCTCCTGCGCCAGAGCATGGGCGCGGTCTAAAAGGTTATTGTCCATCGTCCGCACCAGAGGCGGTATCGGCTGCGGGCGCGAGTTCGGGTGCGACTTCAGGCGCAAGTTCAGGGGCAAGATCAGGAGCTGCGGGCGCGGTTAATCCTGCGCGCACGAAATCTTCGTGAAATGGCGCAAAGGCCGTGATCGCAGGCTTGCCCGCCCGCTCAACCGTGATCGTTTCAGCATGCAGCATCGTGCGCGGTGCGCCTTTGTTTTGTCCGCGCACCGGGCCATAAACGGGATCACCCAGCAAAGGCGCGCCAAGGCCCTGCAAGGCATGGACCCGCAATTGGTGCGTGCGGCCCGTTTCAGGGCGGAACCGGATGAGCGAGCGTTTGCGCTCCCCTTCGCCGATCACTTGGAGCAGTTCCCAATGCGATATCGCCGCTTTGCCCTTTTTGGCCGCAATCATCCGCCAGCCTTTTTCTGCCGAGCTGATTTTGGACAGCGCCAGCTCAATCGTGCCCGATTGCTGAGCCGGTTCGATATCGAGCACCGCCAGATAGGTTTTGCCCACCAGCCGGTCCTCAAACGCCTTGTTGAACCGTTTGAGAGATTTGGGATTGCGCGCCAATAACAGGCAGCCGCTGGTATCGGTATCGAGCCGGTGGACAGCGGTGGGGCGGCGCTGAAAACCCAGTTTGAGGGCGTCCAGATGATCGTCCAGACATTCCCCCCCGCGCCGGGGGCGATCAACCGGAAGGCCTGCCGGTTTATCAATCACCAGCGCTTCGCCGTCTTCGAACAGGATGGGTATCGTCATATCAGTGCTGCCTTTGAAAGGCCGCGCAGAGCGTTGCCGATGAGAAATCCATTTGCCAGATCATCCAGCGTCAATTCGGCTTCCTGCGCGCGGCCCTGCGCGATCAAATCTTCGCGCAAAATGCCGGCCAGCAGCCCCAATGCGGCAGGCGGGGTCAGCAATTTGCCATCCCGCTCTACAAAGATATTGGTGAAAGTTCCCTCTGTCACCAAACCATCGGCGCGCACCAGAACCGCCTCTTGTGCCCCATATGTGCGGGCCGCTTTCAAAGCATCCTCGTAAAATCCGCGATCGGATGTCTTGTGCGCAAGGCGCCAATCGCTGGGCGCGACCGGGTTTGGCAGGGCTGCCGCGGGAACAGGCGCGTCAAAGGGAGCGGGCAAAGGCCCGGCCTCAAGCGCAATCGCCCCGCTGCGCGCGGTGAGCAGGCGCAATTTGGCCGGGCTTTCCAGTTCAAAACACAAGGCCTGAATTTGATTGCGCGCGCTGTGGGAATCAAATTCAAACCCCAATTGCGCGGCGCTGCGTTTCATCCGGGCAAGATGCAGATCAAGATGCGCAATCCCCGTTTCCGGTTCAAACCGCATGGTTTCGATCAAATCGCATTGCGGCGCGGGAAAATCTGCCCCCATGCGCCGTGCAAAGCCCGCTTTCACTTCGCATTCGCGGCGTTCATCATGCGCATCGCTATCCGCCACAATTGCAGATCCGACCCCCAGCACCGCTGTGCCGGTTTCGTTTTCGACAGGGGTTAGGCGCAGCGTTCTTATCGCGACATTGAACGCGGCATCGCCGTCTGCGCTGATCCGGCCAATCGCCCCGCAATAGGCCCCGCGCGCATCGCGTTCGGCAGTATCAATAAGCTCCATACTGCGAATTTTCGGCGCGCCCGTGATCGAACCGCACGGGAACAAAGCGCGCACCAGATCGGCGGCGCTGTGTCCGGGCGCCAAAACCGCGCGCACGGTGGAGACCATTTGGTGCACCGTGGGATAGCTCTCAATCGCGAAAGGGGCATCCACCGCAACGCTGCCCGGCACCGCGACGCGCGACAGATCATTGCGCATCAGGTCCACGATCATCAGGTTTTCCGCGCGGTCCTTGGCTGAGCTGGCAAGTTCCTCAGCCATGGCAATATCTGCCTGCGGGTCCGCCATGCGCGGGCGCGTGCCTTTCATCGGTTTGACCTTGGCGTTTTGTCCGTCCAGCGCCGCGAACAGCTCTGGCGAAAAGCTAAGCAGCCAATGCGCGCCATCAAACAGCATGCCGCCGTAACCCGCGCTCGCAGAAGCGCGCAGATCGGCATACAGGCCAACCGGATCGCCTTTGTAAGAGCCTGCAAGCGGATAGGTCAGATTGGCCTGATAGATATCGCCTGCGTGAATGGCGCTGCGCAGTGTTTCAAACGCGGCCGCATATCCGCCGGGCGAAACCTGCGGATCAAGCGGGCCGATAGAAGCCGCGCCGCAGCGGCGCTGCGCCAGCCAATCAGGCACCTTGTCAGCGGGAATGCGTACAGGGTCATCTTCAAACAGGCCAAGCCACACAAGCGGCCCTGCCGCTCCGGTGCGCGCATCTGCCAAAGCGTGCAATTTCGGCTCCAGCGCAAGGCCCGCTTCATACGCGATATAGCCTGCCAGATGTCCGCCACCGGCCGCGCCAGCGCGGGCCGCATCAAGCGCGCCGGTCACATCGGCAGCGCGGTGCGCGGTGAAAATCCGCGCGGGCGCTTCGTATAACAGGGCATCGGCAGCGCCCACGCCGCGCGCATCATCAAGCAGCACGAACGGCGCATTTGAGAGTGTATCTGGCAGTCCCGAACCCATGCATTCTGCCTTAGCGGATGCTGCGTCCAAGTCGAGAGCTTGACCGCTCCGCTTCGGCTCTTCACTAACCTTACAAGGACACGATTGAGGAATTTGGGCGGTTATGAGCGATATCTTTCTGGGCCTTGGCGGCAATGGCGAAAATCAAAACCTGGCCTTGTCGCGCGCGAACCGGCACGGCCTGATTGCAGGGGCGACGGGCACGGGCAAAACGGTCACGCTTCAGGGCCTTGCTGAGAGCTTTTCTGCGCAAGGCGTGCCGGTGTTTGTGGCCGATGTGAAAGGCGATCTGTCTGGCATTGCCATGCCCGGCAGCCCCAAGTTCAAACATGCCGACAAGCTGGAAGCGCGGGCCAAGGAATTGGCCATGGAAGACTACGAATACTCTGATAATCCAGTGATTTTCTGGGATCTGTTCGGCAAACAGGGCCATCCCATCCGCACCACGATATCCGAAATGGGGCCGCTATTATTGGCGCGCCTGCTCGATCTCAATGACACGCAGGAAGGTGTGCTGCAGATTGTGTTCAAGCATGCCGATGAAAACGGCCTGCTGCTGCTTGATTTCGGCGATCTTACCAGCCTGCTGCAATGGGCCCATGAAAATTCCAAAGAGCTTTCGGGCGTTTATGGCAATGTCTCCAAACAATCGGTTGGCGCGATCCAGCGGCAATTGCTTAGTTTCGAAAGCCAGGGCGCGGATTTCTTCTTTGGCGAACCAGCTCTGGAAATTGACGACTTTTTGCAAGTTGATGATACGGGCCGCGGATATGTGAATGTGCTGGCCGCTGATGAGCTGATGCGTTCACCCAAACTGTATGCGACATTCCTGCTGTGGCTGCTGGCTGAATTGTTCGAAAGCCTGCCCGAAGTCGGCGACCCGGAAAAACCCAGCCTCGTGTTCTTTTTCGATGAAGCGCATCTGCTGTTTGATGATGCGCCCAAAGCTTTGCAGGACAAGATTGAGCAGGTCGTACGCCTGATCCGGTCGAAAGGCGTGGGCGTGTATTTCGTGACGCAAAACCCGATCGACATTCCCGAGGAAGTCGCAGGCCAATTGGGCAACCGCGTCCAGCACGCTTTGCGCGCGTTCACCAAACGCGATCAGCGCGCGATCAAGGCGGCGGCAGAAACGTTCCGCATCAACGAGGATCTCGACACCGAAGAAGTCATCACCGAATTACGCGTGGGCGAAGCGCTGGTCTCAACGCTTGATGAAGAAGGCGCGCCGACAATCGTGCAGCGCACTTTGATCAAACCGCCGCGTTCCCGCCTTGGCCCGGTGACAGCCAAGGAACGCGCGATCATCCAATCGATCAGCCCGTTCGAAGGCAAATATGATGAAGCGGTGGACCGCGAAAGCGCAGAAGAAGTGCTCGCCGCCAAAACCGCCGATGCTGCTGAAACCGCAAAGGAAGTGGCGGATAAGGGCGAAGAAGAAGTGCGCAAACGCCCGCGCAAGACGAAATCAATGTGGGAAAAGGCTCTGGGACGCGGCACAAAGGTTGCCGCAGGCGGCATGGCAGGCGCCGCAGCGGCGGCAGTTTTGGGCAAGAAATCGCGCGCCAATCCGGTCGCATCGGGCATCACATCGGCAGCAGGCTCCATCGCGACCGATCTGGCAGGGCCGATTGCCGGTCGATTTGTGCGCAATCTGATCGGCGGGCTGATGCGGTAAGCGGCTAGGCCTGATCCGCCACGCCAAGCGTGTGGTTTTCATAGGTCAGGCGCACGGGCATTTCAAAAGCGATAAGATCATCGCCGCCGCATGCGCGCAGCATTGCCTCGCACCGTGCGCGCTCATCCCCGGATAGCGAGCCAAGATAATCCAGCGCGCGCTGGAGCATCCACAGCCCAAAGGGAAGCGCTGCGCGCTCGCCGGTTACGCCTTCTATGGTGAAAGATGTCATGCCCAGTGCGCGGGGCAATTCGCCGCGCGGGTTCGCGCTTGCCCAATCCCCCAGCATCGCGGCGGTTTTCGCAAGATAGGGCAATTGCTCCGCCATCATCCGGCGCAGCACATTCATCATTGGATCAGGCACCGCGTCCCCTTCCAGAAAATCGCCGGATAGCGGCGTGGGCGCGATCATTCGCTCCACCCACCTGGCAACCTCCGGCGCAAGGCGGCGCATCATTTCGCCGCTTTTGGGATCGCGATAATTGTGCGCGTAAAGCGGGCCGATAAGGCCATAATCGCCAATGCTTGGCCGGGTGCCAAACAGGAACGGGCACTGCGCAAAATGGGTGTTGAGATCGCCCAGCAGCGTTTCATAAGATCGCTCAATCGCAGGGATCGTGACAGGATTGATCCCGAGCATCGGGACAAACCCTTTGAACATCGCGCCGCGCGCTTTTCCGGCGGCATATTGTTCTTCCCGTGCAGCACCGGGCAGAGCGGTCTTGCCGAACTCTGCGTAAATCCATTCCTCATTATAGTGCCAGCGGTAATGCATGGCCGGGATCACCAGCCATTCATCGCCAAATGTTTCCAGCAGCAAAGCGGCAAGTTTCTGGCGAGGCGTAGCAGGATAGACCGATGGCCCCGGCACAGCCGCTTCGAAATGGTCAATGATGAGGCTTGTGTCTTGCAGCAAAGCGCCATCATCCAGCTCAACCACCGGGATTATCTGGCGGCCAATGGCGGGCACGATATCTGATTGAAACCGCGCATCTGATGGCAGTTTTTCGGTGTAATCCACGCCTTTCCAATCGAGATAAGCGCGCGCTTTTCCGGAAAACAGCGACGGGGGCGCGCCGTAAAGTGTAACGCTCATGCTTGTCTCTCCGACTTAAATGGGTGTGCAGGCTTCACGCTCTTTTGGCCGCACGGTCTTGATGTTCAAAGCGGCAGATGGAGTTCGGCGCGCAGGCCTGTCCGGTTACTCGCTCCGTTTGCATCACTCACATCGCTCAAATCGCTCAGATTGGACAACACCAATTTCCCGCCATGCTGATCCGCGATGGCGCGCGCCAGCGTCAGGCCCAGCCCTGTGCCGCCGGTTGCGCGGTTGCGCGATGCCTCGCCGCGCACAAAGGGTTCGAGCATGGCGGCGATGTTTTCTTTCGGGATACCCGGCCCGTAATCTTCGACGCGCAAAACCGCGTGCCCGTCTGCTTTGAACACAGTGACATCGGCCCGCTCACCATAACGCACCGCATTGGCAATCAGATTGCGCAGCGCGCGCTTTGCCCAGGTGACATGCAGCGGGGCGACCAGACGGGGTTGATCGGTGCGTGGTTGATCGGCAATCGAAACCGGCTCGTCCAAATCTTCAAACTCCTCCACCACGCTGGTGGCAAGCGCGCTCACATCGGTGGCTTCTGGCGCAGGCGCGCCGTGCCCGATCCGCGCGAGCGATAAGATGTCATCGAGCGTTGCGGTGATATCCTCGATCGATTGCGCCATGCGGGTGCGCTGGCAATCATCGGGCACGCTTTCAATCCGCACTCTGAGCGCTGCCAGAGGCGTTTTGAGATCGTGGCCAATCGCGCCCAGCATGACGTCTTTTTCATCAAGCAAAGCGGCCACGCGCGCTTCCATGGCGTTGTGCGCCGCGATCAATCGGCGCGTGTCGGACGGTCCGGTTTCCGCCAGTTTCACCGCGCGGTCAGGGTGAGCGGAAAAATCGCTCACGCGCCTCGTCAGCTGCGCCAAAGGCCGGGTGATCCGCCTGAGCACTGCGTATAACAGCGCCACCAGCACCGCAAAAATCACCAGCGTTTGAAACGCGATGACAAACGGACCTTGCCCGGAGCGTTTGGGCTCAGCCACGCGCACGGTCAGCCATCCGGGCGCATCTGCACGCTCTATCGCGGCGACAAGTATGCGGCGATTTTCCCAATCGGGCTGACGGGCGCTCAGGCGCGGGCGGCGATCCATCATGCGCTGGACGAACGGATCTGCTCCCGCCAATCGCTGCGTTACGGCAATGCTGCCAACGGTTACACCCTGCCCTTCCAGCACACCGCGCAAGGCGGTTTCATAATCGGCAAGACGCGGTTCGCCTGCAGATATCGCCAGCCTATCGCTGCGCTCCACTCGCATCGCGAAAGGCCGGCCAGGGGGCCTTGCTCCGGGAGGAGGCGTTCGCTGCGCATCCCTGCCGCCTGCACGATCGCGCCTGCCATCGCGGTTTCGCCCAGCTCGCCGGTCCTGCTGCTCGCTTGCTTCCTCGGTTCGCGCAAGTGCGCCGATCACCCGGAAAGCGAGCGAATTGACAAGCGCTGCATCGCGGCGCTGCTCGGATGCCTGATACAGCAGGACAGCCGAAATGATCTGCGCCGCCAGCAGCCCAATGGCGAGCACCGTCATCACTTGGCCTAAAAGGCTGGAGGGAAGGAGGCGTTTCACCGCAGCCAGCTCAGCCCCGATCCTCAGCCGGCGCGCGCGTCACGCTGGCGGCGAAGCGGTATCCCCCGCCGCGCACGGTCTGGATGAAATGCGGGTTGCGGCTGTCGGTCTCGATCTTGCGGCGCAGGCGGCTCACCTGATTATCGACCGCGCGGTCAAACAGATGCGCGGTGCGCCCCTGCACCCGGTCAAGCAGCATGTCGCGATCCAGCACGCTGCGCGGGCTATCAAGAAAGACGCGCAGCAGGCGAAATTCAGCCGTTGAAATGGGGACCGTGACACCGCCGGGGTCGGTCAATTTGCGTTTCAGGGGATCAAGCTGCCAGCCTTCGAACAGGTAATGCCAATCCTCGGCCTCTTGCTGGGGTGATGGCGCGCGCGCGGCGCGGCGCAAAACCGTGCGAATGCGCGCGACCAATTCGCGCGGTTCGAACGGTTTGGTGATGTAATCATCCGCGCCCAGTTCAAGCCCGACGATCCGGTCAGTTGCTTCTGCGCGCGCGGTCAAAAAGATGACGGGCAATTTTTGCGTTTCGACCAGATGGCGGCAGAATGACAATCCATCTTCGCCCGGCATCATAATATCGAGCAGCACGATATCGGGCGTGTTGCCGGCCAGATGCGCGCGCGCCGCCGCTGCGCTTTCCATTTGGGTCACGGCAAAGCCTTGCCCTGTTAGGTAATCGGCAAGCGGTTCGCGCAAGGTCGCTTCGTCATCGACAAGCAGAACGCGGGTTTGGGCGGTTTCAGTCATAATCCATCAGTGATCGGTGTGGGGAGCATTTGATAGCGCAGGTTTCATGGAAGGCGCGGGCCCGCCTGGCAAGGTTTACCGGGTGTACAAAAAGGGTGATCCGTCCGCGCGGGGGAGAGACGCGCGGCCGGATCGGTTCGCCATTTAGCGGGCGTGATTACTGGGCGCTTTGGCGATCGCTGCCCCGATCACCCCGAGGGCCGCCGCGCCGTTCGCCGTCGCCGCGCGCTTTGCGTTCAGCTTTGCGCGCTTCGCGGGCGGCGGCGTGCTCTTCGGCTGTGACTGTGCCGGAATTGTCGGCATCGAGGCGGGCAAAGCGGGCTTCGACAGAGGCATCGAATTCAGCGCGCGAAATGGCTTTATCGCCATTGGTGTCCGCGCGGGCCAGCATGCGCATGGCGCGATCCCCGCGCCCGCCGCGCCGGCCTTTGCGTGCTTCGCCTTTGCCGCCGCGTTTGTCACCGCGCGCTTCTTGTGCGGCCATCATTTCCGCTTCGCTGATCCCGCCAGAGCCGTCCTGATCGAGTCGTGCAAATCGGCTGGCGCGCCGTTCGGCATTGGTTTCGGCGCGCTGCGCTTTGCGATTTTCGCGGGCGGCAGTCATTTCTTCAAGGGTCAGTTCGCCATTGCCGTCGGTGTCAGCAGCGGCAAAGCGTTCTGAGCGTTTGGCTTTGCGGTCTTCCATATTGAGCACGCCATCATTGTTCGCGTCAAGTTTGGCAAAGCGTTCATCGCTGTGCGCTTTGGCTTCGGCCAGAGTGATCGCGCCGTCGCTGTTGCTATCGGCTTTCATCATGCCGCGATCGCCAGCTTGGTTAGCAGCGAGGGCAATGGTTGCGCCGCCCAGCATCAAGGCAGAAGCGGCCAGAGTGATTGTCATCTTACGCATAATATTTCCTTACAGGTGTTCATGTTCATCAAGAGAGCTGCGGCAAAAATCGCGACCGGAAAGCGATCAGGCGTGGCGCCCCAAGGGGGAGGGCAAATCAGCCTTTGGATCGCAGGAGGGGAGCGATACCAGAAGCGTTCTTACCGCAGCTCATGACAAGTGTTCTACACAGCCTGTGTCGCACAATTATGCCGCGCGCGGGCAATTGTGTCGCAGATTGTATCAGGCAGGCAGCCGCGTTCACACAGGCGCAAGGGTTGGGCTGGCCCAGACTGCAGGAGGTGGTCGGCAGGCGGCAGAGGGCGGGTAGGGCAGCGGGCAGGGCGTTCGCGGTGCGCGGGCCGCTTTGAATAGCGGAGGCGGGTCAGCGCGGGCGGTGCTGTGTGCCTTCGCCTGCGGTGATAAAGATCGCGGTCGCTTCGCTTTCGACATCGGCGGTGTGCCATACGCCGGGGGGATTGATCGCATATTCGCCCGCTTCAAGCGCGGTTTTGAGATGCGCACCATCGGCGCTTTCCTGAATAAGCGTCATCGCGCCTGCTGTGCAGATCACTACTTCGCTGCCGGCAGGGTGCATTTCCCACACATCCCAATCTTCCGCGAAGGTGTATTGCGACACCAGCCGCCCTTCGGCCCCGTCATCGCCGTGCCGCGCGCCGTATCCTTCATACCAATCCATTCCGGTAAAAGGCGGCTGGGCAATGGCGGTTGCACCCAGCCCCAAATGCAGGAAATTATCGCTTAGCTTGTGCGCGCCTGTCCCGGTAAAGCCCGTCATGATGAGCTGGCCGCGTCAGGTGGGACCATGCAGAACACGTTCAATTTGTTGCCATCGGGATCGCGGAAATAGCCTGCGTAAAAGCCATCATCGCCGCGCGGACCCGGCGCGCCTTCGTCGCTGCCGCCTTGGGCGATGGCCACGTCATAGACCTCTTTCACTTTATCAGGGTCTGCCACCATAAGAGCCGCCATCACGCCATTGCCGACGCTGGCGGGTTCATCATTGAACGGCTTTGTCGCCGCAATGCCCGCCGTGCCATCTTCAAAATTGCCCCAGGCGATAAATTCGCCCTCTTCCATCATGCGGCCATAGCCCATGGCGCCTGCAACAGCGTCGTAAAACGCAGCGGCGCGGGGCAAGTCATTGGTTCCCAAAGTAACATAGCCGATCATCTGTAATCCTCCCTGTGGTTTGCGACTCGCAATAAAGGAACATTACAGGAACATCAGCATGGGTGCAATTGTGTTATGGTTCAGACCTCCCACCCGGCCCGTCCACCAATGGAACCTATCAGGATTTGGTGGACGGGCGGGGAGGCGGGGTGGGAGGTCTGATAAACTTATCAAAGCGGGGCGGTTTCCCGCTCTACCCAGGCGCGGTCATCGCCGTCCAATTGCGGGACCAGCAAATCGCGCACCTGGCGGTGGTAATCATCCACCCAGGCGATCTCGCTGTCTGTCAAAAGGGCTTTATCGATCAGGCGGCGATCCAGCGGCACGAATGTGAGCGTGTCAAAGCCAAGATAGCGGCCCTCTGCCCCCTCAATGTCGCGCTCTACTGTCAGAACAAGGTTCTCGATCCGGATGCCGAACGCGTCCGGCTTGTAATAGCCCGGTTCGTTCGAGCAGATCATGCCTGCGTGCAATTCCTGCGATGTGCCCGCCTGACCGCCGGATGGTTTGGCGATGCGCTGCGGCCCTTCGTGAACGCCCAGAAAGCTGCCGACGCCGTGGCCGGTGCCATGCGCGTAATCGACGCCTGCTTCCCACAGATATTGCCGCGCTAGAATATCGAGCTGCCCGCCATTGGTCCCCTGGGGGAACCGCGCGCAGGCGATCTGGATATGCCCTTTTAGAACGCGGGTGTTGCGGTCTTTCATTTCGGGCGTGGGGGCAGAGCCGCCGGGCGTATCAATCCACACGGTGCGGGTGATATCGGTCGTGCCTGCGGGATATTGGCCGCCCGAATCCACCAGATAAATAGAGCCGGGAGGGATGGGGATATTGCTGTCCTCATCCACTTTGTAATGCGGCAGCGCGGCGTGGCCTGCGGCTGCGGAGATGGTGTCGAAGGATGTATCGCGCAGATCGCCATGTTCGCGGCGGAACCCTTCGAGCTTTGCCGCGGCTGCCAGTTCGTCGATATCGCCTGATGGCGCGGTTTCCTCAAGCCAGCGCAGGAACCGCGCAACCGCTGCCCCATCGCGCGCCTGCGCATCGCGGTGGCCGGCGATTTCGGCCTCGTTCTTGATCGCTTTGGCCAGCACGGTCGGGTCTTGTTTGAGCGCAACTTTCGCGCCCGCCGCTTTAAGGCCCTGCGCAATCGCTGCCACGCCGTAATCGGGATCCACGCTCACCGATTTGCCCGCAAGGTCTGCAAGCGCGCTCTGGAATGCGCTGCGCGGCTTGATCTCGACCGCATTGCCCAGATGCTGAGTGAGTTCAGGCGTCACTTTTTCCGGAGCGATGTAAAGCTGCGCGCGGCCATCTTTATGCGCGATCACATAGGACAAGGCGACAGGCGTATGCGCGACATCCTGCCCGCGCATATTGAGCAGCCATGCAATGGAATCGAGCGCCGGGATCACCACCGCATCATGCCCCTCGCGCGCCAGCCAATCGGCAATCGCGGCGCGTTTCTCCGCCGAAGACTGCCCCGCCAGATCATTTTCATGCACGAAAGCCTGCGCATCAGATGGCGCGGGCTGATCGGCCCACACTGCGTCGAGCGGATTGGTGTCAGCTGGCACCAGCTCAATCCCGTCTTTGCCCAAAGCGCGCTCCAGCCCGCTTGCCCATTGGGCGGTGTGCAGCCAGGGATCGTAAGCGATTTTTTCGCCGCTTTGCGCGACCTCTTTCAGCCAGCCTGCCAAAGTATCGCCGGGCACGCTGCGATAATCGAACAGATTGCCATCCACCTGGTCGCGCACTTGCACCGTATAGCGCCCATCGACGAAAATCGCGGCATGGGTCAGCGTGACCGCGGCAAAGCCAGCTGATCCGCCAAAACCTGTCAGCCATTCCAGCCGCTGCGCGTATTCGCCGACATATTCGCTCATATGCTCATCCGAAATGGGAATGACAAAGCCTGCCAAATCGCGCTTTTTCAGCTCTTCGCGAAGAGCTTTCAATCGGGCTTCGTGGGTTTGCATCAACATATGATCGATCCTTGACTTGCGGTGCGCGGCAATCGGGTTACACGGCGCATATACGCTTACCATTGCGCGCTTTCCAGCGCTGTCCATCCTGACCCTAAGGATTGCTTCTGATGAAAACCGCCATTCCTGCCCTACTTATCGCCTCAGCCGCGCTGGCCCTTGCGCCTGCGCTTGCCGCCAACAACACCACTCAAGAGGATATGCCCAGCGTGACCACGCCATCTGATGCCATCCCGACATCCCCGCCCACTGCCGAAAAGCGCGAGCACAGCTATTCCCACCACGGCATCACAATCAGCGATCCGTATGACTGGCTGTATGACAAAAGCTATCCCACGATCGATGACGAAGACGTGCTCGATTACGTCAAGGCTGAGAACGCCTGGTTCGAAGCGCAAATGGGCGAACGCGAGGCCGCGACAGAGGCGCTGTTCACCGAAATGCGCGCGCGGATCAAGGAAGATGACAGCACGGTGCCCCAGCGGCGCGGCGATTACCTTTACTGGTCCGAATTTGACGAAGGCGAGCAATATCGCAAACATTACCGCAAACCAGTGGGCGCAGCTGCGGATGCGGCTGGCACGCTGATCCTCGATGAAAACGCGCTGGCCGGCGATCTGGAATATTTCCGCCTCGGCGCGGTTGCGATCAGCAAAAATGGCCGGTTCATGGCCTATTCGACCGACACCAATGGGTCAGAGCGTTACACTGCCGTTATCAAGGATTTGGAAACGGGCGAAATGCTCGCCGATGAAATTCCGAACCTGCGCGGCGGGCTGACATGGGTGATGAATGACACAGCGCTCGTCTATGGCCCATCGACCGAGCAATGGCGCACATTGGAAGCCAAATTGCACGTGATCGGCACTAGCCTTGAAGAGGATGTGACGCTTTACAAAGAAGAGGACCAAAGCTTCGGCGTGGGCGCAGGGCTTACCGCGCAGGAAGACTATCTCATCATTGCCACAGGCGATAATGAAACAAGCGAAGTGCGGTTTGTGCCCGCTGACAATCCAACCGCAGCGCCCGTTCTGGTGAAGGCGCGCCAGAAAGGCACCGAATACAGCGTCGATATTCGCGATGGCGAATTGTGGGTGCACACCAATGACGATCACATCAATTTCCGCCTGGCCAAAGCGCCGCTGGATGCGCCGGGCGAATGGGAAACGGTGATTGCGGGATCGAATGAATTTTACCTCACCGATTTTGACCTGTTCAAAGGGTTTTTCACCACCGAAGGGCGGCTGAACGGTCTCGATCAGATCCAGCTGCGCCAATATGATGCGCCGCTATCGGTAGCGCCGATTGCCTTTCCCGAAGCGAGTTATAACGCAGGCCTGTCGAACAATCCCGAATATGATCAAACCGCGCTGCGCCTGACTTATGAAAGCATGGTCACGCCTGACACTGTCTATGATTATGATGTCGCATCGGGCAATCTGACAAAGCTGAAACAGCAGGAAATCCCAAGCGGATATGACGCCAGCCTGTATGTGACCGAGCGGCTGGAAATAGAAGCGCGCGATGGCACAATGGTGCCTGTCAGCGTGGTCTATCGCAAAGACCGCGACCAGTTGAACGGCGGAGAGGGCGGCCCGCTGCATCTTTATGCTTATGGCGCTTATGGCTATGCGGTTCCGCCCGGTTTTTCGACCACGCGGTTGAGCCTGGTTGATCGCGGCTTTGCCTATGCGATTGCCCATATCCGGGGCGGCGATGATCTGGGCCGGCGCTGGTACCTGCAAGGCAAGCTGAATGAACGCACCAACACGTTTAACGATTTTGTCGATGTCGGACGCGGCCTGATCGCCAAGGGATACACCGAGGAAGGCAAAGTCACCGCGAGCGGCGGATCGGCTGGCGGCGAATTGATGGGCGCAATCGTCAATCAAGACCCCGCGCAATATGGCGCAATTGTTGCCCATGTGCCGTTTGTCGATGTGCTGAATACCATGCTCAACAAAGACCTGCCGCTGACACCGGGCGAATGGCAGGAATGGGGCAATCCGATTACCGACAAACAGGCCTTTGCCTATATCCTGTCCTATTCGCCCTATGATCAGGTCAAAGCGCAGGATTATCCGCCCATGCTGGTCACCGCCGGTTTGAATGATCCGCGCGTCACCTATTGGGAGCCTGCCAAATGGGTGGCCAAGCTGCGCGATACCAAAACCGACGATAATATCCTGCTGCTCAAAACCAATATGGGCGCAGGGCACGGCGGCAAATCGGGGCGGTGGAATTCGCTTTATGAAACGGCTGAGGAATTCAACTTTATCCTGTGGCAGATGGGGATGGGCGATACCGTTGAGACAGATAGAGAGCCAGCGTCCGAGTGAGCGAGGCGGCGCGTTTCACCAAAACCTTCGTGGCTGAGCCTCATCATATTGATGAGCTTGGCCATGTTAACAACACGGTGTGGGCGGGATGGATACAGGATATCGCCACCGCGCATTGGGATGCCGCCGCGCGCCCGCAAGATCACGAACAGTTTTTCTGGGTCGTGATCCGGCACGAGATTGATTATCGCGGCAATATCGCCAGCGGGCAAAGCGCGCTGGGTTCAACGTGGATCCCGGACGGGGCGCGGGGCGCAAAATCTGTGCGGTTTGCCGAGTTCACGGATGAGGCCGGCAAAGTGCTGGTGTCTGCGCAGACCACATGGGCAATGCTCGACAAGGAAAGCCAGCGGCTGGCGCGGGTGCGGCCAGAGGTTTTGGAGCCGTTTCGAAGCGAAAAGTGAGGACCGGCGGCTTACGCTGCGCGGATCAGCGGCCTGCGGGCAGGCGGGGCATGATCGAACACGGTGAGTTTTTCATAACACATCCGGTTTCGCCCGCTTTCCTTGGCCTGATACATCATCGCATCCGCGCGCCCGTATAGATCGGCGAAATTGGTCACATTGCCGCCCATTTTGGGCAGCACGATCACGCCCATGCTGGCAGTGACGGGCCGGTCCAAACCCGGCACCGCTGCGGCGATGCGCATGGAAATGCTTTGGCGCAAAGCTTCCGCGCGTTGCAGCGCGCCGCGCCCGCGCAGCAGGACGATAAATTCCTCGCCGCCCATGCGCACGCCGATGGCGCTGCGGTTGTCATTGCCGCGCAGCGCATTGCCCACCGCAACCAGCACATCATCCCCAATCCTGTGGCCAAACTGGTCATTGATGTCCTTGAAGTGGTCAAGATCAACCAGAGCAAAGGTGTGAAAACCGGCGGCGTGCAATTTCTCAAACCGCGCATCAACCGCGCGGCGATTGAGCAATCCGGTTAGCGGATCGCGTTCTGACAGATGTTCCAGCGTCTCTGCCTCTGCCACGGCCTCATCGCGTTCGCGTTTGATCGCCAGGAACCGGTCGGCGACAGCCAGCGACATGATGATGACTTCAAAACCTGTTGCCAGATACATCGCCTGATCGAGCGATGATGGCCCTTCATAAACGCCCAGCCCGCGCATCGTGCGCTCTATCGCGGCGAGCATGATGGGAAGCCATGCCGCAGCGGTGAAACGCGCAACGCGGCTGCCTTTCATCAGCGCTTTGACCACCGCAAAGGTGTAGATGATGATGGATGGCAGGAAGGCAAAGAAGAACAATCGGTCATCAAACGGGTGCAGGAATGCGAACTGGAACGAACACATTCCTGCAACGCTCAGAGTGAACATGGCCGTGCCAATGGTCAGACGCTTCATCAGAGGCGATTGGATGCCGTCTTCAAGGAATTCGGCCAGAAACCACGCGGCAATGGCCGATCCGGCGGTCCATGATAAAGGCGCGGCAATGGCAAGCACCGTAAGCGGCAATGTGGCAAAAACCGAAATCAGCCCGCCTGCAAACAGCACATAGCCCATCATCGCGATGACAAGCGCGGCGTGCAGCATCACGAATTTTTCGCGCAGCACAATGTAAAAGCTCACATCGAACAATAATGGCAAAAGCAGCATGCCGACGATCATGGCAAGCAGCATCACTTCGAATTGCGACCAATCGCCATTTTCAGGCAACGCGCTCAGCCGCGCTTCGGTGAGGAGCGGGATGGAATGCGGGCGTTCTATCCGCACCAAAATGGCGGCGGTGTCCGAAGTGATCTCGGGCAGATCGAGCTGAAACACCGGACCTGCGGCAAAGGGCTTGCCGTCCTTTTCGGTGTAGCTGGCCGTGCGCATTGCTCCATCTGCGTCAATCGCGGCAAATGAAATGCTGCCAAAGCGCGCGGTTCGGGTGAAAAAGTAGCGCGGGCGGGCTTTATCCTGCCAGTCGCTTGCCTCAAATTTCAGCCATCCAACCGGCACATTGGCGCGCCAGACCTTGTTTTCGCACTGCCAGACCGAGGGATTCTCTATCGAATCGCGCATTTCGGCGAAATTGGCGGTGTTACCTGAGGTGGAAATACAGGCAGGCGCGGCGTTTTTAACCGGTCCATTGCTCGCGAATGCTGGCGCGCTCCCTAAAGAACTCGCAAGTATCGCGATGAATCCAAATAAAAATTGTAAAATAACCCTGCCCATATCGAGCTTTACTAGGGGAAGCTCTTATGATGATGTTAAATTTGTTTACAAGTGCGACCAGACAGCCGCCGGGTTACACTCTTTTCACTCGCACCCGGTCGCGGCGCTATGGTGGGGCAAGCGCCTGCGCGCAGAGCCTTCACCGTGGGCGCGTCATTCAGTTGTCACAGACACCATTTAGCGCCCCGTCATGACTAACACCCACCCAGATACGAAACCCATGCGCCTTTTACTGGCGGGATGCGCCGGGATGGCGGCGCTTTTGCTGTCTGGCTGCGATGCGGGCGGTTCGGGAGTGCGCGATTCCATCCGGGCGGTGGGATCATCAACGGTCTATCCCTTTGCCAAACAAGTCGCGGAAAGCTTCTCGCGCTCCAACACCGATTACAAATCGCCGCTGATCGAATCCACCGGGTCAGGCAATGGCATCCAGCTGTTTTGCAAAGGGCTTGGCGCGGACAAGCCTGATATGGTCAACGCATCGCGCCGGATGAAAGTCAGCGAATTTGACAAATGCGCCGCCAATGGCGTGAAAGACATCATCGAATTGCAAGTCGGCCTTGATGGCATCGCGTTTGCCTCGGCCTCGGGCGGCATCATGCTCAACCTGTCGCCGCGCACCGTGTATGAGGCGCTGGCGGCGCGGCCTTATGGCCAGGAACAAACCGCCAAGACCTGGGCCGATGTCGACCCGTCGCTGCCTGATGAGCCGATCCTGGTTTACGGCCCGCCCAGCACATCGGGCACGCGCGATGCGCTCAAAGAATTGGTGCTGGAAGCCGGGTGCGACACCAATCCGGCGATGGAGGCTTTGAAAAGCCAAGATAAAGACCGCCACCAGCAGGTCTGCACCGAAGTGCGCAGCGATGGCGCTTATGTTGATCAGGGCGAGCAGGACAATCTGATCGTCCAGAAAATCGAAGGCAATCCGCGCTCTGTCGGCGTGTTCGGCTTTTCCTATCTCGATGAAAATGCCGACAAGGTGCAGGGCCTGCCAATGAACGGGGTGGACCCGACTTATGAGAATATCTCAAACTTTGCCTATCCCGGCGCGCGGCCTTTATATGTCTATGTGAAAAAAGCGCATATGCGCGCTATTCCCGGCCTTGATCTGTATCTGGCTGAATGGGTCAAAAACTGGACAGCCGATGGCCCGCTGGCAGCCATTGGTCTGGTCGCATCCCCGGCTGATGAAATGGCTTTGAACGAACGCCGCGTGCGCGAGCAATTGACACTGACCCGCAGCGACCTGACCGGCGAAAGCGCGGCTGAGCCCGCAATTGCGGCGGCGCAGTAATCGCGTCCCTTACCGAAGACGCCCCTACCGGAAATCCTCGCCCACGGCGGCCATTTGCGCTTTCAGGCCAAGCTGGCAGATGTTCTGAATTTCAATGCCGGGATGCGCGTTCACTTCGATAATCAGCGGCCCGTCATTCTTATCGAGCACAATGTCTGACCCGCTATAGCCCAGCCCAATCGCTGGCCCGCATTTGCTCGCAAGTTCCAACACCCGGTCCCATCCGGGCACCTGATACCCGATCAATCGCGTGCCCGTATCGGGATGATGCGTGATCGCCTCGCCCTGCACCAGAGCGCGCGTAATCTGGCCCGTTTCCAGCGACACGCCTGCGCCAATGGCGCGCTGGTGCAGATTGGCTTTGCCATCAGAAGCATTGGTGGGCAGCCGCAGCATCGCCATCAGCGGTTCATCATGCAGGCAGATAACGCGCAGATCGGGCAATCCTTCGGGCACCAGATCGGCAAGACTGGGATCAGCGATAATCAGCGGTTCGATCAGCGCAGCATCCTCGCTGGCTGTGTCGCCGGAAAAGCCGCCATCCACCACTTTTTGGATGTGGTGCATCACATCGGTCTCAGTCAGCGGCGTGCCAGACCCTTTATACCAGACATCGCCTTCGCGCCTGACAGCCAGCAAAATACCGTCCCCCTGCGATCCGCGCGCGGGTTTGATTGCCCAGGCATCGGGCATGTCGCGCGTGGGTTTGAACGCGTTCAGTTTCTGGTGATCGTCTATCACCGCGATGGTGCCGGTGCATGATATACCCGCCGCTTCCAACGCCACTTTGGCTGCAACCTTGTCGCGCGCGCGTTCGATTGCGCTGCGCGGATTGTATTTCGCGATCAGCGCATTGCGCATATTGATGCCGAGGATTTCCTCAATCGGATTGACCGGCGACGGCCTGAGCGCTGCGAGCGCGTCGGTTGATGCTCGTTTACGGCGAAACATTGAAAACATCTCAGACGTCCTCCTGCGAACGGATAATCCAGGCGTTGTAAACGGGCGGCTTTCCAGATGCGTCTAAGCGAGGCTCGAACTGAGCCTCGCTATTGGGTGTGACCTGATGGTCGTCATCTGCCTGTTCGTGCCCCGCTTTGTGCCTAGCTGTGTGCTTTTTGCGGCGCGCGGCTGCGGCTGCGGCTGCCGGTTCAGGCTCAATGGGCTGAGGCACTCGCCTTCGCCTGCCCGGTTCCAGATCGGCGGACGAACTGATGACCCACATCCCTTCGATGGGCGGCGCACGCTCGCGCGCTTCTTCCTGCGTTGGAAAGACAAACTCCATTTCAAACTGATCGGGGTTCGCAGCGTTGCGCGCGACCCTTCGCCGTTCCAGCCAGATCGGCATGAAACGGTGAATTTCCATCACTCGCAGTCCGCGATACCGCCCAAGGATCGCAATCGCGACGCCGGTTAGCGCGGGCATCAAAAGCGGCGACCATTCAATCAGCGCAAGCGCAAAGTGCGACACCATCACAAACTGGATGACGACCGAAATCATGAATGTGCTGAACGCCTGTTTGGCCGCTTCTGTGGGCCCATCTTTTTCCCATTGCCGCCACCAGCGTTCCACCACCAGCGCGCAGACAATAACCGGGAAGGCATCGACCTGAAGATTGGTATCCAGAATGATCTGCAAAGCGACCAGAACCAGCACAATCAGCGATATAAGCACGCCCAAAAAGCCGACACGCGTCATGCGCAGTTTGAGCAAGGCCGGCGTCACCAGCATGCCCGCCAGCACTGATGATCCCAGCACAACCGGACCCATGACAGGGCCGATCTGAAGGAATGCCAGCGCGATCAGCATGGGCGTGAACAGGCCAAAGGCTTTAAGCCCGATAAAGCTGCGCGCCAGCACCACCAGAAACGCGCCCAGTGGCAGCACCATCAGCAGGTTGGATGGTTTCAGACCCCAGATCGCCTGACTGGTCGCCTGATCCCCGAACGAGGATGGCATGGCGACAAAACTGCCCGTGTTGAACAATCCGGCCACCACCAGGGCAAGCAGCACAAAGGCCACCGCGCCCCCAATATAGATGGGGCGGCGAACCTGGGGCGTGGCTCTGGACCACGCCAGTTTGAGCCGGGCGCGAAAGCTAGAAAGCATACCCCACCGAGAGTGTCAGGCGGTATCCCTCGCGCTCTCGCGTCATCAGGTTGCTGCTTGAAAAGATGTATTTTGCTTCGGCTTCGACGCGCAGGCGGCCGGGCCAGTAATGCACTTCAATTTCGGGCGCGATCAGCGTGTCAGAACGCCTTTCGGCATCGCTGCCAAGCCGGTTGTCGAACCGGGTTTTGAGCACTTCGATAGCCGGGCGAACGCGCAGGTCCGGCGTGATGGGCTGGGTGTAGGACGCTTTGGCTGATTGCCGCTCATATCCCCGGCGCGGATCATCGGAATCGATGTTTTCGGCGCGCAGATCGAAAGTGGCATAGTGATACCGGCCAAAGCGGCGGCGATATTGCGCATCAACCCGCAGGCCGGAGCCATCGGTTTGGGCCGCCGGGCCATTGTCATATTCGCGCATCCGCCAGCTGGCACGCACCTGCACGCGGTGTTTGCGATCCTTTTGATATCGCACGCGAACAGAGCCTTGAAGCTCATCTGTATCGGCTGATTCGGCGGTAACCAGATCATCGGAGTAGCGCGCGCGGGCCTGAACCTGCCAATTGTCGTCCAGATCCTGCTCGAACAAAGCGGTCAGACGGTCGCGATTGGTGTTGCGGCGATCATCATCCAGCCGGATCACTTCGATCCTGTCAGCCTCAACGCGAAAGCGCGAATTGCTGTCTTCGTAATCGAGACCAACCTGTGCGCGCACCGTGAAGGCATCGCCATTAACGATAAACTGATCATCGCGCGTGGCGGTTTGCGCGCTGACCGCGCCCAATTCGATGCGGGCATCAGGATCGAGCCGCCAGCCTGTGTCCTGGGCAGAGGCAGATGAGGGCGCGATGAGAGCGGTTATGAGGGCGGTTATGAGGGCTGCTGTGACGGCTGCTGTGAGGGCGGGCCGGGGGGCTGCGATGCGGGCTGCGGTGCGGAGGGCTGATGGGGCCGGCGTTGCAGGGGCCGCAAAAAGGGCAGCTGCGGGTGCCGCTTTAGTGCGCGCGGCGGACAAGAGCCTCCGAGTGGCGGCGGTGAAGGCAGCCGAGAGGGCGGCCAGACATGCGGCGCATAGATTTGCAAGTAGGTTAAAGGCGCGGTGCGATGGCACAGTTTTAATCCCCCAGGTCATATGCGGGAAATACCTAGAGGGCGTTTAGAAAGTGCTAACTCTAACTGTTAGTTACATTGCCTGCCAAACAAGCACGGGCCGGGCATCAGGGGCGATCTCCGGGTTGAGCCGGGGGGTGAGCCTTGGGGCTGGCCTGCTGGCTGACCAAGAATCGACAAAGGGACGGCCACGGGGCCGAGCACGGATCGACGAAGAGCCGACCACAAGGCTGACCACGAAGCTGACCACTCGCGAACCACGGGCGAACCACGGGCCTGACCAAGGGGCCGACTACGAGGTTGACCGCGCGAGCCATCCCCCAGAGCCTTCCCCCGAGCCGCCCCGGACCGACTTTATGGCCGCATCCGTCTGCCACCAGCCTTCCTCCAGCCCAATACGAGCCTTCCGCCAGCCTTATTCAGCGCGCACGAGCTGGCTGTTTTGTTAAGGAATGCGGAAATAGTGGGGAGTTTATCGCCGATATGGTGATACTGAAAACAGCATATAACCAAAAGGCGGCTTTCTCACGCAAGAATTATTCCAATGTAGGAAATTTAGCTGCGCGGCGCGGGCAAGGTAAAGGCGTGCTCCCCCACACTCAAACACCCATCCTCCAGAATGTACTTCGTCAACCAAACCCGCTTTGAAACAGGATCGCGAGCGCTGATTTTTCGCAAGCCGGATCAGATAGGATTGCCATCCTGATCACGGAAAATCTCGCGCCGCCCAACATGGTTCGCAGGCCCCACCAGACCTTCCGATTCCATCCGCTCAATCCACTTGGCAGCGGTGTTGTAACCCACGCCCATTTGCCGCTGAAGCCAGGAGCCTGAAGCTTTCTGGTTCTCCACCACGATCTGGCAGGCCTGGCGATATTTGCGCTCATCAGGATTGTCCGAAGCGGTCAGATCATCCTCGAAAGTCAGCCCGCCGCCATCCTCGGGTTCCTCGGTGACCGCATCAACATAATCCGGTGTTCCCTGCGCCCGCCAGAAATCGGCAACCGCTTCCACTTCCTCATCCGACACAAACGGACAATGCACCCGGACCGTCGCCCCGGTGTTCGGTTTGTAAAGCATATCGCCCTTGCCCAGCAATTGCTCCGCGCCCTGTTCGCCCAGGATGGTACGGCTGTCGATCCGGCTCGTGACTTTGAAACTGATCCGAGTGGGCAGGTTGGCTTTGATAACCCCGGTGATGACATCAACCGACGGGCGCTGCGTTGCCATGATGAGGTGGATGCCAGCGGCGCGCGATTTCTGGCTGAGGCGCTGGATCAGCACTTCGATTTCCTTGCCCACCGTCACCATCAAATCGGCCAGTTCATCGACGATCAGCACAATCTGCGGCAGCGGTTCATAATCGAGCTGTTCTTCTTCAAACAATTGTTCACCCGTGTCAGGATCAAAGCCTGTCTGCACCCGGCGGCCGAGCGGCTTGCCCTTGGCAATCGCGGCGCGCACTTTGTCGTTGAAGCCGTTGATGTTGCGCGATCCGACAGACGACATCATTCGGTAACGCTTCTCCATCTCCTCCACCGCCCATTTCAACGCGCGAACCGATTTGTGCGGCTCTGTCACCACAGGCGAAAGCAGATGCGGGATATGGTCGTAACTGGCCAGTTCGAGGACTTTGGGATCGATCAGGATCATCCGGCATTCGGCGGGGGTAAAGTGGTAGAGCAGGCTGAGGATGATGCAGTTCAGCCCCACCGATTTGCCCGACCCCGTGGTCCCCGCCACCAGTAAGTGCGGCATAGCGGCCAGGTCGGCGATAATTGGTTCGCCTGCGATATCCTTGCCCAGAATGATCGGCAGATTGCCTTTCGCCTCAGCAAAGGCGGCGCAAGCGGCGAGCTCTTTTAAGAGGACCATCTGGCGGTCCGCATTGGGCAGTTCAATTCCCATGACAGTCTTGCCGGGAATGGGCGACACGCGTGCGGAAATCGCGCTCATATTGCGAGCGATGTCTTCGGCCAGGCCCACAACCCGGCTGGCTTTGATCCCCGGCGCTGGCTCAAGCTCATACATGGTCACCACGGGGCCAGTGCGCACAGCGGTGATCTCGCCTTTGACGTTGAAATCATCGAGCACGTTTTCGAGCAGCCGGGCATTGCGTTCGAGCGCCAGCTTATCCAGTTTCGGCACCGCATCGGTGGATGGATTGGTGAGAAGGTCGAGGCTCGGCAGGTCGTAGGTTGCGAACATGTCGCGCTGGGTTGCTTTGGTCGGCGCGGCGCGTTTGGGCGGCGCTGTCGGGTCGCTGATTTCAGGGGCACGGCGCTGTTCGGGCATATCGAGAACAGCCGGCGTAGTGGCCCTTTCAGGAAGCTCACGTTCCTGCGGTTCGTCTGCAAATCCTTGAGGATCATTCACCAACTCCGGCTCGCTTCCCAGCCATGGCAAGCGCGATGCCACCGCACCGCCCACCGCGCTGCTCGCGATGAATTGCGGAACGGTAAGCAGCGCTCGCCAGTCAATCGCGAAAATCCGGGTTAGCAATCCGACACTGACCGCAAGGAATACCAAAGCGATGAGCAAAATGACCCAACCCGACGCGGCCGCGCCGAACAGTCCGCCCACTCCTTCGACCAGGCTAGCCCCCAGAAGTCCGCTAATCCCGCCCACTTGAGCAGGCATATTGCCGCCTGGCCCTGCAAAGGCGAGCGTCAGCACTGTTGCGATCAGCACCATCGCCAGTAGCAACAGGCCAGCAGGCAGCCACCAGCGAGTTGTTTCAGGCTCATCGCCATTTTCCACGTCACGCCACAGCTTCATTGCAGAGACATATAACAGCGGCAGCAACAGATAAGCGGGCAGGCCAAACACGAACAACACGCGGTCAGCGGCATAGGCACCCCACGATCCCATCCAGTTGCCAACGCTTTCGGCGGAAGCCGCTGTTGAGGGGCTGGGATCGGTCTGCGTGTAAGTCACCAGCGATACGGCCAGAAATCCCATGGCGACAAACAGCACAATTGCGCCGGTAATCTGCGCGGTGCGCCGAAGCGAGCGGCGCAGTCCAGCGCGCCATTCGGCGGTAGATTTTCGAGTGTGCACTGCGCGGCTGGCCATCATAATGTTCCTAGGGAAGAAGGGGCGGAACACACCATGAATCCTGCGCTCAACCGGGTCAAGGGCAGTGCGGTGTGTTGGGGGATGATTGGGCGCGGTTTGTCGGTTGGCTTCGGCTCGTTCAGCGCGCTCGCCGTCAGCATAATCCGTCAATCGCCGCCCAGCGGCTCCATCGCAGCCTGCGCGCCTGTCCGTATGACATACCGCCCAAAGCGATCACCGGCATAGCGGCCTTGCGGGCGAGGAGCCGAAAACGCGCTGGCCCAAGCACTGCGGCGCCCGGATGCGAACGGGTAGCGAAAATTGGTGAGATCAGCGCTGCATCTACACCAAATCGGTTCGCCAATGCCAATTCGCGCATGTCATGCACGGTCGCGAAGCGCAGCAGGCCGCGGCGCCGGGGGTATAAAGCACGCGGCGCGCCATATACACCGTCCGCGCCCCATTCGCGCGCTGTAAGACCGCTATCGGCGAGGATAACCCAGTGCCCACAAGCCCGCGCTATGCGTCGCAGATGCTCAAAACGGACCCATCTTTCAGCATCGCTCAGGTGATAATGGCGATAGATGAACCCGCTGCCGCGCGGCATTGTGCGCAATGCCAGCTCAAGGCTTTCGTCGTTTCGCTCATCCGAAATCAGCCATAGGGAAGGGAGGGTCTGGTCTTGACGCACGCCCGCGTTATAGCGCTTGGCCATGGAAAATGCAGCCACTCGTCTCGCCAGCGTCAAAGAGAACATCGCGCGCATTTGCAAACCTGCGCGGCGCAAACTCGAAGAGGTTACGTTGATCGCGGTGAGCAAAACGCATGCTGCAGAGAAAATCGCGCCAGTGCTCGAAACTGGCCACCGCATCTTCGGCGAAAACCGCGTGCAGGAAGCGCAAAGCAAATGGCCGGCTTTGCGTGAGCGTTTCCCCAGTACCCAGCTGCACCTTATCGGCCAATTGCAATCGAACAAAGCGGACGAAGCGGTCGCGATGTTCGATGTGATTCACTCCTTGGACCGGCCCAGCCTGCTTAAAGCGCTCGCCAAGGCGATGAATAAGGCTGGCAAGCAAGTGCCGTGCTTTGTTCAGGTCAATATTGGAGATGAGGACCAGAAAGGTGGTTGCCGCATAGCAGATCTACCGCAATTTCTGGGGCAAACGCGCGATGCCGATGTGCCCGTTGCAGGTCTCATGTGCCTTCCGCCCGCAGGCATTGAGCCTGCGCCATTCTTTGCCTTTCTCGCCAAGCTTGCACGGGACAACGGGGTTAAGGGCCTGTCGATGGGAATGAGCGGCGATTATGAAACTGCCGTTCAATTGGGCGCGACCCATGTGCGCGTGGGTACCGCGCTGTTTGGCGAACGCGGGTGAGCGATCCGTTTGAGCGGTTTGCGCAAAAATGGCTCCCACCATTGCGCGATCATGCGAGCACGGCATTTGAATATGCTGCGCTTACCGAGCGCTGCGGCACGCATTGCGATGTGGCGGACCGGTTTGTTGTCTTGCTTGGACTCAAACCCATAGGGTTCAATTGGGAATTGCTGGACGCGTCAGGGGATCTTCATCAGCGCCGGTCGGCAGCGGCGCAGATTACTGAGGCGCTTTCCCATGATATCCTCAATCCATCGCAGCCCTGGTTAGCGAGGGATGCGGCTTACACTTGTGCACGCGCATTTCTCGACCTGTTTGATCCGGCGCAATTGACCGTCATCTCAAATCGCTATGACGGGTTATGGAACCCTATCAGCGGAGCATCGAGCGAATGGGGCTTTGTTGGCTATGACGATAAATGCATCGCGCTTTTGCTGATCGCTGAACCATAAAAAAGGGCGCCCGCATTGCTGCGAGCGCCCTTTTTCGATGTCTAGTCTGCGACGTTTTAGAATTCGCCAGTGAGGCCCACAGTGAACAGCGCGCCGCGCGGATCATGGACCCGGCTGTCAAACCCGCCATTGGTTGCAACGCGCGGCGCGGTCACATCAAAGATGTTGCGCGCACCAACGGTCAATTGAAGCAACCTGTCGCGATCAAAGAACTCGTTGATCGCAACGCTGTATTGCACATCGACCCGGAAATCGCTGTCGATATCCGCGCCGCCGTTTTGGTCGTCCTGATAGCTGTCGATATAACGGCCAAAGATGTTGAGCGCATGAGCGCCCGCTTCAAATTGCAATCCGGCGTTGAACCGCAGTTCAGGGGTGGGAGAACCAAAATTGGTGAAGTTGCGATTGCCCGCGCCTTCAATGACTGGCCCACCGACTGTGGTCTGCAAGTTGTAATCAAAGACGTAATTGCCTTCAAAGCTGGGCGTGATCGTCGCAAAATCAGCATCGATTGCATAGCGGATTGAAAAATCGACGCCCGATGTCTCGACGCTGGCTGCATTCACATAGCTGTTATTGACCTGGATGATCGTGCCAGCCGGGCTGCGGATGACGTCGGGGCCATTAGGGTCAGCATTCACGATGGATTGGGGCGCTGTTTGTACAATCGCACCGTCAAATTCGAAATTGTAGTAATCCGCGCTGATTTCCAGGCCGTTAAGCGGGCTCAAAGTAAAGCCGAGATTATACGCGGTCGAATCTTCGGGAACGAGATTTGGGTTACCCACTGCTCGCACCGCAACAAACGCGTTCGCGCCGCCATTATTGGGATCGGACACCTGCTGAAGTGTTGTCGATTGCCCTTGCAGTTGGAATGTTGATGGCGCGCGGAAAGATGTGGCGAACGAACCGCGCAGCGATATCCAATCGGCCGGGCGAAGAAGCAGGGCAATCTTGGGATCGACCGTGCTGCCGCCCTGATCGCCATAATCTTCATAACGCAAGGCCAGCTGGACATCAGCCCAATCAGCCACCGGGATATTCATCTCGCCAAACACCGCATAAACGTCCTGGCCGCCGTCAAAGGCTTGCTCACCGATCAGGAAGGCAAAACCATCATTGGCAGAGATATTGTCGAAGCTGGCTGAGATACGCTGATCACGATATTGCGCGCCAATCGCGATGCCAACCGGGCCAGACGGCAATTCAAACAAGTCGCCAGACACGAAGCCTTCAACAACAAACAGCTCGGCTTCGCGGTTGGAAACGGAGAATTCGGTGATGTAGTCAAGCAAGGCTGCATTGGTGTTGCCACCACCTGCCAACGCAGAGGCAAACGGGTCAAAGAACGTGCCATCAGCAGGGATGGTCGCACCATTGGCAATCAGGAATGGATTGTTGGCCGTACAATCAAGACCGGTTGCCGCGTTAAAGGCGGGCGACGCGTTAAACCCGCGCAATGCGCAGGCGAAGCGATCTCGCACCGTGTCTTCTGTGTTTCCAGAAAAATCATTGTCGGCGAAAGTCAGGCTGACATTCCACAAACCGTTGGCAAGAAGCCCATCAAAATCGCCTTCCAATGTGCTGGAGACGCGGAATGTTTCTGAAGTAAACAGTGCAGGCGACACTTCGCCGCCCGTACCGCTGGCCCGGCCAAAAAAGACGACATCTGCGCCAAAAATGTTGTTCGGGTTAAAGGTTGGGACGACCGCCTGACCCAATTGCAGGAACGGGAATGTGGGTGAGTTGCCGCGCCGGGCTTCGTTATCGGCATAGCTTATCTCGGCGCTGAAACGCACGCTGTCGGACAAGTCAGCTTTGGCAGAAATGAATGCGGTGATGCGCTCTTCTTCGGGGACAAGGTTGAAAAACTCGCCAAAGTCAAAGCGGCACAGACCCACATCGGGTACGCCGGCCGGGGTGGCGGAGATCACATCGGCGATACCGCCTGCTTGGGCACAGCCTGGATCAAGCACGGGGGCGCTGGCTGGAAAGCCGGGCACGCCAAAGAATGAACCGGGATTGCCAAGCGCAGATGTGTCATCGCCCAGAAATGTTGGCGTGCCATCTGCTGCAAATTCCGGGCCGCGCGACAACCGGCGCTCGGCTGTCGTCAAAGGGGAACGGTCCACGTAGCTGATCGCACCCACCAGATTGAAATCGCCGACTTCGAAACCGGCAAGCGCCTGGATGTTGTATTCCGAATAATCGCCTGTGCCCAAATGTTCGGTGTATTCGCCCGAAACGAGCAGACCTTCATAGTCGCTGCGCGTGATGAAGTTTACCACGCCTGCAACCGCGTCCGAGCCATAAAGCGAAGATGCACCATCTTTCAGAATTTCGACGCGTTCTACCGCGATCAGAGGCACGAGCGAGCTGGTGTCGACAAAGTTGATGCCGTCATTGGTGGGAGCCGATGACAGGGTTTGACGCTTGCCATTGAGCAGGATCAGCGTGGACGCCACACCAAGACCGCGCAGGTTGATATTGGACGTGCCGGTTGTGCCACCTTGCGTAAAGGCATCGGGGTTGTTTTGCGCGCCGCTGTTGATTGTGAGCGATTGCGCGATTTCGCCGATATTCTGCGCTCCGATATCGGAAATCGCTTCGCTGCCGATCGTGGCGAGAGGTGATGCCAGGTCACCTTGAGACTGACGGCGAATGCGCGAACCTGTGACGAGGATTTGATTACCGCCATCATCATCGCTAGCCTGTGCATCGCTGGTGATCGTTTCCTGCTGCTGCGCAAGAGCGGGAGCAGACATAACCAGCGCAATCGAAGCGCATGACAAACTAAACGCAGATTTAGCGTGAACCATCAGGGTATCCTCATCCGTAGAGTTGCAAGTTCCACACTTTGTGCGGTGACTTAAAGGTAGGTTTCTTCCGCTCGTAACCTTAACAAGCCTTTACGAATCTACGCGTACTGGCTGAATCGCGCCAGTTCATTGGCGATGAGACCGCCGAATGCGGTAGCGATGTATCCCTTTTGCAACTTACTTTAACCCAGCAATATCTGGTTTACGCTTGCTCCAATTCTTCCTGCTTTTCATCGCTTGCCGCGCTGATGAGCTCCGCCTCGATTTCGGCAAGCCGGGCTGGCGCTGTTACCTTTGCACCTGTCAGGTCCGTTACATAAAACGTATCCGCCGCGCTTTCGCCATAAGCGGTGATGTGAGCGGACTGGACGATCAGGTTCGATTGATACAGCGCATAGGCAAGCCGGTTGAGCAGCGCAGCGCGGTCCCGCGCGGTTACTTCGATCACCGTGTAGTGATTGCTGGCCGTGTTATCGAAATTGACGCGGGTTTCGACATCGAAAGTCTTCGCGCGTGAATGGCTGAGCGGCTTGGCAGCCAGCTTGGGCACCAATTCGATTTTGGCCATCAGTGCATCGGCAATGGCTTTCTTCAGCCGTTCAATCTGCGAGGCCTCGCGGAAGGGTTGGCCAAGCTGGTCCTGGACCAGAAAATTGTCGAATGCATAGCCGTTTTGCGCGGTGTGAATGCGCGCATCCAGAATGTTGGCGCCCGCCAGATGAATGCCGCCGGCTATCCGGTAAAACAAACCGGGGTGATCGGGCGCGATAATGCTGACCAGAGTGGCACCGCGTTCTTCATCGACATCGCAATGCACGGAAAGGTGCCCATTCTCGCGCTGGGCGGCTTCGTATTGCAACAGATTGCTGGCGATAATGTCTTCAGGCTCCGCAATCCAATAGGCATCGGCCATCAAATCGCCGATATCGCTGACAAGGTGTGACTGCGCGCCAAGCGCCTCGGAAACCGCGGCTTTCTTGGCCGCCACATTTTCATCGCGCCCCCGCCGCATATGACCAAGCCGCAGCCGTTCCTGCGCAGCGTCATACAATTCGCCCAGCAATTGCCCTTTCCAGCTGTTCCAGGTGCCGGGACCAACGGCGCGGATGTCAACCGCAGTCAGCAATGCCAGATTGCGCAGCCGTTCGAGTGTTCGGACTTCTGCGACAAAATCCTCAATGGTTTTGGGGTCAGTGAGATCGCGTTTTTGCGCGGTTGAGCTCATCAAAAGGTGATGCAGCACCAGCCATGCGACCAGATCGGTTTCCTTGGCATCCAGGCCAAAGCGGGGGCACAATTTGTAAGCCACCTCAGCGCCCAGCACCGAATGATCCCCGCCGCGCCCTTTGGCGATATCGTGCAACAGAACCGCGACATAGATTGCTCTGCGTGACGCCACTTTGTGGATTTGCTTCGCACCGCGCGGGTGATCCTTATTCAGTAGGCCCCGCTCTATCTGAGACAGCAAGCCGATGGCACGGATCGTGTGTTCATCCACGGTGTAGTGGTGGTACATATCGAACTGCATCTGCGCATTGACGCGCCCGAAATCAGGGACGAAACGCCCGAAAACGCCGGCCTCGTTCATCCAGCGCAGCGCCGTTTCTGGATCCTTGCGCCCGGCGAGCAGATCGAGAAACAGCGCATTGGCGCGTTTGTCTTTGCGCACTTTGGCTGTGATAAGCTTAGTATCCCGGCCTGCTTGCCGCATCGTATCGGGATGCACTTCGAGGCCTTCTGCCTCGGCGAGCTGAAAAACCTCGATCAACCGCACCGGATCATCGGCAAACCAGCTGTCGCCTGGCGCGCGGATACGGCCAGCCTCAACAACATAGCCCTTAAGCTTGCGCGGCTTCTGGTTCCAGCCAGCGAAGAAACCGCTCATTACCCTGGGCTTGGGCATGGCCTCATCGAGATGCGACAGAAACACGCCCGTCAGACTGCCCACGCGCTTTGCCTGCATGAAGTAATATTGCATGAAGCGTTCAACCGCGCTTTTGCCCGGGCGTTCGGCAAAATTCATCGCTTCGGCGACTTGCCGCTGAAGATCAAATGTCAGGCGATCCTCAGCCCGGTCAGTGATGATGTGCATATGGCAGCGCACCGCGAGCAAGAACCCTTCTGCGCGGCGGAAACTGCGGTATTCTGCCGGCGTAAACAGGCCGATATCCACCAATTGCGCAGCTGTTTCTGCCCGGTGGGTGTATTTGCCGATCCAGTAAAGCGTTTGCAGATCGCGAAGGCCGCCTTTGCCTTCTTTCACATTGGGTTCCACGACATAGCGGCTGTCGCCCATGCGTTTGTGGCGCTGGTTGCGCTCTTCCAGCTTTTCCGTGAGGAACTGGCGTTCGCTCCCGCGCGCAATCTCGCTCCAGAAACGCTGGCGCGCTTCTTCGTAAATGTCAGCGTCCCCCCAGACGAGGCGCGATTCCAGCAAAGCGGTTCTGATGGTCAGATCCTCTTTCGCCATGCGCGTGGTATCGGCGATAGTGCGGCTGGAATGGCCCACTTTCAGGCCCAAATCCCACATAAGATACAGCATCGCCTCGATCACCTGTTCGCACCAGGGCGCGCGCCGCATCGGAGTGATAAAGGCGATATCAACATCAGAATGAGGCGCCATTTCAGCGCGGCCATATCCGCCAACCGCAAGAATGGCGAAACGTTCGGCTGCGGTGGGGTTGCTGGCAGGAAACAGGTAACTCGCCGCGTAATCGTAAATCAGGCGGATAAGCTGATCGGTCAGGAACGAATAGCCAAGCGTGCATTCATGGCCCGCCGATGGTTTTTGCGAAAGCCGGTGCGCCAATTCCGTGCGCCCCGCATCAAGCGCGCCGCGCAGCAATTCGAGCACGGCCGGGCGGGCGCTATCCTTTTGAGCCGCTGCGATTTGCGCGATCTGTTCGGCCAAAGCGCGCCGGTCAATGATTGCCCGCTGACGGGGGACACGGGTTATTGCCATCAATGGTCCCCCTTATTGGAGCGGAAAATGCGGGCGAGATTACGCCGATGAAAGCTGCTTTGTGTAAGCTTCGCGCAGGGATTTCTTGTCAATCTTTTGCGTGCCCAGGCGCGGCAGAGTTTCGGTCACCACCCAAATATGCTCTTCCAGCGGCACTTTAAACGGAGCAATGCGCGACAATAGAAATTCGCGCAGATCAGATGCTGCCATCGCATCGCGGCCCTCTTTCACGCGGAACACCGCAGCGGGAACTTCGCCCATTCGGTCATCGGGCAGGCCGAACACGGAACATTCGGCGATGTCATTGTGGGCATAGACGGCATCTTCAACTTCGATGCACGAAATGTTCTCGCCGCCGCGAATGATGATGTCTTTCTTGCGATCGACGATGAACAGATAGTCGTCCTCGTCCAGATAGCCCAGATCGCCCGTCCGGAAGAACTGATCGGCAGTAAAGGCGCCGGCGGTCGCTTCTTCGTTGTTCCAATACCCACGGAAATTGGCGACGGAGCGGATGCAGACCTCGCCGACCGCGCCCTGCTCCAGCTGATTGCCATCATCATCAAGGATCGCCACTTCGACAATGGGCTGTGATGCGCGCCCGGTTGATCCCGGTTTGGCCAGATAGTTTTCGTTAAAATTGCCGCAGCCCACTGCATTGGTTTCGGTAAGGCCATAGCCCAGCAGCGGAAAGCCGCCGGGAAACGCCTCTTTGATCTTGGTTACATGCTCAAGCGGGCGCGGCGCGCCGCCTGCGGCAAAGCTTTTGCAAGCTGACAGGTCGTATTTTTCGCGGTTGGGATGAGTCGCGATTTCATAGCTCATCAAAGGCACACCCACGAAATAAGTGACCTTTTCCTCCGCCATCAATCGCAGCGCTTCTTCGCCATCCCATTTGGGCATCAACACCAGTTTGCGCGCGATCGCATAGGACTGGAGGAACAATGGCACTTCGCCTGTTACGTGGAATAGGGGCACAGCAACCAGCGCGCATGGCTGCGCGCTCATATCTTCGCCTTGTTTTTCCAGCAGGACCTTGGCCATGGCGCTTTGCGCGACATAGCTCATCACGCCTGCAACAACGCCGCGATGATCGGACCAAGCCCCTTTGGACTGGCCGGTTGATCCCGATGTATAAAGAATAGAGGCCAGATCATCAGGGCCAAGCTGGCCCAGCATGGCCATTGCTACAGAGGGATTGTCTGCATCCGGCATAGCCCAGACATTGGCCAATCCGTCAGCGGGCGCGGTGTGATCCATCATCACCAGCTGCGCGCAATGGTCCTGACCTTCGAGCCGCTTGGCCCGGCCTGCATCGACCAGCACTGCTTTGCATTCAGCCAGGCGAATACCGTAAGCCAGCTCCTCGCCAGACCAGAAACCGTTAAGCAGCGTAGCGCACCCGCCGGCCATCACGATGCCCATGTAAGCGATCATCCAATTGGCTGAATTGCGCGCGGCAATCCCGACGCGGTCACCTTTTTGGATGTCATGCTTGGTGGCCAGCCCCTGTGCCACGCACACCGCCGCTTGATAGGTTTCGCCAAATGTCAGGCGGATATCGCCATCCACCAGAAACGGCACGTCCTTGTGTTCATTACAGAAATGCGCGAAATAATGCGCCATTGTTGGCGGAGCCATCGCAAAAGCGGGCACGCTGGTGCCGTCCCGATCAAACGGCACTGTGGCAAACGGCATGCCTTCTTTCGTCAATTCGCCAATGATTGCCTCAAGCGCATTATCCAGCTGAGTGGGCATATGTTTCTCTCTCCTGTAAATCCCATTTGTGCTTGTGTGCTTTTAGGCACATTTGCACTGACGTATTGTGCTTGCGTGATCTTTACTCAGCATGCCCGTGTACCTGCCTTGGCAGAGGTGGGCTTTCCCCTGGCTTCATGCTGTGCCAAGAGCCAAATTAAAGATCACGCTGCAAATGCCGCGTTGCCAAGCTAATAAGAGGTAATATCAGTGCTGTCACTACTTGCTGCAAGCGCGGATGCGGCTGCTCCGCTGATGTGGTCGGATTACAGTTTGGGACCGGCTTTGTTCAAAATCGGCTGGTTTGAGCTTAGGTATTATTCGCTCGCATATCTGATCGGGGTCGTATTTGCCTATTGGCATCTGTCGAAATCGATCAAGGCACCCGGCGCACCCATGGCGCAGCGGCACGCAGATGATTTGTTTTTCTATTGCACGTTGGGCGTGATTATCGGCGGGAGGCTGGGTTACGCCGCATTCTACACGGGCGGGGCGGCTGACACCCCAAGCGTCTTCACCGATTTTACCGGCGACAGCTTCCTTAAATGGAAATTGCTCGAAGTGTGGGAAGGCGGCATGGCGTTTCATGGCGGCGTGATTGGCGTTGTTTTGGCCATCACCTTTGTCTGCTGGCGCGGCAAATTGTCGTTCTTGCGAGTCTGTGATTACATCGCGATCACCTATCCGCTGGGCCATTTGCTGGGGCGGCTTGCCAATTTCAACAATGGCGAATTGTGGGGACGCGCAACCGATGTATCCTGGGCCATGGTCTTTCCCAGTGGCGGCGACATCGCGCGCCATCCCAGTCAATTGTATCAGGCCACTCTTGAAGGCTTGATACCGTTTCTTGTGTTGATGTTTATGTTTTGGAAAACCCGCGCACGCTATCGTCCTGGATTGCTGGTGGGGGTGTTTACCCTGATGATGGGCATTGCCCGTTTCGTGAATGAATTCTTCCGCGAGCCTGACAGTCAATTGTCAGACTTTGCTGTGCAAACTGGACTATCGATGGGCCAATGGCTGACAATACCGCTGATCGTGATTGGATTGATTGTAACGCTCTACGCGCTGACTCGCGGACCAGTGGGGACGGGGGCGGCGAGCAATCCGCACACGGCGTAATCAGCGCTTTTGCCGGGGCCAAAGATGATGCCCATGCGTGGGCGCCAGCGGGTCTGTGCCTGATTGAGCCGGACGGGAGCGTCACCGAAATCCCGCTGGAGCCGGCTTTCGCAAATGTTGGACCGAAGGCCGGATCGGCAACCAAGAAAGCCGAAAAGGACAAAGACGCGCGGCTGAAAGCCGAAGCGGCTGAGAAACGCGAGGCTGAAGAGCAGGCGAAACGCGAAGCCGAGGCCAAAGCCAGGCGGGAGGCTGAGGAAAAAGCGGAGCGAGAGGCTCAAAAGAAGGCCGAGGCCAAAGCCAAGCAAGAAGCCGAAAGGCGCGCGCGCGAGGCGGCGGAAGAAGAAGCTCGCCGGGCTACTGAGGTCAAAGCAAAGAAAGAAGCCGAGGAAAAAGCCCGCCTGAAAGCAGAGGCCGAAGCTGCCGAGAAGGCTCGCCGCGAGGCTGAAGAAAAAGCGCGCAAAGCGGCGGAAGCCAAAGCTAAAAAAGAGGCGGAAGAAAAAGCGAAGCGCGAAGCAGAAGAGCGCGCCCGCAAGGAAGCTGAGGAAAAAGCCCGCCGCGAGGCGGAGGAAAAAGCCAAACGCGAAGCGGAAGCCAAGGCCAAGCGCGAGGCGGAAGCCAAAGCCAAACGCGAGGCGAAAGCCAAGGCCAAATGTGAAGCCGAAGCCAAAGCCAAGCGCGAGGCCGAAGCGAGGGAGCGCGCTGAGAAAGAGGCAGCTGCCAAGGCGAAAGCTGAAGAAAAAGAGCGCAAGAAAGCGGAAGCCGCTGCAGCCGCCGCTGCCGCGGCCAAAGCGGCGGAAGAGAAAAAGGTCAAGGAGGCCGCCCGAGCCGAGGCCGCCGCTAAGAAAAAAGCCGCCGCTGAGGAGAAGGCCCGGAAGGAGGCCGAAAAGGCCGCTGCGGAAAAAGCTGCGGCAGAAAAGGCCGCCGCAGAAGAGGCTGCCCTAGAAAAGGCCTCGCTAGAAAATGCCAAGGCAGATGAGGCCGAAGCCAAAGCGAAAGCCGAGAATCTGGGCGATACGTTCCGCCGCCTGATCCGCGAAACCGGTCCCATCAGCCTCGCGCATTACATGGCCGAGAGCAATGCGCGCTATTACACCAGCCGTGATCCGCTAGGCGAGACGGGCGATTTCATCACCGCGCCCGAAATCAGTCAGATGTTTGGCGAACTCATTGGATTGTGGCTGGCGGATCTGTGGGTCAAAATGGGCTCTGCTGAGCGTATTCATCTGGTTGAGCTTGGCCCTGGGCGCGGCACTTTGATGAAAGATATTTTGCGCACTTCGAGCCGCTATGGCTTTAACCCGCAATTGCATTTCGTTGAAACTTCGATGGAACTGCGCAAAATTCAGCGCTCCGAATTTCCGCAAGTGCAGTTTCACGATGATTTGTCGAGCCTGCCTGAAGATCGCCCGCTGCTGATTGTCGCGAACGAATTTTTCGATGCGCTGCCGATTCATCAGCTGGTGCGCTCTGCACAGGGCTGGCATGAACGCATGGTGGGCCTTGATGATGACCGGCTGGTGTTTGTTGCCGGCGACAAGCCGATGGACGATGTTGTCCCGCCAAGCTGGAAAAGCGCAAGCCAGGGCACCATGATTGAAACCAGCCCGGCGGCAACCGCCGTTATGACCGAAATAGCGACCCGCTTGACCAATCAGGGCGGGGCCGCGCTAATCATCGATTACGGCTCGCTTGAACTGCGCGCGGGGTCGACCCTGCAAGCGCTTAAGGAGCACAAGAAAGTCGATCCGCTCAATCATCCCGGCCTTGCTGATCTGACCGCGCATGTCGATTTTGAACTTTTGGGGCAGGTTGCGCAAAAGAACGGCGCCGAAGTTATGGGCCTGCAAATGCAGGGGGAATGGCTGCGGCAAATGGGGATTGATACCCGGACCGAAGCTTTGCAGCGCAAGAACCCTGGCGAGGCAGACAAAGTGCAGCGCCAGCGCGACCGCTTGGTCGAAGATGGCGGCATGGGAGTTTTGTTCAAAGTGCTTGGCATATGCGGCAGGCGCTGGCCTATCGGCCATGGCTTTGATTAGCGCCGGGATGCATCGGTGTAACCCACCGCGCCGATTGCGCGTATATAAGCCGGAACACAAAAAATGAGGTGATGTATGCGCGCGCGGATATTGGCTGGATTTATGAGCGCAATGGCCGCGTTCTTTGTAAGCGCAGCGCCCGCTTTGGCGGCGGAACCGATCAATGGGCGCTGGGTGACGCAGGATAAGGATGCGGTGGTTGTAATCTCAAAATGCGGCAAAACGACCTGCGGCAAAATTGCGCGTTTTCTCATCACACCGCCCGATGGTCAGGATCAGCGCGATATCTACAATCCTGATCCCAAGAAGAAGAAGCGCAAATTGCTCGGATTGCCCGTCCTGAGCGGCTTCAAAGAAGAAGCATCGCTTTGGCGCGGCCAGATTTATGATCCCAATACCGGCAAAAGCTATCGGTCTGTCCTGCGCCGTAAGGGGCCGAATACACTCGAGGTAAAAGGGTGTATTGGGCCGTTTTGTCAGACGCAAATCTGGCGCCGGGCGAAATAGTTCGGCCGCAAAGGCTGCGCGTTAGAGGCCGATCCGCGTGGCGAGTTCCTCCGCTGCGCGTTTGGGCGACATTTTGCCATCATCTTCGCGGTCCACGGCAAAGTTTGCCTCGCGCATGGCTTCTACCGATATTGCGCCGATCAGCGGCTCTAGCGCTGCGACCAGCTTTTCATCTTCGGCAATGCGGGGTGACATCATCAGCATCGCATCATAGCTGGGCAATGCCTCACGCGGGTCATCCAGCACAACCAGCCGATCAGCGGCAATCCGCCCGTCAGATGTGTAAGCGCTGATCGCGTCAGCTTCGCCCGATTTCAGCGCGTTATACATGAATGTGGGCGAGAAATTGCGAGTTTCGCCCACTTTGAGGCCGTAAGCATCGCGCACATTGATCCACTCGGGCCGCTCAAAAAATTCAGGATCCCCGCCTATCGTCAGCCGCCCGGCAATCGGCACCAGATCTTCCAGCGAAGTGACGCCCAGTTCAGCTGCCCGGTCCTGCCGCATCGCAAAAGCATAGGCGTTTTCAAAGCCAAGCCTGCCCAAGACGCGCACGCCATTGGTTTCGCGGTCCCATTGGACAATGTCCTCATACATTTGATCGCGCGGCACCTGATCGGTGCGCTTCATCTCATTGGTCCAGATCGTGCCGGTATAATCAACCGAGATATCAATATTGGACGAGGCAAGCGCGGAATGGACGACGGCTGATCCCAGCCCATCGCGATATTCAACGGCGTATCCTGCATCCTCCAACCGCGCGCCGATCAATTGGGCCAGGATATATTGCTCGGAAAACTGCTTGGACGCGATCACGATGGCATCATCGTTCTTGCTGCCCGATTGATAAGCAAAGGCTGCGGCAAGCCCAAGGGCCACGGCCAGCATGCCGCCATAATATTGCCATTTGCGGCGGGCGGCGAGGCCCTTTTCAACGAGGCCCAGCAGCATATCCGCAATAAGCGCCAGACAGGCACTGGCAAAGCAACCGGCCAGCACCAGCGCCCAGTTTTGCGTTTGCAATCCGGCAAAGATCGGATCGCCAAGGCTGGGCTGGCCGATTGTCGTTGAAAGCGTCGCGGCCCCGATGGTCCATACGCTGGCTGTGCGAATACCGGCCATGATGAAAGGCGCAGACAATGGCGCTTCGACCAGAGTGAGTTTTTGCCAGCTTGTCATGCCCACGCCGTCGGCTGCTTCAAGCACGCCGGGATCAAGATTGGCCTGCGCGGTGACAGCGTTTCGCAGGATCGGGAGCAGCGCGTACAGCGCCAATGCGAGAAGAGCAGGCAAAAATCCCAGAGTGGGTAGGCCTTCACCAAACACCGCGCGAAGGGACAGCAGGATTGGGAAGAACAACGCCAGCAAAGCCAGAGCAGGGATCGTCTGGACAAGGCTGGCAAATCCAAGCGCGATGCGCGCCACTGCGGCTGACCGGCTGGCCCAGACCGCCAGCGGCAAAGCCACCGCAATGCCAAGACCAATCGCGCTTGCTGCCAGCACGATATGCGCTGCCAGCTTGTCGCCGAGGCCCAGCAATATCTCGCCAAAGCTTTCCACTAGGCGCTGCTTTCCATCAATTTGAGCTTGGCCGCCTGTTGCCGCGGGACTGCGACCAGACCTTGAGCGATATCGCCGCCTTTCCCGGCGAGCAATTCGCGCGCGGTGCAATCGGCGACCAGATGGCCAGCATCCATCACCAGCACTCTGTCGGCCAGCAGCAAAGCTTCGGCCATGTCATGGGTGACCATGATAGTGGTGAGGCCCAATGTCTCGTGTAGTTCGCGCACTTTTTCGCCCAGAGCATCGCGGGTGATGGGATCAAGCGCGCCAAAGGGTTCGTCCATCAACAGCAGTTCTGGATCACCTGCCAGCGCGCGCGCAACGCCGACACGTTGGCGCTGGCCGCCGGACAGTGCATCGGGCATGCGGTGCGCCATCGCAGGCTCAAGCTCCACCAGCTGCAAAAGCTCAGCGATGCGCGCGTCTGACAAGGTTTCGCCCGCAAGCTTTGGTCCTATGGCGATGTTTTCGCCCACGCTGAAATGCGGGAACAGGCCGATGCCCTGAAACACATAGCCGACGCGGCGGCGCAGAGTGGACGGCCGAAAGCCCGTCACATCCTCGCCTGCGAAAAGCACGCGTCCACCGGTGGGCACAACCAACGTGTTCACCATTTTGAGCAAAGTTGACTTGCCTGATCCTGATGCGCCGACAAGCGCAACAAACGATCCCTTTTCGATATCGCAGGATATGCCGCCAACCGCGATGACGTCACCTGCCGGGCCATAGCGCCGCTCGGTTTGGTCAAAGGTCAAAAGGGCGGGCATTGAAGGTTTAGCGCTCTATCCGGTTGCGCGGAATTGTGATGGAGACATGCAGGCCTCCCTCTTCCCATTCGCGTTCGATGATCCCGCCCAGTTGGTTGCCAATCGTCATTTCGATGAGCCGGGTGCCAAAACCTTTGGACAAGGGCGGCTTAAACGCTGGCCCCCGCTTTCGCGCCAATGGATGGTGACAGCGTCGTCGCCCGTCTTGCTAACAATGTCGCCCTCAATGTTGATTGCGACCTGGCCTTCAGGCGCGCTGAACGCGCCATATTTGGCGGAATTGGTCGCCAATTCGTGGAACACCAATGCAAGCGGAGTGGACGCTTTGCGGCCCGCTTTTATGTTTCCGCCGGAAATGGTCACAACATCAGAGCCCGGCACGCCGTAAGGTGCCATTAGCAATTCCAGAAGGCTTGTGAGCTTGTAATCGTCGAGCTGTTCCGCCTTGAGCGAGAAATCCTGCGCGCGGGAAAGGGCAAGGATATTGTCCGCCATGTCTTTGCCAAACGCTTCGACCTTGTCATCGCCGCGCGCGCGCAAAGTGATGAGCCCGGTGACGACCGCAAAGATGTTCTTGATCCGGTGGGCCAACTCGCCTGCCAGCAATTCGCGTTCTTGCGAGATCCGGTAGCGATCATCAATATCTGTCAAAGTGCCAAACCAGCGCGCGGTGGCGGGATCATCGGTTGATGGCACCGCGCGCGAGATGACCCAGCGATAGCTGCCATCGGCTTGGCGCAATCGCCATTCATCTTCGAAGAAAGAAGCGGTTTCAAGCGCTTCTCCGAATTTGACCAAGCTCGCTTCGAAATCTTCCGGATGGATGACTTCGCGCCAGTCTTCGATTGTTTGGCGCGGGGGCAAGCCGGTGACTTCGGTAAAGCGGGCGTTGAAGTAATCCCATTTGGGGCCGGGCGCTGCTGACCAGGCGATATCGGGCACGCTATCCAGCATGAACTGCAGCCGATCAGCGCCGGTCTTTATTTCAGCGATTGAGCGTGCCGCTTCGCGGTGGGCTTCGATGCGGCGTTTGACGCTTTGCGCCAAAACCCACAAGCCTTCGCGTTGCAATTCGCTCAGGCCTTCCGGGCGGGGTTCGACATCGGTCACGCATAACGCGCCCAAAGGTGCGCCTTCGGTCGATATCAGCGGGGCGCCTGCGTAAAAGCGCAAATGCGCCTCGCCGGTTACCGATGTGAATTGAGCAAAGCGAGGATCAGCGGTGCAATCGGGCACCTCGAGAATGTCGCCCCCGGCCATGGCATGCGCGCACACGCTGATGGAGCGCGGAGTTTCGTTGCTGCTCATCCCTTCATGCGCGATAAAAACTTGCCGCTCGGCTTCGACAAGGCTGACTGCGGCAGAGGGCGCATCGCACAAATGGGCGGCAAACTGGCAAAGCTGTGCAAGCTCCGCATCGCCGTGCAGAACATCCAAGTCATAGCTGCCAAGGACGATCAGCCGATCATCTTCTGCACACAAAGCTGGATTGGGTGCCGCGCCTATTGGCCATGGGGTGGACGAGGGACGATCAAGCATGGCTTGTGACCTATGGCCATACAGGATTGCCTCAAGCGGTCAAATGTAGCGGGCTTGTTTGCAAATTTCGCATGAAAGCGGATTGTAAAACGCCATTGCGTTTGGGCAGCCAAACCGCTTTCCCTTGCGTAACTTGCGCTCTTAGGGCCATTAGAGAGGCCGGGGAGAGAAACTTGCTGCTTAATGAAACTCGCAAAGTGACTTTGCTGTCGCGAATTGTGCGCCGGATCATCATCGCCATCTGGCATTTTCGCGGGTGGCGCATCGAAGATCGCTTTCCCACTCACATCAAGAAATGCGTGATTGCAGGCGCTCCGCATACGACGGGGTGGGATTTTGTGTTCTTTGCCGGCGCGACGCATGAAGAGAAAGTGCGACCCAATTTTATGGGCAAACACACTTTGTTCGAAGGGATAATGCGCAATTTCATGCTCGATATGGGCGGCATCCCGGTGGACAAAACCAAACGATCAAGCGCAGTTGAGCAAGTGGCAGCGGAATATTCCAAACGCGAAGAGCTATCACTGGTGATCGCGGCTGAGGGCACACGCAAATCGGATGGCAAATGGAAATCAGGGTTTTACCACATTGCTCAGGCTGCTGGCGTGCCGATTGTGCCTGCCTATGCTGACAATGAAAACCGGGTCATCGGATTTGGCCCGCCCATGATCCCAACAGGCAATTACGGCGAAGATCTGCTCAAGCTTGCCCAGTGGTTTCGGTCAAAACTGCCCGATTATGAGCGGTATAAAGTGCTCGAACAACAAGCGCTCGCCATTATTGCGGGGCGCAACGACATCTAGGTTTAGGTTTGGGCTGCCCAACATTGCAGCGCACAAAAAAGCAGAACATGCCACTTTAAGCCTGCAATCAACGCTCCTATGTACGAAGCTACAGGAGGGTTCAGGCACGATGGCGCTGAGCGAACAAGACCGGCTGGAAGAACGCGCACGGATCGCCCAAATGGTGCTCGATCTGGTGAAAGAGCGCGGTTCAGAGGTGACCTACACCATGGCCGCATCTGAAAGCGGCCTGACGCGCGGACGGTTTGATCAGATTTTCGCTGATTATGACGATCTGTTCGATGCCATCGCCCAAAGATGGCTCCAACCGCATATCAGCATCATGGAAGATGTGGTCGCCGCTGACTTGCCTCCGCCGCGCAAAATGTATGAGTTTTTCTGCCAGCGCTTTGTCATTTCACGCGAACGGTTTCGCGCTGACCCGGAATTCTTCGCTATCGTGAATGAGATGGGAGCGGCCAATTTCGAACGGGTGCGATCCTATGTTGATCTGGCCGATCACTATACAAGCGAAATTATTGCGCAGGCGAAGGCGGACGGATATTTTGCCGGGCTTGAAATTGATGAGACGTTATCGCTGATCAATCAGATGCTGGGCAATTACACCATGCCCGATGCGCTGTTGCATCTGGGTGATAAGCTGACCGAACAAAAGTTGGCGCGTATTATTGATACGATCTTTATCGGATTGTCCGGCGAAACGGGCGATGGCTGTGTGGGTGTGAACACGCTAAAGGTCGCCTCCTGACCCGGAACTCAAGCGGGCCTCTAACGTGGCGGCTTTTGTTTGAATTGCAGCACATTGGCGGGCAGCTTGGTCGGCAATCCGCGCAGGCGTTTTTCGTTGAGCGCGTATTTCAGGCTGGCGAATACGCATGCAGCCGAAATCAAGACAATTAGACCGGCCCAAAACCAGTGAGGCAGGAACAGCGCAGCCTCAATCTGGCCAGTGTCGGACAGCATTGCCTGACCGCCAATCACGGCGCGCTCAGTGAACAGATAGTTGAAATCGCGCAGCATGCTCATCGCGGCGAGAACGCCCAGAAATTGCAGCGTGAACCGGGTCACCCCGGCAGGCGCGCGCCACGCAATGATGCAAAGAGCCACCGCGACCAGCGGCAAGACGGCATATCCGGTGGCAGAGCGAACATAGAGGATGACCGATGCCAAAATGGCGATTGCGGCAATCCACAAGGTTGGCCGCCACGCTTTGCGATGGGCGCTCGCCATGATCAGAGCGCAACCTGCGAGCACTGGCGCTAGCGGACCGCCAGCTGCAATAGCCGCGCCGACAAAGGCGGAACTGTTTGCATCCATCCGGCTAGTTGCAACGCCTGACCCATTTGAAAAAATCTCAAGCCGCACAAATTCTTGACCCAATGCAAGCGCGGTCAGGCCGTGGCCCATTTCGTGAAACCAGGTTGTGAGAATGGCGAAGGGGTAAGTAAGGTAAGTGCCAAACGGCAATGCCGGCAATGCCAGCACCACCACGACCGCGATCAGCAAGCGGCCAACCGCTTCACCCTGACTGCCCGGTTCTACCATGGATCCAGGCATGGTCAGGCGCGCTCGGTCTCAGCTGTCTGCTCGAAATCTTCGGGGCGTTCCTCGCGCGGCTCCTTGGGCGCTCTGCCATCGGAATCGACTCGCAATCTGTAGCGTTCGGCGGCTTCTTCATCTTGCGCGCGATGTTCTTGCAAAATGCCCCAGCTGGCAAGGAAAAGGCCAGCGACCAGCGGACCCAGAACGATGCCGGAAAACCCCGCGATGGAAATGCCGCCAAGAGTGGTGACCAGAATGATCCAGTCGGGAATGCCCGTATCACGGCCAACCAATATGGGGCGCAGGACATTATCAACCGAGCTGATAATCACTCCGCCGCCCACAAGGACGAAAATCCCCCATCCGGTCTCGCCTATAAACAGTAACCAAAGCCCGGCGGGCACCCAGACCAGCGCCGTGCCAACCGCCGGGATCAGGGCAAGAATGGCCATCAGCACGCCCAGCAGTAGCGGAGAAGGCACGCCTGCAATCCACAGCATGATGCCGCCCAAAGTGCCTTGAACCACTCCGACCACGCCTGATCCTTTGATGACAGCGCGCACAATGCCAAGAAACCGGTCTGCCAGCCGGTCTGCAATTTCGCGTTCAATCGGGGCGGAATGAAGGATGGTTTCGCCAATACGTTTGCCATCACGCAGAAGGAAGAACAGCACATATAGACCGATCGAAAAGCTCAAAACGAAACCCAAAGCGCCGCTGCCAATGCTGACGGCCTGGCTGGCGATCATGCCAGCGCTTTCGCCCAGCACACCTTGCAATTGGTCCTGCAGAACGGAGATGTCGGTCCAGCCATTATCCTCAATAAAACTTTGCGCACTGGCGGGCACCATCGCGTAGAAGCTGTTGAAGATCGCAACCAGATCAACAGGGTCTTGGCGCAAGGCGTTCACCACGCCCAGCGTTTCATTGACCACAATTGCACCAATCCAAAGCGCTGGCAGCAACACCGCTACAAAGATGATGAGGAGCGACAAAATCGCTGCTGGATTGCGGCGGCCGCCAAGCGTCTTCAAATTCCACCGATAGAGCGGCTGAAACATGATCGCAGCCAGCGTCGCCCACATCACTGGCCCGACAAATGGCCAGGCGACCCAGATAAACAGAACGGAAACGCCAGCAAGCAGAAGCAGAAAGCTCCAATGCTCCAGCGCGCTTGTATCGTTGGGTTCTTCAGCAGACATAGCGTGTTATTTCGGGCGCGCGATGGCGAAGATCAAGTGGCGATCATCCATCCTGATTTTGGCGTGCGATAAGCTGATTACACATCAAGGTTTGCCACATTGAGAGCGTTGTCCTGAATAAACTCGCGGCGCGGTTCGACGATATCACCCATCAACCGGGTGAAAATCTCGTCGGTTACATCGGCGTCTTCGACTTTCACCTGCAACAAAACGCGGTGTTCGGGATCAAGCGTGGTTTCCCACAATTGCTCGGCATTCATTTCGCCAAGACCTTTGTACCGGCTGATGGCCAGACCTTTGCGTCCGGCGGCGAAGACTGCATCAAGCAATTGGGTAGGCCGGGTGATTGCATCATCGCTGCTGATTACGGGGGCATCGTCGCCATCATCATTCGCGTCGTCTGCGGAGTTTTCAGCAGATGTCTCGGCGGGGGCTCCGCTGCCTTTGACAAGTTGCACGGGCCCTTCATAGGCATCGGCTTGCGGGCCTGCGAGGCCGTGCAATTTCAACGCTTCGGTGCTGGAAAGGAAGCGCGCTTCGATCTCGTGCACATCGGTGACGCCGCGCCAGATCCGGCTGAACCGGACACCGCCTGTGCTTTCGCCGCTTTCGATTATCTCAACGCTCCAGCGGGCTTCGGGATCGCCCATCTGCATGCGTGATGCGGTCAGCTCCAGAGCTGTGAACCGGTCAGATGGCGACAAAGCAGGATCAAGCGCGCCAGCCAGCGCCATCTGCTCAACGATTGCAGGGTCGTAACGCCGCGGGACAAAGCCAATCAGACTGCGCAATCGCAGCGCAGAATCGACCAAAGCGCGCAAATCTTCGCCCGATCGCGCGCCGCCTGCGGTTTCAAGCACGCGGCCCTGCAATCCGGCATCAACCAGATAGCGGTCCATCGCAGCCTCATCCTTAAGATAAACCTCGCTGCGGCCCTTGGAGACTTTATACAAAGGCGGCTGAGCGATAAACAGATGCCCCGCTTCGACCACATCGGGCATTTGCCGGTGGAAGAATGTGAGCAGCAATGTGCGGATATGCGCGCCGTCAACATCGGCGTCGGTCATGATGACGATCTTGTGATAGCGCAGTTTTTCCAGATCAAATTCTTCGCGAATGCCCGTGCCCATCGCCTGGATCAGCGTGCCAACCTCTTTGGACGAGATCACCCGGTCAAGCCGCGCGCGTTCCACATTCAGGATTTTACCCTTGAGCGGCAGGATCGCCTGAGTCTTGCGGTCACGCCCTTGCTTGGCAGAGCCGCCCGCTGAATCGCCCTCGACCAGGAACAGTTCGGATTTGGCCGGATCGCGTTCCTGACAATCGGCAAGTTTTCCGGGCAGCGAGGCAATGCTCATCGCGCCCTTGCGGCTCATTTCGCGAGCGCGCTTGGCCGCTTCGCGCGCTGCCGCGGCGTCGATGATCTTTTGGACGATGGATTTTGCATCAGCCGGATTTTCCTCCAGCCATTCGCTCATTTTCTCGCCCATCAGGCTTTCCAGCGGAGAACGCACTTCTGAGGAGACCAGCTTGTCTTTGGTTTGCGAGGAGAATTTGGGATCAGGCAGTTTTACACTGACAATCGCGGTCAGCCCCTCGCGCATATCCTCACCCGACAGCGACACTTTCTCTTTTTTCAAAAGACCCGAATTGGTCGCGTAATTGTTGAGCGTGCGGGTCAGCGCCGCGCGGAATGCCGCCAGATGCGTGCCGCCATCGCGCTGCGGGATGTTATTGGTGAATGTCAGGACGTTTTCGTAATAACTGTCATTCCATTGCAGCGCGACATCAATGCCAATCCCGTCCTTGTTCGCCGAGACCGAAATCGGCTCAGGGATCAGGGGTGATTTGTTGCGGTCAAGATATTTGACGAACGCACCAATGCCGCCTTCGTAAAACAGATCATGTTCCAGCACATCTTCGTGGCGTTTGTCGCGCAAAAGGATGCGCACGCCTGAGTTGAGGAACGCCAGCTCGCGGTAGCGGTGCTCAAGCTTGTCAAAATCATATTCGGTGACGTTTTTGAATGTGTCATTCGAATGGTGAAAGGTGACGCGCGTGCCTTTCTTAAAACCGTTTTCATCCGGGTTCTGATCGACTTTGGGTGCAGGCCCGCGCACTTCGAGACTGCCGGCCGCATCGCCATGTTCAAACCGCATCCAGTGCTCTTTGCCATCACGCCAGATCGTCAGCTCCAGCCATTCGGACAAGGCATTGACCACTGACACGCCCACGCCGTGAAGCCCGCCTGAAACCTTATAGGCGTTGTCATCAGAGGTGTTTTCAAACTTACCGCCTGCATGCAGCTGGGTCATGATAACCTCAGCAGCGGACACGCCCTCTTCCTTGTGCATGCCGACCGGAATGCCGCGGCCATTGTCCTCTACGGATACTGAGCCATCCGCGTTCAGTTCAATCAGCACCAGATCGCAATGCCCCGCCAAAGCTTCATCGATGGCGTTGTCTGACACCTCAAACACCATGTGATGCAGGCCTGACCCATCATCAGTGTCACCGATATACATGCCGGGCCGCTTGCGAACCGCATCAAGGCCTTTCAAAACCTTGATCTGATCGGCGCCATATTCGCCGTTCTGGCGGGTATTTTCTGAGCTTTCGGGGGTCTGTTCGTCCATAGCGATGATATAGGCGCAATGGCGCGATTACCCAAGCTATCATGGCTTAGGTGAGCGGGTTTTCCACCTTTTGTCTGGGCGGCCCGCGTTTCGGGCGCAATTGGGCTTGCTGCGTCCCAATTCGGGCCATGCAGCAAGGGCGGCGATCACAGCTTGCAGGCGGCTTAATTCAGTGGAGGAAAGGCCAGACGCAATTGCACCTGCCCGCGCCAAACCTGAGTGTTGAGCGTCAGGATCAGATTGTCGCGCATGGCCTGATCAAATTGGCTTTCATAACATTCAACCGCAATTTGCGCTGCATCCAGATCAGATGTGTCATAGCCGATCCTGTCGGTGATCAGCGCCGGATTGACCCCGCCCGATCCTTCAAAGCCGGGCAATTGCGCTGCCGCGTCGCCGGGCATGGCAAGGTAAAGCAGATCAGGCCGGCCTGTATCCATCCCCTGCACGGCCTGCGTTACCGCTGCTGATATCATGCGGTGATCGGCATGACCGGTCGCGCCGTCGGGGCCGAATGTCAAAACAGCCTTTGGAGAGGTAAGCCGGATCGCTTCACCAACATAAGAAACAAGCGTGCGCGCCGTGCTGCCGGGCAAATGCGCATCTTTGGCCAGTGTGCCATCACCCAGCCGCCAAAACTCCGGCGCATTCAATCCCAGGGCAAAGGCCGAGCAATTCGCCTCATCCTCGCGCAGTTTTGCAAGGTCAGGGCCGGGTTCAAGGCCGCTGAACCCTGGTCCTTGATCGCCGCTGGTCGCGAACATCACCGTCACCTCTCCGCCCGATTGAGCGATGCGTGACAGGGCAGGGGCAAGCATGATTTCATCATCGGGATGGGCCAGCAGCACCAAAAAGGATGGGGTCGGTTTCATCGAGGGAGGCGGCGGTGCGGTTTCGTCCTGTGCGCTTGCATGCGCACCGAGAACCAGCCCGAAAATCCCGGCGCACACCATGCCTAAGCCCCGTAAATATGCCGATAGATGTGCCCATGTATATGATCGCGTCATGCTTAAGGCCTCCTCGCCTTTTGCTCCTTGTGAAGGCCAAGCGTAAACAAATCCAAACTGCGAAGCGCTCTTGCCGCCGATCGCTTCGCGCGGCATCCTGCTCGCCTATGACACCGCCCGCAGCACAAGCGGCCATCAAGGCCCAACTCGCCGAGCCATTTGGCTCTTTCGCCGCCATCCTTCGTGAATGGGCAATGGCGCAACCTGATGCGATCGCTCTCGTCGATGACACGCGCGATTGCGCTTGGGCGGAATTGATTGGCGAGGTTGAGCGATTGGCGGCGCGGCTTGTCGAAACGGGGTTGGAACGCGGGCAATCGGTGGCGATCCTTGGCACATCCAGCGTCAATTACGCTTTGGTGTTTCTGGCCGCGGTACGGGCGGGCGGGGTCGCAGCGCCCCTCACCACCAGCGCTTCGGCCCAGCAATTGGCTGGCATGGTCGCCGATTCGGGCGCGCGGCATCTGTTTATTGATGCTGGCAAAGCAAGCGAATTGAGCGCGGATTTTGCTGCTGATCTGATGCGCGTTCCGCTTGAGAATATTGCGCAATGGATGGCCCCGCCGGGCAGCCGCGCGCCCAATTTTGACCCCGCGCCTGGCGATCCGTTCAATATTATCTATTCCAGCGGCACCACCGGCATTCCCAAAGGGATCGTTCATTCGCATCAAATGCGCTGGCGTCAGTTTGGGCCGACTGCGATGTCCTATCTGGAGGCTGGCCTGCCGGTGCGCTCGCTGGCTTCCACTCCGCTGTATTCGAACACCACCATGGTCGGATTTTTGGCGCCGCTTTTCGCAGGCGGAACGGTGCGGATCATGGGCAAGTTTGATGCCGCGCGCTGGCTTGCCCATGCGCAGGCGGACCGGTCGACCGTCACGATGCTGGTGCCGGTGCAATATCAGCGGCTGATGGATTTTGCCGGGTTTGCCGATTTTGATTTGTCATCGCTGACGCTCAAATATTGCACATCCGCGCCGTTTTCCGCTGAGTTGAAACGCGAAGTGCTCGCCCGGATGCCGGGCGGATTGGTGGAGATTTATTCGATGACCGAAGGCGGCGTGGTGTGCCTGCTGGAATGTCACAAGTTTCCCGATAAGCTTCACACGGTCGGGCGACCTGCGCCGGGCAGCGAGATGCGGGTTCTGGATGATGAGGATAACGAAGTGCCGGCGGGAACCCCCGGCAATCTGATTGGGCGGTCGCACACAATGATGTCCGGCTATAAAAACCGCCCCGACAAAACCGCCGAGGCGCGGTACACCGATCCTGAAACCGGCGAGGTATGGATGCGCATGGGCGATATTGCCCGGGTGGATGAAGATGGCTTTGTGGAATTGGTGGGCCGCGCCAAGGACATGATCATTTCAGGCGGGTTCAACATTTATCCCAGCGATCTGGAAAGTGAATTGCTGAGCGAGGCCGGCGTGCTTGATGCCGCAGTTGTCGGTGCCTCCTCGCGCAAATGGGGGGAAAGCCCGGTGGGTTTTGTCGTGCTTGACGAGAGTGCGCAGGCGCCAGATGCGGTCATGCAGGCGGTGAATGTGCGGCTTGGCAAAACGCAGCGGCTTGCTGCGCTCCATGCGGTTGATGAATTGCCGCGCAGCCATATCGGCAAAATCCTGAAAAGCGATTTGCGCGAAAAAGCGGATCAATTGGGCGGGGTCGAATAACCGTCTGCGCGCAAGCCTCGGGCGTTTTGGCGAGAGCCGCGATTGGAGACGCGGCCACGCTTTGGGAGAGGGGGAGAGTGTGGCCGCGTCTCGCGGATCGCTGCGCGCTCGTTTTAGCCGGTAGGCAAAGAAACCGGACCGCCGATCCCAGCACACCCCTTTTGGGGCACTGGACGGTCCTGCTTCTCTGCCTGCGGCTCAAAGCATCCGAATGGCATCAACGCGGGGAACGCTGACGAAAGAGCGCGGCGAGGGGGAGGGGCAAAGCCTGAGTGCTGGAAGACACCCGGCTTTGGGTTGCCGACGCTCTCTTTTATGATCGGACGCTTGCGAGCGGCAAGCGAATGGCATCCGATGTATCGCCCGTGTCCGGGATAGATCGGTTGCCTATATGCGCCCGGTGAAAGAGGAGAGAGAAACCTTTCGCCCGGCGACGGGAGCCATTTGGTGTTCGATTGCATGAAACTCAAATGCGAAAACGTCGATTTTATTTGCGCTTTATGCAACATAGCGCGGAAGCCCTCTGCGCCGTAACGCAAAGCGGCTGCCCGACCTATCAGGCAGCCGCTCAGCAAATCAAAAAGCTGAGATTGTTCAGTTGGCAGAGGCCTGTCCGCTTCCGCGTGCTTCGTTGGCGGCAAACTTGGATACAGCCTGCATGGCCGCGGCGCGCGCATCAGCGACGCACTTTTCGTCTACAATGGTGCGTCCAAGAGCATAACGGGCATTGGTTTCAACCGTGCAGGCCTTGCGCAGCTTGGCCTCGATGCGCTGCTCCAACACGGCGCGGTCAGCGGCGTTGCCAAGGTCCACATTCTCAAGCGAAACGCGCACGGGGACGGTGGTGATGTTGTCTTTTGCCACGGCACTTGCAGGCACAGCGATGGCAGCAAGAGCGCAAAGCGGGAGATAAAAACGCATGGGAGATGTCCTTTGAAAAACAGATCGAAACATTGTGCAGCGCACAAAGATAATTGTGCAAACGCGAACAACGCTACGTTTGTTCCAACAAGTTGGATGCAAAATTTTCGTTTCAGTATGTACAAGCTCAATCAGCGATGTTGCAGCGCAGCGATATAGGCCGCCTGAAAACTTGTCCCAACCCCGCTGGACAGTGCGCCGCGCCTTGCCGTAACGCGCGTGTCCATGGACGACACGCACATCCCCGATTCCATCCTTATCGTCGATTTCGGCAGCCAGGTGACCCAGCTGATCGCGCGCCGCGTGCGCGAGGCGGGGGTTTATTCCGAAATCGCCCCATTCAACGCCGCCGAAGACGCTTTCAAACGGATGAAGCCCAAGGGCATCATTCTGTCAGGCTCGCCCGCCAGCGTGCCCGAAGACGGCAGCCCGCGTTGTCCGCAGAGCTTTTTCGAAGCGGGCATCCCGATCCTTGGCATTTGTTACGGCCAACAGGTGATGAGCCAGCAATTGGGCGGCGAAGTGCGCCCCGGTCATGAAACCGGCGGCGATGGTTCAAGAGGCGGCGAATTTGGCCGGGCTTTTCTGACAGTGACCAAACCCTGCGCCTTGTTTGATGGCCTTTGGAAAGAAGGCGAACGCCATCAGGTTTGGATGAGCCACGGCGACAAAGTCACGCAGTTTGCTCCCGGCTTCGAAATCGTCGCAACGTCTGATGGCGCGCCATTTGCTGTCATTGCCGATGAAAAGCGCAAATTTTACGGCACCCAGTTCCACCCCGAAGTCGTCCACACGCCCGATGGCGGCAGGCTGCTCGCCAATTTCGTGCGTCATGTCTGCGGACTGAAAGGCGATTGGACGATGGCGGAATTTCGCAAGACCAAAATTGCCGAAATTCGCGAACAGGTTGGCACCGGCCGGGTCATTTGCGGCCTGTCAGGCGGAGTGGATAGCGCGGTTGCGGCCGTCTTGATCCACGAGGCCATCGGCGACCAGCTTACCTGTGTCTATGTCGATCATGGCCTCATGCGGCTTAATGAAACTGAACAGGTCGTCAGCCTGTTCCGCGATCATTACAACATCCCGCTTATCGCGGTGGATGCAGAAGACACGTTCCTCAAAGGGCTGGCCGGGGTCACCGATCCTGAGAAAAAGCGCAAATTCATCGGCGGCGCGTTCATCGACCTGTTTGAAGCCGAAGCCAAAGGCGTGGGCGGTGCGGATTTCCTCGCCCAAGGCACGCTCTATCCCGATGTTATCGAAAGCGTGAGTTTCACAGGCGGACCATCGGTGACCATCAAAAGTCATCACAATGTTGGCGGCCTGCCGGAACGCATGAACATGCAGCTGGTCGAGCCTTTGCGTGAATTGTTCAAGGACGAAGTGCGCGATCTGGGCCGCGAACTGGGCTTGCCCGAGGCTTTTGTTGGTCGCCATCCTTTCCCCGGACCCGGCCTTGCAATCCGCATCCCGGGCGAAGTGACCAAAGAGCGCTGCGATATCTTGCGCAAAGCGGATGCGATCTACCTCGAAGAGATCCGCAATGCCGGATTGTATGATGCCATTTGGCAGGCCTTTGCCGTGCTACTGCCCGTAAAAACCGTGGGCGTGATGGGCGATAGCCGCACCTATGACAGCGTCTGCGGCCTGAGGGCTGTGACCAGCACCGATGGGATGACGGCTGATGTCTATCCGTTCGATGCAAGCTTCCTGACGCAGGTGGCCACGCGGATTGTGAATGAGGTTCAAGGGATCAACCGGGTGGTCTATGACTACACCAGCAAACCGCCCGGAACGATTGAGTGGGAATAGACCGCGCCGCGAAATCACCGTGCAACTTTCGCGCTGGTTCAAGCGTATCATCAGGGTAATCAATGATACAGAAGTCAACGAAAAGCCGAGCATTTTTCATGAGCAACATCACCCGCATCGCCTTCGCATCATTGGCCGTGTTCTCCGCGGCAGCCTGCGCGCCTGACGCTTCCCAGCCCGAAGCGCTAACAGCAGGCGTCTGGACAATTGATCCTGACGCCTCATCGCTTTCCTATGTCTCGGTGAAATCGGGCGATGTTGCAGAGCCGAACACGTTCAGCGCGCTGTCCGGCACCGTGTCTGAGGCGGGTGAGGCAGCGATCAGCATTGATCTTGCCAGTCTGGAAACGGGCGTCGATATCCGCAATGAACGCATGCGCGATGTGTTCTTTAATGTGGCTGACAATCCCACCGCAGACATCACAGCGACGATTGATCCTGCAGCTTTCGAAGCGTTGAACGTAGGAGAGAGCACAAGCCAAACGCTTGAAGCTAAGCTCACCATCAAAGGCGTTGAAGCTCCCATTGAAGCCAAAGTGCAGGTCACCCGCGCGGGCGCTGATCGTGTTTTGGTCGTTAGCGAGGCGCCCGTTATCGTCTATGCCGATGCGCTCGAATTGTCAGAAGGGCTTGCCCAATTGCAGGAACTGGCCGGCCTTGATGCGATCACGCCTGCCGTGCCTGTCACCTTTTCGCTGACATTTGAGCGATAAAGGGCCGATCTTGGTCACATGCCTACCATTTTCACTCACGCTGTCGTCCCGCTTGCCATAGCGGTTGCAGCGGGGCGCGGGCGTATATCGCCCAAGCTGGCGGTTGCCGGCGCGGTGTTCGCGATTGCGCCTGATGCCGATGTGGCGGGCTTCAAGCTGGGCGTTGAATATGCCGATGAATGGGGCCACCGCGGTGCGACCCATTCGCTAGCATTTGCATGCATATGCGCCGGTGCGCTGGCGCTGGTCTGGAAAGAGGCGCGCAGCGGTCTGGCGCTTGCATTTTTGACATTCGCGATGGCCAGTCACGGTCTGCTTGATACCCTGACAAGCGGCGGGCTGGGCGCGGCGCTGTGGTGGCCATTTAGCGAAGCGCGCATTTTTGCCCCATACACGCCCGTGAGAGTGTCCCCGATTGGCATGGATTTTTTCTCCATGCGCGGGCTGGAGACGGCTTTGTCTGAATTTCGCTGGATTTGGCTGCCTTGCATTGGTTTGGCTGCGGCAGGATGGGCAATGCGCTATGCAGCTCGATCTAGGCTCTGATCCGCGCAGCGATACTTTGCGCGCGTTACAGGGCGCTTTGATTGGCCAATTTGGGCGGATCATCCGCCCCGCTGATAAACGTCGCAGCCCTGAATGGGTGCTGGTTCACGGCGTAATTGGCGCGCAAACGAAAACCGCCGCCTCCAACGCATCCACCGATGGGCTTTTGAAAGCTTTTGGCGATTGGGATGCGGTCGCCAATGTGGATGCCGGGACACTCGAGGCGCATTTGCAGCGCCAGACTTTCCCAAGCTGTTGCCGCCCGGCGGCTGAAAGACTGTTTGAACGCTATCAAGACCATGCGCGGCAGTGTTGATCTGCGCCATCTGTCGAACCTTGAAACCGCAGAAGCGATGGTGTGGCTTGAAACATTGCCCGGTGTCGCGCGCAAGAATGCCGCCGGGGTAATGAATGCGAGCACGTTTGAGCGGCGCGCTATGGTGATTGATGGCCATCATCGCCGGATCATGCAGCGCATGGGGCTGGTTCCTGCCAAAGCGGATACGGCCAAAACCTATGATGCACTGATGCCGATTGTGCCGGAAGAATGGTCCGCTGCTGATATGGACGAGCATCATTTGCTGCTCAAAAAGCTCGGCCAGACATATTGCCGCCCGCGCAAGGCGCAATGCGGCGACTGCCCGGTGCGTCGAGACTGCAAGACGGGGCAACAAGGCAGCCCGGCATGCTGAGCGAGCGCCAGGTCGAGGAGGTTTACCGCCGCTTGTCAAACGCGATGCCAGGGCGAACAAAGAACGCCAAGGGGCCAAAAGGGCAGCCCGATGCGTTTCGTTCGTGCATATCGTGCATGCTGTCTGCGCAATCGCTGGACCGGAACACGGCGGCCGCTACCAAGGCTTTATTCAAGCTTGCCAAAACCCCCGAGGCTATGCTGGCGCTGGATGATGAGGCTATTGCGCAGGCGATCAAGCCATGCGGGCTATACAACAACAAGACTCGCAATATTCGCAAGTTCTGCACGGCGTTGATCGCTGAGTATGATGGCATCGTGCCGGATACGCGGGAGGGTTTGATGGACCTTCCCGGAATTGGCCGAAAATGCGCGGACATCGTGATGAGTTTCACCTTTGGCAAAGCCGTGATCGCGGTCGACACTCATGTACACAGGGTGTGCAATCGAATGGGCCTGACTGCGGCAAGAACGGCGGACAAGACCGCGCAGCAATTGGAGGATCGCAGCCCGCAATGGGCGCTTGACGATGGGCATTTCTGGCTCATCCAGTTTGGCAAACGGGTCTGCCGCGCGCGTATTCCCAAATGCGATATCTGCCCGGTTCGCGATCTGTGCGAGACTGGTCCGATCGTCCGGGAAGAAAGCTGACGTTACGGCGCGCTGCGTCTGGCAGACCCTCCCTAAATCGGCGCTTGCATGGATTGTGAAACTCGGCTTGTCTCGCATCCAAACAGCAATTGAGGGAGACGACCAATGAAAACCGCCATCACCGAAATGTTCGGCATTCAGCATCCGATTATTCAAGGCGGCATGCATTATGTCGGCTTTGCCGAAATGGCAGCAGCTGTTTCCAATGCTGGCGGGCTGGGGATCATCACCGGGCTTACCCAGGGCACACCGGAAAAGCTCGCCAATGAAATCGCGCGGTGCAAGGATATGACGGACAAACCGTTTGGCGTGAATATCACCATCCTGCCAACGCTGACCCCGCCCGATTATCCCGGCATTGTCAAAGCGGTGATTGATGGCGGTGTGCCTGTGGTGGAAACCGCTGGGCGTAATCCTGTGGAATTGCTGGGTCCGCTCAAAGATGCTGGCATCAAAGTGATCCACAAATGCACGAGCGTGCGGCATTCTTTAAAAGCGCAGGAAATTGGCTGCGATGCGGTGAGCGTCGATGGTTTTGAATGCGGCGGGCACCCTGGAGAGGATGATGTTCCCAATTTCATCCTGCTGCCGCGAGCTGCCGATGAGCTGGAAATCCCGTTCGTATCGTCTGGCGGTATGGCTGATGGGCGCAGCCTTGTCGCCAGCCTCGCAATGGGCGCGCAGGGCATGAATATGGGCACGCGCTTTATCGCCACCAAAGAAGCGCCAGTGCACGACAATGTGAAACGCGCGATTGTAGAAGCATCAGAATTGGATACCCGGCTTGTGATGCGCCCCCTTCGCAATACGGAGCGAGTGCTGGCCAATGATGCGGTCGATCGCTTGCTCGAAAAGGAAAAAGAGCTGGGCGATGCGATCACCATTCAGGATATCCTGCCCGAAGTTGCAGGGGTCTATCCCTCGATCATGATGGAGGGCGAAATGGACAAAGGGGCGTGGAGCTGCGGAATGGTTGCAGGCCTCATCAGTGATATTCCCAGTTGCCAGGAATTGATGGACCGTATCATCACCGAAGCAGAAGACATCCTTGCCAAAATGAATGCGATGGCGCGCGGTTAAGCGTCTCAATCTGCGCGTTTTTCCTAGAAAGACCGTGATGTATGCGGGCGGCGGCGCAACAAAGCCGCCGCCTGTAGTGAATGCCATGTTCCAGTGCATGCTTAACGATTGTTACCGCCCACATACGTAACGATACGGATAAAAAATCCCTCAAAACCCCGGTAAAGATACGCATGTTGTGATCGCTGCTGTTCGATCTTTGATCGGGTTCGAATGGCGGATCGCAGCCTCTGAAATGTGCCTGTTATTCCGCTGGTGGAATAAGGGGCAGCATAAGAGTTCAGCGTTTGGGAGGCGTCGCGCTCGACAAAGGGAAACGGTGTGGAACAAGTGATTGCAGTAGAAGTGTGGATGGCCTTGATCGGTGCGTCCTGCATAACAGGTTGGCTAATTGGCGACTGGAACGGATCAGAACGCATGCGCAAGCTGATCGGGACAGTCGATGCAGGCGGATTGTATGAGTACGAACCGTTGAGCTTGCCTAGCAAGCCGGGCGCTGAACGCGCCGCGGCAATATCCGGCGCAAGAGCGGGTCACAATGCAAAACAACCCAAGCGAGGATTCTTTGATCAGATGCAAGGTTGCAGGTTTGATCAGGATGACGGCCGCGCTGCACTTCACTTTGGAATGAGGGATCTTGAGCACAGGGCGGGCGATCTCCGGCTCGTGCCTGCAGCGTACTCGCCCGCCATCGATGCGCCAAAAACGCCCGATGCACGGATCGGTCGTTCAAATACTGAGCGCAAAAATGCTGGAGACCGGGATCAAAAGCAATTCGATGTCTTGGCTGCCATACCCACATCGCGCCCTTTGTCTGAATTGCCCGTTTTGTCGGAGTTGCACGCAAAAGCCGAAGCGATCCGGCGCACTGAAGGTGTTTGGGACCATTTTGAAGTGGGGATGGACCTGGATTGCGTGGATTCAACCAGCGCAAAGGTTCTGGATCATTATCAAAGCTCCATTGATAGCCTGCAACGGATCAACAGCGCGCCCTAATTGCGCTAATCCCAAACCCACGTGGCTGGCACGCACACTTGCTTAGCTTGTGTTTTCAAGAAATTGGGAGCGGACCTGCGTGCAGTGTCCGCCCCAAATTCAGCTGGCCTCCGCGTCCTTCTTTTCGCGCGTGTAAGGCACAAAGTCTTCAAAGAATACCGCGCCACTGAAAAAGCCTGAAACGCGATCAATTGTCGTGACTACATCAAGCCGGCACAATTGAGTTGCGCTGAAACGGCGCGACACCAGCACATCATCGCGGTCGATCCGGTCCGGGTTTTTCGTGCGCTGCACGTAAATGGTGTTCCCGCTCCCATAAACATAAGCGGTATCGTCAATGACTGTCAGGCGTTCGCTTGGCCGCGTGCGAATGCAGCGCACAGGTTCACCAGCAACGCGGCCTTCGGTCAATTTGGCGAGGCGTTTCTCGCCTTTTGTCATTTCTACCGCATCATCCGATTGCGCGGTCTCAATATCAGCATCCTGCGCCATAACCGCAGGGCTTGCCGCGAGCGCGAGGCCCATGGCGGCTCCAAACATAGCGGATCGTGTCATGCCTTTATTCCTTCTGCCATCCCCATCCACATCGCAACATTAGGTTTACAATGCTGAATGGGCTGTGACTGGCTCAATGGTGTAAGGCCGAGGGGCCTTATGCATCCGCCGCGCCGCCTTTCAAAACGAACCTACGGTCGCAATAGCCGCATTCGGCAAATCCGCTTTCATCAATCTCAAGATAGACGAGCGGATGCCCCAGAGCGGACGGGCGATACCCTGCGCCTGAACGGATCTGGCTTGCGCCATCGCAGCTGACGCGGCGGGTTTCGACAAAGACGGTTTCGGGTGCGGTTTGAGATTGGGCTGTTGTCATGGCCGCAGCGATAAAAGGCAGACCTTAAAAATTCAATCGCTGTTTCATGGCTCCTGCTTGGCGCGAGGCGGCAGGATCGTTATGGCATCCGCCTATGACCAATGCCCCTGCCATCTGTATCGACAACATTGTCAAACGCTATGCTGCGCCCAAAGGGGCCAAGGGCGAGGACGCGCAAGGCAAATTGGCGCTTGATGGGGTCAGCTTTGATGTGCCCGAAGGATCAATCTTCGGACTGCTTGGCCCCAATGGCGCGGGCAAATCGACGCTGATCAACATCCTTGCGGGCATCGTGATGAAAACGAGCGGGCGCGCGGATATCTGGGGCTTTGATATTGATGAACAGCGCCGCAATGCCAGCCGAGCGATTGGCATTGTTCCGCAAGAGATCGTGTTCGATCCGTTCTTTACGCCGTTTGAGGTGCTGGAGAACCAGGGCGGCTTTTACGGCATCCCTGCAGCTCTGCGGCGCAGCGAGGAATTGCTCGCCGCTGTCCGATTGGCAGACAAGCGCGATGCCTATGCCCGCACTTTGTCCGGGGGGATGAAACGGCGGCTGCTGGTGGCCAAGGCGATGGTGCATTCCCCGCCCATTCTGGTGCTGGATGAGCCCACCGCAGGGGTTGATGTCGAATTGCGCCGTCAATTGTGGGAGCTTGTCACTGAGCTCAACCGCGAAGGGGTGACGGTGGTTCTCACCACGCATTACCTCGAAGAAGCCGAGGAATTGTGCGACCGGATCGCGATCATCAATCACGGCCAATTAATCGCGAACAAGCCCACACGCGAACTGGTCGATATGGCGCGCGAAAAGATCGTTGCGGTAACGGTCGCGAATGACCTTGCCGCACAGCCGGCGCATGATGCCTTTGCCAAAGTGGTCCAAACGGGCGAGCGCGGGGTCGAAGTTACCTATGACAAGGATCAGATGAGCGCGGGCCAGGTGCTCGCCATTCTTCAGGATCAGGGGTTGACGATTGAGGATGTGACCACGCGCGAGGCGGACCTCGAAGATGTATTTGTGCAGCTGACGGGCACAGGCGCGTGAGATTTTCGGACATAAGGATTAGGCGCGCGGTGCGCCCCGTTTTGCCTGCGATGGCTGCGATCGCATTGGGCGGTTGCGGCTGGCTCGCTTTTGAAGATAACACCGCAATGCCTGAAAACAGCCCGGCAGATGCCACATTGGCGCTGCCCCGCGCGGAGCAATCTGCCGAATGCCCATCTAAGGGGGCGGCCCTGCAAGTGCTGGGCAGCGGGGGGCCTATAGCAGAAGGGGGCGATCAGGCGCGCGCGGGCACATCCTATCTGTTCTGGATTAATGGCGCGGCGCGATTGCTGATCGATGCGGGATCGGGCAGTTTCGTGCGCTTTGCCGAGGCGGGTGCCAGCATCGCTGAGCTGGATGCGATCCTGCTCACCCATCTGCATGCTGATCATGCAGGCGATGTGATTGACGTGCTCAATTCCGGAGGGTTCGAGGGACGCACCACGCCTCTGCCTGTCATCGGCCCGGGCAGCGCACCGCGATTTGCTGGGACGAGCGAGTTTCTCGCGCGGCTGATGTCAAAGGATACGGGCGCTTTCGCCTATAATGGCGGATTTCTGGACGGCAGCGAGAACAAGCCAATTTTGCAGCCGCGCGATATTGTCACAAGCGAAGGTGCCGCCGCGCCAACAGGGCTGGATATCTCCAACGATTATTCGGTGATGGCGCATCCCGTTCATCACGGCCCGGTGCCCGCGCTGGGATATGCCATACAGTGGGGCGACCAAAGCATTGTCATTACGGGCGATCAAAGCTTTTTAAGCGAGCGGTTCCTGTCTGACCTTACAGGGACGAAGCCCGCCATCCTGTTCGCCCATCACGTGATCAATGGCGAAGATGGTCAGCCGCGCGGGCTGCACCGAACGCCCGAGCAGATCGGCGAATTGGCGGGCGCGTTGGAAGCAGAAAGGCTGGTGCTGACGCACAATATGCAGCGCTCGCTCAGCCGGATAGACAGCGGGCTGGAGGCGATAAGCGGCGGATATAAGGGGCCTGTCAGTGTTGCTGATGACCTTGATTGCTACGCGCTCTAGCGGCACCGGTTCTGTCATCAAGCTGCGCGCGCCAGACCTTATGCGCGACCCTGTAAAGCGGCTTCTTGCAGTGCTTGCAATTGCCCACATAGCGCCGTCCGTCCCAAACAACCTTGCCGCGCTGGGGCGCATGGCGGCCAAAGACGCATAGCAACCTTTTGATGGGGTGATGCAAGCGGGACATGCGGCCTTGGTGTCCTTTGCTGATAAGCGTTGTGGTCGCCGTGCAGGCGGGATTCGCGCCAATTTACAAGTCACCCGCAGGTGCGCCATGGCCCTAACCATTAAAGGGCTGTAACGCGGCCGCTTTATGGTTGGTGCCAATCTGCTTGCCCCTGCACGAATTGGGCGGCATTGCTCTGATGATGAGCACCTCAACGACCAAGAATTCTCTTTTTGACGTAATCGTAATCGGATCGGGAGCCGCTGGCCTGACCGCTGCGCTGGAATTGGCGGAAAGCAAACGTGTGCTGGTCTTGGCCAAGGGATCGCTGACCGGCGGCTCCACCGCTTGGGCTCAGGGCGGGATCGCCGCCGTGCTGGATGCGGGCGATACCTTTGAAAACCATGTGCGCGATACGATGGTGGCAGGCGCGGGTTTGAATGACCGCGACACTGTCGAATTTGTAATCGAAGGCGCGCCCGCCTCGATTGACCGGCTGGTTGAACTGGGCGTGCCGTTCAATCAGGATTCGGGCGATCTGCATCTCACGCGCGAAGGCGGGCATTCGCATCGCCGGATTGTGCATGTCGATGATGCGACAGGTTGGGCGGTGCAATCCGCATTGCTCAAAGCAGCAGAGGCCAATCCCAATATCACCATGCTGGGCGGGCGCACCTGCGTCGATTTCATCACTGACCGGCATGGCGAGAAGTTCTCTGCCGCAGGCCGGGTTTGGGGCGTTTACGCGTTGAACGAGGACACCGGACGGGTTGAGCGCCATATCGCCCGCGCGACTATTCTGGCCGCTGGGGGAGCAGGGCGCGTCTACCAATTCTCAACCGCGCCGCGGGGCGCGACGGGCGATGGTATTGCGATGGCATGGCGGGCAGGCGCGCGCGTATCCAACATGGAGATGATGCAGTTCCACCCGACTTGCCTTTACAATCTCGAAGTCAAAAACTTCCTCATCACAGAGGCTGTTCGCGGCGAAGGGGGAAGGCTCTACCATCCCGAAACGGGTCACCGGTTCATGGCGGACTATGATCCTGAGCGCATGGAGCTGGCCCCGCGCGATGTGGTGGCGCGCGCGATTGATGATCAGATCAAACGCTTTGGCCTTGATTACGTGCATCTCGATATCAGCCACGAAAGCGCCGATTTCATCCGCAGCCATTTCCCCACGATTGATGAAAAGCTCATCGGGCTGGGCATTGATATGACGACCGGGCCGATCCCGGTCGTCCCTGCGCAGCATTACACCTGCGGCGGGGTGGTGGTGGACCTTAACGCGCGCACCGATTTGCCGGGCCTGTGGGCTGCTGGCGAGGTGACCGAAAGCGGCCTTCACGGGGCAAACCGTCTGGCGTCGAACAGCCTGCTCGAATGCTTTGTCTTTGGCGAAGCGGCAGCTGAAGACATCCTCGCAAATTGGGGCACTTTGGCGGAACCGCCCGCAATCCTGCCCTGGGATGAAAGCCGCGTGACCGATTCCGATGAGGAAGTCGTCATCAAACAGAACTGGACCGAAATCCGCCGCTTCATGTGGAACTATGTCGGTATCGTTCGCACAACCAAACGGCTGGAGCGAGCCAAAAGCCGGATCGAATTGCTCCAGCAGGAGATTGAGGATTATTACGGCGCTTTCCGAGTGACGACCGATCTGATTGAACTGCGCAATCTGGTGCAGGCGGCCGAGCTGATCGTCAGGTCGGCACTGGAAAGGCACGAAAGCCGGGGGCTGCACTACACGCTCGATTACCCGGAAACGGGAGAGCTTGTGAAAGACACGGTGCTGGTGCCGTGACGACATATCCACTCAAAGCCGCCATGACTGCTATTGCCCTGTTTATGGCCGCGCCTGCCTCGGCAAGCCCTGATGTCTTTATCGACTTTGTCGAGGAGCCGATCGGGGTGAGCGAGGACCATTTGTTTCTTCTGCGCGTGTCGACCGACAATTTGGGATATCACGAGGCTTCGCGCGTTGAGGTTTATTTCGTGCAGATCCATTGGGAAACAGGCGCAGAAACCACGCTGGTGGTGGATCGCTTCGTCAAGTCGATGGATTATGACGCAGAGGGTGAGCCCCAAGGCTATTCGATTAAGCGCGACAAAGATTTGGAACCGCGCAGCCCGCACATCATGATGACCGAACGCGGGGGCATTCCGTGGATTGCCGCGTCTCGCCCCGTTAGCTTGTCCGCCCCTCCCATCGTCCAAGATCAGCCCGACGGGATCACGGTTACGTATGGCGGCACGCATCGCATATCGCGTGATGCGGTTCAGGACAGGCTGGAATCGCAAAAGGCCTTTTTTGTCACCAATGTCGCCGAGCACCCGCGCTCATCATCCATGACGACGCAGCAGTATTTTGAACAGCGGACGATCTCTGCTGCCCAATGCGTATCCGATGGCGTTTATGATTACTGGGCTCCGGGCAGAGCGAAACTGCCTCTGCTGATGCGCCTGCGCTGCGCGTATGATGATGACAGCGAGCAGACTTCATTGATCGTTCAGTTGCGGCCTGCTTCGAATAAGCAAGAGGGGCAATAGAGCACCGGGCAGGAAAGGCACTTTTATGCGCCGCTTATCAATATTTGTCGCATTGTCCGTTGCCGCCCCCCTCGGAGCCCTGGAGCCGCCCACCCCCAACCAAATCGTCGTCACCGCGCAGCGCTCTGGCGCGCCGATGTGGACGATTGATACCGCGAGCGGGACAATCATTCTGGTCGGCGAAATCCGCGCCGTGCCCAAATCCACTCCTTGGCAGCCGGACAGGCTCAAAGAGGCGACTGCCGAGGCGAGCCGCGTCATCATTCGCGCTGCGCCCAAATTTTCGCCCGGTGATGCCTTTCGCCTGATCTTTAGCGGGGGCAAGTTCACCAAGCTTCCCGGTAAAACGGTCGCATCCGATTACCTTTCGCCCGATCAGCGGAGGCGGTTGGCGGCTCTCGAAGAGACATATGACAAGGATTATGATCGCGGCAGTTTTCTGATGACAGGCTTTGACCTGCTCGCTCGCCGGCTCGACTTTGATGATGAGACCACCAAAGACGCGACCGACATCGTTAAAAAGGCCGCCAAAAAGGGCGACGTGCCTGTCACCCGGCCCGAACGATTTAGGGGCGAAGATTTGCTCGACAATCTCGCAGATGCTCCGCCCGAAAGCCATATTGCCTGTCTTGAAGCGGCCATGACGGCGACTGAGCAAGGTCAGGCCATTATCGAAAAACGCGGCAATGACTGGCGCAAATTCGATGTGCCTGCCGTTATGGCCAATCCGCTGGAGCAAGCACTGGGGCAATGCTGGCCGTGGGCCGATGATGAACTGGGCGAGGACATCCGCGCGCAGTGGACAGGCATGATCGAAGATGCGGCAGGCAAAAACGGAGTGACGCTCGCCGTGGTGCCGCTGCGCGTTCTGGCAGAGGATAAAGGCGTGCTCGACCGATTGGAGGCACGCGGATACGAGATTTTCGGCCCCGACTGGCGCCCCCTTTCCTCGGCGCCTTGATCGAATGGCCCAGGCAAACTAGTCTCAAAACCGAACTCAATTTGCACAAAGGCTGCGTCCCATGCCCACCATCACCACCACCACGACCGGTTTAGAGCTGTTCTATGATGAGCATGGCGACCGGGCAAATGAGACCATTTTGCTGGTGATGGGGCTGGGCGCGCAGATGACTTTGTGGCCCGATGATTTTGTCGCCGCTTTGGTGGATCGCGGGTTTCATGTGGTGCGCTATGACAATCGCGATATCGGGTTGAGTGAGAAAATGGGCGATGCCCGCGCGCCCGGCATCGCCTGGCAAGTGCTGCGCAAACGCTTTGGCTGGCCTGCGGCGGTGCCTTATTCGCTCAAAGATATGGCGGATGATGGCGCAGGGCTGCTGACAGCGCTCGGCATTGAAAAAGCGCATGTGGTGGGCGCGAGCATGGGCGGGATGATCGCTCAGCTGATGGCGGTGCATCACCGGCATTTGCTGTTGTCGCTCACCTCGATCATGTCCACCACCGGAAATCCCAAATTGCCGCAGGCTGACAAGGAAGCGATGGAGGCGCTGGTCGCTCCGCTGCCTTCGATGGAAGAGGATGATCTGCTCGCGCATGGGCTGCACATTCGCGCCAAGATTGGCTCGCCCGGTTTTCAAGGCGATCCTGAGCGGCGGCGCGATCTGGTGCTCAAAGGTATTCGCCGCTCGGTCTATCCCGCCGGACTGCCGCGCCAATTGGCCGCGATTATCGATGATGGCGACCGGCGCAAACGGCTGGAAGGGATCACCACCCCCACACTTGTGCTGCATGGCGAGGGCGATCCGCTGGTCAAGGTTGAAGCAGGGCGAGAGACGGCCAAACATATTCCCGGCGCAAAGCTGGTGACCATTGCGGGCTGGGGCCATGATCTGCCGGGCGAATTGACCGAGCAACTGGCCGATGAAATCGCTGCCCACGCAAAATCCGCGAGCGTTTCTGAATTCGCTGCGACATAGGGCTTTCTCAGCCCCCTTGCGCGCTCCTGAGCAATAGAATTGCCGTTACGGATTCGATTGCTCCACAGATTGATTCACACCTAACAATCACCATATTTTTCTTCACAGATTCAATTTGGGGCTTGCGCCCCCGCGACTCTAGCTTTCTCCACGCGTCGCGGTGGTTGATCGGGGTAACACACCGCCGATTTCATCCGATTTAGGGTTAATCACTGGTTGACCCGCAATCCTCTCTGATTCATCATCTAGTGGTTCGGTTCGCATTGGACCCCCACAATTAGGTGATTTGCCGTGGCCGCTGATTGCAGCGGGATGGAGAGGGAGTCGCTGAGATTTGGGCGTGGCAAGGCGAGTTGGGGGATAAAGGACGGATAAGTCTGTGGCCATCATGGGGATGGGTTGTGGGCAATCAGTCGACAAAGAGAGACGGAACAGAATTGGAACATTTGCGCTTGCGCAAGCGTTCAATTCCGAGGACAATACGGGGCTTACATGGATTTTAAAGCGAGTGATGGCGTGCCAGTAGAAAGCAATTTGGATTTGCTGAATGACAGCGATGCGAACAACGCCCCAGTGGCAGATGATCGATTGGCAGGTGATCGATTGGCAGACGGGCAGTCGGCGCAGGCAAAGCCAGGGCAGGAAAAGGCAATGACAATGGACAAATCCGATCCCGGCAGCGAAGAGCTGATTGCGGCCAAAGGTGCACAGGCGCTTGGCAATGCGGTTGCTGCTGCGGCCAAGGACGCAGCCATTCCTGACAGCAAAAAGGTCAATGATCGCCGCTTTACGATCCAAACCGATGAAGGCCGCGATGCCAATCTCACCGATTTCGGCAAGGAAACGCTGATTGATCGCTATTTGCTGCCCGGTGAGAAATTCCAGGATCTGTTTGCGCGGGTCGCAGATGCCTATGCCGATGATCAGGAGCATGCCCAGCGGCTGTATGATTACATTTCAAACCTTTGGTTTATGCCTGCAACGCCGGTGCTGTCGAATGGCGGCACATCGCGCGGCCTGCCGATCTCATGCTATCTCAACTCGGTCGAAGACAGCCTTGGCGGGATTGTCGGCACCTGGAATGAAAATGTCTGGCTAGCCTCCAAAGGCGGTGGCATTGGCACCTATTGGGGCAATGTGCGCGGCATTGGTGAACCGGTTGGCCTTAATGGCAAAACCAGCGGCATCATTCCGTTTGTGCGGGTTATGGACTCGCTGACTCTGGCAATTTCGCAAGGATCGCTGCGCCGGGGATCGGCAGCGTGCTATCTTGATGTGTCACACCCTGAAATTGAGGAATTCCTCGAAATCCGTAAACCGTCTGGCGATTTCAATCGCAAGGCATTGAACCTGCATCACGGCGTGCTGCTCACCGATGAGTTTATGGAAGCGGTGCGCGACGGGGCCGAATTTGAATTGAAATCGCCCAAGACCCAGGAAGTGCGCGGCAAGGTTGATGCGCGCTCTTTGTTCCAGAAACTGGTCGAAACGCGGCTGGCCACGGGGGAACCCTATATCGTGTTCAACGACACGGTGAACCGCATGATGCCAAAGCATCACCGCGAACTGGGTCTGAAAGTGTCGACGTCCAATCTGTGCAGCGAAATCACTTTGCCAACCGGGATCGATCACCTTGGCAATGACCGGACGGCGGTGTGCTGCCTGTCTTCGCTCAACCTTGAAAAATGGGACGAATGGAGCGGTGATAAGCAGTTTATCGAAGACGTGATGCGCATGCTCGACAATGTGCTTCAGGATTATATTGACCGCGCGCCTGATGAAATGGCCCGCGCGAAATACTCAGCCGAGCGTGAGCGGTCTGTTGGGCTGGGCGTGATGGGCTTCCATTCCTTCCTCCAGCAAAAGGGGCTTGGTTTTGAAAGCGCGATGGCGAAAGCGCTCAACCTGAAAATGTTCAAGCATATTCAGGCCAAAGCATCCGAAGCCTCCATGCTGCTTGCGCAAGAGCGCGGGCCGTGCCCGGATGCCGCTGAAATGGGCGCGATGGAGCGTTTCTCGTGCAAAATGGCGATTGCTCCGACCGCGTCGATTTCGATCATTTGCGGCGGGACAAGCGCCTGCATCGAACCGATCCCGGCCAATATCTACACGCACAAAACCTTGTCGGGCAGCTTCATCGTCAAGAACCCGTATCTTGAGAAGATCCTCGACAAGAAATCGAAAAATTCCAACAATGTGTGGAATTCGATCCTCGAAAAAGGCGGCAGCGTCCAGCATCTCGATTTTCTGTCGGATGAGGAAAAGGCGAGCTTTAAAACCAGCTTTGAAATCGATCAGCGCTGGCTGCTGGAATTCGCAGCCGACCGCGCGCCCTATGTCGATCAGGCGCAATCGCTGAACCTGTTTATCCCGGCGGATGTCGATAAATGGGATCTGATGATGCTGCATTTCCAAGCGTGGGAAAAAGGCATCAAATCGCTCTATTATCTCCGTTCAAAATCCGTGCAGCGCGCCGGTTTTGCAGGCGGCGTCGAAGCGGACAACACCGCCAACGCCCCCGAAATCGAACTGAAAGCGGAGTTGGGCGAACAGCAGACCGATTACGAGGAATGCTTGAGCTGTCAGTGAGATGCTGTGAGTTACCGCTGATGATCGCTCACTATCCAGAAAACCCCGCAGGTCACACTGGCCTACGGGGTTTTCTTTGCTTCATGGCAAAGACTCTATTCCCAAATGTAAATTCTGAAAGACTTTGGTAACCACAAACATGGTACGCGGACCGTCATGAAAGCTCGCCAATCCAAACGCGTCACCACTTCGGCTGCAGGCTCTTATCGCACGCCCAAGGGCATGCAATGGGATGTGGAATTGGCCGATCTGTCGCATGGCGGGTGCCGGGTGCATGATCCGCGTTCGGGTTTGCGGCTGGGCGAATATGTCCGCTTTTTCATCGCAGGCACCGGGCCGCATATGGCCGAGGTTGTCTGGCGCGCTTCGGGTCAGGCGGGGCTGGCGTTTTTGCGTCCGCTTCCCCCGCGCCTGTTCGGACATTTGGCCGAAGCGGATTGGGATGCGGCCGGCACCGCCTTTCACGAAACCCGCTCAGAAGGCATGGTCCGCCGCTTCGTTTGATGCGCTCGCTGGCCGGGCTGAAAGCGCCGCGCGGACAAGCCTCTCGCGCTTGACGCATCTGTGTGTCATACTGTCCTTACAGCGCTGCGGGATCGGCGCTTAGCAAAAGGACGAAGCTCAAATGAACCTTCCTGTTATTGCCGGTATTTTCGGCCTTATCGTATCGCTGGTCTATCTGTTGAACGCTGCCCGTGTGCTGAAAACCGAAGGGGTTGGCCACACACACAACGCTGCCATGATCCATGCCGGGATGGCGGGTCTGTTTCTGCCGGCCAGCCTGCTGATCATCTTTGCCTATATGAGCTAAGGCGGGCTTGGACTGAGTGAGACCGGACTGAGTGAGATAGGGACGATGAAACTTCGCCAGATCGCGCTGGCCCTTGGCCTTGCTCTGCTGGTTTCTGCCTGCGCCAGCCAGATTGATGCCGGCGTCAGCGAAGCGGCCAGCGCACCCGGATTTTTGTGGGGGCTGTGGCACGGCTTTATCTTCCCGTGGAGCTTTATTGGCTCGCTGTTCTCACCCGATATCGCCGTTTACGCGGTGCCCAATTCGGGCGGATGGTACGATTTCGGCTTTTTCCTCGGCATCACGGTGCTGGGCGGGGGCAGCTTTTTCGGCTCAAAGAAAAGCCGCGGCGGATAGACCGCATAAGGGCAAATGCGCAGGCTGGTGGGCGCGCCAAAGGTTAAGATGATGAAGGGCGTGCAACACACGCCTTCGCTGGCCTTTCGCGGACTCAATTCGACTCAGATTTTGCACGGTCTATCCCCGGCAAATCATCCCCCCTTGCCTGTCGCTTCGTAGTTTGTTCTCCTATAAGGATAAGCGCACTCAAACACAGGGAAACACAAGATGTCGTTGCTCGAAGCCCGTAAGACCTACAAGCCGTTCCAATACCCTTGGGCTTACGACTTTTGGAAACGCCAGCAGCAAATCCACTGGATGCCCGAAGAAGTGCCTCTGGGAGAGGACTGCCGCGACTGGGCGCAAAACCTCACCGATCATGAGCGCAATCTGCTCACCCAGATCTTCCGATTCTTCACTCAGGCCGATGTCGAAGTGCAGGATTGCTATCACGACAAATATGGCCGCGTGTTCAAACCGACCGAGGTGAAAATGATGCTCGCCGCGTTCTCCAATATGGAGACGGTGCACATCGCCGCCTATTCGCACCTGCTCGACACGATCGGCATGCCCGAATCGGAATATTCCGCTTTCCTTGATTACGAGGAAATGGCGGACAAGCATGATTACATGCACCAGTTCAGCGTCGATTCCGACGAAGACATCGCGCGCACGCTCGCCATGTTCGGCGGCTTTACCGAAGGGCTTCAGCTGTTCGCATCCTTTGCCATGCTGATGAATTTCCCGCGCCACAACAAGATGAAAGGCATGGGGCAAATCGTCAGCTGGTCAGTGCGCGATGAAAGCTTGCACTGCGAAGGCATCGTCAAGATGTTCCACACATTCTGCGAAGAGCGTGATTGCCTGACCAAAGCGGTCAAGGAAGACATCATCGACATCTGCCAGAAAACCGTCCGGCTCGAAGATGCGTTTATCGATCTCGCGTTCGAAATGGGCCCGGTTGAGGGGATGACCGCGAAAGAGATCAAGAAATACATCCGCTACATCGCCGATTGGCGTTTGAAGCAGCTGGGCCTGCAAGAAATCTACATGATCGACGAACACCCGCTGCCATGGCTCACCCCGCTGCTGAACGGTGTGGAGCACGCCAACTTCTTCGAAACGCGCGCCACCGAATATTCCAAAGGCGCGACGACCGGCGACTGGAACACCGTGTGGTCAAGCTTCGACAACCGCCAAAAGGCGAAAGCAGTGAACGAGGATGCCCCTACGCCTGAGGGTGATGCGGATATGTTTGAAGCTGCGGAGTGAGGGGTGATGGCTCGGTCGAGTTCACACTAACCTAATACTGATAGGAGCTTCTGTGCAGATCAACTTCGAACTCGACCTTCCTGATCGCGAACGGGCGACCCTTTGTGACGTAATAGAATGTGAAGATCACGAGCTTGATGCTGAGTTCTCTAAATTCGCGAAAGCCGGCGCTGACGAATATCTTCGAATGTTGCTGGGTCAGTCGCAAAAATCAGCAATCGATTTCTTAGAATTCAGAATTTATCTCATGATCCAACATGTACTTGACGGGCGACTTCCAGACGAAAGCATGATTTGTCGATTTTTTCAGCTTTCTCCGCAACAAGCCCGTGCCCGTTTAGGCGGTGTCACAGCTAAGTTTCAGCGCGGCTTACATCAACAGATTAAGGGTAGTATTCTAGAAATACTTCAAACAGCAGAACTCGATGATGATAGTGATCGTTTCAGACTTACCGTGAATAACCTGACAGTTATTAATCACTTGAACTCCACCCTAGCGAAAGCTGACGGAAGCCTCAGCGCTGTGGTAAAGGTGAGAGGTACAGTGGCCACCTACGAAGTCGCGCCTGCTTCCTATAACATTCTCTTGGAGCAATATGCTTGACCCCGGGGAAGCAATAAACGCCATCAGCTTATTTGCAGGTGTGCTCGGGTTGCTATTTGGGAGTTGGTCGACTGACGTTGAAGCTGTTCTGTCTCAAAAGTGCCCCAATCATTATGCAGACCGAAAGATTTATATCAGCAACCTGGTAGGTGCCTTAGTATACAAAGCTATCCCCCTGATCCTTTTGACTTTCCTTTTTGTCTACTCACAAGTAGGTTTGTTTTTTTACTTTCTGTCCTCAAGTCAGCTCTATGTGCCATTTTTGACGGACATTGAGCAACTTAGACCAACTCGCACGGTCTTTGTATTGGCATTCATGTCACTTGTTTATTTTTTTGTGTCCGCCATCTTCTCTACGAAGCGGCTTTTAAGCGCCCTTAGAAAAGCGCGAGCAGACAAACCCGAAGGACAGCCCCGGATCCATATCTTCGGTTGAGCAGGTACTCCCCTCCCGCTTGCGGGAGGGGTTAGGGGTGGGCCTGGCTTGGTCTGGTTCTTCGGATACGCGCCCACCCCCGGCCCCTCCCGCAGGCGGGAGGGGAGAAGTGGAGAACGCCCACCCGCAGGTCGGTGGGGTCAGATTGCGCGCAATTCTTTGATCTTCTCGCTGATAGCGGTGACCACGCCTTCTGGATTGCCTCTGACATCTGCGTTCGTAAAGCGCATGACTGTGTAGCCCTCGCGCCTCATCCACGCGTCGCGGGCGCGATCACTTGCTGGCGAGACATCATGGCTGTGGCCATCCAGCTCGATCACAAGTCTTAGCTCGCGGCACAGGAAATCGGCGAAATACTGTCCAAGCGGCATTTGGCGGCTGAATTTCGCGCCGAGCTGGCTTCGGGACAGGTGCTGCCAGAGCGCGCGCTCGTCAGGGCTTGCCTCGCTCCGGAGTGTGCGGGCTCGATTGGTGTTTCGCGGCTGCCAGTTCGGCATTCCATGTTCGTGCCCACCCCCAGCCCCTCCCGCAAGCGGGAGGGGAGATGGTTGCGCTTTCTTAATTCTCCCAGCCCCACGCCGCCGGGGGCGCGTCCACCTCTTCGCTCAGGTCAAACTCAACCCGAAACAGCCGGTCCTCTGGCGCTCCGCCTTCGACCGTGCGTTTGAGTTGATAGACGAAAGTGCCGCCTTTGCTTACCGCCGGGTCTACCTCCACGCTCCATACGTTAGTGACAGAAGCGCTCAGTCCCTCGCGCTCAAACATTTCGACGCTGAAATCATCGACGGGAAACGCCTGCACGCGCTGCGTGCCGCTGTCTGCCGTGTCGCCTCCATACATTGTCACCGCGTCGGGCTCGCCGTCCTTGTGGCGGTGATCGTGTTTGAGGCGCAGGCCTTTTTCGCTGCCGTCATCTGTGCGCGTGATAAGCCAGGTGCGCGATCGGTCCCATTCGCCGCCCAGTTTGACATGGAATGGGATGGCGATTTGCTTATCCGAACACTCAGCCACATGCATGACCATCTCGGCGCCTGCAAAATCGGCATCGGCGGCATCCTCGCTTACCAAACTGCCCGAATAGGCCTTGCCGCAATGGCTGGTCAGCGCCTGCCAGAACATGTCTTGGCGGTCTGGTGTGGGATCTGAATTGAGATTGGCCTGCGCCAAGTCAGGCGCATCGCAGGCAGCCATAAGGGTGAGCGGTAGAACGAAAAGCAGCGAGCGTGCGCGGTGTGTCATCATGGCGGTGATGCTAGAGCGGGCAGGCCGGTTTGTCGCGTTTTTCCGGCGCAGCGCCCATTTCAGCACCAGACATTGCGCCTGCCGCCGCGCCTTTCGGCCAGACCGGCACCAAGCAGCATTTCGCCCACATTCACGCCGCCGCGCGACAGGACGCGCAAGGACCGGCCATAGCGGTCCTGGCTGCGTCCATCGGGATTGGGGGACAGGGTGAAAGCACCCTGATTGAGCCAGTCCTGCAAGGCTGATGTGGCCTCTGCGCCAAGCCGGGCCTCGCGCGGGCAACCCGGATTGCTAATCTCGGGCGTGTCAAAGCCGACCAGTCTGATCTTCTCGCCGCGATACCAGATCGTATCGCCATCCACGACACAGGTGACGCGGGTAGGGCCGCTGCAGCGGGTAAAGAAAGCACGTTCATTATCCGAAGCGCGCGCTCTGGCTGCCCCTGATCTGACAGCGGAGCCATTGCTACTGCTATCGGCCGCCATGGCCTGCGGTGTCTCGCCAAAGGAAGGCGCGAGCAGCACGGCGGTAAAAGCAGCGCATGGCAGAGTAACGAGCGCGATGGGGAACCACCGGGCTGGGGACGGGGTGCGGCGTTTGGTTGATTTTCGCCAGCGGGAATTGCGTTTGATCTTGCCCATGGCGCGGTAATTTTGCGTCTTTTCGTCAAAAACACTTTAACGCGGGCGCGGTTGTTTACCCTTTTGATCGGGAGCGTGAAGGCCTGCCTGCACTCACGTGATTGAGTGAGTAAAGGAGCATCGTCCGTATTTTCCTACATCGCTGCGGCGCGCTAAAAGAGCGGCCGTTATGACCGCCCGTCTGTCTCCTACATGCGCTCAGCGCGCCGCTATACGAAAACGGCAGAAAACCGCTGGTTTTTTAACTCCAGGACCGTGTAACATGCGGTCCATGTCTCATGCGGGATTGGGGGCTTGTCGGCGCTTTGACCGGCCCATCAAGGCGAGCGTTCTTGGAACCGTCAGCGGCGCTGCGGTGTTGCTAGGGGCAGACACACAGGAGAACGATATGCGTACCCTTTCCAAACTCGCCGCCCCTGCGATTGCCGCAGCCGCGCTGGCTTTGACAGCCTGCGGGGCCGAGCAATCCGCTGGCGATAGCGCGCTTGAACCGCAAGAGGCTGTCAATGACGGCGAAGCGGCAACGGGCGAGGAAATCGAGGAAGCTGTCCCCGGTATCGAGGAAGCAGCTCCCGAAGGCGATACGCCCAACACGGCCGAGATGCAGGAGCCGGGCAATGCTGACTACGCCGAGATCGACGATCCGGTGGACCAGTGAGCTAAGAGGTAGGCTCTAGAACAGCAGCGTCTTGGGCTCTGGCATGGGCTCACGGCGCTGCGCTTTGATGAGGCTCATGACGCTGCGAACGCCGACCCAGATCGCGATCAGAGGCAAAAGCAGAAAGCCGATGAGCACGAACATCAGAACGCTCGCGACGATTGAGGCGAGAAAGCCGACCCAGAACGTGGTGATGAGATAGGTGAAATGGGACGCGGCCCAATCCTCCCCGTTCTCGCCCTGCCAGACATGAGCGAGGACAATGCCAACAAGGCCGGAGAAACCAGTGATGAAGCTCCCCAGATAGCAAAGCGAGATGATCGTGGGCTGGTTGAAGTCAAAACCGGAATTGGTGTCTGGTCGCTCAGTTGGCTCGTTCATGGCAGATCCCCTGTATTGCCGTGCGTTATGCGGGTGTAGACTACGCAAACAGGTGCATAGGGCAAGGGGGCTTGTGCAAAAGGGCCGATTGGGCAGGCGGTGGGAACGCTATCGGCACCAATCGACCGGCGCTTCGCCCCAGCCGCTGCCGCCTGCCAGGCCGCGTGCGATCATGGTGTCGGCGAGGTGTTCGTGGCTGCCATCGGGGCGCGTGCGGCGGATAGCGCGCAATTCGCGGCCATATTGGTCATAGGGTGGGTCATCCGCACCGTCCCACTCAAACGGCCCGCGCGCCAGCCAGTCGCGCAAAGCGGTGCGGGCATTGATCGCGGTTTCGCGTTCGGCGGTGCATTGGCCGTCAAGCTCTGGCGTGTCAAAGCCAGTGAGCCGGATGCGGCGGCGTCCTGGGCCGAAGCCGATGATGATGGTGTCGCCGTCAGCGATGCAGCCCTCGGCGCCTTTGGAAGCAGAGCCGCAAATGGGGAAGGTCTGGTCTATCCGAACCCAGCCTTGCTCTGCGGTGATCGGGCGGATGCCATACCACCACCCGCCCATGACGATGAGCGCGATGATAGGCACGCGCCACAAGAGCCACCAAGAGAGCATGCGGTTGGATTTGCGTGAGCGTTTGAGCATGACTGGCGACACGTTTACTCAAGCAAGGGTGATCTGCACAGCGTGTTGAAAGGCGTTGGCCGGGGACCAAAGGAGGTGGTTTCAATCAGGCCCCTCGCCCCGCCGGTCTATTCCGGAACGCCGCTCATTCTTGCGCCGTTCTTCGCCAGAGCGCCGATCAGCCTTGCGCCGATCTTCGCCATCGAATGGCAGCTGCGCCTTGCGGCGATCGCCTTGGCGGCGTCTACCAGCTGTGTCTGGTTCATCCTGCGTGTCGTTCATCGTCACCTCCAGACCAGTTTGCGGGTGACTGTGTACCATTACAGCGCGGACGTGACTATGTACCAAATTGTAAACCATACAAAAAGCCGCGCGAGGTCAACCCTGCGCGGCTTTGAGTTCCAGTTATCACCGCCTTGACGGTGACGACCGAATTAGACGTTTTCGGTCTCTTCAAGTGAGCCGAAACTGCCATCTGGACGCTCGATCTCAAGGCAGGTGCCTGCATCGACATAGGTCCAGGCATTACCTTGGTAGTCGATTACGCTGGTCCCCGCGCAGCTGGTGCCGGGGCCGGCTTCGCAGCTGTTTTTGCCTGCGAGCGAGACTCCATAGCATTTCTCTTTTTCGCCGCCGCCGGCATCGGCGAGCGCTTCGGCTTCGGTTCCAGCTTCGGCTGCTTCGGTTGGGGCATCAGCGCCGCCCGAACATGCGGCGGCCAGGCCAGCTGCAGCGGCGAGAGCGATTGAGCCCTTCAAACGAGTCGTGTTCATAACAATCCTTCCACAAGATAGTCCTGATGATGCGGATCCCGCTCCACCTTCAAGACGATTCGCACAAGACAGGCATTTGAAGTCTCTGCCAAGTGCAAATGTGTCAACCTGCCTCAATTCAAGGGTCGCGCGCCAGCGAAGGGGTTTGGCTTTTGCACTCGTGCCGCGAAATGGCTAGACGCGCGGGCATGAACAGCACATCTTCTGCTAATACAGGCGATACTGATCGCGCCCCCAGCCTTGCCAAAGCCGAAGTGCTGATCGAGGCCCTGCCTTATTTCCAGCGTTATGCCGGGCGCACTTTCGTGGTGAAATATGGCGGGCACGCCATGGGTGAGCCTCAGGCCGCGCGCGATTTCGCCGAGGATATTGTGCTGCTGAAAGCGGTTGGGATCAATCCGGTTGTCGTTCATGGCGGCGGCCCGCAAATTGGCGAGATGCTGACCAAGCTGGGTGTGGAGAGCACTTTTGTCGATGGCTTGCGGGTCACGGATGAGGCTACAGCCAAGGTGGCCGAAATGGTCCTGTCAGGGGCCATCAACAAAGAAATCGTGGGTTGGCTGGGTAAAGCGGGCGGCAAGGCGCTTGGCATTTCGGGCAAGGATGGGGGGCTGGTCACCGCGCGTAAAGTCAGCCGGACCGCGCGCGATCCTGAAAGCCATATCGAACAAGTGGTCGATCTGGGGTTTGTGGGCGAACCCGCCGAGGTTGATACCAGCGTGATCGATACCGCTGTCAGCGCAGGCATGATCCCGGTCATCGCCCCCATCGCGGCAGGGGATGATGGCGCGACCTATAATATCAACGCGGATACGATGGCGGGCGCGATCGCTTCTGCATTGGGTGCGGCGCGCTTGTTCCTGCTCACCGATGTGGCCGGTGTGCTCGATGGATCTGGCAATTTGGTGACCGATTTAACCCCTGCCGACATCGCAAAATTGCGCGAGGATGGTGTCATTAAAGGCGGGATGGTGCCCAAGCTTGAGACATGCGTTTCCGCCGTGCAATCGGGCTGCGAGGCTGCGGTTGTGTTGGACGGGCGGGTTGCCCATGCGATGCTTCTGGAATTCTTTACCGCGCGCGGCGCAGGGACGCTGGTGCGAGCATAGGCGGGGTGCTAGGCGTTCAGGCCAAGGCTCTTGACGATCCTATAAGGCGTATTAGGTAAGCAATACGCCTCGAGAAAATGAACCATGCCGCACAAGCGGTCGCGACCTAGGAAAACGAATACATGGCTGGTCTGGAAGTTCTGTTTGATATCTTGTCCATGGTGGTGAACGTCTTTGTGATGCTCATCATCATCCAGTTCGTGATCGGACTGTTGTTTGCATTCAATGTTGTCAGCCCGACCAATCAGTTTCTGATGGCGTTCTACAGCTCGATCAATTCGTTGCTCGATCCGATATTGCGGCCCATTCGGCGCATTATGCCCGATACAGGCGCGATAGATTTTTCGCCGATTGTGCTGATTTTGGCTCTACGTGCGGTGCTGATTGTGCTTTCGGCTATAATTTACGGATAACGAAACGATGACGGCGACCCGGATCGACGGCAAAGCTTTTGCTGCAAAACTGCGCGAACGCGTCGGCGTTTCTGCTGCGGGTTTTGCTGATGCTTCCGGGCGAAAGCCAGGGCTGGCCGTGGTGCTGGTGGGCGAAGATGCGGCGAGCGAGGTTTATGTCCGCAACAAGGGCAAAGCGTGCGTCGCTGCCAATATGGCAAGTTTTGAACACCGACTGCCCACCGATACGTCAGAGGCTGATCTGCTCGCTTTGATCGATCAGCTGAACAAGGATGACAGCGTCGATGGCATCTTGGTGCAGTTGCCTTTGCCTGGTCATCTTGATGAACAATCGATCATTGCCTCGATCAGTCCGGACAAGGATGTCGATGGCTTTCACGTTATCAATGCAGGCCGGTTGAGCGTCGGGCAAACAGGCTTTGTCCCGTGCACTCCGCTTGGCTGCATGATGCTGCTGACGGATCGTTTGGGCGATCTATCGGGGCTTGAGGCGGTTGTGATCGGGCGCTCTAATATTGTGGGCAAACCAATGGTCCAATTGCTGGTGGACGCCAATGCAACGGTGACCATTGCGCACAGCCGTACCAAGGATCTGGCACAAGTCGTCAAGCGTGCAGACATCGTGGTCGCGGCAGTGGGCCGGCCAGAGATGATCGGCAAGGACTGGCTGAAAGAAGGTGCAACAGTGATCGATGTGGGCATCAATCGGCTGCCGCCTGAACCGGGCAAGGATAAGGGGCGGCTTGTCGGCGATGTGGCCTTTGGTGAGGCGAGCGAAGTCGCCAGCGCGATCACGCCTGTACCTGGGGGCGTGGGGCCAATGACCATTGCGGTCTTGCTCAGAAACACTCTGGTCGCAGCTTTCCGCAATGCGGGCCTGTCCGCGCCGGAGGGTTTGTGAAATACGCGGGCACCTGGCTTGTCTTGGGCGTTGCAGCGCTAACCATTACGGCGTGTTCAGACGGTCAACGCCGCGGCCCTCCGACCAAGGTTATCAACCGTGTGCTGGCGACCGCGCCGGGTAAAGCGCAGCCAAGCGCGATTGTCGCGCGCGAAATTGAATATGCTCAGGCCACGAAAACCGAAGGCGTAGCGGCGGCGAGCGACAATTTCGCCGTGCCGGGCGCGATTTGGCATTCACCAACCGGCCCGGGTGATGCTGCGGCAATAGCTGGCACGTTCCTGACCACAGGCAATACCGGCGAATGGAGCACGCGCACCGTTGTGATGAGCTGTGATGGCTCGCTTGCTCTTACCCAAGGGCGCTATCGCGATGCGCAAGGGCTGTTTGGCAATTACGTCTTCACGTGGGTCAGACAAGCCGACAACAGCTACAAATGGAGCTATAACACCGCGATCCTCGACAATCCGCAGCCCCCGCCGCGGAAACAATTTGAAGATGGCGATATCGTTGTGACTGCGATTGATGCGGTGCTTGGGTTGGTGGCGACCTGTCCGCGCTCTGGCGATGCTGTGCCGCCTCCGCCTGCTGTCCCCATTGGCGGGGATGAAGCGGGCGATGCGCAATTGTCGCGCGATGGCACCTTGCGTTGGCGCTGGGAACACCAGGCCAATGGCAATCCTTATGTCGTTGCAGACTATTTCTACGATGGCGAATGGGTGACGGCGATTGAAGAAGGGCTTGCATCCAGCAGCGAATGATGATGAGGGCGCGGGCCTGACTCCATTCGACTTTGCCTGATTGCTGCCTGACCATGATGCTGCCCGAACTTTTTGTCTCTGCCTTTATCACGCTGTTTGTGGTGATCGACCCACCAGGCTGCGCGCCGATCTATGCCGGGCTGACAAAAGAGGCCAGCGCTGCGCAGGCGCGCAACATGGCTTTGCGCGCTGTCGGGATCGCAGCGATCATTCTAACGATCTTCGCCTTTTTCGGTGAGGCGCTCTTGGGCGCGCTGCATATTGAGCTTGATAGTTTCCGCATTGCAGGCGGGCTGATGCTGTTCTGGATCGCGTTTGAAATGGTGTTTGAGAAGCGAACCAAACGCCGGACCGAACGCGCTGACAAGGTCAATGCCAATCCTGAAGTTGAAGATGTGTCGGTGTTCCCCATGGCAATGCCCATGCTTGCAGGACCAGGCGCGATTGCGGCGGTCATGCTGCTAATGAATGAAGCGGATACTCCGGCTCAGACGATAGAAGTGTTTGCCGCTTTGGGGGTGGTGCTGGTCATCACGGCCGCAGCGCTGGTTGCCGCTGGCCCGTTGATCCGGCTGTTGGGCGATAATGTCGAAGCGGTTGTCACACGGCTGCTGGGTGTGCTTTTGGCAGCGCTTGCGGCGCAATATGTCATTGATGGCCTGCGCGGTGCGTTTTCGCTCGCATAGGGGCTTATTGAAAGGTTGTAATTTCTTCGGTGCCGTCGCTGCGGCCAAAGAACTGCATCAGCTGAACAAGCAATTCGCACCGGTCTGACAAGGTGGGCGCTTCGAGCAAGGCCTGTTTCGATGCCGGATCAAACGGCGCGATCTGCGATACGCCATTGATAAGCGATTGATCGTCCAGCCGCTCAACCGAATCCCAATCAACTTTGTAACCCTGCATATCGGCAAAAGCGCGCGCTTCGCTTTCGAAACCCCCACGCTGTGCATGGCTTAGTGTTTCGTTCTCATCGTCTTCGATCAGGTCCGCTTCGACCTGACGGAACGCGCTGGTCACGTCTAGTTCGCGAAGCATCTTGAATCGGGATTCGCCTTCAAGGATGAGATTGTACCGGCCATCTTCCATCGCCTCGATCTCGCCAATCCGTCCGACACAGCCAACTGAGTAGAGCGGCGCGCCATCGGTGGGCATTTGCGGCTGAACCATCGCGATGCGCCGGTCGCGCACAAGCGAATCGCCAACCAATGCGCGGTAACGCGGCTCAAAGATGTGCAGCGGCAATTGCAGGCCGGGAAACAGCACGGCGCCGGTTAGCGGAAAGATCGAAAGGCGAGTGGGCATTTTCGGGTGTGTCCTGTCTTAATCAAACAGGATCTTGGATAGCCGGCGGCGCGTGGCCACCACCCATTCATCCTCAAGGCCGGTCGCCTCAAAAATCTGCAACAGCTTGGCGCGCGCAGCCCCGTCATTCCATTCACGGTCGGCTTTGACCATGGCCAGCAGCGTTTCGGCCGCTGCATCGCGTTCGCCCCCTGCAAAGGCTGCTTCGGCATAGGCCAGCTGTGCATCCATATCATCAGGCGCGGCGTCAGCGGCAGATTTGAGCCCAGCCAGCTCGCCATCATCCACCTGTGTACCAGCAAGCTCCACTGCGCTTTTGGCAGCAGTTATTGCAGGGTCGGCGGACAGCTTGGGATCGGCGCTGATCGCCTCGAGCACTTTAGTCGCCTCATCAACCTGATCCAATTGCACCAGTGCACGCACAAGCCCGGCATGCGCGGGCGCATTATCGGTCGCAAATTCGGTCACTTGAGCAAAAATACCGGCGGCACGCTGTGCATCGCCCGCGGTCAGCGCTTCTTCGCCTAGGGCAATGTATTGTTCGATTTCCTCCGCTGAGGGGCCTTGGAGCGCATCGCCCGGTGCGCCCGCAGTGATTGGCAACTGTTCAAGCAATTGATCAAGCATTTGCTTGAACTGTGTCTCAGTGCGTGCGCTTGTCAGATCAGCGACCGGTTGACCCTGAAACATGGCATAGACAGTCGGGATCGATTTGACCTGAAACTGACCAGCGATGAACTGCTCTTCATCGACATTGAGTTTCGCCAGAACTACGCCCTTATCCGCATATTCGGCGGTCACTTTTTCCAGCATCGGGGCGAGCGCTTTGCACGGGCCGCACCATTCCGCCCAGAAATCGAGGACAACAAGTTTCGTCTGCGAAGGTTCAACCACTTCAGTGCGAAACCGTTCGACAGCTTTCTGCTCGTCAATGTTAAGACCCATGCTGGCCAATGCTCGTGCTCCTTTGGGCGATTGTGTCGTCACGCATGCTTGCGCGGATTGCTGGCTTCATCATGTGGGGTTTGCAGGCGGTTTGTGAAGCGTATCTCCTCGCTGAAGCCTTGGCCGCATAGGATCAAGCAATATTTGTGCTTGAAAGGTGCGAGGAGCGCTGTTACTTGCGCCGCCTCCCCAGCAGAGATGTGCGAATTTCGCCAATCTGTGGAGACGTCAGTGAGCGGGCGTAGCTCAGGGGTAGAGCACAACCTTGCCAAGGTTGGGGTCGGGCGTTCGAATCGCCTCGCCCGCTCCATTTATCGAAGGCTGACGAATGCTGATTTCCCGCCAAGCGGCTTTGCGACAATCAGTATTCTTCCGCTTCTCTCGCGAGTTTTCGGTACTCGTCATATTCCTTGAACGGAACCCAGTCGCGATCAAATCCGCGCGAAAACAGCCGCGCCCGGTGGAACACTAAGCCGACAAGCAGAAAGGCGATGGCTGCGATTGTCGGGACCGATTTAAAATCAGCATAGGATTGGCCGATCATGGCCTGAAATCCATGCGTAAAATGCGCCATAAGGCTGACCAACTGCATGGCCGCTGCAAATAGCGGCCAGCGCCGATCGGCTTTCAACGCGATAGCGGTAAAGCCAGCCAGACCAATCGCGTCCGATGTTGCTGCGACAGCATCGACATCCTCAAAGCGAGGGTCGCCGAAAACTGAATACAAGGCGACTTGGGCGATGAACATTCCGGCGAGCGTGTAAACGCCCGTCCGTTCAGGTGCACCGCCCAGCAACCAAGCCAACATCAACACAGCGCCGTAAAACGCGAAGAATACGGCAACTGCGGGGATCGCGAGGTCCGGCAAATACATTCTTAGCTGTCGCCCACAGCACGCAGATAAGGTGTTTCAAGCGAAGCAAAGTCTGGGCATGTGAATGGCAGATCGGCTTTGGCTGCGTCTTTTTCTGAAGAGCTGTGTGCCAAAGTCAGGCTTTTGCGCAGCTCGGTAGCGCGCGAAAGGGCATCAGTCAGGTGCGCGATGGTCCGCTGGCTTTCAACGCCGGTCATGCCAGCTTCACGGCGCACTTGTGTGGCGTTTGCCAATTGGCCGGACAGGCTTTCGATCAATGTGTCGAGCTCATTCGTCATGGAATGGAACTCATCGCTCATGTGTTGAACAGTGGTGTGCAGGGTCATACTTCGTCTCCGATGGCGGTTACGAAGGCTGTTCAGCATGCCTTTCATCCAGAGCGTTAGCAATCACCAATGAACTGCCCACTAAGAGCAGCGCTGTGACGGCTATCATGACAATTGGTATCAATCGCCATGCCGACCCAAATTGGGCATCCCAAGCCTTCGGGCCGCTGCCGCGGAGGTCTTTCACAAAGTCTTTGAACTCAGGTGAGGTCCAAAACTGGTGCCCGACATCCGATGGCAGCGCCCGAGCCAGTTTTTGGACGACAGCCTCACCCAATTCGAGGTCTCCAAAGCCCCACGTGGGGTCTTTCACAAGCGCTCTGGCCATCACAAATTCGACGATGGCATCGTCAATCGTTTCCGCGCCCATTTTGACCTTCGCGCGAGTGAGGTGCTTTTCAACCATGCTGGGCGAAATCGCACCGCCAGCAACGCTGCGCCCAATTTCCTTGTTCGAAGGGGTGGGGCGGCGCGACTTAAGCTCAAGCACTTCTTTCTGGCGCGCGGACAGCGATGCAAGCATGCTTTTCGCATCTTCGCGGACGCCTTCGAGAGGATCAGCAAGTTCGGGTTCTAGGATTTCGGCCATAGTCATTACTATACGAAATTTCGCGAATTATTCAAGCAACGGAATCGATCAAAACACTCGTCACTTGGGCAATTCAGAAGAATTGGCGAGGGCTAGTCTTTCCCTACAAAATTCGTTTCCAATGAAATCAAAGTAAAATGGATAAGTCGTTTGATTTACAAAAAAATTTTATCATCAATTTTGCAGGCCAATGGTTCGCAGCAGTATTGAAGCACAGTCTCGCCAATCAATATGACGCGCCCGCAGAAGCGAAATCGGCCATTCCCGCGCTCTAGGCCGGAGCAAGCGAAGCACCGCAGGTAGCGCAGCCAGATTGCACCGAGCCCTTGGTTTTGCCGTCTGCCGGTGATCAGTGTGTCCTTCATGCCGCAGGTGCAGCGCCAGTTTGGTTTTTGCGCCCGCAGGCATGAAAAAGGCGTTTGCCCCTTGCGCTGCGAACCCATCACGTTAGATGAATGATATATTATCACACGGATTTGACGGGAAGCTATAATGACCAGCCTCAAAGTGAATGGTGCTTCGCGCTTTGCGATTGCGACAGCATTTTTGGCCGCAATGGGCGCGGCTCCTGCTCTTGCTAACGAGGAAAATGAAACGGGCGATGGCGCCGAAGGCCGCGACCGGATCATCGTCAGCGCTGAAGGATTGAAAGAGCTCGATTTCCTTGCTGGCAAATCGGTTGTCGATGAAGAGGACATTCAGCGCGATCTTAATGGACAGGTTGGCGAAGTGCTGGCCAAATTGCCCGGTGTTTCGGCCAGCAGTTTTGCCCCCGGCGCATCGCGGCCAATCCTGCGCGGATTTGACGGGGAGCGTGTGCGGGTCCTGATCGATGGGCTGGGCACCGCAGATGTGTCCAACACATCCGCCGATCATGCCGTCACGGCCGAACCGCTCACCATTGAACGGATCGAAGTTCTGCGCGGGCCTGCGTCTTTGCTTTACGGTAGCCAGGCAATCGGCGGCGTCGTCAATGTGATCGACAAGCGTATCCCGCGCGAAGTGCCCGAAAACGGGTTCAGTGTTGATGCCCTTGCCGCCGCAGACACCGCGACTGATCTCATATCGGGCGGTGCATCTGTCGATTTCGCTGTCAGCCCCAACCTGGTGCTGCATGTCGATGGCAGCTGGCGCGATACGGGCAATGTTTCCATTCCCGGTTTTCAGCTGACCGATGATTTGCGCGCTGATTTGCTCGCAGATGCTGCTGAAGAGGAAGAAGAAGGCGAATTCGAAGAAGCCGAAGAACTGCGCGAAACCGCCGATCAACGCGGGTTCCTGCCCAATAGCGGGACCGAAACCTGGACGGTCAATGGCGGGTTTACCGCCTTTCTTGGCGAACACAGCATTGGGGCCTCTCTCGGGTATTACGATACCTTTTACGGCCTGATTGGCCGTCCGGGCGGCGAACATGCGCATGGCGAAGAAGGCGAAGAAGAAGGCGAAGAGGAAGAGGGCGAAGAAGTTGTCTCAATCGGCCTTGAGCAATTCCGCGCCGATATGCGCGCTGAAATCGTGCTGGGCGGCGGGTTCTTCTCAGCCTTGAATGTGCGTGCAGGTTATTCCGATTACACGCACACCGAATTTGAAGGCGATGAAGTTGGCACTGTATTCGACACCGAAAGTTTCGAAGCGCGCGCCGAACTGATCCAGCGCGAAGGCGGCGTTATTGGCGCGCAATACACCGCGCGCGATTTTTCCGCCGTGGGCGAAGAAGCGTTCGTGCCGCCCAACTTCACAACCCAATTTGCGCTGTTCACGGTGCAGGAATTTGACCTTGGCGGCGTGCAGATCGAGGCAGCGGGGCGCTATGAGCATGTCGATGTCAGCTCTGATGCCCTTGCGCTCGATCGTGATTTTGACCTGTTTTCCGGCGCATTGTCCGCCGTCCTCGTTACCGAAGGCGGCACCCGCTTTGGCCTGACCGGTTCGCGCGCCGAACGCGCGCCCGCTGGTGAAGAGCTGTTCGCCAATGGCCCGCATATCGCAACGCAGGCATTTGAAATTGGTGATCCGGATCTCGACACCGAAAGCGCATGGGGGTTGGAAGCGTTCGTAAGCGCAGGCCTTGGCGATACGCGGTTTAATCTTGCGGTGTTCTATCAGTCATTTGATGATTTCATTTTCCTGTCGCCCACAGGCGATGAAGAAGATGATTTGCCCGTGTTCCAGATCCTTCAGGAAGATGCGTCCTTCTTTGGGTTTGAGGCCGATTTGATCGTTCCGCTGGTTCAGCAGGACACGTTTGCCCTCACCGCCGATTTGCGGGCTGAATATGTTTCGGCTGATCTCCATGGCGATCCCATGATGGGCGGGACAGATGGGTCTGTCCCGCGTTTGCCGCCATTCAGCCTGCTGGCCGCACTTGATGCGGAAATGGGCGCGTTTGGCGTGCGCGGCGAAGTGGAATGGTTCGCCGAGCAGAACGATGTGGCCGCGTTTGAAACCACCACTGATGCGTTCACTCTCGTAAACCTTGGCGCGTCCTGGCAGCCGATCCCCACCAATGACAGCGTGACTGTGCTGGTGAGCGCGGACAACATCTTTGATGTAACCGGCCGCCGTCACACCAGCTTTACCAAGGATTTTGTGCCTTTGCCCGGACGCAATTTCCGCGCGAGCGTGCGGTTCAGTTTCTAAAAGCTCACACCGTTTCTCAAGTTCCCAAGCGACCCGGGAGCAGGGCGGCCATTCATCCCCCCGAATGGCCGCCCTTTTTTCGCCTAGTTTTCCAGTGTAAATGTCAGATCGGCGTGTTCTTCAAGGCGCTTGACCAGCGCTTCACCTAGAAACGCGCCAGGTGTGCCAACGCCGCCTTCTGCTTTGCTTTCCAGCAGCGCCATACCTGTTTCTGCGATCATGCGGCTGGTTGATCCATAGCCCGGATCATATTTGCCTTTGACCCCGTAATGCAGGTTCTCTCCATCCGGACCTTCGGCGACAAACAGCACATCGTAAAAGCCGTTTTCGCGTTCTTCCTTGGATGGGCCTTCACCCGGCTTTGGCGGTTTTGAGCCGAACGGGTTTTTCATCATATCAGCCGCCGCCTCGGCCATTTTCTTGCCCGCTTCGCCCGGGCTGGTCAGCATCATTTCATCATACTGGAAATCCTCACCATAAGGATGACCAAGCAGGAAATTGGTGCGGTGCACGTTTTTGGTGTTGATTGGCGCCATCACGAACGGCGCGGCCCATTTGTCGAGGTCTTTTTCATATTGCGGCACCATGCCGGTCGGCTGGCTTGGCCCTTCGAAACCAGGTGTCAGCGCAAAGGGGCTTGCAAGCGTTTTGAAGATCGCGGGGTTTTTCGCTGCCGCTTTCATCGTCGCCGTCAGGCTGGCTGCGGTCCCGCCTGAAAACGTGCCCGCCATTGCCCGCACGCGCCCGCGCACGCGGTTTGCTGGCGCACCAAAGCGTTTTGCCGCTTCCTTCTGCGTCATCATGACGCCCAGATCAAAGGGGATGCTGTCGAACCCGCTGGAAAAGCAGATGCGCGCGCCGGACGCTTTGGCGGCATCCTGATGCTGAGCGATCTTGTCCGCCATCCATGCAGGTTCCCCGCACAGATCGGCATAATCGGTGCCTGTGGTGACGCAGGCTTGCACCAGCTTATCGCCGTAAAGCTGGTAGGGGCCGACTGTAGTAATGACGACGCGGGTGCGCTCGCACATGGCTTCGAGTTCGCCCAAGTCGTCGGCATTGGCCACCACCAGCGGCGTATCTGCAGGTGCGCCGATAAGGTCGCGCACTTCTTCCAGCTTATCCGCCGAACGCCCCGCCATTGCCCATTTGGGCGCGTTGCCCGATGCGCCGTAGTGGTTGTGCAGATATTCAGCGACCAGCCGTCCGGTATAGCCGGTTGCGCCATATACGATGATGTCGAATTCAGTGTCTGCCATTGTGTGTCTCCTTTGCCTCTCCCATGCGCGCGGAGCAGGCCAGTGTCAAAGCCCGATCTGCCGCTGCCACAAGCACTCGGTTCATCGTGCGTGAGGAACACATGGACCGCATGTTACACGGTCCAGAGGGTAAAACCGCCATTGCGTCACTCTTGCCCCAAAACCGTCACCAATTTGCGCAAAGCGTCACTGTAGCCGCGCGCTGTGTCACCCAAAACTGCCAACATGCCACCGTAGTGCGGCGCACTGAGCCGCTTTTGAAGCGCACACCTTGCCCCTTGTGCCGAGACCACAAACACGCCCGACAAGAGAGCCAACACAGGAGAGATTTCAGCATTCATCCGCGCGTTTAAAGCAAAATCCGGTTCTGTAGGAAAATGCGCGGCGCAAAAATCCCTCAACCCATCGCGTTTTCAGAACCGCCTGCCATCAATATTATTCACATTACCTAATATTAGTCCGTTTTTAGTAAACGCGTAAATTAAAGTCGTATCTGTACAAATATTTATTCGAAAAGGCGTCTATCTATCCAAATCATAGACGGGTCGCATAGTCTGTTTCTTAAATGAATAAGGATAAAGCGATGCCTCTTAACAATGACCGTAGAATAGAAGCCAAGCGTTTCCGTGAACATGCTGCGGAACTCGCCTTTAATCGCGCCCACCCCGAACACAAAGCCAATGGCGATGAACAGGCCTTTGCCTCGTCCAAGTATTTGATGAGCTTTACCAAGGGGCTTGATCACTGCAAGATCACCGGGCTGATTATAGATAAGAATCATTTCGAGGCGTTCCGCCATGCCATCGACGTGGGCGAAATCGAGGCATTCACCACCCGCGTTTGCGTTCCGATGGAGCAGCCGCGCCGTCTGTGGGAAGCGCCCACAGCAGGTCTGGTCTTCGATTTGGAAGGGCCCGATGCGCAAGCTGTCACCATGGCACCCGCGCCGCGTCTTGGCAGCGATGAACTGACTTTCGAAATGGCGGAGGTTTATGAACTGGCGCTGGTGCGCGATGTGCCTTTTGCGCAGTTTGACGACCATGGCGATGCGCCTGATCTCACAGCGTCCATCGACCGGTTAAACGCTATGGAATACATCCAGCATGTGTCTGATTGCTGTGAATTTGAAGGCCGCCCGCGCAAACTGGGCAGCGGCAACGCCTTGGATGCGCAAACCATCTTTCGCGGATCTTCTCCCGGCTCTGATAAAGGCCCCTATCTCTCCGCCTTCATGTTGATGGGCAATGCGGATCGGACGGGCAATCGCGACGTTCTCGATGGCTATATTGGGTACGGCGCGCAGAGCGTGGATCAGCGAGTGCCCGCAGCGCCTGTGCGCGATGATTACATGATCGACTTTGGCGATTGGCTCGAAGTGCAACAGGGTTACGGCGTGACCGCATCTGATGGTTCGCCATCGGGGCAGGCATTGAGGGGAGCGACACGCCGCTTCATTCACACACCGCGCGATCTGGCGACCTATGTGCATTTTGATGCACTGTATCAGGCTTATCTCAATGCGTGTCTTATTCTGTGGTCTGCGGGCACAGCAACCGATCCGGCGTTTGACAATCTGTCGGGTGGCAGCGGCTTCAGCGTGCTGACCAATGCGGCAACTGGCGATATGAAAACCAGCAATGCAGGCGGATTTGCGCTGTATGGCGGGCCGCATATCCTGACGCTGGTCACAGAAGTGGCAACGCGCGCATTGAAAGCGGTGCGTTATCAAAAATTCAACAATCACATACGCTTGCGCCCCGAGGCTTTGGCAGGCCGATTGGAAAAAGCGTGCGAGATTGAAAGCGCTTATCCCAGCGTTTGCGGCGCGCTGACGGGCACGCTTGCAGGATTGAACCCGACAGCGGCCGCTATCCGCACGCATAACAGCGCCATCGGCGGCAAAGGCAAGGACACCGACACGATCCTCTTGCCTATGGCCTTTGCCGAAGGGTCACCCATGCACCCCGCTTATGGCGCAGGCCATGCAACGGTCGCGGGCGCGTGTGTCACTGTGCTCAAGGCGTTTTTCGACACATCGGCCATTCTGGTCCAGATCGACACCACGCAAAACGGCGACACCACCAGCGAAACAGGATTTTTCACCGCAGAACAGATCGCGGGCAAGACGGCGGCCCAGAAGGGGACGAAATTTGCGGTGAAATACATCAAGATCGTCACCGATGAGACGGGCGAAAATCTGGTGGCGCATCAGATCGAATGCCCGCTGACACTCGAAGGGGAATTGAACAAGCTGGCCGCGAACATATCCATCGGGCGCAATATGGCCGGCGTTCATTACTTCACCGATTATTACGACAGCGTGCGAATGGGAGAAGAGATCGCGATTGGCATGCTGGAAGAGCAAGCCATTGGCTATCCCACCGATCCCTTTGTGATGTCAGTGCCAACATTTGATGGCCCCGTTGAACGGATCGGAGTGCGTTAAAAGGCGGCGTGCTGAATTGGCTTTTTCTGTTGCGACTATGCCCAGTGAAGCACGCCCCTACAACCCCGGCCCTATAACCGAGGGAGCGTCACGCCTTTTTGGCCCATATATTTGCCCGCGCGGTCGGCATAGGTCACTTCGGGGCGTTCATTGCCTTTGAGGAACAGGAACTGGCACGCGCCTTCATTGGCGTAGATTTTGGCAGGCAGCGGAGTGGTGTTTGAAAATTCCAGCGTCACATGACCTTCCCAGCCCGGCTCCAGCGGAGTGACATTCACAATGATGCCGCAGCGCGCATAGGTTGATTTGCCAAGACAGATCACCAGCACATCTTCGGGAACGCGGAAATATTCGACCGTGCGTGCCAGCGCAAAGGAATTGGGCGGGATGATGCACACATCGGTTTCGCGGTCGACCAGGCTGCCGGCATCAAACGCTTTGGGATCAACGGTGGCTGAGTTTACATTGGTGAAAATCTTGAACTCAGGCGCAACCCGCGCGTCATAGCCGAAGGAGGACAGGCCATAGGAAATCACCCCTTCGCGGCGCTGCGCTTCCACGAAAGGTTCGATCATGCCGTGGTTCTGCGCGCGGTCGCGAATCCATTTGTCTGAAAGAATTGCCATGAGGACACGTTCTCGCAAGGCGCGGCTTAGGGCAAGATGCGGGAGGAACTTTGTTGGGGGTGTCTCGGCGCATTGGCGCTGACACGCTTTACTCTGCGCGCTCTTTCAAACGGTAAAGCACTACGCGTTCGGCGCCCGGCCCGCCTTCTTCATATTCGCCCATGACAGCAATCAGCCCGCCGCGCGCTGCAATGGCTTTGCCAAACCTGCCATAGGCCGGGCCGCTTTCGTGCGCATATCGCAGCAATTGTTCGCCGGTCCGTTCATCAAAGACGATAAAGCCGCCCTGGTTTTTCCGCGCCCCTGACCAGTCGGGAAGGCCTGATATCAGATATGGCCCATCCGCGCTGATCGCATTGCCAAGGCCCCAGCCTTCTTTGCCGGCACCTATATCGGTTAAAGTCTCGGGTGCTCCGGTATCAGACAAAGTGTATTCAAGCGCCCCTGTTGCCAGATTGAAGGCATGCAGCTTGCCCACCGGCCAGTTTATATCGCCGCCGGTCGCCACGCCTTCGGGATCGAGTTTCACTTCATCCAGCCCGGTTACAAACAGGCGTTCCTTCGACATCGCAAGACCAGCGCCAAACAGGCTGGCTTTGGGTGATCCGGGTGATGTGAGGCGGTGAAGCAGCGATCCATCGCGCGCATCGAAAACATAGACGATGCCCTTGGCGTAAAGGCCGCCGCGTCCTGTTCGGCCATTGGCAGAAATGGCGATATATCGGTCATTCATTGCCACGCTGCGGCCAAACACGCTGCGTCTTGGTTTGCCAAGCTTGGGATCGGGCAGGTCAGGCTCGTCGATCGTCAGCAGAACTTTGCCGGTCGCTGCATCAAACACCCAGGCAGTGGAGATATTGTCATTGGTCTGCGGGACAGCAGCAAGAATGCGGCTCCCCACAAGCGCAATTCCGGTGCTGGCGAAGTAATATGATGCGGCGGCGCGCGGGTTTCTGATGCGGTGCAGCAGTTTGAGAGTGGCCGTGTCATAGACCAGCAATTCACCCCCGCGCCCAAATTGCGCTTTCCCGCTGATAGCGGTGACCGTGAAGCGCGCATTGGCAGCGATATTGTCGCCCAGCCCTTCAAACGCTTCGCCGTCAGGATGCTGGATCACCGCGCCCGGCCTGCCGTCGCGGGTGCCGAATGAACGCACGATTTCGTGATCCCGGTTTCCTTTGGGCACCATGGCATCAATGAAGACAGTGCCGGGTGTGACCGCGATAGTCGGGTCTAATTTTCGCTTGGAGCCATAGGGGCCGCCAGTGATGGTCCAGACCTCTTCCAGCTCTGGCCTATCAGCCTGCGCTTCGGCATTTTGCGCAGCAAGGGGGAGCGCGGGCGAAAGCCCAAAAGCGAGCGCCGCAGCCGCAGCCAAGGCAGAAACAGGGACAGAGGCAGGGGCAAAACGTATCGTCAAATCGCCTTTGCGCCCAATTTGGGGTTCAGCGCGGTGATATGGTTCAGCCACTTTTTCGGGCGGCGCAGCATCTTTTTGGGATATTCGACCTTGAGGCCCAAAAGCTCGCCCATGCGGCCCACGAAATGGATGCAATTGCGCGTGTCGAGGTCGTAATACTTGCCCGGCGCGTTCTGCCATTTCTTCACTTCGGCGATAATCCGGCGGTATTGCGCATCAGTGATTGTCATAGAGAAATGACGATTGGTCTTCTTCACATTCTTATCGCTTTCCGCCAGCACCATATGTTCAACCGGGCCATTGAGCACAGACATATTCGCCTTGCGGGCGGAAAAGCCGTAATTTTCCTTGATCACCTCGCCCGTGGCATCAAGCGTCCCTTCGAGCACGATGAATGTGTGCGGATAGCGGCCAAACAGGACAGAGCCGTTAAAGCTGTGAAAATGGATCTGGACAGCGGCAAAGGCGGTCCCGCTCCAGGTGAGCGCAAACAAAGTGACGAGCAAAGTGGCCGCATGGCGAAGGCGTTGGGTCATGGCGGAGCGTTTACCGCGCTAACGTTTGCTCGCCAAGGGGTTAGCTTGCCAACAGGCTCGCATTGCCGCCAGCTGCGGTTGTGTCGACACAGGCCACCCGCTCTGCCGCGAACCGGGCAAGGTAATGCGGGCCGCCCGCTTTGGGGCCAGTGCCCGACAAGCCTTCGCCGCCAAAAGGCTGACTTTCCACGATCGCGCCGATCTGGTTGCGGTTGACGTAGAAATTGCCGACCCGCGCGCGCCTTTGCACAAATCGGCGCGTGGCAGCGATCCGGCTGTGGAGGCCCAAAGTGAGCCCATATCCGCAGGCATTGATATCATCGATCACTGCGCCCAGCTGATCGCCTGTAAAGCGCGCCACATGCAGGACAGGGCCGAAATTTTCGCGCTTCAGATCCAGAATGCCGTCAATCTCGATAATGGTGGGCGCGACAAAGCAGCTTTGGCCATAAGCGTGAACAGGGTCAGATGCATGTGCATGGCGCCAAATCGTGCGGCCTGATTGCTGGCGCCGGGCGATATGGCGTTCAAGCGCGGCCTGCGCGTCTTCATCAATCACAGGGCCGACATCGGTGGAAAGCTGCGCAGGATCGCCAACCGATAGCGCCTCAAACCCGCCGCGGATCATCGCGAACATATCGTCATAGACATCATCTTGAAGATAGAGCACGCGCAGCGCCGAACAGCGCTGGCCGGCTGATTGAAACGCGCTTGCCAGCACATCGCGCACGACCTGTTCGGGCAAAGCTGAACTGTCGACAATCATCGCGTTCTGCCCGCCTGTTTCCGCAATCAGGGTAGCAATCGGCCCATCGCGCGCGGCCAGTGTCTGGTTGATTGCGCGCGCCGTTTGCGTGGAGCCTGTGAAAGCGACGCCTGCAAGGCGCGGATCGGCGGTGATCATTTGTCCAACATCGCCTGCGCCTGGCATCAGTTGCAAGGCCTCTGGCGGAATGCCTGCCTTGTGGCACAATTCGACCGCAAAGGCGGCGATCAGCGGAGTTTGTTCAGCAGGCTTTGCAATCACGGTGTTGCCCGCTGCCAGCGCTGCCGACATCATGCCTGTGAAAATCGCAAGCGGGAAATTCCACGGAGATATCGCCGCAAACACGCCGCGCCCATGCAGGCTCAATGTGTTTTCCTCGCCCGTCGGGCCGGGCAGTATCACCGGGGCGGCAAATTGGCGGCGCGCCTCTGCAGCGTAATAGCGCAGAAAATCGACCGCTTCGCGCAATTCGGCAACGCCGTCGACCAGCGTCTTGCCTGCCTCGCGCGTGCACAGCGACAGAAATTCTGCTGTGTGCGCTTCGTAAAGATTGGCCGCTTCTTCAAGCAGCACCGCGCGTTTTTCGCCGCCTAACGCGTCCCATCCGGGTTGAATTTCAGCAGCGCGCGCAAAGGCTGCCTCCACTTCCGCCTGCGTCGCATCGCGGCGCGTGCCGACTGCCGCTGCGCGATCATGCGGCATCGTGATGGGGGCAATTTCGCCCGGATCAGCTTCGCAAAATGTGGGGGCGGCATGCCACTGGCGCGTGGCCAGCGCATCAAGCTGCGCCTGCAAAGGGGCTGTCACCAGCGGATCAGATAGGTCCACGCCTGCTGAATTCACCCGGTCTGCAAAGATATCGCATGGCAGGGGGATCGCCGGATTGCGGCGCGGGGCAAGCGCGTCAAGCTCTTCCACAGGATCGCTCACCAGGTCCTGAGCGGGTGTCCCTGCATCGCCCATCCGGTTGACGAAACTGGTATTGGCTCCGTTTTCAAGCAGGCGGCGCACCAGATAGGCGAGCAATTCCTTGTGTCCGCCAACAGGCGCATAAATTCGCACTGGGGTGGGCGCGCTGCCTTCAAGTTTGCGCAGCGCATCATACACTTCTTCGCCCATGCCGTGCAGGCGCTGAAACTCGAATGGTTTGCCGCCGCTCATCTGTTTTACCGCCGCAATCGTGTATGCATTATGCGTGGCAAAGGCGGGACGGATTGCATCGTCATGCTCAAACAAGCGCGCTGCGCAAGCAAGGTAGGATACATCGGTGGCAAGCTTGCGCGTGAAGACGGGATAATCGGTAAAGCCGCCAACCTGCGCCAGCTTGATCTCCGCATCCCAATAGGCGCCTTTTACCAGCCGCACGAACAGTTTGCGCCCATGACGGCGAGCCAATTTCGCGGCCCAATCGCACAATGGCACGCCGCGTTTCTGATAGGCCTGCAGCGCCAGGCCAAACCCATCCCAGCGCGAACCATCGGCGCGAGTAAACAAGGTGTCGTCTGCAACCAGTGCCTCGATTATATCAAGGCTGAGTTCCAGCCGCTCTGCCTCTTCGGCATCAATGGTGAAATGAATGTCGGCATCGCGGGCCTTGATTGCCAGATCGCGGACCACAGGCACAATATCGGCGCGCGCCTCGCCCGCGTGCAGAAAGGTGTATTTTGGGTGAAGCGCGGACAGTTTCACCGAAATGCCCGGTGATGGGCCAACGCCGCCTTTGGCCTCTTTCGCCAGTCGATCAAGCGCGCCCTCATAAGCAGCGCGATATTTGGCCGCATCGGCGAATGTCATCGCCGCCTCGCCCAGCATATCGAATGAATGAGTCAGCCCTTTGGCGCGCTGCGGTGCGGCGCGTTTCAAAGCCTCTTCGATTGAGCGGCCATAGACAAACTGCCCGCCCAAAATGCGCATGGCCTGCAATGTGGCGGTGCGGATGACGGGTTCGCCCATGCGGTTCATTGCCCGTTTGAGCGCTGGCCCCATGCCTTTCTGCTTTTCTTCGGGCGGATCAAGCACTTCGCCTGTCAGCATCAGCGAAAAAGTCGCCGCATTGACAAAAGTTGAGCTGCTTTCGCCCAGATGTTCGCCCCAATCAATATCGCCAATTTTGTCGCGGATGAGCGCGTCAGCGGTCTCGGCATCGGGTACGCGCAACAACGCTTCGGCCAAGCACATCAGCGCAATGCCTTCTTCGGTGTCGAGACCGAATTGCTGGAGGAAAGCATCAATGCCGCTCGCTTTCTGTTGGCGCGCGCCCTCAATCAGATCAATCGCAAGCGCGGCCGCGCCGGCGCTGACCCGGCGTGCGGGCGCTGCCTGCTTGAGACGCTCGGCAATGCAGGTGTCTTCGTCGGCGCGATAGGCCCGGCGCAGGGCTGCGCGATCAATCTGGTGGGTGGAGCCGGATGGCAGATCGGGCGTGGTCACAGGCGTGCATGATCCTTTGCTGGCGCGACTCGAATAGTTGCAATTGCAACTTGCGCCTCACCGCGTGCCGGATCAAGCCTCTCGCACCTTGATAGCGCACCTTGATAGCGCATCACTGGCTGGCTAGATGGGATGCGCGTCGGGGAAGCGAAAAGGAGCGTATCAGCCATGCCTATGTTCTGCTTTCACTGCCGCGATGGCGAAATGGGCGCGAAATTGCGCATGGTCCACCGCGCCGCGCATCTCGATTATGTTGCCAGCCTTGAAGACAAATACGCCGTTGGCGGGCCGTTGAAACGCGGCGGCGAAATGATCGGTTCGCTGCTTGTCATTAAAGCCAAAGACGAAGCAGAAGCGCGCACCATTTTCGAAGCGGATCCCTATTACACTGGCGGCGTGTGGCAGGCGATCAGAGTGGACGAATTTGAACCACTCAAAGGCGATTGGGCAAAGCGGATCGGGTAGGCAGGAGACGCGCGCTCGCTTACAATATGCGCCGCGCCACTGCATCCAGTTTGGCAACCAGCGCGGGGTCATGTTCGCCGGGCGCGGTGATGACGGCATCATCGAGAGCGGTATCAATCGGGGAGGCTTTGCGCTTTTTGGGCAGGCCGGCCATGAATTTGCCAACCATTTCGCGCGCCAATGCGCCGTTCTCGCTCATCTGCGCGATGACCTGCGCGACATCGACCGCGTCGCCTTCTCGCCAGCAATCATAATCTGTCACCATGCCGACCAGCGCATAAGGCAGCTCTGCCTCGCGGGCGAGCTTGGCCTCGGGCATGGCGGTCATCCCGATAATGTCCGCGCCCCATTGGCGGTACATCCGGCTTTCCGCGCGGCTGGAGAATTGCGGGCCTTCCATGGCAAGATACGTCGCGCCAGTGGCCACTTTGCCTTTGCACGCCGTAGTCGCTTTTGCTGCCATTTCAGACAGGCGCGGGCAGACGGGATCGGCCATGGAAACATGCGCGACAAACCCGCTGGTGAAAAAGGTGGAAGCGCGCGCCACGGTGCGATCAATGAATTGTTCGGCAATCGCAAAGCGGCCCGGCTCAATCGCCTCTCGCAGCGAACCCACCGCAGAAATCGCCAGAATATCGGTGCAGCCGGCGCGTTTGAGCGCATCAATATTGGCGCGCGCATTCAGTTCTGTCGGGCTGATCGGATGGCCTCTGCCATGGCGAGGGAGAAAGCGCACTTTCACCCCGTTCAAAGTGCCGCACAAAATCTCGTCGGACGGATCGCCCCAAGGCGTTTCAATCGCGATCCATTGTTCATCCTCAAGGCCTTCTATCTCGTAGAGCCCTGAGCCGCCAATGATCCCGATGCACCAGTCGCTCGCCATGGTTATCCCGCGTGCCTTCAATCTGTATCTATTGGGTTAAACAGCAGCGCTTTATGCTAGGTCAAAGCGTTCGGGCAAGGCTTTGCGGATAAACCTGTCTGCCATCGCATAGGGTTGTGCGATTGCCGGACGCGCGCTGAGCCTTTCGAAATATTCCTTGAATGCGGGCCAATTATCAATCGGGGTTTCGATCACAAGGCTTGCCTGCATAAAACACGACACCACCGCGATATCGGCAATCGAGAACGCATCCCCTGCCAAATATTGCGCGCCGGTCAGCGATCCTTCGAGGTGATCGAGGACGGGCGGCATCTGCTCCGCCCACGCCTTTTTGGCGGCGGCCACATCTGGCTCAGAGCCTTTCATAATCGCGAAAAAGATCGGGCGGAAAATGCCCAGACCAACCGCTGCGGCCAGCGCGGTGTCGCCATATTCTTCGAAAAACAGCGCGCGGCCATGGGCGAACGGTTCTGCGGGATAAAGCGGCGCGGCGGGGTGCTTTTTCTCGATATAGCCTGAAATTGCGCTGGAATCGGCGATTGTGCCGCCCGTGCCTTCGCTGGCGATGGACCGGTCGCGCATCACCGGGATGCGTTTCATCGGTGAGATTTCGGTGAACCAGCTGGGCGGATTGAACACATCGACCGCTTCAATTTCAAACGGCACATCCTTTTCAATGCAAACACCAGCCACTTTGCGCATGAAAGGCGAAACGGGGCTGCCGTAAAAGACGAGATCGGCTTTGTTTCCCGGCATGGGGCTATCAGACATATCTGCGGTTCTCCTGCTGAGGCGTGCCATACGCTGCCATGACAATAGCGCAACCAGAAGCGCCAGTTTGCAAAGGCACCTATTGAATGCGCAGTTGCGTTTTAATCTGCAACACGCCACCTTCATAAAGCAAACAGCAAATCTGCGCGGCCGCGATGCTGCGACCATGTTTTTTGAGAGGAAAATCCGATGGCGACACAGTACAAAAATCTCATCAATGGTGAGATGATCGAAACAGGCAATTGGCTCGATGTGGTCAATCCGGCCACCGAAGAAGTGATCGGCCAGGTGCCCGCTTGCGGGGCGGGTGAACTGGATAAAGCGGTGGCCGCAGCGCGCGCCGCGTTTGAAAGCTGGAAGAAAACTCCGATCGAAGAGCGCCGCAAGGCAATGATGGCGATCTCCAAGGCGATATCGGACAACACCGAAGAATTGTACCGCCTGCTGACCGCAGAACAGGGCAAACCGCATGCTCAGGCCAAAGGCGAAATCATGGGCGCGGCCTATATGATGGCGACGCAATCAGAACTCGACCTTGATGATGAAATGAACAAGGATGATGACAAGGAGTCCATCCGCACCCGCCGCGTGCCCGTTGGCGTTGTGGGCGGGATTGTGCCGTGGAATTTCCCTGTTTCCATGGCGGTGCAAAAAATCGGCCCGGCAATTCTTTCGGGCTGCACGATCATTTTGAAACCTTCGCCTTTCACCCCGCTGACAACTCTGCGCATTGCCGAACTGATCGCGGATGCGGCGCCTGCCGGCGTTGTGAATATCATCACGGGCGAAGACAGCCTTGGCCCGCTGATCACCGCGCATCCCGATATCGACAAGATCACATTCACCGGCTCCACCGCGACCGGCAAAAAGATCATGGAAGGCGCATCGGCTGATCTCAAACGCATCACGCTGGAATTGGGCGGCAATGATGCCAGCATCGTAATGCCCGATGCTGATCCGAAAAAGGTGGCTGAACAATTGTTCTGGTCCAGCTTTACCAATGCAGGCCAGATCTGCATCGCGGCAAAACGGGTCTATATCCACGAAGATATCTATGACGAATTGAGCCAGGCCATTGCCGATTACGCGAAAAACGTGACCGTTGGCGATGGCAGTGAACAGGGCACCGGCGTTGGCCCGATCCAGAACAAGAAACAGTATGAGCGCGTTCTGGAACTGATCGAGGATGCCAAGGACAAAGGCTATAAATTCCTCACCGGCGGCGACACCGATCCATCGGGCACCGGCTATTTCGTGCCGCTCACCATTCTCGACAACCCGCCCGAAGACGCGCGGATTGTGGCAGAGGAACAGTTTGGCCCTGTCATGCCGCTCATGAAATTCTCAAGCGAGGATGAAGTGATCGAACGCGCGAACAATTCCGAATATGGTCTGGCAGGCGCGGTCTGGTCAGCGGATGAGGACAAGGCGGTGGAAATCGCCGAGAAACTGGAAACGGGCACTGTGTGGGTCAACCAGTTCCTCAAACTCACCCCGCACACGCCTTTTGCCGGGCACAAGCAATCAGGCTTTGGCGCGGAATATGGCAAAGAAGGCCTACTGGAATTTACCTATCCTCAAGTGATTATGGTGAATAAACAAAACGTTCCGGCGTAAACCGGATCCTATTGTTTGCATGAGGGTACTATGAGTAAGCACGATTATACCCCATCGCGGCGCGAATTTGTCGCGATGGCCACTTTGTTTGGCGGGATGAGCATTGCAGCCCCCGCCAGCGCGCAGAGTTTTGGCAATATCATGAAGTCGGTAGAGAAAGTCGCCAAGGCGGCGAGTTATTCCGATGCCGAAATGAAAGTGTTCTTCGACCAGATGAGCGCGGACATGGATAACAAGAACCCCGTCGCTGGCATGGACAATCCTTACGGCCAGCGCATGGCGGCGTTGTCGCAGGGGCTGGAAAGCTATGACGGGCTGAACCTTGATATCAAAGCTTATCTGGTGCGCGATGTGAATGCTTTTGCGATGGCCAACGGGACCATTCGCGTGTTCGCAGGGTTGATGGATGAATTTACCGATGACGAGGTCCGCTATGTCATCGGCCACGAAATCGGCCATGTGAAACGCGAACACACCAAGAAACGCATGCAGGGCGCGTTGCAGCGCGATGCCGCGCTGTCCGTCGCGCAAACCGCTGATGATCGCGCGCGGCAATTGTCCAACACCGAGCTTGGCAAATTCTTTGGAGATGTGATCAGCGCGCAGCACAGCCAAAAGCACGAGAAACAAGCCGATGATTACGCTTTCGAATTTATGCAGGCCAACAGCTATGACGCGAATGCCTGCGTGACCGCGCTTGAAAAACTGCAAGCCATGGGCGGTCCCAGCGGCGGGCTCGCATGGACCAAAACGCATCCCAGCCCGAAAGCGCGCGCAAAGCGGATGCGCAAAAAGCTCAGCTAAATCGCGGTGGGGGATGCCGCCGCCGATGACCTGTTAGAAGGGCTGGCACGTGTATGCGCGCGTGCTGGCCTGTCTGCCCCCACCGGCCTTGCGCGCTTGACCGGCGGCGCGACAATGGAAAGCTGGCGGTTTGAAAGCGGCGGCAGCGCGTTTGTGCTGCGCCGCGCGCCGTCGGCGGATTTCATGAAAGATCGTCCGTTCGGCCACGATACCGAGGCTGCGGTCATTCGCGCCGCAAAGGCTGCAGGGGTTTCGGCGCCCGTTGTAGTGGCAGAATTGGAGCCGGGTGACGGGATCGGCTCGGGCTTTGTGATGGAGGCGCTGCCCGGCACGCCCAATCCCAAACAGATCCTTGAAACAGATGAGCCAGACCGGCTGATCGCCGAATGCGCGGCCAACCTTGCCAGCATTCACTCGATCAAACCGGGTGATGTGCCCGGTTCAGTGCCCGAATTGAACACGCGCGATGCCATCGCCGATTTTCGCAAGCAATTTGACGAAGCAGGCGGCGACCGCCCGATCATCGCGCTGGGGATCAAATGGCTGGAAGACAATTGCCCGCCGCAGGCCGATGATCCTGTGCTGATCCACGGCGATTACCGGATGGGCAATCTGCTGGTAGAAGATGGCTGGCTCACCGGCGTGCTCGATTGGGAGCTGGCGCATTTTGGCGATTACCACGAGGATCTGGCGTTCGGCTGCATGGCCGTTTGGCGCTTCCACCGATATGACAGGCCTGCTTTGGGGCTGTCCAATCTGGAAGCCTATTTCGAAGCCTATGAGACAAATGGCGGGCGCAAAGTTGACCGCAAACGCTTCCGCTACTGGCTGATCCACCGCACCGTTTGGTGGGCACTCGGCTGCCTCAAAATGGCAGCGATTTGGCGCAGCGGTGAGGATCGAATGCTGGAGCGCGTGGTGATCTCGCGGCGGACAAGCGAGCAGGAATTGGACTTGCTAATGCTGTTGGAGGAGGATGCGCCGGAGGAAGAGCGGGAGCCATTTTGCGTTCTAGAAGAGCTCCCGGACAATCCGGGTGAGGCCATGAATGGGGAACTGGCTCAGGCGGTGCTCGAATGGCTCGAGACGATAAAGCCTCAGATGCGAGGGCACGATCGTTTTCAGCATGCAGTGGCTCGAAATGCGCTCAAGATGATAAGGCGACAAGAAGTCTACTGGACTAATCCGCTCGATTGGGAGTTGTCGAAAGCTCTGCTTGCCGGAGAAACCACTTTGTCGACCTCGGGAGTGCTGGGTGATCTTCGTCAGAATGCGCTCGAAAAGCTCGCGGCGGACGTACCCACTTACCCAGCTTTGGCGGTCGCTAAAGAGCTCTGGCTGGATCCGGATCCACTTAATTCTGACGAGGAAGACTAAATGGACTTCGCAATTCCCGCCGACCTTCAGGCCTACTTGCAAGAACTCGACGCCTTTATCGAGGCCGAGATCAAGCCGCTTGAGCAGGCGGACGACAACATCCGCTTCTTTGATCACCGCCGCGAACATGCGCGCACCGATTGGGACAAGGGCGGCCTCCCGCGTGAGGAATGGGAGGCGCTGCTGCGCGAAGCCACCGCGCGCGCTGACAAGGCCGGCCATTGGCGGTTCTCTGCACCGGGGCGCTATGGCGGCAAGGATGGCTCAAACCTTTGGATGGCGGTGATCCGCGAGCATTTTGCGAGGAAAGGTCTGGGCCTCCACAATGATCTGCAAAACGAACACTCCATCGTCGGCAATTTCCCCTTCGTCGCGATGTTCGATCAATGGGGCACCGAGGCGCAGAAACACGAATTCATCACCGGCGGGTTCGAACGCACCCGCCGCGTCGCCTTTGGCCTTACTGAACCCGATCACGGTTCGGACGCGACCCATATGGAAACCACCGCCGTCCGGCAGGCCCGCGATGGCGAGGATGGCTGGCTGATCAATGGCGAGAAGATGTGGATCACCGGCATGCACACCGCCACCCACTGCGCAATGTTTGCGCGCACCGCAGGCGAGGCGGGGCAGGCGAGCGGCATCACCTGTTTCCTCGTTCCCAATCCTGATCCCGGCATCGAGATTGAGGAATGGATGTGGACGTTCAACATGCCCACCGATCACCCGCGCCTGTCTGTCAAAGACGTGTGGGTGCCCGATGAAGCTGTGCTCGGCGTAGAAGGGCGCGGCCTCGCGCTGGCGCAAAGTTTCGTCCACCAAAACCGCATTCGTCAGGCCGCCTCCAGCTGCGGGGCGGCGCTGTTCTGCATCGATGAAAGCGTCAAATACGCGCGAATGCGCAAACCCTTTGGCGAAGCGCTGTCCAAGAACCAGGCGATCCAGTTTCCGCTGGTGGAACTCGCCACACAGGCAGAAATGCTGCGCCTCCTCATCTTCAAAACCGCTTGGGAGATGGACAATATGCCGCATGAGGAGATTGAGCGCACGATCAGCGACAAAGTCTCCATGTGCAATTACTGGGCAAACCGCCTGTGCTGCGAAGCCGCCGACCGCGCGATGCAGGTCCATGGCGGTATCGGCTATTCACGCCACACGCCGTTCGAACACATATATCGCCATCACCGCCGTTACCGGATCACCGAAGGCAGCGAAGAAATTCAAATGCGCAAAGTGGGTGCGTATCTGTTTGGGTATTTGGGGCCGAAGCGGGGGATGTACGGCTAACCCCCTCCAGCAGCGCCCGTAGATCCTTCAGCGCTTTGGCGCGCAATTGGTGCACGCGCGGTACGCTCACTTCCAGCACGGCGGCGATTTCTGTCAGGTTCAGCTCTTCGACAAAGAACAATTGTAGCACCAGTTTGGCGCGGTCGGGCAGTTTGGTCATGGCTGCGATCAGACGGTCGCGATCCTCTTCGCCTGACAGAATGTCGAACGGGTCAGGCTCCTGCGCGGCAAAGGCAGAACTGGTTTCATCATATTCGTCCGAGATTGACGAGACAGAGACGTTGGAATTTTCAATCTCGAGCAATTCCGCATCCGAAATTTGCATGGCCTTGGCGACTTCATGGCGGGTGGCATCGCGGCCCAATTGCCCGCGCAAAATCGCCGCTGTCCGTTCAAACGCAGCGCGTTTTTTGCGCGCGGTGCGAGTGTCGTTCATCAGCTTGCGGATCTGGTCCAGCATCGCTCCGCGCACGCGCAATTTGGCATAGGCGGCAAAGCCATCTTCGACAGCGCCGGTGTGTTTCTGCGCGCATTCGGTCAGCGCAAGAATGCCCGCCTGGATCAGATCTTCAATCTCAAGCCCTTCGCGGCCAGAGCCATAGATATGCCAGGCCGCACGCCGGACCAGCGGCAGAAACTGGCGCACGCGCGCTTCGACTTCGGCGCGCGAGGTGGATGCATAGGGCGACGCCTGAGCAAAGCTTTTGGGATCGTGCTTCATGCCGCGATCGCCGGATTGGTGGGTGCCCCACCTGCATTTTCGGAAACGCCTGCGTTTTCGGAATCAGGAGTGCTGCCGATCAGGCCGATCACTTCGACAGGCTGGGTCGCGGGCAATTCATTGATTGACAGAACCATGCAGCTCGGTGCGCGGGTCTGCAAAAGTTGGGCGATGGCGCGGCGCGCGGGCGGCTGAACGATCAGCGCAATCGGCGCGCCAGCCTCTGTCGCATAGTCAGAAGCGCTTGACGCGATAAGGCCTGCCAGATCAGGTTCGATCATGGGTTGGCCCGTGGCAGGATCAGGCATTCCGCCCAGCACGGTAGCTTCCAGCCCTGCATCCAGGGTGATGACTTTCAGTTTTTCAGACGGGGTGCAAATCCGCCCCACCAGCCGCGCGCCCAGATCCACGCGCACCGCATCAATCAGCGCATTGAAATCCTGCGTCGATTGCAGCGCAATGGCGAGCGAAGTGAACACGGGCTGGGGATGCGAAAGGCCAATCCCATCAGCGATCAGCGCGCGGAAAATGCGCGTGACAGCGGCCAGAGAAAGGGGTTCGGGATGGACCGCTTCGACGAGGGCAGGCGCGCGTTCTTTCAGATCATCAAGCAGCGCGCGCACTTCTTCGGGGCCAAGCAATTGGTCGCACATCCCCATCAAAGCCTGATTGGCATGCGTCGCGATCACAGTGCTGGGATCGACGGTTAGAAACCCCTCAGCAATGGCGTGATCGCGCGTGCCGGGATCAATCCAAACAGCGGGGCAATCAAAGCTGGGATCGCGGGTTTCTTCGCCCACCACACCCAGCTGCGCATAGGGGCCGGGGCGCACATCGCCTGTATCAATGGCGAGCAATTTGGCAGGTTTCGCAGCGCCGCTGGCAATGGTGACCCCGCCCAGCACGACAGCATAATCATTGGGGCCAAAATCAAGCGAATCGCGAATACGGAATTGCGGCAGGACAAAGCCCATTTCGCGCGACAATTGCTTGCGAATGCCAGTGATCCGGGTGAGTAATGGCGCGCCTTTGGCCTCGTCCACCAGATGCACAAGGCCATAGCCAAGCTCTATTGTAACCATGGTCGCATCGCTGACATCGGCGATGTCGATGCGGTCTGTGGAGGTTTCTTCGGCGGTGGTGGGTTCGGGTTCCGGCTGACCCGTGCGCGATTTGAGCGCCCACCAGATCCCGCCCGCAATCGCGGCAGCGGGCAGGAATACGGTTTGCGGCATCGCAGGCACAACGCCAATGGCGAGCAGAATGACGGCCACCGGCAACCAGCCGCGCGGATCGGAAAACTGTCCGCCAATCTGCCCAGTCAGATCGCGCGTATCCGATACCCGGGTGACAATCGCCGCAGCCGCAATCGAAAGCAGCAAGGCGGGCACCTGCGCCACCAAAGCATCGCCAACCGCCAGCGTGATGTACAATTCGCCCGCTTCGGCTGGCGATAGGCCGTGGCTAATCATGCCAAGCGCAAGCCCCGCGATCACATTGACAGCCAGGATCAGCAAGGCGGCAATCGCATCGCCTTTGACGAATTTCGATGCGCCATCCATCGATCCATAAAAATCCGCCTCCACCGTGGTTTCGCGGCGGCGCTCGCGGGCTTCTTCGGCGGTGATCAGGCCAGCGGCGATATCGGCGTCAATCGCCATCTGTTTGCCGGGCAAAGCATCGAGCACGAACCTTGCAGACACTTCGGACACGCGCCCTGCGCCTTTGGTGATGACGATCATATTGATGATGAGCAGGATGGTGAAAACGAACAGCCCGACAGCAAAATTTCCAGCTACAAGAAACTGGCCAAACGCCTCGATCACATCGCCCGCTGCCGCGCCGCCTTCGTGGCCGTTCACCAGCACGATCCGGGTGGAGGCGACATTAAGCGCGAGCCGCAGCAGGGTTGCGAACAGCAAAACACTGGGGAAGGAGGAGAAATCAAGCGGGGTGCGCGCATTCAGCGCCACCATCAACACCGCGACAGCAATAGCGATGTTGAGCACGAAAAACATGTCGAGCAAGAGCGGCGGGATCGGCAGCACCATCAGCACGAACAGCGCAAAGATGCCAACCGGCAGCGCCATGGCCGCAGGGGCTGCGCGCAGGCGCTCCATCAGCGGGCTTTGGGGCAGGGCGGCGTGTGCGCTCCCAGGGCCGCTCACATTACCGCTCACATTACCGCTCACAGGCCGAACGCCCGGAATTGTTTATAGGCGCGCTCAATTTTGACCGCGCTTTGATCAGACCCGCCGCCGCCTGTGTCTGTGCCTCCGCCTGCGCCTGCGCCAAATGTATCGCGCAGGACATTCGAAATGGGCAAGCGAGAGGCAGAGCCAGCCGGGGGCCGTGATGGAACAGGGGGCGCTGATAGAGACGCGGACAGCGAGCGGCGGCCGCGCATTGTGATTGCCGCGGCATTGACAGGTGCAGATGCTGCGCCGCTTGCTATGGGGTACGGGGTCTGTGCGGTGATCGCGGTGCCCGGGATTATCCCTGCGGCCTGCGCCTCCTCAGCCTGAATTACAGCGCGCTCCATCTTGCTATCGAGGACATTCATCACGCCTGCCAGACTGCGCGGGTGTCCGCCGCGTTCATAAAAGATCGCGCGATTTGCAGCGGCTGGCCGGGCAAACAGGCTCGCCGCGTTTTGATCGGGATTGTCAGCCATGGCCGACAGAAACCGCCCCGCGCCGCCCGCGCCCAGAAAATGCGCCAGATACAATTCGCCGTGATCAGGCTGGCGGCCAAGGATCGGGGTCAGATGCGCGCGATTGTCCTCCGCCAGGCCCGCCGCCATGAACGCAGCGGTTTGCGGATCGGACCGCATGGCGAGGATCGCGCTGCGCTCCGCGGGGTCTGCGACCTGCGCCCGTCCGCGCGCATCGCTGCTGATCTGGCTGGCGACATCGCCAAGGCCAAAACGGCCCCCGTGGCGCTGCATGGTTTCCAGCCAGGTGCTTTCGATAAATTGGTAAAGCCCTGTCGCGCTGGACGTGCGGGCGCGGGCATGGGGGTCCATTGAGGATTCCACCTGGGCCTGCGCGATGAGAAAGTCGAAATCAACACTGGTGCGCCGGGCGGCATCGGCGATGGCGCTTTTGACTGACGGTGCGGGGCCTGCGGACGCGGCTGGGCCTGCCAGCACCGGCTGAGCCGTGACACGGCGCGCTTGCGGGTTGGCCTGCGGGTTGGCGCGCGGGTCTGTGTCCAACCGGATCTGCGGCAAAGACGGCAGATAAAACGGCGATGGCTGTGTCATAAATGGCAAGGCCCTATTGCTTGGCGTGCGTGGGTTTCCCCGCAGCAAAGCAATTGGCGTGCCAGTTATGGTTAAGGTGTATTACGCAGGGCGTGCCAGCGTGCCGGTATGCCAGCGTGTTGCGGGGCGTTGGGGGCGCGGGGAGAGGGCGCGCTTATCCCAACGCCGTTTGCGCGGTGTAAGCGCTGCGCGGGGTTCCGCCCAAAGCTTCGATCCGCGCAGACACATTCGCTGCCAGCAGATTGCGCACCCGGCGATTGACATCGTTGAGCTGCCGCGCAGTCTCTGCCAGTTCACGCGCCTCTGTGTGAAGCGGGGCGGCTGAGAATGGTTGAAGCGCATCGCACAATGCCTCTTTCGCATGCGCGGCCTCAAACAGATCATCGGCATCCAGCCCGGCAAGCGCCTGCCGCTCGCGTTCCAGTACGGCAACCATTTGCCGCAAATTTGCCGTAAGGGCAGCGTTATCTTGAGACGCGGAAAAGCTCATGGGTTCAGGCTCAGTTTGCAATGGTGGGGCTGATGCGTGCGGCAATTATCGCATCGGCGATTTTTGCAGGCACCAATGGATAGCTGCCATCGCGCAATGCCTCGCGGATCTGCTCAACACGGTCGCTGTCAAAGGGTGGCTTTGCAGTATCAATGCCCGCGCCAATTTCCAGCGCCACACCCGGCTCACCTGCGCTTTGCGAGGCGGTCTTTGAGGCGGTTTGCGCAGTGGCATTAAGCTGTGTCCGATCGCTTTCGGACAGCGCACGCGCGGGAGTGGCCGCTTGCAATTTGCTCAGTTCGAAAGAAGGCATTTCGGGTCTCCAATTGGTCGTCTCAAACACAGAACGGCAAAGGTGCGGATTGTTTAAGGGGCAGAAAGTTCTAGCCGGTCAGCTTGCCGGAATGGTCGCGATACCGGGCCGTTCAATACGTGCGCGTACCGGATCGGCCTGGCGCGCGGTGCGGATCGTGATCCAGTCGCCGATTGTGCCCGCTTCCAAAGCTTCGCCGGTTTGCTGGACGGAAAATCCGCGGCCCTTGATCACCACGGTAATCGGATCGCCGCGTTTGACAGTCTGAGCCGCTTTGGCGGGTTTGGGCAGCGGGCGGGTCGCGATAAAGATGCGCCAGCCTTTAGGGCCAGCGCATTCGACCCGCACAGTGCTGCGATTGGTGCCGTGCCATGCGGTCTGCAAAGGGGTGGGACATGCGGCCAGTTGCAAGCGGTGATCGGCAGGCAAACGCGCGCCCCCAATCTCACCGATTTGTGCGCCGGTAAACTGCGCGACAGCGGCATCAATGGCGCGCGGATCGGTGCGATCTGGCGGCGCGGCACAAACGGGCTGCGATGCCAGGCATAGCGTTGCTGCAACAGGCACCATGAAACATTTTTTGAAACCAAAGTTAACTAACAATTCCACCGCTTTATCCCTATTGTTAATGCATGGTTTTCAGCCAAAGCATTTTCGATTAAACAGTGGGACAGCAGCAAGCCTCGTGCCAAGCTGCGCGATTCGAACAATGTGGGCCGCAACTAGGTGGAATCCGTTACCGCGCTTAAAGTAGTACTTTAAGTGTCGGATGTTTATGGGATTTTGTCCCAGTTCAGACGCAGGGTTTTTGCAATGCCTTCATACTCAAACCTCGATGAGAGGGATAAAGAGTTCCGCCCGTCACCGGGCAACCGTGCTGGCGCTGATACAGCGGCACGCATTTCTGGGACGGCCCCTCGTGTGCGCGAGGCGCGCCGCGATTTGTTAGAGCGGATCAGCCAATTTTCTCTCCGGCATGATCTCGAAATCAACTCGATGAATCTCGCCGCGATCTGCGGCGCGCTGTCGGGTTCCAATGCCGATCTGGCAGAGACCTTTGCCACGCGCGAAATTTCAGGTGAACCGATCGATCAGCGATGGCTGGATGAGGTTATCCGGCAAGACCCCGAAGTCACCAGCCGCATTGGCGAGCTTGAAAAGCTGATGGACCAGCTTGAATACACTTTGATCCGGTTCGCGCAGACGGCCAAATCGGCGCAGAATGATACCGGCGATTACCGCGCGTCGATTGATGCGGAAATCCGCTCCATCACAGCAGGTGAGACAGCGGAAGAAGGTCCGCGCGAAATATCGCGAGTGGTGGATCTGTCGCGGTCTGTGATCGAACGCATCGAACAGGTCGAGGCGGCGATGGCGAAAAGCCGCAGCGAAACCGATCAATTGCGCGAAAATCTGGCGAAAGCGCGGATGGAAGCGGATATCGACCATCTGACGCATCTGCCCAATCGCCGCGCATTCGAACGCCGGCTGGTCACCGCAACCGAACGCGCGCAATCGCGCGATGAGCCGCTATGCGTTGGGTTTTGCGATGTCGATAATTTCAAGCTGATCAATGATCGCCATGGCCATGATGCAGGCGACAGAGTGCTGTGCGCGATTGCCGATATCCTAAGCGACAATGCCGATGATCAATGCTTTGTCGCGCGCCATGGCGGCGAGGAATTTGTGCTCCTGTTTTACGGTCTCGACAAAGAGGCTGCGCATCTCAAACTCGACCGGATCCGGCGCGCGCAGGCGGCCAAGCTGATGATGAACCGCGAAACCGGGCGTCCGTTTGGTAAGGTTACTTTTTCCGGCGGTATTGCTCAGGTGGAAAAAGGCACGGACACCCGCGCCGCGCTCGCGAGAGCGGATGCGGCCTTGTATGAAGCGAAAGAAGCCGGGCGCAATCGCGTCATCTCTGTTTAAGCGGATCGCCTTATAAGCGGTGGGGCCGCCTTATCGCTGCTGCAATTGCGGGGGCGTGTCAAAAGCGATGCTGGCATAGATATCATCGCGCGAACCCGGTGCGATCACCACTTTGGGGCTGAGGCCAGCGCGCCGCGCATCATCCGCCATGGCCCGCGCGCGCTGCCATATCTGCGCCTGCGAACCCTCAGCAAAATTTGCATATATCGTCACCTGCGCGCGCGGATCATTGGGTTGATCGGCCAGCCAAACGCCGAATGCGTCCACATTGGGTGAAGGGCGGTAAAGCGCATGCACCGGCGCTGTCACCGCCTGATCGGTGGATGACAAGCCGGGCAAGGCATTTTCGGTTGCAGCGCTGCGCTCGCTTGTCCCTGCAAGCGCGGCCAGCGTCACCAGAAACAGAATGAGCGCAAGGTCGGCCAGGATCAGCTGCCAGCTTGCGGTAAGGCGGTGGTTCATGCAGCGTCTCGGCCAGTGGGGCGATCCAGAAAGGGCGCACCCGCGGGTGTTTTCGCCGCCATGCGCGCGCCGCCTGCCAGGCTGATGCTGAGCCATTCGAGTAGTTCATCGCGCTGCTCCTCTTCGCGCGTGGCTTTGCGGTCAATCGCGCGGGCAATTGGCAGGCAGATGAGATGCGCCAGCAGCATACCATACAGCGTCGAGAGTACGGCGGTGCCAATCGCGGCCATGGCGCTTTCCACCGGGCCTTCGCCGCCCAGGGGCCCAAGCTGGCTGATCGCAAACAAAGTGCCCACCAGGCCAAAAACGGGCGCAAGTTCGCCGGCATATTCAAATGTGCGCACCGCGCGGTCGGATACGCGGGTGCGGCGCGCTTTTTCAGATTGGCGCGTATCGTGCAGCGCGTCAAGCGAGCCCGCGCGGGCGAAGGCGATCAGCACTTTGGCAAGCGAGCGATCCGGCGGCAGGGGAATATCGGTGCACATCGGGCCGCGCCGCTTTATCTCGGCGATGGCGGGGGCAAGAGCCATGCGGTTTTCATCGGCCGCAAAATCGGGCGTGCCAATGCGGGTAAGCGCGCGCAGCGCAAGCGTCAGATCGCTCCACCCGCAGCGCGCTAAAGTCGCCAAAGCGGTGCCAGCAAGCACAATGACAAGCGCGCCGGGATCAATCATCCCCGGCCAATCATACCCCATTTATGCGTCCTTTGATTGCGGTTCGTGCCTCAAGTTGAGAACGGCACGAGGCGGGGAAATTTAAGGCCGCGCACCTGCTGCCCGCATCCCTGCAAGGCATAGGAAGGGCAGCTTTTTGCCAAAGGCGGCAGCGCATTGCCGCTTTGGCGCTCTACGCGGGCGCCGCGTTGGCGCGCTGCACCGCTATGCGCCCGTTGAAGGCCAGGTTTGGCACGCTTTCTGCAAACTCATCCGAACACATTGAATCGCACAAGGAGAAACCCGCTGTGTGATAGTCGAAAAAGGCCGCCGCAAATGAACCAGAACATCTTTGGCATTCATGCTGATGCATTGACATTGAGATCGCAGCGCATGGGAGTGCTTGCCTCCAACATCGCGAATGCGGCGACGCCCGGATACAAGGCGCGCGATATCGACTTTACCAAAGCGCTGGATGCGCGCTTGTCGGGTGATCGCACGGCCAGCGCGGATGCACACATGGTCTACAAAGTGCCCACCATGCCATCCATGGATGGCAATACGGTAGAGCTGTCGCGCGAACAGATCGCCTTTGCTGAAAACGCGGTCGCCTACAGCGCAACGCTCGCTTTTGTAAAAGGCAAAGCGGCAGTGATGACGCGCGCTTTGAAAGGGGAATAGGCCATGCCTGAAGGCAATCAGATTGGGCCTGATGGCAACCGGATGACCCTGTTCGGCATGACCGAACGCGCCATGTCCGCACAATTGGTGCGGATGAACACAGCCGCCTCCAACCTCGCCAATGCCGGATCGGTCACCACGACCGAGGCCGAAGCGTACCGCCCTGTTCGCGCGGTGTTTGAAAGCGAGCTTGACCGCGCATCGGGCCTGTCGAGCGTGACCGCAGACACGCTGGTCCGGTCAGAAGCGGCACCAACCAAGAGATATGATCCCTTCCACCCGCTCGCCGATGCAGATGGCAATATCTTCGAGGCCCCCGTCGATGAGACCGCCGAGATGGTCGAGATCATGGAAAGCGCGCGCCAGTACCAGAACCTGGTCCAGGCGCTGCAAACCGCCAAACAGCTGATGCTGGAAACCCTAAGGAGCAATTGAACATGACTGCGACCCCTGTATCAGGCACGCAAAATGCCACGCTGGAGGCCACGCTTGACCGGCTGAACACGCCATCCGTTCTGCCCAATTCGGGCGGATTGGGATCGCTGGATAGCGGCGATTTTCTCACTTTGATGACCACGCAATTGCAGTTTCAGGATCCGTTGGAGCCTGCGAATAATGAGCAGCTATTGGCGCAGATGGCGCAGTTCACATCGCTTGCCCAAACGGAACAATCGGGCGCGACCTTGGGCGATATCTCGGCCAAGCTGGATGCCCTGATCGAAGCGCAAAATGCCGCCGCCGAAGCCGCACAGGCCGCCACCGAGGCTGCCACGAATGCTGCAGGCGGGTCAGGTTCCGGCAGCATCACGCCGGCAGCGCCCAGCATTTCTGTCCTTTCCTAAAAACACATCTCATTCCCAACAGGAGACTGAACTCATGTCCTTTGCAACTTCGCTATCCGGTATGCGCAATGCCGAAACCGATCTGCGCGTTATCGCGAACAATATCGCCAACGCAGAAACCGTCAGCTTTAAGAAAAGCAACGCAGCCTTTGCCGATCTGATCGCGTCTGGATCGAACACCGATCCGCGCCGCACACCCGGCATTGGCGCAACCGTTCAGGCGATCACGCAGGATTTCTCGCTCGGCGCGATTGAGCAGACCGGACGCGGGCTGGATCTGGCGATCAATGGCGATGGCTTTTTCGCCAGTGTCAGCCCGAACAATGGCGCGGAAACCTATTCGCGCAATGGCAATCTACGGATTGATGCAAGCGGGCAATTGCTCGATAGCAACAGCAATCTGGTCCAGGCCTTTCCGGTCGATGCGACAGGCACCGCCACATCGACCACGCCTGCCACCATCGCCATCCCCACAACCAATGGCGCAGGGTCTGAACTCGCCAGCGTGTCGATTGAAAATGATGGCGTGCTGACTGCGGTCTATGCCGATGGATCAGCCGAGCCGGTGATGCAGGTAGCGCTTGCCAGCTTTGCGGCGACCACAGGCCTGCGTCCGATCGGGCTTACCCAATACGAAGCGACCGGCGAATCCGGCGGCGCTGTCTTTGGTGAACCGGCCAGCGGCAATTACGGCGATTTGTTCTCCGGCGCGCTCGAACGCTCCAATGTCGATCTGGCAGGTGAGCTTGTCTCGCTGCTGGGCGCCCAGCGGAATTTTCAGGCGAATGCGCGGGCATTGGATACAGCCACAGCCATTTCACAAACCGTCCTGAACCTTCAGCGATAGGAAGGCTTGAGCGATGGACCGTATGATCTACACCGCATTATCAGGCGCAGATGCCGCGATGAACCGCCAGCGTATGGTGGCCAACAATCTCGCCAATGCGTCCACGCCCGGCTTTCGCAGGGAAGTGTTTGCGGTGAAGCCATCGGTCCTTCGCGATGGCTCTTTGGAAGCGCGCGCGCCTGCTCGCGGCAATGTGCGCGGGGCCGATTTGGCTCCGGGCGAGATTACGCCCACGGGCAATCCAATGGATATTGCGGTGCAGGGCGACGCGCTGATAGCGTTTCAGGCACCCGATGGATCAGGCGGGGAGGTCTATTCGCGCCGGGGCGATCTGCGCATCGCGGTATCGGGCCTCATCGAAAATGGCGAAGGGCTTGCCGTGCTGGGCGAAGGCGGCGGGGCGATAACGGTGCCGCAAGGTTTCCCCATCACCATCAGCGGCGATGGCACTGTGCTGGCGCGCGATCCGGCAGCGCCGGGCGCCGAGGCCCAGCAGATTGGCCGGATCAAGCTGGTATCGCCCGAAGGCAGCCAGGTCGCCAAAGGGATCGACAGTTTCCTCAAAGTGCCCGGCGGCGGCGTCTTGCCAGCCGACCCCACCGCAAGTGTCACCGCAGGCGCGCTGGAGCAATCCAATGTCGAAACCGCAGAAACGCTGGTCGCCATGATCGAGGCGCAGCGCAGCTTTGAACAGCGCCTCAAAGTGATGAGCACCGCAGGCGATCTGGATGAAGCCAGCGCGCGGCTGATGTCGCTCACATAAACGCCTATTCAACAAGGAATTTTCCATGCCAACATCCGCATTGCAAGTCGCCCGCACCGGGCTGGAAGCGCAGGATATGCGCATCCGCGTGATTGCTAACAATCTCGCCAATGTCTCCACCACCGGGTTCAAACGTGACCGGGCTGATTTTTCGACCCTGACCTATCAGGAAATGCGCGTGGCGGGGGCCAATTCCACCAACCAAACCGCCTATGCTGTGGGCCTTAATCTGGGCACGGGCGTGCAGGTGCAGGGCACATCGCGGATTGAAAGCCAGGGAACGCTCAACACGACGGGCAACAGCCTTGATCTGGCGCTGGATGGTCCGGGATACTTCCAGGTGGAGCTGCCGCCCGGCGGGCAGATCGCGTTTACCCGTGCGGGAAACTTTACCCTGTCACCGCAAGGCCAGCTGATCACATCAGAAGGGTTTTCGGTATCTCCGCCTGTGCAGATCCCGCAAGGGTCTGAAAGCATCTCGATCTCTCCCGATGGCACAATCAGTGCGGTCCAGCCGGGCCAGGCGCAGCCGGTCCAATTGGGCCAGCTGCAAATCGCCAATTTCGCCAATCCGCGCGGGCTTCGCTCTATCGGCGATAACTTTCTGGTGGAAACGGGTGCCAGCGGCCCTGTTGAATTGGGTGTGGCAGGCGAGTTCGGACGCGGCAATGTGCGCCAGGGAATGCTCGAGGGTTCCAACGTCAATGTGGTTGAAGAGCTGGTTGAGATCATCGAGGCGCAGCGCGCTTATGAAATCAATTCGCGGATGGTCAGCGCGGTGGATGAAATGCTCCGCAATGCGAACCAGACGCTGTGATGGGCGCGCATTCCATGGGCCGCGCCGCGCGCGCCGCTGTTGCCATATCGGCTGCTATGCTGGTGTCTGGCTGTTTTGGCATGGAAGGCAAAATGGCGCCCGGTTTTACCGCGCCGCCGCCGCCTGCATCGCCCCTTACCGCGCAGACTGTGCCGGCGCCTGCTGACCCCGCTATCAGCGATAATCGCGGGTCAATCTATCAGGCATCGGATGGTTATGCCGGGCTGGTCACAGGCACCCGCGCGCGCAAGCTGGGCGATATGGTGACGATTGTGCTGGTGGAAAATATCACCTCTTCCAAAAGCACCACCGGCGATACGCAGCGCGATGGATCGTTCTCGATCACGCCGCCTACGTCCGGCCCGCTGGGCTTTCTCAATCCCAATGCCCTTAATCCTGCGGCGCAAGGGTCGTTCTCTGGTGGAGGAAGTGCAGCCCAGCAGAGCCAGTTGAATGGCACTGTCGCTGTCACCATCGCCGCCATTTACCCCAATGGCACTGCCGAAGTCGTCGGAGAAAAGCAGATGTCGCTGAGCCAGGGCAATGAATGGATCCAGTTCGCTGGCCGCATCCGCCTTGTCGATGTGGATGCGGATAACCGGCTGGCCTCATCGCAGGTCGCCAATGCGCGGATCATCTATTCGGGCAAAGGCGCGGTGCAGCAGGCATCGCGGCCCGGCTGGCTGTCGCGCTTTTTTGGCATGATTTCGCCGTTTTGATCGGCTGAGAGGATTTGGCGATGGCTTCCTATTTCAGAATAATGTTCGTGCTGACTTTGGCTGCGGCCATTGGCGCTTTGATCCCCGCGCCTGCATCGGCCGAACGCATTCGCGATCTGGGCCAGTTTGAAGGGCTCAGATCAAACCAGCTGACAGGATACGGCGTGGTCGTCGGGCTTCAGGGGACAGGCGATGATAACCTGGCCTATGTGACAGAGGCGATGCGCGGCGTGTCGGGCCGATTGGGTCTGCAATTGCCGCAAGGGGTCAGCCCCAATCTGCGCAATGCCGCTGCTGTTATCATCACGGCTGAACTGCCTGCCTTTTCCAAGCCGGGCCAGACCATCGACATTACCGTATCCACGCTGGGCCAGGCGCGGTCTTTGCGCGGCGGGGCTTTGGTGCTCGCGCCGTTAATGGGCGCAGATGGGCAGATTTATGCGATGGCGCAGGGTAATGTCGCAGTCGGCGGCCTGGGCGTATCGGGCCGCGATGGATCGCAGTTGACAGTTAATGTCGCAACCGTTGGCCGGATCGCCGATGGCGCAACGGTTGAACGATCGGTCGCGACCGGGTTTGACCGGCAGGGAACGCTCAAATTCAATCTGCACGAGGCCGATTTTCTGACCGCCAGCCGGGTGCGCGATGCGATCAATGCGCGTTTCCCCGGAACCGCGCAAATCGCTGATGGGGTCAGCATCGAACTGGCTTTGCCCTTTGGCAATAATGAACGCGCGGCGAAACTGGCCGAGATCGAAATGCTGAATGTCAGGCCCGCCCCGATGGCGGCCAAAGTCATTGTGAACAGCCGCACCGGCACAGTCGTCATCAATGAAGCGGTGCGCTTGTCGCCCGCTGCTGTCAGCCACGGCAAGCTGGTGATCCGCATCGACGAAGCCCCGCGCGTGGTTCAGCCTGCGCCGTTCGGCAACGGGGTGACAGCGGTGGAACAGCAATCCGAGATTACTGTCGAGCAGATCGACAGCCGGGTCGCCCTGATGCCGGGCGCAGCATCTCTCAGCGAGATCGTCGATGCGCTCAATCTGCTGGGCGTGGGCGCGGCTGATCTGGTGGTGATCCTTGAGAGCCTCAAACAGGCAGGCGCGTTGCAAGCCGAAATGGTGGTGCTGTGATGCAGGTCACCTCCGCCCTTTCCGCGCACACAAAAACAGAGGCCTTGCCGAGCGAACAGCAGGACTTGCGCAAAGCGGCCAAGGGGTTCGAGGCGATCATGGTGCGCCGTCTGCTCGAAGCGGCGCGCGCCACCAGCTTTGCCAAGGATGACACCCCGTTCGCAGGCGGCGGCATGGAAACCTTTGCCAAGATGCGCGATGAACAATTCGCTGAAATCGCCAGCAATTCCGGCTCCTTCGGGTTTGCCCGGAGCATAGAGGAACAGCTTGCGCAATATCTTCCTGCGACAAGCCCTGATGAAACAGAGCGGCGATAGGAGCTCCCCATGCCGATGGCACTTCTCAATATTGGCGCGAACGGCGCAAAAGCGTCGCGCGCGGGTCTGGAACTGACCGCGCAGAACATCGCCAATGCGTCCAATCCCAATTACGCCCGGCGCACTTTGGGCCAAAGCGAATTGGTGATGACGGCAACCATCGGGTTCAATTCCGCTGATCTCGCTGGGCGGGGTCCGCATCGGGTCGATCAATCGCGGCGCAAGCGAGCTGGTGCAGTTTCAGGCGCGCAATGCCGCCTCTGACCTTTCGCGCACTCAGGCTTTGCTCACAGGTTTGCAAAACAGCGAAACCGCGCTCGAACAATCCGGGCTTTATGCAGGCCTGGTCAATTTTGAAGCGGCTTTGGTGCGATTGGAAAGCGACCCTGTTAACGCGAACCTGCGCACCACCACGCTGGAAACCGCGCGGCAAATGGCGAACACGTTTCAGCTTGCCAATCAATCCTTGTCCGATGCGCGCAGCGTGATGCAATCCGATCTGACGGCCGAGGTTTCATCGGTGCAGACCAATCTGGATGAATTGGCAGAGATCAACGCCGATATTGTCGCCGCGCGCGAAGGGTCCGCCGGGCTTGCCGCTTTGCTGGATCGGCGCGATGCCGCTTTGCGCGGGATCGCGGAAGAATTGGGCGTAACCGTGTCCTTCACTGCGAAAGGCGCAGCGGATGTGCAATTGGCCGGCACGCCTGCTGAAACGCTGGTGTCCGGCGCCACTGCCAGCACATTCACCGCCAGTCTTGCGCCAGATGGCACGTCCAGTTTTGCCGTCAATGGCACGGCGGTTGCGCTTAACAGCGGCGCGATGGCGGGACGGGCGCAGGCTTTGCAGGACCAGGCCGGATTGCAGAGCGATCTTGATGCAATTGCAGGCCAGGTCATCACCGCTGCCAATGCCGCACAGGCAAGCGGCGTGGATGTGGATGGCGCTGCAGGGCAGCCGCTGTTTTCCGGCAGCAATGCAGGCGATATCGCGGTCGCGCTTGCATCAGGGGCGCAGCTTGTCACCGCGCCCACCGGATCGCCCGCAGGCAGCCGGGAGACAGGCGCTATCGCCGGACTGATCGCAAGCATTGGCAGCGATACCGGCCCTGTCATATCGGCAGACACTCTGCTGCTCGGCCTGTCCAGCCGCACCGCTGGCGCACAAACACGGGCCGATGGACTGGCCGTTGTATCGCAGGCGGCCGAGGCGCAATTGCTCGAAGAAACCGGTGTTAATCTCGACACCGAAGCAACCGATCTCATCCGGCTCCAGCAATCCTTTGAAGCCAACGGGCGCGTCATTCAGGTCGCGGTCGAGGTGTTCGACACGCTGCTGAGCCTGAGATAATTCGCAGGAGCATTCAAACCATGACCACCGTCAGCACATCGACAGGCGCCTATTACACGCGCTCGCTTGCCCAGATGAGCGATCTGCGCACGTCGCTGGAAAGCCTGCAAACGCAGATCGCCACGGGCCAGCGGATCGAGCGCGGATCGCAGGATCCTGCCGCTGCGGCGCGGCTTCGCGCGCTGACCCGGTTGGAAACCCTGTCCGATATTCAGGAAGACAACGCGGCCAAGCTTGCGCAGGATCTCGACTTTTCCGCCAATCAGGTGGGCGCGGTGGGCGACATCCTGATCCGCGCGCGCGAACTGGCTGTGCGCGGCGGCAATGACACTTTGGATGATGCCGCCCGCGCTGCCATTGCCGAAGAACTGGAGCAATTGGGCGAGGAATTGTTCACCCGTGCCAATGGCGTGAGCGTTACGGGCGAGGCGTTGTTTGCCGGAACCGTTGCTGGCCCCGCCTTTATCCGCGATGCGGCAGGCGTCGTCAGCTATAACGGCAATGACCAAGTGGGCTCGGTTTCGGTTGCCCCTGCCACCGATATTGAGCGCGGTGTGACAGGCCGTCAGGTGTTTGAATTTGATGTGGATGGCACCGCCACCGATGCCTTTGCCGTGTTTGCCAATCTGGTCGATGCCTTTCGCACAGGCGGTCCGGGGGCCGGCGCGGCGGCTGTCGCGCAGATCAGCGGGCTGGATGCCGCGATTGATTCTGTATCGCGCAATCAGGCCGTGTTGGGCACTCGCCTTGCATGGGTCGAAGTGGTGCAGGACAATCAGGCTTCGCGCGATATTGCGGTCGCTGAACGGCGCAGTCAGGTGGGCGATACGGACCTAACAGAAGCGGTCGCCCGGCTTCAGCAAACTCTCACCGCATTGGAAGCGAGCCAGGCCAGTTTTGCCCGCGTCAGCTCGCTTACTTTGTTTGACGTGATCTAACCGGGCGGCGGCCAACGGGCCGCTTTATCCCGAAACCCAGGAGTGTAACCCAGTGTTTGCCGCGATCGGTATCGTTGTCCTTATCGCCATGGTTTTTGGTGGGTTTACGCTTGCGGGCGGCTCTATGGGGCCGATCCTCGCAGCGCTCCCGCTGGAATTCATGATGATTGGCGGCGCGGCCACAGGCGCGATCCTGATCGGCAATTCCATGCACGAGGTGAAATTGCTCGGCGGCGGGTTTGGCCGAGTCTTCAAAGGGCCCAAATATTCCGATCAGGATCACATTGATGTGATATCGCTGACTAGCAAGCTGATGAAATTATTGAGGTCCGAAGGGGCCGTGGCGCTGGAAAGCCACGTAACCGAGCCTGAAAATTCCACCATTTTCAGCGAATATCCCAATCTTCAAAAAGACCCGGTCGTGTGCGGATTGATCTGCGATCCGCTCACATTGATGGTGGTGTCCAGCGGCACGCTGGAAACGCATGCGGTCGAAGAGATTATCGATCAGTCAATCAAAAGCCAGCTGCACGAAATGCACGAGCCGGAACATGCGATCCAGTCGATGGCGGATGCCTTTCCTGCGCTCGGGATTGTGGCGGCTGTGCTTGGCATTATCAAAACCATGGGTGCAATCGATCAGCCGCCTGCCATTTTGGGAAAAATGATCGGCGGCGCATTGGTCGGCACGTTTTTGGGCGTGCTGCTGGCTTATGGTTTTGCAGGGCCAATGGCCAACCGGCTGAAACAGGTGAACGCGCATGATGCGCAGATTTTCCAGTCGATCAAACAGGTGATCGTGGCGAGCCTGCATGGCTATCCTCAGCCTATGGTGCTCGAAGCGGCGCGCGCAGGCCTGCCGCCAGCGCATCGGCCCAAGCTCACCGAGCTGCTCGATATGATGCGCGGCAGATAGAGGGAGCTGCCGCAATGTCCGATGCAGATACAGCGCCAACTCCGCTCGCGCCGATTATCGTCAAGAAGATCACAATCGAGGACGCTGGCCATCACGGCGGCGCGTGGAAAGTCGCCTATGCCGATTTTGTCACCGCGATGATGGCGTTCTTTCTGCTGTTATGGCTGCTGGGCGCGACTGAGGAAAACCAGCGCAAGGGCATTGCCGATTATTTCACACCGACACTGGTCAAAACCCGCCAGCAAAGCGCGGGGTCAGATGGGTTGCTGGGCGGTTCATCGCTGACCGATGTCGACAATTATCCCAATGCAGCCGGCCAGACAGGGACCAAATCGATCACTGTCCCGCGCAGTGCCAAAGGCGGCCCGGTTGAAGGCGGCGGGCGCGGCGAAAGCGATGCGCAGCGAGTTAAGGATCTGCAGGAAGAGATCGCGAACCAGTTGAAAAAGCGCGAAGATATATCGCATCTGGTCAAACAGGTGCGCGTGATGCGCGCCCCCGATGGCATCCGCATTGATCTGGTGGATGATGCGGATTTCTCGATGTTCTCGCTTGGCACCACTGTTTTGACTCAAGAAGCGCGCGGGCTCATCGAAGTGATCGGCGGCGTGCTTGAGGCGCAGAATGTGCCGCTGATCCTGCGCGGTCACACAGATTCGCTGCCCTGGCGGCCCGGCATTGTAGCCAACAATTGGTCGCTATCGGCGGGCCGTGCAGAAGCGACGCGCCAATCGCTTATTCGCAATGGCCTTGCCGCTGAACGCTTTGCCCGGATCGAAGGGGTGGCCGACCGCGAACCCCTGGTGGCGGACAATCCGGCAGATCCGCGTAACCGGCGCATTTCGCTGCTGCTGCTCGAAGATCAACCGGCTGGGCGTATCCAGCGCCGCCGCACGCCGCAACCGCTCAGCGCGCAGCCTCCGGTGGCCGCTGCGCAAATCCCCTTAAGGGATAAGGCTGAGGGCAGCGCGCCGGGCTCATAAACCATGCAAGGGTTAGCTCTCTTCATCGATCCCGCAGGCGCGATTGGATCCAATGGAGAGCGTAATGACCGAGACAATCTGGCCGCATGAATTGCCCACCGCGCTTGACCGGGCACCCGGCGGGATAAAAGTGCTGTCGCTCGATTGTTTTGACACGCTGTTATGGCGCGATTGTCATACGCCCAGCGACGTTTTTGCAGGGCTGGATACGGTGCTGCCAGCACAGCGCGGCGCGGCTGAAACGAATGCACGCAAAGCGCAATTTACGCAGCGTCGCCGCAGCGAGGTAAGCCTTGTGCAGATTTACGCGCAGGCCATGCCGCATGCAGACGGGGCCAAAATCGCGCAGGCGGCCGGGGCGGAACACGCGCTAGAAGTGCGCAGCTGCTTCGCTTTTGAACCCACAGTTGCTTTGATGCGGGCGGCCAAAGCGCGCGGGATCAAGGTCATCATCGTGTCCGACACCTATTTGGATGCGTGCGAATTGACTGACCTTATTACAAAGGCGGCAGGCGAAGAGGTCGCGGGCTTGATTGACCGTGTGTTTGCTTCGTCCCAGGCGGGCCTGTCCAAAAGCGAAGGGCTGCTGGCCAAAGCGCTCAAAACGATGAAATGCAAAAGCCAAGAGGCGCTGCATATCGGCGATAACCCTGCGGCGGATTACGATGCATCGCGCAGCCTGGGCGTGCCTGCACTGCTGCTGCTGCAATTCACCGATGAAGCGCGCCAGCGGCTGCGGTTTGAACGCGCATGCGGAGCGATAGGCAGCGCCAATGCGTCTGGATCGGGTGTGACCGGGCTGCAAATGCAGCGCGCTTTGATCGCCGCCTATGAAGCAGCGATGGACGATCCGGCTGAGCGTTTGGGTTTTTGCGTGCTTGGCCCGGTGTTTCGCGCCTATCAAAACTGGCTGAGCGATGAGGCAGAGGCGCTGGCGAGTGAGCGCGGCGGCAGGGTCCACTGGCTGTTTATGCTGCGCGATGGGCATTTGCCGCAGCTCGTCCATGCCGCTTGCGACCGCGCTGACAGCACCGCGCGAGTGGAAATCAGCCGCTTTACCGCAACCGCTGCCGGGCTGGCATCGCGCGAAGCCTATGATCGGCATGTGGCGCTCGAACATGGGCTAAACCCCAGCACTTTAGCGCGGCAATTGCTGTTCACTCCGGAAGAGATCACCGATTGCATCGGCACGCCGCGATCAGATGCGGATTTGAGCGCGGCGGCAGAAGCTTTGCTCGCAGAATTGCGCACCGGCAAACGCCAGAAAACAACATTGCGGCGGGCGCGCGGCTTTGCGGAAAGGCTGATCGCGCATGTCCGCAGCGCCGTTGATCCGCAGCCGGGCGATACGCTGATGCTGGTGGATCTGGGCTATAACGGGTCCGCGCAAAACCAGATTGACGGCCTGTTAAGCGATGCCTTTGATTGCCATGTGGCGGGCCGCTATTTGCTGCTGCGCGAGATGACCGCGTCCGGTTTTGACAAAAAGGGCCTGATCGATACGCGCCATTTTGATCCCGGACATCTGGAATCCCTGTGCGGCAATGTCGCGGTGATCGAGCAGCTGGCGACCTGCGAATTGGGATCGGTTGTCGATTACACCGATCACGGCGAACCCGTGCGCAATCAGAGCGGTTTCAAAGGTCAGCAAAGCGATATTCGCGATGCGGTGCAAAAAGGCGTTGTCGCTTTTGCAAAAGCCGCGATGAAGCCCCCCATTATCCGCACCAGCGCGGTGCACGATCAGCGCGGCTGGCGCGAAACCGCTGGCAATGCGCTCACCCGGTTCCTGTTTCTGCCGCAGCCTGATGAACTCAGCGTGCTTAAAGGGTTTGAGCACGACGTTAATCTGGGCAGCGAGAGGATTGTGCCGCTGTTTGATCCTGACTTTGCCCATGAAGGGATCAGACGGCGGGGATTGTTCTACATGAAAGGGTCTGCCCGCATGTTCCTGCCTGCCGAATTGGCGGGAGAGGACATGAGCACGCGGCTCGCGCTGCTGTTGCAAAAACGCTTTGGCCTGGGGCTGAGCTATGTCGATTATGCCCCGCAGACGATCACGCTTGATGCCTATTACGTTGGCACTGCGGGCAGCGCCGCGCACCAGATTGAAGCGCGCGCAACCCATGATGGGTTTTTCACCGCGCAATTGCCGATCAGTGCCGCCCCCAAAGCGATAGCCATCGGGATTGGCGCGGCGTTTGAATGGGTGGAAGTTGCCTCGATCACTCGCGCGCCGGTTGGTGGCCTGCGCGGCAGTCTGGACAATGACGACCGGCCCGTGCCTCTTACCGCGATTGCCGATGGCCTGACCGAGCATCAACCAGGCCTGTTCGAATGCCCCGATCCCGCCGGCGTGCTGTTTATTGCGCCGGATCAGCTGACCCCGCAGGCCACTATGGACATGGTCGAAATTGTCTTTCGCCCAATCCGCCAGCGGCCAGCACCCGGTGCATCAAAACCCAAAGCCCGCACGCAGGAGATCGCCGCATGAGCGAGCTTTTGATCCATTCAATGTCCGAATTTTCCCCGCTGATCCTGCCCTGTCTGGATCTGGCGAAAACCCGGTCCATCACCGAAATTGGCAGCGAACATGGCGGCATGTCCAAAGTGCTTGCCGAACGCTGCGCGCAGAACGGGGGCGAGCTCACTTGCATTGATCCCGAACCCGAAACAGGCTTTGCCGCATGGGCGGATGAACAGTCCCATGTGCGCCATATCGCAAAGCCAAGCCTGGATGCGCTCGCTGATTGCACGGCGGCGGATGCGTGGTTTGTGGATGGCGATCACAATTATTACACCGTCTATAACGAGCTGAAAATGATCGATGCGGCGCAGGTCGCGGGCGGCAAGCCGCTGCTTGCTTTCCTGCACGATGTGTCATGGCCGTGCGCGCGGCGCGATTTCTATTATGCGCCGGCGCGCATCCCTTCTGGCTGGCGGCATCCGCACAGTTTTGACCACGGGGTGAAACTGGACATGGACACAGCCACGCGCGGGCGAGGCCTGCGCGGTATGGGCAATTTCGCGGTTGCGCTGGCATCGGGCGGGGAGCGTAATGGCGTGCTGACTGCGGTGGAGGATTTCCTGCGCGAAACCGACAGCGATGATCGCGGGCTGATGTATGTGCATGTGCCTGCCGTTTTGGGCCTGGGCATTGTGTTTGACGCCAATGCGCCGTGGTCTGAAGACTTGGCGCAGTTCCTGCTGCCCTATCACGCGAACCCGCTGATTGCGCGGATCGAAGAGAACCGCCTGCGCAATTACCTCGAAGTGATCGAGTGGCAGGACCGCAGCGCGGGTTGAGGGTGAGGCTTTCTGTTTGTGTTCGCTATCGCTCACGCCGGACCTCCCCACCTCCCCGCCCGTCCACCAAGGGTTCCACTAGGATATGGTGGACGGGCGGGGAGGCGGGGCGGTCCGGCAAGCCCTTGGCGGATGCCAAGGGCGCACCCAACAAAGACTCAGGCGTGGTCCGGCAAGGCCTTGGCGGATGTCTGATCCGCACCCAACAAAAACGCCCCGGCCCGTGAGCCTAAGCGCCTAGTCACAAAACACCCCCTCAAAACCAAAAACCCGAAAGAGCGCCTCAGCCTCTTTCGGGTTTTCGTGTCTCCAGCCCGGCCAGAACAGACCGGGCTGGATGGTCTTCAAGGTAAGCTTACCGCAGCAGGGAAAGGACGTTCTGCTGTGACTGGTTCGCCTGAGCGAGCATCGCCGTGGATGCCTGACCAAGGATCTGCGCTTTGGCCAAAGCGGTCGATTCCGATGAGAAATCCGTATCTTCGATCCGCGAACGCGCATCGGTCAGGTTGGTCGATGTCGTGGTCAGGTTGTTGATCGCGCTTTCCAGACGGTTCTGGCCTGCACCCAGCGAAGAGCGCGCGCTGTTCACAGCCTGAAGCCCTGCATCAACATTGGTGATCGCGGTGGCCGCGTTGGTAGCGGTGCTCACATCAAGGCCGGCTGCATCAAGGTTGGTGTCATCAATGCCGGTGCTGGTCAAAGTGACATTACGAGTTGCGTCGATCTGAATGTTCACAGAAACGTCGGTGCCGCTGGTCGTGCTGAACAGTGTTACGTCGTTGAATGTTGTGTTGGTCAGAATGTCGTTGATCTGAGCGGCGAGTTCGGTGACTTCGGTGTCAAGGAAACCGCGATCTGTATCATCAAGCGTGCCGTTTTGTGATTGCACGGCGAGTTCACGAACGCGCTGAAGCATGTTGGACACTTCATCCAAAGCCCCTTCGGCGGTTTGCGCCAGCGCAATGCCGTCATTGGCGTTGCGGATGCCTTGGTTCATCGCGCGGATGTCTGAGGTAAAGCCAGTGGCGATTGACAGGCCAGCGGCATCATCAGCGGCTGAGTTGATGCGGCTGCCGGTTGACAGGCGCTCCATCGCATCGCCCAATTGCTTGTTGGCATACATGCTGGCGTTCTGAGCGCGCAGGGCTGAGATATTGGTGTTGATTACGGACATTGGTCTAAAACTCCTAGCGATCGTAAAGTGATCTTGTGTGATCTTGCAGAACGAATTGCTTCGCCGCTGCTGAGACTAAGAGCGACCACTTGGGAGAAAGTTTAAGGGCTGGGTGATGGACCCATGCGAAAAAGCGAACGCAGAAGCGCTTTTGCCCAGAGCCGGCCCGCAGCTTGCCACCCCGGACCAGGCAGGCATCGCCGAGTATCCTGCACGCTCCTGCATAGAGCCCGGCCAGAAATTGCAGGGCTTAGGTGCGACTACGGGGGCTTAACTTACGGCTATCTTGGCTGGCCGGGCGCCAAACCAGCATCGAGCCTTTCATAAGCCCTCAGAAAAACAAGCAAATCGGTGCCGCAACATGCCTAACCCGCCTCAACCGCAATCAGTGCCGCGACCGGCTGAGCGCTGCCGCGTATCCCAATCTGCGCCTCAACCGCTCACCAAACCGGGCGCAGCCCGCGCAGATGTAACCGCGCGTCACTCTGCGCTGCTCGACCCGGTCTTGCCTTTGCTCGCGCATAAATGGCAGCGCGCACGGTTGGTGATGGGCGAAGAGGGGCGCTTTGATTTGCCTGCGGGCGGGCGGCCAAAGGATGCCATTGAGCTTGACCTTGGCCTTGCCCATCAACCCAGCCTTACGCGCAGTTCGCCAGCGCGGGTCGCTTTGCGTTACACCGCGCAATCACACGAAGCCGCGCGCGCTGCGTTTCTGGCATGCTGCGCGCAAGGCGGCTGGCCGATTGCCGCTGATGAGCGCAGCCTTGCATTGCTGACTTTGGCCGAGCGGATTGCGGGCAGCGAAATCCCCGTCTTGCTCGAAGGGCCGACGGGCACAGGTAAAGAAGTTCTCGCCCGGTTTGTGCACCGACTATCCGCGCGCAGCAGCGGGCCATTTGTCGCGGTCAATTGCGCCGCCATGCCCGAAGCGATGCTGGAAGGCCTTCTGTTTGGACACCGTAAGGGCGCATTTACAGGCGCCGCCGAAGCGCGCGAGGGTTTGTTTCGCGCCGCAGATGGCGGGACATTGCTGCTGGATGAGATCGGCGAATTGCCGCTCGCGCTTCAGGCGAAATTGCTGCGCGCTTTGCAGGAAGGCGAAGTTTTGCCGCTGGGCGCAACCAGCCCGATAACCATCGATGTGCGCATCATCGCTTGCACGAATCGCACTTTGGCCGATGAAGTTGCGCTGGGATCTTTCCGCGAGGATTTGCTGTACCGGCTGAATGTGTTCCCGCTCGAAATCGCGGCTTTGCGCGATCGCAAAGGGGATATTGCGCCGCTCGCTTTTGGTATGTTGCTGCGCCATGCCTGCGCAAAAGCGGATGACGGACGCGGTGCATCGCTGCCAAAGCCGAACTGGATCAGCGGGCACGCGCTCGGCCTGCTTGAAGGGCATGCATGGCCGGGCAATGTGCGCGAATTGGAAAATGTGATCCGCCGCGCAATTCTGCTCGCAGGGGATGCTGCGATGATCGGGGCGGACCATATCGTGTTTGATCAACCGGTGCGATGCATGGGCGCGGCGGGCGATGCGCAGGCCGCATCTGCGCTGCCAACACGCACTCCATCAGCATCCAGCCAGCCCGGAGCCGCCTCGCTGTCTGATGTCGCGTTCCGATCCGAAGCGGCCGCCATTATCGATGCGCTCAATTCGAACGGCGGGCACCGTGCGCGCACCGCCCGCGCGCTGGGCATATCGGAGCGAACCCTGCGGTACCGGCTGGCATCCATGCGCGAGACCGGTTTGCTGCAACAAGGAGGCGTATCATGAACGCGATATCTTCAGGATTTGGCGTTTCCGATGTGATGGCGCTGCGCAAGGAAATCCTTGGCCGCTCGCAAGCATTGCAAGATGTGCGCGCAGCCAGCGGGATTGCCCCGGAACCGGGCGAACGCGCGGGCAGCGGCTTTGCCGATACGCTGCAAAATGCGCTGCAATCGGTCAGCGCGGTGCAGAAACATTCAGGCGATATGCAAGCCGGATATGAACGCGGCGAAGTGACCGATATCGCGCAAGTGATGGTCGCTCGCCAGGAAGCGGGCATAGCGTTTGAGGCGACACTGCAAGTGCGCAACAAGCTGCTTTCGGCCTATCAGGAAATCATGCGGATGGGGGCGTGATAAGTGGCTGAGAGCACTCTTCCAGCCGCCTCGCCGATAGGTGATGGCACCGCTGCTGCGGCAAGCCAGCCGGGCGGGTGGCGATCCATGCTGCCGGATGGCGTGGCCGATTTCACGAGGCAACCTGCATTTGTGCGCGCTTTGCCTGCATTGATCGGATTGGGCGCAGTGGTCGCGCTGGCGGCGCTTTATATGATGATCGCATCGGGTCCGCAGCGGATTTTGTATTCCAGCCTGTCCGATGGCGAACGTGCGCAGGTGGTCGATACGCTGGAGCGCGGCGGGATCAGCTATTCCATCGACAATGGCACAGGCGCGATGAGCGTGTCCGAAGATGATGTCTACCGCGCGCGCATGCTGGTCGCATCCGATGCCGGATTGGCAGCGCCCGAAGGGGCCAGCGAAATGCTGGACGCGATCCCGCTGGGTTCCAGCCGCACATTGGAAGGCGAGAGACTGCGGCTGGCGCGCGAGCGCGAATTGATGCTGACGATCCGCGAGATTGACGGGATCGAAGCGGTGCGCGTGCATCTCGCCACGCCTGAACGATCGGTGTTTGTGCGCAATGCCAGCCCGCCCAGCGCCTCTGTCATGGTGCGGCTGGTGGGCGGGCGTTCGCTGGGTCAGGATCAGGTCGAGGCCATCGTCAATCTCGTCTCTGCCTCGGTTCCGGGAATGACATCGGATGCGGTGCGCGTGGTGGATCAAAATGGCCGCCTCCTTTCTGCCGCCCGTGATGCCGCGATGGACGGGCTGGTTTTGCAGCGCGAATTTGAAACCAAGCTGAGCGAGCAGATCGCCGGATTGCTGACGCCTTTGTTAGGAGAAGGCAATTTCTCCAGCCAGGTGCAGGTCGAACTCGACACCAAGGATGTGACGAGCGCCACGGAAAAATACAACGATCCCGGCGTGGTCCGATCAGAAAGCGAGCGCACATCGGTGCGCGTTGCAGGCAGCGGCGGCGTGGGCGGTGTGCCCGGTGTAACGGCAAACACTCCTCCGCCAGATGCCGAATTGGTGGACGAAGCGCCCAATCCGGAAGCCGCCGCCGCACAGACCGAAGCCGCTGCCGCAGATGGCGTGCCCAAAGACACAGAAAGCGCCACATCGCGCAGTTACGAAGTGGGCCGCGAAGTGGCGGTGACTTCGACCCGGCCGGGCGGATTGACCAAACTATCAGTCGCAGTCGCGGTCAGTGATGAAGCATTGAAAGCCGCAGCCCCGATGACGGCGGAGCAATTGCAAAGCCTCGTCAGCGCGGCTGTCGGCGCGGACACGGCGCGCGGTGATATTGTCGAAGTGATCCCCAGCGCGTTTGAAACCGCAGTGATGGAACCGCCTGCCTTTTACGAACAGCCCTGGTTCGCGATGGTGGTGCGTTATGCCACCGCACTCATCGCAGTGCTGCTGGTGCTGTTCCTCGCCGTGCGCCCGATGATCGGGCGAATCAAGAAGGACGGCGCGGCCAAAGATGGCGCGGCCAAAGACGGCGGGTATGGCGATGATGAAGTGCTCGTTTTGATTGATGGCGATGAACCGCTTGCGGGCGCAGCGATTGGTGCAGGCGCGACTGGTTTGGCAGGGCAATCGCAAACAGCGCCAAGCACCTTTGCCGATCTGTCGAAACAGGTTGAGCTCGCTCGGCAGCTTGCCGTTAGTCAACCGGAACGCGCGGTCGAAGCGCTTCAGCGGATGTTAGAGCCGCCATCGGCCAAAGATGAGAAAGCGCCGTCTTCATGAGTGATGCTGATGTGAAAGAGGCTGATCTGGAAAGCGCATCAGGCGGGCGTGCGATCCCTGAACCTTTGCTGGGCCGGGTGGACCGGGCGGCGGTGTTCCTGATGCTGCTGGGCGAGGATGAAGCCGCAGGTCTGCTTGGCCGGATGGAGCCTGTTGAATTGCAGGCGCTGGGCGCTGCCATGTGCGCGCTGGGTGATATCGATCAGGCGCGCATAGCTGAGGCGCTGGAAGATTTCGCAGGCGAAGCGGCGCGCGAAATTCTGCCCGCACGCGGCCGCAATGAACAGGTGCGCCAGATGCTTGAACGCTCGCTTGGGCCCACCAAAGCGGAAAGCATGATGCTTCGCATCGAACCCGCGCCGCGCCCGCGCAGCATCGAAATGGCGCGCTGGCTGGCGCCCAGTGTCGTTGTCAAACTGGTCGCGGATGAACACCCGCAAGTGATCGCGGCTTTGCTGTTGCTGCTGGAGCCGGAACCCGCTGCCGAAGTGCTTTCATCGCTGAATGAGACCAAGCAATCCGCCGTGGTGGAACGGATCGCCAAGATGGGCCCTGTATCGCAGCAGGCTATCGGCATGATCGATCAATTGCTCTCGCACCGGATCGGCGCGAATTTCGGCGCAAGCGCATTGGCCATGGGCGGCCCGCGCGAAGCGGCGAACCTTATCAACCTGTCCGAAGGCGAATTGCGCAATGTCGTGCTGCCCGCCATCGCCCAGCGCGACGAGGAACTGGCGCAGAAAATCGAAGACGAATTGTTCACGTTCGAAATGCTGCTTGAACTGGACCCGCAAGGGATGGGCCGCTTGCTGCGCGATGTGGATAACGAAGCGCTGATTGATGCGCTCAAAGGACTTAGCGAAGAAGATCGCGAACCCTTCTTTGCCGCCATGTCGAGCCGCGCTGCTGATGGGGTGCGCGATGAAATTGAACTGCGCGGCAGATTGGCCATGGCCGATGTGAAACTGGCCCAGCGAAAGATTGTCGATCTCGCCCGCTCGCTGGCCGAAGAAGGCGAAATTTCCATAGGGGCAGATGACAGTGAATTCGTCTGATTGGATCGCTGATGCGGCCGCGGCCGGGGCTTTGTCAGCCGGTGGTGCATCCGGCGCCGCCGTGCCCGATTGGATCGCGGCGTTCAGCGCGCCGAGCGAGTTTAGCGCGGCATCGCCCTTCGCCCGCGCCCACCCTGCCAGCGAAACCCCAGAAACCCCTCGGCCCAGCGAGCCCGCCCAGCCGCAGACCGAATGGGATCGCGGATATGCGCAAGGCGAAGCCGCCGCACACAAGGCGCTGGAGGCAAAGCTGGCCCTGATGGACGATGAACGCATGGCTTTGCGGCTTGCCTTTCGCCAGCTTGATCAGGCGGCAATGGATGCGCTGGCTGCAGAACTGGCGGAGACGGTTCTTTCGCTGTGCGATGCGGCCTTGGCAGATCATGCTGCCGATCCCGATGCTTTGCAAAAACGCGCGCGCGCGGCAGCCACACGGCTTGGGTCTGCAGCGCAATCGTGCACTTTGCATCTGAACCCGGATGATCTGGCGCTGTTGGAAGAAGGCGCTTTGGCCGAATGGGAGATTGTTCCCGATCCGGCGCTCGAACGCGGCTCTATCGAACTTAGCGGACCCGAAGGCGGCGTGCGCGATGGCCCGGCGGAATGGCGGCGCGCGATTGCCGCTGCCTTGCGCGGATAGCGGCCCTTATGCTGGCCGAAATGCAGCTGGAATGCGCGCGGATGCGGCGCGCGCATGTTGAATGCGGCCCTGTGATAACGGGCCGGGTGGCGGCGTGCGATGGCGGATTGGTCGAAGTGTCGGGATTGCCGCTGCCTATCGGTTCACTTGGAGCCATCGAGGCAGAGGATGGCACCGAAAGCCTTGCCGAAGTGATCGGTTTTCGCAGCGGGCATTCTTTGATGATGCTGCTGGGCGATGCGGTGCTGCTGCGCCCCGATGCCAGCGTGCGCGCGTGCGGCAGGCCGGGCGAAGTGCCCGTGGGCGATGCCGTGCTTGGCCGCGCTTTGGACGGGCTGGGGGCGCCGATTGATGGTGGACCGCCGATTGATTTTACCCGGCACTGGCCGCTGGCCGGACACCGCGAAAGCGCGCTCGAACGCGCGCGGGTCAGCCAGTCGTTTGATTGCGGCGTGCGCGCGATCAACGCGCTCACCACGATGGGCGTGGGCCAGCGAATGGGCGTGATTGCCGGGTCCGGCGTGGGCAAATCGGTTCTGATTGACACGATTGCGGGCCATGCGGTGGCGGATATCACGATTGTTGCTTTGATCGGGGAACGCGCGCGCGAAGTGTCCGACTTTGTCGCGCGGCATATGGCAGGCCCGCAGCGCGGACGCATTGTCGTTATCGCTGTGCCTGCCGACCACGCACCCAATCTGCGGCTGCGCGCCGCGCAATATGCCACCGCATTGTCCGAATATTTCCGCGCGCAAGGCAAAAGTGTGATGCTGATCCTCGACAGCCTGACCCGAGTTGCCCATGCTGCGCGCGAATTGGCGCTGGTGCTGGGCGAGCCGGGAGCTGCGCGCGGCTATCCGCCTTCGGCGTTGGCAGCTGTGACCAAATTGGTCGAACGTGCCGGCAATTCGCAGCGCACGGGCGGGGCTGTCACGGGCCTTTACACGGTTCTGGCCGATGGCGATGACACCGCTGATCCGGTGGTTGATACCGCGCGCGCCATCCTTGATGGGCATATCGTTTTGTCGCGCGAGTTTGCGCAGCGCGGGCATTATCCCGCGATTGATGTGCCCGCATCGCTGAGCCGGGTGATGGATGAATTGGTGCCGCCGACCGTTGCAGAGGCGGCGCGCACAGTGCGCGGATTGATGAGCGTGCGCGAGGACAATCGCGATCTTGTTATGATGGGCGCTTACCGTGCAGGATCGGATGTGATGCTGGACAGGGCGCTTTCGCTGTCTGAGCGGATCGATGGTTTTGTCACGCAGCGCCGGGGCGAGGCGTTTGGTCTTGAAGACAGTCAAAGCGCGCTGCTTGACCTTGCCGCAGCGGGGCAAGAGGCAATCCTTGCCGAATAATCGCAAGCTGAAACGCGCAGAGCGGCAATTGTTATTGGCGCGCATTGCGCGGCGCGATGCGATGACAGCGCTCGCCGATGCCATCGCGCAGGAACAGCGCAGCGCCAGCCTAGCGCAGCGCAGCCGCGAGCTTGCTCGCGGTTATGGCGGGCGCACAGGCGCGCAAACAGGCGGCACTTTAAGCCATCAGACCCTGTTCGCAGGCGAGCTTGCCGCATTGGCGCGCAATGCCGATCAGGCGCGCGGCGATGCTTCGCGTCAGGCGCGCTGGCAGGTCGATAAGCTGGCACAAAGCGAACAGCGCATTGAGCGATTGAGCGCGCGGGCCAAGGCCGCGCTTCGTGAACAGCGCGATAGGCAGGAACGCGTAGATCAGCCCATCGCCGCCGCCATGGCACGCAAATTGCAGTCCAATCCCGACAAAAGCTGAGCGCTGCGACTTGGGTTTCGGCCCAAAGCGGGATTGAGCGCGGTTGAGCGTGTATTTTCAAGGATGATGTTATGATTTCTGGCTCCAATTCTGCGATTTCCGCTGGCAAGGTTCCCGCCGGTGCAGGCCTGCCGAGCGGGCAAGGTCTGCCGAAGGGATCAGATTTGACCGGTTCGCCCGGCCTGTCCGGTCTGGCTAGTGCGCCCGGTCTGGCCAGTCCGCGAAGTCTGAAAGCCGCCCCTAATCCGGGCACCCCCGTCCGTCCATGGATATGGCTGCGCTGTTGGACGAGGGGGTTTTGGCCAAAGTGCATGGCGGTGGGGCTATACCCGTTGCCGCGCCCACTATTGGCCGCAATTTTGGCTCCGGTGCTGGCAATGCGCCTTTGGACAGGGGCGGCGCCCCGTTTGATGGCCCGCTGAATGCCCTGTCTGGGGCCCTGTCTGATGCTCCGTCTGATGCCCCGTCTGATGCCCAGTCTCATGCTGCGCCCGATGCTTCGTCCGAAAGCCCGGTCGATGCCTCGCCGATTGCATTGTTGAACCTTGCAAAGAATGTTTCGCCGATTGCGGATGCTGCCTTGCCCGGTGAGCCTTCCGAAATGCTTGCTCCCAGCGGATTGCAGGCGGGCCGGTTGGCGGATGCGCCCCTTGGTCAATTCCCCATCACGCAGCCCGCAGTCGACATCCGCGCGAAACTGGAATTCGCCAGCGCCCCGTCTGATTTGGGGCCTTATGTGAGGCCTGAATTGAGGCCTGCTTTGGGGCCCGCTTTGCCGGGCGAAACTGAAGGCGCGCAGCCGATTGCGGATGCGAAATTGCCAGCAAAGGGCGCGCAGGATGCCTTGCCCCGCGCGGTTGCAAAGGGCTCGCAGGATCGGCCTGTTCAAATGCCGCCTCAGCCTGAAACGCCGGCCGCAGCTGGGGTGCCGGATGTTGCAGCGGCGGTTCCTGTTCAAGCTGGGCAAGCGGATAGGGCGCGCCCGGCTGGGATGGCGCGCGATCCGGCTGCGGCGGGAGCTTTGCCAGCGCTTGAACCTGCCGCGGCGGACGCGGCCGATAAACGCGCGCGCGGCGAACCGGCCGCTGCATCCAATGGCGGCAAAGCCTTGCAGGCCGGCAAGGATATGCCGCAAGCGAAGGCCGCGCAGGCTTTGCCGGCGGCGCAGGCTGCACAATCCGGACAAGAAGCGGCCAAGCCTTTGCCGCAGGCCCTCGCTGCCGATCAACTGGCCGCATTGCAAAAGGGGAAGCAGCGCCCGGAACTTGGCGCAGCAGCGCTTAAGCGAGCTGCGCTCAATACGCCCGCACCGGATATTCTGCCGCAGCTCGCCCGCGCGCCCCAGCAGCAGCAGTTTGATCCGACTCGCCAAACGGCGGCTCCCCCTGGCTGGCATCAAAGCCGCTGAAACTTCAGATGAGGCCCAGCTGCGACCGCTTCCCCAGACCCGCACCGATCCGGCCAAGCTTACTGCCGCCCCCCGATTGGCCGAAGCGCAGCCGAGCCATGACCCGATCGCAGAGCGGCCCGGTGCCGCATTAACGCCTGCCGCCAGCGCGCACGCTGCAGCCAACCCATCGGTGAGCGCCCCCACCAACGCCGCTGCTGCCCCCTCATTCTCAGCCGTCCCGGCGCCTGACAAAGCGACTGCCCCGCAGATTGAGCAAGCGATCGACCAATTGACCCAGACGCGTGAGGCATCGCGGTCTGCCCGGCCCGAATTAACCGTGCGCCATGCCGAATTTGGCGCGGTCAATATGCGGCTGGAGGCATCGGGTGCGGATTTGCGCGCCGTGCTGACCAATCGCGATCCAGGATTTATCCCGGCAATCCATGCCGCTATGGCAGATCGCGCGGTCATCGCTGCGGTTGAAACCACCAGCCAGGCGGGCAACCAGCCCGGATCGCGGCATCAGGAAAGCAGCCAAAACGGTGCCAATAGCACGGCCCATTCCGGCGCGCACAATGCGGGCAGCGGAGGGTCTGCGGCAGGCGGAAACCCGCGCTACGGGTCTTTCCTAGGGGAGGAGGGAAGCGGCTCTCAACCATCTTTGGAGCATTTGGGCGCTGACAGGCAGGACAGCCTTTTGCGCGATGGCGGCGGGGCTGATGGCCTGGCGGACGGCAAGCGCAATGGCGGGCTGTTCGCTTAAACTTGCCACGCATGCTCGGGGAGCTGAAAGACAATGGCCAAGACCGAAGATATGGACGACAAAGCCTCTGGCGGAGGCGGGGTGATGATGAAAATCGTCATCGCGGTTGTGCTCACGCTCGTCCTTGCAGGGGGCGGGGCTTACGGCGCTTATGCCGCCGGTTTGTTTGGCGGTAATGAAGATAGCGGACCGGATTTGCCCGAATATATCAAAAAGGGCGAAGATGATCCCTATGCCATGCCTACAGAGGGCGGCGGCAAGGATGAATTTACCGTCGTTCACGGCGAAGGCGGCAGCGAATACCGCACTGCATATTACAATTTCGAAGACAGCTTCACGTCCAATCTGGCCGGTTCGCCTGCACTGGTGCAAACTGAGCTTGCCGTATCCACGCGCCGCGATGGACGCGTGCTGCAATGGGTGAAAACGCATGAACTGGCGATCCGATCAGCAATCCTGGCGCAGCTTGCCGCAACGACAGAGGCGGAATTGTACGATGTTGAAGGCAAGGCAAAGCTCACCAAACGCCTGACCGATGCGATCAATGCTGTGCTGGAGGAGAACGAAGGCTTTGGCGGGGTTGAAGCGGTGCATTTCAGAGGGCTGCTGGTCCAATGAACTTGTCCCCCAACATGGCAGACGCCTTTGCCACCGCGCGTCCGCAGGCGCAGCACTGCGATGACCTCATTCGCACCGGCCCGCGCCCCGAAGAACGCGCGGAAAACCTTGCCGCATGGCAGCGCGATATTGCGCGCGAATTGTCGCAGGATCTGTCCGAATTGCTCTCAGGCGCAAAGTTGACCGTTGAACTGTCAGCGCCAGAGGCGATGGCCGGGTCCGATGTGCTTACCCGGATTGGCCCGATTGCAGCGAACAGCCTGCTGCGCTGCGGGCAGGATGATCACACGCTGCTTTTGTCCTATGATTTTGCCACTGCGATTGCGCTGACGGATCGCTCGTTCGGCGGGGATGGCAGGCCGAGCGAAGATGATCTGCCTGAACAATTGCCGCGTTCTGCTGCGATGCTGACTGACACTGCGGCCAAGATTATCGCCCAGACCATCGCGCGGGTTAGCATGGAAGGGCAGGCTGGTTCGAGCAGCGGCCCTGGCAATGGCGGCGCGGTGCGGTCGATCAAAGCGGATGTGATAGTCCGCAGCGAAAGTGCAGGCCGATTGAAACCGTTCGATCAGGACACGCCTTGCGCCGTCTTTACCCTGGAATGCCGCGAGGAAAGCGCCTCGGGCGATCCGCTTATCTGGAAAGCGCTCATCGCGCTGCCCGAACAGCGGCTCGACCGATTGCTGCCGGGCGCGGCCAGCAATGATGCGCGCAGCGATAAGGCGGCGAAACGGCGCGGGGGCAATGATGCACCCTTTGCCCATATCCCTCTGTCAATCGAAGCGGTGCTGGCGGAATTTGACCTCTCGCTCACCCGGCTCGAACGGCTTAGGCCCGGCGATCAGATCCCCTTTGCCATGCCGCGCGAAGTGCCGCTGCGCACGGGCGAGGACGTGCTGGCGCATGGCAGCCTTGGTACGATTGACAATCAGATGGCGGTGCGCCTCACCCGGTTTCATCGCAGCGGGGTGGCGGCATGAACGCGGTCAGCCCTGCTTTGCAGCGATTTGGCGATGTCAGCGTAAGGCTGTCGGTGGAATTGGGCCGCAGCGATATGCCGCTGCGCGATGTTCTGGCGCTGGGCGAAGGCAGCGTGGTGCCATTGAACAGGCTGACCGATGAATTGCTCGATATCACTGCCAATGGCCGCGTCATCGCGCGCGGCGAAGTGGTTGCGCAAGATGGCCGGTTCGCGCTGAGGATTGTCAGCCTTGCGGGCGATGATGAAGGGCCAGGCCTTGCTGCCCCGCCTTCTGCAACGCCTTCTGCCTCCCTTTCTGGCGGGGCAATGGACGATGCGCCATCAGCACAGCCGCCGCCCATGGGCGACACCGCTGGTGCGCCGAAAGACGCCCTGAAAGATATTCAGAAAGACATTGGCCAATGATGGCCGAATATCTTGTGCGGTTGGCGATTTTGCTGCCGCTTTTGGGGCTGCTTATCTGGGGCAGCCTGCGCCTGACGCGGTTTTTGCAGACCCGTTTGGTGGGCATGCAATCAGCATCGCGCGCGGTCAAACTGGTTGAAACCAGTCTGGTGGCGCCGGGTTTGAAATTGGCCGTTGTCCGCTTTCATGACCGTGAGATTTTGCTGGGCTGTTCGCGTCAGGGGCTGGTGCGGCTGGCCGAAAGCAATCCAATTCCCGATGCGGCAGAGGCAAATACCGCTGAACACTCCAACCCAAACCCCCCGGCATGAGCGGCGTTCTCCGCCTTGTCCTCGGCGCCATCGGCCTTGCCGGGTTAACCATATTTCTGGGCCTTGATATGGCCCATGCCGCCGCGCCCCAATTGCCGCCCCAGACGCCCGATCCGGGGGAAACCGGCGCAGGCATTGGCAGCGCCATTGAACGCGCGCTGGGCGGTGAAAACGGCAGCGATGCTGCGGGCGAGGGGGATGCGCCTTTAAGCCTGTCCTTGCAGGTTCTGCTGGTGATGAGCCTGCTGACGATCCTGCCTGCGATCGTTTTGATGATGACCAGTTTCCTGCGCATCCTGATTGTCCTGTCGATCCTGCGCCAGGCGTTGGGATTGCAAGGTTCCCCGCCCACTCAGGTGCTGGTGGGGCTGTCGCTGTTTTTGTCGCTGTTTGTCATGGCCCCCACGATTGATGTCGTGAACGCCACCGCGATTGAACCTTATGCGGCGGGCACTCTGGATGCTGATGCTGCCATTGCGAGCGCGGGCGAGGCGTTCCACGCTTTCATGCTGCGCCAAACGCGCGAGGCGAACCTTGTCATGTTCACCGATCTGGCGGGCGGCGGACTGTTTGAAAACCCATCGGACATTCCATTTTCGATCCTGCTGCCCGCTTTCGTCACCTCCGAATTGGAAACCGCTTTCCAGATCGGCTTCATGCTGTTTCTGCCGTTTCTGGTGATCGATCTGGTGGTGGCCAGCGTGCTGATGAGCCTTGGCATGATGATGCTATCACCCACGATTGTGTCACTGCCGTTCAAGCTTTTGCTGTTTGTGCTGGTTGATGGCTGGGTGCTGTTGATGGGCAGTCTGGCGATGAGCTTTGCTTAAAGGAGCACGCAGCCATGCAGGATGATGTCCAATTGCTCGCGCTGGCGGATCAGACCTTGTGGACGGTCGCGTTGATTGCTGGCCCCGTTTTGATCGCCGCGCTGACTGTCGGGCTGCTCGTCGGGATTATTCAGGCAGCGACATCGGTCAACGAACAGACGCTGACATTCGTGCCCAAATTGATGATTGTCGCGCTGGTTTTCGTAGTGCTGGGCGGCACGATGATCGGTTTGCTGGGCGATTTTCTGATCGAGATTTTCGCACATATCGCGCAGGTTTCGGCCTGACCGGGCCGGGCCAGGCCAATCTGGTGCGCGCGCGATGAACACGCTTGATTTCGGCTTTGCCAATCTGGATGCGCAATTGTGGCAATTGCTGCTTTTATCGGTGCGCTGTTCGGTGGCGATATTGGCTGCGCCCATGATTGGCGGATTGACCGTGCCCGTGCAGGCGCGCGCCATGTTGGGCATTGCTTTTGGCGTGTTTGTGGCCGTGTGGATGCCGCTGCCCCCGCTGCCCGATATGATGAGCTTTGCCGCCATTTTGGCCGTGGTTCAGGAAGTGTTGATCGGGGTGGCCATGGGCTTTGTCTTGCAAGTGGCCTTTGCCGTGCCTCTGATCGCGGCAGAACAGATCGCAGGCACGATGGGCCTTGCGATTGCGACCAGCATTGATCCGGCCAGCGGCGCGCAATCGGGCGCGCTTGGCACGTATTTTTCGCTGGTGATGACGTTGTTGTTCTTTGCCATTGGCGGGCATTTGCTGTGGTTTGAATTGCTGATCGAAAGCTACCGCATTCTGCCTGTGGGCTCTTTTGCTTTTGGCGAAGTGCGTGCGCGCGCTTTGGCGGAGTTTATGGGTTATGGATTTGCGCTCGCCGCCGCGATTGGCTTTCCCGTGGTGCTGGTTTTACTGGTGGTGCAAATGGTGACAGGGATGATTTCGCGCTCTGCACCGGCGCTTAACCTGTTTGCGCTGGGCCTGCCTGCGGGGGTGTTTGCCGGGATTGCCGCGCTGATACTGGCAATGCCGATCCTGATTGAGCAATTTACAGCCGCTTTGTTTGTCGCACTGCAACAGGCAGAGCTGGTGATTGCGCCTGCCGGCGGGGCGCAGTCATGAGCGAGGAAACCGCAGGCGAAAAGACCCTAGAACCCACAGACAAAAAGAAACGCGATGCGGCGCAAAAGGGCAATGTCCTTCGTTCGCGCGAAGTCGCCAGTGCAGCCGCCGTGGCAACAGGCGTGTTCGTGCTGTCGCAAGTGGGCGGGTGGCTGTTTTCCGGGCTGGATACGGTCGCCAATGCCAGTTTCCGGTTTGACCACCGGACTTTGGAAGCGTTGGAGCCGGGGCGCTTGTTTAAACTGGCGGGCGCGCAATTGCTTCCCCCCATTCTGGTGATTGGCGTGTGCGTGATGGCAATGACGCTGGCGGCGCAATTGTTGCTAGGGGGCGAAGGGCGATTTGTGCTCAAAAACCTGGAGATGAAAGCGACGCGCGTCAGCCCGCTGGCCGGGATGAAGCGGATTTTCGGCATTCAGGGGCTGGTGGAACTGTTCAAAAGCGTTTTGAAACTGGTCCTGATGGCATCGCTTGCCGCGTGGTGGGCGGCGGACAATCTTACATTGCTGCTGGGACTGGGGCGCGGCAGTTTGGATGTGCAGATCGCTTATGCGCTGGAGGCTTTATCCTCGCTGGTGGGGCTGCTGGTGCTGGGCCTTATCATCATCGCGATGGTCGATTTTCCGCTCCAGCAATTCCAGCGCAACAAAAAGCTCAAGATGAGCCATCAGGATATGCGCGATGAAACCAAGCAATCCGAAGGCTCGCCCGAAATGAAAGGCGCGCGCCGCCAGCGTCAGCGCGATATGGCGCGCGGCGGCGTGGCAGGGGCGATGAAAGAAGCGCAGTTTGTGGTGGTGAACCCGCTGCATTTCGCAGTTGCGCTAACTTATGATCCCGATCTTGCACCGGCCCCTGTCGTGCTGGTCAAAGGGCGCGGGGAAACCGCGCTCGCCATGCGCGAAATTGCGGCCGAAGATGGCTTGCCCGTGCTCGAATATCCAAGCCTGGCGCGCGCGATTTATTTCACCACACAGGCCAATCAGATGGTGCGCGAAGATTTGTATGTCGCCATCGCGTCGCTGGTTGCCTTTGTACTGTCGCTGAAGCGCGGGGGAAAGCCGGCGCTGCCCACAATCGAAGTGCCCGAAGACTTGCGCTTTGACGGCGATGGCAAACGCGAAATTCCGGCTTAAACCTGCTTCAAAAGGACCGTTCTATCCACCATGGACAATCCCGGCTCATCAATCATTTCCGCGCTTGGCGCAGGCAGCGGCGTCAATTTTGTGCAATTGGCCAATGACATTTCCGAGGCCACGTTTGCCGCCCAGCGCCAGAATCTCACATCGCGCAACGAAACGCTGACCGCGCGCATTTCGGCAGCGGCGAACCTGCGCAATGTCCTCACAGAGCTGTCTTCGGCATTGGGTGACCGTATCCGCACCGGTGATCTGTCGCCCGAAGGCACGGTTGCTGACCCAAGCGTTGCCAGCGTTTCCACTCCGACAGGTTCCACGCCAACGGGCACATATTCGCTCGAGGTTAGCCAATTGGCGCAAAGCCAGACATTGGTGTCCCCCGCTTTTGCCGATGCGAGCGATCTGGTGGGCGAAGGCACGCTGACCATCAGGTTCGGCACGGTCGCAGGCGGCGGCTTTACCGAAGATACGAACCAGACCGCGCTCGATATCACGGTCGATGCGGCTGATACGGTGGAAACTCTCGCTGCCAAAATCACCACCGCCAGCGATGGCGCGCTGACGGCCTATGTGGCGCAAGGCACCGATGGCGCGCAATTGGTGATCAAGGGGCAGGACGGCGATGTAAACGGCTTCACTCTTGAAGGGACCAACAATTCCATCCTGCCGCTGGGCGGGGGGCCCGGTGATCTGACTTATTTGTCGTGGGATCCGGGCAGCGATGCCGGCCAATTGCGCCAAACCGCGCAAGATGCAGTGTTTGAGCTGGATACGGTCGAAATTCGCAGCACCAGCAACACTGTCACCGGCCTTCCCGAAGGGATGACGCTGGAGCTGACCGGCACCAATCCGGGCGCACCCACCACGATCAGCTTTGCCAGCAATACAGGCGCGATTTCCGCTGTCATGGCCGATCTGGTCGCGGCGCTGAATGATGTGGCGGGCATCGTCAACGAAGATGGCAATGCACTGGGTGGCGCGCTGGGCAATGATCCGGGCGCGCGCGCGCTTAAGGGCGATCTGGGGCGGCTCACCAATGAAGTGATCATGCCCAATGCCGAAGATGATGAACCGCGCACTTTTGCCGATCTGGGCGTTTCGCGCACGGCTGATGGCACATTTGTGTTGGATGCAGAGCGGCTGAATGAAACGCTAAGCGCCAATCCCGATGCCACCGCAGCCATGTTCACCACCAGCGTTTTCGGCGTATTCGCCACTATCGACAATCTGGCGCGCGACAACACCACGACGACCGATCCTGGTTCGCTGGGCGGTTCGGTGGAGCGGTATGAAAACCTGATTGAGCGCAATGATGAACGCCTGGAACGCATTGCCGACCAACAAAACCGCCTGCGCGAAAGGCTGGTGCGCGATCTGGTTGGCGCGGAAAGCCGAATTGCCAGTTCGCAATCCACGCTCAGCTTTTTGCAGCAGCAATTTGACCTGTCGAACAACAATTAAACCCGCCGCGATCCCCCTATGCAAAGCTTTTCAACCAATCCCGCCGCGGTTTATCGCAAGGTTGATCTGGATGCCCGGATTGAGGCGTCCGGTGGCAGCGATCTGACGCGCATCTGCCTTGAAGAGGCGATCTCTGCGCTGGGTCAGGCGCTGGTCCGGCTGTCGCAAAACCCCGATGCGGTGCCGCGCGATGCGCTGGTGCGCGCGCACAGCATTGCCTTGTGGTTGATGCGCACGGTCGCGCCGGACAATCCTTTGCGCGATGCGCTGCTGCAATTTTATGGCGGGCTTGAAAAAACCATTCGCAGCAATCTGGTAAATCCGCGTTTCAGCGAATTAAACATCGCGCGGCGCGATTATCAGGATTTGCTCGAAGCGGCGAAAGCTGCCGCCTAAGTATCAAATGCTGGCCTTACCCTGCGCCGATTGCCCGCGCGATGATCGCGGCGGCATCGGCCGGGTCTTCGAAAGCATGAAAATGCGTTCTGTCTGACCGATCAAGATCCGTGCCTTTTGGCATAATGTCTGCCAGCCCCGGCCATGTGGGCGAGCTTTTGAAATCCATCAAATTGGTGCGTTTCGCCCGCACGATCAGCGCCGGCGTGTTGCAGGACCGGGCCGCATCAAATATACCGGTATTGCTCCGGCTGGAGGCGTAAATGCTGGCTTCCATTTCGGGCGCGCAGGCGAGCTCAAACCCATCGCCGACCGCTGCCGGCAGCAGGCCGTGGCGGCAATAATCCTCAAACACACGAGGCGAAAAAATCGCATAGGGATCGCGGGTTTTGAACCGCTCAATCATCGCCTCGGCTGAGGCGAAATCACGCTTGCGCTTGGCTGTGGGATGCGGGTTGTCAGGGGTGAAGATGGTTTCTGGCGCCTCGTAATATTCCGGTTCCAGGATCACCGGATCAAACAGCACCAATTGGCTAAAGGCAGCCGGCAATTCGCTGGCTGTATTCAGCAGCACATGCGCGCCCATGGAATGGCCCACGGCAACCGCGCCTGCCAGATCCAGATGCACGGCGAGCGCTTTCATATCATCAATCAACACGCGCCAATCGGTGATCGGATCGCCCGTGCTGCGGCCATGCCCGCGCTGATCGACCCCAATCACGCGGTGATGGGGGAAATGCTTTATAATCGCGTCATAACAGCGCGCGTGAAACCCGGTGGCATGGGCGAACAACAAGGTCGGCAGAGCGGCTGAATGGCCCGCCCGTTCGTCTTGTGCTGACTCATCAGGGGCCCAATCGAAAAAGCACAGATTGATGCCGTTCACATCCGCCGTGCGCTGAACAGGCGCGGACCTAACTGGCATGTGCATCGCCTTGCGCCGTGTCCGCTTCTTCGAGTGGCAGAGCCGATTTTAACAGGAAGAACCCGGCAAAAGCCGCGACCAACGACCCGGCCAGCACGCCCACTTTCACCGCATCAATCTGCGCCTGATCGGTAAAGGCGAGATTGCCGATAAACAGGCTCATCGTGAAACCAATCGCCGCGAGCAGCGACAGCGCGTGCAGTTTGCGCCAGGTGACCTTTTCGGGAAGCGTCGCCAGCCCCAATTTCACCGCGACAAAGGCAAATCCAAATATCCCGATCTGCTTGCCGATAAGCAGCCCCAAAGCAATGCCCAACGGCAGAGGTTGCAGCAGGTCAGCAGGCGACAATCCGATCAGTGTCACGCCCGCATTGGCAAATCCGAAAATCGGGATAATCAAGAACGCGACCCAGCTGTGCAGGCCGTGTTCCATATGTTCAAGCAGGCGCGTGCCATCCTTGGCCGCCATCGGCACCATCATCGCCGCTGTCACTCCGGCCAAAGTCGCGTGAACGCCCGATTTCAGCACAAACACCCACATGATAACCGTCAGCACGACATAGGGGATGGACGACGCGATGCGCGCGCGGCCCACTGCAAAAAGCAGCGCCAGCATGATGCCGCCGCCGATCAGCATATCAACCTTGATCTCGCCCGAATAAAACAGCGCAATCACGGTGATCGCGCCGATATCGTCAATCACCGCAATCGCGAGCAGTAAGGCTTTCAAAGCCACCGGCACGCGCGGGCCAAGCAGCGACAGGATGCCGAGCGCAAAGGCGATGTCGGTCGCTGCCGGAATGGCCCAGCCGCTGATCGTGTCGGGCGAATTGAGATTGAAGGCGACAAAGATCAGCGCAGGGATGGCCATGCCGCCAATCGCAGCGGCAAGCGGGAGCGATGCCTTATCCAGCGTGGACAATTGCCCCTCGATAATCTCGCGTTTCACTTCCAGCCCAATAAGGAAGAAAAAGATCGCCATAAGGCCATCATTGATCCACAAAATCAGTCCCTTATTGATTTCGAAATTTCCGAAAGAGACATTCAGTTTGGTCTCAAGCGTGCCGAAATAAAGGGGCGCAAGCGGGCTGTTGGCGATGATCAGCGCGAGCAGCGCCGAAATGATCAGAACAATGCCCCCTGCGCTTTCCTGTTTGAGGAAATCTTTAAGCGCGGCGCCCACCCGGTTGATCATGATTGTGCCTATCCTTTGGCCAGTTTTGGCGATGTTACGAGAATGAACGTGCAAAGAGTGCATCGGTGCCCGAAATTCGCGCAATTGCAAATGGGGCGGTGCGTGCAGGATTGATTGGGGATCTGGACCGGGGGGCAGGCGCGGGGAAGACGGCAGGAGGACCGGATTGATTGACATTCCCGTGCGTATCGGGAAACGCGCTGGCAAGCCTCTTGGTTTTTGCGTTTATCCTCGGAGAATTTTGTTTGCCCGATCATCCCTCACACGAAACGGTTCTGCCGGTTGATGAGGGTGCGTTTCGCGCGCTGATGAGCCAATTTGCCACTGGCGTGTGCGTGGTGGCGGCGATTGGCGATGATGCGGATGCCGGCCTGAAAGCAAGCCCGGTGGGGATCACGGTCAATTCGTTCGTGTCGGTCTCGCTTGATCCGATGCTGGTGTGCTGGAGCCTTCACAATTCGTCCAGTCAATTTGATATCTGGACAGGCAAACGCGCGTTTTCGATCAGCATTCTGGCGCAGCACCAACAGGCGATTGCGCTGCGCTATGCCGCGCGGGACAAAGTTGCGGACCCGGCCGATTTCGTGATCGGCAACAGCGGTCTGCCGCATATTAGTGGGGCGCTGGGCCATTTGGAATGCCGTCCCTACCAGACCTATCCCGCAGGCGATCACACAATGATCCTAGGCGAAGTGACGGGGCTCTATCTTGATGGCGATAGCGGGGGAAAGAGGCCAGCGATGAAAGCCAACCTCTGCTGTTTTTCAAAAGCGGATTTCGCTCAATCGCCGCGGCGTAAGCAGCCCCTTTTTGATTAAGATCAAAAAGTTTGCTGGCGGGGAATTTGAGAGCCCACACTCCCTCAAAAAACAAAAAAAACCTGCATATCAGGTATTTGAATACAAGTGATGGTGCGGTCGAGAAGACTCGAACTTCCACGGGCGTTAGCCCACAACGACCTCAACGTTGCGCGTCTACCAGTTCCGCCACGACCGCACGTGTAAGACCGGAGCAAACCAACGCTGCCCCTCGGTAGGAGCGCGCCACTAGCAACCTGTCTGATAGCGCGCAAGGCTTTTGCGAGATAAGCGCGCGCTTTGCGCCAGAGACTTGCCCAAGAGACTGGGGGTAAATGGCAACCGCCCTCGCGATTGGGTCAGTTCGGGGCCCAGCCCAATTCAGCTTCGCGCGCGGCTGCCGGTATGTCGGAAATGGCTTCTGTGACATTCAGGCTTTCGCCCGGCGCCAGCTCACTTTTCGCAGGGGCAACTGGCCATTTGCCAACTTCGCGGCCGCGCTCATCAAGGAAAACGACCAGCATGCTCGGCACGGCGATCGCTTCTGCTCCGGTGTTTGAGATCGTCCCGCGCACACGGAAAATCTCTTCGCCTGTTGGCAGGGTTTCGGTGCGTTGCTGTTCACGCGGGAAATCGAGCACCAATTCCGGCTTGTTCACGCCAAAGGTGGGCTGATTAACCGGGAACCAATCGGGCAAACCATAATAGCTGACCGCAAGCACGGTGGCGCTGGCCAAAACGGCAAAGGCAATAGCGGCCGCAGTCCACATTTTGAGCGGATTGCGCCGCGCAATGAATGGCGGGCTGTATTCGAATTGCGAGATGCCGTCTTCGTAATCCTCTTCGGGATTTGACGAATAGTCTTCTTCATCGAAGCTGTGATCGGCGAGCGGATCGCTGTCAGAGACAAAGTCCGGTTCGGCATCGAAATCGGGCACGTCATCGCTATCGGGTGCGTCTGTGAAAGGCTCATCGTCAGCGAAGGCGTCGGTTTCGCTTACCGCCTCCTGCGTGCTAGTATCTTCATCAGAGGTATCGCGGCCGCGCTGAAAGACGCCGCCAAACATGGGCGATTTGGTGTCGCTTGCGGGCGCATCGGCCTCTGCATCTTGCACAGGGTCGCGGCGCGCCATGCTGTTGCGGAACGCGCGCGCGGCAACAGAGGAACTTTGCGCCTCTGTGCTGCGCTGCGCATAGGCGGGCTGGGTTTCGCCGTCGGGCGCATCGGCGGGCGCAGGCGCATCGCCGGGCGCATCAGATGTCCGCCAGTGATTGACCGAGGGGCCGGCATCGCTCGCCGTCTCTTCGGCTGCGCGCTGCGGCGCAGACTGCGGCGCTGGTCTGGACGGCTCATCAGCGCTGGTAGTTTCTTCGCGCGGGGGGAGCGGGGCTGCATCCTGATGCCAGCTGTGCTTGCATTTTGCACAGCGCACAGTCCGGCCATCGCCGCCAATCGCAGCGTCCGGCACAACATAGCGCGTGGCGCAGGCAGGACAGGATATAATCATGGTTACACTTGCAATACGCCTGACACTCAAAGGCACAAGGGCTGGCGCCGCTTACATGAACAATTCGGGGGTTTTTTCCACAAAGGGCGCAATTATCGTTCTGTAATGCAGGCAGAGCAGCGCGTGGGGCTTTCCCCATTCGCACCGCGCTGATAGGACGTTGCCTATGACCGAACGCGCGTCCGAAATTGTGAAATTTGACAATGTCGGGCTGCGTTACGGCGCCGATCCTGAGGTGTTGAGCGATCTTAGTTTTACGCTGTTTCCGGGCAGTTTCTACTTTCTGACAGGGGCAAGCGGGGCTGGCAAAACCAGCCTTTTGAAACTGCTTTACCTGGCGCAAAAACCATCGCGCGGCTCGATCAGCTTGTTCGGCAAGGACATGATAACGCTGCCTGCCCCCAGCCTTCCTGAATATCGCCGCAGGCTGGGCGTTGTCTTTCAGGAATTTCGCCTGATTGAGCATCTGTCTGCTTTCGACAATGTCGCTTTGCCGCTGCGTTTGTCTGGCACGGATGAAGGTAAAGTGTTCAAAGCGGTCTCCGATATGCTCGAATGGGTCGGCCTGTCGCACCGGGCGCAGGCCAAGCCGGAGACATTGTCGGGCGGAGAACAGCAGCGCGTTGCCATTGCGCGCGCGGTTATTGCGCGCCCGCGCATGCTGATCGCGGATGAGCCGACAGGCAATGTCGATCCGGAAATGGCGCTGAAACTGCTGCGCTTGTTCGAAGCGCTCAACAATCGTGTGGGCACAACTGTGGTGGTGGCGACGCACGATGTGCATTTGCTCAAGAAAGTTCCGGAATCGCTGATTATGCGGCTGAATAAAGGGCGGCTGTCCGATCCCACTGGCGCGCTGCGTTATCCGCCAAAGCCGGGCGGCGCATCCAGCACGCAGCGGGGGCGGGGGTAAAAGATGGCCCAAGCGCGCGTGCCTGATACGGCAATCCCTGACGTTCCCATTCCCGATGCGCTGCCCGCCAGTGGGAAAGTGCCCAAGCCCAAACGGGCGGGCGCAGGCGCAAGCGATCTGCTGCCCAAGGCGCGGTTCGGCGGTCCAATCCCGTGGGTGATCGCCATCCTGATTGCGCTGGTTGTGATCGCGGCAGCGGGCGGGCTGGCGCTGCGCAATCTGGCAGAGACCGCGCGCGCCGATATCTCCAATGCGGCGACCATCCAGATCCTTGAGCCCAATCCAGAACTGCGCAGTGAACGTGTGGCAGGCGCGGTTGGGGTGCTGGAAAGCGACAATCTGGTGCGATCCTTGCGCGTTGTACCGGATGAAGAGCTCACCCAATTGCTCGAACCATGGCTGGGCGCGGGCGCGGCGAGCGAGGATATCCCGATCCCGGCATTGATCGATGTGGAATTGTCGCGCGCGGCCTCGCCTGAAGAAATTGCCCGGTTGCAAGGCGCTTTGACGGCTGTTGTGCCGCAGGCGCGCGTCGATGCGCAATCGGACTGGCTTGCGCCCGTTTACGATGCTTTGTCGGCGCTGCAATATCTGGCGCTGGGGCTGATTGTGCTGATCGCGTTGGCCACCGCGGCGGCAGTGTGGCTGGCTGCGCGCAGTGCGTTCAGCGCGCATAAGGATACCGTTGAGATCATCCATCTGCTTGGCGGCACCGATGCGCAGATCACGCGCGTGTTTCAGCGCGCGGCCATGCGCGATGCGGCTTTTGGCGGGGTGGTTGGATTGGTGCTGGGGGCGGCGGCGGTTTGGCTGCTGGGCCAGCAATTCAGCGCGCTTGACAGCGGCATGGTGAGCGGAGGCGGATTGGGCCTTGCCGATTGGCTGGCGTTAATCCTGATCCCTGTTGCAGGGGTTGCGCTTGCTTTTGTCACTGGCCGGATCACCATTGCATTTGCGCTGCGATCCATGTTGTGAGCGCCCAGTAATGTTACGACGGATTTTATCAGCTGTATTTCTGGTGTGGGCGCTGGGGTTCTTGTGGTTCACCATCACATTGCCCGGCCCCGGCGGCGCGCAGAAAACCGATGCGGTGATTGTCCCAACAGGCGGCGCGGGCCGCATCGCGCAGGGTTTGGCGGTGATGGACATGGGCCTTGCCCCGCAAATGCTGGTAAGCGGAGTGGACCGCGATGTGAAACCAGGCGAATTTGCTGCCGAATTCGAAGTGGATGACGTGCGCATGCAATGCTGCGTTACGCTTGGGTTTTCCGCTATCGACACCCGCACCAATGCCTCTGAAACCGCGCAGTGGGTCGAAGCCAACGACATCGCGTCGCTGCGCCTTGTGACAACCGATTGGCATATGCGCCGCGCGGCAGGTGAGCTTGACCGGCAATTGCCCGCTGGCATCACGGTGGTGCGCGATGCAGTGGCATCGCAGCCCAGCCTTGCGACACTGTTCCTTGAATACAACAAGCTGATTGCCAGTTCGGCGGCCAGCCTTGTCAATCTGTAAGATCAGAGCGTGGCAATAGTGCGAAGCCTTTTGTTTTACCCCCTTTTCTACGGGTTCAGCGCGCTGCTTGTGATCGCATCGGTTGCCGCCAGTTTGATGGGGCGCGATGCCGTTGCGGGGGTGGTCAATCTGTGGGGACGCTGGCACCGCTGGTGCGTCATCCATGTGCTGGGCATCGCAATCGTGGTTGATGGCAAAGTTCCCGAAGGCGCGTATCTGATCGCGGTCAAGCATGAGAGCTTTTTTGAAGCGATTGACATGCCGTTCCTGTTCAATTTCCCCGCTGTCTTCGCCAAGCGAGAGCTGTTTTTGATCCCCGGATGGGGGTATTCGGCAAAAGTGTACGGTCTGATCCCTGTTGCGCGTGACAAGGGGGCAAAGGCGCTGCGAGAAATGATCGCAACGGCCAAATTGCGCGTGGGCGAAGACCGGCCGCTGGTGATTTTCCCCGAAGGAACCCGCGTCGATCACGGCGATAATCCGCCGCTGCAATCCGGATTTGCGGGTCTTTACAAGCTGCTTGCCTTGCCTGTCGTGCCGGTCGCAGTGGATAGCGGGCCGCTTTACCATGGCTTTATCAAACAGCGCGGCACGATCACTTACCGCGTGGGCGAGACGATCCCCGCAGGGCTTGCCCGCGGCGAGATTGAAGAACGGGTGCGCCGCGCGATTAATGCCTGCAATTAAAGGGTCTGGTCTTGGCGGCGGCGTTTATGCGGTCACACATGATCCTCGCGCCCGAAATCGGGCCGGTGATCATCTTGGCCCTGCTCAATCACTTGCCGCCGGATCGCGCGCGTGCGGCTGAATAGATCATGCAAAGTGTCTCCGTCTCCTGATCGGATAGCGCGCTGCAAAGCGGTGAGATCTTCGCTGAAACGGCCCAGCATTTCGAGCACCGCGGTTTTGTTCGACAAGAACACATCGCGCCACATGACAGGGTCCGATGCCGCAATCCGGGTGAAATCGCGAAAGCCGCCGGCTGAATATTTGATAACTTCAGAAGCCGTGACTTCTTCCAGATCGCTTGCCGTGCCGACAATCGTAAAGGCGATAAGGTGCGGGATATGGCTGGTGACAGCCAGCACCAGATCGTGATGCTCCGCATCCATAATTTCAATGCGCGCGCCCAGCTGGCTCCAGAATGCCGACAGCGCTTTTACAGCATCCTCATCCGCGCCGGTTGGCGGGGTCAGGATGCACCAGCGATTGGTGAACAGCGAGGCAAAGCCTGCCTCTGGTCCTGATTGCTCGGTCCCTGCAACGGGATGCGCGGGGATGATGTGCCGGCCGGGCAAAGCTGCGGACAATTTTTGCGCCAGCCCCGTTTTGGATGACCCGACATCGCTGATAATTGCATCAGCGCGCACCGCATCCGCCATGGCAATCGCGGCGCTTTCCATCGCGCCCATGGGCACGCACAAGATCACGAGGTCCGCATCATGCACCGCATCCTCGATGGTGTCGGCGACCGCGTTCGTCAGGCCCAAAGTGCGCGCTTTTTCCCGGACATCCGGGTTTTGGTCAAAACCGGTCGTCACAATCCCGCCTGCGCGCGATTTAACTGCAAGGCCAATCGATCCGCCCAGCAGACCCAGCCCAATGATTGCAACGCGCTGAATTGTCATGCGGCCTCTCCGCATAGCGTGCGCAAAGCGGCGATCACGCGGTCCATATCATCAGGTTTGCCGATAGTGATGCGCAAGGCATGGGGCAATCCCTGGCCCGGCAAATGGCGCACGGCGTAACCGGCTTTGTCCAAAGCGGCGAGAGCGGTTTCGGCTTTTACATCGCCTTCGAACAGGACGAGGATAAAGTTCGCCTGGCTGGGGATGGCGCGAAGGCCGTGATTGCCCAGCGCCTCTATCCCACGTGCCAGCTGCGCGCGTCCCTTTGCATTCACATCGCGCGAGCGGGCCATGAATGCCTGATCGCCCAGAGCAGCCATTGCTGCCATTTGCCCCTGAGCGGACACATTGAATGCCCCGCGCAGCCGGTTGAGCGCACCAATCAGACCGGGCGCGCCCGTTGCCCAGCCGATCCGCAAGCCGGCCAGCCCGTAAGCTTTGGAAAAAGTGCGCGTCACCAGCACATTGTTCGCCGATGCGGCAAGGCCCAGGCCGTCATCGGACAGATCATCCTCGACATATTCAGCATAGGCCTGATCGAGCACCAGCAGCACGTGACCGGGCAAACCTTGATGCAGGCGGCGCACTTCATCGCGGCCAATTGCAGTCCCGCCGGGATTGTTCGGATTGTCGAGCAGCACCACTTTGGTCTTGTCTGTGATGCTTGCCAGAATTCCATCGACTGATGCTGTGAAATCATCATCGGGCGCAAACACCGGCACGGCCCCCACTTTGCGCGCAATCAGCGGGTAGAGCGAAAAGGAGAAAGCGGAAAACACCACCTCATCACCGGGCCCTGCAAAGGCTTGCACTGCGCAATGGAGCAGCTCACCAGAGCCTGTGCCGCAAACGATGCGCGCAGGATCAATGCCGTGCAATTGGCCCAGCTTGTGCGTGAGAGCCTGCGCGCCCGGATCGGGATAAAGCTCGGGCTGACCCGGCTCGCTCAGCGCCTGCAAAGCCGCCGGGCTGCACCCAAGCGGGTTCTCATTGGCCGAAAGCTTGATCAGCGCGCGCCCATCATCGCCCTTGGATTTGCCGGGGACATAGGGACGGATCGCGTTGATCCATGGCTTGAGTTCAGGTTGCGTCGGCATAGTTGTTGCGCGCATAACCGCTCTTGCCACTAAAAAACAGCGCAATTGACAGCCGCGCTGCCGTGGCCCAATCCGCGTGCCCTGATGACTGCCGCTTCCGCCTCGAAATGCTACGCGCTGCCTGCCGCTCTACCGCTTGATTGCGGGCAGGAGCTCGATGGCGCGCAAATCGCGTATGAGACATATGGAACGCTTGCGCCGGATAAATCCAACGCCGTTCTGATCTGCCATGCACTGACCGGCGATCAATATGTCGCGAGCGACCATCCCGTGACGGGAAAGCCGGGCTGGTGGTTGCGGATGGTCGGGCCGGGCAAGCCAATTGATACAGATCGCCATTTTGTCATTTGCGCCAATGTCATCGGGTCTTGCATGGGCTCCACCGGGCCTGCGAGCGCGGACCCAGATGGCGCACCTTACGCCATGGATTTCCCCGTCATAACCATCCGGGATATGGTGCGCGGGACTATGGCTTTGCTTGATGGCTTGGGAATTGAACGGCTGCACGCAGTGGTCGGCGGCTCCATGGGCGGAATGCAGGCGTTAAGCCTTGCTGCCAATTGGCCGGATCGGGCAGAGCGTGTTTTGGTGATTGCATCAACGGCTCGCCATTCGGCGCAGAATATCGCTTTTCACGAATTGGGCCGCCAAGCCATTATGGCCGATCCTGCATGGGCGGGCGGCGCTTATTATGGCGGGGATGCCAAACCCGATAATGGCCTCGCCGTGGCGCGCATGGCCGCGCACATCACTTACCTTTCGGAAGACGGACTGACCGAAAAATTCGGCCGCCGCCTGCAGGATCGTGATGAGAAAAGCTTTGGGTTCGAAGCGGATTTTCAGGTCGAAAGCTATCTGCGCTATCAGGGAAGCGGCTTTACGCAGCGGTTTGATGCCAACAGCTATCTCTACATCACGCGCGCGATGGATTATTTCGATCTAGCCGAGGAGCATGGCGGGCGTTTGGCGGACGCTTTTGCTGCGCACCGTATGGGCAAGGGCGCGCGTTTTTGCCTCATCAGCTTTGACACAGACTGGCTCTATCCCACTGCCGAAAGCCGCCATATCGTGCATGCGCTGAATGCAGCGGGCGCAAAGGTCAGCTTTGTCGAATTGAGCGCCAATGCAGGCCATGACAGCTTCCTGTTGGAGCACGACCAGCTGTACCGCGTGGTGCAGGGGTTTGTCGAATGAGCGCATCTGCACCCGATTACACATTGCGCCCCGATTTGGCTGTTATCGCAGCACAGGTCGAACCCAATACGCGCCTGCTTGATATTGGCTGCGGTGACGGAGCGCTTATGGCAGAATTGGCAAGCATCAAAGGGGTGGATGCGCGCGGCATGGAATTGGATCCTGCCAAGGTGGAACGCTGCGTTGCGCGAGGGCTTTCCGTGGTGCAAGGGGATGCGGACCGCGACCTTGCCAATTACCCTGATGGCGCGTTTGATTACGCCGTTTTGGGAATTACGCTGCAGACATCACAGCGCCCCGATATCTTGCTTGAAGAGATGTTGCGGATCGGCCGGACTGTTTTTGTCAGCTTCCCAAATTTCGCACATTGGCGCACCCGAACAGCGTTAATGTTTGGGGGACGCATGCCGATTACACGAGCTCTGCCTGTCAGTTGGTATGCGACTGAGAATATTCACCACGTCACAATCTGTGACTTCAAGGAACTTGCGCAGGAAAAGGGCGCGCAAATCACGCGCGCATGGAATTTTGCAAATGACGCGCCAATTGGTCCGTTTGGGGCCAATTGGCGCGCTGAACTCGCTGTGTTTGAATTGAAAAGCTAGAGGCCCTGCCCCTACTCACATCATGGCAAAAGCGCGTTTTTGATGACCGTTTTGCCGTCCAGTTTTAGCCGTGCGGTGCCAGTGTCTTTCACATCATTTGAGGCAAGCCGGCCTTTCACACTTACGCTAAGCTTATGATCGCGGTCCATCATTCCGGGGCCTTCAAGATTTATGCTGCTCCAGGCATAATCGCCATATGCAGTGCCGAGGTCGCCTTCCTGACTTTTCATAAAGGCATCCAATGCATCGGTGTTCACATCACCAAACCGCACGACATAATCTGCCACGTTAAAATCAGCCGGATCGCCGCCGATCACAGTAATTTCGAGCTGCCGCGGCTCGGAAAAGGCGCCCTCTTTGCTGTCGTAACGTATCGAGAGCATTTTTTTGGGATCATTGGGGTCTTGGTATTCAACGTCGCAAGTCTTCATCATGCCGCGCGGTTGCGTTTCCAGACTGTCGATTTCCTCACCTGTGCTGAACAAAGTCGTCAGTTTGCTCACCATGGCATCATCGCCCAGTGTTTCGCGCGCTTTATCGAAGCATATGTCGTAACCGTCATCGAATGACAGGGCATTGGCGGTCTCTTCGGCCTGCATATCTGCGATCATCTGATCGACGTCCGCTTCCGAACCTCCACATGCCGCCAAGGCGAGCACAGCAGTGCTCAGCCCAAGAACTCTAATCGATTTCATTTTGTACTCCTGGTGTGCAAATCCCGCCCGTATGAGACATTGCTCAGGGCGGGATTTGTTTGGTTTCTCGTTCTCAGCCCGGCCGATGAATGCCGCAAATTTTGTGGCCATCGGGATCGGTGAAATAGCACAGATACATCGGGCCCATCGTGCTTTCGCGTTTCCCTGGCGGGTCTTCGATTGAAGTGCCGCCATTGGCGACAGCGACATCATGCAATTGCTGGATTTGCTCTGGCGAATTGCAGACAAACCCGATGGTCGAGCCGTTGGAAGGTTCAGCAGGTTCGCCATTGATCGGCTCGCTTACCGAAAAGGTGCTGCCATCGTGGATGTAGAACAACCGGGTCTGGCCGGTGTCGTTGACATGCGCCATCGGCTCGCCCGCCCCAAGCACGCCCAGCACGGCGGTGTAAAAGGATTTGGACTTTTCGATATCATTGCTGCCGATCATGATGTGATTGAGCATTGCGGTTGTTCTCCTTGTTAAAAACGGATTCGCACGCGGCGCGGTAGCATGAGGTTCATGCATGGGGCTATATGCGACAGCGCAATGATTATACATTCTCTTTTGGCCGTATTGATGGCGGCGCAATCTCCGGCGGCTAGCCCTGCGGATTCTGAAACGCAGCTCTCTCCCGAAAGCCGCGCTTTGCTGCGCTGTTCAGCCGCTTTTGCGGTGGTGGCGCAGGGGCAGGAAAATGGCAATGAGGCAGCCTTGCGCTGGCCCGATCTGAAAACGCGCGGGCGCGAATTTTTCGTGCGTTCGATCGCGAGGTTGATGGATGAAACCGGGCTGGACAGGGAAGGCATTGCGCGCTTGGTTAGCACAGAGGCGCAGAACCTGTGGGACACAGGCGAGATAGAAGCGATCATGCCCTCGTGCCTCGTGATGTTAGAGGGATCAGGGATTTAACATCTGCGTTCAGAAACAGGCCATGGGCTTTGGGCTAGGGTCCGCTTAATTCGTCACAATTGAGGGGTTTTTCCATGCGCGCTTTGCCTGCTGTTGCCGCTGCTACATTTATTCTTGCCGTGCCATCGGGCGCCTTGGCGCAGGACACTGCCCTGCCTGAAGACCCGCCAGCCGAAGCCCCTTTGAGCGAGACCGCATCGGGTGAAGAGGCTTTGGCTGAGATATCTGACAAACTGGCCGATCCTGATTTTCAGGATCAGATCACTGCGGTGGCAGGCGTGCTTGTTAACACCATGCTGGACTTGGAAATTGGGCAATTTGTCCAGGCGGTTGATCAGGCGAGCAATGGTGCAGCAGGGCCTGAGGATGCTGATATTGACGCCGATACACGCGTTCGCGATCTCATGCGCAACCCCGATGATCTGAGTGAGGATATCGAGGAAAACTTGCCCCAGGCAATGAACACGATGAGCGCGATGAGCGAAGGCTTTGCTGCGATGCTGCCCGCGCTTGAGGCGATGGCGAAACAGATGGGCGATGCGGTTGCGCGGGCGCGCACTGCTGACTAAACCAAAGGCGCGCTGCACACGGCCCGATCAAGCGGTGCCTGAGCGCGATTTGGCGGGTGGATTTTGGCCCCGTGATAAGGCAAAAGCACCTGCATAATGTGGTTCCTCTATCAATTCCCCTTATGCCCTTTTAGCCGCAAAATCCGGCTGTTGATGGGCGAAAAAGGCATCGCCTATGATCTCGTGCGCGAAGATCCATGGACGGGTTCTGACATGTTTTTCAACCTCAATCCGGCAGGCCGCACACCGGTTTTGACCGATGAAAAACGCAAGGTCGTGATCGCTGACAGCCGCGCAATTGGCGAATATTTCGAAGAAACCGAAACGCGCGCACCAATGATCATGGGCACCGCAGATCAGCGCGCGGAAATCCGGCGGCTTACCGCTTTGTTTGATGAAAATTTCTACGCCGATGTGACAGAGCCATTGTTGTCGGAACGGATGAAAAAACGCCTCATCCTGCGCCAGCCGCCCGATAGCAAGCGCCTGCGCGAAGCGATGAAAATGGCGCATGGACATCTCGATTATCTCGACTGGCTGATCGACACGCGCCCGTGGGTTGCAGGATCGACGATGAGCATGGCGGACCTTGCCGCTGCTGCGCAAATTTCGGTGGCCGATTATCTGGGCGGGATTGATTGGGCAGGCCACGACAGCGCGCGCGGCTGGTATTCGGTTTTCAAAAGCCGCCCCAGCTTCCGTCCGCTGCTGACTGAACGCATGGATGTGATCAAACCGCCTGCGCATTACGCTGAGGTTGATGGGTGAACCCAGTCAACCCGGTGGATCAAAGTTCCACGCTTTGTGGCGAGCCTCTTCGCCGTCGATCAGGAATTCGATATCGTCGATGTTGCCATTTGGCCAAACAATCAGTTCTTTGTCGTTGATCCACTCAATACGCGCCAATTCTTGATTGGGATCGGGATGCCAACGAAGAGTGAGTTCTTCCTTCGGCATTAATTTGAAGCATTCGGGCCAAGGTTCGACCGACACATAGATTGGCGCACTTCCTTGATTTGAAAAGCACTGACTAGCTTTGCCCATATGTGTCACCGATTGAGTTCGCGAACGGGTTGCTTATATCAGTGGGCAAGGAGAACCGCATGTCAGAAAATCTTGAGTTAACCCAAGAAGAATGGCGCGCGCGCCTGTCGGCTGAGCAGTTCCACGTCCTGCGCGAAGCGGGCACCGAACGCGCGTTCACGGGCAAATACGACAAGTTCTATGAAGAAGGCGAATATGTCTGCGCGGGCTGCGGGACGCGGCTGTTTATCAGCGCGGCCAAATATAACAGTGGTTGCGGCTGGCCCGCCTTTACCAAGCCCGCTGATGAAGACACGATTGATGAACACCGCGATGTTAGCTTTGGGATGATCCGCACCGAGGTGACCTGCGGCAAATGCGGCGGTCATTTGGGACATGTCTTTCCCGATGGCCCGCCGGACCAAGGGGGATTGCGCTATTGCATCAATTCAGCATCGCTTGAATTTGTCGCAGATGGGGATGATTGAGCGCCGGTTTGGCCCTTGCCACTCTTTTGCCATATTCACGCCCTGTTACAACTTGGCTAGGCATTGTTAAATGGCCTTGGTGGATGCCTTGGTAATTGGCGTGGGGTAGAGGCACACAATGTCAAAACGCGGTGATCGTCTGCAAAACAAGGGCAAGCGCGGTTCTCGCCGGGCTGCGTCCGAGCGGGCATCTAGATCCCAGAATAGCCGCAGCAAGCGTCCTGCACCGGGCAATAGGAAAGGCGGCGCAAATGGCGGTGCGATAGCAGCGCAGCCGTCGGCCTTGTGGCGCTGGACCAAACGGCTGACGGTATGGGGCCTTGCGCTTGCCATTTTGGCCGTCATCTTTCTGGCCTGCGCTGTGGGATTTGCCGCGCGCGAAATTCCCAGTTTCTATCAGCTGAAAACGACCACCAATGCCCAGACCATTCTGGTGCGCGCCCGCGATGGCAGCGAGATTGTGGAGCTTGGCCCAAGCTTTGGCGAATGGCTCGATTACGACACCATCCCTGCCAATATGAAAAACGCCATGATCGCGGTGGAGGACAAACGCTATTTCGATCATTACGGCGTCGATCCGGTGCGCACCACAGGCGCTGTGATCGAAGGTTTTACCGGTGAGCGATCACGGGTTGGCGGCACATCCACCATCACCCAGCAATTGGCGCGCAATCTGTTCCTCAATTCCAACCGCACTTTTGATCGTAAAGCGCGCGAGGCGGTTCTGGCGATGGCGCTGGAATGGAAATTTTCAAAAGAACAGATCCTCGAACTCTATCTCAATAAAGTGTATTTTGGCGGCGGTGCATACGGGATCGACAGCGCCAGCCGCAAATTCTTCAGCCACCCGGCCAATGAGCTTTCCATTGGCGAGGCGTCAATCATTGCAGGGCTGGTGAAAGCGCCGAGCAAGTATTCGCCCACCGCCGATGTGCAAAAAGCGGTGGACCGGGCGGCCGTTGTTTTGCGCCTGATGCGCGAACAGGGATATATCACTGCCGATCAGGCCAGCGTTGATGTGGATGCGGTGCAGCTGAAACAGCAGGCGGGGCAAAATTCGGTGCGCTATTTCACTGATTGGGCTTTGCCGCAGCTTGATATCCTGCTGCCTGAAACCAACGAGCCGCTGGAGGTGTGGACCACGATTGATGTGGGCATGCAGCGCGCGGCCACCGCATCGATTGATGCAAACACACCCGACGGGGCGCAGGGCGCGCTCGTCAGTCTGGACCGCGATGGCGCTATCCTCGCACTGGTGGGCGGGCGCGATTATGTCGAAACCAATTTCAACCGGGCCACAGATGCGATGCGCCAGCCGGGATCATCGTGGAAATTGTTCGTCTATCTCGCCGCATTGGAAGCGGGTTACACGCCCGGCGATACGGTGAAAGATGTGCCTGTCACCATTGATGGGTGGAGCCCGCGCAATGCCAGCGGGCGCAATATTGGTGAGACGACTTTGCGCACATCCTTTGCGTTCTCGATCAACACCGTAGCCGCGCAATTGGGCAACGAAGTGGGCTTTGGCACGGTTGCATCCATGGCGCGCAGGTTTGGGATCACCAGCAAAGTGTCTACTTTCCCATCCATGGTGCTGGGATCATCGGAAGTGCGCTTGCTGGAAATGACTCGCGCCTTTGCCTCGGTTTCTGCCAAGGGGATGGGGGTTGAACCTTACGGCATCACCAAGGTTGTAACCGCGAGCGGCGAAACTTTGTATGAGCGCGAAAAACCGCGCCAGTCGCAATTGGTGCCAAGCTATGTCGCCGCGGGGATGACCGACCTGTTGCAAACCGCGGTGGCGACGGGAACCGGCAAAGCGGCGCAGATTGGGCGCCCTGTGGCAGGCAAAACCGGGACGACATCATCCAACAAGGATGGCTGGTTTGTCGGATTTTCCTCTGGCATTACAACAGGGGTGTGGATGGGCCGCGATGATGCGAAAACGGTTCGCGGGCTGCAAGGCGGGCGCGCGCCCGCCTCCGCCTTTGCTGCCTATATGCGCTATGCCGTGAAAGACCGCGCGATTGAGAAATTCGACACCGAACTGGACTTGCCTGCGTGGCGGCAGGAACCCGATGAGGAATATCTCTACGGCGATCCCGATGATTATTACTTCATCGATGAACAGGGCAATCTGATCGAGCAGGGGCGGGGTGATCAAGGGCGGCGCAATCCCGGCGAAGGGCTGATTGGCCCGGATGGCGATGGCGGCACCGGCAACACCAGCGAACCGCCGCCAGCCGTTAGCGAGGATTTCCTGGAGCAAGCGACCGGCGGCGCATTGCCGGCAGAAGGCAGCCCGCCTCCTGCGCCTCCAAGGCCGCCGCCCGCACAGCAGCGGCAATCTCAGCAAAGACCAGCACAACAAAGACCGGCACAACAAACCCCGCAAGCACCGCCGCTGCAACAATAGCGAGCGGCAATGCCAGCGGGGTTTTAAGCCAAGCTTGGTTCAGGTTTTGATGGAATGCCTAGCGCAGACGCACAGGCACAAAACGCGGCGGCTGGCCGCGGCGCTGCACCCGCAGCAGCACGGCATCGCGATTGTCGCTTTCAGCCGCTGCGATTTGTGCATTGAGCGCTTCGACGGAGCCAACCGTTTCATAGTTGGCAGAAAGGATCACATCGCCCCGGCGCAGACCTTTGCGGCCCGCATCCGAATTGGGGTCAACCGCGCCAATCACCAACCCTGTTACATCGTCATCAAGACCCAGCGAATTGCGGATTTGCGGAGTGAGCGTGAGCACTTGCAGGCCCAGCTTTTCCTCAATGGTGCCATCGGATTCCTCCGGGCTCATCGGCTCATCGGAATCGGGATCGAATGTTTGCGCCTGTGCGCGCAGCTCAGCTTCCGAAGGACGCTTGCCCAGAACCGCAGTGAGAGCAACTGTGCGCCCATCGCGCAGCACTTCGATCGGCACGCTGGTGCCAGGCGCAAGATTGGCGACGAGGAAGGATACGGTCTGTTCCGAGGTGACGGTCTTGCCGTTCACTTTGGTGACGATATCGCCTGCAGACAGCCCGGCTTTCTCGGCGGCGCTGTCACCTTGCACCGATTGCACCAATTCGCCGCGGTTGCGCGCAAGCCCGAGGGAGTCGGCCATATCATCGCTCATCGGTTCAAGGCTGACGCCAAGGAACCCGCGTTCAATCTCGAGGCCTTCTTTCAATTGGTCAACAATCGGTGCAGCGATCTCAGCGGGGATCGCAAAGCCAATGCCGACGCTGCCGCCCGATGGCGAGAAAATCGCATTGTTGATGCCGATCACATTGCCCTGCATGTCGAACAACGGCCCGCCCGAATTGCCGCGATTGATGCTGGCATCTGTTTGGATGAAGCGGTCATAGGGACCGCCTTGGCCGGTGTTGCGATAGACGGCGGAGACGATGCCGCTGGTGACAGTGCCGCCAAGGCCAAAGGGATTGCCGATGGCAACCACCCATTCGCCCACGCGGGTCTGCGCCGAATCGCCAAATCGAACGAACGGGAATGTCCGTTCGGATTTGATCTTGAGCACCGCCAGATCGGAGGCAGCGTCTGCGCCCACCAATTCAGCCTCGTATTCGGTGCCATCGGGCATGGTCACCGTGATCTCTTCCAAAGTCGCGCGGTTGTTAGGAGTGACAACGTGATTGTTGGTCACCACAAAGCCATCGGCCGAAATGATAAAGCCGGAACCCAGCGACTGCGCCTCGCGCGTTTGCGGTTCCTGATTTTGTCCGCCGCGGCGGCGGTTGAACATTTCGGCAAAGGGCGTGCCCGCAAATGGGTTGCGCTGCACTTCGACCCGCTGGCGGGTTGCGATATTCACCACCGCAGGCTGCAATTGTTCGGTCAAGTCGGCAAAGCTGGACGGGGCACCGGCGCGCGGCACCATTTCGTTCATCACGCCTGCATCGTTTTGCGCAACCTGTGCGCCTGCCGGGTGACCTGCCATGAGTGAAACCGCAGCGCCGCCTACCAAAAGGGCGCTGGTGAGACCGTATACATACCGCACGTTTTTCACGTCCTTCAATTCCTCAAGTTATGAGCCAGCTCCGATTAGAACCGCCTCGCTTAATCTGTCATTTGCCCCGGCATAATGACCCACCTTGCGCTGAACAGCGTTTGAACACGCTCACCAAGCGCATGGCGTTGGCAGGAGCCCGTCAACGCTTGGTCGGGGCTATCCGCCAGATGCGCCTGCCCGTTCAGCGGCGACCGCGAAACTGGCGCAGATATTCATTTTCAGGCGACAGTATGATCGAGCTTTCGCCCCGGCCTTCGCCTTTGGCAAAGCTTTGTTCGTAGCTTTGCATGGCGCGGTAGAAATCGTAGAAATTCCCGTCCTGACCAAAGCTTTCGGCATAGATGCGAGCGGCCTCGGCGTCCGCCTCAGCGCGGATCACGCGGGCATCCCGGGATCCGGCTGCGCGAATGGTGCGCGCTTCGCGTTCCCGGTCCGACTCCATCCGTTGAAACGCCGATTCCAGTGGGCGTCCGGTGGGAAGATCGGTCCGTTTGATCTGCACATCGATCACTTCTGCCCCGTATTGGCGCGCCTCACGATCAAGATTGGCGCGCACATTGGCCAGAGCATTGCCGCGTTCTGCGGTCAGCATGGCCGCAAAAGTGCGGCGGCCCAGTTCCTGACGCACGGCTGAGTTCAAGATTGGCTCAAGCGCGGTCGTGACGCCTTCGGTGGTGCCAGCGCGTTCGACCATGCGAATGGGATCGACGATCCGGTAGCGGGCATAGGCATTGACAAGCAGACGCTGCTGATCGTTTGACAGCACTTCTTCATCGGTCATTTCCAGATCAAGCACACGTTTTTCAATCCGGCGCACCGACTGGATGATCGGAACGCGGATTTTGATGCCCGGCCCAGTGCCATCGCCTGCCATGTTGATCGTGCCAACCGGCCGGCCTGTCTGAATGATGACGACCTGTTCTTCTTCGTTGACGACAAACAGGCTCATCGAAAGCGCGACGACAATCAGCGCGATGATGACGAGGGGAACGCGAAATGTGGTCCAGAAACTGTCCATGATCACTGTCCTCCTTGTTGGGATTGCGCGGCGGGCGCTGGCGCTGGCTCTGGCGCGGGCGGCGCAGCTGCGGCCCGTTTGCGAATTTCAGGCAGCGGCAGATAGGGCGTTACGCCTTCTGCCTCGACAATGGTTTTGTCTGTCACGGCCAGCACTTTTTCCATGGTTTCATAATACAGACGCTGGCGAGTAACATCGGGCGCAAGCCGGTATTGTTCGTAGACTTTGTCAAAAGCTTCCGCCTCACCTTCGGCGCGGGCGAGCGTTTGCTGCGCGTAACCTTGCGCCTGGTTGCGTTCAGCATCGGCGTTTTGTTCGGCGACAGAAACATCGCGGAACGCATCGACCACTTCGCTGGGCGGGTCAGCTTTGTTCACTTCGACACCCAGAATATTGATGCCCGCTTTGTATTCATCAAGCACGGCTTGCATACGTTCGCGCACTTTGATCTGGATTTCTGAACGCCCTTCACCGGTGAATGTTTCGTTGAGGGTTTTTTCGGCGACCGATGCGCGCATGGCGGCTTCGGCCACTTCGTTCACAGTTTCCACTGGATCGACCAGTTCAAAATTGAAATCGCGCAAATCTTTGATGTTCCAGCGCACGATATAGCTGAGATCAACGAGGTTCTGATCGCCTGTCAGGATTAATTTCGCGCTTTCACCTGTGCCGGGGATAACCAGCGGGCGCACGGTTTGCACATCTTCGATATCGACCGTTTGAATGGGGAAAGGTGCGGTCAAATGCAGGCCCGCATCCAAAGTACTGGAATATGCGCCCAGCGTTTTGACAACGGCTTTTTCTTTCGCCTCGACCTGATGCAGGCCTGTGCCCAAAATCCACACAGCCAATGCGCCGGCGATAATCAGCGGAGCCCAGCTGCGCCCACCGGGCAGTTGCGGCATGCGGAAATTGGGGCCGCCGGGGCCGCCGCGCCGCGGACCTTCGGGGCCTCTGTTTTTGAAGATATCTTCGATGCTGGCAGAGCGGCGCGGTTCACCGCCGCCGCCAGGCAGCCACGGATTGCGAGGGCCATTGCCGCCCTTTTTCTCGCCATCATCACCAGAACCATCGCCGCCCGAATTGTCGCCGGACGGTTCATCACCGCCGCCGCCCCAGGGGTTCTTTTTCCCAGCCATGGCAAGACCTTTTCCAGCCAAGCCAAGGCGCTCTTTCAAACCGTCAAAAAACTGCATGAAACTCTTATAGGTATGCAAATCTGCAAAAAACAGGGGTGGCGCCTGAAATTAGGACAGGCCAAGGATGATTTTGGTGTTAAGGGCGGGCGCGAATGACCCAAAAGACTGAACTGACGGCTCAGGAAAGCGCATTATTGGCCGCATTGCCAGCGGATATTTCATCGCGGGTGCAGTCTGTAAAAGCGACAGGCGCGCGCGCCATTGTTGTGGCGGATGCTGGCGATTTGAACGGCGCGCAGCGTGATGCATTGGAAGGTGCGATTGCTGATGCATTGAAATCGGTGCCCGATATCGATCCCCAGATCACAGATGTGCACATCGCGCTGACCGCTGATCGCCGCCGCCGCCGAGTGATCGCGATTGGATCGGGTAAAGGCGGAGTGGGCAAATCGACCCTGACCGCCAATCTGGCCGTCGCGCTTGCCAAAATGGGCCACAATGTCGGGGTGATTGATGGCGATATCTATGGCCCCTCGCAGCCCAAATTGCTTGCCACTGAAAATCGCAAACCGGCCGCCGATGAAGACAGCAAGAAACTGATCCCGCTGGAAAGCCCGCATGGGGTCAAAGTATTATCGATGGGGCATTTGGTCGCGCCGGGTAAAGCGCTCGCATGGCGCGGACCGATGGCGGGCAAAGCGCTGGGCCAGCTTGTCGATGCGGAATGGGGAGAAACCGATCTGTTGTTGATCGACCTGCCGCCGGGCACAGGCGATGTGCAATTGTCGATGATGGCGGACAACAAACCCGATGGGGCGCTGCTGGTGTCTACTCCGCAAGATCTCGCTTTGATTGATGCAGCGCGGGCCGGGCAATTGTTTGAACAAGGTAATGTTGCGATCATCGGTCTGGTTGAAAATATGGCGGGTTACGCCTGCCCCCATTGCGGCGAAGTGAGCGATCCGTTTGGTCAGGGCGGGGTGGAGACATTTGCAAAAGCCTTGGAGATACCGTTCTGGGGCCGCATTCCGCTCGCTATGGCAGTGCGGATCAGCGGCGATGCGGGCACTCCGCCAGCAGCAGGCGATGGCGAGGAAGCTGCGGCTTTTCATGCCATCGCTGGCAGGCTGTCCGATTGGCTTGCCAAGGAGGCAGCGTAAAAGATGCAGGTATCGCGCCGAGGCCTTGTCACAGGCGCTGCCGTGGGCGGCGGATTGCTGGTCGCGTGGTGGCTGGTGCCGCGCCGCTATCCCAATCCGCTGATGGCCGCTGATGGCGAACATGTCTTTGATGCCTGGCTGAAAATCGCAGAAGATGGCGTGGTGACAATCGCGGTGCCGCAGACCGAAATGGGTCAGGGCGTGACGACATTGCTGCCTCAGATCATTGCGCAGGAAATGGGCGCGGATTGGCGGCAGATCGCGGTGGAGCCAGCAGGCATATCGGGCGCGTATCCCAATGTGCCGCTTGCGACCAAATGGATGGCTTTGTGGGATCCGGTGGCAGGCGGATTGTCTGATGCAAGCGATGCCTATCTTGCCAAGAACTTTGCCGAGCGTTCCCGTTTCAGCGCGACTGCCGATGGCACGTCGGTGGCCGCCTATGAATTGCCCTGCCGCGAAGCGGGCGCTGCTGCGCGCGCCGTTCTGGTAGAGGAAGCCGCCGCAAGGTGGGGCGTTGATCCGCAGGGCTGCACGGTTGCCAAAGGTGTGGTCTCTTATGGCGAGGAAAGCTTTACCTTTGGCCAATTGGCAAAGGCTGCAGCGGCGCGATCAGCCCCCGGCACCGCGCCGCTTAATCCTGAACCCTATAGCGAGCCGATGATACCGGGCCAGCCGATCAGCGAGATGGCCTTTCCCCGGCTTGACCTGCCATCAAAAGTGGATGGGTCGCACCAGTTTGCCAGCGATATCCGCTTGCCCGGCATGGTCTATGCGGCGATCCGCCATGGCCCCAATAATGGGGCGGAGCTGGGCGAATTTGACGCTGACAAAGCCGCATCGGTCAAAGGCCATATCGCCACGATCAAAGGCAAACGATGGTTGGCGGCGGTGGCAAACAATTGGTGGAGCGCGGAACGAGCGATTGACGCAATGGACCCGCAATTCACGGCCGAATATCCGGTCAACAGCGATGACATCGCCGCGCGGCTTGATACGCAGGTGGATGGCGGCGCGTCCTTTACAATGGCGGAAACGGGATTTGGCAAAGAGGCATTGTCGCGCGTCGATATTGCCCGGCGGTATGAGGTAGAGGCCGCTCACGCTGCCCCGCTGGAAACTGCCAGCGCTGCGGCGCGGTTTATTGATGGACGGCTTGACCTGTGGATCGCGGCACAGGCACCCGAAAGCGCGCGGGCAGCTGCAGCCAGAGCCATCGGCATCCGCACAGAGGACGTCGCGCTTTACCCCATGCCAGCAGGCGGCAGTTTCGATTGCCGTCTAGAGCATGATCACGCCATCGAAATCGCTGTGATCGCGCGTGAGCTTGCCAAAGACGGGCCTGTTCCTGTGCAGCTGACTTGGTCTCGGCGTGATGAGATGATCCGCTCCCGCCCGCGCACGCCTGCCTATGTGTTGATGGGCGCGCAAACTTCTAGAGCAGGTAGCGGCGCAATTGATGCGATGCGGATGCGGATTGCTTCCCCGCCAGCCGCAGCCGAATTTGGCAAGCGTCTGTTCGAAAATCTCACCCCATGGGCCGCGATCGCATCAACCGAAGGCGTGCGTGATCCCTTGTCGTGCGAAGGCGCAGTGCCAGCCTACACCATGCCGAGCGTGGTGGTGGAGCATATCCCCACCGAAATCGGCCTGCCCGTTGGCCGGGTGCGCGGCAATGCGCACAGCTACACGGCTTTTGCGATAGAGAGCTTTATCGATGAAATCGCTCATTCCGCCGGCCGCGAACCGCTGACATTTCGCATCGGCATGCTGGGCGATGATATTCGGCTGGCTGCTTGTCTTCAGCGCGCGGCGCAAATGGCTGAATGGGATGGCGGGATCGACCAGAGCGGGCAGGGCATTGCCTGCCACCGCATCGGCGATCCCATCAGCGGTGCGCGCATTGCGTGCGTTGCGACCGCCCGGCGCAGCGAAGGCGGCGTGCGCGTGACCCGGTTATCAGCTGCGGTTGATATTGGCCGGATCATCAACCTCGATATCGCCCGCCAGCAAATCGAGGGCGGCCTGATATTCGGTATCGGCATCGCATTGGGCCGCGCCGTGCGGTATCGCGGCGGGTTACCGGCAAGCTTTGACTATGATGATTTGGCGCTGCCGCAATTGGCCGATTGCCCCCTTATTGAAGTGGATTTCCTGCCGAGCGAAGCGGCCCCTGCTGATCCGGGCGAATTGGGCACAGTCATCGCGCCGCCTGCTATTGCCAACGCGCTGTTTTCAGCCACGGGCTTGCGCCTGCGCCGTCTGCCCCTACTTTCCAGCGGGTTATGATGCGCCGCCCGCTTCCTCTCAATCCGCTTTCGCAGCCAAAGCCTAGGATATTCTGGCGCTGCGGTGCGTTGGTGGCGCTATGACTTGGGAAAAGCAGCTGCTGCCAAATGATCATCCGCCGGTAAAAAGCGGCAGCGTGGGCGTGCTTGTCATCAATCTGGGCACGCCCGATGCGCCGGAGCCGGGCGCGGTTAAGCGGTATCTGAAACAGTTTCTGTCCGATCCGCGAGTGATTGAAATTCCGCCGATTGCCTGGCAGCCGATCCTGCGCGGCATCATCCTCAACACTCGCCCGCGCAAAAGCGCAGAAGCCTATGCCAAAGTCTGGACCGACAGAGGCTCTCCGCTGGCTGATATCACTGCGAGCCAGGCCGAGGCGGTCGCGCGCGATCTGGGTGAACATGCGATTGTCGATTATGCCATGCGCTATGGCTCGCCTTCTATCGAACAAAGGCTGACGCAGCTGATGGCCAAAGGGTGCGACCGGATATTGGTGGCGCCCATGTATCCGCAATATTGCGCCGCCACCACCGCGACCGTGTTTGATGAGGTCGCCCGCGTTCTTAAAGAAATGCGCTGGCAGCCAGCCTTGCGGTTTTTGCCGCCATATCATGATGATGCGGTTTATCTTGATGCGCTCGCTAAAGACCTGACCCGGCAGATGGATGGATTGCCGTTCAAACCCGAAGTGTTCTTGATGAGCTTTCACGGCATGCCGCAGCGCACGCTTGAACGCGGCGATCCCTATCACTGCCATTGCCACAAAACCGCTCGCCTGCTGCGTGAGAGGCTTTCCGCCGTCCCGCAATTTGACGGGGTGCGGTTTGAAACGACGTTTCAGTCGCGTTTTGGCCCTGCGGCATGGCTGGAACCGGCCACTGATGCGACACTGATTGCCGAAGGCGAAAAAGGCACCAAAAAACTGGTGGTTGCCGCGCCCGGATTTGCCGCAGACTGTGTGGAAACGCTTGAGGAATTGGCACTGGAAGGGCGCGATGAATTTGTGGAAGCGGGCGGCGAGGAATACGCCGTGCTTGATTGCCTCAATGTTTCTTCCAGCGGCATTGCCATGCTTGAGGCGCTTATCCGGCGCGAGCTTTCCGGCTGGATTTAACCTTTCGTTCTGGTAGACCACCTATCAGTTGCAAAAGCGAACCAGATAGGGATGCAGGACATGGCCAGCGCGGCTGAGGCACAAACGCAGGAACCGGTTTTCGCCCATTGGAGCGAGGGGCTGCCGTCTGATGATGATCTGGCGCATATTCCCGGCGAACGCGGCCTGCCTTTGGTTGGCAACACATTCAAACAGCTCGCCGATCCCCATGCTTACACCGCTCGAATGGTCCAAACTTACGGCAAGGTTTACAAAACGCACGCCTTTGGCGGGTGGAATGTTTCGCTGATCGGCGCGGATGCCAATGAATTGGTCTTGTTCAATAAGGACAAAATTTTCTCCAGCGAACAAGGCTGGGGCCCAGTGCTCGATCAATTGTTTCCGCGCGGTTTGATGTTGCTCGATTTTGACCACCACCGGATGGACAGACGCGCTTTATCAATCGCATTTAAACCTGGCCCGATGCGGCATTATTCGGGTGCGCTGAATGCTGGAATTGCGCGTGAAGTGTCAAAATGGGCGGGGTCGATGCAATTCCAGCCTGCTATCAAGCAATTGACGCTGGATCTGGCTGCCGACAGTTTTCTTGGTATTCCATGGGGGCCAGAGGCGGACAAGATCAACACGGCCTTCGTTGATATGGTGCAAGCCTCGGTCGCGCCTGTGCGCAAGCCATTGCCGTTTACAAAAATGAAAAAGGGCGTCGATGGCCGCGCTTTTATGGTCGATTTTCTAACCCGCGAAACCAATCGCAGGCGCGCCGAAGGCGGCGGGCAAGATATGTTCAGCCAGTTTGCGACCGCAACGCGCGAAGACGGTTCGCTACTGCCGGTCGATCAGGTGGCGGACCACATGAGCTTTTTGATGATGGCCGCACATGACACCATTACGAGTTCTGCGACATCGTTCCTCTATTATCTTGCTACACATCCCAAATGGCAGGAAGCGCTGCGCGAAGAAGTGATCGCGGTCACAGGAGGTCCGGATGGATCAGGCGCGGCGCGCCCGCTCGAATATGACGATATGGGCAAGCTTGAAATGCTGGAGATGGCATTCAAGGAAGCTTTGCGGATGATGGCGCCTGTCCCGTCAATGCCGCGCCGCGCGCTTAAGACATTTGAATTTGAAGGATACCGGGTTCCGGCGGGGCAATTGTGCGGGATCAACATTCAATGGACCCATTATTCGGATGAATATTGGGATGATCCGCGCATGTTTGATCCCATGCGCTTTACGCCTGACAAGGTGAAAGCGCGGCACAAATATGCCTGGGTACCGTTTGGCGGGGGCGCGCATATGTGCCTGGGACTGCATTTTGCTTACATGCAGATAAAGGTTCTGCTGGCGCAGCTCTTGCAACGTTACCGGATCGAGCCGACCGAGGGCGCAGGCTATGCTCCTGATTGGCAGCCATGGCCCATCCCGCAGCCCAAGGACGGGCTGAAAGTGACCTTCAAACCTCTTTGAAGCTTTCCTACACCGTGCCTGCGGGGTAAAATTCGCCCCGCGTGCCCCGGGAAAAGTGTGCGAGGCATATCGGTATCAGCCTGTTGGCGCGGGCAAGGGTTTTTAGTCCCAGGACCGTGTAACATGCGGTCCATGCTTCAGGCTTTGGCCCGTGAAACTGAACGGATTGGGCGGTTGGACGGATTGGAAGGTTGGCTGTGAGTTACCCCGGTGTTGGGGCGGCGTTGGGGCGTCAGAAGTCCCAGGCGATCCCGTCCTTCTCCCAGTCGCCATAACGCGTGGGGGAGATGTCGCGCGGCTCATCCTTGAGCGGATCGACCGCTTTGGGCTTGGGCGGCGGATCGTTGGTCCAGTGGGCCGGTTTGGTGAAAGCCTTGGCAGCGGCGGATTTGCGTTTGGTCATATGAGAGGCAACGCGCATGCTGGCGCTTGGTTTCACATACGGCTAGGGGCGGGCGATGGCTCAACCGACAGGGATATACGCGCGCCGCGCTGCATTGAAGATGTGCGATGCAGTTTTGCGCCGGGGGGAAACGCTCGAACAGGCCGCGCCCGCCGCCCTTCGCGAGGTGCGCGGCGCTGCCGATCAGGCGCTGGCGCGGGCGATTGCAGGCGAGGCGATGCGGTGGCTGACCGATCTCGATGCGCTGATCGATGGCGCGACCCGTCAGGTTTTGCCGCATGATGCAAAACCGCGCGCGGTCCTGCGCCTGATGCTGGCCCAAGCGTTGCGGCTGGAGACACCGCCGCATGCGGTGATCGCGACCGGCCTGCCGCTGCTGTCTGGCGGGCCGCGGCGATTGGCGCACGGGGTGTTCGGCGCACTGATGAAGGGCGGGGCAAGCCTGCCCGATACGCCCACTCTGCCTGCGAGTGTGCAAGCGCGCTGGGGCGGCTGGTCCGCGGTGATCGCAGCAGGGCTGATCCACCCGCCCGAGCTCGATCTGGCGGTTAAGGAGCTTGCCAAGACAGGCGAATGGCAAGCGCAGCTGGGCGGCGTCTCACTTGCCCCCGGTCATATTAGAGTGCCGCGCGGCACCGCGGTTGAGGCGCTGCCCGGCTATGCGGACGGCGCGTGGTGGGTGCAGGATCTGGCAGCGCAGATACCGCCATCGCTTCTGGGAACAGGTGAGGGCCGCCATGCGCTCGACCTGTGCGCCGCGCCCGGCGGCAAGACGATGGCGCTGGCCGCAAATGGGTGGAACGTGACCGCGCTCGATCTGTCAAAGCGGCGGCTGGATGTGCTCAAAAGCAACCTCAAACGCACAGGCCTGAAGGCATCAACAGTGCGCGCAGATGCTCTCAATTGGGAGCCCAAGCATCGCTATGATGCGATCCTGCTTGATGCGCCGTGCACCGCAACTGGCACCTGCCGCCGCCATCCCGACGTGCTCCACCGCATCGGAGAGCGGCACATTGGCGAGATGGGACAATTGCAGCGGGCTCTGATCGAACGCGCGGCGGGATGGCTAAAGCCGGGCGGGACGCTGGTCTATGCGGTGTGCTCCCTCGAACGCGAAGAGGGAGAAGCGCAGGCGGAGTGGGCGGCGGAAACGCTTGCTCTCACGCCCGCGCCGATAACCGCAGACGAATTGCCAGAAGGCATTGCCCCGACATCCGAAGGCTGGCTGCGCACTCATCCCGGCATGCTGCCAGAACAAGGCGGGCTGGACGGCTTCTTCGCGGCGAGGTGGCAAGCGCCCTAGGCTTTCACCTTGTTTTGAAAGCTCTTGCGCAGTTTCATTAGCTTAGGCGGGATCACGGCAAGGCAATAGGGATTGCGCTGTCCTTCGCCTTCCCAATATTCCTGATGATAGCCTTCTGCTGGATACCACGGCTTGACCTGCTCGCCGTTTTCCAGGCCTTCGATCGTCGTCACCGCTGTGCCCGCATTGCTTTCATTCCAGCGTGCAATCGCGGCCTGCGCTTGTGCGCTCTGCTCGTCTGATAGGGGAAAGATTGCACTGCGATATTGCGTGCCGACATCGCCGCCCTGCCGGTTAAGCTGGGTGGGGTCATGCGTGCCAAGAAACATGTCGTAAATCTCTGCAAGGCTGGTGATCGCGGGGTCAAAAGTCACGCGAATGCCTTCTGCATGTCCGGTGCGCCCTGTGCACACTTCCTTATAGGTCGGGTTCGCGTTGTCGCCGCCGATATAGCCGCTTTCAACTTCGCTCACTCCAACCACATCGCGGAACACGGCTTCGGTGCACCAAAAGCATCCACCTGCAATGATCGCTTGTTCCATGTCGTAATTGTCTCCTGTTCGACAAACGACATAGGAAGGCCGACAAGGATTGCCAGTGCTTGGCCCGCTCAAAGCCTTGGGTCTTGTCATTGCAGCGTCACGGCGTAAGACCATGAACAGATCAATCCCAAGATGACCACCTGAACACGAAGGACCACACCGATGAAATCTGTTCTGCTCGCTCCGCTTGCCGCAATTGCTCTTGCCGTTCCCGCATTGGCGGATGACCATAGCGAAGGCGCGCCTTCGATTGAGGAGGTTCTGGCATCTGACAAACGCGGTGATGATGGCGCGCGCGATCAGTATCGCCGGCCTGCTGAAACGCTTGAATTTTTCGGTGTCGAGCCAACGATGACAGTGGCCGAATACGGCCCCGGCGGCGGTTGGTACACCCGTGTGCTTGCGCCTTACATGATGCCCGCTGGCACATATATCGCATTTAACGGTGACAGCGATGGGCGAACCTATCGTGACCGCGCGCAGGAGGCCCGCGCCAAGGGTTGGACCGAGCGGTTCAAATCGAGCGTCGCTGAAATGATGGGTGTAGACGCAGACGCTGTCACTGCTTTTGAAATTGATGAGATGCCCGAAGAGGCAGCCGGGACAGTTGATCGGGTGGTGATCTTCCGTTCAATGCACGGGCTCAATATCGGTAACAGCGCTGATGATGTGCTCAAAGCTGCTCGTATGATGCTGAAAGATGATGGCATGGTCGGCGTGGTCCAGCACCGGGCGCCTGAAGGGGCGAGCTATGACGATTATGGCGCTCGCCAGCGCGGTTATATGCGCAAGCAGGATGTGATCGCCATTTTCGAAGCAAACGGATTTGAGCTTGCCGCAGAAAGCGAGATCAATGCCAATCCCAAGGATACCGCCGATTACGAAGGCGGCGTGTGGACCCTGCCGCCCTCATTTGGGTTTGGTCGCCAATCCGAAGAGGAAATGGCCAAGCACCGCGCGATTGGCGAAAGCGACCGGATGACATTGCTGTTCAAGAAAGCCGACTGAGCCTGATCCTGGCACGAATGAACATGGGAGAGAGAAAATGAGATATTCTGCAATGGCGCTTGTGAGCGCTCTGGCGCTTGCCGCTTGCAGCCCCGAAGCGGGTGAAAGTGATGCACCTGCAACGCAAACAGAGGCTGAAAACTCTGCTCTCTCCGATGTTCTTGCCGCTGATCTACGGGCCGAAGATGCAGCGCGCGATGCGTTTCGCAATCCGGCTGAAACGCTCGCATTCTTTCAAGTAGAACCCAGCCACACCGTGATCGAATATGCGCCCGGTGGCGGTTGGTATACGCGCATTCTTGCACCTTACGTGGCCGAAGAAGGCCAATATATCGGTTCCGGTTTTGAGCCTGAAGCGGGTTCATCACTGGGCGATGAATTTGTCGCACGCGTGCGCGAAGGCAGCGAAACTTTCTCTGCAAGGCAGGCTGAAAGCACCGGCATTGCCGCTGAAAAACTGCCATTCTATTTTGCCAATGCCATCCCCGATGATGTGAAGGGCACAGCCGACCGCGTGCTGGTTTTCCGTATGATGCACAATCTGAAACGCTGGGGCATCGCCGACGGCGAAGCGGAAGCTTGGCTTGCTGCACTTAAGCCCGGCGGGATGCTTGGTGTGGTCCAGCACAGGGCGAAAGCCGACGCGCCGGATGAATATGCCGATGGCAATATGGGCTATCTTAAGCAGGATGAGCTCATCGCCTTTTTCGAAGGGAAAGGCTTTGAATTGGTGGACACGTCCGAAATCAACGCCAATCCCGATGACACCGCCGATTATGAAGGCGGTGTGTGGACCCTGCCGCCTTCATTCGGGTTTGGTGCCCAGTCGGAAGAAGAAATGGCAAAATATAGCGCCATCGGTGAAAGCGACCGGATGACACTGCTGTTCAAAAACCCGAATGACGGTATTGGGCGGCGCATGAGCAAACTCACTGTCGCCGCCCTTCAACTCGCGCTTGGCTCTGATGATGAAGCGGCGAATATCGCTGCCGTTTCCGCTATGGTTGAGCAGGCCGCAGCGGCTGGCGCTAAACTGATCCTGCCGCCTGAACTGTTTTCGTCGCCCTATTTCTGCCGGGTGGAGGATGAGGCTCTGTTCGCGCTCGCCCGCCCCGCAGCCTCGCATCCCAGCATTACCACCATGCAGGAACTGGCGGCGAAGCTGAACGTGACCATCCCCACCAGCTTTTTTGAGCGTGACGGCCACCATTATTACAACAGCCTCGCGGTGATCGGGCCCGATGGCGAGATCATGGGCACTTACCGCAAAAGCCATATTCCCGATGGGCCGGGTTATGAGGAGAAATTCTATTTCCGCCCAGGCAATGACGGGTTCAAAACCTGGGACGTGCCCGCCGATGATGGCGCGGTGGTGCGGGTTGGCGTCGGGATTTGCTGGGACCAGTGGTATCCCGAAGCGGCCCGTGTAATGGCATTGAACGGGGCCGAAGTGCTGCTTTATCCCACCGCCATCGGGTCTGAACCCTATGATGAGAGTTTAGATACCAGCCGGATGTGGCGGCGCGCGATGGTGGGGCATGCGGTGTCTAATTGCATGCCAGTGATTGCTGCCAATCGTATTGGCCGCGAAGGGCCAGAGGACGACGCGCAGACCTTTTATGGCCATTCCTTCATTGCCGATGAATGGGGCGATATGGTCGCTGAATACAGCGCAGAAGACACTGGCGTTTTGTTTGCGACACTTGATCTGGCGCGCGCGGCAAAACACCGGGCCGGCATGGGCTTTTTCCGTGATCGCCGGCCTGATCTTTATGGCCGGATCGCGCAGGATATTTGATCCGGGCTCTTGGATTTTGAGCAGTCTTTATCTGATCGCGCTTGGGTCCAATCGGCGCCATTTTCGCTATGGCAGACCACGCGCCGTCGCACGGGCGGCGATGGAGGAGCTTGCGGTTCTTGGCACCGTTAAAGCGCGTTCTGATGTCATCACCAGCGCTCCTATTGGGCCTGCGCAGAGGAAATTTGCGAACGCTGCCTGTGTGTTAGAGAGCGAGCTTAGCCCGCCAGATTTATTGGCGGGCCTGAAACGGATGGAGCGCGCTTTTGGCCGCCGGCGCGGACAGGCCTGGGGCGACCGAGTGCTCGATCTCGATATTGTGCTGTGGAGCGGCGGCGTTTTCGCCTCACGTGTACTCACCATACCGCACCGCGAAATGGCCAGGCGCCGATTTGTGCTCGATCCAGCCTTGATGATTGCAGCAGACTGGCGCGATCCCACAAGCGGCCTCACAATCGCGCATATTGCAGCCAGAGCGAGATAGGATCGGGCTCAATGGGAGGCACACGAAAAAGCGCTCTGCCGGGAATGCCGACAGAGCGCTTCGATCACGCAGGAGACCAATCCTGAATTTGTTTAGGCAGCGCCCAGCTTGCGGCGACGACGGCCAAGGCCGAGTGCCACAAGCGCCAAGCCGAACAGGCCGAGCATGCCAGGTGCGGGAACTTCGGTGTAGCCTGTGTTCTTGCGAACGAAATCGCCTGCAACCACTGGATCGCCCCAGGTTGCCCAAAGATTCCATTTGCGCCCATCATGCTTGGTTTTCAGCATTTCGGGGTGGCGCGGATCGCTTTGCAAGCCAACGACATGGCCGTTGACGATGCGAGTGCCCGTCATCGAAGTGAGAGTCGCCATCAAGGACGGAAATTCGCCGCCTTGGAAGTTGGCGAAATCAGGGCTGGTGAAATTGGCATTGACGATCGAACCCGTGACAGAGCCGGTTTGGGTGTCAGTGTCGATTGTCAGCGTGTGAGCGCCATCATGGCCTAACCGATATTCAAAAATGGTGGCTGACGCAGGCGAAGCAGCTGCCATGGTGGTTGCGGCAATCGCGATTGCGGCGGTCTTGGTAACGTTCTTCATCATATTCCCCGTCTGGTGTTCAATACGTGATTGGCGAAAGCGCTGTTGCGATGACGCCGAAAAAGAAATTCAATGTGGTGAACACAGTGGGTGCAACTGGCGTGCCAAAATCGCTCGAACTCAGCGTTCCTGCATAATTCGATAGTTAACGCAGAACTGGCGATTTGCGGGTTTGTCAAAAAGCTCGACAGATTATTCGATTAACCAAATTTGCGTTTATCGCGGGCCGATTAGCCAAAAAAACGCCCCTCCGGTTTCCCAGAGAGGCGCCTTTCTGTCTGTTTTGAAGCAGCCGGCTGGTCGTTTAGGCCGCCGCAAGCTTGCTGCGACGACGACGGCCAAGGCCGAGAGCCACAAGTGCGAGACCGAACAGGCCGAGCATGCCAGGAGCGGGAACTTCCGTTGCGGTAACGCTCTGGATGGTGCGACGGAAATCGCTTGCAACAACCGGATCGCCCCAGTTCACCCAGAGGTTCCACTTGGTGCCTTCGCCGCGAGTGTTCAGCATTGGCGGGTGGTTGGCGTCCACTGACGGATCATAATAAACGCCATTGATGCGGCGTGTACCGGTGATCGAGCTGAGCGTGGCTGAAAGGCTGGGCAGTTCGCCGCCTTCGAAATCAGCGAAATCGGGGCTGGCGAACGTCACGTTGAGACGTGAGCCGCTCCAAGTGCCGGTGCCTGCATCGGTGTCGATGGTCAGGATGTCGCCGCCGCTCAAAGTGTATTCAAAAATGGTTGCCGATGCTGGCGCTGCCGCCATCATCCCACCGGTTGCAACAGCAAGTGCGGCTGCTTTGGTGATGTTTTTCATTGTTATCCCCCTTGTTAAGGTTTCAGCGAAAAGTCTGGTTAAAAATTAACAACCAAACTTGGTAAAGATAGAGTAAGCAACTCGCGTGCCAAAAGCTCGAAAACACCAGTTTTCAGCGATTCTTAGGGGTTAACGACTATGAGCAATCCGATGGTTTGTAAAAATGCCCGACAGATTTTTAGAACAACCCGCCGTTAAACAAATTCAGCTAGAGCGATCACTATGACCAGAACCAGCCGTTTCCTTCGATCAGGCGCCCTTTTGGCGCTTGCCCTTACGCCTCTGACCGCTGCCTGTGACACCGGCCCAAGCGATCCGCTTGCCGCTGCACAACAGGCCATCGCCGATGGAGAGCCGCGCAGCGCGCTTGATTACGCGACCGCAGGGTTGGAACAGGATCCGGGCAATCCCGATTTGTTGATGATCGCCGCTGATGCGGCGTTGGCGATTGGCCAACCCGACCGCGCGATCACCGAGTTGGAAAAGGTGCCATCGGATGCGGCCCAATACAAAGAGGCGCGCACAAAGCTGGCTCAGGCTCAGATCGAAGGCAGTTACATGCAAGCGGCCGGGCAAACGATTGAAACACTGGAAATTGATACACCGCTCGCGCACCGCGTTTTGGTGATGTACCGCCTGGCGCAAGGCGAGGTTTCCGACGCGTTTGCCGCGCTCGATGCAGGGTTAGCTGAATTTCCGGAAGATCCAGTGCTTGTCACCTATGATGCAGATCGGATTTGGGCGCAGGGCCGGGTGGATGATGCTTTGGCGCGGCTGGCGCCCGCATTGAAAGTCACTCCGGTTGTTTACGAGGCGCATTTGTTTGCGGGCAAAGCGATGCTGGCATCGCGTGACTTGGTCGCGTCTGAAAACCACTTCAAAAAAGTGCTGTCTGTTCGCCCCGTTGACCAGACCGCAATGCTGGCCATGGCTGCGATTGCCAATGATCGCGGTGATAAACAGGCGGCCAATAACTGGCTCAACAAAATCGGTGAAAGCGTCGAACCCTCGCCTGCTTGGGCCTTGTTTGAGGCGCAGATGGCATATGAAGCAGACGATCTGGATCGCGCTTTCGGGATGATCGAAAAAGTCCCTGCAAGCCTGGCGAGCGAGCCCGAATTTGTGCGCCTGCGCGGCCTTATCGATGCGCGCCGCGACCAGCATGCGATGGCGGCCCTGTCGCTGGGCAATTATGTGAAAGAGACAGGCGGCGATGTGCTGACCCGCCAACTGCTAGCGCGTAGTCTGGGTGAAGAGGGTAAGTTCAGCGAAGCTTGGGCAGCGATTGCTCCGATTATTGATCATCCGCAGATGGATGGCGCCGGCCTGGTGATGGCGTTGCAACTGGCCGAACGCGCCAGCCCCCAAAATGTCGACCGGGTCACGGCTCTTTTAAAAGAGCGCCAGGCAGCGCCATCGCTCAACGCCGAAATGGTTGAAGCGGGTAAAGCCATTCGGGCAGGTGATTGGGCAAAGGCCGATGCGATCTACACGCCTTTAGTCGCAGGTAAGGGTAAGAATGATCCGGCTCTTTTGAACAATGCCTCGGCTGTGAAATCGAAACTTGGCAAACACGAGGAGGCTGTGGCGTTGGCGCGGCGAGCTTTGACGCAGGCTCCATCGAGCCCAGAGATTATGGACACGCTTGGTTGGGCCTTGTGGCAGCAGGGGGGCAATGTCGCCGAAGCGCGTTCAATCCTTACCAAAGCGCGCGACAAGGCGCCGCGCAACCGCGAAATCGCCGAACATTGGGCTATCGCGCACGCAGAGTGATACAGGTGGGCGGCTCGCCAGTTTGCGGGTCCGTTTTGCCCCCATTCGGCGAAAGAATCTGCCTTTCGTGCAAACAATTGCGCTGATTGGCTTGACCCATGGCGCAGCCCTGCCTAGTTGAGCGCTTCCGCGCGCGGTTCCGATTCCGCAAACGGTGCCTCACACACTTTTGGGGGTCCTTAGCTCAGTCGGTAGAGCAACTGACTTTTAATCAGTAGGTCGCTGGTTCGAACCCAGCAGGACTCACCATAAAACAATGACTTAGCTGCAGTGCTCGCTGCATGAATGTCCGTCCTCGCGTTCTAGCAATCACATAGCAATCAATCGACAGAATCTGGGCAAGTGCATTTTATTATGTGAATATGGCTCGGCCTTCCGTGACATTGATTAAGTCGGGAAGGGCGTACACTGCGGGGGTTCGGCCTGACCCCTCCCTAATCCTTGTAATGACTCCCTTGTTTTCGAGCTGCCGAAGCATGTTGTTTGCAGTCACACGGTTTGCGAAGCCAGCTCGGTCGGCAAAGATAGTGCCAGATATTACCGGTTGAGCGAATAGAGCATCGACAGCACCCATTGCGTACTGAGAATGTGTAATATCGACTACTTTCTGCTTTGTGGTTTCATAAAGGTCTCTAATCTGGCGGACTTTATCTAGGTTTTTCTCTGCCTGAATTACGACGGCTTGGAGAAAGAATGTGATCCATCCGTGCCAATCCCCTGACTTTGTAATGTGAAGCAACCGGTCATAATACTCCTCTCGATTGCCTTCCAGATATTCGGACATGTAGAACACGGGGCGTGATAAGGCCGACCTTTGATGAAGTAAGAGGGGTATTAGCATCCGTCCGATTCGGCCATTCCCATCCTTGAACGGGTGGAGTATTTCGAATTGCGCATGCGCGATCGCCACTTGCAGAATTGGGTCTTCATCATTGCTGGCAATGTACTGCTCCCAGTTTTCCAATGCAGAATCCAAAACAACCGGGCTAGGGGGAATGAACCTCGCTTTTTCAATTGGGTCTCCGAAGCGCCCTATCCAGTTCTGGTCTTCTCGGAAGGCGCCTGGTGTTTTGTCACGCCCTCTCACGCCTTGTAGAAGTCGTTGGTGGACAGATTTTATGAGTGATCGTGAGGCGGTGCGCTCAGCAAGGGCCGCTTCTGCAATCCTTACAGCAGCTCGATAGTTCGTTATTTCTTCAATATCGTCCCGCCTTGCCTCGGAAGTTGTAAGGCCTGCTTCAGCCTCAAGTACTTCGTCAAGTGTCGCCTGCGTTCCTTCGATTTTGGATGATAGTACGGCCTCATTTGCTGTGATTGGTGAGAGCAGAACATTTGGGTTGGGCAAGGTCTGAACCATCCCGTCGTATCTTGCTAAGCAAGCGTTAGCATGGCCTACGAGAGGTAAAATTTCTCGCCATCTTAGGTTGTTTAGCGGCAGTTCGTCGGGGATGCATGGCTGTGTCATGTGATGACCTTAGTGTAACGCCAAGTCACAGTCTACCTTTCACAAAGGATCTTGTGTAAAGTGATGGTTCCACAAGGTCGCTTTTGATTCTTCCGAATCGCAAAGGCTTTACACAAGTGGCAAAATGGAAAACCTACTTATCACAAAGTGTGACGTGAAAGGCCAAGACCTCATCCGCTTTTCACAAATGTGCGCCCAGCAACGCCCGGATCGGCTTCTTCGAAGTCCCACCACTGTCGAAGAGCTGGCCATTTTCAGCAGAGCCTTACTCCGAAAGGCTGAAACCCTCCTCGATTAAGATAACTTGGGCTTGTATGCACTGCCATAACACCAAGTGTTGTTCGGGCAGTTTCCTCCGCAGAGGTTGCAGTAAAGGGCCGTGCAATTGCTGAGAAGGCTTCTATCCCTCACGCGCTTACCTCTAACTCAATGCCGTGCCCGCGAAGGCCAATCACCCCTCGCTTCAATGCCTAAGACTTTCATCTCCGCTTTTAGATGCCGTGACATTTCAATAAGAACACCGAATGGCCCAGCCACCTCATAGGGCTCTTTCATCGCGTCAAAGAAGATTAAACGAAGCTCGTCACGCAAGGTCCAGCCATCCGATACCTCTCGCTCAAGAGGAGCTTGCGGCAGGGGGGCAAGCAATGCGTTGAGCAATCTGTCCTGCTGTTCCTGTGTAATACTCACCATTACGTGCGCCTTCGTCTGGAGATGCGCAGGGTTTCCTCAACACTGCGATTGACAATTTCGGGGGCAGAGTCCCGAACCGTTTCTACCGAAACGCGCCCGGAAATACTCTCGACCATTGGTTCAAATGGCTCGCCGCGCATCACAGAGACGCGAATAATGGCGGGCTCACCGCCTTGTGATTGGCTGGCCTGCGTGAACGAAGGAACCTGCCCAAGAGGTACGATGTTGCCGTTGGTCGCGGGCTGGAAAAGCTCAATCCCCTGACCAGCTCCCTCATTGACTTGGTAAAGCCTGCCAGCGGTAACCGGGCCGCCTGTTTGCCGAGGGCCTGCAACAAGGCTCCCAAGGGCGCTAAAGATACCGCCACCCGAACCACCCCCAGATGCCTCTCCCGCGCCAAAGAGCGAGTTAGCAAGCGGCTGGATAATCGCCTGCTGAATTGCGATGCGAAGCAAGTCAGCGATGATCTGATCCGCTACGCTGCTGAATGCATCTCCCAGGCTTTCTGCGCCTGTGATAGCGTCGACAAGGCCATCATTTAACGTCTCAAGACCTCGGACCGCAATTCCATCGACACTTTCGCTGATTTGCGCATTGGTCTGGTTTACACGCGCAAGGAAGCGCTCGACTGTCGTCTGGTTTTGCTCCTCAACGGCTTGTCTGCGCGCGCCCTGAGTTTCCTCTAAGCCCTGCAATCTCAGCTGCGCAATCCGCTCTTCAATCTCTGTTGAGCCATTTGCCACCGTTATTGCCGCAAGGCGTTCGCGTAATAGGCGCTCTTCAGCGTCAAATATCTGAAGAGCTAGATCGCGTCGAGCCGCGTCGGTTTCCGCGAGGGCAAGCTGAGCATCGAGCGCATTCAACTCATTGTCCGCCAGAGTGCGGGCAATACGCTCCCGTTCCTCAGATAGCGCCCGGAGGCGATCAATGGATATGGTTTGGCGCAAAAGCCCGCGATTGGCGCTAACGATTATCCCGTTCTGTTCAGACAGCCCGCGTTCAACACCAAACAGCTCGTCGATGATGCGAAGTTGTGCATCGCGCTCAGGCCCAGTTAAATCCTCATTGGTGCGTATCTCAGAACGACGGCGCGCGGCCTCATTGTCGAGAAGCTCCTCCTCCAGATCGGCGCGGTCCTCTGCGTTATTCGTAAGTGCGAGCCGTGCCTGAATTAGCTCGTCATCAAGCCGCGACAATTCCTGTGCCGCGCGTAATTCACGCTCTAACTCTTGGCGTTGAATATCCTCGGCGGACGGGCCAGCGCGGCCACGTCTTCTCCCCCGCTGGGGCCGGACGGGGTGGAGGGGCCGCCCGCGCTGTTTTCACCCAGCGCGGTCGCGCGGTCTTGTCTGATAAGAGCTTGTTGCTGCGTCAGTCCCGTGATGGCCCTGTCCAGGCGATCAAGCTCCGAGTTTTCACGTGCGGTAGCTGCGTCATTGATGCGAGCCGCGAAGGTATCTCTCCCCCGGACCCTGCGCCGTTCTTTGTCGGGCTGCTCGCTGCCCAAGGATGCGTTGCCGCTCATTGCCTAGCTCTGTGATTTGCAATTGCACCGCAGCCTGTGCCGTGCGGATTAACTGCTCCTCAAGGCTGCGCGCCTCCCCGCGCGCCACTCCCATCGCCCCGCTGAGCGCGTCAACGCCATCGCGGGCTGCATCAGACGCGCCACCCAGATCGTCCACAGAATGCCCGGCAGCAATCATGCGGGCGCGCATCGCTTCTGTGTCTTGCTCAACCTGATTTAAGGTCTGGCTAAGCTGTTCAGCTCTTTGCCGCCCCTCAATCGCCTGCGTGGCGAAAAACCCAATCCCCAAGGCAACGGCGGAGATCGCAACGCCGACAGGACCACCAAACGCAGCAAGCAGTGCAGCGCCAGCCCCGCGCGCAGCAACAGCCGTCACGCCTAACGCCGTGCTTGTTTGAAGAGCGGCGACCCGCAGGGTGATTGTATTGCGAGCCGCGACCAGCATCCCAGCCGCAAAACGCCCGCCTGCAAGGGTAGCGATGACAAGCAACGCATCCGCGACAAGATCGATGTTTTTAGCCAAGGCTTGGATGCCTTGCGTCAATGCAGCCGTTGCACCGTTTGTCTGTGCCGCCTCGCCAACATATTCAGAAAGGCGGTTGTTAAGAACCTGAAACGCACCACCCAGCGTTAGAACAGCGTTGCCCGCTTGGCTTTCGAGTTGCTGCGATCCTTGCAAGATGAGCTCGAAGAATTGGCGGGATGTAACCTCACCTTCGACAATGGCGCGGCGAAGAGCGTTCACGTCACCCGCAAAGCGCTCAGAGGCGGCAGCAGCCTGCAACAATGGTCTAAGGCCACCCTCATTGATCTGATTGTATTCCTCGGCCCTTACAACGCCGCTCGAGAGCGCCTGCGTTAGCCCTAGGATGGCTCCAGAGGCCTGCGCAGCCGATGTGCCCGTAATGCGCAGCGAGCGAGCCGCGTTTTCCGTGACTTGGACGATCTGCTCTTGGCTAGCGCCTAGGCTTTGCCCGGACTGCGCCGCATTGCTGTAGAGGCGAGCAAGGCTGTTTACCGCAGCCCCGTTCTCATCCGCAATCTGGGATAACCGCTCCTGCACATTGGCCAGCGCTTCACCTTCAAGCCCGGCCACTCGAAGCGCATTTTGATACTGGGTGAAGTTGTCAATCAGCGCCAATAGCTCGCGGCCTGTGAAGATGGTCGCAAAGCTTGCCGCCAAACCGCGCAGCGTATTGCTTATCGCGGCGCTGGATTGTCTGAACTGGCGCTCGGTGCGCAGTACGGCACGATCAGCGCGCCCCAATGCCGTATCCGCTGTGCGCTGTGCCCGCCTGAGATCAGCCTCAAAGCCAGCGACACGGGCTTCAAGCTCTACGACTACGCTATCGACTGTTGTGGGCATGCAATGCCACCTGTTCTTCAGGTGGCAACGGCCAACCCTTCTAGGAAGGGTTGTGTTCGGCTGGTAAAGCGGGAGCTACGGACTTAGGGCGGGGCGTTTAATTTTCGCTCTATTACTGGGCGTCCAATGATGGCGCGGCGCTAAGCCGGTAGGTGATAGCGTCTTCATATACTCCAGCTACCGCCTTACCATTCTCGTCTAAAGCTGGATAAAACCGACCATATCGCTTCACGGAAGTGCAAGCATTCTCATCGAGGATCGCATGTCCGCTGGTTTCAGTGACAGTGCAAGAAGAAGCCCGTCCAGTCGTATCGACTGTAACTCGAAAGCCAACTCTACCTTCTTTCTCCTCTCTAAGCGCGCGCGATGGATAGAACCCCGCAAAGCGCCCTCTATTTTTGGGTTGAGCAGCCCTCGGCCCTTTAGCTCTTTGCTGAGCGAACGGATCTGCTGGTAAGTATGAGAAGCGCTCTTTCTCAGCATTTTCAGCAGCAATGCGGGTTTTCATGCTCTCCAAGCAACTTTCGATTGCCTTTACCGCTGCTGCAGAGCCTCTAAGAGAGAGTTGATCGATCAGTTGGTCGTCCAAATAGACACTGACCGAATTGCCTTTTGCGAAGTCCTGCATGAATGCAGCTGGGACGGTTAAACCAAACCCCAGCCGTCGGTCTTCTTTATAGCCCGATGCATTCCCTGAATAGGAAACGCCGTTTGCGACTAACTCAACCTCATATGACTTCCCAACTACAGCGCTCCAACCGCTATTCGTGATTGCAATCAAAGTGCTCGCATTCACGGTTTTGAGGAGTGTGAAGCCCGTTTCACCCGGCCCATCATAAAATGTATTTGTTGTCCCGCAGCCATTTTTCGTGGCACTAACCTGCCAGCCATACGGCAAATCCTGTGCTTCAACATTCGATGCACTACACAGGCCAACAACTAAGAGGGCTATATTGTGCAATCTCATATTTCACTGTTCCTTCGCTCTTTTAAGTAAGCCCTGCGCTTTTCTTCAAGCTGTTCCCGTCCAGCATGATTTAGCCAGCGCTGCAGGACGCTCGACCGAGGATTGAAGTAGTGCTCAACTCCCCTCCATCCATGTTCGATGAAAACCTTTTCAAAATTCATTGGCGGCTGTGACGGCATGGCCCGGTCTAACTATCCATTCTCAAGTCTGTTACGCCATAGCGCCCTTTGCCACTCCCTGTGAATTGCATTCCAGCCGCCTCAAGCTGTGAGCGCATTGCATCAACGCCTTCAGCCATGACGCTTTCACCAAGCTCGAACCGGGCAACTGTGGCGCGTCCTATGCCTGCCTTTTCGGCTAGATCATCAAGCGACCATTTCAATGCAGCTCTTGCCATACGGGATTGTGTCGGTGTCATACTGATAACATTCGTATCAATTATCGCTTGCAATGGCAAGCTGCTGCTGATAATAATCGTATCACAACTTCGGAATTGAAGTGCGGGCCAAGCGAGGCTGCAACCTCAACCTGGCCCTGTTCCAATCCTAAGCAAGAGTAGGACCAGACATATGAACGCGATTACTAAAGCCAGCCGCGAAAGCAAACCGACTGAGCGGGATGCATTTGCTGATGCTCTGGCGCTCTACAACGCTCGCCATGCCAATCTAGTGTCAGCCCCAGTCGGCCTGTCTCGCAAGACCGAAGGCGAACTTACCGACTTGCTCTATGCAGCAGAAGACAAGGTATGCGCAGAGGAAGTCAAAAACACCTCCGACCTTCGCGCGTTGGCAGAGATCATCTGGGCAAATACCGAAACGCTGCCGACTGGCGAGATGCTCGCTGTGTTTTTCGATGCGCTTCGCAAACTCGATGCAGGGATGCCGAGCCGCACATTCCAAGCGTCGGATTGGCTAGACCAGTTCGAGAGTGCAGGCGGGCATTGGCTCGAAATGAATGGAGAGACCATCATTGCTCAACCCACCGAGCCTTCTGATAGAATGCTCGACCTGATGTGGGTTTTAGAAACCCGTGACGGGCATGAGGCAGTCAAGGCTGAGATTAGAAGTAGGAAAGGGTGAGACGAGGCCGAGTGAGCCTGACTTTCAGTTGGTGAACCCGGCTGGTTCAAAAGCGACCTTGTCAAGCCAAGTTATTTCTATTCGAACCCACTTTAGAAAAGCGTCGTAAGCGATCAAAGGTTAGGTTTCCTCAATATCTCATGGGGTTTGCCTCAACCATGCCGTCTTGGTCTCTGACCTTATGGTAACATAAGGCTTTTCATGGGGTTTGCTTGCGGGCGATTGATCCCAGCCGCAAAACGCCCGCCTCTGGGGGGCGATGGGCTAGCAAATGTCAGGGTTTGTTAGCCTCCCAAGGGGTTTGCTTCTTACCATTCATTGAGCTGATTGATTTGCCAGCCAACGTCCTTGGGCCGGTGCTCATTCCTCCATGCAATTTACATCGCGCGCTGCGGTATAGGTCTTTGCGCTTGCAAGGGGTGCCCTTGCGGGTCTTTGCACCACACCTAAGATCGCGGCATTCCTCTGGGAAAGGTCTTTGCCCAGTAGCGTCGCACCACGCACGCCAGACTTTGCGTTTTTCGCCATCCGTCAAAGAAACCACCTCTAATTCTTTACCGGTCTCGGGACATGCTAAACTACGCTCACCGGAAAATGGCATGCCTACAGCGATCCTAGAATCTGAAACTCTTGCGTATCCTCCCCCAAATATGCTCATTTTCCTTACTTATTTCTTCTTTCAATATAGAAGTAGACAGTAGAAAAGACCTATAACATATTGATAATAAGGTGCTTTTGTATGTCTACTGAGTGTCTACTAGCATCTGTAAAAACGCTAGCCTGTGGTCAGATTGTGTCTACAGGGCGCGCATATGAGGTGGCTTGGTAGACTGCCTATTCGCCTGGTTCCTTTGGAACGTAAACTCTCACGGATACACGTTTACCGCTGTCGTCTAGCTGCTTGGTTGGAATTGATTTGAAACCCAGCCGGTTGAGGCAGGCTGCGATACGGCTCGAAGTTTTTCGATCCATTCGATCCGTCGGGATATTCAGCCTTTGAGCCGCTGTTTGCATTGTGAATCGTTTGTCACCTGATCGCCTTAGCTCCTTGCACAATACCTCGTCCCAAGGATCGACCTGCTCTCGTTTTGCGGCTTCATCTTGAGCGATTGCTTCGTTCTCTTTCCCTTCGAGCCACCAAGTCTCTTTGAGTTTGTATCTATGGACCGCCTCCGCCCATAGTTGATCTCTTTGCGCGCGAATTTCCTCGATGTTAGCGCTAGCAACCTCCACAGGCCAGAAGCGCCTATTGCCAGTCGTATCAGTTAAATATCCATTCTCACCGGGGTTGATAGTGCCGACAAAGATGCACTGGCGCGGATGTTCTGAGGCGTTCTTTGCATAGGGCAACACAACTTTGTCCTTCTGAATAGACAGTAGGCCTTTCACCGCGTTGGGGTCGCGTTTTGCGATAGCAGTGAACTCGGCAAGCTCGATGACCCAACTTCCTATCATCGACATCACCATCCTGTTATGGGCGTCGAGCAGATTGACGGATTCTGCAGTCCATTCTTCCGAGAATAGAGCGGTAATGGCACTCGACTTCTTGATGCCTTGAGCACCCTCGAGAACAAGCATAGTGTCGACTTTGCATCCCGGTTCGTACACCCGCGCGACCGCTGCGATGAGCGTTTTTGCACCAACTAGGCCAACATAGGTTGTATCGCTGGCACCTAGGCAGGTCTGGAGCCAAGAATTGAGCCTTGGTTTTCCATCCCACTTAAGCGAATCAAGATAGTCTTTGATGGGGTGATATGGATTGTCGCGAGCATGGCGCATGACCGCCCCATGGACGTCGCGTACGGCTGGCTCAAAACCGGTATTCTCCAAGGTCAGCCGAATATCGATTAGGTGATGGTCCTCAATTCGCTCCTCATTCCATTCAGCTTCTTGAGCCAATTCGTTCCAACGAATATTGCCAGCAAGTGAAGAAATGTTCTGAAGGCACAGCATCAGGTTTGTAAGGTTCTTTTTGTAGCCACCTTGACTGCCATGAATGAGCTTGCCTTTCCAAGCCTGTAGATCGATTACAGATGAACCACTCATCGAGCACCGCCTTGGCAAAGGTACAATTCGCTCGATTGCCCATCACCAACAATCTGAAGCTGAAACACCGCTTCGCACCTGTTTGCTTGACGTGCGCACCACAGCATTTGCGCATCGCTCAGAATACAGCCGGGCTCTGGCCAGCCTTCACCTCGATTGTAGATATTCGAAATGGTCTTGATGCCATCCTCGGTTGCAAGGGCCATCAGCGTAATGGTCTCTAAGCTCATGCCAGCCGCTCCCGCCCAAGTTCAGTCAGGGTCAGAACCGCTGCAAATTTGCCTGAAGGATTGCGCCTTCGCTCCCCTGTTGCTTCGATCAGACCCATCTCTTTGAGTTCGGAGAAGCGTGGCTGCAGTTGGCGATCTGTAAGGCCAGTTATCTCAATCGCTTCGAGTGGTGTTGCTGTGCCAAGCCTTGCTATAGCCTTCAAAGCGATGCCGCGCAGTGCCTTCGCTTGGCCCGCAATGGCCATTGCAGCTTCTTGGCTTGTGCCATCGTCGCCCTTCGCGCCAGGTAGGTCAGGGTAAGTCATCGCTGCGCCCCCTTGGATACTGTCGATCCCCATGGGCCTTTGAACCAGTGACACTTCGAAAGTTTAGCTAGAATAGCTTGTAATTCAGAGATTTGTTCTCTAAAAGTAGCAGGATAAGAGTTCGCGCTTGATCTCTTGGCCCCGGTTTGGTTCCAGCCGCCGGGGCTTCGCGTATCTGGTGGGGAAGTCATGCTGCATCCCCTTCACTAGTTGAGTTGATAAGGCGGCTTTCAAGCCAAGCATCAAGGTCCTCTTTGCGATAGCGAACAGCGCCGCCCAGCTTCGCATAATTGGGGCCACCGCCCACGAGGCGAAAGCGCTCTAGAGTTGGCTTGCTAAGGCGCACATATTGCGCTGCTTCCGGGGTGTTTAGAATCACTTGATACCATCCTTTTTCCTAAGGTGGCATCTTCAATAATCATGCATTGTAAGTAGAGTTACGGACGCGAAATTCCGACTTTACGGAAAGCTGAGTTTTGGCGCTAGCGGGCCTCATGGCTCGAAAAAGAACTGCACCTTCCAAGCAATATAGGCAGGGCGGTTCTCGACCCTTTCGCCTTCGAATGCATCGCAATGCTCCCGAAAGCGACGAGCAAAAGCTATGGCTTTTTCCACCTTTGATTTTGAAGAGAAAAGAGCCCCAAGTGGTGGGTCCTGAGATAGTCTTTCGGTCGCCTCATCCCACCCTAAACCGTCTCTTTCGATTAAGGCCAATGCCGCTTCACCAAGGGCCACTTTCTCGCGTTTTCTCAACACAGACCTAATCCGCGCGCCCTCGCCCAATTTCGTTAGTACGAGCTCAATTTCACTGTGTCGCTTTGATTTGGCCCCATTTGGATCAAGTGCATCAGCAATCTCGTTCCTGATGAGTTGATCAATAGGGAATGGGCTTCTCAACATGGAAGCGACTGCCTTTGCACCTTCGGGAGCAGAGTACATCCCTCGCAAGGCTAATAATGCTTCGCGCTCAAGGCTTTCTCGGCGTTCTTGGTCTGTCATTGCCATATCATTACTTTCCGCCCCGGAACTCATGCTCGGCGCTTCGCGTCTTCGATTGAAGCGAGGTTTGATTGATCTGTAGGCCTCAACATCGCTTCGACATGGCGAGCCCATGCATCAAGCGCCGAGCGCTTCTCCTCCTTCCAATCGTGTTGCTGATAGACACCCGCGACACCGCTCTTTGAGCCGCTCCTATGGTTCAAAATGGCCTCGGTAACTTCGAAGCGAACTCCTAGCCGCTGAAAACCCGTTGCTACCGTGCGACGGATGTCGTGTATGCGCCATGCCCCTATGGAGGCATCGTCTCGCAGCCTCGCAATCGCGCGATCAAGATTGGCTTTAGCCTTTCCAATGCCGCCTATAGGCCTTTTGCCACTAGAGGTTAGGACGAAGCCCTTGGCTGGCCATTTTTCACCCCCCGGCCAAACGGTCAAGTTCTTCGATCACGGGAGCAGATAATGGGACAAGGTGGATGCTTTTGTTCTTGGCTCTATCGGCTGGGATTGTCCAAAGGGCGGCTTTGCGATCAAGCTCGCACCACTCAACGCTTGCAACCTCGCTGCGCCTTTGCCCGGTCAATATCAAGAGCCGAAAGAACGCGCCGAACGCTGGGCCAATACCATTTGAGGCCTCAAAGACTGTCGCGAGTTCGTCATCATTTAGAACGCGGTCGCGCGCTTTTGGCTTTTCAGGCCGCTCCATATTGGAAAGAGGATTGCGTTCGATAATGCCACGCTTCGCCGCCCAGCCAAAAAGCACTGAGGCATAAGCGAACACCGCGCGCCGCATAGCGCGCTGCTCGGCTGGTATGCTGTCAATAATAGGCTGCAGGTCGACGCGGCCAATGTGAGGGAATGGCTTGTCGCCAAGGGAGGGGCGCAAATGGTTCTCGATGACAAGTCGCGCTTGTCTGATACTTGATGGTCTGCGCTCTTTCTCGTGCTCGTATTGGTTGAGCCATTGGTCTGCCACTCGGCCAAAGGCCAGCTCACCTTCTAGTCGCGCGCGCTCTCGATCCTCTGCGTCCTGTCTGTCTCTCTCTGCGATAGCGTCTAGCTCGGCTTGGCGGGGGTCTGTGCCCATCTCGACCATGGCTGCAAGCTCCTTGGCGCGGGCTCTCGCTTGATCTGGTGTAAGTCTGCCATGCTTGCCGATTGTGTAGCGTTTTGTTGCAGTGCGCGCCGCCTCACCTGGACGAGCTATCCGATACTGAAGGACGTATATCTTGTTTCCAGCCGGTGTGACTTTGAGGCCAAAACCGGAAACGTCTCTGTCCCATATGAATCGGTCGCGCTCAGCGGGTTTCGCCGCATCCACTGTTCGCTTTGTAATTGAAGCTTTTGCCAATCCGATCTCAATCCATTCCCAATCTAGCAATCAGATAGTAAGCAGTAGCAATCAAACTTGCAATCAAAACTGACAATTTCCGATAAGGAAAGATGAGATTATAGAGGGTTGCGCACCGGGTAATTCTGAACTTTCGGCAATAGATACGCTAACTTTTAATCAGTAGGTCGCTGGTTCGAACCCAGCAGGACTCACCATTCATTCCTATCGAACATCGGTTTCTGGGGTCTCCGCTGAGGAGGCCGAGATAGTGCTGGCAATTCCGGGTCTTTGCGCCAGTGGGAAATTGCTACCGACAATGCAGACGCATTGACCCCCTTAATCGCTCCCGAAATGCGCTTAGTTTCCTGCGGCCGATTTGAAGTTGGGTAAGCCAAGTGTCTCGCGCTGATCTGCGAAGCGAACTGGCAGGTTCCCCGTCCGCTAACGGCTACGGGTCTTAAGGTTCTCGGCCAGTGTACCCTCGAGGATGCATGGGATGACCTTGGGATCAAGATAGCTCAGCCTTGCAAGTTGCTGAAAGTGAAGCAACTTGGTGGTTTTGACCGGTCGAGCGGCGGCTTCGTCTATGTCGTGTGGCTTCTCTCGCCCTCCCCAACTTCGCGCTTGCCACAAAACCATGCATCCGTTAGTCAACATGTTATGTTGTAACATCTAATCTGCGCGCCTCCCTCTTATGAATACGCTCTCCCTCTATTCAACTTCCCACTCGCAATCGCTCGATGATTTGCGCGACATTCGCGATCCGGCCTGTTCGCTTGCCGTGTGGCAGCGTGATGCACTGCCTGAAGGTTTGTCTGGTGTCGCAGCACTGTTGAGAGATCAGCCGCGCGATGTGCGCTTTGCGGCTCGCAAAACGGATTTGGCCCGGGAGCTTCCGTTTCAGTTGGCCGAAGCTGGTTTTCCTGCGGGCGAGACACGTGATGCGCTCATTGCTGATATTACGGCGCTATCCGACAATTTTTGCGCCATCCTGGATATTGATGAGCTGGAAGTTCGGCTTGAGATCGTGACCGGCAATTCATGCCGCAAATGGCATGCCGATTACGTGACGGCGCGTCTTATCAGTACGTATGTGGGAAGCGGCAGCCAATGGCTTGATGCTCGCGATGCGGACCGTGTTTCGCGTGGGGGTGAGCCGGTACAGATCAACCAATTGCCTGCTGGTCATGTGGGTCTGTTCAAGGGGCGGCTCTCCACCCAGACGCCGATTATACATCGCTCTCCGCCGATTGAGGGGACGGGAGAGACCCGGTTGCTGCTGGTGCTCAATCCGGTCGATCCGGCATGAGCAAGCGACCAACTCCACACTTTTACAAATAGCAAACGCGCACATCCAACACACAACAAAACACTGGGTCACATTCATGCTAAAAATTCGCCTTATCGCCTCGACATCCGCCATTGGTCTTTTTGCGCTCGCTGCGCCCGCTGCTTTTGCGGAGACATCCGAGACATCCGAAACAGTCGAAACGGGCGAGGGCACTGGCAACGAAATCATCGTGACGGATCGCCGCGCTTATCGCGGTGATTTTGATGCGCTGGAGATTCCGCAGAACGATCAGATCCTTGGCGAAGACCTGCTGCGCGATGCCAATGCGCTGGATCTCAACCAAGCACTCGATCTGTCGGCATCGGTCGCACGCCAGAACAATTTCGGCGGTTTGTGGAATGCCTTTTCGGTGCGCGGTTTTTCGGGCGATATCAACCTGCCATCGGGCTTTCTCGTCAATGGGTTTAACGCCGGGCGCGGATTTGGCGGGCCGCGCGATCTTTCAGGCATCGAAGCGGTGGAAATACTCAAAGGCCCGCGCTCTGCCCTTTACGGACGGGGTGAGCCAGGCGGTACAGTCAATCTCGTCACCAAACGCCCGCAATTTGAAACTTCGGGCTATGTCCAGTTTCAAGGTGGATCATTCGATTTTTATCGCGGCGATGTCGATCTGCAAACGACACTTGGCGACAATGTCGGCGTGCGTATCGCTGGTTTTTACGAAGATGCCGGAAGCTTCCGCGAAACGGTTGAGACCGAGCGGTTCGGATTTTACCCCTCTATCACGGCCAAGCTGGGCGAAGACACCCGTGCCACTTACGAATTTGAATACACCAGTCAGGATATTCCGTTTGATCGCGGTGTGATTTTCTCTGAACAATTTGGCTTTAGCCCCCGCCGTACATTCACAGGTGAGCCGGGCGATGGTCCGATTGAAACCGAAGTGACCGGCCATCAATTTGAATTGCAGCACGATTTTTCGGACAATTGGAGCCTGCTCGCTGGAGTGGGCTACCGCGAGACATCGCTTGTCGGCAATGCATCCGAGAACAATTTTGGAAGCCGCCAGCTGTTTCTGCGCGATGGTGACACGATAACGCGCTTTTTTCGTTTCCGCGATTTCAATTCCGATTACTTCGTGGCGCGGGCAGAGCTTGCTGGCGAATTTGAAACCGGGTCGCTTAACCACCGGCTGATTTTCGGCGCAGATTACGACCGGTTTGAAAACAGCCTGTTTATCTTGCGCTTCCGCCCTCCCTTTGTCCCAGCTGATGCGGATCTGTCGCTGCTTGATCCGGCGACTTATCTGTCATTAAGCGCCAGCAATCCGGTCTATGGTCAATTCCCGATCCCGACGCCCGGCCCCAACACCGACCGCGAAGAAGTGCTGAAAGGATTTGGTTTCTATATTCAGGACCAAATTGAAATTACCGAAAACCTGCAAATCCGCATCGGCGGACGGTTCGATGATTTTGAGCAAGACCTGACCAATCTTCGCGCCATCCCTGCCACAACGACATCGTCCAATTCCGATCGCTTCTCGCCGCAGATTGGCGCGGTTTATCAGGTGAATGACGGCCTAAGCCTCTATGCCTCTTACGGCGAGGGGTTCCGCCAGCAAACCGGTTCTGATTTTGAAGGCAATCAGTTTGCGCCCAATATCACCGAGAGCTTTGAATTTGGCGGAAAACTGGATGTGGGCACCATTTCGGACAAGGTCGATGGTCTTGTTACGCTGACATTTTTCCAGGTCGACCAGAGCAATATCCTCAACAATGATGATCGCCCTGAAGCGGTTGCTGCGGGCTTCTTCCTCTTCACTGCAGGTGAGGCGCGCAGCCGAGGGGTTGAGTTTGATGCCAATCTGGCATTTCAGACGGGGTTCAACCTTTATGTCTCCTATGCCTACACCGACGCTGAATATCTAACGACAACGCTGGATGAGAGCGGATTTGGCGCGACAATCGAAGCGGGTGACCCGCTGATCAACGCGCCCGAACATCAATTGAGCATTCAGGCGAGCCAGGAATTTGCCATTGCCAACATTCCTGCTGAAATCGGCGGCGGAGTGCTGCATGTGGGATCGCGCAATGGATTTGCCGGGGTTGATTTTGACTTGCCTGCATATACGACCGTGCGCGCTTTCGCCGAGGTTGAAGTGGCGCAGGGATTTGTGCTGAGAGCAGATGTCGACAACATCTTTAACGAGACATTCTACACCAATTCCTTCGCCGATGTCTGGGTGCAACCGGGCGCGCCGACCTCTGCGCGTTTTACCGCTCGTTTCAGTTTCTAAATTGGAAGGATCAGCGAGATGACATCGCCATTGGAAGCCCGTTCGTTATCGCTCGTGCGCGAAGGAAATTCTGTGCTGGATGGAGTATCCTTCAGCGTTGCGCGCGGGGAGATCTTTGCCTTGCTGGGCGGAAATGGGGCCGGCAAATCATCCACTTTGCTAACCTTTCTGGGGTTTCTGGACCCTGCCAGCGGTGAAGCTTTGGTGGATGGCAAATCGGTTGCCAGCGATGTTGCAGCAGCGCGTTCGCTGATTGCCTATCTGCCTGAGGCTGCTTCGCTTTACGGGCATATGACCGCTTACGAAAATCTGAGCTATTTTCTCGACCTTGCCGGTAAAAAGGTGAGCGATGGGGATTTGGATGCGGCGCTTGACCGGGTGGCTTTGCCTGCAGAGGCACGCACGCGCCGGCTGCAATCCTATTCCAAAGGCATGCGGCAGAAAACCGCGATTGCCTTGGCGCTGCTGCGCGAGACGCCGATCCTGCTTTTGGATGAGCCGACTTCTGGCCTTGATCCGGTGGCGATTGATGAATTCCATGATCTTGTCACAACCTTGGCGAAAGGCGGGCAAACCATTTTGATGGTAACGCACGATGTTTACGGCGCGTGTCAGGTCGCGGACCGGGTGGGATTGCTGCGAGGCGGCCAGCTCGTGGGCAGTTTCGCTGCAGAAAATGGCGAGCGCATCGACACAGAAATGGTCCACGCTGCTTTCGCGCAGCGGGAAATGGCGCGGCCATGATCGCCCGGATCGCGCGTGAAGAATGGCGGTTGTGGCTGCGATCAAGGGTTGTGGTTGCTGCATCGCTGATTGTGATCGTGCTGCTTGCCGCGACAAGCTTTTTGACGATTGAGCGGATCACCAGCGAACAATCGCAGCGGCATCAGCAGCAGGTGGCAGCCGAACAAACTTTCTTTGCTCAGCCTGACAGGCACCCGCATCGCATGGTCCATTATGGCCACTACGCGTTTCGCCCGCCGCCTCCCCTCGCCATGTTTGAACCCGGAGTGGACGCGGTCACCGGCCAGTCGATCTTCCTCGAAGGGCATCGCCAGAACACCGCCATGTTCGCCGATACCAAAGCGGCAGCCGACTTGGGCGGGTTTGGCGCCTTGACCCCGGCGAATTTGTATCAGGTGCTGATGCCGCTTTTGTTGATCGTGCTTGGCCATGCAATGTTCCTGCGCGAGCGGGAAAGCGGTACTTTGGCCGTTATGCTGGCGCAGGGGCAGTCGGGTGTGTCGCTTGCTGCGGGCAAAGCGGCCGCGTTGTTGGTGGTCATTGCGGCGTTTATGCTGCCGCTCGTCGGTGTGGCGGTGTTTTCGATCAGCGCGGGCGAGAGCGTGCTTGCCGCTGCCATGCTGGTCCTTGGATATTTCACCTATCTTTGCGTGTGGGGCGCGATTGTGCTGGCCGCTTCGATTTGGCTGAAACAGCGCGCTGTGTCGCTGGGCGCGTTGATCTTTGTCTGGCTGTTTGCTGCGTTGATTGTGCCGCGTTTCGCTATCAATGCCAGCAGCGCAGCGATCGATGCGCCAGGCAAAATTGAAAGCGACCTTGTGATGCTCGCCGAGCAGCGCAAGCTGGGCGATGGCCACGATGCTGCCGATCCCGCTTTCCAGCAATTGCAAGCGCAGGTGCTGGAACAGTATGATGCCGAGACAATCGAGGAATTGCCGATCAACTGGCGCGGCGTTGTCGCCTCTTATTCCGAGGCGGAATTGACTGACCTGCTCAATTCATACGCCGAAGACCGAATGGGCAAGGAGGCAAGCCAATCGCAATTGTTCAATCTGTTTGGCATTGCTTCGCCTACAATCGCCATAAGCGCTGCCTCGCGCACGCTGTCGGGCACCGATCTGGCGACGCATCACCGGTTCCTGCGCGAGGCAGAAGACTTGCGCTTTGCCTTTGTTCAGGCGCTCAATCAGGCGCATGCAGAGGATCTGGATTACGCGGCCGATATCAATCGCAACGCCGATGCCGCTTCATCCAAAGCAGCGCGGATCAATGCAGGGGCGTGGCAAGTGCTTGATGAGTTTCGCTTTGCCCCTGACAGCGCGGGCGAGCGAGTAAGCCGCGCCGCTTTGTCGCTTGGCGTGCTGCTGGCGTGGCTGGCGGGCGCATTGGCTGCCATATGGTTTGCTGCGCGGCGGGTGAAGCTGTGATTGCGCGCGCACTTATTCGTGAAGCGCGGTTCCTGATTCGTGATCGCGGCGCGGTGTTCTGGCTGGCGCTTGCGCTTTCATTGTCAGTGATCGCAGTCAGTTTTGGCATATCCGAAGTGCGCGAACAGCGCGCCACTATTGCAACTTTGATCAAAGAGGATGCTGCCGACCGCCAAAACGCTCTGAAAGGGCATGAAGAATGGGGATCGGCTGCCTATTACGCGTTCCATTTCACTTACGCGCCGCCCTCCGATTTCGCCTTTGCAGCCATGGGGCAGCGCGATGCCAGCCCGTGGAAACACCGGGTGCGCATGCTCGCGCTCGAAGGGCAAATTCACGAAGCGGACACTCGCAACGCTGATTTTGGCCTTGTGGGACGGTTTGATTTTGCTTTCCTCGCAGCGTCGATTGCGCCGCTTTTGCTGATCTTGTTATTGTACGATCTGCGCGCTTCTGAACGCACGGCGCGCCGGCACGATCTGCTGGTTGCAACCGCAGGATCATCTGGATCCTTGTGGTTTGCGCGCGCGCTTGTCCGGGTGGGCCTGCTGGCTTTGGCTTTGCTTGTCCCGCTGTGGGCTGCGGCGTTGATTGAGGGCGCACCGATTGCGTTGGTGATGCAGGGAAGCGCAATTGTTATCGGCGCGCTTGCGATATGGTGGCTGATTGTTGAGCTTATCAGCCGCATCAATGCCTCGCCATCAGTGCTGCTTACAAGTCTAATCGGCGTCTGGCTGGCCTTGGCAATCGTCGTCCCTGCACTATCCAAAGCCGCGATTGAGGCGCGCAATCCGGTGCCGGATGGCGGCGAGATATTGCTGCAGCAGCGCGAAGCGGTGAATGATGCCTGGGACTTGCCCAAAGAAGCCACGATGGAGCCATTCGTCGCTGAGCATCCAGAGCTGGCCGATCATGCCACCATTGAAGGGACATGGGCGTGGAATTGGTATTACGCGTTCCAGCAGGTGGGCGATCAAAAGGTCGTGCCTTTGGTTGAGCAGTATCGCAATGCGCGAATGGCCCGCGATAAAGAAGCGCAGCTTTTCTCGTATCTCTCGCCGACATCCTTTGTTGAACGCGCGTTTGAACATCTCGCTGGGACCGATGCGGAATCCATGATCGGCTATGAAAATGCCGTGCGCGATTTTCATGGGGAATTGCGCGCATTTTATTATCCACTGATGTTCCCTGAGCAGCCCTATGACGTCAAACGCCTCGATGATCTGCCCGCCTTTTCGCCGCCTTCGGCACATGGCGCTGCCTCATCATGACGCGCTGGCTCCGCCTATGCCTGACAATGCTGCTGGCTATTTGCGCGCCCGCGCTGTCTGCTGAACCGGCGCAGCGGTTCGTGATCGGGGAGCATAGGGTCCAGCCCGGCAAGCGCGCCGATATCCGCTTGATCGTTCCGGCAATAGGCGATGATCCGGGCACGTTTATCCCTGTCACAGTTCTTCACGGGGATGAGGAAGGACCAGTGCTTGCCGCTGCGGCCGGGGTGCATGGCTATGAATTTGCGTCCATTTTGGCAGCGGACGCGTTGGCAGACACAATTGATCCCGCTGACCTTAAAGGCACGGTGATCCTTGTGCGGGTTGCCAATATCCCCGCATTCGAAGCGCGCTCGCCTTATGTGAACCCGGTGGACCGCAAAAACCTCAATCGCAGCTTTCCCGGCAGCGCGGCCGGAACCTTGACCGAGCGGATTGCCGATGTCCTCTCGCGCGAAGTGGTGGCGCGCGCGGATTTCCTGATGGACATTCACAGCGGCGATGGCGCGGAATTTCTTGAACCCTTTGTGGGCGTTTATGGCGGGCCATTGTCGAGCGATTTTGACACTGCCTTGGAGGTCGCGCGCGGGTTCGGGTTTCCCAATATCGTGCGCTATAAAATGAACACGCAGGCGCAAGTTGACACAAGGCGCTCGCTCAATCGGCAAGGCGTGGCAGCGGGCATTCCGACCGTGCTGGTGGAGATCGGCCAGAACGGCAGCCGCGATAAAGCGCAAGTCCGTGCGATTGCCACAGGGGTTAAAAACGCACTTGGCATTTTGGGGATTTGGGAAAAATCGCGCATCAATGTGCCGCCTGCGCTTCGCCTGTTTGAAAGCACGACAGGCGTTACCGCATCGCATTTTGGCCTTTACACGCCTGCCGATCCGGACAGGCGTTATCTGTTCAAAGGCGACCTGATCGGCACGATCCGCGATTACACGGGCAAGGAAGTTGAGCGGCTATACGCGCCGATTGACGGTTATGCGCTGTATGGGCTGAGAGGGCCGCCGGTGCGCGCAGGCGATGGAGTGGTGACAATTGGCCGCCCTGTCAGCAGCTTTTAAGCCGCTGGGTTCAAGCGGCGAGCCAGCCGCGCATTTCAGAAATGGGCGCTTGGGTCAGGACGCCTAAGGCAGAGCAGCGCTTTTCGCCCGGTCGCCTGCGCGAAACACCAGCGTTTCCACGTCTGTGCCTGCACCGATATTCACCCGGTTCACCTGGCGCGCCCAGATATCGGTCAGGATTTGCGAGTTCACGCGAAGCTCAGCGCCCGGTCCGGGGAGGGGGCTTCCTGATAAATCAGCAAAGTGCGCCCTTCAATCTCGGTCCCCAGCAAAGTGAGGGGCAGGGTGGCGCCGTCCCGCTCAACGCGAAATCGATCCGCGACATAGGCAGCAAATGCGCGGCGGGCATCAATGCCGCCCAGAATATCGTGGGTTTTGTCGCCAAAGGTGCGCAGAGCGTGTTCGGCATCATGGATCGGCACCCGGTGCACCACTTCGATCATATCGGTGCGCGGATTGTGCGCGATGACGGAGATAGACGCTTTCTGCTGATGCGCTGCTGCGGGGACCGCCAGCAGCAGCGCCATAAAAAAGACGAGCGCGCGCTTCATCATTCGGTTGCGGCTTCCTCGGCTTCGGCTTCGGCTTCGGTTTCGTCGTCTTTTACCAGCACTTCGGCCATCAGATCGCGGCCTGCGCGCGAAGAGGGATCGGGGCGTTTGAACGCTTCAATCCGGCTCTCGATCATTTTGCGCGGATAATGGTTGTTGCCCACATCCGCATCCGCCGTTTCCCAATCAGGATCGACGACAACCTCGGCCAGCTCCTTGCCTTTGGGATAGACCAGCAATTTGGAAACATTGCGCGAATTGCGCCGCCAAATTTCGGCCGGGATGTTCATTTTTTCAGTGGTCCCATCGGCAAAGGTCAGGCCAAGAATGATCGGCATCACCAGCCCGCCTTTGTTTGAGAAACTCAGCACATAATAATTGGCGTCTTCCTCAACCGCGCGGTCAAAGGCTGCGCGCTCCCAATCGTCCAAACCTTCAAGGAAGCTTTCATACTTTTTCGTATCGCGCGGGGTGACGGTGAAGCGATCATTTTCATCGTAGAAATCGGTCACGCCGGGATTTTCCAGCACCCAGATCGGCAGACCCTGTTCGCGGTTCAGACGCACGCCGACTTTCTCAGGCTCGCCGGCCAATTCATCGCGGCGGCGGGCAAGGTCGATATCGGGGTTCTTGGTATCCAGCCGCAGCTTGTGGATGGTATCGAGTGAGATATCGACGTGATCGGTGGTGTAGAACCAGCCGCGCCAGAACCAATCAAGATCGGTGCCCGATGCCTCTTCCATGGTGCGGAAGAAATCGGTGGGGGTGGGCCGCTTGAATTTCCAGCGGCGGGCATATTCGCGAAGGGCAAAATCAAACCGCTCGCGCCCAATCACCGTATCGCGCAGGATGTGATAGGCCGCCGATGGCTTGCCGTAAGCATTGGGGCCAATGTTCAAGATGCTGTCTGATTGCGTCATGATCGGCACCTGATTGCGCGATGTCATATAGGGGATCAGATCGCGCGGCAGCGAACGGGTCCATTGCACATCGGGATCCCATTCATAGCCTGCAACGCTATCGAGGAAGGAATTGATCCCTTCATCCATCCACGTCCATTGGCGCTCATCCGAATTGACGACCATGGGAAAATAGATGTGACCAATTTCGTGGATCACCACGCCAATAAGGAAGATCTTCTCGCTTTCTGAATAGGTGCGCGTGCCATCGTCCTGCAGGGTTGTGCGCGGGCCGTTGAACGTGATCATCGGGTATTCCATCCCGCCGACAGGGCCGTTTACGGATTGCGCGGTAGGATAGGGATAATCAAAGCTGTATTTTGAATAGACCTCCATCGTGTGGACCACAGCGGCGGTGGAATATTTGCGCCACAATTCGCCGCCTTCCTTGGGCCAGAACGACATCGCCATCACGGTGGAATGCTGCGCGCCGGGCTGTTTGTGTCCCTGCGCATCCCACATGAACTTGCGGCTGGTCGCCCATGAAAAATCGCGCACATTTTGCGCGGTAAATCGCCATGTCTTGTTGCCTGTGGGATTGGAGGCCTCGTTCGCTTCTGCCTCTTCCGGTGTCACGATGAACATCGGCTCCGTCGCATTACGCGCGCGCGCCAGGCGTTGACGCTGCGCCGACGTAAGCACGGCTGCCGAGTTTGCCAGCACGCCGGTGGAGGACACAATGTGATCGTTGGGCACCGTCATCGACACATCGTAATCGCCAAATTCGAGCGTAAATTCGCCGCGGCCCAAAAACTCCTTGTTATGCCAGCCTTCATAATCGGAATAGGCGACCATGCGCGGGAACCACTGCGCAAACAGGAACAGGTCATTGCCCCCTTCGCGCGGATCATCGGGGAAATGTTCATAGCCGGAACGCGCGAAAATCACGTTTTCTTCAACAATGTTGAACGCCCAATCGACATTGAAAGTAACGCTGGCACCCGGGCGCAGGGGCGTTGGCAGATCAATCCGCATCAGCGTGCCGACAATGGTGTGATCAAGCGCGCGCCCGCCAGCCAGGCTCACCCGGCCTATGTCATAGCCATAGGCCTTGTCAGCCATGGCCTGTTGGCGGCGCAATTCTTCGAGCGACAATTTGGGAGCCTCGCCCCCGCCGCCTGCACTTACCGCAGGCCCGCGCCTGCCGGGGCCGCCAAATGTGTTGGTGAGCTCTGCCATGGAATCCTTTTTGAAGATGTTCTGATCGAGCTGCATCCAGATCCACGGAAGAGTGTCGGGCGAGTTGTTTTTGTATGTGATCGTCGCATTTGCCGTCAGCCGGCGCGCGTCTTCATCGAGATTGGCTCGGATGCGGTAGTCGGCTTCTTGTTGCCAATATTGATGGCCCGGCGCGCCCGATGCGTTGCGATAGACATTGGGATCGGCCAGCACTTCGTCCAATTGGCGAAACTTGTCTTCGAAATCGCCTTTCGTCTGCTGGATGCCTTGCGCAAAAGCGGGGACGGCGAACAGGAAGGCGGCGATAAAGGCGATCAATCTCAAAGGGATTTCCTCTTGGGTTTAGTGAGATAGGGTGAGCTTATACGGGGCCAGACCGGGCTGCAAAGGGCCAAATGCCAAAGCGCCGCACAAGGAACTTTTCGAACACCGCGCGCCACAAAGATTGCAAAAGCTCTCTTGCCCGCGCAAGGTTGATGCGCATGATTAAAGGGGGGGTACAGATGGCTGGCGAACCGGACGATATGGCTGATGATATCGCACATGATATGCAGGCCAAAAACGCGGTGCAAAGCGCCTATTGGCGCGCAAATATTCGCCTGCTTACCGCGCTGATGACGATCTGGTTTGCCTGTTCCTTTGGCGCAGGCATCCTGTTTCGCGATTTTCTCGATCAGTTCAACCTTGGCGGGTATCCGTTGGGGTTCTGGTTTGCGCAGCAGGGTTCGATCTACATCTTCATCGCGCTCATTTTCATCTATGTTTTCCGGATGAAAGCGATTGAGCGCAAATATGATCTTGATGATTAGGCGCGCGCGCTGATGGACACGCAAACGCTAATCTATCTCTTTGTTGGTGCCAGTTTCGCCCTTTACATTGGCATCGCCATCTGGAGCCGCGCGGGTTCGACCAAGGAGTTCTACGTCGCAGGCGGCGGGGTCCATCCGGTTGTCAATGGCATGGCGACAGCGGCCGATTGGATGAGCGCTGCGAGCTTCCTATCCATGGCGGGCCTCATTGCGTTTATGGGATATGACGCCAGCGTCTATCTGATGGGATGGACGGGCGGATATGTGATGCTGGCACTGCTGCTTGCGCCGTATTTGCGCAAATTTGGCCAGTTCACAGTGCCCGATTTTATCGGCACACGGTACTATTCCAAAACCGCGCGCGTGGTGGCGGTTATCTGCCTGATATTTATCAGCTTTACCTATATCGCAGGGCAGATGCGCGGTGTGGGAATTGTGTTTTCGCAATTCCTTGATGTGTCGATTTTCTGGGGCGTTATCATCGGCATGGGGATTGTCTTCATCTATGCCGTTCTGGGCGGGATGAAGGGGATCACCTATACGCAGGTCGCGCAGTATTGCGTGCTGATCTTTGCCTATATGGTGCCCGCATTCTTTATCAGCTTTATGCTGACAGGCACTCCTTTGCCGCAGATTGGGCTGGGATCAGTCGTGCAGGATGGGTCGGGGCAATATATGCTGGAAAGGCTCGATAATGTGCTGGTTGATCTGGGTTTCAATCAATACACCGCCGGGTCCAAATCCATGATCGACGTGTTCTGCATCACCATGGCGCTGATGGTGGGCACAGCAGGTTTGCCGCATGTGATCGTGCGGTTCTTCACGGTGCCCAAAGCGTCCGATGCAAGGCTGTCTGCGGGGTGGGCGCTGGTCTTTATCGCGCTGTTATACACCACTGCGCCTGCCATTGGCGCATTCGGCATGTACAACCTCATCAACAAAGTCGACGGGGTCGCTTACAGCGAGGTCGAGCCGTTCTTCACCAATTGGGAGGATGCAGACCTTTACGCCTGGCAGGACAAGAACGGCGATGGTGTTATGCAATATCGCCCCGGCACTGCGTTTGAAGGCAAGCCTGATTTTACCGGGAACCGCGGCCCATCGGGTGAGCGGCTGGTGGCCAATGCGCCCAATGGGGAAAGCGAAAACGAGATCTATGTTGATCGCGACACTTTGGTGCTGGCCAATCCGGAAATTGCCGGTCTGCCCGGCTGGGTCGTCGCGCTGATGGCAGCGGGCGGATTGGCTGCGGCGCTTTCCACGGCGGCGGGTTTGCTGCTGGTTATCTCAAGTTCGGTTAGCCATGATTTGCTGAAAAGCACCTTTGCCCCCCAAATCTCTGCCAAGGGCGAATTGCTGGCCGCGCGTATTGCGGCAACGGCTGCGATTGTGGTGGCGGGGTATCTGGGTATCTATCCGCCCGGCTGGGTCGCGCAGGTCGTGGCGTTTGCATTCGGTCTTGCCGCATCCAGCCTGTTTCCGGCGATCTTTATGGGCATATTCTTTAAGGGCATGAACCGCGAAGGCGCGATTGCGGGCATGGTTTCAGGCCTAGTCTTCACCTTTGGCTATATCGTTTATTTCAAGCTGGTGAACCCGGCGGCGAACACCGCGGACAATTGGCTGTTTGGTATCTCGCCCGAGGGGATCGGAGTGATCGGCATGGTGATCAATTTTGCCGCAGCGATTGGCGCAGCAAGCGTGACGGCCAAGACCCCGGCGCATATTCGCGCATTGGTTGAAACCATCCGGGTGCCGCGCGGAGCAGGGGATGCGGCAGAGCATTGATGGGGTGCTCAAATAGTAAGCAGGGCCCTTGGCGCGGTTTTGCTCAGGTGGCGAACAATTGGGCAGGGTCAGCAAAAGCCTTGAATTCCAAAGCATTGCCGGATGGATCGCGCAGGAACATCGTGGCCTGTTCGCCCGGCTTGCCTTCAAAGCGCACTTTGGGCGCGATGATAAACTGCGTGCCAGCCGCTTGCATTTTGTCAGCCAAAGCGCGCCAATCCTTCATTGATAAGACCAGGCCAAAATGCGGCACGGGCACATGATCGCCATCGACCTGGTTGCCTCCGGTGGTGCCTTTTTCGGGCCCTGTATTGGCCCCCGCATTATCAGCCAGATGCGCGACAATCTGATGGCCGCGAAAATCAAAATCGATCCATTCATCTGAGCTTCGCCCTTCATCGCATCCCAAAAGATCGCCGTAAAAGGCGCGCGCGGCGGCCAGATCATGGACGGGAAAAGCGAGGTGAAAAGGGGGCAAGCTCATAAGCGGTCTATCTGCCCCAATTTTTGCGCCAGCGCCAGATCGTCATCCGCCGATGCATCTGCATGATTGCGCGCATTTTCCTACACGCGTTCAATTTGCGATGGCCGGTAGCTGTATGCAAAAGAAACCTGAAATCACGCGAAAAACCGCCCTAAACACCGCCCCAAGCACTGGCCCGAAAACTGTGCGGGCAAAGACCCCTGCTGAGCTGCGGCTTGATGCAATCATCGCAGAGCTGCTTACGATGGACGATTTATCCTCTGGACCGTGTAACATGCGGTCCACCATTCAGCATCGACAGCGAAAGGATGAACGGATAGGGCGATCCTCGAACGCAAGGTGGAGCGGGAAACGCATGAAGCTGATCATCGGTAACAAGAACTACTCAAGCTGGTCCCTGCGGGGCTGGCTCGCGGTCAAACAATCGGGATTGTCGTTTGAAGAGATCCTCGTTCCCATGCTCGGGGAGCAGTGGAACAGCCGCAAAACCAACGAGCAGTTCCAGCCTTCCAGCGGCAAAGTGCCCATCCTGTGGGACGGTGATGATGTGATTTGGGATAGCCTCGCGATCATGGAGTATATGGCCGACAAGGTGGGGCGCGACCGGTTCTGGCCCAAGGACGACGCCCCGCGCGGAATGGCGCGGGCAATGGTGGCCGAAATGCACTCATGCTATCTGGCATTGCGCACCGAAATGCCAATGAATGTGCGCCGCCGGATACAGCTGGAAAGCCTGTCCGATCAGGCAAAGGCCGATGTTGTGCGCATTCTGGGCCTATGGGCAGAAGCCCGCGCGCGCCACGGCAGCGCCGGACCGTTCCTGTTTGGCACTTTTGGCGCTGCCGACATCGCCTATGCGCCCGTTGTGTCGCGGTTCATCACCTATGGCATTGGCGTGCCCGGCTTTGCGCAAAGCTATATGCAGGCCATCTGGGAACATGACTGGATGCAGGAATGGATCGCCGCGTCTGAAGAAGAGCAATGGGTTATCGAGCAGTATGAGGCGGTGACGTGATCGCTTGCGCCCGCGCTGATGCGTGCTACCCCTGCGCATTATGAGTGATGCTCTGGAATACGCCAAAGCGCTGATGGCTGCGCCCAGTGTGACCCCCGCAACCGGCGAGGTCTTCGATGTAATGGAAGCGGCGCTTGCCCCGCTGGGCTTTGCTGTCCACCGCTTTCAGCGCGGCGATGGGGACGAAGGGTCAGACGAGGCCCCGGTTGAAAACCTGTTCGCCATTCGCAAAGGGTCGCAAGGCAGCGGCCACTTTGCCTTTGCAGGGCACCTTGATGTGGTGCCGCCGGGGGATGGCTGGTCAAGCGCGCCGTTCCAGCCCGAAGCACGCGGAGAGCTGCTCTATGGCCGCGGCGCGGTTGATATGAAGGGTTCGATCGCTTGCATGATCGCTGCTGTAAAGGATGTGCCGCAACAGGCGGGCACCATCAGCTTCATCATCACAGGCGATGAAGAAGGGCCAGCGCTGCACGGCACGCGCGCTTTGATCGATCATATGCGCGCTGAGGATTGCGCACCTGATCTGTGCCTGGTGGGCGAACCGACATCGGTGAACCAGCTGGGCGATATGATGAAGATCGGCAGGCGCGGCTCTGTCAACATCTGGATCACGGTGGATGGCACGCAGGGCCATGTCGCCTATCCGCATCTGGCTGACAATCCGCTGCCAAAGCTTGTGGCGATCCTGGCAGAGCTGGACGCTTTGACGCTGGATACAGGCACGGACTGGTTCCAGCCTTCCAATCTGGAAATCACCGATATCGAAGTGGGCAATAAAGCGCACAATGTGATCCCCGCACAGGCAAAAGCGCGCCTGTCGATCCGGTTCAACGACCTGCACACAGGCGCAAGCCTGTCCGAACGCGTATCCGCGATTGCGCAAAGGCACGGCGGGCGCGCTTTGCCGATCATATCGGGCGAACCCTTCCTCACCCAGCCGGGCGCATTCTCATCCATGCTTGCAGACGCGATTGCAGCGGAAACAGGCCTCAAGCCGGAGCAGTCAACAACCGGCGGTACATCGGATGCGCGGTTCCTGCGCAGCGTTTGCCCGGTGATCGAATTTGGCCTGTGCAATGCTACCATGCACAAGCGCGATGAGGCGGTCGCCATGGCTGATCTCGATGTGCTCACGCGCATCTACACCCGTGCAGCCCTTGGCGCATTGGCTCTCAAGACAGAACAAAAAGAGGCGTAACACCCATGCAGACCTGGTTCGCAATCCCCCTTTGGCAGCGAGTGATCGGTGCGTTGGTGCTTGGCATCGCGCTTGGTCTGGCGTGGGGGCCTGAGGCGGCAAGCATTAAGATCATCGGCGATGTGTTTATCGCATTCATCAAGATGCTGGTCGTGCCGCTGATCTTCTTCAGCCTTGTGGCGGGCGTTGCGAGCATTGGCGATCTGTCAAAGCTGGGAAGTGTGGGGTGGCGCGCTTTGCTGATCTTCATCGTTACAGGCCAGATGGCGGTGTGGCTGGGGCTTGCGATCGGCACAATTGCGCAGCCTGGCAAAGGGCTTGATCCGTCCAAGATGGCGCTCGATGCAGCAGCATTGGAAAAAGCAGAGGCACGCAAGGAAGAAGCGGTGTCGTTCACCGACATGATTCTGGAAGTCATCCCTTCCAGCCCGGTTCAGGTGATGGCGGATGTGAACGTCCTCCCCTTGATCGTGTTCTCGCTCCTTATCGGGATCGGCATTCTGATGGCGAAGGAAGAGGGCGAGCCTGTGCTCAAGATCTTCGAATCTGGCAGCGTCGTCATGCAAAAGGTGACCATGGTGGTGATGGAGCTCACTCCGTTCGGCGTCTTTGCGCTGATGGCGTGGGTTGCGGGCACCTTGGGCGTGGATGCGCTGAAGGCTTTGGGGCAGGTGGTGTTCCTCAATTACCTCGGCTGTTTCCTGATTATCGGGGTGATCTATGCAGGGATGATCAAGTTCATCGCGCGCCTGCCCGTGATCGACTTTTTCCGAGGGATAATTGACGCGATTGCTGTGAGCTACTCAACCGCGAGTTCAAACGCGACATTGCCGGTAACCCTGCGCTGCGCGCGCCGCAATCTGGGCGTGTCAAACTCAGTCGCAAGCTTTGTCATATCGCTGGGCGCGACGATCAATATGAATGGCACCGCGATGTATCTGGGCCTTGCGACATTGTTCGGCGCGCAGGTTTTCGGCGTTGATTTGAGCTGGGGCGATTATGTGACGATTTCAATCCTCGGCACTTTGGGAGCGATCGGCGCGGCGGGTATTCCGGGATCGGGCCTGATCATGATGGTGCTGGTGTTCGGCGCTGTTGGCGTTCCGCTTGAGACCATCGCTTTGGTGGCTGGTATCGACCGGATCATGGATATGATGCGCACGACGACGAATGTGTCAGGTGACGCGGCAGTGGCGACGACCGTAGCGAGCCTCACGGGTGAGATTGACACCGAAGAGATGATCTCAGCGGATGATGTTTGAGGCAAATGTCTAAGCCAAAAACTCGGATCATGTTCATTGAGGACAAATCCGAAGGTCTGAACGGACCTGCCCGGATTGGCCGTGTGACGTTCTCAAAGTCGGGGCGATCCGTTCACTATCGAGGCCGCACTTTCCAGAAGGTTGGGTCTGGCTACAAATACAATCATGTAGCCGAAGACAACGGCGATCATTTCTGGATTTCGGGTCCACGCAAAGATGGTGCCGACCGGCTTTACCCTCAGAGCGCTTTGCCGGTTGAGATCGACGAAGATGTCGCGGACGAATACTGGCAGACGATCAGGGGCATTACAAAGGCCTAACCCCGGCAATGGTTGTCATTCCCGCACAGGCGGGGACCCAGGGCGGAGCCACACCGGTCCTAAACTGGACTCCCGCCTTCGCGGGGGTGACGGTAAGTGCGGAACTAGCGCACCCTAGGCGTCTTTAGAACCTTTTTGCGAAAACTGCACAAGTCGGTCAGCTCACATCGCCAGCATTCCGGTGTTCTTGCCTTACACACATACCGCCCATGCAGGATCAGCCAGTGATGCGCGTGCAGGCGGAAGGGCTGGGGTACGCGTTTTTCGAGCTTCGCCTCAACGCTTTCCGGCGTCTTACCTTTGGCAAGCCCCGTGCGGTTGCCCACGCGCAAAATGTGCGTGTCGACCGCGAACGTTTCCTGCTTGAACCAGCAGTTGAGCACCACATTCGCCGTCTTGCGGCCCACACCGGGCAACCGCACGAGGTCGTCGCGCGTATCGGGAACCTCGCCGCCGTAATCGTCGATCAGCAATTGTGAGAGCGCGATCACGTTTTTCGCCTTTGAATTGAACAGGCCAATCGTCTTGATATGCCCGATCAACCCCTCAAGCCCCAGATCGAGCATTTGCTGCGGCGTTTTCACCTTTGCAAACAGCGCGCGGGTTGCTTTGTTCACGCCCACATCAGTGGCCTGCGCAGACAACGCCACCGCGACCACAAGCTGATAGGCATTGCCATATTCCAGCTCGGTCTCGGGCTCAGGATTGTCCTCTGCCAAACGGCGGAAGAATTCAAAAATCTGGTCTTTGGTCATGCGCCCAGCATCATTCCTCAGCACTGGCGGGCGGGTTTGCCGCTTTCCATTCCATCGCGGTGCGCACCCTGTTTTCGACCGTGGGATGGGTATAGAACACGGTCTCCTCAATCGGGCCGGCCAGCGGATAGCGGTATTCGGCTGTCTTAATCAGCGCCCCGGCAAGCGCATCGGGCAGGTTCACGGTCTCCAGCGAATAACGGTCCGCCTCGCGCTCTCCGATACGGACAATCCCGTTGAGCAGCGGCTGTGCCAAAGTAAAAAACAGCCCGAAAGCGAACAAAAACACCGGTATGCCGCGCACATCTGCCAGTGCCGCTTTGCTGCCAAACCGGCGTGCAAACCAGCCATAGGTTTTGTCAGTCAGGAAAAACACGATCAGCGCCATCACGCTGATCACCGCGATCATGCGCCAGACATGGCCCAGCACATAATGGCCGATTTCGTGGCCCGTTACCGCTTTGACTTCATCCAGCGAAGCCTGGTCCATCGCCACATCGGAAATCGCGATGCGGGCGGATGAACCGATGCCGGACACATTGGCGGTGAAATTGTTCGATTGGCGCGATCCGTCATACATAAAGATGCGGTCTGCCGGGATGCCCGCTTCGGCGCCCAAAGCGTGAACGGCATCGCGCACTTCGCCTTCGGGAATGGGCGTGTAGTCGTTGAAAATCGGTTCGATCACGGCAGGCGACAACAGCAAGGCGAACGAGGCAAAGCCGGCCACAAGGCCGCCAGACCACAGCCACCACAATTTGCCTGCACGCCGGATCAGGAAATAGACGCCCACAAACAGCACGGCGGTCATCACCGCGCCAATCACTATGCCGATCGCGCCTTGGCTAAGATAATCAGCCAGAGGTTGCTGCGTGCGGCCATATTCGGTTTCGCGCCACCAATCTTCGTAAATGGAGAACGGCAGGGTCAACAGGGCGCTCAACACGTTAAACACCAGCGCAACGGCAAACACCCGCAGGTTCTGCCACCGTTCGCTTACCTTGCCAAAGACCCGATCAAGCACGCCCGTCCTCACCACCACAAAGGTGACGATAGCGCTGACGATGATCCCGGCCAAAATCAGCCAGTGATTGCCAGTGGTATAGGCGCGCGACAATTCGAGCGTTTCTGCCCCTAAAGTATCGATATAGCCGCGGGTCGCTGCTGCTGGATCAAATGCCATTCCAATTGCTCCTGAAATGCCCGTTATTTGCGCGCCAGTCCAAGCACATCTTCCATGGTGTAGCGGCCCGGTTTTTGACCAATCAGCCATTCGCCTCCACGAACAGCACCGCGAGCAAAGATGCGGCGATGCGAAGCGGAATGAGACAAAGTGATGGTTTCCTGCTCACCTGCAAAGATAACGCTGTGATCGCCAACTACGCTGCCGCCGCGCAAAGACGCAAAGCCAATCGCGCCTTTCCCGCGTTTGCCGGTATAGCCATCGCGCACTGCTTCGCGATTGCTTGCAAGGTCAATGCCGCGCGCTTTTGCGGCGGCTTCTCCAAGCAATTTGGCTGTGCCCGATGGCGCATCGACCTTGTGACGGTGGTGCATTTCAAGCACTTCGATATCCCAATCAGAGCCAAGCCTTGATGCTGCCTCTTCCACCAAAGCGCTGAGCAGGGTCACGCCCAAAGATGTGTTGCCCGTTTGGATGAGCGGGATCGTGCGCGACGCCGCTTCTACAAGCGCAAGGTGCGGTTCTTCCAAACCGGTTGTTCCTGTTAAAATGGGCGTTCCTGCATCGCAGGCCGCTTTCAGGTTCGCCTCCAAAGCCGCAGGCGCGCTGAAATCGACCAGAACGGCGCATTGGTCCGCTATCAACGCGACATCATCGCCCGCATCCACGCCCACTGCGCATTTGTGCCCGGCTTCCTCTATTGCTTCTGCCAAAGCCTGGCCCATACGGCCTGCACTGCCAATAATTCCGAAATCCGCCATTGCGTCCCTTAACCTGGAAGTGTTTGAAGATGCCATGGCAGGAATTGAGCGCATCGTCATCCTTACAGGGGCAGGGATATCCGCAGAAAGCGGTATCGACACGTTTCGCAATGCTGGCGGCCAGGGGCAGGGATTGTGGGAAAAGCACCGGGTGGAAGATGTCGCAACGCCCGAAGGGTTTTCGCGCGATCCTGATCTGGTGCTCAGGTTTTACGATATGCGGCGCGCGGCATTGGCCGGAGTGAAGCCCAACCGGGCGCATGAAGCGCTTGCCCATTTGGAGCGCGAATTTGCAAAAGTTCCGGCGCGCGAATTGCTGCTTGTTACGCAGAATGTTGATGATTTGCACGAACGGGGCGGATCACGCCAAGTGCTCCACATGCACGGGCAGCTGAAATCCGCGCTTTGCACATCATGCGCGGTTAGAACCCCCTGGGATGCGCCAATGCTGGACCGCCCGAAATGCCCGGCCTGCGGGATGCGGGCACTGCGTCCGGATGTCGTGTGGTTTGGCGAGATGCCCTATCAGATGGAGCGGATTTATGAAGCGCTGTCGCGTTGCGATCTGTTTGTCAGCATCGGCACATCAGGCGCGGTCTATCCCGCCGCTGGCTTTGTGCAGGAAGCCAGCGCGCAAGGTGCGGAAACACTGGAGCTTAATCTGGAGCCAAGCGAGGGCAGCCATTTCTTTGGCGAGGCGCGCCATGGCCCCGCGGGAAAGCTGGTGCCGGAATGGGTGGATGAGATTTTGCGAACCTCATCTTAATCCCGTTCAGATAGTGTCTGCGCATGGCTAAGCGCGTGCTTATCAGTGTGGCGGTCTTTGGACCTATTTATGCCTATCTCGCCTTTTCGTGGACGGGGTGCCTTGATGGCTCGTGCTCACCCGATAGCGCTTCAAACGCTGCCGTGGCCGCGCTCACAGCATTCGTATTGATCCTGCTGCTTGTGGGTTTGGGTTCAGCCATTGCGGGATCGAAAAACCTGCGCGAGGCGGCTGCGTCAAAACAGGCGGACAAGGCCGCGCTGGGCGGCATTGACCTGTGGCTTGGTTTTCAGCTGCTATTGCTGGCAATTGGCGGCGGGGTTGCAGGGTTCAAGCTGCTCTGAACCTGCCAAAAATTCTAAGCCTGCGGACAATCCTGAACCAGTGGGCAAGATGCCAAAGCATGCCTGCTATTTCTTTTTCACCGGCGGCTGTTTGCGGCTGAAAACCAGCTCGCTTTCACTGGAAGCGCGGGCATCATAACGATACCCTTCCGCATCAAATCCGCGCAGGTCATCGGCGTTCTCGATGCGGTTTTCCATGATCCAGCGGGCCATCAATCCGCGCGCGAATTTGACGTGATACATCAATCGGCGCGCCTCGCCGTCTTTCACATTGAGAAAGCTTGCCTCGATCACATTGCCGGGCAGGGCGCTTTTGTCGACGGCTTTGAAATATTCGTTTGATGCGAGGTTCACGACGGTCTGATCGCTGTGCTCTGCCAGATCTTCGTCCAATTGTTCGCCAATTCGGCTGCCCCAGAAATCATAGAGCGATTTGCCGCGCGGGTTGGCCAGTTTGGTGCCCATCTCAAGACGATAAGGTTGAATGGCATCCATGGGACGAAGGAGACCGTAAAGCCCTGAAAGAATACGCAAATGATCTTGCGAATAAGCCAAAGCGGCATCATCCATGCTTTTCGCTTCGAGGCCCCAATACACGTCGCCATCAAATACGAGCCCGGCAGGCTTGGCGCTGTTGCTGCGTCCATCCAGATCAAAGGATTTGAACCGCTGGGCATTCAATTCTGCCAGATTGTCCGAGATGTGCATTAAGTCTTTGAGATCGTTTGCTGATTGTGCTTTGGCGACTTTGGCTATTTCCCGCATATCGTCGTCCAGGCGGGGCCGAGTGACATCCAGCGAAGTGGGATGGGCATCAAAGTTGAGCTTTTTGGCAGGCGAGAGAAGCGTGATCATAACTGGAAGTCCGGAGTTTTCATAAGTGAGCTCAGGTGAGGCTTTGTTAATGTGTTAGCCGCAGCCTTTGCATGAGGGGTCTTTGGAAATACGGATTGTGCGCATCCCCGGCTGCATCCCGTCCAGCACGTGCAACTGACCGAACAAGGGCTGGCCAAACGCGCTCACCCCTGCAAGCAATACGCGCACGGCTTGCATGGCCGCGAATGTCCCTGTCCACCCGGCCATGGCGCCCAGCATGCCATCTTCGGCGCAGGTGTCGCAGTCCTCTGCGTCAAAGGCATCGCCGACAAAGCAGCGATAGCAGGGCTGTTCTGGCAAGTGTCCCGCAAACGCGCCAACCTGTCCTTGAAACCGGCCCACCGCTGCAGAAAGCAAGGGCGCGCGTTCGGCAACGCAGGCATCAGAAACCGCAAGGCGGGTGGCGAAATTGTCGGTGCCATCAAGCACAAGATCAGCGCCAGCAATAAGGTCTCCGGCATTATCAGGCGTGATGCGGCTGTCAGAGATGCTGACATCCAACGCATCGTCAAAATTGGCCAGCCAGCGCCGAGCGGAGGTCGCTTTGCCGTGACCAATATCGCGCGTGGTGAAAAGCGTTTGGCGTTGCAGATTGCTCACATCAACAGCATCGTCATCGACCAGAGTGAAGCGTCCTATTCCGGCCCCTGCCAAATATTGCAAAGCGGGCGAGCCAATCCCGCCAAGACCAATCAGCGCAATGTGCTTCGAAGCAAGCGCAGCCTGCCCAGCGCCGCCGATTTCGGGGATGACAATGTGGCGCGCAAACCGGTCCAGTCTTGCAGGTGAAAGCGGTGATGGTGCCAATTGGGCGCCATCACGCGCCTGAGCTGTGGTAGCCGCTGTGGAAGCCTCTGTGGGCGTGTCTGTGAACAACCTGTCGACCATATTGGCTCTGTTTACAGGCTGGGGACGCCCTGTGAATAGGGTGTGGATGGCTTTGGGGCTGCCGCATGTACATACTCAACAGCTAATGCAAAACAGACCCGGCGTTGCGCCGGGGTCTTTCACCCGATTTTGTTAGCTTTCCAGCTGACGCAGCAAGCTTCGCACATCGCCATCCATGTCAGCATCGCGCTCCCTAAGATCTTCGATCAGGCGCACCGCATGGATCACAGTTGAATGGTCCCGTCCGCCAAATTTGCGGCCGATCTCAGGATAAGAACGCGGCGTGAGAACTTTTGACAGATACATCGCCACTTGACGCGGACGGACCACAGCGCGAGCGCGGCGTTTGGAGCTCATTTCGCTGCGATCAATCCGGTAGAATTGGCAGACCGTGCGCTGAATTTCGTCAATCGTGATCCGGCGGCGGTTCGCCGAAAGAATATCGGTGAGCTGTTCCTCTGCAAGTTGCAGTGACACTTCCTGCCCCGTCAACTGCGCATAAGCGATCAGCTTGTTAAGACCACCCACAAGTTCGCGCACATTGCGAGTGATCGTACGAGCAAGAAAATCGACCACATCTTCTGGCACGCTCAAAGGAGCAAACCGTTTCAGTTTCGATTCCAAAATGGTTTTGCGCAATTCGATATCAGCCGCCGCAATATCGGCCACCAACCCCATGGAAAGGCGGCTGAGCAAGCGTGGTTCAACCCCGTCCAAAGCTTGCGGCGCCCGATCAGCAGCGAAGACCAGCCGTTTGCCTTCAGCCAGCAGAGCATCAATTGTGTAAAGCAGCTCTTCTTGAGCAGAAGCTTTGCCAATGATGAACTGGATATCGTCGACCAATAGCAGATCAAAGCTGCGCAAGCGCGCTTTGAACTCGATCATTTGATTGGCTTTCAACGCTTGGACAAATTCCACCATAAACCGCTCTGCCGAGCAGTAGAAAATGCGAGCGCGCGGATGCGCCTGAAGAAAAGCGTGGCCTATGGCGTGAAGCAGATGTGTCTTGCCCTGACCAGTGGCGGCTTTGAGATAAAGCGGCGAGAACTGCGGCTGTTCGGTTGCCGCCATGCGCTGTGCAGCGTTGCAGGCGAGCACATTCGCTTCGCCAGTGACAAAGGCGGCGAACGTCAAAGAAGGATCAAGACCGACGCTGGATGTAAAGCCCGCTTCACCAATCGTACCGGCGGCCACCGCAATCGCGCTCGCGCCGTCATTGGCGGGCCTGCGGCCGTCATCAAGGCGCAATTCGGGCAATTGGCGCCGGCCCGGATGTACCTGAATATTGACACTGCGCACTTCGCTGCGCGCGATTTTCCACGCCAGCTGCAACCGATCATGAAAACGGTCTTTCACCCAATTGGCAGAAAATTCTGTTGGCAAGAACAGATCGAGCGTGCCCGATTCCTTGTTGATCGCGCCAACTTGGATCGGTTTTATCCATTGGCTGTGCAATTGATGGCCAAGATCTTTGCGAAGGCCCTGACTGATATCAGACCAGTCAGCGGCGAGGTTTACGGCTTCAGCATCTTCCATCAAATCATCATCCGAGCTGCGGCGCGTGGTCCGCGCCTTGTCAATTTTGTGCACCATTTGCTCCCCAATCCCAATACTTCTTCTATCTCGGAATCCCAGGCCGAGATCAGGTTTCAATTTTTACAACAGGCAAAGCTCTCCCGAGCTCGAAAAGCTAAAGCTTCGCGAGCACCCCCTATCGGCTAGACTGTAAAAACCCGAACTGTCCCGCTCCGGGTGAGACATGAATTAGGGGCGCAATGGCTTCAGAAGCAAGGATCAAATTTTAAGAAAAGTGCAATAATTCGGTTGACTCAACGCAACCCCGCAGGCCTCCGTTCAAGTCCCTGAATTGGCTTAAAATTCACAAAATGGCCTATGCGAATCGGCAGAAAAGCTGACATTGTGAAACGCATCATTTGCCCCATCGGGCTCAAACGAAAAGGGCCCCGCCAATTCGGCGAAGCCCTTAGAAGTCCTGACAAAAATTGCCTAAGGGAAACCCCTTAGGCAAGGGCGCGAATCAGAGACTCGCCACGCGCTTGCTAAGCCGCGACATTTTTCGTGCGACTGTGTTTTTGTGCATGACGCCGCGAGCGACACCGCGGGCCATTTCGGGTTGTGCGGCTTTCAAAGCTTTCGCGGCAGCATCTTTGTCACCTGCTTCGCATGCCGATTCGACTCGCTTCACAAAGCTGCGGATGCGGCTCATGCGGGCGGTGTTCACTTCAGTGCGGCTGGCATTGCGGCGGATACGTTTGCGGGCTTGCGGCGTGTTGGCCATAGGTCTGTCTGTCTCGCGTTGTGTGCTGGCCGCTGGTCGCGACCGAATTGATACGGCGTGTTCGAAATAGAATGCGGCGCCGCAGATGCGATCCGGGCGTCAAGAAACGCGGCACATATGCTCAAGACCGCTGAAGGTCAAGGATTCGCTGAGGCTGGCGCTTACCTTTGGCAAACCGGGCAATACCACGTGCTGCGACCACCCTGTGCGATTCGCCGAACCTTTCCTTCGTCTGCGCGGTGGCAAGGCTCCCCTGTGCGGCCATAGACGTCGAAGCTGGTAGCGAAATATCCCAGCTTCCCGTCCGGCGCTGAATAGTCCCGCAGCGAAGACCCGCCGTCGCGAATAGACGCCTCAAGCACATCTTTGATAGCAGGAACAAGCCTCGCAAGTTGAGGTTTGGTGACTTTGCCGCCTTTCTTGAGCGGATGGATACCGGCGCGCCATAAGGCTTCGCAGACATATATATTGCCAAGCCCGGCCACCAACCGTTGATCGAGCAGGCATAGCTTGATGGCTTGCACTTTGCCTCTAAGTGCCTCCCTGAGATGGCCCGGCGTAAAGTCTGGCCCCAAGGGTTCTGGTCCCAAGCTGGCGAATTGGGGCCATTTGTCTTGTTCATCACTGGCCACAAGATCGACAGAGCCGAACCGGCGCGGGTCACACAGGGCAAACTGGTGCCGCGCGGTTTCGATAATCCAGTGATCGTGCTTGTCTGGTTCTGCTGGGTCAATGCGAAACCGCCCGCTCATACCCAGGTGAAAAATCACCGATTGCGCGCGGTCGAGATGGATAAGGCCGTATTTCGCGCGCCGCGATAGGCCGATAACGCGGGCGCCTGTCATCACCTGCACAAGATCGGGCGGAAAGGGGCGCCGAAGATTTGGCCGGTTGAGGATTACGCGTTCAATCCGCTCCCCTGACAGAAATTTGGCCAGACCGCGCACGGTTGTTTCGACTTCAGGCAATTCAGGCATGACTGTTTGGTTCGCTATGGCTTGGCGGCCCGCCATGATCGGCGCTGGCGAGCAAGTTGTTCGCTCTTTCGATGCGAGATTATACCGCGCAGCGCAAGCCAGCAGGCGTCACGCAATACCTTGTGCGGACCGTGCAATAAACGCCCCTTTGCCTCCACGGCAATTCCCTCTAGGGCCTCGTGGATGAGCAAGTCCACTGATGAAACCGTTTCTTTCGGTTACGAGAATGTCTCCCCACAGGAGAAAACCCGGCGCGTTGGCGAAGTTTTCTCCAGCGTGGCGTCAAAGTACGACATCATGAATGATGCCATGTCTTTTGGCATGCATCGCGGGTGGAAAGACAAATTCGTCAAACGCGTTAAACCGCAGCCAGGCGAGGCAATTCTCGATATGGCTGGCGGCACCGGAGATATCGCATTCCGGATGGCCGATCGCGGCGCGGATATCACGGTGGCTGATATCAATCAGGAAATGCTTGATGTCGGGGCCGAACGGGCAATGGACCGCACCGAAAGCGCCGATACAGGAAGCCTCGTATTCTCACAACAAAACGCTGAGGATGTCAGTTTTTCCAGCAACACATTCGATGCTTACACTATCGTGTTCGGCATTAGGAATGTGACTTTCAAGGACAAAGCGCTCGCAGAAGCGCACCGCGTGCTGCGCCCGGGTGGCCGTTTTTTCTGCATGGAGTTTTCGACCACGCAGTGGTCGGGCTTCAAAGAAGCCTATGACCTTTATTCCAACCAGATCATGCCGCGTATGGGGCAAGTGATCGCGGGAGACGCAGACAGCTATCGCTATCTGGTCGAATCCATTCGCAAATTTCCTGCTCTTCCTGAATTTGAACGCATGATTCGCGCTGCTGGTTTTGTGAACACCAAGGTTGAGAGTATTTTGGGCGGAGCAGTGGCAATCCATTCGGGCTGGAAAATTTGATGATATCCTTCACCGAGTCTGCGCATTCTTTGGGTAGGCAAGCTCCAAAATGACCGCTCCCATTGTCCATCTTTCTAGGTTGGCGCGTTGGGGTATTACTCTTGCTCGCCGGCGCGCACTTATCGGGGTTGAGAATGATCCCAATGCGCCCAGCCAGATCAAACGACTGGCGAAACTGGCGCGCTGGGCGACTTTCACCAGCAAGAATGGCAAGCCTGATTATGCAGGTGCATTTCGCGCGATTGGTCCTGCGGCTATCAAGCTTGGCCAATCGCTCGCGACGCGGCCTGATCTTGTGGGCGAAGAAGCCGCACAAAACTTGCTGAGCCTGCAAGACAGCCTCCCGCCAGTTCCCTTTGCGGATATCAAGGCGGCGATCGAGGCTAGTTTTGCTCAGCCCATCGATTCGCTTTTTAGCGAGGTCGACCCCAATCCTGTCGGTGCAGCTTCCATTGCTCAGGTCCATAAGGCGATCACTACGGACGGGCGAAATGTCGCAATCAAGGTTTTGCGGCCGGGTATCAAAGAAAAGTTTGCACGCGATATTGCCACATATGAATGGGCGGCGGCTCATGTAGAGGTGATGGGCGGTGAAGCGGGACGTTTGCGCCCGCGACTGACCATTGCGAATTTTAAGCGCTGGACCAATTCTGAACTCGATCTGAGGCGCGAGGCAGCCTCGGCCAGCGAATTGGCAGAAGATATGTCTGGCATTGGCGGCTATCGCATCCCGGAAATTGACTGGGACCGGACCAATGGCCGGGTAATGACGATCGAATGGATCGACGGCGTAAAAATCTCGCGCAGCGATGAGTTGGCCGCGCGCGGGCATGACCTGAGCCGAATTGCCGATAAACTCGTAATCAGTTTTCTGACTCAGGCCATCAGCGCCGGTTTCTTTCATGCAGATATGCATCAGGGCAATCTATTCGTCGAAGATGACGGTACGATTGTTGCAATTGATTTCGGGATTATGGGCCGGATTGACCGGCGTGCGCGGCAATGGTTGGCAGAAATCCTCTATGGGCTGACCACAGGCAATTATCAGCGCGTTGCAGAGATACATTTCGAGGCGCAATATGTGCCGAGCTACCATTCGGTAGGCGAGTTCGCGACCGCTCTTCGCGCAGTCGGCGAACCCATGCGCGGAAAGCCGGTGAGCGAATTGTCCGTGGGGCAGATGCTGGATGGGCTGTTCGCCATCACGCGGGATTTTGACATGCAGACACAACCGCATTTGCTGTTGCTGCAAAAGACGATGGTCATGGTTGAGGGCATTGCGACACAATTGAATCCGCAGATCAATATGTGGGACACAGCTGCGCCTTATGTCAGGGATTGGATCCGCGATGAACTGGGTCCGGAATCTGCGCTTGCTGATAGGATCAAAGAAGATACCGAAACCCTGCTTCGTCTGCCCGGTTTGGTCCGCCGGATCGAAGATCAGTTTCCCGCCAAGGGAGGCGCGCCAGAAGCGCCGCCTTTGCCCGAAATCAAGCTGCTGACCGATCGGCGCACAACAGCAGGCGGGCCGGGCTTTCTTGGCTATTTTATCGCTGGGCTTGGTGGTGCTGGAGCGATGCTGGCATTGATGATGAGCGGTGTGCTTGGATAATCAGGCGGTTAGAGCGCATTGGCGATTGAGCTTTTGCGTTTTCCGTTGGCTGGCGACTTAACTGCGCAGAGCAGAGCTGCACCTCCCAGAACGGCTTCAACCACCATCGGCGCTATGTAGCCTTCAAAATTGCCGACGATGATCAGGCTGACAAGCCGGGCAGCTAGAGTGACCAGCATCAATGCCGCGGCAATAATCAAGGGCGCGCTTTGGCGCGTAAGCGCACCCCAGATCAAGCACGCGCCGCTTACGCCGAAAAAGGCTGTGAAATCTGCGCGCATTGATGTGAGGCCATGTGCGCCTTCTGCGACGAGGCCAAAGTCAGCCCCGGCGGCCGCTGGATCGATCAGAAAACCGCCAGCCATATACAGCAGGAGCATCCCGCCGAGTATAAGTACGATGCGCAAAGCGATTATCATTATGGGTCTCCCGTTTCGTTGGCACTCTATGCGGCATGGGCGCATCGCAATAGCGAAAAGTTTACCATTGTGCCGCAAGGAAGCAGGCAGGCCTTGGCCGCGGCGCGTGGGACGGCTAGGCTGAGGGCAACGCTTGTTCAATTGGGCAAAATGGCGCACCGCGCGCTGGGAAAGCCCGCTAAAGAGGCAAAAAAGAGACCGCCAGTGACCGCGCCCGACAAAATGCCCAAAATCTTGCTGGTCGTAGGCGGCGGTATCGCGGCCTACAAATCATGCGAGCTGGTCCGGTTGATGCGCAAAAGCGGCGCCGATGTCACTTGCGTCGTGACGCGCGGTGGGCAGCACTTTGTCACTCCGATGTCGCTGGCAGCGCTTAGCGAGAACCAAGTTTACACGACCTTGTGGGATCTCAAAAACGAAGCCGAAATGGGCCACATCCAACTGAGCCGCGAAGCTGACCTGATTGTGGTGTGCCCCGCGACAGCTGATCTGGTTGCGAAAATGGCCAATGGCATTGCGGATGATCTTGCCACCACTCTGATCCTTGCCACAGATACGCCCGTCATGGCGGTGCCTGCGATGAATGTACGCATGTGGGAACATGCATCGACTCAAAGCAATATCGCCCAATTGCGCGAAGGCGGCACCATTGTGCTTGACCCTGATGAAGGGCCAATGGCGTGCGGTGAATTTGGCTATGGGCGCCTGCCTGAGCCAGATGCGATTTGGCGCTATGCAGCTCAGCAACTCGGCATCGAAGTGCCAGAAACGACCGCATCTGCTCGCGTTGTTGGTGATACCGCCGGAGATATTGCAGCAGAAGCGCTTGAGCCAGAAGAAGAGGAAAGCTCAGGCGGGGGGCTGGGGGGTCTGCTTTCGCGCATTATTCCCCGATCAACTCCCAAGCGTGAGCCCGAAGAGATTGACGGCGATGACATGCCTGATGATGAGCTTCCCGAAGTTGAAGAGGAAGAGATTGAGTTCAAGCCCGATCTTGGTGGGCCGATCCTCGCATCCAAAGGCAGCGCAGGCGCTGCTCCGCCGATAGACCCTGATGCCATCAATCATGAGTTTAATGAACGGCAATCGGCACCTGAAGTGATTGAGGAGCTGGAGGGCGATGCGGATTCAACCGACGAGACGGCTCCTGCAAAAGATACGGCGAAAGTTGCGGCAAAAGCCGCACAGGATGCGGCGCCCATAGAGGCGACCACCGCCGCTGTCGGCGAGTTTGTCAGTGACCCGAGCTATCAACCGCTGAAAGGCCGTTCTATCCTCATCACCGCTGGCCCGACGTGGGAAGCGATTGATCCTGTGCGCTACATCGCCAATCGTTCCAGTGGGAAGCAAGGCTTTGCCATTGCGGGTGCGGCCGCTGCCCTGGGTGCGAATGTAACCTTGGTCGCCGGCCCTGTCTGGCTTCAAACGCCTGCCGGTGTCACGCGCGTGGATGTTGAAAGTGCAGCGGAGATGAATGACGCTGTCAAAGCCGCTTTGCCCGCAGATGTGGCCGTGATGGTGGCAGCGGTGGCCGATTGGCGACCTAAGGAATTCAAGGATGAGAAAATCAAGAAGCGCGGCTCTGCTCCGCCAGCTTTGATGCTTACCGAAAATCCGGATATTCTCACCAATGTGGCCGCTGGAAACAAGCGGCCTGAATTGGTGATCGGCTTTGCTGCAGAGACCGAGAACCTCATCGATAACGCCCAGAAAAAGCGCAAGCGCAAGGCTGCGGACTGGATCATTGCTAATGATGTTTCGAGCGATGAGCACGGCGAAGGCGTGATGGGCGGCGATGAAAACCGCGTGCACATCATTTCCGCTGCGGGTGTCGAAAGCCTGGATGAAATGCCCAAGCATCAAGTGGCTATGGCTTTGGCCGAACGGATTGCCGCTGCGCTTCAGAAGGAGGCAGCTGAGTGACGGGCGCGGTCAAAGTTGAAGTGAAACGGTTGGCGCATGGGGCAGGGTTACCCTTGCCAGCTTACGCAACCGCAGGTGCAGCGGGCATGGATGTCGTCTCGGCTGAAGATGTGGCAATCGCCCCGGGCGCGCGCCACGCGGTAGCAACAGGTTTAGCTGTCGCAATCCCTCAAGGTTTTGAGATTCAGGTGCGGCCCCGATCTGGCCTTGCGTTCAAGCACGGCATAACCGTGCCCAACACGCCGGGTACAATCGACAGCGATTACCGGGGCGAATTGAAAGTCCTGCTTATCAATCATGGCACATCCGACTTCAGCGTTGCGCGCGGTGACCGCGTGGCGCAATTGGTGCTTGCGCCCGTGGTGCAGGCTGCTTGGGACGAGGTCGAGGAGCTCGATGACACAGCACGCGGCGCTGGCGGGTTTGGATCCACGGGCGGGGCAGCCGGCCTTTAGAATTGCCTCAAAAGCTAACACCAAAAAGGCGGCGCTGATCCCTTGCGCCGCCTTTCCGTCCCATCCAAGAGGTGGGTAGTGTTTTGTTTGGACCAATCAGTCGATCGGCTTTACTTTCGTTCCGTCGTTCTTGATCGTGATCCGCAGCGTTTCACCAGAATTGCCGGGAAAGTCCGTAAACAAAGCTTCGACGAGATTGGGCACCAATTTGGGCAAACGGTTTGAACGAGAAAGCGCCTGCGCTTTGCCTTCGAACAGGCGTTCCCCTGTTGCAGTGCTGTCGATCTTCAGATCAATTTCGCTGGTATAAACTGTAAAGCTTCGCACATCGGGACCAGCAAGGAACGGATCGTAAAACCCAAATGCAAAATTACGGCGGAAACCAAAGCCTCGCCCGAAGCCTCGACGAAAACCAATGCCTGGACCGAAGAATGGATCACCTGCAAAACCACCGCCAACTGTGCGCACCCGTTCACGGCCAGTGTCCACATCATAGTCAAAACGCACGAGTAGCGATGCATCAGCCGCGTTTGCCGCCCGGGTGTAGCCAAGCTCAGACATTTCTGCAGCGACGCGGTCCGCATAGAGTGCAAATTCCAGGCCGCCGTCCAGCTTGGGATCATCTGCCACAATAGCGAATGTTTCACCCTGCGGTGCGGGCAACTGGCTTTGGAAGCGTGAAACATCTGCTTTGAAAGCAGGCGCACAGGCAGAAAGACCCGCGGCCAGTGCTAGCGGAAGCGCGATCCGAGCCAAGCGGCTGCGGGCGTTTGTGCGCGGTTTTGAGGTCATTTCTTGTTTATACATGGCATACCCTTTGCGTAATCACCAGAGTCCAACGCCAGTGACACATTAAGCGTTCCCCACGCATTACACCGGCCATCAAGTGGGATAGACGCGAACGAGCGATCCAAATGGCAGGTGCCTGACCTCAACAAGCAAGGCGCCACTGTCTCGCGGAAGACTAGCGGTTGGGTGTGAACGGCGATTGAACGTGCATGATGAACGATTAGCCGCGCACCAACCCCAAGGCCTTATAGGCGTTGGATAAAGTCTGGGCACTTGCCTCGCGTGCCTGGGCGGCTCCGCGTGCAAGAATTGCATCTAGCGCTTCTTCGTCCTGCATCAAATCGCGGAACCGCGCATAAATGGGGCTTAGCGTTTCGATCATCACTTCGCCCAATGCGGGCTTAAATTCGCCAAAACCCTTTCCGCCATGCTCTGCGAGCACATCGGCCGGCTTAGTGCCGGAAAGAGCGGCATAAATACCAACGAGATTGAGAGCTTCAGCGCGTCCTTCCAGACCCTTTTCCTCACTCGGCAATGGTTCAGGATCGGTCTTTGCCTTTTTCACCTTTTTCATGATCGTGTCTGCATCATCAATCAAATTGATACGGGCAAGATCCGATGGATCAGACTTGCTCATCTTTGCAGAACCATTGCGCAGCGACATGATGCGCGCTGCCTCTGGCGGGATTATGGGATCAGGCAATGTGAAAATGGGAGCCTCTGGCGAGCCAAAATCCGTGTTGAATTTTTGAGCGATATCGCGCGCCAATTCCAGGTGCTGCTTTTGATCTTCACCGACCGGCACATGAGTGGCCTGATAAAGCAGCACATCAGCCGCTTGCAGCACGGGATAAGTGAACAGAGCTATGGATTGACCCTCGCGGTTTTTGCCCGCTTTGTCTTTCCACTGGGTCATGCGATTAAGCCATCCCATGCGTGCAGTGCCCGATAAGAGCCATTGCAATTCGGCATGAGCGGGAACTTGTGCCTGATTGAACAGCACGGTTTTAGCTGGATCAACGCCGCAGGCAACCAGCGTGGCGACCATTTCGCGCGTTGTTGCAGACAGTTCAGCCGGATCATGCGGCATCGAAATGGCATGCAGATCAGCCAGGAAAATAAAGCACTCCCCGCCCGCCGCATGCGCCTCATCCTGAAGCTTCACGTAATTGACGATAGCGCCAAGATAATTGCCAAGGTGCGGTTGGCCAGTGGGTTGAATACCGGAGACGACGCGCATTTTAAGAAGCCTTCTTGGTAAGAGTTGCGATGCGTTGGCGGTCGATTGCGCCAACGGCAAAAGCCAGGCCGAAATAGACGATGGCAGCCGCGCCAACCAGAACGGCCAATGCGCCAAGCCTTGCAAACAATCCGGACGTGTACCACCCAGCCAGCAGATCGTTCGCATATATCAGCGCTGCGCCCATGGCGGCGGCGGCTAGCACTTGGCGGGCAATTCTGAACAGCAAGATGTACGGAATGCGGTAATGGCCGCGCTGTGCGAGGATGGCGATCAGCACGAAGGCGTTGATCCATGCACCAATAACGCTTGCAAAGGCGATGCCGGGTACTCCGTAACCTAAGCCTACAAAAGCAAATTCTCCGCCCAATGAAACTCCAAGATTTAGAATGCAGAACGAAACAAAAACCCCGAGCGATATAAAGGCAGCGATTACGGGAGTCTTGGTGTCGGAACGTGCGTAGAAATTGGGCACGAGCACTTTTACCAGAACATAGGCGGGCAGACCGAGAACGAGCGCAGCGAGCACATTGCCGGTTGCCTGTGCATCGGCGATATCAAATCGCCCTCCCTGAAAAATCATCGTTACAAAAGCCTCCGCGCAAATCGCCAATGCGACCGCAGCGGGGATGGTAAGCAGCATGGCCAATTCGATTGCATCGGACTGGATGCGGTCAGCGCCTTCTTTGTTATCGCTGCCGACAAATTTGCTGAGCGTTGGCAAAATGGCCGTTGAAAGCGCGATGCCAATAATTCCGAGAGGCAGTTGATTCAATCGATCAGCGTAGTTCATGTAACTGACCGATCCGTCCTCAAGCTGATTGAGAAAGTACAGCTGCACCAACGTGTTTATCTGATATGCTCCGCCGCCAATTGCTGCGGGCAGAGCGATGATCCCTAGCCGTTTCACTTCCGGAGTTATGCGCGGCCACAACAGCTTTGGCCGAAACCCTTCAACACGGGTCCAGTAATACAGCCATGCCAATTGCATCAGGCCCGCCCCGGTTACCGCCCAGGCAATGCCGTAAGCAATCTGTTCGACACTCGCTCCAGAAGTGGCGGCGAACCATTCGCCTGTCAAAAGCGCTGCGATCAGAACCAGATTGAGGATGATGGGAAAGCTCGCGCCCGGTGCAAAGCGGGAGACTGAATTGAGCATGCCAGTGAACAAGGTCACCAGGCTGATCAAGATTATGTAGGGAAACATGATCCGCGCAAAATCGACAGCTAAATCAAAGCCTTGCGGGTTAATCGGCTTGTCTGCAAGCAGCCATATTACGCCCGGCATCGCGATTTCAAACACCGCCACAAGCGCGATCAGCACCGGCAGAAAAACGCTCAGCACATCGGCGCTGAAACTGCGCGCCTCTTCCATTCCTTTTTCAGGAGTATCTGAGCCATGCAACCGCTTTGAGAACATCGGGACAAAAGCTGCCGAGAATGCCCCTTCGGCAAACAGGCGGCGAAACACATTGGGGATGATGAACGCCTGAAACCATGCATCGGTCACTGCATTGGCGCCCAGCACGCGCGAGAATATCATCTCGCGCGCCATGCCAGCGATCCGGCTGAGCATTGTCAGCGATCCGATTGTCCCGATGTTTTTCAGCAGGCTCATATGGTCTTGCCCGCGCCTTTGCTCAAAGGGTCAATGCGCCCGCTCAATTTGGAGCGGGAGCATCGCCGCCAGCGCCATCAGCTTCGCGCTTGGCCTGCAATTGCTGCACATACAGCCCGTTAAAATCAATCGGATCAATCATCAATGGCGGGAAACCTGCATCGCGCACCGCATCCGCAATCACTCTGCGAGCAAACGGGAACAGGATCCGCGGAGCTTCTGCAAACATAAACGCATGCGCCTGTTCTTCGGGAATGTTGCGAATACCGATAAGGCCGCAATAGGCCAATTCAACGATATAGGCCTGACCCTTTTCAGCAATGGCTGCGATGTTCACTTTCAACGTCACTTCGTGGACATTTTCACCCAGATTATCGGCAGCGATATTGAACTGAACGTCAATCTGCGGATTGTCCGTCCACTGAAACACATCGGGTGCATTGGGGTTTTCGACCGAGAGATCTTTGACATACTGCGTGATGATGGCCGCGGCTGGCCCGTTGTCTGCGCCATTGGCGCCTGCTGCGGGATTGTCGAGATCGGTAAGTACGTTGTTGTCATCAGCCATGCGGGTCTATCTTTCGATCTTTGGTAATTCTGAGGTTCATCTTGCCAAGAATAAGATGGCAAATGTGTTCGGCGCGCGCCTAGCAGGGTGGACCATGGCTCGCAACTGCGGCGAAGGCAAATGGCCCCGCCCGTTAGCAGCACTTGCGCTGCTTGCGACCACTTCGGCGCAGGATGCAACCAAAAGAGCGTTGCCGAATTGTATTTGATGCCTAATTAAGGCAGTGAGAGTTTTGTAAAGGTATCGCAGTTAACCCTGCCCCCATCAGCTGATTTATCGGATATTGGATGTGATTGAGATTGTAATCCTCGCCCTGTTTGCCGCTTTTCTGGGCTATCGGCTGTATTCTGTGCTGGGCAGCCGGGCTGAACATGAAGAGGAATCGATCCCGCAACGCTTCGATTCGGGCGCGAATCAGCAACCGCAATCGTCGCAGCCTTCTGCGGTGAATGCACCCGCGCCTGCACGCTCGCTCGAATTGGAAGGCGTTATGCCTGCAGTAGAGCGCGGCATTCGCGATATCGCCAATGCGGATGCAAAATTTGATCTGCCCATCTTTATGGACGGCGCAAAAGCCGCTTACGAAATGGTGCTGGAAGCATTTTGGAATGGTGACCGCGAAACGCTCGGCGATCTGTGCGATGATGATGTTTATGAAGGTTTCAGCGCCGCGATTGACGCGCGGGAAAAAGAGGGTGAGACGCTCGATAACTCGCTGATCCGCATCGAAGAGACCCGTATCCATTCGGCATCGCTCGATGGCCGGCTTGCACGGATTTCGGTGCTGTTTGTTGCCGATATTGCTGCTGTCACCCGTGACAAGGATGGCAATATGATCGCCGGATCGCTCGATGATGCGATTGAAAGCCGCGATGTGTGGACTTTCTCGCGCAATACGGCGGATCGCGATCCCAACTGGGTTCTTGACGAAACCGACGAAGGTTAAGTCAAACTGCGGCGCGCATGATTGCGCCGCTGCGTTTACCCGCATAGACAGGGGCGTATGAAAATGCGCCTGACCTTTCCCATCCTTGCCTTTCTGATGCTAGGCGGTTGTCTTCGATTGATTCCGGACAGCACACCGCCAGTCTCAGGGCCGAAACCGCCTCCTGTTGCTGATGCAAGCAGCGCTTTGGCAGCAGGCGTTTACAAGGGGCCGCAAATCGCAGGTGAGCGGTTTGGCAGAGCTGATCTTATTTTCAGTTCTGCTGATGGGGAGGCAGCTTTGCGCTCTTTCATTGAAAGCTGCGGTGTTCTGACAAGCCGTGAAGACCGCACAGGCCTCACCCAGCCAGCAGATTGGCAGGAAGCGTGCGATAAGGCGCCGGAGAATCGCGGCACCGCCGACAGTTTCTTCATGTCCTATTTCCAGACCGTGACCATTGGAGATGGCAAGGCTTTTGCAACCGGCTATTTTGAACCGGAAATCGCAGGCAGTCGCACGGTGCGACCCGGCTATGTTCCCGTCTATGGCGTGCCCGGTGATCTGGAGCGCGGCTGGCCTGATAATGTGCCCCAGTCAGAGCGAACGGGCCGCGCACCCTTGTCGCGCAGGCTCGCAGATGGCTCTTTTGTTCCCTATTTTGAACGCGCTGAAATTGAAGAAGGTGCTTTAGAAGGCCGCGCACCCATACTGGCATATGCCGCCGATCCTGTGGAATTTTTCTTCCTTCAAATTCAGGGTTCCGGCCGCATCCTTACCGATACCGGCGAGGTTATTCGCATCGGATATGCTGGCCAGAACGGGCGGGGTTATACCGGCATTGGAGGCGTCATGCGCGATCGCGGCCTGTTGGGCGACGGGCCAGGGCAATATTCGGGCTCCATGCAGGGGATCATGGCCTATATCCGCGAAAATCCTGAGGATGGGCGCGATCTTATGCGGCTCAACAAAAGCTGGGTCTTTTTTCGCACGCTGACAGGGGATGGCCCGCTTGGTTCTATCGGGGTGCCCGTTAGACGTGAAAGCTCCGTCGCGGTTGATCCGCGATTTGTGCCCTATGGTGCGCCGGTGTTTCTCGATCTGGACCGCGATGTGGCCGACGGGTTGTGGATTGCACAGGACACTGGCGGAGCCATCAAGGGCGCAAACCGGTTCGATACCTTTTGGGGCGCTGGGGCAGAGGCGCGGACTATCGCAGGCGGGATGAGCGGGCGCGGCAATGCTTACATCCTTTTGCCGCGCGCTGCGGTGCGCAGGCTTACCCAGGGCCAATGAAGCCGCCGCGCGGATTGAGCGAGGACGAAGCGGCTGCCTGGTCGCATCTGGCGCGTTCGGTCACGCCGCTGGAAGGGAAATCCGCGCCTATGACTCCCGCACGCGCGGCCCGAGAGAAGCAGCCCCAGCCTCCTCAAAAGGCCGCTAAGCCAATACTTGTGAAGCGAACGCCAAGCCGGGCAATCAAGCGCGCCGCATCGCCGCCGCCTGTGACGCCTTTGCGCAGGATCGGGCAGGATCAAACGCTTGATCGCAGCTGGAACCGCAAACTCAAGGCAGGGCAGATTGCGCCTGATTACACGCTCGATTTGCATGGTCATAACCTTGATAGCGCCTATACCCGCATCACCAGCGGTCTGGATCAGGCGCGCGCCATGAACGCGCGGGTTGTCCTGGTGATTGCAGGCCGAGAGCGGCCTGTGGACCCGGCTGACCGTGCATCCAAACGCGGCGCAATCCGTGCAAAGCTGCTCGATTGGCTCGCGGCGAGCCATCATGCCGACAGCATCGCAGCCATTCGCCGTGCCCATATCAGGCACGGGGGAGAGGGCGCGCTTTATGTGGTCTTGAAAAAAGCGTGAAACACAAAACGGCGGCGTGGGACCAGCCTGGACCAACGCCGCCGCCTCTTAGGGTAAGGGTTATCGCATCACACTTACCCAAGAGGATTTGATGGTGGCGGTCTGCCTCAGCCAAACAGCCAAACATTCATCAAGCGGCCCGGAATGGCGAAGCTGAAGATACCCGGGATCATGAGCGCCCCGAGATACAGGCTGAGCACCTCGTAGCGGTGGCCTTTCATATTGCCGGCACGCGCTGTGGCGACGATTTTGTACGAGGCCCAGAACGTCATCGGCACGAAGATATGAATGAAGCTGAAGCTGCCGCCTGATTTGATAAAGATGGCTGACGTTGCGGTCGCCAGCATAAGGCCAACCCACACCTTGCCCAATTGTTTGTGCAGCTTGGTGCCTTTGCGCGTCAGCAGCAGGTAAGCGCCCAGCGGGATGGCCGGCAGAACGGTGGTTACATGGAGAACAATCGCCAAGTGGCGCGTGGCTTGATGATCCGGGGCAAATCCTGTGAGGCCGCGCATCAAGGCATAGACCACTGCGAGCGTCATTGTAACGCCCGCTACCCACACCACTGCGCGGATATGGGGGGAGATATCGAACCCGCCTTGCTTTGCTGCTTTGTAATTGCTGGCGCGTTCCTGCGCGGTCTGTTTGTGCAGTTTGGTGCCGGTGAGAAGCGCGACGAATGGCAAGTGACGGATGAGGCTGGTCATAATGAAACTCCCGTTGAGCAGGTGCGTGATTGACTTGATGGCCTCACCATGCCGCCTGCCCATTCGCCTGCAATCACGGCTTCGCAAATGGGTGGGGACCTTCGTCAACGGTGCGGCTAATCCGCGGGTTTGGGGGCGTTTGCCACTTTACGAAGCGCCAATGGGCAGGCATTTGTGAGCTATGGATATGCGGGGCGGCAAGCATGACGACGGGGAAGCGGCAGGCAAGCCGGCCGAGCTGACGGCGCGTGCGGCGTTCTGGCGAAGCACTTTAACCGACCTTGCAATCATGACCGTAATCGGCGTTTTTCTGGCGGTGATCGGACCGTTTGGGTCGATTGAGCAGCCGCTGGCAGTCCGGCTCGTGACATGGCTCACATTTTCCTATCTCGGCTATGCGATTTATTCTCCCATGGGATACTTCGTGGAACGGGCCCATATCGCTTTGGCATTGCCGAGGCTGCCTTTGTGGATAGCGGCTGCGGCGATTGCGACCGTGCCTATGACTGCAGCAATTTACTTCGTGCAGTTTCTGCCTGAAATGCCCCCGGTGCCATCTCTGGAAGAAGCGCTAACAAGCTATTTTTATGTGTTTGTCATTGGCGGAGGCGTGACGCTTTTGTTCAATTTCATCGGTCCACGGGCAAGCGCAGCGCGCACGGCCGAAGACATGACCAGCTCTGCTCAAAAAACGCTGGCCGCTCAGCAGACTTCTGGGGCGGATTATGAGACCGCGTCAGCAACCGCAACCAACCCGCTACTGGATCAGCTTCCTGCCGAGCTTGGCAGTGATATCATCGCTTTGCAGATGGAAGACCACTATGTGCGCGTGCACACGGCATTGGGATCAGAGATGGTGCTGATGCGCCTGCGCGACGCGATGACGCATGTGGCCGATGCAGAAGGACGCCAGGTTCACCGCAGCTGGTGGGTGGCGCGCGGGGCTGTTGAAGATGTGCGGCGCGAAGGGCGCAATGTGCGGCTCAAACTCGCGCGCGGGATCGAAGCGCCAGTTAGCCGCGCTCAGGTAAGCGAATTAAAGGCCGCTGGCTGGATCTAGCGCGCGCTGACCGCCGATACGGTTTTTCACCCATACCAATCCTGCGCCGACAGCGGCGAAGAAAGCGGCCAGCACGACATTGCTGATCGCATATCTCGCCCAGCCCAGCTCCGGCAGATTAAGGAAGAAATAGGCGTAAAAGCCTGTCACCTGTCCCAGCACCAGCGCAAAGGCGCCATAGGTCAGTGGCGGCACCATGATCGCAGGGATCAGCCGAACAGGGCGCGGGTCAGCGGGGTAAAGCGCAGCCACCAGATAATCGTCGCGGCAGGAATGATGGTGTGGTGGAATTGATTGGTGATCCGGTCAAACCCTTGGGGATGATGCTGACCTGATAAGAGGCCCCAATAAATGCCAGCGATGATGAACAATGCGGTGGCCAGTGCTGCCATTACGCGGCGCCCAACCGGTTTGCCAAACGCGATCAACGCCATAACCGCGCATGCGGCGACATTGCCCCAGATCGTAAAAAACCGCAGCATGGCTGCCAGATTGCTGAGATAATCGAAATCGCCCAGCAGCGGCTGCACAGCCAAAGCAAGAAAAGCCAGAGCGGCAATGATCGCGGCTGGCACTCTTCCGGTGGATTGCGTTGTTTGGTTTTGAGGAATGGTCATCGCTGTTCCTGCCCTTACAAAAGCCCAAAATGCAAGCAAAAGCCCCCGGCGCATATATTGTGCACCGGGGGCTAAAGCGACCCATTGCTTAAGCCCGACTGACAGGGGGAAAGTCAGGCCTTAGCGGGCTCTACCGGGCTTTACGCATGATGTTTCGCATAGGTTACATCGAAGCGATCATTGTCCATGACCTTGGCCCAAGCGGCTGCGAAATCGGCGACGAATTTCGCCTCATTGCCGCTTTCTGCATAGACTTCGGCTTGAGCGCGAAGCTGGGAGTTTGAGCCAAAGACGAGATCCGCGCGCGTGGCGCGGTACTTTTCTGCGCCCGTCTTACGGTCGGTGCCGACATATTCTTCATCACCCGAACCATCGACCGGAGCCCACTTGGTGCCCATGTCGAGGAGGTTGGTAAAGAAGTCCGGCGTGAGCTGGCCCACGCGGTCGGTGAAAATGCCGTGCTTGGTGCCTCCAGCATTCGCGCCCAAGGCGCGCATGCCGCCGACCAGAACTGTCATTTCCGGCATCGACAGACCGAGCAAATGCGCTTTGTCGATCAGCATTTCCTCGGTGCGGACATCCGCTTTGGTTTTGAGGTAGTTGCGGAAGCCGTCTGCAAAGGGCTCCATCGGCTCAAAACTGGCGGCATCGGTGTGCTCATCACTTGCATCGCCGCGTCCGCCCGTGAAAGGAACGCTGATTGCGTGGCCAGCGTCGCTCGCGGCTTTCTCAATCGCAGCGTTACCGGCAAGCACGATAGCATCGGCCATCGAGATATTGCCGCGCAGTTCTTCGATTTTGGCGAGCACCTTGCCAAGTTCTTCCGGATCGTTGGCTTTCCAGTCCTTTTGCGGGGCAAGACGCACACGCGCACCATTGGCGCCGCCGCGGTGGTCTGAATTGCGATAGGTCGAAGCCGAAGCCCACGCCGCTTTCACAAGCTCGGAAATGGCCAGGCCGCTGCCAAGGATCGCCGTTTTGAACGCGCTCGCATCGGCATCGCTCGGAGCTGTCCCTTCTGGAACCGGGTCCATCCAGATCAGCGTTTCGTCCGGCACTTCCGGCCCCATATAGCGAACCTTTGGTCCCATATCGCGGTGGCACAGTTTGAACCATGCGCGCGCAAAGGCGTCATCCAATTGGTCTGGGTTTTTGAGGAACCGTTCTGAGATTACACGGTAATCCGGGTCCATTTTGAGCGCCATATCGGCAGTCGTCATCATGGTGCGGACTTTTTTGGAAGGATCGCGCGCATCGGGTGCCATGTCTTCAGGATCAGGATTGATCGGCGTCCACATTTTCGCGCCAGCGGGGCTTTCCACCAGTTCAAAATCATATTTGAACAGGATGCGGAAATAATCGTGGCTCCACGCTGTGGGGTTGTTTGACCAGCTGCCTTCAATGCCAGACGTGGTGATGTTGCCATTGGCAATTTCTTCCGCATCGTTGAGCCAGCCGAACCCTTGCAGATGCAAATCTTCGCTTTCGGGGCTGTCGCCGAATGTGTCTGCCGGGTGCGCACCGTGCGCTTTACCAAAGGCATGGCCGCCAGCGGTAAGAGCGACGGTTTCCTCGTCATTCATTGCCATGCGGGCAAATGTCTCGCGCATGTCGCGGCCCGATGCGAGCGGATCGGGATCACCGCCGGGGCCTTCTGGGTTGACGTAGATCAGACCCATCTGGATTGCGGCAAGCGGGTTTTCGAGCGCCTTGCCCTCGTCCGGAATGATGCGGGTTTCGACGCCTTGGTCGACCCATTGTTCTTCCGTGCCCCAGTAAACGCTTTCGGGCTCGTAAACGTCAGCGCGGCCGCCGCCAAATCCGAAAACCGGGCCGCCCATGCTTTCAATCGCGACATTCCCGGCGAGGATAAACAAGTCAGCCCAGCTGATGTGCTTGCCATATTTCTGCTTGACCGGCCAAAGGAGGCGGCGTGCCTTGTCGAGATTGCCGTTATCGGGCCACGAATTGAGCGGTGCAAAACGCTGCTGGCCGCTGCCGGCACCGCCGCGGCCATCACCGGTGCGATATGTGCCCGCTGCATGCCAGGCCATGCGGATGAAAAACGGCCCGTAATGGCCATAATCGGCTGGCCACCATTCCTGATTGTCCGTCATCAGTGCGGTCAGGTCAGCTTTCAGTGCTTTGTAATCAATGGCGTTGAAGGCTTCGGCATAATCGAAATCTTCGCCCATCGGGTTGGCGCTGCGTCCACCTTCTGTGAGGATATCGAGTTGCATGGCCTGCGGCCACCAATCGCGATTGGTACGGCCAAACAGCCCGCGCGGGCCTGCGTCGCCGTGGAACGGGCAGCCACTCATCTCACCGGTTTTTACATCCATTTTCTGCTCTCCTCTTGAACCAATCCCTCAGGTCGGGATTCGGCATAATCAGGTTTGATGGCAGAAAGATGATGCAAGCGGTGTGATTAGTCCAATCGATTAATATGACAAGATTGATCGGTTTTGTGGTTTAATGTGAGTACGGGCTAGGCCGCTGCTGCGATGTCTTCGATGGCTTCATTTCGGATGAGGTAATCAAATGCGCCAAGCGCTGCTTTTGACCCTTCGCCCATGGCCACAACAATCTGTTTGTGCGGCACAGTGGTGACATCGCCAGCGGCATAGATGCCGGGCAAATTGGTCCCGCCTTCTTCGTCGATCACTATCTCGCCATACTTCGACAATTCAAGGTCTGTATCGACCAGCCATTCGGTGTTGGGCACGAGACCGATTTGGATGAACACGCCTTCCAATTCGACCCGGCGTTCCTCCCCATCTGTCCGGTCTTTCACCACCAGTCCATTGCACCGTTTGCCATCGCCTGTGATCTCGGTAGTCTGACCATTGGTGATGATCTCGACATTGGACATGGATCGCAATTTGGCCTGCAACACTTCATCAGCGCGCAGCCGGGTGCCGAATTCGATGAGGGTTACGCGGCCAACAATGCCTGCAAGATCGATCGCCGCCTCAACGCCGGAATTTCCGCCGCCGATTACGGCAACGCGCTTGCCCTTGAACAGCGGCCCATCGCAATGCGGGCAATAGGCAACGCCTTTGTTGCGGTACTCCGCTTCGCCCGGAACCCCGAGATTTTTCCAGCGCGCGCCGGTTGAAAGGATAAGCGAGCGCGCTTTTAATGTCGCACCATTCGCGAATGTCACTTCGTGCAAGCCGCCTGCTTTCGTTGCGGGTTTAAGCTGCGTTGCGCGGGAGAGGTCCATCAGGTCAATGTCGTAATCACCGACATGCTTTTTGAGATCATCCGCCAGTTTCGGCCCTTCGGTGTAGGTTGTACCAGGTAAGTTTTCGACGCCCAATGTGTCCATCAACTGACCGCCAAACCGTTCGGCCGCGATACCAGTGCGGAAGCCTTTGCGTGCGGTGTAGACAGCGGACGCTGCACCCGCTGGGCCGCCGCCGATTACGAGAACTTCAAACGGGTCTTTCGCGGCGAGCTTTTCGGCGGCCTTCGCATCTGCGCCGCTGTCCAGTTTGGAGAGGATTTCAGCCAGCTCAATCTTGCCGTTGTAAAAGCTTTCACCATTCAGGAATGTCGCTGGAACCGCCATGATATCGCGGCTTTCGACCTCGTCCTGAAACGTGCCGCCTTCAACCAAAGTGGCGGTGATGCGCGGGTTTTCGAGCGCCATCAAAGTGAGAGCTTGCACAACATCGGGGCAGTTGTGGCAGGTGAGTGAGAAGAACATTTCAAACTCGAAATCACCTTCGAGCGCGCGGACCTGCTCAATCAGATCGGCATCAACCTTGGGCGGGTGTCCGCCAGCCCACAGGAGCGCCAGCACCAGCGAAGTGAACTCATGTCCCATGGGAAGACCCGCAAAGCGCACCCATTTCGCAGGGTCGGATGCACGCCGGATAACAAAGCTTGGGCGGCGGCCGCCTGCGATTTGATCGTCGCCGTCGAAATGGGCTGATACCATTTCGTGAAGTTCAGCGATTTCGGTCAAAAGCTCGCGCGTCTGGGTGGATTTGGCGCTGTCATCCAAAGCTGCGACAAGCTCAATCGGCTCGCGCAGATTGGCGAGATATTGTTTGAGCTGGGTCTGCATATTGGCATCGAGCATGGCGTGTTCCGTCGTGTATTGGGTAACAAAAGGACAGGCCCGAACCGCTTCGGGAGGGGGAGGGGAGGGGGTGGAAGCGGTTCGGACCTGATGTTTGCCCGGACTTGCGTCAGGGCGCAGGCAGCACGCGGCTGGAGGGTTGCGCGCTGCCCAATATTGTCAGTTAAATTTTACCGACAAGATCGAGTGAAGGCGCAAGCGTTTCAGCGCCTTCTTCCCATGCTGCCGGGCAAACTTGACCGGGGTTGGCGCGTACATATTGCGCGGCTTTGATCTTACGGGTCAGTTCATTGGCATTTCGGCCCACGCCTTCGCAGGTGATTTCCATGATCTGGATCACGCCATCGGGATCGACAACGAAAGTCGCACGGTCTGCAAGGCCCAGGCCTTCGCGCAGCACGCCGAACTGGTTCGACAATGTGTGCATTTGGTCGCCGAGGAACGGGAATTTCAGCTTGCCGATTTTCTCAGAGCTATCGTGCCATGCTTTGTGGCTGAAATGCGTGTCGGTTGAAACGCCGTACACTTCCACGCCCATGTCTTGCAACATGGAATATTTTTCGCCCATGTCTTCAAGCTCTGTGGGGCATACGAATGTCCAGTCGGCGGGGTAGAAGAAAAACACCGCCCATTTGCCTTCGATGTCTTTTTCAGTGACGTCAAAAAAGTCTTTGCCTGCTTGAAAAGCGGTGGCGGTGAAAGGTTGGATTGTTGAACCGATAATGCCCATGTGAATTGTATCTCCTGAAAAGTTTGGATTTCTAGCTGCGGCGAAAACGCACATAGGATTTGATGCGCCGCAGCAAAATTGAATTGTGCGATTGCGAAGATCGATTTTTTCAATGAAAAGAACGGGAACCTATCCGGTTGGTTCCAATATGCACTGCCGTCTGGACGAAATTGCTTGCCGGTGCCCTAAACTTGCAAAGCGGTTGCCGCTTGCCACAAGGAAAGCGCGGTGCGTAAAGGGGCGGTGTTGGGGGATAGAATTTGAACAACAGGCTTTTGCACCGCAATGGTGTCGACCGCATTGGAGAGGTCCGCGTGCGCGCCGATCTCAACCGCTTGGAACTGGGCGATCAATCATCGGCAATCGAACCGCGCATTATGGAAGTGCTGCTCAAGCTCGCGCAGATGCAGGGCGAGGTGGTTTCCCGCAATGAGATGATCGAAGATGTCTGGGGCGTAGAATTTGGCGGCGATGAAAGCTTGAGCCGCGCGGTTTCCATCCTGCGCAAGACAATCAAGTCTCTCGGCCAATCCGACCCGTATATCGAGACCATATCAAAACGCGGTTACAGGCTGGTTCAGCCGGTCACAGCCAAACCCCAAAGCGGTGACGAGCACACGCCGACTGTCATATCTGGCGGCCTTTCGCGTGAACTGCCTGAATTACCATCCATGGCGGTTTTGCCGTTCGAGATGCGCGGCAATGCCGCATCGGATCAATTTGCCGTGGACGGATTGGTTGAAGAAGTGGTCGCAGCGCTTAGCCGCATCCGCACTTTGTTCATCATTGCCAGTGGTTCAACCTTTGCGATCCGGAACGAGGTCAACACGCCGATCGAAGCGGGTGAGAAGCTGGGCGTGCGTTATATCGTTTCGGGCCAGGCACAAACCGCAGGGGACCGGCTGCGTGTCCGCGTTGAAGTGGCCGATGTCAGCAATGGCGGGGTCGTTTGGCAAGACCGGTTCGAAGGTTCGATGGACGATCTGTTCCAGCTTTATGATGATGTTGCAGCAGGCGTTGCAGGGGTTGTGGAGTTTTCTGTACAGCAGCGCGAAACCATGCGCGCGATCCGCCGCCCAACCGCTGATCTTAAGGCATATGAGCTCTATCTGCGCGGGCTTGCCAAATTGCGCACTTACACTCGCCAGGGCATGTACGAAGCGCTCGACCTGCTGAATGAAGCTTTGGAGCGCGATCCCGATTACCCGCTGGCGCACAGCATTGTGGCTGGATGCCATGCCAATATCGCGCAAAGCAAATGGTCGGATGATCCGCTGGAAAATCTGCGTCTGGCCGAATATCACACGTCCGAAAGCCTCACCCATGGCTCGGACGATCCGCAGGTGGTGGGTACGGGATCGCTCGCTTGCAAGATCGCCGGTGATCTTCAAGGGGCTAGCCGATTGGCAGAGCGGGCCTATCAGCTCAATCCGGGCTCCTCGTTCACACAGATGGTGCTCGCAATGGCCAAGCTTGCATCGGGCCATGTCGATGAAGCTGAGGCGTTGATGCAATTGTCGATCAAGCTTGATCCTCTGTCGCCCAATCGCACTTTGCAGGTCGGTTATCAGGCTGCAATTGGGTTTGCGAGAGGTGACTACGCACAGGCAATGGAGCTGGCGAATGAGGCGGTGAAATACGGACAATCGCCGCCGATTTACGCATTGCTGATTGCATCGTGTGCGCATGCGGGGCAGCTGGACAAAGCTGCCGCATTGCTCACCAAGCTGGAATCAGAAGCGGGCATATCCATCGCGGCGGCCGCAGGCACCTTTTATGAAGACAAGGCGATCACCGCCCTGTTTCACGAAGGAATTGCCAAAGCGCGCGGGGGCTGACGGTGTCAGCCGGTTTTGCCGCTATTGGCTAACCAGAACATTATCGCCGGGCAGCGTCGCAAAATTGAACTTTGCCCAAATAGCGAATTTTACCGGGATTTTGGTGGAGCCGGGATCAGGTTCGCGGCCCAAAATATCGCGAATGATCTGGTGGCTTTCGCACGTTGTCACGTCGATTTCATGCGCGCCTTTCAAAAAGCCGCCGCCTTTGAACTTGGTGATCTCAACAGGCGTGTGCACAATCGCGCGGTAACACGCTGTATTGGTAGCGCCAGGCTCGCGAAATTGTTTGAGTGCGACTGCCGGAACATGGGGACGAAAGTGAAACAAATCGGCCACGTCTTCGCCGGCGCCTGACAGCAGCCGGGCGAGAAAGGCTTCTGCCGCTTTGACGCCATCACTCCATTCCGCGGTGTCCAATTCGGCCTTTGCACCTTTGATGGTGTAAAGCGGAGCCGTTACCCCGCGCGTCTCGCTCGACAGGGTGGGGAAGAATGTGGTTGTGCAGCAGAATTGCGGGTTTTCAGGATTGTCTTCTGGCACTTCGAGATCGCCCAGCTCTTTGGCCCAGCCCCATGTCTCGCGTCCGATCACCATACCCATGGCATAGTTGATGAAAATATAGGGCGACCACAGAACAACGCGCGTCTTCAATAGATCGCCTTTGTGCTTTTCGATCAGCGGGATCCACACTGCAAATTCGCGTCCCGGTAGCCAGCCGACCTCAGCGCCGCCTGAAAAAGTGCGCTCCACATCGACAGAGCTGAAAATCGACACGCCCAGCGGAACTTCATACCGCACGCTACCATCGCTTGCTGCGTTGAGAAGTTCATCGGTGAGATTTTGCATCGACGCTTTATCGGCCTCAATTACAAATGCGTGCGCGGCCGCGTTTTCAAAGACTCCCGGCGGTGCCACATCAATCGCGCCATGGCCCAGCCAGGAAATAAAAGGGATATTGCTCATCGTTTCAATCCTTATCCAAAGCCTTGTGAAGGGCGGCGTTCGAGAAAATCGTATCCGATAATTTTGACAGGCTGACCGCAGATCGCGCGGGCGGCAGCCATGCCTGACAACACTGCCCCTTCGAATGAGGTGACAAGCCCCATTTGCGTCCCTTCGCCAGCAAGGATCAGGTTGCTGAAATCGGTCTTTGCGTGCAGCCGGTATTGCGTCATCCCGGCGCCTGAAAGCGTCGTGCATTCGCCGGGATCAACATTGGCGCGGTAGTATTGCGCGTCCAATCGCGCTTCGCCCGTCACATCGCTGGGCGCATGGAGGATTGACCAGTTAAACTGATTATCCCTTTGCGCACCGGGCCATGAGGCGTAGCTTTTGGTGTTGAGCCAATTGATCGTCATGCGGCGCAAATCCGCTTTGGCTTTTGCCGGCGTATCCGATTGAGATTTTGGCGCGCGATACAGCGTGGATGACATGGTACCTGTCAGGTAATGCAGGCTCTTGGGGCCGTGATCGCCCCATCCTTCAAATTTCAAAACCTGGCTCATATCAGCCCAGATATCGAGATATTCGGGGCCTGAGACACAGGCAGGTTTGGCGCGGGTCCAGCCAAGACCTTCAAGGTCGCGGTCGCACCACAATTGAACGCTGAGGCTGGGCACGATCGGGGTGTTTTCGATCCAATTGCGCAGCGGCGTGTTGATCGCGGTAAGCGGGGCGCAGATGCCCGGCTCATCCTCGCTGAACTGTTTCAATGCGCCCAAGGCAATGGCCAGAACGACATCGTCGAAATCCTCACCCAGCGTCAATTCACGCTGGTCTGCTGCCGGCCAGTTGTACCAATTGCTTTCAAAATTGACCGCTGCGGCCTGCATTTGTGCGCCGGCTTTCAGCTGTTCCCAATGCGGCTGTGATGGCCACACCACCATGCCATCTCGTCGCTGCGTGGGCGTATAAGGACCATCAATGCACTCGGCCTGTATGTCGATTTTGACCTTGCCCAATTTGCCGGGATCGGTTGAGCTTGGTTCAAGCGACGTGACCTTGTTGAAGAATTCGAACGTCACACCATTGGCGATGAGCTGTTCGTAAAGCGGGCCAACCATCACCTCGCCCATGCCAGCCTGCACCTCGTATATCGCCGTGCCTTTGTAAGTGAGCACGATGCGCATAATGGTGCCGAGCGCAGTGCCAGCGGCGACATTGGGCTGGTCCGCATCGCCATCGACATATTGATAGGCGGTGTCATAGAGCAGCCGCACAAGAGTGGATTGCGCAACTACGTCGCGGTTTGCACCGTGTTTTAGCAGCCACTCGCGAAACTCTAAATCGTCAAGCGAAATGAAGGGCGCATCCTTCAAAATCAGATCAAGAACGATCCCTTTCGATACCGCTTTGAAAATGTCGAGCAGATCGTGCGGGATGGAATGACCGTTCGCCTTGCGCGCCTTGGCTGAGTGCGGTTCGTGCGCCTTATGGACCCAGCTAATCAGGCCGAGTGCGCGGCGGGCTGCCTCATGCAGAGCATCCGCTGTTGCTTCTTCAGCGGCGCGGATGTGCGCTGCTGCTGCATCAAGAGCATCGAGCGGGCTTTGCAGTTTGTGCGGGCCATCTGGCGCAGGCCCCGCATGCCCGATCGCCTCGCGCATATTGGGGCCTTCGTGATGCGACAGGATCAGCTTCACCCAATCTGCCATTGTGCCAAGCATTTCGAACAGGGTCGGAAACAGCCCGCCCGTGCCCGGAATGCCATTGTTTGTCGCCCAGGTCAGCGGCCAGTAAGACCAGGTTCCTGCGGGATCTAACACTCCCAGCGGAGTGAAGCGCTGGGGTTTTGCCGCGTCCTGCCATGCTGGCATGGCCCACCCGCCTTCTATTGGCGGGCGTTCGGCGTAGAGTTCCTGAAGCAGTTTGAACGTGTTTTCGTAAAAGCCGAACCAGACATGCAGGCCGTGTTCGATATTGCGGTTTTGCGCGTCGCGTCCGCTGGCCCCTTTGCCGCCGCAGCGCCAGCCCATCTGATAGACGGTCACTTCGTTCGCGGCTCGCAAATCAGGCGTGCGGGTCAATTGATAAGCGGCACTCAGCCCCGCCATACCGCCACCCAGAATTGCTATCTTGCGCTTGGCCATCGGGCGCCTCCTCAGGTGGTTTTGACGTATTGCGGAAAGCCGCTGATCGCGCGCGCGGCCAGCATTCCTGATTCCATTGCGCTTTCAAAACAGCCGCCGCTAAAGCGGGTTTTGGTCCAGTCGCCCACGATGTAGAAATTGCTGAGCTCGGCAGGTTTTGCAGGATCAAAGCGCGATGCGACATTTTCGCCTGATGGGGTTTGGACATATTGTTCGGACAGGTCGAAATTGGCCCGCACATAGCTGCTGATAACCTGTGATCCGAAACTGGTGTCTTTAAGGTTAGGCCACAAACCGCTGAGCGAGGTGTCGATCCATTGATCGGCTATATGGTCGGCATCGCGAGCCAGACTGGGCGGGGATATTGGATCACCGTCAATTGCCAAAGTGCCGCAGAAATAGGCCAGCGAATGCGGGATGGGGACAGGGCCAGACCGGTCCTCTCCCCAATTCTCAAAGGCAATGACCTCGGTCATATCGCCCCAGCTATCGTAAGGCGGTTTGTACGATGTGAGCACGGTTGAACCATGGCTCCAGCCAAGGTCATCAAGTCCCCTGCTCATCCACAATTGCATCGCCTGTGTGCCAACCGATGCACTGTGCTCAATCGCGCTGGCCCATTTGGGATGCGCTGTCATCAGATCGGTGACGAGCGGTTCGAGAACAAGCGGCGGAAGCCCTGATATGGCGATGTCGAAGTCTTCGCCCGCGCTGAGTGTGCGGGGGGATCGGAATAGACGAGGCAATCGGAATAGTCGAAATCGGTGCCGTCGGCTTTCAGCTTTTCGCCATTTTCCAATTGGGACCAATCCGGCTCGCTTGGCCAGCTGTCCATCTGTTTGCCGCCCGGTATGGTGATCCGGCGAAGCGGCTTATAGGGCTTGTTTCCAAGAGTGCGCGCTTGCCGTCTGACAGTGATTTGCGACAATTCGCCATTTGCGCATTTCAGCCCGGTCACCCGGTGGAACAGCTGAATATCGACCCCGCGTGCGGTCAGAACATCGTAAAGCGGCGTGAATACAGTGTCAGCTGTGCCTGCCACCATTCGCCACAGCGGCGCGTTGTTGTATCCGACCGCAATCTCCATCTGCGCGCGAAAGGACACGCCGGCGGCCAGCAGTCCTGGGTCGTCCATTTCTCCGCCAACCTGCGCAAAGGCCAGGTCATAGATTGCATTGACGAGGCCCGAATTCAGCGTGCCACGTGTCGCCCCGTGCTTGCCCAGCCATTCGCGCATGTCGAGCGCGTTGAGCGCGTCGTAGCCCGCTTCCCCCTTGCCCAGCAGATCGCTGATATAGCCGGCACTTGTCGCCACAACGAGATCCGCGCCAATGGCGATCATGCGCAAGGTGTCCAAGATGCCGACGGCAAGCGGGCGATCATCTTTTTGATGTCTGCTAAGGAACTGGCCAATCTGGTCCTGCGCGCTCGCCAGCGCGACTTTTGCGCCCACTTTGGGTTGTATCCGATCGGGCACCAGCCTGTAGCGGACGACAGCGAACCAAGTCTCCACGGCTTTGCGGAAAGGTGCGTGAGCAGGGATCAAACCTTCAATCGTATCGATCAAAGTTAGAACCAATTTGCTTTGTGCGCTGATTGGCAGCTGGCCGGGGCGGTCTTTTGCGTTCAGCACCTCATCGCCCGGCTCTCCCCCAATTTGGGAAAGGGGATGTTCCACGGGGTCCAGACCCCATCGGGCGAACGATCCATCAAAGACACCAGATGCTGCGGTTTGAACCCATCGGTCCATTCCTGCAGGGGGTTATCCGGGTCGGGATGCACTCTGCGCCACTCTTCATAGCAAGTGCGCAAAGTGGCAAAGGCGTTTTGATAGCAGCCCATCAGGATGTGCAGGCCGTGTTCCTCTATCCGGTCGGCAACCGCTTCGTTGCGGCCGCTCGCGCATTTGCCGCCCAGCCGCCAGCCTTGCGTATAGATGGTGATGTCATAGCGGCCCTCAAGCGCTGGATCGCTGAGCCAGAAGGCGGCCGCAACCGCCGATGGTCCGCCGCCCAGGATCGTGATCCTTTTGCGCTGTGCGACCTCGTTCGCACCCGTGGTGTCAGTCATATGGTCCCCCCAAACCTGATCGACTGACCCGGCCTGGCGGGAGTCGTTGGCATCAATCCTACCATTGCTTTGCCTCCCTGTCGCACGTTGATGTCGCACCTTTCGGCGCGGGCCTAAGCCTGAGGGGGCAGCCGGTCACCCAGCCGCCCCCTTTGTGGTCAGTGCTTACCGGTTCGCTTTGGCCGGGACGCTGCTTACAGCGAGGCGAGTGGCGTTTGTTGACTTGATGCTGGCCAGCGCAACCGATGTGGTGGCTTTTGCGCATTGGCGGTATTGCGACACCTCGCGCACCGACTGGCGCGCTCTTGAGTATCCGCACACCTTCTTGACAGCCCCGCGAATGCGGCTTTCCAGAGCTTTCATCCCCGTTTCGCTGTCGAGGTTGAGGTCGTCATAGGACACCATCACGGTGCGATTGCCGTCATCGTTGACTGTCATCGTGTCATTGTCAGCGGCGATTGCGCTGGTGCAGCCAAGTGCAAGCAGAGCGGTGGCCGTGATGGCTTTAGTGGTATTGAACATGTGAATTCCCCTTGATGAGTTGTGGCGATCTGTTCGCCTGCCATCCTCAATCGGGGGTTTGGCATTCAAAGTCCTGAGCGCACCTTGAAGCTAATCTGATGTTTCCCTTATGGCTTCTCCGCTCCTGCTCCTGCTCCTGCTCCCACCCCGATGCTGCCCATCTGGCCTTGATGCAGCAGTTTGTGATCGGCCAGCACCAGCGCCATCATCGCTTCGACTACCGGCGCGCCTCTGATGCCCACACACGGATCATGGCGGCCCTTGGTGCGCACCTGAGTCGCCTCGCCATCAGAGGTGATGGAAGGGACGGGCGTGAGGATCGAGCTTGTTGGTTTGAAAGCGGTTCGCACCACTACGGGCTGTCCGGTGGAGATGCCGCCTGCTGTCCCGCCTGCATGGTTGCTGGCGTATTGCGGTTTGCCATCAGGGCCGGGCGACATGGCATCGGCGTTCTGTTCACCTGTCAGCCGGGCTGCGGCAAAGCCATCGCCGATCTCCACGCCTTTGGTCGCGTTGATTGTCATCATCGCAGCCGCCAGATCGCTGTCGAGCTTGGCATAGACCGGCGCGCCCCAGCCAGCCGGAACGCCGCTTGCCACGCATTCGACCACAGCGCCCAGCGAAGAGCCTGCCTTGCGCGCCTCGTCCACTTTCGCTTCCCAGCGTTTGGCCGCCGCCGCATCAGGGCAGAAGAACGGATTGCGCGCGATCTCGCTTGCGTCAAAGGCATTCATGTCAATCGCATCCCCGCCCAGTTCGCATACATAGGCAAGCACCGATACCTCTGGGATGATCGCCCGCGCCACTGCGCCGGCGGCCACCCGCGCTGCGGTTTCGCGCGCCGATGATCGCCCGCCGCCGCGATAGTCGCGGTGCCCGTATTTCGCATCATAGGTGTAATCGGCATGACCGGGGCGATAGCTCTTGGCGATTTCCGAGTAGTCTTTGGAGCGCTGATCGGTGTTTTCGATCATCAGGTGAATGGGCGTGCCGGTTGTCCTGCCTTCAAACACGCCAGACCCAATGCGCACCTGATCCGCCTCTTGCCTTTGCGTTGTGTACTTGCTTTGCCCCGGACGGCGCGCATCCATGAAGGGTTGGATCGCCTCCTCTGTCAGCGCCAGCCCGGGCGGGCAGCCATCCACCACCACGCCAAGGCCAGGTCCATGGCTTTCGCCCCAAGTGGTGAAGCGCAAAGCGCGTCCGAATGTGTTCCAGCTCATGCCAGCCCTTTCCCCAATCTGGCGCCATTTGTCCACCACCCGCCCGGCTGCCTGCCATTCAGCTTACTATTCAGCTCACCGGGCCCTCTCACTCGGTTCGTCGCTGGTGAGAGGCACTTGGACCGCATGTTACACGGTCTTGGCGTAAAAATCAGATCGATCACTGATGTGGCTTTTGATCGAACCAGTCGATCAATTCGGCAGGGTTGAGGGAGGGGCTGAGAGAGGGCCTGAGAGAGGAGAAGCGCGCAAATCATCGTGGCAAAGCCTATAGCGCGGCAACACAAAGTAGGAAAACGTGGGTGGCAGCGCGCCTCCGCCACCTGCAGGAGTGACGATAAACGCCTCGCACGGTCTGGCCTTTGGCGCACCTTTAGGCGAGAACACATGCAATATGATTGCAAAGCTATCAGGCAGGCTCGATGAAACGGGTGAGGATTGGGCCATCGTCGATGTCGGCGGGGTGGGCTATCTCGTCCATTGTTCGGCGCGCACATTGTCGGCGCTGGGCAATGTGGGGGAGGCATGCACCATCCACACCGATTTGCAGGTGAGCGAGAATGATATGCGCCTTTTGGGCTTTGCGGAAAGCGCAGAGCGCGACTGGTTCCGCTTGCTAACACAGGTTCAGGGCGTGGGCAGCAAAGTGGGCCTTGCGATCCTTTCCGCGCTTTCCACTGCCGAATTGCGCGATGCGTGTGCGGCAGGCGATGCCGCCAGCGTTGCGCGCGCCAATGGGGTAGGGCCGAAACTTGCAGGCCGGATCGTGAATGAGCTGACCGATAAAGCAGGCGCGATGCCGGGATCTGTCGGGGCAGGCAGCGCGTCAGGCGGCGGGGCGGCCATGGCGCCAGGCGGCGCAAGCGCGGATGCGGTAAGCGCATTGGAAAATCTCGGCTTCAAACCGGCAGTGGCCGCCCAAGCCGTCGCCCGCGCCACCGCCGAATTGGGCGAGGATGCCAGCGAAAGCGATCTGATCCGCGTGGCGCTCAAAAAGGCGGCGGGGTGATGTTCATCGGCAATCAATCCTTGCGATGCGACCCGTTTTTCAGGAGGAATTGACCCGATGAAGAACCCGAAGATTTTCGCCGCTCTCGCGCGCCTAAGACTTGGCATTGGACTGGGCCTTGGGCTGGGCCTTGTGCTGGGCCTTACCGCTGCATCACCCGCCGCTGCGTGCCAGGGGCCGCAGTTTGAAAGCCGATTTGTGGTGTTCAGCGCGCAGCAACAGACCGAAATCCCCGAAGGCATGGTGCAATACCGGGTGCGCATCACGCCCAATTCGCTGCGCAATGTGCATTACCGCGATCTGATCGATGTACATCTGATGGCTGATACGCCCCAAGAAACGGGCAAAATCGAACGCGCGACCGGCCGTCTGAAAATCGTAAAACCTGTAGGGACCAGTTGCAGCTCCGTCGCAGTGCCGGAACCGGGCATATATTACGTTGTGGGCTCGCTCGCGCTGGATCAGGCAGGCAATCCTGTGCAGATCAATGGCGGAAAATTGTTTCGCCCCCAATTCACCTCCCGCAAGGCCTATTCAGACTTTTCCGAGCAATGAGCAAGATGAACGATATGGCAGGTGCAGCGCTGACAAAGGCGGCGGGATGATGACTTATAACATTCGTCATCCTGAACTCGTTTCAGGATCCATTTCTCCATTTGCTTCGCCGAAGAGGGGCAGGAATAGATGCTGAAACAAGTTCAGCATGACGAGAGCTTAAAGCGGGGGCAGGCCCAGCCCAATGGCCAAGTCATGCCAATCGGGGTTCTCGCTTTCGATCAGGTTGATTTTCCACTGCCGGTGCCATCGTTTCAACTGTTTCTCGCGTTGTATCGCCGCCTCCATGCCGCCAAACACTTCGTATCGAACGAGACCATGAACCGAGTAGCGTTTCGTGAAACCATCGATTTCATCGTTTCGATGTTGCCACAGGCGGGCAATAAGGTCGCTTGTCACTCCGATATAAAGCGTCCCATAGGGTTTGTTGGCGAGAATGTAGACGCAGGGTTGGCGTTCCAAAGACATGGCTCCAAGCGTGTTGCGAAATGGATCCTGAAACAAGTTCAGGATGACGGTGGAGGGATTAAAGCACTGTCATGACGGACGATCCGCCCATCCATTCCCCCGATCCGCAAATCGGTGATCCTGATACCGCGCTCAGGCCCAAATCGCTCTCCGAGTTTATCGGACAGGAAGCCGCACGCGACAATTTGGCAGTGTTTATCCAGTCAGCCAAATCGCGCGGCGAGGCGATGGATCATACGCTGTTTTTTGGCCCGCCCGGCCTTGGCAAAACGACGCTCGCGCAGATTGTCGCAGCCGAGCTTGGTGTGGGGTTTCGGGCAACATCGGGCCCGGTGATTGCAAAAGCGGGCGATCTGGCGGCCTTGCTCACCAATCTTGAACCGCATGACGTGCTGTTTATTGATGAAATTCACCGGCTGAACCCGGTGGTTGAGGAAGTGCTGTACCCGGCGATGGAGGACCGCGCGCTCGATATCATCATTGGCGAAGGGCCATCGGCGCGCAGTGTGCGGATTGATCTGCCGCCATTCACGCTGATTGGGGCGACGACGCGGCAGGGGCTGCTCACCACACCATTGCGCGACCGGTTCGGCATTCCGGTGCGTTTGCAATTCTACTCCCATGAAGAGCTGGAACAAGTGGTAACGCGCGGCGCGGGGCTGCTGGGGCTCGCGATTGACACAGATGGGGCGCGCGAGATTGCGCGGCGTTCGCGCGGGACACCGCGTGTGGCGGGGCGGTTATTGCGCCGGGTGCGCGATTTTGCGCAGGTTGCAGGGACCGGCACCGTGACGCGCGCAGGCGCAGATGATGCGCTGACCCGGCTGGAGATTGACCGGCTGGGTTTGGACGCGATGGACCGCAAATATCTCACCATGATCGCCGCCACTTACAAAGGCGGCCCAGTGGGGGTGGAAACGCTGGCAGCAGGGCTGGCGGAACCGCGCGATACGGTGGAGGATGTGGTGGAACCTTACCTCATCCAGCTGGGCCTGCTCGCACGCACCGCGCGCGGGCGCGTGCTGAATGATGCGGGCTGGGAGCATCTTGAGATGACGCCTGTGAAACGCGCAGGCGATGATGCGAATCGCCCTTCGCCCGGATTGTTCGGCGATAGCGTCAAATAGGCCGCGCAAATGTTGCGCCCGTGTAAAATGGCTAAATGAAAGCTAACCCAGCAGTGTCAATTCGGGACAAGCGGACGTAAAATCACGGTAATTCGCGATTTTTGAGGAGCCGAGGCGGCCTAAATATGGTTAAACACATTGCGGTGTAATGCGAGGTGGAGGCATTACAGCGTTGGAACAGGCGTCGGTATAGGTTCGCTATATCAAGCCTCCAATAGGCAAATAAGGTTTTTAGTTATGTCGTTCAAACTGGCTGCTGCAAAGCTCTCCGCCGCCGTCGCAGGTGTCGCTCTTATTCAGGGCGGTGCTGTTCGTGTGGCTGAGCCGTTGAACACGGATGATCCGCAATACACCACCAATCTGGATGTGCCGCGCGACGGGACGAAGCTGCAACCGCTTCCAAACGAGCCGCGCTATATCAAGACGCGCGAACGGGTGATCCCTGAACAGCGCCGCCGGATTGTGGAACGCACAGTGGAATGCCAGCCTTTGGCACCCGGCGTTGTCGCGGCATCGGCTCCGCTGCCTGCGGGCGCGAGCCAGGCCTATTACGATCCGATTGAATGCCCGCCGATTGCGCAGGTTGCCTATGCACCTGCACCGCTTCCCCCGCTTCCTCCCGTACAAGGCGGCGGCGGCTTTGGCGCTGCGCCCGTGATTGTTGGCGGCAGCGGCGGCTTTGGCGGCGGGTTCGGTGGCGGCTTTGGCGGCGGCTTCTTTGGCGGTGGCGGCTCGTCATCGGGCGATGTCACGGTCAACAACATCACCAATACCGGCGAGCCGGTGAGCTCAACGAGCGGCGGCACAACCACCACCACAACCAGCGGCGGGACAACCACCAGCACGGGCGGTGAAGATGGCGATGGCATCAACATCAATATCAACATCGACAATTCGACCTCAACAGGCGCTGTCAGCTCCTCAACGGGCGACGTCTCATCGAGCACGGGTGCGGTTTCCACCTCGACATCAACGGGGGCGGTTTCCAGCTCTACTGGCGCGGTGAGTAGCTCAACCGGCGCAGTCTCTAGCTCAACAGGCGATGTTTCCAGCTCCACTGGCGCAGTCTCCAGCTCAACCGGCGCGGTTTCCAGCTCAACCGGAGCCGTGACATCGAGCACGGGTGCGGTTTCCAGCTCGTCTTCCTCCTCCAGCTCCAGCTCTTCATCGAGCAGCAGCTCCTCATCGTCCTCCAGCTCGTCGAGCGGCGGCGGTGACAACACCAGTTCGTCGGGCGGTTCGTCCAGCTCGGGTGGTTCATCCAGCTCAGGTGGCTCAAGCACATCGTCAAGCGGCGGTTCCAGCGGCGGCGATACCAGCACATCGGGCGGCGCGAGCAGTTCTTCGAGCTCTTCAGGCGGCTCCAGCTCCTCATCGAGCGGCGGTGACACATCAACCTCGGGCGGTGCAACCAGCACGTCGGGCGGCTCGAGCACTTCGGGCGGGTCAAGCACCACCTCTTCAGGCGGCGCGACCAGCGGCGGGACGAGCTCTGGCGATATGACGAGCTCAACCAGCTCTTCGTCCAGCTCCAGCAGCACCTCGACATCGACCTCTTCGTCGGGTTCCAGCTCGGGTGCATCCAGCTCCGGCGGGTCCACTTCGGGCGGTAGCACCACCAGCGGCGGCACCACTTCGGGCGCGACATCGACAACCAGCTCGACGTCGACCTCTAGCTCTACATCGTCAACTTCAGGCGGCACGACCACATCATCCAGCGGCGGCACCGAAGTGCCAGCTCCGCCGATGATGATCCTGTTCGGCGCAGCCGCGGCAGCGATCCTGGGCCGCAAGAAATTCGGTGTAAAAGGCGGTAGCGAAGGCGCAGCCGCTTAAGAGTACGGGCACACCAACACAGAAAAGGGCGGCTTTCCTCACGGAACAGCCGCCCTTTCTTTTGCACGCAATCCTATTGCTGGCTTGTACGTTCCGTTTGTGAGAGTTGCGCTTGAAACTGAGCCATTCGCGTTGTTCCCACCCAAGCCACATCGGCTGTCGTAACAGTATCGCCCAGCTCCCAAACATTGCCATAGCCGTAGCCGATTAAGTTAATGAATGTCGGAATGTTCAGAGCGAGGGATGCGATCTTAAGCCTGATCGGCGGCACATTGTCGCTGAAATTGTTGTTGCAATAGATCAAAATTTTGCGGCCTTTGTTATCGCCGATCACTTCGCGCAACTTATCTTGTGTAAAGTCAGAGAAGGGCAGGTTCACCGCACCATCTATGTGGCCCAGCTCAAATGCGGCGACGGATCGCGTGTCCAGGATGAGTGTATCAGTTTCGGCCGCATGAGCCTTGAAATCTGCGAGCGACAAAAGGCGTTCCTGCCTGATGGAGGCAACCTCGCTTGTCAGCAGTTCAAAGCCTGCATAATCAATTTCTTGCGCTTCGCTTACCTGATCCTGCGCAGTCAGCGGCACCGCTAAGGCCGCAGACAAAGCTGCACCAGCTATCAAAACCGTGTTTATCATTGAAACCTCCTGACCTTAGGGAAAGTCATGGGGTGTCCAGTATGTAAGATTGATGAATATAGGGTCGATCCGCGCTTTAGCGGCAAGGGTAGGGGGGCTATTCTTTACCCGGAACAATCAGCGTCTTGCTCGAAGACTTCCAAGCAAGAATGCCGCCTTCAAGGTGTGTGGCGGGCTTACCAGTGTGCGCGGCAAGCTTTTCGCCGACAAGACTGGAACGCCGGCCTGATCGGCAATAAAGGACGATCTCCCGATCATCTTGTGAGGCGACCTCGGCAGGATCGAAGCGATCCATTGCGATATGCTCTGCGCCGGGGATGATGCCTTCGGCAACTTCCTCAAGGGTGCGAACATCAATCAGCCGGATGTTCTCATTTGCCAATCTCTCAGCCAAATCATCAGCGCTTATTTCGATGAGCTGTCCGTTGTTTGTGGCAATTTCTGAGCCGGTTTGGCTCAGGCCTTCGCGCACTTCCAATTCTGCTGCCGCCGCCATTTCGGGAAACGGAAGAATGTCACGAACGGTGTCCTTTTCATCCGATTGCGGCGCGCAAGCAGCAAGGGCGAGGCCCATTCCCGCACTTGCGATGAGAAAAGCGCGCCGCTTCATCGGTTTATGCAGCCAGTTTGCGCAGAACGTAATGGAGGATGCCGCCATTGCGGTAATATTCCATCTCGTTTGCGGTATCGATCCGGCAGAGCGCGGTGAAAGTGAAGCTGGTGCCATCGGCGCGGGTTGCTTCGATCTCGATATCCTGACCGGGGGCGAGATCCGCCAGACCTTTGATCGAGAATGTGCAATCCGCGTCCAAGTTCAGCGTTTCGCGCGTATCGCCGCCTTTGAATTGCAGCGGAAGCACGCCCATGCCGACAAGGTTTGAGCGGTGGATGCGTTCAAAGCTCTCAACGATAACCGCGCGCACACCCAAAAGGATGGTGCCTTTGGCTGCCCAATCGCGCGATGAGCCTGTGCCATATTCCTTGCCGCCCACAACGATCAACGGCGTGCCATCAGCTTTGTGCTTCATCGCCGCGTCATAGATCGGCATTTGCTCGCCATTATAGACGGTTTCGCCGCCTTCGACGCCGGGGACCATTTCGTTCTTGATGCGGATATTGGCGAAAGTGCCGCGCATCATCACGTCATGGTTGCCGCGGCGTGAGCCGTAGGAGTTGAAGTCCTTCTTCGCGACCTGATTGGAGTTCAAATAAGAACCAGCGGGCGAGTCTTCCTTGATTGCGCCAGCAGGCGAGATGTGATCGGTTGTGACAGAATCGCCAAGGATCGCGAGCGGTTTGGCATCCACGATATCTTCAACCGGCGCAGGCTCCATGCCCATGCCTTCGAAATAGGGCGGGTTGGCGACATAGGTGCTGCCAGCGCGCCATTGATAGGTGTCGGATGGTTCCACCGTGATCGCCTGCCAGTGCTCATCTCCATCATAGACATTGGCATAGCGGGTTTCGAACATAGACCGGTCAATATTGGCCGCGCGGTGCTCTGCAATCTCGGCATTGGAAGGCCACAGATCGGCGAGCATCACGTCATTGCCGTCCTGGTCCTGGCCCAAAGGCGTGGTGGTGATGTCTTCGGTTACCGTGCCTTTGAGCGCGTAGGCCACCACGAGCGGAGGGCTTGCCAAGAAGTTCGCGCGCACGTCTTGGCTAACGCGGCCTTCGAAATTGCGATTGCCCGAAAGGACTGAGGCAGCAACGATGTCATTGCCATTGATCGCTTTGCTGATCGGCGCAGCCAGCGGGCCGGAATTGCCGATGCAGGTCGTGCAGCCATATCCGACAAGGTCAAACCCGATCGCATCCAAATCATCCTGAAGGCCCGATTTGACTAGGTAATCAGTGACCACTTGTGATCCCGGTGCGAGCGAGGTTTTCACCCAAGGCTTCGGCAGCATGCCGCGCTCATTCGCTTTCTTCGCCACCAGACCCGCTGCAATCAGCACATCGGGGTTGGATGTGTTGGTGCAGCTGGTGATTGCCGCAATCACCACATCGCCATCGCCAATATCATGCGCGGTGTCATCCACGTCAACACGGACGGGGGCGTCTTTTTTGTAGACCGTTTTCAGATCACCGTTGAACAGCTCGTCCACTTCGGGAAGGATCACGCGGTCCTGCGGACGCTTTGGCCCGGCAAGGCTTGGCACCACGCTCGCGATATCCAGTGACAATGTGTTGGTGAACACCGGCTCGTGCGCAGGATCAAACCACATGCCCTGCGCTTTGGCATAGGCTTCCACCAGAGCGAGATTTTCCTCTGAGCGGCCCGTCAGGCGCATGTAATCAATGGTCTTGTCATCAATGCCGAAGAACCCGCAGGTCGCGCCATATTCGGGCGCCATGTTCGCGATGGTTGCGCGGTCTGCCAGAGTGAGGTTGGCAACGCCTTCGCCGTAAAATTCCACAAAGCGGCCCACAACGCCCACTTCGCGCAGCATTTGGACGCAGGTGAGAACAAGGTCGGTGGCGGTCACGCCTTCGGCCATTTTGCCGGTCAGTTTGAAGCCGACAACTTCGGGGATCAGCATCGAAATCGGCTGGCCCAGCATCGCGGCTTCCGCCTCGATCCCGCCAACGCCCCAGCCCAGAACGCCAAGGCCGTTGATCATGGTGGTGTGGCTGTCTGTACCAACGCAGGTATCAGGATAGGCGACCATTTCGCCGTTTTCATCCGCGCTCGACCAGATGCCTTGCGCGATGTGTTCTAGGTTCACCTGGTGGCAAATGCCGGTGCCGGGAGGGACAGCGGAGAAGTTTTCAAACGACTTTGAACCCCATTTAAGGAAATCATAGCGTTCCGCATTGCGCTCATACTCGAGCGCCATATTCGCTTCCATCGCCTGCGGGTGACCAAATTCATCGACCATGACTGAGTGATCGATCACGAGATTGACCGGCACCTGCGGATTGATCTTTTGGGTATCACCGCCCAATTCCTTGATCGCATCGCGCATGGCTGCGAGATCAACAACGCAAGGGACGCCGGTGAAATCTTGCAGGAGGACGCGCGCAGGGCGGTACTGGATTTCATTGCCGGTTTTGGGGTTTTTCTGCCAATCGACAATCGCCTGAATATGCTCGCGCCCGACAGTGAAACCTTCGTCTTCGAACCGGAGCAGGTTTTCGAGCAGCACTTTCATCGAATTCGGCAGTTTGGAGACATCGCCCAATTGCGCCGCCGCTTTGTCGAGCGAATAATAGGCGTATTGCTTGCCGTTTACGTCAAGCGTTGAACGGGTGGCGAGCGTGTCCTTGCCGATGGCTGTCATAGCGTCGAATATCCCTTATTTCTCATCAGATGCGCATAAACCGCCAATTGATCCCAGCGGCGCGAATTTGCCCGGTTCACCTGCGCGTTCACGCGCGAGAGGTCAAGTGGGTCTGATGCGGATGAGGACCAATTGCGCCATGTTACCAGAGTTTACTACCGCTTTGCGCGGTGTTCGCGGTAATGCGGTCGCGATTGTTGGGCGATAAAGGAGGGCCGGACCCATGAAAAAGCAGGATACCGCGCAAACTCATGCTGAAAGCATGAAAGCGGGCATTTTTGCTGCGATCATGATGGTCTCCTTTTGCTTTACAATCGCCATTACGATGTCGGGGAGCGCGCCTGCTGCGGCAAGCTCCGAGCTGGAAACGGCTGAGCGGCAGCCATGATGGCCTCCTTTCGGAGTCGCAATTAGTTGAGGAAGAATTCACGTTTCCGCCCCTGACCCAAGGAAGCGTGATGCCGGGGCGGCTAGTCTATCCCAGCTGCTCCGGCTTTTCCTCTTTCGCTGATTGCGCGGCGATCCAGCATCCTGTGACAATCAAGGCTGTGCCAGCAAGCGTTGGCCATGTGACCTGTTCGCGAAAGAACAACCAGCCGAAAATGCTCGCCCAGACAAAGCCTGAATATTCTATTGGCACCAGCACTTGGGCCTGCGCGCGGGCATAGGCCCATGCAATCGCCATCGCGCCAAGCACAGTCAAAAATCCCGCAGCCCCGATCCCGCCCAGCGTTTGGACAGGCGGCATCGCCCATAGAAACGGCGCAAAGACAAGCAGCACCAGCCCCCCGATCCCGCTGTGAAAGGTCGCAATCTCAATCGGGCCTGCCAGCTGCGATTGCCGCCTGATCACGACGAAATTGTAAGCATAAAGCAGCGCCGAGACCATCAAAGCAGCCATGCCCCAGGCTGCATCCTGGCTGAACTGACCTGCGCCGATCCGCCCGCCAACAATCACCAGCGTGCCTGCAAATCCCAGCATGCTGGCAAATATCGCCGTGCGCCGGATTTCCTCACCCAGCAAAATCCGGGCGAGATACAGCGCTATCAAAGGCGCGATAAAGCTCAACGCAATCGCTTCGGCCAGCGGCAACTTGGTGAGCGCGAAGAAGAAACTGAGCGCCATAAAGGCAGAGATAACGCCGCGTTCGATATGCAGCTTCATCACGCTGCGCGCCGGCCATTTCGGGCGCTGGACAAGCCAGACCGGCGCAATGATGCAGATGGCGGCAGCCGATCGCAGAATGGTGGCGGAATAAGCGCCAGCGGCAAGCGCGGCCTCTTTCATATAGGCATCCATCAGCGACAAAAACCCAACCCCTGCAAAAGCGGCAAGAGCGGCCAGTGCCGGAGTGGTCTTGGCGAGGGGGCTGGGAGGCATACTGCCCCCTATCGCGGGGCGCGCTCAAGGTCACGCGCCAAGCTCAACACTGGCCCCGTATGCGTGCTTTTTCCAATTCCGCCAGAACTGTGCAGGATTCAGCCCCCGTAAAGGCATTGTGGTTGATAGTCGTCTTAAACAGGGGGTAGAGTGCACGCGTGAAAACGGGTTTGGCACTCACAAACCCCCATATGACTTTGCAAAACGGGTAATAAGCAATGCGCAATTGGATCGGCAAATTGAACGGCACTTTCGCGGCAACGGCATTGATCGGCGCAGCCTCTGTTGCAGCCACAGGAACAGCGTTGGCGCAGGACAATGCTGGCGAGCAGAATGCAGCAGGCGATGATGCCGCCGCTGCCCCTGCCATGATCTCCGAACCTGTCGTGCAGGGCGGGCTGGAACCCGCTGCGCCGCTCGTGCAGGAATGGAGCATTGCCAATGCGCAAAGCCTGATTGCCGTCATCGAAGGGATCGGCGCAGAAGGGCTTGATCCAGCCGATTACGATATCCAGGCGCTGCAAACCGCGATTGCCTCTGCGCCGTCGGCTGAACTCAACCAGATTGCTTCTAAAAACTTTGGCTGGCTGGTCGAAGATCTGCGCGATGGCCGCACGCCGATGGATGCGCGCGAACAATGGTTTGTGGTCGATCCTGACCGCGAAACCTATCGCACCGGCGATCTGCTGGCGAAAGCACTTGCATCGGGCGATATTGCGGGCACTTTGATGGGGCTGAACCCGGTTCATCCCGATTACGCCGAATTAAAGGCCGCGCTGGCAGCCACGGCGGAAACCGACACAGCCAAACGCAAGCTGATCCGCGCCAATATGGATCGCTGGCGCTGGCTCGGGCGCGATCTGGGCAAGGTTTATCTGATGTCCAATGTGCCCGAATATCAGCTGCGGCTGACCGTGGGCAACAAGATCATCAAGAGCTACCGGACCATCGTCGGTAAACCCGGCCGCACCGCGACCCCGCAATTGGCAGAGGATGTGTCAGGTGTGGTGTTCAACCCCACTTGGACCGTCCCCCAATCCATCGTCAAAGGCGAAGGGCTGGGCCAGCGCGTGCTCAGCAATCCGGGCTGGGCAAAGGCCAAGGGATATAAGGCAACGCGCGGCGCGAACGGCTGGATTTCGGTTGTGCAGCAACCGGGGCCGACCAATTCGCTGGGCCGGATGAAGCTGGAAATGCCCAATCGCCACGCGATTTTCTTTCATGATACGCCGTCGCGCCATCTGTTCGCCCGCGAGAACCGCGCGCTCAGCCATGGCTGCATCCGCACCGAAAGCGCGCTGGAAGTGGCGATGATGGTGGCGATCCTTGGCAAAGGCGCAACCAAGGAAGAAGCGGTCGAAATCTCCACCTCGGGCAAATACACCAAGGTGATGAACGAGCGTAAAGTGCCAGCGTATATCACCTATTTCACCATGGCGACCGATGTGAACGGCGAAATGGCGACGTTCAAGGATATCTACAACCGAGATGCGCCCGTGCTCGCGAGCCTCGACAAACCCCGCGAACGCGATCGCAGCTATGAGATCACCGACGAGGTGATTGTGATTGAGAACAACCCGCTGGCGGGGGATTAAGTTTCGCCATGGTTCAATGGACTAAAGCTACGCGAAGCAATGATAGCTTGGCGGTAAAAATAGCCAGCCGGAATTGCGTAGACTGCGATTAGCGCAACCAGATGAAAATTATCTATCGGTTCGCTACCGGTCAAACCTCCAAAAATCTGGTAAGTCGCAAACGCTCCGGCTCCGATTGCTGTTACAATTGCCGTGATTGATGATCGCGGCATCTCGATTTTTTGTCTTAGCCATAACGCAACAGGGGCGCCAATCGCTGTGATGTAGAACGCGCAAAGTGCTGCCCCGATACTGATTGTTAAAATCAAAACCAAAGCAGTTACGACGAGACCCGAAAAAGCTTGAGATAATGCAGAAAATTCTATGCCGTCGCCGGTGACCGCGGCAAATCCAATGACATAAAGAACTGAGAGTGTGCTTCCGATAATGGAAGCCTGAAAGCTTGCGGGCAAGATGCCTACTAGCACTGATCCAACATCAAGCTCGAACTTTGCAGTGCTCGTCTGATAACCCAAACCCTAAAACGTCCCCGGCGCATATCTTTGCGCTGCTGTCGGCTGAGCGGGTTGCAGTGCTTCATATTGCGGCCCGCGCGCAAGGCTTCCGTCTTCCATCAGGCCCAAACTGTCGGCATAAATCATCCGCCCGCCCGATAGGTTCAAAAGCGCTTTCCTGAAATCTTCTGCCCCAAGCGCGAAACAGCCATTGGAGCGGCCCAGCCGCCCCCAGCGCGCCACATGCGATGGCTCTGCATATTTGGCCTGGTGCATCACGATATAGCGGCGCAAGGCGGCCTCATTCGTGGGGTCTAGCCCGCCCAAACGCACCGATGTGCCATAGCGGCCCTGATACCATTCCCACGTCACATAGGCGCCCTTGCTTGTCGCATTGGACCCTTCGACATTGGAATAATTGTTGAGCCAGCCATCATGTTCAGGATCAGACCCGCGCCCATGGGCGACGTGATAGCTTTCCACCTCTTCATAGTTCAGATTGACGAAGTGAAAGCGCGGCAGCGCAGAATGCAGGCCGTAATCGGCAATGCCAACAATATCGCGTTTCCAGATATTGTCGCCCACCCGCGCCAGTTCTCGCGCGGCAATTTCGAACAATTTGCGATCTCGCACAGACCCCTTGGCAGGCTGTGCGGCCAGTTTAGCAGGCAAAGCGGCAGGCACCGATAACGCGGCTCCTGCGGCCAAAGCACCTTTAAGACAATCGCGTCGGTTCATAATCTACCAATATATAGCCCAGTGATGAGGTTCCCGTGAACGGAAAATAGGTCCACCTTGCACAGGTATTTTCCCAGATCGGGACATTTACGCGGCAAGCTCTCCTTCATGGATCGCTTTGGCTTTCATCCCAAGCTTGATGACGCCGGGCATATTGTCGCGGATTTTTGCGCCGACTTGGCTGAATTGGGCAAGGCGCGGATCGCCTTCCGCCATCATTTTGGCAATCGCTGGCCCTGTCGGATGCAAGCGGCTGCGCGCATTAAAGGCGTTGGTTTTCTCATTGCCGGACAGGATCGCCGTGCTCATCAAATTGGACATCACCGCATAGGGATAGGTGTCGGTCGTATCGGTCAGCGGAGCAGGGGGCAGCAGATTGTTCTTTTCCGCATCGGTTTCAAAATTCGCTTCCACAAAGGCGGCCAGCGCGGCGGAATAGGGGACGAATGGGGCCTGCGCGAGTTGCAGGGTTATCCGGTCGCCATCGAAGAACGGGCGAATGTTGCCGCGCGCTTCAAACGGGACGGCGCTGGCGGTGCAATCGATAAAGAGCGTATTGCCGGGCACGTTCACTACGGTTTCGCCAAAATGCATCTGGCCCGGCGCGATGCGGGTCACGCGGCCTTGGCGATGAACCTGCGTAATGCCTTGCAGCAGCGCAACCTCGGCCTCTGAAATGACGGCAAAGTGGAACATTTTGGGCGTGATTTGCGGATCAAGCCGTAGCATCACCCCGCGCTCACCCAATTGCGCGAACATCTCATCACCGGTTTCAGCCCCATTGGCGGCTTCAACCAAGGCGACCTGAAATTCGATCAAGCCTTCCAGATTGGCATGGGCAGGCTGCAACAGTTTGCGGTTGAACATCCAGCTATCGCGCGGGCGCACCCAGCCGATGGAGTCCGGCTTAACGCCCGCCTCCAGCAGCCATACGCCTGTATCCATCGCGGTTTTGCCGCCGCCGATAATGACATAGTGATCGGGCAGATTATCGGCCTGTTGCCACAAAGCGGGCAAATCACCGGGCGTTGCAAACCGGGTGCCTGCCTCAATTTCAAAAGCAGGTTTGTGCGTCGCAGGAACGCTGGTTTTGAAAAATGTGCCATCCACCAGCTTGCGCCGGATGGTGATGGTGGTCTCGTCGCCGGACAAAATGCCTTTGACCCGGTGTGTGCCTGCCTCGCCACCCTCATAAGCGGTGAGCGGGTGATAGGATACGCGCCCGCTCGGTATCAGCCGGTCCATCATCAGCGTGTGATAATAAGCGAGGATTTCCGCGTGCTTGGCCAGCGGATACATGCCGGCATTGTGGCCCTGTGTGTCCACCCGGTCGGGGCACATCTCCATCGAATTGACGCCGTATGTCGCGCTGGGCTGGTGCAGGGCGACAAAGGGATAGGCATCGTTCCAATGCCCGCCGGGCCGCGCGTGTTTGTCAACGATGGTGATGTGGCAATCGGGATCTTCATCAAGCAGCGTATCGGCAAAAGCCAATCCGACAGCGCCTGCGCCAATCACGAGATAATCGGTTTCCAGCTCAGCCATATCGCGTCTATCCTGTCTTTATAGTGCGCTGATGCGCTGCGATGCTGCTAGGCGAAATGCGATATGGGGGAAAGTGAAATGGTTGCAGATAACCTTGCGAAAATGGGTCCGGCGGTGGTGCTTGCGGCGCTGTTTGGAACGCTGTTTGGAGCGCTGGGCGGCTGCGCGTCGGCTGTCGGCGGGCCTGAAAGCGTGAAAGCCGCGGCGCAAGCGGCTCCTGCGGCCAGCACAGCTGAACCAGGCGCGCCGGCTTACCCGCTTGCCAAGCCGCTAACGGTCGCGCCTGCGCCCCAAATCGAATACCGCAAACTTGCGATCACTCGTAGCAGCCGCACGGACACGCCCAGCACAGTCACAGTCGAAGCCGCTGAAATGCCCGCGCAGCCCACCAAAATCCTCGACCCCGCCATGGCAGAGCGGCTGTTCGGCAACACTGGCATCACCGTGCAATGGATTGGCTGGGAGGAACGCGGGCGCACCTGGGTTGCGGTGGATGAGGATGGCTATTGGCTGCTTATGGGCGGGCAAGAGGGGGCACCTGGCGAACGCATGGAGATCGAAGGGTTCATCACCGAAATCGGCACCGATTATTTTATCTATGACGGGACGATCAAAATCCTGGGCGCGCCCAATGCTGACCGGCTTTGCAATATGAGCAAAAGGGGTTGGCGGTTTGGCATCACGCAGAACCGCAAATATTGGCGGCTGCGCGAATTTGAATGGTGCGATCGTCTCACCGATTACATCGACATCTACTTTTAGCAGGCGGCGATAACCGGCGTTAATTCGCGCGCATAATCATCTCATCGTTCGAAATTTCAACCGCGCCGATCTGCGACAGATAGGATTGGCCCAGCAGCGATATGCCAAGCCCGCGCGGGATCACGACCGCTTCGACATTGCGCCTGACCATGCCGCCTATTTCCACCTCGCGCAGAGTGACCGGAACGCCGTAAACCGCCCCGCTTGCACCGGATCCGATATGGCGGACATCGCCGTCATTCCAATGCACGCCCGCCGATCTTGCATCATCCGCCGTCAGCGCGATCACCGATGCGCCGGTATCAACCAGCATGCGCATGCGCGCGCCATCAATGCTGGCGGCGGCGTAGAAATGCCCATCGCCTTCGCGCGCAAGAGTGTGCTCCCCGCCAAAACTGCCGCTGCCTGATTTCGACGTAAATGTCTTATTGCCTGACCCTGTGAAGGGCTCAGATGAAGACCCGGAGAAAGGCGATGAGCTTGCAGATGATGCGGCTGCGGCGGCTTCTTCGCCGCTCTCATCACCCGAAGGCACAACCAGTACCGCAAAGCCGCAGATTGCCGCAGCCAATATGATCACCCGTTCAAGCATTGTTTTGGCAGTTTAAGGCGCGAAGCTTAAGGCACTCTAAAGCGTTTCTTTATCCGCGCGGTCACCTGTCAGCGCGCCAAGCGGAAAGCCAGCATTCACTTGCGCCATCGTCAGCATGGAACGCGCATGGCGAGCGGCGACCTCATGCGGATCGCCATATCCTCCGCCCAGCGCGGATGCGATCGGCACGCCGCGAGCGCGCACCTCTTTCACCACATAGGCATCACGCCGGGCAAGTCCTTCATCCGTAAGCGCCAGCCGCCCCAGCCTGTCATCCCGGTGCGGATCAACGCCCGCCTGGTACAGCACCAGATCGGGCGCGGCATCATCCAGCATGCGCGGCAGGTGTTTCTGAAGCTCTGCCATATAGCCATCATCATCCACCCCATCGGGCAAAGGCACATCGCAATCAGAGCGCGCTTTTCGCACCGGGAAATTGCGCTCTGCATGAAGCGACAGAGTGACAATATCTTCGCGCCCGGCGGTCAGACTGGCTGTGCCATCGCCCTGATGCACATCAAGATCGACGATCAGGATGGAACGCGCATCGCCTTGTGCGATCAAGCGGTTGGAAGCGACCGCCAGATCGTTGAACACGCAATATCCCGCGCCGGTATTGCTCAGCGCGTGATGGCTGCCCGCCGCTGAGTTTGCGGCATAGCCGTGCCGCATCGCAAGCTTTGCCGCCAGCCATGTGCCGCCATTGGTGTGGCGCACGCGGTCTCTGATACGCTCCGTCACTGGAAAGCCGATACGGCGTTCCTTTTCGGGCGGAACTTGGGCTGTGAAGACCTCTTCGACATAGGCCGGGTCATGCACCGCTTCGAGCCAATCGCGCGGCATGGGGAGAGGCGCGTGTTCGGTCATCGCTTCTCCGCTCGCCCGCAATTCCTCCATCACAAGCTGATACTTGTCGAACTTGAACGTGCCCCGCGTTGGTTGCGGCGCCATGTAGTCAGCGTGGTGGACGACGTGCAGCAGAGTTAGACGCCTGCTGCATCCGCCAGCATCGCCAGCTCATCATAGATCGCGTTTTCTTCGCGGGTGGCCGTATTGCGCCAGCTGGTTGCGGTGTCGGGGTTTAGCAGTGTGCCATCTGCGCTCAGCACGAGCAGGTTGGGTGTGCCGGGCAGATCCTCGAGGCCAAAGCGGCGGGCAATGGCGAGGTTATGGCCATCGCCTGATTGAGGCATGCCGACATTGACATAGACCAGCTCGTAGCGGTCAGCGATCAGCGCTTTGAACCGCTGCGTCCCAAGCCAACCGGCCAGAGCGCGGCTGTCGTGGCACCAGTTTGCGCCCATCACCAGCAATACGCGCGTATCATTCGCCGCCGCTGCTGCGAGCGCCGCATCGACATCGGCGTTTGCGTCATCAGATACGGTGTAGGCCTCGGCCTCCGGATAGTCATGCGCCTCGCCGCCAGCGACCTTCGCGAGTGCGACCCCGCCGCCTAGCAGTAGGGCTGCCAGAACACCTGCAAACAGAGCCTTGATCATTCAGCCGCCTCGGTTGCCGTTTCAGGGGTAGGCGTCTTCTGCTCTTGAGCATGCGGATCGAACGCAACCGCTTCGCCCGCTTCAATCGCGGCGGCTTTGTCTTCGACCAGTTTCACGATGTGATCGAGCATATCCTCATCCTCAATCGCATGCGCTTTCATGCCGGACAGATAGACCATGTGCTTGCCATTGCCGCCGCCTGTGAGGCCGATATCGGTCTCGCGCGCTTCGCCCGGGCCATTGACCACGCAGCCCAGCACTGACAGCGACATCGGCGTTTTGATATGCTCAAGGCGCTTTTCCAGCGTTTCCACCGTCCGGATCACGTCGAAACCCTGACGCGAGCACGAGGGGCATGACACAACGCGCACGCCGCGCGTGCGCAGGCCCAAGGCTTTGAGCATCTCATAGCCGACCTTGACCTCTTCCTCAGGTTCAGCCGACAGCGATACGCGGATCGTGTCGCCGATCCCTGCCCACAGCAGCGATCCCATGCCGATGGAGGACTTCACCGTTCCCCCGATCAGCCCGCCAGCCTCTGTTATGCCAAGATGCAAGGGGCAATCGACCGCATCGGCAAGGCCGTGATAGGCGGCAACCGCCAGGAAGACGTCGGATGCTTTGACGGCAACCTTGAAGTCATGAAAGTCGTGATCTTGCAGCAGCTTGATGTGATCCAATGCGCTTTCAATCAAGGCTTCGGGGCAGGGCTCTCCGTATTTCTCAAGCAGGTCTTTCTCGAGGCTGCCGGCGTTCACGCCAATACGGATGGCGCAGCCATTGGCTTTGGCGGCGCGGACCACTTCGGCAACCCGGTCAGATGATCCGATATTGCCCGGATTGATGCGCAGGCAGGCGGCCCCGCCATCGGCTGCCTCCAAAGCGCGTTTGTAGTGGAAGTGGATGTCGGCCACCACCGGGATGTTGGCGGCTCGGGTGATGAGCGGGAAGGCGGCTGTGGCCTCTTCTGTCGGGCAAGAGACGCGGATAATGTCGCAGCCCACCTCCTCACACCGGCGGATCTGGTCAATCGTTGCCGCCGCATCCTCTGTCGGCGTGTTCGTCATCGTTTGCACCGTGATCGGCGCGTCGCCGCCAACGGGCACATTGCCGACCATGATCTGCCGGCATTCGCGGCGTTCAATCGTGCGCCAAGGGCGGATCGCGTTCATACTATTGGCCTTCAACCTGAAGCATGGACCGCATGTTACACGGTCCTGGAAACAAAAAGCGATGGGGCGCGCAAGTCACCCTTACGCGCCCCATATGAAGGCTTTGCTGCAAAATTGCGACCCTGAACATGGCCGCCCATCTACCACAGCGTGCAACGGGTAGGAAACCTACCAGCGGATCAGCGGCGGGACCACAATTCGGCCAATCACGGCGGCAATCGCTACGGGCGCGATGTGCCACAGTCCGACATGCGAGAAAGTGTCGAGCGGGCAGGTGATCCCATAAGCCAAAGTGCCAAGCGTTCCTGCTGCCAGCCCTGCAAGCCAGGCGGAGCGTTCAATCGATACAGGCGCGCCGCGTCTGAGCCACATCACCGATGCAACCAGCACCAAAGCCGCTGCGGCCAATGAGGCGGTGGTGCACATAAATGCGACCGGATCGTTCAGCCCTTCGGCGGCATGATCGTGGCCTTCGCCAGTTGTCAGACTGATAATCGCGCCTAAAGGCAGAATTGCGAGCATGATCGCACCCCACAGCGGCGCGCTGGCACGCATCCCGATCCGGGGCATGGCGCTTGTTACCATGGCCGCAGTGCTGGCAATGCCAACCACCAGCAGCAATCCATGCGTGATCAGGAAATAGCCCGATGCTTCGCCTGTCAAAAGGCCATCCCACCAATCATAAACGGCGATGGATGCGACAGCGGCAATGACCGCTGCGAACGCAATCAAAGCTGCGCCTTCGGCAGGTTTCACACGTTTCACAGGTGTCAGATCGTCAGCGAGTGCTGCGACCAATGTCTCTGTGCTCGAATACTTTTCCATATCAGTCAGCTTTCTCTACCAAAGAGGCCAGTTTCTTGAGGCCGCGATGGATATTCACTTTCACCAGGCTTTCGCTTTGCCCGGTTTTTTCAGACGCTTCGCGGATCGATAATCCGCCAATTTTAACCAGTTCAATCGCTTCGGCCTGATTGTCAGGCAAGTGTTTGAACAATCTATCAAGACTGACGCGGGCCATGACAACTTCTTCGTCGCTGTCTTCTACCGCATCATCTTCCATCAATTCTGACGCATCGTGCTTGTACACTTTGCGCAAATGATCGACCCACCGGTACCGCGCAATGGCTGCCAGCCATGGCAGAAACGCGCGCTTTGGGTCCCATGTGGCGCGCTTTGTATAAAACGCGATGAGAACCTCTTGTACCAGATCATCGATCTGATGCGGGGGCACTCGGCGGCGAAAATACCGCTCCAGCCAAACGCCCACCTCGGTGAGCAGCACATTGGCGGCGGCTTTATCGCCGTCCTGCGCTGCCACCATCAGGCGAGCCAGAGTGGGTTCGTCGGCGATCATGGCCTAAACCCGCTTACCCGGCTTTCGGGGCGAACAATCGGTCAGAAATCCGATCAAGCGAGAAAAGTCCGCCACCGCGAGAGATCAGCACCAAAGCCAAAGCTATAGGTGTAATCGCCCAACCCCAGAAATGATCCGCTGTCGGGAATACGAAAAACTGGATCACCAAAGTCATAATCATCAACGAAACCGCAGAGAACCGGGTGAAAAGGCCCGCAAACAGCAGCAGCGGGAATGCAAATTCGGCGTAGGTTGCCATGGGAACCGCCAGATCGGTTGGGATTGGCAGTCCTGAAAATTCGTTTTCGAACAGGAAGTACTGGATCTCGTCGATTTCGAACCACGTGCCTTCAACGACTTTCGTTTTGTACGACCGCCAGAAAATCAGCGCGAGTGCAATGCGTGCAAGCAGCAATCCGACGCTTTCCATAAATTTGCCCGACAAAAAGCCGACCAAACCGCGATACATTGAAATGATGGTGTTCATTGTGTCCTCCTATGCTGCCCTTGGAAAGCGGCGCCAAATTTGCCTGATGCGCCGCTTTCCCGGGCCAATCGGTTTTATCGCTTAAGCGGCTTGAGTGAGCCTTTGCCTTTGGGCGTGCTGATTTTTACGCATGACCCTTTGTCGACATATTTCCAGGCATTGCCCTGCCAATCGCGCGTCGATGTGCCAGCGCAGCTTGTGCCGGGGCCGGCGGCGCAGTCATTCTTGCCGGCTTTTGAAACGCCGTAGCATTTTTCCTTCGCGCCCTGAGCAGCAACCGGGGTTACGGCGAGGCCAGCGGCAATACCTGCGGTCAATGCAAGGCCTGCGAAATTGGCGATTGTCTTGGTGTTCATGTGTCGTCTCCTGAATTTCATCTATCTTGCGCTCGGCAAGTGTGCCGCAGCTATCTGGCAATTCGCCGCAATGCCGCGATGGGTTACAAGCAGGTTCCAACTTTTTTGAAATTAGCGCCAATGTGCCCGCGATCGGGCCGTGTTTGGGTCCGCTATTTTTCTTCCTCCGATCCCCCCTTCGATGCCCCCCTTCGTTTCCTATGTGTAACGCGTGCAGGGGCAATCGCGAACACTTTATCAGATACCGCGCTGAAGGGCGGCCTTACCTGGCCCTATTTGCGCGGTGTCAGGCAGTCTGGCGGGCTGCCTCTTTTTGCGCCGTGACACTGACCCCCACCCACACGCGGCGCACACGGGGGCAAGCAAGTTGACAGGTCCGCCGGGCTGCCGATTTTGCAAAAATGCTGTAAGGACGCCTCCATGACATCTTCATCCCATACGATTGACCAATTTCACGGCTTCGGTCTGGGCCTGCGATCAGAACATTACGCCGATTTTCTGGATGCGGCAGATGGGCAGCAGGCGTCTATCAATAAGCAGCCGGCGAATAAGCAACCAGTCGATTTTCTCGAGGTTATCAGCGAGAACCATATGACAGATGGCGGCCGGCCTTTGCGGATTCTGGAAGAGGCGCGCGCGCTTTATCCGGTGATCCTGCATGGGGTGTCGATGTCAATCGGCTCTGCGGACGGGCTGGATAAGGACTATCTTGCCCGGCTGCGCATGCTGGCGGATCGGATTGAGCCTTTATGGGTGTCTGATCACCTGTGCTGGACCCGCACCAGCGCGCATAACAGCCATGATCTGCTGCCTATGCCATTGACCCAGGCGGCATTGGATGTGGTGTGCGCCAACATTGATACAGCCCAAGATGCGCTGGGCCGGGCAATGCTGTTTGAAAACCCGTCAAGCTATCTCACTTTTCCTGGTGATGAGATGGCGGAGTGGGAATTCCTCACCGAAATGACGCAGCGCACGGGGTGCTATTTGCTGCTTGATGTGAACAATATCTATGTGTCCGCTGCCAATCACGGTTTTTCTGCTGGCGATTATTTGGCAGGTCTGCCGCTGGACCGGGTGCGCCAGATCCACCTTGCGGGCCACGATCCGGCGACGGCGGACCGCGATATCATCATCGACACGCATGACCGGGCGGTGGATGATGGCGTGTGGGCGCTGTATGCCAAAGCTCTCGAAATGCTGCCCGGCCCGGTTGCGACCATGATAGAGCGCGATGCGGATATCCCCGCTTTGGGCGAGTTGCTTAGCGAATTGGACCGCGCGCGCGGGATAGCGGATCAAGCCGCGGTGTTGGAGCCTGCATGAGCCCCTCCAACAACCCTGCCGTCAACCTCGCCGAGACACAAGCGGCGTTCATGCGCGCGATTCTGGATGACAGCGCCCCGCTTCCCGAGGGATGGGGCAATTCTCAAGCCGCCGGCATGGGCGTTTATCGCGGCAATTACCGCTCTGCTGTTATGGACGCGATTGCCGCCACCTATGAACGCACGGCGCGCTATGTCGGGGAAGATGCGTTCCGTCAGGCGAGCATTCACCACGCGCTTGCCCATCCGTCTTCGCATTGGACGATTGACCGCGTGGGCGCAGGCTTTGATGCTACCTGCGCAGACCTGTTCGGCGACAATCCCGAAGTGGCTGAGATCGCCTGGCTCGAATGGTCCATGCTCGAAGCATCGCGAGCGGCGGATACAGCGCCGATCAGCGCGGCGGAGTTTGCCGAGCGATCTCAGCAATTCGGTGATGAGCAATGGGCCGGGCTTTGCCTGCAATTCCTCCCCGGCTCTGCTGCGCGCATCGTGCATTATGACCTTGGCGCGCTGTGGCGATCGCTGGAGGAGGGGAGCGAGGGACCGCCGCAGCTTTCAGGCCCAGCCACGCGCGGCTGTCTGGTGTGGCGCGAGGGGGAGCGGCCCACCTTTCTGATGGTTGATGAGGCGCAAGGCCGCGCCTTTGCCGCCATGCGCGATGGCGCGGTTTATGGAGATATTATCGGATTGATCGCGGGCGAAAATCCTGGCGAGGAAGCCATCCAGGCCGCCGCCATGCAGGCAGGCGCGATGCTTGGCGGATGGCTAAGCGAAGGGCTGATCGCGGCATTCAGCGCTTGACTTGCTGGTCCCGCGCCTCTCTCCTCGGCGGTGAGAGGGATAATTTATGCTGACCAACACTACATCGCAGGCGCGCACTGATAAAGCGAGCCTGCTGCTCAAAACCGTCAAATGGGTCATGTCGCGGCGCAAACGGGTTTTTCCGCACACCGCAGAAGAATTCCGCGCCGATATGGCGACCCGCAAATTGCCGCGCGATGCGGCGATGCCGACAAGTTTTGCGAGCAAATATGATGTGAGCCAGTGGGAAGCAGCCGGCCAGCAGGCCGTAACCCTGCATCCCAAATCGGGGCCGGGTGAATGGCATATGCTCTATTTCCATGGCGGCGGCTTTATTCTGCCGATGTTCAAAGAACACTGGCCGCTGGTCGCTGCGATGATCGATACGTGCGGGGTGAGCGTGACGGTTCCGCTGTATGAAGTGGTGCCAGAAAGCTCGCACAGCGCGCAAGATGCGCTGGCCGATAGCGTGTTTGCAAAATTGTGCGAGGATCACGATCCGGCCAAGATTATCCTCAATGGCGATAGCGCAGGCGGACATATGGCTCTCTCGCTGGCTTTGCGGCTGGCCAAAGCGGGCGGGCCAAATGAAGGCAGCGCGCAGCCGGGCAAGCTAGCTCTGTTTGCGCCGTGGCTTGATCTCACCATGAAAGACCCGGCCATCGCTGCGGTAGAGCCGCATGATTTCATGCTCAAAATCGGCACTTTGCGTGAATGCGGCAAAATGTTTGCCGAAACGCGCGATCCGGCAAGCGCTGAATGCAGCCCGCTTTATGCCGCGCCGCAATACCTTGCCATGCTGCCGCCGACGCGCATTTGGACGGGCCAGCATGATCTGTTCATTGTGGATTCGCGCACATTAGCTGCTCGGCTGAACGAAGTTGGCGTGGATGCGATGCTGTATGAATACGCTCAGGCCCCGCATGTCTTTATGGCGATCACCCCCTGCCGCGAAAGCAAGGATACCCTAAAGCTGCTGAGCGAATTTCTGGCCGAATAGCGGAGGCGTTTTGCACCCGGATCAGACGGTGAAAACCGTGCCGGTCAGCTCCTCGCTCAGCGTCCACAGCTTGTCTGCCGCCGCGCTGTCCACCGCATAGCTTCGCACGCCGCCGTTTTTGCTTTCATCATCAACCTGCGCCACGTGGCAATCCTCGCAATAGAGGCCGCCTTTGCCTTCAAGCTCCTGCGTAGTCGCGGCCCAGCATGATGTGGCTGCGCCTTGTGCTTCGGTTTTCCATTGAAAATCAGGTTCATTCGCAAGAATATTCGCCATCAGACCTTCCTGCATTTTTTCATCCATATGGCGGCCCAGATTGGTGTTGATGCCGCCGGGATGTACCGCATAGGCATGGACGCCTTTATCGGCAAAACGCGCCTCCAAGCCGACAGAAAACAGCACATTGGCGGTTTTCGAATGGCCATAGCTAAGGAACGGATCGTATTCGCGGTTTTCGAAATTGGGATCATCGAGATTAACTGGCGCAATCTGGTGGCCCCGGCTCGACAAATTGATGATGCGTTTGTTGTTGCCTGCCTGCACCAACGGCATCAGCTCTTTGGTCAGCACAAAATGCCCCAGATGATTGGTGCCGAACTGGCTCTCAAATCCATCTTGCGTGTGCGTCAAAGGCGTCGCCATAACGCCTGCATTGTTAATCAGCAGATCAATCGCGTCCAACCGCGCGCGGGCCTCTGCCCCGCAAGCGCGCACGCTGTCCAGCGAGGCGAGGTCGCACACGATTGTGTCGAGCCGCGCATCGGGGTGCACCGATTTGATCTCAGCCGCGGCCGTATCGAGCGTTTCCTGATTGCGCCCGGCCAGCATTACGTGGGCACCTTTGGCGGCCATGGCGCGCACCGTTTCCTTGCCAAGGCCCGACGTTGCGCCTGTTACAAACACCCGCACTCCGCTTAAATCTTTGCCCGCCAGCACTTCATCGGTGGTTGTCGTCTTGCCAAAACCGCTCACGCATTGTCTCCCAGAAATGATGAGGGGCGCGATAGCATTGCCACCGCGCCCCGTCATGCATTGAAACTGAAAAGCGTGCTATTTCGCTTTATCAAGTTCCTCCAGCTTTTTGGCAGCCCATTCGCGTCCGCCCACTCCAAAGGCGAGAGCGCCTGCGACCGACAGGCCGATAACCAGCGCGCCAAAGCCGATGGTCACGATCTCTTCACCGATATTCATGTTGTTGAGGCCCATGAACGTGAAGACCAGCATCGCGCCATAGCGGACCACGGAACCGGCCATGCTGCCATCTGTGCCAGCGGAAACCAGTTTGCCCAGCAGATTGGCAATCAGGAAGCCGACCCCAATGATAACCGCGCCAAAGGCCACATTACCGCCAATGGCGAGCACCTGGTTGAGGATGTTGGTGATCTCAGGAAAACCGAGCATCCGCGTGGCGGCAATCGCGAAGAACAAGATGATGCCAACTTGCGCAATGCGGGCAATCGCCGATGAGGCTTTGGTGCTTGCCGGAAGCAGGCCCATTGCAGCGATCGGTGCATCAACACCCAATCCGCCCAGCACATCGGTGAGCAGGCCTACAACGAAACGGCTGATAAGATAGCCAATGCCAAGCAGGACACCCGCAGCAATGATGTTGGGAATAGCGCCCATAATCATCCGCAGCATATCGGTTGCCGGACCGGAAATCGCAGCGATATCAAGCACGCCCAGCGCGCCGATACCAACCGGAATGGCGATCAGTGCATAGATGACAACGCCCAGCGTTTTGGTGATGGTGTCATTGCCTGTCACTTCGTCTGCGCCCGCTTTATTGGCCCATTTATCAAGGTCCAGCGTTTGCATGGCAGTGACCGCAATATCGCGGACAATCCCTGCGATCATCAAACCGATGAACAAAAGCAGGCCAGCGCTGAAGAGGCGCGGGATATAACCCATGACGGTGTTCAGCAATTCGTTGATCGGGCCAGCGACGCCGCCCAAATTGAGCACGTCGAGAATGGCGAGCAGGCCGAACAGCCAGATCAAAAGGCCCACGATCTTGCCAAGCGACATGCCGACGCTTTGACCGGAGCCGGTGCCGCGATTGAGTATCTCAACCTTGTCCACCAATGTGGCAAAAACTTTCTTGGCGATATTCGCCAGAATCCACGTGACGAGTAAAATGCCAAGCGCGAATAAGGCTTTTTGGCCCAAGGCCATGGCCAATTCGCTGTCAAAACTGTATCGTCCAATTTGCATGAATATCCCCTTTTCTTCAATGGTTTGTAAAAACTCTCGCTGAACGGTCAGCGGCGATTTACGTTTTTGTAAACTATTTGGCCCGCGCTGTGGGTTAAACCGTGTAAAGGCTTATGAAATGACATTGATCTGTTCTAAATTTCAGTCACTTGGCGCGTTTGTCGCAGCTTTATTGGGGCTATACGCATTGGGCCTTTCTCCCGCCGCTGCCCAAAATGCTGAGCCGGGCTCTCAGCCAAAATCAGAGCCGCAATGGTCCATCGCAATACATGGCGGTGCTGGCACCATTGCACGAGAGACGACCACACCTGCACAGCGCGCCCAATATGAGGCCGCCTTGCAAGAAGCGCTGGATGCAGGCTCTCAGATCCTTCGCGATGGTGGCACATCGGTGGATGCAATCAAGGCGGCGATCGTTTTGCTTGAGGATAACCCATTGTTTAATGCCGGGCGCGGGGCGGTGTTTACCTGGGAAGGGGAGAACGAACTCGACGCATCAATCATGCATGGCCGCGATCGCAGCGCAGGCGCGGTCTCGGGCGTCAAATCGGTAAAAAACCCCATCCTCTTGGCCGACACAGTGCGCACGGACAGCCCGCATGTTTTCCTAAGCGGTGCGGGCGCCCAAGTGTTTGCAGGCGAAAAGGGTTTGGAAACCGCTCCGCCCGAATGGTTCGCAACCGAGGGGCGGTTACAATCGCTTGAGCGGATGAAAGCCGATGCACTTTCGGCGCTGGATGTGGATATAAAGTTCGGCACAGTGGGCGCGGTGGCGCTCGATCAGCATGGCGATCTGGCTGCGGGCACATCAACGGGCGGGATGACAGGCAAACGCTGGGGCCGGATTGGCGATAGCCCGGTGATCGGCGCGGGCACCTATGCCGATAATCGCAGCTGCGCCTTATCCGCGACAGGGTGGGGCGAATACTTTATCCGCGTGGGCGTTGCGCATGAGATTTGCGCAAGACTGCGCATGGAAGTGTCCGGCTGGACGGTTTATGCACCCGCCAATAGCGACATTGATATCAAGGCTTATACCCAAGGCCGCGCGCAGCAAATCGCGGATTCGGTGATGGCAGAGGTGAAAGCGCTGGGCGGGGATGGCGGGATTATCCTGGTGACCCCCAGCGGCGATGCGCTGTTCAGTTTCAACACAAAGGGCATGTACCGCGGCCGCGCGACCAGCGAGGGTGTGAATGAGGTGGCGATTTTCGGCGAGGAATAGGGCTGGGCGGCTGCGGCTGGTAACCGGCTTCAATCGAACGGGTTGATTTTCGACCAGCGATAATCGCCCAGCACAAAATCCGTCAGCACTTTGCCAATCTGCGCCAAGACCGCCTCTGAAGCAGGGTCCATCCCCTCATGCGTCTCGCGCGCCCGGTAATAGGCGGCAAAAGTAACCGGCGCGCGCGGTTCATCGCCTTTGGGCGGGGCCTCGGCAAAACCGATATCGACATACAGGCTGCCCATACCTGGCCAGATTGATGTCCCTGTCTTATCGCCGCTGACCCAGCCTTGGGGTTTGCCATCGCCGATCCCCGCGCGCACGCGGTTCTTGCCCGTTTGCGTTTCAACCATCCATTGTTTGAGCGTAACTCGCTCTGCCTCGGGCAAGGCATCGCCATAGATCAGCTTTGCCACCGTGCGCGCCATGGCCGCTGGCGTGGTGGTGTCGCGCATTTCGGTGACCGGCACATTGCCCAGCGCAGGCTCTGTTCTATCAAGCCTGCTCACATCATCCCCAATAGAGCGCCAGAACCCTGTCAGCGCCGCTGGCCCGCCCAATTCGCGCAGCAGCACATTGGCCGCCGCATTGTCCGAAGTAATCTGTGTCGCGCGGGCAAGCTCGCGCAAAGTTGCCCCTTCGTCCACGCGCTTGGTGGTGAAGGGGGAGACCCACATCAGATCATCCTTGTTCCAGAAAACACGTTTATCCGCATCAATTTCCCCGCTGGCATGCGCGGCCAGCACTTTGGCTGCAAGCGAGAGCTTGAACGAGGAGCAATGGCCAAATCGGCGATTGCGATTAAGCCCAATGGACTGCCCGCTACCGGTATCGAACAATTCTGCGCCCAATGTGCCGCCTGCATTGGCTTCGATCAGGCGCAGGCGTGCTTCAATCCGGCCCAGCGGGCTTTGATCAGGCGGCAGGCATCCGGCGAGTGTTCCTGAAAGCCCCAGGGCCAAACCCGATCCAATCGCCGTGCGCCGCGTTAGCTTTGGTCCGCGATTGCTCATGAATATTTGTCCGCCTTGCGTTTGCCAAACCGCATGTCGCCTTCCAGCTTGGCGCGCAATTGGGCATAGAACGCTTCGAGGAAAGCGCGTTCATCCCCGCCGCCTGGATCCCAACCGATCTTGCGGCAGATCGTTTCGTGAACCGCTGCCAGCGCATCGGGTTCGCCATCGCGCAATATCCGCTCCAGCGTCTGCAATTCGCGTTCGCCATAAATGGTCAGCTCTTCATCGCCGAATTCATACCGCGCGCCTGTCACTTCGCTCGTGCCGCTGGCCGCGCCCTGGGTGGATAAGGTTTCAACCAGCTTGGTGCGCGGTGCTTCAACCACCCATGTGCCGGCAATGATATCGCCTGCGCGCAAAGCATCCTTGTTGAAAAAGGGAAACAGCAGGAACACAGCAAACCAGATGACGGCAGCCCAGATCGTGCCGCCTGTGTCTTCTTCTGCGACATTGATGATGAGCAGCACGATCATGAAAATGACCGGATAGAAAATCTCGATATCGCGCAGCAGATTGCGGGCGATCACCGCTTCGGGAGTTAACCGCGCGCCGCCATGCGCGGCCACTCTGATACCAACCGCGCGCTTGCCGAATGTCGCGCCGCGCGGGCCGAGTTCCTGCGCAAGGAAATAGCCATACCATGCTGTAAAGCTCGCCAGAATGGCGATGATCGAGATAAACTCGCGCGCATTGGATGTGGTGGATGTGTCAACGCCGATATCGGGTTCAAACAGCCCGCCTGCAACTTTCGACAGGATCCAGTAAAACACGATCAGCCCGATCATCAGGATCAGAATATCAAGGATCAGCGCGCCCGCCCGCGCGCCGCGCGATGCGACCACGATGGGCACCGCAATGCCTTCTGGCGTTATCAGCGTGCGTTCGCGTTTATTGATACGCCCGCCTGCTGACCCACCTGCCTGCCCTGTGACGGAAAAGCCTGTATCATTCATCGCCGCCGCGCTCATTGATCAGACCTTAGGGCACGCGGGCGATACAGATAGAAATAGGACAGCCAGAAAGCGAGCATGGACCCGCCGATCATAAAGCGGTTGGGCGCGCCTTCGACCAATTGGCGGGGGAACGCTTCGAGCAGCGCAGCCGCGACCATCATCAACACCACCCCGATCATCACCACTGCGCCGCGCTGGCCTGCTTCGGACGCTGCCTGAAGGACGCTGCGATTGCCCGGAAACGCCATGGACCGGCCAATATGCAGGCCCGCTGCGCCCGATAGCAAAATGCCGAAAAATTCGGTGGTGCCGTGAACGCTGAGCCAGGCGGCAAATTCCACCTCAAGGCCCTGTCCCGCAAACAGCCACATCATCGCGCCAAGCAGTGCAAGGTTGTAAATCAAAAGCAGCAAAGTCGGGATGCCGAATGCAAATCCCAATGCAAAGGCAAGGATGCAAACGGCCGCGTTGTTGCTGAACAGGCTGGCGGCAAAAGTCGATAATCCGCCCGCATCCTGTTCCACCGCGAGCGTTCCGGCCAAAGCTTCGCGGCTGGCACCGGGCACGCGCGCATCGAGGAATTGAGTTGGGACAAGGCGGTAATACCATTCCTCATCGCGCACCACCAGCAGCCATCCGACCACTGCGCCTGCCACCATCACGAACAGAGCAATGCACGATTCCAGCCAGATGCCGCGCACCGCCCGGCTCCATCCGCCAAAGAAAAATTCGCGCAGCCAGCCAAACAGCCCTTTGCGCGGGCCATAGACCTGGAACCATGCGCGCTGAACAAGGCTTTCCAGATAGCTGAGCGTGGCCGCATCAAGCGAGGTTTCGCGCGCAACCGAAAGGCTGGAAGCAGCGGTGCGATATAGGGTGGGCAAAGCCAGGAGGTCATCGTCGTCGATCCGGCGCAATCCGCCGCTTTCCATGCGCTGGATAATGGTTTCGAGCCGGCGCCAATCGCCTTCGCGTTCGAGCCGGAACCGATCAGAGCGCAAAGCGGCGCTTTCAATATCGGCAGGCGGGGCGATATCGGCTTTGCCGAACAAACTGGCCAAGCGGCCTTTGGCTTTGGCCGGAGCAGCCGTGTCCTTGGCCGGTGCCTGCGGCGCGGTTTCGCCCGGCTCCAATGGGCGCGCAGCCGTTGCGGCCCCTGATGTTGTAGGATTGGCCGCGCTCATCCGATGGCCTCTGAATTCTTGATCATGAAATACCGGTCAATCAGTTGATAGCCAATCTGGTTCCACGGTGCCTCGATCACATCAACCCCCATGCGCCGCAGCCTTTGCAGCACAATCGAACGCTGAGTGGCAAGGCTGTCAGCCGTCACGCTGCGCGCCATAGTGGCGATATCGCCGGGCGCTTCTTCGATGATTTCCTCAAGCTCGCTATCAGCGATAGTGACGAACAGCACCAGATGTTTGTCCACCAGCCGCCCGATGCTTTCCACCATCAGTTCTGCTGCGGTTGGATCGGTGAAATCGGAGAACAATACGATCAGCGAACGGCGCTGCAATTTGGAAGTTAATGTGGCCAGCGCGAGCGTGAAATTGGGCTCGACGGGCTCATAATCGAGGCCCGCCGCCGCGCTTTGCAAGCGGTGAAAGGCGCGCGCATCGCTGATAAATGGCGTCATGATCTGCGGCCGCTGGGCAAAGCCGAAGAGCGACACCCGGTCACTCGATTTAAGCGCGACAAATGCGCAGGTGAGCGCAGCGGTGACAGCGCGGTCAATCCGGGGCATGCCATCAGCTGGCTCGCACATCGCTTGTCCGCAATCAAAAGCGAAAACGATCTGGTTGTTGCGTTCGCTTTCATTTTCGCGGGCGTAAAGATGGACGTGACGCGCGCTGGCTTTCCAGTCGATCCGGCGGCGATCCATACCCGCTTCATATTCGGTGAGCGATTCAAATTGCGTGCCTTCGCCTCTGATACGGCGCGCAATCAGGCCGGTCTGGGCATCGCGCAGGAACGTCTGCAATTCCTTGCTGCGAACAGGCGAAAGATCAGGCCAGATGCGGATTTCATCATCAAGCGCGCGGTAGGTGTTGCGCGCGCCAAGGCCCAATGGCCCGGTCCAGCGCAGCCAGGCCCGCGTGATGGGCGCAGTGCCGCGGCGCTCGGGTTTCAGCTCGAGAGATCCTGTATCTTCCGGATCATAAGGTCCGGGCGCGAGAGTGAAATCGGCGCGGCCCGCCATGCCAAGGCGCGGATCAAATTCCAGCGCTGAACGAACCTGCGAACGCGCGCCATTTTTGAATCTGGCCGTCACGGTAACCGGCGTTGGCTGGCCCACTTCGGCATCATTCGGCGCGGTGACGTGCCAACTGTCGCATTTGCCCGCCAGCAGCGCATCGCACATGATCAGCACAAACAAAGCCGCCGCCGCGATGGGCGCGACAATCCACAGATCAGGCGTAGTTGCCGCAATCACGACCGCGATGGGCGCAAACCCGGCAATGACCCACGCGGCCCGTTCTGTCGGGACAACCGGGAAAGGCGGCAGCTTTGCCAGAAATGATGGGCGAGAAAGCGCCATGGCCGGTTACCGGGGTGCCTCTGTGCTTTCGACCAGTTCGGCGACCAGAGCCTCGATATCGCGGCCTTCAATCTCGGCGGCGGGGCTCAATGTCAGGCGGTGGCGCAAAACGGGCACAGCGAGCGCTTTGACATCGTCGGGCACGATGTAATCGCGGCCATCGAGCGCAGCACGGGCGCGCGCGGCGTTGGCCAGCAGAACAGCGGCGCGCGGGCTGGCACCGACGGACAGTTCGGGATGATCGCGCGTCGCGCGCACCAGCCGCACGACATATTGCGTGATCTCTTCGGCTACAGTCACCTGGTCAAGAGCAGCGCTGGCTGCGACCAGCTTGGCCGCATCCGCCACCGCAGTGACACCCATTTCAGCCGGGCGCTGCGGCCCCTGACGCGATCCGAAACTGGTGACAATGCGCGTTTCTTCGGCTTCATCGGGATAGGGGACCAGCAGTTTGAACAGGAACCTGTCCAATTGCGCCTCTGGCAGGGGATAAACGCCCTGGTTCTCAATCGGGTTCTGGGTTGCGACCACCATGAAGCGTTCTGGCAATTGGTGCGTTTCGCCGTCCAGTGTCACGCGGCGTTCTTGCATCGCCTCAAGCAATGCGGCCTGCGTTTTGGGCGGCGTGCGGTTGATTTCATCGGCCAGCAAAAGCTCGCAGAAAATCGGCCCGCGCGTTAGCGTGAACTGGCTCGTTTGAAAGTTGAACAGGTTTGATCCCAGAATATCGCCCGGCAGCAGATCAGGCGTGAACTGGATGCGCCCAAAATCGAGGCCCAAAGCGGTTGAAAAGCTGTTGGCCAGAAACGTCTTGGCGGTGCCCGGGGGGCCTTCGAGCAGGACGTGCCCTTCGCTGATCAAAGCGACCAGCATTTGATCGATGATGGCGTCCTGCCCCACAATCGCTTTGGCGACTTCGGTGCGGATTGCGCCGGCTAAGCTGCGCAATTCGGCTAGGCTCATACTCATTGGGTGGGTGCCTTCTTATTGTGTTTGGATGCTTCTATCTGTTCGACAAGGCTGCCCAGCGATTGGGCAGCGCGCACGATGTCCGATGGTGTTTTGGCATTGCGCAGCCGGGCCGTGCGGTGCGTGAAGGGTTCTTCATCTGGCAAGCGGGTCTGCATCGCGGCATCGATCGCGTCAGGATCAGGCTTTGACAGCGCCAGCGCGTGCGCCATGCGGCGGGCGGACAGGCCGGCATAAGGTTCCGCCAGCAATTTCAACCGGCCCGCGCGCACAATCAGCCCTGCGCCATTGCCCACCAACTGCTTTTTACCAAAGGCGATGTCAGGCCCGCTGGCCGCTGCCGGACCAAACCGCAGAAAAGCGCGCCAACCCACAATGATGATCGCAAGGATCAGGCAAAGGGTCGCCGCCAGAAAAGGCGGCCTGAACGCGAGCGTCAACAAGTTCACTGTCCCGCCAAAGCCGTTCAAAGTCATATCGAATGTGACATTGGTGCCCGGACCATAGCCAGCATCCTGAACTAGAGCGAGCGCAGCCGCCGCGCGGTTTTCATCGGCGAGCCCGTAATTGTTCATGAGGTCAGGTTCGACGACGAAAACCACCTCTTCGGTTGAATCGTAATAGTCATCGCTGTTCGGATCATATTGAGGGGTTCCGGCCGTCCCAATGCGCATGGCCAGCACTCTGTCATCAGCAGCAGTGATCAGCGGCTGGTTCGCGCCGTCATCCTCGGCAAAGGCGATGGAGCGTGTTGGTAGATCGCCTTTTAACGCAAAGCCGCTCCAATCGCTTGCCACGTCATTCTGAAGGCTCTCGACCTTGTGTTCAAAAGCGTAAGGATCGGGCAATTCCTCGCTCCATCCGACATTGAATGCCTCGCCCAGTTCAACCCAGCCGCGCTTGAATTTGTCCGCCACGTCATCAGGCAGATTGGGCGGTGGGCGGCGAGCATACCATTTGGGCAGGATGACAAGCGTGGGGCCAATATATTCGCGGTCCTGCAAAATCTCGGCGATATCATCGGGGTTCATATAGCTGGGCGGGGTGAGGATCAGCAGGTCATAGGTTTCCAGACCGCTGGGCGAACGCGACTGGGTCACGTCGTAATCTTCCGCCTCGAGCAAGCGCACAAGCCCGGCATATCCGTTCAATCCGCGCGCGGCGGCATGGGCTGCGCCATTGTTGTCGCGGTTGCCATCATCGCCGCCCGACAGGAAATATAAAAGCGCTAGAAACGCGGCAAACCCGACAAGGATGACGAAGAGCAGCGTCAAGCGGCCAAACGGCGATGCCCCGCGTGCCGATTGGGCCGCCGGATTTGCGGTTGGGGACGGGCCGGCATTGCTCATGCGCGCGCTCTCCTGCGGCCCGTTTCAGCGCCGCCGATTTTCTCCAGCGCAAATTCAGCATAGGCTGCGCGCGCCGTTTCCCAATCTGCTTGATTGAGCGATCGCAGCGCAAACAGGCTGCGCTCCACCCGCTGGGCAATGGTGCCAAAAGCTTTGCGCGCGGCGTCGGGCAAAGATTGCAGCGAGGCCAGTTCGCGCGCGGTGCTTGATGGTTCAACCCAATCAGGCCGCGCCCGCGCGATCTGCCCAACACTGCGTTGCAGCAGCAAATGGGTTGCCTCATCATAGCGCCCTTCGGCAGCCAGCCTGTCCGCATCTTCGAGCAGTGCGAGGCTTTCCTGACGATCAGGCTGCCATTCGGGTATTTCCTCGTCGGCTTTAGCGTCTTTGGCTTGACGAGCCAGCGGGCCAAATGTGCGCGCGATCAGATACAGCACAAACAGCACAACCGCCCCCAACAAAACATATTGCAAAACCGGCCAAGCCTGTGCGAGCGCGGTGCCGATGGGGGACAACAACTCACCTAGCCAGGCAAAAAACTCCTCCAGCGCTTTTTCAAAAGCGGAAGGTTCGTAAGGTTCTGGCGGGGGATTTCGACCGGATCGAACTGGATATCGCCATTGTCGCGCACAGTTTCCCAGCTTTCGCGGGTATCTTCGACGGTTACGTCCGGCAGAGGTTCCGGTTCTTCAACCGACAGCTCGGGCACGGTGTCATAAGGCGGCTGAGCGCTGACGGGCGGATCGCCCCAATCATCGCTTTCGTAAATTGGATCTGCCGCCAAAGTCATGCGATATGGTAGGTGGCACGGTCTAGCGGCGCGCGCAACGCCTTTTGCTCACCCACGTTTGCGAGCGAGCGGATAGGTGCCCAAAATCCGCAATTGCTTGGAATAAAATGAACATTCCTCCAGCGCCCGATCCACCGCAGGATCGCCCGGCGCGCCGATAATGTCGGCATAGAACCGGGTCGCGGAAAAACTGGTGCCCTGTTGGTAGCTTTCCAGCTTGCTCATATTCACCCCATTTGTCGCAAATCCGCCAAGCGCTTTGTACAAAGCAGCAGGAATATTGCGTACCTCAAAAATAAAGGTCGTCATGGTGGCGGTGTTGGGATCGTGCGCCAGAAATGCTGGTTTATCAGCAAGGATGACGAAACGGGTCATGTTGTCTGGGCTGTCTTCGACATTTTCCTCGATGATGGAAAGCCCGTACAACTCAGCCGCAATGGCGGGCGCAATCGCGGCAATAGTCGGATCGCCGCGTTCAGATACAAAAGCGGCAGCGCCTGCTGTATCGGCATAGCTGAGCGGCACGATATCGCGCTCGCGCAGAAACTCACGCGATTGGCCAAGCGCTTGTGGATGGCTGTAGGCCGCTTCGAACGGGCCATTGCCCACCGCCATCAATGCGTGGTGGATCGGCATGAAATATTCACCCGTAATCGACAGGCCGCTTTCGGGGAGAAGAAAGTGGATATCGGCCACGCGCCCATGCTGTGAATTTTCAATCGGAATAATCGCTTGGCCTGCGCGCCCGTCCTTCACCGCTTCCAAAGCATCGGCAAAGCTGAAGCATGGCAGCGGCAAGGCATCGCCTCGGGCTTCTACTGCGGCGCGGTGCGAATTGGCGCCGGGCGATCCCTGAAAAGCAATCGCGCGCGCCGGATCAGCTGCGGCTTTGCTGCGCAATTCGTCAACAATCGGGAGGGCAGGGCCAGGAAAAGAACGCATGATTGTGACGCGTGCTAAAGGGGCTTTCGGGTAACAGCAAGGCTTGGTGCCTCACTAAATTGCAAATATCGCAATGCGTGATGTTCCGATGGGTCTTGCGCCGCGCCAAACGCATGATTATGGGCCGCACGGGATGAATCAAGAACCACACAACTCCGACACGCCCCCTGCCACCGAGGCACAGGGTGATCTGTTCAACACTGCAGCGGGCTGGGCCCTGTTTGCAGGCATTGTTGGCCTTGGCCTTTCAGTGGCGGCAGACATGTATTTCCACGGCTCCTCGCCCGAACGGCCCGAACAATTGGGCTATGTCATCGAAGGCGCAGTTGAAGAGGGCGGCGCAGTCGCGGCCGAAATGACCATGGCCGAAGCGTTGAACATGGCCAGCGTGGATGTTTCTGCGGGCGAGAAAGTCTACGCCAAGTGTTCCAGCTGCCACACGATTGATGCAGGCGGCGCAAACGGCGTTGGCCCCAATCTGCACGGCATTATGGGCGCAGGCGTCGGGAAAAAAGCTGGCTATCAATATTCCGACGCGATGGCATCTTTCGGCGGCCAATGGGGCTGGGATGAGATGAACCAATGGCTCAAATCACCCAAACGCTACATGGATGGCACCAAGATGGGCTTTGCCGGCCTGTCCAAAGTTGAAGACCGGGCCGCGGTCGCGCTTTACATGAACTCGCAAGGTTCGAACCTGCCGGTGCCGGAATATGTCTCCGAAGCTGCAGATGGTGAAGGCGACGGCGAGGTTGCTGCTGACGAAGCGGAAGCCGCAACCGACGCGGTTGAAACCGCCGAAGACGCGCAGAATGCAGCCGAAGAAACGTCTTTGGAAACTGCCGAAGCAACCGAGTAGCATCCAAAGGATGCGCGGGGGTTATTCTCCGCGCCCTTTGAACCCCTGCGCAATCACATACCATTCCGATGATCCCTTGCGGCTTGCGGGCGGCTTGGCGTGCTTGACCGTGGTGAAGTGCTTTTTCAGCAAAGTGAGCAGGTCGCGGTCGGTGCCGCCTGCCAGAACCTTGGCCACAAATGCGCCCTTTTCGCTCAATGTCTCGGTTGCAAACCAGGCCGCAGCCTCAACCAGACCCATAGTGCGCAGATGATCGGTTTGTTTGTGGCCCACAGTGTTCGCGGCCATATCTGACAGGACCAAATCGGGCGGACCGCCCAATGCTTCTTCCAGCATTCGCGGCGCATCGTCATCGAGGAAATCCATCTCGAAAATGGTCACCCCTTCGATGGGGTCTGTGGGCAGCAGATCAATGCCGACAACCTTGGCTTTGGGCGCTTTTGCGCGCACCACTTGCGCCCAACCGCCCGGCGCTATGCCCAGATCGACCACGCGCGATCTGCCTTTGATAAGATTGAACTTTTCATCCAATTCGAGCAGTTTATAGGCCGCCCGGCTGCGATAACCATCGGCCTTGGCCTGTTTGACATAGGGGTCGTTCAGTTGCCGCTCCAGCCACCGGGTCGATGATGCGGTGCGCTTTTTGGCGGTCTTCACCCGCCGGTCGGGATTGCGGCCTGATCGGGTCATGATTTACGGATTGCCTTTGCCAGTGCGCAATTGTTCAAGCGCGCGCAGGGAGCGCTCACCTTGCCGCTCTGATGCCATCAAACTGCGCAAAATCCCCTCGCGAATGCCGCGATCGGCAACGCCCAACCGGGATGCGGGCCACAGGTCAAGGATCGTCTCCAAAATTGCGCATCCGGCCACCACAAGATCGGCTCGGTCTTCGCCAATGCAGGGGAGTGTGCTGCGTTCTTCGGGCGACATGCCTGCCAGATCGCCACTGATTGAACGCATGGCATGGGCCGGAACGATCAATCCGTCCACCGCCTTGCGATCATAATGCGGCAATTCAAGATGCAGGCTGGCCAGCGTTGTCACCGTGCCGCTGGTGCCCAGCAGGCGAATGTCAGGATGCGCGGCAGCGTCCGCAATCCGCGCAGCGAAGGGGGCAAAGCTGTCCGCGACCAGTTTGCGCATTTGGGCATAGCGATCAAGGCGGCCTTGCGCCGAATTTTCACCCGGGCTGACCGTGTCGGTTAGCGAGACGACGCCCCAGGGCACGCTTTGCCAGTCAAGGATGCGCGGGATTTTGCCGCCCGGCTCCAGCAGGACCAGTTCGGTTGATCCCCCGCCAATGTCAAAAATCACCGCCGGGCCTTCGCCTGCTTCCAGCAGGATATGGCAGCCGAGAACGGCCAGCCGCGCTTCTTCGCCCGCGCTGATCACGTCGAGAACAATGCCCGTTTCTCGGTGCACGCGGTCGATAAAATCGGCGCCATTGGAGGCTCTGCGGCAGGCTTCGGTGGCGACAGACCGCGCGAGGCGCACTTTGCGGCGGCGCAATTTGTCCGCGCAAATCGACAAGGCGCCCATCGCCCGGTCCATCGCCTCGTCTGAAAGCTTGCCCGTGGTTGCGACACCTTCGCCCAGCTTCACCACTCGGCTGAAGGCATCAATAACAGTGAAATCCTTGCCCGAAGGCCGCGCGATTAACAGGCGGCAATTGTTGGTGCCCAGATCAAGCGCGGCATAGGCTTCGTGCGGCTTGGCAAAATGCGCGGTTCTGGGGTGAGCTTTCGGCTGCGCATTGTCAGGATGCGCGGTGTCATGATGCGCATTATCAGGATGCGCGCTGGCTGAACGCTGGCCGGATGCAAGTGCGCCAGCATCGCGGCCTGCGCCTTGCTGCGTATTTGGCTGGTAAGGGCGTTTGTAGCGGAAATCGGCTACTCTACCGGACTTGCTGCCCTTGTTTGATCCAGCGCTCCTGTTCGCGTCCGGCGGAAACGCGTCCGCCATACAATCAATCTTTCAATATCACGCAGGCATTTTGCCTGTGCACCTGCCGGCTAAGCTAACTCAACCACGCAGTAAGGGCAAGTTGTCTGAATAGACGCCCCTTTTTGCGCTGGGCCAGCAGATGCGAGCATGCAACGCATGCTTGCCGCTTTCGCGCGCCGCGACTAGGGCAGGCGGCATGACTGATAAACACAATGATCACGACCTCACTGACCGCAAATTCTACCGCGCCGGGGAAGAAACCGAATTCGTCGAAGGCGCGCCCAAAAGCACTCCGCAAACGGAGCATCCCGCTTATAAGCTTGCCTTTCGAGATCATGACTTCATGCTGCGCGATGAACTGCGCCCGGTGCGTTTTCAGCTGGAATTGTTAAAGCCTGAAATGCTGCTGGATGAGGCGCGCGTGGGCTCGACCATGGTGATGTATGGTTCTGCCCGCATCCCGTCACCCGAAGAAGCGCAGGCGAAAATCGACGCTGCCAAAGACGGTGATGAATACGAACAGAAAGTCGCCCAAAGGCTGGCGGACAAAGCGAAGTATTACGCAGAAGCGCATAAGCTTGCCCGGCTGGTATCTGAAAAAGCGATCATCGAAGAAGGCAAACGCCAGTTTGTCGTCACCACGGGCGGCGGCCCATCGATTATGGAAGCGGGCAATCGCGGCGCAAGCGAGGCAGGCGCGGAATCCATCGGGCTCAACATCATCCTGCCGCATGAACAGGCCCCCAATTCCTATGTGACGCCATATCTAAGTTTGAACTTCCACTATTTCGCGCTGCGCAAAATGCATTTCCTCCTGCGCGCGCGCGCTGTCGCGGTGTTCCCTGGCGGATTTGGGACATTCGATGAATTTTTCGAACTTCTCACTCTTATCCAAACCGGCAAGATGAAACCCATTCCGATCCTGCTGTTCGGCAAGGATTTCTGGGAACGCGTCGTCAATTTTGAAGCGATTGCGGAGGAAGGGACGATCTCGAAAAAGGATCTGGACCTGTTCCACTGGTGCGAAACAGCTGATGAGGCGTGGGCGCATATCGCAGACTTTTATGAGTTGGAGCGTTAGGACGAATTGCGTTCCAGCAAATCCTCACGCTTTGAAAAGGCGCGCGGCAGGCTGACATCATAGGCCAGGCCCGCTGATTGTAGAGCGCGGATGACCCACCATCCCGGATCGCTTTGCCCTCGTTCCAATCCAATGCGCGCGCTTTCGGGAAAGGCGTGATGATTGTTGTGCCAGCATTCGCCATAGGTCAGGATACCAAGGCCGGTTAGATTGGAAGCCTGTATCCCCGCATCCCTAACGATCCAGCGGCCAGGGCGTTTTCGCAATTGCGGGTTGTGGCAAAAATAGGTGATCGTCCAATGGCCCGCAGCGCTGACAAAAACGCGCGCGCAAATGCCCCATAGAACAAACGGCAAGCCTCCTGCTGCATAGAGGATCCCTGCCAAAGGCAATTGATGCCAGCGCCATGTCTTATCCAGAAACCGGTAGAACTTGTCATCGGCCATTGCGGCTTCGAGAGTCACATCCGGGGGCTTTTGAAATTCGAATTTAAAAAACAGGTTCCACGCCAGATCAGCCAGCAGTGCCCGGCGATGAGCGAAGTAATCGTGGCACTGCGCCTCTCGCTGTGCCCAATCGCGAATATCGTGGATGCGAATGATGCCAAACGGACCCGCCACGCCGACCAGTGTGCCTAAATAGATAAGCAGCCGCGCAAACCACCGGGGCGCTTTGAATGTGCGGTGGATCATCATCCGGTGCATGCCGACGCTGTGACCGATCAGCAGAGTTGAGTATGTAAGCGCCAGAAACAGCAAAACGCTTTGCCAGGTCGCGAAAAACAGAGCGGCGATTGTGCCGGCCAACATCGTTCCGTTCCACGCGGATTTCCCCCAATCCAGTTTCACAATGCCAGCGCACGGATCAGCCTTGCGGCCATCAACCCTGAGCACAGGCTCCATCATAATTTGCGCACTGCGTGATGGCCGAGTGGGCCGCCGCCTGCGCCAAATCCGGGGGCGGATTTGATTGCTTGCACCACGAAATTGCGCGCCAAGGCGACCGCGTGATCGAGCGGTTGGCCGTGCGCCATCAGGGTTGCGATGGCGGATGACAGGGTGCAGCCAGTGCCGTGAGTGTGAGGCGTGTCGATGCGGGCGTGGGAGTACCGCTCAAACTTGCCCGGTTCAAACACCAGCGTGTCGATGATCTGCGCATCGTCGGTGTGCCCCCTTTGGCGAGGACCGCGCAGCCATGCGTTTGCGCCAATTCGCCTGCGGCTTCCTCCACCAAAGCGGTGGTGCGCAAAGTGCGGCGCATCAGATGCTCCAATTCCGGCAGGTTGGGCGTGATCAGCGTTGCGATCGGGAACAGAGTATCGCGGAGCAATTCAATCGCCGGGTCCGCAATCAAAGCTGCGCCTGATGTCGCGACCATGACCGGATCGAGGACGATCGGCACAGCGTCATCAATACCGCGCAAAGCTTCAGCGGTTGCAGCAATAATCTCGGCATCGTGCAGCATCCCGATCTTGATCGCATCAACGCCCATATCGCTGATGACGCTGGTGATCTGCTGCGCGACGACATCGCCGGACATCGGGGCAATGGCCTGCACGCCCACGCTATTTTGCGCGGTAACCGTGGTGATCGCGCTCATGGCATAGCCGCCAAGCATGGTGATTGTTTTGATATCGGCCTGAATGCCTGCTCCGCCGCTGGCATCGGACCCGGCTATCGTCAAAATACGTGGAGGCGCTTTGGTGGTCATTGGCAGGGGCCGATCATGCTTGGGCGCTCATGATGCGAACATCCGCTTGGCTGAGGGCGGGTACTTGGCGTGCAGCTTTTTGGCGCGGGTGGGGCGGTCCATCAATTCGCCGCCGCAATTGGGGCAGATGTCGTCCGATTTTTCCGCGCATTCAGCGCAGAACGTGCACTCAAACGAGCAGATAAACGCGCCCGGCGCTTCTGCGGGCAGATCGGCGCCGCAGCCTTCGCAATCGGGGCGCATGTCAAGCATGGTCGGCGCTCATCCTTACGCCGCGGCGCGCACTGCGTCGCAGATGCGGTCCACCACGGCCTCAACCTGGGCAGGATCATCGCCTTCAGCCATAACGCGGATGACAGGCTCTGTCCCAGATGGGCGGATGACGAGGCGGCCTTTGCCTTCCAATTCTTTTTCGGCTGCCGCGATCACCGTTTTGACTGCGTCATCTTCAAGCGGTTTTCCGCCTTTGTACCGCACATTTTTGAGCAATTGCGGAACCGGGTCGAACAGGTGCAGGATTTCGCTTGCCGGTTTGTCCGTGCGCACCAGGCTGGCGATAATGCGCAAGGCGGCAACGGTGCCATCGCCTGTCGTTGCATGATCGAGCAGGATCATATGGCCCGATTGTTCCCCGCCGACATTGAACCCGCCCGATTTCATCCGTTCGAGCACATAGCGATCGCCGACCTTGGTGCGCTCAAGCGTTAGGTCAATGCTGCCCAGATAGCGTTCCAGCCCAAGGTTTGACATCACAGTTGCAACCACGCCGCCGCCGCGCAGCATTTCCTTTTCCTGCATTCGCGTCGCGATCAGCGCCATGATCTGGTCGCCATCAACCTTGCGGCCCTTTTCATCGACCACGATCAATCGGTCCGCATCGCCATCAAGCGCAATGCCAACGTCGGCGCTTTCCTCAACGACTTTGGCCTGCAACGCCTCGATTGAGGTGGAGCCGACCCCGTCATTGATATTGGTGCCATTGGGAGAGACGCCCAAAGTGATAACTTCTGCCCCCAATTCCCAGATCGCAGAAGGCGCAACCTGATAGGCAGCGCCATGCGCGCAATCGACCACGACCTTGAGGCCATCAAAGCGCGTTTCGCTCGACAGGGACTGTTTGACAGCGTGGATATACCGCCCGCGCGAATCCTCGATCCGGCGCGCACGGCCAATGCCTTCGGGCGGGGCAAGAGTCGGATTGTCCGCTTCGAACAGGCGCTCAATTTCCAGCTCTGCTTCATCCGACAATTTGAACCCATCCGGGCCAAACAGTTTGATCCCGTTATCGGCATAAAGATTGTGACTGGCCGAAATCATCACGCCCAGATCCGCGCGCATTTCCCGCGTGAGTAGCGCAATGGCAGGGGTGGGAAGCGGGCCGGTCATAATCACGTCCATGCCCACGCTCGTGAACCCTGCGACCAGCGCGCTTTCCATCATATAACCGGACAGGCGGGTATCCTTGCCGATCACCACCCGGTGGCGGTGCCGCCCGCGCATAAAGTAATTGCCTGCCGCCTGACCAATGCGCATCGCTGTGGTCGCCGTCATTACGCCATCATTGGTGCGGCCCCTGATGCCGTCTGTGCCAAAGAACTTGCGTGTCATTCGAAAAAGGCCCTCCTGCTGGGCGAAATATGCGCTGAGATTGTCAGCTACCTCTGGCGCGGTTATCGCACAAAGGGAAGGGCAATTGCGGTGTGCCCATTGCTAAAAGGTGTGACACGAATGACAGATAAGCGCGCGCCGGCAGATCTGCCGCACAATGCAGCTCAGCGCTTTGAGCTGGTCACGATCAAGCTGCCTGTGCTCGCGACTTTTCTCGCGCTGATTGCAGGTTTGGCGGCCGGCGTTGGGCTTTCGGGTGCGCAATTGGCCGGGTGGCTGACCGATCTGATTGGAGTGGCTGGCACCTTGTGGCTGCGCGCTTTGCAGATGACAATTATTCCGCTGGTCGCCAGCCTGCTGGTGCTGGGCCTCACGCAGATGATCGAGGCGGCGAGCGCTGGCAAAGCGGCCCGGCGGTTTTTGGCGCTGGTGCTGGGCGTGGCGATTGCGGGCGGTTTGTTCACCGCTGCGGCGCTGCCTTTGCTGCTGGATGTGTTCACGATCCCCAAAGATGCCGCGTTTTTTATCGCGGATGGGTCCGGCGATGCACAAGAAGTGCCCGGCGCGCTGGAGTTTTTGAAATCATTGGTCGCGCCCAATATCGTGGCAGCGGCGGCAGAAACCGCAATGCTGCCGCTCACGGTGTTTTTTGCCCTGCTGGCCATTGCCATTGCGCGCCTGCCCAAAGCGCAGGGGGAACTGCTGACCGGATTTTTCCATGCGCTCGCTAATGCGATGCTGATGATTATCGGCTGGGTTTTGTGGGCCGCGCCCATCGGGGTGGCAGCGCTCGCTTTTGGAGTGGGTTTGCGCAGCGGTGAGGGCGCGTTTGCGGCCTTGGCGCACTACATCGTGGTGGTATCTGCCATGGGCGGGTTCATTCTGGTGCTTGCTTATGTTTTGGCGGCGGTTCTTGGCGGGATTGGACCTGTGCGATTTGCCCGCGCAATCCTGCCTGCGCAGGCCGTGGCGGTTTCCACGCAAAGTTCGCTCGCCAGCCTGCCCGCCATGCTCGACAGCGCGAACCGTCTGGGATTGCGGCCCAGCACGGCGGAGTTTGTTCTGCCGCTCGCCGTGGCGATCTTTCGCGCGACCAGTGTGGCGATGAATTTGGCAGTCGCGCTGTATGTGGCGCAGCTTACAGGGATCACGGTGCCGTTTGGCCTTGTGCTGGTGGGCATATTGGTCGCGGTGATAATCAGCGTGGGGTCTGTCAGCCTGCCCGGATCGATCAGCTTTGTCGTCTCAATCGGGCCGATTGCATTGGCGATGGGCGTGCCGATTGAACCACTTGTGCTGCTGGTGGCGGTGGAAATGCTACCCGATATTATGCGCACGCTGGGTAATGTGACGATGAACCTGGCCGTGACAAGCGCGGTGGACCGCGCGCAGGAATAACGGCTGGGCGGTGATGCCGCGCCAGGGGGCTACTTTACCGGGGTCTGACCGCCGCCCGCTGCGACATTGTCCAATTCTTCAAGGATCGCGCGGTGCGCGGTTGCATCCTTGGTTGATCGCTGCGGAATATCGCCATCTGCTAGCATGGAATTGAGCGTGGCGCGGGCGCGGCCCACCCGGCTTTTGATCGTGCCGACCGCGCAATCGCAGATTTTGGCAGCCTCCTCATAAGAAAAACCGCCTGCGCCCACCAGCAGCAACGCCTCACGCCGTTCGGGCGGAAGAGTTAACAATGCGCGGTGCATATCGGACAAATGAAGTGGTTCTTCCTGGCCAGCCGGTGCTGTCAAAATGCGTTCAGCCACGCCCTCATCGTATTCGCCGCGAAACCGATTGCGGCGCATATCGGTAAGGTATGCATTGCGCAGGATCACAAATGTCCATGCGCGCATGGATGTGCCCGGTTCAAAACGGTCTTGCGCTGCCCATGCTTTGAGCAAAGCTTCCTGCACCAGATCATCGGCCATATCCGGGCGGCCGCACAGACCGCGGGCAAAGGCGCGTAGATGCGGGACAACCTCGGTCAACTCGCGTTTGAAGTCGGCCTTTTCGCTCGCAGTGCGTTTCGGCTTGGGTTTGGGCGCGGGTTTTTCAGCGCTATCGGCGGCATTGCTCACCGGGCAGAACCATTGTTGGAACCCGAGCTATCATCGGCCGGTTGACTGTCGAGTTCTGCGAGCAAATCCTTGAACGTATCGGGCAATTCTTCATCGACTACGGAATCGTATAATTGCTTCAGTCCCGCCGCCCATTCCGGATCGCGCGATTTTTCCGATCGCGCTGGCGCGCTTTTCGATTGCGTTGAAGATTGCTTGTCGGACCGCATAGGTGTTTTCTAACTTAATTCAGGTTTTCCGCCGAGATACCACCAATTGGAAACGCACAAAGCTATTTCTGAGGCGCAGATTTTCTCGGCGATTATTGCTACTGTTTGGGAACGAAGCTGTTCGTTTTTGGTTCCGTGGTCACATTCAAATTGAATTGAGCAAATCGAATTGAGTTGTGGGACTGAAATAAAGAGACCCAAATGGGCGGACTAACACACACTGCCATTTTGGAAGGGGTCAGTGAAGCCGCGCCGCAGACGGCAGTTGGCACAATCAGCCGCGCGCGCCGCTGGCTGATCGGGTATCCGCGCGCCATACCATTGGCCATTTTCCTTGCGGTTTGCGCAATCACCGCGCTCAGCGTTTTTGCGGTCGAAAGCAATGCCCGCGCGCGTGATAAGGCGCAGCTTGACGCTTATGCGCAAACCATTGGTTCTGCTCTGGAACGCAGGGGATCGAGTTTTTCGGCATATCTGCGTGCAGGCGCAGCACTGCTTACTTCGCGTAAGGATCTCGGACCGCAGGACTTTCTTCAATTTGTGACCGAATTGCGCCTTGATATGACGTATCGCGGAGCCGAAGGCATCGGATGGGCCGAAGTGATTGCGCCCGATGAAATTGCCGATTTCGAACAGCGTGTGCGCCAGCAACAGCCTGATTTTGAAGGGGTGCGTTCCGAGCTGCTTTATGCGGACGAAGTGGGGCTTGCGCCGATCACATTTTTTTCGCCCAATTCAGCCGCCAATCGCGAAAAGCTGGGATTTGATATGTATTCCGATCCCGTTCGCTTCCACGCGATGGAAGAAGCGTTCGGCACAGCCTTGCCCACCGCATCAGGCCGTATTGATCTCGCGCAATCGGATGCTGGCGAAGCGCCGGGTTTTGTGATCTTCATGCCTGTGTTCAGGGAAGATCCGGCGACACCCAACAACGAAGTTACATTGGCAGGCTTTGTCTTCACCCCTTTTGATGCAGGGCATTTTCTGGATGCTGCGATCCAGCGGGCAGAGCCTGACCAATACGGTGTTCGTCTGTATGATGGCGGTAGGGGCACCGCTCACTTGCTCGTGGCGCGATCATTGGAAGGGGTGGGAGCTGACCGGGTGGAAATCCCCGTTTCCTTTGCCAATCGCGAAATGCAGTTGGTGGTCGAATCCAAGCGTTCCTCAACGCTGGCGCCTTTGTCGATGCTAACTCTGGTGTTCGGGCTGTCCATGGCGGGGCTGCTGATGCTGCTTGCCCGGCTGCTTACTCAGCAGGCCTATGAAGACCAATCACGTCTGGCCTTTTTCGAGGAGCAAAACTCGATCCGCAACACATTGACGCGTGAGCTTAATCACCGGGTCAAGAACACGCTGGCCAATGTCTTGTCGATCCTGTCGCTGACGCGCCGGCGCGCGAGCGATCTTGACGAGTTCACGCACAGTTTTGAAGGCCGCATCCGCGCGCTGTCTGCCACTCACGATCTGCTTACTGGCACCGATTGGGGAACCACGCCGATAGACGCAGTGGTCGATGCAGAGCTCAAACAGTTTATCGCGACCGGCTATCACAATGTTGAAGTGTCCGGGCCGGATGTGGAACTGGCCCCGAATGATGCTTTATCCTTTGGCCTGGCAATCCACGAACTGGCCACCAATGCCGCCAAATATGGCGCGCTGAGCGTTGCGGAAGGCAAAGTCAGCGTGTCGTGGTGGCTGGTGGCAGGTGATTTGGCAGAAGTGGAATGGTGCGAACGCGGCGGTCCGCCTGTTGCGCAGGAGCGCCAGCGCGGCTTTGGCACCGAATTGATCGAAAAGATCATCGCACACGAACTGAAAAACCCTGTCGATCTCAGATTTGAGCCCGAAGGCGTGCGCTGTTTTATGCGCGTGCCTGTGCGCGAACGCGGTGCGTTCAAAATTCGCGATGAAAGCTGACTTTTACGCGAGCGGCTTGCTAGATCGGAAAAACAGCGACTGACTGATGGCTGCGCGCACAGTTTTTTCCTCGAACGGCTTGGTCACCAGATAGGTCGGTTCAGGCCGGTCGCCTGTCAGCAAGCGTTCGGGATAGGCGGTGATGAAGATGATCGGCACATCGGTGATCGCCAGAATATCATCCACGGCATCCAGCCCGGACGACCCATCAGCCAATTGAATGTCAGCCAGAACCAGTCCGGGAGTTTTATCGCCCAACAGCTCAACCGCTTGCGTTCGGGTGGCTGCCGTGCCGAACACTTCATGGCCAAGCGAGGACACCAGATCTTCAAGCTGCATGGAAATCAGCGGCTCGTCCTCAATAATCAGAACGCTGGTGGACTGTTCTCGGTCAATTTCGCTGACAGCTTCGGCAACCAGAGCCTCAACCTGCTCGGGCGACACATCCATGATCAGCGCGGCCTGCGCTGGCGAGAAATCTTCCAACGTCGTTAGCAACAGCGCTTGCCGGTTAAGCGGAGTGATGGCGCCGAGCCGGTTTTGCGCGCTCGCTTCGTGTTCGCTTGAAATATCGCCTTTGTCAGGCACATCGAGATAGGCGCTCGACCAGACCTTGTTGAACGCGGCATAGAGCGGGATCCGTCCACCATCGAGAGAAGCCTTCAGATCACTATCAGCCAAGGCCGCTTCGAGTGTGGCCTGCACGAATGCATCGCCTGTGCTTTGTGAGCCAGTAAGGGCGCGGGCATATCGCCGAAGAAAGGGAAGGTTGGCGGCGATTTGCTGACCAAGCGACATGGGGTCTCTCCTAAGAATGGCGCACACATCCAGGGCTCGTGCGCCCTTGGCAATCTGTTAGCTCCAAACCCGAGCAAAACAAGCGGCAGACGCAAATTTCATCCGATTTCGATAGGTTTAAGAAAAAAATTTCGTCAGGCGGGAACCCGTTTTTTCGCCGTGCATTTAGACAATATCACCGCCGAGACCCCCTCCCGTCCAAGCGGCTGGTGATACGATCCCGAAAGGCCTCCACTCCGCCGAGTGGAGGCCTTTTTGGATTTTGCGCCATACCCGAACACTCAACCGAGCGATTTTTCGTAGATCACATATTCGCGATTGACAGTGCTGTTGATCGTATCGGCAATCGCCAGCATGCCCTGATTGTCTTTGAGCACCCAGCCAAGCTCTCCGCGCGTTGAGCCGTATTTGCCATGCGCCTGAACGCGGATGGCATCGATCATCATAAAGGCAAGCTGGCCGGCCATGCGCGAGTTCTGAAATTCCTTCAGCACTCCCATCAAAGGTACTCGCATTCCGGCATTCATCGGACGGCGCAGCCAGCGCAGCATGTGGAACCAGCCCAGCGGGAACAGCTTGCCATTGATGCGGTTCAGCGCGTCATTGATGTCGGGAAAGGTCAGCATAAAAGCCACCGGGCGGCCATCCACCTCGGCGATCATGTTAAGCTCTTCCTTGATGATGGGTTTCAGTTTCTTGCCCGCATAGGCCACTTCTTCGGGCGTAAATGGGACAAAACCCCAATTATCCGACCAGGCATCGTTGAGGATGTCGAGCACTATCCCTGCATCCCTGTCCCATTGCGATTTATCGACCCGGCGGATGGTGATGCGGTCATTGCGGTGGCCTGATTTCACGATCCGCTGGATCAGCGGGGAAAAATCGCCCGTGATATCCAGATCATAGGTGTAAAGCGTTTGGAAAGGCGCATATCCGTTGCCTGTTATCCACCCTTCGTAATGGGCGGGGTGGTGTCCCATCATAATCATCGGGGGATGATCGTGACCTTTCACCAGCAGGCCCGGCTCTTCCCACATGGCCATGCTTATCGGCCCCAATGCGCGAGTCATGCCCTGCGCGCGCAGCCAGTTTTCTGCCGCTTCCATTAGCTTAATGCCAATCGCTTCGCTCGCCGCATCGAAATATCCGAACATGCCTGTGCCGGGACCAAACCCTTTGTCTGCAGGCATTGTCAGCGCGAGTTCATCGATTTGTGCCGATATGCGCCCCACCGCCTCTCCGCCGCGCATGGCGATAAACAATTGCGCCTTGGCATGACCGAAAAGAGGGTTTTTGGATGGGTCCACCAGTTCAAGCTGTTCGCTGCGCAATTGCGGGACCGAATGGGGCACTTTCGCGGCAAATGCGCGGCCCACATCGACAAATCGGGCGCGGCCAGCCTTGCCCTCAACCGGCTCAATTCTTATCTGCGCGTCTTCCAAACCACTCGCCTCGTATTGATAGTGATAGATGCGTGTCTGTCCTGCTCACGCCGTACAAGCAAGCCACTCGATCACTCTTGCCAACATAACGAATTTGGTGATTGCGCTGAAATTGCAGTAAAGCCCCCGAAACGAACCGCTATTATGAACATGCACGAACCCGTCTCTGACCCTGCTATCATGGCTCGCGATCTGCCGCGGGCCAAGCGTGCTGATTTTCAGACACGCGATGACAAGGACATGCTGCGCGCCGCGCGCGATCTGACCAAGGATCTGGGCGAAGCGCGCGGGGCCTATTACTGGCCTGACATGCTGATTTCCGCTGGCATCGGCTATGCCGGAATTGCGACTGCCATTTTGTCAGGAAACATCGCGGTATCGGTTGCCGCTGGAGTGATTGCATCGCTGGCGCTGTATCGCGCGCTGATGTTCATCCATGAGCTCACCCATATCCACCGCGATGCGCTGCCCGGTTTTCGCACAGCGTGGAATGCGCTGCTCGGCATTCCGATGCTGACGCCCAGTTTCATGTATGAAGGCGTCCACACCATCCATCACAAACGCACGCAATACGGCACGATTGAAGATCCTGAATATCTGCCGCTGGCTTTGATGAAACCGTGGAGCCTGCCGCTGTTTGTGCTGGTCGCGCTGCTCGCGCCGGCGGCGCTGATTGTGCGATATGCTGTGCTGGTGCCCGTTGGATTGGTGATCCCGGCCGTGCGCACATTCACGTGGGAGCGTTTTTCTGCGCTCTCGATCAATCCGGAATTTCGCCGCAAGCCGCCCACGGGCGATTTTGCCAAACGGGTGCGCTGGCAGGAAGCGGCAGCAAGTATTTGGGCAATTGCTGTGCTGGCCAGCCCGCTGGTGATCGGGTGGGAACCCTTGGCCATAGCTTTGGCCATCTTCTCCGCCACTGCTGTTCTCAACCAATTGCGCACGCTGGTTGCGCATTTGTGGGAAAATGAAGGCGAACCGATGACGGTTACTGCCCAATTCTTGGACAGCGTCAATGTGCCGCCGCCCGGACCTGTGGCGGAAATTTGGGCACCTGTGGGGCTGCGCTATCACGCGCTGCATCACCTGATGCCTTCCATGCCCTATCACGATTTGCCAGAGGCGCATCGGCGATTGAAAGCGGCGCTGGGCGCTGGGTCAACCTATGACGGGGCAAACCATCCCGGCCTGCTGAACCTTGTGGGCCGGATTGCTAAAAGCACGATGGGCGCCGGCACGCCGCCCGCTTAGTCCAGGAACCGGATCATCGCGCAGCGGCGATGGGCGGGCAGGCCATCATCCACCTCATTCGCCAATTCCCCTGCAAGCCGGGGGTGTGCATCCAGCGCGGTCACTTCTTCAAAACCCAGCCTTTCATAAAACGGCGCATTCCACTCCAGATCGCGAAAGGTTGTTAGGGTAACGGCTTTGAACCCTGAATTGCGTGCATCAATCATACAGGCGCGCATCAGGCCTGCGCCAATGCCGCGGCGCTGGAATTGCGGATGGACATCCATTTCCCAGACATGGAGCTCGCGCCGGAACGGCTGGCTCACCAAAAACCCTGCCATCTGATCGCCTACATGCGCGGCGAGGCAATGCCCTTTGGCGATCAGTTTGCGCAGCTCATCGGGCATCCATGTGTCATTGGGATCAAGCGCGCCAAGATCGGGGTCGCCTGCAAACAGGCTGGCGGCAGCGCGTTCAATTGCGGGCATGGCATCGGCATCATCAGGCCGCGCAAGCCGCAAGGACCACCGCGTCATTCCTCGGTCCTGATAAGCACGGTTTCGCCCACCAGAAAGAACAGCAGGAACGGGGCCCATGCGGCCAGAAATGGCGGATATCCCCCAAAGCTGCCCATAGCGAGCGCCGCATTATCGACCACGAAATAGGCAAAGCCCAGCGCCATGCCAATTATCGCGCGGACAAACAGCTGGCCCGATCGGGCAAGGCCGAACGCCGCAATTGATCCCAGCAATGGCATCAAAAATGCCGATAAAGGCCCTGAAATCCGGTGCCACCATTTGGCGCGCATTTCCGATGTGCGCCGCCCGACGGCCTCGAACGCATCAATCGTTTCGCCCAGTTCAAAGAACCCCTGCGCATCGGGATCAATCGATTGCAGATCAATCTGATCAGGCGTGAGCATTTCTCCCACGACCAGATCATCCAATTCTTGCGTTTCGGCGCTGGCGACATCAAAGCGCACCGGACCTGTCAACCGCCAACCGGGCGCTGCATAGGTCGCGGTTTGAGCGCGCACCTGTTCGCGAATGATGCCGCCGGGCATTCGGGCATACCAGGTGACCTGGTTAAGCTTGATCTGCTCGCCTGTTCCGCTCAGCGTTGCGGCGGCCAGAATATTGGTCCCATCTGTAAGGTATATGTTCGCGCGTGTGCCCGTTTCTTCGGGGATCGGGCCATAATCAGCCGCGTCCCACACTTTAAGCGTCGCATTGGCTCTAGTGACCACGCGTTCGTTAAAAGCGAAACTCAACACCGCGATCAATGCAGCTGTCAAAAGCAGCGGCGAAAGCACCTGATGCGCGGACAAACCGGCCGCTTTCATGGCGACCACTTCGCTGTTCTGGTTCAATGTCACCAGCGTAATCAGCGTCGCCAGCAGCACCGAATAAGGCAGAAAGCGCGCAACAAGCTGCGGGGCGCGCAGGCTCGCATATTTGAGGATTTCCGCCTGGCCATTGCCTTCGGGCGCAAGGATATCGCCGGTATTGCCCAGCAGATCGAGCGCCAGCAGAACGAGCACCAGCATCACCAGCACAGCCAGAATCCGGATGACGAACATCTTTGCCAGGTAAAGCGTCAAAGTGCGCGAGGGGAAGAAATCAAGCTGCATGGACCGTGCTGCGCTTTATTCCGCCGGTGCCATCTGGGAATGGTCAGATGCGGCATCAACGGCAGGTTTCGGCGGTTGGCGCGAAAACAGTGCGGCAATTGGCTTGGTGATTTTGCCAAATACCCGTTCCAGCGCGCCCAAGGGCTGCGCGCCCGGCACATATGCGACCCGGTAAAACATCCATAAAATCAGCGCGGCAAAGATAACAAACGGCCCCCATAGTGCCACAATCGGATCGATCCGCCCAAGCGAGGCGATGTCTTCTCCATATTGATTGATCTTGTGATAGGACACCACCATCACAATCGACACGAACACGCCCAGCGCGCTGGTGGATCGTTTGGGCGGGATGGCGAGCGCGACAGCCAAAAGCGGCATCAGCATCATCATCACCACTTCGACCATGCGAAAATTGAAGGTTGCCTGGCTGGCATCGCGTTCCTGTTCGCTGCGCGCCTCGTTCCATCCTATTCGCAGCAATTCGGGCAGGATGTATTCGCGCGTTTCATCTCCGCGTGCTCTGAATTCCTCAATGGCGGGCAGATCAATCGGCAGATCATGGCGGCTGAAGGATAGGACACGCGGGGTCTTGCTGCCTGTATCCTGCACAATTGTCCCTTCAGACAGGCGCAGAATGATCGTATCGGGATTGTCACTTGTGGCCAAAAAAGACCCCTCGCGCGCGCTGATCGACAGAACCTGACCTTTGGAATTGGACACACGCGCAAAGATGCCTTGCAAACGCTGACCATCATCCTCGCTTGCTTCAATCCGCAGCGCCATGCGGTCAGCCAGCGTAGTAAACTCTCCCACCTTGATCGACGCGCCCAGCGCGCCTGATCGCAGTTCATATTCCATCTGTTCGTAGTAATATCGGCTGACCGGTTGGATGTAGAACACCAGCGCCACATTCACCGCGACCAGCACCAAGGTGATCGCATAAGGGACACGCAGCAGCCGCCAATAGGACAGCCCCACCGCGCGCATCACGTCAAGCTCGCTGGAAATGGCAAGTTTGCGAAACGCGAACAAAATGCCCAGCAGCAGGCCCAGCGGGATGGCAAGGCTGGCATATTCAGGAATAAGCGCGCCCAGCATTTTGAACACAACGCCAACAGGGCCGCCTTCAACCGCGACAAAATCGAACAATCGCAGCATTTTATCGAGCAGCAGCAGCGATGCCGCCAGTGCAAAAATACCCAGCATCGGAAAAATCACGAGCCGGAAAATATACCGGTCGAGACTGCTTACAGGGCTCGATAAGGCGGTGGACACAGGGTGCGGCTTCTTCGTTCGTCTTTGCGTGGCAATCAGGCGTTCTACATGGTTTCGAGGCGTCCCTAGCGGGATTTTAACCCCGCGTCATGCCCTGATGGCGGCTGTTGGACTATTCCTAAATCAGCGCGGGTGAGCGCGCGATTTACCACAGGCGGCTGCCGGGGATGCCTTTGAACGGTCCCGCTTCGTATTGGCTGATCCAGCCGCCGTAAAACTGGCCCGGTTGCGGGGTGATGACCTCGCCGTCGACCATGCACTGATCCAGCGGGTCGGGATAGAATGCCAAAAAGTCACGAATGGGCGCAAAGGCTGTTGTGGGCTTGGGATAGGTCCATGCGATAGCCTCCAACCGCGTCTCGCCGATCACGAGATCGAAATAATTCGCCTGGCCTTTCCACTCGCACAAGGTGCGGCGCGCATTGGGGACGAGGTGATCCATCGCGATGTCGCTGCGCGGAATGTAATAGGTGGGCGGATGGCTGGTTTCCAGCGTTCGGTAAGCTGAGGTGGTATCCACCAGCTCTACGCCGCAATGCACAATTTGAATATGCCTGCCGGTTGGTTCGCAAATGGCGGGGCGAGGGTAGTCCCAGACGCTTTCCTGCCCCGGACCCGCCGGGTCTGGCCTCGGATGGCCGCCAAACAGGCTCACGCCTTTTCAAGCGTGCATTGCAGCGGATGCTGGTTCTTGCGCGCGAAATCCATCACCTGGTTCACTTTGGTTTCAGCCACTTCATATGGGAATATGCCGCACACACCGACGCCCTTTTGATGCACATGCAGCATCACGCGGGTGGCCTGTTCCAGATCCATGCTGAAAAAGCGTTTGAGCACCATGACCACGAATTCCATCGGCGTGTAATCATCGTTCAGCAGCAGCACTTTGTACTGGCTGGGCTTTTTCGGCTTTGTGCGGGTCTTTGTAGCGATCCCCACTTCGCTTTCAGAGCCATCATCGCCGCTTTTGTCCCCATCATCATTATCGCCTGCCATCATACCGCTATCACATGCGGTTCTCGCCCGCAGTTCAGGCGCCGAATTCAGCATATCGGGTGCCGCGACAGGCAAAAAAGGGAAAGCGGAGTGATTCATGCTTGGGTCCATTATGGGATTAGCTGCGTTGTTCGCAAGGTCCGCTGCGTTTGATAATGGCATCGGGCTTAACAAGGTGTCGATACGGGCACACAAAAAGGCCGGACAAACCGCATAGGTCTGTCCGGCCCTCGCGCGCTCTGGCGCGTTTTCGTAAACCGGGTTTGGGAGAGAGAGGAGAGGCCCGGTTTAGAAACTTTGATGGCGCTTAGGCAGCTTTCGAGATTTTCTCGGCAGCCACGCTAACGCGGTTTGAAATCGGCGCGAATGCTTCGTTGTAAAGCTTCACCCAAGCTTCGGTGCGCTGCGAACCGAACGAAACGACAGCGTCAAAGTTGCGGCGTGCAAGCTCACCCTGAAGCTGAACCAGTTCGGTTGGAGATTTGACAGAAGCCATTTTCTTGGCGTCAGCAGTCACGGTGTCGACGACGGTTTTGCCGGTTTCGACATTGTCGCGAACCAGTTCCTGCGCGCCGTTGAAGAAGATTTTGCCGCTTTCAACGACAGCTTCGAGGTTGGCTTTGTTGAAATCGCCAGCTTCCGAAGCGAATTCACCCGCTTTGGCGTAGGCGCCTTTCATGCGGTCCTGAACGTCTGCAGCCATGTCTTTGGCTTGCGCAGTGATATCGGTTTTTTCGGCAGTTGCCATAATGGTATCCTTCAGTTTGGTAACGGGATTGGTCGGCGCAGTTTTTGCCGAAGATTTTGTGGCGGGTTTCTTGGTCGCTGCGACTTTTTTCGCAGGCGCTTTTTTCGCGGCCGTTTTCTTCACAGCTGCGGTTTTCGCCGCGACCTTTTTGGCCGGTGCTTTTTTCGCAGTGGTTTTGCGTGCAGCGGTTTTACGGGCAGGAGCCGCTTTCTTCGCCGGGGCTGCCACCGCTTTCTTCACGGCTGCTACTTTCGGTGCGGGCTTGGGCGCGTCAGCATCAACAGCCGCAGCCACTTTCGCGGCGCTTGCAGTTGGTGTCTTGGACGCAGCGTCGGCATATGCCTTCTCAGCCGCTGTGTCGATTTTCGATTTGGTGTTGGCGTCTGCCATGTCATCCTCGCTTAATGTTGCACTGCACAAAATAGTGATTGCAACTGCGAAGTCAAGGATTTTTTGTGCACTGCACAATAAGCAGGTAAGTCACTGAAAAGTCAGCGATCAGATGAGAAATTCACCAATCTTCCTACGCCCGCTTAAGAAGGTGTTTCATCAACTTATCGCGTCTTTACATAACGGCCCGGCGCATCCTCGATCACTTTATCTCCGCGCCCGCCGGGCTTGCGTTTGCCTGTGGCGGCGACTTTTTCAGGCGCTTGCTTGTCCAGCCACTGAAGCCAATGCGGCCACCAACTGCCCGGATGTTCCTGTGCGCTTTCGATAAATGCGCCGAGAGATGGGGCCTTGGTATCGCCCAGCCAATATTGGTATTTGCCAGCCGCCGGCGGATTGACCACGCCTGCAATGTGACCCGATCCGGCCAGCAGAAATTCCAGCGGCCCTTTGAAATGTTCGGTGATGCGCCAGACGCTTTCAGCAGGGGCAATATGATCCTCGCGCCCGGCCTGCACAAAAGTGGGCGTTGTGACCTGCGTCAAATCAATCGGCGTGCCATCCGCTTCCAAAGCATCGGGGACAACCAATTTGTTGTCGCGGTACAGATCGCACAGATAATCATTGTGCCATTTGGAGGGCAAATTGGTGACATCGCCGTTCCAGTGCAGCAGATCAAAGGCAGGGTAATCTTCGCCCAAAAGGTAATTGTTGACGACATAATTCCAGATCAGATCTTTGCCCCTAAGAGCGTTGAATGTCGCGGCAAGATAACGCCCGTCAATATACCCCTTGCTGCCCAGCTTGCCGAGCATGTCCAACTGGCTTTCATCGATGAAGTGTTTGAGATCGCCGCTCTTTTCAAAATCGACCTGCGCGGTGAAAAACGTTGCGCTTTTGACCTTGTCCGCATCGCCCCGGCGCGCCAGCACAGCGAGCGTTGCCGCCAGTGTTGTGCCGGCGACGCAATAACCGATCGTATGAACATGCGGGACAGAGAGCCGCTCGCGAACTGTATCAATCGCTTCGATTTGGCCGCGAATGTAATCATCCCATACGACATCGGCCATGCTTTCATCAGCGGATTTCCAGCTGACCACAAAGACGGTGATCCCTTGATCAACCGCCCATTTGATAAAGCTCTTCTTGGCATTCAGATCGAGGATGTAGAAACGGTTGATCCACGGAGGAAAGATCACCAGCGGGACTTCGTAAACATCTTTGGTCGCGGGGCTGTATTGAATGAGCTGATACAGCTCTGTCTCAAACACCACTTTGCCCGGCGTGGATGCGAGATTTTCACCCAAGGTGAAAGCGTCAGGATCGGTGTGAGTCAATTGTCCGCGTTTCAGATCGGTGATCAGGTGACGCATGCCGCGCACCAGATTTTGCCCGCGCGTTTCAACCGTGCGTTTCATCACCACGGGATTGGTGAGGATGAAATTGCCGGGGCTCATCGCTTCGGACAAGGCGCTGACTGCGAATTCGAGCTGTTGGCGTTTGACCGGGTCCAGTCCGTCGATGGATTTGACCGATTGCTGGAAATACTCCGCCAGCATCAGATAGGTTTGATGCAGCAGCGCAAAGGCCGGCAGATCGCGCCATGCCGGATCGGAAAAGCGGCGGTCTTTCTGCGGAAGTTCGACTGCCAGATCTTTGTCGCCAGCGCTTCCTGGTGTCAGCGAGGATGTGACCTGTTTGAACAGGCCCTGCCACAATTGCACCGAATCCTGCGCCAGTTTGGTGTGCGCATCAAACATAGTCTTGGGCAATTGTTGGAGCATTCCGCGCGAAATGGTCATCCACTGCGCCGGATCGAGCGCATTGGCGGCATCGGGCGCCTTGGCTGCCGTTTGCGATGCCTGATGCGCGATAAATTCGAGCCACATTTTCTGCAGCTCAGCGCTGGCTTTGGCCCATTCTGCCAGATCACCGATTGCCATATCCTTTGGCAAAGCCTGCGCGATATCCGTTGCCGCCCCAGCGGCATCCTTGGCATGCGAAGGCAGGGCGCCTGACAGCATATCCCGCATGGCATTGCCTTGCATGTCAAAGAACGCTTTGAACTGCTCATTTTGAAGGAAGGCCGCAGGGCCGTTATCGGTTGTGTTTTTCGAAGCCATGACCAGTACAATCCCTCAAGTGACGCAGCGTTCCAAAGCCCAAAAATAGGGCCTTCGGGGGAATTGTCGCGAAAACGCCTTCCCACAGCCAGCAATAATGCCCTAGAATAATCGGTGCGCGTGTTGTCACATTGATTGCGCGATTTTGCCAGGATAAGCAATGAACGACCAATTCTATCGCATGAAACGTCTTCCGCCCTATGTGATTGCGGAAGTGAATGCGATGCGTCACGCTGCGCGGTCCAGCGGCGAAGACATCATAGATTTGGGCATGGGCAATCCCGACCAGCCGCCGCCTGCCCATGTAATCGAAAAACTGTGCGAGGTCGCCTCCAAGCCTGACGCGCATGGCTATTCGCAATCCAAGGGCATTCCCGGTTTGCGCCGTGCTCAGGCCAATTATTACGAACGCCGTTTCGGGGTGGATCTAGACCCTGAAAGCGAAGTTGTTGTGACGATGGGGTCCAAAGAAGGTCTCGCCAGCCTGGCCACCGCGATTACGGCGCCGGGCGACTGTGTGCTTGCGCCCAACCCATCCTATCCGATCCACACATTTGGTTTCATCATCGCTGGGGCAACCATCCGCTCGGTTCCAACTACGCCCAACGAGGATTATTGGCGCTCGCTCGAAAGCGCGATGAATTTCACTGTGCCCCGGCCCAGTGTGCTGGTGGTGAGCTATCCATCAAACCCGACGGCCGAAACAGTCGATCTGGCCTTTTACGAGCGGCTGGTCACTTGGGCGCGCGAGAACAAGGTCTGGATTTTGTCCGATCTTGCCTATTCAGAACTGTATTATGATGGCGTACCAACGCCCTCCATCTTGCAAGTGAAAGGCGCAAAGGATGTCGCCGTAGAGTTTACCAGCATGAGCAAGACCTATTCCATGGCAGGGTGGCGTATGGGGTTTGCGGTTGGAAACAAGAAACTGATAGCGGCACTGACACGGGTGAAATCCTATCTCGATTATGGTGCTTTTACTCCCATTCAGGCAGCAGCCTGCGCGGCGCTCAACGGGCCGCAGGATATTGTGGAGGAAAACCGGGTTCTTTACCGAAAGCGCCGTGATGTGATGGTCGAATCGTTCGGGCGTGCGGGTTGGGACATCCCGGCCCCTTCCGCCTCAATGTTTGCTTGGGCTCCACTTCCTGCGGCGTTGTCAGACATGGGCAGTCTTGAATTTTCGAAGCAATTGTTGACCGAGGCGAAAGTCGCGGTCGCGCCGGGCGTGGGCTATGGCGAAGAAGGCGAAGGGTTTGTTCGCATTGCGATGGTCGAAAACGAACAGCGGCTGAGACAGGCGGCGCGGAATATTAAACGGTATCTCATATCTGTGGGTGTCAACACTGCCAGCCCGAAGTCTTAGTTTTGATTGATGAATCGTTTTCCATCTCTCAAAAATGGAGCGATTTGCCAGATCGCGCGTTGAGGATGTATGCTGAGTGCACGGTTTAAGGAGGCCAATATGCCACCGCCAGATACGAAACCGCTGACTGACAGGCAGCGCGCCGTTATGGAGCGTGTGGATCGCCGGGTTCCGATTAAGGTTATTGCTCAGGAATTGAGCGTGTCCGAGACTCGGATCAATCAGCATATTCGCGCGCTCAAAGATATATTTGACGCTGCAAGTCTTGGCGAGTTGGTTGAGCTTTATCGCGCGTCTTTGACTGACATTGATGCCGAAGATGGCAGCAAACTGGAGCATTTCTATCTAGGCGGAATGGAAACTTCGAGCGTGCAATATGTGACGGCCAGCGCATTTCCCATGCAAATCGCAGATACAAATGCGCGTATTTCGATTTCTACAACCTCCCCACAGAAACAAGTTAAGGGCAATTCTGGTGTTCAAATAGTCTCAGAAAGCCATTTAGGTGATAGCAAGGAACTGGGCGGAACACTGATAAATGGTATTTTACCTGTCGTCGAAAATGCCCCGTGGTTTGAAAAGAGCGAACCAAGCATCTTAAATGGTGAGCATGCTATTGTGTTGCGTTTGGGTGCAATTGTTGTGATCGCGTTGTTGTTTTTGGCTTCTTTGACACTGACTTCCGCGCTAACTGGCTCAATTGAAAAGGCGGTTGGCGCAGAGCCGGCGATTAGTGTTGATGCGACTGATGGCGAGATTGAAATAGCCCGCGCGGCGAACAATACTATGCTTCCTGGTCTGAACGGGAAAGTCTAACAGCTCCAAACGCCCTAAGCTTTGCAGCAGGTGATGAAATTGGGGGGCATATGCAGGGAAGGCTTTCTTGCTCAACCTTCGCTATTGTTCAGTTCGGCAGCTGCACACCGCAGCTTTCGCATGAGTTGGATAAAAATAAATCAAAACAGCTTAATCCTACCCCTTTTTCCATAAGCCACGAAAAATGTACGGGATTTTCATTTTTATTCTACAATTTACTTTCCTTTATTGACAAAATTTCGTCTAGTGTTGAAAGTTAGGGGGAACTTTATGTGCTGATGGGGACTTTATCAGCAATACACTTCTTGTGGGATCAAGAATGATAATCGATTATATCGGCCGTTCAATGAGTGGTCACAGATCAGAAATGACAATGATATCGGAAGATTTATTCCACTATTATATTGTTCAAGTTTGATATTTGTATTTCGATTATTTTATTGTTCTCGCAAGTCAGTGTGCTCTAATCTTTCAGGGGCCGAATTATGACGTCAACACCTGCCTATAATATGTTTCCGGACAGCGACACGCTTATCCCTCGTTTTCGAGAGGCAGGCGACGTGACGCTTGATCTGGTTCACAGAGACGGCCGGGTTGAATCCAAGTGGCTTGGTCTTCATCCGCGTGAATTTGAGCTGTTGTGGAGGCTCGCAGAAGAGCCAGGCAAGGCTTTCACCAAAAAGCAGTTGCTCGCTGATGTCTGGCGCATTGCATTTGAGCCAAAGACAAACAGCGTTGCTGTTCATGTTGCGCGGGTAAGGGCCAAACTGGAGCCTTATGGGCTTGCGCACATCCTCGCGACGCACAAACAGAACGGCTATTTCCTTGATGTGCCGCCGAGCCCGGGGGCATTTAATCAAGAACCCGAACAGGATGAATAATGCTTGTCAGAATGCGGCTCTTGACCCGGCTTGCCGCGTCGCCAGAATGAACGGCTGGACACACCTTCTCTGATCCGTCACACCTTTGCCAAACGGAATATCATTCAGGCACAGGCTCGGATTAAGCGATGGCAAATACTACGGAAAAACCCTCCAGTGATCGCGTTGCGATTGATATGGACGAGGATGGCGTTGCGCATGTGCGTTTGACACGTGCCGACAAGATGAACGCGCTAGATCCGGCGATGTTCACCGCGATTATCGAAGCCGGTGCCTATCTCAATCAGCTTGCGGGCCTGCGCGCGGTTGTTCTGTCGGGGGATGGCCGGGCTTTTTGTGCAGGGCTTGATACATCAAGTTTTTCGAATGTGTCATCGAGCCTGGTTGAGCGCACGCATGGCAATGCAAACACCTTCCAAGAGGTCGCGCTGCAATGGCGCAAGCTTCCTGTCCCGGTCGTAGCTGCGCTGCACGGCGTTTGCTTTGGTGGCGGATTACAGATTGCCAGCGGCGCTGATATCCGCATCGCGCATCCGGACACGCGTATGGCGATTATGGAGCTGAAATGGGGCCTGGTGCCCGATATGGGCGGCTATGCCTTGTGGCGCGGGACTGTACGCGATGATGTGCTGCGCGAACTGGTTTACACCAATCGCGAGTTTACAGGCGCTGAAGCGCAAACCCTTGGCCTTGCCACTTATGTCGATAGCGATCCTCTGCCGCGCGCTCGTGCAATCGCTGCTGATATTGCCAACAGAAACCCTCACGCCATCCGTGCAGCAAAGCGCTTAAGCGCAGCCATGCATGATATGTCGGGCGATGAAATCTTGATGGAAGAAAGTGCCGAACAACAAGCGATCAGCCGCACACCCAATCAGATTGAGGCGGTTATGGCAGGCATGCAAAAGCGCAAAGCCACTTTTGAAGACGTATAGACCCCAATCAGATAGGCCCCAATAAGGGCAAGTCTTACCCAAACACCGCCACACATTGCAGCCCGTCGAGCACTTGGCGGCCATTGCTGTCCCACATCCTCAGCCGCTCTGAGGAATAGCCATGATCGGCGTGCTGGCTGGCATTTTCAGCCAGATACCAACCGCCGTCTGACTGTGTCGCCGGATCGAGCACATTGAATGACCAATTGATCGAACTGATCGGACCCATGCGCTGCATGATCCGCATCGCGCCTGGCGGCATCACATCGCCCATCAGAACGAGCTTGCTCACCGGGTCAAGATCATGATCTTCGGTCAGTCTCGCCCAGCGCCTGATGGTGCTACCGTGATCTGCGTCTTTATCCTGACCAAAGCGAATTTCGAAATTGTTCTGAATAAAACTTGGGCCTTGGCCCTGCATGGTGACAGGATTGTCTTGAGGGGCACCAGGCCAATCGGCCAGCGGTGATGCTTCGCGTACGGCGTTGGCTTCGCGCTCTGCTGCAAACAGCCAGAATGCGGTTAAGGCAACGCCTTTCTCGTTGCGTATCTCGCTGCGAACTTGGGTAACATTGCGGCCTTGCCTCACGATCTCGGCGGACAGTTCGATATGTTCACCCACTGGCGCGACAAAACCGATTTGGGCCGCGCGCAAAGGGGGAGATCGGGAAAGGCGCGGCGAGCCATGGTGAACGCGATCAAGGCGGATGCGCCGCCATAAAGAGTGCGCCCTTGCATCCAGTCATCAGCATGATTGAGAGTAACAAGGCCGGACACGCCGGTTATGGGTTCGAGCAAGCTGGCAATGGTCATAGCCGCTTCTTTGCCTCGCCAAACGCGCCGGGTCCAGATTGACCATACGTAAAGCCAATTGTGACCACACAGATTAGTGCCTTCTTGCAAGAGGCGCATTGCCTTTACCGCGCCGAATCGCTAGTGCGCGCGCTCGCCCCTTTCGCAGGAGGGTGGCTCGGCCCGATGGCGGAGTGGTTACGCAGCGGATTGCAAATCCGTGAAGGCCGGTTCGATTCCGGCTCGGGCCTCCACATCTGCGATTGCGCGTTTTGGGGTAGAAGCCTTTAGTGCTGACGCGCTGCCGCTTTAGCTCAGTTGGTAGAGCACATCATTCGTAATGATGGGGTCACGTGTTCGAGTCACGTAAGCGGCACCACTCCTTATGGTAGGCTGTCCGCGCTCAGCTTCGTTTCGCGGCATCGATAAAGCGCGCATCGGTATGGTCTTTCAAGACTCTTTGGAGCCATGCTTCCCGCTCAGTCGTTCTGACGCAGGCGACAATGCATCCGCCAAATCCGCCGCCTGTCAGCCGCGCACCGATGGCCCCGCAATCCAGCGCGCTTTGCACCAGGGCATCGATGGCCGGCACCGACATTTCAAACTGGTCGCGCATGGATGCGTGGCTTTTGACCATCAGATCGCCAAAAAGCTGGATATCGCCATCGCGCAGCGCAGTGACAGATTGAGCCACACGGGCATGCTCGCTCACCAGATGCGCCACCCGGCGGGCGATTGGGGGATCAAGGTCTGCTGCGGCAACATCCGTCTCGTTTAACAAGCACAGATCCTCAGTGCCGAAATACGCTTTTGCGGTATCGCATTCGACCTTACGCTCGGCATAGCGTCCATCGGTTAGCTTGCGGGTTACGCCCGAATGCAGGACCATCATGTCATAGCCTGCGGGCAGATCGATGATGTCCCAGGCAAGCGAATTGGTGTTGAGCGCCATTGCAGTGCCGGGAGTAGCCAGAGCGACCGCCATCTGGTCCATAATCCCGCAAGGGACGCCGATATAGTTGTTTTCGACCCGCCGGGCGGCAATCGCGATATCTACATCGGATATGCTTGATCCGGCTGCAGAGCGAGCCGCTTTGAGCAGCGCGACGATAAGGGCGGCGGAAGAAGAAAGCCCGGATCCTTCGGGCATGGTAGAAACAATATCGATCGTTGCTCCGCCGTTAAGCAGGCCGAGCGCGTTCGCTTCCCGCACGGCGCCCACGGCGGCATCGGCCCATTCATCCACGGCATCATCTGCCAGATCGCGTATTACGGGCGCGTCATAATGGTTTGAGGTGACTGCAACTGCGCTGTCGGTTCGCGGGGCAAGCGTGACCTCTATCCCAACGCCAAGCGCTGCTGGCAGAACCATGCCGCCATTGTAATCGGTGTGTTCGCCAATCAGATTGACGCGGCCCGGTGCGCGCGCGGTGAACGTCTGTGTCATGATTGTGCCTGCTCTCGCAAAGCGGCAACGGCTGCTTCGGGCATCACATCCACGGTGAACGTGCCGGTGTGCTGTTCGACAGAAGCGAGATATTTCACTCGTCCCGGCGCGCGCAACAGGGGATAGAACTGCACGGTGAAATGGTATCCGTCCGCTCTGGTTGCTCCACCGGGATTGGGCGCAGCGTGAAAAGCCATCATCGTGGCGGCGGGCTGCTTGAACAGTGCATCATACCGCCGTGTCATTTCTCCGAGCCAGTAACTGAGCGCTTCCAGTTCTTCATCACTGCATTCCCAAGGGCCAGCGCGTTTTTGAACGGGCGCGATCCAGGTCTCAAAAGGGAACCGGGCAAAGCGCGGGACAAAGGCCGCCATCCCGCCATCCTCGCCTAGGCCATAATCGGGCATCGCGCGGCGCATTTCCGCTGCTAAATCGTACCCAGATGCAAAAGCATTGATCGCCCGCTGCTGGATGGCGGGCACACGGTCAAATCCATAAATCTGCCCATGCGGGTGATGCAGGGTCACGCCCACTTCATCACCGCGATTTTCAAACGGCAGGACATAATCGCACCCGGCTGAAAAATGCGCTTCATACCGGTCGAGCAGGGCGCTTACCAATAGCTGGCAGCGATCCGTTCCCAATGTGTGCAGGCTGCCGCTGGCATCGGGCGCATAGACAACGACATCGCAAGCGCCTTTTGCGGGCTCGCTGGCTATGCCATCAAGCTCGGCTGCATCAGCCGCGCTGGGGTGAAAAGCTGCAAATTTGTTCTCGAAAATGGCGATTTCGAAATCGCTGAATGGGATTTCGGTCGCAGGCCCGCCGGGCAATGTGGGAGCAAGTGGGTCTTGGGCTGCTGATGGTTTGAAAGTCCGGTTTTGCCGGTGCGCGGCATAGACATTCCATTCATCGCGCAAGGGGTGATGGCGGATCTCGCCGCCCTGCGCGATGTCGTCATGGGTTTCGTCTAAGCAGTCCAGGTCATGCGGTGTGCGGCCGTAAAGGTGCAGCATTCGCCCATCAGCCTTGCGATGATCGCGCCTGTACGCGCCGCGCCCGACAAGCATGCGGGGCAAAAGGACATTATCGCTCACGCCGGAGTCTTTGCCTGTTCGAACCACTTGGCAACGCGCGTTTTTGCATCATCGTCGAGGTGAAGGTCCAGTTTGGAGCGGCGCCACAAGACATCCTCGGCTGACGTCGCAAATTCCTGATCGACCAGATATTCCAGCTCGCGCGTATACAGGTCACCGCCCAGATGAGGTCCCAGATCATTCAGTCCTTCCGCGCCGGTCAGTAGGACATGAACCCGCGTACCATAGGCTCGGCACAGTCGCTGTGCTGCGCCAGCGGGAAGCCAATCATATCGCGTGGCGACATCGGCGACAAAAGCATCAAAACGCGCCGGATCAATATCGCCCCCCGGCAGAGGCTGATCGGCCGTCCATGATTTGCCCGCCAGCCCCAGTTTTTCCAGCGCATGCTCTGCCAGTTTGCGATAGGTTGTAATCTTACCGCCAAAGATTGAGAGGATCGCGGCTTCATCGCCGTTATCACCCCGATCAAGCTCAAACTGATAATCGCGCGTTACGGTTGAATTGGACGCGGCGCTGTCATCATAAAGCGGGCGCACCCCTGCATAACTTGAAACGGCATCATCCGGCGTAATTTCGGTGCGCAGATATTCATTGGCTGCATCGCAGATGTATCTCGCTTCGCGGTCCGAAATGGTAATCCCGGCCGGGTCGCCTTCGAACCCTTCATCTGTCGTCCCAACTAGCGTGAAATCGCTTTCATAGGGTATCGCGAAAATGATCCGATCATCTTTGTTCTGAAAAATGTAGCAATGATCGCCTTCGAACAATTTCGGAAAGATGAGATGGCTGCCTTTGACAAGGCGCAGGTTCGTCTGGGTTTCGTGCGGTTTTGCGCGCGACAATACCCTGTCAACCCAGGGGCCAGCGGCGTTTATGACGGTTCTTGCGCGCACTTCTTTTGCGCCTTCCGGCCCGATCAAAAACGCGGTCCACATATCGTTGTCGCGGGTGAGCCCGACGCATTCGGTGCGCGTGTGAATGTCAGCGCCGTTTTCTTTTGCGTCCATGCAATTGAGGACGACAAGCCGGGAATCCTCCACCCAGCAATCGGAATACTCAAATCCTTTTGTGAGCCGATCCTTCAGGATAGCTCGGTGGGGAGGAGAATTGAGATCCAGAGTGCGGGTGGGCGGCAGCATTTTTCGCCCGCCCAAATTGTCATACATGAACAATCCGAGCCGCAGCAGCCATTTGGGACGCAGTCCCTCATCATGAGGCAAAACAAAGCGCAGCGGCCAAATGATATGCGGCGCCATGGCGAGAAGGCGTTCACGCTCAATCAGGCTTTCGCGCACCAGCCGAAATTCGTAATGTTCCAGATAGCGCAGCCCGCCATGCACTAATTTTGTCGAAGCGCTTGAAGTGGCTTGAGCCAGATCGTCCTTTTCCACCAGGCACACTGACAAACCGCGGCCGGCGGCATCGCGGGCAATCCCGGCGCCATTAATCCCGCCACCAATGATCAGCAGGTCATAGACGGGGTTCATGTCTGCGCTCACTTGCACGCTTTCAGATGATAGATGAGACAGGTGTCGGGAAAAGTCAGCGGGGGTTGAATGCCGTGCCCGACCAAGGCTGCACCCAGCACTTTGATCCCGTTCCCCTGAAGATCAGCTGCATCCATAATCGATGGCGCGCTGATTGAGGGATTAAATTCTGGCCAGACAATGCGCAGCTCGTACAATTGGGCAGGATCAAGTCCGTCAAAATGAATCCGGCTGGGCAATGTCGAAAGCTCAGGCTCCAGTTTCGCGTAGGAAAACAGCGCTTCGCTTTTGTCATCCGCGACGCAGCCGAGGAAATTGGTTCCTTCGGGGCTGGCAAGAGCAAGATAGTCGCCAGAATGGATCAGCGCACGATGCTGCTTATAAAGCGCGATGCCGGCTTTCAGCGTTTCGAGATCCGCTTCGCTTTCCTCGCGCAGGTCCAATTCCATGCCCATATGGCCGAAAACGGCACTGGCGACGCGGAACGACATAGGCAATTCGCGCCCGGTAATATGGCACCGCCTTGGGCCGACATGGCTACCAAGCACGCGCAGGGGAAAAAATTGGCCGCGCCGCGCTGGATAATCTGCCGTTCGCGCGCGTCATTATTGTCGGACGTCCAGATGCGATCCGTGTGGCGCAAAATACCGAAATCCGCCCGCGCGCCGCCTGATGAGCAGCTCTCAATCTCAAGCGCAGGATGCTGGCTGCGCAATTCATCCAGCAAGCGGTAAACTGCATGCGTCTGGCGGTGCATCGCGCCCCTGCCATTGCTGCTGGGGTGATTGGTATCGCGGTTCATATCCCATTTGATATAAGCGATGCCATATTCGTGCACGAGCGTGCTGATCTTTTTGAGCAAATAGTCGAACACTTCGTTTCTGGTTAGATCAAGCGTTAACTGCCCGCGAAAAGGTATCGCCTCAACGCCATCAGCCTTTAGCACCCAATCGGGATGAGCGCGGTACAGATCGCTGTCTGGGTTGACCATTTCAGGTTCGAACCACAGGCCAAACTCCATGCCCAATTCTTTGACTGTTGTGACAAGGCGGTGCAGGCCTTCGGGATAGACGTTATCGGACACCCACCAATCACCAAGTCCCGCTGCATCATGGCGGCGTCCACCAAACCAGCCATCATCCAGCACAAACCTTTCCGCCCCGACAGCGGCGGCAGCCTGTGCAAGTTCAATGAGCGTTGCCTCATCATGGTCAAAATAGACCGCTTCCCAAGTGTTGTAGTGCACTGGCCGCGGATTGTCGCGAGTGCGCGGATCAAGCACTTTGTCAGTGAGATGAGTATGAAAGGCCTGCGCGATAGAATTGATGCCGTTTTGCGCCCAAACCGCGAGAAATTCAGGCGTTTCATATACGTCGTTCTGGCCAAGCTTTATTTCGCCCGGAAACGCCATTTCGCCGGTCTGAACAAAGCCACGCCCATCGGAATGCCGATCAACGCGTAGTTTGTGATTACCGCTCCATGCAAGATGAAAGCCTAGCGCTAATCCTGTGGTTTCGGTGGTTTCTGCGCTGGCCAAAATGCCGCCGGGAAACACATCGTGACTGGTCCGGCCAGCCTTGTTCTCGCGCACAATGCTACCTTGAAACAGATCGATCTGCTCAATCTGAAATTCCTTAGACCAGCGTCCGGTAAGGCTTAGAAAACGGTCGAAGCGCTGATCAAAAGGCAAGCACAGGGCAGCACACCAATCGAGATGGAAAGGCGCATCAGCTTGGTTTTCGACCAGTGTTTTGGCGCGCAGCATACCCGTGCCGGCTTCGATCTGAAAAATGTGCCGGGTTGCGATCTTCGCATTGGCATCTTCGCAGCGTATCTCCACTCGCTCGTTTTCGGTGAAATCAACCGCGACGATGCGCAAATCAAGCGCCCAGTTCTGCCCATCGCGATGACCTATCATGCCAGAGGGACCGGATATTCCGGTACCGATTTCGTTGAGCAGCGATCCACGCAGCGGCACAGAGGCGCTGCCCGGTGCATGCTGGCGCGTGGCGAGCACCGCCATATTGGCAGGCGTGACGCCAGGCAGGTCAGGTCCAGCATAAAGGATGATCGGGCGCATTCCCACAGTCGCCTCGAGTGCGAGCAGTGTGCCGCCTGCTCTCAACTCGCAATATTGCGGTTCGCCTGAAATCCGCTCGGCTGGATCGGTTACGGGCACAGGCCGGTGTTCATGGATCACGGTTTCAGCGACCGCGCTTTCGCTGCTTACATTGCGAACAGCTTCGTCCCGTGACGCGGACTGCTCATCTGACTGTGCCATGCCGATTGCGGCTTTTTCTGTCATATTAACACATCATGCCTCTGACGAAGCATCCCTTAAGGCTGAGTGCCCAAACAGCACATGCCTTTCCCTCTCCATGCCCAAAACGGCTTGCTGACGCGCGCTTTATGGGACTCCGCGTCACCATCACGCCTTTGCCCGGCATTTGTGAAGTGCGATTTTGGCAGTGCATGAATTTTTTGGTAATCCCAATCCAGATTTAATCAAGGAGCAGCCCGTGTGGGAGGAAAAAGTCTACAAGCAGAACATGCAATTGTCGCCTATTGGCGGCATTAAGCTGGCTTGCTTCCTTAAAAACGGCGTGGGCGTCTTGAGTGCAAGGCGGACGTTGCCGCACTTTACCCTTGTTTATGTGACGCGCGGGGAAGGGCGATATTGGGATGAGACAGGGCAATCGCTGAGCGTCACTGCAGGCGATGCCATTATTGTCGCGCCAGGCGTGGAGCATTGGTATGGGCCGCCTGCCGGGGGCAGCTGGGATGAATTTTATCTTGTTTTCGAAGGTCCAGTGTTCGATCTTTGGCGAAATTCGGGATGTCTTGACGAGGCAGATCCAGTCGTTTCGCTTAAGCCGCTGGATTTTTGGCGCGACCGGATCTTGAACCTTATCGGCCAGACCAGAGCCAAAACACAAAGCGAATTGATGCGCGAAACGGTCGGATTGCAAAGCCTTCTTGCTGATATCACGCAGGCACGTGAGCAGGATATGGGTGATGATATTGCCTGGCTTGCCAATGCTAAAACGGTGATTGGCGAAACTCTGGACGTTCGCCTGGCCGCGACTCAGCTGGGTCATTCCTATGAGGCGTTTCGCAAGCGCTTTAGAAAGCTCGCGGGGCAATCACCCGGCCGGTATCGCACAAGCGTCCTGATGGAAAAGGCCTGCGAAATGCTGTCTGACCCCAATGTTATGCTACGCGAGATATCTGACGAGCTTGGATATTGCGATGAATACCATTTCAGCCGCCAATTCAGCAAATCAGTCGGTTGGCCCCCATCAGAATATCGCTCCCGGATTGCGCGCAGTCCGTCGCGATTTGAAGAATTGGGCGAAATCCCGGATCATGTTAGATAATTCGCCGTGAGGCGTTGCAATATTATGACAGATTTGAGCAATCACGCTCAGCGACGTTGATATTTCCCAAAAACTTCATGCCGGTCCAATTCGCCCATGGAAATCGCGGATCGAAGCGCCACAAATCCTACCGCGATCCGGATAGGATCACGTGAATGTGCCTCCATAAGAAATCACATTGGTCAGGTGGGGCGCGGTTAAGGGAGAGTATCATGTTGTTTTCCAAGCGGGCCATGTTGGCTCAAGGCGCTGCCATTGCAGCAATTGCTATTTCCAGCCCGGCTGTTGCCCAAGACAATGACGCCGAAGCGGTAGAGGGTGAAGAAAACACCATCATCGTCACCGGCTTCCGCAAAAGTCTCGAAGATTCGATCAATCTCAAACGAAGCAGCGCTGCTGTTGTAGATGCGGTCTCTGCCGAAGATGTGGGCAAATTCCCCGACCAGAACGTTGCGGAATCGCTCCAGCGTATTACTGGCGTTGCGATTGACCGGTCCGGCGGTGAAGGCCAGTTCATCACCGTTCGCGGCCTTGGCCCTGAATTCAACGCGGTGCTTTTAAACGGGCGGACAATCGCCACCGATAACCCCGGGCGTGAATTTTCATTCGATGTGCTATCTTCGGATATCATCCAGACCGCTGAGGTTTATAAGTCAGCTCAACCGAGTTTCCAGTCAGGTGGTATCGGGGCGCTTGTAAACATCACAACCGCGCGGCCACTGGATCGCCCAGGTTTTAATGCATCGGTATCAGGCGCTGCGATTTACGAAAACCTGAGCGAAGACGTCGGTACAGATCTTAGCGGTGTCGTGTCGTGGTCCAACGGCACTGTCGGTGCGCTGTTTGGTGCATCATACAATCTGCGCAACGCCCAGATCGATCGCAATATCACCAACGGTTATGCACTGCGCCAAGGCGATCCCGCTATCTTTGCGCCGGAAAGTGCCGCCGGCTTGCAACCCGCCGATATCGGTGCCTTGCCAGACGGGGCACGGGTTCAGCAGCAGGTGATCTTCAGCCGCGATGTGCAAGAGCGTGAGCGGATCACGCTGAACGGTGCGTTACAATTTGCGCCGTCTGATCGCTTCACGGCAACATTTGATGGTCTGTATTCAAAATTCGACATCAGCTCGTTCGATCAGCAGTTCTCCGGCTTTTTCAGCCCGCCTTTCCTGAATCCCGAAATTGATGCCAATGGAACCGTGACATCGTTCAACCGTCCCAGCATCGATTTTGCCAATCGCAACCCCGATATCGCGGGCGCTGTTGGCTTGTCTCAAAACGACAACGTGCTCACATCGAACAACCGTGAAGCTGAAACTTTTGCGTTTGGTGGTAACTTCGAATTTGAAGCCAGCGATGCACTGACATTTGTGGCCGACGTGGCATGGTCACGTGCAACGCGCGATGGCACCAACCCGTTTGTCGTGCTGGGTGCGCTTGCGCCCACATCACCGCTGATCCAATCCACCAGCACAACCGGCATTTCGACAATCACCAATATCAACGCCGAAGACTTTGTGGATCCGTCGATCCAGCGGCTGCACTTTGTGAATGTGAACCGCACTCAGGTTGAAGACGAAGTGTTCGAAGTGCGTCTTGATGGCGAGTGGGAAGTCGATGCAGGTCCGCTCAGCGCAGTGACATTTGGCGGGCTGTATACAGACCGCGAAAAGGTGCAGAACCTTTTCGATAACTTTGCTGACCCTGGTTTTGGAAGCCTGACAGCGGCGCAAATTTTCTGCGCCTATTGCGGTTACACCGTGCCGTTTGACACCTCGATCCTCAGCCCGTTCTCATTTGACGGGTTCCTGAGCGGTGTCGATGGCGCTGACACGGTTCCAGCTCAGATCCTGACGGCTAGCTTTGCTGATGCATTCGCGCAGCTGAACAGCACGGCGAACCTGCAGAATATGGACCGCACAGGCGGCAACACTGCTGATCTCTTGGCATATCTGAACAGCGGCGGACTTGATCCGGTGCTTGGCATTTACACGCCTTCGTTCAATCCCGGCGGCAGCTTCCAGGTCGAAGAGCAGATCTATTCCGCCTATTTCAACACCGAATGGGGCGGCGACTTTGGTGGAGACCTGCCATGGTCGGCCAATATCGGTTTCCGCATTGCATTCACTGATGTCGTCTCAAGCGGGATTGACCAGCCGGTGATCGAATTCCGCGAAACGCCTGGCGACACGCAGCTTGTTACGGTCTTTGGCCCTGCGACCAATGTCTCGGTGCCGAACGACTACGTGAACTTCCTACCGGCGGTAAACGTCAAGGTTGAACCGTCCTTAGACACGGTCCTTCGGATGAGCTATGCGCGCACCGTGACGCGGCCGACATTGACTGCGCTGGGTGTTGCCAACACCTTTGGCGGCCGTTCCGATGCGCCTTTGAGCGGAGGCGGCAACCCGCTGCTTCAAGCGTTTGAGGCTGACAACTTTGATGTATCGTTCGAATGGTATTTCGACAGCCTGAGCTATTTCAGCGTTGCCGGTTTCCACAAGGAGCTTGGCGGCTTCCTCGAAACATCGACCATCGGTGTGCCGGGCGTTGTCATCTTCCCTGCTGGCAATGGCGGGCTTACCGTCGATACGCCGACCGACGTGACATTCCAGGATACGCGTCAGCGCAACGGTCTTTCGGGTAGCATTTCAGGTGCAGAAATTGCGTTCCAGAAGACGTTCGACAACGGCTTTGGCGGCATCATCAACTACACTTATGTGACATCAAGCCGTGACAACGCACCGGTAGGAGATCTTGGCTTCAACGGCTTTACGCCGCACACAGTCAACCTTACCGGCTTCTATGAAGGGGACCGGTTGTCAGCGCGCGTATCGTACAACTACCGCGATGGCTTCCTCTTCCAGGGCAGCGACGTGCAAAGCGAACCGCGCCAGCGTGAGAGCTTTGGTCAGGTTGATTTCTCGGCCAGCTATGAATTGACTGACCAGTTCCAAGTGTTTGTTGAAGGTCTCAATATCTTCAATGAAGACACACGTGACTTTTCACGTTTCCGCAACCGGGTGCTCACCTATGAGCGGACCGGTGCGCGTTACACTGCGGGCGTTCGCGCCACGTTCTGAGCCTGAGGGGTATGCATAGGCATTGGCGGGCATCTCTCTTTTGTGAGGGGTGCCCGCTTTTGTTTTGCATTTGGGCGCGGACCGGACTTGCGCACCCGGCCTGTTCTTGAAAGACTACGGCAAAATCAGCGATCACGAAGCGCTGCGGAGAGGGATTTTTATCATGACCATAAGCCAGGCGGCGGTGTTTCTTGCGATCACTGTGCTCATCGCGTTCGCGACCTATATGCATTGTCGGGGCAAACGGGGGACAGGTGATGACAGCAAAAGCGATTACTTCCTCGCGAATGGCGGGCTGTCTTGGTATTTTGTCGCGGGTTCAATCACGCTGACCAACCTGTCGACCGATCAGCTTGTCAGCATGAATGGCAATCAGATGCTGCTGATTGCCTGGTGGGAGCTGGCTGCGGTGGTTGGTCTGTTCATTCTCGCTTTCGTGTTTTTGCCTGTTTATTATCGCAACAATTGCACCACCACGACGGAATTGTTGCAGAAGAAGTATGGCGACAAGCATATCCGCGCGCTGATCTCGCTGCTTTTTCTCGCAGGCAATCTCTTCATTTTTCTCCCCGCAATCCTCTATGGCGGATCGCGCTTTTTCTTGTCCCTGCTCGAACTGGATGGCGGGCTTGGAAACATCATGATCCTTTCGGTTGTGCTCGCCACGATCGGTGCCGCCTATGCCATTTTCGGCGGTCTTCGCGCAGTGGCCGTGTCGGACACCTATTCAGGAGTCCTGATACTCAGCCTTGCGTTGGTGGTCGCCTATCTTGCTCTCAAAGCGATTGATTTCGATCTCAGCGGTATCCCTGCAGACCGGTTGACTTTGATTGGTGACAACAATTCTGACATCCCCTGGCATACTTTGCTAACAGGGATGATATTCATCCAGACATTCTATTGGTCCACCAATCAGACCATCACCCAGCGCGCCATGGCATCGCCGTCAATCGGCGAAGCACAAAAAGGCGTGATGGCTGCTGCTGCCATCCGCCTGATGATTGTGCCTATCATCGTGGTGGTACCGGGCATTGTCGCCTTTAAGCTGTTCGGCGATGTCCCGCAGGATGGCGCGTATGGCATGATCGTCAGCTCGGTATTGCCTGGCTGGCTTTCTGGCGCTTTTGCAGCGGCTTTGTTCGCAGCCGCGCTCACTACCTTCAACTCGATCCTCAACGCCAGCGCGGCATTGTATGTGTGCGATATGCACGAAGCTTATGTGGGCGAACCTAAAAAGGTCGCGCGGCTTGGAGCTATTGTTTCCATTTTGATGAGCCTGTTTGCACTCGCACTGGTGCCGTTCTTTGCCAGCCAGGAAAGCCTGATTAACACGGTTCAGACGCTCTATGGATTGTTGTCCATGCCGATCCTTTCTGCGTTTATCGTCGGGCTTGTCTTCACCGGGGTTCAGGCGCGCGCCGCGATGATCGGAGTGGTGGCAGGTGTATTTTTCTACGGCTTTTGGGCCGCGCCATTGGGCTTTGTTATCAGTGCGCGCGAAGGTTTGATGAAGCTGCTGGGGGCAGAGGCATTGTTGAACGTGCACTACATTCACTGGATGGCATGCACCTTGCTGCTGTCGGTGTTCACCTCGTTATTGGTCAACCGGCTGGTCTTCGGGGCGAACGCTGAGTTCGCCTTGGGTAAAGAGGCAGGGCAGCCGCAAGCAGCATGAGCCGTCCTGCGGCGTCAGCAGCGACGCGCCATGGCGTCCAGCGTGTGGTTCTGGCCGGGTCAACCGGGACGATCGGACAGGCAGTTGCGCAATGCCTTGTTGCAAACGGCTACAGGGTAACCCGGCTTGTCCGCTCACCCATTGACGCGGCGGGTGAGGATGCGATTGTCGTCGATCTTGCAGATAGTAAGGCCGCCGCGCGCGCTTTGGCCGCTATTCGTCCGTCCGCAGTTATCTCCTGTATCGCTTCACGCTCGGGCGCTCCCAAAGATGCGTGGGCGGTCGATCACGATGCCAACGCAAATCTGTTGGCTGCGAGCGAGCAGGCAGGTGTTCAGCATTTCGTACTGCTATCGGCGATCTGCGTACAAAAGCCGCGGCTGGCCTTTCAACACGCAAAATTGGTGTTCGAGGCAAAGCTTGCCGAGAGCCCGGTTGCGCACACCATCGTGCGGCCGACCGCGTTTTTCAAATCGCTTTCGGGCCAGATTGAACGGGTGCGCAGCGGCAAGCCGTTTATGGTGTTTGGCAATGGCGAATTGACCCGGTGCAAGCCGATCAGCGATGCCGATTGCGCGCGGTTTATAATTGATTGCCTGTCCGATCCAGCGCGGCGCGGCGCGATTTTGCCCATTGGCGGACCGGGGCCGGCGATCACAATGCGCGAACAGGGCGCGATGCTGTTTGAACTGCTCGGACAAGAGCCGCGATACCGCAGGGTTCCGCTCGCGGTGTTCAGCGGGGCCGCGACGGTCCTGGGTGCAGCTCAAGGGTGGTCAGATTGGGCGGCGGAAAAGGCTGAATACGCCCGGATCGCGCGATATTATGCGACCGAAAGCATGCTGGTGTGGGATGATACCGCGCAGCGATACAGCGCCGATGACACGCCCGAGTTTGGCAGCGACACTTTGCGCGATCATTATGCAAAGCTTTTGGGCATCGAGGGTTAGCCCACGGCCTATCGCGGCCAGATCGCGGTTCCTGCTGGCGGAAGTTCGGTTTGCCCGGTCACAAGCGCGGCTCCGCCTATTAGATGCGCGATATCGACGGGTTCTGCTGAATAGTTGAACGCAAACACATGGCTTTGCGTGCGGCGCAGACGCAGCCCGGTGGGCAAGGGGGTGAGCGGCAAATCCGCTTCATCCGCCATCATCGCCACAATCTCATCAAGCAGCGCGCGATCCGGCCATGCGCCGATATAGCGCGCACCTCCGGCGCCGTAGAGCACGCCTTGCCCGCTTTGAGTCGCCCGTTCCGGTTCCAGATCGCTCGCAATATCTTCAAGCCAGCGTTCAACCGCGCCGCCGCCCACATCTTCGCTCACGCGGTCACGCAGGCTTTCGGCGCGTGTGACAGTGATGGGCATGACCTCTTTCAGTTTGCCGGGCGCAAGGGTTTCGGGAATGCAAAAGCTTGCCGTCTTGCTGCCCGATCTTGGCCCGATCAGCACCGGGCAATTCAGCCCCGCTAGCGATTTGACGAAATCATCGCTTACGATGGGCAGGGTGGGGACCAAAACGATGGAGTAACCGGTAAGGTCAGCATTGGGCGCGACAATATCGACATCCAGTCCCTGCCGCCTTAGGGCGGAATACCATTCAAACACCAGCTCGAGATAGCGGAAACTTTCCCCCTGCGGCTGGATACCGCACACCCATGCTGCTTCGTAAGATACGACCAGTGCAGCGGGCGCCTTAATTGCCGATTGTTGGCCCAGCTCATCAATGACCTGCGCCGCCTCGCGTGCTTCGTCTGCGCCGGGTGCGTCAATGCTGTCGGGGCGCAGTAGCCCTGCGTGCATTTGTTCCTGTGCAAAGGGTGCTTGCCGCCACCGGAAATAGCTCACCAGTTCTGCGCCGTGGGCCATTGCTTCCAATGTCCACAAGGTCACCATTCCTGGCAAGGGTGCCGGATTGAACCGCGCCCAGTTCACAGGGCCTGGCTGTTGCTCCATCACTCCCCAGCGACCCTGCGGGCAGCAGCCTCTGTAAAGGTCGTGGTGAAAAGCGGCGATGTCGGGGTGACCTTGCCTTAGAAAGTCGCGCTTTTCCTCTTGGGAGAACCAGAACTGTTCAAGAAAGCCCAGCGGATAGCTGTCCCATGTCACAATATCGAGATCGCGGCCCAGATCGTGATGGTCGAACTCGGTGAAGAACCCCATGACATTGTGCGTCACATCGCGGCCGGGCGAGTATTCGCGCAAAATCGCCACTTGGGCTGCGTTAAAACTGATCACTTCGTCTGAGGCAAAGCGGCGGTAATCGAGCCAGTGCGCGGGGTTTGCTTCGGTAACGGTCAGGTTGGGCGGATCAATCTCGGCAAAGCTGCCATATTCCATGCTCCAAAAGACGTTGCCCCATGCTGCATTGAGGGCTGTCACATTGCCATATCGCGCTTTGAGCCATTCGCGAAAGCGGGCGGCTGCGCTGTCTGAAAAGCTGAGCACGGTGTCGTGGCAGCCATATTCGTTATCGGTTTGCCAGCAGGCGATAGCGGGGTTGCGGCCATACCTTTCCGCCATGGCGCGAGTGATGCGGGCGGCCTCTTCCCGGTATCCCTGGTGCGAGAAACAATAGTGCCGCCGCGATCCGAAACCGCGCGGGCGGCCTGCCTCATCAATCGCCACCATATCGGGCATTTGATCGACCAGCCATTTTGGCGGGGTCGCGGTGGGAGTGCCCAGGATAACTTGCAAACCCGCCTCTGCCAAAACGTCTATTGCGCGGTCCAGCCAATCCCAATCGAAGACGCCGGGGCGAGGTTCAATCCGGCTCCAGGCGAATTCCCCGATGCGCACCAGTGACAGGCCCATTTCCGCCATTCTCTGCGCATCTTGGGGCCACATTTCTGGCTGCCAATGTTCGGGATAATAACAGCAGCCAAGCTTCATTTGGGTCGCCTTTGGTTGAGGAAATACATGCGTAGCGCAAGGGTTTTGGTGGGCCTAGTGGGGGGTGTATTTTTTGAGTGTTAATCCCGCCCATTTACACATATAAAAATATCTTTATATGTTCCTTTCAATGCTCGTCGATACCATCTTCAAGGCGCTGGCTGATCCCACCAGATTGCGCACCATGCGGCTGCTGTCTGCGATGGAGCTGGCGGTGGGGGAATTGGCACAGGTTCTGGGCCAAAGCCAGCCGCGCGTATCGCGCCATGTGGGAATTTTGTGCGATGCGGGGCTGGCTGAGCGGCGGCGTGAGGGCAGCTGGGTGTTTCTGAGGCAGGCCAGCGGCGAAACGCTTGATACAGAAATCCTAAGCGCGGTCGAAACGCTGCTTAGCGCAAGCCAGAACCACGATCCGGAATTTGCGGCCCTGTGCGATACCGACAGGCGCAAGCTTACCGCCATTCGCGATGCGCGCGACACGCAGGCAGAGGATTACTTTGCCCGTCATGCAAGCGAATGGGACGCTTTGCGTGCGCTTCACAGCCCGGACGATCAGGTGGAAGAGGCGCTGGTAAAAGCGCTTGAGGATGCGCCGCTTGGCGCGGTGCTCGATATTGGCACGGGCACGGGGCGCATGGCCGAATTGTTCGCCGATAAAGCGCAGCGGATCACCGCGCTTGATAAAAACCTTGAAATGCTGCGCATTGCGCGGGCCAAATTGCAGCATGTGCCCGGTACGCAAATAGAGCTGGTGCAAGGCGATTTCACCGATCTGCCTTTGCCAGATGCCGCGTTTGACACAGTGCTTCTGCATCAGGTTCTGCATTTCGCTCAGGTTCCCGCACACGCGCTCGCAGAAGCAGCGCGCGTCACAAAGCCGGGCGGACGCATCGCGATTGTCGATTTTGACGCGCATGACCGCGAAGAATTGCGGGGCCGTCATGCCCATGCTCGGCTGGGATTTTCCGACCGGCAAATGGCGGCTCTGCTGCGCAAGGCAGGCTTTGACCCCGCGCCGCCGGCGCAGCTTGATAGCGGGGAATTGATTGTCAAAATCTGGATTGGCCAGCGCCGCGCTGCGCCTCAGCAAATGCCTGATCTACCTGCCTCTCAAACCCAAAAATCCCCTGATAAGAAAGCATCCGCATGACGGCCCCTCTCGACAGCACCGCTGAACTTCGCACCGCGCATGATACGCCGCTTTTCTCCGGCTTGCCCGGTGATGTGGATGTCAGCTTTGAATTCTTCCCGCCCAAATCGGAGAAGATGGAAAACCAGTTGTGGCAGGCGGTGACAGAGCTGAAACCGCTGGGTCCCAGCTTTGTTTCTGTCACATACGGCGCGGGCGGATCGACCCGCGAACGCACGCACAACACGGTTGCGCGGATCATTGCAGAGGCGAATTTGCCCGCCGCCGCGCATCTCACCTGTGTGGGTGCATCCAAGCAAGAGATTCGCGAAGTTGCCGAACACTATTGGGAAGCGGGCGTGCGCCATATTGTCGCATTGCGCGGTGATGCAGGCGAACCGGGCGCGCCGTTCACTCCGCATCCTGAAGGTTATGCCAGCGCAGCCGATCTGGTCGCGGGCCTGAAAGAGATTGCCGATTTTGATATCTCGGTTGCCGCCTATCCCGAAACCCACCCGGATGCGACCTGTCCGCAGGCCGATATCGACCATCTCAAACGAAAGCTGGATGCAGGCGCAAGCCGCGCAATCTCGCAGTTCTTCTTTTCGGCAGATACGTTTTTCCGGTTTCAGGACAAACTTGCCGCAGCAGGTGTGTCGCAGCCGGTGCTGCCGGGCATTCTGCCTGTCACCAATGTCGCCCAGGCGCGCAAATTCGCAGGGCTTTGCGGCGCCGTGATCCCTGAATGGATGGACGGCCTGTTCGAAGGTCTGGATGAACGCCCCGGCGCGCGCCAACTGGTTGCAGCCACCGTCGCAGCCGAGCTTTGCCGCCGGCTTTATGCAGGCGGGGTGCGCGATTTGCATTTTTACACTCTCAACCGGCCCGATCTGGCCTATGCGATTTGCCATATGCTGGGCAAACGCCCCGAAGGAGAGGCCGCATGACGCACCATCAGGCAGGCTCAGAGCAGGGCGCGCGCGCAAAACTTCAGGCTGAAGCTGCAAAACGCGTGCTGATTTTTGACGGCGCGTTTGGAACGCAAATCCAGGAACGCAAGCTGACCGAGGCGGATTACGCGGGCACGCTGGGCTTAAATGCCGATCAAAAAGGCAATAACGATATCCTTGCGCTGACGCGCCCAGATGTGATCCGCGATATCACGCGGGCCTATCTTGATGCGGGATCGGATGTCATTTCGACCAATACGTTTTCAGCCAATCGCATCAGCCAGGCCGATTATGCGGCAGAAGATCAGGTCGCCGCGATCAATATTGCAAGCGGCAAAATCGCGCGCGAACTGGCCGATGAATATGAAGCAAAAGATGGCCGCCCGCGCTTTATCGCAGGCGCAATCGGGCCGACGAACAAGACACTCTCGTTAAGCCCCGATGTCGAAGATCCCGGCTACCGCGAGATTGATTTTGATGAATTGACCGCGGTTTACAAAGAACAGGCTGCGGCCCTGGTTGAAGGCGGCTGCGATTTCATCCTGATTGAAACGGTGTTTGATACGCTGAATGCGAAAGCCGGCGTGATGGCGGTTAAACAGCTTTCCGATGATCTGGGCCGCGATGTGCCTGTCATGATGTCGATGACATTGACGGACCTTTCAGGCCGGAACCTGTCGGGCCACACGGTCGAGGCATTCTGGTATGCGATCCGCCATGCAAAGCCTGTGACTGTTGGCCTTAATTGCAGCTTTGGCGCAGACCAATTGCGCCCCCATGTGCAATCGCTTTCCGCCATCGCGGATACGCTGATTATGGCCTACCCCAATGCGGGCCTGCCCAATGAACTGGGCGAATATGACGAAATGCCGGACACCACGGCAGGCCTTGTCAAACAATGGGCCGAAGGTGGGCAAGTGAACATTCTGGGCGGCTGCTGCGGATCATCGCCCGCGCATATTCAGGCGATTGCGAATGCGGTTTCCGGATTGGAGCCGCGCGCTGTGCCCGAAGGCGAAACCGCAATGCGGCTTGCCGGGCTGGAACCCTTTGTGGTGGCGAACTGAAATGACTGCTCAAAAATCAGCCTCAAGCTTCATCAATGTGGGTGAACGCACCAATGTGACCGGGTCTGCCCGGTTTAAAAAGCTCATCATGGCGGATGATTACGCCACCGCCGTAGAGGTCGCGCGCCAGCAGGTTGAAAACGGCGCGCAGGTGATCGACGTCAATATGGATGAAGGGCTGCTGGATGCGCATCATGCGATGACCACATTCCTTAAACTGATCGCCGCAGAACCCGATATCGCGCGCGTTCCGGTGATGATCGACAGTTCCAAATGGGACGTGATCGAGGCAGGGCTGAAATGCGTTTCGGGCAAGCCGATTGTGAACTCCATTTCGATGAAGGAAGGCGAAGAGGCTTTCTTGGAACATGCGCGGCTGTGCATGGCATACGGCGCGGCCGTGGTGGTGATGGCGTTTGACGAAGTGGGTCAGGCCGACACCAAACAGCGCAAGGTCGAGATTTGCAAACGCGCTTATGATTTGCTGGTGGCAGAAGGCTTTCCGCCCGAGGACATCATCTTTGACCCGAACATCTTCGCCGTGGCGACCGGCATTGAAGAGCATGACCGCTACGGGCTCGATTTTATCGAGGCGGTTGCGGAAATCAAAAAGCAGTGCCCCCATGCTAAAACGAGCGGCGGGCTGTCGAACCTGTCATTCTCTTTCCGCGGGAATGAAACGGTGCGCCGCGCGATGCACTCGGTGTTCCTCTACCATGCGATCCCGGCAGGGCTTGATATGGCGATCGTCAATGCGGGGCAGTTGGATGTCTATGACACGATTGACCCCAAACTGCGCGAGCATTGCGAAGATGTGATCCTGATGCGCCGCCCCGATGCGACCGAGCGGCTGATTGATCTGGCCGAAAGCTATAAAGGCAAATCGGTCGCCGATGAAAAAGCCGCAGAAGAATGGCGCGGCTGGGAGGTTGCCAAACGGCTTGAACATGCGCTGGTCAAAGGGATCGACGCGCATATCGTGGCTGACACCGAGATTATGCGCGCAGCCAAGGAAGAGGAAGGCGGGCGGCCTATCGAGGTGATCGAGGGGCCGCTGATGGACGGCATGAATGTGGTGGGCGATCTGTTTGGATCGGGCAAAATGTTCCTGCCGCAAGTCGTCAAATCAGCGCGCGTGATGAAGAAAGCCGTCGCGCATCTCATCCCCTATATCGAGGCGGAAAAGGAATTGCTGCCCGAGGCCGAACGCGCTTCCAAAGGCACGATCATCATGGCGACAGTGAAAGGCGATGTGCACGATATCGGCAAGAATATCGTGGGCGTGGTGTTGCAGTGCAATGGCTATGACGTAATCGATCTGGGCGTTATGGTGCCGTGGTCTGACATTCTGAAATCCGCCAATGATAACAAGGCGGATATGATCGGGCTGTCCGGCCTGATTACGCCTTCGCTCGATGAAATGGTGACGGTGGCCGAAGAAATGCAGCGCAGCGATATGACCATGCCGCTGCTGATCGGCGGAGCGACAACGTCGAAGGTCCACACCGCGCTCAAGATTGATCCGAGTTATGAGGGGCCGGTGATCCACGTGCTCGACGCGAGCCGGGCGGTGGGCGTTGCCTCAAAGCTGCTTTCTGACACGCAGCGCGAAGAATTTGTGGCTGGTACCGCCGGTGAATACACCAAGGTGCGCGATGCGCGCGCCGGAAAAACGCCCAGCCAGCTGATGACTTTGTCAGAGGCGCGGGCGAATTTCTACGACGCATACCTATCCGATAAACCCGCACCGCCGCTCAAACCCGGCGTGCATGTTTTCGATGATTGGTCTTTGGAAGACCTGCGCGATTACATCGACTGGACCCCGTTCTTTCGCGCATGGGAACTCCACGGCAATTACCCCGCGATCCTGCAAGACGATGTGGTCGGCGAAAGCGCGCGGTCCTTAAAAGCGGATGCAGATGCGATGCTCGACAAAATCATCGGCGAAAAATGGCTGACCGCGCGCGGTGTTGCCGGCTTCTGGCCATGCGCACGCGATCATCAATGCCGCGATGATGTGATTATCCACCGCGTGCGGCGCGAGGAGAACATCCGCCTTCCCTTCCTGCGCCAACAGATCAAGAAATCGCGCGACCGCGCCAATATGTGCCTGTCCGATTTTATTGATCCCGATGGCGACTGGATTGGCGGCTTTGCGGTTGGCATTCACGGTATCGAGGAACACTCCGCCCGGTTCCAGGCGGACAAGGATGACTATTCCGACATCTTGCTTAAAGCTCTGGCAGACCGCTTCGCTGAAGCGTTTGCAGAGCGCCTGCATCTACACACCCGCACCGATCTGTGGGGCTATGCGCCCGGAGAACAGCTCACCAATGAAGCGCTGATTAAAGAGCAATATCGCGGCATTCGCCCCGCGCCCGGATATCCGGCGTGTCCTGATCATTCGCTGAAACCTATATTGTTTGAACTGCTGGATGCGGAAAAGAATGTCGGGCTGACCCTCACGGAAAGCTTCGCCATGTATCCCACGGCGGCGGTTTCAGGTTTCTATTTCGGCCATCCGGAAAGCCAGTATTTCGGCGTGGCGCGCATCGGGCGCGATCAATTGGAAGCCTATGCGGAGCGGCGCGGCGTCGATGTGGCAACGGCAGAACGCTGGCTGCGGCCCAATCTGGATTGATTAACGGAGCAAGCCGCGCAATGGTGGGCTATGCTTAGACCCATCCTTGCAGCTGCTGCTCTCGCTTTACCCCTGTCCGCTCAGGCCGAAGACCGCACACCTCCGCCCGCAACCGTGGTGGTGGCGTTTGATAGTGAGACGATCACCCCGCTGATCGCTGAGGGCACGCGCAATCGCGAAAGCGGCGAGGCGGTGGAGGCCAATGATCCGGTGCGCATTGCGTCGATTTCCAAGCTTATCATGGCGCTCGCGACCTTGCGGCTGGTGGATGAGGGCGTGGTCGATCTGGATGCGGACGTGTCGGAGTATCTGGGGTGGCAGGTCCGCTCCCCGCATCACCCGGATGCGGAGGTTACGCTCGCACAATTGCTTTCGCACCAATCCGGCCTGCGCGACAATGCTGGCTATGTGATCCCCTTGGGCGAGAGCCTGGAGGAAAAGCTAAAAGACCCCGCCGCGTGGTATGCAGACGCGCCGCCGGGCGAAGCTCCCTTTGAATACGCCAATCTGGGATCGCCCGTGGTGGCGACTGTTTTGGAAGCGGCGACGGGGGAGCGTTATGACGCAATCTTAAAGCGCACCGTGTTTGACCCGCTCGGCATCGAAAATGCCTGCGTCAACTGGACCGGGTGCTCGGACGATATGAAAGCGCGCGCGGTCGCGCTTTACCGCGATACGGGCGAGCCTGCGCGCGATTTTCCAGAAGAGTTGGCAGAGGGCTGCCCTGTGCCCGTGGCGGAAGGCACAGAATGCACGCTCGACAATTATGTGCCCGGCACGAATGCCTCGATCTTCTCCCCGCAGGGCGGCGTGCGCATCGGGATGATGGATTTGGCGAAGATTGGGCAGGCCTTGCTGAAAGGCAATAGCGAAGCATTGCCGAACAGCGTCATTCGGCCAATGCAGAGTTCCGTGAGCGGCGCAATCAAGCTTTTCGAATTGCAGGGATCTGAGCAGGATTTCTTCTGTATTTACGGGGCAGGCGTGCAGGTGATCCAATGGGAGGAGACAACTTGCCAGGATGAATTATTCGGCGATGGAATGCCCTATATTGGTCATGCCGGAGAGGCCTATGGACTGCGCGCAGGGATGTGGTTTGTGCCATTACGCGATCGCGGCTTCGTCTATTTCACTACTGAGGTCCCCCCGCGTCAATCAGCAGAAGACGAAGGCGGCTTTGATGCACGCGAAATCGCCTTGATGGCGCGCGCGCTTGAGATCGCTGGTCCGGCCGAGAAACCCGATCAAACGCAACAAGAGTCCGGCCAAGAGTAAGGATATTTCGCGCACGCCATCTACCCTGCGAATAAGTCTCTTTTGGCGCGCAAAAACACCCCCTTTGCGCGATTGACGGGGGCCTTCGCATCCGCAACATAAGGCCTCGCTGGCCGGAAGTGATTCTGGCATTTTTGCGCGGGAGAGCTTGGTTCGAAATCGGACCGGCGCCGAAGGAGCAACCGCCCCGGAAACTCTCAGGTACAAGGGACCGCGCAAAAGCATTGGCACTCTGGAAAGCGTTTCCGGCCTTCGCTGGAAACCACCGAAGGGGAGGCGCGCGCCGCGATTTGGCGCGCTGCTGAAGCTCTCAGGTTCACCCGACAGAGGGGGCAAGAATACGCGCTTCATCCGAAGCGTTCTTGCACTCGTCTGGGGAACACGATTTTGAGCGAAACACCACCTGAAGATACAGGCGAAGACCTGCCGCTGGGCACGTTGCCATTGGATGCATGGCACCGGGCGCGCGGTGCGCGCATGGTCCCGTTTGCAGGCTATGAAATGCCGATCCAATATGCCGGCGAAAACGGCGGCATTGTTGCCGAACACAATTGGACGCGCACCCAAGCGGGCCTGTTTGACGTGAGCCATATGGGGCAGGTTCTACTGTCAGGCGAAGGGCTGGATGAAGCGGTGGAGGCGGTTTTGCCCATCGACCTTTCCACTCTGAAATTGGGCCGTCAGCGCTATTCGCTGCTGCTGGATGCAAATGGCGGCGTGCTCGATGATCTGATGGTCTCGCGTTGGCCCGGCCACCTTTATCTGGTGGTAAACGGCGCGGTGAAATACGACGATATCGCTCATCTGCGCGAACATCTGCCCGATGAAATCACGCTGCATCATATGGAAGACCACGCGCTGCTGGCGTTGCAGGGGCCAAAGGCAGCCGATGCCTTGGCGCGCCATGCAAGCGGCGAATACGCGATCTCCGATCTCACGTTCATGCGCTTTGGCAAGTTTGAAATTGCGGGCCATAATGCGACAATTGCGCGCGCCGGGTATACGGGCGAAGACGGCTTCGAAATCTCGATTGCCGCCGAAGCCGCAGAGGAAATTGCGACACTCCTTTGCGCAGAACCGGAGGTGGAACCCATCGGGCTGGGTGCGCGCGATAGTTTGCGGCTGGAGGCTGGATTGCCGCTTTACGGGCATGATCTGTCGCCCGAGATCAGCCCTATCGAAGCGGGTTTGATCTTCGGCATTAACAAGCGCCGCCGCAGTGAAGGCGGCTTTCCCGGTGCAGACCGCATCAATCGCGAAATCACCGAAGGCACAGACCGGGTCCGCGTCGGCCTAACGCTCGAAGGGCGCATGCCCGCACGCGAAGGCGCTGATGTTTATGCAGGCGATACCAAAGTCGGCACAGTCACCAGCGGCGGGTTCTCGCCCACTTTGGGCGCGCCGATTGCGATGGCTTATGTCCACGCGACCTATGCCGAGACAGGCACCGCATTGGAATGCCAAGTGCGCACCAAACGCCTGCCCGCGACCGTATCACCCATGCCATTTGTCCCACACCGCTATTACAGAGGGAGCTGACCCATATGCCGCGTTATTTTACTGATGAACATGAATGGATTGATGTCGAAGGCGATAGCGCCACCGTTGGCATCACCGATTACGCGCAAGAACAATTGGGCGATATCGTCTTTGTTGAATTGCCCGGTGTCGGCACCGCTCTGGATAAAGGCGGCGATGCGGCGGTGGTCGAAAGTGTGAAAGCGGCCAGCGATGTCTACGCGCCGATTACCGGCGAAGTGACCGAAGGCAATGACTTGCTCGAAGAAGAGCCCGCTCTGGTCAATTCCTCACCCGAGGAAGACGGCTGGTTTTTCCGCATGACCATTGGCGACAAGGCCGAGCTGGAAGGTCTGATGGACGACAAAGCTTACAAGGCATTCGTCGCGGGGCTTTAGACCGCGTCATCCCAGCGAAAGCTGGGATCGCTAGCCGCTTGTGCCCCACTGTGTTGAGAGAGATCCCAGCTTTCGCTGGGATGACGAAGGTTGAAAAACAATGCGTTACTTACCCCTAACTGACACCGACCGCAGCGATATGCTTGCGAAAATTGGCGCGGGCTCAATCGATGATCTGTTCGTCGATGTGCCCGAAGTCGCGCGGCTGGACGGGCCTATTCGCGACCTGCCGATGCATGCGAGCGAGATGGCGGTTGAGCGGCATATGAAACGGCTTGCGGGTAAGAACCTGGCCGCAGGCGATGCGCCGTTTTTCCTCGGTGCGGGCGCGTACCGGCACCATGTGCCCGCCAGCGTTGATACCATCATCCAGCGCGGCGAGTTTCTTACCGCTTACACGCCCTATCAGCCCGAGATTGCGCAGGGCACGCTCCAAATGCTGTTTGAATTTCAAACGCAGGTCGCGCGTCTTTATGGCTGCGCGGTGGCGAATGCCTCGCTCTATGATGGCTCGACCGCGTGCTGGGAAGCGGTGGCGATGGCGACGCGGGTGACCAAGCGTAACAAAGCCGTGCTCTCAGGCGCGCTTCACCCGCATTACGCGCAAGTCGTCAAAACCATGGCGCAGTTTACTGGCGAACAGATTGCGACGGCGCAGCCCGCGATCACGCCAGAACCCAATCTCGAAACGCTGACCTCGCGCATTGATGAGGATACCGCCTGCGTCGTCGTGCAATATCCCGACATTCTGGGGCGCATCTCTGATCTGTCGAAAGTCGCCGATGCCGCGCATGAAAAGGGCGCTTTGCTGGTGGTCGTGAACACCGAACCGGTGGCGTTGGGCGCGGTTAAGTCACCGGGCGAAATGGGCGCGGATATTGTCGTGGGTGAGGGGCAATCGCTGGGCGTTGGCTTGCAATTTGGCGGGCCGTATCTTGGCCTGTTCGCCGTGCGCGATCCCAAGCATGTGCGCCAGATGCCCGGACGGCTGTGCGGAGAGACACTGGATGCGAGCGGCAAGCGCGGTTTTGTGCTGACGCTCTCGACCCGCGAACAGCATATCCGGCGCGAAAAAGCGACGTCGAACATCTGCACCAATTCAGGCCTGTGCGCGCTGGCATTCACCGCGCATATGACTTTGCTGGGCGAAAAAGGCCTGCGCCAACTCGCTGCAGAAAATCACCGTCTTGCCTGCCATGCCGCGGACCGTTTGGCCGCGGTTCCGGGCGTGAAACTGCTGAACAATGCGTTTTTCAATGAGTTCACTCTCATGCTCGATGGCAGACCTGCGCGCGATATTGTGCGCGATCTGGCGGATCGGGGCATTCTGGGCGGCGTGTCGCTTGGGCGGCTTTATCCCGGTGTTGCGGCGCTCGAACACGCGCTGCTGGTCACTGTGACCGAGATGACCACTGAGGAAGATATCGAGGCGCTTGCCGCCGAACTTGAAACGCTCGTGAAGGAGCCAGCCCAATGAACGCGCCCAACAAATCCGGCTGGAAACCGCAGATGGAAGTCGCTGATGCGGCAGGTGATGCGCCCACCACTACAGGCAATCGCGCGCTGATGCTGGAAGAGCCGCTGATTTTCGAAATTGGCCATGCTGAGCAAACAGGTGTTGACCTGCCCGAGATTGACGCCTCGTCCTCCAACCGCCTCGGCGGATTTGAGCGGACCGACCCAATCGGTCTCGTCGGCCTGACAGAACCTGAAACCGTGCGCCATTACACGCGCCTTTCGCGCCAGAATTACGGGATTGATCTGGGGTTCTTCCCGCTCGGTTCCTGCACGATGAAGCACAATCCGCGCCTCAATGAGAAAATGGCGCGACTGCCCGGCTTTGCCGATATTCACCCGCTGCAACCGGTTTCAACCGTTCAAGGCGCGCTGGAAGTGATCAATGAGCTTGCGCATTGGCTGCTTAAACTCACGGGCATGCACAGCGTTGCGATGAGCCCCAAAGCGGGCGCGCACGGTGAATTGTGCGGTATCCTCGCGATCCGCGCAGCGCACACCGCCGCCGGAAATCCGCGCGAGGTGGTGCTGGTCCCGGAAAGCGCGCATGGCACCAACCCGGCCACAGCAGCGTTTGCGGGCTATAAAGTCGATAATATCCCCGCAACGCCCGAAGGCCGTGTGGATGTCGAGGCTTTGAAAGCACGCCTTGGCCCTGACGTGGCGGCGGTGATGATCACCAACCCGAACACTTGCGGATTGTTCGAAAAGGACTTTCGCACGATTGCAGATGCGGTTCACGAAGTGGGCGGATATGTCTATTGCGATGGTGCAAACTTCAACGCCATCGTTGGCAAGGTGCGTCCGGGCGATCTTGGCGTTGATGCCATGCACATCAACCTCCATAAAACCTTCTCCACCCCGCATGGCGGCGGCGGACCGGGGTCTGGGCCAGTGGTTCTATCCGAAGCGCTCGCCCCGTTCATGCCGCTGCCTTACACGGCGCGCACGGCGGATGGCGTGGTGCATCTGATCGAGGAAGGGCAGGCGGATGAATTTGCGCGTGAACATTTTGGCGGGCCGCTCAATCACTTTGGCCGGATGACAGCGTTTCACGGACAAATGGGCATGTTCACCCGCGCGCTGACCTATATGCTCAGCCACGGTGCGGACGGCCTTAAACAAGTCGCCGAAGACGCTGTGCTCAACGCCAATTACATCCTGCGCAGCCTTGAAGATATCCTCCATGCGCCATTCGCAGACAGCGGCCCGTGCATGCATGAGGCGCTGTTTGGCGATAAGGATTTCGGCGGCGGATTGTCGACTTTGGACCTTGCCAAGGGGCTGATCGATGAAGGCTTCCACCCGATGACAGTGTATTTCCCGCTGGTGGTCCACGGCGCGATGCTGGTCGAGCCGACAGAGACGGAAAGCAAAGCGTCGATCGACCAGTTCATCACAGCCTTCCGCTCCGTGACTGAGCGCGCACTGGCGGGCGATGAGAGCTTAAAACAAGCACCATATTTCGCCCCGCGCAGACGGCTGGATGAAACGGCAGCGGCACGGAAACCGAAACTGGCGTGGGAAGAGCCTGCGGGGTGATCGCAAGAGGGCTCAAAGCAGGCATCATCGCTGCGATTGGCGTATCGCTGATTGCGGCGGATGAGCCGCCTCAGGCCGCGTCCGAGACCCTAGAACCGCCATCCTTCTTCTCCGAACGCATAGAAGATGGCCGCGTTGAGCTAGGTCAATTTGAGTATCTGCGCGGCTATTTCCCCGAGGCTAGCGAGGCGGAAAAGGTCCAATATGCTGCGCTCATCGCGTGGCTCGACGCTTGCGAGAAAAAGGGTAAAGCGCGCCTTGATGCCGAACTGGGAGAGCTGGGCGTGTCCTACGACAAGGGCAGCCTGATCGGCGCGGACAATGTCTGCCAGCAGGTGGTCCAAGGCGAATTTTTTGAGGAATTTACTTCTTTCGCCGAGCTGGCCGAGGCTACGCGCGGCGCGCGGCTGGTGTTCAATACGCTGGTGCAGTCTATTAGCCGCGCTGAAGAACGCACCGGGCCTTTCAGCAATGACGATCTCGGGGGCGATCTGCATCACCGTATTCTGGGCGAACAGATGTTGCGCCTCGCCTTTCGTTGGGGTTGGAATGAGGTCAGCGATCCGCGCGCGCCGAAAATGACCGAAAAAGAAAGAAAGGTCTTTCTCGCGCTGCTCAACAGCGAAGTTGTCTTTGTCGATCATCAGAACACCACGTGGCTTAAGGCGCTGGTTGCCAAGGAGGGTTGGCCCACTATGTCTGAAGTCGGCAAGCGTGGCGCGTTTTCAGCTTGGCTCCTCACTCAGCATGCTGACTTAGACCCAGCATTCCAATTGCGCGCGCTTCGAATGATGGAAGCATTGATTGCAGAAGGCGAAGTATCCAAAAGCAACTACGCTTATCTCTATGATCGCGTCATGCTCAAGCTGGCAGGCAAGCAACGCTTTGGCACGCAGATGACCTGCAAAAGCGGAGAACGTCAGCCTCTGCCGCTTGAAGAACCAGAGCGGGTGGATCAGTTACGCGCCGAGATGGATCTGGAACCACTGGCGGAATATCTGGGATATTTCCGCGCGCCCTGCCCACAATAAGAACGGCCCTCAATAAAAACGGCCCGCAATAGGAGCGGCCAGCTGGAAATAGGCTTACTCCGCGGTCTGCTTGACCGCGTCTTGGTCCTCGTCCTTCTCCCCATCCCCCTTCACCGAAATCTTGATCTCTGACAGATTCAGGATCGCCACATAGAACCCGATCACGGCCAAAGAGCTTGATCCCAGCACGGCAAAGGCTGCGCCTTTTGCGCCGTTCCAGTCAATCGCGGCATCCAGCATCACCAGCGCCAGCACAGTGGGCACGGCGCGCACGATAAAGGCTGTGCCTGCGCGCCCCGCGCTTACCAGCAGCGATTCAAGGCTCGCCCCGATCAATTCCACCGCGCCTGCGATGGATAGGATCACCATTGCCCAGTAAAACCCGCTGAAATCTTCCTGTGTTATCGTCTCCAGCGCCCAGCGTCCGCCCATCAGCGCCACCAGCACGGCAATCACACCTGCGACCAGCGCGATATTGGCCATGCGCCTTGCAAGCATCAGCGCGTTTTCCTTGGCATGGACGAGCTCTGGGAAGATCGCTTTCGACACAGTCTGCGCAAGGCTGACAAGCGCTTGTCCCAATTGCATCGCCACTCTGAACCCGCCAGCCAGCGCTGCGCCTCCGAATGTTCCAACCAGCAGCAGCACGACGGGCTTTCCTGCAACCGTCAGGCTGCCCGACATATTGGTGGACAAGACAAACCGCCAGACATCCGCATATTTTGCAGGGATGCGCGTAAGGCTGAGCGCAGATAGGTCGATGCGCTGGTCACGGCTTGCGGCAATCCAAAGCGCGATGGCCACGCACACCTCTGCCGCAGCCCAAGCAAGAATAAAGCCCGTCACAGTTGGCATTAAGAAAAAGGCGAGGATCGCGCCTGCTGCACGAATGGCGGGCTGCACAGCCTCTGCTGCGGTGGCGGTTCCGAACTTGAACCTAAGCCGCAAAAGGCCTGTTGGTGTTGTGCGGATCGATAGAAGTGAGACAACGCAATAACCAAAGGTAAGCGCGTACAGCTCAGGCGGTAAAGGCGACCACCAATTGGCCGTCCAAACAACCAATCCCGCAATCACAGTTCCTATTGCGATTGAGATCATATCGAGCGCGATGGCAAACCCCGTCGCCTCTCGCACATTTTCGGCATCGGGTTCTTCATCGGGTGCATCTCCATTTGCGCCCCATCTGATGATGAATTGCCAAGTCTGAAAATTGGCAAATCCGGTGATCGCTTGGCCCAAAGCCACGATCAGCGCGAAATGTCCAAACTTCTCAATCCCCAGAGCATTGGTCGCAAGATACAGATACACAAGGCTCATCACGGCGTTGAAACCGCGCCCGCCAAGCAGCCAGCCGATATTGGTGAACAGCCGTTTCACGCGTGTCAGACCCTAGGCTGCGGGACCGGGCTCGCCTTCGCGGCGTTTCAATATGGTGTCGGTGACGGTGTAGGTGCGTTCATTGTCGACATCGATGGCGTAATGGCCATCAGACAGGACAATCGGCACCAGCTTGATCCCGAACCGTTTGGAGATCTGCGCAAACAGTTTCTCTTTCGATCCTGTGCCAAGGCGAAAACGCACCAGATTGAGGAACCCGAACGCTTTGATAATGCGGCGGGGAAATTTCACAAACTGTCCGCCTTCGCGCATGATTTCAGCAGCGCCAAGCGCGCTTTCATTGCCGATCCAATACATATTGCAATTGGAGAACGCGCCGTCTTTGAATTGATAGAATTTCGATTGGCCTTGCGGATCGGCGGCCTGCACGTCCTCTTTGCGAGCAAGGCCTGCCGCGCCGCCTGCGCCAGCGTCCAGACACTTGCCGATAAATTCGCTGTATCCCTCAGGAGTGACAAGGCAATTGTCTGCTGTGGTTAAAAGGATGGGAAACTGCGCCCCATCCGCGCCTGCAAAGACGCTGTCGACGATGTTAAACTTGCCCTCAACAAAGGACAAGCGGCCTTCATCCAGCAGCTTTGCGATTGTCGGAAGCGCTGCGATTTCATCGGGTTCGTGCGCGATAATGCGGATTTGGTCGACCTTTTCGCAGGCAGCAACCTGCGCGGTGACGCGTTCAACCATCGGGATGCCGTTCACCGGCACGACCGCTTTTTGCGAAACGCCTGCGCGCTCAGCTAAGGGATCGAGCACGCCCGATCTCTTGCCTGCCATTATCAGCGCAGTGACTTTTGTATCCGGGCTCATGGTTAAGCCCCTTAGCGGCGATGGTGGTGCAGCGTAAAGGGGGCAGGAGGGGCATAGCGGCTTGCCGTGGCGGAAGCGGGACCGCATAGCACAGGCCATGCGCATTATCTTTAGCCGCAAAGGGTTTGACAGCAGTGCAGGCGGCGGCCCGTCGCCGATTGCCGGAGGCAGGCCGTTAAGCTTGCCGATCCCGGCAGCGCGCATTGCAGGGCGCGCGGCCAGCTGCACGACCTATGGCGATCTGGGGCTGGGCGAATATGCGGCGCGGGCGAGCCGGGGGAAGCTGGGCGCGGATGATTTGTGCCACCATGATCCGATGTTCTTGCCTGATGGCACCTGCGCCTTTGGCCAATGCGGGGCAGCGCAAACGCATCTGGAACGCCAAGGCGTAGGGCTGGGCGACGTGTTTGTGTTCTTTGGCTTGTTCGCAGAGGAGGAAACGGGAGAGCCGCATCACCGCATCTTTGGCTATTTGCGAGTGGAAGAAATGGTGCCTCTCGCAGGTGGCGCGCCGCAATGGGCGCGGGATTTAGCGCATCCCCATGCGCTGGCGATGCACCACAAAAACGATGTGATCTGGCGCGGGGAAGGGCGCACGGCAAACCATGCCAGCGATGCCTTGCGTCTAACGGTGCCCGAAGGTCCGCCGAGCCTGTGGCAGCGGCCCGCATGGCTGAAACGCGGCGGGCTGTCCTATCACGACCGCGAAGACAGGTGGATCTCAGGCGGCAGATTGCGCTCCGTTGCGCGGGGGCAGGAATTTGTCGCCGATGTCGGACGGCGCAAGGCCCCGCGCGAATGGCTGGAACAGGTGATTGGGGAGATATTGAAAACCTAACCCGCACACCCTGAGCCTGTCGAAGGGTCGCCTTTCCTTCGTTGAGCAATGAAAAGTGAAGTGCACTGCTTCGACAAGCTCAGCACGAGCGCAATCTATAGCGTTTTGATAATCGCTGAAAAATCAAGCGCGCCATTCTCTCTAGCAAACGCCTCGTAAATCTCAGCCGAATGCTTGCCGAGCGGCGTTTTCGCCCCCGAAGTGCCCGCCGCCTCCATCGCGAGGCGCAAATCTTTGAGCATCAGCGACGAGGCAAAGCCGCCTTGGTAATCGTTATCCGAAGGGCTTTCAGGGCCAACACCGGGAACCGGGCAATAGCTTGTCATCGACCAGCACTGGCCGGAGGATACGCTGGAGATATCGTAGAAGGTTTGCGGATCAAGGCCGAGTTTGTCCGCCATGGAAAACGCCTCTGCCGTGCCGATCATCTGCACCGCGAGCAGCATGTTGTTGCAGATCTTCGCCGCCTGTCCATTGCCCGCATCGCCTGCGTGGATCACGGCTTTGCCCATGGCTTGCAGGATGGGTTCGGCGCGAGCGAAGGCCTCGCTCGTGCCGCCAACCATAAAGGTGAGCGTGCCGCCATTCGCTGCCGCAATCCCGCCCGATACGGGCGCATCGACCATGGCGTATCCTGCCTCTTCAGCGCTTTCGATGACCGCGCGCGCGGTGGCGACATCAATGGTCGAGCAATCGAGGAACACCGCGCCTTCAGGCGCAGTGCCGATCACGTCTGCCTCGTAGACCGATTTCACGATGGCGCCATTGGGCAGCATGGAGACGACCGCCTCTGCATCCGCGCAGGCCTCTTTGGCGCTGGTGAAGGTGGTGCAGCCGGCCCCGCTCGCAGCAGCAAGCGCATCCTCGCTCAAATCAAAAGCGCGCACATCATGGCCCGCTTTCACCAAATTAGCAGCCATCCCGCCGCCCATATTGCCGAGCCCGATAAAGGCGATTTTCATAGGTAATCTCCGATTTTCGTCATCCCAGACTTGATCTGGGATCGTTCGCCGTTAGCTCAGCGTCGCATCATGGATTGCCGCGTCACTGCGTTCCTCGCAATGAAGAGTTTTGAGAGTGTGGGCGTGAGTTTCGTAACGTTTCGCTAGGATGACGTGGGTGTCTAGCGCCCCTTCCACACGCCCTCACGCTTCTCGATAAAGGCCGCCATACCCTCGGCTTTGTCCTCTGATGCGGTCAAAATCTGGAAGATACGGCGTTCGACGATCAGGCCCTGATCGAGCGTCATTTCAAACGCTGAGTTCACCATTTCCTTGTTCGCGATTGTCGCCATGGGCGGCATTCCTGCGATGGTCTTGGCGGTTTTAAGCGCGTCTGCGATCAAGTCTGCTTGCGGGACAACGCGCACGATCAGGTTTGCGCGTTCGGCTTCCTCCGCGCTCATCATTCGGCCTGTCAGACACATTTCCATCGACTTGGATTTGCCAATCGCGCGGGTGAGCCTTTGCGATCCGCCCATGCCGGGGGCCACGCCCAGCTTAATTTCTGGCTGGCCGAATTTCGCATTGTCCGAAGCAATGATAAAATCCGCCATCATCGCAAGCTCGCACCCGCCGCCAAGCGCAAAGCCGTTGACCGCTGCAATCCAAGGTTTGCGGGTCTTCTTCACGATTTCGGAAGTCCAGGGCGAGAAGAAATCATCGAGGTAAAAGTCCGCTGCTGCCTTGTCGGACATTTCCTTGATGTCTGCGCCTGCTGCAAAAGCCTTTTCGCCCGAGCCAGTGAGGACGGCGCACAGCTGGCTGTCATCGTCTTGGTAAGCGGCGAAAGCCTGGATCAGCTCTTCGAGCACTTTGGAGTTGAGCGCGTTCAGCGCTTTGGGCCGGTTGAGCGTTATCAGCGTGACGCCCGCATTGCCTTGGGCGTTGGTTTCGTGCGTGATCGTTTCGTAGGTCATTCTCGTTCTATCTCCGTCATCCCAGCGAAAGCTGGGATCTGGTGCAGCTATGTCCGGCCATGCGGACAACGATCCCAGCTTTCGCTGGGATGGCGATTGCTAAAGCGGCTTCCACTCCTCACCATCGGGCAAGGGCGCAAAGATGCTGTCGATCAGCTCTTCGCTCACCTCTTGAGGCGTTGCGGGATCCCATTTGGGATCGTTGGTTTTGTCGGTGATGACCGCGCGCACCCCTTCGGCAAAATCATGGCGGGTGAGGACGCGGGAGGCTATGCGGTATTCCATCGCCATATTGTCAGCAAAATCGGTGAGCTTGGCGCTTTCTGCCAGCTGGCGCATCGCGACTTTGCAAGTCTGGGGCGATTTGGTGCCCAGCGTATCGCGCTCTTTCACCGCCCAGTCATCGCCTTCTTCGATGGCCGCTTCCAGACTAGCGCCAATGTCCTCGACACTGTCAGAGGCGAAGTGTTTCGCGATTTTGAGCGCATTTTTCTCAATCCGCGCATCAGGCGGTGTGCCGACAGGTTCTGATAGAATACCGCGAATGCGAGAAGGGCGCTCAATGATGCGCTCCTTAATTTCCTCAAGCATATCGCTGGGCACGTAATGCGTAGCAAGGCCTGCCCACAAAGCCTCTGCTCCATCGAGGCGCGCGCCGGTGAGCGCGAGAAACTGCCCAATCCGCCCGCCAAGGCGCGAGAGATACCATCCCCCGCCCACATCGGGAAACAGGCCAATGCCGGTCTCTGGCATGGCGAACCGGGTGTTCTCGGTCGCGACGCGGAATTTGGCAGGCATGGAAATGCCAACGCCGCCGCCCATGGTGATCCCGTCCATGAACGCCACAATCGGCTTTGCATAAGTGAAAAGCTGATGGTTGAGCTGATATTCATCGTGAAAGAATTTGCGCCCCGATACCCCGCCATCATTCAGCGCTGAATCGCGCAGGAAAGCGATATCACCGCCCGCACAAAAGCCGCGAGAGCCATCGGCATGGTCGATAATCACCGCCTCAATCGCATCATCCTCTGCCCATACGGTGAGCGCATTGGACATGGCATGGCACATATCGAGCGTCAGCGCGTGGAGCGCCTTGGGACGGTTCAATGTGATATGCCCGATGGGACCATTGGTGCGGGTGAGAACGTCAGGTGTCATGTCTTGCTTTCGGTTCAATCGTCATTCTCGGGCGGGTGCATCCGCTGGAGCTGCTTTAGAATGCGGTGGCCGTAATACCAGACAAGCACAACCAACAGCAGCGCAAAGAACGTCAGATCGTCGATACTTTCGATTACATTTTCCATGGATATCTCCCTTATTGCCGCAGCAAATCCCGGCCCACGATCATGCGCATCACTTGGTTGGTGCCCTCCCCCGGTGGGAGAGGATTTGCAAGTCTTTCACGGTCATTGCGGGCTCGCCTGTTCAGGCTTCGGTGGGAACAACCGCCATGCGATGAGCCAATAGGTGATCGCCCCCACAAGTGCCGATCCGACCATCAATGCTGCCATACTATAGTCGATCCCACGGTAGGGAACTTCGGTGAGCATGGTTGTCATTATGATCCCAAGTATCACACCGGCTGCGGCGAATAACTTCCAGTTTCCCATCCGCCTAACTTCAGAAAAAATGACAACGGGAAGCGCCACAACTAACGCATAGGCTGCAGCAAAAGGAACGAAAAAGACCAATACATAAAGTACCTCGCCAACGTTTGGCGTTCGCATGGAGTTTGATGTCAGAAGAAGAACCGTAAGGATAGGGACCACGGCTATGATTGCTGAACAGGCATAGGCAAACAGCACCATCAGAAATCGTCGTACTATGCTCACTGCCGCAGTAAATCCCGGCCCACAATCATCCGCATCACTTGGTTGGTGCCCTCCAGAATCGAGTGCACGCGCAAATCGCGCCAGAACCGTTCAATCGGGTAGTCGCGCAGATATCCGTATCCGCCGAAGAGTTGCAGCGCATCGTTCACAACCTTGCTGCCATTATCGGTCGCGAGCCTTTTTGCCATGGCGGAAAAGCGCGATTTGTCGGGCGCTCCACCGGTGACTTTGGCAGCGGCGAGGTAGAGTAGGGCACGGGCGCTTTCCAAATCGGTGGCCATATCTGCCAGCATAAATTGCGTGTTCTGGAAATCGGCAACGGGTTGATCGAACTGTTTGCGATCCTTGGTGTAAGCAATCGCTTCGTCCAGGCACCGTTGCGCGCCGCCCAGCGAGCATGCGCCGATGTTCAAACGCCCGCCATCAAGGCCCATCATCGCAAAGCGAAAGCCTTCGCCCTCATCGCCGACACGGTTGGCCACTGGCACGCGCGCGTCTTCGAATATGACCTGCGCAGTGGGTGAAGCGTTCCAGCCCAGTTTCTTCTCCGGCGCGCCAAAGCTGACGCCCGGTGTATCCTTGTCGATCACAAGGCATGAGATGCCTTTCGTTTTGTGATCGGAAGTGCGGACCATGCAGACATAGACATCGTTCACGCCGCCGCCGGAGATGAACTGTTTGGTGCCGTTCAAGACATAGTGATCGCCATCGCGGCGAGCCGTGGTTTTCAGCGCCGCTGCATCCGACCCGCTGCCGGGTTCTGTGAGGCAGTAACTTGCGATTTTCTCCATGCCGATGAGGTCAGGCAGATATCGATCTTTTAGCTCCTGCTGCCCAAACTCATCGATCATCCACGCGGCCATATTGTGGATCGAGATAAAGGCGGATGTGGTGGGGCAGCCATAGGCCATCGCTTCCATAATCAGCGCCGCCTCGAGCCGGCCAAGCCCGATGCCGCCGCTTTCCTCCGACACGTAAATCGCGCCAAAGCCAAGCTCTGCCGATTGCTTGATCGTGTCTTTGGGAAAGATGTGTTTCTCATCCCATTCCGCCGCAAATGGCGTGATCTGGTCGGCGGTGAAACGCTGCGCGACTTCCTGAATGGCGAGCTGATCGTCGGTAAGGGAAAATTGTCCTGTCATGGCGGCTCATCTAGCCCCCTTGCGCGGCAATTAAAGGGATAGGCTTTCAGATTTTTGCTAGGTGTCCCGGTGTGATTGCGGTTAGTCTTGGATAGAGGGGAGCGAAACCTTGCGCATTGCCGTTCTGTCCGTAGTTGCAATTGCCTTGCTGGCGGGGGCTGTCTGGTGGCTCGCCCCCAAGTTTATGGTCAGTGATGGCGATATGACAGAGCCGCGCTCTGAAATTCACGCCGCCACGCATGAGGGCGTGATCTACACCGCTGGCGGGATTGGGTTCTTCCGCACTCTCAAAAGCTGCGAGGCTTATGACACACGGTTGCAAGAATGGCGCGATTGCCCTGATCTGCCGCGCGCTTTGCATCATGTGGCTATGGCGGCAAATGATCACATGGTGTTTGCAAGCGGCGGGTATTCAAGTCTGCCATTCAATGCGGATCGCGATGCTGCTGTGTTCGCCTTTGACCCTGCAAAGCCTGCTTCGGGGTGGGAGGAAATCGCCAAGCTTCCCACTGAATTGGGCCAGCACGCGATGGTCTATCGCGATGGGGGCTTGTTCCTGATTGGCGGGGAAAGCGGGGGCGAAACGGTCGCGCATTTGCGCCGGTTTGATCTGGCAAGCGGCCGGTGGTCGCAGCTTTCCGCCATGCCCACCGCGCGCCATTCGCATGCGATTGCCATGGATGAAACGCGTCTGTTCGTAACCGGCGGTCGCAGCCCGGCGCTCGGCGATGCGTCATCTGTTATCGAAGTGTATGATTTTGGCTCGGACAACTGGACAAGTTTGCCCGATGCTCCGTTTAAGCTTGGCGGCCACGGTGCTGCGGTGATTGGCAGCCGCTTGCATGTCTATGGCGGAGAAGATCTGGATAGCGGCCTCGTGCTGGCACGGCATGCATCACTCGATCTGGCTGATCCGCAGGCGGGTTGGCAGGGTGAAGCTGATCTCAACAAGCCGCGTCACGGCTTTGCAACAGCATCGGTGGGCGGGGTGATCTATATTCTGGGCGGAGGTGCCCGCGCCGGGCTGCAAACGCCGTTCTCGGTTACCGGAACGGTTCAAATGCTGGCGGATAAATAATGGGCGCAGGTGTAACCTTTGCGCGCTATCATGCGTAGACGGATCTATGTCTGCACAACAAAATCGCGCGCGCCTTATCCTTGTCTACAACGCTGATACAGGTCTGATCCAGGCTCTGATGCATGCGGTGCACAAACAGCTGCGCCCGGACACCTATCCGTGCTCTTTATGCGCGCTTACATATGGTGCGGTTTCGATGCGCAGGGACTGGCGCAATTTTCTGGATGAGCTCGATCTGGATATTGAGATTTATCACCGCGATGATTTTACCGGTGCCCACCCGCAATTGGGCACAGGCGGCGCGCACCAGATTGCTTTGCCTGCGATCCTGATGGCGGAACCGGGGGAAGAGCCATTTGTGCTGATCCCCGCCCCGGAACTGGACGCGATGGCCGATGCTGATGAGCTGATGGAGCATGTCGAAAAGACGCTGATGGTGTGCCGGATGGGCAGCCCCGTTGCAGCGGGTGCAGCCGGCTAATTCGTTTCAAGCTCGCAAAAATCGCTTTGCGCGACTTGTTTTGCCTCGTCAAACAGCTCCTGCGTGGGCGCGAGCCGCCGGATCAGCACCACGCCGCGCGGTGTTGGGCTGATCGTGGCGGTATCATCACCTGAACTGCCCGCGACAAGCTGCACCGATTTCGCCAGCCCTTCGCCGCGCACGGTGAGATAATTGTTGGTGTTGGCATCAAAGAAAGACAGCGACTGATAGCCGGGCCATTCGGCCATGGTGACATTGAGGCGGCTGCCCGGCTCGCTCAAATCATAGCGGCACAGCGAATAGAAGAGGTCAGGCGAAGTGCGCACCACGGCCTGTGTTTGCGGGGTGATCCGCTGCGGCGTGGTGAAAGCGTGCTGGCTGATCCCGCGGTTTTTCAGCGTTGCAAGCGTGCGGTCCATAATGACGCCGGGTGCATAGGCGAGCGCCGCCCAATGCGCGGCGATGGCGGTGATGATAAGCACGGCGACGGGGCCAATCCAGCGGGTCATGATGCGTCCCCTTTGCAGGACAAGCGTTCAATAACTGGGGGTTTCAAAGCCGTTTGCGGATCGGACAGCAGCTCTTCATCGGGCAGGTAAAGCCGCAGGGTGAGATCAAACTGGCCTGCATTGCGGCTGGAAATCCAGTCGACCCCTGGCTCCGGTCTTTCGGGCGCGACGAGCACGCTCCAGTCATCCGCTTCACCTGAAATGCTGGTCGCATCCATGCTGAGCGCTTTATCCTCGTTCATGGGCAGCATGCTTTGTGCATCGTACAAAGTGATCGACCACCAATTTGCAGGCAGTGCGCCGCCCAGTATCGCGTATTCGCATTCCTCGCGCAGCGGATCGCCTGCGCCATCAGTGGTGCGGGTGAAATAGACCGCTTCGCTTTTAGCCAATCCCAAGAGGCCATGGCGCGCAACGCGGGCGCGGGTGTAGGGATCGGCGGCCTTAGACCCGATAGCAAAATCGCTGCGCCAGCCATCCACTTCTACATCGCCAAAATCGAGCGGTTTCATGCCCGGCCAAAGACCGGAAAGGTAGAGCGCGCTGGCAAGCCCGATTGCGCCGCCGAGGATCGCGGCGAATGAGTATTTCGCCAGTTTTCCGACCATCATAATTCTCGCCCTGTGCCCCCTGAAACGCCTGTTCTATTTGTCGCTATCTGCTTGTTTGATGACATAGCGTTCAAATTCCCACGTCATCATCGCCGTGCTCATCCAGATCGGCGCATAAGGCGGTTTGATATCACGTTCCCATGCCATTGATCCTATCAACGTGCCCGAGGAATAAGGCACATCGGGCATCGCACCGGCGAGAGGATCGCGGTACGCCTCGTCAGCGGTGATGATGGACCAGCCCTCCTGGCGCAATTCTGCCACCAGATCACCGATAAACATTGCAGCAAGATCGGTTTCGTGCAGCAGCATGACATGCGCAGGTGATCGGCCCAAAGCTTTGCGCGCCAGTGCATCGTGATAGGCAATCCCGCTCATTTGGGAACGCAGATAAAGGCCTCGCAATCGTTTCATGTCGAGCGTTTTGCCCTCAGCGGCGGCATCTATCGTCAGCTGCTCCAAATGCCAGTCCGACCCGTCTGCGGTTGCATAGCCATTGCGCAGACCGCGTTGGGCAAGGCCTTCGCGCACGGCATCACGCTTGGCCTTGTCGCGGCCGCCTTCGTTCAAATAGGGGAACCGGAACCATGGCCGGTTGCCCGCCCGCCCATCAAGCCAACGCGCGGCCTCATCAATGTTGGCGAGGTATTCCCCGGCCGTGAGGTTGAGCAGGTTGGGATGCGTTGACGTGTGATTGGCCAGCACGTGGCCTGCCTCGACATAAGCAGCAATGCGGGCCTCGCCGCCTTTGCCCGATGGCTTATTCAGATTGCCCGGATTGATGAAAAACGCCGCCTGTTCAACGTCCGCTTCGCGCAATGCGGCAATAAGTTTGTGCGTGCGTGCATCGGGAGTGAAAAACGCGCCCGGCGTTCTGGGGATGTCATCAAAGGTGAGCGCGATGCGTTTGCTTTGACCTGGTGTGTCATGGGCCAATGCCGGAATGCTGAAGGTTAGAAACAGGGCCAACAGGATATTGCGCAAAAGTGTCACGGTATCACCGCCTCTGCTTCTATTTCGACTTTCCATTCCGGGCGGCACAGCCATGCGACGCCTGCCATGGTGGCGGCGGGATTGGCGCTGCCGAAATAGATTTTGTGGACATCGCCCACCGCATCCTGATCTGCCGGGTCGGTCAACAACATGCGGGTGCGCACCACATGCTCTGCCTCGCCGCCCAATTCCTCAATGGCCGCGAGGATCAGATCGCAGCACCGTTCAGCTTGTGCGGCTGCATCGCCGGACGTGGTTGAGCCATCATCTTCGACGGGGCCAGTGCCCGCAACAATGATCCGATTGCCTGTCCGAACTGCGCGGCAAAAGCCAAACTGCGCCTCATATGGGGAGCCTGATGTGGTGCGTCGGCGGTCGCTCACAGCGCGATCAGGAGCAGCGCTTGCGTTCAAACGCGCCGTAATTGGTGCCCGCAACTTCCGTAAACAGGCGGCCATCTTGGACGCGCAGCCGGTAGGTCGTCTCCCACGTTTCCCCTTCGCCGGTGGACAGGACGGTGATGAGCGCGCCTTCATTGTCCTGCCGGACGCTGGTCACTTTGGCGACGCTTTCGTAAAAGACCATTTCGCCCGCTGAAATGCGCAGCCGCGCATCGGAATTGGCCGAGCAATCGCCGTTCGCATCATCCCATGTGCCATGAAAGCGCTCCGGGATAATCGGCGTGTTCGTGTCTGCATTGGCGGCAAAAGGCGCAGCTATGGCAGAGACGGCAAGGGCGAAGGGGGCGATGAGTTTATATGACACCATGGACAAACTCTATCACCCCATTTGCCGTTAGCCCATAGTCGGGATCACAAAAGCGTTGCCATCATCAGCCGAACCATCGGGCCAGCGCTGGGTGATCTTTTTCAGCTTGGTCCAGAATGCGAGGCCCTCGGTCCCGTATTGGTCGATATCGCCAAATCCTGATCGCTTCCATCCGCCAAACGAATGATAAGCAACAGGCACAGGGATCGGCACATTGATACCCACCATGCCCACCTGAACGCGGGCAGCAAATTCGCGTGCGGCGTGGCCATTGCGAGTGAAGATCGCAACGCCGTTGCCGTATTGATGCTCTGACGGCAGGCGCACAGCCTCTTCAAAATCCTTGGCGCGGACCATTTGCAGGACGGGGCCGAAGATTTCTTCCTGATAGGACTTCATCTGCGGGGTTACGTGGTCGATCAAAGTGGGGCCGACAAAGAACCCGTTTTCGTGACCCTGCAAAGTGTATCCGCGTCCATCGACGACGATTTCGCCGCCTTCTTCTTGAGCCGTGGTGATCCATTGTTCGATGCGGGCCTTGTGTTCCGGCGTAACCACCGGGCCATAATGCGCATCAGGATCGGTTGAAACGCCGATCCGCAGGGCCGCGATGGCCGGCAGCAGCTTTTCCTTTAGCCGCTCTGCCGTGTCTTCGCCCACCGGCACCACCACGGGCAGCGCCATGCAGCGTTCGCCCGCCGAGCCGAAAGCCGCGCCCGCCAGATCGTTCACCACAGAATCGAGGTCAGCGTCCGGCATCACAATGCCGTGGTTCTTCGCGCCGCCAAAGGCCTGCACGCGTTTCGCTTTTTCTGCGCCGCGCCGGTAAATGTAATGCGCAATGTCTGAGCTGCCGACAAAGCTGATCGCGGGAATATCGGGATGATCGATAATCGCATCGACCATTTCCTTGTCGCCGTGGATTACCTGCAGCAGCCCTTCGGGCGCGCCTGCCTCGATAAACAATTCAGCGAGGCGCACAGGCACGGATGGATCGCGCTCTGATGGTTTGAGGATAAACGCATTGCCCGCAGCACACGCCATGCCAAACATCCACATCGGGATCATCGCGGGGAAGTTAAACGGGGTGATCCCGGCGCCAATGCCAAGCGGTTGGCGGGTGGAAAGCACGTCAATGCCGGGGCCTGCGCCTTGCGTGTATTCGCCTTTCAAAACTTGCGGAATGCCGCAGGCATATTCGATCACTTCCAGTCCGCGCTGCACATCGCCGATGGCATCGGGAACCGTCTTGCCGTGCTCGCTCGACAGCAATTCAGCAAGCGATTGCATATTTGCCTCGATCAGTTCCTTGAATTTGAACATGACGCGCGCGCGTTTCTGAGGATTGGTCGCGGCCCAGCCCGGCTGGATTTTCTTGGCAGTTTGCACCGCTGCATCGAGCAAAGCGGCATCGCCCAAGGCAACTTCCGCCTGAATTTCGCCGGTCGATGGGTTCCAGATCTGGTGTTTGCGCGTGGGCGCAGGGCTATCGCCGACAATAAAATGATCAACCTGGCGCATGAAAATTCCTTGTTGTTTACGATTGTGCCGTGCGTCCTAACGGCATCGCACAGCGAATCCAATTGTTGGATCGCATACTAATGCAAGCAAAAGGCATCACCTATCTGATTGACCATCCAAAGCGTTTGCGGCAGAGCGCCCCCCGCGCCAAACGCACGCAGTTAGCGCTTAGATGACGCGCGCGGATCGGATGCGGGTGTAGCTCAATGGTAGAGCAGCAGCTTCCCAAGCTGACGACGAGGGTTCGATTCCCTTCACCCGCTCCAAGCCGAAATTCAGCACCATTCACTGAGCGCCATTAGACCCCAGAAATCCAAGTTTTTTTGACTGAGTGAATTTCGCGGGAGGCTGCATACGGGGGCCACTTTTGGAGTGGGGCTTAAAATGGCCCCCATACGGCTCTAGAGATATCCAGATCAAAACCGCCAAGCCACAGGCAAAACCTCTAAGGTGGGCGATGGCCATGGGTTGTTCCTCTTGGTCCAGCCAAGGGGCGGGAAACTCTGGGGTATGAATACATCGAGAAGCGCTGCAGGGATCGCGACAAGCCTTGGACCCCTGCCACGCCTGCGAAGCCGGAATGGCTGCTATCTGAGCTGGGCTCGAATGCGCGAAAGCTCCCTCTCGCTGATTATTGAGCCTCGGACATTCTCGCAGCGCTGCACTCAATCGAAGCGCGAGACAAGCTTGATAATGCCAAGAGGGCTCAGCCGTCTGCAGGCGCCGCGCTTCGATATGCTGGTGCCACCGCGCTTGCGGTCAGATCCACCCCGCGACTTTAAGGGCGCCTTACTTGCACCCAAAGCGACGCACAGAGCTGCGATACTTGATCCGGCGGAGCTTGGCGGGCTGCTCCGCTGTATTGATGGCTACCAGGGCAATTGGAGCACGCAACTTGCTCTCAGGCTTGCACCTCCCCGTCTTTCAGCGGCGCCCACGTCTTTCATCGGCCAGTGCCAACTGCCTGCTGCTCGCATGAGTATCGACCTCTTACAGGCTTCGGGCGGGAAGACCCCGCCAATTGGCAAAGGCGCGCAGAAGCGCATCAATCGGCCCAATTGCGGACATTATTGGCTACGAAGTGCACCCGGTATTCGCGATAGTTTCTCTTCGATAAACGCAAGGAACACGCGGACGCGAGCTGGCAGGATTGGGCTTGGCGGGCGAACTACCCAGATATTCCATTCCGGGGTTATGCGATGATCGGCGAGCAGACGGACCAGCTCTCCGCGTTCTAGTCTTTCCGAAATCGACCAATCCGAGCACAATGCGATCCCAAGGTCGGCGAGTAAGGCAGAACGAACCGCGTCACCGTGGTTGCAATCAAATGTACCTGCCGCTGAAATGCTGTGTTCCTTGCCCTTGGGGCATTCGAAACTCCAGTTGCGTGTGCTGCCCTGCACAAGACAATTGTGATTGGCCAGATCGCGGACGCTTTGCGGATAGCCGTGTCGTTCAACATAAGCCTTGGTCGCGACGAGACTGCGCGGATTGTTGGCCAGTTTGCGAGCCATCAGGGTTGAAGGGGACAGGGTGCCAATTCGCACTGACAGATCGTAACCCTCCTCGACAATGTCGACGACATTATCGGTCAAGTTGAGGTGCAACTGGGCCTCTGGATTGGCCTGGAGAAACTCGGCAATGTGTGGTGCAATATATCGCTCACCGAAAGACGCCGATGCCGTGACGCGAAGTGAACCGCGCACGCGGGTTTCCCCGCCCGAGAGGTCTTGGCGTGCATCCTCGATCTTAAGGAGAAGGGATTTTGCATGGACCAGAAAAGTTTCACCATCTGACGTCAGACTTACTGAGCGAGTGGTGCGTTGAAGCAAGGGGACGCCCAGCTCTGCTTCGAGCGCCTGGATGCGTTGAGATGCAGTGGTTGGCGAATAGCCAAACTCCTCTCCCGCCCGGCCAATTGCTCCCAAGGCGGCCACGCGAACGAAGAGTTCTACCGATTTAAGGTCCAAGGGCATTATGCGGAAATATCACATAGTGTCTGAGTATTCTAGCCGATTATATCGGATAGATCGTCTGATAGAGCCCAATTGTGAATTTCGAAAAACATGAGGTACTAAAAATGACGATCCGCAAACTGATACTTTCCACCGCTGCATTAGCCCTCCCGCTTGCAGCATGTTCCGCTCCCGAAGAGGATGGCGGTGAAGCAACCACCCAGGCAACCCCGCTTGAAGAAGTACCGGTGGTGGAAACTTACGCCACGTTCGATTTCCGCCCAGGCAATATTGGCATCTCGCCTAACGGGAAGATGCTCCTGAGCGCCCAGCCGCTCGTCAACCCAGACACCAAGCTGGTGATGGTGAACGCCGACGGGACATATTCGCCTTATCCCAATGAAGCGTTTGCGTCGGGCGCGGATTCTGAGCTGAAAGCAGTCATTGCGGTGAAGATCGACGATGAAGGCACGGCCTGGGTACTTGACCTTGGCGCCAACAAGCTGATCGCGATCGACACCAACACCGACACGATCACACGCCGTATCCCGATTGCGGCAGACGCCCTGAACAAACACAGCTTCCTGCAGGACTTCGTGCTCGACCAGAAACGCAACCGCGTAATCATCGCGGATATGACGCAAGGCGATCTGAAGAGTGCTCCTGAGCCAGCGTTTGTTGTTGTCGATTTGGAAACCGGGGAAGCGAGCCGAGTTGCTCAAAATCACCCATCCATGATGCCTGATTCTGAAGGCGGATTTGCCCTCAACCCGATCACGATCGATTCTGATTACGAATACATCTATTATGGCGCGCTGAATGGCTCAACTATGTACCGCGTGCCAGCCGCCAGCTTTGATGGTGACGCAGCCGGGGTGGAAGAGAGCATCGAAGAGTTCTCCAGCAAGAGCTTCAATGATGGGCAGACCATCGATGATGAAGGCAATATCTATGTCGCCGATGTTCAACAGAACGCATATGGCATCATCGATCCCGAGGGCGAGTTCCGCCTGATTGGTAAGCTCCCAGCTGAACAATCCTGGACTGATGGCATCACGGTCGGCTCTGATGGCTATCTGTACAGCTCCGCCAACCAGCTGAACCGTACAGCGGCCCTTTCTGGAGAAGAGACGGGAACAGGCGAGTACCTGGTCGTTCGCTTCAAGCCGGTCGCGCCCGCTTCCACCGGCCGCTAATCCGACAATCCCGACCACCAATCCCGGGCGGCGGCCGATCTCTTTTGAGCCGCCGCCTGGACTAACCAATTGCCAAAATCCCCGAGGTGAAATTAATGAAAGCCATTGGCCTGACCAGCTATCTGCCCATCAGCGATCCAAACTCGCTTATAGACGTAACTTTGGACAAACCGGCCGCTTCCGGTCGCGATATCCTTGTTGCTGTCAAAGCGATTGCTGTGAATCCAGTGGATGTCAAAGTCCGTGCCCCGAAGGACAAAGTGGAGGAAACGCCGCGCATCCTTGGCTGGGATGCAGCGGGCGTTGTTGAGGCCGTCGGTGAGGATGTCACACTCTTTCAACCCGGCGACGAGGTTTACTACTCTGGCGATATCACTCGGCCTGGTGCCTATAGTGAGTTCCAGCTGGTTGATGAACGCATCGTAGGGCGCAAGTCAAAGACGCTATCCTTTGCCGAAGCCGCTGCGCTTCCGCTGACAAGCATCACAGCCTACGAGGCGTTCTTCGAAAGGCTAAATCTTCACCGCAACGGCGGAAACAAGGGTGAGAGCCTGCTTATCATTGGCGGCGCAGGCGGTGTCGGCTCGATCGGGATCCAGCTTGCAAAGATGGCAGGTCTGAACGTCATTGCCACCGCATCACGGCCTGAAACCAGTGAGTGGGTCAAGAAGCTTGGCGCTAATCATGTGATCAATCATCGCGAACCGCTGCGTCCGCAAGTTGAGGCTCTTGGCCTTGAGTATGTCGATCACATCGCGATCTTCAACAACACTGACGGGCATTGGGATGCGGTGTCGGACCTGATCCGGCCCCAAGGGCGCATCGTCACTATCGTCGAGAACAGCAAGCCGCTGGATATGGACGCGCTGAAGACCAAAGCAGCAGGTCTGTTCTGGGAGTTCATGTTTGCCCGGTCCATGTTCGGCACGCCCGACATGATTGAGCAGCACCATTTGCTGAATGTGATCTCTGATGAAATCGACGCAGGCCACATTCGTACAACCGTGAGTGAAGTGCTCACTCCGATAAACGCTCAAAACCTGCGTTCAGCCCATGAATTGGTCGAAACCGGCCGGGCCAAAGGCAAAATCGTCCTCGAAAAATTCCCCGACTGATTGCCCACCACAGGAGACTTCCTAATGTCAGACCAGCAAACCATCCGCTTAGTTCACATCGACTTATCGTTCCACAAAGCGAGCGCTTTGAAAGTCGGTGAGATTCTTGAGCGTCACGGATACGCGGTGGAGTATTCTTTCGCGCACCATGAGGACGCGTTTGAGCTGCTGGGTAAGGGTGAAGTGGACATGCTTGCTTCGGCTTGGCTCCCTTCGAGCCACCAGAAATATCTCGACCCCATGGAAGATGAGATCGAGAAAGTAACGGTCCTTTATGAACCATACTGCCTGTGGGGTGTGCCTGAATACGTGCCCGCAGATGAGGTGTCCTCGGTCGATGATCTTAAGAAGGAGCCAGCGCTCTCCAAGATGGAGCGACTGATACAGGGCATTAATCCGGGAGCCGGCATCAGCCGCTTCTCCGCCAGCATGATTGATGAATATGGCCTTCGCGAACACGGCTATCATTTTGAAACCGGCAGCGAGGCGGATTGCTTTGGCCGGTTTGAAAAGGCCGTTGAAGAGAAGCGCTGGGTGGTGATCCCACTTTGGCAACCGCAATTCCTGCACAACCGCTACACCATCCGCGAGCTCGATGAGCCCAAGGGTCTTTTGGGCATTCAGGATGAGGCGACCTTGATCCTTCGCAATGACGCAAGGCCAAAGCTTAGCGAGGCCGCTTTGACCGAGCTGCGCGCACTGCACATCGGCAACAAACTGATGAACGCACTTGATGACGAAGTGCAAAGCCTATGATTTTGGCTGCGCAACGCGCGCCTCAGTGCGAGCGTGGTGCACTTGGATCAATATATTTTGAAAGCATGAGCCGACAAAATCTAACCGGGAAAGAGGGGGGGAATAGTGGTAGATACCAAGCTTATAAAAATTGCCGCGATGACTGGCTTTGCTTTGGGCGGGCAGGCCAAAGGGACAGCGCGCCCCGCCGCATCGACCAGTCGCCTTGACGAATACCCGCTCGATGCTTCGCATCAAAATGACCACATCGAAGCCATAGGGAAGGCGCCGGGACATTTCGGGAAGACGGTAAGGCAAGCTATCGCCGATTCAGAGGAAGTGGGCGATGCAGACACCGCTGGCCTGTTCACGGAAGTCTCGCGCGGGGTTGATCGGTATTTGTGGATGGTCGAAGCTCCCAGAGTGCCTTAAGTGCCATAACGGCCCACTAGGTGAGCACCATGTGAGGATTTGCTTTGCCAATCGCATTTGGACTGTGCGCTCGCCCTCAAGACGAAGAGCACCGTGTCTCAACCGAGCTTGAGCTGTTTTTCGACCTTGTGATTGTGACCGCAGTGGCGGCGTTTACCGCTACGATGCACCATTCGATTGTCGGTGGTGAGCTGCTTCAAAGCCTGCCGACCTTTTTGACGGGGTTCATCATGATTTGGTGGACCTGGACAAACTACACCTGGTTTGCGTCCGCATTCGACAATGACGACTGGATTTGCCGGGGCCTTACACTTTTGATGATGGTGGGGGCTGCGATTTTCGCCGGTTCGGTTGAGCATATCTACACCTCTCAGCAACTGGGCTTTGCCATGGTTGGCTGGGTCATCATGCGCCTTGCCATGATTGTGATGTGGCTTCGTGTTGTGGTTGGGGAACCGCAATACCGGCGCTCGGCATGGATCACTGTCGTGGGCTTAACGCTCACCCAAATCGCATGGATTTTGCACTTCGCGTTTCTGGACGTGCAGCAAGTGGGTTACGTCCTGCTCGCTTTGATTTTGCTCGCAGAGCTTTCGGTGCCGATTGCCGCTGGCTTGGTGAAAAACCCGGCTTTCCATCTTGACCATATCAACGAGAGATACGGCCTGCTGACGATCATCGTCCTGGGCGAATTGGTGTTATCCGTGACGCTGTTCTTTGCTGCTGAGTTCGGTGGCGCTTTCGAATTCGAGATTTTCGTCGACGGGGTCGCTGGCCTGATAATCGCTGGAGCCTTGTGGTGGCTATATTTCGTTGAAGAGAAACGCCTCGCTCATGTCACCCATTTGAGGACGACTATATTCACCTATCTCCACCTCCCATTTTATTTTTGTGTTGCAATGATCGGCGCAGGTTTGGCGGCGGAGCTTGATGTGTTGCGGGCGATCTTGCACCTCGGCGGCGAAGCATCTCACGCTGCTAGTGCTGGGCACGGCGAAGGTGCTTTCCACGCAGTGCCCAAAGAGTCTTTGACCTTGTTGATCATAAACTGGGCAATCGCGGGGTCGCTGCTGAGCCTGTGGTTGATCCGCGACATATTCTTGGACCACTGGCGCCACGGAACGATAATGTTGGCGGGCACAGCTTTGTTCGTCGCGTTCGGGTTCTTGGCTGTTCCCATCTGGGGATCGGCTATTGGATTGCTGATTGTTTTGCTCACTCGGTTGATTTTTCGAGCCGAACCAGCGGATGGCGAGCGGCTGACTTGATTTGCGCTCAAATCGCTCATGGCGTGCCGCGATCCTGCTGGCCGGCAAGCCCGGTAACGTCAGGTGATGAGTGAGAGCGTTCGTCTGATTGCGACCAATGGTCTAATGAGAGCTCGCCTACTTCTTGAGAAGCTTCAGCCGGGAACCAGTGACTAAAGCCTTCAAGCTTCTCGTATCGCCACTCCGCTTCAATTTGTGCGGCGCTGCCTTTGACCTGCTGTTCCACCAGATAAGTGTCACCGGAGCTCCAAACGCCGAGAGTCGGTACACGGATCACTTCATTGCCGAATGCGCCGAGGGCGGGGAATTTGATCATTCTGCTCAATCGCAAATTTGACCGATACCAATTCAACCCAGCGGTCAACCGGCCAGGGCGGACCAGTTTGCTAATCGCTCCATCAAGATCTTCATGCGCGGCCCAGATTTTGCGGAAAAACGCCCAGTCGTTTCGCGCGTAGAACCATTGCGCGATAATGGGGAGTTGATGAAACAGAATATAAAGGCCGCGTCGCCGCTGCTGGGCTGTTTTGGCGACCTGGCTGTATGTGCGGTAATGCCCCACCGACAGCGCTGTAAGAGTTTCGAACCGTTGCGGGGTTCTACCTGCCAGCATCCATGCGGCCCCGGCTCCCAAATCCGCGCATGTCGGGCGTCAATATCCGAAAACCCTCAGCCGCAAGATTGTTGGCAATCCCTGACCAGATTGTGCGGTCATCGGGAAAACCGTGAAGCATGATCGCTGTCCCCTTTTCGGGAGACTTTGAACCGGTCTCAACGGCGTGATGCGTCAGGCCATCTGTCTCAACGAAATTTGCGGCGGGCTTGGGCTGGTGCACTGCGCTCAGAGCCCTTTTTGATAGCGTTCAAGCTCGTCCGGATCAAAGCCCAGATCATTGTCGACGATCTCATCACGCATGAAGTCTTCTTCGGGGGAGCGTTCGATCTCGCGATTGACCAGCCATCGGCACAGCCTGTCTAGCAATGACCGATTGCGAGACGACCTCGCCACCATTTTAAGCAGCAGCGAAGCCTTGAAAGTGGACGGGCCGCTCATTCGGCTGGCTCCTGTTCGAGGATTTGCCCCGCCTCATTTGCCTTCTCGGCGCTAGCTTTTGTTCCCGGCTCAATCGTGGAGCTGTCAACCTTGTCGATCCGGCACGGTACGCCTTTCAAGTGCGGGATGCCTTGTTCGCGGTCGAGGTAATCGGGATCGTCGCGGCACAATTGTGCATCGGCATATTTGAGCGCCCCGGAAAACTTGCCTGCCCCTTGCTCCATTTCCGGTTTCCACCAACCATGCGGCACGCGAACCAAGCCGTCTGGCATGGCATCCTTGATCGCCACTTTGATCGAAATGCTTGCAAGCTCATTTGACACCTCGACCCATTCGCCTTCTGCAAGATCGAGCTCTTTTGCGGTGCCGGGACTGACGAAGGCGAGCGGGTCCGGGTGGCGTTTGCGCATTTCGGGGATGTGGCGATGGCCCGTTTGGAAAAACCCGTCCTCGCGCACGCCGGTAAACAGTTTGAGAGGATATTTCGGATCGACAGGAGGGTCTTCGCGGAAATAGGGCAAGGGATCAAAGCCAAGCGCTTCCAGCCCTGTCGATTTCAATTCCACTTTGCCCGTTGGGGTTGCAAATCCGACTTTTTCATATTTGCGAAACTCGGGCGGTGCGAAGTGAATTTCGGTCTCCTTGCACATTTGCGCAAACGTCTTACCCGTGGATGCAAGCCGCCAGTCGTAAAGATCCTCCACCGTGTCCCATGGCACAAGCTCCGGCCGATCCAACGCGATCGCGATCAGTTTCCAGAAATCGAACGTGCTTTTGCATTCGCCCGGTGGCTCCATGCTTTTCTCGGAGAAACGCACAGAGGATGTCCAGCCCCACGTGTCCATCATCCATGGGCGTTCCAGCCAGCTATCAGCGGGCAGGACATAATCGGCAAGCTGAGCGGAAGGAGTCATGAACTGCTCATGCGCGACAATCAGATCCTGGTTCATCATCGCTTTGATGATGAGGTTCATATTGGCATAGCTCATCATCGGATTGTTACCGAGGAAGAAGAACGCCTTGACCGAATAAGGGCCCTCGCCTGCCATCGCACGGAAAGTCGCCGATGGTGTTGCCATATGGCAGCCCATCACAAGGTTGGCGTATTCCTGACCATATACGCGCTTGGTCGGCTCGCGGAACATATCTTGCCCGCGATAGGTAAAGGCAGGGTGATCTTTAGACCCCAGCTGTTTGTCCTTTTGCTCATCGGAGATCGCTTCGTGCATCTCGATGATGCTTTCATTGATAACATCAGGATTGAACCCTTCGAGGCGTTCACCGCCCGGCACATCAACATAGCCGCAGATAGACCGCAAAATGCCCTGCAAACGAATGCCCGATGTGCTGTTCCTCTGCATATCAGTGATCGGGGTCCATGGAATGATTGATGGGCCTTCAGTGGCGTACATGCGCGCCGCTTTGGCGATCATTTCAGGATCACACCCGGTCAGCTTGGCCACGCGATCAAGCGGAAACTCATTTACCCGCTCGCACAGTTCCTCAAATCCATGCGTCCATTTGGCAACGAAGTCTTTGTCATACAGCTCTTCATCAATGATGACCTTGAGCCAGCCAAACATCATCGCAACATCGCTGCCGACTTTAAGCGGCAACCAGATGTCGGCGCGTTCGGCGCTGGAGCTCTTGCGCGGGTCCATCACTATCAGCTTGGCGCCTTTGGCCTGCGCTGAGCGGATGAAATTGTACATCGGCGTCCAGCTGTGGCGGCGCGGATTGTGGCCCATCAAAACAATGCATTTGGTGTTGGCGAAATCACCCATGGGGAACCAACCATATGTGTATCGGCTAACCGCGGACGTATTGCCTGCACATAGAGCAACCCCGCTGATGTAGTTAGGAGTGCCGATGTGATTCATGATCCGGCGGCCAAGACCATGATCGGTGCCGGTGTTCCACTGGCTTGTCGAAACAGCCCAAGCCTCAGGTCCGTGCTCAGCGATGATCGCTTTGAGCCGTGCGCTGATATCCGCAATCGCGTCTTCCCAGCTGACCTCTTCCCATTTGCCGGAGCCACGCTCCCCGACGCGTTTTAGCGGTTTCATCAACCGGCTTGGATTGGCGAGCCCCTTGGGCGCGATGATCCCCTTCATGCAGATATTGTCGCGGAAGATCGGATTGTCGGACGAACGAACCCGGGTTACGCGTCCCTTCTGAACCTCGGCTACCACGTTGCAGGCAATGTCGCACGCCTGACAGATCACGCGCTTGGGTGTCACGCCTTTACGCACTGGACGCTCGGTATATTGCGCGGACACGATGGCTTGAGGGTCGAACGGTGGGGCAGCAGGCATCAGAATCTCCTAAGGCTGATAACGCGTTAGTCCAAAAAATGGACTTTGGCCAGTGAGGCTGTTATTGATCGCATCATGAAATGGAATGAAGTGAGCAGTGAGCAGTGTTCTGTCGCACGGGTTTCAGCGGTTCTGGGAGACCGTTGGACGCTTGTGATCTTGAGCGATTGTTTCCTTGGCGTGCGCCGATTTGAGCACTTTAAGGAGCGGCTGGATATTCCCAGAACCACACTTTCAAACCGGCTCCAAAGGCTCGAAGATCACGGCGTACTTGAACGCCGCCTCTATCAAGAAGGGCCGGATCGTTACGAATATCGACTGACCGAAAAAGGCGTGGCGCTTTATCCCGTGCTGTCCACAATCGTAACTTGGGGCGACACCTATTATTCGGACGAGGCAGGCCCCCGATACTGCGCACTCACTTGGCCTGCGGTCACGATATTCAACCGTTGCTCGCTTGCCCGGAGTGCCGCGAGGCGATCGATCCGAGGCAAATGTCAGCACGCAAACGCCAAGACCTTCCAAACTTCAACCCGGTCAGGCGTGGCCCTGTAGGCGCCTGAGCCGGTTAGGGGGCAAATTGCGGATGGATAGTCGCGTGCAGAGGAAAGGTTCAATGCAGCGTTGGATTGACCCTACGCACATTTAGGCCTGCCCGTGGCCGCGATAAATTGGAAGGCGGAATTGGACCAATCGCTGGACTTCATGCTGCGATGCATTGGGCGCAAGAAGCAGGCTTGGAAACGGTGATTACCTGCCCACTCGGCACACCATTTATCCCTTGTGACTTTGTGGAACCGCTCGTCGAGCATTCTGCGCAGGCAATGTGCACCAGCATAGGCAGTTGCATCCTGTCCTCGGCCTTTGGCCATAGGCTCTTGCCTGCGAGTTAGAAGCCAGCGTCAAGCGAGGGAACTACTCGATTCATACTTGGGCACGGACTTGCGCAGCGTCCTCGATTGAATTCCCGTTGCAGCGATCTAGACGCGACCCAGTTGCGCACAGCGGGCCCGGATCAATTGGAATTTCAAACGTGTCCTTGCGTTCACAGGCGGATGCGGGCGCGTCTTTGTTTTTCTACATCTGCGGGAACGGAAAACAGGTTCCACACCTCGCAGGAGCGAACAATGATGATAGCAAAGCCGCCGCGCATTTCGCATATCTCACGCATAATCATGATCGCGTTCAGCGGCCTCGCGCTAAGCGCTTGCGCTAGCCAGATCATGCAGAGCTTTGTGGGCCGCGATGTTGCAAGCGTTGCCGCGCGCTATGGCCCTTATGAAAACACTTTTGCCATGCCGGATGGACGGCGCGCTTTTCAATGGAAAATGGTTGAGACCAGCATGGTCCCCTTTGAAAGCACTGTTGATGAAGTCGTCACGCGCAACGCAAGCTCAGAACGCGTGCGCAGCTCTGGAGGTTATCTGAAGGAGGAGACGTGCTTTTACACCGTATATGCGGTGCCAGCAGGCACGAATGGATGGACCATTGTGGGCTATGAAAAGCCAGACTTTGATTGCGAGTGATCGGGCTGCTCGCATGGTGTCTTTGCCGCCATGACCGGACGCCAATTGCCAGCGCGCCCGATATCCAAGTGGCTCCTGAACCAAGGAGAACGTTTTCATGCTGCGCACATTTCTGTTTCCATGCCTTTCGCTGATCGCCTTGAGCAGCGCGGGTCAGGCCAAAGCGAACGACCCGCTTAAAGCGGCCTTGGATGCAAGCCTCCAGGGGCCTGTCTATTCCTATCAGCTTGATTTGACAGTCGATGATTTTGAAGGCCGCGCCCGCATTTACCCAAACCGGCCCAAGGGCAGCCGGGTGGTCATGCAAACTCCCAAACGCGCCGATCTCAATTCTGAGCAGCGCCAAGGTTTGAAAGACATTGACGCAGAGGCGCCGGATGATTTTTGGTGTCACAGTTTTGCGCGGCGTATTCCGCGCACAGGCGTCACTTTGGTAAGCCAAAATGCCGCGACTGCGACCTATCGGTTCAAGCCTGTACCGGACAAAACCGACAGCGACGATATCAAGCTGATGAAACACCTGATCGGCACCGTAACGGTCGATAAAAAGCGGCCTGCGATCCTCAGTTTTGCCCTTACGGCGCCCAAGTCATTCAAGCCGGTGATCGTCGCGCGCGTCGATACATTTGAGTTGAAAGCCAAATGTGCCCGCACGCCTGATGGGCGGACCTACGTCACCACTTTCGATCTGAATGTGAAGGGTTCGGCGTTGCTGCAATCCTTTGAAGATCGCCAAAAGCGCAAACACTCAAAACTGCGCCGCATAGGCGGATGAGGCCAGCTCATCACGTCCCATTCCATTGTTCCAATCGAGATGATCCATGACCAAACCTGCCCTTCGCAGCGCAATATCCGCAAGCGCAATTATCGCCGCCCTTATCCTTCAATCCGGGTGCGCCTCGGCTCAGAAGCCTTCTGGTTTGCAGAGCGAAAGCGCATCAAAGCTTGACGGTGTTTGGCAATCTGATGGTTATGGATACATCCTCGATCTAAGAGGCGCGAACGCTGCGCTATACCATGTGGCAGGTGATGTGTGCGTTCCCTCCAAAACCAGCGTTGAAAACCTGAAGCACTATATCAGCAAAGGCGCGTTGAAGATCGCGGCGGACGGGCTTGAGGGACGCTTCATGGCAACGCTGGAAGACTATCCGATGCAGATGAGCCGTATCGAGACCGTCCCGGCCCAATGCAATGCGCCCGCACGAGGTGATGCCATCGGAAATTTCGACGCTTTTGCAGCCTATTTCGCAGAGCACTATGCCTTTTTCGATCTTTACGACACGGATTGGGCGGCGCGTGTTGCCAGTGCGCGAGCGAAGGTTACGGCGAGCACATCGGATGAAGACCTGTTTGCCATCCTTTCCGGCTTGCTGGAGCCGATCAAAGATGGCCATGTGTCCATCACTGCGCGGGTGGATGGTTCAGACCAGAAGTTTGACGCCAATCCCAGTGTTGTCAGCCAGTATCTGACTGACGAAGCTGCACGCACAGGAAACGCGCGATCCGAACTGAATGACAAATTCATCGAAGCATTCTGGCTGCGCAGCATCGCTGGTGACATCTTAAAACGGCGCGGCAAGATGGCGGGCGATAACCGTATCCAGTACGGGATGCTGGACGACGAAATTGCCTATATGAATTTTATCACCGTAGCGGGATTTGCAGGCAAGGGGCTTGGACGCGAAACGGACGATCTGGCTGAGCTGAACTCCGTTCTGGACAAGGCGTTCAAGCGGTTTGAGAAACGCGGGGCCAAAGCGTTGATCATTGATCTGAGCGTAAATATGGGCGGCTATGATTTTATCAGCCGCGCCATTGCCAGCCGCTTTGCAAGCGGCAAAGTGCTTGGGTACAGTAAGCGCGCAGCCGACAGTTCCATCACGCAGCCTTTCGGCCATATCATCACCCCTTTTGACGGGGCGCGTTTCACAGGTCCGGTGTATGTTCTGACCTCGCAGGCTACCGTCAGCGGGGGCGAAGTTTTAACGCTTGCCCTGAGGACGCTTCCCAATGTTACCCATGCAGGCCAGCCCACTCGCGGAGCATTTTCGGATGTGCTCGAAAAAGAGCTGCCCAATGGCTGGGAGATTACCTTGTCCAATGAAATTTATACCGATGCCGATGGGCGCAATTGGGAAGCGCGCGGAATTGCGCCTGAGCTTCCCATTACGGTTTTTGACACGGCCGAACCGGTGGCCAGCCACAGGCGATCAGTTGCCAGATTGGTGCAGGCAATCAAAGCGCGCCTGGGCGGCTCAGAGCGTTAGCGCCTTTACAAAGCGCCCTAAGGCTCAGTCCGCGCGCATTCCCGATATTGCGTTGGTGTCTTCCCGGTCTCTCTTTTGAACGCGTTGTAAAAAGATGACCGCGAATTGAACCCGACATCATACGCAATATTGGTCACTTGCTCATCGCTTTGAGCGAGGCGAGGCATGGCATCGCGGATACGCCAGCCATTGATATAGTCGAAAAAGGTCGCATTCAGACGCCCGTTCAGGGTTTGTGACACGTAATTGGGATGGGCCGTGATGTGGCTGGCCAGATGCCTCAATGACAGATTGGGATTTAGGTAGAGCGCATCGGTTCGCATGGCGCGTTCGATATCTTTGGCGATCCGGTCAATGTAGTCATCAGACAAGGCCGATTTGGCGTATCGCGCCCTGTCGTTGAGATCGCTGACTTCGTCTTCCCCGCCGGCAAGATCAGGCTCTTCCAAAACGGAATTGGCGCGCAGGCCAGGAAGCTGTTTCAGTCCCCAGACGGACAGCAACCAGATCAGTGCAACATTCGCGACTTCGCCCACGATTTCCTGACGGCCAGCGGTTTCGAAGAACGTTCCGTAGAGCGACCAGATCACGTTGATCAGCAACAGGCCGAGCATCCAGATCACCCAGCTCAGATCCCGCTTGTCCGTGCTCGCATAAAGGTCGCGCAGGCGCTTCCAATACCGAAGCAGCCGGTGAACTATCGGGAATGTGTATCCGATCAATTGCGCGGCGTTCATCAGGATAATCGCAATCACAAGCAGCGTTGAGAAAAACACAACGGGTGCATCGGTGCGGGGCTGATCACCGAATATCTGCTCGCGCACATCTTCTGACACGATCGCCATGGCGATGCAGACCAGAATACCCAGGACAAAGGGAGCAAAATGCCACAGCTGGCGCTTGCTCAGTTGAACCGGATGCTCCGAAGTGAGAGCGACGAGATAGATCCACACCGCAGGCGCGAGCAGCAAGGTCGCAGGCAATCCCGCGAGGATGATGGCGTGTTCGGCGCTGGGCGACGAAAATTCAAACAGAGAAGGCAGCGAAGACACTTCCGTCACTGCATTGGCTATGAAGAAAAGAATGAGCGGGTTGCGCACATCTTTGGGAGCCTCGCTGACCCATAGCAGGCTTGCACTCAGTAAAGATTGCCCCAGCGCCGCGGCGGTTAAGACACCAAGGAAAACATCCAGATTGGCCAACGATCGCTCCTGATTGCGGTGCTCCGCGCGCCGCGTTCGTGTTGACCGGATGCGTAGGGCGGCACCTGCGTACACCGCAAGGCCGCCGCGTCCCGATATGAGGGGAAAGACACGCTTTGCTGTCTCTCAGCGCACCGCCGGATGCCTCTCCACTCCATTGCCTTCACCTGACCTGCGCAAGGCCAAATCCCGGCCAATTTTTGGAGTATGACATGCGTATCAATCAATTGCTTTTCGCTCTTACCCTGTGTGCTGGCACACCCGCTTTGGCTCAAGATGGCTTTCAAGGGCCGGGCGAATCCGAAGGGCTGACCCTTGGCATCGCAGTGCTTGCGGATTTTAGCGCTTATGAAGGCGTGGATGAGGTTGAGGCCAATCCCTTGCCCTATGTCGCCTATGATTGGGAAAACATGCATATCGGTATCGATGGGTTCACATACACATTCTGGGATAATGAAGTGTTTGAACTCACCGCTCTGGCAGAGCCGCGCTTCGCTTTCACGGACCCTGCCGAATCCCCTCTATTTGAAGGGATTGAGCGCAAGACAACTGCCGAAGCAGGCCTTCGCGCGCGGTTCAATGCGGGGCCTGCCTATGTCGAAATCCAAGGCACCCACGACATTCTGGACATCCACAATGGTTATGAAACATCCGCCCGGATTGGGGTGGAATTCGAGACGGGAAGAGTGGCCTTTGATCTGGCGGGCGGTGTTTCATATCGCGATAAAAATCTGAATGACCATTTGTTCGGTGTGCGCCCTGCAGAAGCCAGCGTCACCCTTGCGCAGTTCACTCCGGACAGCTCGATAGAGCCGCTGGTTTCTGCCGACATTGCCTGGCAGCTGGGTCGCCGCACCGCCGTCATCGCCTTTGCCGATTTCCGCCTCTTAAGCGATGAAGTTCGCGAAAGCCCGCTCGTTGGTCAGAAATACACCGGCACAGCTGGAATGGCATTCCTCCGGCGATTCTAGGAGAGCGCGCTGGGGGGGAGGCGGCGGTGAAGCGCGCATCTAAAACGGCGAAACTTCGCGAATACTGCCGCCGTTGCTCTCAGAGATACTTGTTGGCTGGCCCGGCAAAATTGATCCTATCATTTGGCGTCCATCGACCAGCACCCAGCCATGAAAACCCTTCCATCGAAGTGTCATGCACACATTTAAGCCAAGCCATTCTCCATCGGGAAACCGCTCAGTCCTGGTGTCTCACGAAATCGAAAACGCTCTGAGGATTGTTGCGATAAATTGATCGGCTTGCCTCTACCCTGCAGCTACTCGTCGTCTTGTCGCTTGGAATGCGAAAAAAGCGAAGAACGCGGCAAGGCCAGCACCTATACCGCCAGCGACACCAGGCCGGGCCCCGCATAGAGGGCCACTCTCTCCGAGCGGCCCCCTTGCGGGCTGATATAAATCAGCAGGTTGCACTGATTTCGCGATGCCTTTCACCGCTCCGGTCTAGCTACTCCGGGCAGCTTAACTCTCCGATCAAATTTCGGTTAGGATATCGCCCAGGGGCAGGCGCGATTTTGGCAGGGCGGCGTTAAAGTCATTGTCGGCGCGGTAACCGGCAGTGACAATCGCGAGGCTTTGCAGGCCTTTGTCCGACAGGCCAAATTCTGCATCCAGCGCGCCGTGGTCCACGCCTTCCATTGGCGTTGTGTCGATACCCATGGACGCTGCGCCCAGCATGAACTGGCCCATATTGAGGTAAGTCTGACACGCGTTCCATTCGGCAAGCTTGCCCGCATCGCGGTTCATATTGATGAACATTTTGCGCACATCATCGGTTTGCTTGGCCAGTGCTTCAGGATCCTCGGCAAAGCGGCCATCGGCCTGCTCCACTTCAAGCACTCGCGCGAGGAAATCATCGATGAGCTGCGTGCGCGAGGCGAACACAATCGCGAGCGATGCATTGAGCACTTTGGGTTTGTTAAAGCTGAAGCCTCCCTCGGTCCCTTTGGCGACGCGCGCTTTGCCTTCATCGGTAGTGGCAAAGATAAAGTGCCATGGCTGGGCATTGGTGCTCGACGGGCTGAATTGCAGCAGGCTGCGCAATTTTGCCAGATCATCCTCGCTGATCGGGCGGGCGGGGTCGTATTCCTTGGTGGTGTAACGCGATTTGGCGCTGTCGAGGATGGAACTGGCAGCGTTAAGCGGTGCGAGTGCGGCTTTGGTCATGATGATTGATGTCTCCTGATAAAGGGTTTTGCGCAGCAGAGCGCTTTTGAAACGCTCTGCGGGTTTGGCCCTCTAACTGGTGAGAGGCGGCAAAGTTTCAAATCAGAACAGGAGCGCCCCTTGATAACCGCTTGCTTGTCGCCCGCGTTTATCTGGGCGGCATCCTGATCGCGCCATCGAGCCGGAATTGATGGCCATTGATATAAGTGTTGCGGGCAATCTCTACGATCAGCGAGGCAAATTCTTCCGGTTCGCCCAGCCGCTTGGGAAAGGGCACACTGGCGTTCAATTGATCCCACATTTGCGGATTGCGGTCTTTCATGCCGAGCATTAGCGGCGTTGCAAAGATGCCGGGCATGACAGAATTTACCCGAATGCCCAGATCCATCAGATCGCGCGCCATGGGCAGAACCATGCCGTTCACGCCCGATTTGCAGGATCCGTAAATCACCTGGCCGATCTGACCATCCTGCGCGGCCACGCTGGCAGTTAGAGTGATAGAGCCGCGCTCACCATCATCATTGACGGGGTCGGCATGCGCCATGCCCAGCGCGCTCAGGCTCGCCATGCGGTAGCTGGCAACCAGAATGCCTTGCGCGCCGAAAGCGTAGTCTTCGCTGGACAAGCGTTTGTAGCCGCCCGTTTCCTTGTCATAGCCAATCGTCTTGCCGCGTTTGGATGCCATGGCGCAGTGGACCAGCGCGCGCTCCTGCCCATTCGCAGCGCGCGCGGCCTCAAATCCGGCAATGGCAGAAGCTTCGTCCATGATATCGACCTGGTGGAACGTGCCGCCAATTGCGGCGGCATGCGCTTTGCCATCCTCTTCATTAATATCGAAAATCGCGACTTTCAGCCCCGCATCGGCCAATGCCTTCGCGCTTGCCTTGCCCAGTCCCGATGCGCCGCCGGTTACGATTGCGGCCATGCCCTGTTCCAATTTCATGCGGTGTCGCCTCTCTTTTGTGTCGCGCCGTTGAAGAACCGCTTGTTAAGCCGGATTGCCCCTTTGTGCCAGCGGTCCCGGCGGCGCGCGGGCGCATCGCATTGATTTGCTCGTTAACCTTGCCGCGCTAAAGCTGCGGGCAATGGATACGTTTCTTTTCACTATGCTGCTGGTTTTTGTGTGCGCTCAGGGTGCGCGCGATCAATTGGTTGTGGCGAATTTGTCCGATGCGACAGGCCGCGCTGTGCCGCCTTTGGTGTTTGGCATTGCCTGCGCGGTGTTCAGCGGTGTTGCGCTGGCCTTTGCAGGCGCAACCATTGCGCATATCCTGCCTACGCGCGCAGCGGAAATGCTGGTGGCTTTTGCTTTGGTGGCAGCCGCGATTGAATGCGTGTGGCCGGTAAAAATGAAACCCGCCAAAGAACCGACCCGGTCTGCCTTTGCCATCAGCGCGGTGCTGCTTTTTCGCCAGATCGGGGACGGGCCGCGCTTTATCATCTTTGCACTTGCCGCCGCTGCCAATTACGCGCCAGCCGCTGCGATTGGCGGCGCATTGGGCGGCGCGGCGGCGCTGGCGCTGGGCTGGCTGCTCGGAGAACGAACGCTGGCGCGCTATCCGCTTTATTATCTGCGCATGGCACTGGGCGTGTGTTTGTTTGTTGCGGGCATCTTCATCGGATTGAACGCTCGTTACAATATCTACTGATCGCTTTTGCCGATCACTGCAAATGCGTTTTTCTCGAAACTAAATCCCGCCTTATCCATTGGTTAGGTGAAGAAGGCGGCGCGCGGTTCCCCCGTCCATACTGACGGTCTTTCGCGTGCAAACAGATTAAAAGGAGGGCAGAAATGCTTGACCCTAACAACAACTCCACCACTCAAATGGTTGCCGAAATCAATGGCCTGCTGGCCGATCATTTTGCGCTGTATGTGAAAACAAAGAACTTTCACTGGCATGTGAAAGGTCCGCGCTTTCGCGACTTGCACCTGATGTTTGATGAGCACGCAATTGAAATTCGCGACCAAATCGATGCCATCGGTGAACGCGCCCGCAAACTGGGCGGCGATACGGTCACATCTGTCGGCATGATCGCGCAGCACACGCAGGTCAAAGACCAGGACAGCGCATCGCTCAGCGCGGATGATATGATCCGCGAATTGCGCGATGATAACGCAAACATGGTCGCACGTCTGAAAGCGATGAAAGAAACCGCAGATGCCGCAGGCGACAACGCGACAGACGGCCTGATAGATGACTGGACCGACATGGCCGAAGAGCGTGTGTGGTTCCTCAATTCAGCGCTCGGTTAAGACAAAGCAGGAGAGGCGCGTATCAAGCGCCCCCGGAACAAGGGGCAATAAACCCCGTCCAAAAGGCCGTTTCCGCTATAGGCGGGGGCGGCCTTTTTGCTATGCGCGGCTTTTGAAAGAGTGAAAGCGCGATGGACAATATAGAATTTCTGGGCGGGCAGGACGCGGTCGATATTGCTGATCGGATTGCAGCATTTCTCGATTGGGCTTTGGCCACCAGCGAAGGCGATCTGGCGATTGCGGTGCCGGGCGGGTCAACGCCGTTTCCAATATTTGAAGAACTGGCGAGCCGCGATCTCGATTTCACCCGGCTGGTGATTTGGCCCACCGATGACCGCATCGTCCCCGAAGATCACCCCGCTTCGAACACCGGCAAAATCCGCGCGATTTTTGAGCCTTTGGGCGCGCTGGTAAACGCTTTGCATGAAGAGGCTGAGCCGCCGGAATTTACGCTCGTCTGGCTCGGAATGGGGGCAGACGGGCATATCGCTTCGCTGTTTCCAAACACCGATCCGCAAGCCGATGAAACGCGTAGCGTGCTGCGCCTGACGCCCGATCCGCTCCCGCCAGAGGCTCCGTTTGACCGCATCACTTTGACCATGCCGGCATTGCTGGCGGCCGCGATGCTGTTGTTTGTGATCCGCGGCGATGAAAAACGCAGCGTGTTCACTGGCGCGGTGGAAGGAGCGCATGATCTGCCGATTGCCCGGCTGCTGGCAGCGGCGCAAGATCACCCCGCGCCGCCGCAGATTACATGCTTCACCTGATTATAAAGGCGATCCCCGCACCCGTGCACCGCGCGATTATGCCGCTGGCGCATAAGGTGCGCCATTATTGGCGGCGCTGGCGGGGAAAGCCGATTGCAGGCGCGGCGATTGTGCTGACCAATCCGGCGGGCGAGGTGCTGCTGCTGCGCCATTCTTATGGCCCGCCCGTTTGGGCGCTGCCGGGCGGAGGGATTGGCGCGGGCGAAAACCCTGCAGCCGCAGCCGCGCGCGAATTGGCCGAAGAATTGCAGATTTCGCCGGGCGCGCTTGTACCCCTGGGCACGATGGAGGAGACCATTTCCGGCTCGCACCATATCGGCCATCTGTTTGCGGCAACCACCACACAAACACCGCGCCCCGATGGCCGCGAAGTGGTGGAGGCGCGCTTTTTCCCTGCGGATGCCCTGCCATCCAATACAGGCCGCATTTCGCGCGCGCGGCTTGATGCGTGGGCCGACCGGCGCGGATAGCGCCAAGACAGGAAAAGCGCCGCGGGTCGCCTTAAAGCAGGCTCAGCTGCGCATCATCTTTGGGCTCGTCTGCCGCTTTGCCCCGGTCTAGATTGGACAAGGTCAGTCCCATTAACCGGATCGGCATGGGCAGCGGCAATTCTTCATCCAGCAGCGCGCGGCCAAGCCCAGCCATTTCCGCTTTGCTTTCAATCCAGTGCGGCACTGATTTTGACCGGGTGATTTGCTGGAAATTGTTGAATTTCATTTTCAAAGTGATGGTCTTGCCGCGCACCGGTGTGTCTTTGCCGCCGCCAGCCGCCTCAATCCGGCTCCACACAATCTCGATGATATCTTCTAGCGTGCTGCGCAAAGCCGCGCCGCCGCCAATATCCTCGCTGAAGGTCCGCTCTCCGCCAACAGATTTGCGCACCCGGTGCGCGCGCACAGGGCGCAGGTCGATCCCGCGTGCGGCGCGGTAAAGATAATCGGCCATGCTGCCGAAATTGGCGCGAAGGAAAGCGATGTCTTTAGCCGCCAGATCAGCGCCAGTGGCAATGCCAAGTCGGTTCATTTTCTCCTCCGCCTTTGGCCCCACACCATGAAAGCGGCGAATGGGAAGCCCGGCCACAAACCGTGCGCCTTCACCGGGGCGAATAACGCAAATGCCATCGGGCTTGTTCTGATCGCTCGCGATTTTGGCGAGGAATTTGTTGTAGCTCACTCCCGCGCTTGCCGTCAGCTGCGTTTTGGCGCGGATTTCCTGCCGGATCAGCTCGGCAATCCGGGTCGCGCTGCCAATGCCAAGCCTGTCCTCGGTCACATCCAGATAGGCCTCATCCAGGCTGAGCGGTTCGACATGTTCGGTGTGATGGCCAAACACCGCGCGTATCTGGCGGCTGGCTTCTTTATAGGCGTCAAAGCGGTGCCGCACGAAAACGAGATCGGGGCACAACCGTTTCGCAGTGACCGATGGCATGGCGCTTTTCACGCCAAATTTGCGCGCTTCATAGCTAGCCGCCGCCACCACGCCGCGCCCGCTTGACCCGCCGACTGCCACGGGCCGCCCGCGCAATTCGGGATTGTCGCGCTGCTCCACGCTCGCAAAAAAGGCATCCATATCGACATGGATGATCTTGCGAAGTCCGTTTTCGTCGCCCTGCTTGGGAGCCTCTTCATGGGCCGGGTCATTGGCCGGGGAACTGGGAACCGCATCGGTGCTCATCACTCCCATCAATTAGTCGCTGAGCGGAGATAAGTAACCTCCCTTTGGAACAATCACGTTGCACGCGGATTTTGTGCATATGCGAAAAGAACAATGGTCAATGGCCGCGCCAGCAGGCAATAGCGGCTCGATGGCTTCGAACACTTCCCAATCCACTTCATCAAAAGCGCTGGGTGAAACTCAGCTGATCTGGATGATGGCGATGCTGATGGCGCTTCAGGCCTTCGGTATTGATGCGATGCTGCCTGCATTGGATGAAATGGCGCTCGATCTGAATGTTGGAGGCAATGACCGGCAATATGTGATCGGCATTTACCTGCTTACCGCCGGGATTGGCGCGCTGGTGCCCGGCGCATTGGCGGACCGCTTTGGCCGCCGCCCGATCCTGCTCGGCGCGATTGCGGTGCATATTTCGCTGTCGCTGCTCAGCGCTTTTGCAACCTCGTTTGAAATGCTGATCGGCATTCGCGCGGTTCAAGGTTTCTTTGGTGCAGGCATTGTCGCGCTGCCGCCTGCGATCATCCGCGACCGGGTGGGCGGGGATAAAATGGCCAAGATGATGAGCCTGATTTTCGTCATCTTTCTGATGGTTCCCGCCATCGCGCCCAGCATTGGCGAATTGATCTTGCTGGTCGCCGATTGGCGCGCGATCTTTGCCGCGATGGCCCTGCAAGGAATTCTAATCGGCGCATGGGTGTATTTCCGCCTGCCCGAAAGCCTTTCAGAAGAAAACCGCCAGCCCATCGAAACCCCGGTGATCGCGCGCAATATGGGCAAAGCGTTAAGCGTGCCAAGCGTGGTCGGCTATGTTTTCGGCAGCACATTGGTGTTTGGCGCCTTGTTTGGTTTTATCAATTCAGCCCAGCAATTGATCACAGAGGCATTTGACGCAGGCGATCAATTCCCTGTTGTGTTCGGTATTTGCGCAGGGTCGATGGCAGTGGCGAGCTGGTCAAATTCGCGCATCGTCGAACGCTTTGGCGCGCGCCGGGTCAGCCACACGGCGCTGTTTGCCTTTATCGCGGTAAGCTCTGTGCAGGTCTGGTTCGCGTTTCAACCCAATGAAAGCCTGTATGAATTTGTGCCGCTGATGGCGATCAACATGATGCTGCTTGGTTTTATCGGGAGCAATTTTGGCGCGATTGCGATGAACCCGTTTTTCTCCATCGCCGGCGCAGCAAGTTCTGCGCATGGCTTTGTTCGCATGACCATTGCGGCGGTGATCGGCGCGGTAATCGGCCAGGCGTTCGATGGCACCGCGCGCCCGCTGGCGATTGCTTTGCTGGCAAGCGGGATTGTCTGCTTGCTGCTGGTGCTGTTCAGCGAGAAAGGCAAATTGTTTGGCCCGCCGGATCGGATTGCCGGGCCAACAAAGATGAAGAATATCTGAGGGTTATTGTTTGTGCGCCCCCATCCGGGCGCGCATCCTCGGCGCTTTTCCTTCGCTGCGCTACGGGCACCTGCGGGCGGGCGGTCGCCCTTGCGGCCTTGGGCCGTTCCTACCTCTCACTCTCCAGCTTACGCCAAGCCAGCTCTGCAAATTCGCACAATAAAGGCCGCGTATCGCGCGGGTCGATAATGTCCTCGACATTGTAGCGTTCGGCTGATCGGAACGGCGATGTGACTTTCGCCAGACGTGCTTTGATGGCTTCGAGTTCAGCTTCCGGGTCTTCGGCGGCTTCGAGTTCCGATTTGTAAGCAACTTCCAATCCGCCCGCGATGGGCAGGCTGCCCCAATCGCCCGATGGCCAGCAGAAGCGGTACTGATACCGCTCGGCATTGCTCATCGCGCTGCCTGCAATGCCGTAAGCGCGGCGCATCACGATGCTGGCAAGCGGCACGGTGGCCTTGTAAATCGCATTCATGGCCTGAACGCCGTACCGGATCGTGCCCGCCATTTCCGCCTCGCGCCCGATCATAAAGCCGGGATTGTCAACGAGGTGGACGATGGGCAGGCGAAACTGGTCGGCGAGTTTGACGAAGCGTTCTACTTTTTCGCTGGTTTTCGCTTCCCACGATCCGCCGAGGAAGGTTGGATCGCTCGCAACCACTGCGACAGGATAGCCATCAAGGCGGGCCAGCGCAGTAATCGCCGCGCGGCCCCAGTTTTTGCCGATTTCAAACACGGTGCCTTTATCGAGGATCATCTCCATCGCGCGGCGCATGGAATAGACCTGATTGGCCTCATGCGGGACAAGGCTGAGCAAGGCTTCCTCGCGCCGGTCCACCGGGTCGGTGCATTCTGCCCGCCGGGCGAGTTGCCCTGCATGCTCTGGCATAAAGCTGAGGAAATGGCGCGCGCGCGCAAATGCCTCAGCCTCTGATGCTACTTCATCATCACAAACGCCGTTGCGGGTGTGTATATCCGCGCCGCCCAGCGCTTCCTTGTCGCGCGGGTCGGTTCCTTCATCGCCGTCCATGGCAGCCACGACTGCAGGGCCAGCGGCGAAGACTTGGGAAAGCCCGCGCACCATCACCGAATAATGGCTTGCCACCAGCCTTGCCGCGCCCAATCCTGCCGTCGGACCGAGCGCCAGAGCCACCACGGGGACAGTGTCGAGATTGCGCACCGTCTCGCCCCAGCCGGGCACGGCGGGGATATAGGTCGCGCCGATTTGCTCCAGCGTTTTGACAGAGCCGCCGCCGCCCGTGCCATCAATCATCTTGATAATCGGCAGGCGCAGTTCATGCGCCATTTGTTCAGCCTGCACCATCTTGCGCGCTATGCCAGCGTCCGCCGCGCCTCCGCGAATGGTGAAATCATCGGCTGTGGCGACAACCGGGCGGCCATGGACAGTGGCCTTGCCAAACAGGAACGGGGCAGGGGTGACGCCGGTTAAATCCCCCTTGTCATCATAGCGCGCCGCGCCCGCAATCTTGCCAATTTCGCGAAAAGAACCGGGATCGCAGATCGCCGCCAGCCTTGCGCGCGCATCCATTTTGCCGCGAGAGTGCTGCCGCGCGACTTTATCCGCGCCGCCCATTTGCTCCGCCATCGCCTCACGCGCGCGCAGCTCTTCGAGTTCTTTTTCCCACGTCATGGTGCGTTATTCGACAGTTTGAGGCATGGGCGCACCAAGTGCCTCGCATTCATCGAGCGAAGTCATGGTGAAGCTTGTGTTGGTCACTTTCCAGCCCTTTTCGGGAAACTTGGCAAGGCTCATCGAATTGATCCCGCAATGGGTGGGGGTGTCGTTCACGAGGAACACATACGGCCCCCACACATGCGCCATGGTGCCGTCGATCTGAACCTGAGTGTAGCTCATATATTCGTCCGTGCCCGGAGGCGTTTGCTCCCAGCCTTTAAGGTGCTCACCAGCAGCCACAATGCGGATTTTGGGATCGTCGGGATCGCGGCGATCATGGACGAAGATGACGCTTTCTTGCGCCATGGTGTCGGCAAGGGCGGTTTTGTCGGGACTGCGAAGGGCCTCGAAAAAGGCGTCCACGGCGGCGGTGACGTGCGCCTCGGCGGTGACTGGCGCCTCGGCGGTTTCTTCAGCGGCGAGGGGTGCGGCGATGAGCGCGAGCGCTGTTGCGGCTAGGGCGTGTTTAATCATGGACACTAGCTAACCGAAAGTGTTCGTCATTGCGAGCCGAAGGCGAAGCAATCCAGTCTCGATTTTTGTCATCCCGGCGAAGGTCGGAATCCAGTTGGCGTCGGCGATCAAGACCTCCGTTGTCTGGACCCCGGCCTTCGCCGGGGTGACGGTTAGGGTAGTGGCTAGGCTGGCCGAAAATCCGCGATGCCCCAGGTGATCGGGCCATCAGGGTGTTTCTCGCGGTTGATCACTGCCGAAAAGAATGCGCGCACGCCGTACAAAGCTTTCTCTGCGCGCGGCACATAGGTGCGGCTGTTCCACGCCTCGGTCCCGCGCGCGCGGACTTTGCGCCCGATTGCGCCGTAGATGCGCGCCGCTGAAAGGACAGCCCAGCGGCTGCGAAATGGCAGGCGTTCTGCACCCACGCGGGCGGCGGCTTCGTGTTTTTCAACCAGAGCGACCAGACGCGCGGCCATTTCTGCCAGCTCTTCGCGGTGGTGGGGCTTGGTGTGCTGGCCCGGCTCGATATCCTGTTCGACCAGCCATTCGACCGGCAGATAACAGCGCCCTGCCGCATCATCTTCGACGATATCGCGCGCGATGTTTGACAGCTGAAAGGCCAGCCCCAAATCATTCGCGCGGTCCAGCGTGTCGCTATCAGCGGGGTCCACGCCCATCACCACCGCCATCATCACACCGACCGCGCCCGCCACGTGGTAGCAATAGCGCATCATGTCGGCTTCGGTGCGCGGGCGCCAATCTTCGGCATCAAGAGCAAACCCGGCAATGACATCTTCGGCCATTTGCGGGGTGAGGCCCACTTCGCGCGCGACAATGCCGAAAGCGTCAAAGGCAGGATCGCCTGTGGGTTTGCCTTCAAACGCTTTGGCCGTCAGTTTGCGGATTAGCGCCAAGCGGCTGTCCAAATCGGATTGATCGCCAAGTTCGCCGCCCATCACCTGATTGTCGGCAATGTCATCACACCGGCGGCACCACGCATAAAGCAGCCAAGCGCGCTCTCGCGTTTCGCTGTCGAACAATTGCGAGGCGGCGGAGAAACTCTGCGAGCCTTGTTTGATCGCAAGGCGCGAATGTTCGACGAGAGCTGCGCGGGTTTCGGGGGAGGTCATTGAGCTATTTGCGGGGATCTCGCGATTGGGAGGCATCACAAATCATCCGCCTTCATCTGAAAGATGGGCGTGTGCGGCTGATACGCCGCCATCTTATCCAGCAGATCCGCAATTGTATCCGCCGCCACAAGAATGCCTTGATGCGCAGGGCGAACAAAGCCGATCTCGGCCATTTTCGCGTTGAACGCGATCAAATCATCGTAAAACCCGAACGCGTTGAGCAGCCCCACAGGGTCCGAATGATAGCCAAGCTGCGCCCAGCTCATCGCTTCCCACAATTCGTCCATGGTGCCCACGCCGCCGGGCAGAGTTACGAAGCCGTCGGACAGATCGGTGAATTTTTGTTTGCGCTCATGCATGCCGGACACGGTGATAAGCTCATCGCAATTGTGATTGGCAACCTCGGAATTGACGAGCGCCTCGGGGATGACCCCGATAACCTCGCCGCCCGCTTCGGCAGCGCCATTGGCGACCGCACCCATCAGACCAAGCCTGCCGCCACCATAGACAACGCCAATGCCGCGCTGCGCAAGTGTAGCGCCAACTTCGCTGGCAAGCGCTATATAGCGCGCGTCTTCAGGCGTGGCAGAGCCGCAGTAAACAGCGAGACGTTTCATTTCAGTCGGTGACCTCAACTCTGAATTGTGAGCCCTCGGGCAGGTCTTTCAATTGTTGTGCGCTTTCACCAGTAAATCGAATAAGTTCTTCCAGTGGGAGAATGCAAAGGTTCTCAGGCGCATAGTCACCTTGCAGCAGCGAAAGCGGCTTGAGCGTAATGACTGAACCTTCTTCGGGTTCACCTAACAATTCCAGACCTTTAGCGATCAGCTCACCGCCGAACCAAAGCTCTCTGGCTTCGTTCGTATCTAGGTGCGCTTGCGCCGCATCTTGGTCACCCAGAGCAATTATGCTCATCCCATCAGGATCAAGGTAGTAGAATTGGTTGTCAGCATCAGAAATTAGTAAGTGGCCCATCGGGCTTTGCGCGCGAATTTTCTGCGCGGTGAAGCCAGCCCAACCCCAGCTTTCATTCACGGTGTCGACAAGGCTCATGCAGTCGCCTTCACCTTCAAATCTTCCAGCATAATGCCAGCCGTCGCTTTGCCGCTGCCGACAACGCCCGGAATGCCTGCACCCGGATGCGTACCTGCGCCAACGAGGTAGAAGTTTTCGATGACATCGTCGCGGTTGTGGCCGCGCAGGTATGCGCTTTGCCACAAGAGCGGCTCTAGGCTGAACGCGCTGCCCATATGGGCGGAGAGATCCTGCTGGAAATCCTTGGGCGCGTAAGAGAACTTGGTCACGATCCGGTCATGAATGTCCGGGATCAGGCGGCGGCCGATTTCATCGAGGACCATTTTCTCAAGCTTGGGTCCAACCTCATCCCAATCCACCGGCATCTTGCCCATGTGAGCTACGGGGACGAGCGCGTAGAACGTGCTCTTGCCCTTGGGCGCCATGCTGGGATCGGTGACGGTTGGGTGGTGCAGATAGATCGCGAAATCTTCAGGCAGGACGCCGTTTGAAAAGATGTCGTCAAGCAGACCCTTATACCGCTCAGCAAACAGGATCATGTGATGCGCAATGCCGGGCCATGTTCCCTCAAGCCCAAAGTGGACGACGAACAAAGAGGGTGAAAAGCTCTTCTTATTCAAGCTCTTCGCCATTTTCTGGCCGCGCTGGGAATCTGACAGCAAGTCCTTGTAAGAATGCATGATATCGCCATTGGACGCGACCGCGTCAAAACGCTGTTTCCAGCCCGATTTCGTCTCAACCTCATCCGCGCGCGTGCCCAATGTGTGGACCTGCACCACCGGATCGCCCATGCGCATTGTCCCGCCGAGCCGTTCAAAATGGCGAACCATGCCTGCGATCAAGCGGTTGGTCCCGCCGCGCGCCCACCACACGCCGCCGTCTTTTTCCAGCTTGTGAATGAGCGCGTAAATGCTCGATGTCTTCATCGGATTGCCGCCCACCAGCAGCGAATGGAAACTGAACGCCTCGCGCAGTTTGGGATGCTTGATATAGCTGGAGACCATCGAATAGACGCTGCGCCACGCTTGCTCCTTCACCAGAGCAGGGGCCGCTTTCAACATGGTTTTGAAATCGAGGAACGGCTTGGTGCCAAGTTTCAGATAGCCTTCCTCATAAACGCGCGCCGAATATTCGAGGAAGCGCTGGTAACCCACGACATCATCCGGGTTCAGCTTGGCAATCTCGGCGTTCAGTTCGTCTTCGTCGTTCGAATAATTGAAATTGGTGCCATCGGGCCAGTTGAGGCGGTAGAACGGCATAACCTTCATCAGCTCAACATCTTCGGCGATGTCGTGGCCGGTCAATTCCCACAGCTCTTCAAGGCAAGGCGGATCGGTGACCACCGTGGGGCCTGCATCGAAGGTGAAGCCGTCTTTTTCCCAGAAATATGCGCGCCCGCCCGGCTTGTCGCGCGCTTCGACGACGGTTGTCGCGATGCCGTGTGATTGCAGCCGGATCGCCAGCGCCATCCCGCCAAAACCGGCGCCGATTACACATGCCGATTTGCCTGCATATTTCTTCGCCATGTCGGGATTGATCCCTTTGCCGCCTGGTTGTGCCGGGGCAAGGTTGAGTTTGGCATCTGCGTTCATGCAGGTTTCTCCGTGCTGAGTGGAATTCCGCGCGAGAAAAAGGCTTTCATCGCTCGGGGTATAGTTACGGGCGGCTTGCCTGAGAGGATGCGCAGCTTGTCTCTTAACGAGCTGTCGCCGGCATAAAAGCGTTCCACCAGAGGGCCTGACAGGCCGTAAAAGCGTTGCAGCACCACCACGCGCTGGGCGGGGTCTGCCGCTTCGAACAGCATGCGCACCAGCATCCGGTAAAACGCCATTTCCTGCCAATGCGCGCGGGCGCGGTCTTCGCAAAACTGCGCCAGATCAGCGCTGCTCGTCTGCGGCGCGCGGGCCAGAAGGCCAGCTATGGCGAGCGCGTTATCGGCTGCAAATGGCAAGGTGTAGCTGGTGAGGGGGTGCGAAAACCCGCCGCGCGATCCGGCAATGGCAACGCCGGGAATGCGCAATTCATCCAGCACCGCATCGAAATTGCCGCCGGATACAACAGGCAGAATTCCGGCTTCGTGCCCGATAACCTCGCCGTGAAGCCCCTTTGCATGGGCATAGCTTTGCGTGCGCGACCACAGCTGATCGCGGTCCATCCTGGGGTGATCGGCGTAATAGGTGTCTTCGATAAACACCTCATCCTGCGCCAAAGGCAGGACATAAACGAACCTGTAGGCCGCCCCATTGCCGTAAGGTGCGACCTGATCGACGGTGGCATCCATGATGACAGGGCGGGTGAGGCCGTGGGGTTTATCGGTGCGGATATGCTGGCCAAGGAAGACCTGCCATCCGCCTGCGAGGTTTTCGCTCGGCGTGAAGGTGCGGCAATCAATCACGCGCTTTGCTGCGATTTTGGAGCCATCCTCCAAGGTGACGCCATCAGCGTCCAGCCCGCGCGCGCGGGTGCCAAGGCGCACCGAACCTTCCGGCAGGGTCGCCATTAGGACTGTGTGGAAATCCTCGCTCGCCATGGAACGGTATCCGGTGGGCAATTCGCGGCCATAGCGGGGGAAGTGTATCTCATAGCCATCATCCCACGCATTTTGGGGGAAGGCGGATAAAAGATCGGTCGCGGCCTTATCGAGATCGCTTGTAAACCAGCTCCAGCGGTGATTGCCGCCCAGCGTTTTGCCTGCATCCAGCAGCACAAACCGCACATCTGGCGCGCGCTGGTGCAATGCAAGCGCCAGCAGCCCGCCAGCAAGCCCGCCGCCAACAATTGCGACGTCGCTGCCTATCTGTGCGCCCGCATCTGAAACTGAGTCGTTCATCTGTTTCAACGCCCTAGGCGCATGGGCCGCGTCGGGCAATGTCGGCGCGGGCGGCGCGGTTAAGCCGCGAATACGTGTTGCCCAATTGGAACTTCGCACGCGCCCGCTCATTGGAACGGGAGGCGGCGAGCGGCGTGCTTGCATCTGTTTGTTGTCGCTTATGTTTCTTGCAAAAAGGTCTCTCCCCTCCGTGCTCTTGTCCATTCTGCCATCCGAAAAATTGCGCCTTTCGCGCATTAGCGCCGCTTTCCTCGCCGCATTCGCGCTGAATGCGCCTGCCCTAGCTAAGGAGGCACTGGCTGAGGAGGAGCTCGCTAAGGATGGGGCTGAAATGGAGGCGGAGGTGTCCGGGCAGGAGGAAGCGGACCCAAAAGCGGATGTTTCGCCCCAGACCCGGCAGCCGCCCCGGATCAAGCCCGTGTTTGATGACAACTGGGTCACCATCGGCATCGGTGTGGGTCTGGTGCCCAGCTATTCCGGCTCTGATGATTACAATGTCTTTCCGCTGCCTTTGATCGTTGGCCGTGTGGGCGGCGTTGGCCTGCGCCCCAATGGTCCGGGCCTTGCGCTTGATCTGCTGTCACCCGGCCCGGCCATCGGGTCGGGGCGCGATGTTGAGTTCAATTTCGGCCCCGCATTTCGCATCCGCAATGACCGGGCCGCGCAGGTCCGCGATGATGTGGTGGAACAATTGGAAGATCTGGATCTGGCGGTCGAGGTTGGCCTGACCGGCGGGGTCAGCATACCCGGCGTGCTGCACAAACGCGATTCCGTTTCGTTCAACACTCAGATCCGCTGGGATGTGGCCGGCGCGCATGGCGGGATGCTGGTTGAGCCGAGCGTTGGATATCTGACCCCTGTCTCGCGCAGCGCGCTGCTGAATGTGAGCCTGGGCCTGCAATTTGTGGACGATGATTTCGCCGAATATTATTACAATGTCAGCCCGGCTGACAGCGCGCTGAGCGGCCTTCCGGTGTTCGGCGCGGATGGCGGGTTAAACTCAGCCAGCGCCACGGCAATCTTCACTCGCGATCTGGATGGCAACGCATTGAATGGCGGTTTCAGCATCTATGCGATTGGCGGGTATTCGCGCCTTTTGGGCGATGGTGCAGACACACCGTTCACAAATATTCGCGGGGATGCCGATCAGTTCATCGTCGGTGTGGGCGTTGCGTATACGTTTTAGGTCATTCCCCCGCTTCGCACGCATCAAGATGCGCCGAAATGAATGCTTCTGAAGCGGCATCAAATTCGGCATTTTGTTCGTCTGTGTAGTCCCGATTGACCAGTTCAAGGCCGAGCGCGTTTATATTGGGCTCCAAAGTTTTGAATGCGGGGAACCAGCTTGCCTGTGCAAATATCGTGACCAACCTGCGGGTTTCATCCGCATCAAACGCCTTGAGAAAGCGCTTCACGCCTTCCTGCTTGTCAGCATTGTAGGCTTCCGCTGAAATCGTCAGATTGTCGTCTTCTGCTTCAAGGACTTCGGCAATTGTGTTGTCTGCGCTTTGGCTGGCGATGGCTGTGGCAAGAAAGCGTTGCCCCAGTTCAGAGCCAAAAAACCGGGCTGCCCCTGCCGCCTCTTCCTCCGACACATTCTGTTTGAACAATCCCTCCAATTTGCCGCGATACCAATCATTGTCTGACATGTGGAAGCGGTACATTATCGGTCTGACAGCAGCGGTATACCCGTCAACAAAACCAGGGCAGTCGCGTTCCAGCTGCATGACGTCAGCATCCTGTCTAAGCACCGCGACAAAGCCGATTTCCATTTCACGTTCAAACCGCGATTTTGCGATATCATCTGAAGCCACGGCGAAGGCAAGCTGCGAAAATCCGTCTTGTTCATCGGCATTTTGCGCAACCAGCATCTGCGGCGCAAAAGCCAGCATACATGCCAGAAATGCGCTCAATAAACTCCGCATGAGATTGTCCTATCGCTTTGTTAAAACGCCTATTTTGGCGAGGCTCCGTGCGATGTGTATGTGCTAAAATCGTCTTATCGGCAAGCCAAAGCCTTGCCATCGTTTTCGCACGCGCGCATCAAGCGGCTGAAATAACGGGAGAGAAAAACAATGGGCTTGCTTCATAAACTGGCCGCCGGATGCATCAGCCTTGCCGCGTTGGTCAGCGCGCCTGTTTCAGCGGAGACGATCCTGGTGCGCGCGGGCAATGTTATTGTTGATGCCAGCAGCGACCCCACGGGGCCTGCGACGATTGTCATCAAGGACGGCGTCATCACCAATGTGTTGAGGGTGGATGTGGCCACTCAAGACGCGCTTGAGGAAGAAGTCTCGCGCATGATCGATCTGTCGGACAAGACCGTTTTGCCCGGTCTTATCGATCTGCACACGCATTTATCCGGCGATCCATCGGGCGAATTTTGGCGCGCGGCGACCACGCCGCCGGAATATTACACGTTGATCGCGGCCAAGAATGCGCGCCTCACCGCGCTTGCAGGTTTTACCACGGTTCGCGATCTGGGCTCGCGCACCGATCAGGTCACACAAAGCCTGCGCACGGCCACGGCTCAGGGGCTGGTGCCCGGTCCGCGCATTGTGACATCAGCGCGCACAATCAGCATTGTCGGCGGGCACGGCGATGTGAACGGCTTTCACAAACATGTCGATGATGTGCTGACATCCGGCTTTACCTGTACGGGGGCTGTGGAATGTTCTGAAAAAGTGCGCACTGCGTCGAAATACGGCGCGGACCTGATCAAGATCACCGCCACAGGCGGCGTTTTGAGCCAGCAGGGGCGCGGGCTCGAAGAGCATTTTACCGCCGAAGAAATGCGCGCGATTGTTGAGACGGCGGAATTGCTGGGCCTGAAAGTCGCCGCTCACGCGCATGGCGCGCGCGGGATTGAGGCAGCGGCCAAAGCGGGCGTCCACACCATCGAACACGGCACCTATATGGACGAGGATGCAGCGCGCGCGATGAAGGAAAGCGGCACCACTCTCATCCCGACTCTGATGGCCTTTGCGGGCATTAAAGAGAAGCTGGGCACTGGCTTTTACACCCCTGTGGTTGAGGAGAAAATCCGCGCCGTCAGCGAGATCGCCGATACGATTGTCCCGCGCGCTCGCGAATACGGGGTGAACATCGCCTTTGGCACCGATGCAGGCGTGTTTGCGCATGGGGAGAATGCGGGCGAATTTGCGCTGCTCGTAAAAGGCGGAATGTCAAACCGCGAAGCTTTGGCCAGCGCCACCACCGGCGCGGCCCGAATTCTGGGTATGGAAAGCGAATTGGGCCGGATTGCGCCGGGTTTTTCCGCTGATCTGATCGCGGTACAGGGCAACCCGCTCGATGACGTGACCACGCTGGAAAATGTTGAATTTACCATGGTACGCGGCCGCGTCATCGAATGATATCGCAAGGGTTTGTTGGGGCGGCTTAAAACTCGCCCGCCACCCCGGCGCGCACGGCGGTGGAATTGCCGCCTGCATAAGTGACCCCGGCGGTGATCGCGACATCGCCTTCAAACCGGTGCATCAGGCCAAGCGATACGCCCACTTCGCCGCGATAGGCCGCGATATTGCTGGCATAGCTGGTTTTGCCCGCTTCACTGGGGAAGTGCGGCGCGGCTTGCGCTGCAATGGCGGCAATCCCGCGTTTTGCATCATCATCGACCGTCTGCGCCAGATCAAACGCGCCATCAATCCGCGTTTCCAGCCCGCCCACGCGAGCCTCAAGCGCGCCAAATTGCGCATCGGAAACCATTGCCAGAGCATTCATCGACACGCGCATATTGGCGACAGAGGCAGCGGTCGCGGCCTGCTGGCGACCCAAAGTGCCGTTTGCATCTATCGTCACAACATCGACGGGGCCTTCCTGCGCGGCGGTGGATGCGGTGATATCGCCCAGCCGGACCGATGATCCGGCGCCGCCCAGCGTCACTTGCTTGTCCGCAGTGGTCGCCGCACCTTGGCCGATGGCTGTTGCTTGTCTGTGCGAAGCGACCGCATCAACGCCAATTGCCGTGCTGAAACTGCCGCTGGCCTCTGTGTTCTCACCCAATGCCGTCGCGCGTTCTCCAGCATTCGCGCCGAACCCCACCGCGGTTGCGCGTGATCCGGTTGCGCGGCTGAGCTGTCCCACAGCCGTCGCCCGGCCTGCAGTGGCGCCCGCGGTATTGCCGACCGCCGTTGCGCTGGCAGCGGTGGCAAAGGCATTGCGGCCCATTGCCGCGCTGGAAAAGCCCGTTGCCCGTGAACCTGCGCCAAGGGCTGAGGCGTTCTCGCCCGTGCCTTGCGCTCTTGCGCCCATTGCAAGTGAATTGGTCATGCTGGCAAACGCATCCACTCCGAATGCGGCTGCGCCATCTGCCAGGGCTTGCGCGCCCAGGCTGTCAGCATCCCCGCCATCGCCGCCAATCGCGATCGACGATATGCCTGCCGCATTGCTGGCAGATCCCAGCGCAATCGCTCTTTGTGAAGCTGCATTGGCACCGGCCCCTATGGCCAGCGCTTCATCCTGCGCTGCCGATGCGAATGTGCCAAAGGCAAGCGATGACGCGCCTTGGCTGGACGCGCCTCTGCCAATCGCAGCGCCTGTAATGCCGCTGGTCTGCGCCTCATATCCGATAGCAATCGCTTCGATCGAATTGGCCTGCGATGCTCTACCGATGGCAATCGCGTTATCCGCCAAGGATTGCGCGTTTGCTCCTGCGGCAAAGGATGATGCACCTGACGCTGTTGCCGCGTCGCCGAATGCAGCAGCGCCTATGCCAGTGGCTGATGCATCATGGCCCACTGCTGTGGCCGCATCAGAAAAGGCCTTGGCATCCGCGCCTGCCGCAAATGAATTGACCCCTGTTGCATTTGCAAGATTGCCAATCGCGGTTGCTCTGTCTGCAGCAGCGGAGGCTTCTTTGCCGAGCGCGCTGGCATCAATGCCTGTCGCTGACGCGAAACTGCCATAGGCGGCTGCGCCTTCCTCGGTGGCTTGCGCCCCGGTGCCCACTGACGTTGAATCCGCACCAAACGCGCGGGCAAGATTGCCGATGGCCGCAGCGCCTGCAGCGGTGGCCTCTGCCGATTTGCCTGCAGCGATGGCGTTCACCCCATCGGCATTTGCGAGATTGCCGATTGCGGTCGCTCCGTCTGCCGCGGCGGAGGCTTCTTTACCGAATGCGCTGGCGTCAATGCCTGTCGCGCTGGCAAGATTGCCGATGGCGGCAGCGCCCGCAGCGGTGGCTTCAGCGGATTTGCCTGCGGCGATGGCGTTTACTCCGTCGGCACTTGCGAGATTTCCAATCGCGGTGGCTCCGTCTGCTGCGGCGGAGGCTTCTTTGCCGAACGCGCTGGCGTCAATGCCTGTCGCGCTTGCAAGATTGCCGATGGCCGCAGCGCCTGCAGCGGTGGCCTCTGCCGATTTGCCTGCGGCGATGGCGTTCACCCCATCGGCATTGGCGAGATTGCCGATTGCGGTTGCTCCATTGGCCACCGCATCCGCGCCAGTTCCCACGGCGAGTGCGCCAATACCGTCAGCTTCGCTAGAAGATCCAAAAGCGGCGGCGTCTTGCCCTGTTGCCTTTGCGTTTGATCCGGTCGCTGTTGTGTCGTCCCCGCTTGCTTCTGCATCGGAGCCAATGGCGACCGCATCATCGCCATCAACGATAGCGCCAGATCCGCACGCAAGCACTGAGGTGGCCGCGCCGACCACCGACGCGCCATCGGTGCCATCGCCAAGCACCGTGATGACGCCATCTGCATTGATATCGAGCAAGCAGGCTTGCGCTTTCACATCCTCACCAGGAGCGAAAGCCAAGCCGGCAGCGATTGCATAAGCCGAGCATTTGATTGCTGTGGGAAATTTCATGGATACCTCGCATTGCTTGATTGCTGTTCGCGATCCGCAATTGCACGAAATCATCCATGAAATTTTCAAAGTGGCTTAAGTAAATATGCTCCCGGCTAAACCCTTAAATGACTCGAAACGTTACCTTTTCTCAACGTAAATTTTGCATCGCGGCTTAAAACTCGCCCGCCACCCCGGCGCGCACGGCGGTGGAATTGCCGCCTGCATAAGTGACCCCGGCGGTGATCGCGACATCGCCTTCAAACCGGTGCATCAGGCCAAGCGATACGCCCACTTCGCCGCGATAGGTTGCGACATTGCTGGCATAGCTGGTTTTGCCGGCTTCACTGGGGAAATGCGGGGCGGCTTGCGCTGCGATGGCCGCGATGCCGCGCTTGGCATCATCATCCACCGTTTGCGCCAGATCAAATGCGCCATCAATCCGGGTTTCCAAACCGCCCACGCGCGCTTCCAAAGCGCCAAATTGCGCCTCGTTCACTTGGGCAAGGGCGTTCATCGACACGCGCACATTGGCAACAGAGGCAGCGGTCGCGGCCTGCTGGCGGCCCAGAACGCCGTTTTCATCAATGGTAACCACATCGACGGGGCCTTGCTGTGCATCGGTGGAGGCGGCGATATCGCCGATCCGCACCGATGAACCGCTACCGCCCAAAGCGACCTGATCGTCAGCGGTCGTCGCTGCGCCTGCGCCAATCGCGGTGGAGCGGGCGTTGAACGCTTCGGCTTCAAAGCCGACCGCCGTGCTGAACCCTCCGCGCGCATCGGCCCCTTCGCCAACGGCTGTTGCGCGGTTTCTGGCATTGGTGCCAAATCCAACCGCGGTGGCGCGGCTGCCTGTGGCGCGGCTGTCTTGCCCCACAGCCGTCGCCCGGCCAGCGGTTGCGCCTGCCGTGTTACCCACAGCAGTTGCGCTGGCGGCGGTGGCAAAGGCATTGCGGCCCAATGCGGCGCTGGATGTGCCAGAGGCCTGCGTGCCCGTGCCGACAGCCGAGGCGTTTTCGCCCGTGCCCGCTGCCCCGCTGCCAAGCGCGAGCGATTGGGCTGCGCCAGCATTGGCCCCTGCACCAAAGGCGGCGGCGCCAGCGCCTGCTGCCGACGTGTTCGCACCAACGGCAAGCGCGTCTGCATCACTGGCATTCGCATTGACGCCCAATGCCACAGACTGTGTGCCCGTGGCGGAAGCCGGTGTTGAGCTTGTTCCCGGTTGAATTGCCAAAAGGCGCTGCCGCCAGATGATACATTGGCAATAGCGTTGTTGAGTTGTCCCAGATTGACCGCATCGGTGTTTGCAGTGCCATCAGCGACATTGACCAGCCGCCGCTCTGATCCCTGGCGCCCGAATGATACGGTGTCCTCTTCCAGCGCGGCGGAATCCTGGCCGATTGCAACTGCGCCCTCTGCGCTCACAAACGCCGCCTGACCAATCGCGGTGGCGCGTGCGACATTGGTGAAAGCCGATTGTCCAATGGAGACCGAATCCTGCGCTGCAGCGGATTCGTTGCCGATTGCGACAGCGCGCTCGCCAAAGGTATTTGCGAACGCCCCGATTGCCACCGCGCTATCATTGCGGCCCACAGATGCGCGCGTGCCGATTGCGATGCTCAATTGCGCATCGGCATCCGCTCCTGATCCCAGCGCAATGGAATCCTCGCCCACAAAGCCTGCCGGTCCCTGTGTCCCTGTGGCAGCGAGAAATCGTGATGCGCCAGCGACTGTTTCAAGCGCGGTGTTAAGCTGCGCGACATTGACGGCATCGGTGTCTTCGAACCCTTCGGCGACGTGGATGATGCGGCGTTCAGAGCCGGCAATCCCGATTGAGACGACATTGTCCTGATCCGCGAGTGATCCGTATCCAAGCGCGACTGAATTGTCCGCACGGATAACCTGAGCCTCTGATCCAAGCGCCAAAGCGCCAAAACCTTCCGCGATTGTGCCTGCATTGCCGGAGTCGTCGCTGTCTGCGCCGATAGCGACCGAGAATTGCCCTTCCGCGCGTGCTTCGGGGCCAATGGCAATGGCCTCATCACCCAAAGCTTGAGGGCTGACACCGTCTGAATTGACGTCCAGGAAACCCCCGCTTGCGCCGCCGCCGCCCACGGCTGCTTCAAGCTGGGAAAGCGTCACTGCGTCATTGGCATTCACGCCTTCTGCGACATTGGTGATCCGGCGGAAATCGCCCGATGCGCCGACAGAGACGGTGTTGGCCTCGGTCGCTTCTGATCCGAACCCGATGGCGACCGCGCGCGGGGCGGATGCCACGGCCTGCGCGCCCACAGCGGTTGCAGTTTCGCGGCTGGCATTGGCGCCGGAACCCAGCGCGAGGCTGTTTTCGCCATTGGCATTTGCTCCGCCAAAAGCGGCTGCGCCAAAGCCTGTTGCATTGGTGATCGCGCCAACAGCTGTGGTCATATCGCCATTGGCACCGGACATCGCGCCGATGGTCGTGGCTTCTGACCCATCGGCAAAGGAAAGCTCTCCGATAGCGATAGAGCCGAACCCGGTTGCGGTCGGCTCTGATCCTTCGCTAAAATTGATGACCGCGCCTCCAAATCCGCTCATTGTGCCAAGTGCCGCATTGAGTTGCCGCACATTCACCGCATCGGTGTCGAAAACGCCATCATTGACGTTGGCTATGATGCGCTCTTCACCGTCAGATCCCACTGCAAAAACGTTGTCTCGGCTGGTGTTCGACCGAGCCCCTATGACGACAGAATTAGACCCGTTGTTTTCAGCGTCCACGCCAATCGCGATGCTGCCATCTGTCGCGACAAATGCACCCAGCTCGTCACCGTTTCCGTCGCTGCCAATGGCGATTGCATTGTTGCTAAAGACCCGCGATCCGGTGCCAATCACGATGGAGTCCACACCAAAAGCCTGCACAGGAACCGCGCCCGGTCCCCTTGTAGGACTGCCAATCACAATGGATCCTTGGCCATTGGCTTGCGCAAACGAACCAAGAGCAATGCCATCTCTCGCTGCGACCGAACTGCGCCCTAGTGCCAGCGCATCGGCGTCTGCAATCGCTCCAAAACCAAGCGCAACCGCGTTGATCGCCGCTGTGCTGTCCGATCCCAATGCAACCGCGCGCGTGCCGGTTGTGCTTGATCCGACCCCGCAGGCGAGCGAGGTGTTGATATTGGCCGAATCCGCCCCGCCATCATTGTCTGATCCTTCATCGACAACCCCGTCATCGTCGCGGTCGAGCAGGCAATCTTCGGCCTGTGCGCTGTGCGGTGTGAGCGCGAGGCCCAAGCTTCCGGCGATCATGGCGGTGGTGACAAGCAGCTTCGTCTTCATGGCAATTCCCCTTAAACCTTGCAGTTTTCCAAGAGGAACAGAGCCAAGCGCGATCCTGATCAGCGCTGTGCCAAAGTAATTATAACCCCGCTCCCCTGATGCGATCAGTATTGGGCGAAACTTGCCCGATGGCAACAGAAAACAGAAGCAATTTAGATGCTTACTGTTCTGTTCGGAGATATGGGTTAGCGCCCAACAATTCTTAGAACCCAAATGCCACCCCCACGCGCCCGCCTGTGCTGTCGGGCGCGCTGGAGCCTGCAAGGCCGGCGGAGATATAGACCCTGTCTGCAAGGCGGGCCGATACGGAGCCGGCAAAGCCCTGTTCGCCCCTGTAGGTGGAGGCATTGAGGCTGAAGCTGACCGCGCTGTCCGGCACAATCATCTGACCGCCCAATGCCATGGCCGCTGCGATCCCGCCGGACAGTCGCTGGTCCATGTCCTCCAGCTGAAATTCCAATCCTGCCACCCGGTCACCGATTGCACGAACGCTGGTTTCCAGCGCGCTGAACTGAGCATCTGATACTTGCGCGAGAGCATCCATCGACACCTGCACATTGGCAACCGAAGCGGCGGATGCGGCCTGCTGGCGGCCAAGAGTGCCGTTCTGGTCAATCGTGACGACATCCACCGGACCCTGCTGTGCAGCTGTTGAAGCAGCAATATCGCCGATCCGCACGCTGGAGCCATCCCCGCCCAGCGCCACTTGATCATTGCGGCTCGTTTCTGCGCCTGCACCGATGGCAGTGGAGCGGGTGTTCGCAGCTTCAGCCTCAAATCCGATAGCGGTGCTGGCAAAACCGCTTGCGCGCGAATTTTCGCCCACTGAAGTTGCGCGTTCCCCGGCCTGCGCGCCGAACCCGACAGCCGTTGCGCGATTGCCTGCCGCGCGGCTGTCCTGTCCCACGGCGGTGGCGCGGCCTGCACTTGCGCCTGCGGTGTTGCCAACTGCCGTTGCGCTGGCCGCCGTGGCGAAAGCGTTGCGGCCCAGCGCCGCGCTTGACAATCCGCTCGCCTGGGTTCCGGTGCCAAGGGCAGAAGCGTCTTCGCCCATTGCTCTTGCGCCTGTACCAAAAGCCGCAGCGCCATCGGCGTTTGCGCGGGTTTGGTGCCCAATGGCGATGGAGCGAGTTGCCTCTGCGCGCGATTGCGAACCCAGCGCGATGGCTTCTACCCCTGTCGCCTGTGCCTGCGCGCCCAAAGCGGTGGCGAATATTGCGCTGGCCAGACTGTCTGCGCCAAGGGCGGTGGAATCCGCCCCCAGCGCCAGCGCGCCTGTATCGCCTGCATCATTGCCATCACCGCCAATCGCAACCGCGCCAACGCCGCTGGCCTGTGTGTTCCAGCCCAGAGCCACTGCGCCATGAGCGGTCGCAAAAGATGCTCTGCCAATGGCAATCGCCCCTTCGCGGCTGGCGGTTGCATTGCCGCCCACTGCCACGGCGAACGCGCCGCTGGCATCGGCCTGTTGGCCCAGCGCGCTGGAGCTTACACCCGTTGCATCCGCCAGCCTGCCAACCGCGATGGAACGGTCCCCTTCAGCATTGGCCGAACTGCCAAACGCGCTCGAAAAAGCGCCCGTTGCCTGCGCATTGATGCCGCATGCGGTGGACGTTTCATCGTCGTTGGAATTGGCCGCGCCATCATTGTCGGTCGGTCCCAGATCAACCGCGCCATCATTGTCGCGGTCAAGCAAGCAATCATCCGCGCGCGCCGCCTGCGGCCAAGTGACCGCCGCCATATTTAAAAGCAAAACGCCCAATGCCGCATAAAGTTTTAGTGTCATACCATGCCCCTTAATTGGGCCGTTCGCCCAAATATTCCCCGCAATAGATCTATACCAATAGACCTTTATTAGCAGGGGTTAGGCACAAGAGGGCAGCAGCGATAGCGCCATTATAGAGCAGGTTTTTCGCGCACAGATGGCGCAGCCCGGTTCCCGCAGCTTGGCAAGGCGAAAAATAATGTCCAATCACCTGTAACCTTTTGCCGCTGGGTGCGAACCTGCTGCGAATGCGATACCTTTGGGGGCTACACACATGGAATTCACACTTTCGCGCAACACGCGCATCACCGCCATTCTGCTGCTGATCGCGGCAGTGACGCAGGCGGTTTACACCGTGCTTTACATCAACGAAGTCGATGTGCCCCGGCAATTGCTGTGGGGCGCAGAAGGCGTGCTCTTTACGCTGATGACAGCCTTTGCCGGCGCGGCCATGGCGCAAACTGGGCGCGTGCATCTGGGCTTTGCCGCAATCGCCTTTGCAAGCGTCCTTAACGTGGTGCAGGTGGGTGTCGGGCTGACGTTGTTCGGCCCATTTTTCGAAGCGGCAGGCGAAGTGGAAGCGCTCGCGCCTGTTGCAGGCGCTATCGTGGCATTCTCGTTCATGGTCTACAATGCGGCAAAGGTTTTGCTGGCCATGGCGCTGATGGCCTTTGGCTTTGCGACATTGAGCGCGGGCGGCAAAGCGCTTGGCGGGCTTAGCGTGGTCGTTGGCCTGTTTGCCGCTGTCACCAATGCCGCATCCATGGCTGCGGGCCGCGATGTGTTTGGCGAATTGCCGCTGGCAGGGGGATCAGGCGTGTTGGCGACCGTGCTGCTGGCCGTGTGCCTGATGACGCTGCGAACAGACGAGGGCTGATCCGTCCGCCGCAAGACCGGCACATTCTTGCTCGTTTAATCCCCTCTCTCAATTTGTCGCATTCTTCCAAGGCGATTGGCTGCCCAGGCTTTATTGTCCTTGGCATTGCTCAGCCCGCGTTAGACGGCTGGGCCGAGATTTACCGAGACAAAGCCAGGTCAGGGGGCTTACGATTATGAATTTTGCAATCAGGGATACCGTTACCTTTATTGTTCGCGTGGCGGCAGGGGCATGCTGCGCTGCTGGCTTTGCGATGGCTTTGACAGCGCCTGCGATAAGCTGACCCCCGCCACAAACACAGCGCCCACGGACTGCGCTGCGAACACGGCATCAAACACAACATCAAACACTGGACGCGCACGGTTAAAGCGCCTAGCTTTAATCCATCCCCGGGGAGCGCTGCTTTGCGCTGAGAGGTGGGTGTAGCGCCCCATGACCCGTTGAACCTGAACCTGTTAACACAGGCGGAGGGAGCGGGCTGTCCTGAGCGTGTTGAAGGAGCGGCTGTGCGATCTCTCCGTCTTTAGGAGAGCGTAAATGGCCGATATCAATTCACCTGTAGAAATTGGCGTAACCACTGGGCCCATTCGTGGCAGCCGCAAGGTTCATATCGGCGCGCGCACGGGCAGCGGTATTCAGGTCGCCATGCGCGAGATTGATCTGGAAGCGGGCGAAGAGCCGGTGCGGGTCTATGACACATCCGGCCCCTACACCGATGAAAATGTCAGCATTGATATCAATGCAGGGCTTGCCGGCCTTCGCTCTGACTGGATCAGCGCGCGCGGCGATGTTGAGCAATATGACGGGCGCGAGGTGAAGCCTGAAGATAACGGGCAATTGGGGCCAGACCGTTCTGGTGGGGTTCCGCAGTTTCCCAATGTGGTGAAACGCCCGCTTCGCGCCAAAGCAGGGCAGAACGTCACTCAGATGCACTATGCCCGCAAAGGCATCATCACGCCCGAAATGGAATATGTCGCAGAGCGTGAGAACTTGGGCCGCGAACTGGCGGCTGATTTCGTGCGCGATGGCGAAAGCTGGGGCGCGGAAATTCCCGATGTCATCACGCCCGAATTTGTCCGCTCAGAAGTGGCGCGCGGCAGAGCCATCATCCCCAACAATATCAACCACCCCGAAACAGAGCCGATGGCGATCGGGCGCAATTTCCTCGTCAAGATCAACGCCAATATCGGGAACAGCGCGGTTGCCTCTGACGTGGCGAGTGAGGTTGACAAGATGGTCTGGGCCACGCGCTGGGGCGCGGATACGATCATGGACCTGTCCACCGGCCGCAACATTCACGACACGCGCGAATGGATCATCCGCAATTCCGCTGTCCCCGTTGGCACTGTGCCGATTTACCAAGCGCTTGAGAAAGTCGGCGGGGTCGCAGAAGACCTCACCTGGGACATTTTCCGCGACACGCTTATCGAACAAGCCGAACAGGGCGTCGATTATTTCACCATTCACGCAGGCGTGCGTCTGCCGTTTGTGCCGATGGCGGCGAAGCGCGTCACTGGCATTGTCTCTCGCGGCGGCAGCATCATGGCGAAATGGTGCCTTGCCCATCACAAGGAAAGCTTCCTCTACGAACATTTCGACGACATCTCAGAGATCTGCGCCGCATATGACATCGCCTATTCACTCGGCGATGGCCTGCGCCCGGGCTCCATCGCGGACGCCAATGACGAAGCGCAATTTGCCGAGCTTTACACTCTGGGCGAGCTGACCAAGCGCGCTTGGGAACGCGATGTTCAGGTCATGATCGAAGGGCCGGGCCATGTCCCCATGCACAAGATCAAAGAGAATATGGACAAGCAGCTCGAAGCCTGCGGCGAAGCGCCGTTCTACACGCTTGGCCCCCTCGTAACCGATATCGCGCCCGGTTACGATCACATCACCAGCGGCATTGGCGCTGCACAAATCGGTTGGTACGGCACCGCAATGCTCTGCTACGTGACGCCCAAAGAGCACCTCGGCCTGCCTGACCGTGACGATGTAAAAGTGGGCGTGGTGACCTACAAACTCGCCGCCCACGCAGCAGACTTGGCGAAAGGCCACCCGGCCGCCAAAGTGCGCGATGATGCGCTGTCAAAAGCGCGCTTTGAATTCCGCTGGAGAGACCAGTTCAACCTCTCCCTCGACCCCGAAACCGCCGAAGAATTCCACGACCAAACCCTGCCAGCCGAAGGCGCGAAAACGGCGCATTTCTGCTCCATGTGCGGGCCGAAATTCTGCTCAATGAAGATTTCTCAGGAAGTGCGCGAATTCGCCGCCAAGCAGAATGCGGGCGCGGACAGCTTCCTTGCAGCGACTGCGCCGGTTGAAGGCGCGGAAGCGGGAATGGAGGAGATGAGCCGGGTGTATAAGGAGAAGGGGGAGCGGCTGTATTTGCCAGAGGAGGAGTAAGCCATGACCGCGACAAAAGCACAAGATCATCAATACCGCGTGCCTTTTGTGGAGCGCACTGAGATGCAATATCTCGCTTTAGAGCGCGGCTATGCCAAAGCGCTTATGCCGCTTGGACCCAATGCCAATCACGTTGATGTGATGTATATGGGCGCCTTCACCGTACTGGCCGAAGCGACCGCAGCCAATCCGGGTATCTCTGTTGTGGATGCAGAGAAGCACTTTCCCATCGTAAAAGACATTGCGGTCGACTTTCACCGCATGGCTGCCAGCGATGTGACCGCCGAATACCGACTTAGCGAAGAGCAAATCGCAGGATTACTGGCAGACCTGGAACGCAAAGGCAGCGCTGGGTATTTGGCCGAAGTACCGATGCTGGATAGCAAGGGCACGCTGGTTGCGACAGGGAAGGTCACGATAAAGCTGCTGTCGCATTCCTGGGACGGGTGAGGGCGCGGAAGCGGGGATGGAGGAGATGAGCCGGGTGCATAAGGAGAAGGGGCAGCGGCTGTATTTGCCTGAGGAGGAGTAAATTGTGGGGTTTCCCACGCTTCAGACTCATAAATGCACAATTCATCGCGCTATGCTAACGCCTTATCTTGCCATGGAACCTAACTTCGTGGTTCACAGCGCCCGCCAGAAGGAGTGTTGAATGTCTGTTGATCAAATTGATCCAGATGCAATTTTGGAATGCGTATTAGAGCTACGGTACAATCCATCCGGGATGCCGGAGATTGCGCTGGGTGAAATGTTGTCCGCGGTTTCGAGCCTCGGACTAAGAATTGAGCGACTTCCTGAAGCGGATATCCCGATTTCAGCTCGAGAGAATGACCCGAACCTTTGGCATCAAGCGTTGTATCAAGCTGAAAGCGCCGAGCATTTTCTACGGATCGGCTACGGTGTGATAGCAATCCACCGCGTCGCTCCATATCCAGGGTGGACAACGTTTCTGAATTCTAGCCTGAACTCGCTGCAGAAAATCTTTCCTAGAGACGGTTATAATTCTCTTGATAAATGCAGTTTGAGGTACATAAATGCTTTGACCTCAAATGGCCATGCTGTTTCCAGCATAAATGATATGAACATAGAAGTCAGTGTCGGTAGCCAAAAACTTCGCGATCTGACAATTTCATTCGCTTCTGATGATGACAGATCTTTGGAGTCGCATATCCGTATTGCCTCCGCGAAACATGTGATTGGAAAATTGCCGGATGAGACTACTTTTGCTGTCGACATTACTGTGCTGAAGAGAGACGGTTTTGAGAATTGGAGTCTTGATCAACTAAGATCATGGTTGGCGGCAGCGCGTGATGAAAAGAATAAGCGATTCTTTGCTTTACTGCCTGACCATATCGTTGCGGAGTTGGAGGTTAAGCAGTGACGCAAGCTCTGACCCTTTCATATGAAATTGATACCCTTACTGCACCGACACGTGAGGTTTTGACGAAGCGGAACCCCACCCGGGCCGGCAAAGACCGTTTCCTATCAGACGAGTTATTCGTCGATGTAGCGATTTCACTGATTGGACCGAAAATCTATCGAATGGATGCCGAGGAGCATCAAGTTCTGAGTCAAGCGCTCCTGAAATCGGTGGAGATCAGAAAAACGCTCACTCGCGGATAGTCGTGCGGATTGAAGATGCAGATGAACGGTTGCGTGGCGCGCATTCTGATTTCTCGCGCTTCTTTGGACCTACGGAGGGCCTTGACTGGGGAGTAGGCCTGATCGCGTCTAATCTTGCTTTCCCGATTTATAACATCGCGGAGCAGGAATTTTCCGTGGCGGTCGGAGTGGCTTATGTTGTCTCGCACGAATGCGATATCGATCCACGAAATGATCGGCCTTTCAACGATACTGCTTTAATCTGTCCAATAATTCCGTTCGAGACGGCCCTAAATGATCTTAACAATTCAAGGACCCCCGAACAAGTTCGCAACTTCGTCGACGCTTTGGGAAAGAATGTTGTCGACCGTGTAGCATACATCCCTACAATCGCAGATGCCCTTCCGTGGGGTGGATTGTTGTACTTAAACGCGATGGCTCACACGAATATTCGTGAGTTGGAGAGAGACGGAGTATCAAAGCTAGCAGCAGTATCGGAGTTCGGTCTGAGATATATTGATACGGCTCTGCACAATTCTCTTCTAAAACGGCCAAAAGGCCAGCCATTACCGCTACGCCAAATGGCGATAGCCCGCCCCGATGATACGCAACCACCAAAAAAATGGTATGAAAAACTATTCAGTTTACTGCGCGGTTAGGAGCAGGCGGGTAAAGGCTAACCCCGCCCCATAGCCACCATCACCCGGTCCAAGCTTTGCAAGAACCGCGACCTGTCCGCCTTGGAAAAAGGCGGCGGGCCTCCGCCTATTCCGTCCATTCCCGCCCGCAGGTCTTCCATAATTGCGCGGGTCGCAAGCGCTGCGCCTATGCTCGCGGGGGTGAAAGCATCGCCATTATGCTTGAGCACGCGCGCGCCCGCTTTCAGGCAGCGATCCGCTAGCGGGATGTCGCCGGTGATGACGACGCTGCGCGCATCCGCATTATCGGCAATCCAATCATCAGCCGCGTCAAAGCCATCACCGACCACCACCCGTTTAACCCGCGGGTTATCGGGGATACGGAACGGGGAATTGCTGACAACGCGCACTTCGGCTTTGTACCGGTCAGCGACGCGGTAGATCTCGTCTTTGACGGGGCAGGCATCGGCGTCGATCAGGATGGTTACAGGCGATAAAGCGCCATCAAAGTCAGGCATGACGCCCCCTTAGCGCGCCCGGTCAATCTTTCCTACATTGCAAAATTGTGGCTTATGCTCGTCGATGAGCAACTCCAAATCAGCGCCCACGCGCATCTCCGCCCATTCCTCTTCACTGGCATCCGACACCGCGCGCACGGTTACCTCTATTCGCCGCGATGGATGGACATTGGCAAAGCAAGCCGAATTTCTGCGCACGCTTTCGGCGTGTCACAGCGTAACCGAGGCCGCCCGCAGTGTCGGGATGAGCCGCCAATCGGCCTACAGGCTGCGCGCCCGGATGAAGGGCGAGCCATTTGATATGGCATGGACGGCAGCGTTTCGATGCCAGTTCGATGCGCTTGCCGAATTGGCGATGGACCGGGCCATGAATGGGGTGGAGGTGCCGCATCTCTATAAAGGCGAGCTGGTCCACACATCGCGCAAATTTGATGAACGGCTGACGGTCGCTTTGTTGGCGATGCGCGGTGCGTTTCGCCCGGCCAATATTGCGATGCGGACGCTTGATACCGATTACTCCGATGCCGAGTTTGGGCAATTGGTCGATCGTTTGGAAAGCGGCCCTGAAACATGGGCCGAAGAAAGCCGAATGGATGGAGAGGCGGACGAAATTGAGGCGGTTAAATATCTGGAAAACAGGAATAACTCTAAGAAAGATCGGCCTGACAACGCGAAATAAAGGCGTTTTCATGTTGGATAAGTGTCACCTTTGATTTTTGCTCAAGAAAGCGCGGATTTCCGTGGTTTTTCCCGCGAAAAGGGTGGGTGACACGGTGTCACCTTTGTCAACTTCGCCAATGGGTCAAAACGGCGGTGATTGGGACCTGAAATGGGGTCGATTGTGCTTGCCCCTTTGCGCATGGCTTCCCACATTGGATGGTACAAAAAAGCATCAAAGGAGAGCCTTGCTATGACAATGCAGTTTCAGTTTAACTCCGACAGTTCGGTAATGGGCACAGAAAATGTGGCAGAGCGGATCGAGGCGATGATGCGTGACAAAATGGCGCGGTTCGAAGATCGGCTCACTCGGCTAGAAGTGCACGTTACCGATGAGAACGGGCGCAAAGGCGGCGCAGATGACAAAACCTGCATGATCGAGGCGCGCCCGCGCGGCGGCAAACCAATCGGCGTCACCGAACATGCAAGCGATGTCGACACAGCAGCCCGGCGCGCGGCCAATACGATGGCGCAGCGGCTGGAACGCGTGCTGGGTAAAGAGGAAAAGCACAAGCACGACCCGCGCCCTGACAAGGTGCTCTGATCGTGCCGGCGTAAGTCTGCGTTCAAGGTGGTGACAGAAGCGTTTTCCTACTCCACCTCAAACTGTTACTCGGCTGCGTGTCTATTCGACAATCGTGATCTCAACCCGGCGCGCTTCGGCATTGGATAGCTCTTCGCTGGTGGTGTCATCGGGTTTGACAAGTTCAGTGCGCGCTTCATCAATGCCAAGCGCAACCAGCTGCGCCTGCACGTTTTCAGCGCGCTGTTTGGACAATTCAGCGTTCAGTTCGGCATTCCCGGTGGGATCGTTAAAGCCCGATATGGCGAGCGTCGCATCCGGGTTCGCGTCAAGGTAGCCGCGAAGGCCAGCGGAGACGGTTTCGAAATCGGGCGTGACATCGGTGGCGCCGCTGTCGAAATAGACGCTCAGCATGGGGCGGCCATCGCGTTCGCTTGCAGTGATGCCAGCGCCTTCGGGCACGGTTTGCGGTTCGGGTGCGGCCTCGGGAGCCGGTGCGGGTTCAGGTGAGGCGGCGGCTGGCGCGCTCACGGCTGCTTCGGGATCTTCGGCGAGGATGGTGGAATTGGCCCAGACCGAAACCAGAGCTGCCACCGCGATGGCACCGATTGCGATCAGGGCGACGAGGCACCCGGTCTGGAACATGGTGTCTTCTTCTGCGTCCTTGCGGCGGCGGCCAGAAGCAGCGGTTTGGGTTGGATCAGCCATGGTCAATTCCCCTCATGTCTTGCGCGAACGATCCGCGTTAGGCGAGGGGCGCTGTGCCGCTTTGCCGTGACAGACTCGAACACTGAAGAGAGGTTTAAGCAAAAATCATGCAGAATGACAAGAATGCACTACACAATGCGTGTCATGCAATTTTGACGCTTGGTTGATTGAGCAAATGGTCTGGCGAAATTGCCTCGGTTGTAAAACTGTGTTTCCGCGAATGCCCGGTTAACCCAATGGCGGTAAGCCGGACAGGTCATGACAATTTCCGATCACGCCTCTTTTGCCGCGCATTCGGCATCGGCTGACACCGCGATGAAGCTGTTTCCGGCGGTGTACGATGCCGCGCAGGAGGAGATGGCGGCGGCCTACCCCGCCAATTGGTGTCAGTTTGGTCACCATCTATCGGGCCATCCTTTGCTGGGTTCGGCGGCGATTGCGCAATTGGCGACGCGCCTGCCGGCGCATCATGTGGCGATACGCGGAGGCAAAGCGGGTTTGAGTGTGGCTGAACTGCTTGCCCAGATGGAGCGCGGGACCGCTTCGGTTGAGCTGCGCGACATTGACCGTGATCCGCGATACGACCTGCTGATGCGCGATGTCTTGGGCGAGTTAAAGCCGGTGATCGCAAAGGTAACCGGAGCCATGCGCGAACCTGCCGCTTCGCTGGTTATCGCAGCGCCGCATACCTCCACCCCCTTGCGGTTTGATCCAGCCTTTACGATCCATTTTCAGCTGTCAGGATCGCGCAGTGTGACAAGCTTTCCTGATGCAGAACAATCGGTTATTGCCCCGGTCGAGTTTGAACGCGCGCTGTGTGAGGATGCGGCAAGTTGCAGCGCAGCTCGCACTCTAGAATGGAATGATAGCCTGGCTCCGCTGGCACACCGGCGCGATCCAGCGCCGAGTGAGGCGCTGTATGCCCCGGCCTTTGCTCCGCATATGGTGCGCGTGCATGAGGAAATGTCAGTTTCGCTCGCGCTTTCGTGGAATTCGCGGTGGAGCATCCAGTTTGCTGAGGCGTGCCGGTTCAATGCAAGACTGCGCGCGCGCGGGGCGAGCCCTGATGCGGCCCGGCCTTTCCCGGGGCGAAATTGGGTGCGCAGCTATGCCTGGCGGGTTTGGCAGCAATGGGACTGGGCCAAAGAACGCTTGCGGCGAGAGCGCGCGGCGTGGGCTTAGGCTGCGGGTTTTGGATTGGCCTTTGCTGCAGGCGCGCCGCGATGCGCGTCTTTCTAAACGAGCTTGCGCCCGAACACCGGTTTAGACCTTCGCTGGTGCATTCTGGACGCAGTATGATTGGCGGGGTCAGCGGGCGCGCTGATGATGGCAGGACCGGGCGCTGAGCCATTGTCGGCCTTCGGCTGAGGGGCAGGATCAAGCGGGACCAGTTCGAACAAAGCGGCGGCCTTACCACCTTCGTCCTCAAGCGATTTGACGCGGTAGCGCTGCGCTTGCCCTTCGGGTTCGAAGACCTCTCCATCGGCCCATGCTCCGGCGCCGTCCGCTTCGTTTAATCCTGCCTTAGCCGCAATAAAGGCGAGGATGCCGGAATAGCTATCGCGCCAGTCCTGTTCGGCCGGTTCAACGACAACCTCGCCGCCGATCCAGTGGACCGCGCCAAAACTGCGCACGCCGCGTGTTGCAGGCTCAGGGTCAAGCGCCTGACGTTTCGGGCCAAAGATGACCGGGTGAATATGCAGCGGGCCGGGTATGGGCTGAGCGGCGGCGGCATCAAAATCCTCGCCTGCAAACAGGCGGTTGGACTGCGCCCAATGGACCGCTGATGGGGGGTATGATCAAAGGGAATGCGGCTCATCAAGGTAAGCAGGTCAAGCCTGCGGTGAAACTGGCTGCGCTCTGATGGCGGTCTAGCTTGAGCCGTGCCTGCGCCCGGCAGATCTCCCTCATCCGCCTCTTCGTGCCATACCTCAAGCAGGATGTGGCAGGCAGCTCGCTGCACCTGCGCGGCGATATCGGGACAAAGCTGCGTTGTGGCAGGCGATTTGAGCACTTGTTTCAGCGTCTCTTTGGGCGGCGGGCCAAGGCAGAATTCGAAGCTTAACCGCAACGCCTCTTCGGCATTTTCAAGCTGCGCAAACAGATCTGGCTTATGTTCGGAAACGGCGAAAATCGTGCCCGTTTTCATCTCTTCAACCCGCGCAAAATCACGCACAAGCGCGTCGAGCGTGTCGATGCGCTGATCGAATGTCAGCATGGATTGAAGGCGAACGGGATATTGCATTGCGGCTAACAGGTTAGCTGCATGTTTTGCCAATATCCTAAAGCGTCACGGTAAGCGGGGCGTTAACGGATCGCTGCTTCCCGTGATGCCCAGCTCGTCCAAAATGCTCTCGGATTTCTTCTTTACACCGAAAAATCCAGCTTTGGCCAAAGGCCATGTCGCGCGGTTAAGGGGCTGGGTGATAATGTGCAGATCGCCGCTTTCGGCAAACGGGGCAAGATCATCGCGCAGCGCATCGCGCAACCAGCCCGCCGGCAGGGTCGGCGTGACAATCTGGGTGATGCCTGCACCGCGCATAATATCACCGAGCGCTGTATCGCTGTCCCACATCGCGGTTTTGCACCCAAACGCCTCGCCCGCTTCTGCAAGTCCGCCCGCGACTGCCTCGCTTGCAAAAATGCGCGCGGCATCGCCAATGCCCCCGGGAGAGCGCGCCTCTGGCCGGGCAGCCCCAATGACAAGGGCCGGAATGCCGGGCAGATTAAGCGGCGCGTGATGCGCGGCTTCATCATGCAGCAGCAGAGCGAACGGGCCATCAATCTGCGGCGTACCGGGAAAGGTTATCGGCTGGCGGCTGTGTTCTTCGGCTTCGGTCAGCGCCTCCGCTTCATCGCAGAGCCCATCTGCGTTCAGAGGACCGCCCGGCTGATTGGCCGTGTAACGCGCGATATTGTCGGGGCGGGCAAGGTATGTTTTGCCTTTGGTGTGCAGCCCGCCGACCCAGCGCCACGACAAAGTGTTCGACGCCGCATCGCCATCAATCAAATGCCGCAGAAAGAAGTCCGCGCCCAATTGCCAATCCAGTTTTAAGGTAAAAATCCAGATGCTCGCAAACCACATGCGCGCATGATTGTGGAGGTATCCTGTCTCCACCAGTTCGCGCGCCCAGTGATCGAATGCGGCAATGCCGGTGCGCGCCTCTACCGCCTGAGTGTAAGCGGTCTGCACCCCCGCATTGCTTTGCACGCGGGCGAAAGCCGCATCGCGCCCTTCGCAATAACTTGGCCAGATGGTGGGGCGCTGCTGAAGATACCCTTTGAAATAGACCCGCCAGAACACCTCTGCGATGAATTTCTCCGCCGGTTTTGGGCTGTGCTGGCCCAGAACCGCGTCAATCACTTCTGTCTCGCTTAATAGGCCTGCATGCAGCCAGGGCGACAATTGCGAGACATTGGCCCGCAAACCATCGGCGGCGACCGGGTCATCGTAATTGCGGGTGTTTTCATAGGCTTTGCCTGCATGGGGCAGAAACTGGGACAGGCGAGCAAGCCCGGCGGTGCGTGTTGGGGTAAAGATCATGGGGCTCAAACCCGCGGATTGCCTCGCCGGTTCCAGAGCAAAGCCCTCGGCGCCCTATCTTTTTCGGAACATCCGCGCGGCATATGGCTTCGTATGTAGTGAAGGGCACTGCGATCCCTATTCGCAGCTCGGCCCTCGTTTGATCTCCCTATTAAAAGGATAGACTTTATGAACATTTTCAAACTGACGCTCGCATCAGCCATGGCGCTTTCCATCGCGGCCTGCGCGTCTGAACCCGCCGAAGAAACCGCAGCGGATGAAACCGCCGTGACCGAAGAAGCGACCGCCGCTGGCACCATTGTTGAAGTTGCGCAAGGCGATGAAAACTTCTCCACTTTGGTCGATGCCGTTGTGGCCGCTGATCTGGTCGATACACTTTCTGGCACCGGTCCGTTCACCGTCTTTGCCCCCACCAATGACGCATTCGGTAAACTGCCCGAAGGCACGGTCGAAGGTCTGGTTGCAGACGACACAGAAACACTTGGCGCGATTCTGAAATACCATGTTGTTGAAGGCAATGTGACATCCGAAGCGCTGACTGCGGAAATCGCAGCGGCTGGCGAAGAAGGCTACACCGTCACCACCGTCGGCGGCGGCACATTCACTGCAACTGTTGTTGATGGCGGCGTCGTGCTGACCGATGCGGCAGGCAACAGCGCGGCAATCACTGCGACTGATGTCGAAGCGTCAAACGGCGTGGTGCATGTGATCGATACGGTTTTGATGCCGCAATAATTGCTGCGCAAAAAACCAGACGCATAAAAAAGGGCGGGCTCTTGAAGAAAGGGCTCGCCTTTTGCGTGGGTGATCTGTGCCCGCTATGATGCCAGCAGGAGATATACGATGCGCGGATTGTTTTTGGCAGCAATGACTCTTGGCCTGGCCGCATGCGGCGCAAGCGATGGGATAGAGCGAGACGCGCAGCCTTTTGGCGCAATTGCGACGGACGAAAAAATCACCGCGATTGGCACCGAACCGTTCTGGTCGATCGCGATCACAGGCGGCGAAGCTGTCTATTCCAGCCCCGAAATCCTTGATGGAGAAGCGTTCGATGTGGCCCGGTTTGCCGGAAACAATGGGCTGGGCTTTTCGGGCGAATTTCGCGGCGAAAAGCTTGTGCTCACGGTCACGCCGGGTGAATGCAGCGATGGGATGAGCGATGCGGTCTATCCCTTCACCGCAACCGTCGCGCTGGGCGATGAAACATTGCTGGGCTGCGCCTACACTGACCGCCAAGCGGCAGAGGGGGCAGAGGTGGCACCCTGACAAAAGTGCCACAGGACTTGGCCTGATGGGAGCGCCTATGGTTGCTCAAGCGATCGTACGAAGCGATCACCGGCGCGCATAATGAATGGAGAGGGATATCATGGCAGATCAAACAGGAGGCTGTCTGTGCGGCCAGGTGCGCTACACGCTCAGCGCTGATCCGGTGGTGTGCGTTGCGTGCCATTGCATCAATTGCCAAAAACAGGCCGGATCAGCTTTGTCAGTGATCGTGGGCGTTCCTGAAACAGCGGTCGTATGCGAAGGCGAATTGAAGACTTTCAACGATACAGGCGACAGCGGCGCGCCTGTTTACCGGCAGTTTTGCCCCGAATGCGGGTCGCCTGTTTTCACCCGGCTTGATCGCGGCGATGGCATAATGTTCATCAAAGCGGGCACTTTGGATGACACGTCGGCGCTTAATCCTGCATTCCATTGCTATACCAAAAGCAAACAAAACTGGCTGGATATTGGCGATGTACCTGCGTTCGAAACGGTGCCTGCAGGGATGTGAATAAGCTGCGGCTTTTGCTGCGAGATTCGCTTTCTACGGCAATTTTCGGAGAGACTCAAAAGCAGGTAGGCCGCGCTCTTTGGGCGTTGCGCAGCGCAAAAATTTTGGAACGCGCCTCTCGTTTTCTCGTTGCATAGGAAACGAAATACAAACTGGCGAGCGCGTGTGACCCCCTAATTTACGCCGCGTCATCGCCGGGAAAGCAGGTAACGTGAACACTGATGACGAACGCGATCGCGGGCGCCTGACTGGTCAGGCGTCGATGCGGTTCGACGACGCCCCTGATCGCTTCAAGGCTGGCGGCGCAGACAACAAATTTTCAGGCTCTTCCGGGGTTCTGTTCGAACAAGCCATGGCGCAAACGCGCATGGCGATATGTTTGTGCGATCCATACGCGAAAGATGTACCGATCGTTTTTGCCAACCGTGCATTCCGCCGGTTGACCGGATATTCCGAAGAGGAAATTCTGGGCCGCAATTGCCGGTTCTTGCAAGGACCGGAAACCGATCCTGAACCCATTGCCCGCATCCGTGATGCTATCGCGAATGAAGATGTGGTTGTGGTTGAGATGCTCAACTACCGCAAGAACGGCACCACGTTCTGGAACGCGCTGCATCTTGGCCCGATCTACAATGATGAAGGCAAGCTCGTCTATTTCTTCGGCAGCCAGTGGGATGTCTCTGATGTGCGCGCGGCGCGGGCCGAAGAACAGCATGCCAAGGATATGGCGCGCGAATTGTCGCACCGGATGAAGAACATGTTCGCGGTCATCTCAGGCATCGTCAATGTGACAGGCAGGGTGCGCGGCGTGAAGGACGAAGCGGCTGAAATCAATTCGCGCATTCAGGCGCTTGGCCGCGCGTATGAAACCACACTGGATGAAGCATCAAGCGGCAATATCGACATTGGCGAGGCCATTCAGGCCGTCCTGTCGCCATATGGCCGCGAAGATGACCGGCTGACATTCAAAGGCAGCAGCGTGCGCATGCCGTTCACTGTTATTTCGGTTGTCGGCCTGATCCTCCACGAACTGGCGGCCAATGCGACAAAACACGGCGCATGGTTGCGAGACGATGGGAAAGTCAGCGTCGATTGGTTCGTGAAAGACGAGCCGATGCTGACAATCACCTGGCGCGAACAAGGCGGCCCTCAGATCGATCCGCAAACCATCACTGCTGGCACTGGTACAGCGATTGTTGACCGTCTTCTCGCCGGTGGCCGCGGATCGATTGCCCGCCAATGGGATGAAACGGGCCTTACCGCGACAGTGAAAGTGCCCGTCAGGGATATGCCATGAGCGTCCACCACACTCTGCTATTGCTTGAGGATGAGCCGCTCATCCTGCTCGACCTGGAATATGCCGCGCAGGATCGCGATTGCGAAGTGCTGAGCGCGATGGACTGCAATTCAGCCATGGCGCATATCGCCAGCGGCACGCGCATCAGCGCGGCGGTTCTGGATGTGTCGCTGGGCGGGGGTGAGACATGCTTTACCGTCGCGCGCAAACTGAGCGAGCTGAAAGTCCCCTACATCCTGCATTCCGGCGATCTTGACCGCCACAATGAACGCATTCGCGATATTGATGCGGAATTGATCGCAAAGCCTGCTGCTGCAGACAATGTAATCGATCGCGCGATTGGTCTGGCAGACGGCAAGCATTGATCGCTGGCCTGGCGGATCAATCCTAAAACAGCCCCGGCATTTCATATTGCGCGACGCTGGGCTGTTCAGGCTGCAAAGGTTCGCGCCCGCCTACGCTCAAGACGCCCTGGCCTTGCCCGCCGCTGATCGGAGTGCAGCTGCGCCCGGCCAGAAAATCAAGCGCGGTGGAAATCGAGGCCTCGTTGGGATCGCCCAAGGCGGTGAATATGTCATCGTCTGCGCGGCAGGAATTGGGGATCTCGCTTGCGAGCCCTGTAAAATAATCGCCATTGCCATCTGCATTGACTGTCTGGAACGTCACGGCGCGCACGCGCAAATCGCAGCTATCCAGATCAAATCCAAATTGCCCCACAGGCTTGCCCGATGTGTCGCTGCCGATCAGGGCGATGCTGTCATTGGCAAGATACGGGATCATCGCATTGGTCACCAGTTCGCTGGCCGATGCCGTGCTGCCGGTTGCGATCACGGCGATTTTGGTGGGCTGGATCGCATTGGTTTCGTTCTGGAACAATTCGGTTGAGTTTTCCGATGATTTTGAGGGCCGAAGCACGGTTTCGCTGAACACTTGGCCCACACGCCCTTCGCCCAACAAATCGCCCAGCGTTTCAGCAACGCTCACCAATCCGCCGCCATTGTAGCGGAAATCGAAAATCAACTCGGTCACGCCCTGGCTGGCGAACAATTGAAATGCATCGCGCAATTGATTGGCTGCATCCGAGACGATGAATGTGCGCAGATTGAGATAGCCCACTTGCTTGCCGCCATCGTTTAGGATGAGCGCGCCATAACGGTCTGAAATGGGATCGAGCGAGAAATCGCTTTTCGCCACAGTCGTTTCAATCACCGCGCCATTGACATCGGTAAAGCGCAGCACGCGCTGTGTGCCCGCGGTGGACGGGCCAAGCGCATCGACAACCGCTTGCGGACCGCCCGATGCCATCAGGCTGGATACGGTTTGCAGATTGCTCGAACTGGTCCCGATCGCCAGCAATTCGCTGCTGCGGTCAAAGCCTGCTTGAAAGCCATTGCCGTTTTCAAACGATTCAACACCGAATACGCGGTTGTTCACTGTGTCATAGGACAGACGAATGCCAAATCCTGCGCTGGAACCTGATGCAATCAGCTCGTTTTCTTCGGCAATGGAGGTCGCAAAAGTAAAACCGACATCGCGCGATTGCGCGCGGGCAGGGGCGACGCGCGCGTTTAAAAAAGACTGCACATCGCTAAAATTGGCAGGGTTCACCGAATTGTCGAGCAGGTCGGGGAACAGATACCATTCATCGAGCACCCGGTCGGCAAAATCGATCTGTTCAGCCACCGAACACCCTGTGGATGGCGGCGGGGTCGGCGTGGGAGTAGGGCCAGGCGTGCCGACAATAGGCGCAGGGGCCGATCCGCCGCCGCCCCCGCACGCTGTCAAAACAAGCGCAAGGGTGGCTGTCAAAGCGGTGGTGCGAACAAACTTCATGGATGCGACTCCGAAAATGGGGGGCGAGCTTTTGGACTGTTTCGCTCGGCAAAGAATGGCTGTGACCATGCAACGCCGGGGGCATTTGGGCAAGTTCCCACGGGGTAATTCACAATTTGTGACGATATGAAACAGGCCGACCCGTTGATTTTCCGCGATATTTTGAAAGTTTTCCGCAGAAACCGGGGCAAATGTGCTTGCGGCGGCTCGTATCAGAGCCATTGAAGGACTAGCAATTAGGTAATGAAAGCGATTCAATCATGACCGGGTTTCCCGATTGGCTCACTCAAAAGCTGCCCGCATCCGCGCGGCACAATGGCCTTGCGATTGCCGAACTGGGCGATGCAAAGACATTCGGGCGTGGCGGTTTTGCGCTATCCAGCCCGGCATTTGAAGCGGGTGAGGAAATGGACCCCTGCTTTACCGCGAAGGAAGAAGACGCGGTCGCCCCCCGCTGGAATGGAATGCACCGCCCGCTGGCGCGCAGGAAATCGTCGTTATTGCCGAAGACGCATCAACCAGCGGTGACACTCCTCAGACGCATTGGCTGGTGTGGGGAATGAAAGGGCAAAAGGGCAAATTGCTTGAAGGCGAAGCGCCGCCGCGCGCTGGTAAGAACGCACAAGGCAATTCAGAATGGCTTCTGCCCGATCCTCCGCTGGGGGAAACGCGGCACTACGTATTCCAAATCTTCGCGACTGAGTTACCGCTGACTTTGATGCCCGGTGCAACGCGCGACGATCTCATTGCATCGATCAAAGGCTTTGTGACGGCTTGTGATGTGCTTTATGCGCCGTTCACAGGTGTTGAGGCCGCCGATGAGGGCTGGGACGACGATTTGGAATAGACGAACCTGATTACACGTGAACTTTAACCGCCTGATTATATAAGGGAGAAAACCAATGGCGAATGCACTGCAAAAGCCGGTAAAATTGTCAGAAGAACTGGAAGCCGTTGTCGGCAAAGGCCCGATGCCGCGGACCGAAGTGACATCGAAAGTCTGGGTCTATATCAAGGCTAACAACCTGCAAAAGGAATCGGACAAGCGCACAATCGTGCCTGATGCGAAGCTGGGCGCGGTGATCGGCAATGATGAAATCAACATGATGAAGATGACCGGGAAAATCTCCAAGCATCTCAGCTGATTTCGGCTTTTCAATCGAAGTCATGGCGGCGCGCGATCCATCAGGGTCCGCGCCGTCTTTTCGTTTGGGCTGACTGTCGCTATTGCTTTGCCGGCGCAGGTGTTTTGCCGGCGCAGGTTTTTTGCCAGCGCGGGCTGTGAGTTGAGCCCCGTATCCACTCAGGAGAGACCGCTATGCCCTGCCGCGCCCCGTTTTCCATCGCTCTTGGACTTGCCCTGTGTGCACCTGCTGCCGCGCAGGATGGCGTGCCATCCGGTGCGGAAATTCCGGTCGAAGATGTGACTGGCGCGCTTCCTGAACCAGAGCCTCAACCCGAACCCGAACCGCTCAGCCCGGATCAAGTGGCTGCCAATGCCGCGCTGGATGCAGCGCCGGTGTTTGATGGTCATAACGATGTGCCGATCCAGCTGCGCGCACGCTTTGACAATCAGCTTGCCGGTTTTGATTTCACGGACACGGCAGATACGGGCACAACAGGCACCGGTAGCGAAGAAGGCCGCCGGGCCATGCACACCGATTTAACGCGGCTCAAAACGGGCAAAGTGGGCGCGCAGTTCTGGTCTGTTTATGTGCCCGTGCAATTGCCCGAACCCGAAGCGGTGCAGATGACGCTGGAACAGATTGACGTGACCAAGCGGCTGATTGCCAAATACCCTGATGATCTGACCCTGGCGCTCTCCGCTGATCAGGTCGAAACCGCAATGGCAGAGGGGCGGATCGCCTCGCTTATCGGGATGGAAGGGGGCATTCCATCGGATCAAGCCTTGCCGTGCTGCGCCAGATGTATGCGCTGGGCGCGCGTTATATGACGATCACACACAATGCGAACACGCCGTGGGCCGACAGCGCAACCGATGATCCTGAACATGGCGGGCTGACCGGATTTGGCCGCGATGTCATTCGCGAAATGAACCGCATCGGCATGCTGGTTGATCTTAGCCATGTGAGCGAAGAGACGATGAACGATGCGCTCGATATTGCCACTGCGCCGGTCATTTTCAGCCATTCAGGCGCGCGCGGGGTCAATGGCCACGCGCGCAATTTGCCCGACAGTGTACTTGCCCGATTGCGCGACAATGGCGGGATTGTGATGGTGGTGGCGCTGCCCGGCTATCTGAACGAGGCAGAGCGCGAATGGTACGCTGCCCGCTCCGCTGAGGAAGCGCGGCAGAAAGCTCTGTTCGCTGGTCAGCCTGATATTGTGAGCGCTGCGATGGAGCAATGGGACGAAACCAATCCGACCCCTGAAACCATGATCAGCCACATGGCTGATCACATCGACCACATCAAATCGGTCGCCGGGGTCGAAGCCATCGGCATTGGCGCTGATTTTGACGGAATGCCGACAGGGCCTGTGGGATTTGAGGATGTGGCAGGATATCCCGCTTTGTTCGCAGAGCTTTCCCGGCGCGGCTATTCGCAGGTGGAAATGGAGCTGATTGCCAGCCGCAACGCGCTTCGCGTGATGCGTATGGCAGAACGCGCCGCTGCCAATGCGCGCAGCCAGCCGGTGATTGAAACGATAATGCCCCAACCTGAGACTGAATAAGCCTGAGAGTAATTAAGTCTGAGGCGAATTAAACCTGCTCAAGCGGCCTTAACGTAGGGTCAGCCCCACAAGGCTGGCACGATCCAGACCGCGCTCATCGCGATAATGGCAACGACAAGTCCAATGCCGAGCACATAGCGCATATGGCCCGTGGTTTGCGCCGCGCGGGCATCATCATCTTCGATATGGATGGCGTCGTCTTTTTCTTCCATGATTATCTCTCGTAATCTCTTGCTGTTTATTGTCTCTTGCCACGCCAAAGGCCGGCGCGCCAGCGGATTGTCTTTAAGCGGCGGGCCCGTTTCAGTCGCGCAGCAGATCATTGATCCCGGTTTTGGACCGGGTTTGCGCGTCCACGGTTTTCACAATGACAGCGCAATAAAGCGATGGCCCAGGTGTTCCATCGGGCAAGGGCTTGCCAGGCAAAGCGCCGGGAACAACCACAGCATAAGGGGGAACTTCGCCCATATGCACTTCGCCCGTGGCCCGGTCGACGATCTTGGTCGAAGCGCCCAGATACACGCCCATCGACAGCACCGCGCCTTCGCCAACGCGCACGCCTTCGGCCACTTCGCTGCGCGCGCCGATAAAGGCGCCATCGCCGATAATGACAGGTTCCGCCTGAAGCGGTTCGAGCACGCCGCCAATGCCGGCCCCGCCCGAAATGTGCACATTTTTGCCAATCTGCGCGCACGATCCAACCGTCGCCCAGGTATCGACCATGGTGCCTTCATCGACATAAGCGCCGATATTGACGAAGCTCGGCATCACCACTGCGCCTTTGCCGATATGGCTGCCGCGCCTAACGACCGCGCCGGGCACCACGCGAAAGCCTGCATCGCGAAAACGGTTTTCGCCCCATCCGGCAAATTTGATCGGCACCTTGTCAAACGCCGCCTCGCCCGCGGCGGCATCGGGCATGACGCGGTTGTCGTTGAGCCGGAAGGATAGCAGCACGGCTTTCTTTAACCACTGGTTCACTTGCCAGCTGCCATCAGAGACAGGCTCAGCAACGCGCGCTTCGCCGCTGTCGAGCATTGCGAGCGCATCGGAAACGGCATGACGCACCTCGCTGCCCGGCGTTATGTCCTGACGGTTTTCCCAGGCCTGTTCGATTTGGGCAATAAGTGTCTCGGTCATGGAGGTATCTCGCTGGGTTGCAGTTTGGCGTTGTCGCTTGCGAGGCTGCTAGCCGCGCAATCCCGGTGCAGCAAGCCTTATAGAGCGATCCCGGGTGCGACCTTAAAAGAATGGCGAAGAATGCGCTGCGTTCCAAAAAAGCCGCAGATCTTGAACCAAAATGGCGCTGCTATGGGTTGCCTCTTGTCAGCCTGTTAAGCTTACACTTAAACAGGTTTCTTAGGAGGCTGTCGAACAGGACATAAAAATATGATTCAACCGTCTCCGCGCGGCTCGCGCAAATCCGCCCCGCTTTCGATTACAAAGACATCGATTTCTCAAGCGAACCGATCGCCCAATCCGGCCGCATCGCGCGCTACGGTCCAGCCCGATGTGATACGGCGCGATGTGATACGGCCCGATGATAGGGCCCCGATCCGCTGGAAAATCGTGGTTGCTGCGGTGGCTTGCGCTGCACTCACGGCTTGCGGCGGCGGCGGTACGTCGGGCGGAAACGGCGTTTCCTCAGTTCCGCCGCCGCCACCGCCGCCACCTCCTCCGCCGCCGCCTCCACCACCTCCGCCGCCGCCACCTCCGCCGCCCACGAATTTCGACACGCAGGAATTTCGGCGTTCTGATGGTCCATCATTCCACGCAGCGGACGAAGCATGGCGGCGCAATTTTACCGGAAACGGGGAAATCATTGCGGTGATCGATACAGGGCTGGATGAAGACAGCCCCGAATTTGCAGGCCGCGTGCATCCCAATTCAACCGATATTGTCGGCAATCGCGGCATCACACCCGAAGATGACCATGGCACCAATGTATCCCTGGTGGCTGCTGGCGGGCGCGATGATACCGGCGTTTTGGGGATTGCTTTCGATTCCCAAGTGCTCGCCATTCGCGCTGACAGCATCGGCAGCTGCGGCGATGATACACCGCAAGATGCGGGGCTGGATTGCAGTTTCACCGATAGAGACATTGCGCGCGGCGTCGATCTGGCGATCAATACCGGAGCGACTGTCATTAATCTCAGCCTTGGAGGCGGAGCCGCGTCCCAACCTCTGCTCAATGCGATTGGCCGTGCGGCTGATGCGGGCATCGTGGTTGTTGTGGCGGCTGGTAATGGCGGTGACGGTTCCGAAGCGGGGATCGATCCGGATCAGCCCGACCCCTTCGCATCCAGCCTGCAGGAAGCGGGCAATGGCAATGTCATTATTGTCGGGTCGGTCGATGCCTCGGGTAATATTTCCGATTTCAGCAACCGCGCAGGCAACTTCTCCGCGTCTTATCTTACGGCACTCGGCGAACGGGTGTGCTGCGTTTATGACAATGGCGAACTGTTCGTCGAAACGGTTGATGGCTCGCAATTCGTAACTCTGTTTTCGGGCACCAGCTTTGCTGCACCGCAAGTGGCAGGGGCGGTTGCGTTGCTGGCTCAGGCATTCCCCAATCTTTCAGCCAATGACATCGTCGAAATCCTGCTCGATACCGCGCGTGATGCGGGCGCTGCGGGGACAGATGATGTGTTTGGCACAGGCATTCTGGATCTCGCCGCAGCGATTGCGCCGCAGGGCACAACGCGGCTGGCAAATACCGGCACGGCTTTGGCATTGGTGGATGATTTTGCGGTGGGATCAGCCGCGATGGGCGATGCGCTGACAGGGTCAAGCCTGCGCACCGTGGTGCTCGACAGGTATGACCGGGCCTATAATGTTCAGCTTGGCAGCCAGTCGCGCTCGGCTGCGCAAGTGCAGCGTTTGCGCGGCGCGGTGGAACGCGGCGGCACAACGCATTCGGCGGGCAGTGACGCGCTGTCTCTGGCCGTTACGGTGGGTGATGGCCCGCTGGCAGGCGGCCTGAACTGGGCGCGCGATCTGCAATTGTCTTCGCGCGATGCCCAAGGTGCGCGCGTTCTGGCAGCGCGGGTGGCCGCGCGCATCGCGCCTGACATGCAGCTTGGCTTTGCCATTTCGCAAAGCGCGCATGGGCTGGTTGCGCAATTGCAGGGGAGTGAGCGCCCCGCTTTCGCCATCGCGCCTGATGCCAGCAATGATGCAGGCTTTCTGGAAAGCAGCGATGTCGCGATTGCCGCGCGCCATACGATCGGCCCGTGGGGCGTCACGCTGTCGGCTGAAGCCGGGCGCGCCTGGCTTGGCAATAATCGCCTTGTGGGCGGGGCGGCAATTGGCGTTCGCGAACGCCGCCCAACGGCCACCTTTGGCCTCGCGGCTGATCGATCGTTTGGCGATCTGGATACCAATTTTGCACTGACTTGGCTCGCCGAGGAAGAGACCGTTCTGGGATCGCATTTCAATTCCGGTTTCGGGATCACCGGGGCGGATACGCTGTTCCTTGACGGGGAGGCGGGGTACAATTTTGCTCCCAATTGGCGGCTTGGTGGATCGCTACGCGCCGGCGTAACCCGGCCGCGTGCAGGATCGCTATTGGGCTCCGGCTCGCAATTGCTGACGCAAGGGTGGTCGCTTGACCTTGCCAAACGCAGCACTTTTGCATCCGGTGACAGCATCGGTTTCCGCCTCAGCCAACCCTTGCGGGTAAGCGGCGGGGCGCTCAATTTTGAGCTGCCGGTCGCTTACGATTACGCCACCGAAACATCGGTGATCGGCACGCAGCGCCTGACGCTGACACCCAGCGGGCGCGAGGTTATGGGCGAATTTGCGTGGGGCACGCCGATGTTCTTTGGCTATGCGAGAGCCAGCGTGTTCTATCGCCGAGAGCCGGGCCACTTTTCCGCTGCGCCCGATGATATGGGCGCCGTGATCCGGTTTGATGCCAGGTTTTAGGTTGCTGGCTGGAGCTTCAGCCAAAACTGAAGCTCCAGTGCAGGTCTATTCGGGCATTCCCGCCGCTTTGGCAAAGCTGTAAGCGCTCGCCATCAAGGGCTGCACGCGCTCGCTCATCTTCTTTGCATGAGCCGACGATGCGGTGCCATCGATCACGCGTTTTTTGATGCCCTGCATAATGCCAGCCAGCCGGAACAGATTATAAGCAAAATACCAATCCATTGGCGGCACGGGATACCCGGTGCGCGCGACATAGCGTTCGACCGCTTCATCCTTGGATGGGATGCCCAATTCTTGCAGGTCGAGACCCATCAATCCCGCGCGTCCATCGGCCGGATTGAACCAGTTGAGCATCAGATAGCTGAAATCCGCAATCGGATCGCCCAATGTCGACAATTCCCAATCCAGCACTGCGATTATGCGCGGCTCATCGCTTGCGAAAATCACATTGTCCAACCGGTAATCGCCATGCACCACGCTTGAACCGTGCTGCGGCGGGATCGTTTGCGGCAGCCATTCGATCAGCCGCTCCATCATCGGCTGATGCTCGGTTTCTGACAGCTTGTATTGCTTTGACCAGCGCGAGATCTGGCGGGCGCAGTAATCGGTGGGTTTGCCATAATCGCCAAGCCCGATATCACCGGGCGCATTAAGGTGCAGATCGGCCATCGTATCAATCAGCGCGTAATAGATATCGCGCCGCTCGCTTGGCTCAAGACCGGGCAAAGCGCCATTCCATAAAGAGCGGCCATCGGCCATGCTCATGACGAAAAATTTGGAACCGAGCACGCCCGCATCTTCGCATAGGCCATATGTGCGCGGCACGGGAAATCCGGTCGGATACAGCCCCGTCATCGCGGTGTATTCACGGTCAACCGCATGGGCAGATGGCAGCAATTTGCCAAAGGGCTGGCGGCGCAGGACGTAATTTTGCCCAGGCGTTTCGATTTTATAGGTGGGGTTGGATTGCCCGCCTTTGAATTTGGTGTAGCTGATCGGGCCTGAAAACCCTTCGACATTCGCTTCAAACCACGCGGTCAGCGCCTCCAGATCAAGCTTGTCCGCTTCTGGCACTTCGACGGTGCCGACCATTTCTGTGTCGAAATCAATATCCATCAATCAAACACCACCACACTGCGCGCGGAATGCCCTTCGCGCATTTTGTCAAAGCCTGCATTGATATCGTCAAGGCCAATGCGCTCAGCAATAATCGTATCGAGATCGAGCAGACCGCGCATGTAGAAATCCACCAGGCGCGGCAGATCGACGGGGAAATGGTTGCCCCCCATGATCGCGCCCATCAGTTTCTTGCCAGAGAGCAAATCCATGGCCGACAGGCCCACTTTGCAATCGAGCGGCATCATGCCCAGGATCACTGCGCTGCCGCCGCGCCGCAAAGATGCGACCGCAAGATCAGCGGCCGCCTGACGGCCCACCGCCTCGATCCCCCAATGCACGCCGCCACTCGAAATCTCCAGGACTTGTTTGGCGGCATCATCGGCAAGAGCATCAATCACATGCGTCGCGCCAAGGGTTTGAGCGAGCTCACGCTTTTCCGGCAGCGGATCTGCTGCGATGATCTGACCTGCGCCTGCAATTTTGGCAGCGTTGATCGCGGCAAGGCCCACGCCGCCGCAGCCAACCACCAGCACGCTTTCCCCCGGTGTGACTTTGCACGCATTGAAGATCGTGCCAGCTCCCGTTGTCACAGCGCAGCCGATAACGGCGGCGCGGTCCATCGGCATGTCCTTGTCAATCGCCACACAGGCGTTTTCGTGGATCAGCATCTGTTCGCTGAAGGCCGACAGATTGAGCATCTGATTGACCGTTTCGCCATTGCTGCGGGACATGCGCGGCGCATCGCCTTTGCCGCGCCGGGTGGCTGCGCCCAGGCACAAGGCCATGCGGCCCGTCACGCAAAATTCGCAAGTGCCGCAAAAGGCGCTGAGGCAGGATACGACGTGATCGCCCGGTTTCACCGTGCGCACTTCACTGCCCACAGCGCGCACCACGCCCGCTGCTTCATGCCCCGGTATCGCGGGGAGAGGATGCGGATAGGCACCATCAATGAAGTGCAGATCGGAATGGCAAAGCCCGCAGGCCTTGGTGTCGATCAGAACTTCGTGCGGGGCAGGATCGGCAAGCTCAATATCGCCGATCACAAGCCCTTCGCCCGGAACTTCCAGGATTGCTGCCTTTGCCATTTGTCCTCTCCCCTGGCGCGCCGCGCGTTAGCGCGCTGCGCCGATATCACCTGCGCTCATACCGCCGTCATTGGCCGCATCACCCACGCCGCCACCGCGCAGCGCGTTTGCGCTGGGGCCTGCTTCGGGCACATGCTTGCCAAATTCCATGCGTGCAATGGAGCGGGCGTGCACTTCGTCCGGGCCATCGGCCAGCCGCAAAGTGCGCTGATGGGCATAGGCAGAGGCAAGGCCGTAATCGTTCGATACGCCGCCGCCGCCATGGGCCTGAATGGCATCATCAATGATCTTGAGCGCCATATTGGGAGCCTGAACCTTGATCATGGCGATTTCCTGCTTGGCCGATTTGTTGCCGACTTTGTCCATCATATCGGCCGCTTTCAGACACAATAGGCGCGTCATATCGATATCGATCCGGGCGCGGGCCACGCGTTCTTCCCAAACCGAATGCTTGTAAATCGGTTTGCCGAAAGCTTCGCGTTCCTGCAGGCGCTTGCACATTTTTTCCAGCGCTTCTTCCGCGCAGCCAATGGTGCGCATGCAATGGTGGATGCGGCCCGGGCCAAGGCGCCCCTGCGCGATCTCAAACCCGCGTCCTTCGCCCAGCAGCATATTGCTGACAGGTACGCGCACGTCTTTCATTTCCACTTCCATATGGCCGTGAGGTGCGTCGTCATAGCCAAAGACGGGCAAGTGGCGCAGGATGTTCACGCCGGGGCTGTCAATCGGCATCAGCACCATGCTTTGCTGCGCATGGCGTTTCGCTTCAAAATCGGTTTTGCCCATCAGGATCGCGATTTTGCAGCGCGGATCGCCAAGGCCAGAGGACCACCATTTGCGGCCATTGATGACATATTCATCGCCATCGCGTTCAATCCGGGTTTCGATATTGGTCGCATCGGATGAAGCGGTGAAGGGCTCTGTCATGAGGAAGGCAGAACGGATTTCGCCGTTCATGATCGGACCCAGCCATTGTTCCTTTTGTTCGCGCGTGCCGTAGCGGTGGAACACTTCCATATTGCCGGTGTCAGGCGCGGAACAGTTGAACACTTCCGATGCCCAGCCAATCCGGCCCATTTCTTCGGCACACAAAGCGTATTCGAGATTAGTCAGGCCAGGGCCGTCAAATTCGAAGGTGTCATCGACATGGTGGTGGCTGTCATTGCGCGGAGGCATGAACAGGTTCCAGATGCCCGCTTCTTTGGCGAGCTTCTTTTTGTCTTCGATGATCTGGATGACTTTCCAGCGATCCCCTGCTGCATCCTGTTCGTGATAGGTGTCCATATTGGGGCGAACATGCGTTTCGATGAAATCGCGCACGCGGTCGCGCCAATAGACCTGTCGTTCTGTCGGCTGGAAATCCATGGGGTGATCCTCTCTAGTCCTGAATTGCAATCGAATCTGTTGCGGGCGACCGTGGCAGAGCGGCTTGCCTGCGCCAAGCTCTCATTTGTGGCACTTTGTCTTGCTACATCGCATCTGGCTGAAGCCGTAGCGACAACCTTTTGATGCGCGCTTCGTGTTCTTCGCGGGTGATCGGGAACCGCGCGAGCCAATAGGCCGCGACAAGCGCCAGAATGATGGTCAGGCCGGCAAAGGCAGTGATGATGGTTGCAATGACATCAAACGGCACTTTGGTTGGGTCAGCGCCCTGTTCAAGCTGCGAAAATCCGATGATCTGCCCGGTCAATGCCGCTCCAAAACCGGTGGCGCATTTCTGCACCAGCCAGTTGCCCGAATAAAACGATCCTTCTGCGCGGCGTCCGGTGCGTTCTTCGAATGCCTCGACTATTTCTGCCAGCATGGAAGTGGATGAAATCATCACCACCACGCCGAACATATTGGCGAAAATGACGAACAGATAATACAGCACGGTCGATGGGAAAGAGGCGATTGGCGGCCACAAACCTGCAAGAAACAGTCCATAAGGCGCGGTGCCGATCACAAGCGCGAGGATCGCAGACCAGGCAGCGCTTGCAGGCTTGCCAAAACGTTGGTGCATGGGCGCCACAATCATGAACATGCCGATCACCGACACCACCAGCACAAACGGATAAGCGGTCAAACCATTGAGCCAGGCAGGGGCCCAATCGAACGTCACCCGGTCCAGCTGCCAGACATAGACATTGAGAAAGTTGGAGATGGAGAAATTCATCCCCTGGCTGATATAAGCGGCGAGCGCTCCGGCGGCGAAAATCAGAAACGCTTTTTCGCTGAAGGCCTCAACGATTTCGCCAAAGGCATCCTTGACGCTGAAAGGTGGGGGCTTTTGTTCGGGCAAATGCGCAACCAGCTTGTGCTGGCCAATGGCGGACCCGAGCACAGCCACTGCCATCAGGACCGCGCCCACCGTTCCCCATACCGGATAGCCTGCCTGATTGAGCAAGCCATTCTCGCCCGGCATAAACACGGTATAGGCCAGCACCATCATGAGAATGCCGCCAAGCCAGCCTGACAAAAAGCGAAACCGGAATAAGGTCGTGCGCTCATCGTAATCGGACGTAAGTTCAGGCACGAGGCTGATCGAGGGCACTTCGCAGGCCGACAGCAGCACCCGGATTGTCACCATCAATCCCAACAAGCCGAGCGCCGACGGCGCCTCACCGCCCGGCGGGGACCACAGCATCACCCAGACAAACGCCAGCGGGATCGGCGCGGCATAAAGCCAGGGCAATCGCCTGCCCCAACGGGTGTAAGTGCGATCAGAAAGATATCCGATGATCGGATCGACAAAGGCATCAATTAACAAGGCTGCGAGCAGGATCAGCCCGACGAGGCCCGCATCCATTCCCAGAACCTGACTGTAATAGAACAGCAGGAAGAACAAGAATCCCCCGTCCTTAACCCCGAATGCCACCGCGCCAAAGCCATGAATAAGCTTCAGCCGCATCGGCAATTTGCCTTGCACAAAACTCATTGCGGCCCCTCATCTGGGCGACAATGATCTGCGAGATCCCGTCATCGTGGTTCTCCCAAACCTTGACCCTAAGCGTAGGCTTGCGATGTTTTTCGTCAATGATGTGTGTGGCCAAAGACCGGTGACGCTACGGCAAGCGAGGCCGTTTGCGCAAAGCGGCCGAATTGCGGTTTGAAAGCTTGCAGGAAGGCGCGAAATAACGATAACGTAAGCGTCAAGTGGGAGCTTATTTGAGAGGAGTTACGCCTGTTATGGCTGATCTGGAAACATTCCGCACCGAGACGCGGCAATGGCTTGAGGCAAACTGCCCGGCTGAAATGCGCGAGCCTGTACGCGATGAAGAAGACGTCTATTGGGGCGGCCGCAATGCGGTGTTCAAAAACGACGCGCAAAAGGCCTGGTTCGAAGCGTGTGTAGCAAAGGGCTACACCGTGCCAGCATGGCCAAAGGCATATGGCGGGGCCGGACTGGAACCGGCTGAGGCGAAAGTGCTGCGCGAGGAAATGGGCCGCATTGGTGCGCGCCCGCCGCTCAGCTCATTCGGTATCTGGATGCTTGGACCCGCTCTGCTGAAATTCGGCACTGAAGAGCAGAAAAAACATTTCCTCGGCCAGATCGCCCGCGGAGAAATTCGTTGGTGCCAGGGGTATTCAGAGCCCGGCAGCGGTTCGGACCTTGTATCCTTGCAAACCTTTGGCGAAGACAAAGGCGATCACTGGGTCGTCAATGGGCAAAAGGTCTGGACCAGCTATGCCGATCATTGCGACTGGATTTTCTGCCTTGTCCGCACTGACAAGAACGACAAATATCGCGGCATCACATTCATGCTGTTTGATATGGAAAGTGAAGGCGCATCAACGAAGCCGATCAAATTGATCAGCGGCAATTCGCCTTTCTGCGAAACCTTCTTTGACAATGTAAAAGTGCCCAAATCTTACGGCGAAGGTATTCCTGCACAAGTCGGCGAGATCAATCGCGGCTGGGACGTGGCGAAATATCTGCTGGGTCACGAACGCGAGATGATTTCGGGCGCGGGCGGCGGTGATCGCACCTCTGCCATTGGTGCCGCGATGAAACGCCATGCGGCCAAGACCGGCGATGAGATTGATCCCGTTTTGCGCGCCGAACTGGCGATGTTTGATGTCGATGCGCTTGCCTATGGCGCGATGGGGGAAAAATTCCTCGACGAGATCAAAGTTGGCAAAGCGCACCCGGCGCAGCCAAATATGATGAAATATGCGGGCACCGAGCTGAATAAGCGCCGGCATGAATTGATGATGACAGCAGGCGGTTCGCGCAGCTTGGAATGGGAAAGCGACGAGACCGAGGGCGGAAAACCATCGCGCAACTGGCTTCGTACCAAGGCCAATTCGATCGAAGGCGGAACGTCAGAAGTCATGCTCAATGTGATTTCCAAACGCATTCTCGAACTGCCGGGTTCGTAAACACTATTGGCGTCACCCCAGCGAAAGCTGGGGTCTCGTGCCGCTAGAGGAACACCCGGCGGCAGACGATCCCAGCTTTCGCTGGGATGACGTTTCTTGAGAGGACGAAACACAAATGCCCCTATTTCATGACGAAGATCAGGCCATGCTGGCCGACAGCGCAAGCGGCTTTATGGCCGAAGAAGGCAATATCGCGAAACAGCTGCGCCACTATCGCGATGGCAATTGCCCCGATGGATTTGGCCACAAGCTGTGGAAGCAAATGGCCGAGATGGGCTTTACAGGCATGCTTGTGGGCGAAGAGGATGGCGGGCTTGGCATGGGCCATGTCGAAGCGGGCATTGTGCTGGAGGAGATTGGCCGCAATCTTACGCCTTCGCCGTTTCTGACCAGCTCCGTTCTGGCTGCGACCGCGCTCAAACATGGCTCGTCCGATATGAAAGGCCGCTATCTGCCCGGCCTGATCGAAGGCGACAGCGTCTTTGCCGTGGCGATTGATGAAACCGCAAAGCACCGGCCCAGCCGGATCGCCACGCGCGCAGAGAAATCGGGCAATGGGTTCAAATTGTCGGGCGCAAAAACCTTCGTGATCCAGGCGGTCGCGGCCGACATGCTCGTGGTTGCCGCGCGCACCAGCGGATCAGACGATGACAATGACGGCATCACCTTGTTCGCCGTGCCAAAAGATGCCGCGAACATGGTGCAGGATCCTGTGCGGCTGGTTGATAGCTCGGTTGCAAGTCACATCAAATTTGACGGTGTTGAATTGGACGGCGATGCGGTGATCGGCGACGTTGATGGCGGCCGCGATATTCTCAACGCTATGCTCACCGCAGGCCGTATCGGTGCAGCCGCCGAAGGTGTGGGCGTCGCCAGCGGCGCGATGGATATGACCATCGATTACCTAAAACAGCGCAAGCAATTCGGCACCCTGATCGGTGAATTCCAGGCATTGCAGCACCGCGCCAGCCACCTTTATTCCGAAGTTGAAATTGCGCGCGCTGCCGTCATCAAAGCGCAGCAATTGCTGGATGCAGGGGCTGAAAGCGCTGATCTGATGAGCTCTGTCGCCAAAGCGAAAGTCGCCAAAACCGCAGGGCTTTCGGTGAAAGAAGGCGTGCAGATGCATGGCGGGATCGGGATGACCGATGAATATGACATCGGCCTTTACATGAAGCGCGACCGGGCTTTGCAGGAATTTTTGGGCGATGCCTATTTCCACGCCAACCGTGTCGCTGAACTCAGCGGATATTGAGGAAGCAAGTCCATGGATATCCAATCCCTGTTCGGCCTTGATGGCCGTATCGCATTGGTCACAGGCGGCAGCCGCGGCATTGGCAAGATGTTTGTCGAAGGGTTGCTCGCGGCCGGCTGCGTCCGGGTTTACATCTCGGCGCGCAAAGTTGAGCAGATGGAAGCCACCATTGCCGAATTTGGGGCTGATAAAGTGATCGGCATTCCCGCTGATCTGTCCCAGATGGACGGCATGCAGCATGTTGCCGATGAAATGGCTAGCCGCGAGGACAAGCTTGATATCCTCATCAACAATGCGGGCGCTGCTTGGGGACAGGATTATCTGGAATTTTCCGAAGCGGGCTGGCACCGCACGATGGACCTGAATGTCAAAACGCCGTTTTTCCTGACCCAGAAATTGCACGATCTGCTGGTGGCAGCTGGCAAAGGCGATCATCCGGCCAAGGTTATCCATGTGTCCAGCATTGATGGTCAGCGGATCAATCCCTGGGAGACCTATCCCTATCAGGCGTCAAAGGCTGCGGTGATCCAACTCACCCGGCGCATGGCGGCTCGGTTGATACAGGACAATATCATCGTCACTTCCATCGCGCCGGGCGCGTTCGTCAGCGAAATGAACCAGGCGGCCAAGAACGATCCTGCCACGAGCGCGGCGGGTATCCCGGCCAAACGCATCGGCACCAAAGAAGATATGGCAGCGGCGGCGATTTACCTGTGCAGCCGGGCAGGCGATTACGTCGTCGGCGATACGGTCACAGTGGATGGCGGCATCGTAAACGCGGCTTTGCCAGCATCATTCAGCGATCCATCGGGCGGCGTATAACGGGGCCATATTGGATGGGCCGGCGTAACGGATCGCGGCGCGCGCGCGTATAGGTCTGTGAACCTGCCCGTTATTCGGAGAGACCATGATGCCTGCGCTGTTTTTCCCTCGCTTTGCTGCTTTGCTTCTGGTTGGCGGAGTTTTCGCTCTGGCTCTTGCTGCGCTGCCGCTAACTCCGCTCGCTGCGCAAGATAGCGAGGAAGAGCGCGCGCCTGCTCCTGACTTTAGCGATGAAGCAGCCCCCGATGAAACGCCGCAGAAACCGTCCGCTGAAATGGCTGAAGCGCTTGACCGGATGGGCGAAGTGATTGCGGCGCTGGATGGCGAGGCGAGCCGCACCGGCAACAATTGGCAGTTTAATCTCGATGAGCAATTGATGATGGTCGTCACCGATCCCAATGCCGGGCGGATGCGGATCATCACTCCGATTGCTGAGGCTTCTGCCCTTCCCGAAGGCGGGATGGAACGGTTGATGCAGGCCAATTTCGACACCGCTCTGGATGCGCGATATGCGGTGGGCCAAGGCGTTGTGTGGGGCATTTTCCTCCACCCGCTCGACAGCTTGACGACACGCGATTTCGCGAGCGGAATTTTGCAGACCAAATCGCTGGCCGATACATTTGGCACCACTTTTTCAAGCGGCGCGCTGAATTATGGCGGCGGGGATAGCGGCGCGATCATTGACGAACAGCTCAAACAATTGCTGGAAGAATTGGAACAGCGCGAAACCGTTTGAGCGCCAAGCGCTAGAGCCTGCTCCGGTAAGCTATCCCATCAATCCGCGCACAAACGGGATCAGCCCCGTCTGGCGCGTGCGGCGCATCCGTTCTGCATCGAGCACTTCGCACACGCGGGCAAAGCATTCGTCCACATCGTCATTGATAACGACATAATCATATTCGGCCCAATGGCTGATTTCATCGCGCGCGCGTTCCATGCGGGCATCAATTACACCTTCGGAATCCTGCGCGCGTGCTTCCAATCGGCGGCGCAATTCATCAAGGCTGGGCGGCAGGATAAAGACGCTGACCACATCCTGCGCGTCTTTTTGATAAAGCTGCTGTGTGCCTTGCCAATCAATGTCGAACAGGAAATCGCGCCCCTCTTTCAACGCTTCGCGGATGGCGCCTTTGGGCGTGCCGTAGCGGTGGCCAAACACCTGCGCCCATTCGTAAAAGTCATCCTCTGCGATCATCGCATCAAAGCGCTCTTCGGAGACGAAATGGTAATGCACGCCGTCTTCTTCGCCGGGGCGGGGCGGGCGCGTGGTGGCAGAAACCGACATTTCGATATGACGGTCCGCTTCCAGCAGCATGCGCGACAGGGTCGTCTTGCCCGCACCAGAAGGAGAGGACAGGATAAAAAGCAGCCCGCGCCGTTTCAGCGCGTTGGTTTGCAGCGGAGGCGCGGTGCGTTCAGCGGTCATGCGCCAGGCTCTTCGCGCGTGAGAGCGGGGCGATCATCAGCAGCCGCGTGCGCCTTTTGGACACTGCGCCCGCGATCATAGAGCGTTTTGACCAGCACCCCGCCTGCCACCAGTGCAAGGCCCGGCACGGACCGGGTGGCAAGCTTGCTCGCCCCATACAGCGCAAGGCTGGTGACGACGGTGCGCCCGTCGATCAGTTCGCGCGCTTTGGCAGGATCGTAAGCGGCAACGACCATGCGCTTTTCCAGCTGGTCAAGCACAAGGCGCCCCGCGGCTTTCACAAGCAGCCCGGTAATCACCGCATTGGTGGCCGGATTGGTGCTGGGCAGGGGCAACGATTTTGCAGGTTCGCCGTCAGGCGCGGTGTCACTGACCGAGCCGTCTTTGCTCGCGCCTTTCGCCTTGCCTCGTTTCAGGATGCCCATCAGCCAAACGCCTTCCCGCGCTATTTCTTGCGGCCAAAATCCACTGAGACGACGTTCGAGCCATCGCCATCACCGCCCGCGCCATCTGCGTCGTCATTGCCTTCGGTGCCGTCATTTTGCGCCGCGTCATGCTCTTCGGGCGCAAGATCATCGACAGCGGCCTGAAACTGCAGACCAAAATCAACCGCCGGATCAACAAAGGCCGTGATCGCGGCAAAGGGCACTTGCAGTTTGGCAGGGATTTGATTGAAGGACAGGCCAACCGAAAAGCCCTCTTCGCGCACTTCGAGTTCCCAGAACTTGTTCTGAAGCACGATCGTCATTTCATCGGGAAAGCGATCTTTCAGATGCTGCGGGATCGATACGCCGGGCGCGGTGGTTTTGAATGTGATGTAGAAATGATGCGTTCCCGGCAATTCGCCGCCGCCGCTTTGAATCTCGCCCAGCACGCGGCCCACAACCGCGCGCAAAGCTTCCTGCACGATTTCATCGTAAGGTATTAGGCTGTCAGGCGTTTCATCGGTCATGATCGTTAAAGAAGTGGCTGCGCGCGCGCCGATGGTCAAGACCTGTTCGACAACTATCCGGGATTGCACGAGGCTGACAGGCGCTTATAGCGCGTGGCACTATGACACAAAACGCCTCTCAATCCGCTCCCGTTTCTGGCCGAACCGGCCACATCGCGCGCAAAACCGCCGAAACCTCGATTGATATCGCGGTCAATCTGGATGGCAGCGGCGTTTATGATGTTTCGACAGGGATCGGTTTTCTCGATCATATGGTGGAGCAGTTTTCCAAGCATTCGCTGATTGATGTCACGATGAAAGTGACAGGCGATCTGCATGTCGATCAGCATCACACAACAGAAGACAGCGCTATCGCACTGGGTCAGGCGCTGTCTGATGCGCTGGGCGATAAAGCCGGGATTGGCCGGTACGGTGCAGCCTATTCACCGATGGACGAGACACTGGCGCGCGTGGCGCTTGATATATCGGGCCGTCCGTTTCTGGTCTGGAATGCCGCGTTCACTCAGGAAAAGCTGGGCGAATGGGACACCGAATTGATCGAACATTGGTTCCAATCGGTCGCTCAAACCGCCGGGATCACGCTGCATATCGAATTGCTGTATGGCAGCAATAATCATCATATTTGTGAGAGCATTTACAAAGGCTTCGCCCGCGCCATGCGCATCGCAGTGGAACGAGATCCGCGCAAAGGCGACGCGGTGCCGTCAACCAAGGGGCAATTGGGCGGATAGGCCATGTTTGTGATTGATCTGGAATACACCGCCGCGCTTGATGTGATTGATGCGCTTTTGCCCGATCATCAGGCGCATTTGCGCAGCGGCCATGCTGACGGTGTGTTTTTAAGCTGGGGCCGCAAACAGCCGCGCACAGGCGGTATCATCCTTGCCGTCGGAACCCGCGAGGCTGTTGAACTGCGTGTGAGCGATGATCCTTTTGTGCGCGAGGGCGCTTGCAAAGTGACGATCACCCAGATGATCCCGACATTCGCTGCAAAGGGGCTGGAGGCGTTGACGGCGTGACTACCGCGCTCATCGATTATGGTGCGGGCAATCTGCATTCGGTTTACAACGCTTTGAAAGCGGCTGGCGCGGATGTGACCGTTACCGCCAATGCCAGCACAGTGCGCACCGCTGACAGGATCGTGCTGCCGGGGGTTGGATCGTTTAAAGCGTGCAGCGATGGTTTGCGCGCGCTGCCCGGCATGATTGAGGCGATGGAAGAACGCGTGCATATTGGCGGCGCGCCGTTCCTTGGCATTTGTGTCGGCATGCAATTGCTGGCTACGCGCGGGCTGGAATTTGGCACGCATGAAGGGCTGGGCTGGATCGCGGGCGAAGTGCGCCTCATCACGCCCAGCGATCCCGCGATCAAGGTTCCGCATATGGGATGGAATGATGTGGCCCTGCTGCCCCATGCAAAAGGGCATGCCGTGATTGATCCGGGCGAGGCGTATTTCCTCCATTCCTATCATTTCGCCGCCGAAAACCCGTCGGATATCACCGCGATGACCGATCACGGCGAGGGGCTGGTCGCAGCCATTGGGCGCGGCACCATGCTGGGCGTGCAATTTCACCCCGAAAAGAGCCAGGCCTATGGTTTGGCGCTGCTCGAAAGGTTTCTGGAATGGAAGCCGTAGAGCCTTCGCTGCAAAACATTTCCTACAGCGGGAAATTGGGGCAGAGTTACACAGTGGCTAAATCGCAGTTGAAAGTGCCGAAATGCTAAAGGTTACACTTTTGAATCGGAAATGGGCCTCAAACTCAGGGGATGCGGGGCTTTGCGCCCGCGCACAACTTTTGCAAAAACCCCTCTCAGCGGTCCACGTCTCAGCCCCGAGCGTGAAGGAAATGCCATGATCGTCTTCCCCGCCATCGACCTGAAGGCAGGCGAGGTGGTGCGCCTATCCGAAGGCGATATGGACCGCGCGACGGTTTACGGCGATGATCCTGCTGCGCAAGCCGCGCTGTTTGCCGAGGCCGGCGCGCAGCATCTGCATGTGGTGGACCTTGATGGCAGCTTTGCCGGTGAAGGGCGCAATGCAGAGGCGGTGAGAGGAATCATCAAAGCGTTTCCCGGCCATGTGCAATTGGGCGGCGGTATCCGCGATGCAAGCGGGGTCGAAGGCTGGTTCAAGCTGGGCGTTTCGCGCGTCGTAATGGGCAGCGCCGCGCTCAAAAACCCCGAATTCGTGCGTGACATGGCGCGGGAGTGGGAAGGCGGCATCGTGGTCGCAGTGGATGCCAAAGACGGCATGGTCGCAACCGAAGGCTGGGCCGAGGTTTCCGATGTCCCGGTGGTCGATCTGGCAAGGCGGTTTGAGGATGCAGGCGTTGCCGCGCTGCTGTTCACCGACATTGGCCGCGATGGGCTGCTGAAAGGCGTGAACGTGGATGCGACAGTTGAACTCGCCCGGCGTGTCGACATCCCTGTGATCGCGAGCGGCGGGGTCAAGGGCCTCGACGACATCCACGTGCTGGCCGCTCATGCAAGTGAGGGAATAGAAGGGGTGATAACAGGCCGCGCGCTGTACGAAGGCAGGCTGGACCTGGCCGCCGCAATTGCGATGGGGACGAGGGTTTGAGCAGTCTACTAGCTCTCGGCCTAGTCGCATCCGGGATGGCGGTGCTATTGGCGGCGTTCCGAATGGTGCGGCGAAGTATCTTCGGGCCGATCCAGCGCAATGACGATCCGGTTTCGTTCTGGTGTGTCGTTTTGCTGTATGGAGGGCTTGGCGTTTCGTGCTTCGTCATTGCTGCAGAAAGAGTGTTCACGCCATGACCGTCCGCATTCGCGTCATCCCCTGCCTGGACGTTGCCGATGGCCGCGTGGTGAAAGGGGTCAACTTCGTTGATCTCAAAGACGCAGGCGATCCGGTGGAGCAGGCGCGCGCCTATGATGCGGCGGGCGCGGATGAGCTGTGCTTTCTCGACATCTCGGCCAGTCACGAAGGACGCGGGACATTGCTCGATATCGTCAAACGGACGGCTGAGGTGTGCTTTATGCCGCTGACGGTTGGCGGCGGGGTGCGCAGCGTGGATGATGCGCGCGCGCTGCTTCTCGCAGGGGCGGACAAGGTGGCGATCAACTCAGCTGCCGTTGCGCGGTCAGACCTTGTGGCAGAGATCGCCGCGCGCTTTGGCAGCCAATGCGTGGTGGCCAGCGTTGATGCGCGCAGCGTGGTGCCGCCTGTGGGCGAAGAGGCTCCCAAATGGGAGATCTACACCCATGGCGGGCGCAAACCGACCGGGATCGACGCGGTGGAATACGCGGCTAAGGTGGCTGAGCTTGGCGCGGGCGAGCTGCTGGTGACCAGCATGGACGGCGATGGGACCAAAGCAGGCTATGACCTTGCGCTAACCCGCTCAATTGCTGACCGCGTGAGCATTCCAGTGATCGCCAGCGGCGGTGTGGGGACGCTTGATCACCTCGTGGACGGCGTGCGCGAAGGCGGGGCGAGCGCGGTGCTGGCAGCCTCGATCTTCCACTTTGGCACGCACACAATCAGCGAGGCACATGCAGCGCTGCGCGAGGCAGGCTTGCCTGCGCGCGGGGTATGAGGGAAGAGGGCGGGATGACAGACACTCTCCAACGGCTCGAAGCCACGATCGCGGCGCGCGCTGATGCTTCGCCTGATACAAGCTATGTGGCCAAGCTGAATGCGAAAGGCGTAGGCGCCATCGCGCAGAAAGTGGGTGAGGAAGCGACCGAGGCGGTGATCGCGGCGGTTGCTGGCTCTCCTGATGAGCTGACAAGTGAGGCGGCCGATCTGGTGTTCCACCTGCTGGTGCTGCTGCACAAGCGCGGTGTGTCGCTTGAGGATGTGACCAGTGAACTGGCGCGGCGCGAAGGGCTGTCAGGCCTGGATGAGAAAGCGCAAAGGAGCCAATAAAGCGATGCCAATCGATGCCACCCAGCCCTATGATGATGACAACATCTTCGCCAAGATCCTGCGCGGTGAGATACCCTCTGCCAAGGTTTATGAGGATGACTGGGCCTACGCCTTTGAAGACATCAACCCGCAGGCAGACGTGCACACATTGGTGATCCCCAAGGGCCGCTATGTGAGCTGGGATGACTTCAGCGCGAACGCGCCTGATGCGGAGATTGGCGGGTTCGTGCGGGCTGTCGGCAAGGTCGCTCGGATGAAGGGGCTGGTTGAGCCGGGATACCGCTTGCTTGCCAATGTGGGCCAGCATAGCGGGCAGGAAGTGCCCCATCTGCACGTCCACCTGTTTGGAGGACATCCCCTTGGTCCCATGATCGCGCGGTGATTGCTGGCGGGTTGCGGGATCGGTTCATCGCGGGTGGGACACCCATAATCCTGCATTCAGGTGGACATCTACACAGCTTGGCTATGCAGGGAATCGCAAGCGCGCTAACCGATTGAATGATGACAAGGCCAAACCTCCCCGGCGGATTGATCGATGGTTCGCGCCACCTGTACGGCGTGCGGGTCTATTACGAGGATACGGACCTTTCAGGCATCACCTATCATGCCAATTACCTGCGCTGGTTTGAACGCGCGCGCTCTGATTTGTTGCGATTGCTGCGGATCGATCAGCGCGCCGCGATTGAGGCGGGCGAGGGCGCCTATGCGGTGACCGAGTTGAACATCAAATACGTGTCTCCGGCCAAGCTTGATGATGATGTGATCATCACCACCACCAGCACCCAGATCGCGGCGGCCTCGGTGCGGATGGAGCAAGTCGCGCGGCGCGGCGATGGTGTGCTTTGCACAGCGCAAGTGCGTGCAGGCTTTCTCACCCTCGAAGGCCGCCCGCGCCGCCAACCGCAAGAATGGCGCGATGCCTTTCACACCTTTATGACCGCTTCATCCTGATCAAAGGACCATTTTCGAAAGTGTCACTCACCACTCTGACATCACAAGTCATCGTCGCCGCGTCACAGGTCTCTCTGGCTCCTCCTGCGGCTGGCGCTGCATCCACTCGGCTTGACCCGGTGGAGCTGTTCCTTGACGCGGATATCGTCGTTCAGGCCGTCATGGCTGGTTTGCTGATCGCCAGCATTGCCGTGTGGGCAATCAGCATCGCCTTTGCCTTGCGTATTGGCGGGCTTGAGAAATCGGTTGATGGCTATCAGTCTGAATTCTGGGAAACGCGTGATCGTGACGGCATGCTGACCAAATCGGCCCGCGCGGGCAATCCGGCGGCGCGTGTCGCAGGGGCGGGGATGGATGAATGGAAGCGCTCTAAAGCCGGGCCTTCGATTGATCGCAGCGCCGCACGCGACCGGATCAGCGCTGCAATGGAAAGCCAGATCGCTGAGGAAGCCGACGAAACGGCTGGGCGTTTGGGCTTTCTTGCAACCACCGGATCGGTCGCGCCCTTTGTCGGCCTGTTCGGCACAGTCTGGGGCATCATGAACAGCTTCTTCCAGATCGGCGCACAGGAAAGCTCATCCCTGGCAGTGGTCGCGCCGGGCATTTCAGAGGCCTTGTTTGCGACCGCAATCGGTCTGTTCGCTGCTATCCCGGCAGTCATCGCCTATAACCGGTTTTCGGGCCGGGTTGACCGATATGAGGCCAAACTTCAAAGGTTTGCTGACAAGGTTCACGCAGGGCTCAGCAGGGAACTGGACAAAGGCTGATGGGGGCCACGCTCTCCTCTAACCGCCGCGGATCGCGCCGCTCGCGCCGTGCGCCGATGGCCGAAATCAACGTCACGCCCTTTGTTGATGTCATGCTCGTCCTGCTTATCATCTTCATGGTGACAGCCCCGCTCCTTGCAGTGGGTGTGCCGATTGAATTGCCCGAAAGCGCGGCCAATCCGGTCAATCAGGATCCTGAACAGATCACCGTTTCGCTCAATGAAGAAGGCGCGATCTTCATCAACAATGACGCTGTGCCCACTGGCGGTTTCCCCGCAGCTCTTGCGCAAACGGAGCGCGGCGCAGATGGGCAATTGCCCGTCGTCGTCTTTCGCGGGGATCGCAGCGTCGATTATGGACGGACAATGGCCGTTCTGGGTGAGCTCAATCGTGCAGGCTTTACCCAGATCAAACTGGTGGCAGAGCCATGATGGTCACTGCAAGTTGCCCGGTCACCTCGGATTCATCGAGGCGCACTTAGCGTTGAGGTAAGGATGGCTGAGGCACGAACATATCGCAATGAAGACGGCATTGGGCTGGCCGTTGCTGCTGTCTTGCACGTGACGGTTGTTGCGTTGCTATTGCTCCAGCCCGTGCGAGTGCCTGATACGATCCCAGAATCTGAAGGCATCGCCGTCAGCCTTGCAACCGATGTGAGCTTGACATCCACGGCGCCTGATCCTGTGCCGGAGGCTGCGGCGGCCACAGCCCCTGTTCTGGGAGAAGTTCCGGTGCCTGAGCTGAGCGATCCTGCTCCGCTGCCCGATAGCGCGCCGCCTCCGCCGCCACCTTCGCGCTCAGTAGCGCCCAATCGCTCGGCATCCGCGCCTGCTGCGCGCCCAACGCCGCGAACCCCAGCACCCTCGCCGCGCGCTACGCCCAGCCGGCCAAGCGGTGGAAGCCGGATTGGCGATGACTTCCTGCCCGGTGCGGGCACTTCATCAAGCAGCACCGAAACACGCATCCCGGCAAGCCAGATTGGTGCGAGTGCCAAAGCTTCGATACAGTCGCAGATGATCCGCGAATTGCGCCCGCATTGGGCTGGCAAAGCGCCGACAGGCGCGGATGCAGACAAGCTTGTGACGATTGTGTCCTTTCAGCTCAATCCTGATGGATCACTCAAAGGCAGCCCGCGGGTGGTGCGCCAATCGGGTGTGACGCCTGCAAATGAAGCGCAGAAGGGCCGACACGCTGAGATTGCGCTTCGCGCTGTGCGTCTTGCAGCCCCGTTTGACTTGCCACCAGAATATTACAACGCTTGGAAATCGATCCGCGCGCTCAGCTTCGATAGGAACCTTGCACGATGAAATTTGCTATCTTCGCATTCGCTTTGGTCAGTGCCTCTCTCGCCAATACGGCGGCGGCGCAAAACACCGATCTGGGTGAACCCGTTGGCGAGGGCGGAGCGGTTGACGGCGCAGACATTGCGGCCTCAGAAGGCGGCGATGATGAAGGCGGTCTCGTCTTCACCGTCACCGATGATACGGATTATTCCGATGTCGGCATTGCCATCCCCGCTTTTGCCACCGATGCAGACCGGTCGACCCCTGCCAATTCGGGCGGAACGGCGGCGCTGGGGCAGGAAATCGCGCGCGTCATCACAGCCAATTTGCGCAATAATGGCCTGTTCAAACCGACTGGCCCAGACAGTCTGCCGCAGCCGCCATTCTCGCAAATCCGCAGCCCCAGCTGGAGCACGTGGAATTCACGCGGTGCCGAAATGCTGGTGCAGGGTTTCGCCAACGCCAAACCTGACGGCAAGCTGGTGGTGGGATGCTATCTTTATGATGTGGCTCTCAAAGATGAGCTTATCCGCGAAGGATATGAGGTGCGCCCTGCCGATTGGCGCCGCGCCGCGCACAAATGCTCGGATCTGATCTATGCTCGATTGACGGGAGAAAGCCCGTTCTTTGATAGCCGCATCGCCTATATCGCTGAAACGGGACCAAAGGATAAGCGGGTCAAACGCCTGGCTGTGATGGACAGCGATGGCGCCAATCACCGCTTTCTCACCCTTGGCAGCGCCACCGCACTAACACCGCGATATTCGCCCGATTATTCTAAGATCCTGTACCTGTCCTATGTCGATGGCAATCCGCGGATCTATGTCTACGACATTGGCCGGGGCAGTCAGACTTTGGTTACAGAGAACAAAAGCCCGACACTCGCCCCGCGTTGGGCACCGGATGGCCGGCATATCCTGTTTTCCATGGCGGTTGCAGGCAACACCGATATTTACCGTGTCCCTGTAACGGGTGGGCGGATCACGCGGCTTACCGATACGCCTGGGATTGATATTGGCGGATCGTATTCGCCTGATGGCAGCAAGATCGTTTTCGAAAGCGATCGGTCTGGGTCGCAGCAATGCTATGTCATGAATGCTGATGGCACAAACCAGCGGCGCATCACCTTTTTCGGAGGACGCTGCGCGACGCCAGAATGGAGCCCGCGCGGTGACCAGATTGCGTTCACGCGTATTGCGGGCGACTTCAACGTTGCGGTGATGACGCCGGCGGGGCGCAACCTTCGTGTGCTCACAAGCGGATGGCAAGATGAGGCCCCGACATGGGCGCCCAATGGCAGGATCATCCAATTCTTCCGCACGGCGCGCAATTCGGGCAAATCGAACCTTTGGCAGGTTGACCTCACCGGCCAGAACGAACGGCGTCTGCCAACCCCGGTTGATGCGTCTGATCCCGCCTGGGGACCAATCCGGCCTTGATGGGGCTTGCCGATACGACTGATTGATGCGCTATTTGTATGAGAAGCGATTGCGCTGACGATATTCAACGAAAGGATAGTCTTGATGAACAAGCCATTTGCCACCGCCATGTTGCTGGTATCGGTCAGCGCGATCGCGGCCTGCTCAAAAGAAGCGCCCGAAGAATTGCCGCCGCTGCCTATGGATACAACCACATCAACCCCCGCTCCGCCGCCCAGCAATTCGGCCAATGTGGCAGGACCAGGCACACAGGCGCATTTCCGCAATGCCGTCGGCCAATCGACCGTCGTTTTCTTCGATACAGATCGCTTTAACATCGACAGCGCTGATGCCGCCGCTTTGCAGGCGCAGGCGCAGTATTTCGCGCAATATCCCTCGCTCACTTTCACCATCGAAGGGCACTGCGATGAACGCGGGACACGCGAATACAACCTTGCCCTGGGCGAACGGCGCGCCAATGCGGCGAAGAACTACCTCGTCAGTCTTGGCATTTCGCCAGACCGGATCACCACGGTCAGCTTTGGCAAGGAACGCCCCGTTGCGCTTGCTTCAACGCAGCAAGCATGGGCTGAAAACCGCCGTGCGGCCAGCGTGTTGATCAATTGACCTGAGCAGTGATGATGGGTGCCGGGGCGCTGATGGCGATCCCCGGTGCTTGCTTTGTGTCAAAGCCTGAAAACTGAGCAACAAGGCACAGAGCTGCCAGCGCGGCAGTGCTGAAAATGCTCGAAATTTTGAGTTGCTGGCTCATGCGGTTCCCTGTGTGAGAGCGCCGCGATAACGACACTTCGTAAACGTAGTATTGCAATGCAACATTTTCAATTGCAACTGGTTCCTCCAATTTACGAAAAGCGTGCGGGCCTGGATGCATCTCGCCTTTTCATCTGTGGTCAGGGTGGCTAGATTGGCTCTTGTGACCCATTCCATCCTTTCTCTCATTTCCCGTATTCCGGTTCCTGCATGAGCGCGGCACGTCGTTCCAACGATTGGGGCTTTCCGCGCTGGCGTTCCTACGATTCGTCGCGCGAAACGGTCGCCCAGCGTGAATGCGATCGGCATGGCTGCGATGAGCCGGGGCTTTGTCCTGCTCCCAAATCGCCCAACAACCCGGACAAGTGGTATTTCTGTCAGAAACATGCGGCGGAATACAACTCTAAATGGGACTATTTCGAAGGTCTCGAAAAGGCCGAGAAAGAGCAGCGCGCCAAAGCGGAACGCGCCGAAAGCGCAGCCTATGCGGAAAGCTCGCATTATGGCTGGGCGACATCGGGCGATGGATCGCGCACCGCTGATGAGATGCGCGCGCTCGAAGTGCTGGAATTGGAAGCGGATGCTGAGTTTGAAGCCATCAAGAAAGCCTATCGCCAAAAAGCAAAACTGGTGCACCCTGATGTGAAACCGGGGGATGAAGAAGCTGCCAAGGAGTTCCAGAAACTCCAGGTCAGCTACGAAGTGCTGCGTTCCGCCGAAGAGCGCCGGGTGTGGAAGGGTTGATCCCTTACAATCGCATGGCCTGAGTAGGAAAGCGGTTTAGGCGCTAATCTGCTTCCGGTCCCGCAAATCCGCGTTTGTTTGAGCTTGAATTGATCGCCGGGGCAGGATTGTCATTCCACCACGCCACATCACTCCAAGGGCGGGCGTCAATCTCGTGGGTCCAGCAATTGCGCGGCTGCTGCGCCAGATGCCAATAGGTCTCGGCCAGATCAGCCGGGTCAAGCACGCCGTCTGCGCCCTTTGCCTGCCTGAAGGCATCCCATTTATCACCCAGCAGTTTGCCCAATGTGTCGGGAGCATCGACCGCGCCATCGACCACCACATGCGCGACATGCACGCCTTGCGGGCCGAATTCTGCGTTTAAGGTCTGACACAGCATCCGCCGCCCGCCCATGGCTGCGGCATGGCTGTGCTGGCCCGCATTGCCGCGCACGGCTGATGTGGCAGAGGTCACCAGCAGCGTCCCATGCCGTCCGGTCTTGGCGCGTTCCACCATGGCCGGCAGCATCGCATGGGCAAGGCGGAACAGACCAAAGCAGCCCAGCCGCCACCCCAGCTCAAAGGTGCGGTGCGGGGTATCATGCAGATCGCGGTTTCCGATCTGTGCGCCCAGATTGTAGAGCGCGGTGTCGATGGGGCCGATGTCGCGCTCGACCCGTTCCACCAGCTCTTCAATCGAGCCGTCTTCAGCCGCATTGAGCAGTGTGCCTGTCGCAGTGCCGCCCGCTTCCTCTATGTGGTCAATCAACCGGCCAAGGCTCGCCTCATCTGATCGGCGTGCGAGCACTGCGTGATATCCGCCCGCGGCAAACCGTATGGCGGTGTTCCCGCCGATCCCTGCGCCAGCCCCGATTACCAGACACACTGGCTTTCGCGTATCACCCATTGCTTGCTCTCCCTCCCTTGCGGCTTAGCGCGGGTGAGGGGAGTAGGAAAGCGCCTCAAACGTGTTCGAGAGCTTGCTCGAAGTCTGCAATCAGATCGCCTGCATCCTCAATCCCCACGCTGATGCGCACCAGACTGTCGGATATGCCAAGCGCGGCTTTGCGTTCATCGGGCACGGACAGATGCGTCATGGATGCCGGGTGGCTCGCCAGTGTCTCTGTTCCGCCAAGACTGACGGCAAGCTTCGCAATTTGCAGGTTGTCGAGGAAAGCGAAGCACTCTGCCTCGCCGCCTTTCAGGAACACGCTGAAAGTGCTGCCTGCGCCTTTGCAATGCCGATCATAGATGTCGCGTTGGCGGGCATCTGTGATATCGCCGAGATAGCCAAGGCCGGTGACTTTGGGATGGTCTTTCAGAAACGCGCAAACCTTGGCGGCATTCTCGCCTGCGCGCTGCATGCGCAGTTCCACCGTCTCCAATGACCGCAGCAGCATCCAGGCGGTGTTCGGATCAACAATCCCGCCCATCGTGTTGCGCAGCGCGCGCACCGGGTCCATCCAGCTTTTCGCGCCCGCAATGCTGCCTGCCACAAGGTCCGAATGCCCGCCCACATACTTGGTGAGCGAATAGGCCACGATGTCCGCACCGTGATCCAGCGGGCGCTGCCACAAGGGACCAAGGAACGTGTTGTCGATCGCGATAGGGCAGGGCCATTTGAGGTTCGCATCACGCGCCGCTTTCACAGCTTCGATATCGACAAGCGCGTTGGTGGGGTTTGCCGGGCTTTCGAGGTAGATCATCGCCACTTTGCCGCCATTCGCGTTTGCTTGGCGTTTGGCGCGGCTCAGCACCTCGTCCAGCTCTTCCCTGCTCGCGCCAGCGGGGAAGTCGATATAGGTCACCCCGAACTTCGACAGCACTTTGGCGACGAAGCCTTCGGATGCGGCATAGAGCGGGCCGGAATGCACGATCACATCGCCTTGGCTCACATAGGCCAGCATCAGCACGCAGATCGCGGTCATGCCGGATGAGAACGTTAGCGCATCCTCTGCCCCGTCCCAGATGGCAAGGCGGTCTTCCAGGATCTCCTGATTGGGTCCGTTAAAGCGCGAATAGACCAGCCCTTCTGCCCCGCCTTCGCGTTTGCCGGTGATCCCTTCAAAGTGGCGTTTGCCGTCAGCCGCGCTGGGGAAGGCGAATGTGGAAGTGAGGAAGATAGGCGCTTTCAGTGATCCTTCGGACAGCACCGGGTCAAACCCGTGTCCCATCATCAGCGTCGATGGCTTGAGCGGCCGGCCTGCGATGGAGGTGCGTTCTGGCTTGGGCTTGCGGCGCGGGGTGGGGGCACCGGGCGCTGCGTTCTGATCAACAGGTGTGTTGGTGGGGGGCGTATCGGTCATGGGCGGGAGCCTTCCTGCGTATTTGGACGCTCCCAGGAAGGCAGGAGCGGATTGAAGAGGGTAGGGGCGCCCGCCTCTAACCTTCCGCAGAGGCGCTTCTCCCTTTGCCTGTTAGGCCCTGCGATAGCCAGAACTGGTTTCACATGCAACCGCTTCGCGTCAGCTCGGTTCATCGCAGCTGAGGCACACATGGACCGCATGTTACACGGTCTTAGCGTAAAAAAGATCCGCCCGATGTTTCGCCCGGTGCGCGGCAAGTGAGAGAAGGGGGCGGGATAGTTCATGCGCCCTTTATACCGCGTGAGGGCCATGTAGGACAGCGCAGCAGCTCCGGGGGAAACAGGCGAGCATCGGCAGGCGCGCCTCTTCAGAAAAAAGCAGCTCGAAGCCGCAGCCATGTTGTGCTTTGATTATGCCGATGGGCGCGCATGGGGCCAAAGAGCCTGAGACCAGCTAAAAGGGAGAGGCTTATGTCCATAAACGATCCGTTCCAGATGCAGCGCGAGCTGCGTTACGGCGCCCCGGTATGCGATCAGATTTTGACCGGGCGGCATTTCACCATCGGATATTCCTGGTATTTCCGGCAGGCCAAATGGACGCTGGAGATCATCAACCGCGAACGCGAGCTGGTGAATGATCTATCGGGCGTGGTGCGCAAAAACGCGTTCCGCGCAGACACCCGCATTCCCAAACGGTTTCGCGCTGGGCTGAAAGCTTATGTCGGCAGCGGCTATGATCGCGGACATTTGGTGGCGAGTGCCAATCAGGATTTGCAGGAAATCCAGAACTCCGAAACATTCCTGATGTCCAATATGAGCCCTCAAAAGCCGCAATTTAACCAAGGCATCTGGCGCGATCTGGAAGACGAAATCCGCAATCTGGATAAGCGGGCCAGCACCGCAGAAACCTATGTGCTGACTTGCCCGGTGTTCTATTTCGGCGAAAAAGTGGAGCGCATCGGCAAGACCCAGGAAGATTTCGGCATCAGCGTGCCTGTCCCTCATGCCTTCATCAAAAGCGTGCTGGTCGAAAACAAGCGCGGGCGGTTCCGGCTGTGGACCTTTGAGATACCAAACAAGAAACAGACCGCTGATCTGGAGACGTTTCTAGTCAAAACCTATGATGCAGAACAGATTGTCGGCGGGCAGTTTTGGGACCGGATAGCGGGCGGCGATCTGCATGCGTATAAACGCAAAGCAGGATCCATGTGGTGATCGCTTAAACCGCCAATTAAACCAACGTTCCCACCGCCCAAACCACGCCGACAATCAGGAAAATCCCGATTGCATCGAGCAGCAGCCCGGCGCTCATCAATTTGCGGATCGTCAGCCGGCCTGTGCCCCATGCAATCGCGTTGGGGCCAGTGCCAGCAGGCAGAATGAAACCCCAGCTTGCCGCCAATGCTGCGGGCATCGCGACCAAAATGGCCTGTTCGCCCAGACCAAGCCCTGCGGCTAGGCTGGCCACCACCGGGATAATCGCGCTGGCAGTGGCGACATTGCTGGCAAATTCCGTCACCAGAACCACCATCGCAACAATCGCGAGCGTCATTAGGATCAGCGGCACAGCCTCTAGTGGTAGCAGCGCATCGCCCAGCCACTGCGCCAGCCCGCTCGCCTGCATGCCTGCAGCCAGCGCCAGCCCGCCGCCAAACATCAGGATAACGCCCCAAGGCGCGCGGTCGGCCTCTTTCCATTCGAGCAGACGGCGCGCCTTTCCATCCTCGCCCGCGCCATCCTCGCGCACGCCATCGGGCAGAACGAACAGCGCAAGAGCCGCGATCACCGCAATGGTGCCATCGGTCCAGCTGCCCTCTGGCAAAAAGGGCGCGACCCAGCGGCGGCTCATCCACAGCGCAAAGGTAACCGCGATGATGATCGCCACGCGTTTTTGCGGGCGCGACCATGGCGCGTTGTCCTCGATGGCATGGCGCGCGGCGGCAACATCAAAAGGGTGCGCGGTGACTTTCTGAACGCGAGCGATGATCGCAGCGGCGAGCGGCACGCCCAAAAGCACAATCGGCAGGCCAAACATCATCCAGGTGGCAAAGCTGATTTCAAGCCCGATCATGTCATCCAGCAATTGCACCGCAATGCCATTGGTGGGTGATCCGACAATCGTGCCAAGACCCCCAATGCTGGCGGCAAAGGCAATCCCCATGGGTAACGCGCCAGAAAGGCCTTGGGTTTGCGGCTCGCTTGCGCTCGCGCCATGGCCACCCGCTCCCTCCACCCTTCCACCCGGATCGTAACCCGGCGTGATAATCCGGGTGGAAGGGTGGAGGGTGCGGGTGGCCACGGTTTCGCCAGAAGACTGCGCCCCCCAGAAAGCACCGCCAGTGCCATCGGCATCATAATCAGCGCGGTTGATGTGTTGGATATCAGCATCGACAAAACCGCCGCGCTCACCATAAAGGCGAGCAGCAGGCGCGCTTGTCCGCCGTCTGATCCAATCGCTTTCAATATCGCCAAGCTCAACCGGCGGTGCAGCCCGGTGCGCTCAATCGCCAGCGCGATAAACGCGCCGCCAAGCAGCAGGAACAGGATGGGCGCGTAATAGGCGCTCGCGGTCGCTTTGGCATCCATCACTGAACTGAGCGGCAACACCGCAAATGGAAGCAGCGCAGTCGCCGCCAAGGGCACCGCTTCGGTCATCCACCACACCGCCATCCACAGGACGAGGCCAGCGACCAGCCAGCCGCCCGGCTGCATTCCGGCAGGCGGCGCGGTCAAAGCGGTGATCGCAAACAGGGCAGGGCCCAAAAACAGGCCGATGCGGCTGGCAGTCATGTGCGTTTTACCTCCCCCTTAAATCCGCGCGCGCCGGTTGGTGGGGCATCCTGCCAGCTTGCCTGACAAGCGCAAGGCCTCTTGCCCGAATTGCGGCGAGTGATTAGCGCTTGGGGTATGGGATGGCAGTACCATTTGATCGAAGGTGTGAAAGCGGTGTTCGCAGGCGCTGCGATTGGCATGGCTTTGCCGACGCTGTTTGTGATCGCTCTCGTCTGGGACGAAGGCGGCGTCACGCAGGGCGAAACGGTTCTTTTGACGTTGATGCCATTTGGCGTGGGCGTTGTTGCTGCAGGGATTGGCCTGATCATAGTGGGCTGGCCGATCACAGCGTGGCTAGCGCGGCGCAATCAGGAAAGCTGGCGCGCTTACTTCACTGGCGGACTAATCGGCGGTTCGGTCCCGGTATTTCTGATCACGCTGGTGTTGATCGGGGCGGGTGGATCGCTGGCAGGCGGGTTTATTGGCGCGCTGTTTGTAAGCGCTTTTGGAGCGGTCACAGGCGGCGCTGTCGGTCATTTCTGGTGGGTGTTCGCACGCAAGAAAGCCGCGCTCAACAACACCGATGGCTTGACCGAAATGTTCGAATAAACCTTGCCGGAACGCGCCGCCACCAGTGGTGGGAGGGGGTAGCGCGTTCTGGCTTAGGCTTTATTGCACTTCAGGCGGCGCTTCGCCCTCGGGATAAGCGCCATCGCCATAGATGACAGTGCCCGTACGGATGCCGCGGCGATAGGCCTTGTTCAGTTTTTGCGCGCGTTCGAACATCAACTGCTGCGCTGCCCGGTTGGCGACCGGTTCATCCGCGCATGCGGTTACCGGCGACATCCACGCATTGGGTGTGTCATCACCCACGCCGCGCCCGGTTGTGCACACGAATGTCAACCCCGGATCGCGGTGGCCATTGATCATATCGGCGATGGTGCCTTCGTAGCGATTGTATTTGATGCGGTCTTTCTTGGCGATGAGAGCTTTCACATCATCACGCGCGAATTTTGTGAGATGCGCTTTCAAATCAGTGTCCTGTGCAAAGTAGAACGGCTTTGCCTCATCATAAATGCGGCTGACCCGCAATGCCCCGCCAAACGATTCCACCCCGCGCAGCGAGTTCACAAATTCCTCGGCATTGAGTGACAAAAGGACATCGACATTGCTGCCTGTAAAAGCGAGCCGCTGGATCGATGGCCCGCCAATTTCACCGCGCCAGAAACCATACATGACACGCGGATCAGACCAGTTGGGATATACGATCCTTTCCCGGATATCGCGCGGGGAAAGCGCAATGCCTTTCACCTCGACCAGCTTGGCATCTTGCAGAGTTGCCTCGTTTGATCCGAACGACCCTTCGGCTGGCTCGCGCATGGGATATTGCTGGGCAAGCGCTTCTATCACCGCGACATTGTGCAGGTTAATCCAGAATGCGAGCTGTTCGTTGCGGGGCAAGCGCGCCAGATCAAGCTCGCTGCCGACGCGTTCCAAGTCCTGGCGGTATTCGCCCAGCGCGTTCACGATATTGCCATTGAGGAAAGAAAACGCGACGCGGTTTCCTTCGAGCCGGTAACGAGAACGATGGCCATATGTGATGCGCGTGCCCGTGGCTGGTGTCGCGCGCGGGGCGCCTTCTCGCAGTGATGGGCCCATGGGGATCACCATAAAACCCAAAGCTTCGTCCCAATGCGCGTAATCAATCCGGTGGTCGCGCCGATCTTTGGCAGGGGCGAAAACCGCAAAGGCCCTGTCGTCTAAACTGTCGTTTAACTTGGCGTCGTTGGAGCTGGCCGTTTGCACCGCACTGCTCATAGAAGCTTCTGCATTTTCCGCAGCAAGAGGCGCGCCGCAAAGCGCAAGCGCCAAGGTTCCGGCGGCTATCTGTAGACTATTCGGTTTCATTCAATGTCTCCCACTAGGACATATTTTTCAAACCCGTCACAAATAAACATGCGCCTTGAAAGCCTAACCTCAGATGAACAAGGCCCGCCCAAGGCGCTGCCTTAAGTAATAGTGGCTAGGGCAGCGGGCGCTTTATTTGACTTCGCCTTTGTCAGGATCATCGCCGGGCAGCTGGATATTGCTGAACGTCACCGTGCCGGTGCGCAGGCCTTTGCGTTCGATAAAGTCAAACTTCTTGCGGCGTTGGGCAATCAGGGCTGCAACGCCGGGGGCCACGCGGCCATTGGCGAAAAACGCGCTGCCCCGCGATCCGCCGGCCAAATCAGCGATATCGTGTTCGGTGATACTCGGCTTTACCTCGGTGGTTTTGGTCACCATTTTGCGCACGTCTTCATTGACGTAATCGAGCAGATGCTCACGCAGATCGGTGTTCAGATCGGCAAAGTAGAATGGCGCAGCCTCGCTATAAAGCTCGGACACATGCAGCGTTTTGCCGCGCTTTTCGGTGCCTCGCCGAGAATTGGTAAATTCGCGCGCGCTTTTCTCCAGCATATCAGACACGGTTTTGCCCTCAAAAGCAGCGCGTTGCATCGCAGGCCCGCCGATTTCCCCGCGCCAAAATCCGTAAATCACTTTGGGATCGGACCAGTTGGGATAGACAATCCGCTGGCGAATATCGCGCAGGCTTAAAGTGACACCGCGCACTGTGATGAATTTCGCCTCGTCCAATGGCGCACCGCCGATTGTGATCGCATAAGGTTGGCGCACAGGCCATTCTTTTGCGATCTGTTCGACCATGGCGACATTGTGCAGGTTCAGCCAGAAGGCGAGCTGTTCGTTGCGCGGCAAAGTGGTGATATCGAGAGTGTCAGCCACGCGCTGCAAGTCTTCGCGATATTCGGTGAAACTCGCAATAATCTCGGCATTCATAAACGAAAAGCCGACCATCGACCCATCCAGCCGGTAGATCGAATTGTGCGCCATCCGCATCCGGGTGGCGAGCGGGCCGGAGGTTTCAAACGGTTTGCGCCGCAGCGGCGGACCCATTGAAATGACGAAATTCGACAGCGCTTCAGTCCAGATGGAATAGTCTATCCGGTGGCGGATACGGTCACCCTTGGGCGCGAATTGGGTGAGGGAACTGTTAAAGCTGGCATCAACGTAATCTGTTTGAGCGATATCGGTAGAACTCGCTGAAAGCGGAACACCGGTCGCCGCAAACACAATAGCAGCGCTCGAAGACAAGAAATGACGAATGCTCATAGATTTATATCTAATGCCATCACCGCGCGCGCGTAAAGTCAAAATGCGGCCAATGGCGATCTATTCAATCTCGCCTTTATCTTCTGGATCCCCCGGCAATGCGATATTGCTGAAAGTGACCGTTCCGGTCCGCCCTTCGCGGATGATTTTCTGGAATTTCTGTTCGCGCTGGGCGAGCAGCCGCGCCATGCTTTGGGGTATGCGTGTGCGGATCGAATTGTCGTCAGACGTGATGTTCTGATAGGTCGGCTCGCGCACGCCGCCGGCCAGATCGGCGATGTCATATTCTGAAATGCGCGCCTCAGTGCTGGTGGTTTTTGCCAGCAATTCGCTCACTTCGGTATTCGCATATTGCGCGATATGGGCGCGCACATCTGCTTCGAAATTGGGAAAGAAGAAGGGGGCGGCCTCTTCATAGATTTTCGACACATCAAGGCGGCTGCCCGATTTTTGCGTGCCGCGCAGCGAGTTCACAAAATCGCGCGCCCCGCGTTCGAGCAGCCGGCCCACATTGCTGGCGTCAAATGCCTCTTTCTGGATCGAAGGCCCGCCAATTTCACCGCGCCAAAAACCATAGATGACCAGCGGATCGTTCCAGTTCTGATAGACGATCTTTTCGCGAATATCGCGCGGGGAAAGATTGACGCCTTCGACCGTGATAAACTTCGCTTCATCCAGCGGCACGCCATCCACTTTCAATTCGCGCGGCTGGCGCACGGGCCAGTTTTGCGAAATTTTCTCTACCAGCGCGACGTTGTGCAGATTGATCCAATAGCTCAATTGCTCATTGCGGCTCAGCGCTTGAATATCGATCTGGCTGGCGATTGCTTCCAGATCGCGGCGATATTCTGAAAAACTGTCGCGGATGGCATCATCGAAAAAGCTGAACATGACCCGCGTGCCCTCGAGCCTGTAGCGCGAGACATGGCCATATTGGCGGCGCGAGCCAAAACTGGGATCAGGCCGGCCAGCCCCTTGGCGCAAAGACGGCCCCATCGAAATGACAAGGTTCTGCATCGCCTCGGTCCAGATTGAATAATCGATCCGGTCATTGTTCGGGTTATCGCCGGGCACAAAGGTCGCATATTGCGGATCTACCGAGGCGCTGCGGGCGTGTGCTGGCTGAACGGCAAACGCGGCAGCGCAAGTGCTAATCGCAAGAATGGCGGCAAAGCGCGCAGATCCTGAAAGCGGGCGGCGAGGGAGAGGCCTGAACAAGGGCATTCTGGTAGTCCTTCCGTGGGTAACAGACCGGCCCTTCTTGCGAGGCCGTTTAGCCGATGCGCGGTATGGATACGAAGCCATCCCGCAGCTTAATGTTTAATGCGCGCCGCACAAAGGGGGAAGGCGGCGCGCTGGGCCTTTGCAGCGCGAAGTGCGCAGCAGTTGGCCCTAATACTGTGGTACATGAAATAATGTAACGCGCGATGACGGTAATCGGTTTCGGTGTGTTATTTGTCGAATACAGTGCTTGTTGGGTGCGCCCTTGGCATCCGCCAAGGGCTTGGCCGGACCGCGCCTGAGTCTTTGTTTGGTGCGGATTGCACATCCGTGCAATCCTTGGCCGCACCACCCCACCCGTCCACCAAGGGTTCCATAGGATATGGTGGATGGTCAGGGAGGCGGGGCGGTCCGGCGTGAGCGAAGCGAACACAAACAAAAACGCGCGTTATCAAGCAAACAAAAACGGGCGCTCTTTCGAACGCCCGTTTTAACGCTGCAGCGTTTGGCCGCACCTATTTCGGAGCAAGCACCATCAGCATTTGGCGACCTTCCAGCCGCGGGAATGCTTCGACTTTGGCCGTTTCTTCGACATCGGCCTGCACGCGTTTGAGCAGGTCCATGCCCAAATGCTGGTGCGCCATTTCGCGCCCGCGAAAGCGCAATGTCACTTTCACCTTGTCGCCATTGTCGATGAACTTGTTCACATTGCGCATCTTCACGTCATAATCATGCGTGTCGATATTGGGGCGCATTTTGACTTCTTTGATGTCCTGCGTCTTTTGGGTTTTGCGCGCGGCATTGGCCTTTTTCTGAGCCTCATACCGATATTTGCCAACATCGAGGAATTTGCACACGGGCGGGTCAGCATTGGGCGAAACCTCGACGAGGTTAAGACCTTTCTCATTGGCCTGTTCTGCCGCTTCGCGCGTGAACATCACACCCAGGTTTTCGCCTTCGTCATCAATGACGCGGACTTTGGGCACTTGAATGAAATTGTCATAGCGAGGGCCGCTTTTAGTTGGCGGGGCCATCTGACGCCGAGGTGGACGGGCTATTGTGTTCTCCTGTTGTAGCCTGTGTAGAGACTCGCGATGTAGGGATTTTTCACCCGAAACGCTAGGTGGAGTCTTACGTGGGAGCTCGATAGCGCGAGAATGTGACCAAATTGCCCTTTTCGGGGATGGTGATGGCTACACTCGCACGCCCCAAGATGCGCGATCAAATTCGAATAGTATCCAGACTACCGAAGGTAATAGGTATAAAGCTCCTGAGATAAAAAGACCGAAAGCGCAGGCGAAGATGACTGCTGCGCAACCGCGAAAAGCAGTCATTTGATGAGGTCTCACATTGCTTTCTGCCTGCGACGCGAACGGTGCGAAAAGCGCCATACTTCCGATAATTAAACCGAGCAGTGCACCTGTTGGCCATAATTGCGACCAAAAATAACGGTCACCGAATGACTGCCCTGCAATCAGCGCCATTACGCTATACAAAGCAACAATTTGAAGCTGGAGAACGACGATTACGGCAATTTTTGGTCTCAAACCATCGCCCGGACCCCGCGTGACCAAGGTTACTATAATCATTGTAAGGGCCAGCCACACAATGAGATGCCAGGCTGTTAGAGTTGAACATATCCATTCAAGCGGCGCAAAACTCACCTAAGCCGCCTCGCGATAAAGCGGGAATGTGACCAATTTGCCCTTTGCGGGCAGCACCGCATCTATGGTGCTGGCCGGACTTAGAGCTTTCAAAATCTCGGGCGCGTCAGCATCCATTCCGCCGGTGTAAGCGCCAAAAGCAGGCGCAATCATGCGGTCGCCTGCGTCCATGGATCGGCTGATCACGCCGCAGGGCCGCGCGATATGGCGGTTCCTTACACGCACGCGCATTTTGGGATGATAATGCCCGGAAAGCTCCGCGCGCGTTTCGCCCGGCTTTGCCTCATGGCGCAAGATCACGCCGCCGACTTCCAGCTCGCCCGTGATCGCAGCGCCGAATGCCCGCGCCATGTTTTCATCGTGATTGCCCGTGATCCAAACCCAATCGAGCGCGCGGGTCAAACTCTCCAGCATTCCGGCGGCATAGGGATCGAGCCTGTGCGTGCCTGCGTCATCGTGAAAATTATCCCCCAGAGTGATAACCCGCCGCGCGCCCGTCGCTTTCACAGCATCGGCAATCCGCTCCAAAGTTTCGCGGCTGTCATAGGGGGAAGCATTTGCCCCTGCTGCGCATACCAGCTGCCCTTTTCCAGATGCAGATCGGCGACCAGCACTGCGCATTCTGCCGGCCAATACAGCGCATTCGATTTGAGCAGCACCATTTCATGGCCTGCAAACTCCATCGCAGCGCCAGTATCAGGCATGATGTGTAGGGGTGAACGAAACAAGAACCATGCGATGTCTCTTGCCGGGAGAGGAGCGCTTTGGCAAGAGCGCGGATATGGACTGGACATCGAACACACAGCAAGCGCGCACCTGGTTTGAAACCTTGCGCGATATGATCTGCGCAGAATTTGAAAGCATTGAACGCGAGGCGGGGTCAGAGGCGAGCTTTGAATACACCCCATGGAACCGCGAGGAAGAGGGCAATGACGATCCCGGCGGCGGCGTTCAGGGCTTGATGAAAGGCAAAGTGTTTGAAAAGGTTGGCGTGAATGTATCCACCGTGCGCGGCAGCTTTTCTGAACAATTCGCCGCTCAGGTGAACGGCGCAAGCGCTGAACATCCAGAGTTTACCGCGACCGGGATCAGCCTGGTTGCGCATATGGCCAACCCCCATGCGCCTGCCGTGCATATGAACACGCGCTTTCTTACCACGCAGGCGGCTTGGTTTGGCGGCGGGGCAGACCTTAATCCGCCCATTCCTTACGAGGAAGACACCGAGGCGTTTCACGCGAAGTTCAAGGCGACGTGCGATGCGCATGGCGGCGATTATTATGAGCGATACAAGAAATGGGCGGATGATTATTTCTACATCCCGCATCGCAATGTGCACCGGGGCGTTGGCGGGATTTTCTACGACCATCTGGAATGCGCTGATGAGGCCGCGTTTGAGGCGAACCTCGCGTTTACTCAAGATGTGGGTAAGACATTCCTCGACATATTCCCCGCGCTTGTGCGCAAACGCATGAAGTCTGATTTCACCGCTGAGGAGGAAACCCAGCAGCTCGAATATCGCGGGCGCTATGCCGAGTTTAACCTCGTCTATGATCGCGGCACGATCTTTGGCCTTAAAACCGGCGGCAATGTTGACGCGATCCTGATGAGCCTGCCGCCGCGCGCTGTTTGGACGTAGTTTGGCTGCCGCTTGCGGCTTCTATTTCGCAGGGCCGAGGAGCGCCTGTTGAAGTTTTAAACCCGCGTAGATGTTTGTGCATCACATCGCGCAGCCGCGCCAGTTCCAGCGGCTTGGCCACGTGTTCCTGCATCCCGCTTTCCAGGCACGCTTCGACATCGTCGTTAAACGCATTGGCCGTGAGAGCGACGATGGGAAGATCTTCGGGGGCAAAGCCAGCTTCGCGGATTGCTCGGGTCGCCTCCAGCCCATCCATGCGCGGCATCTGCAAATCCATCAGAACCATGGAATAGGGTTTAACCTCATCGCGGGCATCGATAACGGCTCTCACCGCTTCTTCGCCGTTTTCCGCAATTTCAAATGTGAGGCCGAGACGGCGCCCCATTTCGCAAATCAGTTCCTGATTGATATCGAAATCTTCGGCCAGCAATATCCGGCAGCTGCATCCCGCACAGGGATTGGCGGCGATCTCAGCTGCTGGTGGTCCCTTGATCTGAGGCGCTGGCGCGAGCACAAGCGGCAGGGAAAGTGTAAAGCTTGATCCTTCACCTTGCACGCTTGCAACCACCAGATCACCGCCCATCAATTCGCACAACTGGCGACTGATGGGCAGGCCCAGACCCGTTCCGCCGCGCTGTGAATGCATGCGGTGATTGTCCTGACAGAACGGATCAAAGATCGACACCAGCATATTCGAAGCAATTCCGATCCCGGTATCACTGACGGTGAAGATGATATGGCTTTTGCTGCGCGTCAGTTTGAGCGACACTGCGCCCTGATCGGTAAAGCGCACAGCATTGGACAACAGATTGCCAAGGATCTGGCGCAGCCTGAGCCCATCCAATTGCACATAGCGCGGCACATCCGAGGCAATCTCACAGGTCAGATCAACTCCTTTTTCCTGCGCAATCGGCTGCGACAGGCGCGCGGCTTTGGCTGCCAGATGCGCGATATCGCAATTGTCCGCGCGCAGTTCCAGCTTGCCTTCTTCGACCTTGGTCAAATCGAGAATGTCATTGAGCAGGGTTTGCAGCGCTTTGCCGGAATCCAGGATCAGATCGACATGCCGCTGCTGTTCCGCATCAAGCGCGCTTGTGGACAGCAATTCTGCAAAACCCAGCACACCGTTCATCGGAGTGCGGATTTCATGGCTCATTTTTGCAAGGAAAGAGCTGCGCGCATTGGCGGATGCATTGGCATTGTTGCGGGCCTCGCGCAGTTCGGCCTGCATTATTTCTTCTTCGGTGCGGTCGCAAAACACGCCAAACAAAGCGCTGGCTTTGCCATTTTCGTCAAATTCAACCAGTGAAGTGCTCTGCGTATGGGCCACTTCGCCGTCGGCGCGCAGCAAGCGCGCTCGAAAACTGAACGGTTCGCCGGTTTGCCGGGATGTTTCAATGGCTTCGTTGACAATTTTTCGATCACCTTCGTGATAGAAATTGATCGCATCCTCAAGGGCGGGCGGCTCATCGGGCTCAAGCCCATGGATAGCGAAGCATCCGTCTGACCAATACACTTGATTGCTGCTCAGATCGACGCGCCAATGCCCCACTTTTGCGGTGGTTTCGGTGAGCTTTAGCAGCCGGTTTGCTTCTTCAAGCTCGCGCATCTGGCCGGCGAGAGTGAGAGATTCGGCCTTGGCGCGTCGGCGCGCTGTTGCATCACGCAGCATAAAGGCAAACGCCAGTGCAGTGATCATCGCGACGCTGGCGATTTGCAAGGCGGCACCTGTCAGCAGCCCGGAACACAGCAAGATGATGCCGCACACTGCCGCGACTATTGTCGCTGCTGATGCAGCATGCACTTTGCTTGAAGATAGCGCCGTTTCGTGTCCCATGTGCCTTAGAACGGCACGTTAGGCCCAATGTTTCAGCCACAGCGCTACTACCTAAATATCCATTTCCCTTTTTGAACGGTGCTCCAAGCAATTGAAACGAGATGCGTTAACGCTTGCCCGCTGGCGATGTTCGCCACATACTCGCAATTGATGCTGCGCCAGTATGAACTTGTTGAACGGGTCAAGGAATACGATCCATCCGCTGATGAGGCGGCGCTGAACCGTGCCTATGTTTACACCGTTCAAAAACATGGCAGCCAGAAACGCGCGAGCGGAGACCCGTATTTCTCGCATCCGGTCGAAGTGGCGGGACTGATGACTGACCTGCAACTGGATCAGGAAACGATCATCACGGCCTTGCTGCATGATACGGTTGAGGACACGCTGGCAACGATTGAGGATATCGAACAGCATTTCGGAGCCGAAGTCGCGCAATTGGTCGACGGAGTGACCAAGCTTTCAAAAATCGAGGCTATGCCCGAAAATGAACGCGCGGCGGAGAACCTGCGCAAGTTTTTGCTGGCGATGTCAGAGGATATTCGCGTGCTGCTGGTCAAGCTGGCTGACCGATTGCACAATATGCGCACGCTGCATTTCATCAAAAAACCTGAAAAACGCCAGCGCATCGCGCGCGAGACAATGGATATCTATGCCCCCTTGGCAGAGCGTGTGGGCATGTACGAATATATGCGCGAAATGCAGGCGCTGTCGTTCCGCGAGCTTGAACCCGAAGCCTATGCCACCATCACCGACCGGCTGGAAAAACTGCGCAATTCCGATGGCGGTCAGGTCGATGCCATTGCGCTTTCGATCAAGCAGGCGCTGGCCGAGGCTGATCTTAATGTCGAAGTGATGGGACGCGAAAAGCACCCCTTTTCGATTTGGCAGAAAATGTCTGAACGCCATGTCAGTTTTGAACAGGTCACTGATATCATGGCGTTCCGGGTGGTGACCGAAAACGAGGCGGATTGTTACCGCGCTTTGGGCGTGCTGCACACGACGTGGCAGTTTTTACCCGGCAAATTCAAGGATTATATCTCAACGCCCAAAACCAATGGTTACCGCTCGCTGCACACCAGCTTGATGTATGAAAATTCGATGCGAGTTGAAGTGCAGATCAGGACGCGCGAAATGCACAAGCGCAATGAATTCGGGTTGGCGGCGCATTGGGCCTACAAACAGGGCGACAAACACGATGGCGCGGTGGGCTGGCTGCGCGATCTGATTGAGATTGTCGATGCCAGCCATGATGCCGAAGAATTGCTCGAACACACGCGCATGGCGATTTATCAGGATCGCATCTTCGCGTTCACTCCCAAAGGCGCCTTGTTCCAATTGCCAAAGGGTGCAAGCTCGGTCGATTTCGCTTTTGCGGTGCACACCGATCTGGGGCTTGCCTGCGTGGGGGCAAAGATCAATGGCCGCCACATGCCGCTCAGGACGCCGCTCAATAATGGCGATGTGGTGGAGATCATCAAGGGAGCAGGCGCAGAGCCGCAATTGTCGTGGCTGGGCTTTGTCGTGACAGGCAAGGCGCGTGCGTCGATCCGGCGCGCGGTGCGGATGAAGGAGCGCGCTGAGGTTGCGACCATCGGCTCCAAACTGTTCGATGAAATCGCCTCCCGCGTGCCCGCGCGCATTGGCAAGAAAGCGATCCGTGCGGCAATTGAGCGATTGGGCATGGAAACGCCTGAAGAACTAATGTTCGCGATAGGCTCTGCCAAGCTGACCGACCGCGAAGTGATGGAAGCTTTGGTGCCGGGATGCACGTCTGAATTCGATAATGATGCAGACTGGTCGCGGCGCGAACGGGTGGTTTCCATTCGCGGATTGACGCCGGGTGTTGCGTTTGAATTGGCGACATGCTGCCACCCGGTTCCTGGTGACCGCATCGTTGGCTTAAGGCGCAAGGGCGAAACGGTGCTCGTCCATGCGATTGATTGCCTGGAACTCGCCAATGGTGAGGACACCGATTGGCTGGACCTGTCCTGGGGTAAACGATCCCATGGCGCGATTGGGCGGTTATCGGTGACGATCTATGACAGGCCCGGCACGCTGGCGGAAATGGCGGGCGTTTTTGCGCAGAACAAGATCAACGTGACCAGCCTGTCGCAAACGCAGCTCGATCATCCATTTACCACCTATGAAATCGATGCAGAGGTCGAAGATTTGACCCATTTGACTCGCATCTTAAGCGCCTTGCGCGCCAGCGATGCAGTCGCTCAGGCTGAACGCATCTAAACGTGCTTAACCCGCTGTAACCCGCAGAATACGGGGCATTGCTTAGTTAAAGCCGGGTTAACCAGTCTTTAAACCGGTGCTGACAGATCCCTTGATCATCTGGACCTTCAACGCATTTGCTTTGAACGCCTTGCCAGGATCCTAAGTGAAAGGGATTTGACTGTGAATGCGATCAGTCATCGTGTCGATATGTCGGACAGCCCATCAGGGGCGATCGAGGTGGGAACGCCCCCTGATTTGCCGGGTGAATTGAGCCTGCTTGCGGGTGATACAGACGAATATCCCAAAACCGGCCAATCAACCCGGCGGCCTAAATGGCTGGATCGCTATTCCTTGAATGCCAAATTGCGCTTTGCAATGCTTGGCAATGTGATTGTTCTGGGGAGCATGGGGCTTATCGTCTTGGGATGCTGGCTCTATTTTCTGAATTGGGGCGAAGATGTGGGCGATATGATCGCCGCGGAGATACGCACTGGCCAGGCAACGCTGGATCTGCGCGATGCACAGGCGCAGCTGGACGGACCCAGTGATGAATTTACGGCCGCGCAAAAACAGGCAATTGCGTCATCGCTTGCTGATGCAAAAGCAGAGATCGCCATTGCCCAAGACCGCAATCAGGGCGCGGGGCAAATCGCCACCAAAGAACAGCTTGATGCCTTCCAGGCTGACCTTATCACGATCCAAGCTCAGGTCGCCGCATTACCCCTGCCAGCGTCGGACGAAACAATCGCTGCTTTGCGCGAAACCATCAAGGCTGCCGAAATCGATCAGCGCGCCAATGTCGAACAGCTTCGCGATGATGTGAGCACAATGTCGAATGAATTTTTCGGCGCGCTCGTTTGGGTCTTGAGTCTTGCAGGGTCGCTTTTGCTGGTTTCGTTTGCGGTGACATTTGTCGGTGTCAACTCGATTATCCGAAACGTAGTCGGCGTGGTTCGGTCGATGACCGCACAAATGTCCAAAGTTGCCGGCGGCAAGACTGATGCCGAGATCCCGGGCCAAATGCGCGGGGATGAGATAGGTGAAATGGCAAGAGCGCTCGAGGTTTTTCGCGTTAAGTCTCTCGAACTTCGCGACCTCAATGATACTCGGGCAAGGGAAGCCGAACAGCGTTTGGCACAGCAAGAAGCGTTGAACAAAAGAGCCGCGACGCTTCGCAGCGAAACAAGCGGCTTGCTTGAAGGTTGGGCGGATCAGTTTGAAGTAACCGGGACCGAATTGGTCGCCTCCGTTTCCAGCGCGATCGAGCAATTGCGACAGACATCGCAATCCATGGAAGCTCTCTCACACGATTCCGCCGAGCAATCGCGCGGAGCGAGCAAGGCTATGGAAGCGGCCAATGTCAATGTGACCGCCGCTGCTGCTGCGACAGACCAATTTGCTTTGTCAATCAGCGAGATCAGCCAGCAGGCTTCGGGGTCAGCAGCGCTGGCGCGCGAAGCCAGCACTTTGGTCGATGCTGCCAATTCCCAGATGAACACTTTGGCCAATGCCGCTGATGAAATTGGCGAGATTGTTGAACTGATCCAAACGATCGCGCAGCGCACAAATCTGCTTGCCTTGAACGCCTCGATCGAGGCGGCCCGGGGAGGTGAGGCGGGGCGCGGTTTTGCGGTGGTAGCGAGCGAAGTGAAAGAACTGGCCAATCAAACGAGCGCAGCGACCCAAAGTGTGGGTGAGCGAATTCACGCGATCCAATCTTCAACCAATTCCAGCGTTGATGCGCTCACATCGATTGTGACGCAGATTACTGAGCTTGAACAATCCTCGGGAGTCATCGCAAGCGCGGTCGATCAGCAGTCTTTGTCGGGTGAAGAATTGGCGCGCAATATTGATGTGGCAGCATCGGGATCGAGCAGCGTTGTTGAACGCCTCGAAAAAATGCGGTGCACCAATGAGAAGACGGGCGGGGCAATCAATGAGGTTGTGGCCAGCGCGCAAGAGCTTGGCCATGTGGCTGAAAAGATGCGGGAAAAGGCAGGCGTGTTTGTTGCTCAGGTGCGAAAGTCTGCACGCGATCTGGCTGTGGATGACATAGATCCTGTGAGCGATCCATCGGTTCGCACTGAACCTAAAGCAGCTCTAGCGTCAGATTGACCGGGTCTCCCTCAGCCAGATTTTCAGCGCGCATCACCTTTTTGGACACCAGCAGCGTCCAACTTTTGCTGCCTTTGGACATGGTTTCGATATTCATCGGGAAGACCGAGGTTTTCCAGCGCGTTTCGCCAATTTGCGCATAGCACTTTACTGAACCAAAACCGCGCTGCTTGCCAAATTCGAGGCGGTGCAGGGCGGCGTGGGTGGTGATGGCCTCAGCGGCTTTGCCGTTCAGGTTCACCAGATGATACGTGCCGCGTTCCCCGCTCCAGCGCTCAAGGGGAAGGGCGGTATTGATCGTCTCGCTCATTCGTCTGCCAAACTCTCGGCAGCAATGGCGCGCACTGGCACGGGAATATTGCAGATATCCGCGCCGCCTGCGGGCTCGATAAAGAACGGATCGCGCCGGTTGGCGCGTGCCTCAGCGTAGCGGGCAAAGCTTTCGGTTTCGGTGGAGAGATATTCAAAGCGGGGCTGCTCAGCCTCGGGCAAATCGGAGGCCACGCGGATCGAGAGGATGGGCGTGCGCTTGTCCGCTTCCTCAGCGGTGTAGAAACCCAATGCGCCGGAACCGCGGGGAGGGAGGACAAATGGTCCATCCCGCTGATAATCCGGCCGACAAGCGCGATATTGCGATCAAGATGGCGCGGGGCATGGCCGATCACGGTGTAAAGCTCCGCGCCAGAGCCTGTGTCGGGGGAATAGGAGCGGCCTACGCCCACCATGCCATAGCAATGGACGGGGGCAGCGGAAGTCTGAAATAAGGTCCTACTTATCATCGCAAAGGGAAAGCCTTGCTCAAAAAGAGCAATCAGACTGCTCCGGTATTGGGCGTTCGAGACGCGGACCTGACCAGTCGCAAAGTGGGTTAGGCGATCTGTTCCCCCAGGCTCTCTATTTTGCAAGTGATCATAAAAGCTGTTCAATTGATCTTTGATACTTTCATTGAGCCCGGTGAGAACGTAATCCTCCTCCACCATCACATTGAGCCCCTCAGGCAGCGGCTTCGCCTCGCCCTCCGCCTCAGGATTGTCGTGATTGGGATCGCCCCATTGGACGACGTAATTGTCCTGCACGCGGTTTACGCTGATCCCGTCATACCACTTCGCGCGCGCCAGAATTCGGATGTTCTCCACCCACCCTTGGCTAAAAGGCGCGGGCATTAGCTGGATCACCACTTGTCGTTCGTTACCATCACGGTCTGGCGCCAGCGTCATGACCACCAAATCCTCAGGCGCAATCGCGACCCAATCCGGCGGCGGGGCGGCGGCGACGATTTCGTTCGGGCTGGGGGCTGGGGTTTCTTGGGCTCCAGCATCTTGCGCAAAGACAAGCGTGGGAAAAGCAAGCGCGGAAAAGGCGAGTGCGGCGGCTGTAGTGGCAAGGGTTTTCATAAAAACTATGTGCCACCGCTTGGCGACTTGCGAAAGAGCCAAGGCGCAGCTATCGCGGCGCACTTGCTGAAAAAGCAATGCGGAGACGTGGCCGAGTGGTCGAAGGCGCACGCCTGGAAAGTGTGTAAAGGGGCAACTCTTTCGTGGGTTCGAATCCCACCGTCTCCGCCACCTATACCATCCCAAGATGTCCAACGAAGTGCCTCAAAGCCTCAGAATTCTGGGCTTTTTGGGTCTTGCATTGGAATCTATTGTTCTTATTATGTTCCTACTAATCCCGCTGTTTCTTTGATTCATTGTGGGAGCAATTGTGGGAGCGGACAGATGATGGATGGTCATGGGAAAGCTTACCGCACTGCAAATTCGCAATTTAAAGGCGCCCGGAAGATATGGCGACGGAGACGGACTGGCACTCGTCTTTAAGGGACCTGGCAAAGGCTATTGGGTCCTCAGGGCCACGATAAAAGGCCGAAGACGTGATATCGGACTTGGTTCCTTGTCGCTCATCTCGCTCAAAGAAGCGCGCGATACCGCAATTGACTTGCGCCGAGATATCCAGCGCGGACTTGATCCGATTGCTGAAAGAGAAAAAGCCGAGCGAGTTGTCCCGACGTTCGCCGAGGCTGCGCGAAAGGTTCATGGCGAACAAAAAGCAGGCTGGAAGAACGGCAAGCATCAAGATCAGTGGATCACAACTTTAGAGAAATACGCCTTCACCAAGCTGGGCAAGAGATTGGTGGACGACATTGAAGGCCCACTGATCCGCGAGTGCCTATTGCCTATTTGGCTTGAGAAGCCAGAGACGGCGCGGCGTGTAAAGCAACGCATCGGAGTGGTATTGGACTGGGCCTATGCCAATGGCATGCGCGCAACCGAGGCTCCCATGCGCTCGCTGGGACGCGCTCTTCCGCGTCAACCGAAGCGCGACAATCACTTTGCAGCTATGCCCTATGAAGAGGTGCCCGCGTTCATACGCCACCTTCAAGAACGCAACAGCGTCTCCCGTTTGGCGTTAGAGTTTCTTATCCTATGCGGTTCACGTTCTGGCGAAGTTCGCGGTGCCAAGTGGTCCGAGATCGACCTTAAAAACAAGCTCTGGACCATTCCCGCGGACCGTATGAAGGTTGGTAAGGAACACGCTGTTCCGCTAACCGATGCGGCGATCGATGTGTTGCAGCGGGCGCGACCATTCTATGCCTCGTGCAGCGATCTGATCTTCCCAGGACGCAATGTGATGCACCCGATGTCCGACATGACGCTCCTCAAGATCCTCCGATACGCTAAGCTTCCCTTCACCGTGCATGGCTTTCGATCTTCATTCCGGGACTGGGCAGCGGAGCAAACCAGCTACCCGGGCGAGGTTGCTGAGGCGGCGCTTGCACACACTGTAAGCAACAGAGTCGAGGCCGCCTATCGGCGCACCAACTACCTCGAAAAAAGGCGCGAGCTGATGCGTGAATGGGCAAACTTTTGCACGAGTGAAGGGCCTAGTAAGGGAACAATATAAGCCCTGCAAGCGTGCTATCATCGATGGCAGTCCCTACGATCTGGACGAGGCGCAACGAGGCCCAAACGCTCCAAGCGGCGTTGGTATGCAGCCACGACCTCATCGCGCAAATCGGGCACAGGATGGTGCGTGAGCAGCGCATCCAGAGCGACGGTGATGAAGACATTTTGGCGCACCGGATCAGTACCCGGTCTGTCATGGTGACCTTCGACATCGCGGTGCCAAGCATCGAAAATACAATCGCCTATCACGATACTTGAGCTAACCCGGCGTTCCTCTGCCTGAGCATTAATCCACTCGGCAATAAGCGGCGTGACGTAGGTCACCAAACGATGTTCTCTTTGCATGAATCCAAGTTCCTTTTTGTTGTCTTTGAACCTGGTTCACCCTGCGGAAGGCGAGTGCCACTCTGGCACAGCAAAATGGGTGTAGGAAACACCGAATTTATCCAATATCATCAATTTGCTACGTCGGCATGGGCTACTCTAGCACAGTCGAATTGGCCATTGGCACACAACTGGCACAGAAGTTCCACATTTGGATTCCCTAATTTAAGCTATTGTTACTTCGATACTTTTCGACCCATCTCGTGCAGAATTCGCTGCGTACGGTGTGCTGTCAAGTTCCAATGCGCGCGGGCGTCTCCGGCAACTCGGAGCAATCGTTCAAGACACTGAAATTTCTACTTTATATTTGGAGCGGGAGCAGACGGGCATTCTCGGGACAGAGCGAGATTCTACGCTGGATCGGCGCTGGGCTATCAACTGGCCTTAGTTTGGCAACAAATGGCCAGTTGCATAGACGGTCTTTACGAGCCGTACTTGTTCGTGCCGCTTGCCCAATACTGGCTCTCGACCCGTGTTCGTATCTGTCGGGAAGAGGCTGACGGTATGCTCGCCAGTCGAATTGATGTGCGCAGCCTCGCGCCGCCTTTCTGAATGGACTCACTGCCCAGACCCACTCTCCCATCAGATCCTCTAAGCAACATAAGAGGGGCGCTGTCCGGTCTGGACAGCGCCCCTCAGATGGGATCGAAGAAGCTGGGTGTCAGTCGATCTCGGTAGCATCCTTGTTGTCATCGTTCTCGCTCGAACCATTGCCGCGTGACAGGAAGTCGACCTTGTCGGCGAAGATCTCGGTGCTGTAGCGGGTGACCCCGTCCTTGTCTTCCCATTGGGTGTAGTGGACGCGGCCTTGGATGCTCACCAGCTGGCCCTTGGTGCAGTACTGTCCAACGGTCTTGGCGAGGCCGTTGAAGCAGGTCACCCGGTGAAACTCGCTTTCCTTGGCGGTGTAGCCGTTCTCATCCTTGTAGGTCTTGCCGTCCTTGTCGCGCGCAGGGCGATCGGTGACGACAGTGATCCCGGTGACATTGGTGCCGTCCTTGGTCTCGCGGGTTTCCGGATCGCGGGCGATGCGGCCTGTGAGGATTGCAATATTGGTCATGAGTGTGTTCCTTCAGTTCCTCAAACCGGAGACCACCTCCGGCTTGCGAACATCCAAAAGAAGCAGGGCATGGGAGGGCTGCACCGCAGGAGCGAATCTCCATGGGAAACCTGTTCATGACGGGTGGTGCGGGCAGGCGGGGCAGCCGCCAACACGGCCGTCAAAGGAACGGGTTGCTGCGCTCAGCTGACCTGGTTCAGGACTGTTCGCGAAGAAAGCCGGATGGGTATCGGATACGGGTCTGAAGGCTCAGATCATCCCGCTGCAATCAACTTTCGCCGTTGCTTTCCGATGCTGACAGGAGATCCATGAAGTTGGGGGCTGCTTCCCGGTCTTCCTCGTTCTCGAACGCCACGTCGAGGTCAGGGGCGGATTCGAACATGTGCAGCAACGGCCACAGTGCAAAGCGCTTGCCCCGGTCCGACTCTAGCTCAGCGAGCGTCGGCTTTGCGCCCTCATGTCCGACATTACGGCCAAGACTGCACGGCCTCTAAAGCGGACATCCGATCAAATTGATGATCGCCGCTGCTTTGCGCTCCAATCTTGGATATTCGAGTGTCTTAAAGGAAATCTGAAAGCTGACCAGCATTTCGCCCAACTTAGCAATGAAATAGCGCACCAGATTGCCGGGGCCGCACTAACGCTCGCCAAAGGAAAGAGTTTCCTTCATGGAATCTGTAGTTTATCGGGCACTGCATATTGGTCAAATATTTGACCCGACCTGCCCCATTAAGGCGGCCCACCGTTTAAGTTAGAGCTCCGGCGGTTGTGGTGGCCCTCCTGGGCGGCCTGGAGCGTAGGATATTTCTTCCGTGCCATTATCAGCTCCTTTCGCGCTGAAAATAGCCGAAACCTGACACTCAATGTGGGTTACTTTTCTGGGGCAGGCTAACCTATGGGATCAGTCGGGGCTATAAGAGTCTAGATGCAGATGGTGTTGATCGTCGGAGTGACTGGCCAAACCACAAAGCCCGTAGCCGAGCAATTTGCGCGCAACATTCTGCCCCCGCGTCCTCATGACAAGAATGCGGCGTATGGCGTTTTGACCCAGCCGTCTTCGAAGGGCGCCAGAAAATTATACTTGAAGTACAGGCGGCTGAACTTCCAAGAGCCGTCGACCCGGACGTATTCATTGTCGTAGCGACCTTGGACCCATCTTGCCTTTGGCCCTTCAGGAGTTTTCGAAGTGACCATTCCGACAAGGTACCACCTTCCCGAGGCTTCATCCCCATCCACCTCAATCAGGGGCGTGATCGGCTGATGGACCATCATCGGCGTAAGCTCATCGGCCTTGTGTAAGAAGCGTGACAGTTTGGGTTTGGATGTGATGGTCGTCATTTCATCGAACCCGACAGACCATTCGAGGGGGTCGACGAAAAGATCAAGCAGATCATCGATCTCGGATGAATCGACATGGTAGGAGTACTTCGCCTGAACGTCGGAAATCTCCTGAATGTCCTCAAGCCTTTTAATTCTCGCTTCTAGACTTTCTGACATTATTCCCCCTTGCGGTGCAGAGGTTTCAAGAGGAGACCCCGCGACACTTTTGACCTTGTATCCAGATAATTCTTCGTAACCTTCAAAGGCCAAAGCCGATACTAGGAAATTGTCTAAGCCCAGTGCTGGCCGGTATTTGTCGCATTGACATATGCGCATTCAATCCATTCTCATAACTGGAGAGCGCTTCGGCCTTCTGTTACTCCTTCCCTAAGGAAGATCGAGGGGGAGCCAAAGATGCGGAAGGTATCATGCGAAGCGAAATTGTCCCGGCGCGCTGTTGTCAAGGGAAGCGCTACCACAGCTCTTGCGGTAAGCCTTGGCGCACCGGTCGCCGCTATCGGGTCGATTACCGGCATCGACTATACCAAGCACGATGCAACCTCGCTCGCTCAACTGGTGCGCACAGGCCAGGTGACTGCTTCAGAACTTTTGGAAGAGGCGATTGAGCGGACGATGCGGCAGGACCGCCACCTCAATTTCGTTGCGCATGAGATGTTTGATTATGGCCGCGAACAGATTGCGCGTGGGTTGCCCGATGGGCCATTCAAAGGGGTGCCTTTCCTAGAGAAAGACCTCAACATGCATATCGCTGGTGCCCCGTCGGGGCAGGGGAGCCGGTTGTATAATGGCAATATTGCCACGGTGACTTCTGAGCTGGTCAAACGGCATGAGGCGGCTGGGTTTGTCATCTTTGGCAAAACAACGACGCCAGAATTTGGGCTTACCGGAACGACGGAAAGCATCGCAGAAGGGGCGACGCGCAACCCTTGGAACCTGGCTCATAGCTCGGGCGGATCGAGCGGCGGTGCCTCTGCTGCCGTGGCGAGCGGAGCCGTGCCTATGGCCCATGCTAGCGATGGTGGGGGGTCGATCAGAATTCCGGCGAGCGCTTGTGGGCTATTCGGGCTCAAGCCAAGCCGTGGCCGCATACCCCTTGGCCCCGGACGGACTGAGGGGTGGGGCGGTATGTCCACCAATGGCGCGGTGAGCCGAACCGTGCGAGATACAGCCGCGCTTCTTGATGCCACACATGGAGCAGAGCCGGGATCGCGCTATGTTGCGCCAACGCCGTCCAACACCTTCCTTTCTGAGGTCACGAAATCGCCGGGATCGCTTAGAATTGCTCTCATGCTTGATCCCATTTCGGGCACGCCTGTCAATCGAGAGGTCATCGCCGCGACATGCCGCGTGGCCAAACTGTGTGAGGGGCTAGGGCATAATGTTGAGGAAGCCTCCCTCGAGCTCGATGGCGCAAAGCTGGGCGAAGCAAGCTTTGCAATTGTCGCAACTGGGCTCGTCAATATGATTGACGCTCGCGCAGCGGAAGCAGGGGTGAGCGTCGGGCCCGATGTGCTCGAACCGGTCACTCTTGCTCTATACAACTTCGGAAAACAGCTGCCCGGAACAGCGGTTTCGGCTGGAAGCTCTTTGCATCAAAATGCTGCGATCGAAGTGGCTGATTTCATGACGGGGTATGATGTGATCTTGTCCCCCGTTATGGCATCGCCGCCCGCTCTGATTGGCGAGCTCAGTTTGGATAATCCCGACTTCGTCGCGTTTGGCAAAGCCAGCGGAGCCTACATTCCGTTCACCAGCATCTTCAACATTACGGGACAGCCAAGCATGTCCGTGCCGCTTAGCATGTCAAAAGATGGCCTGCCCATCGGGGCAATGTTCTCTGGGCGATATGGGGAGGAGGCGCTATTGCTGCGTCTCGCAGGCCAATTGGAGCGGGCCCAGCCTTGGTTCCATCTGACGCCTGCAACACGGTAGTTTTCTTTAAGGAAGCGGCATGATTGATCTGTACTTTGCCCCCTCGCCCAATGGCTGGAAGATATCTGTCATGCTTGAAGAATGCGGCCTGCCGTATTCGGTGCGCCTTGTGAACATCGGCAAGGGTGAACAGTTTGAGGCCGATTTCCTGAAAATCAGTCCTAACAATCGCATCCCTGCAATCGTCGACCATGATCCGGGCGAGGGCGTGGGGCCCGTCTCATTGTTCGAAACAGGGGCGATCCTGCTCTATCTGGCGGAGAAAACCGGACAGTTTATTCCAGGCGACATCATGGGGCGTAAAGCTGCGTTGGAGTGGCTGTTTTGGCAAGTCGGCGGATTGGGGCCGATGATGGGGCAGCACGGGCATTTTAAACTCTATGCGCCGGAAAAGATCAAGTATGCGGTTGATCGTTATCGGCGCGAGGTTGAACGCCTGTTCGGTGTGCTTGATCGCCGCTTGGGCGAGGCTGCGTTCCTTGCGGGCGATGAGTATTCCATCGCTGATATGTCGGTCTTCCCATGGGTCCAAACCTATAAGGCGCAAGGCATTGACCTGCTTTCATTTGTGCATGTGTCGCGCTGGTATGAAGAACTGAAACAACGTCCCGGACTGCGAAAAGGCATGGCTCTTGGCCGCGAGAACATCAATCGTCGGCCGCAAGACGATGGCCAAGCAAACAAGATCCTTTTTGGTAACGAAAGCTAATACTGGGGGCGACCAGACATGAGCGCAAAAGTTGAGTTTTTCTACGATCTGTCCTCGCCGTGGACGCGGCTTGCCTTTCACAATATCCAGCCCATTATCGCTGAGACAGGCGCGCATATTGTTTGGCGTCCGTTTCTGGTGGGCGGCGTGTTCAATGCGGTGAATGATAGCGTCTATAAAGCGCGTTCAAACCCCGATGATCCAAAGATGCGCAATAGCTTCATTTGGCTAAAGCAATGGGCGACATTGGCAGGATTACCGATGAATTTCCCATCGCCCCATCATCCGGTCAAATCTGTCCATGCGATGCGGGTGTGCTGCGCTTTGCAAGAGGACCAAGAAGCACTCTTCCAGTTTAGCGAGCGTGCCTTTGACGCCTATTACCGCGAACAGGCCAACATTGATGATCCTGCGGTTTTGGCAGGGCTTGCCGATGAATGCGGGTTGGATGGGCAATCACTGCTTCAACAAACGCAGGAGCAAAAGGTCAAAGATCAACTGCGCGCCAACACCGAGGAAGCGATTGAGCGCGGCGCATTTGGTTCCCCCACAGTCTTCGTCAACTCCGATGCAATGTACTTCGGAAATGATCAATTGCCGCTCGTCCGCCAGGCGATCCTAGGATAATGGCGGTTAGCTTGCGCCGGTTGGAACTTCGTTGAATGTCAGTCCCTTGTCCGCCCGCATTTCGGGCGGCAGGCCCAAGACGCGTTCTGCGATGATGTTGCGCAAAATCTGATCGGACCCACCCTCGATGCGAAGAGCGGGGGAGCGCATCAGCATCGCTTGGAAGCGCGCTTTGCCATCGGCAATTTCACGGTCCTCGATAACTGCGCCGAACCCTTGAAGATCCATCGCAAACTTGGTGAGGTCTTGCATCATCTCGCCCACAATCAGTTTGCCGATTGAGTTTTCAGGGCCCGGCGTTTCACACCCCGCAATCATAGCAATGGCGCGAATTCCGGAGTTTTTGAGCCCAGCCGCTTTTGAATAATAATCGGCCAGTTTGGATTGCACATCGGCCCGCTTGCACGCTTTTGCATTGTCGAGGAGCAAATTCTGAACCAGATCGACGAAGTCCGGAACGCCGGTCGCGACACGGCCGCCGATCGCCATGCGTTCATTCATCAAGGTTGTAAGCGCGACTTTCCATCCATCGCCAACTCCGCCCAAACGTTGTGCATCTGGAATACGGACATTCTCAAAATACACCTCGTTAAAGGACGTGCCCCGATTGATCTGTTTGATCGGGCGAATGTCGACGCCCGGCGCTTTCATATCAACGAAGAACATCGTCAATCCCGCGTGCTTAGCGACATCGGGATCGGTGCGCGTGAGCAAGATGCCGTAGTCAGAGAAATGCGCGCTGGAGGTCCAGATCTTCTGTCCATTGATGACCCACTCGTCTCCATCTTTCACGGCTTTTGTGCGAAGGCCTGCGAGGTCTGAACCGGCTGCAGGTTCTGAGAAGAGTTGGCACCAAATCTGTTCCCCATTGGCCATCTTGGGCAGGAACTCGCGCTTCTGCTCTTCATTGGCGTAGGCCATCAAAGTGGGCGCGCACATTCCGTGGGTGATGATGTAGGTCCAACTGAGAAGGGAATAGATGCCCTCTTCCTGGTTCCAGATGACATTCTCAATCGGCGATGCGCCGCGGCCTCCATATTCCTTTGGCCACATTAGGGTGGCCCATCCACCCTCGGATTTCTTGCGCTGCCATGCTTTGGCCGCGTCCACCGGATTCTCATCGCCTGTGTTGATCGTGCCAAAACCGCTTGTTTCAAGATGCTGGCGCAAATGGCTTGGTCCGTTTGCCTCAATCCACGCCCGTACTTCGGCGCGGTATGCGCGGGTTTCTTCGTCCGGGTCAGTAATCGCCGTTTGCTCGCCGTTTCCTCCGTGTTCGACAAGCGCGTCTGTCAAACGGCCCTCCCAAACGCTTAGGCCATCAAGCATGAGGGCCTGATAGTTCGACCGGCGATAATAGACGTGGCAATCAAACTCCCATGTGAAGCCCATACCGCCATGAACTTGGATGTTGTCCTTGGTGCAGAGTTGATAGGCCTTCGTCGCTGAAACGCGGGCAACAGCTGCGCTTAACGCGAGATCATCTGCTTCATTGGCAAGCGCTTCAGCGGCGGCATAACAGTTGGATTCCGCAAGCCTCAGCGATGCGTACATATCGGCCATCATGTGCTTGAGGGCCTGAAACGATCCGATAGGGCGGCCAAACGCATAGCGGCCCTTTGCGTAATTGACGGCCATATCAAGCGCGGCCTGAGCGCCGCCAATTTGCTCAAAAGCGAGCAATACTGCGGCCCGGTCATATATCGTCTTGAGCTGTTCCCACCCTTTTCCTGCTTCACCAAGCAAGTCGGCTTTAACACCGTGAAAGTCGATCCGTGCCGTGTTCAAAGCAGGGTCGATAGTGGCAAGGTTAGCGCGGCTGATGCCAGGGATTTCGAGATCAACAATGTAAAGCGATGCCCCTTTCTCGCTGTTTGCGAGAACGACTGCGAAATGGGCGATGCCGCCTGCTGCAACGGCAAGTTTGGTTCCGGTAAGAGCGCCGTCTGTCACCAAGCATTCAAGGCTGGATGGATTTAACTGTTCGACGCTTTCCGTCGTCGCGATGGTGCCAACGCGCGTGCCATCGGCAAGGCTGGGTAGGAGCGCCTCTTTTTGCGCGTCTGATCCAAATTGCACAATCGCTTCGGTTGCCAATCCGACCGATGCGGTAAAGGGCACCGCAGCTGCCGACTTGCCAAGGCTTTGAGCCACAAGGCAAAGGCTTTTGTAGCCAGTGTCAACGCCGCCATATTGCTCAGGGATATTGATCCCAAGCACGCCAAGCTCGGCAAGACCTGCCCACACTTCGTCCGAATAAACCTTTTCCTCATCAAGAACCCGGCGAACCTCTGCCATTGGGCTGGAGGTGGAGAGGAACTTCTCGACTTGATCTTGGATCATTCTGTCGTCGTCAGAAAACTGCAGGTTCACTTGAACATCCCTTTGGCGAATTGGTGACCGGTCATTGATCGACCTTGGATGATTTTTCTTAGGCTAGAAGTGAACTTGGCGGCGAAGCGAGGTTGATCGCTTCGCCGCCAAGTCTTGTGTTTAATTGCTCTGAGTTAGAAGCGAGCTGTGAGCGTCACACCCCACTCACGAGGTGGGTTGATGAAAGAAAACTGACTGTCGTCCACCACCGGTGATGAGAAGATGATCTGACTGACCGCTTCGTCGCCACAATTGCGGCACCAAAGTTCGACGCCGTATTTTCCGTCATCCGTGCCGATACCAACACGAGCTGTGAACAGCGAATAGGACTCTTGGACGCGAGTTGGCTCAAGGCCTGCACTGGCGATGTAAGAGCTGCTGAAATACCAACCCCCGTTCACGAACGCTTCAAGACCAGAGTTCCCAAGCAGAGTGGTGTAGTTTGCATTCAAAGAGCCCGTATGTTTCGGGGCGTTGTTGATCTGCAATCCATCCAACTCGTTCCCACCGAGCAAAAACGGTTGAGTATATCCCGCATCAGCGAATGTATACTGGAAGCTGAGATCAAACCCGTCCGCAGGTTCGAGCCTGAACTCGGTTTCGAAGCCCTTTGAAGTGACCTCTGGCGCCGCTAGAACGTTGAAGCTGGTTCCGGTAAATTGAAGCACTTGAAAGTCTTTGAAGGTCGAGTGGAAACCGGTGATATTAAATGTCGCACGGCCATCCCAGAATTGTGACCTGAGACCCAACTCGAATGTGTCCACAGTCTCAATTGGGAATGTCGGATCAGCGATCACCGCGTCCGCCGAGGCGAAACCATTTGCCACCAAAGCCCGGGTCGATCCAGCATCCGCGCCGCCCTGGCCACCAAGGACATCGAGGTTGACGCCGCCTGATTTGTAGCCATGGGCGTAGCTTGCATACATACTCACGTCGTCTGTGAATTCGTAATTGAGCGCGATGGACCCTGTAAGTTCATCGGCAGGTGCTTCTGCAACAAAATTGGTCGCGCCTGGCAAAATGAACGGGTTGAAAAGCGGGCCGATATTCGTTGTGAAATCGCCGGTTCCGGTTTTGTCTTCGTGGGTGTAGCGCAGGCCGCCAGAAACGGTGAAGCTGTCGCTAAGTTCATAGTCGACGTTACCAAAGATGGCGTAAACTTGCGCATCCTGTGTCAGGACTGAAACCTGATTATCGCCTGGGGTAAACCCAAACGGCGGGAAGCCTGGTGCGCCTCCGGTCGATAGCAGCGTATTGATTACTGCTGCGTCTGGGCCAAAGTTCAGCCCATAGATTTGGCCAAGATCTTCGTCGGAGTAGTAGACACCCAAGATCCAGTTGCTGGATCCGGCAAACTCGCCTGATAGCCGCGATTCAAAGGTGAACTGCTTCTGTGTTACCTCGTTTGGGCTGGCGACAGTGAAGTTGAATCCTGTTTGATCGGAATCCTGTGTACCGCTCACTTCATAATCGGAGTAAGACAATGAGGTGAACCAGTTGATGCTGTCGCTTATGTCCCAGTCCAGATCGACTTGGAGCCCAATTTCGTCTTGCTCTTCACTGGTGAGTTGATCGCGCGCGGTCACGAAGTCGCCAAACTGGCTTTCGTCTGACTGAACCGGTGCGTTGATACCAAACGCAGCCAAGGCGCCTGCGTTGCCGGCTGTCACAAACCCACCATTGGTGAAAGTAACAGCGCCGCAGCATGATTCATCGGCCGAGAAGTAGTTGCCGATGATCCGCAATTCCATGTCTGGAGTTGGCTGCACAAGCAGTTGTCCGCGTAGGTTGATACGGTCACGGTCGTTGATGTCGCCTACGCCAGGGATCAGGTTCTCCAAGAAACCGTCACGCTTGTTGTAGTCTGCTGCAAGGCGGAATGCCGCTACATCTTCTGCAAGCGGCACATTGACGATCCCGCGCAATTGCACACGATCAAAGTTGCCGAAGGTTGCACGCATCGAACCGCTGAACTCATCAAGTTCAGGCTTCTTCGTCACGACGCTGATTGCACCAGCGGTCGTGTTGCGGCCAAACAGCGTGCCTTGCGGACCGCGAAGAACTTCAATCCGTTCCACATCTGCAAAATCGCCCAGTGAAGTACCCGCACGCGGCCTGTAGATGCCATCAACAAAGATCCCGACAGAACCCTCAAACCCGAGGTTTGTGCCCGAGGTCCCAACGCCGCGAATACGCAGGCTTGATTGGAAACCTGTACCCGAACTGGTAGTAATATTCAGGCCCGGCACCGAAAACTGAAGGCTTTCGACGTTGGTAACACCGGCATTGTCCAAGCTGTCGACACTAAGTGCTGTCACAGACAGTGGCACATCTTGAAGCGACTGTTCCCGCTTGGTCGCGGTCACAATGATCACATTGTCTTCTTTTTCCGCCGCGGCCTCGCTGTCTGCTGTTTGTGCGCTCGCTGCACTCAAGGGCAAAACGGCCGCTGCAGATCCAAGCAGCAGGTACTTTGCGAAGGATTTTCCTGTGTTCGGTACAATTCTCTCAAGGTTCATGGTTGTTCCCTCTCCAAATTTCAGCTGCGGTTGATCGTTTTGTGCCAACTCTCAGCTTCATGCTACATGATACACATATTGATTATTGTGACAAATCCGAATTGATAGTTGTCTCTAAAACGCTAGTATTGGTGCACTTTGGCAACGTTGCCCCTTGGGCAGTGGCGGCGATGGCAGGGCCCGGAATGCCACGAGGAAGTCGAAGAAAGAATGCGCAATGACCGATGAAACCCATGTTGCTGCCCCGCCGTTAGATCCAGAGATTGCGGCGGCGCTGAGCCATTTTCCCGTTGTTTCTCATCCAGATGTGGGCCCTGAAACGCTTGCGGTGTTTCGCTCATGCACTTTGCCAATGGAGTTGTCCGATGAGGTAGAGCGCGTCGACATTGTCGTGCGTTCAGACCCGGAACTTAGCGTGCGGGTTCATCGCAAGAAGGGAGAGCTGCGAGCCAATGCGCCTTGCGTTTTTTCAGTGCATGGGGGCGGATATGTCGCGGGATCTGTTGATATTGACGACGGATTTTTTGATGCGCTGTGCCAAAAAACTGGCTGTGTCGGCATATCGGTTGACTACCGACTTGCGCCCGAGGCGCCTTTTCCATTGCCCTTGGAAGATTGTTATGCGGCCTTGGCCTGGGTGTTTGCGAACGCCGAAAACCTGGGAATTGATCCCAAACGCGTTGGAATTCACGGCATCTCAGCCGGGGGCGGGCTTGCAGCGGCTCTTGCCTTAATGGTCAAGGACCGCGGTGAGTATACCCTCGCATTTCAGGCATTGGATTGCCCCATGCTGGATTGGCGCCAAACCACAGTATCAAGCCGCGCAGAAGGTTTGGTGGGTTGGACAAAAAAGTCCAACGAATTCGGCTGGCGATCCTATTTGGGCGATCTTTATGGCACTGACGATGTGCCTTATCTGGCGTCGCCTGCATTGGCCGAAGACCTATCTGGCTTGCCGCCAGCCTATATAAGCGTAGGAGGCGCAGACGGATTTCGCGATGAATGTGTGGCCTATGCCCTTCGCATGGGGGAGTGCGCAGTGCCTTATGAACTGCATGTGTTTCCCGGCGCGCCTCATCCCGTGATGCTGTTTCAGAACACCGATGTTGGTGCGCGATATGTGCGCGACAAAATGCATTGGCTGGCGCTCAGAATTGAAGAGACCAAGGCGCAAAGCTAGCGACTAGGCTCAGACCTCAATTGTTCCCTTCAATCGCTTTGGCTCTCTGACGCAGTTCAAGCGCAACAGAGCGATAGTAGTTTCGCGCTGGAACGTTGAACACTTGTTGGGCGCGGGCGTCGAGAATGTCGGCGCGCTCAATCATAAGGTCTGGGTCTTCAGGAGAGAGCTGGATCAGATGATCGGATAGACGCAGAGCCCATTGGAATTCGCCCGCTTCAGATGCTTTCTCCATAGCTGCTTTGACAGCATCAAACCCGCCTGCAAGCCCCACAAATCGGATGGATTGCTCTTTGGGTGGGAGCGGGAATAGGGTTGTGGGGTTCCCGTCAAACCAACCCAGATAACCATTGAAGATGGATCTGACAGCCCAATCAGGATGGCCATAGTAAGGCTTTAGATAATCTAGATCGGCGTACTTTTCGGGCAGTTGCACAAAGGAAACCAACTCATCTGGGGTAAGGCCAAGCTCAATCCCTTCGATGGTCTTGTCGAAGACAAATTTGACCGCATCACGGTAATTGGTGAGGGTTTCCCTCGTTTCGGCTTCTCCCAAAATTGGGCGGGTATGCCCCGCCACCAAATGATGGGGCTCCTTTTCCAGCATGGCGCTGAGGCTGTTTATCCATGCGTTGACATCGCGGTAAGCCGTTCCGCGAATGGCATAAAGATTGGGCCAGGATTTATAGAAATTGTCGCCTGAGAAGAGCACCCGCTCACCTTCGAACCAAACGAACAATTGGTCGTCGGTCTCGCCGTCTGCGGCCACCAAGTCCAAGTCTAGACCAGCGACAGATAACGTGATGCTATCCCCGCTGAAGACGTGGGTCGGTTCGATGGGCGATTGGGGTTGGGATTGCGGTGCTGGGAAGTAGCGCGGCGTTACCCCGACATGGTCAATTCCCTCTTCTGGGACCAGCACCCCAAATTGCCGAAACCCGCGCAATTGGAATATCCGTCTTAGGCCAGCTTCCGCAAAGGCGCTGTCTTCGACATGAAAGGGAGTTCGCGACCAAATTTGCGTGCCGTCTTCGACAAAGGCACTTGCCCCGCCTGTGTGGTCATTGTGGCCATGGGTGAAGATGATCACCTTGACCGGCAGATCACTCACCTTGCGAAATTCGTCTATCACCGCCTGGCCCGCCTGCGGGTCAAGGTTGGTGTCGACAATCACAAGCCCATCGCTGCCAACGATCATTGATACAGGGCTCAGGCCATAACCAACAGCGGTGTAGACACTTTCGCTGACGCGGATGACTTCTTGTTCAAACTCTGCGTTGCGGCGTTGCAAGGTTTCGAGGATCTGCACTTCGTCTTGAGCAACGAGCACAGGCGCTTGGCACAAGGCAATGGCCGTGAAAAGAGCTTTTGTCCGCGACATCATGATGCCGAAATATTGCTGCTGACCCGGACGCAATCATCGGGCATCATGTCCATGTTCCAACCGGATTGCGGGCTGTTCTCAATCGAGGTGTCAGTGCCGCCAATCGCGTTCCACCACACACGGGCAATCGCACCGTCAGCAATCTGGAAGCCGACGACCCAATTCCAACGCCGAGCGTCCGCACCCAAATTCCAAAGTCCAGTGGCAATCACAAAATCATCTTGACCAATAAGGTGGAGCCGCATCCCGCTTGCCGCGTCCCCATTTGTTAGGGCCGCGAGCCGTTCCTGCACCTGTTGAGGCGTCAAAGTGACATCGCAATCGTGAATGTCATGCCAGCGGGAGGTTGGGGAGAGAAATGGCGCCACATCGCCCCCAGACGCAAACGCATCGAACCAATCTTTGATCAATTGTTTATTCGGATCCAGATTGCTGTGATCTTGATCCGGAATTGCGTCATCTTTCCATGAGTTTTCAGGTTTGGGATAAGCAAGCGGAGCCTTCACACCCATTCCCGGCAACCAGGTTTCGGATAGCTTCCCGTTTTCCAAACGAAACAGTTGGACCCAATCCCACTCCTGCCCATCGGTAAAGGCGAGAAGGCCAATTGCTCCAACGAAATCGCCATCAGCAAAAAGCCGATATTTGAAATCAGCCGTGTCCAAGTCTTTGACGAATTCGCCTACAAGCGAGGAGTAAAGCGTGCCCGGCAGGGCAGTTGCAGGTCCCGATGGATCATGGCGCAGGTACACCTCATTCGTGAATTGTGGGATCTTCTCAGCTGCGCATCGACCCCACATATCGTTGTACCAACCTTGCATATTGGCGATGTTTGCTTGCTCGGTTTTACTCATTGGTTGCTCTCCTCAATCGCCACGGGGAATTGGTCCAGATAATAGGCAAACTCCTTGCGGATATCCTCGCGGGTAAGGTCGAAGTCGGCCTCCATGTCGTAGACAATCCGCGCGCCGGTGCGGCCCCTTGTGTGGGCATTGGCCCGTTCTTCGACCATTGCCCGGCGCGCCGCGTCATACGGTTTCCCGATCAGATCAAAGACGGGCTTAATGCTGGCGTGATAATCCTGCATGAATTCGCTGAAATAGATGTGAGCGCACCGGCCTTCAAAGCGTTCAGCGTTGGCGCACAGGCCTTTCAAAAAGCCGTGCTGCATCCGCAGCGCGCGGTCGATGATTTGTTGCTTTGATATGCTCGAATAAAATTGACGCCCCGCGTAACCAATCAATGTCAAAAGCGAGATGAAAACCGACGCTGGATCGCGGTGAGTGAAGACCAGTTTGGCGTCAGGAAACGTCTGATCAAGCGCGGGGAGACCGCACATATGATGCGGCGATTTCAGCAACCAGCGTTCGTTTTCCTCGGCACGTTTGAGCCAGCTGATCGTCTGCATGAACCTGCGCAGCATTTTGTAGCTGTCGATCTGATCTGAGGCATAGAGTGCGCGATCATGGTTCGGCACATCGCCAAAGAATGACATCGCGACACTATGACCGGCGTGGATCATAAATTCGATCTCTTCGGTCTGTTCATCGGCCCCAACATCATAAATCTGTTGGCGATAGGGGGCCAAGGACAAGATGAAATCGTTGGCGGCAAACCCCTCTTCAATCCGCTTGTCTTCTTCCTCCCCGCGCAAGACAGGTTGGGAAGGGAAAGGCGTGTTGCATTCCCACTTAGTGACCGAGGTGAAACCGGGTTGTGAAGAAAGAAGTTGCAACAGATACGTCGTGCCCGATCGCGGCATTCCTGCAACCACAAGCGGTGGATTGACCGGGGTTGCTTCAATCTCAGAATTGGCCTTACGAATGGCATTCATCCGGCTGACTTGGATAATGCCGTGAACGGCGGCCAGCTGATAGAAGAAGCGGCCCACTTGGTGGACGGGCGCGTTGCTTATCGACTCCTCAAATACTCGCGTGAAACGCTCAATCTGACCATCATCAATATCAATTGGCACATCCGATTGAGCCTTTGCCATTTCCAGCAAAGTGTCTTTGTCGAGACGAATGTCCTGACCTTGAAGTTGGGATAGCAATGCGTTGAACGCATCTGTCTGCACCGGCTTGTGGAGGTCGGTGATCCGGATTTTCTCTATCTGTGGTTCTTTGGATACCATATGTTCAATAAGTTCCATTTTCCAACGGTTTACGGTGCAATTGCTTGTTCTGCTTCATCGTCCTTGCTCTGTGACATATGCTCCGCGATGCCCAATCCTTTGAACGACCCGTCAAGCTCATATTCCCAAAGCGAATATCCCAAATGCGTGGTCATCCCATCGCGGCGATTGCGCAGCGGGATGAAGTCGATTTTGCGCCCTTCAATCACGTGGGTTGCGCCATTCGATAGGCCGACTTTGGCGCGCATCGCATGGGGTTCGCGTCCGTCTTCTTCATAGGAGGTATCGATATCGAGCTCGGTAACCTCGTGAAGGATGCCGGGTCCTTCGTGCATGAAGTATTCAAGACCCCCTTCGGTTTTGAAAAGGACAAACCCGCGATCTTGGTCAAAATTCCCAGTGTAGAATTCGTGCTTGGGAAACGCCTGCCAATTGCGTGGGCCCCAATTGTGATCGCGCCACCCAAACCCATCGATCGCCTCTGGACCCTCCCCAGCAATTTCGATGCTGCCCTCAAGCCGGGTGAGCTGATGAAGCCCTTTCGTCTGAGCAATTGCATCCATGCCTTCGTCCAAACTATCGCGTTGATACCGAAACTCCACCATCGGCGACTTGCCGTAATGCGTGAGGTCCAATGCAAGCGCATACGAAGGCTGTTTGAACGCGAGTATTGGGTTTGCCAGCATGTGAGGGTCACAAAGGCGGAAGGCATCGCCATCATAGCGAGAGCGGAACTTCACTCCTCCAGCCTCCAAGACTTCTAGGTTCCAATTGGAAACGGTCCAGGAAGTATTGCCAGAGATTTCTGGGCGCTCGAACTTGAAATAAGCCGAGCCGTCGCCGGCGAAATAAAGAACGGTCGCTTCCGCATACCCTTGGTTGGGACGGTTTGCGACCCGGATGATCCCGCCCACATTTTTCCCGGATGCCGTTCGTCCTGCATAATAGAACAGGTTGGACTCGCTGAAAGTCTGATCAGCCTGCACCTTGTGGTGCCAGTCATCTTCGGCCGAAAGGTCCCCCAGAATTGCGACTTTTGAAACAGAAGTCATTAGCGGTGTTATCCTGCAACGAAGTGGTAGGTGAGCGGCTTATTGTGGGCGGTAGATGCGGTATTCGACACGGCCCTCAGCCAATGCTCGGCCGCGACCGACAAAGAACGCCGTATTGACCCAGCGATAACGATCGTCGCCTGATTCCATCTTTAGATTGATGAAACAGTCCTGATCTTCGAACTGGGTTTCTGCTCCCTTGGCCATCGCCTTTGAAAGGGCATCAGACAGCTCCAAGAAGCCTTCATATTGCAGATAAAGAAACGCGCCGTCGCTTGTTTCGATCTGCCCGCGCGCGTCGATCCGCAAATAACCATCTTCGCCGACAAGCGACCAATCGCACGCGCTTTGAACCTTGCCGCTCATCCGTTCCCCGGTAACTTCCCCGCTCTCAATCTTATGAACGATCCGGTTGCCGTAGGGCCCCTGTCCAATCGGCGTTGGTAGGGCGGCTGCTAAGTTCATCGTGAATTCTTCGACCAGCTTCATGTCAGCACCTGAAGTGTTTGATGTTGCATCACAGCTTCGCCTGAGCGGATAGGAGCTGCTGTTTATAATCGATGATCCGGGCCTGCGCGCTGCCATCGATCAAGAGGATAACGGTCAGCATCGCAATCGCTGTGATGACGCATGCTCTCCAAACGGGGGCATCGAGGAAATAGATCAGGCCCGCACACACCGCGATGATGATCGGGATCGCGGTAAAGACCACGGTCTTATACTCGCTCAGCACCCCTTCGATGCGCAGAAGCTCGGCGGCGATGAATGCGCTTGCATCCTCATTAAACGCAACCGGAAATTCAGCGATCCGAACCTGATTGGCGTAAACAAGGCCCACTCCGATGATAATCAAAAGAGAGCCCGCGACCAGCATGGGGATGACATAGGCTCTGGCGATCTCGGTTTTGCCCAATTGCCAGAAGCCGGCACTGGCCAAAAGAAAACACATTGCGAACAAGATGAAGAATGCCGAAGAAAATGCCTCGGCCTTTGCCCAATCGGTTGCCGTCTTCAAAATTTCCATTACTGTCTCCGGGTGCCTCGAGTAACTAGCTGAAAGATCAACATTCACAGCACCTCGGCATAAGCGTGTAGGAATGCATTTTTGGCCGACTGATCACCGATGAGCGTTGCGTCACCCTCTTCGAGCACGGTGATGAGCTTTACTTGACCTGTCGCAATCAGTGCCCATTGCATGGACCCGAACGACAAAGTGAGGTCCTCGTCGGCGGGCGCCTCAGATATGAATTCTACCGCGCCGTTGCGGATAAACAGACCGAAGGTCCGATCGATGTCGGTCATGTCAATCCGAACGGTCAGGGTGAGATCGCCTGCCACATCGGGATCGATCGTGTGTGTCAGGCTCTGCAAGAACGTCTCTGGCGGTAAGGCCGCGACCATTTCAGCGGTGAGCACTGCTGGTGCCAGACCGAGAGTTTCGTCAAACTCGATCGAGCCTTCCAACCTCAAGGCTTCGGTCAATATGAAGTTGCGAGTTTGTATTCCGGTAGGCGTAGCATAGGCCATTCTTCGCAATGCTTTCGCCTTGATCCTGCGCGCATCGTGATGCTCGGCATCGGCATCGAGAACGTAGGTGGCGAGGCTTGCGGCAAGATTGTACCGCCCCTCGTCAAGAATGGTCTGGGCCCGTTCAAGCAGAGCGTCTGCCCCGCCAAACCCTGCAACGACCTCTGCACCCATCTCTTCCTTGCTTGGCGGATGCAGGTCAGCGGGATCATTCGCCCACCAGCCGATAATGCCGCGATAAATCCCACGAACAATATGCTCTGCATCGACATAGGCAGGATAGAGTTCCGGGTCATCTTCAAGAGCCGGGGGTAGCCTCAGTGCTAGAGCAATCTCGTCGGGCCCGAGGCCTCTGTTAATCCCCTGCACGGTCTGCTGAAAAATAAAGGCAAGAGCATCGCGGTGCTTTGTCGCCAGATCATAGACCTGTTGGCGCCCGCTAACTGGCGCCCCATGACATCCGATGAGATGTTCAGGCTTAAGGGCACGCACTTTGTCGATAGAGGCAAGGATATCTTGAGGCGCGCGATAAAAGTCACCGCGCAGCGTATACATCGGGAAAAGGAATGGCATGATAGCCGTATTGTGAACGACCGCATCAAGCTCTGGCAGATGGATGATAAGGCTGTCTTCAGAATCCGCGACAACATGGTGGAAGACCACTTTGACACCATCAATGATCACTTCTTCGCCATCACTAACGGGATGAGTCACGGGCACATGGCCGCGCGCGTTCAACGCGGCGTCTTCGAAGGTTGGTTCGGGTATCGCCAGCTGCGCATCGGGGCCTTCTTTAGGCAGATGAGCACCAAATTGAATATGACCGCGCCGAAAGCTTCCCGTCGCCGTTAAAGAGAATAGGCCAAACAAGTTTCGATCAACATCGGGATGACCGTAGATCGGGATATCGCTGCCTTGATGGCTTTTAAGGATTGCCTGTGAACCCGCCGTATAGTGGTGGTGGGTGTAGATGATCGCGACAATGGGTTTTTTGCTGAACTGTGCCTTCATCCGCAAGGCTTCGTAAGCAGCGCCATTGTTTGGTCCGGTATCAATCAAGATCAAGCCAGTATCACCCTCGATGAAAGTGAAGTTGGAAAGGCCATAGCCGACGATTGTATGGATATTCTCGCCGACCTTGTGGGTTTTTACGTTCGCCCACGGCCCCGCGGAGACAAATTCCGCGTAGTCCGCATTAACCTGTGCGCCATTGTCTGCAGTGACGACCTTGTGGTCTTGGCCTCCGCGATAAAACTCTGACTGCTCTGTCATTGCGGGCTCCTTTGGTTGAGCATGCGCAGATGTATTGAGGGACAAAGAAACGGCTCCGAGTACAAAGGCACATGCCCAATGCCGCCGCCCAAGTGACCTAACGCGCGGCATTATGCGTGCTTGCGCTCAATGCTGATCTGAAACTTGTCGATGTAATCCTGATATCTCTCGCGAATTTGATCACGCGTCACACCGAAATCACGTTCAGGATTGTAGACCAAACGGCCGCCATGTCGCCCGCGCGGGTGGGCATCGATATAGGCCTGCAACTCGGCGCGCGCCGTCTCAGTAAACGGGAGATCAACCGCCGCGTAAATGCTCTCTAGCGTGCCCATGACATCGGCCATGTAGTCACCAAAATGAACCTGCGTGATTGATGCCGTTTCAAGACTATCGAAATCACGGACCAATCCGCCGATCATGCCGTCCGCCATATCAATTGCGACTTGATAGCCTTGGCTAGGATCAACTTGATCGTGGGTCGCGCGGAACGCATAGGCGTTCATTGTCGCGTTCGAGACGGTAGACGAAGCCGGATCGCGGTGCGTGATGATCAAATGGCAATCGGGAAAGGTACGCGTCAGCTCAGGCAAGAAAGCCAAGTGATGCGGCGTCTTGAGAACCCACTGCTTGGAACTGCTTTGCATCCAATTGAGCGCCTGCAAGCTTTTCTTGATGAGCCCATACATCGGGGCAGGGTCCATCTCTTCATAAAACCACCGGTTCCATTCCGGGGTGTAAGCTTGCGGCATAAGCGTGCAGGGACAGCCCGCCATTCCCATAAAGCACAGCTCTTCCATCGCATCTGCGAAAGAGATGTCGTACATTATCTGAGTGAGAGGCATGACCGCGTGGATCTCGGCCATTGCCTGCCTGCCGATTTCCATGAGGTCTTGCTCACTCATGCCGTCCATTGGACTGCCATCCTTGGGCGGAAACGGTGTCTTGGACTCCCACATACTAAGCGATCGCAAACGTGTGTCGCTGGCCATGATATTGGACAGGTTCGTCGTTCCAGACCTGGGGATGCCTGCAATGATGATCGGAGCTTCGATCGCAACATCGCAAATCTCAGGGTGTATCGATATGAGGTTTTCCAACCTGCTTCGCTGGACCAGCAAGTTCGCAAATTCCCCAATAACGAATGCTTTTCCCGCGTCAGAGAATCTCCCCTTGCGGTCCCCTTCTGTCAAAAAACGCTCGAGCCTGCCTTCTAACTCATTGTCCCGAAACAAAGGCACATCACAGGTTTCATCAGCGAGTTGGACAATTCCTTGCATCGAGAACTCAACGGGTAGGCTGGCTCGTTGGGCCAGAACATTCTGACCCTCCTCAGATATTTCGGGGCTTGCCAGATCATCGACCGTAATGGTCTTCATGTTATGTCCCTCCCTCCTTTGCGCGCATGTTTAAAAGCGCGTCTTAACTACCGAATAGCTCGTTGGCGTTTTCGAGGCTTCCTTCGCCTTCCAGATCAATACTCGCGCTTGCATTGGTGTTGCCTGTCATCCCAAGCCCAAGCCATTCGATCAGATCAGGGCTGAGCGCAGCTTGGGTCTCTGGCGACAAAGCAACATTCCAATTCCATTGCGGACGAATGAAAGAGCGGCTGTAATATCCAAACAGCATCGCCCGTTCCTTATCCTTGGTCTTATTCATGCCCGAGGTGTGCCAAAGCCGTCCGTCCATAACGATGACGCTTCCAGCTTTGGCCTCAAAAGGAACCATGTCTTGCGCGATATCGGTGGGAAGGTCCGCCTTGCGTTCGAAGCGATGACTTCCGGGCAAGAACAAGGTCGCTCCATTCTCGCGATACACATCGTCCAAGCACCAAATTACATTGAGACTCCACGGCGAATGCCAAGGCTCAGGCAGGACTAGAGAAAGATCGGAGTGAATGGACATCGAACCGCTGCCCGGTTTGGCTATATTTGCGGTGAAGCTGGAAATGAGGAAATCTTCGTCGAGAAGCTGCTTGGCGATATCGACAGCCAAGGGGTGTGAAATCAGATCGACGAAAATCGTGCCGATATCCAGCAAGTTGAACACGCGGACATTTTTATCGTTGGGGTCCAATCCTTCGATATGGGTCGGCATGCCCCGGCGTTCACTCTCGGCAACCGCATCTACTAAGCTGCGTCTAACTTGGGCGGTTGTCGATGCGTCCAACACATCATCGATCACACAATAGCCCTGCTCTTCATAGCTTTTCTTGTGGCCTTGCGTGAACATCTGGAAACTCCTTGGCTAAGTCAGCGAACGTCAAACGCGACCTTGATCGCACCAGATTTATTGTCTGCAGCGGCTGCAAAACCTTCTGCCGCGCCCTCCAGCGGATAACGGTGCGTGATGATCGCATCGGCGATATGCGGATGCTCTGCCAAAACTCGGGCCGCTTCGACAAAACTGCGATCAGGCTGTGTGCATTTGTAGGCGACCGAGGTGATAAGGGTGATTTCCTTCCGATATAGGTCGGGTGCAATCGGGGTCGGTTCTAGGAAGTTGCCAAGCAATAGAATCCTGCCATTGGGTTTCAGATGTTGAACCGCCTGAGCGAGCGAGGCTTCATTTCCGGCCGCATCAATGACAAGATCATACCCGTCACCAACCTCAAGCTCGGCGCCAAGCTTTTCCGCCGCATTTTGCTGGTGAGGGTAACGCGCCGTAATCGCCACCTTGATGCCATGCGCCTTTAGGCAGGCGGCACTCGCCAATCCAATGGCACCGGCGCCAATGATGAGCACCTTGTCTTTGTCGCTCGCCCCAGCACGTTGCAATCCGCGAACGCAGACGGCCACAGTTTCGACCAAATTGGCGTTCTTAACGTCCAATCCCGACGGTAACTCCACCACAGAGCTTTCCGGTACGATCACCTGTTCGGCCATGCCGCCGTCCATTGTGAGACCAGCGACCTTGGGGAATTCACCTGAACTGCAATGCTCGATAAGCCCTTCCTCACAGGCAAGGCATTGGCCACAGGAGTGGAAGGGTTCGATTGCAACGGCTGTTCCGTTTGCAGTATAACCTGCAAATTCATGACCAATAATCCGGCCCTCCAGCATGCCCGTGGGCAGCAAGTTAAGGTCGGTTCCACAAATCGAGCTGGACACCACATTGATGAGAACACCGTCGTCTTGTGGCTGGTCACAATTGATGAACTCAGGTTTGCTGTCGACGATCCTGATCGCTTTCATCCGGAACCGCTCCTTGACAGTCGGCAATCTACAGACACCTCAATTGGCTCGATTTTCGACATTATGCCCTTCCAGACGGGCATGGTGTCACATCAACCAGCACACCATTTAGGTGAGCCATTCCTGAGATTGGCTCAATCGAGCTGGAGCCATCGGGCAAGATTACATTAACATTCGCGCCTTGGGTTTCTCTAGCAACGCTGAGGCCGTCAGCATTCTGATGTCCCCATCCATGCGGCACACTGACGGTGCCCGGCATGAGATGCGGATCAAACTTCACCGGCACACGGATGGAGCGGCCATTTGCGCTAACTTGCGCGAGTGCGCCTTCGTGGAGCTGACGAACATCTGCGTCTTCGGGGTGGATGTAGAGGTAGTTTGTCTGCCGGTCGCCCTTCACAAAGGCAGGCACATTGTGCGCCCAGCTATTGTGGGTAAAGCGCTCCCGTTTCTGGATCAGCTTGAGCGCGTTCCTGTTTTCGAGCTCGCGCTCATAGGTGGCGTCGAGCTCATCGACCCGCGCCACAAGAGCAGGCGGAGCAAGTTCCACCTTGCCTGACGCGGTGGCGACACGCTGGCCTAGATAATCCCCTGGCTGATTTTCCTCGAGCGCAAGCCCATCGGAGTGTTTGCGCAACCTGCCGAGCCCACCAAGCCCGGCCTGCCGCGTAATCAAATCGAAAAAGAGGTGGTCGAGCGACTTGAGATTGCCGATCAAAGGAAGCTTTTTCAGGCCGCGCGCAAGGGCAAACAACAGCGTGGCTTTTCGCGAACCGAAGATTGGCCTGCCTGCTGCCGCGCTCATCCGCTCAAGCATCCATGCTTCGTCGCGAGCATCACCAGGAGCTGCGATGACCGCGTCAGTGAACTGGACCCACCGCTTGGGCATGAGGCCCATCATCGAGAAAAAATAGAAGGGCACGTCGGCCCGCTCGAGCCCGTGGAGGCCCGGCAAAATATAGTCGGCATGCTCGGCCGTTTCGTTGCGGACTATGTCCATGCACACGAGCAATTCAAGATCGTCAAGCGCCTCGGCAAGGCGGTCGCTGTTTGGAAAGCTGAGAAGTGGGTTTCCAGCCATGTTGATCATGGCCCGGATGCGTCCTTCTCCCGGCATGAGGATTTCATCAGCGAGGAGGGCTCCGGGAATCTGGCCAATAACGTAGGGCACATTGTCGATCCGGGAAAATTCCTGTTCCTGATCCATCAGATCAATCGCCAGGACTGGCTTTCCAGCGAGCGTGCCGCCTCTTTTGTCAAGATTGCCGCTGACCGCGTTGATGACTTCTTGCAGCCAGAATGTGAGCATTCCGAACCGGGTTTGATTAACGCCGGTCGAGCAATAGATGGCGGCGCCATCGGCATCGAGATAGCCTGTCACCAACTCGCGCAGTTTTGCCGCTGGAATGCGCGTGACCGCTTCCACTCGCTCTGCGGTCCAGCGCTGAACCATACGCTCGATTTCGGAAAAGCCGTTCATTTGTGCGTCGACGCGAGAGCGATCAATCTCACCGCGCGAGATGATTTCATTCAGGAAACCAAGCAGGAAGAAGGCATCGGTTTCAGGGCGAATAGCGACATGCTCGCCCAAAGTCAGAGCGCTTTCGGTCTCTCGGGGATTAATCCAGACGACCTTGCCGCCGCGTTTCTCAATCTCCCCTAGCCGCTCTATCGGACGCGGCATGTTGATGAAACTCATTTTTGAAATCTTGGGGTTCGTGCCCACCAGGATCATGAAGTTCGAATGGTCGATATCGGGAAAGGTCTGTTCGTTAGGGCTCCCATAGATGAGATTGGCAGCGGCAAATTTGTTGGCGCAATCCTGAGTGCTGGGTGAAAACTTCTTCTTCGATCCGAACGCTTTCAAGAAACCTTCCATCAAAACGGCAGGCCAGAGGCTGAAAGCAATTGGATTGCCCGTGTGAAAGGCGATCGCATCGCCGCCATCGCGCGTGTGAATTTCCTTGAGCTTTGCTCCGATCTCGCTGATCGCCTGGTCCCAGCTAATCGGCACAAACTTACCATCCACCTTCTTAAGCGGCTCGGTAAGCCTGTCGGGCGAGTGGACAAAGTCGCCCATCTTCAAACCTTTGATACAGGCATATCCCTCGCTAACGACATGGTCGCGATTGGGTTTGATGTTGGCAATGCGCTCGCGCCCGGCGCCGTCATCCCCGACTTCGACGATGAGCCCGCATTGTGCCTCACAGATTCGGCAGAAGGTCTTCTGCTCTCTCATTGACTATCCCATCCCGCCAATCTTTCTCTCAACTTAGAGCATAACACAGGCACTAGTGACACACGAGACGAAAAATGAGACAGGTGTCAGAAAGCCTACTGAGGGGTAAGCAATGAACGGCAGAAGCGCATCCGGATTGGGTCAAGGATTGGACGAAGCAAACCTGATCGCATTTATGAATGAGCGGGTTGAAGACTATGCCGGGCCCCTCACGATCAGACAGTTCGCGGGCGGTGCGTCCAATCCCACCTTCAAGCTTGAGACACCGAGTAAGAGTTATGTGCTTCGGCGAAAGCCCCCGGGCAAACTGCTCAATGGTGCCCATGCGGTAGAGCGCGAATACCGGGTCATTAAAGCGCTCGAAGGCACAGGCTTTCCTGTCCCGCGCGCTTATGCCCTTTGCGAAGATACAGCTGTGCTCGGCTCAGCCTTTTACATTATGGAATGCGTCGAAGGTCGCATATTTTCCGACTTCCGTTTGCCCGGCTTTGAGCCGGAGGAACGCAGGGCTTTCTTTGCGTCCCAAAGCGAAAACCTCGCCAAATTACACAAACTTGATCATGTGGCCTTGGGTCTCGAAGACTTTGGCCGTCCCGGCAACTTCTTTGGTCGTCAGATCGCGTTGTGGTCGAGGCAATTTGAGAACTCATCGGCGCCGGCTCCACCAACGATCGCAAAGCTCATTGATGCCATGCCGGGCGCGATACCTGAAGGCGAAGAAGCATGCATTGTGCATGGCGATTTTTTGATCCAGAATTTGCTCGTCCACCCGACAAAACCCCAAATCGCAGCCGCGCTCGATTGGGAACTGAGCACCATCGGGCATCCGCTGGCTGATCTCTTCTACAATGCCATGCCCTACTACATGCCGGAAAGTGCTGGGATGAGGAATCGCAGCTATGTGAACTGGGACTTTGAAGGGGCGGGGATACCTAGTCTGGACCAGCACCTCCAAAACTACTGCGATCAAGTGGGAAGGGGGCCAATTGAAAACCCATCCTTCTACAAGGCGTTCATCATGTTTCGGTTGGCTGGTATTGTGCGTGGCATCATTGACCGGATCAAAGGCGGAAACGCCAATGACCCGCGCGCCAACGCAGATCAGTTGACCCGTCAACTCAGCGATTTGAGCGATGCAGCCTTCCTGTTCGCGCAGGAAGCTGGCGTGATTTAAGCCAAACGACTACGGACAGCTTCAGCCTGTGCCATGACATTCTGAACCAGCTCCGCGCAGGTCGGGATGTCGTGTACCAGCGCCTGACTTTGCCCTGCTGACCAGATGCCGCCGTCCATCTCACCCTGAGCAAGGACGTTCTCGCGGCCACGCGCCCCCGCCATGAGGTCTTTCACATCGTCAAATGTTGTGGTCGGATCGCGCTGGATTGTGGCAACTTCTTCCGAAACCGCATTGCGCGCTACGCGGGCGGTATTGCGCAAGTTGCGTCCGACAAGAACTGTGTCGCGCTCGGTGTTGTCGACAATTTGCTGTTTCACATTCGGGTGGATCTGTGCCTCTTGCGTCGCGCAAAAGCGTGTGCCCATATTGATCGCATCTGCGCCCAAGGCGAGCGCTGCGATTAGGCTGCGCCCGTCGGCCATACCGCCGCTAGCAATGATCGGCGTATCGGGAAGAGCATCCACTGTAGCGGGTAGAAGCACCACTAGACCCACGTCGTCCTCACCCGGATGTCCGGCGCATTCGAACCCGTCGATGCTGATCATTTCCACGCCCTTTTTGACGGCGGAGACCGAGTGGCGCACGCTTGTGCATTTGTGGATGACGCTAACACCGGCCTCGTTAAAGGCGGGCATGTGATCGGTTGGTGGGCGGCCTGCGGTTTCGACAATCTTCAGACCGCTTTCGATGATCGCCTCCCGGTATTCATCATAGGGGATCGGATTGACCGAAGGCATCAGGGTCAAGTTCACGCCAAAGGGCTTATCTGTCAGCTCGCGCGTCTTAGCGATTTCGTCTTTAAGCGCTTCGCCGTCTTTGAACATGTGTGCTGTGATAAAGCCAAGCGCACCCGCATTAGCGACGGCCGCAACAAGCTCGCCATATCCGACACCTGTCATACCGCCCATCAAGATCGGGGTTTCGATGCCAAATTTTTCGGTGATGCGAGTTTTGATCATTTCTCTCTCCGCTGAACATTTTTTAGTCGCCTCGGTGTGGCGGCTAGAATTCAATTTGTGCGCTGCGGCCATTTGCACCGCGCCTGTTCACCTATTCTCAGACTTCGCGTCCGTCCGAATAGGAAGCGCGGCAACCCAATGGGCTGCCGCGCCCGAGATAACCAATTCGCCATCGAATTGGCTGGAGAGCTCACGAAGCAAGTCTCGCTGAGACCGGCTCAGCTATATTTGATGACAATGATACAGGTATCATGATTTGTGTCAAACACGGGTTACAATAAGTGTTCTTTGTATCATTCACTCTCTGCGTCTATAAGTTTTCGAGAGCACTGCGAGTCTGGGAGTGATGCAATGCGGGACTTCGACACGATTATTGAAGGCGGATTTATCGTCGATGGAACCGGTGGTCCGGGCACGTATGATGATGTTGGGATCGTGGGAGATACAATCGTTGAGGTTGGCAACCTGCGTTCTCGCCAAGCGGCACAGCGTATTGATGCGACAGGCAAGATTGTAGCACCCGGACACATCACTCAGCACACGCATTATGATGCTTCGCTATTCTGGGACCCCTATTGCCTTGATGCTGGCCGCAATGGTGTGACTACTGTGGCAAATGCCAATTGCGGATTTGGAATTGCTCCGGTGCGCGAGAAAGACCGTGAGCGCTTGATGGGCATGCTCGAGACGACCGAACAGATCCCGGTGGCGCAGCAGCGCAGCGCCCTGCCATGGAACTGGGAGACGTTTCCCGAATACCTCGATCAGGTTCGCAGCCTCGCCAAGGGCGTTAATGTCCTGACATATCTGCCGCTAAACCCCCTTCTCGTTTATGTGATGGGAATTGACGCGGCAAAGACTCGCAGTCCTAACGCGGAGGAAATGGCTGAAATCCACCGCCTGATTAATGAAGGCATGGATGCAGGGGCAATCGGCATTTCGATGTCGGTGATGGGGGCAGAAGGCAATTCACACGTAGACATCGACGGTAGCTCCATGCCCACAGATCTCGATGGATCATGACGCGGTAATTGAAATCTGCCGCGCGCTAGTGGATCGCGGCGAGGGTGTCATCCAGATGCTCCCACAAATCGTCTATTTCGGTGATCGCTCCATAACCGAGCGCGTGGCCGATCTGGTCAAGGGCACCGGCGTAAGGGTCATCCACAATACGTTTCTAACCCACGACATGCTAACCGATATCGTGTCCTATGATCTCGATTGGCTCAATGGCATGCGAGACAAGGGTTGCGAGGTCACAGTCGGCTGTTTGCTCAATCGGGGCTGGGTGGAAAACGGCATCAAAGAGCTCGATTCAGCCGGCGGACAATTGCCCGCAATCCGTCAGATCGTCGCCTGCAATTCGGACGAGGAGATCCTCGAACTGATAGGCAATGCTGACTTCGTCAAAGGCTTTGAGGAGCAATATGCAGGCGCTGGCCCATCGAACGGCGCAGCGGGCCTGGAAGGGCAAACAGTCATCGATGTAGGCGACGACCAAGATTTGAAGCCATATCTTTTCAGAACTTTAGGTGAAGTCGCCGAGCAAACCGGTCAGAGTGTGGTTGCTACCTTGCTTGATCTGGGCGTTAGATCAGGACTTAAGCTTCAGCTAAAATCTGCACCGATTTCAGCAACCAGTCCGGATCAGGCTCTGGCTTATCTGGCGCATCCCGCCGTTATTGGAGGTGGCTCTGATGGCGGAGCCCATACCAAGGCTTTTGGAATGGGCCATTACGCCACCGATCTGCTGATCTGGCTGGTCCGCGAAGAGAAGCGGCTATCGCTCGAAGAGATGCATTTCCAATTAAGCCTAAAGAGCGCCAAGTCGCTAAAGCTGAAGGGGCGCGGCGCGTTGCTGCCTGGCTTTAAGGCCGATGTCCTCGTTTATGAGTTGGACAAATTGCACTTTGACCAAAGCCAATATGAAATCGTCCATGATATGCCGGGCGGTGACTGGCGCCGCCAAGCGCGGGCTGGTGGGTATGATTTGGTGTTGGTGAACGGAGAGGTTACACACAGCGAGGATAAGCCAACCGGTAAGACGCCTGGTCACCTTTGCCGGGTAACCACAAACATGAGCGAGATGTTCGCGGAAGCTGCCGAATAGGTGCAAATTCCTTTTCACGCGGCAGCCTTTAGACTATCGGCGCACTTCAAAGGAGTTTGTAATGCTTCACAAAGCCAACGATCTTGAAGTTAGGTCGACGGATAAAAAGCAGGCCAAAAAGAAGGTCACCGATGCGGCCATTCGTTGCTTTAAGCAATACGGGCCGCAGCGCACTTCTATGGAAGATATTGCCGAAGAGGCCGGTATCTCGCGCAAGACGCTCTACCGGATATTCGATGATCGACCTGCGCTGATTGAGCATATTCTCAGACAAAGAATGTATGAACTTGCGAAGAAAGTGCGCAAAAAGCTCTCTGAAATCGCAGACTTTGAAGAGGCGATGGTCGAAGGGGCGATCTACGCTGTCCGCGTGAGCAGCGAGGATAAGCTGTTCAATGACATCATTAAAAAGGACACCAACCACCGGGTGGAGCTATTCCTTTTTGGTCCACGTGACCAGCTCATGCACGACATGATCGCATTGTGGGCGGACGTCATCAAAGCGGGACGCGACAAAAATTTGATCCGGCCTGAACTTACGGATGAGCGCATTATTGAGCTGCTCAGCAACGTGCATTCATTGCTACTTGTCCGCGACGACTATACCGAAGCACAGCAACGATCGTTCCTCGTTGACTTCTTGCTTCCGGCGTTGCGTCCGCTTTAACGCGGCATTGAACCAGCTTATTTCATCTTGAACTTGACCGGCAGTGATTTGAGGCCAGTCACAAACGCTGCCTGAGTGTATGTTGGCTCCGCTGTGAGTTCTATAGACTCAAGGCGCGGCAAAAGCTCGTTGAAGAAGCTGGCGATTTCAAGCTTCGCCAAGTGCATACCAAGGCAAAGGTGGGGGCCTGTGCCGAACGACAAATGTGGATTGGGTTTACGCTCAATGTTGAAGGTGAAGGGATCGTCATAGACGTCCTCGTCACGGCACGCAGATTCGAACATCACAGCGACATGCTCGCCCTTGCGAATGAGCTTGCCGTCAATCTCAACATCTTCTGTCGCCGTTCTGAAGAAGTGTTTGACCGGCGCAACCCAGCGCAAGAACTCGTCGATCGCTCGGGGCATCAATTCTGGATTATCGCGCAGCTTTTGAAGCTGGTCCGGGTGGCGGATCAATTGCAGCATACCACCAGCAGTAGTGGCGCTGGTTGTGTCGTGACCTGCCGTTGCAACGATTAGGAAGTATCCCAAAATCTCGGCATCTGGGAGAAGCTCTCCGTCGATCTGCGCGTTTGCCAATGCTGTTGCGAGATCATCTCGTGGGTTTTTACGGCGGTCTTCGATGATTGGGGCAAAGAGCTGATGGAACTCCATCATGGTTGCCGCCATCCGAGCCATAAGCTCCTGGTCATTGTCGGCGAAATCTTCGTCGCTTGATGCAAAATTCTGCTGCGTCAGCTTAAGGATCGTTGGATCCATCTCTTCGGGTAGGCCCGTCATCGCGTTGATCACGCGCAGCGGATAGAGGAAGGCGACATCCTTCGCGAAATCGCATTCCGGTTGAAGCGTCGCCATCCGATCAACGAAGGTCTTCGCAATTGCATCAACGCGCGGCTTATCCGCTTTGATCCGGTTTACCTTGAACCATTGTTGAGTGATGGAACGGCGTGTGCGGTGTTTGTCGCCGTCCATGTTGACCAAAGTATCGGCAGGACCGGTATCGCGGCCAAAAAGCTCGATATTTTTTTGCTCTTGTGCGATGGTTTGCAGGGCTGGGCGCGGGCCAGCAAGGAATTTCTCTGGGTTGGTTTCGATGAACCGAACCGCTTCTGCTTTTGACGCCAACCAGATTGGTCGAACGCCTTCGGGCTCAACCCAAATCACGGGTTCTTCCTTACGCACTTGCGTCAGAATCTCGTGCACGTTGTCGGGATTGGTATATGTCTCAGGCTCCAGCAATTTTGCCGCGCGTTTCGCCAATTCCATCAGATAGATCCCTCGATTTATTTCTCGCCCGAGCCAAATTTGCACGCGCAGTTCAGTGTTCGCGTCCAACCCCAAGGTCGGCCGTTTTGATACCCATCGTACTGCTCATCACAGCCATCAGACAGTGATCGAACGTTCGCATATCATCGCGTTTGACACAATACGCAAATTTTGTAACTCTACCCTCAACAAGTCAGAAAATCAGAATTTGAATTGGGAGAATGGAATGTCGGCATATTTGATCGGTTTAGTCGAGGTCACAAACCCATCGTGGCTGGCTGAGTATTCTCAACGAGTTCAAACGCAGTTTGCCCAGATCGGCGCTAAGTACCATGTGCGCACAACCGAAATTGAGCGGTTGGAAGGCGATAAACCAGTCCCAATGTCGGCGGTGATTATCGAATTTCCGTCAATGGAGGTGGCACGCGAATGGTACAATACTGATGAGTATCAAGAGCTTGTCGCTCTGCGCAAAACTGGTGCAACCGCTGATCTATGGCTCACTGAGGGCGTATAGGTTTCGCTGAGGTCTGCGCTTTCGCTGCTTAGTCGGGCTTAGGCGCGGCCTTATCATTGCCGATGCTGCGCACACACAGCGCGGTGGGTATCAGCAAAATCAGCAAGGCAATCCACGCCATCTGATAGCTTCCATAGCTATCGTAGATGCGCGCAGCGACGAGCGGCCCTAATGCTGCGGGAAGCATCACGAGGATCAAGATGCCCTGAATGCGTCCAAATGATGCAGGCCCAAAATTGTCCGCCACTATCACGCCCAGCATCGGCAGCATCCCACCAAGCCCAATCCCCAGCACGACTGCAACGGCGAGCAGTGAGGTTCTGCCCGGTCCAATCCCAATCAGTATCGCTAAGCAAATTGCCACAAGCAACGTCACAAGACCCAACATTGTGCGATGGGATAGCTTGTCCGAGATATATCCAATGCCGAGTTTGGCGAAGATCATAACGGTTGCCATCACTGATATGTACCAAGCCAGTTCGGTTTGCTCGATCCCTGCATCTGCGCCAAGCGGAGCCAGGTTTTGCTGGACGGCTGTGATCGCAAACGACAGCAGAAGAAAGCTAATCCCAACAGCCCAAAAGACCTTTGAACGAAGCAGCTCCTTCGTTGTCCATTCACGGGTGGGCTGGGACTCTTGGCTTTCCGCCTGTTTTGCCGGTTGTCCTTCGTGAACGAGCCCGGCTTTCTCGGGGGAATCGAGCACGATCAAACTCGCCAAAGTGATGGTCGCGAACGCGATCATAGCAAGGATCATATTGGCCTCTCTCCAGCCGAAATCTTGCAGGAATGAGGCGACAAGAGGCGGTAGCAGCAGCCCTCCTATAGAGGTGCCCACCGTACTGATCCCCATCGCGACGCCGCGTCGTCTTCCAAACCATCTGGCGACCAGCGTGGCCGCGGTGACCGTGCCAGCCCAAGCCATGCCGACCACCATTAGGACGCCGTAGATTAGGGCAATTTGCCAAAAGCTCGTGACGAAGGTCGACAGGGCTAAGGCGGCTGAAAAGCTCAAGGCTGCGAACAGCATCAGATATCGGATTGGGAACTTATCGAGCGCTTGACCCGCAATCGGCGCAAAAAGGGCATTGGCCACTTGCACCGTGAAAAAGACCATCATCGCATCGCTTCGCCCGATGCCGAAATCCTTGGTCCACGGTTCGATCCAAAGGGTGAAGCTGTAAATGTAGATGCCGAAAATGACTGCCTGAGAGATCATCCCAGCTGCGACAATGTTCCAGCCATAATACCAAGGTGTTTTGATGATCATCAGCCTTGCGCTCTATTGGAATGCAAAGTCATATGCACGGCCAGCAGGCTCTGCCCAAGATCACCCAATGTCTTTGGCCTGCTCAAATGTGTAGCCCGTGTACCCTTCCGCTGCGACCTCTCGCAGCTTCTTGTGATAGCGGGTGCCGTGAAGGTGGCCCAAAAACTGCTTGGGTTTGCCCGGAATATTCGCACCCGAATACCATGATTGGGTTTGCGGATAGAGAGTGCGGCTTGCCATGCCGTCGACCTCTTGTCCCCAACGCTCTGCAGCCTCGCCCGTGCATTCCAGCGCGCCCAGATCATTGTCTGCCATGTGCCGGATGCACTGCGCTATCCAGTCAACCGTAAGCTCCGTTCCCAGCGGAATAGTGAAGAACACGCCGGGTGATCCGGGCCCGTGGATCGAAAACAGATTGGGGAAATCAGGGATGGTCAGACCAAAATAGGTCTCACACCGGTCCTGCCATTTCTCTTTAAGGCCCACACCGTCACGCCCTTTCGGATTGAGTTTAAGGATCGAACCTGAAACTGCATCGAACCCGGTTGCGAGCACCAAGATATCAATCTCATGCTCACCATTGGCGGTGTGAATGCTGCTTTGTGTGAACTTCTCGATCGGGTCTTCGGTAATTTCGACCAGCGAAACATTGTCGCGGTTGAACGTGTCGTAATACCCATTGTCGAGGATCAGGCGCTTGGTCCCAAAAAGGAATTTGGGCGACAGCTTTTCTGCAAGCTCGGGATCGTGAACCGCTTCAGCAATCTTTCCGCGCACAAAGTCGCCGATCTCTTGGTTGAGATCAGGATCAACCATCACACCAACGAAGCTTTTCAAGGCAAGGCCAAAGCCGCCTTCTTCCCAAAGCTGTTCGTAAATCGCATGGCGTTCTTCGGCGGTGAAGTCGGCGGCATTGCGTTCTGCGTTCTCATAAGGAAACCCTGCCGGGTGCCCTTGCATTTTCTCACGAATACCGCCCCAATCGCTCCGCAATTGCGCCAGTTCCTCGATGCTGATGGGCCTATTTCTGGCCGGCAAGGTGTATTGCGCGGTGCGTTGGAAAACGGTCACATGTTCGGCGTCTTGAGCGATTTCCGGGATCGCTTGGATGCCCGATGAGCCTGTACCTATCACGCCGACCCGTTTGCCTTTGAAGTCCACATCTTCATGGGGCCAGCGTCCTGTGTGGTGACACGCACCAGCAAAGTCATTGATGCCCGGATAGTCGGGCATATTCGCAACAAACAAGACGCCAAGGCCGCAGATCAGGAAACGGGCTGAGAAGCTCTCGTTCTTGTCCGTTGTCACAGTCCAGCGCTGCGATGCTTCGTCGTAACGCGCATCGGTGATCCACGTGTCGAACTGAATGTCTTTTTTCAGGTCAAAACGCTCAGAGAAGTGCTCAAGATAGGACAGGATCTCCGGGCCACCCGATTGTGTCTCGGACCAGTCCCATTCATTGGCCAGCTCTTTTGAGAAGGTGTAGCCGTAATAGGGCGTGCTTGGACCATCGACGCGCGCGCCGGGATAGCGGTTATACCACCAAGTGCCCCCGACACCGCCGGCTGCATCAAAGGCGCGCACATGAAGGCCTTCTTCGTTCCGCAGCTTGTGAAGAGCATAAAGACCTGAAAACCCAGTCCCGATAATGATCGCGTCGAGTTCTTGATCGTTTGGTTGTGCCGAAGTGTTCGTATCAGGCATGCCAATGCTCTCCTAAAGACCCATTGCCATTGCGGCACGTTCTGTTTGTAATTCGGTGTCTCCATTGTTCATGCAAAAGGCGCGGGCGCGCCGGGTGAACAATTGAAGATCATATTCCATCGTGTAGCCAATCGCGCCGTGAACCGCGTGGACCGCGTGGATCATGTCGACCACGACTTCATTGGCGAAAACTTTAGCGGCTGCAATCTCGAGCCCTGCGTCCTGACCCTCGTCAAGCATCCAAGCTACTTCTGCAACAAGCAAACGGCAAGCATCGGTCTGAATGCGAACATCCGCCAAGGGGTGGGCGACCGCTTGAAAGCTGCCGATCTTTTGCCCGAATTGTTCGCGGGTGGCGGCATACTCTGCGCCAAGCAGAACCATCTTTTCACAATTTCCAACCGCTTGCGCGGTGGCCAAAGTTGTCGAGGTGTCGAGCCCTTCCGCAATCACTCTTTCTGCATCTCTACCGCGTGCCAGCACGTGATCGGCTGGAACAGCGACATTGTCGAAGCTGACTTTAAAGAGCGGATCAGCGCCTAGAACCTTATGCCGCTTGATAGAGATGCCTGGGGCATCGGCAGGAACCGCGGCAAGCACTTGCTCGCCTTGCGCGGTTGAGAGGGAGACAAGGAACATGTTCGCAGCGCTTGCAAACGGCACCAAGATTTTGTCGCCGCTAATGCTGCCGCCTTCTTGTGTCGGCGCAAATTGGCTTAGCGGCGTGCACCATTCATCGCGGCCATCGGTTTCTGCCAAGGCCGGAACGATAATTTCATCGCTCCCAGCGATCTTGGAAAGGAACGCCTCGGTAAGAGGGGTTTGTTCCACCGACTGGAGAACCGTTGCGCAAAAACCGGCAGTGGCAACAAGCGGGACTGACACCGCTCCCCGGCCTAGCTCTTCTGCAAGGATCGCCAATTCCAGCTTGCCGCATCCGCCTCCGCCATTGTCTTCGGGAAGGGCGGCCGCGACAAAGCCCAGCTCGCAAATCTGCGACCAAATTTCTTTGGAAAAGCCGTCCTCGCTAGCCTCGGCAGAGCGCGCTTTTTCAGAGCCATAAGCCGTCTCGAACAAGCGTCTTGCTCCATCTTGGAGCATCGTTTGCGTTTCGTTGAGTTGAAAGTCCATGTGCAGCTCCTATCGTGGCAGACCGAGGCCGCGCTGCGCGATGATATTGCGCTGAATCTCGTTCGATCCCATTGCGATCACGTGCGGGATGCTGTGAGTCCAATGGTGGTTCAAAAGGCCATCCAAAGGCGCATCCTCATCCTCGATAGTAAGCTGACCACGTGCCCCCAAAATCTCGAGGCCGACATTGCCGGTCATCACATTCAGCTCTGCGGAGAAGACCTTGTTGACGGCCGGATAAACGGGGTTGTTGTCCCCTGCGTCCATTGCAGAAACGACCCGGTGACACAGCAGCCTTGCAGCGCGGTATCGCGCATAAAGACGCACAAGACCCGACCGAACGGTCGCCCGCTTGGACAAAGGTTCGCCGTTCTTATCCTTGGTCACTTTTACATATTCGACCAGCATATCGAGCATAAGCTTGGCCCGCATGAACACCGCTGCACCAACGCGCTCATAGGCGAGGGCGGCAATCGCTACGTGCCAACCATCTCCGCGCGGGCCTAGTAAGCAGTCATAAGGCACCCTCGCGTTCTCGAAGAACACCTCGTTAAACTCCTTCTCGCCGCCCATGGAATTGATCGGACGAACGGTCACGCCAGGTGTTTTCATGTCGACCAAGAGCATCGAGAGACCTTGGTGCTTGCGGTCTGCTGGATCGGAGCGACACAAAAGCAGACACCAATCAGCAGCGGTCGCATAGCTGGTCCAAATCTTCTGTCCGTTCACGAGGAACCCTTCGCCATCATCGGTGGCGCGGGTTGATAGTGCAGCCAGATCCGATCCAGCGCCTGGTTCAGAAAATCCTTGGCACCAAATGTGGTCGCCTGCGGCCATGGGCTTGAGAAAGCGCTCCTGCTGTTCGGGCGTGCCAAACTCCATGATCATCGGGCCGATGTAGTTGAGGCTCATATATTGAGGGCCGCGTGGCTCCCCATTGCCCCACATCTCTTCGCGCACGACCATTTGGTTCCAAATGTCAGTGTCGGCGCCGCCAAATTCACTTGGCCATGAATTCGTAAGCCAATCGCGGTCCGCCATCTTCTGGCAGAATTCGCGGGTGAACGGGAAAATGCGTTCATCATCCGCGAAAAGGTCAACCCACCAATCGGGAAGCTCCGCCTTGATGAACTCTCTTAGCTCGACACGAAATTCTTCCGCTTCTGCCGGAAACTTAAATTCCACTAGCCCTCTCCCGGCTCAATACTCGCCAATCCAGATTGCTCAGCGCATTTGGCCTTTTGGCCAGCGCTCAAGAATCTCAGAATAAGCCCACTCACAAAGCCACAAGGGGACTTGCAGCCACGACTCTTTAAGATACTATATGTTTAGTATATGGAAAAATCGATGGCATGAAAGGCTGAAATCAACTCTTTTCAAAAAATTCGAACGAGTTGATTGCACCGGGTCCAAGCCAAGAGGGAGAATGGTAAGTGGCACGAATGAAAATGGATCCGCGCGAGTTTCTTCAGCTTCTGAAAACCAATGCGGAAAAGCAGGAAAAGGACGTGCCGCTTGATCGTAAGCGCGCCGAAATGGAGGTTTTGTGCCAGCGCTTCCCTCGCGCACAGGGCGTGACTCTAGAAGATGTTGAGCTGGGCGGGGTGAGCTGTATCAAACAAGTTCCCGCGGACGCATCGGACAAACATATTCTCTATTTCCACGGCGGCGGATACATTTCTGGCAGCCCAAGCACGCACCTTGTTGTGACGACCGAGCTTGCCAAACGATCCTCTGCAACGGTTTGGAGCATTGATTATAGGCTTGCCCCGGAAAGCCCGTTCCCCGCCGCGATTGAAGATTGCGTGGCTGCGTATGGAGCCTTGCTGGAAACCGCTGGCTCTCCCGATCGCATCATTGTCGCTGGTGACAGTGCCGGCGGCGGTTTGACCACTGCCTCCACGCTTAAGGCGAAGTCTCTCGATATGCCGATGCCAGCAGGGCTGGTGATGCTATCGCCTTTCGTTGACCTAACCTTGTCCGGCTGGAGCAATAAGGAATGCAAGGATCGGGATTTTCTCGCTGAACCCGATACGCTTGGCGAAATGAGCGCGCTCTATGTGGGCGATGCTGACCGGAAGAACCCGCTGATATCGCCGCTGTTTGCAGACTTGTCCGGGCTTCCCGAAATGCTCATCCATGTGGGTTCGGAGGAAGCGCTTTTGTCAGATAGCACCCGCCTGGCTGAACGCGCTGGGGCATCAGGCGTTTCGGTTGAGCTGAAGGTTTGGCCCGACATGCCGCACGTTTTTCAAATGTATGGCAAGTTTATCGATGCCGCTGACATATCAATCACCGAGATAACCGATTGGATGGCCAACCGAACAGCGTAGGGGCGGCCACGCTGTATGGCTAACTTCACTAGGTTGAGGTTAGGAAGCCAAGCTGGCCCGCCTTGAAAATCGCCTGTGCGCGGTTCACGCAATCCAGTTTTTCGATGGCCCGCGTGACGTGATATCGGATCGCGGCATGGCTGACGCCAAGGATGATGGCTGTTTCAAAGTCGGTTTTGCCTTGCGAAGCCCAATAGAGGCACTGCACCTCGCGCCGCCCCAATTTTACGTCGGATGAAATAGGTAGGGCAGTGGGCTTGCCATGGATGGCATAGGTGGCAAGAAAACGGTTCATCATCGAAGAGAGCAGTGGTGCGGATTGCTCATAAACTTCTGACAAATCGGTTTGGTCTTCATCAAGGGGACTAAATGACGCAGCACCAATTCGCCCAAAGGTCAGGCGGCATGGCACCATGATAAGCGCATTGAGACCAGGAGCGGAATCCAAGAAATCCTTGAAAGAAATTTGCTTCAATTCCGGGTTCAAAGTGCAAGATCGCGCGCCTTTGCTGTTGCACCAAAAGGGTTCGCTTTCGTATCGGCAGGCAAGCGCGATTGGCGAGTTAAGGGCCAGTTGAGGGCGGTCCCACCACCGTTTCGCTGGGTCATCCCAACCGAAGACCTCAAGGTGCAAAGAAGTGCCGTTTCCATCGAACAAGTCATCGCGCGATGAGATATCGATTGTCGCGCCAGCTCTCAGGCCCAATGATGCCGCGACCTCTGCGATCCTGACGGCAGCAGGGCGAATGTCAGAGGGCTGATTGATCGTCACGTCGGCGACGACTTCGTTGAGGTTCCACATGGCTATTCTGGCTGATAGTTTGGAGCGCGTTTTCCAAGGAAAGCGGACATGCCTTCGGCTGCATTCGGGCTGCGACCTGTCATAAGCTGGTTGCGATTTTCAAGCGCAATGGCCGCTTCAAGTGAACCGGCATCTATAGACATGTTGAGCCCTTCTTTTGTCATGCGTAGCCCCATGGGACTTGCCGCGAGCAATTCTTGAGCCAACGTCTCACCCGCTTTTTCCAATTCATCATCCAGTACAAGCTGCGAGACCAATCCAGTTGCAAGCGCGCGGTCTGCATGAATAAAACGCCCGGTGAGCATCAATTCTGAAGCAAGCGATGCTCCAACAAGGCGAGGTAAGAAGTAGCTAACCCCCATGTCACATGATGAAAGGCCGATTTTGATGAAGGCCGCATTCATTCGCGCGCTTTGCCCTGCAATGCGGATGTCAGAAGCGAGCGCGAAGGCAAATCCCCCACCACAAGCAGGTCCATGAACAAGCGACACAATCGGTTGGGGGCAGCGGCGCATCTTGACATAAACATCGGACAAGAAGCCTTGGAAACCAAAGCCGCCCCCAAAGGGCACCCCTTGCTTATCATCTTTGTATGACTTGATATCGAGGCCTGCGCAAAACGCTTTGCCCGCGCCGCGCATTACCACCACCCGGGTGTCGGCATTGTGATAGAGTGCGCCAAAGTAGTCGCTTAACTCGCGCACCATTTGAGTAGTGATCGCATTGAGTGCATCTGGGCGATTGAGCGTAAGCCAATCGACCCCGTCTTTGCTCTCGATTGTAATGGTCTCAAACTGGTTCATCGCTTCCGCTCCCACAGTGTCGATGGCGGCTCAAACTCGTTTGATCAACGTTCATCATGATTTTGAGAACATTGTCCTCTCGTGCATCAAACATTCGGTACGCTTCTGACCCTTGTGACAATGGCATGCGGTGCGAGAACAAACCATCTGCGGTGAGTTTTTCTTGCTGCAACAATGGTATCAATTCTGGCCACAGATGCTGAACGGGCGCGACGCCTGCGCGAACGCTAAGCCCTTTGAACAAGATCATATTCAGCGGCAAAGTCACGTCTGGTTGGGGAAGGCCAATGAAGGATAATGATCCCCCCATTCGCGCCAGCGGTATGACGGAATCGACAGCTGCCTTTGCGCCGGATGCTTCAAACACGCAGTTTACGCCGCCCTTGGTGAGTTCGATGATCTTGCCAGCGGCCTCTTTACCCGGAGCAAATGCCGTTGCGCCCAGTTTGTGGGCATGTTCGCGCCGCGCTTCCACGGGATCAATTGCAAACACCTGCGACGCGCCGCGGAGTATCGCGAGCTCCACACCAATCAAACCAATGGGGCCAAGGCCCACAATGGCGATCGATTGTCCAGGCTTCAGTCCGGTGTTGTTAATCCCATAGGCAGCCGTCGCCATAGCATCGGTCAAGAGCATAGCTTGATCATCGGTGACCCCTTCGGGAATAGCCATCAAGGTCTGGTCTGCATTCGGGATCTGGACATAGTCGGCCTGCCCGCCGTTCAACTTATTGCTAAGGCCAAAGGCGGTGGCCTTTTTGCAATACATCCCCTTGCCGGTCCGACATGTTGAACATTCGCCGCAACCCGTGCCGGCAGCGGCCAGCACCTTGTCACCTTTCTTAAAGCCGTGGACTTGGGGCCCGGTTTCCACCACTTCGCCAATGAATTCATGGCCCACACAGAATTTTTCGACGTCCCGCGAATAGTCCGATCCGCTCGCACCTCCGATCTGATCACCATGATACATGTGCAGATCAGAGCCGCAGATGCTGCACTTTTTGACATTCACGATGACGCCGTTTTCGATCGTCAGTTCGGGATCGTCATAAGTTTCGTAGCGAATATCGCGCGGACCATTGAAGACGAGGGCTTTCACAGGGAATTCTCCGGAAGGGTTGAACGATCAGTCGGTGGGAACAGCGTTCCAGCCGGCTCCGGGTTTGGCGTATTCACCGATCTTGAATTTGCCCAATTGTGAGGCGTGCACTTCCTCTGGGCCATCGGCCAATCGGATAAAGCGCTGTGTCGCTAGGATTTCGGCAAGCGGCACATCGTCGCTCACGCCCATTCCGCCGAAGATTTGGATCGCTCTATCTGCGACGGTTTGCGCCATTTGCGGAGCGACCACTTTAATCGCGCCGATCAAGTCTTTCGCATTTTTCGCGCCGCGCCGATCGATCGCGTCTGCTGCCTTAAGCGTGAGCAGGCGCGCTTGTTCGATATCACAGTAGCTTTTCGCGATTTCCATGCGGATGCTGGAACGGTCGGAAAGCATGCGGCCAAAGGTCCGACGTTCGGTCACACGTTGGCACATGAGCTCCAACGCCATTTGCGCCTGACCGATTGATCGCATGCAGTGGTGGATGCGGCCCGGCCCGAGGCGGCCTTGAGCAATCTCAAACCCGCGACCCTCACCAAGGATGATATTGGATTTCGGAATCCGCACATCCTTCAGATGAACCTCGCAGTGCCCACCCGGTGAGTGCACGTCGCCAAATACCGTTTGCGGCCGCACGATTTCTACCCCTGGCGCATAGGCCGGAATGATTACCGTTGATTGCTGGGAATGACGGGGGTTTTCAGGGTTCGTCTTACCCATCAATAACAGCACTTTGCAGCGCGGATCTTTGATCCCCGAAATCCACCACTTCTTGCCGTTGATCACATAGTCATCGCCATCGCTGCGAATTTCGGTGCGGACATTGGTCGCATCTGAACATGCATGATCCGGCTCGGTCATTAGATAGGCAGATCGGATATCCCCGTTGAGCAAGGGATCAAGCCACTCGGCCTTTTGTGCATCGGTGCCAAATTTGGCGAATACTTCCATGTTTCCGGTATCGGGCGCCGAGCAGTTAAAGACCTCGCAGCACCAGACATGGCGACCCATGATTTCGGCCAAGGGGGCATATTCGAGGTTGGTAAGGCCGGGGCTGTATTCGCCATACTCCACCGGCAGGAACAGGTTCCAAAGCCCAGCTTCCTTGGCCTTATCTTTTAGCGGCTCAAGCCCGGGCCATGGTTGCCAGCGGTTCGCAGGGTCTTTGTTCCAAGCATTCAGCTGCGCATCGGCTGGAATGATATGGGCGTCCATAAAGGCCTGAAGCCGGTCGATCATGGCCTGCGTTTTTGCGCTGAATTCAAAGTTCATAGTTTAGGAGCCTTGCGATTAGACGTGAAACTTAAAGGGTAAGGCCGCCATCGGCGACGATTGTATGACCTTGGACATAAGCGGCGAGGGGAGATGCGAGAAACAGTGCGACCCCGGCCATATCTTGCGGCGTGCCAAAGCGTTGTACCGGAATAGAGCGCATTGCCGCTTCGCTGCGCTTTTCGTTCTGGGTTGTGACTGCGGTAAGCTTTGTCGGGATGAGACCTGGCGCAATGCCATTCACCCTGATCCCGTCACGGGCCCATGCTTGCGCCAAGGTCTTGGTCAGGCTGATCGCGCCAGCTTTGGATGCGGCATAGGCGGGATTTCCAAGATTAGCACTCATGCCGGAAATCGAGCTTACAATAATCAGCGCCCCATGGCTTTCGCTCAGAAGAGGTTTGAATTTGGATGCTGTATGCATGACGGAATTGATGTTGATATCCATGACATCATCCCAGCCCTGCTTTTCATATTCGGCTTGTTTGTACCGAACGAACCCTTGTGATTGGACAAGCACATCGAGGTTATCGAACGGTGGCTTATACGAAGACAGCTCCTCAAAATCGGCCACGTTCACTTTATCATAATGCAGCCCTGTAAGATCCGAACCCTCTACGCCGGAATAGGCATCTGCGCTGTCCCGTGTTCCCCAAACATGCACCTCGGCGCCGCCTTCGCGAAAGCCTTGCGCAATACCGTTTCCGATGCCGCTAGACCCGCCAACAACCAATACACGTTTTCCGGCGAAATTCAGATCAACCATGCGAGTATCTCCTAGTTCTCAGCGATGATTTTGTGGGCGCGTTCAAACAGAGAAACGGTGATGGAGTGCAGCAGATCACCCGTCTCTTTCGGCGCCTTACCGGCGCTTGCCCGGGCGTTTGTACCTTCAAGGATTGAGCCCAATTTGAAGCACCCCAAAACACCGTACCAATTGACAGCATCAACGCTGCGCGAGGAGTGTTTGGCATAGTGCGCAACCAATTCGTCCAAGCTTGGAAATCCATCCCATGGCTCGATCGAGATCGCTGTCACTTGATCTTTTGATGGCCATGTTGCGACCACCCATCCAAGGTCCACCAAAGGGTCACCGATGGTTGCCAATTCCCAATCAATGAGAGCGGCAAGCTGCGCACTGTCATTGTGGAACATAGTGTTCGCCAAATGGCAGTCGCCGTGAATAATACCGGGCTTGAAATCAGTTGGCGTGTGTCTCTCCAACCAATCGACTATTGGCTGTACAGCCGGAAGCTCGTTCAATCCCTTCCATTGTTCGAAGGAAGAATAGCTTTCCAATTGCCCCATCCAGCGCGAAGGCTGTCTTTCGAGAAAACCCTCGGGCTTTCCAAAGCCGTCTAGGCCGGCAGCGAGATAATCGACTTCGCCCAACGCCGCGATGCCTTCGATGTAAGAGAGACCCATTTGGCGGCGGTTCGATGGATCGCATGCGTGAAATGCGGGCATCCCATTGGCCGGGTTAAAGCCGTCGACAGGCTCCATCAGATAGAAGCACGCGCCAAGGACGCTCTCATCCTCACATGATGCGATAAAGCCTGGATGTGGGACATCGCTTCCCGAAAGCGCGCGCAAGACATTCGCCTCGCGCAGCATTGTGGAGTTTGAGTTCTTCCTTAAATGCTGAGGAGGGCGGCGCAGCACGAATTCGCGTCCGCCGCGGGCAAACTTCACAAGAATGTTCTGCGTGCCTCCGGCCAGAAGCTGGACATCCTCCAGCGCGCCGTTTTCCAGCCCTTGCGCATCCATCCAAGAAGCAAGAGCATCCAGATCAATCGGATTTTCCGCATTCACCATGCGCGCTTTGTCCTCTTCCGGGATGACAAGAATGGGTCTTCGCTCGAAATTTTGATCAAGAAGCGCGCGGCGTGACCTAGCAATTCGTCGAATCCTCTTTTAACATACCAAGTGTTTAGTATAAGTGATTTGAAGAATCAAACGTGATTGACTGTTATGCGGCCCAAAGTGCGCCGTTTTGGGGAGGAAGCGGCCTGTGTCATTGGTACTAAGCGAAGAGCAGCGGATGCTAAGCGATGCGGCGCAAAAGTTCTTTGCCGACAATTCACCGATTGAACGCATGCGGGCGCTTCGAGATGGCCGTGATGCCAAAGGCTATTCGCCAGAAATCTGGCAGGAAATGGCCGAGCTTGGTTGGCTTGGTATTATGGCGCCTGAGCGGCTCGGCGGCAGCGAAATGGGGCTTCGTGAACTGGGCGTAGTATTAATACAGGCGGGCAAGGTGCTCGCTCCAGAACCTCTATTGTCGACGGTGCTTATGGGCGCGAATTCACTCCGTTTGTCAGGAGCTGATGGGGCGGCGGCTGACATCCTCAAGGCGACGGTGTCCGGCCAGAAGATTGTTGCATTGGCTTTCGAAGAGACCGGTCGCTTCAATCCTCACCACGTCACCACGCAAGCTGCAAAAACCGATGATGGCTTTTCTCTTATTGGCGAAAAGTGCCATGTTCTTGATGGTCATGTCGCCGACCATTTTGTCGTCCTTGCACGCATCAGCGGGGAAACGGGTGACCGATCGGGATTGCGTCTATTCGTAATCGATGCAGCAAGCGACGGCATCGAAGTACAGCGCACAACGATGATGGACGGGCGCAACTCCTCTCGGGCGAAGTTCACTGGAGTTGAGGCAGGCCAACCCATCGGCAATGCGGACTTGCTCGACAAAGTGATTGATCAAGCAACCATGGGCCTTGTCGCGGAGATGGTCGGTATGGCTGACGAAGTATTTGATCGCACCGTTACCTATCTCAAAGAGCGCGAGCAGTTCGGGGTGAAGATCGGTACATTCCAAGCGCTCCGCCACCGGGCGGCGGAAATGTTTGCAGAGCTCGAATTTGCGCGCAGCCTGCTGCTCGACGGATTGAACGCCATCGATGATGATCGCGGGGATATCGCGCTTAGCGTGAGCGCCGCAAAAGCGCAGGCGAACAAAACAGCGCGCCTGATTGCTGCAGAAGGCGTCCAAATGCACGGCGGTATGGGTATGACCGATGAATTGGATATCGGTCTTTTTCTCAAACGCATGAAGGCGGCTGAGCTATCGCTTGGCGATGAGAGCTATCACCATCGCCGTTTTGCATCTCTGCGCGGCTATTGAGGAGAACACCATGTCGGATATTGAAACCTTCAATAATGGCGTTCGCGAGTTTGTAGCCGAACACCTCCCAGAGCATCTGCGTTTTGGGAATAAACCGGGCCTGCCCGAAGATGACCTGAAAAAGTGGTTCGATGCTTTGGCGAGCAAGGGTTGGGTGACGCCCAATTGGCCGACCCAATATGGCGGGGCTGGCCTCGACAAGAAATACACGGCCGCCCTGCGCGCCGAACTGCGCGCGGTAGATGCACCCACGCCGGGCCATCCGGGTATTTCCATGCTTGGCCCGGTCTTGCTGGACATCGGAACTGAGGAACAGCGCCGCGAACATTTGCCCCCGATTGCGCGCAATGAGGTTTATTGGTGCCAAGGCTTTAGTGAGCCGGGCGCAGGCTCCGATCTTGCCAGCCTGCAAACCCGGGCAGAGCGCGAAGGCGATGAATTCGTCATCAACGGATCAAAGATTTGGACATCTGGCGCGCACAAAGCGGATTGGATGTTCTGTCTCACCCGCACCGATCCTGAGGCTATAAAACAGCAAGGGATCAGCTTTATCCTTGTCAAAATGGATCAGCCAGGGATTGAGGTTTCTCCGCTAAAGCTGATTGATGGCAGCAGCGAGTTTAATCAGGTTTTCCTTGAAAATGTGCGTGCCAATGCGCGTGATCTGGTCGGGGAATTGAACGCGGGTTGGGGCGTGGCCAAACGCATCCTGCAGTATGAGCGCTCAACCGATATCCACGATGTGATCATCTTTGAAGCCAAAGAGACAATCGAAGAGTTGGTGAAGCGAGAGGTTGGGATGACTGATGGAAAAGTCAGCGATCCCGTCCTGCGTGAACGGCTTGCCGCGCATGAGATCGATGCAAGAGGCCTCGATGTAACAATGCGCCGCGCCGCAGAAGAGGCGAAAAGTGGGCGGCGTGCCGGTGATCAAACGCGCGATGTTTCCTCTACCGGCAAATATCGCTGGGGCGATGTTGAGAAAGAGGCGCATGATATCGCAATGTTGGCATCGGGCACCAATGGGCTTGGCTGGGAAGGGGAAGGCTTCCTTCCTGCGCAATTGCAATGGACCCGCGAGTGGCTCTTCACACGCTCCCACTCAATTTGGGGTGGGACGCATGAAATCCAAAAGAACGTTATTGCAAAGCGCGTGCTCGGTATCCCTGAGTAAACGCTGATCGGCGGGATTAACCCACTGCTCGGTCCCGGCCTTCCCAATAGGGTTTGCGCAATTCGACCTTCAGGATCTTGCCTGATGGGTTTCGCGGAATTTCAGGCATAAACTTGAATTGCGAGGGCAATTTGTATCGGGCAAGGCGCTCGGCACAATGCGCTTTGATATCTTCCTCGCTTGGTAGGGTATCACTGGCTGCAACCAGAATGGCGAGGGGGGTCTCGCCCCACTTCTCGCTCGGTATGCCGATCACTGCACAATCAGCGATGTCTGGATGCGACATCAGAGCATTCTCAATCTCAGCCGGATAGATGTTCTCCGCGCCTGAGATGATCATGTCTTTCACGCGGTCCCGGATGTAGAGATACCCCTCTTCAAACGTGCCCGCGTCTCCGGTGGCGAACCACCCAAGGCCGTTTGCATCGCGCCCTTCTGGAAAGCCTTCCGCGCTTGCTTTGGGGTTTTTCCAATACCCCTTCATATTCTGAGGCGAGCGGGTCCAAATCTCGCCGACTTCCCCCTCGGGCATCTCTTTGCCATCCGTGCCAACGACTTTAATCTCGACACCGGGTAAAGGTTTGCCTGCTGAACGCATAAGATGTGCGCGCGGGCCGCCGGGATCGTGATCCTCGGGTGGCAACCATGACAAAAGGCCTGTCGTCTCGGTCAGGCCATATGTCTGGATTAGCGGGCAATCGAAAAGCTTAATCGTGCTTTCCAGCACCTCTGTCGAGATCGGCGACGCGCCATATTGCACGATCCGAACCGATGAAAGGTCCAATTCGTCTACGCCGGGAATGGTTGGGAAAACCTGCAAAAGTGCAGGGACCGCCATAATATTCGTGACGCCATGCTCGGCCACCGCATGCATCATCTTTGCAGGATCAATCTCGCGGTGGACAATAGTTGTCGAGCCACACCACAGGCCCATATAGGCGCCCATTGACCCGCCAATATGGAACATGGGAAGCACGCTCAACAAAACGCTATCGGGGCCAACACCGGCAATATCGATGAAGTTGCGATAGCCCGATGCAAGGTTGTGATGCGAAATCTCTGCACCTTTGGGATTGCCGGTTGTCCCCGAAGTGTAAACCTGCATCGCGGTGTCATGTGCATCAGGTTCAAAGCCGGGGTCTTGCGCCGACTGCGCGTTCATCCAGGTAGAAAACTCTGGATGGGTGCCATCACCGCCCACGGTGAGGATAATGGGTTTTCGCGGCAGTTTAAGCGCGCTCAAAACGCTGAGATACTCCTCATCAACGACAAGAAGATCCACCTCACCATCATCAAGAATGAAGTCGATTTCGGGAGCGGCAAGGCGCCAGTTGACACCCACTGTGACGGCTCCAATTTTTGCAGCGCCAAAGGCAAAGAAAAAATATTCAGGGACGTTCTTGCCTAGAAACCCGACACGGTCGCCTGTCTTGATACCGCTTGCGATAAATGCATTGGCAACCTTCGAACAATGATCATCAAATTCACCATAGGTGATAGTGGTGTCCTCAAACACCAGTGCCGGCTTGTCCTCTCGAACACCGCGGTGCCGCCGAACGGTCTCGGCTAGGCTATAGCGAGCGTAGGGATCATTTTCCTTCAAAGGTCACAGGCTCCTTTCTCAAGAATGCGGCGGCTGCGCGCTTGTGGTCGCTGGTGGCCAATGATCGGGCGACGTTTTCCGCTTCAAGATCGCAGGCTTCGCTAAGGCTGAGATATTCTGACTTGTTGAGGTTTTCCTTCATCCTCATCATGGCAAGCGTCGGGAGTGCAGCAAGTCGCTTAGCATAATTGCGCGCCTCGTCAGCAAATGTCTCTTTGCTGGCGATCGCATTCACAAGCCCGATTTGGAGCGCTTCCTGCCCAGAAATGACATCTGAGAAGTAGCACAGTTCACGCGCTTTTGATGCCCCGACAAGACGCGGGAGGAAGAAGCTGAGACCGCTATCTGATGAAAGCCCAAGTTTTGAAAAAGCTGTGGTTAGCTTTGCTGTGTCGAGACAGAAACGGAAGTCACAGGCAAGGGCCAAAGCGAGCCCTGCACCCGCTGCCGCGCCGGGCATGATCGCAAGGGTTGGCTTTGGGAATTCATAGATGAGAGTGGCGAACTGGGTCCCGTCCTTCAACATCTCGACCAGTTTTGCGTGCTCATCTTCTGGATCAGCATTTTCGTCGATCATTGTGCCCGAGGCCTGCACTTTGATGTCGCCACCTGCGCTAAAGACCTTGCCTGCGCCGGTTAGGACAAGGCAACGCACATCCGAGTCATTCTCAGCCCTGCGCAACGCATCGTTGATCGCGATCGCCATGTCCTCGTTGAGAGCATTGTGCACCTCAGGACGATTGATCGTTAGCGTCAAAATGCCATCTTCGATGCTTTCCAGCAGTTCACTCATCGCTAATCCCCTTTGAGACCCGGCCGACTATCTCTTCGAGCCGACTTTCTTGGTGTGATCGAAGGCCGCGCTGGCATCATGTGTCCGTTCCATATGTGGCACCCATTGCGGGTATTTTGGCGGGAGCGTGCTGGCAGCATCGAGCCGTGCGAGTTCTTCCTCGGTCAGTTTGATGTCGTAAGCTTTGAGATTGTCTTCCAACTGCTCTTGCTTGCGCGCTCCAACAATTACCGACGTCACCCCGTCTTGCTGGATTACCCAATTAAGAGCGATCTGGCTTGGTGATGCATCATGGGTCTCACCAATATCGCGCAGGGCGCGAACCACATTGTCACCCAAGGGTTGCTCAACTGGTGGATAGCTAAACGTTGCGCGTCTACCACTCGCTCCTTCGGCGTCTGTGTATTTGCCTGAAAGAAAACCAGCGGCCAGAGGCGAATAGATCATCGTGCCCATGCCCAAATGCTTCACAAGCGGGACAATCTCGTTTTCCAGCTCACGTCCAACCAGAGAGTAGTAAACCTGAGCTGAGCAAAAACGTTCGGTGTTCATCAAACGCGCCGCGCCATCAGCGACCGCCATCTGCCAAGCGGCAAAGTTCGAAAGACCGATGTAGCGAACCTTGCCTTGCTTTACGCAATCATCGAGCGCGCGCATTGTCTCTTCGATAGGTGTCGTGTGGTCCCAACCGTGAACCTGATAGAGATCAATGTAATCCGTGCCCAAGCGTTCGAGACTGGCTTCGACTTCACGCACTACAGCGAGCCGGCTTGTACCCATGCTGTTGGGGTTTTTCCCCATCGGGTGGTAGAGTTTTGTCGCGACGATGTTGTCGTGACGCTTACCTTTCAGAGCTTTGCCTAGCATCCGCTCCGAGGCGCCTTTGGCGTACATATTGGCGGTGTCGAAAAAGTTGATCCCCGCATCCAGCGACGTAGCGACCATGCGGTCAGCATTCTCTTGGCCATGCGTGGCGATCCAATCGACGCCTTTTTGCCCATCTTCGGCAAATGTCATTGCACCAAAGCAAAGGCGAGAGACGTAAAGGCCTGTGTTACCGAGCGGGAGATAATCCATGATGGGCTTCCTTCAATTGGGTTTAGCTTTTGGGCATGAGTGCACGGCTCATGCAGAAACGTTGAGACTTTCTTTGAGGCACACCTCGATCACATGATCGGGCAGTGGATATTGCAGGCCGGCGGGGTCCTCTTTCACCTCTTTCACGAGGTGCGCGAACGCTTCGGCATCGATATCGATATTAAGACGCGCTGGGATGCCTGTTCGTTCTTGTAAGTCCACCACCATTTTGATCAGCTGGTCCAGCAGTTCTTTATCGCTCTTCCCTTCAACGGGGACGCCGATGCACTGCATGAACTCGCGAATTCTTGGCAGATAGTGTTCTGGGAAATTATGCATCACAATCGGTGCGTACACAGCATTGGAAAGGCCGTGCGAGACACCGTATGCCGGACCCACCGCGTCGGCGAAATTGTGTATGGGCGCAGCGCCCCTGCCAGACACACTAGCGGTTACCGACAGGGAACTTGCGACCTGTAATTCACTGCGAGCATGGAGGTTGCCCGGCTCTTCAACCGCAACCGGCAGGTTGTCAAAAATGAGCCGCGCCGCACGCAAAGCGACCGCGTCGGCAAAGCTGTTGTGGAGCGGTGTGAAGAACCCTTCAAAGCAGTGCACGAGCGAATCAAATGCGGGTTCTGCGGTCAGATGCTTTGGCAGGGTGACGGTCAATTCAGGATCAAGGAACGCAAAATCTGAATTCTGATACTGGTGGAAGAAGATCAGTTTCTTGCGGGTTTCCGCATGCAGGATGGCCGACCCTTGCGACACTTCCGCCCCAGTGCCAGACGTCGTTGGGATCGAGATGTGCGGGATGTTCGTAGGCGTCGCCTTGGGCCTTGCATAAGAGACGATCGTCCGCCCACCGAACAGTTCAACAATGTCATTCGCACCCATGGCGAGCAAGATTTTCAGCGCCTTTGCTGCATCTAGGACACTGCCACCGCCGACACCGAGCAAACCATCGGCGCCAATATCTTTGTACCATTTGGACATGGCGTTGATATCGCGCGTGTCATTGTCCTGTTTGACGTCATCATAGACGCCTGCAATCGATACATCTGATCCTTCAAAAGCGGCTGCGACTTTGTCGATTACGCCTGCGGCAACCAGCCCCTTGTCAGTGACCAACGCGACCTTTGTACATCCCATACCAGCGAATGTCTTTGGAACCTGCGCGCGGATCCCAGCGCCGGCTTTGATTACCGTCGTAAGGTCCAATCCAAAGTTCTTTGTCCCGCTCACGTCGCACTCTCCCTGTGCACTTTTGATGTGCGTGCCACACCGCCTCTGTGGTGTGAAAATTAAGCCAAATGATAGGCTTCAATTTTGCATACCAAGCGTTTAGTATAGAGCTGCGTAGAGGGCAAGCTACAACTGGACAACTATGCATTTTGCATACTAACTGTTCAGTATAAAGTTGGTAGCTTGGATGGGCCGCTTGCGAGTGGGCCAATCAGATTAGGAGTAGAGGTATGTACCCTGGTAAGTTCGCCGAGCAGACGCCCGATAAACCGGCGCTCATTATGGCTGGTTCCGGCGAGGTGATGACCTATCGCGAGCTCAATGATCTTTCGAATCAGATGGCGCAATTGCTCCATGCCGAAGGCCTAAGGGAAGGCGACCGCTTCGCTATTTGGGCGGAGAACATCCTTGAGTATTTCGTCGGTTATTGGGCCGCGATGCGCAGTGGCCTTTACTATACGGCCGTAAACCGTTTCCTGTCCGCTGATGAGGGCGGTTTCATCCTCTCTGACAGCGGTGCAAAAGCGTTGATCACGACGCCGCGCTATGTCGAAGTCGCCAGCGCTGCGCTTGAGCATGCACCCGACTGCACTATCAAATTGATGGTTGGTGGTTCTGATGCGAACTTTCTGAATTTCGAAGAATCGCTTGCGAAATACCCGGCCCAGCCGTTGGAGAAAGAGCCGCTGGGCTCAATCATGCTCTATTCGTCGGGCACCACGGGTCAGCCCAAAGGGATTAAACGCCCATTGACCGGATTGCCGGTTCAAGAATCGCCCATGCAGGCATCAATGATGGGCCGTTTGGCCGGAAATTTTGGCGAGGACACAGTCTACCTCAGCCCAGCTCCACTCTACCATGCTGCACCTTTGTCATGGACCGCAGGAATACATGAGGTTGGCGGGACTTCGGTGGTAATGGAGAAATTCGATCCCGAGGATATGCTTCGGTACATTGAGCAATACAAGATCACGGCGGTCCAAGTTGTCCCGACCATGTTTGTTCGCGCCCTCAAACTAGAGGAAGAAGTGCGGACAAAGTATGACCTGAGCTCGCTCTCATTTTGCGTTCACGCTGCTGCTCCATGCCCAACGGAAGTCAAAAGGCAGATGCTTGATTGGTGGGGGCCGATTATCTTCGAATATTATGCGGGGACCGAAGGCAATGGTATGACTGCCATTGGATCGCAAGACTGGCTGGATCATCCCGGCTCTGTGGGCAAACCGATGATGGGTGTGCCGCATGTTTGTGATGACGAAGGCAATGAGCTGCCTGTGGGCGAGGCGGGCACTATCTATTTCGAAAACGAAACCATGCCATTTGAGTATCACGGCGCGCCTGAGAAAACCCGTGCAGCTCAGCACCCCACGCACTCCAATTGGTCTGCGCTTGGCGATGTTGGATATGTCGATGAAGACGGTTTCTTATACCTCACTGACCGCAAGGCCTTTATGATCATTTCAGGCGGTGTGAACATCTATCCGCAAGAGATCGAGGACTGTCTAATCCTGCACAATAAGGTCGCCGATGTGGCAGTGTTCGGCTTACCCGATGAAGAGATGGGCGAGTTCGTTCAAGCTGTGGTCCAACCCGCCGAAGGGGTGGAGGGCAACGAAGCCCTCGCGGCTGAATTGATCGCCTATCTGCGCGATTCCATCGCTCACTATAAGGTTCCGCGTGTGGTTGATTTTCGACCCGAATTGCCGCGCCTTCCGACGGGTAAGCTCTATAAGCGTCTCCTCAAAGATGAGTATGTCGCTCAGGCGGGCTAAGGGCCACTAGTGGTGGTCAGCTTGGCCGCCAGTTAGATGTTTTGGAAGCGTCGCGCGGATCGGCACAGATATCGCTTCCACCAGCTCGCTGAGCGGGGTTTCATCAGCGATCCCTTGGATCAGTACCGGCAATGCCAACTTCACTTCGTGCGTTGGCCCGGGCAGAGATAGGATCGTAGACCAACCCATTTTGGCCATGCCGATGCGGATGCTGTCCTTGACATGGCGCCCGTGCCCTTTTTTGAATTGGGCGAGAATGGCGGTATGCATTTCTTTATCGAGGAGAGCGACTGCTTCGATCGTCTTGTCCTTATCCTCTGCGCCGACACCGCCTGTCGTGATTACCAGTCCAAAGCCTTCCGAGGATAAGCGCGCAACGAGCCCTGCGATTTCGCGCTCGCTATCGCCTGCAACGCCGCCATAAACCACCTCATAGCCTTCGGGCTCCATGGCTTCTTTGATCGCTTCAAAGTTGGTGTCCTTCACATGGCCCGCAACCAGCTCAAAGCCTGTGCTGACCACTGCCACGCGCTTGGCAGCGAAGTTGATCAACTGTTGCTCAAGCCGCTGCGCGCCCTTGAGGTAGCTGTCGACTTCTTCGCGGGGCGTGCCGATTACTCCGAGGATGCCTTCGCTGTGAACGGTCGCATCATCATCGACGCTAACCCCTCCGATTGTCTTGATCCGGTCGAAAATGCCCGCCTGCTTGCCGGTCACGCCCTCAAGCTCAACGCGCGGGGAAAGGATATCGAGCACAATCAATCCTTCGCGTACGTCGATCACGAAGACCTTGTCGCGGGGTAGTTCAAGAACATCAGCCACAGCTTCAGCGATCTTCGGCAGATCGGCGTTTTCAAGATGCACACCGCGCAGCCAGACTTCCGTCTTGTCGAGCAGCTGGACCGTGGTCATCAGGCAAGACCTCGCTGACGCAGCCATTTGGGAAGAAGTTCTTCCTCGACCTGTTTGCGAACGGCGGGCGCGCGTTTGTATAGGTGTTCGGCCAGAGGACGGCTGACGCGGAAGGCACCGGGTGTGCGGTCAAAGACGATCACGTTCTTCGTGTTGCCCTCTTTGCACGCCGAAGCCACGGCGTCGTCTAAGGAGTCCCACAGCTGAGTTTCAGCGGTTGAGATGTGATAGTTGGTTGGGTCGCCATAAAGCCACTTTTTGACTTCTTCGCCCACGATATGCAGCGGATAATTGTTCCAAATAAACGGCTGGGGAACGCCGCCTGCCATGTAATTGATCACGATGCTCTTAATCGCATTGTTGCGGCCCATTGTAAGGCCCGGATCGGACCTGTCATGGATTTCCGGTGCCAGCACGGCAAGATTGTCCAGGTCGAGGAAGTCAACGTCTGCACACAGCATATTGTCGAAGGCGATCCCTCCGGAATAGGTGTAGACCCCGCAACCGTGGTCATCGAAAACAACAACGCAATCCTCAATCTCGCCAAGGATACGCATCACCGCGCCGTAATTGCGCATGATGCCAGAGGCGAGCCCGCGATCGAGCGTGTAGAGATCGTTATGGCCATGCACGCCAACCACGCCTTCTGACGTTGTATCGAGGACCATCGTGCCGACATAGCGTTTTTGAATATCGGGGCTTTCAAATATCTCGCGCGAGACAATTTGCCCGGTGCGCGGCCCAAACCCAAAGTGATAGGCAGAACGCGATTCAAGCCGGGCATATGCCATGCCAAACGGCTTGAACAAGCGGTCCATCATCCGGTGCAAATACCCCTCGCGCATTTCGGTCACGTGGGTGTGAATGAAATAAGGGGCATCGAACAACTTCTTGAGCACATACATGTCGCCAAGACGGGTATCGACCTTTTTACCTGGCCCTATCTGTGGGCATTCGGTGACATCGCCAAAGCGCTCTTCAAGGTTATAGATTTTGACCCAATCGGGGTTTTCAATATGCCCCATGCTTTCCGCGATGCGCAGGCGTACGCGCGCTTCGCAATGGGTGCGCACGTGGTCCGCCAACACCTCAAGCATTGTGACATAGGCTTCGCCGCAAAGTTGAAATCCGTGCGGGTTGGCGATCAAATTGACCATCCGGCCTTTTTCAATCTTCGACCAATCCATCGCCTCGGCTTGAGCCTTGGCTTGGCGGCGAACTTCGGTGACGTTGGTTGGGCCCAGAATGGGGTCTTCTGCCCAAATGGTCTCGGGCAATTCTGGCATGATCGCGCGGACAGAAAGCGCCGTCATATCCGGCAAATCAGCCGCGCGCTTCTTGACCACTTCGGCCGGTTTGCGCTTGTTCCATGTCTCGTGGAAAGCGGGCGGACGGATGTCTTCTAGAAAGGGAGAAATCTCGTTCATTTTTTGCTCCGCTTTGAAAGCTTACCCATGTCGGCGAATTCCGTTTCGAGGGGGTAGGCGGGATAATGCTCTTTAAGCTCGTCTGGCATAGACCCATCAGGTTGAATTTGATCCCACAAAATTGCCGAGTCTCCATACCATTGGAAGCCCGATTTGGGGTTGCGCTGCATATCGGTATGGCCCGCTTTCTCAAGAATGCGCAGCATGGGTTGCAAGCATAGCTCTTGGCACCCGGTGCGCGCTGCGGTGGCGAGTGATATGTCCTCTGGAGTATCAGCCCCAGCAAGTACCGCCGCCGCGATATCGCCCGCGCTGGTGTCGGTGCACACGCAAATCCGCATCATCGGCGAGTAGCCTGCCTTGCGGCAAAGCGCTTTCACTGCGTCTTTGTCCGCACCCTTTTGCACGTCAAAGCCAACTTCAAATGGCTCTTCCAACTCGACCATTTCAATCGCGTCATCGGCGCACAATTCGACGCATCCTTGCGCGTTGTAGCAGGCCGCTGGATCAAGCACGGCAATGTTGCGCGATGGGCCGGGTTCATCCTCTGTGCGTGGGCGCATTCCGATGGCAACAGTAGGGCAAACCTGTTCACACAGGCGGCAGCCGGTGCATTTATCGGCAAGGATTTTCGCGACGAGGCGCACTTCTTTGGGCATTTGCTATTCCTGCAATTCAGGATGGTTCAAAATCCTGTTTCAACTTATTTACTATCAGACAGTAAGTTGCTATACAAGAACACGACAGCCACCAATATGATAGGATTGGAATGCAGCCCAAGGCCGCTCCTCGAACGCAGGAAGAACGCACCGCAGACGCCAAAGCGCGCTTGCGAGAGGCGGCGCTCTATCTGTTTGCAAACGATGGTTACGAACGCACAACATTGGCTGCGATCAGCTTGCGCGCAGGATTCAGCCGTACCCTTGCGCAGTATCATTACGCTGACCGGGGCGAATTGGCGCTTGAAATCCTTGAAGATCACATTGTGCGGGACAATCACATCGCATTGATTGAATGCCCTGATGACGCTTCGGCTGAGGAGGCTTGGGCGTTATTGCAGGGGCACCTCGACGCTTTGAAACGCCACTATGGCTCTTTGCACGGTACGAGCGAGCGCGACGCTGAAACCACCGGAGCCATGGCGATCCACGCCGCCGCTCTGACCTCTACCGATACCGCCCTTTCGCAGCGGGTGGAGCAATTATCGCGTGAGCAGGTTGCTCGCATCGAGCGGATACTCCGCCTTTGCCAAGATCAGGGCATGATCGCGCAAAGCGTCGATATCCGTGCCACCTCTGTCCTGTATGTCCATGCTGTCTGGGGCCTTGCACAAGCGCTCTTTGCAAGTCCAAACGCACGTCCTATCCTGATGGCCGCATTCGAGCAGTTTGGCGCACTTTTGAACTCGCTAAAGCGGGATGAGGGCCAATGACTTTGGCGATTGCCTTTACTGTCTTGGCAGTGGGATTGGCGCGGGGCCTTCTCCATGCGCTTGATCCGGACCATTTGATGACAATCTCTGCTTTGTCGTCACACAATGGCGCGGCGCGTGCACGGCGGCCGCATCGATATGCGCTTCTTTGGTCGCTTGGGCATGGATTGATGATTGTGGCTGTGGCGGGTCTCGTGATCGTTACAGGACAACACCTGCCCGAGGTTATCGCTGCAAGCGCGGAATCCGTTGTTGGTGTGATCTTGATGCTCACAGGGATATCGGTGCTTTGGTCTCTTCGCCAAGGAGTATTAAGCAATGCATCTGCCGTTCAAACCAAAGGGTGGATGGGCCTTTCTGGGGCGCCTTTGTTGATCGGGTTTGTGCACGGACTTGCGGGAAGCGCGTCGCTTATGGCGCTTATCCCGATTGCTCTTATGGACCCTGCGCCAAGGTTCGCTTTTGTCATCGTATTCTGCCTTGGCGTGCTCTTTGCGATGCTTGTTTTCTCGGTTCTGTACGGCCGTTTCCAGAATGTGATTGGCGATCTTTCCCAGCGTTATGTCCAGGTTTTTCAGGGAGCCGTTGGATTGGCGGCCATTGCGTTTGGGCTTTTCTGGTTGGTACGGGGATAGGTAATGCAAACCGAGCTCGCTCAGCGGATTAAGGGTGCCCTCGACAAAATGGGTCCGCTGGTCATTGCATGCAGCGGCGGGATCGATTCCACTTTGCTGGCGTGGATCGCGCATCGTCACGCAAAATCGAAAACCACTATCGCGCACGCGGTAAGCCCCGCTGTACCCACAGAGGCGACGCAGCGGGTGAAGGGGATCGCAGAGAATGAGGGCTGGGACCTCAAGATCGTAACCTCGGGCGAATTTGCCGATGAAGATTATCTCAGCAATCCGGTAAACCGCTGCTATTTTTGCAAATCGAACCTTTATTCCAGCCTCTCCGAAATCATTGATCAGATGGACTGGCAGGGGACAATCTTAAGCGGCGCAAACTTGGATGATCTGGGTGAGTATCGTCCCGGTCTTGAGGCAGCCTCTGAACGCGATGTTAGGCACCCGTGGATAGAGGCGAAATTCTCCAAGGAGGATATTCGGGCGCTTGCACGCGGTTTCGATCTGTCTTTTGCAGAACTGCCAGCTTCCCCCTGCCTCGCCAGCCGGCTCTATACTGGGACACGTGTGACGCCCAAATTATTGCAAGCGGTGCATGCCGCTGAAAACCATGTTCGATCGCAAACGGGTTTGGATGTGGTGCGTTGCCGATTGGATCAGAATGTGATGCGGATCGAAGTGCCAAATTCTGACCGCGCGAAGATTGATGAAGCTCTTATGCGCGGTGTCGCGCAAACCATCGCTTCGATTGATCCGGCCATCGTTGAGGTGATGTTGGACGACAAGCCGTATAGTCCCGGCCGCGCATTCGTGGGGCAATCATGACCTTCACGCATGATCATCAGCGTACCGAACGCCTAAAGATGCCAGAGGCTATCTTTTGTCAGGGCAAAGACGATGCGGCGCTGAACGCTATTCTTGCCGATCTTGGTTCGAAACCGGAGGCGAAAACTCTTTTTACCCGGTTGGATCAAGAAGTGTTTGATCGGCTCGATCCGGCGCTTACCAAACTTCTCGATTTTGATCCGAGGTCGCGTACCGGAATTCTCCATGGACCCTTGCCCAAAAGGGACGGGCGCATCGCGGTTGTGACGGCCGGCACCTCTGACTTGGCGGTCGCGGGCGAGGCGGTAAGGGCGCTTGAATTTTCGGGTTGCGAAGTTTCTCTCATCGCCGATGTCGGGGTCGCAGGCATTCATCGACTTTTTGATCGTTTGGATGAAATCAAAACCCATGACGTGGTTATCGCCGTTGCGGGCTGGGATGCGGCCTTGGCCTCGGTTCTTGGCGGTCTCGTGCCGCAACCTTTGATCGGTGTGCCAACATCTGTGGGTTATGGCGTTTCGAAAGGTGGGCAAACGGCTCTCAATTCGATGCTGGCAAGCTGCGGGCAGGGTGTTCTCGTGACCAATATCGACAATGGATTTGGCGCAGCATGCGGGGCTTTACGCGTCCTCAATCAGATGGCTGCGCTCCGGTGAGCCCGGCGCAGCAGCCTTCGTCTATTTCCCTGACAGAACAAATATTCCGGGGGCTAACGGGGCGTTTTACGGCAGTTGTAGAGGCAACAGAGCCCGGCATTATTGCGGGGCTCGATTTCGTGGACCCGGCGCATGTTCCCGGGCCAAGCGGTGAGTGGACAGTTGAGGCGACAGAAGGAATGGCAGTGTCCGCCGGTGACCCGGTGGTGCGCGTCTTCGGCACTGCTCAAGAGATTGGCGTTGCTGAAGACTATGTCTTGGGCAAGCTCGGGTTTGCCTCCGGGATCGCGACCCGCGCGGCGCAGTTTCGAAAGCAGGCGCCATCTGGCCTTTCGATTGCCTGTGGCGGATGGAAGAAACTCCCGCCTGAGCTCAAGCCTCTTCTTCGAGCAGGTTTAGCGACAGCGAAAATTTTGCCCCGGCTGGTCGATGGCGACTTCGTCTACATGGGCAAAAACTCGGTCCGAATGTTTGGAAGCGTCACAGCTGCGATAGCGGCAGGGCGCGGGGTCGATCATGGACCCGTGGCGATCCAAGTGACATCGGTCGATGAGGCGCTCCACGCGGTAACGAATGGTGCAGGGGTGGTGATGGTTGATACCGGCCGGATCGAAGATTTACGAGATGTGGACGCGGCTTTGTCCAAGGTGGGAATGCGGCAGAACATTCGTTTGGCGTTTGGCGGCGGCCTTGGCCTTGATGATCTTGGACCTGCCGCCCGCGCGGGGGCAGATGCCATAGACGTGGGGCGCGCCATTCTTGACGCGCCCATACTTGATTTGCGGATGCATGTAACCGGCCGCATCTGAGAGAAACGCGGCGGCTGACCGCTTTAGAGGATCATGCTTTCCCCGGTGTTGCGCACAGTAATATCGCTGACTGAGACGCCCAGAGGTTGATTAATGGCATAGATGATATTGTTGGCGATTTCTTGAGGGTCCAGCACCTTGCAGCCGATGCTTTCAGGATCGGTATCCGTGTTGGCGAAATACGCTTCGCCTTGCTCTTCCATCTGTTGGAAAATCCCAGGACCGTTATGACCCAATATCCCCAGCGACGTCATCGGGTTGATGACTGCGCTGTTGAGGTTCGTACCCGGGACGCCGGTTGGGCGGATTGTGGTCACTTTGATCTTGCCTTGCGCCTCGATGCGCAGGCTTTCTGAGATGAAGTTCACAGCAGTTTTGGTCGCTGCATACACACCGCCACCAAAGACCGGAGCATTGCCGAAGATCGACGAGACATTCACGACTTGTCCGTGGCCTTGTTTGATCATCTGATCATAGACAGCGGCGATGCCATTCACGACGCCCTTTAGGTTGATGTCGATGCATTGGTGCCATTTGGAAAGCGCAGCTTCATGGTCCGAATAAAGCGCAAGCGGCATAATGCCTGCATTGTTGACCAAGACATCAATTGCGCCGAATTTATCAATCGCTGCCTGCCCCAAAGCATACATTTGCGCCGCATCGCTTACATCTGTCGGCACGCCTTGTGCTTCATACCCTTGATCAACCAACTCAGCTACGACCTTTTCAAGTGCATCGGCATTGACGTCTGCGCATGTGACCTTGGCGCCCATCGCGGCTGCTTTATGGCTGGTGAGCATACCAAACCCGCTCGCCGCGCCGGTCACGATAACTGATTTTCCCTTGATATAGTCCGTCACACCATCTTCCTCTCATTGATGATTTGCCTTGCAATGACACAAAATTTGCGTTTTGTGTACCATTCAATTTCTGAGTATGGTTCAGCTCGAAAAAACGGCAAAGTTGGGGCCTCGAAATGGGTCCTAACCTGAGAGCTAAGATAAAACAGAACCGAGGATGCATTGGGATGACCGACAGATTGTTGGGCAAAAGCATAGCCATTACGGGCGCAGGGCGGGGGATCGGACGGTCGCTTGCCCTTATGTTCGCGGCCGAAGGGGCAAAGATCGTTGTAGCTGACTACGGAGGTGATGGCGAAGGCGGAGGTTCAGCCTCGAGCCGTCCAGCGGACACTGTGGTTTCAGAGATTCGTGAACTCGGCGGTGAAGCTATTGCCACTTACAGCGATGTCGCCACCGATGAAGGCGGAGCGGAAGTCGTAGAGGCAGCGATGGACCATTTCGGCTGCATCGATGGCTTGGTCTGTAACGCTGGGATTATGGCTCCTGAAAAGCCGCTCTGCGATATTACTGGCGATGAATGGGACACTGTCCTGCGGGTCAACCTGAAGGGCCAATTTTGCCCTGTCAAAGCAGCCATTCCGGCCATGCAAAAGCAGGGAGGTGGTAGGCTGATCTACGTCGCTTCCTCCTCTGCCATTGCATCCGATCATGGCAGCGTCAGTCAGGAAGAGGCCAGCCCTTATGGCGTGTCGAAAGCCGGCGTGCTGAGCCTTATGTGGCAAACGGCGATGCAATTTGGGCCACAAGGCATTACGTCCAATGCCATTATGCCGGGGGCCGCCACACGGCTGGTCGATATGCGATTGCCAGATTTGCCCGCATCACAGGCATTTCACAGCAGCAATGCGTTGGGCACTTGGCGTGATCCAAAGCACGTCGCACCAATTGTCGCCTATCTGCTGAGCGATATGGCTTCATCCATTAATGGCCAACTTTTCGGCATCATGGGTGGACGTCTGGCGCGGTATGGGGCGGTGGCCCCAACCAAGGCCATTGATGCACAAGATGACGTTGGTTTCACACTCGATGAGTTGATCCGAAGGTTCCCAACCGAGTTTGGCGAACAGCTCGATTATGAGGCGGCCTTATTCCCGCCTCCCGTTACCGAATAGGACCTCACTATGAACTTGGAATATCCTGCCGAGGCCGAAGCGTTTCGCAAAGAGCTTCGCGAATTCATGAAGCAAGAGATCCCTTCTTGGTGGTCGAACATTCTCTCTGATGACGAAGGCTCTTACGAATTCTCTCGGGAGTTCTGTAAGAAGCTGGCTGCCAAAGGTTGGCTGACAATGGCGTGGCCAAAGGAATATGGCGGCGCGGATGCTGATGTGTGGATCCAAAATGTCTTCCGCGAAGAAATGTGGAGCATGGGCGAACCGCGCGGGCAACAATATCAAAGCCTAAACTTCATTGGCTTTGCCATCATGATGTTCGGCAGCGAAGCCCAAAAGGAACGCTATTTGCGCCCTATCAGCGCTGGCGAAGCATGCTGGTGTCAGGCTTTCACCGAGCCCCATTGTGGGTCCGATCTGGCGGCATTGGAAATGACCGCGATTGAAACCGATGAAGGGTTTAAGCTGAACGGGCATAAGACCTGGGTCAGCTACGCCAACAATGCCGATCACTGCATCTTGCTGGTCCGGACCGATCCAGAAAGCTCACGCCATGCTGGGCTTTCCTTGATGGTGATCGACATGGATACGCCTGGTATCGTCATGCGCGACACCCCGACGATGGCAGGGCAAACCAAAGTTCAAGAGCTGATCTTTGAAGACGCAATCGTCCCGCATGATGCTCTGGTTGGGCCCATGAATGATGGTTGGAAAGTCGCCATGACGGTGCTTGAACGTGAGCGCGTGGGATTGGGGTATTCGGGCCGTGTGCAAATCCAGCTCGACCAGCTTACCGACTACGTGAAAACCGCGAAGGACAGCAAGGGGCGCTTGCTTTCTGAACGTCCTGACGTGAGGACGCGGATAACGCGGTTGAATGCTCTCAACAGAGGGCTGCGGCTTGTGATGAACCGTGCCTCTGCGCACCCGTCTCTGGTCGATGCAGCCATTTTCAAGGTCTTGGCTGGCGACATCACCACGGAGACGAGCGAACTTGCGCTCGAACTGGCGGGGCCAAGAGGACTGCTTCTCGACGATGATCCTATGGCCACGCTTCCTTTAGGAGGCGCGTATAAGTGGTGGGTTTATGCCTTGCCGGTGCAAGTGGCCGCGGGCCCCAGCGAAATTCAGCGAAACATCATTGCCCAGCGCGAGCTGGGTTTGCCGAGAGGGTAAGCGGCCATGGACTTTAGACTGAACGAAACCCAAGTCGCCCTGCAGGTTGGCGCCCGAGCTGCGCTTGAGGCGAATTTCTCAACAGAAGCAATGCGCGAAGCTGAAAGGTCACAGGCAGGGTTTTCTAAAGAGTTATGGACCGATGCGGTTCGTCATGGTTGGCCTGCTATGACCGTGCCAAGCGAGTTTGGCGGGGCAGGGACAAGCCTGCTGGAAGCATGCGTCATTTTGGAAGAGGTTGGGCGTGCTGGGGCAACTTTGCCATTGGTGGCAAGCTCCGGCCTGTCCGCCGCGATCCTTCAGCGTCTGCCGAAATCTGATATCCGCGATCGGTGCCTTACCGATATCGCGGCTGGCAAGATCGTCGCTCCGGCCCTTATCGACCAAGATGGGCGCAATGAGTGGGACGAAGTTCGTCTGCCCCTTACTCAAAGCGGTGATGGGTTTTCTCTTAGTGGCGGCAAGATCCTTGTTCCTTTCGCTTCGGCGGCGGATTGGCTGCTGATTTCCGCGCACTCTCCATCGGGCGAAACCGCGTTGGTGGTCATTAAGGCTGGCGCTGAGGGTGTCTCGATTACGCCGCATCATTCAGGCGCGGGTGTTCCTCTGTCGTCGGTTGATTTGGCCAACGTAGAGGTGCTGGGTGAAGCAGTTCTGGGGATTGGTGAGGCTGCGGTTTCAGCGCTTGAACAAGGACTGCATGTCGGATCACTCTTGGCGACTGCAGAGGCGATTGGTCTTTCTGAATCGATCAAGACTTTGGCCACACAATACGTCACGCAGCGTCAGGCATTTGGCCAATCAATCGGCGCGTTTCAGGCGGTCGCGCACCCATGTGCGGATATGCATATCAGCAATGAGACGGTTCGCCTGCTTGTCCATCAGGCCGCTTGGATGAGCGACAATGGCAAGGATGCCACCGAAGAGATGACATCGACAAAGGCGCTTGCGAATGAGCTGTTTGAGCGCGTTGCCAATGATGCTTTCTGTTTCCACGGAGCGGCCGGCTTTGCTGAAGAGGTGGACCTGCAAATGTTTATGCGGCGAGATCCGATATTTCTGCGCCAGCATGGGCGAAACCCAAGAGGCGCTGGAACGCGCAGCAGATGCGGCGGGGCTTTAAGTGGCGATTGGGGGGCTGGACCTGATCGAGGGAGACACGACAATGACAGATAAACTCTCTGGGGGTGCCTTTGCGGTGCAGTCCGCTTCGAATGTGACCAAGCCCAATTGATGGGCGCGGCCACCTGCCATTGCCGAGACTGCCAGTATGTTTCAGGCGGTGGCCCTGCACATATCATTGCTGTGCCGGAAACCGCTTTCGAACTTCAACAAGGCGTAACGAAAGGGCATGCCGTCACGGGCTCTTCGGGCGGCGAAGTGACACGTCATTTCTGCCCGGAATGCGGGACACCCATGTTCAGCGAGTTAGGCGGTGCACCGGGCCTTAAAATCATCAAAGTGGGCACGCTTGATAACCCAGCTGCGTTTCAGCCTCAGATGAGCGTTTGGACATCCTCAGCCCAGCCTTGGGCGCAGATTGATCCAGAATTGCCACAATTTGAAAGAGATCGACAGTAGATGCCGAAAAGGGTGTCGCTCGGACAAGATTAAGGAAAAGGGACAAGACGATGGGTGAAGCATATATCATTGATGCAGTTCGCACGCCGCGTGGCATCGGCAAAGTTGGCAAGGGGGCTTTGGCTGAAGAGCACCCGCAGCACCTCGCCGCAACTGTTCTGAAGGCGCTCAAAGAGCGTAACGATCTCAATACAGCAGAGGTCGACGATGTGATTTGGTCAACATCGAGCCAGACAGGCAATCAAGGCGGCGATATGGGGCGAATGGCGGCACTGGATGCTGGTTATGATGAGCGATCTAGCGGCACAACTCTTGACCGTTTTTGTGGTGGGGGCATCACATCAGTTAACTTCGCAACTGGCCAGATCATGTCTGGCTTGGAAGACCTGATTGTTGCTGGCGGGACAGAGATGATGTCCTACACTGCATCTCGGGGCAAAGAGGAAATGGCGGCCGGATTGGGACCCTTGATGATGGGGAGCGGGAACGAGCGTCTGCGCAAGGTGCACCCGCAGTCACACCAAGGTATCTGCGGTGATGCTATTGCATCGATGGAAGGGATCAGCCGAGTAGCGCTTGATGCACTAGCGCTCAAGAGCCAGCGAAACGCAGACAGGGCTATTCGTGAAGGCAGGTTCGATAGAGGCGTTGTTCCTGTAATTGCCGATGACGGCAGCGTTATTCTGGATCATGAAGAGTTTCCGCGGCCACAGACAACCGCCGAAGGCCTGGCTCAGCTTGAGCCGAGCTTTGCCAAACTCGCTGATATGCCATTGGACAAGCAGGGCACGACCTTTCGTGGTTTGATAAATCAGAAATACCCTGACCTTGAGATCGAGCATTTCCACCACGCTGGAAACAGCTCTGGTGTTGTTGATGGAGCAGCGGCTGTATTGCTTGCGTCCGAGCGATATGCGGAGAAAAACGGCCTGACGCCGCGCGCAAAGGTCGTGACCATGTGCAATATGGGCGATTGCCCGACATTGATGTTGAACGCTCCGGTTCCCTCGGCGCAAAAGGCATTGAAAAAGGCAGGCCTCACCAAGGATGATATCGATCTTTGGGAGATCAATGAGGCATTTTCGGTGGTGGCTGAGAAATTCATCCGCGACCTCGATCTGGACCGCGAAAAGGTCAATGTGAATGGTGGAGCTATGGCCTTGGGGCACCCCATCGGCGCAACCGGTTCAATCCTGATCGGAACGATGGTGGATGAGCTTGAACGTCAAGGCAAAAAACGCGGGCTTGTGACCATGTGCGCTGCGGGCGGTATGGCGCCAGCTATCATCATTGAGCGCGTATAATCGCTTTGTCATAACGAAAAGAGCGGGTCGGCATAGGATACGTCGGCCCGCTGCTTTTGTTTGAGTTTATTCTGCTTTGAACGCTTACTTCGGCGCCATGCGAATGGCTCCGTCAAGGCGGATAACTTGGCCATTAAAGTAGCTGTTTCTGGCTAGCTCTAACACTAGCGAGCCAAACTCTTCCGGCTTACCAAGACGTTTTGGAAATGGAACTGATGCCGCAAGCGATGCAAGCACGGGTTCAGGTGCAGCCATCATTGGCGGCGTTGCAAAGATGCCCGGCATGATCGCATTCACGCGGATGCCGATATCCATCAAATCGCGTGCCATTGGCAGCACCAAGCCGTTTACGCCCGATTTGCACGAACCATAGCCAGTTTGCCCGATCTGTCCGTCTTGCGCGGCGGCCGATGACGTCATGGTAATGACCCCGCGCTCGCCATCTTCAAGCGGCTCAAGCGACGCCATACCAAGAGCAGAAATTGATGCGAGACGATAACTGGAGATCAGCACACCTTCAGCGGCAAAAGCGAAATCTTCGGTCGATTGACGAGCGAACTCGCCGGTTTTGCGATCCATGTAGACGGTCTTCTTTGGCGGTTTAGCCGCCGCAGCGCAGTGCACCAAGACGCGCTCTTGCCCATGCGCTGCGCGAGCCTTTTCGAAGCTTTCGAGCACATCGGCTTCGTCGAGCACATTGGTCTTGCAAAATACGCCGCCAATCTCGTCTGCTACCGCTTGGCCGGTTTCTTCGTTCATGTCGAATATCGCGACCTTTAAGCCAGCTTTGGCAAGAGCTTGCGCCGATGCTTTGCCAAGGCCTGATCCGCCTCCGGTCACGATTGCAGCGGTCTGTTCGTAAATTTGCATTTTCAATCTCCCAAAACTTGTTCGCTTCACCAAGGGGCAATCGCTTTGTTGCGCGCCCGTCAGCGGGCAGGTGTTGGGGCTCTGATAAATCGGTCAAAGTGATGGGTCAACAGGTTACAAAAATTGACGCTTGTAACCCTGTTTGTTAAGCGCGAGGTGAACGCATAGTCTGGGATGCAGAGTGACCTATCTTGCCTATATCTTTGCCGCCTTTTGTTTTGCCAATGGCCTGCCGCATTCCATTAAAGGTTTTTGCGGCGAGCGGTTTCAAAGTCCCTTTGCCAAGCCGCCGGGAATTGGCGAGTCCGGTCCGGTGATCAATGTGCTTTGGGGACTGTTGAACTTTGCCTTGGCCATTGGCGCGATCGCCCTTGTTGGCTTTTTCGAGCTTGGCCTGAACTTAGAAACATTGACCTTTGTCTCGGCATTTTGCGTCTCGAGCGTTATTCTTGCGGTTACATTCGGCCGGATCCGCGCAAAGCGATAAATCAAAATTCTAGAACAACCATTGAGGAGAGCTTTTCCTATGACTGACACCACTGAAGAACCCGCAGTATTGGTCGAACGCCGCGACCGGATCATGATCATCACCATGAACCGTCCCGATGCGCGCAACGCCATTAACGGCGCTCTTGCAGAAGGTATCTGGAATGCGGTTCAAGAGCTGAATGAAGATCCAGAACTGACCGCTGGTGTTCTTACCGGAGCAGGTGGTTATTTTTGTTCAGGGATGGATCTCAAGGCGTTCCTTCGCGGTGAGAACACAGGGCGATCTGGTGATTTCATCAAGCAAGGTTGCGAAAAGCCTTTGATTGCAGCGATCGAAGGGTTTGCGATTGCAGGTGGCTGTGAAATGGCATTGACCTGCGATCTATTGGTTGCGGCAAAAGGCGCCAAGATTGGCATTCGCGAAGTTAAGGTTGGCCTCTTTGCAGGTGCCGCGGGATTGTTCCGCCTGCCCAGCCGTGTTGGTTATGCCAAAGCGATGGAGATGGCGATCACGGGTGATCACATCCTTGCCGAAGAAGCCAAAGACCTTGGCATGATCTCTGAGCTAACTGAGGTTGGCGGCGCAGTTGATGCGGCGATTGCATTGGCTGAACGTGTCGCAAAGAACGCCCCGCTCGCCGTTGCTGCTTCCAAGAAGCTCGTTCGTGCTGCTGCGCAAGGATATGACGAGGAAGAGCTTTGGAAGATGCAAGAACCATTGGTGGCCAAAGTCTTCACCTCCAATGACGCGAAAGAGGGCCCCAAAGCCTTTGCTGAAAAGCGTGAGCCAAACTGGACGGGCACCTAAATGACGACGTTACTTATTCGCATGGATGTGCTCCCCGAGAAGGAAGAGCTTTTTTTGAGCCATATCCAAGGCATTGTTGAAACTATGCCGGGGCATGAACCAGAAACTCGGGTCTATGCCTTTTGGCGCACCAAGACGCCGCATCAATACTTCATGGTGGAAAGCTACACGTCTGCGGAGGCGCTCCATTCGCATATTGAACGGCATAAGCACGGGCAGGCGGAGTTTCAGACCTTCTTGGCGAAGCCGCCCGAAGTCGAAGCGTTGGGCGACTTTGTGGTTGGATTCCCAAACGAAGGAACCCTTCCCATCGCTTAGCAGCCGCTACGCGAACCAATGCTCAGCTTGGTGGTCGTGGATAAGGTCCACGGCCCCATTCAGCATCTTGAGGAACATTTTGTCCCCTCGTTCAGTGCGCTCAACAAACATTGATGAGTGAAAGGCTGTCCGAAAGAGCTGAAACGCCCCAAGGACGTAATGCTTTTTCATTTCGGAAGGGTCGTACGGGCCGCCACCAAGCCGATGAAGTTCGCTGGCGTACAGCTCAAGCAATTCGTCTTCATGCTGGCGCCGCTGCTCTGGTGTAAGTGCGCCGGCCAGACAATATCCAACATCCGTTGCTGCTGCCCCCGGACCAATGGATTGCCAATCGACAACGGAGAGAGCTTTGCCCCCTTTGGGAGTTGCGAAAAGCATATTGTCCGGGCGAAAATCGACATGGACTAGGCATTGCCTTTGTTCGATGAGCTTCTGATACGCCTCAATGTTCTGGGTTAGAGCATTGCCCAGCTGCTCAGCACGCTCATCAATGTCGCCTGAAAACCGATCTTTGAAGCTATTCCAAACTTCCCTCATGGCATCGGGCGCAAAGACCGCGCGCGTCGGGGCAGTGTGTTCCATCCATTCAAGGCTTAATGCGGTCTCATCCATCCAGAAGGCGGAATGCAATTTTGCAGCTTCACAAACGACTGTCTTCGCTTGCTCTATAGATATGCCGACAAGTTGATCGCCTTGCTCCGCAGGTGCTTCATCGCTCATCAACAATACGAAATCATGCGTCTCTTCGTCCATGAGCGATAGGTAGCAATTGGGCGTTGTGATGCGCGCTTTGGGTTGGAGCTCTTGATAGAACTTCACCTCCCGCATGTAGATGCCAAATTGGACGCCAGCGGTTCTGCTGTCGTCGGCATCTGCAGGGAATTTGCCAACCAAAGTATCAGGCGCATCGCCGCCGCGTGTTTGGTAGTTTAGGGAGAAACGGATGCAGTCTCCCAGCTGACCCGTGCCAACCGGCTTTTTGTCAAAGCTCGCCACCGTTGCGTCGATGCCATTTCCTGCAAGGACCTGTGTGAGATACTGCGCGTCGATATCGGTCCAATGTCTGATCTCTATGGTCATATCCGCTTTCCCGGGCTCACCGTTCCTGCGCAATACGCAGGGTAGGACTGTCAGATTGGATACTTGCCATGATCACCCAAACTGCACAACACACGTGACATAGATTGTGTCATGTGCGAAACTGACTATTGGGATCGTGGTAGCGGGAAATCGGAGCGGTCTTGATTGCTGTCTTGCGGCGAAAACATGGCGTTGATGAAGCGTGAGAGGATCGGCTTTTGAAGTATAAGAGTTTGGGCGGAACGGGTCTCTATGTGTCCGAACTGACGCTGGGGACGATGACCTTCGACAAAGAAGGTGGAAGCTATGCACCCCGCATGGGCTATACGGGCCAAGAGCTGGCGACCAAGATGGTCGATATCTCGCTTGAGGCCGGGATCAACCTTTACGATACCGCCAATATCTATGCCTCCGGCGTGTCCGAGGAGATGTTGGGCGTTGCCCTAAAGGGTAGGCGCCAGGATGCGCTTATCGCGACCAAACTCTACAATACGATGACCCACGGCATGAACGACCTTGGTACCAGCAGGTTGGCGATCATGCGCGAGGTTGAGGCCAGTTTAGACCGGCTCGGCACTGACTATATCGACCTGTATCAGGTCCACAATTTTGATCACACAACCCCGCTTGAAGAGACCCTAAGGGCGCTTGATGACCTCGTGAGGCAGGGCAAGGTTCGGTACATTGGCCTTTCAAATTTCAGCGCGTGGCAAATCGCAAAGGCCGATGGCGTTGCCAAGACCAATGGAACGGAACGGTTCTGCAGTGTGCAAAACTATTACTCCTTGGTTGGCCGCGAGGTGGAGCGTGAAATCCTTCCGTGCACCATGGATCTTGGCCTCGGGACGATGATCTATAGCCCGCTTGCGGGCGGCTATGTGACAGGCAAATACTTGGACGGCGATGATGTCGAAGGACGGCGTGCAAAGTTCCAATACCCGCCTGTAAGCAAGAAACAGGGGCCACTGGTCCTAGCGGCGCTTTCTGACATTGCTGAGCGTCATGGCGCCACGATTTCTCAAGTTGGCCTCGCATGGCTTTTGCATAAGAAAGCCGTGACGAGCGTCATCGTGGGTGCGCGTACAGAGAAGCAGCTTAGAGATAATCTGGCCGCCGTGAACGTTGAACTTACCGCCGACGATATGCAGCAGTTGGATAAAGTGAGCGCAATCAAACCCGAATATCCTGGATATCTCGCGCAGTGGGAGCGCGGGGAAAACCTCTACAAGCAAACAGCAAGCCGCAAGTAACCGGGTGGCGATAAAAATAGGGATCAAGGTATTGGCAGACACAACATTTGGACCAAACGGATGGACACCCGATCGGATGGGTTCGCTTAGCGGAAAAACCTATGTGATCACGGGGACCACAGCCGGGACGGGCTTTGAAGCAGCGCGTCATTTGCTGTCGAAGCGGGCAAAAGTGGTTATGCTCAACCGCAATCCAGAAAAGGCCGCCGCCGCGGTCAAATCGCTTAAGCAAGAGTTTGGCACTAATGCCGATGTCACAGCGATTACGATGGATTTGTCGGTGCTGGAATCGGTTCGCAATGCGGCAAAGGAAGTGCTTTCAGTGGCGGAGCGGATCGATGCGCTGATCTGTAATGCGGCCATTGCGCAGGTGCCTAAGCGCCAATTGACCGTCGATGGGTTCGAAAGCCAGATGGGCACAAACCACTATGGGCATTTCTTGCTCTGCGGGATGCTGTTCGATCGCTTGGAGGCATCGGGCGGGCGCATCGTTCAAGTGGCGAGCCTTGGATACAAGCTTGGTATGCGCACGATCAATTTCGATGACATCAATTGGGACGACAAATACAACCCAAACACTGCCTATTCGCAGAGCAAGCTTGCGCAAATGATGCTTGCCTATGAATTGCAAGACCGCGTTGCAGCAGCGGGCAAGTCAGTGAGGGCTTACGTCTGCCACCCAGGTGCTTCCAAAACGTCTCTGATCGCAACCAGCGCAAGCCGCGTTATGCGTGCCATCTGGTGGCTTATGACTCTTTCCCCAATGGTTCAGACGGCTGAAAAAGGCGCATATGGCCAGTTGATGTGCGCGACCGAGGAAGGTTTGGAGGAACGTGCATTCTACGGTCCGACTGGAAAGATGGAGTCGGTCGGTCCCGTGGGCCAGGGGACATTGGAACCACACGCCTATGACAAAGATGTGATGACACGTCTTTGGTCACTCTCGGAAGAGGCGACCGATTTCAAATGGGCGATTTGAGCATGTTAAGCCTAGCTTGCTGACTTTGGGGGCGCGCCTTCATTCTGCGCGCGGTCCCACTCAGCGAAGAACCCTTTCAGAATAGCAATTGTTTTAAGCGGATCATCTAACAAGAGATGATGGCCCGCTTTTTCGATTGATACAAACGGCGCATTGATCCGTTCGCGCATGCCTTCTTCGATGTCGTCTGTAAGAAGGATAGAATCCGCGCCTCTGATACAGGCGAACGCACAAGTCAGATTGCCAAGGCAATGCCAGGGTTTTGCATCGTCCCAGTCAATTTTGCCCCAAATGGATGGGTCGAATTTCCAGGTCCAGCCGGAGACACCATCTTGCTCCACTTGCTTAACGCTATGGCGGGCGATGTGGTCGAGAACATAGTGATTTTCGCAAGGTTGCGGTGGTGCCAACCGAAACCTTGCAAGAGCCGCCGCGAGATCGGGAAAGAATGCCGCCCGGTTCGAAGGTTTGGGTTTGGGCCGTTCAATCGCCTTTTCGGCGGGAAAGACCGTTGAGTCCATCAGAACCAGCCCTTTTAACCGCTCACCATAGCTTTCCGCCGTCGCGAGCGAGATTATTCCGCCAAAGGAATGCGCTGCAATGATCGGTTTTACCTTGTGGTCGAACATCCCCGAGGCTTGCATGACGCCCATCTGTTCGGCCGCATATTGTTCCAGACTGTATTCATCGCGCCAATCAGAATTGCCCATCCCAGACAGTTCCATCGCGACAACGTTAAAGTCATCGGCAAATGACGGTGCGATGAAATCAAACCAATGCGCATGCGCGCTGTTGCCGTGCACCAATAAAAGCCCAGGTTTAGCTGGGTCGCCCCATTGTTGATAAGCGATCTGTGCGCCATCAACCAAGACGCTGCCAGTCCTATATTCGGCTTCGACGGCGTCGGTGAACCAAGACGGTGCAGGCGGGGCAACGCCTTTATATGCGGCAAGAATGTAGGGATCGTTCATTGCTGTCGGTCCTGATGAGGGCTCAAGACTAGGCTGAGAACGGTCAGTTACTGCATTGTTTTGTGCCATGTGTCTTGCAAAAGCCTCATTGTTTTTCGATTGCCGATTAAGACACATCGCCGCGAACGCGAAACCGAACATTTTGTCGACCTCTATTGCAGTGATCTGCAAACTGGTTCACGGTCAAAATATCGTTTATAGAAACCATTCGGTATGTAAAAATGTCTGCTATGTAAAGACTGCGGATTGCGCCTAGAGATGGAGCTTTAGCCAATTGCCTAGTGTATCAACCAAGGCGGGATCAAAAGGAACGCAAGGCCGGATGGGCCGCAGAAGTGCTGCGCAAAGCAAAGAAACCCGCCGCGCCTTGCTCGAAGCCGCGGCCAGTATCTTTGCAGAGAAAGGGCTTAACGGCGCGACTATCGATGAGATCGCAAAGCGCGCGGGCGTCACTAAAGGAGCGATTTACAGCCACTTTGATGGCCGTGAGGATTTGCTTGTTCAGTCTTGCCGTTCTGCGTTGCAGTCTTTCCATCTGTTCAAGCTGGCGCAGGTTGCGCCCGATCTGAAGACATTTGTCCTCGAGACGGCCGGCGTCCTTCTCTCAGATGATGGCAAAGACGCTCGGATGCTCAATATCGAGGCTCACCTTTCCGCTGCGCGTTCGCCGAAGATCGCTGGACTTATGTCGGAATGGTACGAGGCAACTATTGATCTTACAAAAGACCGGGTTCCCGAAGGTGCTGGCACTCCCAAATCGGTGATCGTTATGATCAATGTCCTGATGCTTGGCTTTTGCCACAAGGATGCATTTGAATCGCTCGAAGTGGACACGCATGAGCTGCTCAAATTGGCTGGCCAAATGACGGATGCACTCTTGGCTCCGGACACGTCTTCTGAATGAGCCGCGCTCTCTATTTCCAATGCCATTCGGGCATCAGCGGAGATATGACGCTTGCAGCGCTCATCGCGCTTGGGATGCCTGTCAATCATCTACGCGCTGAGCTTAGCAAGCTCTCACTCGATCATGAGTTTGAGCTGGAAGCGATTGCTGCAGAAAAGATGGGAATTTCGGGCGCGCAAGTCACCGTGACCCAAACTGCTGACGGTGGCCATGGCGCGCACTCCCATGATCACTCTCATGGCCATGCGCATGGACACGAACATCATCACCATCATTCTCATGGCTCTAGGGACTATCAGCAGATCAAGCAGCTGATCGAAAACGCGCCCTATTCAAAAGGTGTGCGCGAGCGTGCTTTGGATATGTTCCGACTTGTTGGCGAGGCTGAGGCTAAGATCCATGCGATGCCCTTGGAAAAGGTGCATTTCCATGAGGTTGGAGCCATCGATTCCATTGTCGATATCGTGGGCGCCGCGATTGGCTTGGAATATTTTCAGGTTGAATCAATTGTGTGTGATGCGGTCGAACTTGGCTCTGGCCGGGTTCGTTGTGCGCACGGCGAATACCCCGTACCCGCCCCTGCGACGAGCGAAATTCTGATCGGCGTACCCTGCCAAACTGGCGGCATAAAAGGCGAGGCAACGACGCCAACGGGCGCGGCAATTCTCAAAAGCAATGTCGATCATTTTGAACCAGCTGGCCGATTCACGCCGGAGCGTATCGGTTACGGCATCGGGCATAAGGACTTCGAAATTCCAAACGTCCTTCGTGTGATGCTGGGCGACTATGACGCTGCCGAAAAACCGCAGGCTCAGACTGTCTCTGAGGTACCCAAGGCGTCCAATTACGAGATCACGACAAATATCGATGACATGTCGGCCGAAGGGTTCCAACCCATGCTTGATCGGCTTTTCGAAGCAGGCGCAAGCGATGCGTTCCTGACCCCGATCGTGATGAAGAAGGGCAGACTTGCCCAGTCTGTGACTGTGCTTTGCCGAGCAGAAAAGCTGGAGGCGTTGTCAGACCTACTCATGTCCGAATCTTCGTCCATTGGCGTACGGATAAAGCCGATTTGGAAGCGGATGCTCGAACGCGAAATCAGGCTCGTCTCGACCACGCATGGCGATGTTCACGCAAAGATCGTGTCATTGCCAGCCGGTGGCCGCCGCTGGAAAGTGGAGCACGACGATATCGTCGAGATCGCGAACAGGACCGGGCAAAGCTACGCTGCTCTGAAAGCAGAAATTGACCGGGAAGTCGCCAACGCTCTGCAAGGTGATTGAGCACAGATTGGCATTTGTCGAAGATTTGGGATGTGATTTGGAACGATGACGTTTGAGATGGGCAAGAAGATGCTGGACGGCATCAAAATCGTAGACATGACGAGTGTGGTCTTTGGACCCTATGCGACGCAAGTCTTGGCGGACCTTGGCGGTGAAGTGATCAAGATCGAAGCGCCGGGCGGTGATCAATTCCGATACTCTGCGCGCCATGCAAAGACGATCGGAATGGCCCCCGGTTTCATGTCCATCAACCGCGGCAAAAAATCGGTTGTCCTCGATCTTAAGCAGCCAGATGACCTTGAAAAGATGAAGCAATTGCTCAGCGATGCGGACATCTTCATTCACAATGTGCGCGGCAAAGCGGTTGAGAAGTTGGGTCTCGATTTTCAAGCCGTTAGTGCGATCAACAAAGACATCATTTACGCCCATTGCGTGGGCTTTGGGCAAGACGGACCTTATGCTGATCTTCAGGCCTATGACGACGTCATTCAGGCCGCAAGCGGGACGACGACTTTGTTGCCGCGGGTGGATGGCAATGAACGGCCACGCTACTTTCCCTCCCTTATCGCTGACAAAGTCGCAGGGTTGCATGCGGTGTATGCGGTGCAAGCGGCGATCATTCACAAGCTTCGAACGGGCGAGGGGCAGAACATCGAAATTCCGATGTTTGAAAGCTTCACCAATTTCATGATGCTCGAACACCTTGGTGGACACGTCTTTGATCCGCCCGTGGGCGATGCAGGATATGCGCGCCAGATTGATCCAGACCGGCAGCCCTTTCCCACCAAAGACGGGCACATCAGCATCGTCATTTACACTGATGCGAGCTGGGGCACCGTCCTTGATCTCTTAGGCGATCGGGACCTCATCAATGATGAACGCTTCAACTCGCGAAAAGGGCGCTACATAAACCAAGCGCTGCTCTATCGCCGGATAGCGGAGCTGACGCCGCAGTTTACGACCACACAGTTGATCCAAAAGTGTCAGGTAGCACAAATTCCAGCGCAGCCCGTTCGCGATCTCAATGAAATGTTGGATGAGCCGCATTTGCAATCGGTCGATTTCTTCTCTCGGCGAGAGCATCCTTCGGAAGGCAGCTACTTTGAAATGCGCCAACCCGTTCGCTTTTCATCGGGCGAGAGCACCTCGGAAAGGATGCCGCCACTTTTGAATGAGCACGGCGACGAGGCCGAGCGCGCAACTGGGGAATAGCCATGTTGAACTTGTTTGACGATTTTCCGATCCACCAAACGCCGGAACCTTTGGCCCACCCGGCGACCAGTGACCGCAATTTCTACGATCGCACATGGTTTAATGGCTATTCGGTCGATGGTGATTGGTATTTTGGCATTGGCATGGCGGTGTACCCGCATCGCGGCATCCTCGACTGCGCGTTTAGCGTGGTTGAGAAGGGGGCAAGCAGCATTGTTTCTACGCCTCATGCCGGGCGCCCAGCGAACGCACAGTGATGGAGGTTGGCCCCTTCAAGCTTGAGATATTGGAGCCCATGCGGCGCACGCGGGTGGTGATCGAAGAGAACGAAACGGGGATCAGCTGCGACCTTACCTTTTCCACCCGAAGCTCCGCAGTGGAAGAGCAAAAACAGACGTTCTGGAGCGGCACCCGGCGCATCATGGAAAGCACGCGATTTGACCAATTTGGCCGTTGGTCAGGCAAGATTGCCCACCCTGACGGGGAAATCGGCGTGGCGGAAGAAGGCTGCCGCGGTACGAAAGATCGTTCATGGGGTGTGCGGCAGGTGGGTGAACCGGAATCGGGCGGGGCACCGCCGCTTACGGAACAGAGTGCGTTTTTCCTCTGGGCACCGCTCTTTTGGGACGATCACGCCACTCACTCCATCTTTTTCGATGGAAGAGACGGCATGGACCTCAGCACGGAGGGCATGGTCATTCCCATTTACGCAAGAGAAGCCGATATTCCCGGGACGGAAGACCCGGGAGTTGAGCGTATGGCCGGCGTTGCTCACCGTCTCGAATATGTTCCGGGGACAAGGCAGATCGAAACCGCGCAGATCGATTTGCTCGACAAGCAAGGTAATGTTCGGACCATATCGTTTGAGCCGGGGCTCGTTTTCTACATGAGGGGGCTGGGCTATATGCACCCCAAATGGAAACAAGGCGCATGGCAAGGAGAGCTTGAGATAGGGGCTGAGACTTTTGATCCCGCATCCCTTGATCTCAATGATCCGCACAATTTGCACGTGCAACAGGTTGTCCGAGTAAACGATGGCCAACGTGAAGGGATCGGCGTGCTGGAGCACGCGTGCTTGGGGCCCTATTCTCGATACGGCCTCACTGGTATTGCCGACGGCGCAGCTTAGGCTGTGAAAGGTATGCCAAAGGCCCGGGCTGCTGCTTATCCGACACGGAGGCGAGTTCGCCACGGACTGCCTCCACCGCCATTGCCTTACCTAAGTCACTGGAAGTGAATGATTATTATTACTGACGATCATCTAGCCCAAGCCCTAGTTTGAGTTGGGCTACCCCAGCGGACCAAGGCCCTGGGGGCAAAATCCTCTATCTCACTATCCCACCTACGCACACGCAAGTGAGGGGTAGGGACCCAAGGGGGTACCCCCACTTAAACTGGCCTAACCCCGAAAAAATTCTCTTATTTACCTAGTTAAGTCGGCTTTGCGCCCCACAACCGGCGAAAAGCTGTTCTACCGTGAGCAGGGGGCAAACCAGTTCCTCTACGACCTCCACCGCGACCTTGCTTGGCCTGATGCGCTGGGTGGCCGAACTGTGGGACGCATTCTGGTTGGACTCGTCGGGATCGCGTTCCTACTATTGATCCTTTCAGGGATAATCGCCCATACCAAGATCACCCGCGAGCTGCTCACGCTTCGCTATCGGAGATCCGTCCGCCTCAATTGGCAAGACAGCCACAAAGTGCTTGGCCTTTGGACCTCACCTTTCGCAGCAACTATTGCACTAACAGGTGCGTTCTTGGGCGTAGTGGCATTGTTGCTCCCTTTAATGGGGTTCGTCACAATGAAAGGCGATCAAGAGGCACTTATCGCGGCACTGGGTCTTGGTGAAGTGGAGCGGAGAGAGGTTTCGGCTCCCATGGTGCCAGTGGACACAATTGGTCCGCGCACCCATCCCGAAACAGGCAACTCTCTGGCATTTGTTCGCTACACCAATTGGGGTGATGAAACGGCGACGGCAAACCTCAGCTACAAGGCTGAGACGCGCCTGCTCTATGCCGATACGCTTGATGTGAGCGCAGTGACGGGCGAGCCTATCGCCAGTAGGGACATATTCCTGACCGGCGGACCTTTTGCGTATGTATTGGCGACCTTCTCACCACTCCACTACGGAACAAATGGCGGGGTCGCTCTGAAGCTGGTCAACCTCGCTCTTGGCCTTGCGCTTGCGATCATGAGCGCGCTCGGCAACATGATGTGGATTGAGCGTCGCCGACACGGCGGAGAAGGCACGAAGTCTGATCGTTTCTATGCGGTGCTAAGCGCCATCAACACAGGCGTTTGCGCAGGCCTTCCGCTTGCATCGGTCGCAGTGCTTGCCTTTGATAAGCTGTGGTGGGGCAGCGAAGCCGCACGATACTCAAGTGTCGCCATAGCATTCTTCGCCTTCTGGGTCTTTGGGGCAATCTATGGCTACGCTCGCGGCATCGACTACAAAGCCAACCGAGAATTGCTGGCTGCAACCGGTCTAAGTTTTGTAGCTTTGGCTCCGCTCAATTGGATCGTCACGGGTGACACGATGTGGTGCGCGTTCGGTACCGGCGCGGCTGGCTCCGCTTGGTTTGATCTATCGTTTATTGTCCTTGGGGGGCTAACACTGGCACTCGTGGTTAGGCTCCCCGGAGGGCGACCAAAGGACGAACGCCGTTCTAAAGCCGAACTGATTGAGACGATTGATCATGCTGAGCTTCAGCCAGCCGAGTGAGAACAAGCGGCTGATTTTGGGTCGTGAGCTGTCAGGCCGGTTTTGGTTTCTGACTTGCACAGCCTACTAATTCGTGGGCGCAGATGTGGGAGCAGCCTGTCTTGGAGTTAGCATATCTCAGCTTTCACAAGTACTTACATCTCAGCACTTGCCACCACCGTCTCCGCCACCCACCCCCAGCACCGATCTTGTCAGTATTGCAGACTTAGGCTGCGAGGGTAGTGCGGTTTCCGCTGAGCCTTGGGAATGTCGACGACCTGCTGGCCGAGCGGAGGATTGATGTCTCTCACGAGGCCGTGCGGCATTGGTGGAACGGGTTCGGCCCGCTGTTCGCAGATGATGTCCAGCGACAGCGAGTAAGCCAGATGCGGGGCTTCAGGCAGTGGAAGTGGCACCTCGACGAAGTCTATTTGAAGATCAATGGCGAGCTGCATTACCTGCGGCGCGCAGTCGACCAGTAGGGCGAGATCCTCGAGAGCTACGTCACGAAGATGTGCGACAAGAAAGCTGCAATGCGAGAACCCGGCAAGCGGGACAAACAGGAGGTAGGACGCTGGGCCAATAACAGGTTGGAGAACAGCCTCCAGCCGTTACGATTACGAGAGCGAGCGATGCTCAGATTTCGGCAGATGAAGTCGTTACAGAGGTTCGCCTCAGGCCACGCTAACGTCCACAAGCACCTCAATGCCCAACACTACCTATTCGATAGAGAAACCTACAAGACCGCCCGCTCAGTCGCACTGGCTGAGTGGCAAATCTCATGGCCTGAGAATTAACTTGGGAAGGGGTACTTGCGCGGAACAGAGACAAGTTGCGATTAGACAGAATGCCCCTCGCACACCATGCCTGTTTCTGTGATTGCCAAACCCAGCATACATATTTAAGTCTATTAAGAATGTTGGTCGAGCGCCGTAATTGGGCAATAACTGAGCTTCGATTACGCTTATTACTGATCTTTTTCGCCGCAATATCTGCTGGCGCTTTATCGGGATGCTCGCAGTCCAAGAACGATACTTTGCAGGCTTCGGCATGCCAGACTGCAATGGAAGCCGCTTACGGGACCGTTCCGGATGATCTGGGGGCTGCTTGCGCAGACGAGCTCCCCCAACTCAATTCCGATCTCCAATCCGCGGTTGTCGACAACTACATCCGCGAGACACGTAAATATCTTCCTGCAGAACGTTTGCCCGAGCTGATAACAAAGCTGTCGTCAGACAATCAGCGACGTATGAGCGCATTCGGAGCCCTCAAGATCATGCGCGAAGACGATGCCATGGAACGCTTAGACGCCATGGCAGCCGATCCAGCGAATGTGGCTGATGAAGTTGCATCGATCCTGATCGAACGTGCCCGTGCCGAGGTCATCGGACTGTCCGGCGATCGCGATCGTCAAACGATTATGTATGACAAGCTCATGCCGCGAGCAAAAGCTGCGGGTTTGATCCGTATGGTTCCTAGCCTGCAATATGGTTATGGCGTGATCGCTGCGCGTCAGGGTCGCTTGGCTGATGCAATAGGTCACTACCGTGCGTCCACCATAAGCTATGAACAAGTGGATAATCTGAAAGCTCGAGATGTGAGCTGCGACGGCCTGGCTGCGACAATCATAAATTTAGACTTCACCTCGCCTGAAGGTCGGGAAGTCCTCGAGGCTGTCAATAATGCTGGCTTGGCGTTGTGGGCTGGATGCGCTTTCCAGGGGATGAGCTGGAAGACCGGTCACGACGGCGATATCGATCTTTCAAACCAATACGCATCCAAGGCAGAGGAAATTTATCAGCGACATAACGCAGAAGGCATGTTGGCCATGCTTTATCTCAGCGATGCTAACACGGAAATGTTCGCGCAAAACTTCGCAAATTCCATTGCACTGGCCCAAAAGGCCATGGACATCGGGACCAGACTGAAAGACCAGTCCATTGTATACAATGCGAACAAATATCTTGCAGGGATATATTCCGATCTAGGACAACACGACAAGGCTATTACGCTTTTCGAGGCTGCATTGGATGCCACACAAGGCACCAATCTGGCCCTGACGAGCAGTGTTGAGGCAAACATCGTAAAAGAAATTGGGGTCCAACATTACTGGGCTGGTCGTCCTGCCGAAGCTTTGGAAACCCTGACACGCGCGGGCAAAATTTTTCAGACCACTGACGCATATATGTCAGGTTATACCGATTTTCACATGGCAAAGTCACTCTATGATCTTGGGCGCATGGATGACGCTCTCGAACGAGCACAAGCAGCCTTAGAAAGATACGATGGCCCGATGGATGGTATCAAAAAAGCGGCTGTTTTGACCTGGATTGCGGAAAGACATCTCGAAAGCGGAAATGACGATCTGTCATATTCACGGCTCACTGAGGCAAAAGACCTGATAGAAGCGTCAGGGACATCCGTCGAAGACTTACCATCTCTAGGCGGATATAAGTTTTGGAACCTAGAATATGCGGAAAGCATGGCGAATATGATGAAGCGGATGGGGAAACCGGAGATGGCCATTCCCTATCTTGAAGCCGCAGCCACGATCAGCAAGGCCCAGTATCGTGGCGATAATATGAAAGCGCTGGCCAATACCGAACTTATGTTTGCTGTGCGCGACCGCGAGCAAGATCTAAGACTTATGCAGCGCAACGGGGAGCTCAAGGATCTCCAATTACAAAGATCTCAGCTGCTTGGCATCCTGTCTTTGATGGGTGTGGGCCTTGTCGGCCTGCTCGCATTTATACTTTACCGATCGTACCGATATCAACGGCAACTTGTATTGACGCGCGATATGTTTCTGTCGGAAATTCATCACCGAACCAAAAACAACCTTCAGCTGTTATCAAGCCTATTGAGAATTGATGCCCGACGTAAAAAGGACATAAGCAAATCTCCTGGCAGCCGCTACGATTCTGCAAATCGCGCCCGCACAATGGCTCTGGTGCATGACCACCTTTACATGAGCTCGGATACGTCCGAAGTCGATACGCACGAGCTTATCATCGAGCTGCTAGCACTTCTCGACTCCAGCCTCGGACGTTCCGAAATCATTGTGACTTCCGATATCGAGAATGCGCAAGTTAATGTCGATACCGCTACCCCACTAGGCCTTGTCTTGTCTGAGATCATGACCAATGCATACAAGCACGCTTTCGGTCTAGAGGGAGGCACTTTGCATGTGGAATTGGCTAGCAAGGACAACTCTCTCACCCTGCGCATCCAAGATAACGGCCGCGGTTTCGATCTTAACAAAGCCCGAAACAAGAGCGGCTCAATGGGTCTGTCTATAATAGAAGATATGGTCAAGCAGATGAATGCATCTTTGAATGTGCGATCAAACGAGCAAGGATCCTGCTGGACTATATCCGGTATTCCGCGACATTGATCTTTCCCGCTTGCCCATCATTCGGCTAGCGCTTTTGAAAAGATAGAATTGTTAAGATGAATAGCCCCAGGCTTACTAGACGCCTTCGTGCTTTATGTTTTGCTTTCGTTCGTAGTTGAACGGTGACAGCATGCCGTTAGCCGCGTGCTTTCGAAGGTCTACTATGGACAAAAAGCGCTGTCGTTGCACGCCCAAACAAAGACTGGTTTTCGGTATCACCAGCGTCATCAGGATCGCGCTACATCCCTTTGATGCGACGACTTTGAACGAAGTCGTGGAAGGTGATGGCGTTTGGTTTTAACGCGCGTAAGCTCTCATAGCCGAAGGCAAAGTTGATCCGGTTATGCCAGCTGAGTTGCTCTGCGAACTCAGGCGCCAATCTGCGAAACAGTGCGGCCGGAAGGCGCCAGCCTTTCGGGCGTGTGCCGGTTACTTTGCGGTATGCACGTTTCATCTCGCCCACCGTCATCACATCACCAGCCAGATTGATTTTGCGACCTGCAAAGCTGTCTGGTTTGGTCAAGGCCTCTGCAGCTATCCACCCTAGATCGCTGATTGCCAGCATTTGGAATTTCGTCTCGGCATTTAGAGATCCTGCCAAAATCGGAAACAACAGTTGGGGTTTCATGTTGGGGTTCATCAAGTTGTCCATGAACCAGACAGTGCCGAGAAGCGTCCAGTCGAGGGGGCTGCGTTTGATGTCTCGCTCCAGCAATGCCTTCGAAATGAAATGCTCAGGACCGCCAGGTTCGTGACCATCGCCCATGCTGGACTGTACAATATGGCGAACGCCAGACGCCTGCGCGGCTGCAATGACTGCCCTCCCTTGTTCCAGCTCGCCCACGAGCCCCGCCTCGGGCGCATAGAAGTCCTGAACTGAGAATACGGCCTCGATACCGTCGAACGCAGGAAACAATGTGTCAGGTTTTGACAGGTCCCCTTGGACGACCTGCGCACCCATTCTGGCAAGCGCTTGTGCTTTGTCAGACGAGGCCCGTCGGGTCAGGATACGGATTGCGTGACCGCGCCTCAGCATCTCATGCGCAACAGCTCCGCCCTGCAATCCCGTCGCGCCAAGAATAAGGAAGGTCATTGGGCCACCTCCCTTGTGATGAATTCATCAACTTGTTTCGCGACTTCGTTTGGCCGTTCCACGACCGAGATATGTTTGCCGCCCACCGGCGCGAAGTGGCCGTGTGGGACAAGTAACGCGGCTTCTGCCTGCACTGCGATCGGATACATCACGTCTTCTTTTCCGGCGATTACAAGCGTGGGGCAAGACAGGTCAGCCATGCGCGGCAACAACGGCGATCCGCGCAAAAGAACAGAGCGGATTGCGGCTGACATTCGCTTAGGGTCTGCCGTCTTGAGCATGTCGTGAAAGGCGCGCGCGTAGTGCTGGTTCGCTGCCAGAACCTCAGAAGTGAAGAAGCTGTTGGCGACGCCGTTGCGAAAGGCATTTGATGACAAAATCCAACGGGCACCGCTGGCGATGAAGCGAGCCTGAAGGCCAGGGCGGGTCGCGCCAATCTCCATGGGTGTGTTCATCAATATCAGGGCTTTAACTCGGTCAGGATTTGCGAGCGCCAGTTGTGCAGCGGCCATCCCGCCCCAAGACGTTCCGCCAACGATGCCACGGTTCAGATCGAAGTAATCCATGATCTCTGCCACCGCCTTTGCGCAGGCGTCCATGGTAAACTCGGCCTCGCCGCCGCCGCTTTGCCCATGGGCGGGGCCGTCGATCAACAAGAACCGATATGACCCGCCAAGTTGCGCGGCAAGATCGCTATAGATCCGATGGTCGGTGAAAATCGACGGCCAAAGGACAATCGTCTCACAACCCGCGCCTGTATCCAAAACATGAAGCTGCCCCAAAGCGGTCGAAACGATGCAGGATACAGCCGCTGTGGCGTCAACTCTTGTCATTGGATTCATCGTGCACTCCAAAAGTAATCAATGATTACATATCGTCGCTTGCGCGCAATGTAAACACTGATTACAATTCCCTCATGACACTGGCAAAGCCCGATAACGCGCATCACCACGGAAACCTTAAGCAAGCACTTGTGGAATATACCCTTTCTGCGGCTGATCATGGGACGTTAGCCCAGCTGTCCGTGCGCAAGGCCGCCCGTGATTTGGGCGTGTCACCGGGGGCTGCCTATCGCCATTTTCCTGATAAGGACGCCCTAATGGCCGCCGTCGCGGCACAAGGATTCGACGCTTTGGCAGGCGCCTTTGAACACACCGTCCCCTTTGAAAGCGAGGCGCGGGACGTAGCGGAGGCGCGCGCAAGGTTTGTGACGCTGGCAAACACCTACATCGCATTTGCGCGCGACAGGACCGAGTTATGGAGGCTGATGTTCGGCCCTTTAGGCCTGATCCCAAGCCCGAATGTGGGCAGACCTTCTACCTATGACTGGCTCGCCAAGAGCCTGGATGAAATGGCGCTTTTTCAGATCATTGCCCCAGCAAGTCCTGAGGATCAGTTCTTTGCATGGACTGCCCTTCACGGATTGTCGGACCTGCAAGGCTCTCCTGCGGTCAAAGAGGCGCCGCTAGAAAGCACGATAGAACGGCAGTGTTCGAAGATCATCGCCGCACTTTCATAGAGGGCAGTAATACGCCCTCCGCCAGGGATAAGGCGAAGGGCGGTGGCGCAGTCTTTTCCGCCTTCAGTTAGTTCACAGGTATTCGTGACGTTCTCTGTGTTACCGCTCAATTGACTCAGTAGCGTTCAAAGAAGTCTCTCAAGACGCTGCTCAACTCTTCTGGACGGGTCTCTGGGATCCAATGGCCGCTGTCGAATGCCTGACCCTCGACGGTTGTTGCCAACGGTGTCAGCATGTCTCGCACATAGGGCACCGGTGCGAGGCGGCCGGCGTTCAGGCCGAGAACTGGCATTTCCAGCCGTGTTTCCATGAACGCTTTGTTGTCTTTTACGTCCTGCGCGAAGGCACGGTACCAATTAAAACCCGCTTTTGCTGTCTTGGGATCGCTGTATGCATCCACTGTGATTGCGATCTCGACGTCAGTAATGCCGCCAGCGCCGGCATCGAATTTCTTCATGAACTCGCCGTAATAAAAATCCTCTTGCCCTGCTGTCAGCACCTCCGGCACGTTATCCGGTGCCGCGTTAAAGGCAAAATGCCATGCGCGCGGATCAACAGAGATCGCAGCGAATGTAGGCGTGCCCGGGATTGGCACATCGATTATCGTCACTGTGTCAGCGGCCTCTGGGAATTGGCTGGCGAACGCGAATGCCGTCATGCCCCCGACATCGTGGCCCACGATGTTGGCACTGCTGATGCCGAGTTCATCCATCAGCGCCTTGATGTCGCCTGCCATAGTCGCTTTGTCATAGCCGCCATCCGGCTTGTCGGATGCGCCTACGCCGCGCAGATCAACTGCAATGACGTCATAGTCAGCAGCGAGCAACGGCATGACTTCGACCCATGATGCCCAGGTTTGGGGCCAGCCGTGCAAGAGAATAACAGTTTCACCGGGCCCGCCGTCACGCACATAGTGTAGGTTTACGTTGGCGGCGGATGTGCGGGCGCTTTCGAAGCCTTCGGGGACTTGCGCGTTAGCAAGTGCGGCAGAAGCGGATAGGGCAAGAATTGCAGCGAATTGCAAAAGGGTTTTCATGGTTTTGTTTCCTTTGGTTGAATTGAGAATAGTCTAGGACCAGTCGGACAGGTTCTGGCCGGTGATCTGCCCGACGTCCCGCGCAGGCAGTGCGTCCATCGCGTCCGAGAAAAGCTCCGGCCCAACCGAATTGAACCCGCCGATTTCTTTGAGTATCCGGACCGTGGTTTTCAGATCGAAGTCCCCGTCCCCGGGAAGGAGGCGATGGCGCAAAAGGTCGTTGTAAAGATCGCCTTTTTGTTCCGATTTCGCATCAACCAACTGGACGTCGAAGATCTTGTGGCCGGGGATTGTTCGCAGAAGGTCGTGATCCGGGTCCGATCGCCAAAAGTGCCATGTGTCGAAGGTCAGCCCCAGATTGTCGCGATTGACGGCGCGAACGAGATCCCACCCTTTGGCCAGAGTTTGAATGGAAGACACCGGCATCGGCTCAAACCCAAGGCGCAACCCACTTTGGTTTGCCCGGTCTGCAAAGCGTCCCAAGGCGTCGATCAGGGCCGAGCGTTCGTACTCCACGCCCAGGCCTTCGACGACATTGATTTGCGTTGCCCCTAGCACGTCGACCATCTCGAATATCTCGTCTTCCGAATGATCAAGAAAGGCGATGTTTTCTTCGGGAAAGCCGTTCGGGATGGCAAAATTGGGGACCCATTGAACAAACGGGTCGACAATGGCTGCATGGATTCCCGCATCCTCGTAGCGCTTGCGGATGTCCGCATTGCTCAGACCTTGGTCGCGCCAGGTTCTGAAATCGATCGGAAAGACTGACATAGCGTCAAAGCCGCCCTCAATTGCAGCGAGGATCCGGTCGTCTAGCGACTTGTTACGAACATTGGCCGCCCAAAGAACGCGACGTTTTGGTGTACTGGGCATAAGGGCCTCCGGTTTGCTAATTGCTAGAGCTGCGGCAGCGATTGCCGATGAGAGGACTGTACGACGATTCATCGAAACTCTCCCTATGCTGCGTGTGGTTGGGCGATTTCATCCAGCTTGGCGAACGCGCGCTGAATAGCGGGCCGTTGTTCAAGTGCGGCGACCCAAGCCCGCGTGTGAGGCAAATCGGGAAGGCGTTCTGGCGCGGAGCGATCCAAATAGATCAGCCCCCCGCGTGCCCAAGGAAAGGTCATCATGTCAGCAATGGTGTATTCAGCACCGCCTAGATAGGCGCTGACAGCGAGACGTTGTTCGAGAACCGTGAAAAGACGGATCGTCTCGGCCAGATAACGTTCGATTGCATAGGGTAGCTGTTCGTCGGCCGCTTGGAAGTGCCCCCATTGACCAATCATCGGCCCCAGCCCGCCGACCTGCCAGAACGACCACGCCAAGGTGTCAGCCCTTGCTTGTCCTGCCTTTGGCAGGAATGAGCCGTGCTTTTCAGCGAGGTGCAGCAGAATAGCGCCTGATTCAAAGAATGTCAGATCACCGTCTTCAAGCGCGGGTATTTTGGCGTTCGGGCTAACTTTCAGAAACGCGCTTGTGCTCTGCTCTCCATGTTCGATGTCAATTGGCACCAAGTCGTAGGGGAGACCGAGTTCTTCCAGCAGAATTGCCGGCTTTTGGCCGTTGGGTGTGTTCCATGCGTATAGGATAGTCACTGTCTCTCTCCAGCTTTGGTGTGCGTTGAGAGCAAACTATGAGAAAACCAAAACTAGTATTAGTCGGCGAATTCGGATATCATTTATCCATGAATGAATTAATAGACGCTTCATTGCCAGATCTCGCTTTGCTTGTACGGGTCAAAGACAGCGGCGGATTCAGCGCTGCTGCACGGCTCACCAAAACACCTCAACCCACGGTAAGTCGCCGGATCGCTGCTCTGGAAGACCGTGTTGGGGTTCGTCTGTTCAATCGCACCACCCGCAGCGTAGTGCTGACAGATGCGGGACAACGCGTTTACCAACATGCGAAGCAAATGCTGGAACAGGCAGAGGCTGTCGCAACGGCCCTCGAAGAAATGAATTCAAGCCCCACAGGAACACTGCGTTTGACCTGCCCGGTGATAGTTGGCCAATGCCTGATAGGCGAGATCTTGCCGCAATACATCTCTGCCTATCCGGAGGTGCGCATCAGGCTTGAGGCGACCGCGCGGCGTGTCGACCTTATAGAAGAAGGGTATGATATCGCGATAAGAGTCGGTGAATTGAGTGACTCAGGTCTTGCTTTGACCCCGCTTGGTCAGGCGACAACAGCGTTTTTTGCCACGCCAGACTACATAGTAGCTGCACCGCCCATTCGCGCTCCAGCTGATCTTGGCGCTCATCCCTTGTTTCTGTTTTCAGGATCGCTTGATCCAACTCGCGTCACTTTCTCCAAAGCGTCGGACAAAATGGTCGCTGATCTGACCCCCAGATTTGCCTGCAATGACGCCAGTCCAATCCTGAATGCTGCTCTGCAACATTTGGGAGTAGCACAATTACCGAGATTTGCCGTTCAGTCGGAATTACGCGCAGGGGACCTTGTTGAACTTTTACCGGATTGGCAGTTGCCTAAGACAAAAATCAGCGCACTGACCCCGTCATTTCGGGGTTCTTCTCCGGCCGTCAAAGCGTTTCTCGCATTAGCCAAAGAGGGTGTGAAAGGCCACCTTTGACGATGTTCTTTGTTTTTACCCTAAGGCAAATACGGTTTTGAAAGCCGCCATTGATGTCTGTCGCAGCATCGATAGTTCTGGGCGGTCTTGTCAGACTAACGAGGCATTTCTGACTTCGCGTGTCATCGTGCGTCGATGCGTCACAAGTCGAGAGCAAAGATGCCTAGCCTATTTCGCCTTTTCAACTCATAATTTAACGTCATTCGCTTGTTTGTTACTGTTCCCCGTCAGCGTTCATGAGACAGATTTAGGTTATTGAATAGAGGAGTATTTCAATCTCATCTTCGTTCCTTACAGTCACTACGATGAGAACCAAAACGCTCCTAAACCTCAACCATTAATCAGTGCCATCGGAGCTGACGGGGAACAAGATATTGCTTGGCCATTCCAAGATAGAGAACACAATCCGTTACCTTGGCGTGGACATTGAAGACGCTCTTTCGCTTGCTGAGAAGACGCAGATTTGACCGAAGTTGGGCGCCAGCCGCACTAGGGCTGGCGTCGGCGTTTGGGATATAAGCGGGCATTGCGCACAGATTGCAATGCCCGCTCATTTAGGCCTGGAATTCGCTTTTGGATCTAGAATTCTCCTGCGACCCCGGCGCGCACGGCGGTGGAATTGCCGCCTGCATAGGTAACGCCTGCCGTGATCGCGACATCGCCTTCAAACCGGTGCATTAGGCCAAGCGATACACCCACTTCGCCGCGATAAGTCGCAACATTGCTGGCATAGCTTGTTTTGCCCGCTTCGCTGGGGAAGTGCGGCGCGGCCTGCGCGGCGATGGCTGCGATGCCGCGTTTTGCATCGTCGTCAATTGTTTGGGCCAGATCAAAAGCGCCATCGATGCGGGTTTCAAGACCGCCAACGCGTGTCTCCAGTGCTGCAAACTGCGCATCAGACACCTGCGCCAAAGCATTCATCGAGACGCGCACATTGGCAACTGAGGCAGCTGTTGCGGCTTGCTGGCGGCCCAAAGTGCCGTTCTGGTCAATGGTGACGACATCAACCGGCCCCTGCTGAGCTTGTGTCGAAGCCTCGATATCGCCGATCCGCACCGATGAACCCGCACCGCCCAAAGCGACCTGATCGTCAGCGGTCGTCGCTGCGCCTGCGCCAATCGCGGTGGAGCGGGCGTTTGTCGCAGCTGCTTCAAACCCGACAGCGGTGCTGGCAAAGCCGGTCGCAGCCGTGTTCTCGCCCACCGAAGTCGCGCGATCGCCTGCATTTGCGCCAAAGCCAACGGCGGTTGCGCGCGCGCCTGTTGCACGGGCATCTTGGCCGACGGCTGTGGCTCTACCGCCCGTTGCGCCTGCGGTGTTGCCAACGGCGGTCGCGCTGGCGGCGGTGGCAAAAGCATTGCGGCCAAAGGAAGCGCTGCGAAGGCCATCTGCACGCGTGCCAGTGCCAATAGCGGTGGCCTCTTCACCAAGCGCCTGCGCCCCTGCGCCAAAGGCACCGGATGATGCCCCTTGCGCCAATGTATCCGCGCCAAGTGCAATGGCGCGCTCTGCATTGGCGACAGCACCCGCGCCAAAGGCCGCTGTCCCCACACCGCTTGCATCTGCATCCACACCAAAGGCTGTCGCACCAACATTCTGAGCACGGGACCGCCTGCCGACAGCCACCGCATCGAGGCCATTGCCAAATGCGCCTGCGCCAACGGCAATTGCACCGTCTGTTGTCGTTTCGGAACTCGCGCCGAGTGCAATCGCGTCAACGCCCTTCGCAGAAGCACCTCCGCCTTCGCCAGATTCTAATGATCGGCCACCAATCGCGATAGAAGAGGCCCCACGCGCGTCGGCACCGTCACCGCCTGCAAAGCTGCTAAAGCCGCTTGCGACGGACACCGCACCAATTGCAGTCGCGCCTTCAGCCGTTGCTTGTGCACCGGGGCCAGTTTCTGAGCCCAGGTTTCCCCCGATGGCAGTGGCGCCGGATGCGCTGGCGGATGAGCTAAATCCGACCGCGAGCGAAGTCCCGCCGGTTGCGTCGGCTCCCGCACCAAAGGCCGATGCTCCGTCACCTGTCGCACTGCTGCTCAAACCGACACTTGCCGCAAACAACCCGGATGCAAATGAGTTTTCTCCAAGCGCCAAGGCTCCCGATCTTTCCGCTGCGGCATCATGCCCGATAGCAATCGCTCCACGCGCGGATGCACTTGCGGTGCTACCAATCGCCACCGAATCGTTGGCCGATGCGGCAGTGCTCGCGCCCAGCGCAACAGCGCGTTCGCCTGTCGCTTGTGCGCCTGTTCCGGCCTCTCCATTTTCATCACCGCCAATAGCGATAGCCCCTGTCTGGGTGGCACTGGAATTGTTGCCAAATGCCAAAGCAGAAGCGCCCGTCGCTGAAGCTTCCCTGCCAATGGCAGCGCTAAGAAAACCTTCGGCAACCGAGATATCGCCAAGCGCAATCGAACCGGTTTCTGAACTGATTGCATCTGCGCCTATCGCAATTGCTTTATCGCCGCTTGCTTGCGCTCCGAGCCGATCGCCATTGGGATCACCGCCGATAGCAATGGCTGCATCACCTGTTGCTTGAGCGAATTTGCCAAAAGCCGCTCCAGATCCCCGCGTTACCACAGTTCCTCGTCCCACTGCAGTACCTGCATTACCCGTCACACGTGAGGCCTGCCCAATGGCCACCCCTTCAAAAGCCAAAGCCTCAGCAGTCGCGCCTATGGCAATCGTCGCATTTTGGGTGGCCCTACTGTCAATCCCAAGTGCAGTCCCATTGGAACCGGTCGCTCTCGCGTTCCTTCCCAACGCTGTAGAGTTTAAGTTCGATGCTGTCGCTGTTGACCCAACTGCCGTGGAGCTCTCTCCTGTTGCTGATGCTTCAGGTCCGATTGCCGTAGAGTTGACCCCGGTCGCTGTTGCATCGGTTCCGCAAGCCAATGCGGTGTCCTCTCCATTGCTGTTGGCACCAGCAGTACCATCCCCAGTGCCGTTGTCGTTGAAATCAAGCACACAGTCCTCTGCGGCTACTGGCGTGGGCTGGAGAGCGAACGCCGAAATCGTTGCACTGGCTGCGACGGTCGAAAGTAGAGTTAGTTTTTTCATCGGTTACGTCCTGTCCTGTCTCGTTCATTCAATTTGAGACGAGGCACCGATGCCGGCTCGGGTCGCAAGGTGGGGGTAAGCAATGGGGCGCAGTCTGCATGTTTTGCATGCTCACACAGACCACGCCCCACCGGCAGGACGCCTCGTCTCAGGACAATCACGTAAAGAGCTATCGTTTGAGCCGCCGTTTGAATCGCAGGCTCTATCGTTTGAAAAACCGTGGTAATTTGCGGAAAATCGCAGAAAAATGGCCCTTTGGGGCGTTACTTGGTCGGACCTGCTGTGTTTTTCAGAAAATCACGCACCAGCTTCAAAAACTCAGCCGATGCCGATTCGCGGCCCAAAAGAAGGTGGTTGTTGCTATCAATCCCGGCGAAACGCGCACCTGGAATACGCGCCGCCATTTTGCGGCCCATCTCCAAAGGAATGCGCTGATCCCCGCGTGAATGCACAACCAATGTGGGGCATTGTACATCCGCCAGCCGGTCTCTTACATCAAGCGAAGAGAACGCTTCTAAAAAGCGCACCGCATTGGTGTTGGATGTTGTCTGGCGCTGGAATTCATCGAACCAGTTGAGCTCTTCAGGTTCTGCATCGGGCATAAAGGTGCGCGAAAACAGATGGCGATAGGCCGGGTTGTCTGATCCCCAGCCGGTCTCTGTCAAAACCATAACAGCTTCACGCTCGCGCGCTTCTTCGTTTGATGCGGTGTGCCGCCAGCCGCAATCATACGCGCCAAACAGAATAAGCTGGGAAACCTTTTCCGGGTGGCGCGCGGCATATTCAATCGAAACCGCAGCGCCTTGACTGATACCGAGCAGAGGAAAGCGGGTGAGGCCAGCGGCTTCGACCACTTGCTCAAGATCAGCGACAAAGCTCTCAAAGGATAGATCGTTGCAATCCCAATCCGACAGGCCACATCCGCGCTCATCATAGCGGATCAGGTGAAACGCGCTTGCCAGATCGCGAAACAGCGGGCTCCAGATGGGGGCTTCCCAATCAAGCTCTAAGTGATTGAGCCAATTGGCCGCCTTTACCAGAGGGGGATTGCCTGCATCTCCCACACTTGCCCAGGCGATCGAGACATGATCGCTGGTTTCAACAAAGCGAATGTTTTGATCAGGCAGGTCCTCAGCGGTTGGGGAAGTCGTAGGGACAGTCTCGCCGCCTTCCAAGCCGAATGCGTCGGGCAGGGGCAATTCGGCATCGGCAAAGGATTGGCGCAATTCCTGCGCCAACGCGCGCGCTGCTTCGGCTCCTGCGCTTGCTTGGCGCATGGCGACAGCGGTGCCTGCTGCCTCTTGGTCAAACGGCGATAGTTTTAGCCAACGCTGCGCCCAGATATCTCGGCCTGGCGCGGGGAAATCGACCTTCAAAGCTTGGACCCGGGCAAAATCAGATCGCACTTTGCTGAATGCTGCGCGTTGTCCTGTGAGCCATGCCGTGAAGGACGGTTGTGAGGCCAGATCGCAATCTTCGAGCAATGTTCCGCAATTGCGGTCCCACAGAATTTGCGCTTCTTCTTCAGACATGCCGGCCCATCGACTTGCATCGCGCATGTCAGCAGCATCAATGCGTAAGCCGTCTTTATCGCACACGACCTGCTGGCGATCTGTGTGCAATCGGTCTGTCCCGTCACAGTTTAGAACGGGTCGAAGTTTGGACAAAGACCACCGCAATGCGCCGCGCGGATCATCGGGTATCTCCCAAAGAAGCGAACACAGCGCCTCGCGCGAATGCGGCCCCTCTTGCAGCACAAGGTACGCCAATAGTGCGCGCGATTTTCGCGACGCGGGAAGCGCCATTTCGGAACCGTTATGCAGCGCTCCGATTGGCCCGATGGTCTTGATCGCGATCATAGAATGCACCGATCTGCACGAGCCACACATGCATCACAAGCCATGCTCGCGTATTTGCGATTACTTTTCGCTGCTCCCATTTCGCTATCACTGAGGGGCGCAACAATGCCGCGAGGCGAAAGAGTCATTGGGCGCGCCGAGACTGCGATGCCGCAGATCAATTTGGAGCGGGGGTGCACAGGGGCTGTTGAGTTGAGCCCAAGAAAGCCGGGCATCCAGCGATAACCCCAGTCTAAGGCAAAGCTCAAGGCCAGCAAATGGATCGTAAGCGGAATGTCTGCTTTTCACACCGTTTTTGCGGTGAGCAGACTGACCGCAATCGGCCCAGCTCGCGCCTCATTAGATGCCCGATTATGGGGGTGAAAGCGGACGGTAGCAAATGTTTCCCTGTTATTTGCGCTCACTGCGGAATGATGTCACTGGTTTTGGCTTGTGAGCAGAAACCAATGCGTACCCATGCTTGGGTCAATTTGGGGGAAACCAGTGCTAAAAAAAGCTGCGATTGCGCTAGTCGGGTTAGCCGTGCTGATAGCGGCGTCACTTGTTGTTTTTCAGGCCGAAATCGGGACGGCCCTGTTTAAGCGTGCTGTGGATCAAAATCTCGACAATGCCCCGCTTGCGAGCCTTCAAGACGGACTCCATATCGGACTATGCGGGACAGGGTCTCCGATGCCAAATCCTGATCGCGCTGGCCCATGCAATATCGTGATCGCAGGTGATGAGATTTACATTGTCGATATCGGCGAAGGCGGCGCGCGCAATATTTCACTGATGGGCGTGAACGCTTCTGAAGCGAGCGCGTTGTTGCTGACCCATTTTCACTCCGACCATGTCGACGGTTTGGGGCCCCTGATGCTCAATCACTGGGTTCGAGGCGCGAACACCTCTCCACTGCCTGTCTATGGTCCGATCGGCGTTGCCGCCATCGTCGATGGGTTTAATGCAGCCTATGCCGCAGACGACACCTATCGCACGGCCCATCACTCAGAAGCCATCGCTCCAACAAGTGGCGGCGGAGCAGAAGCCAGGCCTTTTGAGTTAAACGAAAAGGACACGGTAGTTCTAAGCCGGAACGGTCTTATAATCACGGCATTTGTGGTCGATCACGCCCCTGTTGCTCCTGCCGTTGGCTATCGCTTCGATTATAAGGGGCGATCAGCTTGCATTAGCGGTGACACGGCGAAGTCTTCTAATCTTGAACGCGTTTGTAAGGGAGTTGATCTGCTTGTGCATGAAGCACTTCAGCCTGCGCTTGTCGGGGAAATGGAAGAGGCCATGAAACAGCGCGGTCAAAATAATACTGCGAAGATCATGTTCGACATTGTCGATTATCACGCCACTCCAGAAGAAGCTGCGGAGAGCGCAGAAATTACAGGAACGCAGATGTTGGTGCTGTCTCACCTGGTTCCGCCATTGCCTTTATCCTACCTCTACCCAGCCTTCTTGGGTGATGCCGAAGAGCGTTTCAGTGGACCGATCATTGTGGGCGAGGACGGTATGCTTTTCACGATGACTGCAGAAGGCGATGGTATTGAACAAGTCAGGCTGTTTTAACGTCCGCAATTGGGCCGTGAACCGTCAGTCTCCTCTTGAGAGTGGCAAGTCCAGAAACAGACAGTCCGATATCGGCCCAAGTCCGCACGTTGCACATCTCGCGCGCGTGCGGAAACCGCAAAACCAGTCTTTCTAGGGCTCTATCCAGCCGCGTGGGTTGGTCTCCATCTCCGCCCGCTTCTCTGCCAGCGCGTTTGCCATGCTGGCGGTTAGCTCAGGGTCATGCATTGAGGTGTCGTAAGCTTCCCGCGGGTCCAGTTCGAGATTGATCAACCACGGCCCTTCAGCGGAAGAGAATGCGAATGGCATGTTCATTGGACCGTAGTTGATGTTGCGAACGCCATGATACTTGTGCGTCACGTTTCTCAGAGCGAGCGCCTCTTCGACAGCGAAGTAGTAGAGATACTCGTGCGGGGTGCCCGCACTGTCCTCAAGCATTGATGCAATCGAACGACCATCAATGATGCGATCTTTGGGCAAGGGAATGTCCAGCCAGTCTGCGAATGAGGGCAAGAGATCAATGCCCATGGCCATATCAGATAGCTCCTGTCCGGCCTCAAGCCGCGCAGGCCAATGGATAATGAATGGCACCCTCATGCCGCCTTCCCAAGTCTTACCCTTCCTGCCTCGCAATGCGGAGGGATCGCCTTGCCACCATGGACCGTTGTCGCTGGTGATTATAATGATTGTATCCTCGAGCGCATCTGTCCGCTCGAGGGCTGCGACTATGCGCCCGACACCGTCGTCAAGAGACTCGACAACGTCGCCATAAAGGCCAGCTTGCGAATGCCCTTCATGGGCGGCTTCGACATGGAGAGGAACGTGCGGGAAGTTATGCGCGAAATAGAGGAAGAACGGCGCTTCGCTGTTCGCTGCTTCGCGCTCGATAATATCCACGGCCTCTTTGGTGTACAGTGCATCCAGCTTGGATTGATCGGCCGGGTGCTCAACCTCAATCTCTTTGTCTCGGTAGAGCTCGAAAGGTTCCATATCGTTGCTATGCAGCGATCCGAAAAAGCTCTGAAAACCAAAGTCGTTGGGCAGGGATGGGCTGCTGTCTCCAACATGCCATTTGCCTACCATAGATGTTTGGTAGCCTGCAGCGCCGAGCATATCGGCAATGGTGATTTCTTCGGCTGGCAGGCGAACATTCAAACCGTTCAACTTATTCATCGCGCTGAGTGAGCTAGAGCTGGGGAAGACCACGTTAGAAAGGCCAGCACGGGGCGGCATCCTGCCGGTTAGAAAGCCGGCTCGCGAGGGCGTGCAAACGGGCGAGGGTGAATAGAACTGTGTGAGCTTGATGCCTCGCTCGGCCAATGCATCAATGTTGGGTGTTGCTATGGCCTCTGCACCGAAGGCGCCGATGTCGCCGTATCCCAGATCATCATACAGAATGAACACGACATTTGGCCGAGATGCGCGATCCGACAGGTCGGAAAGGACTGTTTGCGCCCGAACCTTGCCGAGGTATTCTTGCTTGAGAGCCAGATGCGTTTCGTCGTCGGACTGGCTGTAGAACAAAACCGTTCCGCCAACCCAAAGGAGCAACCCAAGAAGGAGCAAACCCGGAAGCATGAATACGAGGCCGAGTCGCTTAAGCCATTTGCGTGCGATCGTCATAGTTGAACCCTATTGCGATGCGGCCGGTTGGTCTTCATGATCACCGGCAGCTTCATCGCTTTCCTCCGCTCCCGTTTTTCCGAAGGTCAACCCATGTCCGAAGCGAAATAGGGGATCGGCGCTGTCATAGGGAACGTCTTCAAACTGGTCCTCTACCGCTGCCATTGATGATGGCAGTTCAAATGGCAGCTTACCCGACGGATTGAAGTGGCCAAAGATAAGCTCCAAGAGAACCTTGTCGTTCACACCGAAGCTGCCGATCACTGCAGCGCTCTTGCCTGCGATTTCGGGAAACACTGCGGGGCGATCAAGGTACATATCCAAGATCACAGGAACGGTGTCGGCTAACTCGATAAGCCGCTGTTTCTCAGGCTCTTTGAAATCCAGATCGCCTGCATGCATGATACTTTCGAACAGCCCGTCACGAGCCTCAAACGGCGCGGTCGTTCGGACAATGGCGAAGTCTGCTTCATCAGGGCTTGCAACAATTTGAGCAAATCGGCCTGCCAACTCCGGATCGACATTCTCGATATACAATTTCGGCTTGCCTTTCAGCGGAAGGACCGGGGCGCTTGCTGCTTGACCATTCTTAAGGAGGACCAACGAATTTCGCTGCGCGTCAACGCCGGAGGCAACAAATTCAGCATTCCCGACGAGCTGCTTGGAGGCTTCTACATCGACGTAAGGGTTGTCGAAAAGGCCAAGTCGAAATTTGTCGCGCAATATGCGCCGAACCGACTGGTCAATCCGCGCTTCATTGATCGCCCCTTCCTCCACCAACTCGACAAGCATTTCCGGAATTTCCTCCCCGCCGAACATATCGTTGCCTGCTTCGATGATCTTCAGCATGCGTTCCTTGGCAGTGAGGTCTTCAACACCCCAAGCACGCGCGGGCAAAACAGTGAACATACCGAGGACCTCTGTGTCTGAGATCAGTCCCCAATCGGTGCAAACGACGCCCTCAAAACCATAGCGCTCCCGCAGCATGTCTGTGATGATCGCCTTATTGTAAGCGAAACCGACATTCTCATCCATCTGACCCACTGGAATGCCGTAATAGGGCATGATCTGCGCGGCTCCAGCTGGGAACGCTCCTTCTTCAAACGGGATCAAGTGGTAGTCGAAATTGTCACCGGGATAGACCTGTTCGCGGCCATATTCGAAATGCGCATCCTCGCCCTGGGCCTGCGGCCCTCCACCGGAAAAGTGCTTGACCATAGTGGCAACGCTTTGATCGCCTAGCTCCTCGCCCTGCATTCCCAAGACATAGGCTTTGGTGAGAGCCGCTGACAAGTTAGCGTCCTCGCCAAACGTTGTTGCAATACGTGCCCAACGCGGCTCAGTCGCAAGGTCCGCGGTCGGGTGCAGAGCGAGATGCAGGCCAGCTGCGCGATATTCCTGCCGCGCGATATCGGCAAATTCTCGAACAAGCTCTGGGTCAGCCGTTGCCGCCAGACCAATTGGATCTGGCCATTGCGAAAAGGCTCCTGCTGGGAGTGCCACACCCCCACCGGTCGTAACCCCATGCCTTGGGTCAGTTGCCAGCGTCACCGGGATTCCTAGTCGCGTCCGCTCAGCCGCTGTCTGCAGCGAGTTTGCCCAAGCCACGAAAGTGTCAACGTCATCGACCGGGACGGCAAGGCTGAAATGGTTCATTTTCTTGGCGACGAGGAGTTCGCTGTTCTTAGAGAAAACGAGGCTTTGCGGGTCCGAAAAACTGAGGCTTTCGGAAAGTTCGCCATCGGAGCTGACCGTCGTGAAGTTAATGAACATGGCGCCTGCTTTTTCCTCAAGCGTCATTTGGCTCAGCAAATCTTCGACCCGGTCATCTACGGAGATCTCGTGTGTCTTCATAGGCGTCGAGTTCGCCATTTTTGTTGAGATCGCGGAATGAGAATCCGTCGACCGCGAGGTCCGGTGCACGCTCGCCAAGCTGGGCTAAGTTGGACCGGGACTGCATAGTGGAAGAAAGCCAAAGGCCGCCGATACCAAGCAGTGCGAGCACCACGATCGTGGTCACCAGCACGCCTAAGCCCTTGATCAGTTTTCGCACTATTTGGTCCTCTCTGCTTGGTCCGAATAACATGGCGATAATTGTATCGGCAAATGCCCGGATCGGGATTGACTGTACCGTCGCGAACGACGGCAACGCATCACTTTGCCGACTACCCGACCGTGAATAATCCAAGCAATGGTACTCAGTGAACTGCTCCGATGAAGCCGAGTTGCCCGGCTCTGAACACCGCTTGGATTCTATTGACGCATCCCAGTCGATTTATCGCCTGGGAGAGGTGATAGCGAACGGCGGCATGGCTGAGCGAGATGATATCACTCACCTCCTTGTCGGTCTTGCCCAGCGACGCCCAATGCAGGCATTGGACTTGGCGACGGGTCAATGTGCAATTTTCAGGCATCCAACCTGAGACATCGTCGAGAAACCGAAAATTCTTTACAAAACGGCAACCTAGGATCGAAAGAAAGTGTGAGTGGAGGCGGAACTCGTTGTCCAGGTTCGCTTGCTCTTTGGCAGTCGGAAAAAAGCAAACTACGCCAATTCGTCCGAATGGCTGATGGATTGGAACAATGATCATCGATCGAAATTTTGTCTTGGTTTCAAAGAATGATCCAAATTGAACAGACTTTAGATGCTGATTTTGCGCCACAGATCTGGGCCCGCTTTTGTTGACCCAAAACGCCTCCTGTTCATAGCGCGCTGACAATGCCACTGGAGAACTCAGACCAACCAGCGGCTCATCCCACCAACGTTCCTCAGGTTCGTCCCAACCAAACACAGAATCATTGATAAGATTGCCATTTTCGTCCTGAATGAAGTTCTTTATTCTGACTTTCAAAGATTGAGTCACTGGTCAAAGCGATTGTCCGTCGTCCACGGTAAACGTGCCTCCGGTGACGTGGGGGACGCGTCTGAGCACAGGTACAGCGTCAGATCATCGAGCGCATCGATGTCCATCAACCGTCTGCGATGCCAACCGGCAATTTGCCTCTCACCGCCCTCAGTGTCGAACCAATCGTCCATGATTTCAGTGCGAATGTATCCGGGCTGGATAGTGTTGACGTTTATGCCTTTGCGCACCCATTCACGGGCGAAAAGCCGGCCTAGATGCGCCACGCCTGCTTTACTCGCGGCGTAGGCAGCATCACCCGGTGCATTCATTTGCGCGGTAATCGACCCGATCAGCACTATCCGCCCCTGGCTCGCATCGGAAGAATTGGCGGCAATCATCCGCTTTGCGCCCTCGCGGGCAAGCAAATAGACGCCCAGAAAATTGGTATCGAGAACCGTTCGGAGGCCTTCAATAGGCACATCGGTTGAACGACCATTCGCAGCTGTTCCCGCATTTGCGATAACCGTGTCCACAGTGCCGAACGCGGCCTCAGCGGTGTCGTAAGCCGCAACAACAGATGCCTCGTCAGTCACGTCGAGAGCGACCGCCAACGCCTTGCCGCCAGCCTCCTCCAGTTCACTGGCAAGCGCCTCGGTTCTGTCAGCTCTGCGAGCACCGAGAACTACCTTGGCCCCCGCTTTGGCAAGGACGCGGGCGAGATGCGCGCCGATGCCAGACGAGGCCCCGCTCAACATCACAGTGCGATTTGTTAAGTCTAAGATCATCGCTTGGTGCTTAGGTGGTCCTGCTTGGATTGCTGTGCAAAGTTAGTCATGGGCTTCAGCCATTTTTTCGGGATCATTGTGGTGGGCGAACTCGGGGCCGCCTTCGTAGTAGATCAGGCCTTCTTCATTCCGCCCCAATACGCGGCCTTCCTCATCAACGGTACGCAATGTGCCCAGGATCGCCTGTCCGACAGAGCCCTGCTTTTTCAGCCAGTTTTCGGAATCGTTAATGGTCATGCCGTTGCCTTCGGTTCCCGCGGAATACTCGACCAGAATCCGGCCAGCCGTTGCACTGTCATCGGCCAGCGCAGTGCTCAAATTCTCAGTCTCTGCAAACCAGTTTGGTCGGGTGTCATCCGCCCCATCGATCAAATAGACGGTCACATGATCAGAGAGGTTTTCTAGTATCGACAACTTGGCAGAATCTGTGACCAGAATTCTGGCCCCACTGTCTTTGAGAATGTAGTTTACTTCGTCTGATTTCAGGCGCGAAGAAATTCCAACGAAATAGAGACCGGCTCGCTGTGCTGCCCATGCCAGTTCGAAATAGCTGGGTTCGTTGTCGAGCATTACCGCGACAACGTCTCCGATTTCCAAGCCGCACGAACGGAAGAGGTGCGCACCCTGGTTGGAGCGCATGTTCAACTCGCCGTACGTAATCACCTGACCGGAATTGCCCATGATGACGGCGGGCTTGTCCGACGTGCTCCGGCCGTTAATGTAGGGATGTTTGATAAACCCTCGTTTCGAACCTATTCGACCGAAAATTCAATAGGCAGAGTTTTCGGCCCGACGACGAAGTTGGATTTGAATAGCTTGGGCTCGCCAGCCAGTTTGACTGAAGTCAGCTTCGGCAGCAGCTCTTCCCAAAGAACGCGCATTTCCATCCGGGCAAGATGCTGGCCGATGCAAACGTGCGGGCCTATGCCAAATGCAATCTGGCTGCGCCGCGGACGGGTGATGTCGAACTTGAACGGATCAGGATAGACGTCTTCATCCTGGGCAGCACTGTGATAGGACAGCAAGATCCAGTCTCCCGCCTTCACCTGCTTGCCCGCAATCTCGGCATCTTCGACAGCGGTTCTCATGAAGGTCTTGACTGCGCTGGCCCAGCGAATTGTTTCTTCGACGAAACCGTCAATACGATCGGGGTGCGTTTGCAGTTCGGCCAACAACTCGGGCCGTTCGGCCAAGGCCCACATAGCGGCGGATATAGTATTCGATGTTGTATCATGCCCTGCGGTCGCGGCGATGATGTAGTAGCCCATCAATTGGCGATGGTTGAGATATTCACCGTCAATCACGGCATTGGCGATCAGACTGTTAAGTCCTTCGGTGGGCCGCTCGCGTGCCTCTTTGGTGACCTTGCCGAAATAGCCCTCCAGCTCGTTCATCACTGCCGTGAGAGCTACCAGCCGTTGCTCGGCTGTGACTTCTGTTTTTGACCGGTTCAAATCCGGGTCGGAAGCGCCGAACATCTCCTGAGTTAGCCTAAGCATGAAGGGTTCGTCTTCTGCTGGAACGCCCAGTAAACTCATCACGACGCGAAGCGGATAGCCCAGAGCAATATCGGCAACGAAATCGCTATGGGGAGCCTTCTCGATGAACTTGTCGATATATTCCCGGGCGATATCCTGGATATCCACTTCCAGTGTTTTCAGGGCTTTCGGCGTAAAGGCAGGAAAAGCTATTTTTCGCAGGGCGTTGTGTTCGGCACCGTCAACGGTGACCAAGGAGCGGATCAGGTTGTTCTCACCTGTAGCCGCTTTCACCATAGCGACGCTTGAGCTATCCGTCAGATTGTTCGAGCCGGCACCATTCAGAAAGATATCTGGCTGTGTTTCGATCGCGATCACATCAGCATGTTTGGATGCCACCCAGAATGGATCAAAGCCTTCGACCTTGGCTTTTGCGAATGGATAGTCTCGGCGTATCTCGGCAAATGCAGCGTTGATTTTCGGCGGATCTGCGTAGTTGGCTGGATCAACAATCGCCGCTGCTAGTTCTGCGGGCAATTCAGATGACATGAGCCTCTCCATTCACTTCTTGATCTGTGCGCTAACAACCTAGATTTCGATTGCTAGTTAATCAACTATTATCTGAGGTCAGATGGCGCATTTATGCAAGATGGCAACGCCGAAACGGGTGTCTGAATTTGCAATGACGATTGCTACCAAGCTAGTGGTCGCCCTCTAAGCGAGCAGCGTTGCAACATGGCGCCGCAGGAAAGGATTGAGTTGAAGAAACGAGAACCGCAAAGCTTGCGCCGGAAGCGGTCCGATAAAGCGCTTAAGGATGCGGGCGCTCTAATCACCGTTACCGAGGGATATCAGGCTGTTACGTTCGAGCGGATTGGGGAGATATCCGGATATAGCCGCAGCCTGGTCACGCAAAAATACGGATCAAAAGAGAAATTCGTTTCGGCTTTGTTGGAAGACATTGCTGAGACAGGACGAGTGGAATTTGTTGCCTGCCTCAAATCAGATGACAGCGCGCTGCAAAAGATCGAAAACTATGTGGACTCGCTGTTCCAGCGAATACTCCATGACAATCAGATCAACGCGCATTTTATGTTGTTTGCAGACGCCCTAGCCAATCGGCGCGAGCGTCAGGAGTTCTTTTTCAACAGTCATAGTCTCACCAGGAATGATCTGACGCAGCTTATCGAACAGGGACAAAACGAAGGCAATATCGACACCGCCTTGCTCCCCGAGGTGGCTGCCACTGTAGTGGGCAGTCTGATGCTCGGCGTCGTCATGCAATCTCTGCTTGAGCCGGCAGGGGATTTGCAGTCAGTGACTCAAGCTGCGCTCGCGGCAATTAAGAAAGCGCTGGCCCCCGCTTGAGAGGAATATGGCTGGCTCGTGCAGCTATTCGAAAGATAGGATTGGCTTGATGCATTTGCCTGAATGCTGATCCGCTACAGCCTTGTTGATCTGGTCCAACCTATAGGTGCTGAGCAATCTATCGACGGGCAGGTCGCTCGCCAGAAAATGATCTCGCCATTCCCCCGAGGCAAGCAATGGGTAAACATCCGGACTTTAGATGAAGGCGAGACGGGGAGGCCATATCAACCCGTGTTAAACGGCTGAGCACATACCCTAGACGGCCTCCCAGCCCGATGAAAAGCCTAAATCTGCCGTCCCAAGCCAAGTGTCTCCTAACCCCGGAGAGACGTAGGGTCACTTGCTAGTCAAATGATAATGGTTATACAACTACCCCCTTGAGCCCTGAATATGCGCTCATCAAGATGGAGTTTCGCATCGGCAAAAAGTCGAGCGGAGTTGGAGAGGGGAAAATTTATGACACGCAAGTTAGCAGCATACGCTGCTGGCCTAATGGCCTGCAGTTCGTTCACCGCACCGGCATTCGCGCAGGGAGCGGACGCGCTGGAAGCGCCGGACGAGAATGATAGCGTAATTATCGTGACGGCTACCCGCCGTGCGGAAAACCTTCAGGAAATTCCGCTCGCTGTTACTGCCGTCAGCACCGAAGACTTGGACCGCCAGGGGATTGCGGATGTTCGGGGCTTGGCAGCTGTATCGCCGAGTTTCAATTTAAACTCATCCGATACAGAAACCGGTGGTACAACGATCCGTATCCGCGGTGTCGGCACCACTGGTAACAACATTGGTTTGGAAAGCGCTGTCGGGGTCTTTCTTGATGGTGTTTATCTATCGCGTCCAGGCGCGGCACTAGGCGATCTCGTCGATGTTGAACGGGTTGAGATCCTACGCGGGCCGCAAGGCACCCTGTTTGGCAGGAACACTTCGGCCGGTGCGCTGAACATCACTACAAAGAGGCCCGCGCTTGATGCGATCGAAGGTTTCGCCAATGCCAGCTACGGTAACTTCGACTTCATGAACGTGCAGGCGGGTGTCAGCCTTCCACTTGTAGAAAACTCCCTTGGGGTCCGCGTGTCGGGTGCTTATCGCAGGCGCGATGGCTTGCTCACCAACCAGCTGGGCGAGGACCAGAACAACCGCGACCGTTACTCGCTTCGCGGACAGGTTTACTGGGAGCCTTCGGCTGATGTCAGCCTGCGCTTTATTGCCGATTTTGCAAGCGCCGATGAAAGTTGTTGCGCTGCTGTGCTTGTTCGCGAATCCGAATTGTTCGCCAGCGGGGCTGCGTTCTTGGCCAATGGCCTTCCGGCTGATGGCGGGGCACCTTTCATTGGAAGCCCGGACAACCAAGGAAGCATATATTTCGACCGCTTGAACAACACGACAAGCGACCTCGCAAACGGCTATGACAACTTGGGCTTTTCTGCAGAATTGAACTGGGATCTCAGCGACAATGCGTCGCTGACCTATATCGGATCTTACCGTGATTTTGACGCCTTCACGGCGCGTAGTACCGACTATATCGGTTTGGCTGTCTTTTCGGTCGGCACTGGCGATTCCATTTTCAACAATCCAAATAACATTCCAAATCTCACCGAGGTCGAAACCATCACGCATGAGCTTCGCTTGCAAGGTGAAGCTTTTGACGGCGGCTTGGACTGGTTGGTTGGTCTGTACTACGCCGATGAGCAAATCTCTACAAATCCCGAAGGCAGCCTTGGGCTCGGTCCGGATTATGAGGCATACATCAATTCGTTCCTGACAGCTATCGGACAGCCTAGCGTGGATACGCTGGCCTTTATTGCCACAGGGGGCTTGCGGGCAATCCGAATGCGCTCACCGATGTCGATTTTACCGGCGCTTTTGCGCAAAACGTCTTCACGCAAGATGCAGAAAGCTGGTCAATCTTCACGCATAACACCTTCAACATCACCGATACGCTCAGCCTTACAGCTGGCCTTCGATATACCGACGACAAGAAAAGAGGCGCCTTCACTCAGCTAGCGGCTCAGAACGAGCCCTGCTCGGTAACCAATCCAGCCTTCGGTGCGACAGGGCTCAACGGTCTATTGTGCTTTGTCTTCGCGGTTCCGGCTGATGTACCGGGCGCTGTTGGATTGCCGCTAACCTTTGGTAATGGCGCACAAGGCGGCGCATTTGACCAATTCGACGATGACGAGCTTATCTACACTGGTAAAATCGCATGGGAAGCGTCGCCAGACGTGAACACCTATCTGAGTTTTACCCACGGCTATAAATCGGGTGGCTACAACCTTGATGCATCTGCCAGTGTCGGCGGGCTCGATCCACGTTTCGCTTCTGAAACGATTGATGCGTATGAATTTGGTCTTAAAGCGACCATGTTTGATGGCCGGGCGACCGCAAACCTGGCTGTCTTCCATCAAGACCTCAGCAACTTTCAGGTGCTTGAGTTTACCGGCGTCGCCTTCCAAACCTTTAACGTGCCATCTGCAAAGAGCACCGGGGCCGAGCTGGAATTCCAGATGCAGGCAAGCGATGAGATCGCGATCAACACAGCTATGACCTACTCGGACGCGCGCTATCCAACCGATTGTGTTGCTGGCGATCCAAATCCGTTGCCACAGGCGGCAAATCTGTGCGGAAACGATCTGACGAACGCACCTCGGTTCGTGATGAATGCGGGCATGGTTTATGAAAGCCTCATCACCGATTCCGGTTGGGGAATGGCAGCGAGTTTCAACTTGCGCTATGAATCTTCCCGCCGGACCAGCACGCAAGCGACCGAAGTGGGGTCGGACATTCTGCTGCCGTTTGATATTCAAGGTGCGAATGTCAAAGCCAACGCACGGGTCGGTTTCACCACGCCAAGCGAGATCTTCACCATTGAGTTCTGGGGTAACAATATCTTCAACGAGCAAACCCGCAACGTCACGTTCAACACGCCGCTACGCGGGGTTGCCGGGGCGCGTTCACGCGGTGCCTTTCTTGAAGATCCGCGCACATATGGTGTGACGGTCCGTACTCAGTTCTGATCTCGGCTCAAATCTCCGCAGGGGCTGAATGGGTGGTCGGCTAATATACCGGCCACCTTTCCCATTTTTGGCACTGGTTGACCGCCAGGATCGTGAATAGGTGCGCCGCCTCCCCGGCCGCTGAGGCCCTCTCAGAAAGAGCGCTGGCCAAAAGCCTCCCGCATGAATGGGCGCTTGGGCAAAATCGCCCACCGTCAGCTTAGATAGCCAATGGGTCCATCAAGATGCGGATGATACGACCATGTCGCGCTGAAGCGTTCTGCCCGCAAGCAGGTAATGCAACGCTGCCCAGCCATAAATGCAGCTGAAAATGACAATGGACCACTGAAGTCCGCGTGCCTCCGCGCTGGAGCAGGCTTTCATGGCTTCCAGCTGTGTACCGCCGAGCGCCGTCTTTGCCTCAGCCCCAAGCGAAAGCAGCGGCTTGCACGTCTCAAGCGTAAGCCCAAGCGCTTGCCCATCGAGGAACATCGTTTTCAAATATGTCGAGAGCACGCCGATGACAGGCGGGCCAAGGCCGTAGCCGAGCAAATTGACCACAAACAAAGTGATCGCAACCGATGTTGCGCGCATCCTGCTGTCAACTACTCCGCCTGATACAGCATACATTGGCCCAAGGTAGAAATAGTGGATCATCGCGGCAATCATCAAAGACGGCACTGCCAACCACAGATTGGGCATAAGAAAACCAAATGCGTAGAGCGGCACGGAAAGCCCCATGCCAATAGCAGGCAACCACGAGAGCGCATTGGGATGTTTTTTGGATATCCTGTCAGCTAGCCATCCTGAACTGAACACGCCAATCGCCGCCATCAGGCCTAGCACAACCCCGTAAAGCAGTGAAGCGTCCTGGATTGTAAGGCCGTGGGTGCGCAGCAAGAACGATGTGGTGAATTGGCCCACGCCATAACCGACGAATGAAGCAAGCGTCGCGCCGAATACGATGTGGCGATAGGCTGGTTTTTTGGCCAAAACAGCCAAAGCCTCCCTAAAGCTTGCTTTCTCAAGCCCCTGAAGCGCAGCGGGATCGGTGTAGCCACGCGGTGGCTCTTTAATTGAACGCCATACAATCAGCGACAAGAGCAGACCTGGCACACCGCATACGACAAATGCGACCCGCCAGCCTTCCACTTGGGACCAATCGAGGTCTCCGAACAGAAAACCAAGGCCTATTGCGTTTACCCAAGCCCCGACTTGTGAGCCTTCTAGTCCTGCAAGCTGACCGCCAAAAACCGAGGCGAGCATTCCGCCCAGCGGCACGCCCAAAGCGTAGACGGAGACTGCTGTTGCACGCCGGGTCGGAGCGAAATAGTCCGCAATGAGAGATTGGGCAGGCGGTGTGCATCCTGCCTCCCCGATGCTGACCCCAATTCTAAACAGAAACAGCATCATAAATGACATCGCAAACCCGCACAGAGCCGTGAACAAGCTCCACACCGCGACGGCAGATGCGATGATCAGCACACGGTTATACCGTTCAGCGCCGCGCGCGATTGGGATGCCGATAAAGGTATAAAGCACTGCAAAAGCTGGCCCACCAAGCAAGCCCATCTGCCAATCTTCCAGCCCAAAAGTAAGCTTGATCGGCTCCGTCAGGATATTGATGATCGTGCGGTCGATGAAATTGAAGATATAAACGATGAGCAGCGCGATCAGGACATAGGCGCGGTAGCCTGGCGAACCGAAACCCTCGGACGCTGGCGCAGCGCCAGTCTGTGCGTGCATAGTCGCTTCGGCCATCAATTTCTCCCAAACAGCATTCGTCGATATCAGGCCGAGTGGCTCTCGGCGCTGTCACCACGCAGCATTCCATTGCTGAGCGCACCCTCTACGTATTTGAGCCGTGGGTAAAGCCTGATGATTTGGACTTTGCTTTCCGTCCCAAGAATTCGGCTATAGCCGGTGCTCCCACCATGAGCCGATTGCAGACCGTCCGGTCTTGAATGGGTTAATGGCTAAGGCTGACCTTCTGCTCGCGGCCCAATTGCAGGCCCTGTTCTCAAAGATTGATGCTGCCATTGGTAGTTCGCATCCTGATGCGGCAGATATCGAACAACAGCGAATCAGCAGGATACGCCGCTCTAGGCAAGGGCGTTGGTGCCTGGATGATATGTTCGCGAAAATAAACGGCTAGACCCATTCCCTCGTGCAAGCGGCCGATCAGTAAGCCGAGGTTCTCGGTAGATACGTCACCAAGAAACGAGACAAATCAGCAGCTTTTAGATTTTTCTAGAAGGCGCTGAAATGGCATGAAAACCCCTTCCGAAGTGGTCACTGACGGCCTCAAGTCGCACCCTTCAGCAATGCGCGATCTTGACATTGAGGTTCGCCCCCAAATGGGAAGGCGGCCTATGCTAGCGTAGACGAGTACGCATTGAGCTGACATCACCCTTTGGCAGGCAGGCAATCAGAGGAGTCCGTCAAAAGCAGGGGTTCTAGGCGCATATTAAAGCGGAGCGTCGGAATTGCGCTGGTGAATTCCCTGTCCATGCTTTGAATGCGCGCGTAAAAACAGCTTGATCTGAATATCCAAGCAGGCTTGCGATGTGAGAAATGGGTTTGGCGGTAGCGCCAACATATTGCCTCGCTAACAGCTCTCTTTGCTGTTGCAGTAAGCTCCTGAAATCGGTTCCTTGCTCTTTCAGCTTCAGTTGTAAATTGCGCTCGCTCATACCGAACTGATGGGCCAGGGATTTCAGAGTGCACAAACCCAGCGGCAGCAATTGCAAGATCAAGTTTTGCAAATGCCAAACCAAGTCGCTTGGTGCTTGCGGGGCGAGAACGTCAAGAGATTGCTGAGCGAAGTGAATGACTGAGGCGGAATCGAGCAAGACGGGATTTGCGAGCAGATGAGAAGCGAAAAACAGCGCGTCTACTTCTTGTTCGTAGAGGATCGGAGCATCAAAAAACTCTCTGACGGGTTGATCACTGCAGCTTGGCTTAGGATGGGTGAAATGCACCTGTGTAAGCTTCAATTGCTGTCCAAGAAGTCCCTGAAGCACCCGCATTGAAGTCGCCATACTCATCTCGTTGATCTGTCTATGAGCGATCAAACCGGGGTTCTTGATTTGGTAGGAGAGGGAGGCAAGGCCGCCGTGCTCGTGGTTGAGCGCAACCACACCGCCCGGGGAATGGACATACATATACTTGCCAACATTCCTGAGCGCTTCTTCAGCTGTTCGGCACGCTGATAAAAGCACAGTCATCTTGCCCAGAACTTCGATCGTATGCGTTTGCCCTATTTCCAATCCAAGATACGGCGCATTTAGGCTTTTGGCGCAGTGCTCCATCAATTCAACGACAGCGGGATAATTTACATACGTGTCCGCATGGTCGAACATCTCTGATTGCAGGCCAAACGCAGAAAGCAAGGTGGCGGGGTCGCCTCCGTGAAGTCTTATGACTTCGCGCAGACCCTTAAACCCTTCCGCGCGCTTGAAATCGCCGGAAGGCACTACGCCGCTGAACATCGGATTGACGGCCTTTTGGTTCATAGAGACCGCCCCTAAACCGGTTTCGTCAATTGCAAAATAAATTTCGCCAATTGCAAAGAAATTGCGTGTTGATCAGGGTAGAGGTCTTCACGGAGAGTGAGGATGCCCAGCGAACGCTGAATTGGATTTCGGCCTTCAACGGCCGATTTGGACGAGTTGCCACTTTCGCTGTCGCAACCAACCGAGGAATGCTCTTATCCTGCGTCTGGGTCTGAAAGGCAACGCATGACATTTGACTATGTAATCGTAGGCGCGGGGAGCGCTGGGTGCACTTTGGCAAATCGGCTCAGCGAAGATCCGGATGTCTCGGTCTGCCTCTTGGAGGCGGGCGGCACGCATAAACATTGGTCTGTCTGGGTACCTGGTGCCTTGATCTGGAACATGGTCACCAGAAAACGCAATTGGGCGTTTGAAACTGTTCCGCAAAAAGGTCTGAATGGTCGCAAAGGATATCAGCCGCGCGGAAAGGTTTTGGGTGGCAGCTCTGCTCTCAATGCCATGATTTACATCCGCGGAGACGCAGAAGATTACAATGCATGGGCGCGATTGGGCAATGAAGGGTGGAGTTATGATGATGTCCTCCCATACTTCAAAAAGAGCGAGCATTTCGAAGGCGGCGGCGATGATTTTCACGGCACGGGCGGTGAGCTTAATGTCGCAGCCTTGCGTTCACCGGGCTCAATCAATGGACGGTTCTTAAATGCCTGTTCAGAGATGCAAATCCCGCGAAATTCGGACTTTAATGGCGCATCGCAGGAAGGGGTTGGTCTATATGATGTGACTCACAAAAATGGCGAGCGCTGGTCGACCGCGCGTGCTTTTCTTGATCCGATAACTGAGCGCGACAACCTTACGGTTGTCACAGGAGCCCATGCCGAAAAGTTGATTGTGGATGGCAAGCGCGCCGTTGGCGTGCGTTACCGCGATGGGAAGAAAAGCAAAGAGCTTATGGCCCGGCGTGAGGTGATATTGAGCGCAGGCGCATTCGGCTCTCCGCAATTGATGCTGCTTTCTGGCATTGGGCCCAAGGATAAGCTCGAACCGCACCGCATTGCCCAATTGCATGATCTGCCGGGTGTGGGTGAGAATTTGCAAGATCACCCCGATTATGTGCTGAGTTGGGATTCAAAGCTTAAAGACAATCTGGGCGTGTCAGCGGGCGGTTCGATACGTCTGCTTCGTGATATTCTTCGCTATCGGCGCGAGCGCAAAGGCATGCTTTCCTCCAACTTCGCAGAAGGCGGCGGTTTTGTATATGTAGACCGCACAGAACCATCGCCTGACATCCAATTTGTATTGGTCCGCGCGGTGGTGGATGACCATGGCCGCAAGCTGCATATGGGGCACGGATTTAGCCTCCATATCACAGTCATTCGTCCCAAAAGTCGTGGCTCGCTATGGCTAAATGATGCCGACCCCGCTTCTCCGCCGGCGATTGACCCTGCGTTCCTCGAAGATGAGCGTGATATGGAAAAGCTGGTGAAGGGCGCGAAGCTCGCTCAGCAGATTGTGCAATCCAAGGCGTTTGATGACGTTCGGGGTAAGCCCTTCTATGCCAGTGATAAGGAAGATGAAGCAGAGCTGCGTGCCGATATCAGAGCCCGCGCTGATACACAGTATCACCCGGTGGGCACATGCAAAATGGGCCGCGATCCCATGGCCGTGGTCGACCCCCGCCTTAAGGTCCATGGGATTGAGGGACTGCGCGTGGTTGATGCCTCAATCATGCCCAATCTGATTTCAGGCAACACCAATGCTCCGGCTATCATGATCGCAGAGAAAGCTGCCGATATGATCAAAGAAGACAATAAAGCCGCTGGCTGAACGAGAGGAATAAAATATGCGCCTTAGAAGTTTGACATTGGCTTTCGCTTGCTCCGCCAGCCTAATCGCACCGACCTTTGCTCAAGAGACCGCCTCTCAGCAATCTCAGTCTATGCCTGATTTTACGGATCGAGCCGATTTTGAAGCCGCTCAACGCGGTTTCATCGCGACATTTCCCGAAGGCAAAATCACCGCCGAAGATGGCAGCGTGGTCTATGACTACGCAGCCTATGATTTCATGCAGGGAGAGGCTCCCGGCACAGCCAATCCGCTGCTTTGGAGGCAGGGGCAGCTTAATGCTATTCATGGCCTGTTTGAAGTTACTGAAGGCATTTACCAGGTGCGCGGATATGATCTGGCCAATGTCACGTTCATCCGCGGGGAAACCGGTTGGATTGTGGTTGACCCGCTGATCACAAAGGAAACGGCCGCACGCGCTCTCGCATTGGTCGAGCAAGAGCTTGGCAAGCACCCGATCGTCGCGGTTCTTTTTACTCATTCTCACATTGATCATTATGGCGGCGTTCGCGGGATTATTAGCGATGATGATGTTGCCAATGGCGTAAAAGTCATTGCGCCTGAAGGGTTTGTGCGGGAAACTGTCAGCGAGAATATTCTTGCCGGTAACGCAATGGCGCGGCGTGCATCCTATATGTTCGGCTCGCTTCTTCCTCGTTCAGCACAGGCGCAGATCGGCGTTGGTCTTGGCCCCGGTATCTCCAGAGGTTCTGCGGGTATGATCGCGCCTACCCACATTATCGATCAATCTGTCCAGACGATGGAAATCGATGGCATCGAGTTTGAGTTCATGCTTACTCGCGGCGCAGAAGCGCCAACCGAGTTTATGTTCTACCTCCCTCAATTCAAAGCATTTTGTCAGGCGGAAATCATCAATCGCACTTTGCACAACCTCTACACTCCGAGGGGTGCAAAAGTGCGCGATGGGCTGAGTTGGAGCAAATATATCGACCAAGTAGTCTACACTTATGGCGATAAAACCGACATTTCATTTGGCTCCCACCATTGGCCCACTTGGGGGAATGAAGAGATCTTAGAATTCTGGTCAGGCCAGCGCGATCTTTACCGCTATATTCATGATCAAACGCTGCGCCTTGCCAATCAGGGGCACACGATCCACGAAATTCCGGAAATGCTAAGCCTCCCCGAAGGTCTGGCGAGCCAGTTTCCCAATCGCGGCTATTACGGTTCGGTCAGTCACAACGTAAAGGCGCAATACCAGCTCTATCTCGGCTATTTTGACGGCAATCCAGCCAATCTTGATCCGGTGCCGCCTGCTGAGGCTGGACGTAAATTTGTGGAATATGCGGGCGGGGCTGCAGCTGTAATTGCCAAGGCGCGCGCCGACTTTGCCAATGGTGAATTGCGTTACACTGCAACGGCTCTCAATCATCTGGTTTTTGCAGAGCCCGATAATACAGAGGCCGCCGAGCTCTTAGCGGAAGTCTACACGCAGCTCGCCTACCAGGCAGAAAGCGGGCCATGGCGCAATTTCTATCTGACGGGTGCCAAAGAGCTGCGCGATGGAGTTGCGGATCTACCAGCAACAACCACCGCCTCGGCCGACACGATCCGTGCTTTGCCACTGGATCTGTTTTTTGAGTTCCTTGGCGTGCGACTGAATGGGCCTGAGGCTGCAAAGCAGGATCGGACTTTCAACTTTCGTGTCGGGGATACAGGTGAGCATGCGCTGCTGTTCGTAAGCAATGGGACTTTGCATTACCGGATGGGACACAGTGACGCTGACGCGCCGACTTTGCAGATCACAAGCGAGGCCTTGGTTGCGCTCAACACTAAGCAGAAAACACTTCCCGCGCTCCTTGGCGAAGGCAGCGCATCTGTCACTGGTGACGCTGCGACGGTTTTCGGCTTCTTCCGGCTGATTGAGGAGCCGGAATTCTGGTTTGAAATTGTTCGGCCATAGATTTTTCTTCATTCGTCCAGAGCTGTCTATGAATGAAGCGCATCGACGCATGTGTGTGGTCGGGGGCCGACCTGCCTTTGTGCCGCGAGCTAAACGTCCGATTCCAAAAGCGAGCCAAGCAAATGCAGACCGTCAACTTACATTACAGTTTGCGCCATCGGCCGATGGACGAAATTGGGAGTTGAGGCAGGTGGTTAGTCCGGTGCGCTGCAAGAACGATCGGGCGGAGGCCTCGCACTTACTGTTCCGAAGAAGAGAGCGGTCGAGGCTCAGGCTTTGACAGATGTAGTCGCGGCAGAGCTTCGCCTCAGCCCACGCCAACGTCCACAATCACTTCAATTCTGACCGCCAACGGACCGATAGAAAATCGTAAAAGGCCATCCGCTAAGCCGCATAGGTTAGGTGACAAAACTCATGGCCTTAATACGAGGCGAGGAAGGGAAACTTGCGCGAGCGAGACGTTTGTTGCGATTCTGACTGACAGCACCCCTTTTTGCTTTTTTCTGACGGCACCACCGGGCTCAAAAGCCACAACCTCAACCTCGCATGCCAAATTGGTATTACAGACTTATCTCGATAGGTCTACAAATTGGGTTGACAAAAAATAATGCCAATCTATCCCATCAAACAATAATTACAGAATCACATGGGAGAGGAATGATGGGCAATCGGCTTACGCCGTCGCGGGGGTATTCGCGCAAACACCGTATTATCACTGGAATGTTGGTTGGTTCAGCCATTGCCCTGATACCGGGCGCGGCATTTGCTCAGGATGAGCAATCGGGAGCCTCTGTTGATGGCGGCGATGAAGACAATACGATCATCGTCACCGGCATTCGCAGTTCTTTGCAAAGCGCTCTGAACGAACAGCGTAACGCAGACAGCCTGATTGAAGTTATTCAGGCAGAAGACATTGGTAAGTTGCCTGACCAGAACCTTGCCGAGGTGCTTGAGAACGTCACAGGCGTGCAGATCACCAGAACCGCTGGCGTTGGTACTGGGGTTCAAATCCGTGGTACGAATGACAACCAAGTGCTTATCAATGGCGTTAAAACCGTGTCGGCAGGCACCGGTCGCGGCGGCATCAGCTTCGAAGACATTAACCCTGCCATCATTGGTTCGGTAGAAGTTATCAAGGCTCCAACTGCCGCCACACTTGAGGGATCGGTTGGCGGTACCGTTAATCTTCGCACAATTCGTCCGCTTGATATCACTGACCCCATTATCGCTGTGCGTGTGCAGGGTGAGTATAGCGAGCTGTCTGAAAGCGTGAAGCCGCGCATTTCCGCCAGTTTCGGCAATGTTTGGCAAACTGGCGGCGGCGAAATTGGTCTTGTGGTCAGTGGTAGCTACACCGAGCAAGAGGCAACCAGTTTCCGCCCGCGTGTTGACCGCGATAACCTGATTAACGCCAACGATTCAGTGACGGCAGCTGGTCTCCCAGGCCCTGCCAATCCGTTTCTAAATATCCAGTTCCTCAACCAGGAACGCGAGAATTTCGAATACGACACAATCAACCTTGCGGGGTCTTTGGAATGGGCGCCCAGCGACAGCCTGATGTTCTTCCTCGATGTGATCTACAACGACCAAGAACGTCGTCAGGACAGCTCACGCATTCAGGGTTCAGGCGTCAGCGCGGTCGACCGGGTTAATGTTCCTGACACGTTTGAAACCGTCAACTTTGGCTCGCTTGATGGGTTGGCATTGGGAAGCATCGAAGCGGCGCTGACCGGGACGATTCAGCCCAACCTTGCTCAGGATGATGATGATCCAAACCTTCGTTTTTCCAGCGATACTGGCGCGCGGCTAACCACTAGCGAAGTGTATCGTTTGGGCACCGAGTTCGAAACAGGAAAGCTAACCACTCGCGTTGAGCTGTCACGTTCCACTTCGGACACATCCAACCCGAACCTCAGCACCACGCTCAACTTTATCAACCCGAACCCGCTTACTCCGCTGGATGGGTCCAGCAATGATAACAGCGTGCCGTTTATTTATGATCTGACGGGCGGCTCGCTGACTTTCGGTGTTGATTTCGATTCTGCCTTTTGCGCCCACCGTTGCCGATTTGCTTAACCCGGCAAACACGGTGCTGGATGCGGTGACGAACAGCAACAACACCACTGAGAACAAAGAAGACGCTTTCCGGATCGACACCTCGCTTGATCTGGAAGATACCTTTGATTTCATTACATCTGTTGATGTCGGTTACCGCTACAATGACAGCTCAACTGAATTTAATCAGCTGCGCTCCACCTTTGGTACAGGCGCAATTGCGAACAGCCCCAGCGGTGCTGATCTGGGCGGTCTGATTGTTCAAGGGCCAGACAATTTTGGTGCTTTTGATGGCCGCGAACTTGCGTTCCGTAACTTCGTCGTGATCGATCCAAATCAGGCTTTCTCCAACCGCGACGAAGTGTTTGCGCAGTTGCAGGCCGCATTGGACGCAACGCCGGGTGGCATGGCAGCGATTGCTGGCGGTGGCCGTTTGCTCAATGACCTTGATCCAAATGCATCGGGCAATCTGAGCGCGTCATTCCGCGTTGAGGAGCAAACCCATGCTCTATACGGTCAGGTCAATTTCGAAACTGGCCCAATCCGCGGCAACATTGGTGCGCGCTGGGTTGATACAAGCATCGATTCATTCGGCAATGCAGTCGCCAATGGGGTCGCCTCACCTCTGACTTCGAGCGGCGGCTACAGCGAGTTCCTGCCGCGTGTAAACCTGATCGCAGATGTTGCCGACAATCTGCTTTTCCGGGCCAGCTACACCGAAGATATCAATCGTCCTGACTTCGACGATCTGTCGCTGTCTGTGTCGTTCCCGACGGGGCCAAACAACGCTGTGTCGCTGGGCAACCCCAATCTTGCGCCAGAAACGGTGCGGTCTTACGATGCCTCGCTTTCGTGGTACTTTGCGCCGTCATCGCTGTTGAGCATTGGGTTCTTCCACAAGGATCGCACGAACCTGTTTGTCACTCAGCTCGAAGATGCTGTTGAGGATGCCAACGGCTTCCGCGACATTACAGATCCATGTGAGGGCGGCGGTATCTTCAACCCCGTGCCAGACCGTAACGTTCTGTCGCCAACACCGGGCAACGGCCTGTGTGTCCCGCTGCAAACCATCGTGAACGATACCGCGACCACATCGCAAACAGGTATTGAGATCGCGTTCCAGTATGACCTGTCGCAATTTGAAGACACGCTTGGTTTTGCATCGGGCTTTGGTGTCATTGCAAACTACACCTATCAGGACTTCAGCGGCGGCGAGGCGACACAGACCGCCTCGGGCCGCGGTCAGGACATCTTTGAAGCGATCAATGCTAGCGTTCCTGATCCAGTTGAGGCGGTCCAAGGGCTGCTCGATTTCTCAGAAAACGCTTACAACCTGACGTTGTATTACGAGAAATACGGATTGTCGGCGCGTGCACGTTACACTTGGCGCGATGCGTTCCGCACGCTTGACACGGCGGCTGGTGCTTCGCTCAATTCGACGCTGGGCTTTCCGACTGTGACTTCCGCTCGCGGTCAGTTGAACGGTTCGATCGTTTATGAGCTCACCGACAATATCGCCCTTGGCGTTGAAGGTGTGAACCTGACGAAATCCCGGATTGAGCAATTCTGCGTTAATGACGGGGCGCTGCTGTGCTTCCAAGGATTGCCTGATCGCCGGATCACATTCGGCGCGACGGTGCGTTTCTAAGGTTCAATCGTTAAAAGTATCGCCAGCCGCTATTGCCCATTTTTGGTGCGCAATCAGCGGCTGGCCTTACCACAGATTGAACAGTTCAATTGTCTAGGAAAATTGGTATAGGCCTTACGATTACCTTGAGCTGGAGCCTTTTTGCAGATGAGTAGCAAGCGACTTTTTCAATCAGTGGCTGAGCAGATTGCCCAGTTGATCGATGAAGGTGCCTACCCGCCTGGCACGAGGTTACCGGGTGAGCGGGAGCTCGCTGAAAAGCTGGGCGTAAGCCGGGTGACAATCCGCGAGGCTGAAATTGCATTGCAGGCTATCGGACGCCTGGAAATTAAGACTGGGTCAGGCGTTTATGTAAGCGATAGCAAGCCCTTAGTTGGTGAGGCGCTTCCCAATGCGAGCGCATTTGAAGTGACCGAAGCTCGCTTGCTGGTTGAATCCGAAGCGGCTGCTCTTGCTGCGCACAACATATCTGATGATGCGGTTCTGAAGCTTGAAAAACTGGTTGAGATAATGCGTATCGGGACGCCGGAACAGGCGGATGAGGCTGATGAGAAATTTCATGCCACCATTGCCGAGGCTTCCAACAATGCCGCAATGGTCCATATGATCAAATCAATGTGGCGGATGCGCGAAGATATCCCTGACGTAAAGGCCACCTATCAGGCTGTTTGCGTTCATGATGCGGAAACGCGCACCGCGGAACACCGGGCTGTGTTTGATGCCTTGAAAGCGCGCGATCCTGCTGGCGCGCGCGCGGCAATGCGGGAGCATTTCCACCGTTTGCTGGAAAACATGCTTGAGGCGACCGAGCGCAAGGCGCTGGAGCAAGTGCAGCAGCAGGCAACCGAAAGTCGCGAACGCTTTCTGGCCTCTGCCAAAATCGGTTAGACCGATTGGTATTACAAATTATATAATTAGAACATGCCAGATTGATTGACAATCAATCGACTCGCCGTATAGTCCTTACAATCTGAATGTGGAGAGGACTGAGGGGATGGTAGCGAGGTTCGGCCTTGTGTCGGCGATGGTGTGCGCGGCTTCAAGCTCAGCATTGGCCGAACGCGTTCTGGTTTCCAACCAATCCGAATACGAAGCTGCTGCTGCCCGTGTTACAGCGGGTGATACGATTGTGCTTGCTCCCGGCGAATGGGGTGATTTCGAGCTTGTGATCACGGGTGAAGGGCGTGCGGATGCGCCGATCACTGTCATGGCGCAAAATCCAGGCGAAACGATCCTTACAGGTCAATCCAGCCTACGCATCGGCGGCGAATACATCGTGGTCTCTGGGCTGGTGTTTCGCGATGGTTACAGCCCGCGCGGGGAAGTGATTGCCTTTCGCGTTTCCAAAGAAAATCAGGCCAGCAATAGCCGCGTCACGCAAGTCGTAGTCGATGGCTTTAGCAAACCTGATCGGTATGAGAGCGATTATTGGGTTGGTATTTATGGCAACCGCAACCGATTTGATTACAATCATTTGTCGGGAAAAACCAATAAGGGCGTGACGCTGGCCGTTCGGCTCGATTCAGAAGAAAGCCGCGAAAACGATCACCAGATTGCTTACAATTATTTCGGTCCGCGCGCGGTGCTTGGGTCAAATGGCGGCGAAACCCTGCGCATCGGTACCAGCCGATATTCGATGTTCAATTCCAATTCGCTGGTTGCCTATAACATATTCGACCGAACCGGCGGCGAAGTGGAGATCATATCGTCAAAATCCGGCGGGAATGTCTTTCGCGGCAATGTTTTCCTGAAGGCGCGCGGCACACTGACTCTGCGTCACGGCGACAATAACGTGGTCGAAGGCAATGTCTTTCTTGGCGGCGGAGAGGATTACACAGGCGGTATCCGCGTCATCAATCGCGGCCAGCATGTGCTCGGCAATTACATGGAGGGCCTGCGCGGTGAAGCATTCTCCAGCGCGCTCGCGATCATGAACGGCGTGCCCAATTCGCCCGTCAATCGCTATGTCGAGGTGGCAAATGCGCGCATTGAAAACAACACCATTGTCGATAGTCGCCGGGTCGCATTCAATGTTGGCGCAGACGAAGAGCGTTCCGCAGCGCCCAATGGCAGCACATTCCAAAACAATCTGATGAGCGGGCTCGAAGGTGTGTCCTTCATTGAAGCTTACGGCGATGTGTCCGGCATTAAGTTCAGCGGCAACCGTGTTAGCCAAGGCGGCGTGACGGAAAAGCTTGGCGCATTGACGCAGGCACCTGCCGCGATGGAGCGGGCGGCCAATGGTTTGCTTTACCCTACCGATCCAGAGCTTGCCCATGTCGGTGCTGCGCGCGATCTGCCTGTGGTGGCATTGAGTCAGGTTGGAGTAAGTTGGTATCCCAAGCCAGCCGAGCGCATTGCGTTTGGCTCATCGGGCCGGACAATCGAAGTGGCGCCCGGGCATGACGCGCTTGCAGACGCGGTGATCGCGGCGCAAGATGGCGATGTTCTGATGCTCAGCGCTGGCAAATACATCGTTGATCGCTCCATTCCGGTTTCTGCCGCTATCGCGATCAAAGGCGCTGGCTCTGAGGAAACCTCAGTTCTGTTCACTCGCCCATCGCTGTTTGAGCTGCGCGAAGGCGGAGAGATTTCTCTTGAAAGTGTCGCAATCGACGGATCGCTTGCACCGGATTCGGTGGGCAATTCGGTTTTAAGGACCACCATCTTTCCGATCCAGTCCAATATGCGGATTGCGCTGGATCGGGTGGCTGTTCGCAATCTTACCGTCAACAAGTCGTTCAATGTGCTCACTTTGGGCAAGAACACTTTAGCAGATCGCGTTTCAATAAAGCGCAGCAGCTTTTCCGACATCACCGGCGCAATCGTTTCCGCCGCAGCAGAAACGGATGATTACGGACAATACAATGTCGAATATCTCGACATAACTGAGAATGACTTTGCGCGCGTTGGCGGGCCTATCGCGGACATTTATCGCGGCGGCCGCGATGAGAGCACTTTCGGGCCAAACGTCACTTTTGCGCAGAATTCGCTTCACGAGGTTGGGCTGGCCGCGACGAATGGTTCTGGCGGCTCGATCAACCTTCATGGCGTTCAGATCGCGGCGCTTACGGACAATATGGTGCGCGGCTCTGCTCCGTTTCGTGTGGTTCACACTGTTGGCACGCCAAAAACATCCATAACGGGCAATGCTTTCGCTGGCACCGCTGATCTGATCCTTGAAGAATTAAATTTCAGCGGAGATCACCGGGCGAACACCATGGGCAACACTTTTGAGAATGGGGATGCAGAATGAGCCGCTCCGTTCTTTTCGCAGCAGCGCTAGCAATGCTTGCAACGCATTCTCCTCTCCAGGCTGCTGCAAAACCAGTGACCGTCTCGTCTGATACGCGGATCGATTCAGGCGAGGCGGTCTTGGCTCATGCGCCGTTGTTCGGGGCAGAAATGGCCCGTGCGAGCGCATTTATTGATGGTATGATGAAGGATGGAATTGTCGTTCCCGTCCCCAAAGACCCCGGCGGCGGCTACACCCACGAACAACATAAACGCAATTTTCGCGCCCTTTATCAGGGCGGGCAGCTTTACCGGATCACCGGCGATGAAAAGTACCGGGTGTTTGTGCGTGACATGCTGCTCGAATATGCCGATCTTTACCCGGCACTTGGCGATCATCCCGCAAAGGCAAACCAGAATGTCGGGCGTCTGTTCTGGCAAGTTCTCAACGATGCCATGTGGCTCGTTCATGCCGTGCAGGGATATGGTGATATCCGCGATACCTTAAGCGCCGAGGAACGCCGGCTGATTGATGACAATGTCTTCCGGCCCGCGGCGCATTTCCTGTCTGTGGATTCTGAGCGGACGTTTAATCGCATTCACAACCACGCCACATGGGCCACTGCCGGGGTTGGCATGACCGGTTATCTGCTTGGCGATGATGACATGGTTGAGCGCGCTCTGCTTGGGTCTGACAAAAGCGGCGAAACCGGCTTTATCCGGCAAACCGAATTGCTGTTTTCACCCGACGGATATTACACGGAAGGCCCTTACTATCAGCGTTTTGCGCTCCTTCCCTTCCTGGTTTTTGCCAATGCGATTGAGCGCAACGAGCCAGAGCGCGCAATTTTCAAACATCGCGATGGCATTCTGCTGAAAGCGCTGCGTACAACCGTACAGCAAAGCTATCGCGGTTACTTTTTCCCTTTCAATGATGCGATCCGCGATAAAAGCCTTCGCACGGCTGAGCTTTATGAAGGTATCGCAATCGCTTACGGGCAAACGCGCGATCCAGCCCTGCTTTCAATTGCTGATTTTCAGGGACGCACAGTTCTCACGCCCAATGGCGCCTTGGTCGCGCGCGATCTTGCAGCGGGCAAGGCTAAACCTTTTCCTTTCCAGTCTCTGCTTTTGAGTGATGGGCCCGATGGAGATGAAGGCGCGGTTGCGATTTTGCGGCAGGGTCCGGTCAATCGCGAAGGCGAGCCAGCGACTGCTTTGATTGCGAAAAACAGCTCGCAAGGCATGGGCCATGGCCACTTCGATAAACTTGCATGGCAGCTTTACGATAATGGCAATGAAGTCGTGCGCGATTACGGCGCAGCGCGCTTTCTCAATATCGAGGCGAAGCGCGGCGGGCGTTACCTGCCTGAAAACGAAACTTGGGCGAAAAGTTCAATTGCGCACAACACTCTGGTTGTCGATGAGCAAAGCCATTTCGGTGGTGATGCAAAGCTAGCGGACACGTTCTGGCCCACGCAGCTCTATTTCTCTGATGCGGATGGCTTGCAAGTTTCCAGCGGAGTGATCGCAAGCGCTTATCCCGGCGTAACGATGCGCCGGACATTGGTGATGCCGCAAATCCCTGGTCTCGATGTGCCTGTCGTGATTGATTTGGTCAATGCGCAAAGCAATGAGGCGCATCAATACGATTTGCCGCTGCACTATTCGGGGCACATCATGGAATACGATTTTGCTGCGAAGACCAATGTCGCTGCTCGTCCCGTTTTGGGGACAGACAATGGCTATCAGCATATTTGGGTTGATGCAGAGGCCGCGCAGCAAAGTGGGAAAGGCGCGCTCACATGGATATTGGATGGACGCTTCTACACCTATCGTTTTGCAGCCAATGGACCCGTGACCGCGATCCTTGGCGAAAGCGGCGCAAACGATCCTGAATTTAACCTGCGGCGCGAACCCGTGCTGATCCTGCGCGCCCAACGGGAAGGCGAGGCAAGCTTTGCCAGCCTTTTGGAAGCGCATGGGCTGTATGACGGCGCGACCGAACAAACAATCGACAGCCGCAGCCTTGTTGAAGACCTCGACCATCAGCAGATTGAAGGCACGGATATCGTGCGCTTGACTCTGAAATCAGGACAGCGCTTTGCGATAGCGGTCTCCCATAATCCTGACCCCTCGTCCGCACACAGTGTGACGATCAATGGCGACAGCCTGCAATGGGAAGGGTTTGCGAGTGTAATCGCGCTTTCCGGAGGGGATAACTGACAATGGCAACAATCGCAGAGGCACAAAGCCCGCCCTTCGTGGTCGCGAAGGACACACCCAAAGAAGATCTGGGCGATGGCATATCGCGTCAGATCCTTGGGTTTGGGCCGGAGATAATGATTGTCCGCGTTTGGTTTGAAAAAGGCGCTGTGGGTCAGGTGCATGCGCACCCTCATAGCCAATCCAGCTACGTCGAAAGCGGCAATTTTGAAGTCTTCATCGATGGTGAAAAGCGCATTCTGGGCGCAGGCGATTGCTTTTACATTGCTCCCAATTTGGATCACGGCGCAGTGTGTCTGGAAGCAGGTGTGCTGATCGATACGTTCAGCCCTGTTCGCGAAGATTTTCTTGGGCTGGAGGGCTGAACGATGAAGATGAGCGGACTTCGCTGGTGGGTTGTTAGCCTTGTCGCGATTGCGACGATTATCAATTACATAGATCGCCAAACAATCAATGTCCTTTGGCCAGAACATATTGCGCCAGACTTGTTCCCGGACATGGATGCCGACGGGCATAAGGAAATTCTCGGCATCATCAGTGTCGTGTTCATTTTCTCATATGCGGCAGGGCAGGCGATTTTCGGCAAGATCTTCGATTGGTTGGGCACCCGGATGGGGTTTGTCCTTTCGATTGGCGTTTGGTCGCTGGCAACGGCTGCTCATGCGCTGGCAAAAGGCGTTGTAAGCTTTAGCATTTTCCGCGCTATTCTCGGAATTGCAGAGGCTGGAAACTGGCCCGGTGCGACCAAGGCAAACGCGGAATGGTTCCCGACAAAGGAACGCGCACTTGCTCAGGGTATATTCAATTCAGGCGCCGCTATTGGCGGCATTATATCGATCCCGCTAATCGGCTTTCTTGCGGTAATTCTCGACTGGAAATTGATCTTCATCATCGTCGGTTTGGTCGGCCTTTTGTGGCTGGTGCCGTGGTGGTTTATCGTAAAAGGCCCCCGCAAAGCCACGATTGGCTTTCCGATGATGAGCGCGAATACATTCTTACCGGGCAAAAGCCGGAAACTTCTGATCCGGACGAAGCCAGCGAAGAATACAATCCATCGACAGGCGAACTGCTATCACGCAAGGAAAGCTGGGGCGTCATTATCGCATCAGCCGCTATTGATCCCATCTGGTGGCTTTTCATCATCTGGATCCCAACTTACTTCCTCGAAGTTCATGACTTTGCCATCAAAGACGTCGCCGCTTCTGCTTGGCTCCCGTATGTGGGCGCGATGGTCGGTGCGTGGGTTGGCGGATGGCTTGCTGGCAATCGTCTGAATTCTGGATGGAGCGTTGATAAAACCCGCAAATTCGTCATCACACTGGGCTGCCTGATCATGTTGCCTGCATTGCTGGCGCTGTCAGTTGCATCATCCCCGTGGGCCGCATTGTGGTTGATGTTTGCAATTCTGTTTGGCTTCCAGGTTGCAATTGGAAATGTCCAGACACTGCCCAGCGATCTTTATGGCAAAGGCACTGTGGGTACACTGGCGGGCGTTGCGGGTATGGCCGCGAAACTGAGCGCGGCAGCTTTGACCGCAATTGTTCCGATCATGACCGCGGGCGCCAATTATTATTCGGTGTTTGTTCTTGGCGCAGCTCTCGCGTTGACAGCAATTGCCAGCGTTTGGTTACTTTGCGGGACCATCAAACCGCTCAAACCACAAACCGCATAATCCAGATTTTGAAATTCACCTTTAGGGACGGGACACGATATGAAATTTTCAGGCAAAACAGCCATCGTAACGGGCGGCAGCCGGGACATTGGCCGCGCGGTGTGCGTAAAACTTGGCAGCGAGGGCGCCAATGTGGTTGTCAATTACAACAGCAATGAAGCGGACGCCGATGCGACTGTGGCAGCGGTAGAAGCGGCAGGTGGCAAAGCGATCAAAGTGAAAGCTGATGTGACCAAGCAAGCCGATGTCGCTGCACTTGTCGCAAAGGCTACCGATACTTTTGGTGATGCGATCCACATCCTGGTCAACAATGCAGGCGGTCTGGTCGCTCGCAAGACTTTGGCTGAAATGGACGAAGAATTTTTCAACTTCGTTATGCAATTGAACACGACTTCGACTTTCCTGGCGTGCAAAGCGGCAGTTGCGCATATGAGCGAAGGTGCATCCATCGTGAATCTCGCATCGCTTGCTGGCCGCGATGGCGGCGGTGGCGGTGCGATTGCCTACGCTACTTCAAAAGGCGCGGTTATGACGATGACGCGCGGCCTTGCCAAAGAACTTGGACCAAAAGGCATCCGTGTAAACGCGATTTGCCCCGGCATGATAGCAACCAAGTTCCACGATGACTTTACTCCCGATGCAGCCCGCGAAAATGTTGCCAATTCAACACCGCTGAAACGTCAGGGCAAAGCAGAGGAAACCGCTGAGCTTGTCTCATACCTCGCCTCGGATGAAGCTTCGTTCATTACTGGCGCTAATGTTGACATCAATGGCGGTCTGGCGTTCTCATAACGCTTTACCTTTCCCCCTTTTTTTAAGACTATGAGAGCTTCTCCCCATGGCTGAATTCCTTTCTTTTGGCGAAATCATGCTGCGGCTCAAAACGCCGGGTCATGAACGGTTTTTCCAATCCCCTGCGTTTGAGGCGACCTTTGGCGGGGGCGAGGCGAATGTCGCTGTGGCCTTGTCCAATTACGGGCTTGATGCAGGCTTTGTCAGTGCGCTGCCGGATAATGACATTGGCGACAACGCCATCATGGAGCTGCGCAAATTTGGCGTGGATACAGCGCATATCAGCCGCTCAGGTGACCGGGTTGGCATTTATTTCCTCGAGACAGGCTCCAACCAGCGCCCCTCCAAAGTTGTTTATGATCGGGCAAACAGCTCGATCTGCAATGCCGGCATGGATGAGTTTGATTGGCCGGCAATCTTCAAAGGCGCAAAATGGCTGCACATCACCGGGATCACACCCGCGCTTAGCCAGTCGGCGGCAGACTTGTCGATGGCCTGTGTGAAAGCGGCCAAACAAGCAGGGCTTACGGTAAGCTGCGATTTTAACTTCCGGGGCAAGCTATGGAAGTACGGCAAAAGCGCGCCTGAAGTGATGCGCGAACTCGTCAAATATGTCGATGTCGGCATCGCGAACGAGGAAGACTGCCAGAAATCGCTTGATATCAGCGTGGATGTCGATGTGGAAAGCGGTGAACTGGATACTGCCAAATACGAAGCGCTAGGCCAGAAAGTGCTCGATACCTATCCCGATATGCACACCATTGCGATCACACTGCGCGAAAGCCTTTCTGCGGATCGCAACAACTGGTCCGCCTGTTTGCGCACTCGCGATCACGGCTTTATGTTGTCAAAGAAATACGCGCTTACTGATATTGTTGATCGGGTCGGCGGCGGAGACAGCTTTGCCTCAGCGCTCATCTATGGCCTGAACGCTTATGAAGACCGCCAGCAAAGCCTGGAATTTGCCGTGGCCGCTTCCGCTCTCAAGCATACGATTAGCGGCGATTTCAATCGTGTGAATGTGTCTGAGGTGGAAAAGCTGATGAGCGGCGATGGATCAGGCCGGGTCCAACGCTGAATTTATCAACGCTGGTTCGCAAGGGCACTGCCAGACCATATGTGCTGCTGGCGAAATGCGCCTGATCGGGTAGGACAAGGGCTAAGCCCTGTGGACCAGCCGGCTCGTTTCGCTATTTCATTTCATCACCGCAGATCCTTTGGCTTGAAGGTGGCAAGGACAGCGAAAGCCTTGAGAATTGCATAAGGAAGACCAGGGATAAGACGGCGGCGCCACGCTTTCAGCGGTCAGCACTGAAATGGCATGGCGTGCCAACTGAAATTACTATTGACGGCCCGACTTCCTGCGAGGCGTGATTGGGGTGGTTCGGAGAAGCACGAAGTAAGCCGCTTGTGCAGTGCCCCCGTCTATGCGGGAATTTCTTTCGAGCATCGCTTTTTTCTTCTGCCATTTGCATGCCCTATAGGTGCCGTGTCAGCACGCCTTGCGATTCTCTCACCGGTTTAGCTTCGCCTTCTCAATAGCCAGCCTCTCTGGCGGGCGCTTGTGCGCGGGCGGTTTGCGGTGCGGATGTGGCAGTGCTGATCAATGTCTGCGCCTTGGCGATAGCAGCGGCTTCATCCATTTTGCCTGTGTGAACGGCTGTGCCCATTTCGAGCAATTCCATACTAATCACAGTACCAGCGGAGGCTTCTTCTTCCACCGTGATGCCGCCAGCGCGCAAAAGCGAAGCATCCCATGCCGCGCGCACGGCGTTCCAATATGCGCCGGTCGCTTCCCAATATTCATCCGCCGCGCTCACCGGGTAGCCGTCGAACTTCCTATAGGTGTTAAGAACGCTTTCCTGCACATAGGGCACAGCCTCGCCATTGACCCATTTCATTTTGGTGTTGTCCTGCCAATGGATCCAGCCGCCCGGCATGGGCTGGTGCCGGTTGATCGACATGTAATGATCATAAACCGGATTGCGCGTCGCATCGCGGCGGGCGAGCGGGCGCACAGTCCAGCTCGAACGCCAGCGGCGCACACCGTTGGTGGTTTGCCATTGTCCCCACGCGGCATAGCGCGGGCTATCATCTACCTGGTACACCGTCTGCGCCCAGCGCCCTTTGCGTAAAGCTTCGGGTACGTCCTGCAATTCCCATGTGCCGGGCGCTGTGTACGCCAGAATTTGCTCGGGTTCATATTCCCAGTCTTGTCGCCAGTGTTTCACGACAAAGGGGCTTTCATCCGGACCTACAACCAGCAAGTGTTGAAGGACGATCTTGCGCCCCGTATCCTCAACCACTCGCACGCTTTCGTGCCCGCCGGACATTTTGGGTTCAAGCGGGGTGTAATCGGCGCGCCAGGGTGTGGTCTCTTTCATGTCGAAAGTGACTTTGAAATTGCCCGCCATCGCCAGAATATCCGCGCGGTCAGCCTCAAACGATGCTTGCTCCATTTCAGCTGAGCGTTCGCCCACCGGATCATCAGCCAAAGCAGGTGTGCCTGCCATAGCAAGAACAGCCAGTGCGCCGCCAATCAGTGCGTGTTTCATCATGTCGTATCGTCCCATTCTTACTTAGAAATTCGCGGTTAGAGAGACGCTGAAATTGCGTCCCGGCTGTGTGAAAGCATCGGTGATGGTGGACGCTGTGGTCAGGCCGCGCACATCGTTCCAATAGCTGTAGCTTTTGCCCAAAATGTTGAAGAGACCTGCACGCAGGGTGATCGTATCGCCCACCCGGTAAAAAGCGGTGGCATCCAAAATGAAGAATTCATCCGGGCGGAAGCAATCGCCCTGGCATACGCCGAGAGTTTCATTGGCTGGCTTTTGAGCGTTGTAGGTGCCGATCAACTCGCCGCCGAATGTGCGATCTGGATGGCGGTACCCGATGCCGATAACCGCGTTCAAAGGATCAATAGTGGAAAGCGAGGCATCGGCAAGATTGGGTGATGAAACTTCGCCATCGGCATAGGCGATCGCGAAGCGCGCACGAAAACCGCTGTCTGATTGATAGTCTGCCTTCGCCTCGACACCTGTGACATCAACCGCGTCCAGATTGATGAATTGGAAGATGCTCGGATCAAACGGAGTCCCTGTCCCGCCAACCACTTCTTGCGAGATAAAATTGTCATAGCCAGCGATAAAGCCTGTCAGCGACAGATCGACATTGTCATCATTGTAGCGGATGCCTGCTTCAAAGCTCCCGCTGGTTTCAGGCTCCAGATCGGGACTGGGCGCGGATGTGTAGCCAAAGGCGAGGTTTTCGAAGAAATTGTTCACCTGGCTGGGTGTGGGTGCGCGAAACCCTTGCGCGTAATTGGCGAACAACCGAACTTCGCCGCCCAGTTTCACAACTGCGCCGACCTTGGGCGAAATGCGCGATCCGTCTTGGCCTGTCGCATCAAATGTAGGCAACAGCGGATCATCAGTTGGGTCGAGATCATAAAAGTCGAAACGAACCGCAGGATACAGCGTGAATGCGCCGCTAGCGAATTCTATTGCGCTGCCGATAAATGCGCCTCCAAGCGTGAAATCAGTGGCTGGAAAGGCGCGCGTGGGGAATACTTCGCCAAAGGGCGGGACGACCCCGTCGCGCAATCCTTCTTGGCGAGTGAAACTGATATCAGCGCCATAAGAAACAGTGTGTTTTACACTGCCTGTGGTGAAGCTGGACCTGAAATCGGCAACCGCCCCATACACGCGGTTGTCAAATGTGTTGATCCGTTCGCGATCAGGGCGCGGTGTTGGCGATAGGGGGAGCGGTCTTCATCGGCGAATTGCCGGTCATTGCCATCTTGCCAATACCCGGCAAGATGAGCGTAGTCGAGAAAGCCGGCGCCAGCCTTATCCGCCGCCCAAGTCCAGTCGCCAGACACCCGAGTGCGTTCAATTGAATCAAGCGCGGTGAGATTGTCGACATTCCAGGCTGGAAACGGGCCGAAAAAGACAGGGCCAATGCCGCTTAGCACTTCGGAAAAAACCTCACGTTCCTGATATTCGCCGGTCAGGCGCAGGCGGTGATTGCCGTTGTCCCACACGAGCTTTCCAAGAAAGGCGTTGGAGCTGCCATTCTGCGGATTGGGAGTGGTGCGATCCGGGCCTGTGACGTCATTGGTGCCCTGATTGTCCAATTCTTCGAAATCACGCCGCGAATAGGCCAGCATGGCGGAAAACTGACCGGTAGAGCCAGCCACAGCGATTGTTTCGGCAAACTCCTGATCGGCAGAGCTGTATTGCGCACGTGCAAAACCGCCAAATGCTGCGCCGTCCAGCAGGTCTACTGGATCAGATGTGGTGAAACTGACGGCCCCTGCCAGTCCATCGCTGCCGTAAAAGGCAGATGCGGGCCCGCGCAGGATCTCGATCGATTTGACCAGACCGATGTCGGTTGAGCTGTCGCGGCCCACGCTTTGCGCGCCAAAGCTGAAACCTTGCGGCGTGCGAATGCCATCGACCTGGATGAGCACGCGATTGCCGCCAATGCCGCGAATATTGAAATCTTCATTGCCAGCACGGCCCGTTGATCCAAGCGCTGCGCCAAATCGTGCAGGGGCCCGGCGCACGGTAACGCCCGGTTCAAATCGCACGACATCGCGGATGTCTGTCGCCAGCTCGTCAGCGATTTGTTCAGCATCGATAACCGTTACCGTTGCGGGAGCATCGGCAATTGTCACGGGTGCGCGCGTCGCGGTCACTGTGATCGTTTTGGTGTCCTGCTCATTTTCCTCAGCATTCTCTGCTGCCACGGCAGGATTGGTGAGACTGAGCGCAAGACAGGAACAAGCCGACAATCTCGCGGCTCGATTTTTGAGAATGAACAAGAAAAAACCCCTACATGTTGAATCGCAAATGCGAGTCACTCTCATTAGCATCGAGAGGTGCGGGGTTCTTGTCAACCGGTTTGGTAAAACGTTGCGCAATTCTTGTAGGGCAAGGGGTGGGCTGCATCGCTGATTGCCCCGACCAATAGCCTCGCTAATCGCCCCGCCAACCGTACAGCAAATCGCCGCGCGCATTGCCTGAGCGCAGGCGCCAACTCACAATTCAGCTGAAAAGAATGTCAGGCCTTATTTACCGGCCGGCGCATTCCGGGGTTCCGGGGGCAAATCGTCTTCGATGCTTTTGGCCATCGCTTCGATATCGCGCTCGGCCTTGGCGAAGCGGTCCTCGAACGAGCCTTGAGGGCCATCACCAAATATGATCGCTGCCAGCGCTGCAAGGGTCAGGCATCCAAGGACAATGGCGGGCCGCATCAATAATCGCGCCTGTAGCGCAGATTGACATTGGTGCCGATGGTTCCGCCCGCTTGGCTGAGGACGGACAAAGCGGGCGTGAGGCTGATTTCGAGCTGCGTGGCGGTAAATCCGCGCGCATCCGTGATGACCTCGATATAGACATCATCAGTGATGTATTGCCCGGCAGCAACCGCCGTCCCGCGGCCCGTCGCCTCGTCAGAGCCAAGAATGCGCAGCCGGTCCACGCCCGTGGCAGAGCGCAATTTGCCTAGCGGGTTCAATCCGCCGCTTCCCCCGCGAAGCGCGTTGAGCGATCCAGCCAGCTGAACGGCCTGCAAGGCCGACAGATTGGCAACGCTGCTGCCAAATAGGATGCGCGAAATGATTTCATCCTGAGGAAGTCCCGGCGTGCTGGAGAAGGCGATTTGGGGAGAATAGGCCCGGCCCGATACATCCACACTCACCGTGACTTCTTCGACCTGCTCGCTCGCATTCATCGCGATTGTGGGGTTAACCTCGCGCCCGCCATTGAAACGAATGCTTCCCTGATTGAGTTCAAAAGAGCGGCCAGCAAAGCCCAGCGTCCCTCGAACCAGATCCACTTCACCAGCCATACGCGGATCGCCATTAGTTCCGGTTATGCGCAGGTTCGCGCTCCATTCGCTTTCTAGGCCCATGCCCGACACATACAATTTTTCGTCTGCCACCAGTTCCAGATTGAGCCGGATTTCGGTGAGCAGGTTTGCAAGCTCAACCTGCGACTGTGTTCCGTTTGGGCTCCCATCTTCGGGCGGTGGTTTGAAGCGCACGCCGCTTAGCTCGGGCACTTCGGCAGATCCTGGATAGGCGAGTGTGTAGCGCGCTTCGGGTAGGCGGATCGTTCCTGCCAAAATCGGCATTTCATCCTGGCGCTTCGTGAAGGTTAAATCACCCGTCGCAGTGGCTGACAGAGCATCGCTGCGGGCAAGACGCGCATTGTTCAGCTTGACATCAATATCCATCGGAAACCCGCGATCCGAAGCCAGGCTGACGGTCCCTGAAGCGGACACCGTCCCATCGCCAGCGGCCGCTTCGAGCTGTTCGATCAGCAATTCATCACTATCAAACCGCCCTGCAAACGTCATATCTGCCAAGCGAGTGCCATAGACAAGATTTTCATAGGTGAGCCCTTTGCCGCGGATAATACCTGTGAGCGCAGGCTTGCCTACCTGACCGGAAAAATCAGCAGCTATGCCAAGCGCTCCAGTTAAATCCTGATCGTCCTGTCCGGCGAGCGAGAACACCGCTTGGGCAGGGCCATTATAGCGAATGCCCCCACCAAGGGGCGCGCCCAGCAATCGGTCAACCCATGAACCTGTACCGGGGGGAAGGGGAGTGAGGCTGGCATTCAGCCGTCCAATCACTGCCCCGCGCTGACGAATGACCGCGCGGCCCGCCCCGCCGCTTGCCTGCAATTGCCCGACAAAATTCACATTTAAGGGCTCACTGACCGATGTCGCGGTGGACCGGGTCAGCCCTCTGATCCGCAGCCGTGCATCGGCGCGCGGGAAACTGGTCACGCTTGCCTGAACGAAATCGAGGCTGCCTGATGCCTTGCCGCCGATTCCGAGATCGGGCGACATCGAATTGAGCAGCTTGAGCTCTACATCCTTCAGCCGGCTTTGCAGTTTGACAGTATCGCCAAATTCGCCTGCAATCTGCGCGCTGCCTGCGCCAATATTAAGCCGCGTAGGCAGCAGATCATAGCTGTTTGTGCGCGGGATTATGCGGGCAGGGGTGGCGGTTTTGAAGGGAATGCCGCGCACATTGCCATCCATGGCGGCGCGCCACAGATCAGGGGCCAGCTGCGCGTTGGCAGCAATGCGAAACGGCGCGCCATTATCGCCAGAGGCTAGCAATTGGGCTGTGCCCGTTCCTTGCTTGTAATTCACCTGAGCGCGCACCTTATCGATGGTGGTGCCAAAGTAATTCGCATTGGCAAGCTGGATATCTGCGACCACTTGGGGCTGATCATACAGCACCACATCGGCATCAATAATGCCGCGGCCAATGGTCAATTGAGCAGGGCCGGGCAAAGTGGTGCCCGAAGAGCGCAGCGCAATCGCAGCGGTCTGGAATTTGCCTTCGCCCCCCAATTGCACCAGACCCGCGAGGCCGCGCCCATTGGCGTTCAGTTCGCCGGTGAAGGGCCCCGCTGCGCTTTGGCGTATTTCGCCTGAGAAGCCGATGCCGCTCAAATCACCTTCATTGATGGCAAACGTAATCGGACCGCGGCTGAGATCGGCGATCATATCAGCGCGCAGCGGGCCGTAATCGGTGGCCGCATCCGCAAGGATTGCATAGCGGCCATTATTGCCGCGAATTTTGGCTGTCAGGTCAGCAAGGCCGATCCCAAGTCCGGGCCGGGCCGCCTTGATTGTCGCTGTGGGGCGAGTAACAGTCCCTGCCAATTGAACGCCAAGCGGGCCGTAATCATCGGAAAGCCCGCTTGCTACGAGATTGATCTGGCCGTCTGTTGAATAACTGCCGCGCCCATCGCGCAAGGCAAAGGAAGGCGCGGTCAGCCGCAAATTGGAAAAACGCGCGGTGCCATCGCTGCCATAGGACACGTCACTGGATGCGCGCAGATTGCCGCCAAGAAAATCGCGAACGCTTTCATTCGTCAGCTGTGTCGATCGCGCTTTGACAGAGCCTGCGAGTGCGTATTCGCCCGTATTGCGCGCTTCAAGATCTACATCGCTTGTGATGTCGAACAAGCCTACGCTTTCAAGCCGATAATTGTCGATCTTGCCATCCAGCGCGCCTGCATATCGGCCCGCCTCGGCATCGGCCAGCAAGGTGACCTGCGCGTCAATCCGGCTCGATTGCAGTCGCAAATTGTCAGAAAGAATCCGCGGCCATGCGATCAAGATATCGCCCGTCAAAGCGATATCGCTTAACGTTCCTCCAGCGGCTGTATCCAGGCCAGTGATCCGTGTCACGCGCGCGGAAACCGGGATAGTCATATTTGCGACGTCAACGTTTGCCGCGCCGCTTGCATTCAGCCCCTCAATCCCGATGCCGCTTGCCGCAATGCGGTTTGCATCAATGTCATACTGCACCGCAGGCGCCGAAAATTCCCCATCCAGCGTTAGCTGCGCGCGCAGGCCTGATCCGCGAATGTCGGGCGCGATTGTGCCGGGTTGCAGCAGCGCGAAGTTCGTCCGGAAATCCTCAAAAGTATTTTGCGACAGATCAACGAGACCGATGGCAGCAAGGTTGAACGCGTCGCTGAATACGCGCCCATCAACTTTTGCAGTGCGCTCATCCAAGGCTGCCTCAATATCGAGATTGGTGGCATCTCCCAGCAATTGCGCCATCGCTTCAGGCGCAAATGCGGACAATCGCATATCGCCGCGTGCTCCAACTGTGCCATTGCGGGCTGTGAGGTCGATATCGGCGATATCGGTCCCGTCCAACACTGCCGAAAAATCACCTTCCCATTTGGTCCAATCGCCTTGGCCTTTCAGTGTTGCTTGCAAAGGGCCAGGCAAACCCGCCAAAGCCGCGATCACCCCGTCTTCAGGGGCGTTGACTGACAGAGCGAGGTCCAAAATGTTGTCTTCGGGCACTGCGTCCAGCACCAGAGTAAGACTGTCACCTGCCGCATCGCTATCGCCGCTGGCCATGCTGGCCGCGTCAAAATTGACCACGGCGTGCCCATCTTCGATATGCGCATTGCCTGATAGCTGAGCGACCCGCTGGGTGCCGGTCACACCGCGTTCAACCGTCAGTTGATCAATTGCGAACCGTCCCACATCGATGTCGTAATCGGGCAGCAGCGGTGCATCACTCGGCGGTGTCTCGGCAAATTCGGGGAGCCGTGCGAGAACGGCGGTTTCACCTGATAGCTCCGTGATGTCGATATGCCCTGCGATAAAGGCAAAGGGGTTCCAATCGAGCGCGATTTCAGGGGCGGAGGCAAACACGCCCTGCGGATCGGACAGGGTCAGATCGCGAATGGTGAGTTCGCTGTAAAGCGAGCCTTCGAGCGAGCCAATCCCGATCTCAAGACCGTTTTCAAATTCCAGCGCTTCAATCTGGTCCTTGACAAAATCGCGTCCCGGTGACGAATTGAGCGCAATCAGTGCGATGCCTGCGATCAGGATCACCGCAGCGATCACCGCGATTGCCCCAACCATAACGCGTTTGAGCCATGACCAGCTCTGTTTTGTCTCGCTCTCGGACATCAAAATGCCTGCCCAATAGAGACATAGACATTGATCAGGCTTTCACCCTCGCGCCGATTGATCGGAGTTGCGACATCCAGCCGCAAGGGACCAAAATTGGTATAGAACCGGCCGCCAATTCCTGCGCCGAAACGGATGTCGGAAAATGTCGGCAGAGTGTCTGTGTAAACCTGACCCGCATCGACAAAGGCAACAATTCCATAATCGCCAAAGCGATATCGCACTTCGGCAGCGGCTTCGATCACGCTGCGCCCGCCAATCGGAGTGATGGTGAATTCATCGGCGGTTTCATCAGGATCAGTGGGGTCAAAATTGTCATTGGGCACCAGCACATTTGGCCCCAATTGCTGGAAACCGAACCCGCGCACCGATCCCCCGCCGCCTGCATAAAGCCTGCGTGATGGAGCAATGTCGGAGCGATCTGCACCGGTAATGCTGCCAAATTTCGCTCTGCCTGCAAGAACGAAATTCTCATTGATCGGATAATACGCGGTGCTGTCGATCACGGTGCGCACATAGGGCACGAATTCGTTGTCAAAAGATGCCTCAGGTTGGAGCAATGCGCTGACCCTGAAACCTTTGGTTGGGTTTAAAAGATCATCGGATGTGTCAAACCCGACCTGCCCGGTTATCGATCCGATAAAATAGGTCTGATCCACGATATCGCCCAGATCGGCATCAAACGCCTCTTCGACGCTTCCGATGGCTTCTGCGCCAAATGCATAGGTAAAGCGTTTCTGCCAGATCGGAGTGGAGACGTAGGAATAAAGCAGACCAATGCGCCCGGTGAACGCCTCGAACGCATCAAAATCTGAGCGCAGCGCGTTAAGGCCCACTTCAAAGGTCCGGTCACGCTGCCCTGCATTGGCGCGGCGAAAGTTCAGCCCTGCGCCTTGCTCATTTGTGCCTGCAACAGCCGAGGCTGACAGCGCGCCTTCGGGCGGGAACAAATTGCGATGGGTCCAGCTTCCTTCAAGGCGAAAACCCTGACCAGTTCCAAACCCAAAGCTGCCGGCCAGCGTGCGCGGTGGTCCTGCATTCTGATCGACGGCGATGGTCACATACTCCGTGCCATCGCCAGCATCCTCGCCCGTGCGTTCGGGCACGACACCGACGGTGTTAAAAAGGCCGGTTGCAACCAATGCTTTGCGCAGATCATCGAGACCGCGGCTGTCAAACAATTCGCCGCGTTCAAACCGCGCAATGGTCGCGACATGATCAGCATCAAAAGCGGTGTCGCCGCGCGCGACAAAACCGCCAATTCTGGCGCGTGGTCCGATATCAACTGGCAATGTGTAATCGCCGGTTGCCGTGATCGGATCGAGCAGCACATCGCGCTGGCCCAGTTCGGCAAAGGGATAACCGTTTTCAGGCAGAGCAGTCGCGATTAGAGCTTCATTTGCCAGAATGCGCGATGCAATAATCGGTTCGCCCAATTCAAGCGCAGAATTATTCGCAATCAAACCGGCCGGGACCGTAGGTTCAGCCTCAATCTTGATCGATGCCAGCGTAAATCGTTTGCCTGGCGTAATGTCGAGCGCTGCGACAATTCCAGTTTCGCCGCTTTCAGTTGTGTTTTCGATCCGCGTTGCGACTTCGCTTTGATACCAGCCCTCGGACCTCAACAGACGCTGAACCAATTCCCCATCCTCGGTCAGCCGCGCTCTAATCATGGCGAGGTTGGCAGCTTTGCCATCCCCGTCTTCCAGTGCGGAAAGCCGATCGAATTCGCCCCGCAGGTCAAATTCGGTCTCTTCATCGGCTTGCGCGAGGCCAGTTATTGCCGAGGTATAGGCGAGCTCTGGCGCGGGTTCTGTGTCGCTTCTTGGTGCGTCGGCCAGTTCAACCTCCACCAGTTCAAACTGATCGAGCGGTGTGAGCGGGCGGGTTAGGTCAGCATCGCGAATGGGCGCATCGGCGATCACTTCTGTGCGGTCACCATCTGCCAGTTCGGGCAGGATAACGGTTGCCGCTGTTTCGTCGATAGGACCGTCTTCCGCCTCGTCAGCGACAAAGCGGCGCTCAAAATCCTCCAGCGATTCCAACTCCTGATCAAGCGCGGGATCATCAAGATCGAGTTCAGGGATCGCGGATGCAAATTCATCATCAGATATGACGGGTTCGATTGAGGGAAGAGCTGAGCCTGTGGGTGGAGCAGGCTCAATCTCAGCATCAATTTGCGTATCTTGTGCTGCCAATGGCGCCCAGGCCACACCAAGTGCAAGCCAGACGAGCGAATGTCCCGACAGAACCAAAGATTGCTGCGCTCGAAATACCATTTTGCTTTAATCAATACGCCTTGCGTTGCGGGCCAGGCGTTACATCACTCCACATGATCCAAAGAGCGAAAGGTTCCCGCCATTGCTTGCGGGCTCCTCTACCGGTGCCTGTATGATTAAACACTTGAGCGGGAAAGTGTTCCAGCATCACTCCGGTCAAACCGATGGACCGACGGGTTTGCGCGCCGACCAGTTACATCAGCCCGTTATATCGCCGGTCACTTAGAAGCACTCCTGCGAGCCCTTTATGAACCATCGCTAAGCCTCCGAAGCGGCGCAATGCGTCTTCAGATAGTCCTCGTGAGTGGGGAGGCCGTTGGTCGCGCGTTCGACCAAAGAACGTACACTGTCCAAAAATTCCTGCAATTGCGCATCTGACAGGCCGTTCGCCATGGGATCGTGAGCTTTCGGGGTAACGCCTTGCCCCAACATTACCTGCACCCAGCTCGCTTCGCGGAACAAGTCATCAGCATCGCGGCCAACCCGGCCAGATGATGCAAACAATTCTTGTTTCTGGGTCAGGCTCTCTGGCACATCCATATGCTTGCAATAACGCCAAAATTCAGTGTCCTCACGAGTGGTCTGCTTATAATGAAGAATGAGAAAATCGCGGATCTGCTCAAATTCTTGGGCGCACCTGCGATTGTATTCCGCGCGTTCCCGCTCGGCGTTCTGACTGCTTGGAAACAGTTGTATAAGGCGGTTGATCTGAGATTGGATGAGGTGAATGCTGGTCGATTCCAACGGTTCCAGAAACCCGCTCGATAATCCGATAGCAGCGCAATTGTGCGACCAAAACTGCGACCGGCGCCCTGTGGTAAAACGAATAGGGCGGGGGTCAGCCAGAGCCTTGGTATCAAGACCCGCGATAAGAGTTTCACTCGCCTCATCATCAGATAAAAAGTCGGCGCAATATACGTGGCCATTGCCTGTGCGATGTTGCAGCGGAATGCGCCATTGCCATCCCGCAGATTTCGCAGTGGCGCGAGTGTAGGGCACTAATGTTTCTAGCCGCTCGCTTGGAACAGCTTGGGCGCGGTTGCATGGGAGCCAATGCGACCAGTCTTGATATGCCACACCCAGTTCCTGCCCGATCAGCAATGCGCGAAACCCGGTGCAATCGATAAAGAAATCGCCGTCGATCCGATCGCCATTGCTGAGCGTGATGGCGGTCAGATCCCCGTCTTCCCCGTCGCGCGATATAGACTGTACGATCCCTTCGGTTCGTTTGACGCCGCGGTTTTCGCAATATTCACGCAGATAGGTTGCATATAGGCTTGCGTCGAAATGATAGGCATAGGCCAAGCCCGTCATGGCGGTATTACCGACACGGTCCAGCTTTCCAAATTTAGCCTTATCAGCCGCACATTGATGGAGCGAATAGTGCCATAGATCCTGGGTAATACCGAGCTGTTTGCCGCGTTTCCAATGATGATGGAAAGAGACATTCGCGAGGCTCATGCCCGCGTCGCCAAAGGTGTGCAGATAGCGCGATCCGAGGCTTCCCCAGTCGACAAACTCAATGCCCAATTTGAAAGTGCCATTGGTGCGGCGCACGAAATCATGTTCATCTAGGCCAAGGATAGTGTTGAGCCGGATGATCTGCGGGATGGTTGCTTCACCCACACCAACCGTGCCGATCGTGTCGGATTCAACCAATTCGATCGAAAGTGTCTTGCCAAGCAGGCGAGAAAAGGCTGCCGCGGCGATCCACCCAGCAGTGCCGCCGCCCACAATGACAAGTTTTTCAAGAGGTTTCTTCATGGCCTAGATACGATGAGATCGGACTTTGGCCGAAAAAATGCATTGATGGTCAGGCGACCTTCGACGGGGTCCGGTGAAAGAGGTGCTTTTTCATTGATAAGGCCGGAATGGAGCATGTTACCGCGATAGAACACTGCCTGATTGAATGCACCATCACTGGCATAAATTCGCTCAAAATGCGGGGCCCCGTCGGTGACATAAGCTGGCGGCGGCAATCCGGTGGCGCGGACATCGTTCTCCAAAGTCGCTTTGTATTGCGGGAAATTATCCGCTGTTAGCGCTTCAAAACCAGTAGGTAGGTGGCGATAAAACCCGGTCCCGCCATGATCGGTTCGACCAAGGTAAAGCATCATGGCGATTTGATGGGGATCAGTGCCGTCGACGTGCGGAAAGCACTGCATGGGAACAAGCCTTGAGGGGGGCGTTGTGACCAGCGAAAACCAAGCCTGCATCTCCCACCCATGGGCTGCTTTTCCGAATTGCGCATCGAGCATCGGCGCGAGTTGGTTGAGCAATGCAGTGCTCGCCATTTCGTCAAGCTGCGACCGGAGACCAGGATATTGCGGCGTGATCTCTGCAAAATTTTGCAAAGATGCGATATCAACAACGGCATCAGGATTGGCAAGGAGGTCATGCACTTCGATAAAATCATGATTTTTCGAAGGAAACAAATCGGACCGAAGAGTCGCGAGCGAGATTGACCAGTTTTGCATTCTTAGATGTTGGACCTTCCTGTGAGTTCGCCGCCCACGCAGCCTAACAAACCAGAACTGAAGCGCAAAGCAGTTAGGCCTAGGAATTTGAAATATATGAATAATGTCGGATTTCAGAGTTTATAGTGCCGTGTTGCAGATGGTTTGCCGCGCGAGAATTGCCACGCTGAACTGGAAAGTGTGGCAGTGCGGCCACATCTTTGAGGGTGTTGGGGATTGTTTTCGCAAAAGCCGGACCTGATTTATTTGAAAGTGCTGATTAATAACATAAAAATGATCTCTCACTCATCTTTGGTGCAAATGCAGTTTCCGATTTACGGATCAAGTTTGATGCGTTATGCAAAAACATGCAAACACGCTAAGATCGTGATGCCCTTGGGGAGGATTTGAAATGGGATTTAAGCTTCACACTGCCAATGCGCGCCTGCTTTGCAGTGCTGCTACTGGGCTTGTGCTCGTAGCGGGCGCTTCGCCTGCTGTGGCTCAAGATGAGCAGTCAGATAACGCACCGCAGGCGGCTGATGATGGCAACCAGATTGTTGTCACTGGTATCCGCAGTGCTATTCAAAATTCGCTCGAGACAAAGCGGGATGCAACGTCAATCGTTGAGGTCATCTCAGCTGAAGATCTTGGCCAATTGCCCGATCTGTCAATCGCCGATTCCTTGGCACGTTTGCCCGGTGTCACCGCGCAGCGCGTGCGTGGCCGTTCGCAACAGGTTTCCATTCGCGGCCTTGGCCCTGATTTCTCACTTGCTCTCTTGAATGGCCGTGAAATTGTCTCAGCGGGCAATAACCGCGGGATCGAATTCGACCAATTCCCCTCTGAGCTCATCAGCCAGGGCGTCGTCTACAAAACTGGCGATGCGCAGCTGGCTGCTATTGGTATTGCCGGGGCGGTTGATCTGCGCACGGTTCGTCCACTCGATTTCAACGACACTCAGCTGAGTGTTTCGGGTACTTACGTCTATAACGACAGCGGTTCGCGCAATCCTGACTTTCCCGAGGATGGTTACCGTTTCTTTGGGTCTTACATCGATCAAAACGAGGCCGGTACTGTCGGCTGGTCCATTGGCGCCACGATCCAATCTAACCCAACGCATTTTATCTCACGGGAATTGAAGACCAACCAATTCCAAGTTGCGCGGGATGCAAATGGTGTCATTTACCCTGCGGACAACCCACGCCAGGGCGCGGTGAGCCGTGAATTTGAGCGGACGTCAGTTGCTGGTTCTTTGCAGTTTGAGCCAAGCGAAGACTTCTCACTGATGTTCGACGCGTTTTACACCGAAACCACCGATGCTGGTATTTTCCGAGGGACGGAAACTCCAATTGCATCATGGAGTGGTGCGCAGTTTGAAGGTGCAACAGGGGCGGGCCCATTTGCTGACAGTGCGAGTTATTCCGCCGTGGTGCCAATCCTGCGGACCGATACTGAAGGCAATGAAACTGAAATTTTCGCGCTTGGCGCCAATCTTGATTTCAATGTGACTGACAATCTCAGTTTCATTCTGGATTATGGTTTCTCAACCCTGGACCGCGAGGATATCGATTACGAATCCTATGCTGGCACCGGCCCTGCACGGTCGGGCGCTCAGGATACGTTGAATTTCACATTCCCAAGCGACGGGACATACAGCATTGACGGTTTGATTGACTACACCGATCCAGCCAATGTTCTGCTGACCGATCCAGGTGGTTGGGGCCAGGTTGGCTTTCTGCGTGAGCCCGTCATCAATGATCAATTGCATCAACTTCGCGCCGAACTTGGGTGGGAATTTGACGGCGGCTTTCTCGACAGCATGATCGTGGGCTGGTTGTTCACTGATCGCACCAAAGATTTTGACAATAACGGCACGTTCCTCCGGCAAGGTGCTGGTTTTGTGAACGGGTCAGCAGCCATTCCGGGCGATCTGATCGTAGGCGCGACCGATACCGGTGACCTTGGTCAGAATATCATCGCCTATGACCCAGCTGATTTGTTGACCAATGGCACATATCTGCTCGAACGGGCGACCGATGACACCGAATGGGAAGTCAACGAAACCGTTCACAATTTCTATGTGCAGGCCAATATCGATGGTGATCTGGGCAGCATTCCTGTGCGCGGCAATATCGGGTTGCGCTATGCCTATACCGACCAGTCATCGACAGGCACTATCAGCGGCGGATTGGTGAACACAGTCGGCACTACCTATGGCGATTGGCTTCCCAGCGCCAACCTCAGCTTTGAAGTGGCTCCAGACACTTTCATCCGCCTTGCAGCAGCTGAGACGATCACCCGTTCACGGCTCGATCAGTTGGCGGCAAACCAGAACATCACGTTCAACAATTTGAGCTGTTCTGATACTGACGGTGACCAAATCCCAGATACTCTGCTGGCGTTTAATCCGCCGGCTGTGGTTTGCTTCAATTTGGGCGGCGGAAACCCTCTATTGGAGCCATTTGAGTCGACATCATTCGATGTCTCATTCGAAAAGTACTTCTCCCCAGGCACTGCGATTATCGTGGCGGGTTTCCACAAGGATCTCTCGAATTGGATCATTGATTTCAATGAATTGCGAGACCTGACGCGCGAAATCAATCTGGGCAATTTCGATGGCAATGGTCTGGTGACAGCCAATCCGGAATTGGCCAACGGTGTGTTCAGCGGACCGGTGAACTTTTCGGACGGCACAATCACCGGTGTTGAAGGCACGGTTCGCGTTGATTTTGGCGATGTCACCAATGCACTTGATGGATTTGGCGGCTTCGTCAGCATCACTTATGCCGATGCATCGGTCGAAAACCAGAACGGGGACTCAATTCCGATCCCTGGCTATTCAGACACAACGTGGTCTGCTGATCTTTTCTACGAGAAAAGCGGGTTTAGAGCAAAGCTGGCAGCAAGGTATCGTAGCGGGTTCCTTTCAGAGGTCCAAAACTTCGCCGGCGGACTTGATGGTGCCGATGCTCAGAGCGAAACCATCCTTGATGCGCAAATTGGCTACACCTTCCAGGATGAAAGCGGTCCTCTATCGGGCCTGGGACTCTTGATCGAAGTGTTCAACCTCACGAATGAACCGTTTGTTACTCAGAACGACCTGCTTGGCGTAGGTGGTGATGTGATTGGTACATTCCCTAGCCGTCATGAAGTTTATGGCCGGACGTTCAACTTTACGCTCCGCAAAAACTTTTGAACCTGAGGGTCGCATCTCTCTCGTGAAAGGGGCTCGTCAGCGATGGCGGGCCCTTTTCTTTTGTGTCGCAAGTAAGCTCGAAATGGTCTTAAGCGGCTAAAGGCGACGGGCAGTGTCGTGCCAGAAAGTCAGCGTGCATGGGCATGTCGCTAACAGCGCTTTGCATAGCTTCGGCTATCATGCGCATCCGCTGCGCAACGGGTACATCGGCACGCATTTGCGTGATCGCTGGGGCTTTTTGCGGGGTGATACCTTGACCAAGATAAACCGCGATCCAGCTTGGATTGGCAAATAGCTCCCGTTCATCTGCAACAATCATTCCATGGTTACGGAAATGGTCAATCTTGTATTGCAGGCTGTCTGGTATCGCCATCGCTGAGCAATAGCGCCAAAGCTCTGCGTCATCACGCTCGGTCGCGGTGTAATGCAAGATGAGAAAGTCGCGGATACGTTCATATTCGCGAGCCGTCTGCGCGTTGTATTCGCGCGCAAGTAAGGGCGACATCTCTGTATCGGGCAGCAGCGCTAGCAATCGCAATATGCCATATTGGATCAGGTGAAGGCTTGTCGATTCCAGCGGTTCCATAAATCCAGCCGACAGCCCGATAGCAACGCAGTTCTTGTCCCAAAATTTGCGGCGGCGGCCAGTTGTAAATCGCAAGGTTCGCGGGTCCGCCTGCGGTTTTCCGTCAAGCGACTTCAGTAGCGTTTCAGTTGCTTCATCCTCGCTGATAAATTCGCTGCAGTGGACGTATCCGTTGCCCGTGCGGTGTTGCAGAGGAATGCGCCATTGCCAACCAGCCGCCTTAGCGGTTGACCGGGTGTATGGCGCGATATCTGCTTGCTTCTTGCAAGGTACGGCCACTGCACGATCACATGGCAGCCAATGCCGCCAATCTTCATAGCCTGCATGCAAAGCGCCTTCGATCAAAAGCCCGCGAAACCCGCTGCAATCAATGAACAATTCGCCTGACAAGGTTGAGCCATTGTCCAAAGTGACACTTTCGATGAAGCCATCTTCACCGCGCAAATTCACATCGGTGACACGCCCTTCAATGCGCGACACGCCGCGAGCTTCGGAGAGCTTTCGCAAGAACGCTGCGTATAGGCCAGCATCGAAGTGGTAGGCGTAATCGAACGTAGACTGGATTTTGCGTCGATCGCTTTCAGGATGGGCGAACCGGCCCGCCTTGGCCATGGCCCAACACATTGAGAAGTCGTCAATCGGACCCTCGATGCTGCCGGCAAGGTTCTCTCTCATCCAGTAATGGTAGAATGGCACTTTATCGAATTCAGCGCCGTAGCGGCCGAAGGGGTGGAAATACGAATGTCCCTGGCGCGCCCAATCAACGAATTGAATGCCAAGTTTGAATGAGCCAGCGGTTTCCTTGACGAATGTTGTTTCATCAATACCGATGCGCTGATTGAATGTTCGGATTGGCGGGATCGTTGCCTCGCCGACGCCCACTGTGCCGATGGCTTCGGATTCTACGAGGGTTATTGAGCATTCGCGGCCCAAAGTGTCGGACAAAGCGGCGGCTGTCATCCAGCCTGCGCTGCCGCCGCCCACAATTACAATGCGTTTCAGCGGAGCGGACTTCTCTACCATATCAGCCACCGCAGCTTTCGCGGATAAGCAGGCTGGTTTCCATCCGCTCTGAAATGGCTTTGCCGCCGTGAGTGTCGATCAGTTTTGATACAAGCATCCGGCCAGCCAGATTTGCGTCTTGGTCGATAGTCGTCAGGCGAGGAGTGACCAGTCGCGATGCGGGGATGTTGTCATATCCAACAACCGATACGTCCTGCGGAACAGAGCGACCCGATTTTATTAGTGCGTGAATGGCGCCAATGGCAATCAAATCACTGGCAGCAAAGATCGCGTCAAACCCCGTTCCACTTTCAATCGCCGAGCGGGTTGTGGCTTCGCCTGATTGCACATCGAAATGCGCAGGCAGCGCCAGACTGTCATCCTGAGCAATACCAGCCTCTTCCAGGGCTATTTTGTAGCCGCGATAACGTTGTTCCGCCTCGGGCGCTTCAGTATCCCCTAAAAATAGCACGCGTTTGCGCCCAAGCCTAAGCAGATGGGATGTGGCTCGGCGTCCACCCGCGACATTGTCAGAGCCGACGCTGCAATAGGCCGAGTCATTGAAATCCGCCCCCCAAACGACGAAATTGTCTTCCCCATCGGCAAGGCTGTTAAACGCATCATGTAAGGAGCTTTGCCCAATGAATATCATGCCGGTGGCGCGGCTTGTCGTCATCGCGAACCGCAAATCTTCAGCCGAGCGCGGAAAGACATGACTGATGACAAGATCGACTTTACGGTCCCGCGCAGCTTCGGCAATGCCTGCCAACAGCTCGAGGAAGAAAGGATCGGCGACGCGAGTTTCTCGTGCTTGAGGGGCAGGCACAATTACCGCAATTGTGGCCTCTGCACCTACTGGCCCGTTAGGCATATGGCTGCGAAAATCGTAGTCATGCGCTCGGGCAATGCGCCAGATTTCCTGCTTAGTACGGCGTTTCACAGCAGGGCTGTCATTGAGGGCTCTTGATACGGTGGATATCGATACGCCCGCCTGCCGCGCGATATCTTCCAGCCGTGCGTTTTTCTTCGACCTCAATCCCGCAGCATCCATGCTTTATCTTTCCCCCAATGCCGCCCAGAACCCGGTGCGCGGCGCGAGAATGGATTGCACGTTTTGTGCGGTTTGCGCCAGTCTCTCATTTGCGATTACTTTGGCTGCTTGAAAGGCAGGCGGCACATCCCACTCAATGCTCTGGGTGCCTAAATTGAAAGCGCATAGCACCTCGCTTGTATGGCTGCGGCGAATGAAAGCGACGATGTCTGCCGGTGTATCCAGCAACTCGCTGTCACCCGCGATCAATGCATCAAGCGTTCGCCGCAACGCCAGCAATTGCCGCGTATAATTCACCATAGAGCTCGGTTCGCCTGATTGCAGATCAATCGCAAGTGAGGTGTGTGCAGGATCCACTTTCAACCAGGTCTGGTTGGCATTGGAAAAGCCTGCCTGTGGTGCTTGGGATTTCCAAGGTATCGGCGTGCGCGCCCCGTCACGGCCCAATGTGTGAGGCCAATTGAGAATCGCTTCAGGATCTTGCAGATCGGCAAACGCGACATGGCCCTGTGGCAGACCCAATTCCTCACCTTGATAGATGATTGGATTTCCGCGCAGCGATAACAGCAGCAGCATTGAAAGCCGCGCGGTTTGTTCAATCCCAGTCTCTCCAGCGCCCTCATCGCTGGCCCAGCGCGTGGTTGCGCGCGGTGCATCGTGATTGGAAAACGCCCATGATGGCCACCCTTCACCCGGCGAACCGTTCCAGTTTGAAAGCGAATGTTTGACTTTCTGGGCGGTAAGGTTCGGCGCATAGAGAAAATCGAAATTGTAGGCTGAATCCAGCCGTTTGCCATTTGCCGTGAACGCTTTCATTTCCGCCAAGGGATTGGGGCCGCCAACTTCTGCAACGGTGAACCGGTCTGGATATTCATTGATCGTCGCGCGGATGCGTTCAAGAAACGCCGGTATATCTTCATGCGATTGATTGAACCGTTTGATCTGCATATCGAACGGACGTGTAACCTCATTCATTGGCGCGCCTGAAGGTGGATTGTCGCGCAATTGCGGATCGTGCATCGAAAAATTGAGAGCATCCAAACGAAACCCATCGACGCCCCGATCAAGCCAGAACCGCGCGACATTCAGCAGCGCTTCTTGAACTTCGGGATTATGGACATTCAAATCAGGTTGGCTGGCCAGAAAGTTATGAAGGTAGTATTGCCTGCGCGGCCCATCCCATTGCCAAGACGATCCGCCAAACACCGATTGCCAGTTGGACGGAGGGGAGCCATCCGGTTTTGGATCGGCCCAGACATACCAATCGGCCTTGGCATTGGTTTGATCGCGCCGGCTCTCCTGAAACCATGCATGCTGATCGGAAGTGTGCGAATAGACTTGGTCGATGATCACTTTCAGGCCGAGATCGTGCGAGCGTTTGATGATCGCATCAAAATCATCGAATGACCCGAAAGTCGGATCAATCCCGCAATAGTCGGAAACATCGTACCCGAAATCTTCCATGGGCGATGTAAAAAACGGCGAAATCCAAATGCCGTCAACGCCAAGTGATGCAATGTAATCAAGGCCTTCTGCCACGCCTCTTAGATCACCTATGCCATCAGCATTGGTGTCCTTGAAGCTGCGCGGATAGATCTGATAGATCACCGCACCGCGCCACCATTCCTGAACCATCGTGAGCGGCTGGGACTTTGCTTTTTCAAGCGGTTTGGTCATTTCTTGTTCCCGTGTAATCGCGCGATGCACCAGCCAAAGGCGGGCAGTTCCATTGCTACGCTACCTGGCGCGGCAACGGCGCCTGGGCATTGGCCGTTTAATGCTTCCAATGAGCGCGCTGCGTAACCCACTCTCGATGTAACACTGATTGGCGCAGACGAAGTGTTGAAAGCCAATAGGTATTCTTCATCCGTCTCAGGATCGAAGCGAGAAAAACTGACGAGACCAGGCGCTTCTTCATCATAGGTGCGCGCGGTTTGTTTGCCCCGGCGCAATGCGGGATGCCGCGCCCTAAGTTTAGCAAGCTCGGCAATCAGCCCATAGAGTGGATGGGCGGTGTCGAAGTTCTCTTCGCGAGTGGTTGCTTCTGTTCCGATCAGAATATTGTCATTGTAACTGTCGGTAAGGCTTGCAAACACATCTTCGCGCGCTGCTTGATCGTTGCCATCCCCGACGAAGCCTTGCTCATCGCCATAGTAAATGACGGGGTTGCCGCGCAGGGTCATCAACATAGCATGACCAAGCTTGACCCGGCTCAAAAGTTCTTCGTTTGAAATGTCTGGATTGTCATCTCTTACCAGAGTCGAAAAGCGGCCCATGTCGTGATTGCCAAGGAAAGTCGGCATCGTTCTGGCCGCGTCGGGCCCGCCTTCGTAATTCACATCGCCATCGAACATATCAACCAGGACAGAAGGCGGGGTTCCTTTGCCTACGGCTTCGTGAACTGCCGATTGAAACGCGAAGTCCAACACCGCGGGAAACCCATCGCGGCGCGTAAACTGTGCCAAGACACCGCTGTCCGGGCTGGAGGAATACACTTCTCCGAATATCAGGAAGTTGGGAACGCCCTTCGCTTTCGCCGTTTCCAGCATAGCCGGCACAAAGCTTTGCCAAAACTCAGGGTTTACGTGTTTTGCAGTATCGATGCGGTAGCCATCAATGCCGAACCGAGTGATCCAACTGGCATAGATTTCGATCATGCCCGAGAGAACGCGTGGATGCTCGGTGTAAAGGTCATCAAGCCCGGCAAAATCTCCATAGCGGCTGCTTTCGCCGGAAAAGGTTGTGCTGCCGCGATTATGGTAGAAGATTGGATCGTTTAACCATTCGGGCTTTTTGGAGTTGCGCTCTCCTGCAGGCACAACAGGAGTGTAGGCATAATCTGGGGATCTCAGACGCGCAAAATTCTCCTGGGTTTGCAATTCGTCGCCCATGAAACCGTCATTGATCGGCTCTCCAGTCAGCCCGCCGCGACGCGAATAGGGGAAATCTGAAAGGCTGCGATAGGAATAGCTGGAGGCATCGCCATCGGCATACTGGATTACATCTGCCGTGTGATTGGTGATGATGTCCATATAGACTTTCATCCCGCGCGCATGGGCTGCATCGACGAAAGCCTTGAATTCTTCGTTGGTGCCAAAGTGTGGATCAATGCTGGTGAAATCTGTCACCCAATAGCCGTGATACCCTGCGCTTTCATTTCCTTTTGGGCCTTGCACCGGCTTGTTTTTGAAGATGGGTGCGAACCAAATGGCGGTAATCCCCATGCCTTGCAAATAATCAAGCCGCTCCGTCAGCCCAGCCAAATCGCCGCCGTGATAAAATCCTTTATGTTTAGGATCAAAGCCGTGATCGAGTGCTGTGCCTTCTATCCCGCCGCGGTCATTGGAGGGATCGCCATTCGCAAAGCGATCGGGCAGAACAAAGTAGACCACCTCATCTTCGGGAAGCCTATCGCGATAAGCTGACCTTTCTTCAGGTGTTGGTTCTGCAGGTGCATCGTTCATTGCGGATGCGCTGCCAACAAAGCCTGCCAGGGCAAGCACGCCTGCCATCCATAGTCGCGTCATAGTCACGTCCTCCCGTGACCTGATTGCCACTTTTGCATCGACTTTGCAATTCTTTGTGAAAAATCATCAGCACTGAAATTGGTGCAAATTTTTCACATAAAATCATAGATCTAATGACAGAAAGATCAGAAAAACTGTTCGCATATAGCGCCGATCCACAAAGGTTCTTGCAAAAATTTGCATAAGCGGCACACTGGGGCGGCTGAAATTGAGTGCAGATAATTGGCGTTCATTGCCAGCGAAACATGCGCAAGAAGCGTGCCTGCCATTCTGATATCAGAATGGCAGAAACTGCGAGAGGGATAAGTGGATATGGCACAGGCGCAAGCGCTTGGATCGGGCACGGGCACCAGCACGGGGCGAAAACCAGCGATGAGCGCGGGCCAGATCTGGAATATGAGCTTTGGTTTTCTTGGCATCCAGATCGGCTTTGACCTTCAAAACGGCAATGTAAGTCGCATATTCCAGACGCTTGGCGCCGAGGTGAATGAGCTTGCGATCTTATGGATCGCAGCGCCGATGACGGGCCTGATAATTCAACCGATTATCGGCCATCTATCCGACAACACATGGGGCAGGCTGGGGCGTAGACGCCCCTATTTCCTTATTGGTGCGATATTTGCGACTTTGGCATTGTTCATTATGCCGAATTCACCAACCTTATGGGTTGCCGCAGGCATGTTGTGGATCATGGACGCCTCGCTCAATATCACGATGGAACCGTTTCGCGCCTTCGTTGGTGACAATTTGCCGGATCGCCAGCGAACGCGAGGCTATGCAATGCAGAGCTTTTTCATCGGTGTTGGTGCCGTTATCGCTGGCGCGCTGCCATGGATGATGACCAATTGGATGGGGTTGTCTAATGTGGCGGGCGAAGGTGAGATACCCCAAACCGTTCAATATGCCTTTTATATTGGAGGCTTGGCTCTCTTCATCGCGGTGTGCTGGACGGTTTTTCGGACTAAAGAATACAGCCCTGATGAGATCGCTGGGTTTGAAGCGGCTCGGCACGAAGCTTTGGGCGTTGAGCCTATGGAAGCTGCAAATGTGCAGCGCAGCGCTGCGCAATTTCAGCGCGGTGGTCTGGTCTGGATTGCAATCGGCGCAGCGTTTGCTGCCTTCGTGATGTATGCTCGCGGTGAACCCCGGCCTGCGTGGCTGGGCGAGGTTGAAGTCGCGCAAGAACTTTATGTCCTCGCTGGTTTGGTTGCTGCGTTTGGGGCCATTCAGATCATTGCATCACTGCTGCGCAGCGGCGGCAAAGATGACAATGGCTTTATGGAAGTCGTCAATGATCTGTTCTCCATGCCCAAGACCATGCGCCAGCTTGCTGTCGTCCAGTTTTTCAGCTGGTTTGCCATGTTCTCGATGTGGATTTACGGCACGCCCGCAGTTGCAGAATTTCACTTTGCGTCCCCTGACCCTGTGACACAGGGGTATCAGGACGCAGCCGATTGGTGGAGCCTGCTTGGATCGGTTCGCAACGGCGTTGCAGCGGCGGCGGCTTTGGCTTTTATCGTGATCGCAGCAAAGATGGACAGGCGCCGTCTCCACGCCCTTAATCTGGCGATTGGAGCGGCGGGTTTCGCAGCGATGCTGTTAATCCGCGACCCGGCATTGCTATGGATACCGATGGTTGCCGTAGGGTTCGCCTGGGCTTCGATCGTTTCGCTGCCTTATGCCATTTTGGCAGGGTCTGTCCCTGCGCGGAAAATGGGCATCTATATGGGTATCTTCAACATTTTCATCGTTGTTCCGCAATTGATCGCGGCGACGTTGCTGGGCTTTTTGCTCACCACATTTTTCGATGGTGCCCCGATTTACGCGATGGTCATTTCGGCCATATCCTTTGCCCTGGCTGCAATCGCGACCCTGTTTGTAACCGATGGGACCACTGCCATTCTAGAGCGACAGGCCAAATTGTCGGGGGCATCCTGATGCGCAAGACAGCATTGATGGCATTAGCGGCGGTTGGTCTTGCGGGATGCGAACCAGCGTCTGCGCCAGCTTCGTTTGAGCCCCAGCCATATGTGCAGACCGCGACACCAGAATGGGCCGCCGACGCTGTAATTTATCAGATGAATACTCGCCAATTCACGCAGGAAGGCACCTTTGCCGCTGCGCAAAGTCATTTGCCAAGGCTTGCCGATATGGGGGTCGATATCATCTGGTTGATGCCGATCCACCCGATCGGCGAGGAAAAGCGTAAAGGGACAATGGGGAGCCCGTATGCGGTCCAGGATTATCGCAAGGTCAATCCCGATCTGGGCACGGAAGAAGAGTTTCGCGCCTTCGTTGACGCAGCCCATGAAGCGGGCCTGAAAGTCATCCTTGATTGGGTCGCCAATCATTCAGCATGGGACAATCCGCTGATTGCCGAGCATCCTGAATGGTACACCCGTAATCTGGAAGGGGACATAATCCCGCCTGAAGGCACTGATTGGTCGGACGTTGCCGACTTTGACTACTCGAATTCGGGTCTGCGCGACTATATGACTGGCAGCCTGGTCTATTGGGTGCGCGAATTCGATGTGGATGGCTACCGCGCCGATGTTGCAGGCTTTGTGCCGCTTGATTTTTGGGACACCGCGCGCGCGCAGCTTGATACGATCAAACCTGTTTTTATGCTGGCCGAATGGGAAACCCGCGATCTTCACGCTCGCGCATTTGACGCGACCTATGCGTGGGGGTGGAAAGAGGCAATGCAGGAACTTGTTACGGATGGCAGCGGCGCCGGAAAAATGCGCGGATACTATCTTGCGCAAAAAACCACTTGGCCGCACGCAGCGATGCGCATGGTTTACACCGATAATCACGACCAGAATTCGTGGGATGGAGTAGCCTCAGAAATCTATGGTCCAGCCTATGAAGCGGCGATTGCCTTGAGTTTTGCTGGGCCCGGTATTCCGCTAATCTATAATGGTCAGGAAGCGGACCTCGATCGGCAGTTGGAGTTTTTCGAGAAGGATGAGATCGATTGGAATGAAGGTCGTTTTGATCCTCTATTCCGCTCTCTCATTGCGCTCAAAACAAGCGAGCGGGCATTGCACAATGGAGCCCATGGCGCCCCATTTGTTGACGTACCAAACAGCGCAAAACAGGACGTGTTGAGCTTTATCCGAGGGGAAGGCGATGACCGCGTCTTTGCGGTCTTTAACCTGTCACCGCGCTCACAAAACGTAACTTTTGATTTAGAGCGTCACTACGGCACAATGAGTGATGCGATTGGCGGCGAGACCGTGAGATTTGAAGCAGAAACCATGCTGGATCTTGGCCCCTGGGGTTACCGTCTCTTTACGGCTGAGTGATCTCAACCAGATCACCAGCAGACACATTGGGCTGGATGGTTTCCGAGCCATCGGGCCAGATCACGCGCAGGCCGGCACTGGTGTTGCTGCCCATTCCAAAAATTTGATCGGTGGAATTGTGCGAGGTAAAATTGCTGTTGATGGCGACCATCCGCGTTTGAGTCGTGTCGGCGATGGTAAGCTCGATGATTGCACCAATCGCAAAAGTGTTCGGCCCGCGCCCGCGCAGGCGCACTTTGACACTGTTCGCACCGGTCAATTGGTTTTCCCAATAATAGACCGCACCACTTGGCTCAGCGGTCAACAACAGCGCATCCACATCGCCATCATTGTCAAAATCATCGCAAATCACGCCGCGGCCCTGATCGGTCTCAGCAATGGCGGACGCCTCGGCGGCGTCTGCAAAAGTTCTGTTGCCGCCGTTCATCCAAAGACGGGTCTTATCGTTCACATAGTTTGAAGCGCTGGGGTCTTTCCCAGCTTCCCAGCCGTTCGTCTGATAAAGGTCTAGCCATCCATCCGCGTTAAAGTCTGCAAAACACGATCCCCACCCCCAGCCGCCTGGCTCAATTCCCGATGCTGCATTGCGAACGAAATCGCCCGAGCCATTGTTTTCGAACAATCGGTTGCCGTTGATTGAGGAAACAAACCAGTCGAAATCACCATCATTGTCGAAATCGCCAATCGCGGCTCCCATTCCGTTTTCATCGTCCGGGGAAAAAGCGCTTGAGCTGAAAGTTCCGTCGCCATTGTTAAGCAGCACTTTCGATCCGCGAAAATCGGACACCATCAGGATGTCCAGATCTCGGTCACCATCAATGTCGGCAAAGCCAGGCGCGAAGGTGTAATCATAATTTGGGCCCAGCACCCCCTGCGGCAGATCGAATGCCAGTAGACCTGCAACGCCGCTAGTCGCGCTGACTGGGGTGAAAGAGACTGCGCCACCTTGCGCCGTATCATTGCGCCAAAGTGTTTCGGTTTCGCCTGGATTTGCCGGATCGCGCGGTGTCCCCCAATGCGCCATCAAAACGTCCAGATCGCCATCCCCGTCATAGTCACCCAAAGCCATGGAAATGGTTTGTTGAGCGCTCGCCAAATCAAATCCTGATCCAGCAGTCGCATCTGTAAAGCTTCCAGTGCCGTCATTGATGAAAAGCTTCGTTGGCCCGCCTTCCAGCCCGCCAAGCAACAGATCTAGATCGCCGTCTCCATCCAAGTCGCCAAAAGTGGGGCCGCTATGCGCGCCGTTAATGCTGGTCCCCTCCAGCGTGAAAGCCAAACCTGCCGCGCCTGCGCTTTCCACAAAGGTGCCGCCCTGATTTAAGTAGAGCAAGTTGGGGCCAATATCACCTCGCACAACAAACACATCGATGTCGCCATCATTGTCGATATCGCCTGACGCTGCGCCGCCAGCAAATTGGCTAACCATGCCATTGATGCCGCTTGAAAAGCCGAAGCTATGGCCGAACCCGGCGGCGGCTGTACGATTGGAGAAGCTGGTATTGCCTCCTGCAGGTAGGGTTGCACTGGCGGTGCTGGGCGAAGGGGTGGGCGTGCTGCCTCCACCTGCCGCGACCGGCGCAGGTGTGGTCGCACTATCGCCGCCACCGCACCCGGCCAGGCCTGCAATTAGCAAAGCGCATATGGCGACCGCACTGACATTGGTCGCATTGCCCCTGTTACCGATCATGATCCCTCTCCCCGTGCCATTGATAGCACTTCTAACTTACTTTTTGCAGAAAAATGCACACTGGAAAAGCATCAGTTTGCTGGTATCGTGAGTGCGACGCCGGAGAAACTTGCAAAGATTTGCATAAATCTATCGATTGGGAGAATGTGATGCTGGCTCGTGTGACAAAGGCGGCCTGGATTGCCGTATTGGTAATGGCCGCTGCGGTGCCTTTGCGCGCAGAACCTGTTCAGGAAACATCGCCCGACGGCCGAATTGCAGTCGAGATATCTGACCAAGGCGGTCTGGCAACCTACACAGTTTCGTTTGATGGCGAAGTTGTGATGGAACCTGCGCGTCTCGGCCTATTGTTTGCCGATCACCATGGCTTTGAACATGACCTAAAGATCACCAGCCATACGCGGAACCGGGTTGATCAGTCATGGGAGCAACCATGGGGTGAGCGCCGCATCGTGCGCGATCATCACCGAGAAGTGGCGGTAACTTTCGGGTCTCAAAAGGACCTGAGCGGCGCATGATTGTCCGCTTTCGTCTTTTCGATACCGGAATTGGTTTCCGCTATGAGCTGCCTGAGCAAGACGCCTTGCAAGGCGACATTCGTATTTCGGACGAGCTGACCCAGTTCAACATCGGGACGCAAGCAGACAGCTGGTGGACACCTGCGAGGCAGTTTAATCGATACGAATACATCTATCGCAAAGGCAAAGCGGGCATCGTGGATGACGCGCACACGCCAGTGACGTTTCGCCAGCCAGAAGGCGTGCATATCTCAATTCATGAAGCCGCCTTGGTGGATTATTCCGCCATGTCGCTTTTGGCGCTAAGGCCTGGCAGTTTCGAGGCGCGCCTGCGCGAAGGTGCAGACGGGGTGAAAGTGCACACGGCGGCTCCGTTCAAAAGCCCGTGGCGCACAATTCAGATTGCGCCCGATGCCAAGGGGCTTATCAATTCAGACATTATTCTGAACCTTAATGAACCCAATGTGCTGGGCGATGTTTCGTGGGTTGAGCCGGGCAAATATATCGGCATCTGGTGGGCGATGCACATCAACGAGCGCACCTGGGGCAACGATGGCATTCACGGTGCGAACAATGGCGATGTAAAACGCTATATCGACTTTGCAGCTGAGCACGGTTTTTCCGGGGTGCTCGTTGAAGGTTGGAACATTGGCTGGGACGGCGATTGGTTCAACAATGGCGAATTGTTTGATTTCACCCAGAGCTATCCAGATTTTGATTTGCCGATGCTCAGCCGATATGCGGCGGAAAAAGGCGTGCGCATAATCGGTCACCATGAAACCAGCGGAAATGTTGCCAATTACGAGGCGCAGATGGAAGCCGCCTTTGATCTTTACGCCGCCAATGGCGTGCGCGAGGTTAAGACGGGTTATGTCGCGGATGCGGGCGATATTGTGCGCTATGATGACGAAGGCGTGAAGCAATATGAATGGCACGACAGCCAGTTTATGGTCGGTCATCACCTGCGAGCGGTCAAAGCAGCCGCTAAACGCAAGATTTCCATCAATGCGCATGAACCAGTCAAAGACACGGGATTGCGGCGGACCTATCCCAATTGGATGACGCGAGAAGGGGTTCGGGGGATGGAATTCAACGCATGGGGATCACCGCCCAATCCAACCGAGCATATCCCGGTGATCGCGTTCACCCGAATGCTATCAGGCCCGGCAGATTACACACCGGGTATCTTTGACCTGCGCCCCAATGAACGCCCCCCTGTGCGCGAAGATATGCAGCGCGGTGACCCTTCCAATCGCCCACAAACAACATTGGCCAAACAGCTGGCATTGTACGTGGTCTTGTATTCGCCGTTGCAGATGGCGGCTGATCTGCCCGAAAACTACGAAGCGCGCATGGATGCGTTTCAGTTTATCAAAGATGTGGAGGCGGATTGGGACAAAACCGTTGCGATTGCAGGCGAGGTTGGCGAATATGTTGCCATTGCACGCAAAGGCCGCGCTGGTGGTGAATGGTTCTTGGGCGCCGTCACCGATGGCCGGGCGCGTGAAATGTCATTGCCTTTGGATTTTCTTGATGAGGGTAAGAGCTATACAGCGCAAGTCTACCGCGATGGTGATGATGCGCATTGGGACACCAATCCCTATGCGTTGGTGATTGAGGAAATCGCTGTGACCAGTACCCACAGTCTTGATGTCACTCTCGCAGCTTCGGGCGGTGTGGCCGTGCGCTTTATCGAGCGGTAACGGATTTGATCTGAGCGATAACTTCTGCCTCGCACACTACATCAGCGTATTTCGCTTCCATATCAAACAGGTTTGCCTGATGCGGGTCTTCGTGCCGATCTCCAACGGCCTCTCGCACCACCGTTGTGATAAAGCCATGCGACATGCTGTCGACGCAGGATGCGCGGATGCAGCCGCTGGTGGTAAGGCCCGTCAGGATCACATTATCAACGCCCATTGCTGTTAAAGTTGAAGCGAGCGACGTGCCGAAAAAGGCGCTGGGATATTGCTTGGAAATAATAAGTTCGTGAGCGGCCGGCTCCAATCCTTTGGGCCATGCGCCCATCGGGGAGCCCTTGATAAAGTATCGCAAGGGTTTGGCTTTTTCATAGAACCTTCCGCCGTCAACCGCGCTTGGGTGATAGACAACATTGGTTAGGATGACCGGAATACCCGCCTCGTGTGCCACTTCGCGCACCCGCAATGCCGATGCCAGAGTGTCATCAACATCGGCATACAGATCGCATTCGGGATCAAAATATCCCTCAACAAAATCGATGAGAAGCAATGCTGGTTTTTTGCCAAAGCCTGCTTTTTGGCCATAGGCGGCTGCGTAATTGGTATTGAGATCGTTCATGCCCATTGCCTATGCCCGAACACAGTGCAGCTCAAGCGGGGTGATATGCGCGCTGTCCGGCAGTCGGACAGTTAAGTGCTGGCTTGCCAGTCGGACCCGCGCCGCGCATAGCGCCAGCGGTGAGTGAGAAACGACGATATGCGATAATCGGCTGCGGCATGATGGGCCGCGAGCATATGGCCAATCTTGCGCTGATCGATGGCGCTCAGCTGGTCGCGATCGCTGATCCCGATGCAGGATCGCGCAAAGCTGCTGAAGCTCTAGCGGGCAAGCTTGGGCAAGATGTTGCGGTGTTTGCAGACAACGCCCGAATGCTTGCTGATACTACCCCCGATGCTGTTATTATCGCCGCACCCAATTACGCCCATTTTGGCCTTGTGCAGCCGGTGATGGAAATGGGCGCAGGTATTCTGCTTGAAAAGCCAATGTGTACAGATGTCGCGGATGCACTCACTTTGGCCGCAGCCGCTCGTGATTACGCCAACCTGTTCTGGGTGGGGCTGGAATATCGGTATATGCCGCCTGTCACCCGATTTATCGAGCGCGTGCATGCCGGCGAGGCGGGTGATGTCAAAATGCTCGCCATTCGCGAACACCGCTTTCCGTTCCTAGAAAAGGTGGGCGACTGGAACCGCTTCAATCGGAACACCGGGGGCACTCTGGTGGAAAAATGCTGCCATTTTTTCGACCTTATGCGCCATATCCTGCGCGATGAACCTTGCCGCGTTTTTGCAAGCGGCAGGCAGGATGTGAACCACCTCGATGAACGCTATCTTGGCGAGACACCCGACATCATCGACAATGCCTTTGTTACCGTTGATTTCCTCAGCGGCGCGCGCGCAATGCTTGATTTGTGCATGTTCGCAGAAGGGGCAGAGCAGCAGGAAGAGATCAGCGCGGTCGGCAACAGGGGCAAGCTTGAGGTTAAGTTGCCAGCAAGCGAGATCATCTGGGCACAGCGAGCGGGGCAAGTCGATGGTAACGGCCAGCGCATCCCCGGGCGACCGGGCTTTGAGGTAGAGCCCGTCTCGACGCCCAAAGACGCTCTTGCCGCCGGATCGCATCACGGCGCAACCTTTTTCCAGCAGCGCGATTTTCATGACGCGCTTGTGAGCGGAACAGCGCCGCTTATCACTGCGCAAGACGGCTATCGCTCGGTTGTGATGGGTGCAGCTGCGCAGCAAAGCATCGCCACGGGCGAGCCTGTAACCATAGATTTTAAAGATGAGGATTGATCGACGTGCCTGAAACCATCCCCCGCATTGGCTTTGGCCTGTGGAAGATCCCGCGCGAGGATACCGCTGATGCCGTTTTTGAAGCGGTTCGTGCAGGCTATCGCCATTTCGACAGCGCTGCCGATTACGGAAATGAGGCTGAAACCGGCGAAGGTTTGACGCGGGCCATCGCCGAAGGTCTGGTTGCGCGTGAGGAGCTGTGGATCACCTCAAAACTGTGGAACACCTTTCACGCGCCAGAGCATGTTGAAGAAGCATGCCGAAAATCAATGGCCGATTTGCAGCTTGATTACCTCGATCTTTATCTGATCCACTTTCCCATCGCGCTTGAATATGTGCCAATTGAAACGCGCTATCCGCCCGAATGGCTGTTTGACCCGGATGCGCCCAAGCCGCAGATGAAGCCGGCGCGCGTGCCGCTCCATCAGACGTGGATGGCGATGGAAGCATTGGTCGACAAGGCCGCCGCGCACCGCATTGGCGTGTGCAATTACAATTCGGCTTTGCTGCATGATCTGATGACCTACGCCGAGGTTAAACCGGCAATGCTCCAGATCGAAGCACATCCCTTTTTGACACAGGAGCGGCTGATCCGGCTCGCGGGTAATTACGGCATGGATGTGACAGCGTTTTCGCCTCTGGGTGCGCAAAGCTATTTTGAGCTCAATATGGCCGAGGCTGGAGAAAGTTTGCTGGGTGCGGCACCCGTCATGGTCGCAGCACAGGCGCATGGCAAAACCCCTGCGCAGGTTCTGCTGCGCTGGGGCGTGCAACGCGGCACGGCGGTCATCCCGAAAACCACCAAGCCTGAGCGGATGCGCGAAAATCTTGATATCGATTATTTTGAGCTGTCAGCGGTGGAAATGGCGGCGATCTCGTCGCTCAATCAGAACCGCCGGTTTAACGATCCGGGCACCTTTGCAGAGGAAGCGTTCGGCGCGTTTCACCCAATCTATGACTGATTTCCCGCATGTGATCGCAGGTGGAGGTTCGCTGGTGGAATACTTTGCCGATGGCCAGGCCGGCGTGGAAGCGCGTTTGGCTGAGCATGGCGCAGTGCTGCTGCGCGGCTTTTGCGTGCCCGATGCACACGCCTTTGACGCAGCGGTCAAGGCGTATGGTAAGTCCGGCTTTACTTACGAGGATTCGCTCAGCAATGCGGTGCGCACCAATATCACTGCGCGTGTTTTCACCGCTAATGAAGCGCCGCCTCATACCGAGATTTTCCTCCATCACGAAATGGCGCAAACGCCGATCTATCCATCGGCGCTGTTCTTTTATTGTGAAATCGCACCAGACGAGGGCGGTGCTACGCCCTTGTGCCGGTCTGACAGGGTTTGGGAGCGCTTGGTGATTGAAGCGCCAGCTTTTGCCGCGCGGCTTGAGGCAGAAGGCGTGCGCTACACCAATGTCATGCCGGGTGATAATGATGCGGGTTCAGGGCAAGGGCGATCCTGGAAAAGCACTTTGAAAAGTGCAACTCGCGAAGCGGCTGAGGCGCGGTTGGCACAGCTTGGCTATTCTTGGGAATGGCGAAAAGATGGATCCTTGCGCGCAACCACGCCCGTTCTGCCGGCGGTCCGCGGGATTGGTGATGGCAGGCGCAGCTTCTTTAATCAGCTTATCGCTGCGTTTCGAGGGTGGTCAGACAGCCGCAATGATCCGGGCAAAGCGATCACTTTTGGCAGCGGCGAACCGATCACGGCAGAGGAGATGGCCCCCGCCATCGCAATCGCCGATGAGCTGACCTATGATCTGCGATGGCAGGCGGGCGATGTCGCTCTGGTCGATAATTTCACCGTGATGCATGGGCGGCGCCCTTTCAAAGGTAAGCGCCGCGTTTTGGCTAGCCTGATCAGCTGAGGGCTGGTCTGCGCGCTACCATCACCCACGCTGCGATATTGGCAATACCCAGAGCGCTCATCAAAACGAAGAATGCCGTGCTGAAACCTTGCGCATTGGCCGCGCCCAATGGCGAAAACAGCAGATACAGCGCCGCCACACCCGACAGCAGTGTGAACGCCGCTGGCTGGGCGTAGGCCCAAGGCGTCATATCCACCTCGTGCCGCGCGGCTGGCCGATAAGGTTCCGCTCGCGGTGCCCAATATCCGCAGGCCAGCATGATCCCCACCTCAATCACAAACAGGATTGCATATTGGTGGATGAAATGCAGCGTCACAACATCGTCAAACACGAAGCGGAGCAATCCATAAACGGTCACGTGGAAGACAATCACAAGCTTGGCTCCCAATGCCGGAACGCGCGCGGTGAACAGGCCCATGATGACGATCACGACCGTGGGGATGTTATAGAACCCGGTGAACACCCGCACGATCTGCCACAGCCCTTCCTGCGCAAAGTAGAGCATCGGCGCGGCCACGAATGAGAACAGCGCGATCACCACGCTCGCGATCTTGGCGGTTTTCACCAAATGCGCATCGGTGGGCGCTTTGCAGGATGGCGCGTAGATATCGAGCGTGAACAAGGTTGCCGCGCTGTTGAGCAGCGAGTTGAACGAGCTGAACACCGCGCCCAGCAGAACCGCCAGAAAAACGCCTGCGAGATAAGCAGGCAGCAGATCGGAGACGAGCCGGGGGTAGGCCTCATCAATCGAGGCAAACCCTGCGCCGTAAAGATGAAACGCGATCACACCGGGGATCATCATCATAAACGGCACAAGGATCTTGAAAAACCCCGACGCCAGCACTCCTTTTTGCCCCTCAGCAAAAGAGGCCGCGCCCAATGTCCGCTGGATTACATATTGATTGGTGCACCAGTAGAACAGATTGGCGAAAATCATGCCGGTGAAGATCGTGCCGAACGGCGTCGGGTCGCTGGCTGAACCTATCGCATTAAGCTTTTCGGGGTGATCGGCGGTGAGCCGCGCAAGCCCTTCGCCAAAGCTGCCATCGCCCAGCGCGATCAGGCCCAGAACCGGGATCAGCGATCCGAATATCAAAAGGCCAATCCCGTTGAGCGTGTCCGAAACGGCGACTGCGCGCAGCCCGCCAAACACCGCATAGGCCGCGCCGATCAGGCCGATTGTGATCGATGTGACCAGCAGCGCGGGGAACGCGGATAGGCCCGTCAGCGCCGGCACATCGAAGAACTTCATCACCGCCAGGCTGCCCGAATACAGCACCGATGGAATGGTCACGAGGCCGTATCCCAGCATAAACAGCACCACCGACATGCGCCTGACAGTGGGATCGAACCGTTCGGCCAGAAATTCGGGCAGAGTGGTAAAGGCCCCGGCGAGGTATCGCGGCAGGAAAACGAACGCCATGGCGACGGTTGCGATGGCGGCGGTTACTTCCCACGCCATGCTCGACATATTGTGGCCATAGGCCGAACCGTTAAGGCCGATCAGCTGTTCCGCCGATAGATTGGTGAGCAATAACGACCCGGCGATAAACCCCGCGGTCAGCCCTCTTCCTGCAAGGAAATACCCGTCGCGCGTTTCTGTTGTGCCGCGCGTTTTGAGCCAGCTGACCCAGGCGATCACTGCCATAACGACGGCGCAGCTTGCCAGTGTGAAGAGCAGTGAAGCGTCCATCCTTGTGCCGCGTTAGCGGCAAGGGATGCCCCGCGTCAAAGCGGGCGGTGCATTGGCGATTCGCACAGGCGCTGGTTGGCAAAGTACATACTGCGGGATGGGGGTCTAGGTGGAGGGGTAAGGGGGCTTTGTTCCGGCCCTGCTCTGAATGAGGATACAAGGACCCGAAACGAAGCTAGCAGGGTTTGCGCATGTAGGAAAATGGCGAGGTCTTGGCCGCACGGGCGCCCCGCCGCTCCCATTGTCATCCGCGCGAAGGCTGGGATCCATGGACCGGCAAGCGATTTTGCAAAAGCTGGTTTCCTGTCATTCGCGGGAATGACGAGGAGAGGACGGGGCAATGGCGCTTGGTGCACAGCGCACCCACCCAAATTCCGTTCGTGCTGAGCCCGTCGAAGCGTGCGTTTTTCACTTGAGTTACCGTGTGGGAAGAAAAGTGCGGTCCTTCGACAAGCTCAGGACGAACGGGGGAGGAAAATCGGATTTGGGTGACGTGTCAAATTGCGTGCCTATGCCCTAGACACCGCCCCCCGCTCGCGCTTAAACCACTCGCACCAACCACCAGAAGAGCACCCCACCTTCCATGACAGCCTGGCGTTTTGCGGTCGATCGCGGCGGCACTTTTACCGATGTGGTGGCGCTGACGCCGGGCGGCTCTTTGGTCACCGAAAAGCTGCTCTCCGAACATCCCGGCCAGTATGATGACGCGGCGAGTGAAGGCGTGCGGCGGCTGCTTGCGCGGCACGCAGGGGGCAATGGCGAGGCGCCCATTGCCGAGGTGCGCATTGGAACGACTGTGGCCACCAATGCCGTGCTTGAGCGCAAGGGGGAACGCATCGCGCTCGCCATTACGCGCGGGTTTGCTGATGCCTTGCGGATCGGCACGCAGGCTCGGCCCGAAATCTTTGCGCGCCATATCATTTTGCCAGAGCAATTGCCGGACCGCGTCATCGAAGTGGATGAGCGCGTTGGCGCGGATGGTGAAGTGCTGCGCCCGCTTGATGAGGCCAAGGCGCGTGCCGATTTTGCGCAGCTAAAGGCAGACGGTTTTGACGCTATCGCTATCATCCTGATGCATGGCTGGAAATACCGCGCGCACGAAGCACGCCTTGCGACAATCGCGCGCGAGCTTGGCTTTGCGCAAGTGAGCGTTTCCCACGAGGTTGCGCCGCTGATCAAACTCGTCCCGCGCGGGGATACGGCGGCGGTGGATGCGTATCTCTCGCCCGTTTTGCGCCGCTATACGGACGGTCTGCAAAAGAGCTTACCTGAAACAGGCGCGCTCAAATTTATGCAGTCGAACGGGGGATTGGCCGAAGTCGGCGCGTTTCGGGGTAAGGATGCGATCCTGTCCGGGCCTGCGGGCGGGGTTGTCGGCATGGTCGCGGCATCCGCGCCGCTTGGCCACACAAAGCTGATCGGGTTCGATATGGGCGGGACCAGCACCGATGTCGCGCATTACGCCGGCGAATTGGAGCTGACAGGCGAAAGCGTGGTCGCAGGTGTGCGCGTTGCCTCGCCCATGATGCAGATCCATACCGTGGCGGCGGGCGGCGGTTCTGTGTGCAGCTTTGATGGCGCGCGGTTCCGTGTGGGTCCGCAAAGCGCGGGGGCCAATCCTGGACCTGCGTGTTATCGCAAGGGCGGCCCGCTGACGGTGACCGATTGCAATCTGTTTCTTGGCCGGATTGATCCAGCCTTTTTTCCTCCGGTGTTCGGGCCGGGCGGGGATGAGCCGCTTGACCCCGATGCCTCGCGCGCCCGGCTGGAGGCGATTGCCGCTGCGCTGCCTGATCCCAAACCGCTCGAAGAAATCGCGGCGGGTTTCCTCGATATTGCGACCGACAATATGGCCAATGCGATCCGCAAAATATCGACCGCGCGCGGTTATGATGTGACGCGTTACGCGCTGGCGTGTTTTGGCGGGGCGGGCGGGCAACATGCGTGCAAAGTGGCTGACGCTTTGGGTATGGAGACGGTGCTGGTCCACCCGCTCGCGAGCATCCTGTCAGCCTATGGGATCGGGATTGCGCCTGTAAAAGCGATCCGCGAAGTTAGCCTTATCCGGCCATTGTCGGACGGATTTGGCGAAGAACTGGCACTGCTTGAAAAAGAGGCATCGGCTGCGCTGGCTGCGCAAGGTATTGAGAGCGCTGAGATAAACCTGGAGCCGCGCGCCCGATTGCGGTTCGAAGGAAGCGACAGCGCGTTGATGATCCCATGCGGCGATGCCCGGAAAATGGACAGCGAATTTCGCGAACTTCATCGCCTGCGTTTTGGGTATTCCGATGCTCACAAAACAATCATCATTGAGGCGTTGAGTGTTGAAGCAAGCGGCCTGTCAGGCGGGCTGGGGGAAGCGCTCGCGCAGCCTGAAATGGCGCAAGGGAAGGCTTTGGGCGCGCTCAAAACAATGAAGCGCGCCGCGATGCAGGCAGGGCAAAGGGTGGATGGACCCGCGCTGATTATCGATCCGGGATCGACAATTGTGGTCGAGGAAGGATGGCAAGCGAAGCTGGCGGATGAGGGCAGTCTGATCCTGTCGCGCATTGCAGCGGCGAAACGCGCGGCGGCAGCGGGCACTGAGGCCGACCCCATCAGGCTGGAGATATTCAACAATCTGTTCATGGCCATCGCCGAGGAAATGGGCGTTGTCCTCCAATCCACGGCGACATCGGTGAATATCAAGGAACGGCTCGATTTCTCCTGCGCTCTGTTTGACCAGGCAGGCGCGCTGATTGCCAATGCGCCGCATATTCCGGTGCATTTGGGATCGATGGGCGATTCCATCGCTCAGGTTATCGAGCAGAGGGGCCATAGCGAGAACGGGATGCCGCGCGATGGGCGAGGGTTTAAGCGCGGCGATGCCTATGTTTTGAACGATCCCTATCGCGGCGGCACGCATCTGCCTGATGTTACCGTGATTGTGCCCGTGTTTTACTCAGACGCGGGAGAGGCTCCCGACGCATTCGTCGCCGCGCGCGGGCACCATGCCGATATTGGCGGGATCGCACCCGGCTCCATGCCGCCTGATAGCCGCACCATCGACGATGAAGGGGTGCTGATCGACAATGTGCTGATGGTGGATGAGGGGCGCTTTTGCGAAGGCGAAGTGCGCGCAGTGCTTGGCTCCACCGAAAACCCTGCGCGCAATCCGGACCGCAATCTGTCGGACCTGCGCGCGCAATTGGCCGCCTGCACGCGGGGTGCGGATTTGCTCAACGGCGTGGTGGCCGATCAAGGAGCGGCGGTGGTGGAGGCCTATATGGGCCACGTCCTCGCCAATGCAGAGGAAAGCGTCCGGCGTCTAATTGACGGGCTCAACGAGGGCGAATTTGCTTACACAATGGACAGCGGCGCGTGTGTGAAGGTCGCGATCCGCATAGACCGCGCAGGCCGCAGCGCCGTGTTCGATTTTACCGGCACATCTGATGAGCGGCCCGACAATTTCAACGCGCCGAGGTCGATCACGCGGGCAGCCTCGCTTTATGTCCTTCGCTCTTTAATCGACGATGCGATCCCGATGAATGACGGGTGCCTGCGCCCGGTTAAGCTGGTGGTGCCCGAAGGGTCCATGCTCAACCCCCGGCCCGGAGCGGCCGTGGTCGCGGGCAATGTCGAGACGAGCCAGGTCATCACCGATGCTTTGTTCGCGGCCTGCGGTAAGCTTGCGCCTTCTCAAGGCACGATGAACAATTTCACATTCGGCAATGCGCGCCACCAATACTACGAGACGATCTGCGGCGGGTCGGGCGCAGGGCCGGATCATGATGGCACAGATGCTGTGCAAACGCATATGACCAACAGCCGTCTTACCGATCCTGAGATTTTGGAGACGCGCCTTCCTGTGCGGCTCGATAGCTTTGCGATCCGGCGCGGATCGGGCGGCGAGGGGGCGCATTCGGGCGGCAATGGCGTGGAGCGGCGCGTGACTTTCCTTGAGGCAATGCGCGCGAATATGCTCGCAAACAGGCGGGCTGTGCCCCCGCGCGGTATTATGGGCGGCGGGGACGCGGCACCGGGCAAAAACTGGGTCGAGCGCAAGGATGGATCGCGCGAGGACTTGAGCGCAAGCGCGTCTGCAAACATGCAACCGGGGGATACATTTGTGATCCATACGCCCGGTGGCGGCGGTTTCGGGGGAGGATTTGGTGATGGATGAGATGAATTACTGGCCGCTTGCAGGGATCGCGATTGTCGTTGCCGGCTTTGCGCTGAAGTTTAATCCGCTGCTGGTGGTGGTCAGCGCGGCGGTGGCGACCGGCGTTCTCGCAGGGCTTGATGTGGTCGCAGTGATCGAGGCTTTGGGAAAGGCTTTCAATGATAACCGCTATATCTCGGTCACGTGGATCATCCTGCCTGTCATTGGCCTCTTAGAACGATACGGCCTGCAACAACGCGCGCGCGGTCTGATCGAGGGGATACGCGGGGCGACGGTTTCAAAATTGCTCATCCTTTACCTGCTTTTCCGGCAGGTCACAGCGGCGCTCGGCATGAAGGATATTGGCGGCCATCCCCAAGCCGTGCGGCCTTTGGTGGCGCCCATGGCAGAGGCAGCAGCCGAAACCGCGCATGGCAACCTTCGCGAAAGCGATCGGGAGGAAGTCAAAGCGATGTCAGCCGCGACCGACAATGTCGGGCTGTTCTTTGGCGAGGATATCTTCTTCGCCATCGCATCAATCCTGCTGATCCAAGGGGTGTTTGAAAGCTACGGTATTACAGTCCCTGCATGGCAATTTGGCTTATGGGCTATCCCCACAGCATTTTGCGCGTTCTTTATTCATGGTTGGCGGATCAATGCGCTCGACCGGCGAATTGGCGTGGGCAGGAGTGCGCGGCGATGATAACTTATGAGTGGCTTTATGTCCTCGCAGGCAGCTTTTTCGCGATCTGGGCTCTGCTGAGCCTTAAAGACCGGTTATGGGGCAACGCCGCGTTTTGGGGATTGCTTGCCGCCAGTTTCTTTCTTGGAAGCCACGTGTCCGATCTTGTGAACGGTTGCCTTGTGCTCGCTATGGTGGCGATAGCGGGGCTAGGAGGTTTGAAGCGCTCTAATCCTGAAACGACGGGCGAGGCTAGCCGCGAGAAGCGTGCGGCCAGCCTTGGCAGCAACCTGTTTGTGCCTGCGCTGATCGTTCCTGTCACCGCTGTAGCGGGCACGTTGCTCTACAACTTCAGCCCTCTGAAAGAGATTGGCCTTTTTGAGACGAACCGCGAAACTCTCAACCTGTTCGGCATAGGCGTTGTCATCGCGCTTATCACTGCGATCATCTGGCTGCGCCCGCCCGCACTCGCGCCTGCGGAAGAAGGGCGGCGATTGCTCGATTCCATTGGCTGGGCCGCTATCCTTCCGCAAATGCTCGCGGCGCTTGGCGCGGTGTTTGCGCTTGCGGGCGTGGGCGATATTATCGGCGGGGCAGCGGGGAGCGTTATTCCCGAAGGAAGCATCTTCCTCACCGTCGTCGTCTTCGCGCTGGGCATGGCGATATTCACGATGATTATGGGCAATGCCTTTGCCGCATTTCCGGTGATGGCGGCGGCCATCGGTATTCCCCTGCTGGTTGAGGGATATGGCGGTGATCCGGCCGTAATCGGAGCGGTTGGAATGCTCGCCGGGTTCTGCGGCACTTTGCTCACGCCTATGGCCGCCAATTTCAACATCGTGCCTGCCGCGCTGCTTGAACTCAAAGACCAGAACGGCGTTATCAAACAGCAGGTGTGGACCGCGATCCCGCTGTGGGTGTGCAATGTTGCGATCATCTATGTGGGGGCGTTTCTGCTGTGGAAATGACCGCCGAAATCGCGTCCAAATTCGCGCAAATCGCGCTGGGTCACGTGGCAAAGCCGTTTCCGTACAAGGACGATCATGTCTTTGATGGTGAGAATGATGCGCGCCTGCCGCAGGCGGCACATCCATGCTTTTTCGGCAGTTTCGATTGGCATTCCTGCGTCCATTCCTGGTGGATGCTGCTCACACTTCGGCGCCTCTATCCTGATCTGCCAGAGGCGGGCGCGATTGAGGAATTGGCAGACAGTACATTCACGCCCAAAAAAATCGCGGCAGAGCTTGCCTATCTGAACCGGCCATCATCGCGCGGGTTTGAGCGGCCCTATGGCTGGGGTTGGCTGCTTTATCTCCATCACGAGGCGGCGCGTCACAGCGATAAAGATTGGGGCGACCGCTTGGAACCGCTCGCCCGCGTCTTTGCCGCGCGATTTGGCGATTACCTTTCCATCCTGACTTACCCGATCACGGTGGGCACGCATTTCAACACCAGTTTTGCTCTGGTGCTGGCGCGCGAATGGGCGCAGGCGCGTGATGCGGCGCTGTCCGGCACAATTGATGATTGGGCGCAGCGCGCATTTGCCGGGCGAAGCGGATATGCCGGATGGGAGCCGGGCGGGGACGAATTTCTCTCTCCCGTTCTCACTGCCGCCTTGCTGATGAGCCGGGTGATGGAGCGCGATCAATTTGCGTCGTGGTTTTCCGCGCTGGTTGTCCGCAATGGCTGGATTGAGCGCGAATGCACCCCTGTCGCAGTATCAGACCGCACAGATGGCAAAATTGCGCATCTTGACGGGCTGAACCTCTCGCGCGCTTGGTGCTTGATGCAAATGAGCGCGGCTTTGGGCGATCACTTTGCAACGCCGCTGTTAGATGAACGCGCTCAGATCCATCTCGATGCTGCCATGCCGCATATTGCAGGCGATTATATGGGCGAACATTGGCTGGCGAGTTTTGCGACTTTGGCGCTACTGGGGCGAGGGTAAGGCCGCGCCTAATCGCCTAACCGCCTAATCTGCTGCGCGCGGCGGTTTGCCTTTGTGTTTCGGCTTTCCCTTATCCTTGTTCTTGGTTCCCTTTTTGGGCTTGCGCGTGACGGGACGGCTGCCATCTGATTTGGAGCCAGCTTTCGCGCCAGTTTTTGCGCCATCTTTTGCGCCAGTTTTTGCGCCAGCTGTTTCAGGGCTTTTCCCGGCATAGGGCTTTTTCTTAAACGGCTTTCCCCCTGCGCGCGGTTTTGCGTCATCATCTTTGCGAAACGGCTTTCCGCCCCGTTCATTGGCGCCCCGTTCACCGCCGCCTTTACGGAATGGTTTGGCGCGCGCTCTCGGCCCCCGCTACCGCTACCGCCGCCATGTTTGCGGTTGTGGCGCGCTTCGATGCGGGGGCCATCGGGGGATTCTTCGATTGCGATCGCATCTTGTTCGTCATCGGTTGACGCGGTGCGCTGCAAGGTTTCGCTGAATTTGCCCGCAATGGCGCGCGGCACCTGAAACCACGTTTCTTGCGGCCCCACACGGATCGCGCCGATTTCATTGCGGGTGATATGACCCCGGCGGCAAATCAGCGGCAGCAGCCAGCGCGGTTCGGCATTCTGGCGGCGGCCAATGCCCATTTTGAACCACACCACATCTTCAAATCCGGGACGATGCCGGTCTGCCTTGGCTTTTTCGCGCGCCTCTGGCGTGTTGGCGAGCAGTTCTTCAGGCTGCGGCATTTTGGCGCGGTGCGCTTTTACCAATGCAGCGGCGATGTCTTCGGCCGGCAAACGCTCCATCAGCTCTGCCGCCAAAGCCCGGTCATCGTCTTCGTATTCTGAGGGCTGGGTCAGCTTTTCCATCAGCCGCGCATGGTCTTTTGTGCTGATCTCCTCGCGCGTGGGCGCGCCCATCCATTGCGCCTCGATCTTGGCTCCGCGCAGCATCCCCTCGGTCCGCCTGCGCCGATTGTATGGCACAAGGATCGCGGCTGTGCCTTTCTTGCCCGCGCGGCCCGTCCGTCCCGAACGGTGCTGCAAAGTTTCAGCATCGCGCGGCGTATCGACATGGATCACAAGGCTGAGTGTTGGCAGATCAAGCCCGCGCGCGGCCACATCGGTTGCCACACACACCCGCGCGCGTTTGTCGCGCAGCGCTTGCAGTGCCTGATTGCGTTCCTGCTGCGAATGTTCACCTGACAGCGCAACCACGCCAAACCCCCGGTTTTGCAGCGTGGCATGCAGCCTGCGCACACTGTCGCGCGTGGCGCAGAAACAGATTGCGGTTTCCGCCTCGTGAAAGCGCAGCAGATTGACAACCGCGTTCTCCACCTCGGACGGAGCGATCGTGATGGCCTGATAGCTGATATCGCCATGCCCGCGATCTTTGCCCGCAAGCGAGAGGCGCAGGGCATCTGTCTGGTAACGCTGCGCCAGCCGCACAATCGCCTGCGGCATGGTGGCTGAGAAGAGCAAAGTGCGCCGCTGATCGGGCGCTGCATCGAGGATTTCCTCCAGATCATCGCGAAAGCCCATGTCGAGCATTTCGTCCGCTTCATCCAGAACCACGCCAACGAGGCCCGACAAATCGAGCGCGCCGCGCTCCAGATGGTCGCGCAATCGGCCCGGCGTGCCCACGACAATCGCCGGCCCGCCGCGCAAAGCGCGCCGTTCCTTGCTCGCATCCATGCCGCCGACACAGGTCGCAATTCGCAGGCCCGCTTTGGCATAGAGCCAGCCAAGCTCGCGGCTGACCTGCAATGCCAGCTCGCGCGTGGGAGCAATGACGAGCGCAAGCGGTTTTTCGGTCAGCGGTGTCCCGCGTATCTCGCCCAGCAATTGGTCCGCCAAGGCTACACCAAAGGCAACCGTTTTGCCCGATCCGGTTTGCGCAGAGACGATCAGATCGCGCCCCTGCGCATCAGGCGCGATGACGGCGGCCTGCACCGGGGTGGGCTGATCATAGCCGCGTTCGGCCAGCGCTTCGCCCAGATGGGCAGGCAGAGTTTCAAAAGACATAGAAGTTCGCTTGGATAGGCGCGCAAAAGGCAAGCGCGGGGGAAGAAAGAGGCATGAGCACGGTGCGCGGGAACTTGCGCGGTGATCACAATTGGCGACGGCGCGGGGCCGAAATCGCCTGCGACATGCGCCATAGCGGGGAAGGGCCGGTTTGGCTTGCGATATTTTCGGCCATTACCGGGGTTGAGACCAAAAAGCCGATGGGCAGCGTTGGATCAGGCCAAAGTGCCTCACCCCCGGCCCGATTTGGCGGGGCCATTTATCCAGCTAAACATCTGAAAAAATGGTGGGCGCGGCAAGGATTGAACTTGCGACCCCACCCGTGTGAAGGGTGGGAATATGGACGTTTGCGGCTTTACGCGGACGATAAAATCTAATAAAAACAATCATAGGTGTTCAAGCGTGTCCGCCCATGTTTTTCATGTTTTTTTCATGGATTTTGGAGAGCCGCTAAAATGCCCGATCTTAGCCGTATCGGAGAGCGCGATAAGCTGAGGCCCAAGGCCGGGGATGAGCCGCACTGGCAGCGCCTGCGCCAAGGTGTCTATGTCGGCTATCGTCCCTCAAAGAAAATAGTCGGGGGAACATGGTTTGCCCGCTTCTATGATGCCGAAACGCACCGCAATTCCCGCAAAAGGCTGGGCGACTATGGCACACTTACCGGCCATGACGTTTTCAAGCAGGCGAAAGCCGACGCGGAAAGCTGGGCCGAGACCGTCGAAAGTGGCGGCGAGCGCGCCTGCGACGTTGTGACCGTCAAGGACGCCTGCAAGGCCTATCTTCAGAAAAAGCCCGGATCGATTGCCGAAGGCGTATTCCGGCGGCACGTCTATTCCGACGCAATCGCTAAGTTGAAACTCGATAAGCTTCGGCGGCATCATCTGAAGGCATGGCGCAAGCGGCTGGAAGAGGCACCGACCTTACTCTCGCGCTGCAAGAATGGAGAGAAACGCTGGAAGGAACGCTCTAAGTCGACCGTCAACCGCGATATGGTGCCGGTCCGTGCAGCGCTTGGCATGGTCCTGAAACCCGGTGCTCCCAATACGGACGCGGCATGGCAAGAAGCATTGAAGCCGTTCAAGGGTGCCGACAAACGGCGCGAATTGTATCTGGACCGGGAAGAGCGCAGGAAGCTAATTGAAGCGACTGGGGATGAGGCACAACCATTCGTTAAGGCGCTTTGCCTGTTGCCGCTTCGACCCGGAGCACTGGCCAGCCTGACCGTCCGCGACTTCGATAAGCGCACCCGCAGCCTAACAATCGACAAGGATAAGAATGGCAATCCTCGCCAGATTTCCTTGCCGCAAGTCATCGCGGATTGCTTTGCCGAGCAGGTGAAGGACAAACTGCCAGCCGCACCGATCTTTGCCCGCTCTAGCGGTAAGGCATGGGACAAGGATGCTTGGAAATACCCTGTCAAACAGGCTGTCAAGGCGACTTGTCTGCCCGGTGCAGTTTCAGCTTACACGCTGCGCCATAGCGTGATTACCGACCTGATCCGCGCTCGCTTGCCGATCCTAACGGTGGCGCAGCTGTCAGGGACTAGTGTAGCCATGATTGAAAAGCACTACGGCCACCTTGTGCGCGATGATGCCGAAGAGGCGCTCGCAACGTTGGCTTTCTAGAGAATTTCAGAATCTCCACTCGGGACAAACCGCCCATGAGCGGACATTCCGCTTCCGACCCAGTTGCTGACCACGGCCAATTCGTTGAACTTGCGGCTCGTTCAGTTTGTCCAAGCGTACAGTGCGCAGTCAGCGAGCCTACTGCTCTAGTCGGAATTGGACTTTGCCTCAGACGCGGCACTTGTCCCTTTCACTTGTCACGCATAGGATCGGTGACGTTCAAAAGCTTGGGAAATCAGGGACGCCAATTGGCAATCACCGCCATCATTGCCGATGATCACACCTTCATGCGCAAGGCTATTGCGGACATGCTAGGGGAGATGCGCAAAGTGCATGTGATCGCAACCGCTAAAGACGGCTTAGAGGCCATTGCTGAAGCGCGGCGGCACAAGCCTGATTTATTGATCCTCGATGCAGCGATGCCGATGGCTAACGGGGTCGAGGTCTTTGCTGACGTGCGCCGGTGGTGCCCTGATACTAAGGTGGTGACCTGCACCGGCTTTACTTCGCACACCTTGCTTGCTGAATGGATCGATCTAGGCGTTGACGGACTGCTTCTTAAGACAAGCGAGACAGATGAGTTTGGCCGTTGTATTGAAACGGTGCTCGCCGGATATCGCTTTGTTGCCGACGATGTGCGCGACATCTTGAAAGCTGCGAGCGGGGGACCAAGCCTTACGCATAGAGAACGCGAGGTGCTGTCTCTGATTGCACTTGGCAACACCAGCCAAGCGATCGCTGATCGATTGCACATTTCGATCAAGACAGTTGAAAAACACCGCGGTAGCCTGATGGCAAAGCTGGGTGTGGGGTCGGTGGCGGAGTTACTGGCCTACGCGCTCAAAGAGGGCTTTCTTGATTCGCACCGCCAGCTATAGGCCCATCGAAAACCGGAGAGCCAAATGGGGAGCAGCCCCCATCGACTATCGCGGCCAGGCGGCGCAGAACATCATGATGGCGAAGAATGCGATTAGGCTCTGGATGGCGCTGGCATGCCTATTGTTAAGCGCGTTGCTTGCCGTCCCAAGTGCGGCGCAGGAGCAATCAGCGCTAGCGCTGACGGATGATTCATCCGTGTACCAGTCGATCAACCCTCATGTTGTTGCATGGCGCGATCCATCGGCGCGGCTGAGCGCGGGCGAGGCCTTGGAACAACTTGACCGCTTTGCGCCCTTAACCACGCGCTATCTCGCCTTTGGTCTCACGCGTGACCGCATCTGGCTTCGATGGGAAGCGCGCAATGACAGCCCCAGTCGCCAGAGATGGCGGGTCGATATGAAGCGCCAGTACATGGAGGAACTTGATCTCTACCAGATCGTCGATGGGCAGGCTGTTCTCCTGCTATCACATAAGCAAAGCGATCCATTCTCACAGCGCGAGATACCAAGCCGCTTTCTGCAGAAAGACGTGATCATCGCACCGGGAGAGACGGCTGAGTTTCTGCTCGGATATCGTTCTACCACATCCACTTTTCTGAAAATCGCAATGGGCACATCCGATGCCGTAAGCGAGGTGCACACTACGGAGCAAGCAGTGGACTTCGCTATGAACGGCGCGCTCGGGGCAATGATATTCTTTGCCCTCTTGATGATCCCTGTGATTGGCTGGCGGCTGGGACTGGCATTTGCGCTCTATATTCTTGCGGGCATCTTCTATGTCTCGGTAGCGGATAGCTATGCAATGCGCGCGCTGTGGCCCGATGCGCCATGGTTGAGCGAGCCAATGAACCTCTCCTCGGTGCTGTTGATGGCGATGACGGGCGTGCACTTTCCGCGCGTGTTGTTCGGATTGGAGCGTTCTGCACCGAAACTCTACAGGTTGCTCGGGATCTACGCCGGGCTTGCGGGATTGTGCGCTGTGCTTTCGCCGTTCTTGTACACGCAGCGCGTTTTCATGGTGGCGGCTTATCTGATCGCGCCGATTGCTACTGTATTGATCGTTGCGACCGGAGTGCTCGCTATCCGGCGCGGATTTGTTGGCGCGCGTATCTATATTTTCGGAGCGGTACTGGTCTTTTCCTCGTTTGCCTATGCGTTTGTCGCACATGTGTGGCCCGGCCAATTCGATTTGGATAACACGCTGGATTATGGACATTTCACGCTGTTTACCGAGTGCATTGCGTTTGCGACCGTGATTTTGCTGAGGCTGATGGCGCTGCGCGAGGAGCGCGACAGCGCGATGCAGGCAGAGCTGGCCGCGACACAAGAGAAGCTAGCGTTGAATGACCGTTTGCTCAGCTCCCAGCGTAAATATTCGGAGGCGCGCGAGCTTGCCGATTTGCGCGGGCAACGCCTATCGGAGCTTGACCATGACATCCGACAGCCACTGGGCGCTCTTCGTGCTGCGATGTTCAAGCTGCGCGGGCTCGACGATCAACAATCAGGCGAAATTGATGCAGCGCTCGACTACCTGGCGGGCGTGGCCAGTGATCGGCCTCATGCGGCGCAGGCTGCGGGTGAAGGCGCGCACGAACACTTTCCGGCGACTCTCGTGCTGCGCAATGTCCACCATGTGTTTGCAGAGGAAGCGCGAAGGGCCGATGTAGAGCTGCGGTTAAGGCCGAGTGAATTGAAAGTGGAGGCAGACCCAGTCGCGTTAATGCGGGCCGTGTCCAATCTCGTCGCCAACGCTTTGAAGCACGGGCGCAGCGCATCAGGCGCATCGCGCATCCTGATCGCGGCGCGGTGGCGGGCCGACGGCACGCGGATCGAAGTGCGCGACAATGGCCCTGGAATGAGTGCTGCGGAATTGGAGCGTGCATTGCAACGCGGTGGCAAAGGCAACACCTCTGATGGCGAGGGGCTGGGCCTTGCGATTGTCCAAGACATCTGCGCAGCTTCGGACTTTCACTTCAATCTTGAGGCCATTTCAGGCGGCGGATGCAAGGCCTCCATTCACATCCCTGACAGGAACTAGCCCGCGAAATGGGGAGAAACCCCACTATATCGCTCTAGCCATTCTGCCATCTTTGTCCTGCCAACAGGTCGGGGAGATTGGGCATGAATATGAAGGGCAACATCCTATGTGGATTGATGATCGGTGCAGCGACGTTCGCGCCCGTCACATCTGTTGCAACCGCACAAGGAACGCAGCCAGGGGCAGTGCCCGCGCTTGCTTCTGACGAATTGTTCCAAGGCCCTGCTAAACGCAAAGGCCGGCCCATTGAAGCATTTAAAGGCTGCAAAATTCCCACCCGTTTACAGGCGGATACCGCAAGCACCTCTGACCGGATGCGTTCGCGTGATGCGGGATTGCAGGACCCGACAGCCGCACGTGTATTTGCCTCGTTTGCGATACCCGAAGGTACCGCCACCGAAGCAGACCTTGCCGAGGATTGCCGCTACAGGCTCGATGGTATCTGGATTCAGGACACTGCCCTTGCGCTTGATGAAACCAAAGCGGCAGATGAATTGTTTTCAGGGCTAGACGGTCAACAGCTCAATCCGCGCCTTACGCATTCCAGTTTTACAACGCCCGACCTCATGTATGTCAGTATGGCAAACGATGGCAGCAGGATCGCGATCCGCAGAGCGACGCAGGGCCGTGACCCGATAGTGCTGTATGCGACCGACGCCACTCCCATGCGCGATGTTATGAAGCCATCGGGTGCGACCAAAACATACATATACCGCGAAGGCAGGGGGCGCTGGCGCAATGCGACTTTAACGGTTTCTGTATCTCGTACCGGAAAGCCAGAGCTGCGCTGGAACGGGTCCAGCTACAATCGTCCTCAACCCACTGTCTCACGCGCCCAGAATATCGATGTTACCGATGTTTTTCTGATCGGCAATAATCTCGACAACTACCGCGCCTCTTTACGAGGCTATGATGTGATCAGACAGGATCCCTTCGAGCTTAACCGCAATTCTAAGGCCGATATTTTTGCGACCGCCGATCCGCGCGATTTCGCGATCATTGAGAAGCGTACTGTGCCGCTTGGCCTCAAGTACATTCCCGATGGCGTGCAAGGAAGCGTGATCTCCAGGGAAATGATTTCTCGGCAATTCGACTTTCAGCGTACTGCGGCCAGCTCGTTTGGTTTCAATATTGGGTTTACCAAGAAGGACAAGAAGACTGGCGAAACCAAGGGGTCGCTTGGTGCAGGCGCAGATTTCGCCAAGTCTAGTACGCTCGGCCGCCAATTCGGTATGCAACGCGCGCTTTCACTGGGCTTTGCCCGGCACAAACTCTACACGCTCGTGCTCGATCGGCCCTTTGCCAAACTCAGCGATGATTTCATCGATGCGGTCGATTTTGCCTACCGGATGGGCCGTTATGATGATCTGATCGACAAGTTCGGCACGCACTATCCGTATGCAGTCACATACGGTTCGCAGGCGCGCATGTGGGCGAGCTTTGACCAGCAGACCATGCAGAAATGGCAGAGCCAGAGCCAAAATATCAATGCCAAGGCCGGCCTCGCTATTGGCGGGTTCGAAATTGGCGCAAGCGGATCGCGTTTCACCGAAGAATCGCGCAGTTCGTCAGAGCTGGACGAAAGCTCCGAGGCTGGCTTTGATGCGGTTGGCGGCACTGGCAGCTTTGACCAGAGCGGCTTTTCGACCGGAACCCCCGTGCCAATCCTTGCCGACCTGCGTCCTATCTCCGATCTTCTTAATCCGCTTTACTTCCCCAATGAGCCTGAAATCTGGAGCGATGTTCGCCGCCGGCTTGAGGCAGTGATCGAACGGCGGCTTTTGTCTAACGCCAATCCCGGCGGCTTTGCATCCGTCATTCCTGAATACACTCGACCCAAACCCGGTCTGATCCGAAATATCACAGTTCGCACCCATACCGGAAGCCGCGAAAATGTGCGCGTGGCCTTTGGCAGGAACACATTTTCACCCGGGAAGGTGCGCGTTTGCTTCAAGAATTTCAAATCCGGCACAAGGGCCATGTCGCACGGATTAAAGGGCGTAAATCCCTTCCGGGTTATCGGCAAAGGCCAGAGCTGCGCAACCATCCGATCAACCCGAAAACTGCGCCTGAAATTTTCAGCCGCTGACCGGGAAGGATCGCAAATCATTGGCGACGCCACCTTCGATCTTTCCCCTTACGATGCTGGCTACGTCGATTTCCTCTATGGAGTTGGACCATGACACGAATGATACAAGCGCTCCTGCTTGCCCTTGCAGCGTGCATCGCCGCGCCGCTCAGCGCCCAATACACGCCTGATGTGTTAGTCCTCGATGGCACAGAAACCCTGCAATTCCCTCCAGACGAGCGTCTTATTCTGGAAGGCGGATCAACGATTGAGTTTTGGGTTCAGCCAGATTGGACCGCCGATCCCGGGTACGACCCAGTCGTGCTATCCAACGCTGGCCCGGACGGCCCGCTTTACCTCGTTGCATTGCTGCGTGATCGCGATGGGTTGGGCATTATGATCGGAGAACAATCAGCGATTGCCGCGTTCGATTTCACCGATGGGAAAATGCACCATGTGGCCATAATCGATGACGGGACCTCAGTTGCAATGCTCGTGGATGGAAGCCCGGTTGGAATTGCTGAGATAACATCCAAGGCATCGCAATCGGCGGGCTTTTGGATCGGCAGTTCCGATGGACAAAACGACCCTTTTATTGGTGCGATTGCGGGCCTTCGGCTTTGGGATGTTGCGGTTAGCCCGGCGCAGCTCAAAGAATTTGCCGCTGTCGATATCATCGCAAACCGCACCAAAACGCACCCCGATTTGAATTGGCTTATCGGAATTAGCGACTTCGCGAACAAAGACTTTCTTCTGTTGGAATATGAAAATTAACCCCCTGTCTGACCACGTCTTGATTGGAGAGAAGTCATGAAATGCACCGTTACAATCATGTGCTGTGCGCTGTCTGCCGTATTAGCGACAGCCACGCTTCCTGCCGAAGCAAGCGCACAAAAGCGTAACAGCGTCTCCAGCACGCAGTCTCAAGGCGCAAAGGCGGGAGGGTCCATCTATAAACCCAGCAAGTCACACGCCATCGTTCCGCGACGGGTAGTAAGGAACAAGCCTACGCGGAAACACCGCGTAAAAGTCTCCCGCGATCAAATGCGGCGCAGTGCAGAACTCGCCGCGCGTCGGAGCGCGGCAAGCTCACTTTTGAGCAGAGCTACCAGTCCATTAGAACCCAAGGTCGACACCAGCAGAATGAGCATGGATGTGAACGCGTCTGGGGGGCAGGTGCGTTCGAAACCCATCATTCCTCCTCCTCCCACAACGGCACCGCCACCTTTGCCTCCCAGCCGTGATCGCCGTCCTGTCTCAAGGAACGCTCCAAGCGCAGTCGATGCGCCGCGTCAGCCGATGCCCAAGACGATGAGACAAGCGCAAGCCAATGCTGCGCAAGTGGCGCGCGAAGTCAGGCCAATGAAAGTTAAAGTGGTGGGTATGCGAGTTCCTCAGGCCGCGAAACAGCGCGGGATACTTCTCACGCGAAAGCGCATAAACGCGCATGGGAGAGCCGGGCTGACCTTCAATGGCAAAGACAAATTCCAGTCGGTCGGTGGGCGCATATCCGAAGCTGGCAACGGTCGCGGCGCTGGCTTTGTCGCGGGCTTAATTAACGCGGTCAAAAGACCCTTCAAAAATCTAGCGGCCTTGATAACGCGCAACCCGAAACGCTAAGCGATCTCTGCCTAAAGTCAGCTTCCACCCCCAAAGTCGGACATTCGAGAGCGAAAGGTGTGTTCCCCAAAGCAGTCTTTGAAAAGGGCAATTGATCATTGCACCTACGCCCCCTTGAGCCTTTCTCACAGGCCTTTTTCCATGTTTTTTTCATGGAAACGGGACCCATCTCTCCTAAGTCATTGATTTTATGGTGGGCGCGGCAAGGATTGAACTTGCGACCCCACCCGTGTGAAGGGTGTGCTCTACCACTGAGCTACGCGCCCGCCTGATGCGCCTGGCTGAGCCAAGCTTTTCAAGGCGAGGCGGGCACTTACTGCGAGTGTCTGCGCTTGGCAAGCCTTGCGAATGGGCGTTTTGCCACATGGTGCCTTGCAAATTCGCTTGCGCGCGGCTTCGCCCGGTTACGGCGCGAAGAACGCTTTCAGCATCGCCAGAACGCTGCGATTGATCGGTGCGGCTTGCGGGGCGGGGCTGACCGGGCATTCGAGGCAATAGGCCTGAATGCCCTGGCTGCCTGATAGCACTTGCGCATCTGCTGCAATCCGGCTGACCAGCGATTGCTGGCCGATAGCAGCGCGCGCGAACAGGTCTGCGCTGCGCGGCTGCGCACTGGCATCGGCGGTGCTGCCCAAAAGCTGGCGGATGAGCGAATCGTAACTGTCCTGCTGCGCGCCAAGGAATAGCGGGCTCCACGTGTCTTCTTGAATGCCGGCCTTGGTTGCGGTCCATTCCAGCGCATCGGCCAATCCGCCAAACTGATCGATCAGGCCCAATTGGCGAGCGGTGCCGCCATCCCAGACGCGGCCTTGACCAATCTCGTCAGCTTTGGCTTTCGTGATCCCGCGCGCTTTGGCGACGCGTTCCAGAAAATCGTCATAGGTGTTGGTGATGGTCGCCTGAAAGATTGCATCGGTTTCGGGTGTCAGCCCGCCAATGATATCGGGCTGACCCGACAACGGCGTGGTGCGGAACCCGTCAGTGCTGATGCCGACCTGATCGATCGCGTTTTCAAAAGTGGGCAGCACGGCAAAAACGCCAATAGAGCCGGTGACTGTCTCGGGCTGGGCAAAGATACGGTCGCCTGCGGTGGCGACCCAATACCCGCCGCTTGCCGCGACATTGGCAAAGGAGATGGCAACGGGAATATCCTTGGCCTTGTAACGCAGGATCGCGCGGCGGATTTCCTCTGATGCCGTGACAGAGCCGCCGGGCGAGTTCACCCGCACAACGAGCCCTGCCAGATCATCATCAAGCGCCGCATTCAGCACATCGGCAATCCGCGTGCCGCCTGCGGTTCCGGGGCCTGCATCGCCATCAATAATCGTGCCAGCAACAGTGACAACGCCAATCCGTTTGCCGCCTGCATCGGCTGGGTTATCGGCAAGGTAGGGGGCAAGATCGCTTTTCGCGTAAGAGCCGGGTGCTTTGTCAAAGCTGTCCTCGCCAACGATTTCAGCAACGCGCGCGCCAAATTCCACGCTGTCGCCCAGCTTGTCGACAAGCCCGGCGGCCAAAGCGGCCTGCGCAAGATCGCCCGAGGATGCCTCGACCCAGGCGACGGGATCTTTGGTCACGCGGTCCAATTCGAGCGCAGGGCGCGCCTGTTTGACATTGGCTTGCCATTCTTCCCACAAAGCGCCGTAAAGGCTTTCCAGATTTTCGCGCGCGGGGTCTGACAGATTGCTGCGTTCGAACGGTTCGACCGCTGATTTGAACTCGCCCACTTTGTAAATGCGGGCATTGACGTTGAGCTTATCGAGCAGCCCTTCGTAAAACAGGATGCTGCCCCCTGGCCCCGCGATCAGCGCGCCGCCAAGCGGATCAGCCCAAATCTCGCTGGCATGCGAGGCGAGCAGCATGTGATCATCGCCGTAAGCAAGCGCATAGGTGAGCACGGGCTTTTCCGCCGCGCGCACACGGTCCATCGCCTCACCAATGGCTTGCAGATGAACCTGCCCGCCGCCGGCAAAGGTGGACATGTCGATCACCACCGCTTTGATCCGGTCATCGCTGGCCGCAGCATCCAAAGCGCGGATGATATCGCGCGCCTGATATTCGGTAGGCGGGGCTTCTCCGCTGAGCAATGTGGCGACCGGATCAATCAGGCTGCGCTCTTCAACGATAAAGCCGGACAAGTCGATTTTCAGCGCACCATCGCGCACTGCGCCCGGATTGGGCGATGCGGAAAGGATGCTGAACAAAGCGAGGAAAAACAGGAGCATGAAAAGCAGCACAAGCCCGTCTTTGATCCCGACGAGAACTTTCCAAACCTTACCGACAAATGCCATATGTGCGCTTTCTTGTATTGGGGCCAGGCCACCCCGCGCCCTCCACCCTTCCACCCGGATCGTCACCCGGTAGGATAATCCGGGTGGAAGGGTGGAGGGCGCGGGGTGGCCGGTGCGCGAGCCAAAGCTCGCAAACCTAACCCCACTTAATCACACATAACGCAAACTTCCATGGCAAAGGGGCAATTGGTGGGTTGAGCGTTGGATGCGGCTCGACTAAAGGCGTGGCTTTAATGGACAACACGGCATCTTATCGCGCTCCCGATCGCTTTCCAGCGGGCCGGGCGGCCTTTCCGCATCGTGATCTCACTGGCATCGGGCAGCTCGAACGTCATGAGGTTTTGTATCTGCTCGCCTCGGCTGAGCAATGGGTCGAACTGAACCGGCAAAGCGCGAAACATGCAGGCTTGCTCGCTGGGCTAACCATCATCAACGCCTTTTTTGAAGCGTCCACACGCACGCTGTTAAGCTTTGAAATTGCGGGCAAACGGCTGGGCGCTGATGTCGTCAATATGCATGCCGCGCAATCGAGCGTGAAAAAGGGCGAGACGCTGATCGACACCGCGATCACGCTGAATGCTATGCGCGCCGATGCGATTGTGATCCGCCATGGATCAAGCGGGGCGACCCAATTGATCGCGGACAAGGTGGATTGCCCGGTGCTTAATGCCGGCGATGGCAGCCACGAACACCCCACGCAAGGTTTGCTCGATGCGCTGGCTTTGCGAACGAAACTGGCAGAGCGGGGCGAGGCCGCCGAGGATTTCACCGGGCGCACTGTGCTGATCTGCGGGGATATTCTGCACAGCCGGGTCGCGCGTTCGAACATTTTATGCCTGCAAGCCATGGGCGCGAGCGTGCGGGCCTGCGCGCCGCCTGCTCTGATGCCGGCAGGGATTGGCGCGATGGGAGTGGAAGCGTTCCACGATTTTGATGCCGCATTATCCGGCGTTGATGTGGTGATGATGCTGCGGCTTCAGCAGGAACGCATGGCGGGTCAATTCATCCCTTCGGCGCGCGAGTATCATCATCTGTATGGCCTCACAAAAGCGCGGCTGGCGCTCGCGGCGAGCGATGCCTTGGTCATGCATCCCGGCCCGATGAACAGAGGCGTGGAGATCGACAGCGAGGTGGCCGATTTGCTCGACCGGTCGATCATCACGCAGCAAGTGGAAATGGGCGTGGCGATCCGAATGGCTTGCCTTGATGTGCTGACCCGGCAGGCGCGCGGTGTTGAGGGGTGGGCGCAATGAAACAGACGCAGCCTTTAACGATCACCGGCGGGCAATTGGTAACGAGCAATGGCACGGTCAATGGCGCCGTGCGGCTGGCCGATGGGCTGATTGCAGCCGCCGGGCCAGATGTCGCGCCTGAGGCCGGCGATGCGGTGATGGATGCGCGCGGGCAATTGATTGCGCCGGGGCTCGTTGATCTGGGCGTGTTCGCGATTGATAAGCGCGCGTTTCATTTCGGCGGTATCACGCGGGCAGCGCTCATGCCCGATCAATCCCCGCCGCTCGATTATCCCAGCCGCGTCAATTACATTGCCAAATCGGGCAAGCCTGATCTGTGGGTCCACCCGCTGGCGGCTGCGACTCGCTCGCTTGAAGGGGCGCAGCTGGCTGAAATAGCGCTGATGCGCGATGCGGGCGCGCGCGGCATTGCAACCGGGCGGCGCTGGATTGGTGATAGCGGCGTGATGCTGCGCGTGTGCCAATATGCCGCGATGCTCGATCTGGTGGTGGTGACCCATGCCGAGGATGCAGCCCTGGTGGGCGATGCAGCGGCCAGCGCGGGCGAGATTGCAACGCGGCTTGGCCTGCCCAGCGCGCCTGCCGAAGCTGAGGCGTTAGCTGTGGCGCGCGATATTGCGCTTGCCGAGATGAGCGACGCGCGCGTGCATTTGCGCCAGGTGACCACGGCGGCGGGATTTGATCTGGTGCGCGCGGCCAAATCGCGCGGGGCGCGGGTAACCTGCGGGATAACGCCTGCGCATTTCATGCTGTCCGACCTTGCGACAGCCGATTTCCGCACTTTTGCCAAGCTTTCGCCGCCATTGCGCAGCGAAGCGGATCGGCAAGCGGCCATCGCGGCCATTGGCGAAGGGGTGGTGGATGTTATTGCAAGCGGCCACGATCCGCGCGGGCCAGAGGATAAGCGGCTGCCATTTGCCGATGCGGAGCCAGGAATGGCGGGGGCTGAAACGCTGCTTGCCATGACGCTGACACTGGTGCGCGACGGGGTGATCGACATGGCGCGCGCGTTTGATTTGCTGGCGCGCAATCCTGCCCGGCTTTTGGGAGTGCCAGCGGGCGCGCTTGAAAAGGGGCTGGAGGCGGATATTGCTCTGATTGATCCAGAGGCCCCGTGGATGATCGACCGCACAAAGATGGAAGCAACGGGCGATAACACCCCGTTTGAACGCCAAGGCGCACAAGGCAGAGTGCGCGCGCTGATCAAAGGCGGAGTGAAGATTGAGCTTTAGGGCCAATGGCGCAAACCCAGCGCCGCTGGCGTCGCAAGGACGACTGCCCGCCCGCAGCGGGTCCGCAGCGAAGCGAAGGACGTCTAGCGAGGACGAACCCGCGGATGCGGGTTCGCAAACCATTGCTCCATAAAAAACGCCCCCGGAAGTTTGCACTTCCGAGGGCAGTTTCGCTGAAGTTCGTGTGTGTTTCTTACCGGGTGCGGGCAGCGATCCGCACGCCGCGATCCACTGCGCCTGCTGGCGGGTTGGATGCAGCATAGGCAAAGCAGCCTCGGCCCGAGGCCTTGACCGTCCGGCACATAGAGCGCGCGGTCGATTGGCCAAAGCCAGCCGCTGCGACACGGAAATAGGTTTTGCCTTTCACTTCGGCGCGGGTGATGACGACATCATGCGCTTTCAGCTGCGGGAATTTGGATTGCGCGACTTTCCATCCGCGTTCCGCCTCGGCGCGGCTTGAAAAGCTGCCCAATTGGATGAGATGCGTGTCCGCCTTGGGCTTGGTATAGGCCGCGCGGCGCTGGGTTGCAGGCTTGGCTGCGGGCTTGGGCGCGCGGGTTGGCGCTTTGGCAACGCGCTGAGGCGCTGCGCTTGAGGGCGCGACAGGGACTTTTTGCACGACGGGCTTGGAAACGAACCGATCGCTCGATGCGCGAGCGGGGGTCGCTGCGGGCTTAGGTGCAGGTTTCGGGGCGGGTTTAGAAACAGGTTTTGCAACCGGGCGAGCCGCAGGTTTTGGAGCCGCCTGGTTCGTCGCTGCCAGAATATCGGCAACGGTCGGATCAACGGTGGCAACGCGCGCTTTGGGAGCGGCGGTGGTGGTGCCGGGTGCCAGTTTGAATGCGAGAGCTTCGCCTTCCCCCATTTTGGCAGGTTCGTCCGCACCAACCGCAGGGACGCTGGCAGCAGGGACGCTGGCGGCGGCCTGTGCGATCATTTGTTCGGTGCTGGGGAAATTGCCAAGCGCCAGATGCTGCGGTTGGCCGCCATCGCTTGCAGGCGAAACCTGAAGCAGGTCAGCAACGCGCGCCTGATGCGCTTCGGGCTGTGATGTAGCTGCCCATCCGGACAAACGCCCGTCAAGCTGGCCAGCGGGCACATCTTCTGCCGCCATCACGCGGGCTGCGCGCCAATTGCCTGCCAGCGCATAAGCATAAGCAAGGTTCTGACGCACTTTTGCAGTGTTCTGCCCAGCGCGCAGCGTGTTCATCAGCACATGGGTGCCTTGTTCAGGCTTTCCAGCAAGCGCGATCGCAAGGCCATAATCTGCCGGATTGATGGCGGCTTCATTCGCTTCGAGCTGGCGCAGCGCTGTTGCAGTGTCGCCGGTTGCAATCTTGGCGAGCGCAAAGCTCAATATTGTGCGCGCATCCTCATCACCCAGATCCAATGCATCGCCAAAGCTGGTGGCAGCAGACTGGAACCGGCCCGCTTCAAGGTAAGCAGCGCCCAAAGTGGAGCGGAAAGCGGGATTGCGCGGCTCTGCCAAAACGGCGGCCTCTGCATGGGCGATGGCTTTGGAAACCTGCCCTTTTTCCAGCGCAATCTGCGCCTTGCTGAACGAGGCATCCGCGCGCGGCGCAGAACTGGTGGTGCACCCTGCCAGCGCGACACTTGCAAGGGCAGTGCCCATCACAAGGGCGATCCGGTTGGCATTGTGGAGACCGTTGGTGCGGCTGTTTGTGCTGCGTGACATGGTCATATTCCCTGTTTCAAGTGGCGCGTTCAAATGCGTTGGGTGGTCAAACAATTCAGTTAAGCTCAGCGGCGTTTCATGCGCTGGACGAGAGCATCGAGATCTTCGATTTCATCCAGCATCTGATCGAGCGCCTGTGTAACCAAAGCCTGCGCGCTCATATTGTGCATCGTGGATGCAAGCCGCAGTTTCAGGTGGCGATCCGCATCAAGCCGCAAAGTGAAAGCGGCGCGTTTGGCGCTGGATTTCGACTTGGATTTGGAGGGTTTGGATTTCTTGGGTTTTGGCGCGATGTCGGCTGCCGATTTGGCTGAAATGGGCACGACTTTTGCCGTGTTCTTCGCGGCTTTACCCGTGGTGTTTTTGGATTTGGCCGTTTTTACTGGAGCGACTTTTACAGGCGCTGGTGTGACAGGCGCTGCAGTTTCGACCAGATCGGCTTCTTCTGCGCCCATATCGTTCCAGCCCAGATCTTCCAGCTGATCGGCATTGGCGCCGGTTGCGGTGGCAATGTCGCTGGGCAAAGATGCCGCCTGGGGCCGCATAGCAGGTTTTGCTCCGCCTTTGCGAGCGAGCAAGCGCGGGCCGAGTGAGGCGAAACTGGCTTCTGTCATCCTCCCCTGCTCCCTTATTGGGCCACGCGGCGGCCAAAACCACCAGCGGGCCGCGCAACACCGCCGCCATTGGCGACAGGCGTGCCGGGTGCGGCAAAGACAGTGCGGCGGAAGTTTTTCTCCAGCCGGTCAGAAATGTATTTCCACAAAGCTGTGATTTCAGCAGCGCTGCGGCTTTCTTCGTCCACTTCCATCACGGTGCGGCCATCAATCATCGAGGCGGCAAAATCAGTGCGGTGGTGCAAAGTGATCGGGGCAACCGTGCCGTGCTGCGACAGCGCAACGGCGGCTTCGGATGTGATTTTCGCTTTGGGAGTGGCCGCGTTCACGACAAACACCAACGGCTTGCCAGCGCGCTCGCACAGATCAACCGTCGCGCCCACAGCGCGCAGATCGTGCGGGCTGGGACGGGTGGGGACCACGATCAGTTCAGCCACGCTGATAACCGATTGGATCGCCATGGTGATGGCAGGCGGCGTGTCGATGACAGCCAGTTTGAAACCCTGTTGACGCAAAGCTGCCAGATCATTGGCCAGCCGCGACACGGTGGTTTGGGCAAAGGCGGGGTATTCCGCTTCACGCTCGTTCCACCAATCGGCCAAAGAACCTTGCGGGTCGATGTCGATCAGCACGACAGGGCCAGCGCCAGCGCGCTGAGCCTGAACGGCGAGATGCCCGGACAGGGTTGTTTTACCCGATCCGCCTTTTTGCGATGCCAAAGCGAGTACGCGCAAGGATTGGTCCCCCAAGAAATTAGGCCAGTGCCCGCTTGCGTGATTGCAGCGAGTGCCATTGAGATCGCAGGATACCCCTAATTTTGAGTTAACGAGAGCCGGAGCACCCGCCGCGAAATGACCTTGGAGACAGCAACGAAATCCTAACCCGGCATTCACTATACCCGGTTCAAAGCTGACACATCGCGCACGCAGTCCCATTGTGGTACACTTGGCAGGGATAGCTGTATGGCGCGCTGGAATACGGAACGAAAAGGGCGAAAGATGATGGCACATTCCATGACCCAATTGCTTGGAAAAGGGCGATTTTTACCCGGATTGGCTGCGGGAATTGCTTTGGGTGTGGCAGCGCCCTTATCCGCGGATGTGAAAACCGGCGTCGATGCCTGGAGCGCGGGCGATTATGATCGCGCAGTTGCCGAATGGTCAGAGCCCGCTGCAAAGGGCGATACCGATGCGCTGTTCAATCTGGCGCAGGCTTACCGTTTGGGACGCGGGGTCGAAGCAGACATTTCCAAAGCGCGCGATTTGTATTTGCAAGCCGCCCGGCAAGGCCATGTCAAAGCGGCGGACAATTACGGTCTGCTGCTGTTTCAGCAGGGCGAACAGGCCAATGCGATGCCTCTGATCGAGGCCGCATCAGGACGCGGCGATCCGCGCGCGCAGTATGTCATGGGTCTGGCCCATTTTAACGCAGATTTTGCCGAAAAAGACTGGGTGCGCGCCTATGCGCTGCTCTCGCTTTCCCAGGCGGCCGGTTTGCCGCAGGCGAGTAAGGCATTGGCGCAGATGGACACCTACATCCCGCTGGCCCAGCGGCAGGAAGCGCAGATTTTGGCAGTGACTTTGAAAGCGGAGGCCGATCAGCGGTTGAACGCGCAATTGGCCGCTGCTGATCTGGGCGTTGTAACACCGGTGAACGCGGCTCCTGCCAATTCGGGCCCGGCCGTGGCCGCGCCGCGCGCACCGCACCGGTCCGCTTCGGCACGCAGCGTTGCTTCACCGCCGCCTGCTACGCCGCAAACCCGCCGCGAACCGCGCGGATTGCCGCCCGCATCGCAGCCTGTGCCGCAATATCGCCTGCCAGCCGCCGCCCCACCAGCGCCTGCGCCAACGCGGGCTGCGGCCCCTGCTCCTAAACCCTCAGCACCCGCTGCCTCTGGGGGCGCGTGGGGCCTGCAATTGGGAGCGTTTGGCGTAGCTGCCAACGCGGACAAACTTTGGAGCAAGCTGTCGAGCAACCCCGCACTGGCCGGCGCGCGCAAGTCGCTGATTTCGGGCGGGCGCGTTACCAGGCTGATGGCGTTGGGCTTTGCCAGCCAAAGCGAAGCGGCCCGCGCGTGCTCTGCGCTCAAACGTCAGGGGCAGGATTGTCTCGTCAAAAAACCATGATTACGCATTTGTGACCGGGCGCAACTGATCGCGCGTTTTTGCCGCTCGAATTTGCCCGTTCGAATATGACCGCTCGACTTTGAACGAATGCTATCAGCGGCTCGGCTGCAATCGCTTTTCTTGGGCCTCGCACCTGCTAGACAAGGCTCACAGGGGGATTCGAGATGAGCGATACAATCAGTGCAGCGGCCATAGAGGCTGAGTTCGGTGATAAGGGCGCATCCCCCGTCCCCTCAGCACCCGTTGCGAAAAGTGATCGGATAGCCACGCTCGATTTTATTCGCGGCATCGCCGTTATGGGCATTCTGGCCGCCAATATCATCGCCTTTGGCCAGCCGTTTAACGCCTATATGTTCCCCGAGGCTTTTCTGGTCGATGCAGCTGATCCGGGCGGGTGGCAATGGATTGCGCAATTCGTGCTGGTCGATGGCAAGATGCGCGGGCTTTTCACGCTGTTGTTTGGCGCAGGCATGTATTTGTTTATGGAGCGGGCATGGGCGCGCGGGGAGACGCGCAAGCTCCAATTGTGGCGATTGTTCCTGCTGCTGTGTTTCGGGCTCGTGCATTTCTTTTTCATCTGGATGGGCGATATTCTGGCGATGTACGGCCTTATCGGCTTTGTCGCAGTGGCTTGCCTGCGGTGGACCGCCAAGGCGCAGCTCGTTGTCGGGCTGACAGGCTATGTGTTTGGCGCGCTGTTTTACGGCGCAATTATCAGCTTTCCTTTCGTGATCGCAGAAACGCCCGCAGGCGAGGCAGCGGAATTTTCCGAAATGCGCGTCGAGTTTCAAGATGGGATCAAAGAGGCGCTTGCCGATGATGCGATCACAACGGAGCTTAAGCAGTCAGGTAATTATGCAGGGCTTGTGGAACGGCGCGTGGCCGAGGAATGGTTCCTGATCCCGGTCAATTCGCTTTGGATGATGTTTGAAACCCTGCCGCTGATGCTGTTGGGCATGGCGCTGTACCGGTACGGCTTTTTCAGTGGAGCGCTGGCATCCGGAAAAATGCGAGTCTGGGGCTGGGCCGGGCTGGCTGGAGGTGCACTTTTGCACTTGGGTATAGGATTGTTTGTCAAAGCAAGCGGCTTTGGCTTTTACGCCGGCACTGCCGCCTTTATTGGCTGGAGTATGCTGCCCCGAATTATGATGGTCTTGGGACTTGCGGCCTTGCTTGTCGAATACTCGCCCAAATGGACGGGTTGGCTCGCCGAGCGTATCCGAGCAGCGGGCAGGGCGGCCTTTACCAATTATCTGGGTACATCTGTATTGATGCTATTTGTGTTTCACGGCTGGGCGCTGGGGCTGTTTGGTTCGCTCAATCGTCCGCAGCTTTACCTGGTCATGGCGCTTGCTTGGGTCATCATGCTGGCGTGGTCAAAGCCGTGGCTTGACCGGTATCGTTATGGCCCGCTGGAATGGCTGTGGCGGTGTATGACCTATCGCAAGGTATTTCCGCTCAAGCGCTGAGGTTCACGCCGGACCGACCTGAGTTTTTGTTGAGTGCGGATTGCACATCCGTGCAATCCTTGGCCGGGTGTTTTCGTTAAGTGCGCTCAGGCATCCGCCTGAGCTTGGCCGGACCACCCCGCCTCGCGTTCTTGTCTCGTGTTCGCTTGCGCTCACGGCCGGGCCACCCCACCTCCCCGCCCGTCCACCATATCCTATGGAACCCTTGGTGGACGGGCGGGGAGGTGGGGTGGCTCGGCCAAGCCTTTGGCGGATGCCAAAGGCGCACCCAACAAAACGCTTGCAATTGAGAACAATTCGCATAACTTGCTCTTGCAAACGACTCGCAGGAGTAACTTTCCGCTCATGTATATCTGCATCTGTAACGCAATAAGAGAAGCAGACCTGCGCACCGCAGCCACAAAAGGGCGCGGTGACGCAACGGCGACTTATGCTGCTCTGGGCAAGAAACCCAATTGCGGTCAATGCCTTATGAAAGCAGGCGCGATCATCAACGAAGAACGCGCGCTGGCCTCTTGCAATCAAGTCGCAGTCTAAAGCATATTCCAGTTACTGAGAACGGTTTTCAAGTAGCTGAAAAATAACGAGAATTTTTCGATTTCCCCTTGTTCGGGGCGATGTGTGTCGCATATAAGAGCCATGCGACCCGGCATGCGCACTCTTGCGCATCTGCCACCAGAACAAGGAAACCCCCGCCATGAAGGGCGATGCAAAAGTAATCGAATTTCTCAACAAGGCGCTCACGAATGAGCTGACCGCGATCAACCAATATTGGCTGCATTACCGCGTGCTCGATGATTGGGGTGTGGCGAAACTTGCAGCTTATGAACGCAAGGAATCCATTGAAGAAATGGAACATGCCGACAAATTGGCCGCGCGGGTGCTGTTTTTGGGCGGGCTTCCCAATTTTCAGGCGATCCACAATCTGCGCGTCGGCGAGACGGTGAAGGAAATCCTCGAAGCGGATATGAAGCTTGAGGAAGACGCGATCCCGCTGCTGCGCGATGCGGTCGAACATTGCGAAAAAGTGCGCGATTATGTGAGCCGCGATCTGTTCGCGCACATCCTCGACAACGAAGAAGAGCATGTCGATTTCCTCGAAACGCAGTTCGATATGATCAAGAATATGGGGCTGGAAAACTACGTCCAACTCCAAAGCCAAGCGGCAGGCGAGTAGAACAGGCGATCGCCATTGCCGGTTTGCCGCGCGCACCCTAGAGAAGCTCCTCCAACAACAATGCAGGTGTGCAAGTGGAGAGCGGTGAACTGATAAAGGCCTTTGGCGCTTTTTTCGCGATTATGAACCCTTTGGTCAATTTGCCGATCTTTCTCGGCCTGACCGAAGGGTTCGCACCCAAGCAGCAACGGACATTGGCGTTTAAGATCTTTGTCTACTCTGCCGTTATGTGCGCCGTCATTTTATTGGTCGGCCAGCAAGTCATTGACTTCTTTGGTATTTCGATAAGCGAGTTCCGGATCGCTGGCGGCGCTGTGCTGGCTAGCATTGCGTGGTCGATGCTCAACGGCCGAAGCGTCGATTCCCACCACCGCACAGAACAAGAAAAAGGGAGCGATGATGAGCTTGCCGGGCTGGCGTTTTATCCGATCACTTTCCCGATGATTGTCGGGCCAGGAACGATCGCGACGTTGATCATCTACGCTTCACACACAAGCACGGCATTGGGGCTGGCGGCGGTTGCTGCGATTGTTGCTGTGGTTTTGCTTATTCTATTTGCAACGCTTTCCTTTGCCTCGACAATAGGCCGGGTGTTGAGCGATACGGCCCGCGTTATCACTTCGCGTTTGATGGGGATGATTTTGCTGGCGCTTGCCGTCGATATGGTCGCAGCGGGTGTGCGCGGTGTCATTGCTGCTTCTGGATCATCCTAGCAGGGTCAAGCTATCGTTTGACGATTTCATGCGGCCCATCGGCTGCCAGTAATGTTTCACGCAAAAACTGCGACAGCGCGAAAATCAACAATCCCATGGTGACGACCCACAAAACCGCGACAATCGTGCCGATCTGCGCTTTGATATAGACCGAGACAAACAGCAGCGCGATCACCACGCTGATGACGCAGGCCGCGCCGGTTGAAAACTTGATCGCCCGGCGCGCAATTGCGCGGCGCGCGCGCAGCCATTGAAGCTCTGCCGCTTTGGCTGCGCCGTCATCTTTGGGCACTTGTTCATCCAGCCGCTCAATCCGGCCCGCAATCCAGTTGAGCCGGGTCACCATGACATTCATGATTGATCCGATCGCGACCAGCAGAAACGCAGGCGCAAGGCTGAGCTGCACTGCGCGGCTGACATCGGGCGTGTTGGATGTGCGCTCGATTATCTCGGTGGCGATGCCCGCTGCGCTTAACAGGTCGATCATGTCTTGTCCGATCCGCCCGAATAATTGCCGCCGCCGCCTTTGTTGGCGTTATACGGGTTTTTGGGGCTTTTCAGCGTCACGCGCACAGGCACCGCGTCAAATCCCAGTTTGGCGCGGATGCCGTTCACCAGATAGCGTTCATAGCTTTTGGGCAAATCATCCAGCCGCGTGCCAAACACCACAAAGCGCGGCGGGCGCGTGCCGACCTGCGTGATATAGCGCAGCTTGATCCGCCGCCCGCCGGGGGCTGGCGGGGGATTGGCGGCCAGCGCATCATCGAACCAGCGATTGAGCGCGGCAGTGGGCACGCGTTTCGACCAGTTTTCGCGCAGATCAAACGCCGCGCCCAGCATCGTATCGAGCCCTTTGCCCGTCTTCGCGCTCACTGCGAACAGGGGCACGCCGCGCACTTGCGCGAGGCCATCATGCAGCGCGGCCTTGATCCCGTTAAACAGGCCGCTGGGCGTGTCCGTTCCGCCCTGGCCGGCAATGTCCCATTTGTTGATCGCAATCATCAAAGCGCGCCCTTCTTCAAGCGCGAGCGATGCGATTTTGAGATCCTGATGCTCAAGCCCCTGGGTCGCATCCAGCAGCAGCACGACAACCTCGGCAAAATCCACCGCGCGCCGCGCATCGGCGACCGAGAGCTTTTCCAGCTTTTCAGTAACATTGCGCTTTTTGCGCATGCCAGCGGTGTCGATCAGGCGGATGTCGCGCGCGCTGTCTTCGTCGGGGCCGGCTTTGGGATCGTGCCACACCCAATCAATCGCGATCGAGATCGCGCGTGATCCCCGCCTCAGGCCCTGTCAGCAGGCGATCTTCGCCCAAAAGCTGATTGATGAGTGTCGATTTGCCCGCATTGGGCCGGCCAACAATGGCAAGTTTCAAGGGGCCAAGCGGCGCATCCTCATCCTCTTCCAGCGGGCGCGAAGCGGCTTCTTCAAAGGCATCGGCCTGATCGCCGATAATCGGCCACAGCACGCTGAACAGATCGGCAATCCCTTCGCCGTGTTCCGCCGATAAAGGAACAGGTTCACCAAGGCCGAGCGAATAGGATTCGAGCACTCCGGATTCGCCTGCCGCGCCTTCGGCTTTGTTCGCGACCAGAACAATCGGTACATCCGCGCCGCGCAGATAGCGGGCAATTTCGCTGTCGAGAGGGGTTAGCCCCGCGCGCGCATCAATCACAAACATCGCAGCATCAGCGCCTTTCAGGCTGGCTTCTGTCTGTTTGCGCATTCGGCCGGGCAGAGTGAGTTCATGCTCATCTTCCCACCCAGCGGTGTCTACGACGGTGAATTGCAATCCGGCAATTTCTGCATCGCCCATCCGCCGGTCCCGCGTGACACCGGGCTGATCATCAACCAAGGCGAGCTTTTTGCCGACCAGCCGGTTGAACAGCGTCGATTTGCCCACATTGGGCCGCCCGATAATGACGACTTCGGGTTTTGTGGCGGGGATGGGAGAGGTTTCCATGGCAATAGGGGCGCTGTGTGCGCCGCCTTAATCTTTCTTCGCAACAGGCGGATTGTCGCCCAGATCTTCAAACCATGCCTCAACCGGGCCATTGAGCTTGATGGTGAGCGGGCGGCCTTTGCGGTCGACGGTTTTGCCGGCCTGCACGCGCACCCACCCTTCGGAAATGGAGTATTCTTCGATATCGGTGCGCACTTTGCCCTTGAACCGGATGCCAATGCCGCGTTGCAGGGTTGCAGCATCGAAATGCGGACTTGCCGGGCTGACCGAGAGGTGATCGGGCGGAGTGTCTGCGCTTGTAGGCGTAGTGGATTCGGCGGATTGGGGTGTTTCGTCTGTCATGATATTCTTTCGGTTTTGCGGCGTGTAATGCCGCTATCGCGAGCGCCTTACGAGCCTCGCGGCCTCTAAACAAGCAGACACTGGGTCAGCGGATGCTTGCCCTTTGGCAAAAGCGGCGATACAGGCCATCGCGAATACGCGCGGGGACCGGCTTTGGTTTCCCGCGCGGCTTCGTTCAGCAATGCGGGCGTGGCGGAATTGGTAGACGCGCTGGTTTTAGGTACCAGTATCGAAAGATGTGGGGGTTCGAGTCCCTTCGCCCGCACCAATCTGCGCCATCAGGCCTGCGGCTGAACGACGATACGCTGTCACGATTTTGCGAAGAAGAAGGCTCTCAAAGAACACTCATGCAAACCAAGCAAACCATCAATGAAGGCCTCAAACGCGCCTATTCGATCACCATCAGCGCTGATGAAATCAGCTCCAAAGTGGATGCAGAGATCAAAAAGGTTGCCCCGCAGGTCAAAATGCCCGGCTTTCGCCCCGGCAAAGTGCCCGCCAATCTTGTGAAAAAGATGCACGGCGAACAATTGCACGCGCAGGTCGTCAATGATGCGATCCAGTCGGCGGTTGATGGCGTGATCCGGGATGAGGAACTTCGCCCGGCCATGCAGCCGCAAATCTCGCTTGGCGAAGGGTATGAAGAAGGCAAGGACGCCGAACTTACCGTCGAGCTTGAAGTGCTGCCCGATATCGAAGCGCCCAGCACCGATGGCTTGAAGCTTGAAAAGCTGGTCGTGCCGGTCACCGATGAACAGATCGACGAAGCGATTCAGGGCATTGCGGGCCAGAATAAAAGCTACAAAGACGCAGCCAAGACCAAGAAAGCCGCCGATGGCAATCAGCTCATCATTGATTTTGTCGGCAAGATTGACGGCGTTGAGTTTGAAGGCGGAAAAGCCGAAGACGCGCCGCTCGTTCTGGGATCAGGCGCGTTCATTCCGGGTTTTGAAGAGCAGTTGACCGGTGTGAAAGCGGGCGACGAAAAGACCATCACGGTCAATTTCCCCGATGATTATCAGGCCGACCATCTCGCAGGTAAAGAAGCGACCTTTGATGTGACGGTGAAAGCGGTGAAAGTGGAAACCGACACCGTCATCGACGAAGAATTTGCCACCAATCTGGGTCTGGAAAGCCTCGATAAGCTGAAAGAGCTGATGAAAGGGCAATTGGAGCAGCAAACCGCTGGTCTGACGCGCACTCAGATGAAACGTTCGCTGCTCGATACGCTGGCAGCGGGGCATGATTTTGAAGTGCCCGGCCAAATGGTCGAGGCCGAATTTGAGCAGATCTGGAACCAGCTGCAACAAGAGGCGGCCAAGGAAGACGATCCCGAAGCGGCTTTGAAAGAAATCGAAGCGGAAAAAGACGATTACAAGGCGATTGCAGAACGCCGCGTGCGTTTGGGCCTGCTGCTGTCCGAAATTGGCCAGGCCAATAAAGTTGAGGTGAGCGCGCAGGAAATGTCGATGCTGATCCAGCAGGCAGCCCAGCAATACCGCGAGGAAGACCGCGAACGCTTCATGCAATATGTCCAGTCTGATCCGATGGCGGCGGCTCAATTGCGCGCGCCTTTGTACGAAGACAAAGTGGTCGATTATCTGTTCGACACTGCCGAAGTGACCGAACGCGAAGTGACTGCAGAGGAATTGCAGGCCGCGATTGAAGCGGATGAAAGCGCTGAGGCGGAAAAAGCCAAGGCGGCACCGAAGAAGAAAGCCGCAGCGAAAAAGCCAGCAGCGAAAAAAGCGCCTGCCAAGAAAGCTCCAGCCAAGAAGGCTGACGCTGAGGAAAAACCAGCCGCGAAGAAAGCTCCAGCGAAAAAAGCCCCGGCTAAGAAAGCGGCTGCAAAGCCTGCGGCTGAGAAAAAGCCAGCGGCCAAAAAGGCTCCCGCTAAAAAACCAGCTGCGAAGAAAGCGCCTGCCAAGAAAGCATAAGCTGCAAATCAGCAAGTCCCTGCGAAGGCGGAGACCGCGTGCAACCAAGCGCCAAGCGGCATGAAATCCCCGCCTTTGCGGTGACGCGCTATTCGGTTGCCGCTTGGATTTCGGGCGGCGACCAAGGTTTAAATGACGGCGCGGGCAGTTCGGCTGTTCGCGCCGTTTCATATGCAGCGCCCGCTTTCAGCACATCGTGATCAGCCCATTTTGCGCCGAAAAAGCTGATGCCAACGGGCAAGCCTTCGATATGGCCCATCGGCACGGTGAGGTGCGGATACCCCGCAATCGCAGCGGGCGATCCGAACCCGATGGAGCCGTTGAAACTGTCGCCGTTGACCAAATCGCTGGTCCATGCGGGGCCGCGTGTTGGAGCGATGAGGAATTGCACATTGTGCGCCGCTAGCAGCATGTCGAGCGTTTCCTCGCCTGCGATCCGTACTGCATTTTCCCGCGCTTTTTCATAGGCCTCGCGGTCGGTGGTCGCTTCGGCAAGCTCGAACAATTCCTGCCCGAACCAGCGCATTTCGCTCTCAGCATTGGCTTTGTTGAATGCGATGAGGTCAGCCAGTGATCGCGGGGCGACATCTGAGTCGGTTTCGCCCGGCCCGCCTCCGATTGCGGGGATCGATTCCAGATAGGCGTTCATGCCCTCGCGCAGTTCGAACATCAGCACGGTAAAACTGTCGCGGAACATTTCCTCGCGCGGTCCAAACTCAATATCGACCAGCACCGCGCCCGCGCGCTCCAAATCGGCCAGCGCCACACCGAAAACCTCAGCCAGATCTGCGCGGTTGCCGATTTGATTGCGCATCACCCCGATGCGCACGCCTTGCAAGGCCGCATCGTCAAGCCCCGCTGCGTAGTCGGGAATGCGCGGAACGTTTAAGGTGACGGGGTCGGCATGGTCCTCGCCCGCAATCGCGCTCAACAGCCTAGCGGCATCGCGCACTGTGCGCGTCATCGGACCCGCTGTATCTTGCGTGCTGGAAATCGGCACCACATGCGTTCGGCTGACGATCCCTACGCTGGGCTTGAAGCCCACGATCCCGTTGATCGAGGCGGGGCACGATATGGAGCCATTCGTCTCAGTCCCAATCGCCGCCCAGGCAAAGCCCGCAGCCACCGCGGCGGCGCTGCCTGAGGATGATCCGCAAGTGTTGCGATCGGTGGCATGCGGATTGCGAGTGAGGCCGCCAATCGCGCTCCACCCGCTGGTGGAGTTATCGCTGCGGATATTGGCCCATTCGCTGAGATTGGTTTTGCCCAGCACAACGCCGCCCGCTTCGCGCAAATTGGCGATCAATGGCGCATCGCGGCCTGTGAAATTGTCCTTCAAAGCCAGACTGCCAGCGGTGGTGGGCAATTCGAGGGTTTCGATATTGTCTTTGACCAGCACCGCGCGCCCGCCGAGCGGCGGCTTGCCGTTTTCTGGCCACTTCCCGATCAACTCAGATGCTTCCTCGGGCGCATCGGGATTGACGGCAATCACCGCGTTCAGTTCAGGGCCTGCATCGTCCAGCCGCTCAATCCGGTCGAGATAATAGCGCGCCTCAGCTGCCGTATCGCGCAAAGACTGCGCATCGGATGAAGTGATCGGCAATATCAGAGCTGCGGTAAGGGCGAGGGCGCAAATGGGGTGTTTCATGCGTCAAGGATCGCACCTTTTGGTTCAGTTATGCAAGCGAGTAAAAAACCGCCGCGATTAACCTTTTGACCCGCGCCGTCTCAATCGCGAACGCCGATAGCGTGATGCTTGTGGTGGTCGCGTCTGCGGGTCAACGCCGCGAAACGCAATTTTGCAATCCGGTAACTCAAAGCTGCTATAGCCCTTGCTTAGATGACTCAATCAGCCGCCCAATCCCAGCCCAGCGCGCCGCCAAAGCGTAAGCATTATCATGATATTGATGGTGCGCGTTCGGTGCTGATGTTCCTGTCTGTCGCGCTGCACACAGGCACAGTCTACGCGCCCATGCGGCCATGGATTACGGGGAACGAGGACCGCGCGGCGTTCTTTGATTGGTTGATCTTTGCCTTCCATCTGTTTGTAACGCCGACCTTTTTCTTTGTTGGCGGGTTCTTTGCCGTACTGCTTCTTACAAGGCGCAGCGTGGGCGATTTTCTGTGGAACCGCTTTCAGCGCACCGCCATCCCGCTGATTGTGATCGCGGTGACGTTCAACATGCTCGAACATTATCTCAGATGGAGTGATGCTGGCGGGACAGGCTCGATATTCGAATGGATCGGCAGCCCGGCTTTCGTGCAGATTTGGGCCGATGGCACATGGCAATTGCACCTGTGGTTCCTTGTCAGCCTGTTGCCGATGTTTGTGCTTGCCGCGATTGTTCAGGCCGCCGTGCCCAAGGATGCAGGGCTGCGCGGGCTGTCGGTTAAAGTGTCTGACTGGCTGGGCAAAATCGCCAGCGGCAGCCTGCCTTTCTTATTCGTCCTGTTGTTTTTTGGTTTTGCCAACACGGCCAATTACTCCGCTGCGGCGCTGGTGCCGGGCGGGTATGATCTGATTTTTCCCGGCTTTCAAAGCTGGTACAAGCTGACCAGCGAATTTCCGTTCTTCGTCATCGGCGTGATGGCGGCCCTGTCGCCGCGCCTGCTTGCAGCTTTGGTGGAGTGGCGCTGGTGGATGCCGATTGCTGCATTTGCGGCGCTGTTATTCCAACCCTATCCGATGGCGGATCAGGGGCACATCATGCCGTTTGTGTTCAATGGCGCGGCCTCTATGGGGATTGATCTGGGTGAGGATCGCACTTTTGCGGTGCGTATGACATTGCTGTTCCTTAACCAGCTGGCGATCTGGACACTGGTTTTGTTCATCCTGCAATTCTTCCACCGCTTCTTTAACGAAGGCGGCCCGCGCACCACCTGGCTCGCCGATTGCGCATTGTCGATGTATCTGTTCCACCACTGCTTTGTGTATATTTACGGGCAGATGTTTGTGGGGCTCGATTGGCCGATTGCGCTGGAATTTGCGATTGTGACCTTTGCAGCGGCGACCACGGTCATCCTGATCCATGAATTGCTGGTGCGGCGCGTTGCGATTTTGCGATTGTTGTTCAATGGCAAAACCGATGTGGAACAGGTCGCGCATCAGCCCGGTTTCTTCGAAGCGTTCTTTCCATCTGCCAAGTCGCAGTCGGTTAAAACCACGAAGCCTGCTTGAACCTATCCCCAGCGTAAACGCGCGACCCCTTGAAAAAGCGCATCCCGGCCCGACATAGCGGGTCCGGCATTCACGAAGGAAAAGCTCACCATGATCGATCTGCTTGGCGCAAACGGCGAAACACACGGCTCTCAGGGTCAGTTTACGCGTGATCCTCTTACCGGCGCCTTGGTGCCTGTGGTGGTGGAGCAAACCAGCCGGGGCGAGCGCAGCTTCGACATTTTCTCGCGCCTTTTGCGCGAACGTATCGTGTTTGTGACCGGCCAGATCGAAGACGGCATGGCATCGCTGATCACAGCGCAGCTCTTGTTCCTGGAAAGCGAAAACCCGTCAAAGCCGATTTCGATGTACATCAACTCGCCCGGCGGCGTGGTGACTGCTGGTTTGCAGATCTATGACACCATGCAATATATCAAACCGCGCGTTTCGACCGTGGTGATGGGGCAAGCGGCCAGCATGGGCAGTTTCCTGCTTGCAGCGGGTGAGCCGGGCATGCGCATCGCTTTGCCCAATGCGCGCGTGATGGTTCACCAGCCTTCGGGCGGCGCGCGCGGCATGGCGTCCGATATCGAAATTCAGGCGCGCGAGATCCTGCGCATTCGCACCCGGATGAACGATCTCTATGTCAAATTCACGGGCCGCACCCTTGAAGAGATTGAAAAGGCGATGGACCGCGACACCTTCCTTGAGGCTGAAGAGGCCAAGGAGTTTGGCCTGGTCGATAAAGTCTTCGAAACGCGCCCCGAAAATGAAGAGGGCGATGAGGAAGCAGGTTCTGGCGGAGCGCCCGAATAACCTCGCGCGCGGTTTTGCCTGCGGTTGTAATATATTTGGAAACGAATGCGCATTCATGTGTCCCGCGATGTGACGCGGCGGCAGGTAAACGGGCTTTGCGTGTTACAAAGGCGACATTTGCCGCCTGATTGGACGTAAATTCGGGCACTTGTGGTTGATTCATTTTGTGTCGGAGATACAGTCAGCGAATCCGAACATGGGGTCGTTTCAATTGGCGTGTTCGGATTAAAGGAAACTTGGAATGACAAAACTCAGCGGATCCGACAGCAAAAGCACCCTGTATTGCAGCTTTTGCGGGAAGTCCCAGCACGAAGTGCGCAAGCTGATTGCAGGGCCAACCGTGTTCATCTGTGATGAATGCGTGGAGCTGTGCAATGACATCATCCGAGAGGAAACCAAGCAGGGCATTGCCGGCAAAAAAGACGGCGAAGTGCCCACGCCTTCCGAAATTTTCGCGACTTTGAACGATTACGTGATCGGCCAGAATTCGGCCAAGCGCAATCTGTCGGTCGCGGTTCACAACCATTACAAACGTCTGCACCATTCGGGCAAAGCCGGCGAAGTTGAGCTGGCGAAATCGAACATCCTGCTTGTCGGCCCGACGGGTACGGGTAAGACTTTGCTCGCCCAGACTTTGGCGCGCACGTTTGATGTGCCTTTCACCATGGCCGATGCGACGACGCTGACAGAAGCGGGTTATGTTGGTGAAGATGTTGAGAACATCATCCTCAAGTTGCTGCAATCATCCGATTACAATGTCGAAAAAGCGCAGCACGGCATCGTCTATATCGACGAAATCGACAAGATTACGCGCAAAGCGGAAAACCCCTCCATCACGCGCGACGTATCGGGCGAAGGTGTGCAGCAGGCGCTGCTGAAACTGATGGAAGGCACCACTGCCAGCGTTCCTCCGCAAGGCGGGCGTAAGCATCCGCAGCAGGAATTCTTGCAGGTCGACACCACCAACATCCTGTTCATCTGCGGCGGCGCGTTTGCTGGGCTCGACAAGATTATCGGTGACCGTCTGCAAAAACGCTCCATCGGGTTCGGCGCGCATGTGGCCGATCCTGATAAGCGCAAAGTCGGCGAATTGCTCGAAAAGAGCGAGCCGGAAGATTTGCTCAAATTCGGTCTGATCCCTGAATTTGTGGGTCGCCTGCCGGTCATCGCGACCCTGCACGATCTTGATGTCGATGCGTTGGTGACGATCCTTCAGGAGCCGAAAAACGCTTTGGTGAAACAATATGCGAAGCTCTTCGAGCTTGAAGATGTTGAGCTGACTTTCACCGAAGATGCGCTGAAAGCCATCGCCGAACGCGCGATCAAGCGTAAGACTGGCGCGCGCGGTCTTCGCTCTATCGTCGAGGGCATCTTGCTCGACACAATGTTCGACCTGCCCGATATGGACGGCGTGACAGAAATCGTGGTCGACGGCGAAGTCGTCAGCGGCACCAAAGAACCCGTCCGCGTCCACGGCGCAAAAGAGGCCAAGGAAGAAGCGGCTTAAGGCATTGTGTCTGATGGTGGTGTGATAATTCGCCGCCTTTCAGAAGCTGATATTGGCGAGCACCGACAGGCGCTTTTGGTTTATTCAAAGTCATTTGAAGAACCAGGCACCTACGAAGGCAGTCCGCCTGATGACAGCTATCTCATCGACCTGTTAGCGCGGCCTGATTTTATCCAGCTCGCTGCTTGGTCGGATGGCCAGTTGGTTGGTGCGCTAAGCGCTTACATTCTTCCAAAGTTCGAACAAGAAAGCTGCGAGATCTATATCTACGATCTGGCCGTGCTTGAAGCGTTTCGGCGGCAAGGTATCGCCGAAGGGTTGATCCGCGCGCTTGGTCCAATCGGCAAAGAAGCCGGCGCGCATGCGGTATTTGTTCAGGCAGATAAGGGAGACGATATCCCAGCCGCGCTATATTCGAAACTGGGAAGACCAGAGGACGTCCTTCATTTTGATCTTGCCATTCTTGACTGATTGACCGCCAAACAAAAACCCCGCTCAGCCTGGAGGTTGATGGCTGAGCGGGGTTCTGTTTAGCGCCGCCCCGGGTGGGAGGGAGGGGTGGAGCAGCGCTAGCCTTGAAGAGCTACGGTTTAGCCCGGCAAAAAGACGCCATCTGTAACGTGAATGATGCCGTTCGATGTGTCGACATCAGCCGTCGTAACGGCAGCCGTGCGGCCAGCGCCGTCTGTCACCACGATGGTTTCGCCTGACAAGCGCGCTTCGAGTACGCCGCCAGCCAAGGTCTTGATGCGGGCAATCCCGTCGCTGCTATCGTTGATATAGCCAAGGATCATTTTGCTGGTGATATTGCCGCCAACCACATGATAGGTGAGAATGCCTGTGAGAGCCTCTTTGTTTTCAGGCTTCACCAAATTGGCCACCGTGCCATCGGGCAATTTGGCAAATGCGGTGTCAGTGGGAGCAAAGACTGTCAGCGCGCCATCGGCTGAAAGCGTTTCGGCCAGACCAGCGGCCTGAACCGCTGCGACAAGCGTGGTGTGGACCCCTGTGCTAACAGCGGTCTCGACCAGATTGGCCTCGGCCTTTTTCGCTTTGTGATGATGGGCGGCGACAGGGGCTGTGCCAAGCGTTGTAACAGCAGCGGTGCCGATAGCAGCGGCAAGCGCAATGGCCTTGAGCCGGGCGGGGAGTTTAGCAGTACGTGACATAAAGGGGGATCTCCTTTTGTTGCTGCAAGCCCTCCCGGTCTTGCGTGTGGAGTTACGCGCTGCGCTTAAATGCGGATGCAAAGCAGTTTCAATTAAATGAGGAAATTAATATAATTCAGGGATTTAAGGGCCGTATCGGCGCGCCACTGGGCTTCGCCATCCTAAACCTGCGCGCTTAAACCTGGGACAGCGAACCTTGCGCCACAACCGGGCCTGCATCCACACCCTCAGGCTTTCCGCCCAAAGGTTCGCGTGTCAGAACCAGTTCCACCCCGTCGCCCATATTGCGCGCGACATTGGCGGGCAGTTCAATCCGGCGTTCTTCGCCCGCTGCCACCACGCCAAGCGATTGCAGATCGGACCCATCGGCAGGCACCAGCCACAATTCGTGATCGTGCACGCCATCAGCAGAAAGGCCGGAGGCTGACACCAGCATCTCATCGCTTTCCGGCAGGAACGTCACGCCAAGCCGTAATTGCGTTTCCCCAATCGGGATGGAGGCCACCAGAGGCGCTGCGGCGATCTGCGGTGTTTCCGGGTCCATTGGCGCAGGCGAAGTGCCCGGCCCAAACGCCATAAAGGCAAGCGCGATTGCTGCGGCGGCTGATGTCAGCCCGGCGGTCCATTGCCAGCGATGCAGACGGGCGCGCAGGTCGATAACTTCGCCCGTATTCGCCGCAGCGTCCCCAATCTGTGCAGGCTGCGCTGGTTGATCAAGCGCGGCGTGAACGCGCGCATCGATCTGCTCCCAAACGCTTGCATCAGGCTCCATCGCGGCCATTTCATCGGTCCACGGCGCAAACCAATTGTCCCACCACGCCTTGCGATCAGCAAAGGCCGCATCATGCGCCAGGCGCCCGCGCGCGGTGAGCAATTCCTCGCCTTCGAGCAAGCCCAGCGCATATTCTGCGGCAATGGTTTTGTCGTCGCGATTGTCCATCGGATCGAGTTGGTCCTGGCCGCTCATTCGCTTGCCTCCAGACAAGCGCGCAGTCGCATCAATCCGCGGCGGATCCAGCTTTTCATGGTGCCCAGCGGCACATCGGCCTTTTCGGCCAATTGCGCATAGGTGCTGCCTTCGAAAAACGCCTCACGGATATAGGTCTGCGCCTTTTCATCGAGAGTTTTGAGGCAGGTGTGGATCTGCGCGTTTTTCTCCGCATCAATCAGCAGCGCATCAGCAAGCGGCGTTTCATCAGGCAGCGGGGCGGCCTCTTCTACGGGCACTGCACCGCCGCGCACTTTGCCCGTGCGCAAACGGTCAATCGCGCGGTTGCGCGCGAAAGTGGCCAGCCACGATATCGGGCTGGCGCGGTCCGGATCATAGCGATCCGCCCGCTGCCAAAGATTGACATATACGTCCTGCAAAGCGTCTTCTGCTTCCTTTCGATCTCTCAAGATACGAAAGCAGATACCAAACAGTTTCACGCGGGTTGCCTGATAAATTTCTTCCAAAGCGGCGCTGTCCCCTTCGGCCAGACGCACCATGGCGCTGCGCAGCGCTTCGCGCGCTTCAGGAGTGGAAGGGGTAGGGCTCGTTGCCATCGGCAATGCAATTGCCTCTAGGATGGCTAAACGTCAATGGGTGTGGACACCATTTGCGCTTCAATCGTAGACGCAATCATCCAAGCCATCGCGCTGCACCACGCCAATGCGGCGTTCCAGATTGCGGCCATAGCTGGCGAGCCAGCCTGCAGGGCTGGTCACCTCGCGGGTTTTTGGGCTGGGAAGAGCAGCGGCCATGCGCGCGGCTTCGTTGGCGGAAAGCTGGCTTGCGGATTTGCCAAAGTAACGCTGCGCGCCGGCTTCTGCGCCGTATGTGCCAAGGCCCGTTTCCGCGACGTTGAGATAGACCTCCATGATGCGGCGTTTGCCCCACACATTTTCGATCCAGAACGTGAACCAAGCCTCCAGCCCTTTGCGAAAATAGCCGCCGCCTTGCCACAAAAAGACGTTTTTGGCGGTTTGCTGGCTGATCGTGGACGCGCCTCTTATCTTGCCGCCTTTTTGGTTGTCTTTATATGCTTTTTCAATGGCTTCTGTATCAAAGCCAGAGTGGCTGCAAAATTTGGAATCCTCCGCGCCGATGACAGCGGCGACGAGATCAGGGTCGATTTGGGAAAGGCTTTCCCAGTCTTTCGTCACTGCGTTTTCGTCCATCGCCATGGTCGCGGTGTAAGGGATGGGTAGCCATTTGAATGCGATCACGGCGAGCAGCGACAGGCCTGTGAACCAAAGGATCACTTTAACCAGCACCCGCGCGCATATTCCGGCCAATCGCATCATCGCAGCAGCGTTTATAACGCGCGCGCGGCCAGTGCAATCATCGGTATATGTGTGTGTGTGTAGCCCCTGCGCCGAAAGACTTGCGCGCTCAACTCGCGGGGCCAACTTGCGAGCCACGCGCGGGCATGCTTTATCTGCGCGTTATACCAAATGGGGAGAGACACCATGCGAACTTTCACAACCGCCGCCGCATCGATTGCTTTGATCTGCGGGGCAATGGCATCGCCTGTCTGGGCCGAAACCCCGCAGGAAATCGCCGATGCGGTTGAGGCGGATTACGACAATTACCTCGCGCCGTTGTTTGTGCATTTTCACCAGAACCCCGAACTCTCCTTCCTTGAAAACGCAACGGCGGCGCGCATGGCGGCCGAATTGCGCGGTGCAGGCGTCGAAGTGACCGAAGGCGTGGGCGGCACCGGCGTTGTGGGTATGATCCGCAATGGCGAAGGCCCCCTGATCCTGCTGCGCGCGGATATGGACGGGCTGCCGGTGGTTGAGAAATCGGGCCTCGAATACGCCTCCACCGCGACGCAAGTGGGCCAGGACGGTGTGGAATATCCCGTCATGCATGCCTGCGGGCATGATGTGCACATCACCTCGCTTGTGGGCACGGCGCGGCGTTTGATGGCGATGAAGGACGAATGGCAAGGCACGATCATGTTCGTCGTCCAACCGGCCGAAGAACGCGTGGGCGGGGCCAAAGCGATGCTCGCCGATGGCCTGTACGAACGCTTTGGCAAACCAGATTACGCGCTTGCCTTCCATGTTGCCAGCGTGCTGCCAACGGGCAAAGTGTCAGCAGCCGAAGGCATCCAATATTCGAGCGCTGACAGCGTCGATATCACCGTTCCCGGCATTGGCGCGCACGGGGCCAGCCCGCACAGGGGCCGCGACCCGGTTTATATCGCCAGCCAGATCGTCACCGGTCTGCAATCGATCGTCAGCCGGGAAGTGAAGCCCTTATCCCCCGCCGTCATCACTGTGGGCTCGTTCCATTCGGGGTCAAAGCACAACATAATTTCTGATCAGGCAAAGCTGCAATTGACCGTCCGGTCCAATGATGAAGATGTGCGCGCGCAATTGCTCGCCAGTATCCGCCGCGTCGCGGTGGGCATAGGCAAAGCGCATGGCCTGCCCGATGATATGCCTGTCGAAGTGGTGGTGAGCGAGGGCACGCCTGTCACCTATAACGACAAGGCGCTGGCCAAGCGGCTCAACAATGTGATGATCCGCGATCTAGGCGAAGATGCGTTTATCCCGTTCGAACAACAGGGCATGGGCGCGGAAGATTTCGCCTATTTCGTTGAAGAAGAGCTGGGTGTGCCGGGTTATTACTTTGCCGTCGGCGGCACTCCGCCCGAAGATTTCGCCGCCGAAGAAGCAGGCGGTCCGGCCGTGCCATCGCACCATTCGCCCCTGTTTAAGGTCGCACCAAGGGAAAGCGTAACGCTGGGAACGCGGGCGATGGTGGCAGCTGTGCTGGATTTGGCGGGGGCTGAGTAGAGCCAGCTAACGCTCAATACTTGGCCGCGTGCGGCGGCCTGCAAATAAAAAAGGCGGCCATCGCGGGCCGCCTTTTCAATGTGAGTAGTAAGATCGCGCTTACGCCATCCCGGGCAGCAACCGCTCACCCGCGATGCGCTGCATTGCCTTTTGCAGCTTTTCAAACGCGCGCACTTCGATCTGGCGGATGCGTTCGCGGCTGACTTCGTAGACTTGGGAGAGTTCTTCCAAAGTCTGCGGTTTTTCGGTCAATCGGCGCTCTGTCAGGATGTGCTGTTCACGCTCATTAAGAGCATCCATTGCCTCAACCAGCATTTCGTGGCGCACGCTGGCTTCTTGGGCATCGGCAACCGTTTCGTCCTGAAGCGGGCGATCATCGGTCAGCCAATCCTGCCATTCGCCAGCGCCCTCTTCGCCGCCGCGCATGGGTGTGTTGAGCGAGCCATCGCCGCCCATCATCATCCGGCGGTTCATATTGACGACTTCTTGTTCAGGCACGCCCAGATCGGTCGCGATCTTGGTCAGATCTTCGGGAGAAAGATCGGTGTCTTCATAGGCTTCGAGCTGTTTCTTCATCCGGCGAAGGTTGAAAAACAGCTTTTTCTGAGCCGCAGTGGTGCCCATTTTGACAAGGCTCCACGAACGCAAGATATACTCCTGGATCGACGCTTTAATCCACCACATCGCGTAAGTCGCGAGGCGGAAACCGCGTTCGGGTTCGAATTTCTTGACGCCCTGCATCAGGCCGACATTGCCTTCGGAAATGAGATCACTCACCGGCAGGCCGTAGCCGCGATAACCCATCGCGATTTTCGCGACGAGCCGCAGGTGCGAGGAGACCAGCTGGGCAGCAGCCTCAGGGTCTTCGTGTTCCTCATACCGTTTGGCGAGCATATATTCCTGCTCGGCGGTGAGGACGGGGTATTTTTTGATTTCCGACAAATAACGGTTGAGGCTCTGCTCACCGCTAAGGGCGGGGACGCTTGTTTTTGCTTTACTCACAGTGTTCCTAACCTTTCTGGTGTCAGCCGCTTGTTGCGGACCTCTAATGAGCATCCGTAAATCTGGGCCACTCGGTTACATATACGCGAGAAATGCGCATTTGGGTGCGCTTTCATCGATTACAACGGGTAAGTTCGTCGATTAGTTCCAAAATATCCGGCGGCAGACTGGCCTGGAAATGGACATTTTTCCGTGTCACAGGATGGTTAAAGCCAATTTCCGCCGCATGCAGCGCCTGGCGTGCAAAACCAAGCTGTTTCAGCAGCGGTTTCAAAGCCTTGGGTGTCTGTCCGTAGAATGGGTCTCCTAATAAAGCATGGCCGATTGATGCACAGTGAACGCGCACCTGATGCGTGCGCCCGGTTTCCAGCCGGCATTCGATTAAACTTGCATCAGCCAGCCTGTCGAGAACGGTATAATGCGTAACAGCGTGTTTCCCGCGTGAGGAATTCTTGTCGAGCACAGCCATTTTCTTTCGATTGGCATCGGACCGGCCGATTTTGCCCTCGATAGTGCCGGTCTTGGGTGTAGGAAAGCCTGCGCATACAGCGAGATAACGGCGATGCACGGTGTGCGCGGCAAACTGCGCGGCAAGCCCTTCATGCGCGGCATCGGTTTTGGCCGCGACCAGCAACCCCGACGTATCCTTGTCGATCCGGTGGACAATGCCAGGCCGTGCGACTCCGCCAATCCCGGAAAGCGAGCCCTTGCAATGGTGCAGCAGCGCATTGACGAGCGTACCATCCGCATTGCCGGCCGCCGGGTGAACAACCATGCCAGCGGGTTTGTTGACGATGATAAGGTGCTCATCCTCAAACGCGATATCGAGCGGAATGTCCTGCGGCTGCGCTTCGGCGGGGATCGCGGCGGGAATGGTGATGGCAAAAGGGGTGCCGCTGGCGATTTTGGCGCTGGGGGAATTTGCTGGCTGACCATCAAGAACGACGCGGCCCTGAGCGATAAGTGCCTGGACACGTGCACGGCTCAAATCGGTTGCGTCTGCTAGCGCTTTATCGAGCCGGGCGGGCGCACAGGTCTTGCCGGTGAGGGTGTTTTGGGAAGAAAAGGACGGTGCTTCGACAGACTCAGCACGAACGGATTTTGCTGTTTTCTCTACCATTTCAACCGTTCGCCCTGAGCTTGTCGAAGGGCCGTTCTTGCTTTTTGCGAGTGCAGAGATTCTGTCCCAATCGCCTCTGATAAGCGCTTGTTTCTTCGCTCTAGACCAACCCTTGATCTGCAATTCAGCGGCAAGAGCTTCGTGACGAGTGGGGAATTCCTGGGACCAGACAAGTTCAACTGGTAGCTTGTCTTTGGTGAAGCCCTGTACCTTTCCCGATTGATGCTCTTCGATCCGCCGTTCCAGATCATCGGTATGCCCGGTATAATACTTGCCCGCGCGGCAATGCAGCATGTAAGTCCAAAATGACATGGAGGAGGCCTAAGTGAAGGACGGTGCTTCGACAAGCTCAGCACGAACGGATATTGGGTTGAGCGAGAAGGCGCTCACTGACATCCACACAGCCGCTGCCGCTGCTTACCCCCGCGAGGCATGCGGGTTGCTATTGGGGGAAGGCGCGCAGATCACCCGCGCGGCGCCTGCTCGCAATGTTCATCCTACCCCGCAGACCCATTTTGAAATCGATCCCCAAGCGCTGATCGATGCGCATAAAGTAGAGCGCGCTGGCGGTGCCAAGCTTGTCGGCTATTACCATTCGCACCCTTCGGGCGATGCGGTGCCGTCCAAAACCGACCGCGCGGTGGCGGCAGGTGATGGAAAGGTGTGGGCGATTATTGCAAGCGGCGATGTGCGGGTTTGGCGAGACGACCCGGATGGCTTTGTCCCGCTTTCCTACTCGGTCTTGAAGGGGTAAATCGACCGGCGTGATGACCCGGCCCATTCGATCTTTCGCGGACAAAACCGCTTTGGCTCAAACCACCTGTGGCAAGCGCGGTTTTTTATCCCTAGGACCGTGTAACATGTGTAACACGCATTCAGGAATGACGGCCCCAATATGAACTCACAAACCGATCTTGCGGCCCTGCTGTGCTCGCGGCTGTGCCATGACATGCTCTCGCCCGTGGGCGCTTTGGCCAATGGGCTGGAGCTGCTTGCAGATGAAAACGATCCCGCAATGCGCGCCAATGTGGTGGAATTGCTGGAGCAATCCGCCAAAATCAGCACGGATAAACTGCGCTTCTTCCGCCTTGCCTTTGGCGCAGCGGGCGGGTTTGGCGATGCTGTCCCCGTCGAAGAAGCGCAAGAGGTGATCGCTGCGCTGGCTTCTGATGCCAAGAAAGTGGAGCTGAACTGGGCGATTGCCTCGTCCAGCCTGCCCAAACCAGCGGTGAAAGTGATGCTGAACCTATCGCAGATCGCGCTGGATAGCCTGGTGCGCGGCGGAACGCTCGATATTGGTGCCGAGCTGCTCGATGGCAATGTCGAGATCGTGGCGCGGGCAACCGCTGAAAAGCTCGCCTTTGACGAGGTGATCGGGAGGGCCTTGCAAGGGGAACTCGCCGGAGACGAGATCACCAGCCGCACAGCGGCCGCGCATATGGTCGCACTCGTGGCCAAAGAGATGGGCGGCGGGCTGCAATACCAGCTGACAGATGGCGCATTGGTGCTGGGTGCGGTGCTGCCGCAGCCTGACGGGATGATTGGGTAAACGCGCGATGGAACGCTGCGAGCTTGTTCATGAAGTGGTACCATCGCCCAATTGCAACGAACGCGCCCTGCCGATCAGCATGCTGGTCATCCACTATACAGAGATGAAGCCCGTTGAGAGCGCGTTGGCGCGGCTTACCGATCCGGATGCGGGCGTATCGGCGCATTACCTCATCAGCGAAGAGGGCGTGGTGACGCAGATGGTGCCTGAGGAAAAGCGGGCATGGCACGCAGGCGTGTCGTATTGGCGCGGGCACAAGGATGTAAACTCGGCCAGTATCGGGATTGAGCTGGATCATCCCGGCCATGGCGGCGGCTACCGCCCCTTTGCCGATGCGCAGTTTGAGGCGCTGGTGCCGCTGGTTGCCCGGATCGTGAAACAGCACGACATCCCGCGCGCCAATGTGGTGGGCCATTCCGATGTCGCGCCTGCGCGCAAGATCGATCCGGGTGAGCTGTTCCCCTGGGAACGGCTGGCGGAATACGGGCTGTGCCTGCCTATCCCGACAAATCTGGCATCAGGTGATCCGTTTCACAATGATGGGGCGTTCATGCTCGCTCTTGAACGGTATGGATACGACATCACTGTCGGGCCCAAAGCGGTCGAGGCGTTCCAACGGCGCTGGCGGCCAGAGCTGATTGATGGCCGCATAGACCAGCAGATCAGCGCGATATTGTGGCAATTGCTGCTTGATCGGGATCGCGGAACGGCTCGTTAAAGAGGCCGCAAGATTGGCAATCCAAACGAGAGCTTTCCTACTCAGATACTAAGCGATACCTTTAACACCGCCTTTACACATCGAAACACCGTCATGCGTCAAAAGCGCTATAATCGGCTCGAGTGACAAGACATGTGAGGGAGGGATTGATGATGGGAAAGAAGCTCGCAGCTGAGTTTTTCGGGACATTCTGGCTGGTGTTTGGCGGATGCGGATCAGCGGTGTTGGCCGCTGGCATTCCGGATTTGGGCATTGCCTATGCAGGCGTGTCGCTGGCGTTTGGTTTGACGGTTCTCACCATGGCCTATGCTGTTGGCGGGATTTCGGGCGGGCATTTCAACCCGGCGGTTTCGCTTGGCCTTGCGCTGGGCGGAAGGTTCAGCTTTGGCGAGCTGGTGCCTTACTGGATCGCGCAAGTGATCGGCGCGTTTGCCGCTGGCGCGACTTTGTTCACGATTGCTTCTGGCGTGCCGGACTTTGCCGCAGGCGGGTTTGCGGCCAACGGATATGGTGAGTTTTCACCGCATGGATACACGATGATGTCGGCGCTGGTGATTGAGATTGTGCTGACCGCGTTCTTCCTGATTGTGATCCTGGGATCGACATCACCCAAAGCGCCATCGGGTTTTGCGCCTATTGCGATTGGGCTGTGTCTGACGCTCATCCACTTGATCTCGATCCCCGTCACCAACACGTCGGTGAACCCTGCGCGCTCTACCGGCGTTGCGTTCTTCTCGGACAATGCGCTGGCTGTGCCGCAGCTGTGGCTGTTCTGGGTTGCACCGCTGATCGGCGCTGCTTTGGGCGCGATGATCTGGAAACTGCTGTTGTCGCCGGACGAGACGCTCGACAATATCGGCGGAACGGAGTGATTCTCTACTGCGCATAATGAAATGCCAAAGGGCCAGCTTTCCTATAGCTGGCCCTTTGTGTATCAGGTCCCAGTATCAGGGGGCTTGAGGCAGCCGCTCCTTCGACAGGCTCTCGATGAGCGGGTTTAAGTGAGAGGAAAGTCCGGGCTCCACGACGCAAAGGTGGCGGGTAACGCCCGCCGGGCTCGCTTGGTAACAGGCGCGCTTAGGGAAAGTGCCACAGAGAGAATACCGCCGATGGCCTTGCGGCTTGCTTGCAGGGTACAGGCAAGGGTGAAAGGGTGCGGTAAAAGCGCACCGGGGCGGCTGGTAACAGCGTCCGCATGGCAAACCCCACCTGGAGCAAGACCAAATAGGGATCTCGCGCTCGCCTTATTGGCAGGGCAGGGGGCATCGCCCCGAGGAGGTCCGGGTTGGTTGCTTGAGCCGCTCAGCAATGGGCGGCCCAGATGAATGGCTGCCGCCGCGCGGCTGGTGCCTTTGGGCATACCGCGTGCGGAGACAGAACCCGGCTTATGATGGCCCCCTGATACGCTTTGAATTAGGCTGCGCTGCGCGCCTTCGCCCCTGCATGTTCCGCTGCATCGGGATATAGCTCATCCAGCGGGCGTGATCTGCCATCGGCGCAGACCATGCGGACATGGTACCGTTTAAGCCGCCGCGGTTCGGGCACGCCGCAGGAATGGGCGATAACGCCGACTTCCTTGCGCATCTGTTTGATGAAGTTCGCCACACGCACCTGTTTGTTGGCAGGATCGAGCCCGCGTTGAAGGTCTTGATCATGGGTGGTTATACCGGTCGGGCATGTGTTCTTGTCGCACTTCATCGCCTGAATACAGCCGAGCGCAAACATGAAACCGCGCGCCGAAATGACAAAATCTGCGCCTGCGCACAAGGCCCATGCAACCTCGCCCGGTGTCACCAGCTTGCCGCTCGCAACAATGCGGATGCGGTCTTTCAGGCCCGCCTTATCGCGAATATCGACCATCATCGGCAAAGCCTCGCGCAGGATCAGCCCGACATTGTCAATCAACGGCAAAGGAGCAGCCCCCGTTCCGCCATCGCCGCTGTCGACTGTGATGAAATCCGGCGCGCTTTGGGCCCCGCGCTGATTGATCGCCTCCATCAGCTCTTCCAGCCAGCCATACGCGCCAATGACGGTTTTGAAACCCACAGGTTTGCCCGTCACTTCGCGAATATGCGCAATCATATCGAGCAGTTCAGCGATATTGCCAATATCGGGATGACGGTTCGGAGAGATGGAGGCCTGATGCGGTTCAATCCCGCGAATTTCAGCGATTTCCTTGTTCACCTTCTCCGCTGGCAGAATGCCGCCTTTGCCCGGTTTGGCGCCTTGAGACAGCTTAAGCTCGAACATGCGCACCTGCTCGTGCGCAGCCACTTCGCGCAGCTTTTCGTCTGATAGATTGCCATCTGTATCGCGCACACCGTACTTGGCTGTGCCGATCTGAAAGACGATATCTGCACCCCCTTCGAGGTGAAACGGTGATAGCCCGCCTTCGCCAGTGTTCATCCAGCATCCCGCTTTGGCCGCGCCATGCGACAGCGCTTGCACAGCGGGTTTCGAAAGCGCGCCGTAGCTCATCCCGGAGATGTTAAACAAAGACGGCGCATTGTAAGGAATGCGCGCGGCCCCTTCGCCAATCATCATGGCTTCGGCTTCTGATGCGTCGGCTTCGAGTGTGGGCCACGGGCAATTGATAAAGATGGGGGTGCCCACTGGCTCCAGATTGCGCGTCGATCCAAACGCTACATTGGTCGATTTGTCCGATGCCGCATCGTACACCCAATCGCGCTGGGCCCGGTTAAACGGCATTTCCTCGCGGTCCATGGCAAAGAAATATTGGCGGAAAAATTCGCCAAGCTCTGAAAAGACATAACGCAACCGGCCTATGACCGGGTAATTGCGCCGCACCGCGTCGGCGGTTTGGAAACGGTCGATCAAAAACACTGCGATCAATGCCGCAGCGCCCAGGCCAAGTACGAAGATAAATGCGGTGGTGAGCCCGCTGAAAATGGCCGACATTGTGTTTCCTCCCAAGACGCCTCTTGCATAGTAATACGCAAGAGATGCCTTGAAAGGTTACAGGTGTAAGGTCAGCGGGTCAAAAAGCTCTAGCTGCGGCCAATGCTGGAATATTCAAAGCCTGCATCGCGCATATCATCGGGGTTATAGATATTCCGCAGATCGACCATGATGTGACCATTGGCGAGTTCCTTGACCCGGGTAAGATCGAGCGCTCGGAACGCATCCCATTCGGTGACCAATGCAACAACATCGGCATCCTTGATCGCCTCATACGGGTCCTGACACATGTTCACCTCTGGCATCAGAGGAGCGGCGATTTCCATGCCTTCGGGATCGTATGCGGCGACTTCAACTCCGGCATCGGTCAATGTCTGCGAAATCGCGATAGCCGGCGAGATCGCGCATGTCATCGGTGTTGGGTTTGAACGTCAGGCCCAGCAATGCAGCTTTTTTGCCGCGTGCATTTTCCTGACCGCCCAGCGCATCAAGCACTTTGCGGCCCATGGCGCGCTTGCGCATATCGTTCACTTTGACAACCGCTTCGACGATGCGGGTGGGGCTGTCGTAATCTTCGGATGTTTTAAGCAGCGCCAAGGTGTCCTTGGGGAAGCACGAACCGCCATATCCGGGTCCGGCGTGCAGGAATTTTGAACCAATGCGGTTGTCCATACCGATGCCGCGCGCGACATCCTGAACATTCGCGCCCACTTTTTCGCACAGATCAGCCATTTCGTTGATGAACGTGATCTTGGTCGCAAGGAAGGCATTGGCGGCGTATTTGATCAGCTCACTGGTGCGACGGTTCACAAACAGAATGGGCGATTCGTTGAGGAAGAGCGGGCGGTACACTTCACGCATAACCTCGCGGCCAAACTCTTCTTCAGCGCCAATGACAATACGATCAGGGCGCTTGAAATCGCCGATAGCCGCGCCTTCGCGCAGAAATTCCGGGTTGGAGACCACGGCAACTTTGTGAGCGGTTCCGCTGTCTTTCAGGATGCGCTCAACCTCATCGCCTGTGCCGACTGGAACGGTGGATTTGGTGACAACAACCGCATCGTTGGAAAGGCTTGCGCCTACTTCGCGCGCGACCTGATGGACAAACGTAAGGTCAGCATGGCCATCGCCGCGGCGGCTGGGCGTGCCCACAGCGATAAAGATCGCACTTGCGCCTGCGATCCCTTCGGCAAGGTCGGTGGTGAATGACAGACGGCCAGCGGCCACATTATCCGCGACGAGCTTATCAAGGCCCGGCTCATAAATTGGCATCACACCGTCGTGGAGACGGTCAATTTTGCTTTGATCTTTATCGATGCACACAACATCGTGACCAAAATCGGCAAAGCATGCCCCTGAAACGAGCCCGACATAGCCAGAACCCACCATTGCAATCTTCATTGAGATCAGCCTTTACAAATTAGTTATACCGCACTTGCGAAAGAGCGCCGTGGATTGCGCAACACGGGGGAAAAGGGAAGTGCGCAAAGGTATATGTCCCTTTCCAAAGCAGGTGGTCCTCCGATTACTTAAGAGAATCGCTGCTTGCGATCTCGATAGACCCATCCCCGTCAATCGCCTGGATCTGCCGCCGCTCATCCCCGTCGAGAACAAGGGCCGTCAGCACACCGGATCGGAAAGCGCCCGTATCAATGCCGATCCGATTGCCGCAATCCATGACTTTGTCGAATATCGTGTGGCCGTGAATGACCACCTTTTCGAGCGCGCCTTGATGATTGAGGAACCTGTCCCTGATCCATAACATGTCTGAACGTTGTTGTTCGGCAATGGGGACGGCGGGGTCAATCCCCGCATGGACGAACAGGTAATCACCTGCGACGATCTTCTCTTCGAATGAATTGATGTAATCGCGTTCTTCTTGCGTCACGAGCCGGGGCAGGGCCGCGAACAGCTCTTCGAGTGTCATTGCGTCGAATTGCTGGCTCGAAATGCCATAGCTAAGGATTGTTTCGCGCCCGCCATGTTTGAGAAAGTGGCGCAAAATGTCCACTTTTTCAAAGGATTCCATGAACATATCTTCGTGATTGCCGGCCAGCACACGAACATTGCGCGCGCTTTGCCATTCGCGCGTCCGGGCCACCACGCCTGAGCTTTCAGGCCCGCGATCAACCAGATCACCCAGCAGGATCATATGCGTGTCAGCCGCTTGCCCGCTTGCGGCATTGCGCGCTGCATCATCCGCTTCAATCGCACCAATCAGAGCATCATAAAGGTCCAGCCGGCCATGAATATCACCGATCACATAATACCGCTCTCCCACAGGGACGCTGGGCAGGCGAGGGCTCGCTTGGGATTTGGAGCCGAACATTTGGCGAAGAGATTTGAGCATAATTAGGTGGTCTGAGTGGCAATCATTGGAGACGGGCGTTGGTTGCGGGGGTGACCGCGGGCGCACTGTGCCAGTCTTGTTGGATATAACGCAGGGCGCGACATAGAGTTTCCGAGCGCGCTGGGCAACCAAGCCAGTATTACATCTGGTATACACACGATCTTGATGCAAAATGCGCACACTTGTGGGTGATTTAACAATCACAGGCAATTTTGCTTGCGCGAATTTACGATAGTGTGCACGATTGTGTCGCACTGCGATGAGATCGCCTCATAAGATAGCGACCGCGCAGTGTGCAGGTGGGACGAAGCAACCAATAGACAACACCAAAATAGGGAAGTTGTAATGCTCACGTCCATCCGCGGCCTTCTGGCCGCATCAATACCCGCAGGTGTGCTCCTCTCTGCTACACCCGCACTCGCTAAAAATGTCGAGGCTTTGCCTTCAGTTGAGGCCGATGCTGAGATCGTTCTGGCAGATGCCGACCCGGCAGATGTCGAACTGGCAGACGCGCAGATTGTCGACATTTCAGTATCGCCTGTATCAACGCCGACGCTGATTGATCCTTCAACCGACTGGTCCGCGCAATCCGCTGCTGCAACACGAGCCAGCGCGCCTGCTGATGCGGACAGCGAAAGCTCTCTTGCAGCCGATAGTCCGCTTACTTTTTCGGCCAATGTCGCGCTTGCAACCGAATATCGCTTCCGCGGTGTAAACCTTTCGGGTGGCAATTTCGCCATTCAAGGCGGTCTTGATCTGTCGCACTCATCCGGTTTCTACATCGGAACCTGGGGCTCCAACCTTGATGAGCAAACCGTCGGCTATGGCTCAAGCGAGCTTGACCTTTATGGCGGCTGGAGCGGCAATCTCTCCGACGCGGTCTCAGTTGATCTTGGCGCTATTGCTTACATCTACCCGGATGCTGGTCCTGGTGAGTTTGACTATTACGAAGTTTATGGCTCAGTCGGTTTCAGCCTTGGCCCCGTCTCGGTGACGCCGGGATTTGCTTATGCGTTTGATCAGGATTCGCTGGGCGGAACAGACAACACCTATCTCTACACCGATGTGAGCATTGGCATTCCTGATACGCCCGTCACATTGAATGGCCATTTGGGCTACACAGACGGCTTTCTGACTTTCAAAAATGACAGCAAAGCTGTCGATTGGTCGATTGGTGCAGACCTTGCTGTTGGTCCGGTCACGTTCAACGTGTCCTATATCGATGTTGAAAGCGATGCTTTGTCCGATCCGGGCAAGGTTTTCACAGACGATGCGTTTGTGGCGTCGGTAAGCGCAAGCTTCTAAGTTCGCGCACAACCATATTCACAAAAGGGGCGCGATCAGCTGACAGCTGGCCGCGCCCCTTTTTGTATTGTTGGCTCTGACATTGCCGTGCGCTTTGTGACCTCATACATTGAAAGCCAAATCGCAAGGGACACCTTTAACCATGACAGAATTTCTACATTCCATGCTGCGCATCACTGATGTTGATGCAACGCTCGATTTTTTCAAACTGATCGATGTGGAGGAAGTGCGCCGGTTCGATGTCGAAGCGGGGCGGTTTACGCTGATTTTTCTGGCGGCACCGGGGCAGGAAAATATTGCCGAGATTGAGCTGACCTATAACTGGCCGCCTGAAGATGGCAGCGAAGCAGACACCTATGATGGGGGGCGCAATTTTGGCCATCTCGCATTCCGAGTGAAGGACATTTACGCGACCTGTCAAAAGGTCGCTGATGCCGGTCATATCATTCACCGTCCGCCGCGCGATGGGCATATGGCGTTCATCAAATCACCCGATGGCATTTCGGTGGAGCTGCTTCAGGAAGGGCGGCTTGAACCCAAGGAGCCGTGGGCCAGCATGGAAAACACAGGCACGTGGTAAAACCCTCGGTGGGCGAAAGGGCCAAGCAGCTGCCCTAGGTGCTGCTTGGCTGCTGGCCCTGATCGTCGCAATCCTCTGCGGTGTGATTGGTCGTCAATCGCAATACGATAAAGCCGAGGATCGCTGACACGGCAGAGCCTGTGAGAATGCCGATCTTGGCTTCTTCCACGAACAACTCGTTACCGGGGAACGCCAAGCCTGCGATAAACAGGCTCATGGTAAAGCCGATACCGCACAGGATCGATACGCCCCAAATCTCGGCCCAGCTGGCATTGGCTGGCCGCGATGCGAAGCCGACCTTGTCAGCAATAAAGACGGTCGAAAATATCCCGATCTGCTTGCCCACCACCAGGCCTGCGGCGATCGCGATGGGCAGCGGTGCGAGCAACGCATCTGCGCCCATGCCTTTGATCGACACGCCCGCATTGGCAAAGCCGAAAATGGGTACGATCATATAGGCGCTCCACGGGGCCAGGCCGTGCTCCAGCTTCTCCAGCATGGAATTGCCGTCCTTGCGGTGGAGCGGAATAGTGAGCGCGGCGACCACGCCGGCAATGGTCGCGTGGACGCCTGAATGCAGCACGCAATACCACAGAACGACAGCGGCGATGATAAATGGCCACAATACGCTGACTTTTATCCGGTTCATCGCAATCATAACCGCGAGGACTGCGGCCGAGGCAGCGAGCCATTCAATGTAGATTGAAGGTGTGTAAAACACCGCAATCACCATCACCGCGCCGATATCGTCGACGATGGCTACGGTAAGCAGGAACAGGCGCAGGGATGCAGGCACTCTGTTGCCCAAAAGTCCCAGCACTCCCATCGCAAAGGCGATGTCTGTGGCCGCCGGGATGGCCCAGCCGCTCGTGTAAGCGCCGCCGCCTGAAACGAGCATAAAGACAGCCGCTGGGGCCAGCATTCCTGCAACCGCGGCAATCATCGGCAGGCGGCGCGCAGCGGGATCTGAAAGTGATCCGCTGACCACTTCGCGCTTCACTTCAAGGCCAACGACGAAGAAAAATATCGCCATTAAACCGTCATTTATCCAGTAATGTAGATCTTTTAACTTCTCTATCGGGGTCCACGGTAAGGTACCATAGAACAGTTCTTTATATTCGGCTGAAAGTGCAGAATTCGCCGCAAGCATTGCGGCCGCCGCGACAAGAATCAACAAGATGCCAGCAGAAGCATCGCCGACAAACAGGGCGCGCACAGGTGCAAAAACACGGCGCAGAGGCTTTGGTGCAGAAGATGGATTATCCGACATAAAATCTATTTGATCATCTTTTCTTGATTGTGTTGCAACTGAAAGAAGAGACTGTATTCTACAGGCGGGGGCAGACGGGGTAGTAGTGGGTATTTCTGAGTTTTCAGTGTGGCAGTGGCTGGCTATGGTCCAGCACGAATTGCTTTTATTTGCTGGTGTTTTCTTCCTGATTGGTGCGCTTGATGATCTTGCGATCGATTTCAGTTGGCTATGGCTGAAGCTTTCCGGTCGGGCAAGCACTCCTGAACTAAACCGCATACGGCTGCAACAGCGCGAACTGGATGGGCCGGCGGCGATCTTTATTCCCGCATGGCAGGAAAGCCAGGTGATCGGCGATACCATCGCGCACACGCTCGCCAGCTGGCCGCAGCAGCGTTTGCGGTTGTATATAGGCTGCTATCAAAACGATCCCGCTACGATTGAGGCGGCGATGGATGGCGCGCGCGGCGATCCGCGCCTGCGCATTGTTGTCCATGACAAGCAAGGACCAACGACCAAGGCTGATTGCCTCAATCGGTTATACGATGCGATGCGCAGCGATGAACGGCGCGGGCAATTTCGCTTTTCCTGCGTCGTGTTCCACGATGCCGAAGATATGGTGGACCCGGCAGGCCTTGGTCTGTTGAGCGCGACGGTTGAGGATGGCGCCGATTTCGTCCAATTGCCGGTCGAGCCTGTGGTCCAGCCGCGCAGCCGCTTTTGCGGAAGCCATTATTGCGAGGAATTTGCCGAATCGCATGGCAAAGCAATGGTCGTGCGCGATGCATTTGGCGCAGGTTTGCCCGGAGCAGGCGTCGGCTGCGCGATATCGCGCCAGGCGCTTGGCTGGCTGCATCAACGCAAAGGGGCAGAGGGCCAGCCATTTGCCTCCGATTCGCTGACAGAAGATTACGAACTCGGCCTCAGTATCGCGGCAGCGGGCGGTAAATGCCGGTTTGTGCGCGCTCGGGGTGCGGATGATGGCCGCTTGATTGCAACGCGCGCCTATTTCCCATCCAGCCTTGGCGCGGTGACCCGGCAGAAGACCCGGTGGATCCATGGCATCGCTCTGCAAGGGTGGGACCGGGTGGGCTGGAGTGGCAATCTGGTGGAAACCTGGATGCGCGTTCGCGACAGGCGCGGGCCGATCACGGCCTTGGTGCTGTTGATCGGATATGCGCTGATTGTGATGGCAGGCGTTGGCTGGCTGTTTGCCGGGCTTGGCCTTTTGCCCCCGCTTGTGCTTACGCCGATGCTCAAAGCTTTGCTGGTCGCCAATTTGATCGCCTTTATCTGGCGAGCGGCGTGGCGGTTTGTGTTCACGACAAGCATTTACGGACCGCTTGAAGGGATCTTGGCTGTGATCCGCATTCCTGTTGCCAATGTAATCTCAATCATTGCGGGCCGCCGCGCCGTGACGGCATATGCCCGTTCGCTTTTGGGGCGCGGGATTGAATGGGACAAGACCAGCCATTCGCTGCACCCGACCCAGACCAACGGGCTTGCTGCAAGAGCGATCTGAGAGTGATGACGACGCTTTCTCGCAGGGGCAGCCCATTGGTGACTTTTGTGCTTTTGGGCGCAGTGTGGGTTGGTGCGCGCGCGATGATGTGGGAAAATCCGTTTCCCTTGCCGGCACTGGAAACGCCATTTGTGAGCAAAGTGGCTCCGCAGAGTTTCGCGCATCATGAGGCGCAGGGCACGTCCGCGGATTTTGCCCAAAACATGATTGACGATGGGCGCGCATTTCTTGGCCGTGCAGCGCCCGCGGCTGGTGCAGATGCGCCGTTTTCCAATGGCGCGCATGTGCGTGTGCCGCTGCGCGGTGACGTAATCCGCGTCAGCCTTGGCCGGGGTGATGATGATTACGCTCAGCAACGGCGATGGGCTGCCGCGCCTGGTGATTACGGCACGCAATCATCCATGGGGCACACCATGTTGTGGCGCGCCGCCATGCTGCAATCCGGGCGAGCGCGGTTGCAGAATGCTGATTTTCGCACAGCCGCCTTTGCCCGTTCGTCGCATAGCGGATCATCACCTACTGGCCCGGTAACCCCGCGCGAAAGCGGAAAGGTGGACCGGTTCTTCCTCGATACATGGGGATTTTACCGGCAGGGATCGAGTTCTGCGCCGATCTCGCAAGGACGCGTGCCCACTTATGGGGCAAGCCAGGCAGGTGCAAAGCTTGCCTATCGCATTGCGCCGCGCTCCGGCCATGATCCGCGCGCATTTGCCCGCGCTTACCGTGCGCTGACGCTGAATGGCGAAAGCGAGCTTGCCTTAGGTGTTTCTGGCCGGCCATTGCCGAAATTCCCGGTGCGCTTTGCAGGCGAAGTGCGCGCCACCCAATTCGCAGACAGCTTGCGGTTTCGCCCTGCTGGCTATGCCTTTACCGAAATTGCGCCGATTGCGCTTCCTGGTCGGTTCTCTTTGGAAACCTATGCGCAGGCCGGCTATGTTGGCGGGCGTGATGGCACCTTTTTTGCCGATGGTCAGGCCACTGCAACGCGGCCGCTGACCACTTTCAACGCAGGCAAATTTGGCAATGCGCGCCTTAGTATTGGCGGCGGTGTGTGGGGCGGGGCGCAAAAAGGCGCAAGCCGGGTGGATATCGGTCCAACCATGCGAGTGGATATGTCCATCGGCAAAGTGCCCGCGCGATTTTCGGTTGATTGGCGGCAAAAGGTCGCTGGTGATGCAGCCCCGGAATCGGGTGTAGCCGCAACCGTATCGACCCGGTTTTAAGCTGCCCGTCATATAGAGGGTGTTAAGCGCTCTCCAGATCGGCCATCATAAAGACCGATCCTTTTCACATCGCTGCTTTAATCTGAACAGCTGCGGATCATTCGTGCCGCTTCCCTTTCAACCCTGCGCGCTCTGGAGTAACTGGCTGGGCCATGGATGTTTATCTGCCCATTGCGAATCTATCGGTGAATGGCCTTGTCATCATCGTGCTTGGCTTTGGGACAGGCGTGCTTTCGGGACTGTTCGGTGTGGGCGGCGGATTTTTGACGACACCGCTGCTGATTTTCTACGGTATTCCGCCAACGGTTGCCGCTGCATCTGCCGCAACGCAGGTGACCGGCGCAAGCGTATCCGGCGTGCTGGCCCATCGCCGCCGCAACGGGGTCGATTATCGGATGGGGGGCGTCCTGGTGGGCGGCGGCATTATCGGCGCGATGTTCGGCGCCTTGTTGTTTCGCGCGCTTCAGTCGCTGGGGCAGATCGATGTCGTCATCAATATACTGTATGTGCTGATGCTGGGCACGATCGGAACGCTGATGATGCGCGAGGCGCTCGGCGTGCTGATGCCTTCGAAAAAGGGTGCGAGCACCCAGCCGCGTAAGCGTCGCCATCATCCGCTGGTGGCCGCTTTGCCCTATCGCTGGCGGTTCTATCGCTCGGGGCTTTATATCTCACCCTTGGCTCCGCTGATCCTGGGCGTTCTGGTGGGCATTTTGACTATGCTGATGGGAGTGGGCGGGGGATTTCTGCTGGTGCCTGCGATGCTCTATCTGCTCGGGATGAGCGGGAACGTGGTGGTGGGCACATCGCTCTATCAAATCCTGTTTGTGACGATGGTGACAACCATGACTCATGCGCTGACGACCAAAGCGGTGGATATTGTGCTCGCTGCGCTGCTGCTGGTTGGATCGGTGCTTGGTGCGCAGTTCGGCACCCAGATCGCGATGAAAGCGCGGCCAGAATTGCTGCGGCTTGTGCTGGCAGGCCTGGTGCTGCTGATTGCGCTGCGGATGCTGTGGGGTCTGGGCGTGCAGCCTGACGAGATTTACACGGTAAGCCCGCTATGATGCGCGCTTTGCGATGTGCGATTGCGCTGTTGGCGGCGATCACCTTGTCAGCGCAGCGCGAACCTATCCTTGTGCCCGAAGTCAGCCAATCACGCATCGAGGTGCGCCAGGGTTTCACCGGAGCTGATCTGCTGTTGTATGGGGCGGTGATCGATCCGGCGGGGATCAACGAAGGCAGTGAATACGACATCGTTGTGGTCTTAAAAGGCCCATCGCAAGCCATACGATTGCGCGAGAAAGACCGGATTGCCGGAATTTGGATGAACGCGCAAACCTCTGATTTTCGTTCTGCGCCCAGTTTTTTCGCGGTGGCTTCATCTGCTCCCGTTCGCGCTATTGTGGATGAACGCACCGCAGCGATTTATGAGCTGGGCACCAGTTTCATCCAGCTAAGCCCTTCCGGCGAAATTGATCCTGAACAACAGGCGCGCTTTGGCGAAGGTCTGGTCGATCTGCGCCGCCGCCAGCAGCTTTACAAAGAAGACCCCGAAGGCGTGCGGATCAGCGAAGGCGTATTGTATCAGGCTCGGATCGAACTGCCGTCCAATGTCACCACCGGGTCTTACACCGCTGAAACCTTTGCGATTGCCAATGGCCGCGTGCTCGCCAGTGCGACCGCCAAGATTGAAGTCGAAAAGGTTGGCCTCGAGGGACGCGTGGTTCGCGCGGCGCAGGAACGTGCGTTTTGGTATGGGCTGCTGGCGATTGTCATGTCGCTGGGTATGGGCTGGCTGGCTGGCCGTCTGTTTGCGCGCGGCTGAATTACCGCCCATTTTGACGCGATCTTAACCCCAATACGGTTAGTTTCTTATCGCAATCGCTATCGGCCTTTGCAGTAGAACCGCATTTACCAAGGGTAAGGCATCCAGATGAGCGATATGAGCCAGCACAATTTTGACAGCGCAATGCGCGACGATAATGCCTCTGTTACGCCGCCCGAGGCAAGCGGCGACAGTCGCTCGCAAGACAATGCCGGGCTGCCGATTGGTGTGGTGCTGGAGATTTCCGGAGCAGGTTCGCAGATCGCGTTTGATTTGCAACGCATCACCGAATGCATGAAGGATGACGACCCGTCGATCGCTTTGGCTGGACAGGTTGGCAGCCAGGTCAAGATCCGCGTGGGCGATGCATGGCTGCTCGCCAATGTCCGCGATCAGCGCAAGGATCGCCGCACCGAAGGCGGGATCATCGCCAATATCGACTTTCTGGGCGAGGGCAGCGAAGAGAAGCTTACGGGCCGCATTCACGGCTTCAAACGCGGTGTTACCCGCTATCCCGTGCCCGGCGCGCTTGCCTATCCTGCGACCACGCAGGATCTGGAGCAAATCTACGCTAGCGATGGCCGAGCCAACATCACCATTGGCAAAGTCTTCCCCACCAAGGACATCCGCGCAGGCCTGTATATCGATGCGATGCTGGGCAAGCACTTTGCGCTGCTTGGCTCCACCGGTACCGGTAAATCGACCAGCGCCGCGCTTATCCTCCACCGCATTTGCGAAGCCGCCCCGCAAGGCCATATCGTCATGATTGACCCGCATGGCGAATACTCGGCCGCCTTCCGCCAAACGGGGCAGATCCTCGATGTGTCCAACCTTCAAATGCCCTATTGGCTGCTCAATTTTGAGGAGCATTGCGAAGTGCTCCTCTCCAGCAGCGGCAATGACCGGCAGGTTGATATGGACATTCTGGCCAAGTGCTTGCTGCATGCCCGGTCCAAGAACAGGCTGGCTGAAACCATGGGCAAGATCACCGTGGATTCGCCCATCCCCTATCTCCTGTCCGATTTCTCCAACGTGCTTCAGGACGAGATGGGCAAGCTCGACAAGGCCACATCATCCGCTCCTTACATGCGGATCAAAGGCAAGCTGGAAGAGCTGAAAGCCGATCCGCGTTATCAGTTCATGTTCTCCGGCATGCTGGTGGGCGACACCATGGCCGAGTTCATCTCCAAGGTGTTCCGCATGCCAGGCGATGGCAAGCCGATCTCGATTATCGACGTCTCGGGCGTTCCCTCTGACATCACCGCAACCGTGGTCGCTGTCTTGTCGCGCTTGGTGTTCGACTTTGCGATCTGGGGACGCGAGGACAACACACGGCCTGTTCTGCTCGTGTGTGAGGAAGCACACCGGTATGTGCCTAATGAGAAGAACTCGGATGGCTCCTCGGTTGGACGCATTCTCAGCCGGATCGCGAAAGAAGGCCGCAAATACGGCATTTCACTGGGCCTCATCACGCAGCGCCCCTCTGACCTTGCCGAAGGCGTCTTGTCGCAATGCGGCACCATCATCTCGATGCGGCTCAACAACGACCGCGACCAGGCGTTTGTCCGCGCAGCCATGCCCGAAGGGGCGCGCGGCTTCCTCGATTCCATCCCTGCCTTGCGCAACCGTGAATGCATTGTGTGCGGAGAAGGCGTTGCAATCCCCATTCGCGTAAGCTTCGACAATCTCGAAGAGCACAAGCGGCCAGCTTCCGAAGACCCCAGCTTTGTCGAGCTGTGGAATGGCGGCGGCGGCGAAGAGGAGATGGTCGAGCGTGTCGTTCTGCGCTGGCGTTCGCAGGGGTAAGGGACTTCCCCGCGAAGGCGGGGACCTCTTTGATCCTGGCGCTTGACTGATGGAGGTCCCCGTCTTCGCGGGGGCTCGCATTCTTGGTATTATGTTCCACGGCTGTCCCCATAGAGGTGGATGTGCAGCCTGTCCGACATGCGCAGGCCGTGTTCCAGACAGATCGGGCTGAGCCATTGCTGCTTTGCCCGCAACGCTTCGCTATCCGTCCCTTCCGCCATCAGGAACAGGCGGTCTGCCACTATGCCATATCGGTGTTTGAGCGCGAGCACTTCGTCCAGATCTGACGGTTCGCTTATCACGAATTTGAAGAAGGCTCGCGGATCGACCGCATAGGCATCCAGCCGCTCCTCAATGAGGGCGAGGTCTGCCGGATTGCCCGAATGCGCCAGCTTGGGGCTCACATTGTACTGATCGACCCGGATATCGACATGGCTGCTCGCTTTGGTGGTGCCGTTGGTCTCAACCTCCACCTCAATATCCGGCAAGATCGCGAGCATATCGGCCAGCGGCCCGCATTGCAGCAGTGGCTCCCCGCCTGTGATGACAAGGCGTTTCTGACCCAAAGCCGCCACTTTCGCTGCTGCCTTGGCGGGGGAGAGCGCGACCTGATTGGCTTTGCGGTCATAGACCACATCGTCGCGGTGCTCTCGATTGTCGCCGTCAAACCGCCAAGTGTAAGCGGTGTCGCACCATGTGCACGCGAGATTGCAGCGCGACAGCCGGATGAAGGCAACCGGCACGCCTGCACTCGGTCCCTCGCCTTGCAGCGATGCGAACACCTCAGCGCGCCCCGTGTCATCGGTTGCAAGCACCAGATCAGCCATTGGCCATCCCCCCAATCGCGCCCACTCGGTTCGTCGCTGGTGAGCCACATATGGACCGCATGTTACACGGTCTTGGCGTAAAAATCAGATCGATCACAGAGGTCGCTTTCGATCGAGTAAGGCGATCAATGCGGAGGCAAAGGGTCTTTTGAAATGGCATGTCCTACCAGTGCCACGTTTGGTGCAAGTAGGAAACTCGGGTCCGCAGTGCAAAGTGAATGCGGTGAAGGGCCGCTCAATTCCACCCGCTCAATTCCAGTGTGCCGGATCAAGCGCCAAGAGCTCGGCCAATTGCGCGTACAATGCCGGTTCTTCGCGCTTTAGCGCCTGCGGTTTCTCAAAAAAGGTGACAATAGTCTCTGCGAAAAACTCTTCATGGTTCGTGGCGCCGTAATAATCGATCAATGTGGGAATCCCGCTTTCAACGCGCCGCACATGAGTGCTGAAAGCGTCCAACATGGCCTTTTCCCAGCCAGCATAGGCCTGCCCCTTGCGCAATACAGGGATGCCGTTGGTCTGGCCGCTCAGGCTGTCCAATTGGTGCGCAAATTCATGGATGACCAGATTGTGCCCGTCTTGCGGGTCCAAACCGCCATGCAACGCATGATCCCACGACAGGATGACAGGCCCGCGCGCCCAGCTTTCGCCCAATGTTGCGGCTTGCCTTTGATGGATGACGAAGCCGTCATGATCGGGCCTGTGTGTGAGGAAAGTCGAAGGGTAAATCAGCACGTTTCTAAGTGTGTCATACCAGGCGTCACTGTTGACGATCAAAATGCATGCCTGCGCTGCGATGGAAAGCCGCATTGCCTCATCTACAATCAGACCGTTTTGCCCTCTGAAGGTAACCTGATCGAGGAACAGGTTGATCTTGCCCTCGTGTGCTGCGCGCAGGTCGCGAGGGAGGAGTGTGACCAGTGGCACAAGCCGTTCGACGATATGGCGTTGCTCGGGAGTGAGCGGGGTCGCTAACAGCCGGGCGCGACGCTTACGTTTCGCAAACTGGCGATAGACGAAGAACGCGGTGATGAGCAGCGGGACCAAAAGGATTAGCCAAGGCGACATGAGGTTAAGGTAATGCTGCTTCAGAATGTTTTGAAGGTCACTAGCCTAGCTATCGCTAGTCAACCCAAGCTTCGGAAAGTCCGCCGTCCGGGGTCCAACTGATGGAAGGGCGATATCCGTCAACATGAAACTCTGTTTCTAGATGGATCTCGATGTCTGGGGAGTTGGCGACACATATGATCCCCACCTTAAATTGTGCTGCCCATTCATCGCCTGGTTGCGGTGTTTGGCCCTTGGGCAACCACGCATCACACCATTCGTCATATAGTTGTTCACGAATGATCACCTTAATCTGATTTGCCAGTTCGCCCTGCATTGCGACCAGCTTGGCAGCCCTGTCGGCTTGCTCTTGGAGCATACTAAATTCCGAGGTTGGACCGCTGCCATATCCGATTCCGACCTTGATAGGGTAACCGTCCCATTGAGCGTGGCCATAATACTCCCAAGGTAGTTTTTCATGGGCTCTAAACTCGCCAAGCGCTGGGTGGGAAAAAGGCCGCGGGTTCGTAATCGCGTGCGCTTTTCTCTCTAGCTCTTCATCAGTTTCGGTTGCTGCCTGAAGAGTGCGTGCCTCCAGAAGAGACATGGTGGACAAATGCAAAGGCATCTTGTCAGCACTTGCCCTTACCATCGTTCCGGTCGGGAACTGAGCCTCGAAAGCCGCGCGTGCATCCTCGTCTGGGTCTATAGGCACGCTTAGGACAAGATCGCCGGTCTCAATTGGTCCGCCATTGAGGCGCCACGCCACAAGCGGGGTGGTGCCAACGCCGTGATCGCTTTTCTTATTGGCGTGTGCACCGGAGCCTTCGCGAGAATAGGCTCCCGCCGCGCTGACAACGCCGATCACCTCACAGGTGACCTCATTGGGCTGGTCATCTGTCGTGGATTTGGCGCGTCCTAAAAGTGAATTTAGCCAGCGCTTCACATCCTTATCCCAACCGCTCAAGCGCTGCCGTCAGCCGCTCTACCTCGCCCGAATGGTGCGCGTAATCCTCGCGCGCTTTCTCTACCGCTTCGGGTTTGGCGCGTTCGACGAAATTGGCATTGGCAAGGCGGCCCTCGATGGATTTGGCTTCCTTCTCGCTGGCTGCCAGCGCTTTTTCGAGCCGCGCTTTTTCCGCGCCCACATCTATGATGCCTTCCAAGGGGATGACGAACGCATCGTTCATGGCAGTCACTTGCATCGCGGCCCCATCGGGCGCTTCGCCTACGCTCACAGGCGTGAGCCGCGCGAGCCGTTCAATCGCCGCGCTGGATCGTTCGATTGTGCTGGTTGCAAGGTCTGATGGCGATGGCACGAAAGCGGGCAGTTTGGCGCCCGGCGGGATGCCAAGTTCGTTCTTGGCGCTGCGCACATTGGTGGTGAGGTCGATCACCCAGTCAATCGCATCGGTGGCCGATCTGGACACCTCAGCGCGCGGATTGGGCCAGCTTGCAACGATCAGATCGTATGTGCGTGTCCCTTGTGCGTGCCACAGCTCTTCTGTGATGAAGGGCATGAACGGGTGCAGCATGACTAGGATCTGGTCGAGTGCCCACCCGGCGACTTCGCGGGTTTCCTTGGCGGGCATGGCGTCAGGGTCTGCGCCTTCTGCAAACACGGGCTTGATCAGCTCCAGATACCAGTCGCAAAACTTGGACCATGTGAACTGGTAAATCGCGTTGGCCGCCGCATCAAAGCGCAAGTCTTCCATCGCACCTTCGATCTCAGCGCACACGGCCTGCACTTCGCCGATGATCCATTGGTTGGCCGCAAGACGCGCTTTCGGAGCCTTGATCGTGGCGGATTTGCCGATGCCGTTCGACTGGCAGAAGCGCGTTGCATTCCAGAGCTTTGTCGCGAAATTGCGGTATCCTTCGACGCGGCGTTCGTCCATTTTGATGTCGCGGCCCTGGCTTTCCATCGCCGCCATAAAGAACCGCAATGCGTCCGCGCCATATTGATCAATCAGGCCAAGCGGATCGACGACATTGCCCTTGGATTTCGACATCTTCGCGCCGTCAGCCGCGCGCACAAGGCCGTGCAGATACAGCTTGGGCCAGGGCGCCTCACCCATATTGTACTGCCCCATCATCATCATGCGCGCATCCCAGAAAAACAGGATGTCAAAGCCCGAGATAAGCAGGTTGTTGGGGAAGTGTTTTTTCAGCAGCGGTTGATTGTTCTCTGGCCAGCCGAGCGTAGCGAAAGGCCACAGAGCGGATGAGAACCATGTGTCTAGGACGTCATTATCACGTGTCAGTGCAACGCCTGCTCCTGCCTTTCCTTGCGCTTCTTCTTCGCTCTCTGCGACAAACACATTGCCGTCTGCGTCAAACCAAGCCGGTATCCGGTGCCCCCACCACAATTGGCGTGACACGCACCAAGGCTGGATGTTCTCCATCCAGTTGAAGAAGGTCTTCTCCCAAGATTTGGGCACAATTTCGATCGTGCCATCGCGGACATCTTGGATCGGTTTCGCGGCCAGTTTTTCCGCATCGACATACCATTGATCGGTCAGCCACGGCTCAATCACCACGCCGCCGCGATCACCGAAAGGCGTTGCGATTTGGCGCGGCTCGGCGTCGGAGATGACCTCCTCGCCTTTCTTGTTTTTGGAGACGTGCGGGATCAGGAACCCGTCTGCCTTCAGCCGCTCAACCACAGCCTCGCGCGCGCCGTCCACTTTGTCGCGGCGGAAGCGGTGGAGGCCGATAAACTCTTGCGGTACCAAGCCATCGGCGGTCTGGCAGACATTGCCCTCACCATCGAGCATGTTGAGCATTTCGCCAGCCTGCATTCCGGCGCGCCTGCCCACTTCGAAATCGTTGAAATCATGCCCCGGCGTGATCTTCACCGCGCCCGAACCCAGCTCTGGATCGGCGTGTTCGTCAGCCACTATGGGAATGCGGCGGCCCGTGATGGGCAGCACCACATGCTTGCCCACAACGCTGGAATAGCGCTCATCCGTGGGATGCACCGCGACAGCCATATCTGCCAGCATCGTCTCAGGCCGCGTGGTCGCAACCTCGATGTAATCGCGGCCATCGGCAAGCGTTACGCCGTCAGCGAGAGGGTACTTGAAATGCCAAAAACTGCCCGGAATGGTCTGCTGCTCAACTTCCAGATCCGAAATCGCCGTTTTCAGTTTCGGATCCCAGTTCACCAGCCGCTTGTCGCGGTAAATCAGGCCGTCATTGTAGAGGTCCACGAAGGTCTTGAGCACCGCTTTGGTAAAGTGCTCGTCCATGGTGAACTGCTCTCGCGACCAGTCCATCGAACAGCCCAAACGGCGCAGCTGCGTCGTGATTGTGCCGCCGCTTTCCGCTTTCCATTCCCACACTTTATCGACGAAATCTTCGCGGCTGTAATTGGTGCGCTTGTCCTGACGCTGCTCCATCTGGCGTTCGACCACCATCTGCGTGGCAATCCCGGCGTGATCGGTGCCGACCACCCACAGGGCATCCTTGCCCCGCATGCGTTCATAGCGGATCACAATATCCTGCAATGTGTTGTCGAGCGCGTGGCCGATATGCAGGCTTCCGGTTACATTGGGCGGCGGGTTCACAATGGTGAAGGGCTGCGCATTGGGGCGTTCAGGGCGAAAACCCCCGGTTTCCTCCCAATGGGCATACCAGCGCGCTTCTATGTCGGCAGGATTGAAAGTGGTGGGTAGTGTCATCTTTATTGGGCTCGCTAACGCTCGCGGGCCGGGCCACCCGCTCCCTCCACCCTTCCACCCGGATCATACTCCGGTGTGAAAATCCGGGTGGAAGGGTGGAGGGAGCGGGTGGCCCGGCATCCGATCAGGCCGGATAGCCTGACCGCACGCAATTCGACTCCCCCATGCCTCGCCCAGGGGAATGAAGCAACATCTCAACATTCTAAGGGGCGCTTTCTCTTGAGAATGTGCGCGATTAATCGCATAGCTGCCGGCGATGGACGCGACCGCGCATTTTGACATCACCGATGATGGGGCAGGGGCAGCGCAGCTTGGCATGCACGGCGCTTTGCTGGTGTCCAGCGTGGGCGAGCTTGAGGGTGAGCTGAACCGGATCGATCAACCGATCAGCACCATCGACCTTGGCAATGTCCACGAAATTGACACGGTTGGCGCGTGGCTGACATGCCGGCTTGCTGCGCTGCATCAGGCGCAAATCACCGGCGCCAGCCCGCAGGCACAGCGGCTGCTCGACGCGGTAGAGGGCGCATCGAGCAATGCCGATATTCGCCCCGAGCGTGTGCCCGTGTGGGAACGCGTGCCGCTGTCGCTGGGCGAAAAGCTGTATGCGGCCCGGTCCGGCTTTCTGGGTGTTATTGGATTTCTCGGTGCGATTGTTGCCGGGTTTGGCGCGCTGATCGCACGCCCTTCACGCTTTCCTTTGCGGCCACTGGTGCGCCAGATGGAGCTGGTGGGGGTCGCGGCGCTGCCCATTATCGGCCTGATGAGCTTTTTGATCGGCATCGTCATCGCGCAGCAAGGCGCGGTGCAATTGTCGCAATTTGGCGCAGAAACGCTGACGGTGAACCTCGTTGGCCGCATAACCTTGCGCGAACTGGGCGTTTTGATGACCGCGATCATGGTCGCGGGCCGTTCGGGCAGCGCCTTTGCTGCGCAGATCGGCACCATGCGCCTGACCGAAGAAGTGGATGCGATGCGCACTATTGGCATTTCGCCGATTGAACGGCTGGTGATCCCGCGCATTCTCGCTTGCACCTTGATGATGGTGCTGCTGGGCTTTTATGCCTCTATCGTCGGCATTTTGGGCGGGGCGGTGATTGGCCAGTTTGCGCTTGGCATTCCGTTTTTCACTTTTCTTGAACGGATACAGGAAGTTGTCCCTGCGCACGATGTGTGGGTTGGCCTTATCAAAGCGCCCGTTTTCGGCCTCATCGTGGGGCTGGCGGGCTGTTATCACGGCATGCAGGTCAAAGGGAATTCGGAAGAAGTGGGCAGGCGAACCACCTATGCGGTTGTCTCGGCCATCTTTGCCGTCATTGTGCTCGATGCCTTTTTCGCGGTGTTCTTCACCGAGATCGGATGGGGTTGAGCCATGCATGATGATCCCGCCAACGCGCATGAACGTTTCTGTGATGAGCCGCCGATTGTCGTCGAAGGGCTGGTCAATCGCTTTGGCGATTTTGCCGTTCACGAAGGGCTTGATCTGGAGGTGCGCCGGGGCGAAATTCTGGGCGTTGTCGGCGGATCGGGCACGGGCAAATCGGTGCTGATGCGCTCTATCATCGGGCTGCAACGACCAACCGAGGGGCGGATTGATGTGTTTGGCCGCACCATCACGGCGGTTGATCTTGATAAGAAAATCGGTGTGCGGCGGCGCTGGGGCGTTCTGTTTCAGGGCGGCGCGCTGTTTTCAACGCTGACCGTGGGCGAAAATGTCGAAGTGCCTTTGCGCCAGTTTTATCCCGAGATAAGCGACACATTGCGGCGCGAGATTGCGCGCTACAAAGTGCTGTTATCCGGCCTTCCCGAAGAAGCGATTGCCAAATATCCATCCGAATTGTCAGGCGGGATGAAGAAACGCGCTGGCCTTGCGCGCGCGCTGGCGCTGGATCCGGAATTGCTGTTTCTGGATGAACCAACCGCCGGGCTGGACCCGATTGGCGCTGCCGCATTTGACCGGCAAACGCGTGAATTGAAAGAAACGCTGGGTTTAACCGTGTTTCTCATCACGCATGACCTTGATACTTTGTATGAAATTTGTGACCGGGTGGCGGTGCTGGCGGACAAACGTGTGATCGCAGTGGGCACCATTCCTGAATTGATTGCCACGCGCCATCCCTGGATTGAGGATTACTTCAACGGTCCGCGCGGGCGCGCTGCGTTGGCGACGCATGATCGCGGGGAAGATGCGTGATAGATGGCGGCTTACACCAAGCAGGCCATGGACAGACGCGGGTTACCGCGTTCATAGGAGGCTAGATGGAAACGCGGGCAAATCACCTTTGGGTTGGCGTTGTGACGCTGGTTCTGCTGGCGGCGCTGGCGGCGTTTATCGTGTGGATTGCGCGGCTGGGGCAGGGCGATCAACGCGAATATGATATCCTGTTTGCGCAAAGCGTTTCAGGGCTTGCCAATGGCTCGCAAGTGGCTTTTGCCGGGGTTCCCGTGGGCCAAGTGGCGGAAATAGCCTTGTCGCAGGACAATCCTGAATTTGTCCGCGTGCGGGTGAAGGTTAAAAATGATGTGCCCATTCTGGTGGGCACCACCGCCACGATTCAGGCGAGCTTTACTGGCGTATCGACCATTTTGCTCGATGGCGCGCGCAAGGATGCGCCCGCAATTTCATGCGAGACAACCGCGTGCCCCGAAGGCCGCCCGTTAATCCCTGCCGGACGCGGCGGATTTGGTGAGATTGTCGCAAACGCGCCTTTGCTGCTCGAACGGCTGGCGACTTTGACCGAACAATTGAATGTCATCCTTGGTCCTGAAAATCAGGAAGAGCTGGCGGGAATTTTGAAGAATTCCAATACCTTGACAAAGGAACTTGCAGAGGCTGCCCCGCGATTGGAAGGCACTTTTGCCGAACTTGAAATTGCTTTGAAGGAATCGGGCGAAGCGCTTGATGCTTTTGAGAAAGTCACGCTCACAACCGATAAATTGCTCAACGAAGAAGGATCAGCCCTGTCCGCAGAACTGCGCGGTACGCTCGCTTCGGCCAATCAGGCTGCTGCATCGCTTGCGGCGACTTTGGAAGACACGCGGCCAGCCGCGCGCGCATTGCGAGAGACAACTTTGCCAGCGGCAGAGGCGACCTTGCAGGATTTGCGCACGACATCGCGCAGTTTGCGAACGATCACCGAACGGCTTGAAAGCCAAGGCATCGGCTCGCTGGTTGGCGGCCAGACATTGCCTGATTACGACCCGGAAGAGGACCGCTAGATGATGGATGCTTGGAAGGGTGCGCGTACAGGCGCTGCAGGTTTGATAGCGCTTATGTTGGCTGGCTGTGTCAGCGTCGGCGTGGGGGCAGCGCAGAACCGCCCACCAGCCTTTTGACATTGCGTGCTGATGATACTGCTCCCATCGGTGTGGCTGCACGCGCTGGCGGGGAAGCCAATATCGGATCGCTGGCTGTGCTGGTGCCCGAAACGCCTGCAAAATTGGACGTACTGCGCGTGCCGGTTGCAGTGTCGGACACCGAAATCGCTTATCTACAAGGCGCAACCTGGGTGGAGCGGCCTGCGCGGTTGTTCCGGCGGTTGCTGGGCGAAACTTTGCGCGCGAAAACCGGCGCGCTGGTGCTCGATACCGATGACACGCCGCTTTTGGCGGGCCGCATTGTGCGCGGGACTTTGCGCGAAATGGGCTATGATGCGCAGAGCTCTACGGTGATCGTGCAGTTTGATGCAGTGATCTCAAAACCCGATGGCGAAGTGGTTGCGCAAAGGTTTGAAGCGCGCGAGGAGAATATCCTGCCAGAGCCGGGAGCGGTGGGCGATGCGCTGAACCGCACGGCCAATACGGTCGCGGGCGATGTGGCAGAGTGGATTGCGGCCACGCCCTAAAGCGCGTCTGAAAACAGCAAAGCGTTTCAGCCTTTCGAGGCCTCGACAAAATCATGCGCGGTTAAAAAATCGCGTGCGCGTTTTTCGCGGCGTTCTTCCGCTTCCTCATCGCGGCCCCACAGATCCGCCTGCCATTCTTCTTCAAGGCTTGCCGCTTGCCACAGATCGCCTGGGTCTAAAGCGCCATCAGCCGCGCTCAGCGCGCAGATCAAGGATGCACAAAGGCTCGCCATCGCCTCAATCCCGGCAAGCGCAAATGGGGTCTGCCCCTCCAAACGCCCACGCAGATGCGTCAAAGCGGCATCGCTCTGCGGTTTGTGCAAAACCCCGCTGATCCGGGTGAGAGTGATCTGCTCGCGTTTCTCGAACGCGGAGACAATCGGCTCCCACAGCTCCATCTGGCGGCTGTAAAGCGCTTCATCCGGGTCCGCGCGGTAAAGCAGCGTGTCGGTGTCGCCATAGCTGGCGGTTTTGGCGGCGATATCGGGGATGGCATGCGTGACCACGTCAATCGCGTAATCGGCCATATCGCGCATTGGAAAGGTGGCAGGGTCCAGTTTTTCGCCCTGGCTTTCCCATTCGCTCGCCAGTTTGCCCGCAAGCCTGCGAGTCGGCACGATCTGCGCGCTGCCTTTGACGGTTTTGATCCCGCGCCCGTCAAGCTGCACCTGCCAGCCGCTCTCAACCTCGGCGACATCCACGTTTGTGTAAAACCGTTTCATGGTCTGCGCAGCGCATCCGCTGCCTTAAACCGCCGGGCCAAAAGCGGCGGGCCAAAGAAAAACCCGGCAACGCCTGCCAAGGCGAGAATAACGGACAGCGCATAGGGCAGCGGGATCGCGTCTTGCGCCCCGGCAATACCCGCCATGACTGCGATAAGCGAACCAAGCCGCAGCGCGTTCATCAACGCAAATCGCTGGCCCGCACGCTTTTCATCGGCGGCCCGGGTGGCAGGATCAGGCGCGCTCACGCTTTGGCCCCCAGCAGCATCTCGCCCAATTCGCTTATATCGCGTGCAATCTGTCCCGCGCCAAATTCGCTCAATTCAGCAGGCGCGTGATAGCCCCATGCGACCCCGATGGCAGGCACATTGGCAGCGCGCGCGGCTTCCATATCGAAACTGGTGTCGCCAATCATCACCGCTTGGCCCGGCTGCGCGCCGGCTTCGAACAAAGCCGCTTCGATCATGGCGGGATGGGGTTTGGAAGGGTGACGATCTGCGGTTTGCAGCGACGTAAACAGATCGGCGATGCCGTGGGTGGCAAGGCACGCGGCAAGGCCCCGATCCGATTTGCCGGTCGCCACCGCAAGGTTCCATCCGGCGGATTTTAAAGCATGGAGCAGGTCTGCAATGCCATCATAAAGCGGCTCATCAAGGAGCCCTTCTTCGCGGCGGGCGCGGAAGATCGTTTTGAAATGGGTGACAACATCGCGCAGTTTTTGATCATCTGCGCCCGGTGCAAGTTCGCGCACCGCGACAGGCAGGCTCAGCCCCACCAAACGGCGCACGGCATTGGCGTCGGGCGCGGGCAGGCCAGCTTTGCCAAATGCCGCATCCATGGAAAAGCACACATCCGCCTGCCCATCCACCAGCGTCCCATCGCAATCAAAAATGGCAAGGCGGGTCATTTGCCGCGACCCTTGGGCTTGGCTTTCGCTTTGGCTTTCTTCCTCGCTGACCCGGCGGACGTCGCGCGGGTGCGGCGTTCGCCTCGGCGGTCTTTGCGATATTGCTTGGCGTATTGGCGTGCGGCCTGTTTCTTTTGCGCAGGGGTGCGTTCAGGCGCTTCATCGCGCACGGGTGAGGCATCGCTGTCAGCAGGATCAAAGCCCAAAGCCTCCATCGAGGCGGCGAAATGTTCGGGCAGGTCTGCGGTGACATCCAGCTTGCCGCCGCCCGTTTCGCTTCCGGTTTTGCGTTCGGGTGTCCCAATAATCAGGCGGCGCGCATGCAAGTGCATTTTGCGGCTGATCGCGCCTGTCAGGAAGGCATCCGGGCCGCCATATTTCCCATCGCCCACAATCGGATGGCCAATAGCGGCCATATGCACGCGCAATTGGTGCGTGCGCCCGGTCAGCGGTTCAAGCTCAACCCAGCTCGCGCGGTCAGAGGCGCGGTCCACAATCCGGTAACGGGTCTTGGCCGGTGCGCCGTCTTCTTCATCGACATGCATTTTTTCGCCGCCCGTGCCCGGCTGTTTGGCCAGCGGAGCATCGATTGTGCCTTCCTTTACCTCAGGCCGCCCCACGACCAGCGCCCAATACACTTTGCGCGCGCTGCGTCCGGCAAAGCGTTTGGAATAGCTCGCCGCGCTGCCGGGGGTTTTGGCAATCAGCAGCACGCCCGATGTGTCTTTGTCCAAACGGTGGACGAGGCGGGGGCGGGGTGTGTCTTCGTCTTCGACAAAAGCATCGAGCAGCCCGTCGACATGCCGGGTTTGTTTGCTGCCGCCTTGGGTGGCAAGGCCGGGGGGCTTGTTCAGCACAATTGCGGATGGCGTTTCGCGGATCACCATGGCGCGCGCCTGCGCGATATCGTCAGCGGAAAGCTCGCGCGGTTTGCGCGGGGCCTTGCCGCCGGGCTTGGCTTCTCCGCCGGGGGGCACGCGCAGAACCTGTCCTGCGGCAAGGCGATCTTCGGGCTTTGCGCGTTTGCCATCGAGGCGCACCTGACCCGTGCGCGCCCAGCGCGATATGGTGGCAAAACCGATCTGCGGCAGATTGCGTTTGAACCAGCGATCAAGCCTTATGCCCTCATCATCGCCGGAAACGGTGAACTGGCGCACTTTGCCGGATTGTTTATCAGTCATGGAGCTTCTCCCATAAGGGCAAAGCCCAGCATCAAGGCCGCGATGCCGCCAAGCACCGATACCGCTATGTAAGCCGCTGCGGGTCCAAAGGCTCCGCGTTGCAGCAAAACCACAATTTCGAGGCTGAAGGCGCTAAAAGTGGTGAACCCGCCCAGCAGCCCCACGCCCACAGCAAGGCGCACATTTTCAGCGCTCTCGCCAAAGCGCGCGAGCCAGCCAATCAGCACTCCCATTGCCAGACTGCCCAGCACATTGATGCACAGAATTGCCCAGGGAAAGCCGGCCTCCGGCCCCGTCCAGCGGGCAATAGCGCCGCCCAGAAGATAGCGCGCAACTGCGCCTGCAGCGCCGCCCATGGCGACATAGGCCGATGCGATAAGTGGAGATTGGATAGCGACGCTCATCCTTGCGCCTTTAGCGAGGCGCACTCGCCCTGCCTAGAGCAAGGAATACAGCGCGCGCGGCAATTGATTGGCGCTGCTCCTTGCCAAATCGCCCCAAGTCCCTTAATGGGGCACCATTCGAAGCGCGACCCTGCGGGGATTCGCGGCTTTTTTAGCGTCAATCTCATGCGTGATGCCTCGCAATTTGGGGCCTCTTTCGCTTTTGAAAAGTAAGGTAGTGTCCGTTTATGCAAATCATGGTTCGCGATAACAATGTCGATCAAGCCCTGCGCGCTCTGAAGAAGAAACTTCAGCGTGAAGGCGTCTATCGCGAGATGAAATTGCGTCGTCACTATGAAAAGCCCAGCGAAAAGCGCGCTCGTGAAAAAGCTGCTGCCGTGCGCCGCGCACGCAAGCTTGAGCGTAAGCGGATGGAGCGCGACGGCATCAAATAATGCCTCGGTTTGGGCGGGAATCCGCTTGAACGCTCCTTTAGGATAAGCCATTAGGGCGCGGTATCATTCCGCGCCCTTTTGTTATGGCGCATCACCCCTCACCAGGCATCACCCCTCACCAGGATTGTATAATGGCAGAAGTTACCCGCGTTCCGATCCAGCCCATTGCCAGCGGATCGCTCACCAAATTGTGGCTTGGCGTGCTTCTGGCGGTGCTGATCGGCGGTGCAGTCGCTTGGGCAGCGGTTCCCAAGACGCTTAAAGTGGAAACGTTGGTTGAGGGTGAGGGCGACCTGATCGAAGAAGGCGATCTGGCCTTTGTGAAATACACCGGCACTTTGGCCGATACGGGCGAAGAATTTGACAAATGGAAGCCTGAACAATTGCCGATCCCCGGCATTTTCCCCGAAGGCACCGCGTTCGAAGTTCGCGAAGGCGCAGTGGTGGATGGCTTTTTCGAAGGTCTTCTGCAGATGCAAAAGGGCGGCAAATACAAGCTCTTCATCCCCGCCAGCATGGCCTATGGCGCATCGCCCCCTCCGGGAAGCGACATCCCTGCCAATGCCGATCTGATTTTCGATGTTGAAGTGGTTGATTTCTTCAATGAAGAACAATTGCAAAGCCGCATCAGCATCATGCAGCAGGCCATTCAGGCGCAGAACCCCGAAGGTTTGGGCGGCCCCGGAGGCCCACAAGGTGGCCCACAAGGCGGCCCGCAAGGTGGTCCCCCCGCAAGGTGCGCCGCAGGGGCCGCCGCCTGCTGGCCCTGCTGTGCGTTCACCGGGTCCGTAAACCGGCCTTATTTATACCGTAACTTCCTATCGAAAGGCGCAATTGTGTCGGTAGACAAGAAAGACGTCGCCAAAATCGCCAAGCTCGCGCGGATCACTATGGATGATGCCGAGCTTGAACGGATGGTGCCGGAATTGAACAATATTCTCAATTGGGTCGAACAATTGGGCGAAGTTGACGTGAGCGAGGTTGAGCCGATGGCGGCCGTGATCGCTGACAAGCTGACTTTGCGCGATGATGTGGTGGACGCTGATCCGAAAACCGGCGGCGGGCGGCGCGACGATGTGCTCGCCAATGCGCCTGCGGCTGAACACGGATTTTACGGCGTGCCCAAGGTGATTGAGTGATTTTCTTTCCACACAATGCGAGCCCCCGCAAAGACGGGTGCCTCCATCAATATAGTGCGGAGCGAGCGGACAGAGGTCCCCGCCTGCGCGGGGACTCACAAACGGTATGACTGACCTAACTGAACTCGGCGTAAAAGATATCCGCGATGGCGTCGCCTCTGGCGATTTCACCGCGCGCGAGGTTGCTGAAAGCTTCAATGCGGCGGTCGAGGCGGCCAGCGCTTTGAACGCCTTCATCGTCGCCACCCCGGATCACGCGCTTGCCAGCGCGGATGCGGTCGATGCCAAACGCGCCAAAGGCGAGGCATTGGGCGCAATGGGCGGCGTGCCGATTGGTATGAAAGACCTGTTCGCGACCCACGGCGTGCAGACAACGGCGGCCAGCCACATCCTCGAAGGCTTCACCCCGCACTACGAAAGCACCGTTTCGCAAAATCTGTGGGATGCGGGCGCGGGGATGCTGGGCAAGCTGAACCTGGACCAGTTCGCCATGGGTTCCTCGAACGAAACGAGCTATTTTGGCAATGTGAAATCCCCGTGGCGCAAGGAGGGTTCGAATGCGGCGATGTCGCCCGGCGGATCATCGGGCGGTTCATCCAGCGCGGTTTCTGCGCGCATTGCACCTGCGGCTACGGGCACGGATACAGGCGGTTCGATCCGTCAGCCCGCTGCCTTTGCCGGGATTTGCGGGATCAAGCCGACTTACGGGCGTTGTTCGCGCTGGGGTGTGGTGGCGTTTGCCTCCTCGCTCGATCAGGCAGGGCCGATGGCGCGTTCGGTGGAGGATTGCGCGATTATGCTGGGCGCAATGGCCGGGCACGATCCCAAGGATGCGACCTCGCTTGATATCGCGGTGCCCGATTGGGAAGCTGCCTTGTCAGCGGACCTGAATGGCAAACGCATTGGCATTCCCAAAGAATACCGGATGGACGGCACCGATGCCGCCATTCTGGAAAGCTGGGAACAGGGCAAGGCGATGCTGAAAGATGCGGGCGCTGAGATTGTCGATATCTCGCTGCCGCACACCAAATACGCGCTGCCCGCTTACTATATCATCGCGCCAGCCGAGGCGTCATCAAACCTCGCGCGCTATGACGGGGTGCGTTATGGCCTGCGCGAGATGCCGAGCCAAAAAGACAATGAACGCGCCGGCCTGCAAGACATGTACGCCGCAACGCGCGCTGCAGGTTTTGGCGATGAGGTAAAACGCCGCATTTTGATCGGCACCTATGTGCTGTCGGCTGGCTTTTACGATGCGTATTACACGCAGGCGCAAAAGGTGCGGGCGCTGGTTGCGCGCGATTTTGACCGGGCATGGGAGCAGTGCGATCTGATCCTCGCCCCGACAACGCCCACCGCGTCGTTTCCTTTGGGTAGCCTTAATGATGATCCGCTGACGATGTATCTGAACGATGTGTTTGCGGTGCCTGCGTCGCTGGCGGGACTGCCTGCGATGAGCGTGCCTGCTGGCGTGAACCCTGATGGTTTGCCGTTGGGCTTGCAACTGGTGGGCAAGGCTTTTGATGAGCAGGGTGTGCTGGATGCTGGCTTGGCGATCCAGCAGCGCGCGGGGTTTGAAGCGGCGCCGGAGAAGTGGTGGTAGTGTGGCACCAAACCTCGCCGTGATGCTCTTGTCTGCTTCTGCTGTGCTCGTCGCTTGTTCACACGCTCACGAACGTCCAGTTCTTGGGTTTGACGTATCAAGGGCCGATGACCGGAAAATGCATGAGATTTGTGGCTTCAAGGCTAGGTCTCGAATTTTTGCCTTACCCGAGTTGAGGGACAAGCATTTTGAGATACTCGACTATGGCCCATTGTCTGCGAGTGATTCTGGATACGTCTGTGTTCAAGGCTCGATCGTCTATATTGGCTGTGATACTGCGACAGAAACCATCTGCGTGGATGCCGTGTCGGACTATGGTATTGAGGTCGTGAGCGACGTGAAGAAATGACCGGAGAGATCATCTACGCGACCATATTCATGGTGTGCTTCGTCCTTTTGGCGGGGTTTGCGATGTATCTTTCCAAGACAATTGACGCTGGCGAAGCGCGCTTTGACAGCGAGACAGGTGAGCCAATTTCCAAAGACGAGCGGGACACATGAGCGGTCGCTACAAAAGGAAGCCACAGTGACAACTTTTGAGTTGGCTGCGTTAGGATTAATTGTCTTTGGAATGGCTTTGCCGTTTTGGATAATGACCGGCCTGACTATCGTGGTGCTCTACCAACAGCAGAAGTTCACAAAGCCTCCAAAGCGTCAAATTCTTGTCCACGATTACGCCGAACTCATGAAGGCCTTCAACGACCTTCTGTTTAAGTCGGAAGAGGACGGCAAGTTCAACGGGCCTACGATGATGGTATATCTTCGAGAACTGAAGGAATACCCGCAGTATCGGGATACCTCGCTGCTTTTTTTGGAAGAAATCTCGATAACTGGGGCAAATAAGTTCGACGACTTGTGCAAGACTGAATTGAAATCAATCGAAGACCATTTGTTGGGATTAGAAAATGACTGAATACCGCATCCAAGGACAAACCGGTGAATGGGAGGTCGTGATCGGCCTTGAAGTGCATGCGCAGATCACCACCCGGTCAAAATTGTTCTCCGGCGCGTCCACCACTTTTGGCGCAGAGCCCAACAGCCAGGTTTCTCTGGTCGATGCGGCCATGCCCGGAATGCTGCCCGTGCCCAACCGCGAATGCATCCGTCAGGCCGTGCGCACCGGTATGGCGATTGAGGCTGAGATCAACGCGTGGTCGCGTTTTGACCGCAAGAACTACTTCTATGCCGATTTGCCGCAAGGCTATCAGATCAGCCAGCTTTACCACCCGATTGTGGGCGAAGGGCAATTGCTGATTGAGGCGGATGAAAAGCACGGCATCCCCGAAGACAAAGTGATCGGGATTGAGCGTATCCATGTGGAGCAAGATGCGGGCAAGCTGATGCACGATCAGCATCCCACCATGTCCTATGTTGACCTCAACCGCTCGGGCGTTGCCTTGATGGAAATCGTCTCCCGCCCCGATATGACATCGCCAGCCGAAGCGGGCGCTTATGTGCGCAAATTGCGATCTATCCTGCGCTATGTCGGCAGCTGCGATGGCAATATGGAGGAAGGCTCCATGCGCGCAGATGTGAACGTCTCTGTGCGCAAGGTGGGTGACAGCGAGCTTGGCACGCGCACCGAAACCAAGAACGTGAACTCGGTCCGCTTCGTTATGGCGGTGATCGAATATGAGGCCGCGCGCCAGGTCGATCTGATTGAAAGCGGCGGCAGCGTTGATCAGGAAACGCGCCTGTTCGATGTCGCGACCGGCACCACGCGCACCATGCGGTCCAAGGAAGACGCGCATGATTATCGCTATTTTCCCGATCCTGATCTGTTACCGCTCGTGCTGGAGGATGACTTTCTGGCCGAATGCCGCGCCAGCCTTCCCGAACTGCCCGATGCCAAACGGGTGCGGTATGAAACCGAGCTGGGTCTAACGCCTTACAATGCGCGCGAATTGACTGCCGAAGTGGAAACCTTTGCGCGGTTTGAAACGCTGCTGGGAACGGTGGCGGCTGCAATGGGCAAACCGGAAACCAAAGTTGCAACGCAGGTTGCCAATTGGGCGCTTTCGGTGGCTCCCGGTGTGATTAAATCGGCGCGAGAAAATTTTCCGGAAGAAACCGACCCCGCGCGCGCCACGGCAGAGCGTCAGGCAGCGATCCTCGCGATGCAGGACAAAGGCGAAATCAGCGGCAAGCAGGCCAAGGAAATCTTTGAACTGGTTCTAAGAACAGGCCGCGAACCCGATGAAATCGCTGACACAGAGGGGCTGAAACAGGTTTCAGACACGGGCGCGATTGAGGCGGCGATTGACAATATCCTGGCCAGCAATGCCGACAAGGTTGAGCAATATAAAGGCGGCAAGGATAAGCTGTTCGGCTTTTTCGTTGGTCAGACCATGAAAGCGATGCAAGGCAAAGCGAATCCCGGCGTGGTCAACCAGCTGCTTAAGGACAAGCTGGGCTAACCCCGCCCTTTGCCCCGCATGCGATCAATTGCGGATCGTCTGCACCGCGACAAAGGCGCGCAGGCGCTGATCGCCGTCGCGCGCATGGAAGACAGCGCCCTTGTCATCGCGCAGCAATTGCGGCCCGTGAAAGCCGGCTGCCGTGGCAGTCACATCGCTTTTCTTGTCGGTCGCCGCAGCGTATTGCGCGCCCGTTAGCGACAGGATCGACGGCAGCACTTCGCCTGCACGCTCAAACGCCATTTCAATCGCGGTGCGAGCCAAAGCGCCATCATTGGCCGCCCAGATCGCCACGTTGTCTTCCTCTACAAAACTGGGGCGGCGAAGCTTTACGATGCTGAGCAATTGCTGCTTGTATATCCGCGCAGCCGTGCCGGGTTTGCGGATGGTGACATCGACAATGACCTGCACATTGGTGAAATCTGCGGACAATTGATACCGCCAGCTGAGCACCGCAATTTCGCTTGCCTGCGGATGGGCGGCGGCAAATTGCGTTTCGAGCCGCTCGCGTTCCTTACCCCAAGTGAGCGCGCCAACCGTGTCATTCGCCTCTTCATCGAATGACCCCATGGCGAATGTCATGCTGACCGTGCTGTCGCCATCAATCGCGGCGGGATCGCCCGATGTGAGCGCCATGGATGTGCCCGACAGAACCTGCGTCGGCGGCTCAGCGAACCAGATCACCTCGGCCAGCGCCTGATTGGTGGCAGACAAAGCAAGCGGGCCAGCATCAAAACTGGCCAGCGCGCTGCGCAGAGGCTTTGCAAATCGGTGTGCTTTCACCGCTGCGTTCTGGGCGAGCGTTTCGGGTGTGCGGTCAGTTAGAGCGCCCAGCAGGCCGCCTTCGCCTACAAGGATACGGCCCAGCTCAATACTGGTCGCAAGCTCCTCTTGCGCCAGGATCACCGCTGCGGGCCGTGCAGGTTCAACCGTGCGGTCACTTTCAGCGATGAAATATTCAGCCTGCGCCGCCGCAGGCCGGGCGATGGCAGGCATAATATAACTGGCAGCAACCCCGCTGGCCGCAAACGCGCAGATCGCGAGGCGCGCGGCTATAGCTCGCCGCTTACTTGAAACGCTTGGCATATTCTTCGAAGTTCGCCAGCAAAGCCTGCCGCAGATCTGCATCCGCTTCGGGGCGGTCTTCCACGGTTTTGGGCGGGAATTTCGACAGGCCATTACCGCCGCGCCCTTTGATCAGCCGCGCCTTTTCAACGCCGCCGCGGAAATCCTTGAAGATAAAACGGTTGTTGAGCGACCGGCCATAGATCATCTTTTTCTGATAAAGGTTCTGCGTGACGATCAATTCGGCATAGCATTCATGCGTGCTGTCGCTGAGCCGGGTTTTGACTTTGGTCGTGATATCGCGGTCTGCAATGGGCACTTGATAGATCACTTCGGTGCCTTCGGGCATGCCAACTGCATCAGCGACATCAATGGATTGAAATGCCTCCACCTGAAAACGCGGACTGAGCGCTTCGCGCATATATTCCGCGTTTGAGACGTTCTTGTCCTTGTTGATTGCTTCATTGATCAGGCCGGGGCCGAACAGGCCGATATTTTGCGCTTGCCCTTCGATGGTGGGGTAGACGTGCAGTTCGCACGGGGCGGGTTTTTCCGCCGCTGCAATGGCATCCGAGGCCACCGCTTCCGCATCAGCCTTCATTTTGTCTGCGGCCGCATCTGCCACCGCTTCTGCAGCTTCTTCCGCGGCCTTTGCCGCGTTTACCGCGCTATCCTGTGCCATCGCAGGCATCGCCAGGCATGCATGCGCAGCCGCGCACAAAATCACGAATTTCGTTTTCATTTCCCGCCCCAAATTCAATTTCAAACAGATTCTACGATCGGCCGGATACCCTCCGGTCTGAATTGGCTAGCATAAGAGATTGATCGCTTTCAATGGGTTACTTGCACAATTTTGAGCGATCAAAGAATGGGCCCAAGCGAATATGGGGCCGCCTTGCAAAGCAGTAAAAGCAACGCGCGGGCAGGCCATCAAAGCTCCCCCGCGATTGCCGCGCGCGCTGCCAGCCTTTCGGTACTGCATAAGAATTTACTTGCCGTTTACCATATCCTTTGCGAGCCTGCATGCGGATCACGGGGGATATACCATGAATGGAACGGTGAAATTCGCGATTGGCGCGGCGCTGGCGACCTGTCTTGCATGGGGCACGCACGCCGCATCGGGCGCAAGCTATATTGACGGGATCGAAAGCGATACCAAAACAGCTCTGGCGGCAGGCGGCTTTGCCGGCGTTGAAATGGAAATGCAGCGCGACCCTTTAGCGCGCATCGCGGTGCTGCGCGGCGTGGATGACCCGGCTGAGCGGGCGAAAATCGAAAAAGCTCTCATGGCGAGCGATGCCAATCTGGCGGGAGTGCGCTGGGCTGATGGCGCCGCTTTGGCGGGCGGCGAGGCGGATGGCGCAGATAGCGATAAAAGCGCGAGCGAAACACCCTCTGCTGCAAGCGATGCTGATGCTGTAAGCGGTGCAAGCGCCGCGCAGGTTGCAGACTGCCAAGGCGATATTGATGCTTTCATGGACGGTAAAACGATCAATTTCCGTTCGGGCAGCGCCTATTTGCCGGACAGCTCGCTTGCGATCGTGGATGGTCTGGCTGAAAAGCTCGCCACATGCACGGGGATGAGCGTGGCCGTTGGCGGACATACCGATGCGACAGGTTCGGCGCAGATCAACCAAACCTTGAGCCAGGCGCGCGCCGATGCTGTCGCCGCCGCTCTGGCTGAACGCGGAGTGGGCGAGGCGCGCATTACGGCGAAAGGGTATGGATCAGACCAGCCTCTCGTCGAAGGTGACGGGGCAAACGAAGCCAATCGTAGAATTGAATTTACGCTCGCGTCAGACGAGTAAAAGGGGGAGCGAATAGTATGGGATTGTTTTTTGAAAGCTGGATCCTTGTGATCGCGATGTTCTTAGTCGGGGTTGGCCTTGCATGGCTGATCTGGGGCCGGAATTGAAAGCGGGAGGGTTTGGAAAATGATTGAACTGTTTATGGATAACCCGCTGCGTATGCTGGCCGCATTGGTCATCGGATTTGCAACAGGCTGGTGGATTTGGGCGCGGCTTTCGGCTGGCGCTGAGGCAGAAGCGGAGCCGGTGCGCACTGCGCCGCCGCCGCCACCGCCACCACCGCCGCCACCACCTGAGCCGGAACCGGTTGCGGCTCAGCCAGAGCCAAAGCCCGAACCCGCGCCTGAACCCAAGCCAGCGCCCGTCATGGCCGCAGCGCCCGTGCAGGCCGAAGAGGGCAAGCCCAAGATCGCGGCGGCTGTTGGCGCGGCTGATGATCTCACCCGGATCAAGGGGATCGGGCCGAAACTGAATGATCTGTGCCATTCGCTGGGGGTCAAACGGTTTGACCAGATCGCAGCGTGGAGCGCGGCGGATGTGGCCGAGGTTGATCAGTACCTCAAAATCAAAGGCCGGATTGACCGGGACAATTGGGTCGATCAAGCCGCTTTGCTTGCTGCCGGCAAGGATGAAGAACATGCTGCGAAATTCGCTATGAAAGCGCCGCCCAAGGGCCTTTCATAGCGCCGCAAAGCCTGCGCATCAGGCGCAATCAGCACAACAAAAAGGCCGCCCGGATTGCACCGGGCGGCCCTTTCTTATGCTTTCAATGCAGCGTTTAGACGCGTGTGCCGGTCACTGGCATTGCGCCAAATGCGCCTGCGTTCACATTGCCGGTGATGGTGTCACCATCGACAGTGGCTTCGCAATCGAGCGTCATCGGCATTGGCACAGTCATGTTCATTTTCCATTTGACAGTATCGCCAGCCACGGTGCCTTCTTCAATATCCATCGAGCCCATGCCGCCTTCCATCTTGCCGCCGACAGTGCCATCGCCATTGTCAACAATGGTGAGAGTGCCGGTTTGATCGCCCATCGGGCTTTTGACGGTGGTGTTGTAAGTTCCTGCAACAGACATGATTATCTCCTTGGGTAAGCGGCGGGCATTGGCCCGTTTCCGCAGTTTGTTTTGCCGAGCGATGCGGACGATATCGCCCGTGAAACTCAGCTTTGTTTCTGGCACGTGTGCGGCCCGCTATCAACCACAATCAGGGGCGGCATTGCGGCGTTCCGGCAAGGCCAATGCGTGCCCTGCCAAAGCCGTAACGTCACATATGAGCAGCTTTTTGCGGCCAGATGCGCTTCCTCACTCCGTTTCGGGCAATTCGCGCACCTCAATCGGCATGCCAAGCGTTTCAAGCTGCGGTTTGACTTGCTCTGCATCGCCCACAACGACCCAGATGAATTCATCTGTGTCGAGCACATCGCGCGCCGCTGTATCCAGGCTTTCGCGGGTTTGCGCCTGATATTTGGCAACCAGCGTCTCGTAATAATCATCCGGGCGGCCAAATTGAGCGTTGCTGCGCAGCGCGCCCAGAACCGCGCCTGATGTTTCGAAACGTCCCGGCAATTCGCCCACTTCAGCCGCGACATTGCGCGCAAGTTCTTCCTCGCTCACGCCGCTGGTGGTGAGGAATTCTTGTGTTTCGCGGATCATTTCGGCGATCGAAGCGCCGGTCTTATCGGCCTGCACTCCGCCGCGGATCGAATAGGTTACCGCGTTTTCACGTGCCTGCGGCCCGCCGCGCACGCCGTAACTCCATCCCTTGGTCTCCCGCAGGTTCATATTGAGCCGCGCGAGAAACGTGCCGCCAAGCGAATTGTTGGCATTGGTGAAATCAACGTATTCAGGATCCCCTGCATTCAGCTTGGTCAATTGCGCACCGACAATCCGGCTTTGCGGGCTATCAGGACGATTTACGAGGATGATCCGGCCCGTATCGCCAGCGGCTTTATCTTGCGCGGTAAAGCTTTTGGCTCCCTTGGGCGCATCAGGCGCGCTCCAATCGCCAAATGCTGCGTTGAGAGCATCGACAATTGCGGCAAGCGGCTGGTCGGAGATGACGAACACTTCGCCATTATCGGGTCTGATCCATGCCTGTTTGAACGCCAGCAAATCATCGCGCGTGATCGCGCCAACGGTTTCAAGACTGGCAACCGAACCATAGGCGGTGCCTTCGCCGAAAATCTCTGGCGCGATGGTGCGCTGCGCGATGCTGGCGGGATCGCGCAATTGCTGCTTGATCCCGGTCAGGGTCTGCGTGCGCACCCGCTCAAGTTCTTGAGGATCGAACGCAGGGTTGCGGACAATGTCCGACATCAGATCAAGCGATGGGGCAAGCTTTGCCGACAGCGCCGACAGCGTAAAGCTTGACCGGTCAGACGAACCGCCAATGGAAATGCTGACGCCGAGGCGCTCGCGCTCTTCGGCGATCTGCTGCGAGGTTAAAGTGGAAGTGCCCTCGTCAAACAGAGCCAAAGTCAGGTCTTCAAGCCCGGTCTTGCCAGCAGGGTCGGCGGCATTGCCCGCGTCAAATTCCATAGTGACATAGGTTGCAGGCACCGCATCGCGGCGCGCATAGGTAACCTTCATCCCATTGGCCAAAGTGGCGCGCTCTACATCGGGGAAATCGAGCGCGGGCACCGTGTCAATCGGCGGTGCGGGGCGCTCTAGCGAAACGGACAGCGTACTGTCTGCCGCCTCTGAGGCATCGGGCGCATCGGCCGCAGCTTCAACGCTGGCGGCTTCTTCATATTCGCCGCGCTCCCCTTTTTCGAGCACGAGAGTGAAAGCGGGCTGATCCATCCACTTGCCCAAAGCCGCGCGCACTTTGTCTGGTGTCATCGCGGCGATGGCGTTCAATTGCTTGGCGTAATAGGCCGGATCATCCGATAGCACTTCGCCGCGCGCCAAAGTCACCGCTTTGCCGCCGAAACCGCCGACTTGTTCAAGGCCGCGAATGGTGCTCGAAAGACGGCTGGTCGCGGCCCGCTGCAATTCATCGCGCGTCGGGCCTGTGGCAAGGTAATCGGCAATCAGTTCATCCAGTCGCGCTTCGAGAACAGCGACATCAACACCCGGTTTCACAACCGCGCCAACCGACAGCCAGCCAACGCGCTGAAAATCGGCATGGCCAGCAAAGACGCTGACGGCGAGTTCTTCTTCGCGTACCAGCACTTGATCAAGGCGGCTGGAAATCAGTCCGCCCAAAACGGTCGCGCCCATATCCAGCGCAAAGGCATCGGGATCATTGCTGCCGGGGGCAGGCCAATATTTGGTGAGCCGCGTGGCCGCCACCTGATCTTTCATGATTGTGCGCGATGGCTCTGCCAGAGGCGCAATCGCCGCCGCCGCTGGCGTGTTGACAGGGCCGCTTTTGATAGCTCCGAACCACTTTTCAACCAGCGGACGCGCTTCTTCGCCCGACACATCGCCTGCGAGCACCAGCGTTGCATTGTTGGGGCCGTATTTGTCGCGGAACCAATTGCGCACATCATCCATACTGGCCGCATCAAGATCAGCCATCGAGCCGATCACCGAATGGCCGTAAGGGTGGCCTTCGCCATACAGCTTGTCGATGATTTCATAGAAGACGAGGCCGCCGGGACGGTTATCGCCCTGGCGTTTTTCGTTCTGGACAACGCCGCGCTGATTATCGAGCTTTTCCTGCGTGACCGCGCCCAGCAGATACCCCATCCGGTCGCTTTCCAGCCAAAGCGCGCGCTCCAATGCGGGGCGGGGGACGGTTTGGAAATAATTGGTGCGGTCAAAATTGGTGGTGCCGTTGTAATCGGTCGCGCCCATTTCCTGAAGGTATTGGAAATAGTCATTGGGCGCGTTTTCAGAGCCATTGAACATCAGGTGTTCAAACAGATGGGCAAATCCGGTCTGCCCTTCGGGTTCGTCCTTGGAGCCGACATTGTACCACACGGCCACGCCAACGATGGGCGCTTTGCGGTCTTCGTGCACAATCACGGTGAGGCCATTTTCAAGCTCGAACCGGTCAAAGGGGATGGCGACTTGCTGAACCAGCTGCGCAAGATCGCCCGTTGCCGCATCATTGGCCGCCTCAGCTGGCGTTTCGCTGTGGTGGTCAGCCAAAGCGGGCGTAGCGGGCAATGCGATGGCGGCAGCGAGCGCGGTCAGGCTTGTGGCGGCTTTGCCAGCGGATTTAAAAGCTGATGGGAAAGTCATGAGTGGTCTAGGCTCCGTTCTGCGAGACGGGTGGAATGGTTGATGCCGTGCGAGCGCATCGCGCGCGCCGGGTCAAGGGGGCGGTGTGTGCCATCGACAAACGGCGCTGTCACGTCGATGAATGAAAAGAGGGCTGCGCACCGCTCAGCGCGCATTGGTGACGGTTTTGCGCGTCTTTGCCGCGGCCAGCACATCATCGCGCCAGAAATACACAGGCTTAAGCTTGTGATCGACAAACAGCTGCATCTGATCGGTGTAATGCGGGCTTTTGGGCCGGGTGGTGGCAGCGCCGAATGGCTGGATAGAGCGGGAGAAAACCCGCCCGCCCTCGCTGCCCGGTGCGGGCCATTCGACCCATTGGATAAAGCTGTCGCCGTGAACGAGGCTGGCGCGGCCATCGGGGTCAATCTCCCAGGTGGTGGCGGCGCGCAAAGTGTCTGATCCGCCGTCCAAGGGCAGGTCAACGTCCCCTTGGCGCAGGCGGACAAGATCCGACAATGGCGGGTCGAGCCTGCCGAAATGCTCCATCAAATGACCGGCTGCATCGCCCAGTTTTTCGCGGACATCAGGCCATTTGCGGTTCTGATATTCTGACGACATGAAATCGCGGATCATCAGATAGGCAAGCGCATCAGCGCGGCCTTTGCCATCAGCGGTAAAATCCCACTTCAGCAGCAGATCGCGGGCCTTTTGCACCTGTCCGCCGCTTGGCCCTGCATCTTTCATACGCGGCGGGAAGGTCAGCGCCTCCAACTCATCAAACAGCCGCGCAATATAGCCTTCGCGTTCATAGGCAGTGTCGTATTTGATCTGCTCGAGCGCCGCGCGGTCCAGCGGGCCTGTGACAGCGCTCATCAGCTTATAGGCGCGGCGTGACCGGTTGGTCTGTTTGCGCTCCACTCCCAAAACAGGTGAGAAATCCTCAGGCGACAAATCGCTGCCTTCGCCTGCTGCGGTGTAAGGTTCATTGTTGGCGTTGTAGATCCAGCCAGATGCCGGATTGATGAGCTTGGGTATCTCCTCATAGGACACCGCGCCTTGCCAGATCAGATCAGATCGGGTGCCATCCAAAATACCGCGCCAATTGACCTTTATATCTTCGGGCCGGTCAGGGATGCTGGCATTGTAGAGATAGGCGATATTGCCTTCCTTATCGGCATAGATGAAATTGGTCGAAGGGATCGCCATGCGCGCCATTTGCGCCTGCCATTCATCCAGCGTTTTCGCCTTGTTGATGCGGTAATAGGCATCAAGCTGATCGACATTGTCGATCCCGCCATATCGGACCGCGAAATAGCCATCATCGTTCTGGATCACGGGGCCATGGGCGCTGCGAAGCACGTCGCGCCGGATGGGAAGAGTGATGGGGCCAAACTTTACCGGAAGTGTTACCGTTTTGCGCTCCAGATCGCGCCATTCGCCGTCCAATTTGTACTGCGTGCCCGCTTCGCTGACTTCGAGTTTGTAGATATCAGTCATGTCGGGGCGGTTGACTGTGTTGGTCCAGCCCAGATGTTCATTGTGGCCGAGGAATGGGAAAGGCGATCCGGGGAAATTGGCGCCGGTGAAATGCCAGCCTTCTTCGCTTTCCACGCTGAATTCATACCACGCGACCCCGCCACGAAGCGGCTGGTGCGAATTGGAGATAAGCGTGGTTGGCCCGCCGGATCGTTCAGGTGTGACTGCCCAGGCATTGGAACCCAGCAGCGCGGCATCTTCGCCCATGGGCAGTGGGTGGAGCAGATTGGCCTGATCGGGCGATGGAGCTTCTCTTGGGGTATCATCGCGCGGGAAACCCGGAATGTCCGGGCCAAATTCGCGCTGGAGCGGTTCGCCTGCCACCAGCGGAGCGATCACATTGCCAAGGCCAAAGAAGAACGGTTGGCGAAGGACAAATCCGGCGGCAACATCTTCGCCATTTACGGGAAAGAGATTGCCGAGTTTCAGCTCTTGCGGGTTCTCCTCAGCATATTGGTTCAGCCCGCTCGCATAGGCTTCGAACAAAGCGCGCGTGTCACCGGGCAGGCCGTGATACTTGCGCTGCGCGGTGCCGCGCGCATCGAGCAGGTGGTAGACATAATCGAACTCTGCGCCATCCTGCCCGGCAATGGCTCCATAGCGCCCGCGTGACATCGCGATCACATCCTGAAGAGTGAAAAAATCATCCTCCGCATGGGCAATCGCTACGCCAAAGGCGACATCGGCATCGGTCTTGCCGTAAATATGCGGCACGCCGTATTCATCGCGGATGATCTCGGCTTGGTATTCGGTCCAGCTTTCGGGTGAATAGGAGGCTTCCTCGGCAAAGAACGGCTCCCACGTGGCCAGCGCGACGAACACGCCTATCGCAATTACCACCAGCGCTGCCGCGCCGCGTGCAAGCCATGTTCGCATCAATCTCTCCTGAACCTTTTATGCGCCGGGGTGTGCCGATGGATTGCCCCCTTGGCAAGCGGGCCTTCGTCACCCACCTAGTTGAGTAACACACCGGCATGCTTGCGGCTTGCTTGCGGCTTGGTTGATGAAACACACGCGAGAGAAGCATCAGGAAAGGCCTTGTGTTGCAAATGGGCAACACTATATAGGTCAGGAAAGTCACATGAGGGGTCTCTATCCATGAATCTCGAAAAGTTCACCGACCGCGCCAAAGGGTTCCTGCAATCGGCCCAAACGGTCGCCATTCGTATGAACCACCAGCGCATTACGCCTTTGCATTTGCTCAAAGCTTTGCTTGAGGATGAAGAGGGCATGGCCGCTGGCCTGATCCAGCGTGCCGGCGGTGAAACGGCGCTGGCCGTCAGTGCTGTCGATGATGGTCTTGCGAAAATCCCAGCGGTGACAGGCGGCGGCGCGCAGCAAACGCCGGGTCTTGATAATGATGCCGTGCGCGTGCTCGACAGCGCTGAACAGCTCGCCGATAAGGCAGGCGACAGCTATGTCGCGGTGGAGCGCATTTTGACAGCGCTGGCCATGGCTCCCGGCGCTGCTGGCGATGCGATGAAAGCGGCGAGCATTACGCCGCAAACTTTGAACGCGGCGATTGAAGCTCTGCGCGGCGGGCGCACCGCCGATAGCGCCAATGCGGAAAGTTCCTATGATGCGATGGAGAAGTTTGCCCGCGATCTGACGCAGGCGGCGCGTGATGGTAAGCTTGACCCGGTGATCGGGCGCGATGAAGAAATCCGCCGCGCGATCCAGATCCTTGCTCGGCGCACCAAAAACAATCCTGCCATGATCGGCGAACCCGGCACGGGTAAGACCGCCATTGCCGAAGGTCTCGCGCTGCGTATTGCGAATGGCGATGTGCCCGATAGCCTCAAAGGCCGCACGCTCATGTCGCTCGATATGGGTTCGCTGATTGCGGGAGCAAAATATCGCGGCGAATTTGAAGAGCGTTTGAAATCCGTCCTCGATGAAGTGAAGAATGCCGATGGGCAGATCATTCTCTTCATCGACGAGATGCACACGCTGATTGGGGCAGGGGCGTCTGAAGGCTCCATGGATGCCTCAAACCTGCTCAAACCTGCACTCAGCCGCGGAGAGCTGCATTGCATCGGGGCCACCACGCTCGATGAATATCAGAAATATGTCGAGAAAGACCCCGCGCTCCAGCGCCGGTTCCAGCCGGTCTATATCGAAGAGCCTTCGGTTGAGGATACGATCAGCATCCTGCGCGGGATCAAGGATAAATACGAGCTGCACCACGGCGTTCGGATCACCGACAGCTCTATTGTCGCGGCGGCAAAATTGTCCGACCGTTATATCCAGAACCGTTTCCTGCCCGATAAAGCCATCGACCTTATGGACGAGGCGGCCAGCCGTATCCGCATGGAAGTGGAGAGCAAGCCTGAAGAAATCGACGAGCTTGATCGCCGGATCATCCAGCTGAAGATTGAAGAGAGCGCGCTTGAAAAAGAGGATGACCGCGCCTCGCGTGACCGGCTCACCACATTGCGTGAGGAACTGGCGAACCTTGAGCAGGAATCCTCCGAACTCACCACGCGCTGGCAGAATGAACGCGACAAGATTGATGCCGAAGGCAAGATCAAAGAGCAGCTTGATGCCGCGCGGCTGGAATTGGAGCAGGCCGAACGGAACGGCGATCTCGCCAAAGCGGGCGAGCTTTCATACGGCACCATCCCCAGCCTCGAAAAGCAACTCGAAGAGGCAGAAAGCCTGAATGATGATGCGCTCTTGCGCGAGGAAGTGACCGAAGAAGATATCGCCAGCGTTGTCTCGCGCTGGACCGGCATTCCCGTCGATAAGATGATGGAAGGCGAGCGCGAGAAACTGCTCGATATGGAGAACATCCTCGGCAAACGCGTCATCGGCCAAGCGGCTGCGATTGAGGCGGTGTCCAAAGCCGTGCGCCGCGCGCGCGCTGGATTGCAGGATCCTGGGCGGCCCTTGGGCAGCTTCCTGTTCCTCGGCCCAACAGGCGTGGGTAAAACCGAACTGACCAAAGCGCTTGCCGGCTTCCTGTTCGATGATGACAGCGCGATGGTGCGCATTGATATGTCGGAATTTATGGAGAAGCATTCCGTCGCCCGGCTGATCGGCGCGCCTCCGGGATATGTCGGCTATGACGAAGGCGGCGTCCTTACCGAAAGCGTTCGCCGCCGTCCGTATCAGGTGGTGCTGTTTGACGAGGTGGAAAAAGCGCACGCCGATGTGTTCAACGTGCTCCTCCAAGTGCTTGATGATGGTCGTCTTACTGATGGGCAGGGCAGAGTGGTCGATTTTTCGAACACGCTGATCATCCTCACCTCGAACCTTGGGAGCCAGTTCCTCTCCAACCTTCCCGATGACGGCAAAGTCGCGGATGTCGAGGACAGCGTGATGGATGTGGTGCGCGGGCATTTCCGGCCCGAATTCCTCAATCGCCTCGACGAGATCATCCTGTTCCACCGCCTCGCAATGGAGCACATGGCCCCCATCGTCGCGATCCAGATCAAACGCGTGCAAAAACTGCTCGATGATCGCAAGATCACGCTTGAGCTGACAGATGCGGCGCTCAGATGGCTAGGCAGGGTGGGGTATGACCCTGTCTACGGCGCGCGTCCGTTAAAGCGCGCGGTGCAGCGATATTTGCAGGATCCGCTCGCTGAAATGCTGCTCGAAGGCAAAGTGGCAGATGGCACCACGCTGGCGATTGATGAAGGCGATGGCGAGCTGAAAATGACCGCGAAGTAAGCGGGACAAAACCGATTCTCTCGCATTTGCGGCACGCCAACAGCCAACATCGCAGACGTTGGCGCTCAGACCCAATATGACACAAAGAGTGGTTTGTTTCGCGCAGGCCGCTCTTTTTGTTACGTGCGGAAAGCCTGTCCGGTGAAAAATTTCCAAGCTGTTTGAGTGAATGTGGGATTAACGCAACAGAGGGGCAAAAATTACGGAAACGTTACGCGCCGCTTTGACATCAATTGTTCCCTATTGCACAAATCCGGCACCGCAGGGGCTTGGCTGCGTGGTGTCAGGGGCTGTTTTCGTTTTGCGTCGGGTAAACGCATAGAAAACAGAAGACAGCGCGCGTTGCTACAGTTCCGGTTGTCGCAACTGGAGTAATCATGAAAAAGTTTCACACCAATTCTATGAAGGCGCTCGCTTTCTCAGCATCGGCGATTGCATTTGTCATCGCCGGGCCCGCTTACGCGCAGGACGCCGATCCTGAGGCCCAAGAAGAAGAGGAAGAAGAGCAGGTCGACATCACGACTGGCGCCAGCGGAGAGCAGGGCCAGCAAGGCGGTATCACCGTGACAGGCTCGCGGATTGTGCGCGACACCTATTCGTCTATCTCGCCGCTGCAGGTGCTCAGCACTGAAAACCAGCAGGCGGTTGGTGCATTTGATCCTGCACAGATCCTTCAGCGTTCTGAAAGCGCGGCAGGTCAGCAAATTGACGCAACCTTCCAAGGCTTCGTGCTTGATAACGGTCCGGGTTCGCAAACACTGAACCTTCGTGGTCTGGGTGCAGATCGCACGCTGCTGCTGCTCAACGGTCGCCGTCTCGCGCCCGCTGGTGTGGAAGGCGCGCCGACAAACCCTTCCTTGAACCTCATCCCATCGACCCTGGTTGACCGTTATGACCTGCTGCTTGACGGCGCGTCTTCGGTTTATGGTTCCGACGCTGTTGCCGGTGTGGGTAACCTCATCCTGCGCAAAGACTTTGACGGTCTGGAATTGCAGGCCAACGGCAACGTCAATCCCGGCGGAGCAGGCGAAGATTATGTCGTCAGTGCAGCCTGGGGCTTCAACACTGACCGCGCTTTCTTCGGCATCGGCGCAGAATATGCATTTCGTGACGAGGTAACGATCGGCGATCGCGACTTCCTGTCGGGTTGTAACACGCATTACGAGATCGATCAGAACGGCAACATTCTCACAACCGGTTTGCGCGATAACGGTATTGTTCGTAACCGAACACCGGGCGTGACGGTTTCGGAAAGCGAATGTAAGATCCAGGGTATTTCAGGCCGCGTCTTCATTCCGTTTACCCGCCTTGGTTCGGTGTATTTCCCTGCCAATGGCAATATTGCGAACATTCCTGGGCTGAACTTCGGCGAGTCAACCAACTTTGCTGGTGTTGACCTCGACACTGATGGGGATGGCATTCGCGATGTCGATTTCCAGAATGTGAACACGAACGCGGCAAACCAAGACCGGACTTTCATCTCTCAACAAGAGCTTATCAACGTTTTTGCCTATGGTGAATACACCTTCCCCGGTGAAGCAAACATCACGCCTTATTTCGAAGCGAACTACAGCCGCGCCGAAATTGATCTGCCCAACACGGGTATTCCGCAAGCGTTTCCTTCGGTTCCTGATCTGAACCAATTTAACCCTTGTAATTTCCTGACTGGAACAGGCGTTGATTGCCGGGCTGCAGACAACGCTTTGCAGGCATCGACCACACCCGTGGCTGATCTGGCAGCGCCATTGTCTACTGGCTTTCCGCTTCCCGTTTCGCCGATTACCGCGATCGTGGGCGACCGGAATAACGTCGATATCACGCAAGAACAGTATCGCGGCGTGCTGGGTGTACGCGGTGATCTGCCGTTTATCGGTTCAAGCTGGACTTTCGATTTCTCAGGCGTTTATTCGCGATCGATCGGTAGCTCGGTCCGCACCGGTATCCGTGAAGATCGCCTCGCGCTATCATTGGGTCTTGACCCGACAGCCGATTATGACGGCGATGGCGTAATCGATAACAATGGCGACGGCGTTGCCGACGATTACGATCAGAACGTCGATGTCTTCGGATTCTTCGGAAACCCACTGTTCATTGGCGAGTGCAATGTTGCCGGTCTGGCAAACCCAGAACTTGCCGCTGAAGGACTGACCGAAGGGTGTGTGCCTGTGAACTTGTTTGCACCAAGTGCGTTGACGGGTGCGGTTGGTGACATCTCTCAGGCCGAGCGTGATTATCTCTTCGGTGTTCGTTCCTTCGATACAACCTACGAACAAACCATTCTATCAGGCTTCGTAACAGGTGACCTGTTCGAATTGCCTGCAGGCCCTGTTGGTGTTGTGCTCGGTGCAGAATGGCGCCGAGATGAAATCGATTCGCGTCCCAACGAGGTCGCGTCGAACGGTCTGTTTTTCGCATTCTTCGCCGATAGCGGCGCAACAGGCTCGCGCACGGTTCGCGAAGTGTTTGGTGAAGTTGATGTTCCACTTATTGCTGGAGAAAAGCTGGTTGAGGAGCTTTCGATCAACCTTTCTGGCCGTTTGACCGATGATGAGTTCTACGGAACCAATGGCACCTTCTCTCTCAAAGGGGGCTGGCGTCCGGTTGCTCCGTTGTTGCTGAAATTCAGCTACGGCACATCTTTCCGCGCACCAAACCTGCGCGAATTGTTCCTTGACAGTCAGACAGGCTTCCTGACGCTGTTCGATCCCTGTGCGGTTCCTGATGATGCGTTTGTCAATGGCGCTTACAACGCGGCAACTGACGATCGGGATCAGTTTATTCTCGATAACTGCGCACGCGAAGGACGTGATCCGACACGCGTTGGTATTGACGACGAAAACCTGGGCACGCTGCAAGTTGGCAGTGTGGAAATTCAATCGGGCGGCGTTGTCGCCAATGGCATTGATCTTGATCCGGAAAGCTCAACATCACTGACTGCAGGCTTTGCATTCGAAGAGAGCTTTGCCAGTGGTTTCGAGGTTGGTCTTAACTTCAACTATTACGATATTCAGTTGGAGGATCTCGATCATTGAGCCAAACGCTCAGTTCATCATCAACGATTGCTATACTCGTGAAGATAACGTCCGCAGCCAGTTCTGTGATCGCATTGGACTGCAGGCTACAAACCGTCAGCTGGTTTCAGATGTGTTTCAGGGCTTCCTGAACCTCGACTCAGAAGCGGTCCGCGGGATTGATATCAACGCTACCTTTGGCAAGGATGTCACCATTGGTGGCGAGCAGTTTGACTTGACATTGAACCTGCGTGCCAACCACCTGATTGAACGGTCCAGCACATTCACGAACGACGATGGATCGGTTCAATTTGATGATGATGCAGGCGAGTTTGGCTTCCCAAGCTGGACTGGCCGGGCAACATTCCAGGTTGATTACGACGATTTCCGCTTCACCTGGCAAACGCGCTATATTGGCGATGTTGAGCAGCAGGCTGACGGCATCGATCCATTGGATGATGCGTTCGGTAACGAAGGCACTGGCTTCTTCGGCGACACCTGTCTTGGTGCAGGCACCGCCAATGTTGCAGGTGACGGTATCATCTGCCGCGATGTTGGTTTTGCTGAAGAATGGTTCGAGCACACCGCATCGATCCGTTGGGACAATGGCACGATCCGGGTTATCGCAGGTGTGACAAACATCTTCGACACCGATCCGCCGCTGATCGACACGAACGAAGTGTTCGGTATCTCGAACACTCCGATTGGAAACGGCTACAACCTCGACGGACGCGAGTTCTTCGGGCAGCTTCTGTACCGTTTCTAAGCGAGATGCGCGTAAATTAGCGAAAAATTCGGCCTCTCGGCACTTGCCGGGGGGCCGTTTTTTTGATCTACTGAAAGCGTTCGAGCTGTAAGGACGGGAGGCCGCGCAGCTCAATGGAACGTCCAATTCTATGAAAACTGGAAGAATGACCCATGAAGCTTTTTAAAGCCCAATTGATGGCCGCAATGGCCGGTGTATCGGTGCTCGGTCTCGGCGTCGCAGCGGCACCCACGCAAACGCAAGCCCAAGCCTCGGTTCCCGTGGATGTCTGGGCGCTGCGTAGCGTCGTCAACGCCGTACAGGTTTCTCCCGATGGCAAGCACGTGCTGGTTCACAAGGTGGAAAGCCGGGAAGGCGAATATCTGCTTGAGATTTACAAGACCGATGATCTGTCGAAGCCGGTGCGCCGCCTTAATGCTGATCCGATGGAGATCATCAACGCTTCGTGGGCCGCAGATAACTATATTTTCGGCACGGCCTGGCAGGTCAACCGCAAGACTGTGAAGCGGCCTGAGCAGGATATTCGCGATTACCTCGCTTTCTCTTACAATCTTGAAAAGAATAAGTTTTCAAAGATTGATGGCAATTTTGAATTGGTAAGCCTCCTTCCCAAAGAGCCAAACAAGGTGCTGATCGGTCAAGGCAACGCTATCCCCGATCCGACGGGTGTAGATCCTTTCGCCGCATTCCGTCCGCGCGCCTATTACAAGTTCGATCTAAAATCAGGCGCGCGTTCGCTCGTTTTGAAAGGCAACAGCAAGTTTCCTCAGGTTTTGCTGTGGGATAGCGATGGCAATCCGCGCTACACTCGCACGCTGGAAAACGATAATATCTTGCGCGAGTATTACCGCAAGCCGGGCGATGGTTCATGGACGAAGTTCCAGGAAATGGATTTCGACGATCAGGACAACCTTTACCGTGTGCTCAGCGGTATACACGGGATCGCTGGGTTTAAGGATGGTGATCCCAACACCGGCTATATGATCGACAACCGTGGCGGCGACGACAAGGCGGCGCTTTACACCTTCGATTTCAACACCGGGCAGATCGGCGAAAAGCTATTCCAATCCGAAGATTCCGACGTGATGGGCATTCAGACTCACTCCATTCCTGGCAATGATAAGCTGGTGGCCGCGCGCTATCCCGGGGCCAAAATGGAGCGTCACTGGTTCGACGAGGATGAAAAAGCGCTTTACGAAGCGCTCGAACAGCAAATTCCGTATGCGCACAGCATCGGCATTTCCAGCCGGTCAACCGACGGCAAGACGATGATCGTCACCAATCGCGGACCGCGTGATCCCGGTTCATACTGGATGGTGAAAGATGGCAAGCTGGCAAAGCTTGGCAGCCGCAACCCGCTGGTGAACCCGCAGCAGCTCGCCGATGTGAAATACATCCGGTATAAAGCGCGCGATGGTCTGGAAATCCCGGCCTATGTGACGATGCCCAAAGGCGAGGGACCGTTCCCGCTGGTGGTTCAGCACAATGGCGGGCCGCACGTTAACGGCATGGTCTCCTATGACGAGATGGGCCAGATGCTCGCTAATGCAGGCTATATGGTGCTGCACCCGGAAAACCGGATTTCAACCGGATGGGGTCAGAAGCATTTTGACGCAGGCTACGGCGAACATGGCGGCAAAATGCAGGACGACAAGGATGATGGGGTGAAATACCTTATCGAACAAGGCCTTGCTGATCCTGATCGCGTGGCGTTCTTTGGCTGGTCCTATGGCGGGCAAGCGGCACTGTATTCGGTCGCTCGTGAAGAGCAATTGTATCAGTGCGCGATTGCGGTGAACGCGGTGGCGGATGCTGCAAAGCAATATATGGGCCGCCGCGATGGCGATTTGAAAGCTCTGGATGAATGGTCAAAACGCCGCGGCATGATTGGGGTCAACCCCATTGATGAGGTGGACAAGGTCAACATCCCGCTATTGATGGTACACAGCGATAATGATCGCCGGGTGATGTATTATCACTTCAAAGACTACAAAAAGAAGTTTGAGGCGGCAGGCAAAGAGGGGCAGTTTGTGACCATCAAGGGCGCGGACCACTTCTCCAATACGCTGATGTTCAGCCACCAGCAGCAGCTTTACACCAAGATGCTCGATTATCTCGCAAATGATTGCGGGCCGGGCGGGTTGTAAGCCTGCCGGATCGCATTAGCGGCAATCAAAAAGCCCGGCCTGTGCAATCGCGCAAGCCGGGCTTTTTTGTACCGGTATTGTCTGGCGGCAGCGGATTGGAGGATACAGACCGGTAACCGTCAGGCCCGGCCTGCGCGCCTCGCTAAGCCTATCCTATGCGGTTCCCGCGCACGCCCTTGCGCCCATTGATGCGGATCCAATAGGTGCCCATGCTGGCAGGCTTAAATTCAACGGACTGGCCCACCTCGGGTGCGCGGGCGCGGATTGAATTGTTCTTGAACCGCCATTTGGCGTCGCCTTCTGCAATCCAGAAATGCCATTCATTGCGGCCAACCTTGCGCACCCTGGTGATGGTGGAGGTAAGCAGCTTAACCTCTTCTTCCTTCCCTCCGCCAAACAGGCTGACTTTGGGAAGCGAGAAGCCAAACAGGCGCCTGCGCGCTTTCTTGATGTCTTCGGTTTGGACGACTTTGACTTCGCCTTCATTGGTCGCACCGACCAATGCGCCCACTTCGCGGTCAAAGCAGGCGAGCCGCTGCGTATCATCAGCGATGGATGTGCAGTCTTCAAGCTTGCTCACCAGCGGGCTGGTTGAGACCTGCGACGCTTGCTCTTTGGCGCTTTCGACGTCTTGCGCGAACAAGGAGGCGGGTGCGGCGAGAGAGGTGCTAGCCAGAACCGCGCCAAAAGCCAAACAGCATGATCCAGCGCGGCGCTGGGATGCAGAGTTACGCAACATTGTGCTCTTTCGTGAAATCAGGAGCCGTTGCCGTTAAAGCCGGCCTGGTTTTCCTCGACGAAGCTGCGCGAATTGCGATTGCCAGCGCGCGAGGCTTCTTTCCATTCGCGATTGGTCATGCAGGTCTTCGTCATCTTGGTGCGCGAACCGATAACGGGCTCTTTGCGGCAGCGGATGTAATCGGGATGCGAGCGATCTGTGATCTTCTCGCGTTCGCCTTCGACCACGATCTTGGTTCCTTCGGTGCTTTCGGCCGTTTCGGTCTTGGCCGCAGCATTGGTATCCTGCGCGTGGGCAGGGATGGCAGCGGGAAGGGCAAGTACGCAGCCGCCTGCAAGAATGGCGAGCGTGCGGGTAAAATTGAGGGGCTTTGTCATAGAATATCTCCTTAACGTGAAAGTATCACAGCACGGCGCACAAAAAAAGGGCGGGTTCTAAGACCCGCCCTTTCCCTGTTTTGCTGTCTGATTGGATCAGAAGCTGAAACGAACGCCTGCATTGTAGCGGCGACCCAGTGCATCGTATGATGACGGGAAGATGTTACCGCTGTTAAAGGCAGTCGAACCGATGTTGAAACCAACGATTTCGGGATCATTGTCCAGAAGGTTGGTGACAGTGAACGTGAACAACACGTTCTCAAGGATATCCCACTGCAAGGACAGGTCGAAGTAGTTTTCAGCAGGGATTTCCTGGAAGTTCACTTCTTCACCGCCCAATGCCGGTGCCGGACCGATCAGAGCCGGGCCGTTATTGTTGGCGATATCATCCGGTTCCTGGCTGACAGCGCTCAGACGACGCCAGCGAAGCGACAGCGAAAGTTCGTCATCGAAGGACACCGTGGTGCGCTGCGAGAAGACAAACTCAGGCTGGATCGAGCCGCACGCGTTGCTGAAGAAGCCGATGCAGTCACGAGCGAACGCACCCGGGAACGCGGTGAACACGTTCTCATTGGTCCATGTGCCGTCGAATGACAGGCTCAGACCGATGCGATCGGTGATGTCCGTGCCATAACGCATGCTGACATCGATACCGTCGGTTTCGATGAGACCCAGGTTCGACTGCTGCAGGATGAAGCCTGGCGTGTCGTCGGCACCGCCGCTGACGGAACCCGTGGTCGGGCTACGTTGGATCAGCTGACAGAACACGTTGGTCGCGAAATCAACGTTGCCAGACTGGAAGCAGCCTGCGTTGATGTCGTTGATGGCCGGTGCGGACACAGCGTCTTCGACGCGGATGTTCCAGTAATCGACCGAAAGCGACAGACCCGGTGCGAAATCGGGCTGTGCAAGGAAACCAACTGTCCATGTATCGGCAGTTTCAACACCCAGATTGGGGTTACCACCAGTGGTGTTGTTGGCCTGACCTGCGATCGGCGGCTGAATGTTGCCGATGGTCGATGCCGGTGCACCCTGTGCGATACAAACCGCAGTAAGCGCTGCGTTACCAACCGGAAGTGCCAGCTGGCACGGGTCAGTTTGCAGGTTACCAAGGCCGGTTGTCACAGGCGTGAACAATTCACCGATGTTCGGCGCACGCGACGAACGCTGGTAGTTGCCACGGATGGTGAGGCCAGCGACTGGCTCCCAGCTACCGCCGGCTTTCCAAGTGAATTCTGTGCCAGCAGTTGAGTAGTCGGAATACCGAGCACCCAGTTCCAGCGACAGGCTTTCAGCGAAAGTCACACCTTCGAGCAGTGGGATGAACAGTTCGCCGAACACGTCGAGAACGTCATAGCCGCCATTGATGTCAGGTGCGGCGCCGCCGCCACCAACAACCGCGCCCGGGGTCTGCGAAGCTTCGTCAGACTGACGGGTTGCGGTGTATTCTCGATATTCACCACCAACAGCGAAGTTGACAGGCGAGCTGAAGATGCCCGTGTCGATGTCGCCAGTGATGTTACCGTTGACCGTACCGATGGTTGTGCCGGTGATGACCTGCTGGGTCAGCGAGAACACATAATCGATGGAGTCCGGCGTGATTGTGCCAAGCTCACCGAAGATGTTGATCGGAACACAAAGACCATCATTGGTTGTGCTGGCAGTGGTTGATTGCGAACACACAGCGCCGTTGGGTGCGGTTGCATCCGGAATAGCGATCAGGGCGTTTTGCAGACGCTGGAAGCGAGCAAAGCCGCTTTGACGCTGAATACGCTCAGATTCGCCATATGTTGCACTGACGTCCCACGAAATGTTGTCCGTGATGCCGCCGCGTGCGCCGACAACCATGTTGAACAAAGTCGAGGTGAACTCAGAGTTACGAGTGCCAGCTTCTACTGAACGACGCGGGAACAGACCGTTGACTTCGCGGTAGTCAGCGTTGGGCGTGCCATCAGCCAAAGTTTCACCAAACGGCGTGTTAACAGCAGCGGTACATTCCGCCGCGGTCAACGCCAGCGGGCCGCACAATGCGTTGGCTGCGCCAGTGGTGAGGAACGGGTTGTTCAGGTTCAACTGGTAAGAGTTAAAGAACGAACCGCCCGGTGCGATGATGGTTTCAACGCTTTGCTTCGAGAACACAGCTTGGCTGTAGATTTCGAGGCCTTCGGACACTTCGTAATTGGCAGAACCAAAAATGTTGAAGCGTTCAAACGGCGTTTGGAAGATGTTGAACGGGTTGAAGTTGAACGGACCAGCGCCGCCGTTGAAACCCGGTGCAAAGCTGTCATTGGCCGGATCGCTCTGACCAAGGAAGGTTGTGCCGGTGCCGCCGGGGCCTTGAGCCGGAACAAAGAAGTTGTTCGGAATGGCGTTGCCCGAACCAGTGACGGTGCCGGCGAAGGAGTCGATGGCCGTTGCGGAGAATGCACGGTCGCCCTGGAACACTTCTTGTTGTTCCTGATAACCGACCGAGAGGACTGCGTTACCACGACCATCGTCGAAGTTTGCACCCATGGTCAATTCAGCACGGAAGGTCTCGCCATCGCCTTGTTCGGTGATACCGGTTGAGAAGTTGGCTTCCAGACCTGCGAAATCACGCTTGGTGATGAAGTTGACAACGCCCGAAACAGCGTCGGCACCATAGGTCGTGGTAGCACCACCTGTCAGGATGTCGGTGCGTTCGATCACCGCGAGCGGGATCGAGTTCAAGTCAACACGGCCCGTTGTATCAGCAGGCACGAAACGACGACCGTCAAGCAGAACGAGGTTCCGCTGCGAGCCGACGCCGCGAAGGTTGACGAACGACGAACCGCCATTGCCGTTGTTCACGGCAGAACCGATGCTGGGAACAGCAGAGGGGAGTTCGCGCAGGAATTGTTCAGCGGTGTTGGTCTGGCGCAGAGTGATCTCTTCTTCGCCGATCGCCGTCACGGGGCTGGACAGAACGAGGTTGGGATCGGTCACGCGTGAACCGGTCACGATGATCGCTTCGCCTTGTACGGTATCTTCATCCGTATCGGCATCCTGAGCGAAACCCGGCGTTGCAGCGAGCGCGAGGCCCACGGCAAGCGAGCCAGCGCTCAGTCGCAATTGTGTGGTCTTTTTCATTGGTTATGTACCCTTAGTTATGGTGATCAGCCAGCCGCCTTTTGCAAACGACATGCCTGACTCATATTTGGCAACAGTCCAGGCCAGTCTGTAAAAACCAGCTTTGAATCACTGCCTGCTCCGGGACAATTTTTGATCAATCCTCCACGCGAGGCGCGCGAAGATACTGACCAAACCCTTGTCTCTGAGGCTCAAATGGAGAGTTTCGGGGGCAAGGAAAGCGATCTGGTGCAATTCTGCAAAAATCGAAATGCCGTGTAGCTTGATTGCAACACTGTAAAATCAGCGAATTTCAAAACTTCGCATTTCCTAGGGGGAACAGGCTGGGAGGTGATGCAAAGTTACCGATTTGTAAAATTGGGGCAATTTTTTGAATTTGGTTAATTGGCGCCATTTTGGGCCATTGCTTGAAGGGTTTGGCGATTCTATTCGGCCGATGTTACGTCAAAGGCGATGGTCATTCGCTCTGCCGGGCTGCGCGAGGTAAAGGGGCAGGTGCCGTGATAAAGGGTCGAGGGGAACAGCGCGAGGTGGCCTTTTTGCGGCTTGATCGCAGAAACAGGTGCCAGATCGCAGCCCAGATCAGATGGCGGGCGGCCCAGTTCGAGCCAGCCCTGATGTCTGGTATCATCTGAAACAGCTTGCGGGACGCTCACGTAGAGCGCGCTCGAAATGATCCCCGCCGGATGAATATGTGCGGCGTGATGATCGCCTGCCGGATTGCTCGCGCCGCCCGATATCAGACGCACCGACCATGATCCCGCCAGCGCCCATTCCCGTCCATGATGGCGCAGCAGCGGGTGATGCGCGTCGGGGGCGGGCAGATCGCGGCGATATTCGGTAAGCGTTGCATCAATCGCGCGGTGCAGTTCTGCCAGCACCTTTTCGTGCCGGTGAAACAGGATGCCGCGCGTTTGTGTGCCCCCGCGCAGCGATTGGCCAAGCGGCATAGCGCTGGTCTGGTGAAGCGCGCGCAAGGTTTCAGCCGCGTCATCGATCAGGCCTGCGCGCGCAGACAAGGGGCGCATTTGCACAAGTCCCGGTTGTTCGTGAAGCCATGCCGCACGTTCATCTCCGGTCATCCGCCAGATGATGCCGCGCAAAGCCCAAGCCGCTATGCTCCACGGAATTTTCGCGATGATTTCTTCGAGCAGCGCCTGCGCCCGAGACCAATCGGCTGCGCGGATGCGATGGCGCGCTTCGTGGAGGAGGCGGGAGGGGGAGTGTTCTTTCAGGCCTGCAAAGATCGCCTCCGCCCTGTCCCATTGCCCCGCAGCGCTGGCATTGGCGGCTTCGAGTAAAGCGAAATGGGGTTCGCCCGGAAACCGGGCGCGCGCCTCTTTTGCGATATCGGCCGCTTTGGCGGCGTGATCGAGCCCGGCGAGCGCATCCACATGCGCGGCCGCAATATTGGGATCGCGCGGCTGGGCAAGCGCGGCATCTGAAAAGGGGCTGGCATAATCCGCACGCCCCTGTGCCAGCAGCAATCCGGAGAGAAATTCCAATGCCTCGATAAAGCCGGGCGCTTGTCCTGCCAACTGGCGGGCAATCGTAATTGCGCCGGCCCTGTCGCCTGCCACATCGAGCGCCTGCGCTTTGCCAAGCCACAGATCGCCATCACCGGGACGCTGTTTAAGCGCTGCATCGAACCGCGCGGCTGCATCCGCTTCGCCGCGCGCCAGCGCCAGCCGCGCGCGTTCATGCAAGGCAGCGGCATGAGCGGGCGATGTATCAAGCACATTGTCCAATTGCCGCTGTGCTGCGGTCACATCGCCTGCCAATCTCAGCGCCTTTGCTGCGCGAACGGCCTCGTCACTTTCGGGCATCAGGCCCGGCGGCGCATTGGGCAGCGCATTTGGCGGCGATTTTGGCGGTGGGGCTCCAGACATATCCGTTTTTCCCTTCGCGCCGCATACAAAAGCCCGCATGCCGTAGCGTGAGAATACCACCGGGACCAGAACCTCATTTTTGAGCGGTTGATTCCCACCTCTCCCTCCCATAGGCAATGGCCAAACAAAACGTTTACGTAAACGGGAAGGGACATTTCATCATGACAACAGCCTATATCGTTGAGGCGGTCCGCACCGCTGGCGGAAAGCGCGGAGGGCGTCTGGCCGGCGTGCATCCGGTGGACCTTCTGGCGCGCTCGCTCGACGCGGTAGTCGAACGCAGCGGCGTTGACCCGGAAGCAGTCGACGATGTGGTTACGGGCTGCGTCAGCCAGGCGGGCGAGCAGGCAGGTCAGGTCGGGCGCATGGGCGTGCTGGCTTCCAAACTGCTCCCCCAATCCACGCCTGCCGTTTCGATTGACCGGCAATGCGGGTCTTCGCAGCAAGCCATCCAGTTCGCCGCGCAAGCCGTGATGAGCGGCACACAGGACGTGGTGATTGCCAGCGGCGTGGAAAGCATGACGCGGGTGCCGATGGGCTCAAACATGACGTTGCACATGAAGGAAGGGCTGGGCAATTACATGTCCCCCGGCGTCGTCGAGAAATACCCGAACGTCCAGTTCAGCCAGTTCATGGGCGCAGAAATGATCGCGCAAAAACACGGCTTTTCCAAAGATGAGCTTGATGCCTTTGCCTATGAAAGCCACCGCCGCGCCATCGCTGCAACCGAAGCGGGCGCGTTTGAAAATGAGATTGTGCCTATTGCCATCGAAACCCCCGAAGGCGATGACACACACACAGTCGATGAAGGCATCCGCTTTGATGCCAGCCCCGAAGGAATTGCGGGCGTAAAGCTGCTTTCACCCGAAGGCCGCATCACCGCTGCATCTGCTAGCCAGATCTGCGATGGATCATCAGCGGTGCTGGTGGTGTCAGAAGAGGCTCTCAAACGCCACAATCTCACCCCCATGGCGCGCATTCACAATCTGACGGTGACCGCAGGCGATCCGGTTATCATGCTGGAAGAGCCCTTGTTCGCAACCGACAAGGCGCTGGAGCGGGCAGGTCTGAAAATCGGCGATATCGACCTTTATGAAGTGAACGAAGCGTTTGCGCCTGTGCCGATGGCATGGCTCAAACATACAGGCGCTGATCCGGACAAGCTCAATGTGCACGGCGGCGCGATTGCGCTGGGCCATCCGCTGGGCGCATCGGGCACGAAATTGATGGCGACGCTTGTGCATGGCCTGAAACGCCACGGCAAGAAATACGGCCTGCAAACCATGTGCGAAGGCGGCGGCGTTGCCAATGTCACGATTGTAGAGAGCGTTTAAGAGTTAATCGAAACTGTTCCCGGCGTGGGCCGGGATAACGAATTGAGAGGAATGAAAACAATGGAAGTATCTGCAAATACCCCCGCCGTTGTAACCGGCGGCGCATCGGGCCTTGGCGCGGCAACCGCGCGGGCCATCGCTGCCAAAGGCGCAAAAGTCGCGATCTTCGATATGAATGAGGAAAAAGGCGAAGCCATGGCGGCTGAGCTTGGCGGTGTGTTCTGCAAAGTGAATGTCACCAGCGACGATGACGTGGATGCAGGCTTTGCCAAAGCGCGCGAGGCCCACGGCCAGGAACGCATTCTGGTAAACTGCGCCGGCATCGGCAACGCGATCAAAACCGCCAGCCGCGATAAGCAAACGGGCGAGATCAAGCATTTCCCCATCAGCGCGTTCGACTTTGTCATTCAGGTCAATCTGATCGGCACCTTCCGCTGCATTGCAAAATCAGCCGCAGGCATGATGAGCCTAGACCCGATGAGCGATGAAGGCGCGCGCGGCGCCATCGTCAACACCGCAAGCGTCGCTGCCGAAGATGGGCAGATGGGCCAGGCTGCCTATTCTGCATCCAAAGGCGGCGTTGTCGGTATGACTTTGCCGATCGCGCGCGATCTGATGCGCGAGGGGATCCGGGTGAACACCATTCTGCCCGGCATTTTCAACACGCCTTTGATGAACGCCGCCCCGCCGCAAGTGAAAGAAGCGCTCGCAGCCAGCGTTCCGTTTCCCAAGCGTTTGGGCAATCCCGAAGAATACGCAAAGCTTGCCATGTGCATGATCGAGACCGGCTATTTCAACGGCGAAGACGTGCGGCTGGACGGTGCGATCCGGATGGCGCCGCGTTAAGGGTTTTTTTCAAGCTTACGAGAATGATCGCCGCTCGCGCCTTCGGGTTCGGGCGGCGATTTTCGTCGGGGATGGGCAATTTGTGGTGGCTCTGTATGTTGCAAACTGGATGGGTGAATGCAGACAATCACGTGTTTGACGCGCCCATTGTCTCTTCCAGCTCAAGACGGATATGTCCGAGTGTTGCGGCCAGCTGCGCCCACTGCGCCTCGCTTACATAGTCGGCATAGCGCGCAATCAAATCCAATTGCACGCTTATACCTTGCGCGCGCATTTCTCTTCCCTGTTGAGTGATGGCAATACGCTTTTGCCGCCCATCTTCCGGGCACTGTGACACTGCGACAAGATTTTTACTTTCGAGCTTTTCGGCGGTTGAGCTCATCGTAGCCCGCGTCACTCTGAAAGCTGCAGCGACTTCACTCAGGGTTTCATCGAGGCCAAGGCGGACAAGACGATTGAGCACGCCGAATTGGGCCGTGGTTATCCCCGCTGGCAAATGACGATCGAAAAGCACATCAGTAAGATGAGCAATGATGGAGATTTCCATCAAGGCTTGGACTGAATTTTCATCAAGGACTGCTGGTTCTTCAGGCATTGGTCTTTAGCTTCTTCGTAATTGGCCATCGCGGCGATGGCGAGGGCATGTCGCCATAGCCAAGTCGGAAAAGGCCCTGAACGCGCGCTGGTGGTTCAACGCCAAGCTCACCGTGGATCTGATTGAATGGCGTTTTCATTTCGGGATATTCTTGAAGCGCTTGACTGACGGGATGGAAACCGATGCCCATCGCGCTTGCCTGCTGGTTTATGCGCACCCATTGCCTGCCTGCGGCAAGTTGATCCAGCCGATCATTCGCATCGCTTGCCAGCCAAGCATATGTCGGCGTCGCATCGAGCAATCCTGCATAAAATGCATGCGCTTGCTCGAAGGCAAAGCTGTCTTGCCGGGCAAGGTTCGGGCGCGACATCAGACCGGCAAGCGAGATCGTCTCGATCAATGGGCCTGACAAAGAAATGCCATCGGGTTGTTCATTGACTTGTGCGGCACCTATTCGTGTGAGCCTGGTGCTTTCGGCATGCGTATGGGGCGTATCGGTTTCAATTGACCAGGCCGTCTGATTGATCTCGGTGATACGAGCGACACGTGCTGGTTCACTGGTTGCGCCAAACAGACTGGCCTTTTCGATGGAGCCTGCAAGCTCAGCCAGATCCTCTTCGGTTATCGGGCGATCCAGGTCGAAGGGCTGGCGCGTGGTGCGTCTGGTTCCAATAGTCTGAAAAAGCGGGTCTACTGGCCCCTCTTTTGGCTCTAGGCGGATGGTCGCGATTGGTCGATTGTCGAGGCTATCAGGATTGCTGCCATCGGGGAATGGATCGATTTGTGCGGCCATGCCGATTGCGCTGGCAGCCTGAGAAAGCAATTCGAGAAACGCACCATACCCGATAGTGATTTGACGATTGGGCGGATCAGTTTGCGGCAGAAACCGCGCCGTATCGGGGTGCAGGATGATCGTATCGGACTGGGCAAGTTCGACCAGCCAAGGCTGCTGATTATGAGGGTTGGGCGCAAGGATGGCGTGCGACAAGACATGCATGCGCGGATCATCAAATCTCTTGTCAACGGCACCCCAAGGATCGCGAGCTGCGGCAATATCCCGGCTGCTTACCCAAGCGCCAGTGCCGATCAACAGGCAGGCAGCAGCGCCGCCTGCGCCTATGAGAAATTGTCGCCGTTTCATGACTGCCTCATATAGTTAGATATCTAACTATTATGTGAAACATGATTCGTGTCAAGGCGGGTAGTGCTTTCGCACGCTCTATCCGATTGCCTCAACCAGTCTCACGAAAGCCGATAGGAACACGACTAACGTGTGAACCGGCGGTACGCCGACGGGGTGGTCCCAAATGTCTTTCGAAACGCCGCTGTGAAATGTGATTGATTGCCGAACCCCACGGCAAGCGCGATTTCGACCAATGACCACTGGGTGTTGCGCAGCAAACGCTTGGCTTCCTTGAGCCGCTCTTCGGAAAGGTATTTGTACGGAGAAGACCCGGTCGCCGCTTGAAACTGGCGCGAAAATTCTGCTGCGCTGAGGCCGCACAATTTGGCAAGCTCCTCCACCTTAATGGGCCTATCGAGGCGCCTTGAAATGTAGTTTTCCACGCTTTGTAACCGAGCAGCGGACAAGGCCCGATTGTCAGCATCAGATGGCTGAGAGATCCCTTTGCTGTTGAGCGTATGCTCAGTCTGAGAGAAATTCGCCAAAGCCACATTGATAAGCGCATCGACTGATTTCTCGTCAAAGGGTTTGACCAGATAGCCATTGGGCCTGACGATTGATGCTCTCATCACTGTTTCGTGATCGGCGTGGCTCGTGATGAATGCCAGCGCCAGGGAATGTTCTTCGCGCAATTCGCCAGCGACCGCGACCCCATCCCGGTCACCGTCAATATGGATATCCAGCAAGGCCAGATCAGGCTTGGCCTCCTCGATCAGGACGATGGCTTCGGAAAAGCTGTGTCCCACACCTGCGACTTGATGGCCCAGCGCTTCAACGATTGACGCCAGATCTCGCGCAATAATGCGGTCATTTTCAACAATGAGTATGTTGGCCATCTGGCAGTAAAATCCCCGAACAATTGCCGCACACCGCCAAATCTTGCGACTCGCGTCACCGATTTTGGCGAAAAATTGCAGCCTTTGTCCCATCTAGCGCAGGATTTGAATAAAATCACACCTGAATGGAAATACCAGCATGGGCCAGCCAGCTATTCATCCTCCAGCGCCCCGAAACAACGGTACGCATTAGGAGGGCCAAATGGCACAAGCATTGGCATATCGACACGCTCAGCAGGCAATGATTGTTGTCGATGACGTTGTCGAACGGATCAAACCGCAGAAACTTGAGTCGGCACAGGATGCCCAGGTAAGGGATCAGCTTCGCTGGGAACTCGTGCGCTCAATCGATGTGGCGACAATCTGCGGTGACCCAAAGCATTGGCGCGGGCTGGCAACCCGCGCTGCGATGGGAGACCGTCCGGCATACATCCAATTGCTGACTGACTTTGGCACATTTCTTCAGCTGTTCTTTGATCGTTTGATGCCTGAGCTTTATGCCAAGCGAATGGTCGATGAGACGCTGATTACAGTCGATCGGAAATTTGCCACCTGTAACCCGGCAAAGGGAATTCTCCCATGGCTGTTGGCGATCGCGCGCTACCGCGCCGCTCACCCCATCTGCGAGGAAAACTTTGCTTGGTAACAGTGCAATAACCTTTCTGCTTGCGTGTCCGATCTCACCCCCTCTGTGACACGCACTGGCGCCCGGAAGCTGCTCTCCCCCCCGACACCCAGCTTTCCGGGCGCCCTCTTTTTTGCAGTATATTTGTAGAATTTCAGGCCGCTAGCAACCCATCATGGGCTTTCTATTTCGTGAGCATTACAATTGGCCGGGCAGCGCTGATTGACGAATGCGGCTTCCAAATATTCCCTTTTCCTGCGACTAGAGCATCCGGTTGGAGGCTGGTGACACATCTGGACCCGCATACTCATATTGACTTTTCTAGTGGCTGGCGCCGCACTGTTTGCACCCCGCAGCGCGGCGCAAGCAGATAGGGAGGTGGCAGAAAATGCTTGTGATCGCTTGCTGGACCCCATGTCCAGCAAGGCTCGGCGCAATCAGGCTTTAGTGTCTGTTTGCATTAGGCAGGCAGCTGCGATGACATCACGTGAGCAACTGCATTTTGCGACGCGCTATGCGCGGTTTGGATACACTTTCCTCGATAAAAGCGCTCGTGACAGTCTCAAGCCGAAAGTGTCGCCAAAAGCGTTCCTGCGGCTGAGCGCTGCATCTATCTGGCAAGAGGCCAAGGACAATGTCGATGGCGTCCGCGCAGAGGTGCGCGATCTGGCCAGGCAGGCTGACACGCAAAATGACATGATGGCCCTTGCCGCCATTCGCCGTGCGCAAGCCTACATTGCGATGCATGATGGCAATGATGACCTTATGAAAGACCGGCTTAATCAGGGGCTTGCCCTTGCTGAAGCAGAGGATTTGCCAGGCATCAAATCGGGTGTTCTCTCTCTTCTGGGAGTGCATGCGTATCGGCAGGGGGATCGGCAATTGGCTTTGGAGCGAAACTATCAATCCCTAGCCGGCTATATAAAAGCTGGTTGGCCAGACGCCGCTTCGCTGCCGTGTGAGAATATTGGATTGCTCAGACCATTGGCCGAAAATGCGTCGGAGAAAGCCATCGCTGCCGAGATTGCTGAAGCGGAGAATTCAAACAGTCCTGTGCAGGCTTGCTTGAATTTCGCCGCCTCGCAAGTCGTCAAATCTCGAACCGAGGACCGGGTTGCCTATTTGAGTAAGTCTCTGGAGCTGGCACGATTGCAAGGCTTCGTCCAGATGGAAGCCCGGCTGCTCGATAAATTGGGCGACAATGCTGTGGAAACGCTCGATTATGGCCAAGCGCTTGAATATTATGAAAAAGCTCTGGCGCTCAATGAAGAGTATGAACGGCATGCCTTAAAGCCGCCTTCCTACAGCCGGATTGGCATTGTCTACTACAATTTGGGCGATGGTGACCGCGCTATTGAGTATTACGAGACTGGTCTTGAAATTTTGGAGAAATACGATCCGTCGGACATGTCGATCAAAGGCACTTTGTTAGCCAATGTCGGCGAAGCGCATGTTAAGGAAGGCAGAGCCGAAGAGGCCATTTATTTCTTGGAACTTGGCAAAGAGGTCTACGCCAAGTCCGGACAGCAACGCAGCCTTGCCTTTCTCGACCGGCGCCATGCAGAAGCATTGTACACGCTGGGACAATCGCAACAGGCCCTGAAAATGGCTGAGAAATCGGCTCGAGGCTTCCTTGAAAGCGACCTCGACACAGAAGCTGGAGCCACTCTCAGCTGGCTCGCTGCTCGGTATCTTGAAATGGGTAACTTCGATGAGGCAGAAGTCACTCTCAAGCGTGCCCAGCAGCTTGTTGATCCTGAAAATCGCGGACCGTCCTATTTGCTAACGCTCGAAACGAGCGCTTTTTGGCGGATGGACTATGCCCGGGGCATGGCGCAAATGCTCGCTCGGCTTGGCAAAGCTGATGAAGCTTGGCTCTATTCCGAAATGGCATTGGAGCTCAGTGAGCAACGCTTTGAATCGGACAGATTGGAAAGGCTTGCCAATGCCGATGTGCTGATAAAACTGCGTGATCGCGACAGGGATGTGGAGTTTATGCGCCAAGAGGCCCTGGTTTCGGACCTTCGATTGGATCAGTCGCAAAGCCGAATGATATTGAGCGCTTTGGCCGCTGTAATTGCCCTGTTGCTTTCTATCCTGTTGTTCTGGTTTTATCGCACTCAGCGCAAACTGGCTCACACGAAAGACGTATTTCTTTCTGAGATTCACCACCGCACAAAGAACAATCTGCAAGTTCTCTCGAGCCTTCTGAGCCTTGATGCGCGCCGCAGCCGCCATACTGGCAAGAGCAAAGTTGCAACCCAGGATGCCGCCAATCGCGCTCGCACCATGGCGCTGGTTCATGATCACATTTACCATCATGAGCTGGGCGAAGACAGGCAAACTGATCTGAACGCCTTTGTTCAGGATCTGCTCAAGCTTTTGGAAGAGAGCCTTGGCCGCAAAGAGATTTCGCTCACTGGAAAATTCAATGCACCGCCAGTCGACGTTGACCGCGTAACCCCGCTGGGATTGATTGTGGCCGAACTGGTTTCCAATGCCTTCAAATACGCCTTTGACGATGGGAAGGGTGTCATTGATGTCACTTTGAGCGATGACAATGGCAATCTTCTTTTGATCGTCAATGACGACGGCGCTGGATTTGAACCTGAACTGGCGATGCGCAAGTCTGGGTCGCTTGGACTATCCTTGGTTCACGACCTTGCGTCGCAGATCGAAGCGAACATTGAAGTCACAAGTAGCGAGCGGGGCACCAGCTGGCGGCTCATCTTGGATCCGCGACCGGGCCATTGATCAGCGCGGTGCGATTGGCCGAGATTTCTCTGAAAGCGGTTTGAGAGCTGTCATTATGCCTTCCATTGGATTTTGACGTTCCTCGTCGCTTCCAGCTCCAAAACCAAACAGTCCGCGTCTTTAGAAAGCTGCAGTATTACGGTGGCCTCAGACAGCGCGTAGGCGCGCGAGCCTTTCCTACACCGCCTGCAATCGCCTATCCATTTTGGCGATGTTGATGCCCGGCAAGTCCCTCTTATCTACTCGCCCGGTTCGCCCATGTTCCGCGCGGATCGCGAAGGTTACACTGCATGCGCAGCGATTTGCGCGCAAGGCGCAGAAATCCGCGGGGTCCGGGATGGGGAGAACTTTTGCAAAAGGGTGGGTTGAGCGGTCCACGTCTCAGCGCCTATCGCATGCAAAAGCGTATGAGAAAGGAACATGATGAGCGACTACACTCAGATCCTGGTCGATAAGGCCGATGGCATTGCAACGATCACGCTGAACCGGCCTGACAAGATGAACGCCTATACCCGCACAATGGGCGAAGAGATCATCGCGGCGATGGACGACATTGATGCAGATGATGCGGTGCGCGCGGTGATTTTCACCGGGAGCGGGGAACGCGCGTTTTGCGCGGGCGCTGATCTGACACCCGAAGGCGGGGGCCAGGTGTTCTCCGATGGCGCGCAGGTTGATGACTTGTCCGATGAAAGAGTGCGTGATGGCGGGGGATTGCTGACTTTGCGATTGTTCGAAAGCACAAAGCCGCTGATCTCTGCCTGCAACGGGGTTGCCGTCGGCGTGGGCGCAACCATGCAATTGGCAATGGATATCCGGCTTGCAGCAAGCCATGCGCGATATGGGTTCGTGTTCGCGCGGCGCGGCATTGTGCCAGAGGCCGCCTCAAGCTGGTTCCTGCCCCGGATCGTCGGCATCAGCCAGGCGCTCGAATGGTGCTATTCGGGCAGAGTGTTCGATGCTGAAGAAGCCAAAGCAGGCGGGCTGGTGCGTTCGGTGCATGCACCGGATGATCTGCTGCACGCCGCCCAAGGCATCGCCCGCGAGATTGCCGATAACACCTCTGCCATATCGGTCGCGATGACCCGCGCTATGATGTGGCGCTTGATGAACACCGATCACCCCATGGACGCGCACAAGATCGACAGTCGGGCAATCTACAGGCTATCGCGCGGAAAGGATGCCAAAGAGGGTATCGCCAGCTTCCTTGAAAAGCGTAATCCCGTCTATCCGGGCAAGGTCAGCGAAGATATGCCCGATTTCTACCCTTGGTGGGATGATGTTCAATACGAATGAGCAACCAATTGATGAATGCAAAGACGACCAATGCCGCACCCAGCCCAAAGCCTGAGAATGGCCAGCTTGGCACTTTCATGCCCTATCAGCTTTCGGTGGCATCGAATGCGGTGAGCGCGCTGATCGCGGAGCGGTATCGCAAGCGTTTTGGGCTCAAGATCCCCGAATGGCGGATCATGGCGGTGCTGGGCAATCGCCATGAAGCGCGCGCGGGCGTTACGCAGCGCGAACTGACCGAGGCGACTTTGATGGACAAGGTTGCAGTCAATCGCGCGTGCAAGGGGCTGGAGGATCGCGGCCTGATCGAACGTCTGCCCAACAGGGATGATGGCCGCTCACACCTATTGGCGCTGACGGGCGAGGGACGGGCGATCCATCTTGAGGTGATGCCACTGGCGCTTGCTACGGAACGCGAGCTGCTCAGTGAGTTCGGCGCAGAGGAGCGCGCGGCGTTCCGGTCCATGCTGGATCGGCTGCGCGCGCGGGCGGGCGAGCTGGGGCAACCTGACTAGCAAGGGCGGCGAAGGCCGAAACGCTGCGAGGCTGGTGAAACGCAAAAGGGCCGGCGCGCTGTGCACCGGCCCTTCTGTATGAGGCGGATCTAGGATCCCGCGCTACTTGATCAGCGCATCCGATATCGAGCAGGCTGCGGGTCCAAGAATAACGATAAACAGAACCGGCAGAATGAACATGATGAGCGGAATGGTCATGATCGCAGGCAAACGCGCGGCTTTCTCCTCAGCCCGCATCATCCGTTCGTTGCGGAATTCGCCCGAAAGGACGCGCAAGGCAGAAGCGAGCGGCGTACCATAGCGTTCGGTTTGAACCATAGTGGTGACCACGCCTTTGACCGCTTCGAGATCGACCCGGTAGGCAAGGTTGTCGAATGCCATTTTGCGCTCTGACAGGAAGGACATCTCAATCGCGGTCAGGGCAAATTCGTCGCCCAGTTCGGGATAAGCGCGGCCCAGTTCCTTGGCAACGCGGTTGAAAGCGCTGTCGACAGTCAAGCCGGCCTCGGCGCAGATCACGAGCAGATCGAGCGCGTCGGGAAGACCTTTCTGGATCTCCTTGGTGCGCTTGGTCGCCTTGTTGCTGAGATAGAGTTCGGGTCCCTTATAGCCCAGAAACAGCATGGCAGACACCGCTCCAAGACGCGTCATCGGTCCCCAATCGGGGAAGTATTCGATAACGTAGATCACGAGGAAGCCAAGCGCGCCCAGCACGATAGGCAGGATAGCGCGCAGGCCGATGACGATAACCGCAAGTTCCTTGTTGCGATAACCGGCATGAGCCAGCTTTTGCTGAACCTCTTCGACCTGACTTTGCTGGAGGACATTCATCTTCCCCAGGCTGTCTTTGACTTTGTCGGTCGTGTCCGATTTGCGAACCAGGCTGGCGCGTTTCTTGGCTGAGCTGGTTACGATGCCCGCTTTCAGCTCTTCGCGCCGCTCATTAAGCGATTTGACGCGTTTCGCCATCGGGTCTTTGATCGTGACCGCAGCGTAAATCGCCATGATCACGGCAAAGGCGGCCATGCCGGCAAGGATGGTGCCGACCATGACAACATCGATGCCAAGCAGAGTGGGGCCGGGTGGTTGTTCAAGCATGTTCTAAACCTTCCCAGCTCAAATTTCGAAACTGACCATCTTGGCCATGATAAAGACCCCGATGCTCATCCAGACCATGCCGCCAAGGCCAGCAATGATAAGACGATCTTCGTAGAAGAATCCGCCGATATATTCGGGGTTGATCCAGTAGATCAGGCCGAACACGATGAAGGGCAGCGAACCAACGATGTAAGCGGATGCTTTCGATTCAGAGCTCATCGCCCGAATTTTAAGCTTCATCTGCGAGCGTTTGCGCAGCACATCGGCGAGGTTTGACAGCGTTTCAGCGAGGTTACCGCCAGTCTCGCGCTGAATGGCCAGAGTGATGCAGAAGAAGTTGAATTCAGAGATATTCAGCCGGTCAGCTGTTTCCTGAAGCGAATCTTCCATCGTTTTGCCGATTTTGATCCGTTCAACGATGCCTTTGAATTCGATGCCGACAGCGCCGGGCACTTCTTGCGCAACAACCGCAAGCGTTTCTGTCACCGGCAAACCCGACCGCAGACCGCGCACCAGCAATTCAATCGCATCGGGAAACTTGGCGTTGAATTGGTTGGTGCGTTTGTTGATCAGGTAATTGATTACCAAGTGCGGAATGCCCGCGCCAAGCACCAGACCGATGCCGAGGGACAACAGTAAAGCGCCCGACTGAATGTAGATCACAACCGCAAAAGCGAGCGCGATCCCGAGCGAGGCGTAGATGTATTGCGACACGGTCCATGGATTGCCCGTGCGATCCAACCGCATCGCCAAAGCTTCGGAACGTGAGCCTGCACCTTTGACCTGATAGGTCTTGGGTTTGCGCGATGCGATCGCCTTTTTCAGCTGCGATTCCACTTTGGCATCGGTGCTGTCAGAATGGCGATAACGCAGCGCTTCGAGCCGCCGTTTTTGTGATTTGCCTGCGCCAGATCCTGTGAACAGCAAAAAGCCGCCCACAAGCACCGCAAAGATGACAAGCGTGATTATGAGGGTCTCAAAGAGGTCCATAATGTCGTGTCCTGTCTGGTCCCTTTTGTGGCCTCGCTTATCGCAAGACCTGTGTCGAAATTAATCGGCCAAGAGGCTTTGGAAGTGGGCGCGGATCTGTGATGATCGCGCGCCTATCTCCAGACGGCTTATTCAGCCGGTGCCGCCTCGCTTTTGTCTTTTTTCTTCGCCAGCAGCGATTTGAAGTCGAACCCGCCAAGCAGCGATTTCTTCTCTTCGGTCACTGCCGCAAGATCTTCCTCGCTGGCGCCCATGACGCGTTCTGCAAGCTGCTTGATTGTGGCGGTTGCTTTGCTCGAAGCATTGGCTTCGACAAAGACCTGACCCAGCTTGGCAGCATTGGATGCAGCTTTCACATCATAGGGGATGGCAAAGTCGATCTTGCGTTCGATCGAGGCTTCGAAATCGGCTTTGCTGATCTCGGCAACGCTCGGCTGAACTTTGTTGGCGATGATCATCGGATGCGCATGGGCTGCGTTGGCTTTGAGCCAGGACAGGATGCGGATCGTGTCGCGTGCCGATGCCAAGGTCAGCTCACACGTGACAAGAACAAGGTTCACATCAGCCAGCAAATGCGGGAAGTTAATCAGCATATTGCGCGGCAGATCAATGACCGTCATTTCGAACGCTTGACGGAATTCCTCCTCAAGCTGCACGAAGGCCGAACCATCGGTCATCAGCGGCTGGCTGATGGGCGCTTCGGCTGACAGGATTGACAGATTATCGTTGGCGCGGATCATGGCGCGTTCGATAAACAGGCCATCGATACGGCTGGGATTGTCAATCGCATCCGTCAGGCCGCGACCTGGCTCCAGATCTAGCGCGAGCGCGCCTGTGCCAAAGTGCACATCCAGATCGAGCAAAGCTGTTGGTGACTGGTGATGATCGGAAAACAACCAAGCAAGCGAGGTTGCGATAGTCGATGAACCGACGCCCCCGCGTGTACCAACAACTGCGGTGGAGATGTGGCGTTTGACGGCTTCTCCATCGCCAGCTTTGGGCGCGTTGAATACAGCCAGTGCCTGATTGAGAGAATCGTGCACTTGCTGCGCAGAAAGCGGTTTCAGCAGGTAGTCGTGAATGCCGCTCGACAGCAGATCGCGATACAGGCGCACGTCATTGACCTGGCCAATGGCGATCACAACCGTACCGGGTTCGCAAACTTCCGCCAAAGCGTTGATATCATTCAGCGGATCGCCGCTTTCCGACAGATCGACAAATAGGATGGCAGGACTTGCGCTGACCGAAAGCGATTGCACTGCATTGCGCAGGCCGCCTTTGTTGCACTTTTCCGGCTGCCAGCCCATTTCGATGACGACCGGACGCAGCACGTCCAGAGCGTTATCATCGCAGATATAGGCTGCGAACGGATCGCGATTGCCGGGAAGGCCTGATTTCCAGGGAGCATTCATGACTTAGTTACCTCCGGCTGCCGCGTCTTGAAGGCCGCCCGCACCAGACGGTTCGGCTTCGCGAAATGTTGTGATGGCTTTGTTCGAAGTCGCGATCAGGGTCTCGCTTGATCCGGTTTGACCTTCGAGCAGGTCTTCGGGATTGGCGACCATCGCGGCCAGATTGCTGTTGACTGCGCAGCCATAGCCGGGGCTGGTTGCGTTGCCATAATTCATGTCCGATTTTGCCGACCAGTCAGGGCAACCAGGGACGGAAGCGGTCGACCGGGTGATGACCACGCGGGCAGCGCCCGGATTGAGGAAGCCCGACGTGGCGGGCGCAGTGCTGGTTACGATCAGGCCATAACGGCCTGCAAGATCGTTAACAGCACCAGTGACTGCGGGGTTCTGGCCCGGATCTTCGATGGTAATGCGATCTCCATAGCGCAAGTCCATGGCTTCGAACCAACCATTGAGGCGCTGCTGTTCGGATACCGCAAGGCCGCTGGCCTGCGTCTTCACATCAAGCGTGAAGTTGGTCCGTTCAACCACAGGTTGTTTCTGGCTGTACACAGTGTTGTTGGTCGGCATTCCGCCGCACCCTGCAAGGCCTAGACCTGCGGTGAGGGCGAGTGCGAATGCTGGCACGGTCGCCAATTTGCTTTTGCGTGGCTGTGACATCGTACTATCCCTTTTCATCAGAGGTTAAAGCCGGGTTTGGCGGCTTCGGCTTGGCGATCTTTTTTGCGTTTCTTTTCGCTGCGGCGCGGTTGTTGGGGCGCAGGTGCAGGAACAATCGCGGCTGGGCTGGCTGCGCCAATCGTTGCCGATGGGGCAGGCACGCTGTCTTCAGCCGCGCTGGGGCCGGGGCGCCCTTCTCCCGAAACACCATTTTGATCCCTGAAGCCCAGGAATTGCTGCGCTTCATTGGCGGTGTGGAACCCGTCGGTCGGCAGCTTGATGTCGCTCGCATTGACAGGTTTTACTAGGTAAGGTGTCGCGATGATGACCAGTTCGGTCTCGCCCTTGCGATAAGAGCGTGAACGGAACAGGTTACCGAGGATCGGCACGTCGCCAAGACCCGGGGCCTTATCGATGGCGTTTTGCGAATTGTTGCTCATCAGGCCGGCAATCATGAAGCTTTGGCCAGAGCCAAGTTCCACGGTTGTTTCGGTGCGGCGAGTTGTCAGACTTGGAATTTCAAAGCCGTTCAGCGTAACCGAACCCTGGCTTGACAATTCAGACACTTCGGGGCGCAAACGCAGCGAAATACGGCCATTGGAAAGCACCGTCGGCGTAAACGCGAGGCCAACACCAAAGTTCTTAAACTCGACCGCGACATTGCCCAGTCCCTGACTGATCGGGATCGGGAATTCACCGCCCGCCAGGAATGTGGCAGTTTCGCCCGAAAGCGCGGTAAGGTTCGGCTCGGAAATTGTGGTCACAAGGCCAATCTGTTCAGACAGATCGAGTGCGCCCAGCATATTAAGGCCAAACAACTGACCAAGACCGCCCAAAGTGGTTCCGCCATTGGAATCGATCGACGGCCCTGTCAGGGTCGTTCCATCGGGCAGTACAATCGAGGTTTGTGCTGCGCCGTTGCCAACACCAAGCGGGCCACCATAGTTAAATTCAGCCCCGCCGATCTGGCGTCCGCCAGTGCCTACGCCAAAGCGGAAACCGCCTGTCGCATCGGCCGTTTGAAGGTTGCCGCCAATAGCGCGAACCAGCGAGCGGCTGACTTCGGCGAAGGTCACCTTAAGGTTCACTTGCAGCGGGGTAGCCGTTTTCAGGCGAGTGATAACATTGGTCTCTTCGCCCAGAAACGCCTGAACCAAACGCTCAGCTTCAGACGCATCCTCAGGGGCGGCCACAGTGCCTGTCAAAAGCACCGTGTTGGTACCCATGGTCGACACGCTGACTTTCGCTTCTGGCATGGCGAGAGCAAGCATTTGATCAATGCTGTCAATGTTTGATCCGACGCGGATATTGGCCGAAAAGATCACATCGCCGCGCGCATTGCTGGCGTAAATGGTCGTTTCGCCGCCCGCTTTACCAAAGACGTAAAGCTGACGCTGTGATTTGATCTGAACGTCGGCAACCTGATCGTTGGCGACAAAAACGTCGGCCATGGATCCAGGCACAGTGACCAGTTCGCCTTTGCCGATTGACAGAACGATGTCCTGCGATGGCCTGACGACCTGTTGCGCGGTTGCTGTGCTGGTCGGCACAGAAGCAAGCGGCGCAATCGCCAGACTTGCCAGCAGCAGTTTTTTCGTAAGTTGGCGTGTCATTTTTCGCCCCCCAATGGGTTTTCCATTTGCCGCTTGCGCAGCGTTAAAGCGTGAATTGGTGTCCGACATGGTCATGCCCTCAGCGGATTACGGCGCCTGCCACACCCGATGCGGTTTGGCCGGTGCTGCGGATGTTTTGCGATTGACTGCGCAGCAGCGAGTTTGCAGCTCCTGCCTGGCTATCGACCATTACTTCGGTGGTGGCCTGACCACGGGTCACTCGGACCTTGGGGCCTGTTGGTGCGGCAGGGCCAGTGTTGCGGCGATCAAGCCCAGCAGCAGCGGCGGCAGCGCGTTGCGCATCGGCCTGTTGCTGGCGCTTCACCTCTTCAGGGCTCGGCGGGATCGATTTGCGCTGAAAGCGTGAGACATCGCCGCCGGTTGAGAAGGTCGTGCCTTTGTCCACCGGACGCGCCATGGCGGCACGCAAGATGCGCTCTTCTTCTTCTGGCGTCGCATTTTCGGGAATTTCGATATCGCCTGATGCGATTGCGCGTTCCAATTCAGCCTGATTGTCAGCAATAGACCGCAGTACCAGCGTCAGTTCGCCAATCGTCATGGCAACCGAAACTTTCTCGGCAATCTTCGGCGTCACTTCAATCGTTACGGTGCGGAAAGCGCGAACCTGAGTTTTGCCGTTTTCATCAAAGAACTGCTCGGTTGACTGATCGGTTGCGAGCACGCGCAGATTGCGCAGCACAGTCTCAGCCGCATTGAGCGGACGACCTTCGCCGCCGACGGTTTGCGTAAGAACAAGGTCAACCCGGTCACCCGGAAAGACAAAGCCTGCAACGCCGGTTTTGGCAGAGACAGGAACCGTGACAGCACGCATCCCAGCGCCCAGCGCAGCAGCGAGGAAGCCGCGATCGCCTGGGCTAACAAGGGTGCCCTGCGTTACAGGTTCACCCACGGTGAGCGGATCACGAACGACCGTTCCCAATAGACCGGACACATCCGATTCGCCTTCAAGGTAATATGCATCCTGCACAAGACCTTCGGGCCAGGACTGGAATTCCAGCGCCTCGGCAGTGATAATTGTTCCAGCAGGCAAAGGCAGCTTGGCTACCAAAACCTTGGGGCCCACAGGCTCTGCGGCGACTGCCTCAGGTGCAGCCGTTCCCCCGGCGAACATGGTGCGCGCTGCGAATGCGGTGCCGACCGCGATGATCAACGCGCCGAGCAGCAGAACCAGTTTCTTCCTATCCATGGCTATTCAGGCCCCTTCGTAATTGCCCTTGATTGGTGTGCGGGCAGGTATGGTTTCTATCGTTAAGCGCGAACTGGTTAAGATCGGGTTCACCCCGGATTGGCGGCCAGTGCGATTGTGTCGAAATGATTGATGCTCAGCACCCACAGCGCGCCGGCTGCAATCGCCACTCCGTAGGGGAGCTGGCCGGGGGTGGAGGGTTTGAAGACGATGCGGCGCACGACAAAATAAATCGCCATGAAACCGCCCACGATCGCCATGATCACAAGCAAGGTCATGTAATCGAGCGGCGCAATCCAAAGCGAAAGCGCGGCGAGCAGTTTGATATCACCCCCGCCCAATAGGCCGAGAGCGTAGAGCCCCATCAAGGCAACGCTTACCAGCAAGGCAAAGCCGAATTGCATGAGCATATCCGGCCAGATCGCCATACCGCTGGCAAACCAGAACAAAGGCGCGCCCAATGCAATGGCACCGTTCAGCCAATTGGCGATCTTGCGGCTGCGGATGTCAGTGAACGCTGCAAAAAGCAGCGCAATTGCCAAGCCAATCAGCAAACCGTAGTGAAGGTACATCATTAGCGCCAAGCCCTCGCGGCAGTATGATCGCCAATCCATCCGGCGATCCTTGAGTAAGGGCGTGCTACAGGTCAGTGCTTACTATAAAGTAACCAAAACCAGAGGGACGATATTTAGGACATGCATGGCGGCGAAATGTCTTCCCCGACAAACAAGCGAATGTCTGCTGATACGATTGATCGGCGCGCTATTCCTGCTGAAGCGGTGGAAAGCCGCTGGGCCGCGCGCGATGGGCATTCCATTCGCCGAATCGATTGGCCGTTTTCGCAAGGGGCCGGCCCGCGCGGATCAATCCTGTTTATGCCGGGGCGCGGCGATCATTATGAAAAATATCTAGAAAGCCTGCACGAATGGCACCTTGGTGGCTGGCGTGTAACGGCTGCGGATTGGCGCGGGCAGGGCGGCAGCGGAAGGCTCGGCGGTGATGCCACAACCGGCCATATTGACGATTTTTCGACATGGACCGCTGATCTTGCCGCGTTTTGGGAGGACTGGGTGGCGGCCACTCCAGGCCCGCATGTGCTGGCGGCGCATTCAATGGGCGGGCATATTGTCATGCGCGCTTTGGTCGACGGCGTCCTTTCCCCGCTGCCTGATGCCGTGGCGCTGTCTGCGCCCATGCTAGGCATGGCAGGGCCTCCTTTGCCGCTTGCAATGCTGCATTCGGTTGCGACATTGATGACGATGATCGGCGATCCCATGCGCAAAGCATGGAAAGGCGGAGAAAAGCCGGGCGATCTGCCTGAGGAACGCGCTCGGCTTTTAACGCATGATCCAGATCGTTATGCTGATGAATTGTGGTGGCGCGCGCAGCGCCCGGAAATTGCGATGGGTCCGGCTAGCTGGGGCTGGTTAGAGCGTGCCTATGCATCATGCAGAAGGTTGGAGGAAGCAGGCGCGATGGAAGCGGTCGATGTGCCCGTTCTGATTGCGTCCACTTCCATTGATAAGCTGGTCAGCCATACGGCCAACACCCGCGCCGTGTCCCGCTTGCCAAAAGGCGAGCTGCTCGAACTGGGCGCGGAGGCGCATCATGAGGTTCTGCGCGAAGTGGACGAAGTGCGCAGCCTTGTGATGGACGCGATTGGCGAATTTCTCGGCCGTGTGACCGATGGGGGATCATCCTTAGGGGCACCGCGCGGCTGATGTCTGGGAAGGTCTATGATTTTGCCGTGATCGGTGCCGGAATGGCGGGCGCGAGCATTGCTGCTGAAATCGCGCCTTATGCATCGGTGCTTGTGCTCGAAGCGGAGGATGCTCCCGGCTACCATTCAACCGGGCGTTCGGCTGCGTTTTGGGAAGCATCCTATGGCGGGCCGGGCGTGGCGCCACTGACATTGGCGTCTGGGCCGTTCCTGCAGCACCATGGTTTCCTGCGCGAACGCGGCGCGCTGTATCTGGGGCGCGCTGAAGACCGGGGCGCTATGCAAGCCTTTATTGATCGGTTCGAGCAAACCGGTGTGATGCTGGAGCGCAAGGACCGTGAGCACTTGGCCGCTCGGGTTCCGCAGGTCCGGGCTGAATGGAGTGAATGCATCTGGCAGCAGGCCTGCGCGGATATTGATGTCGCAGGTTTGCATCAGCATTATCTTGGCGCATTGCGGCGCGCTGGCGGCGATATGGTCTGCCGTGCGCGTGTGAGCGGGCTCGCGCATGAAAGTGGTGTCTGGCGTATCTCAACGCAGTCGGGGCAATCTTTTCGCGCGGCCCAAGTTATCAACGCGGCAGGTGCGTGGGCGGACCCGGTCGCCAAGATGGCAGGCGCAAGGCCATTGGGTATTGAACCTAAGCGCCGGACAGTCATGCAGCTGCGTGTAGACCCGGCTGCCCCCGACGATCTTCCGCTGGTGCTCGACATCAATGGCGGGTTTTATTTCAAGCCCGACAATGGCCGTCTATGGCTCAGCCCGCATGATGAGATCGCAAGCGAACCGTGCGATGCAGCGCCGGAAGAGATGGATGTTGCGCTGGCGATTGATCGGTTTTGTTCGGTCACAAATTGGCGGATCGAAGCGGTTGAACGACGCTGGGCCGGGCTGCGCAGTTTCGCGCCTGATCGCCTGCCAATTTATGGCGCGGACCCCGTTGTCGCGGGCTTTTTCTGGTTTGCTGGCCAAGGCGGCTTTGGCATTCAAACCGCGCCCGCCGCTGCCCGTCTCGCTGCGCAGATTGCGCTTGATAGACCGCGCGATGCGACCACTTGCGGGCTGGATGAACAGGCCTATTCGCCCGCAAGGTTTAAGGTTGTAAATCCTGGTGTCCTCGCGGCGGCTTCACCCTAGCCAAGCCCCTTTCGATCTGTATGGTGCAGGCTAGATCCAACACGAATGAGGGGAAGAGAAATGTCTCACAAGTTTGAAATCTACAAAGATAAAGCGGGCGAATTTCGTGTGCGCTTCAGCTACAATTCGGAAGTGATGTTCTCAACGCAGGGCTATTCCAGCAAATCGTCGGCGAAGAACGCGATCGAATCGATCCAGAAGAATGGACCCGGCGCACCGGTAGAAGACAACAGCTAAGGCTGCCATTCATTCGCAAAAGACAATCCGGGCGTGCCAATGCGGCGCGCCCGTTTTTGTGTGGGGTCTTGCGCTTTATTCGGCCGCAAGGATTGCGTCGGCTTCGTTGCTGGCAAGCTGATCGACGCGTTCATTTTCCGGATGGCCGGAATGCCCCTTAACCCAATGCCATTCAACTTGGTGTTTGGCGGCTACATCAATCAATTCGTGCCATAGATCAGCATTGCGAACCGGTTTCTTGCTGGCCGTTCGCCAGCCATTGCGCTGCCAGCCATCAACCCATTTGGTAATCCCATCGAGCACATATTTGCTGTCGGAATATAGGTCCACTGAGCACGGTTCGATGAGTGCAGAAAGCCCTTTGATTGCTGCGGTCAGCTCCATCCGGTTGTTGGTTGTGTCTTCTTCACCGCCGGACAGCTCTTTTTCGTGCTGACCCATCTTCAAAAGTGCGCCCCAGCCGCCTGGCCCCGGGTTTCCCTTACATGCGCCGTCGGTGTAAATTGCTACTTGTTTCATTGTCTTGTTGGCTCCGATAAACAACGGAAACCGCCCCTCAGCTTAGAAGACCCGCGCCTTTTTGGTCGTAGAACCGCCATCTATGGACGAGATCCCATCGGGTCTTTTCTTGTAACCAATGCATCATTTGGCGTCTCTAACCAATCCTCTGAACGGCTGGCGATGAAACGCAGACACGCCCCCTTTGCAATTGCCGGGAACAGCATCCGCTCCTGCTCTGTCAGGTTCCGGATAGTTTCGTAGGCGTTAAGCAATTCTGTCCCACAATCGGACATATATTCGCCGGTGTCAGAATCAAAGCACCAGGCGGCGTGTGTCGTCGCCAGATCAAGGATCATGCAATCTGTGCAGGCGAAGTAAAAGTCGATGAGGCCCGTTACGTGCCCGTCCAGCAATAAAACGTTGTCAGGAAAAAGGTCAGCATGGATTTGCGCGGCTGGCAAAGCGGATAAATCAAGCGCTGCTGCTTCGCGGGCCGGGCCAAGCATTGCTGGCAAGTCAGGATGAATCGCGCTCAGGCCGTTGGGTGTGCACTTTTCCAGGGCGGCAAAATTGCTGGCAAAGTCCATCGTATTGGACCGGTTCAGCAGAAAATCTTGGCTCGCCAAATGAATTGCCGCCAGCGTTTTTCCAACCGCCTTGGCCTGTTCTGGCGTGGGGCGGGTGGGTGATACCCCAGGCAAAAATTCAATCAGCGCAACGGCTTTGTCATTCACCATGCGGAATTCTGCGCCGCTGCGATCATGGATTGTGCGCGGGACAGGGCAGCCTTTGGCGGACAGATGATCGAGCAGGCCTAGGAAATAGGGCAGATCATCAAGCTCGATCCGTCGTTCATACATGGTGAGAATATAGCGTGCTTGCGCGTCATCATCCTTGCGCGTTTCAATTAGCCAGTTGGAATTGGACACACCTTCGGCGATCCCTTTGGCCGAGACCAATTCACCGACGTCATAGTGGCTGATTAGATCGCTGAGAACTTCGGCGCTAAGATGGGTATAAACGGCCATGGCAGCTCAATTCACGGTCGTAAGCTACGATTATTCGGTCAATTGACGCGGAAGTTTGAACACCATTTTCTCTTCCGCTGCCGTGATGGTGCGTTCTTCGACAGGGCGCAATTTGGCCAAGGCATCCACCACTTCGCGAACCAATATTTCGGGGGCTGATGCGCCGGCGGTCAATCCAATTGTATCAATTCCATCCAACCAAGCAGGATCAATTTCATCAGCGCGCTGGATCAGCTTGCCCGGTGTGCCCAAACGCTCCGCAACCTCCACCAGCCGCAGCGAATTGGATGAATTGGGAGCGCCGACGACCAGCACAAGATCGCAATCCTTAGCAAGGTCTTTGACCGCCGCCTGCCGGTTTGACGTGGCATAGCAAATGTCTTCCGCTTTGGGTCCGCGAATATTGGGATAGCGCCATTCGAGCGCCTGGATCACCTCACGCGTGTCATCAACCGACAAAGTGGTTTGGGTGAGATAGGCCAGCGGTTCATCACTGTCGAAGGGAAGCTTGTCCACATCTTCGATATTCTCAACCAAGGTCATCTGACCCGGCTCTACCTGACCCATAGTGCCAATGACTTCGGGATGTCCTTCGTGGCCGATGAAAATGATATGCCGCCCCTTTTCAAGCTGGCGTTCGGCCTGACGGTGGACTTTGGAGACCAGCGGACAGGTCGCATCGACATATACCATATTGCGGCGTTCTGCCTCGGCAGGCACCGCCTTGGGTACACCGTGCGCACTGAAGACCACGGGCGCATCTGTGGGCACCTCGTGCAATTCCTTGACGAAAACAGCGCCTTTGGCTTTCAGGCCTTCAACCACATATTTGTTGTGGACGATCTCGTGCCGGACATAGACCGGTGCGCCATAGCGTTCGAGCGCTTTTTCAACGATTTCGATCGCCCGGTCCACGCCAGCGCAGAAGCCGCGCGGCGCTGCGATCAGCAGATTGAGGGGTTTTTTGGCGGATGCTGAGTCGTGAAAGGGCGCGTTCATGCAAGCGCTACTAGCGCTTTGAGACGCGTCTCGCTAGGGACATGTCACTGGGTTGGTTCAGGCCGCCTTTTTGGATCGAAATTTAAGGACCGTGAACAGATGAAATCCGTTGCACATTTGGGTGCTCGCTGGACAATGGCCTTGGGGTTGGTGGCAGCTGTCGCTGGGTGCTCTCAAGAAGGCGAATTGGTCGTCAATCAAGGTGTGGGTATCACATCGGTGCTGTCGAGTTGTCCGGCCGTTGGCATTCCCGATTACACCGGCGATATCACAACTTTCCGCACCGCAGATGATGCAAGCTTTGCCAATCTTGATGTGAGCGCTGCGATTACCAAATTGCGGTCCACTTGCGATGACACGACTGACAAAATCTACAGTGAAGCGACCTTTGATGTGGTTGCCACGCGCAAGGATGTGCGCGGCGCTCGTACGGTGACATTGCCCTATTTTGTCACCGTTTTGCGCGGTGGTAGCGCGGTCGTGACCAAGCGGGTGGGTCAGGTGACGTTGAGCTTCGCCGATGGCGAAGAGCGTGCCATGACAAGCAACAAAGCGGGATCATTTGTTGATAAGGCCGCAGCGACCTTGCCAGAAGATATTCGTGAGAAAATCACCGCTCGCAGGCGCCCCGGCGATCCTGAAGCTGCGCTTGACCCGCTGACGGCACCTGATGTGCGCGCGGCGATCCAGCGGACCAGTTTTGAGATGCTGATCGGGTTCCAGCTGACCGAAGATCAACTCGCCTATAACGTCCGGCGGTAGGATTGCGGCTTTTCCCTAGGCCGCCATTGCGCTAACCGCGCGGGGACATGACAGACCACACAACACTCTACACCGCCTTTGCAGGCACGATTGACGCTGCATTGGACGCGCTGGTTGAAGATGGCGATTTGCCTGCGGATGCCTCGTTCAAGAACGTAACGCTCGAGCCGCCGCGCGATCCTTCGCATGGCGATCTTGCAACCAATGCCGCCATGGTGCTGGCAAAACAGGCAAAGACCAATCCGCGCAATCTGGCAGAACAGATAGCCGCCAAACTGAAAGCGCATCCCGCGATCATCAGCGCCGAGATTGCTGGGCCGGGATTTATCAATTTACGTCTTGATACAAAGACTTGGCTGGAAGAGCTGAAGGCTATTCATGCGCTCGGCGATGGGTATGGCTGCTCTGCCATGGGGCAGGGGACCACGGTGAATGTCGAATATGTTTCGGCTAATCCGACAGGGCCGATGCATATGGGCCATTGCCGGGGTGCGGTGGTCGGTGATGCGTTGGCCAGCCTGCTTGAATTCGCAGGCCATGATGTGATCCGCGAATATTACATCAACGATGCGGGCGGACAAGTTGATGTGCTCGCACGCTCCGCGCACATTCGCTATCGCGAAGCCCTGGGCGAGGACGTCGGTGCAATCCCGGAAGGTCTTTATCCCGGCGATTATCTCGTGCCTGTGGGCCAGGCGCTCGCCAATGAGCTGGGCGACCGCTTCAAAGATGCCGCAGAAGAAGATTGGCTGCCGATTTTCAGGGCAGAGGCAGTGTCGCGGATGATGGATGTCATCCGGTCTGATCTTGGACTGTTGGGCATCCATCACGATGTTTTCGCATCCGAAGCTGCGCTGCATCTGGCGGGCAAACCGGATGAAGCGGAAAGCTGGCTGCGCGAGCACGATTTTGTTTATGACGGCATGCTAGAGGCGCCGAAAGGTAAAGCGCCGCCCGAAGATTGGGAGCCGGTCGAATTGCCCCTGTTCCGGTCCACCCGGTTCGGCGATGATCAGGATCGCCCGATCAAGAAGTCAAACGGCGCATGGACATACTTCGGAGCCGATCTCGCCTATCACATGCAAAAGGCGGAAAATGCTGATGAATTGATCGACATTTGGGGTGCGGACCACGCAGGTACGGTAAAGCGGATCAAAGCTGCGGTTGCTGCTTTATCCGAAGGCAAGGGCAAGCCAACCCCGTTCGATGTGAAGCTTGTCCAGATGGTCCAGCTGATGCGCGGCGGCGAACCTGTGAAAATGTCCAAACGCTCCGGCAATTTCATCACCATCGCCGATATGATCGAGGAGGTGGGCAAGGATGTTGTCCGCTTCACCATGCTGACGCGCAAGCCCGAGGCGCAGATGGATTTCGATTTTGCCAAAGTGGTGGAGCAGAGCAAAGACAATCCGGTGTTCTACGTTCAATATGCTCACGCCCGGCTCAATCGCACCGCACTGAAATCCGCTGAAGAAGGGATCACGCCTGACCCAGCCGATCTGGAGCGTTTGGGCGAAGAAGAATTGGCGCTTATCAAACGCGCGGCGCAATTCCCGCGTGAGATTGAAGCCGCTGCCAAAGCGCGAGAGCCGCACAGAATAGCGTTTTACCTCTATGATCTGGCCTCAGAGCTGCATTCTTTTTACACAATGGGCACCAAACAGCCTGAAAAGCGGTTCAAGCTGGAACACGATGTGGGATTGTCGGGCGCAAGGCTTTTCCTTGGCCAAGCAATCGGGCAAGTAATCCGTAATGGGTTAGGTGTGTTAGGCGTCGATGCGGTCGAAGCCATGTAGCACCCGCGCTCGTGCCAACAGGGGGTAGGCACCATGACGATGGTAATTGATGCCGAATTTGAGGATATCACCGTGACCGAAGACCAGCTTGATCTTAGTGCTGATGAAAGCCTCCCTTGGCTCGAATCTGATGAAGACAATGCGGCTGCCGGTGGTATCGACAGTGTTCAGGTCATGAGCTTTCTGGCCGTACTGCTGGTTCTGGCAGCAGCTATTATCATCGCAGTTTGGTATTTCACCAAGGGGTCTGGCGATGCCGCAGTGGTCGCAGATGGCAGCACGATCGAAGCACCAGCCGGTCCGATCAAGGAACGCCCCGAGGATCCGGGCGGCAAGGAATTTGAAGGCACGGGCAATCTGGCACCGGGCGTAGGCGAGGGCGAGGTCCGCGATGCGCAAATGGCCGATAGCGCAGGAGCAGAGGGTGCAGGAAACGCAGGGGGTGATACAGCGCGGCCAACGATTGACACTCAAGCGTCTGAAACCGCAGCAAGCCCTTCATCAGATACCTCAAGCGGTGCGTCGTCAAATGCCAGCGGCGTTGCGGTGCAATTGGCCGCCTATGGTAACCGTGCGCGGGCCGAAAAAGGGTGGACGGATTTGAGCCGCAGTTCGGATGCACTGAACGGCGCTCGCTACCGGATTGTCGAAGCCAAGGTCGATATCGGCACCGTCTATCGTTTGCAGGTCATGGCATCCAATCGCGCCGAAGCAGACAGGCTTTGCGCGGCGATTAAGGCAGATGGCCTGGAGTGTGCGGTCAAGCCTTAGGAGCGATGCGCACCGCGTTCTGCCGCATTTTTCCCCATAACGGACCGTTAGCCCGCTTGCCTGACCGCGCCTGTGCTGCAAGGCTACAGACATGACCCCGGCAATCTTCGGATGTTCCGGCCTGACTTTAACGGCTGATGAGCGTAATTTCTTCCGCGATGCTGATCCGGCAGGCTACATCCTGTTTGGGCGCAATTGCGACAATCGCGAACAATTGCGCGCGCTCACCGATGAATTGCGCAGCCTGCACGGGCGCGACCGTCTGCTGGTATCCATCGATCAGGAAGGGGGACGCGTGGCGCGATTGCGTCCGCCGCATTGGTCGTCTTATCCTTCGGGCGAGGCGTTTGCGGACCTTTATCAAATCGCGCCAGCCAGCGCGATTGAAGCGGCGCGGGTGAATGCGCGCGCGATGGGGCTCGAATTGTCGGCCATGGGCATTACGGTCGATTATCACCCACCGCTCGATCTGCGCCAGGCAGGCGCGCATGATGTTATCGGGGATCGCGCGCTCGGCTCTGACCCTATGCAAATTGCCGCGATCGGGCGCGCAATCCTCGAAGGGCTTGCCGAAGGCGGCGTGACCGGTTGCATCAAGCACATGCCAGGCCATGGGCGCAGCAGCGTCGATACGCATAAGGAAATGCCGACGGTCAATGAAAGCGCAGAGGAGCTCGCTTCAGACCTCGCGCCGTTTCGGGCGCTCAACACCGCTTTGATCGGGATGACGGGACATTTGCTGTTCCCGGTATGGGATGCGCAAAATCCTGCCACTTTGTCTGAGACAATCATCCGCGATATTATTCGCGGTGAAATCGGCTTTGATGGTCTGCTGCTGACCGACGATATTGATATGGAGGCTCTTACTGGCACCATCCCCGAACGATCCGCCCGCGCGCATCGGGCTGGCTGCGACATCATCCTCAATTGCTGGGCGAAAATGGAGGATATGAAAGGGATTTGCGACGTCTTGCCTGCTATGACTGAGGCAACAGCGAACCGGCTTGATCGTGCGTTGGAGAACACCGCTGTCGCTGACAAAATGCCGGATGACCAAGCTGAATTGCTGGCTAAACGCGATGCTCTGCTGGCTCTGACGGTCGAGCAGGCATGAGCAATCAAGAAGATATCGAAGGCCCTATGCAGGCCCTCAATTCTGAGCCTGCGGAGGCTAAAGATGTCGCGGCACCAGTGATGCCCTGGCCAGATGGCGATCGCGATGATGCGGGCGAAAATTTGATCGTTCACGGGGGGCATGAAGAAAACACCACCTCGGGCGACAAGCTTTATCTCGATCTGGAGGGATGGGAAGGGCCGCTTGACCTGCTGCTTGATCTGGCGCGCCGTCAAAAGGTTGATCTGCGGCAGATATCCATACTTGCGCTGGTTGATCAATATCTTGGATATATCGAGCGTGCGGAAAGCCTGCGATTGGAGCTTGCCGCCGATTATCTCGTGATGGCGGCGTGGCTGGCTTATCTCAAATCTGCACTGCTTTTGCCCAAGGACGAGCAGGAAGACCCAAGTCCAGAGGAACTCGCGCTGCGTTTGCAACTGCGCCTTCAAAGGCTGGGAGCCATGCGCGAAGCTGCAGCGCGCTTGATGGGGCGTGACAGGATCGGGCGGGACATATTCTTGCGCGGTGCACCCGAAGGGCTGCGCACCGACCGCAAAACGGTTTGGACCAGCAATGTCTATGCGATCATCCAGGCCTATGGCCAGGTAAAGGCCCGCACGGCGCCGCGAATATACCATGTGGCTGATCGCCCGGTGATGACGCTCGACAGCGCGCTTGATCGGGTTTCCTCGATGCTGGGCGTCACGCTGGAATGGATGGATATTCGCGACTTTCTCCCCCGCATGCGGAACCAGAACTGCGCAAATCCGCGCTTGCTTCCAGTTTTGTCGCAGCGCTTGAATTGGCGCGATTGGGCCGGGCGGAGATTGATCAGGACGAGGCGTTTGCCCCGATGCGGATCAGGCGGATGAAACAGGACGCAGCACAATGAGCGAGGAGACGGTCCACAAGTGCGAAGGCGCAAGTGAAGCGGCCGCTTTCGCCCCCACCAACGCCCAAAGTACGTCATCTGATGATATTGAGCGGGCGATTGAGGCCACATTGTTTGCGGCTGAAGAACCCTTGAGCGTCGAAAATTTGTCGGCGCATTTGGGCGGCCTTGAACATGTCGAGATTCGCAGCGGTCTTCATGCGCTTGCCGAGCATTACGAAAAGCGCGGGGTTCATCTGGTTGAACGCGGCAAACGGTGGCACTTTGAAACCGCACCTGATCTTGCGCATTTGCTTCGGCGCGAGCGTGAGCAGGTCCGGCGCTTAAGCAGGGCTGCCACCGAAGTGCTAGCGATCATTGCCTATCATGAGCCTGTCAGCCGGGCCGAAATCGAATCCATTCGCGGCGTCCAAACGGCCAAGGGAACGCTGGATGTGTTGCTGGAAGCGGGTTGGATCAAACCAGCAGGCCGGCGCGAAGTGCCCGGCCGGCCGGTAATCTATGCAACAACGCCGGGCTTTCTCGATCATTTCGGCCTGGCATCGCGGCGCGATCTGCCCGGAATGGACGAATTGCGCGCTGCGGGCCTTCTCGATCCTGTCGATGAGGCATTGGAAGAGGCTTTGGGTGATGTTTCAGTAAAAGCAGAAAGTGGGCCAAACGATGATGACGGCAGCGATGCGGGCGTTGCTCTGTCCGATGGCGCAATTGACGCTGTAACGGATAATGAACGCTGATGTGTAACTCGGGTGGCATAGCAGGGCGTTTGTCCCTATATCGAATGTGTTCTGTGCAATAAGAGAGAAACCCCATGGGTCTTAGTGTTTGGCAAATCGCAATCATTGCCGTGGTCATTCTTGTCCTGTTCGGCCGTGGCCGGATTTCAGAGATGATGGGTGATTTTGGCAAAGGTATTTCCAGCTTCAAAAAGGGTATGAACGAAGAAGTGGATGACACGCCTGCGTCCAATGCCCAAATCGAAGCGCCGCCAGCCGATCCTTCGGCTGCTTCGCCGGAAAGCACGAAAACGGGCGAGAACACCCCATCGTCGTGATTTTTGTCGCAGGCCTGCGCCGCGCCCAAATCGTGTAATTTTCAGGAGAGGCAGGGCCTTTAACCCGTCATGTTCGATCTCGGCGCCGCTGAATTGCTTGTCATTGTAATCGTCGCCGTCATCGTGATCGGCCCAAAAGACATGCCGCTTGCCATGCGTACGGTTGGTCGATGGATTGGCCAGGTGCGCAAGGTCTCAGCTCATTTTCGCACCGGCATTGATGCCATGGTCCGCGAAGCTGAATTGGAAGACATGGAGAAAAAGTGGAAAGCGCAGAATGAGGAAATCATGAAGCGCACCGCTGTTTCGGCTGAAGACAAAGCTGGTGAACCTGTAATGACAGGCCCGCCTCCGATTGAGGCTCCAAAAAGCCCACCAACCGGTGGTGCCGATGAACCCGCTGATAGAGATAAAGTGGATCCGGCACATGTCGCAGCGGCATCGCCCAAAGCCAATTCCGATCCCAAACCACAGCCTGACACTGAGGGATAAGAGGGCGCGATGGTTCTCAAGATCGAAGATATTGATGAAAGCCGTGCACCGCTGCTTGATCACCTGATTGAGCTGCGCGGCAGGTTGGTCCGTTGTGTGCTCGCATTGCTGGTGTGTTTCAGCGTCTGCCTGGTCTTCGCCGATCCCATTCTCGCCTTTTTGGTCAAGCCGCTTATCAGTGCATTTCCCGATGGCGAGGGCCAGTTAATCTTCACCAAACTGCCTGAATTGTTCTTCGTCGATCTCAAGGTCGCCTTGTTCGCAGGCTTTATGCTGAGCTTCCCAATTATCGCCAATCAGCTGTGGGCGTTTGTTGCGCCGGGGCTTTATGCAAAAGAGAAGCGTGCATTTTTGCCCTTTCTCATTGCCACGCCCGTGCTGTTCCTTGGCGGAGCTGCGCTTGCTTACTTCGTGGTTATGCCCACCGCTTTTGCGTTCTTCCTTGGCTATGGAGGAGATGCGGGCGGAATTGATATTGAGGCGCTTCCGTCGGCCGGTGAATATCTCAACCTTGTGATGCAGTTCATTCTGGCCTTTGGTGTCACGTTCCTTTTGCCCGTTCTATTGATGCTTCTGCACAAAGCAGGAATTGTTACGCGCGAACAATTGGTTGCTGCCCGTCGATATGTAATCGTTGGTGTGGTCGCTTTGGCAGCGATTGTAACGCCGCCTGATCCGGGCAGTCAGGTCATCTTGGCAGTGCCGCTATTGCTTTTGTTTGAAGGGTCGCTGTTCCTCATGCGTTTTCAGGAAGCAGGCCGGCCTGACGCTGAGAACGAAGAAGATGAAGGTTTGATCGACGAGGGAGAAGATACGGGCGAGCCGTCTCTTTGAGAAAGGTCTGTAGACGCAGGCCGTTGGATACTCTTCGACCCTCACCTCATCCTTTGCGCGCCGCGCCAATAGCTTAGCGCGCGGATTTTGGACAAAAAAAGAGGCTCCAAAAAGGAGCCTCTTTCAATTGGTTCGTCAAAACCCTCAGGGGCTTGTCGGCTCGTCGTCACCATCGTCAGCAACGATGATGATACCGGCAATAACAGCAGCAGCCGCCAAAACAGCGATGATGATGCCAGAGCCGCCTTCGAGACCGCTTTCACCTTCGACCGGTGCGGTCGAACGCTCAAACGCGGCTTCTGCGATAGCCGGCGTAGCAGCAAGCGAAATAGCTGCTGTCGCCAGAGCGAGATTGCGGATCTTCATTTAGTGGTCTCCTATTGAGATCGTTCTTGTGTTGCCAGGTTTCAAATAGACTTGCCCGACGATTGTGACAACCCTCTTTTTGTGATGCACCATATTGAGGGCTGTCAAAAATATGGTGCAATTCTAAAACCTTAAACGAGTTCAGCCAGTTTCGGACCAATTCCATGCCAAATCGGAGCAAGTTTTTTTGTGCAGTTGCACAATTGCATCAATCGCATCAGTCAGACAAAAGAAACCATGATTTGCTTAAGTTCGCGCAACGCACTTGCACGCCAAGTATGACGAAAAGGTGAACGTGCCGACCCAAAACTGTTCAAACCGTGTTATTAAGAAGACCAGCTGAATTGTTTAACGAGCGCAAGCCCCGCTTAACGGCTGTTAATCGCCCTCGCAAAGCTCGCCCTATTGCTGAAGAACCCGGACGCCGCCCACCCAGACCTCGCTGATTTGAGTTGCTCTGATATCGCGCGGTGTGGAAAGCATTGGATCGCGATCAACGAGCAGAAAATCGGCGCGTTCTCCGATGATAAGCCTGCCAAATCGACCCTCGGCAAAACCTGCAAATGCCGCATCAGCGGTGAAAGCGCGCAAGGCGTCTTCGCGGCTCACAGCTTCTTCTGCGCGCCAGCCGCCGAAAGGTTCACCGTTTTCATCGGTCCGGCTGATTGCAACAGCAATGCCCGCAAATGGGTCAGCCAATTCCACTGGAGCGTCTGACCCGAAAGCCAGCCGCCCGCCTTTGGCAAGAACGCTGCGCCATGCGTAGGCGCCGCCCAAGCGATTAGGCCCAAGGCGCGCTTCTGCCATTTCGCGGTCCGATGTCTGATGCAATGGCTGCATTGACGCGATGATCCCATGCTTGCCAAACGCTGCAAGATCGGCGGGATCAACAATTTGGGCATGCTCAATGCGCCAACGCCGGTCGCCTTTATAGGTGTCTGCCAATTCCTCGATCGCCAGCAGCACATCGGCATTTGCCGCATCGCCAATCGCGTGAACTGCCGTTTGAAAATTATCGAGCGCAGCGCGGCTCATCCGGTTGCGCAATTGCGCTGGAGTTAGCAGCGGCAGGCCCCGCGTGCCGGGTTGGTCTTCGTATGGTTCCTTTAAGACAGCCCCGCGTGATCCCAGCGCGCCATCCAAGTATAGCTTCACGCCCAAAAGCCGCAATTTGTCGCGATAAAGCCAGGGGGTAGGGCCTGGCCCACCGATCAATTCCATCGCCTCAATGCTGTCCGCATAGGCCATTATCCGGATTTTCAAGGAGCCTAGATCGCCCGCACGCCGAAACGTCTGCCAATCGACCACCGGCGTACCCATGTCAGCGACCGCGGTCACACCTCTGGCGAGCAACACTTCCTGCGCTTTGGCGAAGGCGGCATCACGGTCCTGAGGGCGAGGCGTGGGGACGCTTTCTCCGACAAGCTTAATCGCATTGTCGATAAATACCCCGGTGGGATTGCCCGCGACGTCGCGCACGATCCGGCCGCCCTCGATGTCTTTGCTGGCCGCCGTGACCCCGGCGCGTTGCATGGCGAGGCTGTTGGCCCAATTGGCGTGATTGTCGGCGCGTTCCAGCCACACAGGCCGATCTGCGACCACACTGTCGAGTTCGGCGGCGGTAGGGAAACGGCCCAGCCCCCATTTCTCTTGATTCCAACCGCGACCCAAAATCCAGGGCCGCCCCGGATTGTCCTCGGCAAATTGCTTAATTTTGGCCAGTGCATCTTCGAGGCTGTTTGTGTCAGACAAATCGAGTGTGAGTGCGGCAAAGCCGATATCCATCACATGCACATGCGCATCGATCATGCCCGGCAGCATCACCTGACCTTTTCCATCGACGGCGAAATCGGTGCTGGGCCGCTCTTCAGCGCGCTCCAGAACCTGAGTGATGCGCCCGTCATCATCAAATACAAGGCCTGTGAACCGCTTGACTTTGCCGCCCTCAGCGATGGTGATCCCGTCAACATTATCGACCAAAGTGTCAGCGTTGGCAGTGGAGGAGACACCGAATAGAAGTGCCGCCGCCAATGATGCCACCGCGCGAGAGAACATTTGCATTGTCAATCAATCCTGTATCGTCGATTTGGCCAGCCGTGTGATGAGCGCACTGGTGTCATGTCTGTTGCCGCCCTGCGCCTGAACATCAGCATAAAACTGATCGACCAAAGCGGTAATAGGGGAGGACAGGCCCAGCCGGTTTGCCTCATCAAGGGCATAGCCCAGATCCTTGCGCATCCAGTCTATTGCAAAGCCAAAATCAAATGTGCCGGCTGTCATCGTGGCCCAGCGATTGTCCATCTGCCAGCTTTGCGCGGCACCACCTGAAATGGCATCATAGGTCTTCTCAAGATCGAGGCCTGCGCCCTGCGCCAATCGCACAGCCTCGGACAAGCCGCCCAGGATCCCTGCAATGCACATTTGGTTGGCCATTTTGGCGGTTTGGCCAGAACCCGCCGGACCCACATGCGTGATGGCCTTGGCATAGCTTTCCATAACGGGACGCGCGCGCTCCATAGCTTTATCAGTACCGCCGCACATGATTGCGAGCTGCCCGCTTTCAGCGCCAGCCTGCCCCCGCTCACCGGCGCATCAAGCCATTCGATGGAGCGTTTTTCGCATTCTTCCGCGAGGCTGCGGGCAAGCGCTGCCGACGTCGTGGTGTGATCGACCAGCATTGCGCCTTTGCCGATCTCTTCGAATATCCCTGCTGGGCCCCGAGTGATTTCATCGACATCCTCGTCTTTACCAACGCAGGTAAAGACTATGTCGGCGCCCGCTGCCGCCTCAGCCGGTGTTGCAGGCATCGCGATTTCAAAACCCTCATCCTGCCAAGCTTTTTGCCAGGCAGAAGAGCGTTTCGCCGACCTGTTAAAAGCGCGCACGTAATGTCCCGCTCGTGCGAGATGCCCGGCCATCGGACCGCCCATGACCCCGAGGCCGATGAAGGCGACTGTTTTCAATCTGCTCATGGAGTTGGTGCCTAGAGTCTTATCCAAAGCTTGCCAACCGATAGGGTTTGCTCTGGCGCGTTTGAGCGCGTAACCGGGCGGCGATATGACTGCACAAGAAGCCCCCCAATCCGGCCTGCGCGAAAGCGCTGCGATCCCTTCAGACCTTACGATAGATGACGTGCGCGCTGCGGCCGAACGGATCGACGGTGCGGTTGTCAAAACGCCGATGATGCACTCGATAACCTTGTCCGAGATAACCGGAGCTGAGGTTTGGTTAAAGTTTGAAAATCTGCAATTCACTGCAGCCTACAAAGAACGCGGCGCGCTCAATGCGTTGCTGCACCTCACCGAGGACCAAAAGCAGCGCGGCGTCATCGCTGCATCGGCTGGAAATCACAGCCAAGGGCTTTCTTACCACGGCACGCGGCTGGGGGTTCCCGTCACCATCGTGATGCCGCGCACCACGCCAACCGTTAAAGTGATGCAGACAGAAAGCGTTGGCGGTAATGTCGTTTTGGAAGGAGAGACCTTTGACGATGCGCACGCTTATGCGCGCCAATTGGAAGGGGAACGGGGGCTTACATTCATCCATCCCTTTGATGATCCGCTGATTGCTGCAGGGCAGGGCACAGTCGCTCTTGAAATGCTGGACGTAAAACCGGATCTAGATTGTCTCGTCACTCCCATCGGCGGAGGCGGATTGATCTCTGGCATGGCTACTGTGGCACGCTCGACCAATCCCGATATTGAGGTTGTTGGCGTACAGGCAGGGCTGTTCCCCAGCATGTATTCGCGCATCAAGGGTGAAGATCGCGATTGCGGGGGCGACACGCTGGCCGAAGGTATTGCGGTCAAACGTCCCGGCGCGTTCACAGCCAAAGTGATTGAAGAACGCGTCGATGATATTTTGCTGGTGGACGAGCCAGCGCTTGAAAAGGCGGTTTCTCTCCTGCTCCAGATTGAGAAAACCGTCGTCGAAGGCGCAGGGGCTGCGGGCCTTGCTGCGGTCCTTTCAAACCCTGAACGGTTCAAGGGCAAAACAATCGGTCTCGTTTTGTGTGGGGGCAATATCGATACGCGTTTGCTCGCCAATGTGCTGCTGCGCGATTTGGCCCGGCAAGGGAGGCTCGCGCGCTTGCGGGTGACATTGCAGGATCGGCCCGGCGCGTTATTCAAGGTCATGCGATTGTTCGATGATCACAATGTCAACATCATCGAGATTTATCATCAGCGTATTTTTACCACGCTCCCTGCGAAAGGCCTTATCACTGATATCGAGTGCGAAGCGCGTGATGCCAGCCAGGTGGAACAATTGGTCAGCGCTTTGCGTGCCAAGAATTACGCGGTTGAACTGGTGGAGCTGAATTGATCTTCGGCTGAAAGCTTAGGGCTGAGATAGGGGCTTTTACCTGCCTGCGTTTCACAAATGCTGCGCGCATCGTCCCAGATTGCTCCGCTTTGGCCCTTGCGGCCCTCGGCATTGTGCAAAGTAAGACATTATTCACCCTGTTTCATGGTTAAGGGTCTTTTACCGCGAGGGTGGAGCAGGCATAACCTGATCTTAACGATTTCCCCGCGATTCTCTCGCAAGATAGGACCGACTTTTACCCGTGACGGCCCCAATCCGCTTTCCCCGCTTCTTTGTTACGAGCCCTGCGCCGTGCCCCTATCTGCCGGGCAAACAGGAACGCAAGGTCTTCACCGAACTGAAAGGCGCGCATGCCGATCAGCTGAACGAGGCGCTTGGCAGGATCGGATTTCGCCGCAGTCAAACCGTTGCTTACCGTCCCAGCTGCCTTGATTGTCAGGCTTGTATTTCGGTCCGTGTTGTTGCCAGCGAGTTCAAACCATCCAGCACGCAGAAACGCGACATCAAACGCAATTCCGATCTTGTTGTGACCGAATGCCGCCCTTGGGCAACCGATGAACAGTTTGAGCTTTTGTCCAAATACCTCGCTGTCCGCCACCCGGATGGCGGCATGTCTGCCATGGACGAGCTCGACTATGCCGATATGGTCGAACACACTCCTGTTACCAGCACTCTGGTTGAATACCGCGAACCGGGCGTTGGCGGGGAGCAGGGCAAACTGATCGGCGCATGTCTGACGGATCGTCAGGGCGATGGGCTTTCGATGATCTACTCGTTCTACGACCCTTCTCACGAAGGGCGCGCGGGATTGGGCAATTACATTATCCTGGACCACATCCGCCGCGCTGCGATGGACCGGTTGCCGTTTGTCTACCTTGGCTATTGGGTCGATGGGTCACCGCGGATGCAGTACAAGGTCCGTTATCGCCCGCTCGAAACGCTCACGCGCGATGGGTGGAAACGGATGGACGCGGAGGAGCAAACCCGCCTGATCGCAGAGGCCACCGCACCGCGCAAAGCTGCCGTGGATGATCTTGCCAAGGGCCTCAGCAAAGACGGGCAGAGCGCTCCGTTCAAACCCAGCAAGACGATTTAGGTTTAGCCCTGCACGGCCCGATTGGCGCCGCAGGCGAGCTCAACGTTCATACAGCTTCCGTTCTGCCGCACGCCGCCTGACCAGACCGTTCATCACGCGGCCTCCTGCCTTGTTCCAGCGCGGGAACTCGCGCGCCGCGCCTGCGTAATCGCGGGCGATGTGCTTTTTGGTTAGAGTCGCGCGGGCAATCGCGCCAGTGTTGTAGTGAAAGCTGACCATTGCATCGAACTGGCTCTGCGTCGTCGGCGTCTTGCCAATCGCGCGCGCGACGTCATCGGCATAGCGGACCAGATCGCGTTCCAACCGCGCATCGCATTCAGCCTTGGACCACACAGTGCCGGGCCCGATCCGTTTGCCATCCAGTCCCATACCGGTTGCGCCCCAGCCAATCGTCCACGGTTCCCCGCCCGTTCCGGGATCAGGATAGGCCTCAACCCGGCCATCAGGGCGTTTGCGTTCGCAGCCCTCAAACGCTTTGATAAGCGCAATTCCGTCTGGTCCGATTGAGAGACATGGACCGCATGTTACACGGTCCTGAGACAATAAATCTGCGGTTTTATCGCCCGCACAATCCATGGCGTTATCAAGCGCATCATCCAGCGCATTCACTTCATCGCGGCGAAATCCGCGGCCCAACAATTTGCGGACAGCGTCGAATACAGGGGCTCGGGTGTTCATTGGGGGTCTCCCGTTTGCGGGTGATAACAGATTTGAAAGAGGCGGCCTCGGTCAGGATCGCGCCCAATTCCAGCGCAGCGTCGCGAGTCATCGGCTGCACCAGCGTGTTTTGCTCGATCGGTGTGCGGATACTGACAGCCAGCAATCCAATCGGGCGCCCGTCCAGCGTTCTTAAGGGACACGCAACCGATGCTTTCAGATTGCCAGCGAGCATAAAGGCCTGAAGCTCGCCATCTTCATAGTCCTCAACATTGCGGGCAATACAGCGCGGAACGTCGCTCGCCAGCATATAATTCAATGTGCGCCGGATCGCGGTGAGAGGAAGGGGCGATTGCGAAGGCCCGTTTCCTCAGTGCGGATGTCCATGCTTTCAAACACATCGACAATGCCCACAACCTGTTCAGATTGGTCCACATCAAACACCAACGCCCGAATAACTGCACGGCTTGACGAGGAGCGAAGGCGCAGATCGAGCAATCGCTGACGCACCAATTCGTCGACTTTTATGGCGTGCACTTCGGCGCGCCGTTCGCGTTCTTCGCGCAGGATTTCCATCCGGTAAGTGTGATCGCTGCGCGCTTCGTAGAGGCCAATCAGTGATGGTGCCTGCCAGAAAGCAAGCGCCACAATCGCCGCGCACATCACAACGGGAACAGCAATGACAGCGCGGCGCGGATGTTTGTCGATCAGCGCAATAAAGCGCTCTGCAAATCCCAGATAGGGGGCAATGCTAGCCATGCTTACTCCCTCGCTTTTGCGGCAAGAGAGAAGACGTGGGCTGTTTTGGGCAAAGGGAACGGCGTTTCATAAGGCTGCCTCATGGGGTCAGACTTTGCAGAGCCGTTTGGATCAAGCCGGGGTCACAAGGCCTGTCACAGACACAACAAAGCAGGTGAGGCCGACCTATTAGGCAGATTCTTGCAGTGTAGGAAAATGGTTTCACATGTTGCGGCGAAGACACAGGCAAATTGCGTGTCAATTGCGCAACAAAAAGACCGCCCGGTTTGCACCGAGCGGCCTGTTTGTGTCTCAGTTTGGGAATTCACTGTCGCAAAAGAAGGCCTCGCCCCCTGATGCGCCAAGAATTACGCGCTGTAATACATATCGAACTCAACCGGGCACGGCGTTGTTTCCATCCGCATCACCTGCTCCCACTTGAGCTCTGCATAGGCTTCGATCTGATCCATTGAGAACACATCGCCTTTCAGCAGAAATTCGTGATCCTGCTCCAACGCTTCAAGAGCCTCGCGCAGCGATCCGCATACGGTGGGAACTTGCGAAAGCTCAGCTGGCGGCAGATCGTAAAGGTTTTTGTCCATTGCCTCGCCTGGGTGGATCTTGTTCTCGATCCCGTCGATGCCTGCCATCAGCAATGCAGCAAAGGACAGATATGGGTTAGCAAGCGCATCGGGGAAGCGAAACTCGACCCGCTTTGCCTTATCACCCGCACCATAGGGAATGCGGCATGACGCTGACCGATTGCGCGCCGAATAAGCGAGCAGCACGGGCGCTTCAAAGCCTGGGACCAACCGCTTATAGCTGTTGGTGGTCGGGTTGGTGAAAGCATTCAGCGCCTTGGCGTGTTTAATGACGCCGCCAATGTAATGCAGGCATGTTTCCGAAAGTCCGGCATATTCATCGCCAGCGAAAGTCGGATTGCCATCTTTCCAGATCGACATATGGGTGTGCATGCCCGATCCGTTATCGTCCTTGATCGGCTTTGGCATGAAAGTCGCCGTTTTGCCGTAAGCGTGGGCAACCTGCTGGACGACATATTTATAGACCTGCACCTGGTCAGCCGTTTTGGTGAGGGTTGAGAAGGTAATACCAAGTTCATGCTGCGCAGCGGCCACTTCGTGGTGGTGCTTGTCCATGTCGAGGCCCATTTCCATCATGGTCGCAACCATTTCGCCGCGAATATCGGTGGCGCTGTCAACGGGCGCGACGGGGAAATAGCCGCCCGTTGCACGGGGGCGGTGGCCCATATTGCCCATTTCGTATTCTTTGCCGGTGTTGGTGGGCAATTCCACATCGTCAATCGCAAAGCCGCTGCCGGCATAGCCATCTTCGAAGCGGACATCATCGAACATGAAAAACTCAGGCTCTGGCCCGACAAAGACAGTGTCGCCAATGCCAGTGGATTTAAGGAAAGCCTCAGCGCGTTTCGCGGTTGAGCGAGGATCGCGGGCGTAAAGCTGACCGTCGGATGGTTCGACGATATCGCAGAAGATCGAGATCATTGGCGTTGCCGAGAAAGGATCAGGATAGACCGCGTTCAGATCCGGTTTCAGGATCATGTCGGATTCGTTGATAGCTTTCCACCCTTCGATAGAGGAGCCGTCAAACATCAGGCCATCTTCCAGCGCATCTTCGTCCATGGCGCTGGCAGCCATGGTAAGGTGCTGCCATTTGCCTTTGGGGTCGGTGAAACGCAGATCAACCCATTCAATTTCTTCGTCTTTGATCTGTTTCACAACGTCTTTTGCGCTAGCCATTATTGTATTCTCCAGCTGGTAGATGGTTTGAGAGGTTTGCCCGGCCCGAAGGACAGGCGGGATATTGGTATTCTAAATTGCGTCCTCACCGGTTTCGCCTGTGCGAATGCGCAATGCGGTTTCAATCGGGGTGACAAAGATTTTGCCATCGCCAATGCGGCCCGTTTGCGCAGCGCCTGCAACCGCTTCGATGACGCGTTCGGCCTGGTCATCGTCGACAACCACTTCGAGTTTCACTTTGGGAAGGAAATCGACGACATATTCGGCCCCGCGGTAAAGCTCGGTGTGGCCTTTTTGCCGGCCAAACCCGCGCGCTTCGGTGACGGTGATGCCGGACACGCCGATTTCGTGCAGCGCTTCCTTCACCTCGTCGAGTTTGAAAGGTTTGATGATCGCTTCGATCTTCTTCACTTGGATCCCCGCCTGTTGGCCTGCTTGTGGGACAGCAGGCTTGCCGGTGTTTGACCGGTCGGTTTGTCACGCTCTCTTAACCAAGAATCATGCCAAACCGGCCAATTGTGCCGTTTCATAAGATCCGGTCCTTGCACCCCCTTTTCCATGCCCAAAATCGCGCAAGGAATCGCTTGATGCAGCCAGCGAAATAGCAACATTGTGACGCAGGAAGCAACACTGCTCATCAAGCAGGCGATGTGTGCTTAAAATTTGTGCAAGAGGCACTCCGCGGACGAGTCTGTCAGAGCCGTAACCCAGTGGTTTCGGGCAGGCCGCACATGATGTTGAGGTTCTGGATTGCCGCGCCCGATGCGCCTTTGCCAAGATTGTCGAGACGGGCGATCAGGCGTACATTCCAGCCGCCTTCGTTGCCGCAAACGAACAGCGTCATGCCATCTGAGCCTTGCGCATTTTCATTGAGGAGCAATTCGGACGGCACTTTATCGCTGACATTGACCACTTTCGAGCCGGCATAGTGCTGCTGCAAAGCCGCCTTAAGATCATCAGCAGATGGATTGGTTGCCGTCGCGCCCAAATGCAGCGGCACTTCGACCAACATACCGCGAAATGCGGGCACTACGGCTGGGGCAAACAGCACTTCGTACCTAAGTCCAGCGTGCAGTTTCATTTCGGGGCGATGTTTGTGCGCAAGATTGAGGCCGTAGGCGCGAAAAGCGATGTCAGGCTCGTTTGCGAAACGATCAATCAGCGCATTCCCGCCGCCTGAATATCCGCTCACCGCGTTGACGGTGTAGGGCCAATCAGCGGGCAGAAGGCCGCTGCGAACCAAGGGCGCAACAAGAGCGAGAAAGCCCGTGGGATAGCATCCGGGATTAGAGAGGAGCGAGGCATTCGCGATCTTGTCGCGGCCAGTCAGCTCGGGAAAGCCGTAGGTCCAGCCATCTGCCACCCGGTGCGCGGATGATGCATCGATAATCCTCGTGCCTGACCCGTCCGCCAGCCTGACGGCTTCGCGCGCGGCATCATCGGGCAGGCACAGGACCGCGATGTCGGCTGAATGCAGCGCGTCTTTTCTCGCGGCCAAATCCTTGCGCTGCGCATCGTCAAGCACCAGCAGCTCAAATTCGCTGCGCTGTGCCAGGCGTTCGCGTATTTCGAGGCCCGTTGTGCCCGCTGCGCCATCTATGAAAATGCGTGTTGCCATAAAGACTGCGCGCTAGCTTGCGTCAGAACGGGGGGCAAGCGCTGCTTTCAGGCAATATCCGCTCGGCCCCTTTGGCCCCATGCAGGCCCATACCCAGTCGCCTTCGGTGTCGAGCACTTCGATCGTGCTATCCGGCTGGGCTTTAGCAACAATCTGCGCGTCCACACTGGGCAGCAGGAGCAATTCTGCGCCATTCTTGCCAATTATCCGGCTGTTTGGGATCACATAATGCGCAGCAAGATGTTCGCCGGCCAGAGCCATATGAGCAAGGTCGCCGCGCAGGGGCAGGGTGCCCGGCGCAGGCTTTTCAACCGGCCCATTCAGACCAATCACCCCATTTGGCACTTCGTATTTTGGCATCTGGCTGCGTGCGCTGCCCATTGCTCGTTCATTCCTTATGCCCCCGCACATGACCGCGCTTAGCGGCAGGTACGCTGGCGAGCAAGGGCATGGCTATTTCAGCCATAACGTGCTTGCAGCATATGCCAGCTTGCCCGCAGGCCATATGCGGTGCCGCCTTTGGAACGGCCAGGCTTGGCAAAGGGTCGCCAGGCAAAGGTGTCAAAATGCACCCAATCGGTGCCTTCGGACACAAATCTGTCGAGGAACAGTCCTGCAACGCTCGCGCCTGCATAAGGGTTTGAATGCGCATTGACGATATCAGCGATGTCGGACCGCAAATATTCGCGATACGCATCGGGTAGGGGTAGCCGCCAGGGTTCATCCCCGTGCGCTTTGCCGGCTTCTGTCAGAGCATTCGCAGTGTCATTGCGGCGCGCCATCATCGCGGCGTAATCGGGCCCCAGGGCGACCCGTGCAGCGCCTGTCAAAGTTGCAAAGTCGATCACCAGATCGGGGTTTTCCTCGCTCGCGCGGGTCAGAGCATCGCCCAGGATCAACCGCCCTTCGGCATCGGTATTGTGGATTTCCACCGACAGCCCCTTGCGGCTGTCCAGCACGTCACCGGGGCGAAATGCGGGGCCTGAAATGGCGTTTTCGACCGCTGGCACGAACAGGTGGAGCCGCACTTTCAGCCCCGCGCCCATAATCAAACCTGCCAGCGCAATCGCATGGGCAGCGCCGCCCATATCCTTTTTCATCAGACGCATTCCGGCCGCAGGCTTGATATCGAGCCCGCCGGAATCAAAGCACACCCCTTTGCCGACAATCGCCAGCACAGGATCCTTTGGGGAACCCCAGCAAAGGTGCAACAGGCGCGGCGCGTGATGGCGGGCAGCGGCCCGGCCCACTGCGTGCACCATAGGGAAACCCTGCTCCAAGGCATCGCCTTTGGTGGTTTTCAGTTCAGCGCCATGCGCACTTGCCAGCTTTTCGCATTCCGCCTCCAACGCGGCTGGCCCCATATCTTCGGCAGGGGTGTTGACGAGATCACGGACCAGCATTTCCGCATCAGCCTCGGCCCGGATCGCATCGATCTGGCCAACCTGGCTTGTTAAAAGCACGCGGTTGCCCGTTGGGTGGTCCTCTTCGCGGTACCGGGTGAAACGATAATGTGCTGTGATCCAGCCGAACATCGCCGCGCCGGGATCGATGTCTTTAAGCCGGTAAGTGCCTTCGGGCAGGCGATCGGCCAAAGCAGCGAGGCAAAATGGCGAGAGATCATCGGGTTTTGCCACGCCTCCGACGGCAAAAAAACCGTCCCCATCGCCCACAATGGCGACCTGGCCAGGTGATCCATCAAACTTTTGCGCGGTAAGCTGAGCTCTCTGGCCCGCAGACAGTGATTTGAGGAGAGCCTCACAATCATCTTTACAGGTCAGAGTAATGGACGTCGCGTCTTGTCCGCGATCGGGTTGGATCAGATCGGCTGTATCGGTCATATTGTTGTAATTAGTGCAGGTTTACCGCTTGTCACGCGGCAATTTGATCGCGCCACTTGGAAATGTGAAAGGCTTTGGATGAAACGCGCAGGATTATTGGGTGGACTATGCCTTGGTTTGGGTTTGATGGGCGCGGGCGCGGGCGCGGGCGCGGCCTTGGCTGATCCCGCCTCGGTTGAACAGATGCCCCCGCACAGCGCCGGCAATATCAGCGATTTTGAATTTTCTGACGTTGAAATCTCAGGCGAAGCCCGGCGCGAATTTGTATCGCAGTGGCCACGTGAGGCAGAAGACTTTCCCGGTTTGATCGCGGTGCTGAGCGAACAGCGCGCGAAAACTTTGGCGGCGCAAAAAAGCGAATGGGAGGAAGCGGTCAAGGAATTTGCAGGCTCGGACTGTGTCACCTGCGTTTCGCGGTCCTATTCTGAAGACTGGGAAGTAATGGCGGATACGCAGCGGTTTCTCTCTCTTGGGCAAGAGCGTTACTTCTATTCAGGCGGGGCGCATGGCAATTCCAGTTTTGATGCGCTGTTATGGGACAAGCAGGAGCAAGCAGCGCTTCGCCCAATTGAAATGTTTGTCGATCCCACCGCGCTCGAGAATGTTGCCTATGGTGATTATTGCGCCGCGCTTCACACCCAGCGCAGCAAGCGGCGCGGGCTGGACCCGGCACAGGGCAGCAAGTTCACCGACTGCCCCAGCGTTGACAGAATGGTGGTTTCTGTATCGTCTTATGGCGGCGAAAAGCTTGACCGGATCGAGTTCCTAGCAGCCCCCTACGTGGCCGGCCCCTATGTAGAAGGGTCTTATCAGATGACCTTGCCTGTGACCGAGGCGATTTTGAGCGCAGTCAAACCCGAATTTCGTGCAGCGTTCGCGGCAGCGCCGTAACTCTCGCATTTTGGCAAACGCATCGCTATGTGGTGGGCATGCAAGAATATCAGCTCGTAGAAAACACCGACACCGTCTACCGTGACGGCACGATCAAACTGCACACGCAAGAAGGTTTTGAAGGCATGCGCCGCGCTGGCCAATTGTCCGCGCGCATTCTTGATGAAGTTGCCGACTGGGTGCAGCCCGGCGTGACCACCGAAAGCATCGATACCCGCGTGCGCGAAATGATGATGGATGCAGGCGCTGTTCCTGCAACGCTTGGCTATCGCGGCTATGCCCATTCGAGCTGCATTTCGATCAACCATGTGATCTGCCATGGTATTCCGTCTGACAAAGTCCTGAAAGAAGGCGATATTCTGAATGTCGATGTGACCAGCCTGCTGGATGGCTGGCATGGCGACACCAGCCGGATGTTTTTTGCTGGCGAACCCTCGATCAAGGCCAAGCGGCTGGTTGACGTGACCTATGAATGCCTGATGCTGGGGATCGAGGCGGCCAAGCCCGGCGCGCGGCTTGGCGATATTGGCGCAGCGATTGAAGCGCATGCCAAGCAGTTCCGCTACGGAGTGGTGCGCGAATTTTGCGGGCACGGTTTGGGCCGCCTGTTCCACGATGCGCCCGAAGTGGTGCACGCATCCAAAGCGGGCACGGGGCCAGAGCTTAAACCGGGCATGTTCTTCACGATTGAACCGATGATCAATCTCGGCAAACCATGGGCCAAAGTTTTGAGCGATGGCTGGACTGCGGTGACCCGTGATAAATCCTTATCGGCTCAGTTCGAACATTCGCTGGCGATCACCGAAGACGGGAATGAGATATTCACCAAAAGCCCGACGGGACGCGACAAGCCGCCTTATTGACGGCTCACAAGAACCAAATCGCCAGCACCGCCACCATCACGGCGATCACGGCCACCGAGAACGCGAGCATTGCGATAACTTCGCGCGTTATGTGGCCTTTGACCAGCCAGTCATACCCGCATGCAATGGCGATTGTGATCGGCATTTGCACACCAATCGCGACAGGGTCTGGCAGATCCAGCACTTGCACCACCCGCGCATAGGCGGGTGTCATGAGTGCCAACGTTGCGATCAGCATAGCTTGTCGGTGTTGGTGCGTTTTCTTTGCGCGAGCGTAATTCACCGCCACGAAATAGAGCGGCAGAAAGGTCACAAAGGCGGCGATGTTTACCACGGTGACTTCGGGCCGGTCCAACTCCCTACCAATGTTGACCGCGATAATCGCACCTGACGCAGCCATCGCGCCGACCAGAGCAATTGATGCGCTGCCAAGCCCGCGGTGCCACCGCATCCGCTTGGTCAAAACCAGCATCGGCTGGATCACGAGCAGCGCAAGCCATGTCAGCATAAGGACCCCGTGCAGAATGACGATAGGGATATAACGCGCCTGCACTTCGGGATGGACGATGGCTTTCACAGCGAATGCAGTGATCGTGAACACCAGCAGCGTGGCTGCGATCTGGCTCATCAGGATATTGGCCCGGCGATGTCTTTCTGGCGCGCGCATGTCAGGCTTCTCTCGCGGCTCTGATTGCGGCGCCTGCTGCGAAGGGGGTTATAGCAACCAGGCCAAGCGAGACCGCGCCTGCGAAACCCAAGCTTGCGACATCCTGCCGTGCGAGCGCGCCTGCGCCAAAGATCAGGATCGGCAATGCCAGCGGGATCAGCAGCAAGCCCGATAACGCCGCGCCCGCGCGCAGGCTGGCAGTCAGGGCCGCGATCATCAATCCGATGGCTGCAAGCCCCGGAGTGCCCGCGAGCAAGCCGATGAGAACCAGATGCAAGGTAGCCCCATCCAGCCCCAGCAGCGCAGAAGCGGGGAAAGCGGCGAGCACCAATGGCGGGCCAAAGCTCATCCAATGGGCCAAAAGGCGCACTGCCATTATCGTCTCTTCAGCCATACCGCGCAGGCGCAATTGGTCAAAAACGCCGCGTTCTATATCGGCGCGCACCAATCGTTCAACGGGCAGAATTGCCGCGAGAAGCGCCGCGATCCACACAACCCCGCCGCCTGTCTGGGCAAGCAAATCACCATCTGGTCCGACCGCAAAGGGGTAAAGCATCGCGACGGCCAGGAAGAACACCACTGGAAGCGCCGCCCCGCTGCCTGCAAAGGGCAAGAATTGGGCAAGGTCGCGTTTGAGCAAGGCTGCGATCACGGCGCGAAATCCTCTATCGCGAGGGTTTGCAGGGCGCCAATCGCAAGTTCCTGATGCGAGGCGATCACTGCAATGCCGCCATGTGCCGCATGGTTTTCAATCAACGCCGTGACCTGCGCAATCGCGGCTGTATCAAGCCCGCTCAGCGGTTCGTCCAGCAGCCAGATCGGAACCGCGCGATTGACCAGGCTGGCAAGGGCTGCCCGCTTGGTCTGCCCGGTTGACAGGTATTGCACCGGGACTTCCAACAAAGCCTCCAGCCCCAGCGTTTCAATCGCTGCCACCGGGTCCAGGCAGCCATCCACCTTTTGCCAAAAGGCGAGCGCTTTACCCAAGGGCAATTCAGGCTCAAGCGCGGGGCGATCATCCAGCAGCCCGATCGCGCCTTCGTTTTCGACATGGCCTGCAAAAGGGGTAAGCAGCCCTGCCAAAGCGCGCATCAATGTCGTCTTGCCCGTGCCATTGGCTCCGGTCACATGGAGCACATCGCCTGCGCGCAGGTCCATCGCCAGCGCGCGGAACAGCAAGCGATCCCCGCGCCGACAGGCGAGGGCATGCGCGGTGAGGGATGGTGGCAAAGACACTTGCATCGCTATGCGCGTTAGGCAAAAGCGGGCCTGCAAACAACCGCTGCTAACCCCGCTCGCACACAACCACGCACACACGCACTCACAGGAGCAATCTGCCATGGTATCTGTAGCCGAACTCACGCCTGAGGAACGGGCGCGCCTTTTGGCTGACAATCCCGAATGGGAAGACGCTCGCGAAGGCAAAGCGATTACCCGCACATTCCAGTTTGATGATTTCTCGCAAGCCTGGGGCTTTATGAGCCGCGTTGCGCTGTTGGCAGAGGCGCAGGATCATCACCCTGAATGGTTCAACGTCTATGCCAAGGTTGAGATCACTCTCACCACCCATGATGCAGGCGGCGTGTCACAGCGCGATGTCAATATGGTGAAAGCCATCGCAAAGCTCGCCTGAACCGGCCTGCAACCGGGGAGACCTGTTACGCTCACGGGGGTTTTTGCAAAATTTGGTCGTCGCCGCAAACACCTGAAAAACCGGGTGCATTTTGAATTTCGGGTGAGCCCAAGTGTAACCTTTTGGATTTGCCGCCCTGAACGCCTCGCGATCAACCAAAAAACCGCATCCCATACCGCCACAATGTCAAAGAGCCGCGCCGCTTATAATCTGCGCGGGCCTGTGTAGGAAAGCGCGGGCTTGCCTTCCTAACGGCCCAGCAGGCTGGCGCTGTCGCGCTGCTGTTTGCGCACGCGGCCCGGCATCCATTTTTTGGCAAAGTTGATTTTCCGGGCTGTCTTGCCGACCAGATAATGCAGGTCTTCGCCGTGAACCGCATCCCACACGGTCGCGGCGACTTCGCTTACCGGTGTAATCTCCAATCCGGCAGATTGAACCCGGCTGCGCACGGATTCGTTGGATTTTCGATGCCCTGTCCCTTCGAGAAGGGGCGTTTCAATAAAGCTGGGGCAGATCGAACAGGATTTGATGCCATCGGGCGCCCATTCCGCATCCAGACTTTCGGCAATGCCGCGCACTGCAAATTTGCTGGCGCTGTAAACGCTCATTCCCGTGCCGCCCACAATGCCTGCGGCACTTGCAATATTGACAAGACAAGACCCCGGCGCGGTTTTGAACAGATGCGCATAGGCCGCCTGCGCGCCATACAGCACGCCGCGAATGTTGATATCGACGCAGCGGTCAATCTCATCCTTGCCCAATTCGTGGATTGGCCCGCCAGTGCCGATACCGGCATTGTTGACAACCACGTCCACCCGACCGCCGGCTGCCACGCTGAAAGCTTGCAAGGCGTTGTCCCATTCATCCCGGTCACGCACATCAAGGATGTGCATGTATTTAAAGCCCCCCTCAATCAGGCCGAGCGTGTCCTCCATCCCGGCTTCATTCACATCGCCGATCCCAACGAACCAGCCGCGCTCGGCAAAATGCTGCGCGATGGCTCGGCCAATGCCCGATGCTCCGCCGCTGATGAAAATTGCTCGGCGCTGGTTAGTCGCGCTCATATGATCCCTCTCCCCAATAAAGTACGCGCGCAAAGCTCTAGCCATGCGCGCGTACCTTGTCAGCAACTGACATCATTGTCAGCGCGAATTATTTTAAGAGCGCTTAACCGCCCAGAGCCTCTGTAAGGCCTTGGACGTGCTCTGCTCCCTCAAGGATTTCGGCACTGGAATCGGCCACCGTGTCGCCGATGGGTTCTGCCCGTCCGCCAAGGCAGCTGGCGAGGAAGTTTTCAGTGATCGCGGTATAGGCGATGTTGTTCACCGGCTTGGCAAAACCGTGGCCTTCATCCGGGTACAGCACATAGGTGACAGGCACGCCTGCCTCTTTCATTGCGCCTACGATCTGGTCGCTTTCCGATTGCTTGACGCGCGGATCGTTGGCGCCTTGCAGGATAAGCAGCGGCTTGGTGATTTCATCCGCCTTGTAAAGCGGGCTGGCCGCTTTGAGCAGAGCGAGGCCTTCTTCGGTGTTCGGATCGCCCATGCGTTCATGGAAAATCTTCACCAGCGGCGCCCAATAAGGCGGAATGGTGCCAAGCAGCGTTTCAAGGTTCGACGGGCCGACAATATCAACCCCGCAGGCGAACTTTTCAGGCGTAAAGGTAAGCCCGGCAAGCGTCGCATAACCGCCGTAAGAACCGCCCATGATCGCAACCTGATCAGGGCTCGTGATCCCTTCTGCAATGGCCCAATCGGTCGCATCAATGAGGTCATCATGCATTTTTAGGCCCCATTGCTTGTTGCCTGCATTGAGGAAGTCTTTGCCAAAGCCGGTCGAGCCGCGGAAATTGGTTTGCAGCACCGCATACCCTCTGTTGGCGAGCCATTGGACGCCGCTGGAAAAGCCGTAATCATCGCGCGCCCACGGGCCGCCATGAACCAGCAGAACCATCGGTACGGCTTTATCAGGACGGCCATCACCGTCGCTGTCGCTGCCCGGCGGCAGGGTCAGATAAGAGGGCAGGGTCAGCCCATCACGGCTGGCAATCTCAACCGGGTGCATGGGCTGCAATGGTGCGCCTTCAAGCTCTGGCCTTGTGGTGTAAAACGGGGTGAGCGTGCCGGCCGCCCGGTCATAGATGAAGGTTTGCGATGGCGCTGTCAGCGGGTCGTTCCAAACGATCCATGTCTGATCGTCATCAGTGCGGCTGGAAATGCCGAAATCGCCTTCCAATTCGCCATCAAGGAATGCCAGAGCCGCGCCGATATCATCGTCAATCGCGGTCCAGGTGTTTTTGAGGTAATTCACCGAATAGGCTTCGACCACGCCGGTTTTGGGATCGCGGATTGTGCCGCCCAGATCGGCCTTGTCATCTTCGGCAATCATGGTCTTTTCGCCGGTTGCGGTGTCCTGTGCAAACAAGGCAGCGGTGTTGCGACCCCGGCTGTCGAGCCAATAGAGGACCGATCCATCGGTTGTGTAGCCTGCTGGCGATGTCGTCAGCGAGATCCTCCATCGCGGTGGTTTCAAACGGGGCTTCCTCCACCTTTCCATCTGCGACATTGAAGTAATCCGTCCCGCCTTCGGCATTCTGGCGAAACGCCATGCGCAAAGTTAGCGTGTCATCAGCCATAAACCCGGCATAGCTGTCATTTTGATAGACCAGCTCCAATTCGCCGGTGTTGATATCGAGCAGGTGGATATCATGGAATTGCGGATTGCGATTGTTGACCCCGATCAGGATCTTGTCCTTGATCGTTTCGGACGCGCCGACGATTTGAACCCGCGTGTTTTCAAACGGGGTCATCAAGGTTTCTTCGCCGCTGGCGATATCGATTTTATACAGGAGGAAGTTTTCATCGCCTCCCTTGTCCTGAATGTAGCCGACGCTTTTCCCATCGGGAGCCCAGAAATGATCGCGGATCGGGCGGTCTGTTGAACTGGTGATCGCTTTGGCAGCGGCCATATTATCGCGCGGCGCAACCCAGATGTTGAGAATGCCGTCCTTGGGAGCAAGCCAGCTCAGCATGGTGCCATCCGGGCTCAATCGCCCTTGCGCTTTGGTGGGATTGCCAAACAGCGCATCGCGCGGGATCAAGGGGGCGGCGGCTTGGGAATGGGTCATCGATGCTCCGGTTTCGGATTGCGCATGGCTGTCGGCTGATACGACGCTTGGCACGGTAAGCGCGCAGGCAGTGGCAGCGGTGACAAACAGGCGCGCAGGGTGTGAAAGACTGAACATTGGCGGGGGGCCCCTTTTATTCAAGATGTGAACACAGGCCCCAGAAATCGGGCAGCCAGTGTATTGCCCCAGTAATACAATTTTGATGCCCCATCGCAAGCGCGCTTGGTCGAGCGGATATGCCGTTGGTCGGGCGCGTTACGCTGCTTCACAGGGCAGGGTTGGCATAAAAATGCCAGGTAAAGATCGCCATTGCGCCCCTGTGCGGGCGCCATTGTTCGCCGTGCGCGCGGCATTCTTTTTCGTTGGGGCGTTCTTCAAGGTCCAGCAGGCGCTTAACGCCTTCCTGCACGGCAAGGTCGCCAGCCGGCCAGATGTCGGTGCGCCCTTCTGCAAACAGCAGATAAATCTCCGCCGACCATTGCCCGATCCCTTTGATCTGGGTCAGGGTTTGGGTGGCCTCTTCATCGTCTTCGGGCATCGCGTCAAAATCGAGCGCGCCCGCTTCGACCAGTTCGCACAAGGACCGCGCATAGCCTTGTTTCTGGCGGGAAAGCCCGCAGGCTCTCAATGTATCGAAATCGCGTTTGAGCAAGCAGGACGGAGTGAAATCCGCGCCCAATTCTGCTTCCAACTTGTTCCACATCGAGCTGGCAGCGGCGACCGAGACTTGCTGGCCGACAATGGTGCGCAGCAGAGTTTTGTATCCGCGCGGCCGCAATCGCGGTTCCGGGTATCCAATCCGCGCCAACTCCTCGCCAATGCGGGTATCTTGGGCAGCAAGCGCATCCATTTCGGCTTTGATAATTTGTGCGGTCAGGCCCACTCTCAATTCCTCTAACTTGCCAATTTGCAAGGAACTCCCTAGCTGAGCAGCGCATTATTCCAAGGGCGCACCCTTGCGCTCAATCGTTTCGAAAAGGACTTTGAAAGCCCATGCCCAAGCTGGTCGTCACCAATCGCGAAGGGGAAACAAGCGAAATTGAGGTCGAAAGCGGCCTTACTGTCATGGAGGCCATTCGCGACAATGGCTTTGATGAACTGCTGGCTTTGTGCGGCGGATGCTGTTCTTGCGCGACGTGCCATGTCTATGTCGATCCCGCTTTTGCCGACAAACTGCCGGAAATGAGCGAGGACGAGGATGACCTCTTGGAATCCTCCGATCATCGCAACGAAACCTCGCGCCTCTCGTGCCAGGTGCCGCTGACCGATGAGCTTTCGGGCATGAAAGTGACTATCACCGCTGAAGATTAAACTTGTTTGCTGGCGCGCGTTCCAGCGACTAAATCGTTCGGCATGAACATAACTCAACCTTACGTCGATACGCTCAGCCTGATTGGAAACACCCCGCTTGTCCGGCTCGAAGGGCCGAGCAAGGCTGCGGGCTGCGATATTTGGGGCAAGTGCGAATTTGCCAATCCCGGCTCCAGCGTGAAAGACCGCGCGGCGCTTTACATGATCCGCGATGCAGAAGCGCGCGGAGATCTGAAGCCGGGCGGGACAGTGATCGAAGGGACGGCGGGCAATACCGGCATTGGCATTGCGCTGGTTGCCAATGCGCTTGGCTATAAGACGATCATCGTCATGCCTGACAATCAATCCAAAGAAAAAATGGACACTTTGCGCGCGCTTGGCGCTGAGCTGGTTCTGGTCCCGCCCACCAAATATGCAGACCCTGCGCATTTCCAGCACGTCTCGCGCCGCATGGCGGAGGAGAATGAGGGCGCGGTTTGGGCAGGGCAGTTCGACAATGTCGCCAATCGCCGCGCCCATATCGAAGGCACGTCGCGCGAATTGTGGGAGCAAACGGGCGGAAACCTGCACGGCTTTACCTGCGCGGCGGGCACGGGCGGCACGATTGCAGGCGTTGGCATGGGGCTGAAAGAGAAGAACCCCGATATCCGCATCGCTCTGACCGATCCGCACGGCGCGGCGCTGTATAATTATTACGCCCATGGTGAGCTGAAAAGCGAAGGATCATCAGTTGCCGAAGGGATCGGGCAGGGACGCATCACTGCCAATCTGGAAGACGCGCCCATCGACACGCAGTTCCGCATCTCTGACGAAGAAGGCCTGATCTGGGTGGAAAAGCTTCTGCGCGAAGAAGGGCTTTGCCTTGGCTTGTCGAGCGGAATCAATGTGGCAGGCGCGATTGCGCTGGGGCAGCAATTGGTGAGCGAAGGCGCTGAGAACCCGCAGGTTGCGACCATTTTGTGCGATTCCGGCTTTCGCTATCTGTCGACGCTGTACAATGCTGAATGGCTGGCGGCAAAAGGCCTGCCTGTATTCGATTGGCTTGTTCAAACAGCACCGGCTTAGAGCTATCTTAGACCCAAGTGGATCGACAAGCCGGGAATGGCGCGCTAGGCACGGGACATGGCAGGACGCAGACTGTTTGGCAGCGCTTTAGCTGACATTAATGAGGCGGAGTTAGAGGCCGCTGGCATGAGCGGCGACGCGCCTCATTCCATGCCCCTTGGCGGCACCCGCGATGAAGCGGCTCAGCGTTTGCGCGCAGGGCTGCTGGGCATTTGCACCATGATCCTTCTGGTTGGGCTGGCCAGCATTATCGGCACGCAAGCCGAATTGGCAGAGCAAGCCGCCGTGCCCGACGCCGCGCCCACAACCGAACCCACAGAAGCACCCGCGCAGGTCGATCCGCTGGCCGATGCAGGCATCGTGCCCGATATTCCGGCTGATCCCGAAGAGCCGGCCGAAGAGCCTGCCCTTAAAGAACCAATCTTTGCCGAAGATGGCGTGGTTCCTGATACTGCTGACACTGATCCGGTTGATGCGCCTTAGCCAAAGCCGCTGGGCGAGCAGCCGCTTCGCCCCTTACCCGAACGCGCAATCAATTCTGGCAACCGTTTTTCTGGGCGCGCTCACCGCCTGTTCGCAAAGCGGCGATCATTCGCACGATCACGCCGAAAGTGCTGCACAAGCGGCGATGCCAGAGGCGGTAGAGTGCGAGAATGCAGGCGAAGCTGCAGGCGACGCTGGCTCTCTTGGTCTGACCACAAGCCTGCCTGTATTCTGGTCGATTGATGCAAACATAGAAGATGTGGCCAGCGGCCAAAGCGCGCAATCCTGGCAATTTAGCGCGCTGTCTGCCTGTTATGATCTGGTGCCGCTTGATACGCTGACGCCGGTGCCGAGCCTTGATGATGCATCGCCCAAAATGGACCCGCTCGCTTCGCTTGACCGGATTGCCATCATTCAGCCGCGCGCTTTGACCCCTTCTGACAATGTTGCGCTGGATGATTGGGTGCGGGCAGGCGGGCATGCTCTGATTGCGCTCGATCCGCTGCTAACGGGGCATTATGATGCGCCGCTTGGCGATCCGGTGAGGCCGATTGACAGCATGCTGTATGCGATCCCGCCGGTTGTTACGCGGTGGGGGCTGGAAGTGGTGTATTCTCCGCCAGAAGACGGGGGCGCTGGTCCGGGCGATGACGAGGCAGGGGGAGTGGGCGCGGACCAGATCGTTCTGGGGCGCACGCTTATCCCGATTGATACAGGCTGGAAATGGCGGATCACCGATCCTGATGCGGCAAGATGCGCGTTGACTGGCAAGGAATATCTTGCACAATGCAAAGTCGGCGAAGGGCAAGTCACCTTGTTTGGCGATGCGGCCGTTTTCGAACAGCGCGACCTGGCAGGCGAAAACCTTGAAGCCATGACGGCAGTGCTACGATATGCTTTTGCGAGCGTTCAATGATCCAATTTGGGGAAATTGCGGGAAATGCCTGCTGCGGCCATGTAGCAGCCGGGACTCGGAGCCAAATTTCTCGCGAAATCAGATCGTTTTGTGGGGAAATTAAGGGAATGTCCGGGTGATTGGGGGATTCATCACCAATTACTCACAAGATGAAATATAGGTAAATCAAATATTTACCATCTAATCCCGTGATTTCCCGCGAAAACCCCTTTTCACCCGCCTAGTTCCCGGATATTACCGGGTTCCATCAAACACATCTGTTTGCCTCGCGCCGCCTCTATGGATTGGCGCGCTGCCTCCGTTCGCGCGGGGGCGGCAGCGGGGAAGGTGTGTCGCGGTGAGGTGAATGCGGCAAAAGGTGGGGCCGCACAAGGGTATACGGGGAATTGTTCAGGTGTCGGGTTTGGGAGCATATAGCGGTAACGCTTTTTCGCCAGCAGGCGATAAGGGCCGTTTTGTGCTGCCGCCGGCTTTGCGCAAAGAGCTGAAGGAAAGCTCCGGCGGGGCCAAGACGCTGTGCATTGCTGCTCATGACAAGCTCGATTGCCTTATCGGGTTTGGTGTCTCACGCATTGAAAAACTTCAGCAAAAGCTCGACGATGAGCAAGAGCGCGCCATTCGCATGAACAATGCCGAATTTGATTACGACACGCGCGCGCAGCAATTGTTCGGGTTTGAACAGCTCCCGTTTGATGACAGCGGCCGCTTTGTGATGCCTGATTACATTCGGGATCTGGGCAAGATCGAAGATGGGCTGTTTTTCCAGGGGGCAGGCGACTTCTTTCTCATCTGGAACCCCGAAGAGCTCGCCAAAATGGGGCCTGATTTCAAGGGAGCGCAAGCCGCCTGCCGCAAGCAATTGAGCGAGGCTGCGGCCAAAGCAAAAGCCAAGGGCGCAAAGAAATGAGCGCGCTCCACATCCCTGTCCTGCTTGATGAAGTGATCGCGGCCATTGCGCCAGTGCCCGGCATGGCCGTGGTGGATGCGACCTTTGGTGCAGGCGGATACAGCGCGGCGCTGCTCGATAAGGGTGCGCGCGTTTACGCATTTGACCGCGATCCCAATGCCATTCGCGATGGGGCGGGCATGGCGGCGAGCGCAGGCGGTCAATTGTCGCTGCACCCCCACCGTTTTTCCGACATGCAGGCGGAATTGGCGGATGCAGGGGTGCAGGCGGTCGATGCCGTGGTGATGGATATCGGCGTGTCTTCCATGCAGCTCGACCAGTCAGAGCGCGGCTTTTCGTTTCAATCAGACGGCCCGCTCGATATGCGGATGAGCCAGCAGGGCGAAAGTGCAGCGGATTTCCTCAACAGCGCCGATGAAGCCGCGATTGCCGATGTCCTTTATGATTACGGCGAAGAGCGCCAGTCGCGCCGCGTCGCCCGCGCGATTGTGGCAGCGCGCCCGTTAGAGACCACCGGCGATCTTGCCCGCGTGGTCCGCCGCGCTTTGGGGTATAAGCCGCATGACAAGAAAGACCCCGCCACGCGCAGTTTTCAGGCCGTTCGCATACATGTGAATGATGAGCTGGGCGAACTTCGCGCAGGGCTTCTTGCAGCGCAGGCTTTGCTTAAAGAGGGCGGGGTTCTGGCTGTTGTGAGCTTTCACAGCCTTGAAGACAGGATCGTCAAACGGTTCCTGCGCGAATCATCGGGTGCAGGCCGGGCGGTGTCGCGCCATTTGCCCGGCGAAGTGCCCGGACCGCCGCCAACTTTCGCAAAGCTATCCAAAGCGATCCGCGCGAGTGAGGCAGAGCTGGAGCGCAATCCGCGCGCACGTTCCTCCATCCTTCGCACCGCCATTCGCACCGCCGCCCCCGCAAACCTCCCACAAGGAGCCGCCGCATGATCGTCACCGATGCAAGAAAACGCCAAATTGGCTGGGTTGCAGCTTTGGCTATGTGTGTGGGGCTGTTTGCTCTGCTTTCGATCAGCGCGATGGCTGAAAAGAGTGCGGTGCTACTGGCCGAACGCAAGATTGTCGCGCTCGAGCGGCAAACCTTGATGCTGGAAACCGAATTGCAAGCGCGCGCCAGTCAGCGCCAGCTTGCCAATTGGAACCGGATTGAATTTGGTTATGAAGCGCCGCGCGCAGATCAATATTTCGATCACCAGCGCCAATTGGCAAGCCTGGGTCAACCCGCCGGTCCCGAAGCGCCAAGCCCCGTGCGCGTAGCCCGCGCCGATCTGGGTGAGAGCGGCGATGCGCGGCCAAGCGAAACCGCTCAGATGGTATCGCCCGTTTCGGGCGAGCCGATCACTTTTGCCTCGGCAAATGTGGCGAGCGCCGATCCGGGCGCAGCTTTTACTGAAGCCTTTGGCAATTTCCTGATCGAAGCTTCCCCCATCCGCGCCGCCAATGCGCAAACCCCGCTGATTGATGACGGCGCCCTTTCGCGTGAGGTCGCCGAATGAGCGCTTTTGCAGCGCCCCGTCCAGCGATTGAGGCGGGCCGCATCCAATTGGTGCATCTGCGTTATCGTTCCTTGTTGACGGCGCGGTGGCGCGTTTTGTGGATCGCAATTGTGTTCACGATGGTGGCGGCGGCGGCTTTGCTGCGGATCGCTTATCTTGGCTTTGCTGGTCACACGCCGGTGCAATCAAGCCTGGCTGAACAATTGCTGCCTGCGCGCGGCGAGATCACGGACCGCAATGGCAAGCCGCTGGCCCGTGCCTTTCCCGCCTATGCCTTGTGGTTTGATCCCAAGGCGATGGGCGATGAAGGTGCGCCTTTGGTGGGAGAGCCTGACGACATCGCTGCATCTTTGAAAGCGATTTTCCCGGCCATAAACGAACGCCGCACCGCGCGCCGCCTTGCATCTGGCAAAGCGGGATATCTGCGCCGCCGCGTCCTGCCGGAAGATGCGAACAAAGTGTATTCCCTGGGCGAGATCGCGCTGCAAATCCCGCGCGAAACCGATCGCCATTATCCGCAAGGGTCGCTGGCATCGCATGTGCTGGGCTATGTCGCATCGGATGATACCGGGCGTCTGGGGATGGAGCAGGTGCTGAACGAGCAATTGTCCGATCCCGATCTTCGCGATCAGCCCACCGCGCTGTCGATTGATGTGCGCGCGCAAGGGGCGCTTGAAGATGAATTGCGGCGCGGCATGCTCGCGACCAATGCGCTGGGCGCGGCAGGCATTATCCTTGATGTTGATACAGGCGAGGTCATGGCGCTTGCCTCCTTGCCTGATTTCGATCCCAACCGGATTGATGCGGAAGGTCAGGCCAATATGATGAACCGCGTCACCAATCAGGTTTACGAGCTGGGTTCGACATTCAAACCCGTCAGCATCGCGGCTGCCATTGATGCAGGGGTGGTGCGCAATATGGGCAAGGCCTGGGATGCCTCAACAGTGGAAATGTCGGGGCGTAAGATACGCGATTTGAAGCCCAAAGGCGCGGCGCTGAATGTGCCGCAAGCGCTCGTCTATTCGTCGAACACAGTCACCGCGCGCGTTGCAAACACGCTTGGTCCTGAAAAGCTGCGCCAATCGATGATTGATCTGGGCATGGATCAGCGTCCTCACATTGAATTGCCCGCCAAAGGTCAGCCGATCTGGCCGCGCGGCAAATGGAGCAAGCTGACCAATATGACGGTCAGCTATGGCCACGGCCTTGCTGTGACACCGCTGCACCTTGCCAATGCTTATGCAGCGATGGTGAATGGCGGCATCTGGCGGCCTGCGACTTTGCACAAGCTTGCGCCCGAAGATGTGCCGCGCGGGCGGCGAGTGTTCAAATCTTCTACCTCATCGCGCATGCGGCAATTGCTGCGTATGATTTCGATGTACGGCACAGGCCGCAATGCCGATGCGCCCGGATACCGGGTCGGGGGCAAAACGGGCTCTGCGGAAAAGGCGAGCAAAGGCGGCTACCGGAAAACCTCGCTCGTTTCCTCATTCGCTGCGGCCTTCCCAATGGATCAGCCGCGCTATGTGATCGTGATTGTGCTGGATGAACCGCGCGGCACGGCGGCGAGTTCTTACCAGCGCACCGCCGCATTTAACGCTGCGCCTATCGTTGGGCGCTTGGTGCCTCGGATCGCGCCCATTCTGGGCGTGCGGCCCGACAATCGGCGCGATGTTGATATTTCTGACCTTCGCTATCTGGTGGAGGGGCGCAAATGAAGCTGGCGGCGCTGATGGATCAGGCTGGGCTGGACATGGGACTTGAACGCGCGCGCGCAGGTGATGCGCGCGTGACAGGTTTTGCCATCGATCACCGCAAGGTTGCCCCCGGCACCGTCTTCGGCGCGTTTCGCGGCGCGACTTTCAATGCCGAAGAGGTGATCAGCGACGCGGTTGAAGCGGGCGCTATCGCTGTGGTTGCCCGGCCCGAGGCGCAAGTGGCAAATGCCCTGCATGTGCCAAGCAAAGAGCCGCGGCAGACCTTTGCGCATTTGGCGCGCGGCTTTTTCAGCCCTGTGCCTGAAACGGTTGTCGCAGTGACGGGCACCAATGGCAAAACTTCCACCGCCGAAATGACCCGGCAAATCTGGCGTATGTGCGGCGAGCGTGCGGCCAGCATTGGCACGTTGGGTGTGACCACGCCGGATGAAAGCGTTTCAACCGGTCTTACCACGCCTGATATCGTAACATTTCTTAGCAATATGAGCGGTTTGGCGCGTGAAGGGGTGACCTCATGTTGCCTATGAAGCATCCAGCCATGGCCTGTCCCAATACCGCAATGAAGGTGTGCGGGTAAGCGCATGTGCGTTCACCAATTTCAGCCGCGATCACCTCGATTATCACGGCACGATGGAGGATTATTTTGCCGCCAAGATGCGGCTGTTTGATGAAGTGATCGAACCGGATGGGCGGATCGTGATCTGGCGCGACAAATCCAGCGATGAATGGACCGAACAGGCGATTGAGCATGGACTGAAAAGTGTTGCCAAAGTGCTTATCGTCGGCGAGGCGGAGGGCCCATCTGGGCACAAGCGTGATACTTTCCTCCGCCTCGTCCACCGGTCCGCAACTCAGCTGGGCCAGACATTGACGCTTGAATATGCAGGCGAACAGCGCATTGTTAAATTGCCGCTTATCGGCGCTTATCAATCGGCCAATGCGTTGTGCGCTGCCGGGCTGGCTTTGGCGACGGGGTCTGATGCGGGGCAGGTTTTTGATGCGCTGTCGCGGCTTCAGCCTGTCAGAGGGCGGCTGGAACGCGCTGTCATAACGCGCAGCGGCGCGCCCGTTTATGTCGATTACGCGCACACACCCGATGCTTTGGAAGCCGCGATTGCCGCATTGCGCCCGCATGTCGACGCGGACAAAGGCGGCCGTCTGATTGTGGTTTTTGGCGCAGGCGGAGACCGCGATAGCGGTAAGCGCGCGCCGATGGGCGACGTTGCAGCGCGCCTTGCTGATATGGCTATTGTTACGGATGACAATCCGCGCGGCGAAGACCCATCTTTGATCCGCGCGCAAATTCTGGAAGGTGCAAACAGCGCCTGTGCCAACACCCGCGACATCGGCGACAGGCGCGCAGCCATTGGCGCTGCCATCGCGGATGCGGGCGCGCATGATATCGTGCTGGTTGCGGGCAAAGGCCACGAACAAGGCCAGATAATAGGGTCAGGAAACACTATGCGAGTGCTTGCCTTTGATGATGTTCAGGTGGCGCGTGAATGCGCGGCAAATGGCGGGGAGCAGCTCCAATGAATGCGATTAACCCCTCCATCCACAAATGGTTGCGCGAATGGCCGGTTGATGCCCGTGACGCGCTGCCGATGGCTTTGTGGGATGCAGCAGCGATTGAAGCAGCGACAGGCGGCACCGCTAGTCACGCTTTTCAGGCCGCGGGCGTTGAAATGGACAGCCGCGATGTCAAACCGGGCGATGTGTTTGTCGCGCTGAAAGGCGATGCGATGGACGGGCACCGGTTCCTGCCGCAAGCTTTCGCCAAAGGTGCCGTCGCAGCGATCACGGATCGCCCGGTTGATTTCCCGCACGTGCTGGTGGGCGATACCACCAAGGCGCTTCATGCGCTGGCCCATGCCGCGCGCGATCGCAGCGAAGCGGTGCGCATTGCAGTGACCGGATCGGTCGGCAAAACAGGCGTTAAAGAAGCGATCTTCACAAGTCTTGATAGAGCAAGCCGAGGCGCGGCCCATCGCTCTGTGCGCAGTTACAACAATCATGTTGGCGTGCCGCTCAGCCTTGCGCGAATGCCCGCGCGCGCGAAATTTGGTGTATTTGAAATGGGCATGAACCACGCAGGCGAAATCGCGCCTTTGGCCGATCATGTGCGCCCGCATGTGGCGCTGATTACGACTATTGCGCCTGCCCATATTGAAAACCTTGGCAGCATCGAAGCGATTGCCGATGAAAAGGCGCAGATTTTTACGGGCCTTATCGAAGGCGGCACTGCGATCATCCCGGCTGACAGTGATATGACGCAGCGTCTTATCGGCCATGCGCGCGGGGCAGGCGTGAACATCGTAACCTTTGGCCGCAGCGAAGGGGCCGATGTGCGCTTGCTGGACGCGATCCCGCAGGACCATGGCGGCGCGCTGATTACCGCCGACCTAGGCGAGACGCGTCTGTGCTACACCATCGCAGAGCCGGGCGAGCACTGGATCGGCAATTCGCTGGGCGTGATGGCCGCGATCCGGGCAGCGGGCGGCGATCTGTCGGGCGCGGGGCTGGCCATGGCAGAAATGGGCGGATTGAAAGGACGCGGCGCGCGGTTTCAGATCGCGGCAAGCGGCGGCAAGGCTTTGCTTGTCGATGAAAGCTACAATGCCAATCCCACCAGCATGCGCGCAACGCTGGCAAGCCTTGGCCAGACGCCGGCCGCTCGCCGCATCGCGGTGCTTGGCACAATGGGCGAGCTGGGCGATTTTGCCGACAGTTTCCACCGCAAGCTGGCAGAGCCACTCGCGGATGCCAAAATCGACCATGTTATTCTGGTGGGCGAGGGAATGCGCGCGCTCGCGGCGCAATTGGGGAAACGAGAGAGCGGCCAACTTGGCTTTGCGCCCTCCTTCACGCATTGCAATGATGCCGATGAAGCCATTGCCGAATTGACCGAATTTGGCCTGACCAATGGCGATGCCGTTCTGGTTAAGGGATCAAACTTTATGGGCCTTGGCCGATTGGTGTCACATTTTACAAGCGCGCTTTCATGAGCGGGCGCCGAGGGATCTGAATGCTTTACCTACTTGCCGAATGGCTGGGCTATGAAGGGCTCTTCAATCTGATCAGATACCAGACGTTCCGCACCGGCGCGACGTTGATGACAGCGCTTTTGATCGGTCTGGTCATTGGCCCCAAATTCATCAACATGCTGCGCGTGCGTCAGGGCAAGGGCCAGCCGATCCGCGAAGATGGCCCGCAATCGCATCTGGCCAAGGTTGGCACGCCGACCATGGGCGGGCTGATGATCCTGGTCGCGCTGTCATTGTCCTTGCTGCTTTGGATGGATTTGCGCAGCCCGTTTGTATGGGCCTGCCTTGCCGTGACGCTGGGTTTCGGCCTGATCGGCTTTCTTGATGATTACGACAAAGTCACCAAGAACAGCCATGCAGGGCTATCGGGCAAAGTGCGCCTGCTGCTGGAATTCGCAGTGGCAGGGGTGGCGAGTTACATCATCGTCAGCCAGATCAACACCAATTTGTATATCCCGTTTTTCTCCGACGTAGAGATACCCTTGGGGCCGTTCTATTATGTCTTTGCCACCTTTGTTATGGTGGGCGCTGGCAATGCGGTGAACCTGACAGACGGGCTGGATGGTCTGGCGATTATGCCGGTAATCATTGCGGCGGGCACCTTTGCCATCATCGCTTATCTGGTGGGCCGAGCGGATTTCTCGGAATATCTGGGCATCCCGCATGTGCCGGGCGCTGGCGAGCTGGCAATATTCTGCGCGGCGATCATGGGCGGGGGGCTGGCCTTCCTATGGTTCAACGCGCCGCCTGCTGCGGTCTTTATGGGCGATACAGGCTCGCTCGCATTGGGCGGGGCATTGGGCGCAATCGCGGTTGCTGCGCATCACGAAGTCGTATTGGCCATCGTTGGCGGCTTGTTCGTGTTCGAAGCCTTGAGCGTCATCATTCAGGTATTCTGGTTCAAACGGACGGGCAAGCGCGTGTTTCGCATGGCCCCCATTCACCACCATTTCGAACAATTGGGCTGGAGCGAGAGCAAAGTCGTGATCCGGTTCTGGATCGTTGCCATCATCCTGGCGCTGATCGGCCTTGCCACGCTGAAACTGAGATAGGGGAAACAGGCTTGATCACCTCTGCCGCCTTTGCCGATAAACGCTATGCCGTCCTTGGCTTGGCGCGATCGGGCGCGGCTGCGGTGGAAGCTTTGCTGGAAAGCGGGGCGCACGTGACCGCGTGGGACCGGCAGGATATTGCGCGGGACAGATTTATCGGCCGGTGCGAATTGGCCGATCCCTTGCAAACCGACCTGACCGGATATGCCGGCGTCATCGTCTCTCCCGGCGTGCCACTGAACACCCATCCCATCACGGCCCATGCTGCCAAATTCAATGTGCCCGTGATTGGCGATATAGAGCTGTTTGCGCTCGCCCGGGCTGAATTGCTGCCGCACAAAGTGGTGGGAATTACAGGCACCAATGGCAAATCGACCACGGTTGCGCTGCTTCATCACATCTTGAACATGGCGGGCATTCCCACAGTGATGGGCGGCAATATCGGTGATCCCATTCTTGGCCAGCAGCCGCTTGCTCCCAATGAAAACGGCGTGGGCGTCTATGTGCTCGAATTGTCGAGCTATCAGATTGATCTGACTTTCAATCTGGATTGCGATGTCGCAGCGCTCACCAATGTGACGCCCGATCATTTGGACCGGTATGACGATTACGCGGCCTATGCTGCGGCAAAAGCGCGGCTGTTTTCAATGCAATCGGCGCGCAATCCTGCAGTGTTTGGTTCGCTTGATGGCCCTGCGGGCGCTGTCCACCGCGCGCAATTGGACAGCAAGCCAGATGGCTGCGTGATCGCGGCAGATGGCGCTGCGCTTCAATCGCTTCAGCGCGGTTGGCCAAGTTTGCAGGGTCCGCACAATCTTGAAAACGCCGCCGTCGCCATCGCCATTGCCGAAGAGCTGGGCGTTAAACCTGCACAGTGGCAGCACGCTTTGCCCCGGTTTCAATCTCTGCCGCACCGGATGGAATTGGTGGCAGAGGATGCGGGCGTCATGTTCATCAACGATTCCAAAGCGACCAACACTGCATCCACCGCGCCTGCCTTGGCCGCGTTTCCGCCTGATCCGGCGATTAATGACGGCGCGCCGCGCATTCACTGGATCCTTGGCGGGTTGGCGAAAGAGGAGGGGCTGGGCGATTGCGCGCAGCATCTGGGTATGATCGCTGCCGCTTACACCGTGGGCGAAGCTGGCCCGATGCTTGCCGATCTTATCGCGCCCCATACCCGTGTTGAACGCTGCGAGCTTATCAGCGAAGCGGTAAGCCGTGCGCGCGATGCGGCTCGGCCCGGTGATGTCGTGCTGTTTTCACCCGCCTGCGCCAGTTTTGACCAGTTTCGCGATTACGAAAAGCGCGGCGAACATTTCCGCCAATTGGTGGGCGTGATTGCCGATTGCGAAGTTGATTGTTCGGCTGCCTATTTCAAGGATGAAGCGGCATGAGCGCTTTCAAAACACATACGGGTACCCACAGCGATGCACCGGCCATTGCCCCGACCGGATTTCTAAAGATCTGGAACAATCGCGGGCGCATCTGGTGGCGTGAGCTGGACAAAACGCTTTTGGCGCTTGTTATCGGCTTGATGCTGCTGGGTACGGTCGCGGTGGCGGCGGCATCGCCTGCGGCTGCGGATCAATATGAAACGGCTGATTTTGCTTTTTTCAAACGCCATATCCTTTTCCAATTGCTCGGTTTGGCAGGGATGCTGGCTGTGTCCTTTATGAGCCGCGATGAAGCCCGGCGCATTGGGATCATTATGGGCGTTGGCATGCTGTTATTGCTGTTTCTGGTCCCCATTTTCGGGGAAGAGCGCAATGGGTCGCGCCGGTGGCTCGAAGTGGGCATGTCTTTGCAGCCGAGTGAATTTTTAAAGCCCGGTTTTGTCATCATCCTAGCGTGGATTATGAGCCTGCGGCTGCGCGACCCAGATTTGCCCGTTCTCACGTTTGTCAGTGCAATCATGGTCTTAGTTGCCGGATTGCTGATGTTGCAGCCCAATTTGGGCGCGACGATCCTGTTTGGCGGCATCTGGTTTGTGATGATCCTGCTATCGGGCGTATCCATCGCGCGCATCGGCGTTTTGGTGGCCAGCGGTATTGGCCTCATCACCGCAACCTATTTCTTCTATGACAATGCGCGCCACCGCATCGATGCGTTTCTGGGCGGCGGCACCGCGTTTGATCAGGTTGACCTTGCGCAGCGCACTCTGCTTGCGGGCGGATGGACGGGCAGCGGGCTGTGGCTTGGCATTCGCAAAATGAGCCTGCCCGAAGCGCACACCGATTACATCTTCTCGGTTATCGGAGAGGAGTTTGGCCTGGTTGTGTGCGGCTTGGTCGTGCTCCTCTACCTCGCCATTTTAACTCGCGCGCTGATCCGGCTGGTGGATGAGGACAATCTGTTTGCCATGCTGGCCGGTGTTGGCCTTGCCACACAGGTTGGCGGGCAGGCCTTCATCAATATCCTCGTCAATCTTCAGCTGTTCCCATCCAAAGGCATGACCCTGCCGCTCATCAGCTATGGCGGTTCCTCCACGCTCGCCATATGCTTTACCTTTGGGTTGCTGCTCGCGATTACGCGCCGCAATCCCTATCTTGAGCGCGAGACGAAAGGGCTCAAACATTTCTTTGAGCGCAAGGAGGGCGCATGACCGGCCAGAACAAAGCGGACCAGCACACACCGACAGGATCAAGCCGGCATTTCGTGCTGGCCGCAGGCGGGACGGGTGGTCATCTGATCCCGGCCTTTGCGCTGGCAAGCGAGCTCGAAGCGCGCGGGCATCACGTTGCGCTTATCACCGATGAACGCGGCGCCAATATTCCGGGGAAACCCGACAGCCTGACCGCGCATGTCCTTCCCGCAGGCCGGTTTGGCAAAAACCCGCTGAAATGGATTGGCGGAGTGCGCGCTGTGCTCGAAGGGCGGCGCATGGCGCTGCGCTTGTTTGAAAGCTTTGAACCGTCCGCCGTGGTCGGCTTTGGCGGCTATCCTGCTTTGCCTGCTTTGCTGGCTGCGACATCGGCCAAAGTGCCCAGCGTTGTGCATGAACAAAACGCGGTGCTGGGCCGGGTCAATCGCTTGCTGGCCCGCCGGGTGGATGCCATCGCGACATCCTATCCGCAAGTTGACCGGCTCAAACAAAAATATCAAATCAAAACCCATCTGGTTGGCAATCCAGTGCGCGAAGGCGTGCTTGCTTTGCGTGATGAGGATTTTCCCGCGCTGGGCGAAGAGGGCCTGCTGCGCATCCTGGTGACAGGCGGCAGTCAGGGCGCGCGTATCCTATCCGAAGTGATCCCCGATGGCATGGCGATGCTGCCCCCGCCGCTGCGCAACCGGCTGCAAATCACTCAGCAATGCCGCAGCGAAGATCTGGACGCGGTGCGCGAACGATACGGCGAACATGGCATTCCGGCAGAGCTGGGCACCTATTTTGAAGATATGGATGAAAGGCTGGCTGATACCCATCTGTTTATCGGACGCGCTGGCGCATCCACCATCGCTGAACTGACAGCGGTGGGCAGGCCAGCGATCCTGATCCCGCTGCCGATTGCGACCGACGATCATCAGGCGGCGAACACGCGCGAAATGGTCGAAGCGGGCGGTGCGCGCATGATCCGCCAGCCTGCCGAAACCGTCACCGATCCGCGTCCCATGGGCGAAGATGGCAATGATCTCATGCGCCGTCAGGAAGCGATCTTTGCCAAGCTTTCAAAAGACATCTGCTTGCAAATTCAGGCCATGGCGCAAAATCCGGGCAGTCTTGCCAATGCAGCCCATGCTGCGTGGAATTGCGGCCGGCCCGATGCGGCAAAGGACTTGGCTGATCTGGTTGAAAGCATGAGCGGCATTGATCTGATGGATGTGATCCGCGTGGGCGATGCCGTGCCAAGAGCGGCGCAGGGCGCTGCGGTCACTCAGCCTTCGACCCGGAAAGCGGCCAAAGATATTGCCGCCAAGGATGCCGGCTAAATGAAAGTCCTTCGACAGGCTCAGGATGCACGGACACCTCTCAACGGAGCGCTGCTCCCATGAAAGGCGTTGGCACCGAAATTGGCGTTATTCACTTCGTTGGCATTGGCGGCATTGGCATGTCCGGCATTGCCGAGGTGATGCGCAATCTGGGCTATAGCGTCCAAGGGTCCGACATTGCCGAAGGGCCAAGCGTGGAACGCCTGCGCCAACGCGGCATCACGGTGCATATCGGCCACGCGAAAGAGAACGTGGAAGGCGCCGCCGTGGTGGTCACGTCCACCGCTGTGCGACGCACCAATCCCGAAGTGGCCGCCGCGCTTGAAAACCGCATTCCCGTCGTGCGCCGGGCTGAAATGCTGGCCGAACTTATGCGGCTTAAATCCACTGTCGCGGTCGCCGGTACGCACGGCAAAACCACCACGACCAGCATGATTGCAGCGCTGCTGGACAAGGGCGATATTGACCCCACCGTCATCAATGGCGGTATCATCGAACAGTACGGCTCCAATGCGCGGCTGGGCGATTCTGAATGGATGGTGGTTGAAGCCGATGAAAGCGATGGCAGCTTTTTGCGGCTGGATGGCACGATTGCGGTCGTCACCAATATCGATCCAGAACATCTCGATCATTACGGCGATTTTGACGGGGTAAAGCGGGCCTTTCTTGAATTTATTCAGAACGTGCCGTTTTACGGCGCGGCGATCCTGTGTGTTGACCATCCCGAAGTGCAAGCCGTGATCGGGCAAGTGCGCGACCGGAAAGTGGTGACGTACGGGTTCTCGCTTCAGGCCGATATTTGCGGGGTCAATATCCAATCATCGGGCGGCGGGAACACATTTGATGTGATCGTGCGCCAGCGCGGTGAAGAAGACCGCCGTATCGAAGGCGTGCAATTGCCGATGCCGGGCCGCCACAATGTCCAGAACGCTTTGGCGGCGATTGCTGTTGCGATTGAGATGGGCTGCAGCGATGATGTAATCCGCACCGGATTTGCCAGCTTTGGCGGGGTGCGGCGGCGCTTTACCAAAATGGGCGAAATTGCACGCGATGGCGGCGTGGTAACCGTCATTGACGATTACGCGCATCATCCGGTCGAAATTCAGGCCGTTTTGTCCGCCGCGCGCGAAGCTGTGGCCGACAATTCAGGCCGTGTCTTCGCGGTTGCGCAGCCGCATCGTTACACCCGGCTGGGCGATTTGATGGAGGAGTTTCAATCCTGCTTCAACGATGCCGACAGCGTCTATGTCACGCCCGTTTACGAAGCGGGCGAAGACCCGATCGAAGGCGTAAACAGCGCCGCGCTTGTCGCAGGGTTGAAATCGCGCGGACACCGATCTGCCGCCACAATTGACAGCCAAAGCGACCTTGCCGCGGCGCTGGCAAGCGAAATCGCAGCCGGAGATATCATCGTATGCCTCGGCGCGGGGGATATCACCCGGTGGGCGGCTGGCCTTGGCGCTGCGATTGACTCACTAAAGGCTGCATGAGGATGACAGCAAACCAACCCGGCGATGGCTATCAAGGCGATACGGGCATGGCTCCCAATTGCCATGTCGAAGGCGAGGCGAGCACGCATGTGCCCACAGATGGCATTCGCGGCACGCTTACGCGCAATGCGCCTTTGGCAAAGCATGTCTGGTTCAAAAGCGGCGGGAATGCGGATTGGCTGTTTGAACCGGCTGATCTGGATGATCTGAAAGCGTTCATGCAGCGGCTTGACGGACAAATTCCGGTGATGGCTTTGGGTGTTGGATCAAACATGATTATCCGCGATGGCGGTGTGCCGGGGATCGTCATCAAACTGGGCAAAGCGTTCAGCGAGGTTGAGATCACAGGCGAGACCAGCGTTCAGGCAGGCGCGGGCACGCCGGTGAGCATTCTGGCGCGGCGCGCGGCGAAAGCAGGCATTGATGGCATGGCGTTCTTCACCGGCATTCCCGGCTCTGTTGGCGGGGTCACGCGGATGAATGGCGGCTGCTATGGCCGCGAAACCTGCGACGTTCTGACGGATTGCGATGTGTTCTTGCCTGATGGCGAATTTGTGACATTGTCCAACGCTGATCTGCAATACAGCTATCGCCATTCCGCTTTGCCCGATGGCGCAGTGGTTGTCGCGGCCCGGTTCGAAGGGTTCCCCGGCGATCCTGCGGCGATCAAGGCAGAGATGGACCGCATTTCAGCTCAGCGCAAAGATGCGCAGCCCATTGGCAGCATGACGGGCGGATCGACATTCAAAAACCCCGAAGGGCATTCGTCCTGGAAGCTGATTGATGATGCGGGTCTGCGCGGGATTAAGCATGGCGGGGCGCAGGTTTCCGAAAAGCACTGCAATTTCCTCATCAACACAGGTGATGCGACCAGCACCGATATCGAAGGTCTGGGCGAATTGGTGCGCGAAAAGGTTTACGCGCATTCGGGCGTTCAGCTCGAATGGGAAATCAAGCGAGTGGGCCGGGTATGAGCGCGCCAGCTGCATTGCACGTCGCCGTCCTGATGGGCGGCTGGGCGAATGAACGTGAGGTCTCGTTAATGAGCGGAAACGGCGTTGCCGATGCGCTTGAGGTTAAAGGGCACCGCGTCACGCGCATTGATATGGGCCGCGATGTCGCCGCGCGTCTGGCTGAGGCCAAGCCTGATGTGGTGTTCAACGCGCTGCACGGCGTGCCGGGCGAAGATGGCAGCGTGCAGGGTATGCTCGATCTGATGGGCATTGCTTACACGCATTCAGGCCTCGCCACATCGGTGATCGCGATTGACAAACAGCTGACCAAGCAGGCGCTGGTCCCCCACGGCATCCCTATGCCGGGCGGGCGAATTGTGCCGTCTGAGGAATTGTTCGAACGCGATCCGCTGCCGCGCCCCTATGTGCTTAAACCTGTCAATGAAGGATCATCGGTTGGCGTTGCGATTGTGACCGAGGATTCCAATGTCGGCAATCCGATCGCGCGCGATGCTGCGGGGCCGTGGCAGGAATTTTCGCATCTGCTCGCCGAACCGTTTATCAAAGGGCGCGAGCTGACTACGGCTGTGATCGATGGGGTTGATGGCCCGCGAGCTTTGGGCGTGACCGAGCTGATTATCGAAACCGGTTTTTACGATTACGAACACAAATACACAGAAGGCCGCACGCAGCATGTGTGCCCTGCGCAAATCCCGCCCGCAATCGCCGCGCTGTGCGAAGATTATGCAATCAGGGCGCATCAGGTGCTCGGGTGCCATGGCACCAGCCGGACCGATTATCGCTGGGACGAAGAACTGGGCGAAGACGGCCTGTTTGTGCTGGAGACGAACACGCAGCCGGGCATGACCCCGCTCAGCCTGGTGCCCGAACAGGCGCGTCATGCCGGGATCGATTACGCCGATCTCGTCGAAATGATCGTGCGCGAAGCAATCAGAGTGCATTCATCCGCCAGCAGCCAAACCCACGCGCAGGAGACAGCCCATGGCTAAAATCAAACGCTCCAACACCAAAGGCGTGCGGCGTGCGGCACAGTCGCACAGCCGCAATGCCAATGCGCGCCGGGCCAAGGCGAAAACCGCAGGCGTGCTCGACACAGCGATGTCGGTGCTGCCCTTTACCGAAGAACAATGGGGCCGCATCTGGATGGTGTGCATTATCGCGGCTGCATTGGCGTTTGCCGCGTTTATCGCCAATCTCGCAGGGGTGCCTGCCATGGCGCGCGCACAGATGTCGCATGTTGCCGCCGATGCGGGGTACAAGGTTCGCCATGTCCGGGTGACAGGGACCGAGCGCATGGACGAACGCGAGGTTTATGCGCGCGCTTTGGGCCAGCAGAGCCGGTCCATGCCCGATGTTGAAATTGACAAGCTGCGCGCCGAACTTCTTGAACTGCCATGGGTTAAGGATGCGCGCGTGTCGATGCAGCTGCCCGATACTCTGGTGATTGATATTGTCGAGCGCACTCCGCATGCGGTGCTGGTGCGGCCCGACAGGATGATGCTGATTGATCCGACCGGGCGCGAGCTCGAACCGATTGCGAGCAAGGATGCGGACGCAATGCTCAAAATCTCCGGCCCCGGTTCGGCTGCGCAAGTGGGCGAGCTTGATCAATTGCTGGCCGCAGCCCCAGCATTGGAACCGCATCTGGCGGCGGCGGAATGGATTGGCAATCGGCGCTGGAACCTGACGTTGAACAGCGATCAGGTGGTGGCTTTGCCCGAAGGACAAATGGCCGCATCCAGCGCGCTGGTGAAATTTGCGCGCATGGACGGGCAAAACCGCCTGATTGGCGGCAAAGTTGCAACCTTTGACATGCGCAATCCGCCGCGCGTTTATATGAGGGTGCCCGGGCGCGGCGATACCGTTCTTGCGCAGGGGGAAGCTGAGTTATGGCAATGACCAAAACCCGCAAATCGGCAAAGCCTGTGCCCGCTGCGAAAACCCCTAAACCCGCTCCAAAACAAGCGCATAAGGCGCGTCTTTCAAAAGTTTTCGGCGCGATCAATATCGGTTCGTTCCGCATCTCTGTCATGATTATGGGCGAGAGCGAGAATGGCGATCTGTTGGTACTGGGATCAGGCCACCGCGCCGCTCAGGGGATCAAGCGCGGCTATGTCACCGATATGCGCAGCGCCACTTATGCCATTCGCGATGCAGTGGAGCGTGCAGAGAAAAACGCCGGCGTCAGCGTCAACAGCGTCTGGATCGGATGCGCCGGGGCAGGGCTGAAAAGCCAGGTTTCCAAAGTGGAGATTGAAATCGGCGGACGGCGCATCGAAGAAGACGATGTCGATCATCTGTTGTTTGCTGCGCGCGATACGATTGAACCCGATGGCCGCACAGTGCTGCACGCACAGCCGGCGCATTACACTTTGGACGGGGCACACGGCGTTGCTAATCCGCGCGGGCTTCATGCGGAACGGCTGGGCGTGGATGTGCATGTTATGCTGGCCGATGGTCCGCCTGTGCGCAATCTGATGGAAGCGGTGCAAAGCGCGCATCTTGATGTCGAAGGCGTGGTCGCGTCCCCGCTGGCGGCGGGCTATGCCTGCCTTAACGAAGAAGAGCGCGATCTGGGTGTCGCTCTGGTTGAGATCGGCTGCGATGTGACCAATGTTTCGGTCTTTGCAGGCGGGATGCTTTTGGGACTGCGCTCTATTCCGATGGGTTCGGGCAGCATCACGGATGCGGTGGCAAGCGCATTTGGCATTCGCCGCTTTCAGGCCGAACGGCTGAAATGCGTATCCGGCTCTGCTATGGCCAGCCCGAGCGATCACCGCGAAATGATCCCGCTTTTCGGCCCCAACGATGAAGGCAATGAAACCCCCGCTCCCGGCGCTGAGATTGCGGCCAAAAGGGGCGCTGACAACACTGCCCGGATTGCGCGGGCGGAATTGGTGTCGGTTGTCACGCAGAACTTATCGCAGCTCACCAATGAAGTGGGCAAGGCGCTGCGATCCATGGGTTTTTCCGGCCCGCGTGCAGGGCAGGTCGTTTTGACAGGCGGCGGGGCAGAACTGGATGGCTTGGCCGAATTTGCGCAAAGCGCGCTGGGCATGCCGGTGCGCATTGGCCGCGCGCCTGCTTTGCGCGGTCTGCCCGAAGCGCATGCCAATCCCGGCTTTGCGACATTGGCAGGTCTGTGTCTGTATGCAGCCGATGACCCGGTTGATATCCGGTCGCTGCGCGGCCAGGCAAGCAGTGTTTACAAATTGGACCCAGCCAAGAAAAGCGCGTTCCAATTCGGCCGGCTGGCGCGCGCACTGCGTGAATATTTCTAAAGGTTCACGCAGTGTTTATAAGACCATATGTGCCCAATGGGGGATAAGCCCCACTGTGGATAAGGATTTTACCGCTATAACGGGTAAGTCAGGAATGTGTCAGAGATAAACAGAATGCAAAAAGCGCACCTTCAAACCTGAGCGCTTGCATTCGGAGGACAAGGCGATGAGCATCACAATTGGACCCGCAGCAACCGACGATTTGCGTCCGCGTATCACCGTAATCGGGATCGGCGGCGCTGGCGGCAACGCAATCGGCAATATGATCGCGTCCGAGATTGAAGGGGTCGATTTTATCGTCGCCAACACCGATGCGCAGGCGTTAAGCTCAAGCTCGGCGGACAAACGCATTCAGCTTGGCCCTGAAATCACTGGCGGTCTGGGTGCTGGCGCGCGGCCTGAAGTGGGCAAAGCAGCTGCCGAAGAAACCGTGCAGCAAATCGAAGAGGCGCTCGACGGCGTCAATATGGTCTTTATCGCCGCTGGCATGGGCGGCGGCACGGGCACAGGCGCTGCGCCTGTCATCGCAGAGGTGGCGCGCAAAATGGGCGTGCTGACCGTGGGCGTAGTGACCAAACCGTTCCTGTTCGAAGGCACGCGCCGGATGCGCGCAGCTGAGGCTGGCATTGCCGAATTGCAGGATCACGTCGACACGCTGATCGTCATCCCCAACCAGAACCTGTTCCTGATCGCCAAGCCTGAGACGACTTTTAAAGAAGCGTTTGAGCTTGCCGATGAAGTGTTGCAACAGGGCGTTCGCTCTATCACCGATCTGATGGTGATGCCGGGGCTGATCAATCTCGACTTTGCCGATGTCCGCTCTGTCATGAGTGAGATGGGCAAAGCGATGATGGGCACAGGCGAAGGGTCTGGCGAAAGCCGCGCACTCGAAGCGGCTGAAATGGCGATTGCCAATCCGCTGCTTGACGGGGTGAGCATGCAAGGCGCCAAAGGCGTTATTATCTCGATCATCGGCGGCGAAGATATGAAGCTGCTCGAAGTGGACGAGGCCGCCAATCATATTCGCGAACTGGTCGACGAAGACGCGAACATCATCTGGGGCAGCGCGTTCAATCCTGACCTTGATGGCAAGATCCGTGTCTCGGTTGTGGCAACGGGTATCGAACCCGGCGCTGCGGGGGAGACTGCGCGTTCATCCTCCGGCGCGTTGCCAGGTGCTCGTGCGCCCAAGCGGCCCGTATTTGAATTGCCGGATGACAGCGCTGTGGCAGATGATGCCGCTGGGCAAGCGGCCGATGAACCTGTGGCATCCCTTATGGCAGTGCCCGAAGAACCCGAAGCTGCCGAAGCTGAGCTTGAAGAAGGTGAGGCCGAAGAAGTTGGAGCCGAAGAAACTGGCCTCAGCGGTGATGTTTCGGCTGGCGGGAACGAGCCGTTTGATCTCACCGGAATGCAGGCCGGTGATGATATGGGCGACAGCGAAGATGACGTTGATGAAATCGTCGATCCGCTCGCCGGATTGCGCGGTGCAAGCGATGATGCATATGGCGTGGACGATGGCGATGAAGGCGGCATGGCCCCGCGCGAAAATGGCAGCCTGTCCGAAGCCGGCTCCGCCGATGCGGACGATACGCTTGAATTGAGCGATGAAGGCTATGCCGAATATTGCGAAGCCGATGGCGATGATGTGCTCGCCGATGCAGACAGGCTGGCAGCCGAAGACAACCCTGTCGAAGCGCGTTTGGGCGGCGGTCGCCGCCGCGGTCTGCTGGGCGGCGGCGATGATGCTTCTGACGATGCGGATGCGTCTGGCGGCAGTTCCGGCGCGGCTTCGGGCGGCGCTTCAGGTGGTGGCGGCTCGGGCGGCGCGGCTTCGAGTGGCGGCGGCAGTTCGGGCAGCACTTTGTTTGAACGCATGGCCAATCTGTCGCGCAGTTCCAGCGACGATGATGATGACGATGAGGATGGCGACGGTGATGCACCAGCGCTCAGCATTCCGCGTTTTCTGGGACGTCAGAACAACCAGTAACACCCAAGCGTTTGCCGGGTGCTCATGCCCGTGCTCACGCGCAAACCACCGGTGATTGCTCAGACTAACCTGAGCAAAGCGCGCTTCGCCTCGTCTGTTGCGGCAACAGGATGCGTGTGGGCGGCGAATTGGCTAGCGTAGCGTTCGTGAAAATCGCCCGCACCCTCAGCTCGTCCCTATCTGCCCTCGCATCGGCCCCTGCGCTGATCGCAGCTGCTGTGTTTGCCGCAATGGCGAACGCCCCCGCGCAGGCTCAGGAAATGGTCTCGCGCCCGGTCGTGCAATCGCTGGGATCTGAGGAAGTGCAGGATCTGGGTGCGGCTTTGCGGCAATTGGCGCGCCGTCCGCGCGATCTGTCTGCATTGCTGGCGGCAGGGCATGCCTCGCTTGCGGTGGACGATCTGGATGCCGCAATTGGATTTTTCGGCCGCGCGCAGGATTTGGCGCCCAGTGATCCGCGCGTGAAACTAGGCATGGCATCGGTGCTTCTGCAATCGGGCCGCCCGGTTCCGGCGCTGCAATTGTATAACGATGTCGCGGCCTCGGGCACGCGTCTTACAGGCACGGCTCGAACAAGCTTTGCGCGCGATCGCGGGCTGGCCTTTGATCTGGTCGGCAACACTCAAGCTGCGCAGGCGCAATACGCAGCCGTGCTCGCGGCCAATCCCAAAGATGCTGAAACCGTGCGCCGGTTGGCCATCTCTCAGGCGATTGCGGGCGATGACACGGGCTTTCAAGACACTCTGCGTCCATTGCTCGAAGAAAGCGATCCGGCTGCATTTCGCGCGCGGGCTTTTGGTTTGGCGATTATGGGGGAGCAGGCGCGGGCCGCGTCAATCGTCAATGAAGTGATGCCGCGCGATCTGGCGAGCCGTTTGACCCCCTATCTGGCATTCATGCCGCGCCTTACTCCCGCGCAGCAATCCGCCGCTGCCAATTTGGGCATTTTCCCGCGCGCGGCTGATATTGGCCGCGAAGATCCGGCCATTGTTCAATATCGCGCGCTCGAAGGGGGCGAGCAGCCTCGCACTTTGGCCGCTGCGACCACGGCCGGCAATCCGAGCGGGGTCAATCCGAATGGGGCCGATGCTCGGCTAGCGCCTGCGGGAACACCGCTTGGATCGCCTGCATCGGCGGGCACGGACACCGCAGCCCGTTTGGCAAGCGCGCCGCGAATGACAGGGCAAGCGTCCGGCGCACCCAGCGAAGCCGCAGCCCAAACGCAAGTCGATACCGCAGAAGTGCCCATTTCCGCGCCCACGGGCCCGACGGTTGTCTACGGCACGGCGCCGACCCGGCCAGAACGTCGCCCTGCGAGCCAACCAGCACCGCAACCCGCTTCGCTTGCAAAACCCAGCGTCGCGGATGCCTTTGCTGATATTGGTGAGGGGAAAGCACGCCCACAGGCAGGCGCGCTGATGCGGTTGATATCAATGCGATAGAGGTGCCGCGCGAAACCAGCGCGCCTGCTGAGCCCGCCCCGCCTGCCGCGCCGCGCCGATATTGGGTGCAGGTCGCAACCGGGCGCGATGTGGCTGCGCTGCGGTTTGACTGGCGGCGGATCAAACGCACAGCGCCCGATGTTCTGGGTGACCTAAATGCCCATGTAACCCCTTGGGGCGAGGCCAATCGGCTGCTCGCAGGTCCGTTGGACAGTGCGACAGATGCGCGCGCCATGGTCAATGATCTGAAAGCCAAGGGGCTCGACACTTTTGCCTATACCAGCCCCGAAGGCGCAGAGATCAAGCCGCTCACGGGCTCTTGAAATGGGGCCGCAAAGCAATCTTTGCACAGCCTTTTAACAAGTCAGATCAATTCTCCCCAGCCGCTCTCGCCTCGCGCATTGCCAATCGCTTGAGGCCGGGTCCATGCCGCAAATGTATGATAAGTCGCACACCGCAAGGCCGCATGGCCCCAACCGCTTTGAAAGCGCCCGAATGACCCCGCGCCAGCAAATGGTTGCCGCGCAGGATGATGGCGCGCCGCTGGACATGCTGCTTGCGCTGTTCGAAGCGCGCGGGTGGAACTGCGAAACCGTTTCCGAAGAGGAAATGCTGGGCGAAGTGCAAGGCAGCTGGGCGAAATATCAACTGCGCGCGATCTGGCGCAGCAGCGATAATGTGCTCCAGTTTCTGTGCCTGCCTGATATCCGCATTGGAGAGGATAAGCGCCAGCACGCCTATGAACTGCTCAGCCTTGTGAATGAGCAGATATGGCTCGGCCATTTCGATATCTGGTCCAGCGGTGATGTTCTGCTTTACCGCCACGGCGCGCTGCTGGGCGATGATGGGATGCTGAGCCTCGATCAGGCGCAGGCGATGGTGGAAAGCGCGATTGACGAATGCGACCGGTTCTATCCCGCGTTTCAATTCGTATTGTGGGGCGACAAATCCCCGCGCGATGCTTTGGAGGCGGCGATGGTCGATGCGGTCGGTGAAGCATGAGTAGGGGTGAGGCATGACTGGGGGCAACGCATGACTGGCGGGCCGCTGCTTATTATTGGGTATGGCAATATGAGCGGCGCAATGCTGGCCGGGTGGCTGGCGGCAGGCGCTGATCCGTCGCAATTTGCGATCTTGAACCGTTCGGTAAAGCCTGCGCCTGGCGGAGTGCGCGTTTATAAAGATCTTGCTGAGGCTGAAAGCGGGCCGCGCCCTTCGGCGGTGATGCTGGGGTTTAAACCGCATCAATTGAATGGTTTGGCGGCTGATTTTCAGACCCTGTGTCCGCAAGTGCCTGTCTACTCGCTGCTTGCAGGCATCACGCTGGAGCAATTGCAGGCTGCGTTTCCCGCCGCATCGGCGCATGTGCGGGTGATGCCCAATCTGGCGAGCCGGGTGAACAAATCGCCGGTCATTCTGGCGCAAAGCGGATTGGACGAGCCGGGCCGCACAGCCGCGTTCGATCTGTTCGATCGCTTAGGCATGGCGGTGTGGCTGGAGGATGAGGCGCATTACAATCTGGCCACTGCTCTCGCCGGGTCAGGGCCAGGCTTTGTCTATCGTTTTATCGACGCATTGGCAGGCGCGGCTGAGGAATTGGGCTTGCCGCAAGAAGAGGCGCAGACCTTGGCGCTCGCAATGGTGGACGGCGCCGCATCGCTGGCGGCAAATGCTGAGGATGCCCCGGGCGCTTTGGCTGATAAGGTTGCCAGCCCCGGCGGGATGACGCGCGAGGGGCTCAATGTGCTCGATGCGGATTCGGCGCTGAAACAGCTTTTGCGCGAAACCTTGCGCAAAACACGTGATCGCGGCGCCGAATTGTCGAGTGAATTGGGATGATTAGCGCCCAGTTGTGCAATTTGTTCATTTTTTAGTAAGTGTATATGAACAATTCGCGCAAATCAGTCCGGTTTTGCTTGAAATCCTCTGACAAAACACCGATATTGTGCAGGCAAGGCGTGTGCGTTCGCGCCGTTTTCATGACTCCGATCTTGGAGAAAGGGATCCATAATGTCTGATTGGAATGACACTCAGCCTCGCCAAGGCATCGGCTCTGTGCCGCGCGCTGGCGGTGCTGTAACCTATGATGAGGGCCTGCGCAAATACATGCTCTCGATCTACAATTACATGTGCACCGCGATCATCGTCACCGGCTTCGTCGCGCTTGGCATGGCGGAAAGCGGGATGGCTGCGGCTATTGCTAGCACTCCGCTGCAATGGGTTGTCATGCTCGCTCCGCTTGGTTTTGTGCTGGCGATGAGCTTTGGCCTTAACAAAATGAGCCAGGGGACGCTGCAAGTCCTGTTCTGGGCATTTGCAGTGGTCATGGGCATGTCGATGTCGACCATCTTCCTCGTCTTCACGGGCGAATCCATTGCGGTCACGTTCTTCGCCACCGCAGGCGCGTTCGCGGGACTTAGCCTGTTCGGCTACACCACGAAGAAAGACCTGTCGGGTTTCGGCACGTTCCTGATTATGGGTGTTGTTGGCCTGATTATCGCGTCGATTGCGAATATGTTCATCGGCTCCAGTACGCTGGCTTTTGTGATCAGCGGGCTTGGCGTTTTGATCTTCGCAGGCCTGACCGCTTATGACACGCAAAAGCTGAAGACGCAGTATCAGTATCTGCGCGGCACCGAATTTATGGGCAAAGCCATCATCATGGGCGCGTTGAACCTGTATCTCGATTTCGTGAACATGTTCATGTTCCTGCTGAACTTCCTCGGCAGCCGCGAATAATCGGTTAAGTCTTCGGAGCGGCCTTGTTCGCCGTTTCCGCAGGATATGCGAAAAAAGTGATGCCCGGAGCCTAATACCTAGGCTTCGGGCATTTGCTTTGCGGCGAAGCTTGGGTAACGCGGGGATAAACCAATCCGCTTCACCCTCCATAAAGGCTGGGTTCGGCATCCTCCCATTGGTGGGATAGAAAAAGGTCGCTTGATGATGACAGCCGATACAACATCGCCGATAAAGATTGCCGCAATTTCCGCCAGCCGCGATGCCAAATCGGCGCGCAATCCCCGATCCGCTGCTAAGCTTGCCCTCATGGGTGCAGGCGTCGCTTTGCTCGGCGCGTGTGCTACCACTCCGCCGCCACCACCCCCGCCACCACCACCGCCGCCACCTGTGGTCGAAGCGGTGCCGTATCGTCCGCTCCCGCCATCTGGCGCGGCCTATGTGATGACGATCCCGCCTTTGGGCGCGGACGGCAGGCGCATGACAGTCAATCGCAATCTGAGCGATGATGAACTGGTGTGGCATTTCCGCTCTGGCTGGAATGTCGCTGCGCTCAATTGTTCAGCGGCGCGCTATCAACCGATCATTGATGGCTATTCGCTCTACATCAAACGCTATGCCAAACCGCTGAAAGCGGTGAATGACCGGATCGACCGGGTCTATCGCGGTCAAAACTCCAGCCGCCGAGCAGCGATTATGGAGCGCGAGGGCAGTATGACCAGCGTTTACAACTTCTTCGCGCTGCCGCCAGCGCGCGCGCAATTCTGCCGCGAAACGCTGGATATATCCAACCGGTTGCTGGCCGCGCCTGATGTGGACCCGGCGGCATTTGCGCGCGATAACTTCGTCCAGCTCGAACGCGCGTTTGAAACCTTCTTCAACAATTATGCGGCCTATCAGCAAAGCTCGGCTGAATGGGATGCGAGATATGGCGCGCAATATGGCGCATCGCAGCCCGGCTGGGTCGCTGTGCAAAGAGCCAAAGCGCGCGGCGTTGTTGTTCCTTCGCCGGGGCAGGGGGCGACCAATCCCGGTGCGACATTGGCAAACCCGGCTGCTGTGTCAGGAACGGTGGCCGATCCGGCAACCGGCACGCAGGTCCCCGTCATCCCAACTGATACGCAATTTGTATCCCAACCCGTCACCCAGCCAATAGCGAGTGATGACAGCGGCGATCAGTAAGGCTCTTGCCCTTGGTATCATCGCCTTTTAAGGCGCTGGCACACACCGGTAACGGGAATGCGGTGCGGCGCGCTTTTTCGGGCATGCCAATTCCGCAGCTGTCCCTGCAACTGTAAGCGGTGAGTGTCTTTCTCGCGCATGCCAACCGGCATGCACCCACTGGGCGGCAGGCTTGGGAAGGGGAGAACGGGCGCACTGACCCGCGAGCCAGGAGACCGACCGGAGTGTGTCGCTTGTGGCCGCTCTCAGGGATTGGGGAGGCGCGGATACATTTCGTTTCGAGCGACGATACGTGTGCGCCGTGTGGGTAAATCCCCGCGCGGTGCGTTTGTTGACGCTTGAACGAATGGGATATCCGCAATGAAACTAAAAAACCTTTTGGCAGGCGCGTGCTTCGCCGCGCTTTGCTCAGCCAGCTCCGCTTTTGCTCAGGATCGGCGAGATGGTGTTTGCTACATTACCGATGATGAGAGCACGCCCGAACTCGAAACCTTGTGTTATCCCGGAAGAGTGATCCTGGTTCCGGGCAGCCGGACGGGGCAATTGGCCGTGGAAGACTATACTGGTTCAGCCACGCTCATAACACCTGACCAGATCACCCAGCGCCAGATCCGCAATGTCGAAGACGCCTTGCGCGATGTGCCCGGTGTCGCGGTTGCCTCTACGCCCGGCCAAACCCAAATCCGCCTGCGCGGTTCTGAGGCCAATCATGTGCTCGTGCTGGTTGATGGGATTGAAGTCTCTGACCCCGGCAGCGGCGAATTTGATATCGGCACTTTGCAGGCCGAAATTGGCAGCCGCCTAGAGGTTTTGCGCGGACCGCAATCCGCGCTTTACGGCAATGATGCGATTGGCGGGGTGGTCGCTTACCAGACCGCATCAGGCCGCGCGTTAAGCGGTGTATCGGCGTTTCTCGAAGCGGGCACTGACGACACATTGAATGTCGGCGCGCGTGCGGGGTTTGCAGGGGATGAATGGGATTTCGCCCTGTCAGGCATTGTTGTCAGCACAGATGGGCAGCCCAATGCGCGTGGGGGGCTGCGCGATATCGGACGCGAAAGCGCGGCGTTGTCAGGCAAGGGCTCGGTCAATCTCGCTGACAATGTCACCTTGCGCGCAGTTGCCCGGTACTCATCGGCAGAGGGGCGATTTAACGAACAGGATTTTGCCTTTGGCAGCCCGACATTCGGCCTTGTCATCGACAGCCCCGGCACCAGCTTTGAAAACGAGGCGTTCTCTGCACTTGTCGGCGCGCGTGTGACCGCGCTGAACGGCGCATGGACGCATGATCTGTCCGCCCAAATCACCGATGCTACGCGCGATACGGTGCAGCCCAATGGCTTTCCCAGCGGAACGGAAAGCGACCGGTTCAAAGCATCCTATGTCACCGCCTATGATTTTGGCGGCAGCGAACACAGCGTAACCTTTGCGGCCGATTACGAGCTTGAAGGGTTCAACAATGTCCTGACCTTCGATGATCGCAATGAGGTGGAGAATATCGGGTTTGTCGGTGAATATCGCTTTGCAGGCGACCGCTTGGATCTTTCCGCCGCAATCCGCCACGATATCAATGACCGGTTTCAGGATGCGACCACGTTTCGCGTGGGCGCAGGTTACCAGATCACCGACAGCACGCGTGTAAGAGCAGCCGCGGGATCGGGCGTTAAGAACCCGACGCTGAATGAACTGTTCGGCTTTTTCGATGGCACTTTTATCGGCAATCCCGATTTGCAGCCTGAACAATCGACAAGCTGGGAAGTGGGCGTGGACCAGCGTTTTGCAGATGGCGATATCACGGTGTCAGCCACCTATTTCCGGGCCGAACTGGATGATGAGATTTTCACCACCTTTCCCCCGCCAAACTTTATCGCCACCCCCGGCAATCTCGACACTCAAAGCGATCAGCAGGGCGTGGAATTGGCGATCACGGCCGATTTGGGCGCGGGCTTCTCTTTTAACGGCGCTTACACGTTCCTTGATGCGGAAGAGGACGGCGTGGAAGAAGTGCGCCGCCCCGATCACATCGCCAGCGCGGTGCTCAATTGGGAAGCGCCGGGCAAACGCTTTGCTGCCAACCTTGCGGTGCGGTATAATGGCGAGGCGCAGGATCTGGATTTCAGCACTGGCGCTTTCCCAGCTCCGCAAACGACGCTTGATGATTACACGCTTGTCAATTTCAACGCGCGGGTGGCCCTGACAGACGATATCGCGCTGTTTGGCCGTGTCGAAAACCTGCTTGATGAACGCTATGAACCCGTCTTCAGCTTCGTCGCTCCGGGGCGCAGCGCGCTTATCGGGATACAGGCCGGGTTCTAAGCTCTCGCTTAGGTTCGCGCTTAAGCTCTCGCTTTCTGGCGGGGAAATGCATACATGCGCGTTTATGCATTTCCTCGACCAAGCCAAAATCTATATCCGATCAGGAGCCGGCGGACCCGGTGCGGTCAGCTTTCGGCGCGAAAAATACGTCGAATATGGCGGGCCTGATGGGGGCAATGGCGGCAAAGGCGGCGACATAATTTTCGAAGCGGTCCAGGGCCTCAACACTCTCATTGATTTTCGCTACGCCCAGCATTTCAAAGCCAAACGCGGCAATCACGGGCGCGGGCGCGATCAGACGGGCGCGGGCGCGGACGATCTGGTGATCGAAGTGCCTGTGGGCACGCAGGTCTTGTCAGAGGACAAGGAAGAAATTCTCGCAGACTTCACCGAAGTCGGCCAGCGCATCACCATGCTTGAAGGCGGGATGGGGGGACGCGGCAATGCGTCTTACAAAAGCTCCACCAACCGCGCCCCGCGCCAGCACCAGCCGGGTGAGCCTGCCCAGGAAGAATGGGTGTGGTTGCGCCTTAAACTGCTCGCGGATGTTGGGCTTGTCGGGCTTCCCAATGCGGGCAAATCGACCTTTATCAATGCGGTGTCCAATGCTGGCGCAAAAGTGGGGCATTATGCCTTTACCACTCTGGTGCCAAAACTGGGCGTTGTGCGGCACCGCGCGCGCGAATTTGTGATCGCGGACATCCCCGGCCTGATTGAGGGCGCGGCTGATGGGGCCGGAATTGGCGACCGCTTCCTTGGCCATATAGAGCGCTGCCGGGTGCTGATCCATCTGGTCGATATTGCAGGCGATGATCCAGCCGAAGCTCTGCGTATCGTGCAAGACGAGCTCGCGGCCTATGGCGCGGGGCTAGAGGATAAACCCCAGCTGATCGCGCTCAACAAACTGGATCTGGCCGACAGCGAATTGGGCGATGCATTCGCGCAGGAATTGATCGCGGCAGGGGCTGAGAAAGTGTTCAATATCTCAGGCGCAACCGGCGAAGGGATTGATGCGCTGATGGATGCGGTGCTGTCATATCTACCCGACCGCACCTCTACCGAGACCAAAGCCAATGAGGTTGTGGACGAGGAAGAGGACGGCGCGGCCGAATGGTCGCCGATTTGAACCATGAGCGCGCACTCCCTTAAAGACATCGCAGCGGCCCGGCGGCTGGTTGTCAAAATCGGCAGCGCGCTGCTGGTCGAAGACGGCAAGCCTGCGCTTTCGAGGCTCCAATCCCTGGCGGATGAGATCGCCCAAATTCGCCGCACAGACAGCGAAGTGATCGTGGTAAGCTCGGGCGCGATTGCTCTTGGTGCGGCTTTGCTCGGCCTGCCCAAAGGCGGGCGCGCCAGCCTTGCCGATGCGCAGGCGGCGGCGTCTGTGGGGCAGGTGGCTTTGGCGCAATTGTGGGCTGATGTTCTGGGAGCGCACACATTGCAGGCCGCGCAGATGCTGGTGACGCTGGATGATCTGGAGGATCGGCGGCGCTACCTTAACGCCTCTGCCACTTTGGAACGTCTGCTCGAACTGGGCGCGGTGCCGGTCGTCAATGAAAATGACAGCGTAGCGACCGAAGAGATACGATTTGGCGATAATGACCGCTTGGCCGCAAGGGTCGCGCAGGCGGCTGGTGCGCAGGCCGTTCTGCTGCTTTCCGATGTAGACGGCCTGTATGATCGCGATCCGCGCGAGCCCGATGCTGCGCTTATCCCGGTCGTCGAAGGGGTCACGCCAGAGATTATCGCGATGGCGGGCGAGGATTCGTCTTCGGGCCTGGGATCAGGCGGGATGAAAGCCAAATTGCAAGCCGCCCGGATTGCCGAACGCGCCGGCATTACGCTCGCGATTATCAACGGTACGGGTGAACGCGCGATCACCCAAGCTTGCGAGACAGGACGCGGCACCGTGTTTGTCCCTGTGCGCGATGACAATGCCCGCAAGAGCTGGCTAGGCGGAAGGCTCGCGCCCGAAGGCGTGCTGAGCGTGGATGCGGGCTGTGTCGAGGCTTTGAGCAAAGGCGCAAGCTTGCTCGCCGCTGGCCTGACCGAGATCGAAGGCGAATTTGAACGCGGTGCGCTCGTAAGCCTGCACGGCCCCAAAGGGGAGCGATTGGGGCAGGGATTGGTTGAATATTCAGCCGCCGAATGCCGCGCAATCCTTGGTCTGAGCCAAGGCGATCAGGAAGCCGAGCTTGGCTACGCACCGCGCGCTGCTGTCGTCCACCGCGATCATATGGTGCAAGGGTGATTTTGGGATGAGCGACCCGCTGACGCTTGCGATAACAGGCGCGACCGGGTTTGTCGGCAGCGCAGTGCTCGATCATGCTTTGAGCGCCGGACATACTGCGCGCGCGCTAACCCGGCGCGATCAGGCGGGGCGCGATGGCGCGGTGTGGGTGAACGGCACTTTGGACGATGAAGCGGCCTTGCGCACATTATGCGAGGATGCTGATGCGGTCATCCATATTGCGGGGCTGACGAACACGCCTGACCCTGCCAATTTTGAAGCGGCCAATGTCGGCGGCACTGCTAATATGATCGCAGCGGCAAAGGCCGCGCGCGTAAAGCGGTTCGTCTTTGTCTCCTCGTTATCGGCGCGAAAGCCTGAATTGTCCGCCTATGGCGCATCCAAGGCGCGTGCAGAAGAACTTGTGCAGGCGAGCAAGCTTGATTGGACAATGGTGCGCCCGCCTGCAGTGTACGGCCCGCGCGATGCCGATATGTTTGAGCTTTTCCGGTCGGCGAAAATGGGTTTGGTCCCGCTGCCGCCGCGCGGTGCGACATCCATCATCCATGTAAGCGATCTGGCCCGGCTGCTTGTCGCGCTGGCGCAGAAACCACGGCTCAAAACCATTTACGAACCCGATGATGGGCGCGAGGGTGGCTGGTCGCATCAGGAACTGGCGCAGGCCATCGGGCAGGCGGTTGGCAAACGGTCGGTCTTCGCGCCTCATTTGCCGGAAACCGTGTTGAGAGCTGCAGCCAGCGCTGACAAATTGCTGCGCGGTGACAAGGCCAAACTGACCGCCGACAGGGTGGGCTATATGTGCCATCCCAACTGGGTCGCACGATCGGACCGAGCGGTGCCCAAAAACGTATGGGAGCCGCAGATCGGCGGTGAAGACGGCCTAAAACAGACGGCGGATTGGTACAGAGCCAAAGGTTGGCTTTAAGAATGATGGCGCGAATCCCCGCGAACTTGGGGATCTCTAGCTGGCGGCGATTTATCGGTGGAGGCACCCGCCTTCGCGGGTGCTCACACGAGGCAGAGGATCACAAGAACGGTTCTTCGCCCGGCTTGTGAATGCCGCATTCGGTTTTGTCCCAGCCTTTCCAGCGGCCAGAGCGTGGATCCTGACCCGGTGCGACTTTGTGCGTGCACGGCTCGCAGCCGATCGAGGGAAACCCTTTGGCCACCAGAGGATGCGCTGGCAGGTCATGCTCCGCAAAATAGGATGCGATGTCATCGGCTGACCAATCGATCAGCGGGTTTATTTTTAGCCGGCCTTGCGCGTCTGATGTGTCCACTTCAAACCTTGGCAGGTTCGCGCGCGTGGAAGATTGAAACGCTTTGCGCCCGGTAAAGCTCGCATCATAATCAGCCAGCGCTTTTTCAAGCGGTTTGACTTTGCGAATTTCGCAGCAGCCATCGGGATCATACGACCATCTAAGGCCCGTTTCATCCTTTGCTGCGATCTCGGCTGCATCGGGCGTTAGGATTTGCAAATTGGTGAGGCCAATGCGCCTTGCCAGCAGATCGCGATATTCCAGAGTTTCGGCAAAATGCTTGCCCGTATCAAGAAACAGCACCGGGATGCCGGGATCAACCTCAGCCACAAGGTGAAGCAAAACAGCGCTTTCCGCGCCAAAGCTGGAAACGATTGCAATATCGCCTGCAAGATTGTCCTTGATCACACCTTCGAGCATTTCGCGCGTCGATGACCCGCGAAACATCCGGTTGAGGCGCACCGCATCGTGCTCTGAAAAGCGCGGTGCGATATCGAGCCGGTCAATTTTGCGCACTTCGTTCATTGACCTGTCCCATGACGCAATTGCTGGATTGTCGAGCGGCCATCGACCGTGCGCTGATAGACATTGTCCCATGTGGCAAAGGCGCGTTTCGCATCCGCTTCATCAAGCGGTGTATCGGGCGCAAAGGCGTCAAATCCGCAGCGGCGCAGATGCGAAAGCTGGTCAATCCCGATATCGCCCACCGCGCGCAATTCGCCCGCGAACCCCGCCTCGCGCAGGATGCGGGCGGAGGAATAGCCGCGCCCATCGGTAAAGCTGGGGAAGGTCACTTCAACCAGCGCAAGCCTGTCCAAGAATGGCAGCAAAGCGCGCGCATCATCGCCCGGTTCGATGCGCACAGCGGTCGCGTTGGTCTGATCGCAGCACGCATCGACGGTTACGGTGCCGTGATCGACCGCTTCGTCATCGCGGAAACGGAATTGCACTTCGTCAGGTGATGTGCCGAGGTTCTCAGTCATTCCCGCCTCCTTTAGCGGCTATCGCGCTGACAAAATCTGTATGGAGATGAACCGAACGCGCCGAGCCGGTAACGGTCCTGAGGCCGGCTTCAACCATAAAGCGCCTCCTTAAACGGGGCCATGCCGATGCGGCGATATGTGTCGAGGAACCGTTCCTCGCCTTCGCGCGCGCCGAGATAGACGTCGGTCACTTTTTCAACCGCGTCGATCACGCCGTCCTCATCGAAACCGGGGCCGGTGATCTTGGCAAGGCTGACATCCTCAGCCTCGGACCCGCCGAGCGACAATTGGAAGTTTTCCTTACCCTTTCGGTCCACGCCCAAAATGCCGATATGGCCCGCATGGTGGTGCCCGCAGGCATTGATGCAGCCGGAAATTTTGAGCTTCAATTCGCCCAGGGTTTCGGTTTTGCCCTTATCGGCAAAGCGCTGTGAAATGCGCTGGGCAAGCGGGATCGAACGCGCATTGGCAAGCGCGCAATAATCAAGTCCGGGGCATGCGATGATGTCCTCGATCGTGTCGAGATTGGGCGAACCCAAATCAGCCGCATCCAGAGCAGTCCAAAGCGCATGCAGATCAGCGATACGAACATGCGGCAGCACCACATTTTGCGTGTGCGTGATGCGCAGTTCATCAAAGCTGTATTGCTTGGCAAGATTAGCCATCAAGCGCATCTGATCGCCTGTTGCATCGCCGGGGATGCCGCCAACAGGCTTTAGCGAGATGACGGCCGAAACATAGCTGTCGTGCCGGTGACGATTGGTGTTGCGGTCCACCCACAGCGCGAAATCGGGATCGGAGCGGTCCACCGATTTGGGGCCGTCTTCGAATGCGGGCGGGGCAAAGAATGTGCGCAGCCGTTCAATCTCGGCCAGAGGCGGTTCAACGCCTTGATCGAGCATGTGCGCAAATTCTTCTTCGACTTGCCGCGTGTATTCATCCTTGCCCAGCTCATGGACGAGGATTTTGATCCGAGCCTTGTACTTGTTGTCGCGCCGGCCATAGCGATTGTAGACGCGCAAGGCGGCCTCAGCATAGGTGATGAGCTGATCGACCGGCACAAAATCGCGGATCATCGGAGCGATCATCGGGGTGCGGCCCATGCCGCCGCCGACATAGAAACGCGCGCCAACCTTGCCATCCTGCTCGACGATCTGAATGCCGATATCGTGCAGCCGCATCGCAGCGCGGTCTTTCTCGCTAGCGATCACGCAGATTTTGAACTTGCGCGGCAGATAAGTGAATTCGGGGTGAAAGCTCGACCATTGCCGCAGCAGCTCGGCATAGGGGCGCGGGTCGATCAGCTCGTCATGCGATGCACCGGCGAAGTGATCTGACGAGATGTTGCGGATGCAATTGCCCGAGGTCTGGATGGCGTGCATCTCAACCTTGGAAAGCTCTTCCAGAATATCGGCTGCATCTTCCAGTTTGATCCAGTTGTACTGGATGTTTTGCCGGGTGGTGAAGTGGCCATAGCCGCGATCATATTTATCCGCGATATTGGCAAGCGCGGTCATTTGCTCGGAATTGAGCGTCCCGTATGGGATTGCGACACGCAGCATATAGGCGTGCAATTGCAGATAGAGGCCATTCATCAGCCGCAGCGGCTTGAACTGGTCTTCGGTCAATTTGCCATCAAGGCGGCGCTGTGCCTGATCGCGGAATTCTGCAACGCGGGCATCGACCATGGCCTGGTCATAGGTATCGTACTTATACATCAAATAATCCAGTCGAGCGCTTCAGGGTCTTTGGGTTTGAGCGTCAGGTCAGGCCGCACTGTGGGGCCGAGTGCACGCACGCGGTCTTTGATATGGGCAGGGCGCACGCTGCCGTCATTTTCGCGTGTTGCCTCGATAATGTAGGGCACATTGACGCGGCGGGCGGCTTCTTCGCGGGCAAGGATTTCCTCGCCTTGTTCGCCCACATCAGCCGCATCGTCCACATATCGGGACCAGCCAGAGCCGGTCCACCACGTGACATCGCCGGTTTTCAGGTCGTTGCCTGTGAGCACTTTCATCTTATTCACCCGTCATCCCAGCGGAAGCTGGGATCTGTTTGAGGATTGCGCCCAACTCAGAGCGATCCCAGCTTTCGCTGGGATGACGAGGGAGGCGCGCGGTTACATCGCCGATCACAATCAAGGCAGGGCTTTTGATCGCTTGTTCGCGCACCAGATCGGGCAACTCAGCGAGCAATCCGCGCACCACGCGCATTTCGGGGCGCGCGCCGTTTTCGATCACAGCCAGAGCCGCGTCAGGAGCAAGGCCATCTGCCATCAGCTTCTCGGCAATCTGGGGCGCGGTTTTGACGCCCATATAGATAACGAGCGTCCGCCCTTTTCCAGCAAGTCCCGACCAATCCTGATCGGACAATCCTTTGCACTGGCCTGCCACGAAGCTCACAATGCTGGCCGCATCGCGGTGAGTCAGCGCGATCTGGGCTGCGGCAGCTGCGCCATTGGCTGCTGATATGCCGGGGACGATTTCTACCGGAACACCGGCAGCGCGCGCATCTTCTGCCTCTTCCCCGCCGCGCCCGAAAATCAGCGGATCGCCGCCTTTAAGGCGAACCACATCGCGGCCAGCCTTCGCTTCGCGGATCAGCAGAGCGTTGATGTCATCTTGAGGAAGAGTGTGCCGGGCGCGTTTCTTGGCGACCGAGATCAGCCGCGCATCGGGGCGCGCCATTTCAAGAATTTCAGCGCTGACCAGCCCATCGTGGACGATAACTTCAGCGCGCTCAATCAGCCGCGCGGCGCGCAGGGTCAGCAGATCAGGATCACCCGGACCTGCGCCGACAAGAAAGATTGTGCCTGTTTTCATACAGCCCAAATGGGGGAGGCGGACGCGGCGCGCCAGTGAGAATGGATTGGGATGCGTGAAGGAAAGCTATTGCGCCAGGGAACTACGTTTATGCAGAGCAATAATTGTCGCGGAATTGCTCCAATGTGGCGATCAACTCGTCACCCTTGGCGCGCGTTTCCCAAGTGGAGATGATTTCAACCTTAGAGCGCACATCTGGGGCATCGATACCTAACTTATTCAGCGGCCATGGATAAATCCGCTCAATGCGATGCGACTTATCCAGCGCAACGCTTACCCAGCCGAATTTCGGACCGTATGTGTAGGAAATATTCCCTACCTTCGACCAAGGGATGGGTTTGCGAAAAGCGTAAGGGAAATACAGCCCTGCTTCGTCCATCGTGATGGCGGGCGGATTACCTTGAAGGCGTCTAGCGACCCATCTGACAAGTGATGGGAGGCTTGCAGCGGTAAGCAGGATGACTGACATCTTGATGAACTCATCCAAACCTGCGCCCAACGCGGCCGCGATCAGGATAGCCATTGGCCAAATAAAGAGAATGTCCGACCAATCAATGATGCGCCTGTAATATGATCGTGGTTTTAGAGCTTGCGGCTCGGCCACGGGCTTTTGCGCGCCGCGCACTCCTCCAGCTGCGCGGTCATGGGTAAGGCCAGTCCAATTTGTCGCGTCAACTTTCTGGGTCATGCGACAGGGCGATAAGCGAAAAACGCTAGAGCCGGGTTAACATCCGGCGGCCCTAAGCTTTGCCTGCGCTCATCAATTCGACCAGCTGATCGAGCTGTTTGGATGAGCGCAGGTGAAGATCGCGCTGCGGGAACGGAATCTCGACATCGTGTTCTTTGAACAATTGCCAGATCCGCATATAGACATCGGACCGGATATTGGCGAGGCCGCCTTCGGGGTCCTCGATCCAGAACCGAATTTCGAAATTCACCGAATTATCGCCAAATTCCATGATGTTAACGCGCGGTTTCGGGCGGGTCAGAATGCGGTCTGTTTCGCTCACCGCTTGATACAACAGCTTGGTCACCAGATCGAGGTCACTGTCATAGGACACGCCAACAGGCGCTCTCACGCGCACTTCCTTTGACGAATAGGACCAGTTCACCACCTGATTGATCATCAGGTTTTCATTGGGAATAAGGTGCTCTGTCTGATCGCGAGTAATCACGGATATCGCGCGGATGCCGATCTTGCGAATCTGGCCCACCGCTTCATTGCCTGCCTGATCGGTGACCGAGATCACATCGCCCGGCTTGATCGATTTATCGAGCAGAAGCAGAATGCCTGAGATGAGATTGCCGAAGGTTTTCTGAAGGCCAAAACCAATCGCCAGACCAAACGCGCCGCCAGCAAATGCGAGAGCGGTCAGATCAATGCCCAGCAGATCAATCCCGATCAGAAATGCAACCGCCCAGATGAGAATCGTGCTGAGTTTTTCGGCAAGCAGTTTTTGGGTGCTGTCAAAACCTGTGACCCGGCGGATGAGATTGCGGCTGATGCGGGTGAGCAGCCATGCAGCGGTCATCACCAGCGCGATCACGCCAATCACCAAAATCACATCGAGCAGCGAGATACGGATGCTGCCAAGCTCAAACGCCCAGTCAGCCATCCAGCCCAAAACAGCGCCCGCCGTTTCGCTTTGCGCGCCGACCTCTTCGACCAGTTCGCCAGATGCGCCGATGGCTTCGGCTACTTCGCCGCCATCTTCTGACTGCGATGCGGCTGTATCGGATGCGCTTTCGCTGCCACTATCCGCGCCGCCCGCATCGCCTGTCCCTGTTTCGCCTGTCCCTGTTTCAGATGTGCCCGTTTCGGGCACCTCGGTCTCGGTGGCATCGGCAGGTAGAGAAGCAGTCGTGGCAGTCATCAAATATCCAATTTTGCAAGGGCTTGTGCCAGATCTGCGATCAGGTCAGCCGGGTCTTCAACGCCAATTGATAGGCGAATAGCGGCCCCTGCACCAGCGCTTGTTGGGGCATTCATGGCAGAACGGTGCTGGTGCGGGTAGATTGGCAGCACGAGGCTTTCAAAACCGCCCCAGCTGTAGCCAATGCCAAACAACTCAAGCGCATCGGCGACGCGCGCGCTGGCATCGGGATCATCGCCCTCAAGGACAAAGCTGAACAGACCGCAGCCGCCGGTAAAATCGCGCAGCCACAATTCGTGGCTCGTATCACCGGGGCGCATCGGGCACATGACTTGCGCGATCTGGGGCTGATTGTGGAGCCATTCGGCAATCGCAATCGCGCTTTGGGTGGAGCGTTCCAATCGCACCGCCATGGTGCGCAATCCGCGCGCGGCCAATGCGGCATCATCGGGCGAGACAACCTGCCCCAATTCCTGACCTGTACGGCGCAGCGCGCGATACCATCGCTCCCCCGCTGATGCGCTGCCCATCATCAAATCCGAATGCCCGCCGACATGTTTTGACAGGCTTTGCATGACGATATCGCAGCCATGGGAAAGCCCTGCAAAACCAAGCCCGCTGGCCCAGGTGTTGTCGAGCAGGCTGACCGCTCCTGCGGCGCGCGCGTTTGCGGTGAGTGCGGGGATGTCGCACACTTCCATTGTCAGGCTGCCCGGGCTTTCCAGCCACACTGCGCGCGGGCTTGTTCGGGCGACCAGCGCTTCAAACGCCGGAATGTCGAGCGGATCAAAGAAGTGATGCGCCACGCCCATGCGTTTCAGCAGCCCCATCGCCATTGCGCGCGAAGGATCATAGGCGTTGTCGGTTACCAGCAGGGTATCGCCGGGTTTGAGCACTGCCAAAAGGCTCCCCGCAATCGCTGCCACACCGCTGGGATACAGCACTGTGCCATGCGCGCCGGGCTCCATTTCGGTGAGCGCCTGTGCCAGCGCCCATTGCGTTGGCGCGCCGCGGCGGCCGTAGAAGAAATCGCCATCCTCATTCGAACCTAAGGCTGCCTTGCGCTCGGCCTCGCTCGCATAAAGGTGCGTCGATGCGCGCCATATGGGCGGATTAACCACGCGCCCGGTCCATTCTTCGCGCCGCCCTGCATGGGTGATGCGAGTGGCTGGGCTCAGATCCTTGTCTGCGCCTTTTTCGGTGCCGCCTGCATCGCTCATTCAGCAGGCCCTACCGCTTTGGGAGTGTCAGGATCGGCGCTCCATTCCATCCAGCTGCCATCATACAAAGCGGTGTCTTGCTTGCCGATCAGATCAAGCGCGAACAGCAGCACGCTGGCCGTGACACCGCTGCCGCAAGTGGTGGTGATGGGGCGGGCAAGATCAACGCCTGCCTCGTGAAAGACCGCTCGCAAAAGGGGCGGGGTTTTGAATGTGCCATCTGCTGCAAACACGTCGCCAAATGGCACGTTGAGCGCGCCGGGTATGCGGCCATTTGCGCCGCCATGGACGGGGTCTATCCCATCGCCAAACACGCGATCCGCGCTGCGGGCATCGACGACTTGCTGCGTCCGGGTCTTGAGATTGGCGAGCATATCGGCCTTCGTCATGGTCCGCACAGGCGCGGTGCCTGCGCTGTTATCGGCCGCCAAGTCTGGCGCGGTGCCGCTTTCAAGCGGGCGGTTTTCGGCGCGCCACTTGGCCAGCCCTCCATCAAGGATCGCGACATCGTCAAATCCGTGCGCTTTTAAGGCAAACCAGGCGCGCGCGGATGTTTTCACCGCGCTGTCATCATACAAGACAATCCGGCTGCCAGGAGAAATGCCAAGCGCTTTGAGCCGGGCATCTACCTGAGCTTTATTGGGCAGGGCGGCGGGGACGTCAGATCCGCTGTCGGTAAAGCTCTTCAAATCGAGAAACAGCGCGCCCGGTATATGCGCGGCTTCGTATTCTGCGCGCGCATCCCGGCCAGCGGCAGGCAGATGCAGCGATGCATCCACCACTGCGATATCCGGCTGGTCAATGTTGCCGCCAAGCCAGTGGGCCGTGACAAGCGATGGAAAAGGGTCACTCATAAAGCGAGGCGTAGCGTTCGCCGCCGCTCCCGCCAAGACCTCATGCCGCTTTGGCAGCAGCTCCATCGGCTTTGACCTGACGGGCCAGCAAGCCCGGAACGCTGCCCGGCGGGGTGTCGAGCGCAATCGGGTGGAGCCTTCCGGCGCTTGCCATGCTGGGCGTGCCGATCACGAAACTGCGCGTTTCATCAGGCGATCCGGCGCGGGCGAGGGTGATTTGCGCAAGCGGGATAAACAGTGGTTTTTGCCCCTGCCGCAGGGGCTGCACTTCGCTCAAAGGCAGAGTCAGCTGCGCGGTGATGGTGCGGCTTTGATTGGGTCCGATGCGATCGAGCGTTTCAAGCGCGTTTGCAGCTGAGCTTGTGGCGGGCGCGGTGGCGCTGCGCTGTGCGCATACCAGCGCGCCGGAGACCGCGATATCGCGCACCGCATTATCAGACCGATTGGCGAGAGTGAGGCGGCAATCCAGCGTGAACATCATCAGCGAACGGGTCGCGCCCGCAATTTCAAGCTCAAAATCTATGCGCGGCGGCGGCGCAGGTGCAGCCGGTGCGGCGGGCGATTTTCCAGGAGATTTGGCGGGTGGGGGTGTATTGGCACGGGTTTGCGGCTGCTCCGCTTTGGGATCGAGAGGCGGGGCGGTGACAGGCGGTGCCGGGGTAGCCGCTGGCTGGCGCGCGGCAGATTTGCGCGTGCGTAGAAACCATGCCGCAATCGCCGCAGCTGCGCCAAGGCCCAGTGCGATCAGCGCCCATAGCCACAGGGGAATGCCGCCGGATTGCGGCGCGGTTTCGGATGCAGCGTCAGGTATGGCATCGCCTGCGGATGCAGCGGGGGGCGGGGCAGCAATAGGACTTGCTTGGCCTGCGTTCTCAGATGACGAACTGTCTTGGGGCACGGTGGGCGCAGGCGTGCCTGGCGCGCTCGGTTCAGGGCCTTGAGCGGACGGCGCGCCGCCTTGCCGTGCAGGCTGAACAGGCCGCGCCGCCGGGGCGCTCGATGCAGGCGCGGTCGATGCAGGCGCGCTCGGACGGTCACGCTCCCCTGCCGCCTCAAGCTCGGGCTCGCCCAGAGGTTCGGTTGCCGGCTCATCATTTGGAACAGGCGTGGCCGAGGGGGTGGGCGCGGGCGTTTCTGTGGGGATCGAACGCGGCGCGATCGGCACGCCTGAACGCACATCAACAGGCCCTTGCGGAGCGGGGGTTGGCGTCGGCGTTGGTTCAGGCAGAGAAAAACCGCCCGGCGCGTTCTGCGCCTGCGCCGCGCCATGAGTGAGCGGGCCTGTTCCCACTACGATTACGATCGCCAGCGCAAACGCGCTGCATAGGCGGCGGGTCAACCGAATGCGTCGAGCAGAAAAAGGGCGATCAAAATGCGTCATCACAATGATTGGTCGAAACAAGCCTAGACCCGGCAATATGAACGGATTGACAAAACCGGGCTGTCGCATTGGCGATTGATCCGATGCAGGCCCGCTTTCACCGCAAATAGGGCATCTGATCGCTGCGTCCAGTAACGCGCTTGCATGACGGCATCTTTCGCGGCAACAGCGCGGCATGGAAAGCACACAAGACCCCGCCACAGCGCCCGCCTTTTTGGGCAAGGATACCCCTCTGCCGCAATCGCCGGAAGATGCGGTACTCGATTATGTTCCCAATCCGCGTGCAGGCGCGCTCTTTCTGGTGCGTTTTGCTGCGCCCGAATTTACCTCGCTATGCCCGGTCACCAATCAGCCCGATTTCGCGCATCTGGTGATCGATTATGCGCCGGGGGAGACAATTGTCGAATCCAAAAGCCTCAAGCTGTTTCTGGGCAGTTTTCGCAATCATAACGGCTTTCACGAAGATGTGACTGTGGGCATCGGTCAGCGGCTTTATGACGAGATGAAGCCGCAATGGCTGCGCATTGGCGGGTATTGGTATCCGCGCGGCGGCATTCCCATCGACGTGTTCTGGCAAAGCGGCGCCCCGCCCGAAGGCCTGTGGCTGCCCGATCAAGGCGTAGCGCCCTATCGCGGGCGCGGGTGAACACCGCGCCAAGCCTGAACCCAAACCAACCGAGCATCCCAAGCTCGCAAGGCCGACTGGCCGCCCGCAGATGCCCGCAGCCGGACAAGCCCCGGCGGAGGAACGGCATCGAGGAAGAAGAAACGAGCGCACGCTCGCAAGGCCGACTGGCCGCTGGCAGATGCCCGCAGCCGGACGAAGCCCGGCGGAGGAACGGCATCGAGGAAGAAGAAACGAGCGCACGCTCGCAAGGCCGACCGGCCGCCCGCAGATGCCCGTAGCCGGACGAAGCCCGGCGGAGGAATAGCATTGAGGATAAGAAAAAATGGTGCCGGCTGCACGATTCGAACGCGCGGCCTGATGATTACAAATCAACTGCTCTACCAACTGAGCTAAGCCGGCCCATTATCTTCGCGATTTTCGAATGAATCGCATCGCGAAGCGCGCGCCTAGCCGCAAAGGGCCAGCTTTGTCCAGATGGCAATCGCAACTCTTTGCATTTCCTTTGCCATATCGAAATTTGCCGAGCGGCCTGTGTCGTTCATCGAACAAGCGGGCGGCTTCGCCATTTAAGCCTTGTCTGCGCAGCCCTTAAGATACATCGTAGCTCCAAGCAAAGGGACTGAGCACGTGGACCACAATCGAGAAATAGATGAGGCGTTTGAAGCCAACAGCAAATCGGTCGGGGTGGCCTATCTGTTGTGGTTCTTCTTCGGACTTTTGGGAGTGCACCGCTTTTATGCAGGCAAGACCAAATCGGGCGTGGTGCGCTTGCTTTTGTGGCTGATCCCTTTTGTCGGGTGGGCCATTCTTGGATTGCTGTGGATCATTGATCTGTTCCTGATCCCCTCCATGATCGGCGAACAGAACCTGAAAGCGCTCAAGCTGATCAATGCAGGCGCGGCGCAAAACCCGCAGGCTTTGCCCGAACCGGGCCCGCAGGATATTGCGCCCGAAAATCTCGATCCCAAACGCAAAGCGATGCTCGAAGAATTGCGCGCCACTGGTTATCGCAAAGAACGCCGCGACCGTTTCAGCGGTGATTTCAGCGCTCTTCGTTAACAAGAGCGGGGTTAAAGCGCGCCAAATGTCCAACCCTCGGTCCGCGCGATGTGCGCGGTGAGCGCCTTTGGCCACCAGCGGGCCGGTTCGCGGTGCACTTTGCGCAGCCATGCGGCAGTGATCAGCGCGTCGGATGAATGATCATCAATCGCGCCTTCGCCCGCAACCGGCGGTGATCCCAGACAATCAAGCGCGGCGTTGAGCGCGCTAAACCTGCGGATTTTCGATTTGCCTGGCGCGCGGCCTGCTGCTGCTGCGGCAAGGGCGGTGTAAATCTCGCAGATGACGCTGCCTGTGGCTGAGCCATTTTCTGGCAGCGGATCAATCGGCCATACGGGAACTTGCCCCGATAGCTGGTGCAAAACCCGCATGCCCGTGAGCGAGCTTTTGCCAACCTGCGCCGCGCCGACAAGGTTGAAATTGGAATAGGGTTTCAGCCCCATCGCGGCCTGTGCGTGCTCCGTGACTCGCAATCGCCCGCGCCCGCCCTGGGCCGGGTCAGCGCGAAAATGCGCGCCTTCGCGCCCGCCATGACGGCGGAAATAGGGGGCGAGGTCGGGGTGATCGGTAAAGCTGTTTGCGCCCAAATGCGGATCGGCGGCGCTGATAGTGTCGATCATAGCCCACAGATCGCGCGCGCTGGCAGGGCTGGTTGCAAGGCCGGGAAAAAACGCGCCGCAATCGGCAAAGGGAAGGCCAATACCAAGGTCCATGCCAATCAGCGTATTGGGAGGTAAATCCTCCCGCAAAAGGGTAAGCACTTCGCCGCGCGACCAGCCTTTTTCAGGAGGCTTGACCAGAACGGGCGCGCCGCCGCCAATCGCCGCAAAGGCCAGCGCAATGCCCTTATGCCTTTCTCCTGCTGCGCCTGACCAATCGATGGCGAGGAAATGCTCAAAATCTCTCATCAATTTTGTTCTTCGCCGCGCTGCGCCCGCAAATTGTCCCAATATTGCATCCGCTCGCGGACTTTGCGTTCAAAGCCGCGTTCAACCGGCGCATAGAATTGCTGCGGCTCCATGTCCTCGGGCCAGTAATTGTCGCCGGAAAACCCTTCATCGGTGTTGTGGTCATAGGCATAGCCTTCGCCGTACCCGATATCTTTCATCAGCTTGGTCGGCGCGTTGAGGATATTGGCGGGCGGCATCAGGCTGCCGGTCTCGCGCGCTGTTTTGAAAGCGGATTTTTGCGCAGCATAGGCGGCGTTCGATTTGGGTGCAGTCGCGCAGTAAAGGCAGGCCTGAACAATCGCGAGCTCGCCTTCGGGGCTGCCGAGGAATTGGTACGCGTCTTTGGCGGCAAGGCACTGGGTGAGGGCTTGCGGATCAGCCAGGCCAATATCTTCGCTCGCAAACCTGACCAGACGGCGCAGCACGTAAAGCGGTTCTTCCCCGGCTGTCAGCATGCGCGCGAGGTAATAGAGCGAAGCCTGGGGATCGCTGCCGCGCAGAGATTTGTGCAGCGCGCTGATGAGATTGTAATGCCCATCGCGGTCCTTGTCATAAACAGCGACGCGGCGTTGCAGGAATTGGCCGAGAGCAGCAGGATCAAGCGGTTCGCGCAAGTTTGCATTATACAGCGTTTCAGCCTGCCCCAGCAGAAAGCGGCCATCGCCATCCGCGCTCGCGATAAGGGCAGCGCGCGCATCTTGTGTGAGGGGTAGGGGGCCTTCAAGCGTCTCAGCCCGGGTAAGCAGTGCTTCCAAGGCTTTTGCGCCAAGCCGTTCCAAAATCAGCACCTGCGCGCGGCTTAATAAGGCGGCGTTGAGAGCAAAGCTGGGGTTTTCTGTGGTCGCGCCCACCAATGTCACCGTGCCGCGTTCAACAAAGGGCAAAAACCCATCCTGCTGCGCGCGGTTAAAGCGGTGGATCTCGTCCACGAACAACAGTGTCTTGCGCCCGGCATCGGCCATTTTGTCCGCTTCGGCGAAGGCTTTTTTAAGGTCGCCAACGCCGGAGAACACCGCGCTGATCGATACAAAGCGCAGCCCCACCGCATCGGCCAGAAGGCGGGCAATACTGGTCTTGCCCGTGCCCGGCGGCCCCCACAGGATCATGCTGGAAAGCTTGCCTGCCGCCACCATCCGCCCGATTGCGCCCTCTGGTCCGGTGAGGTGTTCCTGTCCGATCACTTCGCCAAGCGAGCGGGGGCGCAAACGGTCAGCCAGCGGGGCATCATCGCGCGGCGCATTGGCGGCGTTTTGTGCCCCTTCACCTGCGGCAGGTGCATCATTTCCAAACAAATCAGCCATTGATCGGGCGTGATAGGCCGCTCGTCGGAAAAAGCCACTGGCGAGGGCGAGAGGGCTTGAAGTGATGCATCCACGATATATCTTTACTGTCATAAGACGTATCAGGAGAACGAATATGACCCGCATGAATGGTGGAAACTGGTCGCAGCTTGGCCCGATGATCGCGATGATGGCAGCCTCTGCCGCGAGCGAGTGGGACGATGGGGCGCGCCGGTCGCGCAAATCGCAGGGTTGGTATGATGGCGGCAAATCGCGCAAGCGGCGCGGGCGCATGTTTGGCACAGGCGAATTGCGCCTCGCTTTGCTGGCGCTGATCGACCGGGAGCCGCGCCATGGCTATGAATTGATCCGCGCGATCGAGGATATGACCGGCGGCAGCTATGCGCCAAGTCCGGGCGCGGTGTATCCCACGCTGCAAATGCTCGAAGAGGAAGGTCTGATCAAACCGGCCAAGGCAAAACCGGCCGCCGGCGATGAGGGCAGCAGCAAGAAACCGTTCAAGCCCACCAAAAAGGGCAAAGGCGAACTTGAAGACCGCGCAGAGGAAGTCGAGGAATTGATGGCCCGGCTGGGCGAACACGGCGAACGGGCGGAAAAGGTGAAAGAGAAATCACCCGATCTGTGGCGCGCTATGGGCAATCTTGCCAATGTGCTTAAAAACCGCGCGCGGGCAGGTAAGCTTGATCAAAAGGCATTGGACGAGATCGTCGATATCATTGACGAGGTGTCCAAGCGGATTGAACGGATGTGAGCCGAACCGGGCCAGCTTGACCCCTTTGACCCCTGTCTGATCTCCCCCTGAGCCCCGGCAATTGCCGCGCGCGCCATAAATCTATACGATCCTCTGCAACCGGGTCGCGCTGGTTTAATCCGATCGGGGGATTGGGATGAGTATCACACAGCCAACACCGTGGCATTTGTGGGTCGTGGGCGGGCTTAGCCTGCTGTGGAATTCCGGCGGCGCGATAAGCTACACCATGACGCATCTTGGCATGTTGGAAGCGATGGGCATGCCGCCTGAACAGATCGCTTTTTACTCCAGCTTTCCCGCCTGGGCGACCGCCGTTTGGGCGCTGGGCGTGTGGGGCTGTTTTACCGGATCGCTGGCGCTGCTCTTTCGCAGCCGATTGGCTGTCATCCTGTTTGGCATTTCGATCATCGGTTTGATCGGGACAACGATTTTTAACTGGGGGATTTCTGATCTGCCTGCCGAATTGAAAACCGGCGGGCATATCGCGTTTGCCGCTGCCATTTGGGTGGTCACCATCGCTCTGTTTTTCTACGCAAAGGCCATGCAGCGCGCGCGGGTATTGCGTTAAGCGGTTGCCGCTTCGCTGTTTTGCAGAGCGCGGCGGTCTTCGATCAGACGGACATAGGTTTCGGCAACCACGCGGTTGATCGCTTCCCAGCTGAACAGCTTTGAACGTGCCTCCCCTGCTGCCCCGTGGCTTTGGCGTAAAGCGGGATCGGTGCAATAGGGGGCAATCGCTTCGGCCAGGCCCGCTGCATCGGGCTTGCCATCGGCCAGCGGCACCAGACGCCCTGACGCGCCGCAATCCACCAGACTGGATGCGCCGGTTGCGCCTGCTGCGACGACAGGCAATCCGCAGGCCATGGCTTCCAATGTCACATTGCCAAATGTTTCGGTGATGGATGGGTTAAGGAACACATCCCCGCTTGCCAAAGCTGTGCCAAGGTCCGCGCCCGTTTTGAACCCTGCGAAAATCCCGCCGGGTAGATTATCCTCAAACCATCCGCGCGCAGGGCCATCGCCGATCACCAACACTTTGTGCGGCACCTGGCGTTTGCGCAATTGGACGATGGTTTCGGCAAAGACATCGAGGCCTTTTTCCATCACCAGCCGTCCCAAGAACACAATCGCGACATCATCATCGGCAAGGCCAAGGGACCGCCGCCAATCCAGATCGCGCTTGCCGCTGGCAAAGATCGTGCGATCCACTCCGCGGCTCCACAGGGTGATGTCGTTGTGCATGTCCTGTTCGAGCAATTCGGCAATCATGCTTTGCGATGGGGCGACCAGCGCATCGCAGCGATTGTAGAACCGGCGCAGCATCCAGATGACGGCAGGTTCGGCAAAGCCAAGACCATAATAACGCGGATAGGTTTCAAACCGGGTGTGAACCGATGCGAGAACCGGGATATCGGCATCCTGCGCCCAGCGCAAAGCGGCGTGATTGGCCGGATCAGGCGCGGACAGGTGGATGATATTGGGCGCAAACTTGGCCAGATCGCGGCGCACTTTGCCGCCCAGACCCGTTGCCATGCGGTATTCGCCCCGGCCCATGGGAAAACCAATGGAAGGCAGGCTGATGAGATCGCCGGTTGGCTCAAACGCGGGTTTTTCCACTGTTGGAGAATAGACGCGCACTTTCGCGCCAAGGCTCAGCAAAGAAGCCACCAGCCGATTGAGCGCCTGATTGGCGCCATCGCGCGTGTAGTTATAATTGCCGCTGAACAGCGCAATGCGAAGATCAGAAAACTCCATCCCGCGCGCTTTAGGCGATGCGCGGCTGAGTTACCACCGTTCAAGCGGCACCGATGCGTGCGGCAATCGGGGAAGCGACGCGCCGCTCGCCTTTTATCCGGCCATTGGTCCCTTCCACCGATATGGGAGCGATAGAGATTGACTCTCTCCCCTGCATCTCTAATGGCGGCTCCGGGCCACGCGGTCCCAACGCCGCGCGAGCTCTCTGTAAGGAGAGAATACAATGACTGACTATGCACGCGGGCTCGCACATGAGCCGCCCGTAAAACCTGAACGTCCGCAATTTTCATCCGGTCCTACGGTGAAATTTCCTGGATGGTCCCTCGACAAGCTGAAAACCGAATCGCTGGGGCGCTCGCATCGTTCTGCGCTCGCTAAAGGCCGGTTGAAATATGCGATCGATCTGACGCGCGAATTGTTGGGCGTGCCCAATGATTACCTCGTCGGTATCATGCCTGCATCTGACACCGGCGCATTGGAAGCGGCGATGTGGACGATGCTCGATCCCGCGCGCCCTGCAACGGTTGCGGCGTGGGAAAGCTTTGGCAATGTGTGGATCCAGGATGCGGTCAAGCAGCTCAAACTGCCCAATCTGCAAGTTCTGTCAGCCGATTACGGCGAAATTCCCGATCTTTCGACAATCCCTCAGCGCAATGATGTCGTCTTCACGTGGAATGGCACGACATCGGGCGCGATGATCCCTGATACGGACTGGCTGGAACCGGGCCGTGAAGGCATCACGATCAACGATGCCACCAGTGCCATTTTTGCAATGGAGATGGACTGGGCAAAGCTGGATGCAACCACGTTTAGCTGGCAAAAAGTCATGGGCTCAGAAGCTCAGCACGGCATGCTGATCCTGTCGCCCAAAGCGGTGGAGCGCATCGAAAGCTATGATCCGTCATGGCCACTGCCCAAGCTTTTCCGCATTAAGAAAGGCGACAAAATCAACAAGGGCATCTTTGAAGGCGCGACAATCAACACGCCTTCTTTGCTGGCCACTGAAGATTACATTGCAGCGCTTGAATGGGCGAAATCCATTGGCGGGCGCAAAGCTTTGATTGAGCGGGCAAACACCAATGCCAAAATCGTCAAAGACTGGATTGAGGCCAAGCCGTGGCTGAAAAACATGGTCGCCGATCCGGCGCAGCGCACCAATACAGGTGTGTGCATGCAGTTCACCGGCGAATGGTATGATGGCCTTTCGGCTGACGAACAGGCTGCGGTGCCCAAAAAAATCGTGAAAATGCTCGAAGAGCGCGCGGTTGGATATGATTTCAACGGCTACCGCGATGCGCCCCCATCCTTGCGGATATGGTGCGGCGGCACATTGGAAGCTGAAGATATTCAGCGCCTGCTGCCGTGGATCGAGTGGGCTTACGAGATCGTCAAAGCCGGCTGATTAGCGTCGCAAGTGCATCCCCGCGAAGGCGGGGATCGCTCGCCACTGTTTCCAATCTATTTGATAGCGATCCCAGCTTTCGCTGGGATGACGAAAGTGTTTTCCATGACCAAACCCAAAGTTCTCATTTCCGACAAGATGGACCCCAACGCTGCGCGCATTTTTGAAGAGCGCGGCTGCGATGTTGATGTCATCACTGGTGAAAGCCCCGAAGAACTCGCCGCGCGTATCGGCGATTATCACGGGCTTGCGATCCGGTCCTCCACCAAGGTCACGCCTGCCATTCTGGATGCGGCGACCAATTTGAAAGTCATCGGCCGGGCCGGCATTGGTGTCGACAATGTCGATATCCCCTATGCCAGCGGCAAAGGCGTGGTTGTGATGAACACGCCGTTCGGCAATTCGATCACCACGGCTGAACACGCGATTGCCATGCTGATGGCGCTCGCACGCCAGATCCCGGCTGCCAATGCGCGCACGCAAGCGGGCGAATGGCCCAAGAAAGACTTTATGGGCGTTGAGGTGACCGGCAAAACGGTTGGCCTGATTGGCGCGGGCAATATCGGTTCGATCTTTGCCTCGCGCGCTTTGGGTCTGAAAATGAAAGTGGTCGCTTACGATCCCTTCCTGACCGAGGACCGTGCGGTGGAAATGGGCGTTGAGAAAGTTGATCTCGATACACTCCTCAGCCGGGCTGATTTCGTCTCGCTCCACACCCCGTTGACTGACGAAACGCGCAATATTTTGAGCCGCGAGCGGCTGGAAAATGCAAAGCCGGGCATCCGCATCATCAATTGCGCGCGCGGCGGATTGGTTGACGAGGTTGCCTTGAAAGACTGCCTTCAAAGCGGGCAAGTGGCCGGCGCTGCATTGGATGTGTTTGCCGAAGAACCGGCCAAGGAAAACGCCCTGTTTGGCGCGCCCAATTTCATCTGCACCCCGCATCTGGGCGCATCCACAACTGAAGCGCAGGTCAATGTCGCGCTGCAAGTCGCAGAGCAAATGGCCGATTACCTCGTCAATGGCGGAGTGACCAATGCGCTCAACATGCCATCGCTTTCCGCCGAAGAAGCACCCAAATTGAAACCCTATATGGCGCTGGCGGAAAAGCTGGGCAGTCTTGTCGGGCAATTGGCGCATGGCAGCCTGACCAAAATCAGCATCGAACGCGAAGGCGCAGCCTCTGAATTGAATGGCAAGCCGATCACAGGGGCGGTTCTGTCAGGCTTTATGCGGCGGTATTCCGATACGGTGAACATGGTCAACGCGCCGTTCCTTGCCAAGGAACGCGGGCTGGAAGTGTCCGAGATTCGCCAGAACCGCGAAGGCGCGTTTTCCACGTTGATCCGCGTGACAGTTGAAACCGATGCCGGACCGCGCTCTGTTGCGGGCACTTTGTTCGGCAATGAAGCGCCGCGTCTGGTTGAGATATTCGGTATCGGGATCGAGGCAGAGCTGGATGGCAATATGCTCTATGTCGTCAATGATGATGAGCCGGGCTTTATCGGCCGCATCGGGACGCTTTTGGGCGATCATGGCATCAATATCGGCACGTTTAACCTCGGCCGGCGTGATGCAGGCGGGGAAGCTGTGTTGCTGCTCAGCCTCGATGATGCGCTGAGCGAGGATATGATCGCCAAGGCCGAGGCGGTCGAAGGTGTGAATATGGCCAAAGCTCTGGTGTTTTAAGTCACGCCTATCTGCGTCCCCGCTTCCACGGGGATTGCAGATAGGCTAGGGGCCCTCGCGAAATGACGAATTCAACAGATCTCCTTCCCGAAGGGCTTCAGGATCGCCTGCCTGCATCCGCGCAGGCGATCACCCTTGCCATGCGCGCGTGCCTCGATGTGCTGCACGCCCATGGTTATGACCGGGCGCGCCCGCCATTGCTCGAATTTGAAAGCTCGCTTGCCGCCCGGATGAAAGGCGTGGAAACGCGCCGCATGTTCCGCATGACAGACCCGGCCAGCCTGCGCACTTTGGCGCTGCGGTCGGATATCACGCCGCAAATTGGGCGTATCGCTGCAACCAGCATGAAAGACGCGCCGCGCCCGCTTCGGCTCGCCTATTGCGGGGACACTGCCGTAATGCAGGCAAGCCAGCTTGATCCTGCACGCGAGCGGCTGCAATTGGGCGGCGAACTGATCGGGTCAGACACGGCGGCGGCGGCGGGTGAGATTGTCGCGGTGGCGATTGAGGCATTGCGCGCAGCCGGGCTTACCGGGCTGTCGGTGGATTTCACTCTGCCCGATCTGGTGGACACATTGGGCGCGCAAGACCGCTCGCTTGCGCCTGAAACATTGGATGCGATCCGGCGCGAATTGGACACCAAGGATGCAGGCGGGCTGAAAGCTGTGGGCGGCGAGGCGTATCTACCGCTGCTTTATGCCACCGGGCCTTTCGCCGAAGCGCTGCCGAAACTGCGCGCGCTTGATCCGGGCGGCGCATTGGCGAGCAGGCTTGATGGGTTAGAAGCAATCGCGGCGCGCATTCCCGATGATGTTCGCATCACGCTTGATCCGACAGAGCGGCACGGGTTTGAATATCAAAGCTGGTTTGGCTTTACCATCTATGCGGGCAATGTGCGCGGCGCAGCCGGGCGCGGCGGCACGTATATGATTGGCGGCACGGGCGAAGCGGCAAGCGGATTTACGCTTTATGCAGACCGGCTGGCAGAAGCCGCGCCTGCGCCCGAAGCGGGGCAATTGGTCTATTTGCCGCAAGGGTATGACCCGGTGCGCGCGGCTCAATTGCGGGCGGATGGCTGGCGGACATGCGCGCAAATTGGCGATGATGAAGACCCGGCGGCTCTGGGCTGCACGCATAAGCTGCGCGGTGACGAGGTAACAGAGCTTTCCTGACCGCAATCGCCGAGTTGGCTTAGCTCAGGATTGCTTCCAGAAACGCGTCAATCGCTTCGGTCTGCGCGGCGCCTGCATCAGTGCCTATTTCGCGGTTTAATCGGCCGTGATCCGTGTCTGCAATGGGCAGCGCGCTCGCCGTGCTGCCTGCTTCCACCAAGGCGTTTGTCAGCTTCTGCGCCTGTTTGCGCGATGCATCGCGCTCTTGGACATAAAGCGCCAGCCAGTTTGGCACATCGCGCCCGCCCACATGGGTTTGGGGCGATAAGGCTGCGTGGCGGGCCGCATCATTGCCAAATACGCGCAGATACAGATCCCGGCTGCGCGGGCCGGCATCCGCCATATTGGCAGCGATATCGTATCCAGCGCCATCGAGCAGCACCGCGCCCCGCACCGCCTCAAACGCATCGCCTGCATATTGCGGATCGCTGGCCACCAAGGCTGCCAGATGCGCGCCTGCGCTGTGGCCCATCAGCACGATGCGTTCCCGGTCAATCCCGACAGATTGGGCCTGACCCACCAAAGCCTGCACCGCTGCGCCGACATCTTTTGCCTGTTCTTCGACAGGTGCGCCGGGCAGCAATCTGTATCCGGTTGACGCAAAGATGATGCCGCGCGCGGTGTAATAAGCCGGTTTGCCCTGCACATATTTGTTGTCGCCCATCGACCACCCGCCGCCATGGACAAACAGGATGACGGGCAAGTCATCGACTGCATCGGCGGGCGTATAGACGTCGATTTGCTGACTGGGATGCGATCCGAAAAACAGCGTGCGGGCGGGCTTTGCTGAGGCAAAAGAAGCGCTGCGCCCGTCAGCATTCCCGCCGCGCCGCGCCCGCGCGCGCTCTCGCACTTGCTGAGCGCAGGTGTCTGATAACTGGTCTGATTTTTGCGCAAGGCAGTTGCGGATATCTGCCCGGTTAGGGCGGCCATCCTGCCCGCACAGCGTTCTGATCTCGCGCATACATTCGCGCGGTAGGCGATCTGACCCGCGATCCTGGGCAAAGATAGGGCCGATGATAAGAGCGGCGATCAGGCCCGTTCCCAAAGCAGCGGTCAATCGGTTTAACACAAGGTGGGCTTCCTCAGATTGATTACGGTGTTCTTATTGCGGCGGTCTGCCCACGGTACCACAATGCCTATCCGTGCCAATCGGCGATAGCGTCGCATTTTGTAACGATCCCTTGCTCTCCGCCGATCAGCCGCAGGATATGTCGCATTTTTACAAAGGGGGCCTTTTATGCTGATTGAGAAGCCCAGGCCCCTCAGATCAGGCGCTTTCCTACATAACCGGCCATGTGCGAATAGATGCGCATGGCTCTGATGGCGACTCTCGACAAAATACGCGCACTGCGGGGCCGAAGCTGCAAAAATGAACAAGGTTACACTTTGTTCGGCGGCATTGCTTTGTTCTCTTGCAATTTCAGCCACTTGCCCGAAATGCACTATTTTGCAAAAACGGCCTTCACCGGTCCATGTCTGCGCGCGCTTGCCCTTCGCTTGTCCAGCGCCTAACCCCCGCGCGGCGCTTCGCGAGCGCTTCGATCTAAGACCCAGTTTCAAGGAAATCGCATAGCATGGCCAACGTCACCGTAATCGGCGCCCAGTGGGGCGATGAAGGCAAAGGCAAGATCGTCGATTGGCTGGCCAGCCGGGCGGATGCAGTGGTGCGCTTTCAGGGCGGGCACAATGCCGGGCACACTTTGGTGATCGATGGCAATGTGTTCAAACTGTCACTGCTGCCATCGGGCATTGTGTCAGGTACGATGAGCATGATCGGCAATGGCGTGGTGCTCGACCCATGGGCTTTGCGCGATGAGGTGGAAAAGCTGGAAGCGCAAGGCGTCGCGATCAGCGATGACAATCTGGCGATTGCCGACAATTGCCCTTTGATCCTGCCGATGCACCGCGATCTGGATGGCCTGCGCGAAAACGCGGCAGGTAAGGGCAAGATCGGGACAACGGGGCGCGGCATTGGCCCGGCTTACGAAGACAAAGTGGGCAGGCGCGCAATCCGCGTATGCGATCTGGCGCATCTTGATGACCTTGATGCACAGCTCGATAGGCTTTGCGCGCATCACGACGCGCTGCGCGCAGGGTTTGACCAGCCGCCCGTGGACCGCGCGGCGCTTATTGCGCAGCTGCGCGATGTTGCGCCGTTCGTGCTGCGGTTTGCGCAGCCTGTCTGGAAACGGTTGAAGAAAGTGCGCAAAGCGGGCGCGAAGATCCTGTTTGAAGGCGCACAGGGTGTGCTGCTTGATGTGGATCACGGCACCTATCCCTTTGTCACCAGCTCCAACACGGTCAGCGGCACAGCAGCGGCAGGCAGCGGGCTTGGTCCCAATTCAACAGGCTTCGTGCTGGGCATTGTGAAAGCGTACACCACCCGCGTGGGCAGCGGCCCTTTCCCGACCGAGCTTGACGATGAGATCGGCCAGGGCATCGGGGAGCGCGGTCACGAATTCGGCACCGTCACAGGCCGCCAGCGGCGCGTCGGGTGGTTTGATGCGGTGCTGGTGCGCCAGACATGCTCGATCAGCGGCGTTACAGGCATTGCGCTCACCAAGATTGACGTGCTCGATGGGCTGGAGACAGTGAAGATTTGCACCGGATACCGGCTCAATGGCAATGTGCTTGATTACCTGCCCAGCCACGCCGCGGATCAGGCAGCGGTCGAACCGATCTATGAGGAAATGGAAGGCTGGAGCCAGAGCACAGTGGGCGCGCGGTCTTATGCCGATCTGCCTGCCAATGCGATCAAGTATATCCAGCGCGTGCAGGAACTGATCGAGTGCCCGGTTGCGTTGGTGTCGACCAGTCCGGAACGCGATGACACCATCCTGATGCGCGATCCGTTTGTGGATTAGGGCATCCTGACCCTAAGGCTTGCGCAATTTACAACTTAAGCCTTTCCTACGGGCCTGCTCTGCAGCTAACCCAATTGCGGTGAAGGATACAAAAGGCATAAATCCGGCGTAATGCGTTTCAAGTCTGTCTTGGCTGTTTTGGCAATGTTCGCGGGCTTCGCGGTGTTTTGGAGTGCCGGGTTTTCAAGCGCGGCTGCCTCCGATCAAAGCCAGGCCTATCCCACGCAGCGCAACACGCCAGTGCAAAGCGGGCAATCGCAGGCGGGCGGGCCGCAAAGCGCTCCTCATGCCCGCGCGCCGCACCGCGTGCTTGATCCTTACACTCGGCAGGTCATCACCCGCCAATATGCCGATTTCCTGCTGGTTGATAAATCGGACCGCATGCTGATCGCCTATTCCAAAGGCAAACCTATCCGCACATATCGCGGGCTGCGTTTTGGCGATGCGCCGCGCGGGCACAAACGCTTTGAAGGCGATGAACGCACGCCCGAAGGGCTGTATTACATCGATGCGCGCAATCCTGAAAGCCGCTATCACTTGAGCCTGCGTATCTCTTATCCCAATATGCGCGATCGCGATTATGCTGCGCGTCAGGGCCGTTCGGCGGGCGGCGATATCTTTATCCATGGCCAGCCCAATGGATATCGCGGACGGGCGATAAAGCGCGATTGGACCGATGGCTGCATCGCGCTTTCCAATGCAGAAATCAGGGAGCTGTGGCAGCTTGTGCCCGATGGCACCCCGATCCGCATTCAGCCGTAGCGCGCTTACCTCGCATCCTTATCGGCAGTCTCGCCAGCGTTCTGTTCGGCCAGCATCGCAACCTGAACCTGGAGCCGCTTAATCTCACGAAGAATGGTGAGCATGTTCATGCGGGCAAACATCCATTCCTTGGCAAAGCCCATAATGACAAGCAGAGCGACCCCGGCAATCGCCCAGATCGCGTGCAGGATCGGGTGATCGGTGGTCTGCGTTGTCTGCCACAGCACGAACAGCAGCAGAAATCCCAGAACGGTGGTGAAAGCAAAGATCAGCTTGGCCCAACCACCCAAAGGCCCTTTCCAACTGTCGCCGATTTGCTGGAACATGCCGCGATCATCTTCAAGGCTTTCAAGAAAGGCCCAGTCATCATCGCTGAGCTGCTGGGCAATGCGAGTATCGGGTGCGTCTGTCATGTTTAGGGCTCCTCTAGCGTGAGTTCGGTGTGGTCAAAGTCAGTCCTGCAAGGCAAGCTTCAACTTGCGCCGTGCGTGGAACAGGCGGGTTTTGGCTGTCCCGAGCGGGATCGATTGGGCGCGGGCAATCTCAACAAGGGTCAGCCCTTCGGCGAAATGCAGATGCGCGGCCAGTCGCTGATCGGCGGGCAGGCTGGCAAATGCCTGGGCCAGCGCGCTGGCGGTGTCCTGCGTGGGCGGGGCGCTGTGTTCGCTGGCCGCTGCGTGTGAGTGATCCGCCTGTTTTCGTGCCTTGATCGCGCGCGCAATCGCATCGGCCCCGCGGCGGTGCAGCACGGCAAAAACAAAGCTGCGAAAGCGGGCCGGATCGCGCAAATCCCCAATCCCTTTCCAAATGCCCACCCAGCATTCCTGCACCAGATCGCGGGCCAGATCAGCCTCGCCCGTATACCGCCGCGCCGCGCGCAGCAGACGCGGGTTCCACCGCTGATACAGCCGCGCAAAGGCCGCCCGGTCGCCTTGCTGTGCAAGCACGACAAGCAATTCATCGAACAGCGCACTTGCCTGTTCAGCAGGCTGGGAAGTTGAAACAGATGGCGGCATTACAAGGGTAGTCTGACCATGGGCCAAAAGGGTTCAATGGAGCGCGATTTATTTCGGTTGATTAAGAGTTGAGCGGTAAAATTCTTGACTTGAACCTGTTTTGTTCTACTTCTGTTTCCAACAGGTGGAGGTGATTCGATGAAACAAGATGGCATGGATACAAGTTTTGGCGCTGATATTGGTGATGTTGCTTACGATCTGCCGGGCGCTGATGATCAGATTGATGATGCGGCCGGCAGTTGGGACACGCCAGCGCAGGACGCCGCAGGGACGCGGGCCCGCGTTGCGATCTTTGCTGATCGGGACCGGATCCGCCGCGAAATTGGCGAAGACCTTACAGGCGCAGGGTTTCGCACGCTTGATGGCGGGACGATTGATGCGCTGCTAACTGGCCCGATTGCTCTGCTGGGCGATGTTGTGATGATTGATTGCCCGGTGGTGGATACCGGCACGCTTGCTGCGTTGACTCGGCTCGATATGCGGGTGGCGCGGACAGGGGCGCAGCTGATTGTCTCGACTTCGCTTGATGCGCTTGACGGCGTGTTCGCAGCGTTTGACCAATCGCATCCGCAAATTCTGGTCCAGCCCAGCCGGGCGGAGCGGGTGCTGGCCGTGGGCCGGGTAATGGCAAATCTCTCCAATGGCCGCGTGCGCGAAATGAGCGAGGAGGACAGGCTCAACCTGCTCCACCTCTCCCGCCAGGTTGAAGCGATTGCTCACACATTGGAAGGGTTGTCGGACCATTCCGGATTGCGCGATGCGGCAGGCTTTGACGCGGTGTCGCATTCGGGCGAGGGCGGGGATGGCGCGCCGACGCAGCTGTTCAATTCAACCGCGCCTGCGCTGCCCGATGCACGCTTTGTGCGGCAGATTATCGCAGGCCGGCAGGCGCGCGCGAAGTTTTTCGATGCAGAACTGTTTGCCGATCCGGCATGGGATATGCTGCTGGACCTGGCCGCGGCGCATGCAGAAAAATCGCAAGTTTCTGTCACCAGCCTTTGCATAGCCGCAGCTGTGCCAGCAACAACGGCGCTGCGGTGGCTCAAACAGATGGTGGATTGCGGCATCTTTGAAAGGGTGGCTGATCCTTCTGATAAACGCCGCGCCTTTATCGCGCTCAGCGATGCATCGCTCGAAGGAATGGCGCGCTATTTCCAAGAGCTCGAAGTGCCATTGGCGAAGGCCGCTTAGGCGGCGCGCTAACTTGCAAGGTCGCTATGGTAGGCGGCGCGTTAGTCAACCGGGAAATGGGCTGCGCAGGATCACAATCGAGCGGTGCGGGTCCGTATCCGCGCTACCATCGGCGGCCCCAGCCGTGCCATTAGCCGGGCCCTCAGCCGCGCCAGAACCTCTGTCTGCGCAATCCTTTGCCGATGCACAAGCAGGCATGCCGCCAGCACCGTTCGCGGCGGGGCACTGGGAAAGGTCGCATTGGATACGAACCGCATCAGCCCGCGCCCGCGCAAGGATTTGACCGCTCACATCGCCGTGAGTGCACACAATATCGGCTTCACCCAGCATCCGTGCTTGGCGCAGGGTCAGCTCTCCGGGATCGGCGCTTGTAAGGATGAAATCAGCGATGCGCGGTGCGTCATTGATGTTGGGGCGAGGGGGCAAAGCATCACTTGCCGACCCATCCAGCGTTTCATCCTGCTCCCCCTTGACGTGGCCACCTCTTCGGCGCCTGCCTGCGCGGCGTCATTGCCAAGGCTATCGGCCCAATCCTTCACCCGCTGGTGCGATGCCTCATCGAGCGCATCAAGCGCGCCGCCTTCGCGAAGCGCGGCATCAATCGCGCGGCGGCGGTCAGCTCCACCGGGCAGCTGGGACCGCAAACGAGGGCGAACCGCTTTCAAAGCATCGGCAAGCTTCCCAAGGCTTTGCGGCAATATCCGCTCCAGCCGCAGCCGCACATGTTTGGCAAGCCCGGCAGAAGCGCCGCCTGTGCCAACGGCGATGAGCAGCGGATCTCGATCCAGAATGCTCGGCGTTGTGAAATCGCACAGGTCAGGCCGGTCGACCACATTCACAATCATCCCTGCACAGCGCAGATTGATCGCAGCGACTTCGCACGCTTTTGCATCCTCGAACGCGACAAAGGCAATCCGAACGCCTTCATCAACAGCGCGCGCATGGTCTTCCACTACAATGCCGCCTGCGCGCTCTACCAATCGCCGCTTTGGCTCGGCCGCAGGCCCATCGCCCAGCACCAGCACCGACTGCCCGGCGATCTGATGAAACAGGGGAAGGCTCGCGATTTCGGCCATTACAGCGCGCTTAATCCAGCCATTCCGGCACGCGTTCTGCATCCATGATGGTGGCGGCGGCAATGCGGTCTGCGACTACGGCATAGCGATCCCCGTCAACCAGCACTTCGGCGACAAATCCGCGCGAATTGTAGCTGGACGCCATGGTCGCGCCGTATGCTCCGGCGGTGCGGAACACCGCGAGATCGCCGCTTTCCAGCTTGTCGGTCAGGCGGCCCATCGCGAATGTATCGCCGGTTTCGCAAATGGGGCCAACGATATTGGCCGTCATATCCGCGCCGCGCGGCTGAACCGCGACGAAATCGTGATAGGCCCCGTAAAGGGCCGGGCGAGCAAGATCATTCATTGCCGCATCGACAATCACAAACGGGTCTTTGATCCCGCGTTTCACTCGCACCACACGGGTCAGAAGCACGCCTGCATTGCCTGCGATCACTCGGCCGGGTTCAAAAATCAGCGTCACGCCCCAATCGCGTGTGACCCGCGCCACCATCGCGCCATATTCGGCAGGGGATGGCAGTACTTCTTCGCGTTTGTAAGGCACACCAAGCCCGCCGCCCAAATCGACATGAGTGATCGTATGGCCTGCCCCGCGCAGCGATGTGACCAGCGCGCCCAGTTTTTCAAATGCGCGCTCCAGCGGGGCAAGATCGCCCAATTGGCTGCCAATATGCACCGCCACACCGCGTAAATTTACGCTTGGCTTGGCCGCCAGCATGCCAAAAATCTGACCCGCCTGATCAATCGGCACGCCAAATTTGTTGTCCGCCTTGCCGGTCGATATCTTGTCATGCGTGCCCGCATCGACATCGGGATTGATCCGCAGCGCGCATTGCGCTTGCTTCCCCATTTCGGCGGCGATTTCGGCAAGCTCCAGGCCTTCTTCTTCGCTTTCAATGTTGAACTGGCCAATGCCTGCGTCCAATGCCTCTGCCAGTTCCGCTGCGGTCTTGCCCACGCCGGAAAAGACGATTTTGTCAGGCGTAATCCCTGCCGCCAGCGCGCGGCGCATTTCGCCCACCGATACGCAATCCGCCCCGTATCCCTGTTTTCCAAGCACTTTAAGCACAGCCAGGTTCGGATTGGCTTTAACCGCAAACGCGATGAGTTTGTTCGGCACACCCTCCAGCGCGTCGCGGAAGACAGCCGCATGACGTTCCAAGGTGGCGCGCGAATAGACATAGACAGGCGTGCCGACTTCATCTGCGATGCGCGGCAAGGGAACGTCTTCGGCGTGCATGACGCCGTCTTTGATGGCAAAATGATCCATGATTTCAGACTTTATTCGGGAGGGAGATCAAAGGGGTCATCTTCGCGCTCTTCGGACCGGCGGCGCAATTCGACGCTGCGTTCGGGCGCGGCGAGGGCTTCGAGTTCAAGCAATTCGTCCGATGTCGGCTGCACACTGGCCCCTGCGGGCGCGACGGGCAGGCTGGCTCCTTCGGGCGGGGTCAGCGCCGTGCGCGATCCGCAAGCGGCAAGCAGGCCGGCGCTTGCGATCAAGGCGAGAGTTAAACCGTGGATGCTTCGAATGCGCACGTCCTATTCTCCTTCAAGCGCATCTTGCGCGCTGCTTACCTGCCGTCTTACCTCGACCGGTGCGGTTCCGCCATAGCTTGAACGCGCAGCAACCGAGGCATCCACGCTGAGCGCATCAAACACGCGTTCGTCAATGCGCGCATCGATGGCCTGCAAATCAGCCAGCGGCAATTGCGCAAGGGCTTGGCCGCGTTCCTCAGCCAGCTTCACAGCAGCGCCGGTGATATGGTGCGCTTCGCGAAAGGGGATGTCGGCCTGCGTGACCAGCCAATCGGCAAGGTCGGTCGCGGTGGCATATCCCAATTCAGCCGCTTCGCGCATGCGTGCGGTGTTGAACGTGCTGTCTGCGATCATTCCGGTCATTGCCGCGATGGAGAGCGTCATCAGGCTGGCGGCTTCGAAGACGGGCGGCTTATCGTCCTGCATATCCTTGGAATAGGCGAGCGGCAGGCCTTTCATCGTTATCATCAGAGCATTGGCGCATCCGATCACGCGGCCCGCATGCCCGCGCACCAGTTCGGCGGCATCGGGGTTCTTCTTTTGCGGCATGATGGATGACCCTGTTGAAAGGCTATCGGACATAGCGATAAAGCCGAAAGGCTGGCTCGCCCAGATAATCATTTCCTCGGCCAGCCGCGACAGGTGCAGCGCGGTTACGCTTGCGCAGTGGAGGTAATCCATCGCAAAATCGCGGTCTGATACCGCGTCGAGCGAATTGGCGGTTGGCCCATCAAAACCAAGCGCGGCCGCCGTCGCATCGCGGTCAATCGGAAAGCCCGTGCCTGCGAGCGCGGCTGATCCCAGCGGGCATTCGTTCAATCGTGCCCGTGCATCGGCAAGGCGGGATCGGTCGCGCCGGATCATCTCGTAATAGGCCATCAGGTGATGACCCAAGGTGACGGGCTGTGCGGTTTGCAGATGGGTAAAGCCGGGCATGATGCTGCCTGCATGTTCGGCAGCGCGCGCGACAAGAGTGCGCTGCAACCCGGCCAGCCCTTCATCCATCGCATCGCAAGAGCTGCGCACCCACATTTTAAAATCGGTGGCGACCTGATCATTGCGGCTGCGCGCGGTGTGGAGCCGCCCTGCCGCTGCTCCGATCAATTCCGCCAGACGCGCCTCGGTTGTCATGTGGATGTCTTCGAGATCCCAATCCTCGGGCACCCCGTTCGCTTCGTATTCGGTAGCGATCTGATCGAGCCCGCCGGTGATCGCGGCGACATCATCCGCGCTGACAATGCCCTGTGCTGCCAGCATGGCGGCGTGCGCTTTGGATGCGGCGATATCTTCGCGCCACAGCGCTTTATCAAACGGGATTGAGGCATTGATTTCGCGCATGATCGCGCTAGGCCCGTCAGCGAACCTGCCGCCCCACATGGTGTTTTTGGAGTCGCTCATGTCTCGTTTATTTGCTTTCGTCACTTTGGCTGCGTTCGCGCTTGCAGGCTGCGATAGTGGCGCTGGCGACGCGGCGCAAGAAAGCGCTGCTTCGGCCAGCAATAGCGATAGTGCAGCCCCGCCGCCCCCGCCGCAGATACCGGGCAAGATTGTGCGCGCTTTTGCAGGGACTGAGCTGCCTGCGCTCACCTTTGAAAACCCTGCAGGGGAAACGCTGGATCTTGGCGCGATGGATCAGCCGGTATTGCTCAATCTGTGGGCGACATGGTGCGCGCCGTGCGTGATCGAAATGCCGACCCTTGATGCGCTGGCGGGCGAGCTAGAGGGCGAAATGCGGGTCATCACCATCAGCCAGGACATGCGCGGAGCTGAAGTGGTGGAGCCGTTTTTTGCAGATAAGGGCTTTGAGCGGCTGGAGCCCTGGCTCGACCCGCAAGCCAATATGGCGGCAGAATTTGGCGAAGCGGGCGCGCTGCCGCTTACCATTTTGTTCGATGCCGATGGCAAGGAATTGCTGCGCGTTGCAGGCGGATATGAATGGGATAGCGAGGACGCGATTGCCGCTGTCAAAGAGGCACTTGCCGAGTAAACGTGGGCGCGGGCCTTTGATTGCAATGCAATGAAACGTGGTGGGCGATGACAGGCTCGAACTGCCGACCCTCTCGGTGTAAACGAGATGCTCTACCAACTGAGCTAATCGCCCCACGGCCATTGACGGGGATGTTTCCCGCCGGGTGAAGCGGTATCTAGCGGCAAATGGTTCAAAATCAATTGCTGAGTGGCCCGGAATTTTCAAAAAGAGTAAAGCGCGCTTTTATGACGACACCTCATCTTTGTGTTTTGGCGACCGGCGGCACCATTGCCGGGATGGCCGGATCGCCCACGCGCCACGAATATCGGCCCGGCCAGATTGCCATTGCCGATTGGCTGGAACAAGTGCGCGCCTTTGGTTTGTCGGCGCAGCTTTCCGGCGAACAGATCGCCAATATCGGGTCAGAAGATATCGGCCCTGGGGTGTGGGCAAAGCTGCACGCGGCGATCGCCCGCGCGGCGGGCGATCCAGCGATTGATGGCATTGTGATCACCCATGGCACCGATACGGCAGAGGAAACCGCGTTTCTGCTCGACCTGACTGTGCCTGCGACGAAGCCTGTGGTGCTGGTCGGCGCGATGCGGCCTGCGGATGCGGTTGGCAGCGACGGGCTGCGCAATTTCGTCAATGCCGTGCGGGTGGCAAGCGACCCTGAGGCGAGCGGGCGCGGCGTATTGCTGGTGATGGGCGACAGGATTTTGGCCGCGCGCGATGCAAGGAAAGTGCGCACGCGCGGCACCGATGATGCCTTTCGCGGGTTTCCGCGCGGCTCTGTCGGGCTGGTGACGCCTGCCGCGCTTGAATGGTTTGGCAATCCGTGGCGGACAGGGGAGGGCGCGCGGTACCAGTTTACTAGCGCACTGCCCGATGTGCCGATTCTTTATATCGGGGCCGGCATGCCGGCTGACTATGCCGCGCGTATGCTGGATGAGGACACGCGCGGCGTGATTGTTGCCGGGGCAGGGGAAGGCAATATGCCGGACGGATTGCGCCAGGTTTTGGTTAAGCGCGCGAGCGAAGGCACAATTGTGGTGCGCGCCAGCCGGGTTGATGAAGGGCTGGTGGACCGCGAACCGGAGGATGCGGAGAACGGCTTTATCGCCGCCCGCGCGCTCAATCCGCAAAAGGCACGGATTTTGTTGCAGGTGCTGATCGCGAATGGGGTGCGGGAGTTGAGCGCTATTCAAAGCGCGTTTGATAATCCTTGATGAGGGGGTCTTTTGTTGGGTGCGCTCAGGCATCCGCCTGAGCTTGGCCGGACCGCCCCGCCTCCCCGCCCGTCCACCGAGGGTTCCATAGGATATGGTGGACGGGCGGGGAGGCGGGGCGGTCCGGCGTGAGCGAACTTAAAACGAAAAACGCGTGAGCGGACATCCGTCCTGATCTTGGCGTCGTGGCCCCCGGCTCTAAATCTTCTTACCCCCAGGGCGTAACCAGATATTTCTCGCCCGTTTTCATCTGGCGATAATCCTCGATCACGTCCTTGGTCAGCATTTCTTCCAAATTCACTTTGGCTTTGTAGCTTGATGCAAAGGTCGTCGTCAGGTTTTCCAGCACGCGGGTGCGCATTTTGACGACGGTTTCCATTCCCGCTTTGGCAAGGAAGGGTGTCAGCAGCCAGCCTGCCACGCACCACTGCAAACCATAGCTGGGCGTCAGAATGGTCGGGCCAAGATCCAGCCGCCCGTACATATACATCTTCTTGTCCTGATTGGAGCCATAGCGCGAATATTCACCCATTTGCGAAGCGGCGACCTGCTCCATCGCTTTCAAGACCTTGTCGGTGTTCTGCCCGCCGCCAATGGGGTCAAAGCCCAAAAATGCGCCTGTTTCGGCAATCGCCTCGCGCAGGTTTGCTCCATACCCTTTGTCAGATGAATTCACGATATGGGTCGCGCCAATCCCTTTCAAAAGATCGACATGCTCTTGTTTGCGCACGATATTCACAAGCTTCATGCCATCTTCGATGCAGATGCGGTTGAGCATCTGGCCAAGGTTCGACGCGGCGGCCAGGTGGATGATCGCATCGTGCCCTTCGCTCTTTGCCGTTTCGACAAAGCCAAGCGCAGTCATCGGGTTCACAAAGCTGGATGCGCCCGTTTCGCAATCGTGATCGCCCAGCGGTAGGCACATCATCGCATCGGCAATCGCATATTGGCTGAAGGCATGGCCGGGCACGCAGGCGACCCGCTGGCCCATCAGCGCTTTGGCCATGTCGCTGTCGCCTGTTGCGACAACAGTGCCTGCGCCTTCATTGCCCGCCTCAAGGCGCTGGCCGTGGCGGCCCTTCTGCCCGCTCAAAAACGGCTCCGGCATTTGCGCGACCACTTTGCCGGGCGAATATTCCGCATTCTGGAAATCGGCCGCCGAAGTGAGGATCGCAAGGTCCGATGGATTGATCGGCGCCGCTTCCATTTTGACAAGCACTTGATTGCCGGTGGGTTCGGGGAAGGTCTCTTCAACCACTTCCAGTGTCAGTGTGCCCTCAGCGGAAAGCGTGGTGTAAAGCTTGTGTCCGGTCGTCGTCATGGCAGAAGTCCTCTCTTTGTGTTGATACAACAGCTAGGCGCGCTGCCACGCATTGGCCAGCGTGACGTTACGTAAGCTCAATCGGGATAGACGGCTTCGACAAAATAAAGCCCATGGGCAGGGGCATTGTGGCCCAAGGCCTGCCGGTCGCGCGCGGCCAATGCCTCGCCAATGCGGCTTTCTGCCCAAGTGCCTGTGCCAACCATTTTAAGGCTTCCCACAATGCTGCGCACTTGATGGTGGAGGAAACTGCGTGCAGCGACATGGACGTGGATTTCGTCGCCATGAGGCCCGGCGGCGCGCACGACATCGACCTGATCAAGGGTTTTGACAGGGCTTTGCGCCTGGCATCGGACGGATCGGAACGTGGTGAAGTCATGCTCGCCGACCAGGGCCTGGGCGGCGCGGTGCATCGCCTCTGCATCCAGTTCGGGCGCGACTTGCCAGACGCGGTTGGCATCCAGTGTCAGCGGGCTGCGGCGGTTGGCGATGCGATAAAGATAACGCCGCCCGGTGCACGAAAAGCGGGCGTGCCAGTCATCAGCGACAATCTCGCAATCGGTGACAGCGATAGGGTTGGGCCGCAAATGCGCGTTCAATCCCTCCATCAAACGAAACGGCGTCAGGTCTTTTTCAACATCAATATGGCTGCGCATGGCGAGCGCGTGAACGCCCGCATCGGTGCGCCCGGCGCTGAGCATTTGCACATTCTCGCCCGTGATCGCATGGGCCGCCTCTTCAACCGCGCTTTGCACACTGGGCCCATGCTTTTGCCGCTGGAGGCCCATGAACGGCGTGCCATCAAATTCGAGAGTGAGCGCAAAGCGGGTCACGTGAGAATTGTTCCGGCGTCCACGCCGCGCCCGCGCAGGAAATCGGCTCGGTCCATCGCAGGTTTGCCCGCGCGTTGCAGGCGCAAGGGGCGGATTGCGCCGGTCTTGCAGGCGATTGAAAGGTCGTTGTCGAGCACTTCACCCGGGTGTGATCTCCCGCGAAGGCGGAAGCCTCCTTCATCCTGCGCAAGGTCCGCGCCTTCGCGGGGGCTCGCAAGAGCCTCGGCCAACAGCACTTTCACCCGCTCGCTCTCTTCTCCAGAACCCAGTTCAAACCAAGCGCCAGGGAAAGGTGCCAAGCCTCTGATTTTACGCTCGATTGCCTCGGCGTCCTCGCGCCAGTCAATGCGCGCCTCAGCCTTGTCAATCTTGGGTGCGTATGTGGATGCTGCGTCATTTTGCGCCTCGGGGGGAAGGCTGACAATTCCTCCAAAACCTCCACCACGGCACCCGCGCCCATATCGGCCAGCTCGCGCGTCAAATCGCCTGTGGTTTTGCGCGCGATAGGAGTGCGCACAGTGTGCAGCATGGGGCCTGTATCCAATCCCGCTTCCATCTGCATGATCGTAACGCCCGTTTCCTCATCGCCTGCCATAATCGCGCGGTGAATAGGCGCAGCCCCGCGCCAGCGCGGTAGGATGGAGGCGTGGATATTGATGCAGCCATGCGTGGGCGCATCGAGCACCGCCTGTTTCAGGATCAGCCCATAGGCGGCCACCACCGCAACATCAGCGTCAAGCGCGGCGAACGCGGCCTCCTCCTCGGCAGGTTTCAGGCTCTTGGGTGTGCGCACGGTCAGCCCCAATTCCTCTGCCTTGGCATGCACAGGGGAAGGGCGCAGTTTCTTGCCCCGGCCCGAACGGCTTGGCGGCTGCGAATACACGCACACGATTTCGTGCCCAGCATCGCGCAGAGCGACCAGCGCGGGCACTGCGAAATTCGGCGTTCCCATAAAAACTATGCGCATAAACCCAGCCCCAAGCTTTGTTACCAAGCCGCCAGCCCCTATCTTGCACCCCATGGCATCGCAAGAGATTGAAAGCTTATCGCAAAGTCTGGCCCGGCTTCCCGGCCTTGGGCCGCGCTCTGCCAGGCGCGCGGTTTTGTGGCTGGTGAAGAACCGCGCGACCGCGCTGCCCGCTTTGCTGGAGGCGCTCGACGCGGTGTCGGAGACGCTGGTGGAATGCTCGGTGTGCGGCAATATCGACACATCGGACCCCTGCGGCATTTGCACCGATCACCGCCGCGATGCGCGGTCTTTGTGCGTGGTAGAGGATGTGGCCGATGTGTGGGCGCTTGATAGGGCAAAGCTGTTTCAGGGGCGCTATCACGTGCTGGGCGGCAAGCTGTCGGCGCTCGATGGGATCGGGCCGGAAGACCTTAACATTGCAAGCCTGCTTAACCGGGTTTCAGACGGCGCGGTCGATGAGGTTGTGCTGGCGATGAATGCCACTCTCGAAGGGCAAACAACCGCGCATTATCTGGCGGAGCGCCTAGAGGAGCACAAGGTTCGCATCACCCAATTGGCGCACGGCCTGCCCGTGGGCGGAGAGCTGGATTATCTGGATGAGGGGACGTTAGCGCAGGCGCTGCGAGCGCGAAGGCCGGTGGGGTAGTGGCGTGCTTGTTGGGTGCGGTCAGGATATCCATCCTGACCTTGGTGCCTTAGCCACCCGCGCCCTCCACCCTTCCACCCGGATCGTACTCCGGAGTGATCATCCGGGTGGAAGGGTGGAGGGCGCGGGTGGCTACGGCACGTGAGCAAAGCGAACACAAGCAAGCTACTAACCCAACCAACAACTCCCCACCTTGAGCTTTCGCGCCGCGCACACTAAATCACCTTCATGGCTATCCGCGAAATCCTAGAAGCGCCCGATCCGCGCCTGAAAACTGTTTCTGTTCCCGTTGAACCCGGTGAATTCAATGATGAGCTTAAAACGCTCGTCGATGATATGTTCGAGACGATGTATGATGCGCCCGGCATCGGCTTGGCCGCTATTCAAGTGGGTGTGCCCAAGCGCTTGCTAGTCATTGATCTGCAACCCGAAGACCCCGATGCAGAGCCGGTGGAATGCGACCATGACGGCACCAAGCACACGCACCCGGCAACCAAGAAAGAGCCGCGCGTGTTCGTAAACCCGGTTATCCTTGATCCGGCAGAGGAAATGTCGACCTATCAGGAAGGCTGCCTGTCCGTCCCCGAAATCTACGCCGATATAGACCGCCCGGCGACTTGCACGGTGCGCTATCAGGATTTGGACGGAAACACTCACGAAGAGGCGTTGGAAGGCCTGATGGCGACGTGCCTCCAGCATGAGATGGATCACCTGGAAGGCATTTTGTTTATTGACCACCTGTCGCGGCTAAAGCGCGGCATGGCATTGAAGAAGCTAAAGAAACTGCGGGCGGCAGCGTAGTTGTTGCGAACGCGCCTCCGCGCGTTCGTCCTCGCTAGACGTGCAGCATGGCTGCACACGCTATATTCTCTGCGGGCGGGCTGGCGGTCGCCCTTGCGGCTGCTGCGCAACCGGAGATAGCTGTTAACGTCATCCTGAACTCGTTTCAGGATCCATCACCGGCGCAAATCCATCCGATTTGGTGGAAATCCAACCGCGCGCCCTTGTTCTTACTATGTTCCGTGCTATGCAAAAGTATGGAAAACCCGATTCTCATCATCGCAATATTGATCGCGGGCCTTCTCACAGGCGGCATTGCTGCGTGGTTTTTCGCCTCGCGCCCGGTGGCGGATTTGCGTGCTCGGCTTGATGCTCGCGAGGAGGAGTTCAAGCGCGCAGCGGCTGAGCTTGGCCATGCGCAGATTGAGCTGTCTGCGGCGAACGAACGGGCAGGGCGCGCCGATGGGCTGGCCGAGCAATTGGAAATGTCGCGTGAAGAGCGCGCGCAGCTCGCAGAACATCTGGCTGCGATGGAAAGTCAGGCGGAAGAACGGGCGAAAGCCTTTGCCGAGCAAAAGCGTGTTTTGACCGAGCAGCGCGAGGAATTACTCAATCAATTCAAGGCGACAGGGGCAGAGGTACTCAAACAGAATCAGGACGAATTCCTGCGCCGGGCCGAACAACGCTTCAAACAATCCGAAGAGACGGGCGAGGCTAAGATCAAGGCGCTGCTTAATCCCGTGGGGGAGCGGCTGGAGAAATACGAGCGGCAGGTCGAAACGCTCGAAAACCAGCGCAAGGATGCCTTTGGACAATTGCACGGCCTGATCCAGTCCATGCGCGAGGGGCAGGAAGAAGTGCGCCGCGAAGCGCAGCGTCTGGGCAATTCGCTCACCAATGCGCCCAAAGCGCGGGGGCGCTGGGGAGAGCGGGCTTTGCAAAACCTGCTCGAACAATGCGGGCTGGCGCAGCATACCGATTTTCAGATGGAGCATTCGGTCGATACCGAGGAAGGCCGACTGCGGCCCGATGCGATCATCAATGTGCCGGGGCAAAAGAAGCTTGTGATCGATTCCAAAGTGTCCTTGAACGCCTATCAGGCCGCGTTCGAGGCGGATGATGATGACACCCGCAAACGCGAGCTTGAAGCGCATGCCAAATCGATGCGCGGTCACGTTCAGACCCTGAGCGCGAAAAGCTATCAGAGCCAATTTGAAGAAGCGCCCGATTACGTCATCATGTTCATTCCGGGAGAGCATTTTGTGACCGCTGCTTTGGATGCAGACCCGCAATTGTGGGATTTCGCGTTTGAACGCCGGGTCTTGCTGGCCACACCCACCAATCTGGTGGCAATTGCGCGCACGGTTGCGCAGGTTTGGCGGCAGGATGGGCTCGCCAAAGAAGCTCAGGAAATCGGGCGGATGGGGGCAGAGCTTTACGGCCGGCTTGAAACGGCAGCCCAGCACCTCAAACGCATGGGCGGCGGGCTGGAAAGCGCGGTCAACAATTACAACAAATTCGTCGGATCGTTTGAACGCAATGTGCTGTCATCGGGCAAGCGCCTAGCTGAAAAAGGCGTCGAGATCGGCAAACGCGAGATCGAAGACGTCCCGCTGGTGGAAAGCGCCCCCCGCTACAACGCCGCCGATGCAGCCGATGTGGATTCCGGGGATGCGGATGCAGCGGCGATTGAGGCCGAAGACCATACCTCTGCGCAAGATTTCATGCTGGCGAGCGACACTGACGCGGCGCAATAGTTTGCACCGCCCCATTTTCCTATTGGGGATATCGGGCTAACCACACCCCAATTTTCCTACACGCGCCATTTCTGCTTCATCCTGGCAGATGGCAAAACATCCTGCACATTCGCGCCGCCGCAAACCGCATTTCTTTCGCCCTGTGCCTGTGCGTGCTCGCCCCGATGGGTGGAGCGCGGTGCGTCAGGCGCTGTTCCTCGCTGAGCTTTACCTGTCGGGATCGGTCACCACCGCGGCGCGGCGCGTGGGGATGAGCCGAATGAGCGCTTATCGTCTGCGCAAACGCGGTGATGCGGTGAGCTTTGCGCGGGCATGGGACCATGTCTTGTCGCCGCCGGGCACTGGCCGATTGCCGGGCGTTCCTGCCAATTGGCAAAAGGTTACACAATCTGAACTGATGGAGCGGATCGAAGAAGGCTTTGTGCAGCCCGTTCTGTATCGCGGAAAAGTCACCCAGATCAGGCGCAGGCCCGACAATTCCGCCGTTTTGCGCTTTTTGAAACGCTCTGATGCGCGCATCGCGAGAGGGGGATTGTGAGCAGGCGGCGCGGCCCGGCAAACTTTTGCAAAACCCCCGTCACCGGTCCATGTCTCGGTATGGAAAAGGGGCCGGAATGGCGGCCTTAGGGCTCCAGACTGGCCAGCACTTCATAGGCAAGCACCGCACCCGCCATCGCGGCGTTGAGCGAGTCGGCCCGGCCGCGCATCGGCATGGTGACGCGCAGATCGCATTCCGCTTCGTAGCTTTCGGGAAGCCCTTGCGATTCGTTGCCGACAAGGATGAAGCAGGGCGATGCGTAAGGCGCACCGCGATAGGGGACGGCATCGCGCAAGGACGCGGCGACAAGCTGCCCCGATCCCTCGCGAAGCCATGGTACAAAGGCCTCCCAGCGGGCCTGCGCGATGGTTTGGGTGAACACAGCGCCCATGCTCGCGCGGACGGCTTCGGCGCTAAAAGGATCGGTGCAGTCGTCGATCAGGATGAGCCCGCCAGCGCCAACCGCGTCTGCGGTGCGCAGCATGGTGCCCAGATTGCCGGGATCGCGCAGGTCTTGCGCCACCAGCCAGATGGGGGCGGCATGGCGGTCAACATGGTCAAGGCTGGTCTCCCACTCCTCAAACACGCCGAGCACGGTTTGCGGGTTCGACTTGCCCGTGATCTTGGTAAGGATGTCAGGCGTTGTGGTGATGACATCGCCGCCTGTGTCGAGCACCGCGCTCTCCAACTGGTCAAGCAGCGGATGCGGGGTGCGCCCGCTCTGCTCTGGGGCGACCATGATCAGCTCTTTGGGAAGCCTGCCGCTGGCGCGCGCATCCTCGAGCAGCCGCAGCCCTTCGACAAGGAACTGGCGCGCGCGGCGGCGATGCTTCTTGTCGCGCAGGGACCGCCAATACTTGACGCTGGCATTGGAGAAACCGGTGATATGGGTGCGGGTCATCGGATCATGCACGGGCGAAGGGGGAGGCGCGCGTGCTACTCCTCGCCAAAGCCATCTTCGACCAGGGCAACCAGATCGGCGAGCACCGCGTCCGCGCCATCGCCTTCGACGATCAGTTCGATATCGTGTCCCTTGGCTGCGCCCAGCATCATCAGACCCAGGATCGAGCCGCCCGCTGCCTCGTTGCCATCCTTGGCAACGCGCACTTTGACGGTGTCTGGCAAAGCGGCAACCGCGCCCACGAACTTGGCGCTGGCGCGCGCATGCAGGCCGCGCTGGTTGACGATAGTGACAGTCTGGCGATGCGCGGTCATGGCTTTGGTGTCGTCCTGTCCGCGATCAGCCTTTGCCGCCAACAGCGCGCTCGGGCTCGCAGCTCGTGTCGCTTGCCAGCAGCTCGCTGGCGACGGTGATGTAGTTGCGCCCGGCGGTTTGCGCGGCTTCAACCGCGTCTGCGACCGGCATGACCTTGCGCGCGCCGGCAAGTCGGATGAGCATGGGAAGGTTGATCCCGGCGATTACCTCGACTTTGCCCTTATCGAGCAGCGAAATCGCCAGATTGGACGGGGTGCCGCCAAACAGATCGGTGAGGATAATGACCCCTTTGCCTGCATCGACATCGCCGATAGCATTCGCGATGTCAGCGCGGCGCTCTTCCATATCGTCATTGGGGCCGATGCACACCGTCGCCAGCGCATCCTGCGGGCCAACGACATGCTCCATCGCTTGCACGAATTGCTCAGCCAGGCGGCCATGCGTTACCAGTATCAAACCGATCATGTGAGAAATGAAACCCGTTACTACCTTGCAAGGACACGCCCGAAAGCGTGTGGCTTTGTTCGTATTGGCAATTGCTGTTCAGCGGCGGTCGCGTTCGATCTCGTCAGCGGCGCGGCTGCGCAAATTGCGATGGCGGACAGTGGGCGAAAAGCCAGCATCGCGCAAGCCTTGGGCCATGCGTTCAGCGGTAAAGACGGAGCGATGTCTCCCTCCGGTACACCCGAAAGCGACGTGGACATAGGCTTTGCCTTGCGCTTCGTAGCGGGGGAGGAGATCGGTCAACAGGTCGCGGATCTGGTTGAAAACCGCGTGAAAAGCGGGGTCGCTCTCGATATGCTCGCCCACGGGCGCATCCTTGCCGGTCAGCTCGCGCAGGCCATCGACCCAGTGCGGATTGTCGAGAAAACGCATGTCGAAAACCAGATCAGCAAGCGGCGGCATCCCGCGCGCAAAGCCAAAGCTGGAGACGGTGAGCGTCATTTCACCTGCCTGCTCATCGGAAAACTGGCTGCGAACCTGCTGTTGCAGCTCATTGACGGCAAGCGCGCTCGTATCGACCACGATATCGGCCCAGCGGCGCAGCGGTTCGAGCAGCTCGCGCTCTGCGGCGATGCCGTCATGCACGGGGCGGCCCTGCGCCATGGGATGGCGGCGGCGGGTCTCGTTATAGCGCCGCTCCAGCTCAGCGCTGGCGCAATCGATGAACATGAAAGTGACCGCCAGATCATCGCGCTCGGTCAAGTCCTTAACCAGAGCGATGATGTCGCCCGGGACAAAGCCGCGGGTGCGCGAATCGAAGCCGATGGCCATGGGGGTGCGCTGCGGATTGGCCTGCTGTTCAGGCTTTGCGACAAGCCGTTTGAGCAGGCGCACTGGGAAATTGTCGATCGTCTCCCAGCCCAGATCCTCCAGCACATCGAGCGCGGTCGATTTGCCCGCTCCCGAAAGGCCGGTGACAAGCAGGAGCCGCTGGCGATCTTGCGCCGCGCCGTGCCCTGCCATGTTGGGAGCAGAAGGGGTGGTTGGCTGGTCCATACCGCATGCTACGACCTGACCGCGATAGCGCAAGGCACAATCGCGTGAGCGGTTCAATCAGATGTCCAGCTCAGATGCCGTGCATGCGCAAAGCCCAGCGAGCCCTTGCGGCAGGCGCCCAAGGGCCAGGTGTGAAAGGCAGCACGGGAATGGGAGCGCCGAGCAGCGTGCGGGCGGTGAGCGCCTCGGGCAGCCGTTCGCCCTTTGGCTCTGGCGACCTTTCAAGCTGCAGGATCAGCGCGGCAGGCACGCCGGCGGCGGTTGGCAGCGTGACCAGTCCAACCCCGCGGATCTCAAGAAGGCCAGCGATATTGGGAGGCGGGGAGGCGAGGGTTTGTCCCTGGGGAGAGCGCGACAAACGCACGCCGTCATCCCCGATCAGGACCGCGCCATCCTCTATCAAGGCCAAAGCCAGCGAGGATTTGCCCGAACCCGGCTCGCCTTCGATCAAAACGGCGCGGCCATCTATCGCAACGGCAGTGCCTGAAAAGATCGTCTCTGCCGTCATGGCGGTATCAGCCCGATTGCGCAGCGGGCAGGCGCAGAACGAGGCATGCTCCGGTCTTGCCATCCGCGCGGGCTTCTGCGCTCAGCGACCCGTCATGCGCCTCGGCAATGGCGCGTCCTATGGCAAGGCCGAGGCCGGAATGGTTGCCGAAATCCTCGCCTTCCGGGCGGAGCGAGTGGAACCGCTGGAACACCTTTTCGCGCGCATCTTCGGGGATGCCGGGGCCGATATCGCACACTTTAAGGACCACCCATTCGCCATCATTGTCGATCTCAACATCAATCGGTGCGCCGGGCGGAGAGAACGACACCGCATTGTCGAGCAGGTTTTCGATGACCCGTTCAAGCCGCGCCCCAACGCCCATCACATAGGCGGCAAAACCGCGCGCTTGCAGATCAATCGGGCGGCCTGCGTTTTCCGCGCGGTTTTCGCGGCTGCCGATGATTGCGCGGACCAGGTCGGCAATATCGATCCGCTCCAATGTGGCGCGCGACATTTCGGCATCGATCCGGCTGGCATCCGAGATTTCAGAGACCAGCCTGTCAATCCGGCGCACATCATGCGTGGCGATCTGAATCAGTTCGTCGCTCAGTTTCGGATCGTCCACCCTGGGGAGCGATTCAATCGCGCTGCGAAGGCTGGCAAGCGGGTTTTTGATTTCGTGTGCGACATCCGCAGCAAAGCTGTCGACCGCATCAATCCGCAATCGCAGCGCGCCCGTCATATCGGAGAATGCCCGGGCAAGAAGGCCGATTTCATCGCTGCGCTGGGGCAGGCGCGGCACTTCAACCTCGCGCTCGCGTCCCTGGCGAACGCGCATCGCGGCTTTGGTCAACGCGCGCAAAGGCGTGACTATGGTGCGCGCCAGAAACAGCGACAAAAGGGCCGAAGCGAACAGCACCAGCATCACAGCAAAGCCAAGCGCAGAGCGCGCTGAGCGCACGCGTTCTGTGATATCGACCGGATTGCGAACTGTCAGCAGAGTCGCGCCGTTCAATCCGACAGGGGCCGCTGCGGTGATGACGGGGCTGCCATCGGGCCAGTCATACAATGTAATCTGGCTCAAACCCTCTTCACGAGCGCGGGCGAGTTCCGGCCAGGCATTGGCTTCCATGGCTTCAGGTTCGATGTAGTCGGGCACGGGTTCAGCGCTGACAATGGCGCTGACAGTGTCATCAAGCCAGCGCGCTAATTGCTGATCCCAGTCATCATCGGTGATATCGTTGAATTCAAACGCGGGCTCATCGAGAGCAAAACTGTCCGCAATCATCGCACCATCGGCATCGAACATGCGAAGGCGCAGGCTTTGCTCTTTGCCGATCTGAACCAGCAACGCCTCTTGGCGCTCCAGAGTGGCACCGGCCAAGGCCTCGGCGGTGATCTGCGCTTCGATCCGCGCCAGTTTGAACCGTTCATCGATCAGCTGGTTGCGATAGACATCAAGGTAGAACAGGCCGCCGCCCAGAATTGCCAGCGGCAAGATATTGACGACCAGAATGCGCGCGGTCAGCGCAAATCTGCCGGTGGTAGTCAATTTCTCCGGTGGCCGGACCGCTGGCGTCGGATCATCGGCAGTGTTTGAGGAACAGGTATCAGCCATCGGTGAAACTGTAGCCGGCCCCATACAATGTATCGATTGCACCGAATTCGGGATCAACCACGCGGAATTTGCGCCGCATCCGCTTGATGTGGCTGTCCACTGTTCGGTCATCGACGAAAATGTCGTCGGGATAGGCTGCGTCCATCAACTGGTTGCGACTTTTAATGACGCCTGGCCGCGCAGCGAGAGCTTCGAGGATGAGAAATTCGGTCACCGTCAGGCTGACGGGACGATCATTCCACGCGGCATAATGCCGAGCAGGATCCATGTAGAGCCGGCCGCGCGCGATAATGGGATGCGACGCATCTGCTTCGCTGGGTTCATTACCAAATGTGCGTTCGGGATCTGCGCGGCGCAGGATCGCTCTGATCCGTGCGGTCAACAGGCGCAGGCTGAACGGTTTTGCGATGTAATCATCCGCGCCCAGTTCCAGCCCTGCTTCCTCGTCGCTTTCATCATCTTTGCTGGTGAGGAAAATCACCGGGAGGGCGGAGTGTTCGCGCACCCTTTGCAACAATTCCATGCCATCCATCTTAGGCATTTTGATATCAAAAACAGCAAGATCAGGCGGGTTTTCAATAAGCGCTTTCAACGCTGCTTGCCCATCGGAATACAACCGTGTCACAAACCCTTCGGCCTGAAGCGCGATGGAAACTGTGGTCAGAATATTGCGATCATCATCAACCAACGCGATCTCGAACCGCTCATCGGTTTTTGCCGCGTCACTTTCGTTTGCATCACCAATCGCGGGTTGGTTTGCGCCGGTTGATTGGTCCGAATCAGGATTGCTCGAAAGATCATCGGGCAGGGATGATGATGTGGTGGCCATATGTTTGCTCCCAAGCCTCTTTATTCAGGGGCGGTTGAACCGGGTTAGCGCCAAGCGTTCGGCGAAACAATTGGCGTTTGTTCGCGATCAGTATGACCAAGGCGGACAACGATGGCTGAACGCGATCTCCCAAGCGGATGCCCCATGCCGATGTCCCAAAGTGGGGCGTATGCAATGGCGTCAAGTGCAACTCGCTATGCAGTATCGTCAATTCAACTCCTCTCAATTGGGTATCACTAGCCCATTTGAGCGGTTTACGCTGCGGCGGTGGGTCAGTATGCAAATGGCCGGATTGGAATCCAGCCATTAGCGAATCAGCGGCCATGCTTTCCCCCGGATCTTTGATCTGAGCATTTCTCCAATCCACAGCAAACGGGTTCGATGAAGGAGATTACGTTTGACACCGCTCGCCCAATCGCTGGCTTCGCAAGGCATCAATGCCGCCGCTGATATTCACCCCAATCTCGGGACCGCTGCTCTGGTTGAAGCTTCGCTCGCCAATGACGAAGGCGCTTTGTCAAAAGACGGCGCACTGGTCGTCCAAACCGGCGCGCACACCGGTCGCAGCGCGAAAGACAAGTTCATCGTGCGCGATGAAACGACCGAGGACACTGTGTGGTGGGGCAAAGTCAACGCGTCAATGACGCCCGAGCATTTTGCTGCGCTCAAAGAAGATTTCATGGCGGCGGTTGCCAAAAAAGACACTTTGTATGTCGCGGACCTGTTCGGCGGATCGCAACCAGAGCATCGCGTCAATGTGCGCGTCATCAATGAGCTTGCCTGGCACAACCTGTTTATCCGCACTTTGTTGGTGCGTCCCACTGCGGAAGAATTGGGCACGTTTGACCCCGAATACACGATCATCGACTTGCCGAGCTTCCGCGCTGATCCCGATCGCCACGGCACACGCAGCGAGACGGTGATTGCAGTGAACTTCACCGAAAAGCTGATCCTGATCGGCGGCACCAAATATGCCGGCGAAATGAAGAAAAGCGTTTTTGGCATTCTCAATTACCTGCTGCCGACCAAAGGCGTGATGCCGATGCATTGCTCTGCCAATATTGGCGCAGACCAGAAGACGGCTGTGTTCTTTGGCTTGTCGGGCACGGGCAAAACCACGCTTTCCGCTGATGCCAGCCGCACGCTGATCGGCGATGATGAACATGGCTGGTCCGACACGGCGGTCTTCAACTTTGAAGGCGGCTGCTACGCCAAGATGATCCGCCTGTCTGAAGAGGCAGAGCCGGAGATTTACGCCACGACCAAACGGTTTGGCACCGTGCTTGAAAATGTCGTGATGGACCCGTCAACGCGCGAATTGGACTTTGACGACAACACGCTCGCGGAGAACACGCGGGGCGCTTATCCGATCCACTTCATCCCAAACACATCTGAGAAAAACCTCGGCCCTGTTCCGGCCAATGTCGTGATGCTGACCGCCGATGCCTTTGGCGTGTTGCCTCCGATTGCGCGGCTTACGCCCGAACAGGCAATGTATCACTTCCTGTCCGGATATACCGCCAAAGTGGCCGGCACCGAAATCGGCGTGACCGAGCCTGAGGCGACTTTCTCAACCTGCTTTGGCGCGCCGTTCATGCCGCGCCACCCAAGCGTATACGGCAATCTGCTGAAAGAACGCATCGCCAAGGGGCAGGTCCAATGCTGGCTGCTCAACACCGGGTGGACCGGCGGTAAATACGGCGTTGGCAACCGGATGCCGATCAAGGCGACCCGCGCTTTGCTGAACGCGGCGCTGGATGGCAATCTCGACAATGTCGAATATCGCAGCGATCCCAATTTCGGATTTGATGTGCCCGTGCATGTGCCCGTTCTGGCTGAGGCGGGGATCGATCAGACCATTCTCGACCCGCGTAGGACATGGGCCGATAAAGGCGAATATGACACGGCTGCATCCAAGCTTGTGCAATTGTTCATCGACAACTTTGCTGAGTTTGAAGCGCATGTTGATGAAGGCGTTCGTCAGGCGGCACCTGCGGCGGCCTGATAATCAGGTTTCTCTTTGTAAAGGCCTCGCACCAAGGCGGTGCGGGGCCTTTTCTTTTGCGCGATTGCAGCGCACAACCTCGGCAGAGATTCGCGAAGGGAAGGAAGAACTATGAGCATTCTTGATGGAATAATGAAACAGGTCGCAGGCTCGCCCGATACGGTTGCCAGCCTTGCAGAAAAGGTCGGCATTGATCCGGCCATGGCTGAAAAAGCGGTTGCCGCTTTGGGCGCTTCGCACGCCGAAGAAGGCGATACGGTTGAATTGGCCGCTGAAAAAACCGGCCTTGATACCGGCGCCTTGGGCGGCATCATGGAACAGCTTGGCGGCGAAAATGCGCTGGGCGATATTGCTGGCAAATTGCAAGCCGATGGCGAAGGCGGGCTATCCGGGATTATGGGGATGCTGGACCGTGATGGCGATGGCAATCCGCTCAATGACATTACCGATATGGCGTCGAGCTTTTTCGGCAAGAAATAAGGCAGATGGTGCGCCTGGCCTTTCGCAGAACACGCGGGACAGGCGCGCCAATCTGACCACAAACCAAGGGGGATAGACGATGAGCCTTGCTCAAATGCTGCAACAATCGGGCGCAATCACATCGATGGCGCGCGAACTTGGAATTGATGAAGGCACCGCGAAAACGGCGGCGGGCGCTTTGCTGCCGGCGATCGTTGCGGGGATGGGCCGCAGCGCAACGGGGGGACAAGCACGCCCGAACCTTTGGGTGGGCTTGGCTCTTTGGCTGGCGCGATCCTTGGCGGTGGCTCAGGCAGCGGCGGTGCAGCAGGCGGGCTCGGCGGTATGCTTGGCGGCGGGCTGCTCGATGCGGTTCTGGGCAATGATCCAACGCCTACGCAGCCGGGCAATGACATTCTTGGCAATATCTTTGGCAGCAAGGATGTGAGCCGCTCGGTCGCAGGTGAAGTCGCCGCGATGACAGGCCTTGATGAAGGGCTGCTCAAAAAGATGCTGCCGATCCTTGCAATGGCGGTGGCGGGCTATCTCGCGAAATCGGCAACCGGCGGCGCGGGCGCTGCGTCATCAGGCGGAGGCGGCAGCAATCCGCTGGGCGGCATTTTAGGCTCGATTGTGAGCGGAATGATACGCGGCTGACAGGGGCGATATCAGCTGGGTTAGTGGTGCGCGTGCGCGCTTATCGTTTGCTCGGTTGCTGCGTCTTCGTATCCATTTGCTTCACTGCTACCTTCCGGGTCATCGTTATCGTTCGTCCCTTCGGCCGCATCTGTTCCGGCCTCGGCTATTCCCGCCATCGAAGCATTGACCGGCGTTCCTTCGGGTGCGTCTTTTAGCCCTTCGATCAACGCCTTCGTCCTGTCGGCCCGGTTGCCCCCATGCGGGTCAAACGCAATAGGCTGTAAGGATTGCCTTGCGAGCGCAATCTTGCCCTCGCTCAGCTGCATCATCGCCACATTGAACCACAGGCTCTTGTCAAACGGGGCCAATTGCGCCGCGCGTTCGAGTGCATGACGAGCGTTTTCAGGCGGCGTTATGCCGCGCGCGACGAAGCTGCGATAGTAATAGATGAGCGGCAGCGGATGGTCGTTCTCGATCTGGTTCAGCGCGGAAAACGGCTTCATCGCTGCATCATAAGCATCATCGCGCGCATCCCCGTCCAGCTCACTTGCCTGGCGAAACAATGCGAAGCCTTTTTGAACATAAGCATTGGCACGCGATGGATCGAGAGCGATGGCCTGTTCCGCCGCTGCGATGGCTTCGGCGTTATTGCCCGCGTCAAACTCCGCTTCGGCAAGGGCCGTGTAAACCCCTGCATCGCCTGAATATTTCGCCGCGATTTCGCGCACATCGGGAAGCAGTTCGAGCGCCTGTTCGCGCGATACTCCGCGCTGCGAGCGGATGCGCAGGGGCATCATCTTTGCTTCGCCTTCGGGCAGGCGGCGTATCGTGATCTCGCCAATCGGGAGCTCTTCTGGCGGCAGCGTGAGCATATTGAACCGGCGTCCGCGCATATAGGCATCCAGTTCCCTTTGCAGCGCGTCAAGATCGCCAAAAACCGCTTCGCCTGCATCGAGCGGAGACGAGCCGGAAAAGACCGCTCGGCCGTATTCGGCCAATTGGCCGCGCCGTTCGGGATTGAATGTGAGATAGTGATAAAGCAGCCAGCTGCGCCCATAAAACGCGGTGTAACGGCGGCCCGCACGCTTTTCGTACAGCTCATGATCAAGCAATTCGCGCACGCTTACATCCTTGGCATAGGCGAGTTCGCCTGCCCGGTGGCGCGCGACGCGCCCGATCAGAATGCCGCCATCTTTCTCAAATGAAGCAGCGGCGAAAAATTCCGCTGCTCCTTCGCTTAACCAGCGGGGCATTTCAAACCGTGAGGACGAGATCAAAAAGTGGTGCACATATTCGTGCATCAGCACGATGGTTGAGAAATCAGGATAGCCGTTCTTGTTGCGGATATTCTGGACAAACGCTCGGCTTGCGCCCGCGCGCGGTACGTAAAAACCGGCGATGTTCCGGCTTCCTTTGCCTGCGACTTTTTGCAACTGGCGTTCGCTGCCAACGACGAAAATGACGACCCTGTTTGACGGGCTGGGCTTTTCCACGCGGCGTCCGGTCAGCACTTCCATCGCTTTGTGAAACCGCTCAAGGTTTTCAGCGTAGCGTGCGATATCCTTTTCCTTGTCATCGGCATAGACAACAAAGTTATCGCTTGATGCCTCGTACCACGCGGCTTTGGCAGGGGAAGTAATCAGCAGGAATGCGCTGAAACACACAAATATCGAAAGCAATCTTGTCGTCATCGCAAAGTACCCTGTTAGCCCCATTGGCGCAGCGATTGCGAATCTGTGCGCTCAATCTGTAGCAGGATATTGATTTTCAAGCATTTGAATAGCCCTACGCTTGGCTATCATCCTTTTGACTGATCGCATCGAGATAGCTCCAGATGGTGCTGACCACGACGGACCCTTCGCCAACCGCGCTGGCGACCCGTTTGACAGACCCTGCGCGCACATCTCCGACGGCAAATATGCCATCGGTCCCGGTTTCAAAAGGAGAGCTTCGCCCGGCATCGTGGCCAGTGTAAACAAAGCCTTTGTCATCGGTTCGGGCCAGGCCAGACAGCCAATCGGTGTTGGGCGCGGCCCCGATCATGATGAACAAGGCGGTGGTGGCAAGCTGCTGTTCACCGTCTTTCGTTTTCAGCGTCACACTCTCCAGCCAATCACTCCCATGCAGCGCGGTTACCTGCGTGTGATAATGAATGGTGATGCGCGGGTCCGCTTCGAGACGGCTGGAAAGATAGCTCGACATGGAAGCCGCCAGCGAGCCCGAACGCACCAGCAAATGCACATGAGCGGCGCTGCGCGATAGATACATCGCAGCTTGCCCGGCTGAATTGCCGCCGCCGATCACGACCGCTTCGGTCTTGGCGCAAAAGCGCGCTTCCATTTCGGTGGCGGAGTAGAAAATGCCTGCGCCTTCGAGTTCGCGCAGATTGTCCAGCGGCAAGCGGCTATATTGGACGCCCGTGCTCACCAGAACGGCGCGTGCGCAGATGATGTCGCGTCCCCGGTCGCCTTCATCAAGCGTCGCGCAATACGATCCATCCTCGCGACGCTCCAGCTTTTCAACGCGGCGCGGCATGACAAACCGGGTGCCAAACTTCAGCGCTTGAATCTGTCCGCGATAGGTCAGGTCAGTGCCGCTGATCCCTGTGGGAAAACCCATATAGTTTTCGATCCGGCTGGACGTGCCCGCCTGTCCGCCAATGGCCATATCTTCAACCACCAGCGCCTCGATACCTTCAGCCCCGGCATAAACAGCGGCAGCAACGCCTGCAGGTCCGCTGCCCACAATCAAAAGATCGACATCGGTGTTTTCGCAAATGTCCAGATCAAGGCCAAGATAGCGGGCAACTTTGCGCGGGGTCGGGTCATCAAGCTGTTGGTCAATGCCGAGGATCACCGAAGGTTTATGCTGCGTTATTTCGCAAACCTTGATTGTCTCGGCATCGCTCGCGCCCATATCAAAGCTTTGAAAGGGTATCCGGTTGCGCGACAAAAATCGTTCGCACGCCTGCACCGCCGGATCGCGGTCCGCCCCGATGACTTTAACAGCGCTGTTGCGCATTTCGAACTGCTTGCGCCGTCTTGCGGCAAACACCGAAATCAAGTGATCGGATAGCTCGGGTACGCGCGCCATCAGATCAAGCATGGCGCCGCGCGGCGCCTCAATCGCGCTTGTCCGCTTTGCTGCGCGCATTTTGAGATAGTTTGTTGCCCGGTTCAAGAACCCGATCTCGCCCATGAACTGGGTCGGACCGAGCGAGGATTCCATCAGCCGTTCATCCGTGTGCGGATTGACAACTTCAAGCTCGCCTTCGACGACATAGACAAAGGTGTCCATTGGATCGCCAATATCGGCAACAATATCGCCCTGCTGGTAAGTGACCTCGCGCCCGATATCGCGGATCGCCTCAACATGCGCTTTGGCCAAAGGCACGCGGCGCATTGTTTCGAGTTCTTCGCCGAATGTTTCCATGAAAGGATGTGCCTGTTTCTGAAAGCTCGGAGCGAGAGAATCTAGCCCCGGGCCCCCGCAATATAACGGCTGACGGTTTTGTCGACCACATCGAGCGGGGAATTGCCGCCCAGAATTACCGCTGTGTTGAATGCCTTGAAATCATAGGCATCGCCCAATTCCGCTTCGGCGCGGGCGCGTTGTGATACGATTTGCGAATGGCCGATCTTGTATCCGCAGGCCTGGCCCGGCCAGCTGCAATACCGATCGACTTCGGAGGCAACCTCCTGTTCCTTTGAGCCATTGCGTTCAACAAAGAACCGCCGCGCCTGTGTCCGAGTCCAGCGTTTGTGATGCAGGCCCGTATCCACCACCAAGCGGCAGGCGCGAAAAGCGAGCGCTTGCAGATAGCCCAGCCGGCCAACTTTGAATTCGTCATACGCGCCCAGTTCATCGGCCAATTGCTCCCCATACAGCGCCCAACCTTCGCTGAAGGCGTTAAAGGCGAGGATGGACCGGATCAGCGGCAAGCGGTTGGAATAGGCCGCTTCCCATACATGGCCGGGAATGGCTTCATGGAAAGTGAGATCGGGCAGATCATATTTGCGGTGCAGATCAGTGTCGCGCAGATTGATCCAGAAGCGTCCCGGTATCGATCCATCCTTGCTGCCGCCGCCGCCATAGGCCGCAGGTGCGCCCAATTCTTCGGATTGCGGAATACGGCGCACTTCGAACGGGGGATCGACCAGCTGCGTAAAGGCGCGCGGCATTTGCGCTTTAATGTAATCCACCTGATCGCCAATGAACGCCATGATTTCAGCGCGGCCTTTATCTCCCGGAGCAAACTGATAGCGCGGGTCTTGCGACAGGGCCTGCATGCGTTCGCCCACCGTGCCTTTGGTGTAGCCGATTTCTTGCAGGATAGGCTCCATCCGGCCATGCAACTCGGCCAGTTCATCAAGGCCCTGCTCGTGAATTTCATCGGGCGAAAGCGCCGTCGTTGTCGATGCGCGATTGGCCCAGGCATACCATTCATCGCCATTGGGCTGCGCCCAGATGCCAGCATCGGACTTGGCCAATGCGCGCTGTGTTTGCAGTTCTTCCAATTGGCGCTGGAGTGCGGGTGCGACATCGCCTGACACAATGCCAAAAGCGTATTCGCCTTTTTCGCCCAAAGCTTCCTCGCCAAATTTCGATGTAATCTGGCTGGTCAGGCTGCCGGCCAGAATGCCCCCTTTGGCTGCATCGGCAATGCTCGATTGCATTTGGGTGATGGCCTTATCGAGCAGGAAATCGGGCGGGATAACGCCATAAGCGCGGGCCGCCTTCATCCGCTCGGTCTCTCCGTCGAGCACCAATGGGATTTGCGACAAGCGATTGAGGTAGAAATAGATGTCCTCCTCGCTTGCCACAGGCTGGGATGAGGACATGAAACGCGGCAAGTCGATGTAAGCGCCGACATTCTGGATCACCACGTAAGGTGCATTGCGCCAACTGCCCACGGCCACATCGCCATAGGGCAGCTCCATGCCTTCCAGCGCCGTGGTAAAGGCGCTTTCCACCACCTGAAAACTGGTTGCCTGATCGGCGGTGAGGCCGTCCTTGGGATAGGTGCGCGCGCCTTCGCGCAATTCTTTCAATGTCGCTTTATAGTCGTCGCGGCCCAATGCCCCCGGCGTGCCAAAAGTCCCGCGCCATTCGGCATATTCGCCCGTATCCACGCCAAGCCCGGTTGCGCGCGCCGGTTCATGGGCGAGCATGCGGTAACCGATATCCTCAAGCACCTGATCTGGGTCGGAAAATACCGCCGGCGACGCTGAGAGGGCGCGCGAACCAGTTGGCGCGCAACCCCCGATGGTGCCAGCGCCCAGTGCCAAAGCAGAAGCGCCGCCAAGCCCTGAAAGGGTCTGGCGGCGCGTGATGTTCGTGTCTGATTTATCCATGGCCGCAATGTTTACCTCGCCCATGGTCTCAGTTCAATCAGTCCTTGAGTTCGGGCGGCACAATCCCGCCTGCATCGGCCAGAGCTTTCATAACGGACCGGTGCAGCGCGATATTGTCTTCTGCCGATCCAGAATAATCGGCATTGCCCATTTCCTGAGCCAATTCCTTGCGATTGGCATAGCTGGGATCAAGCCGCAGCAGTTTCATCAGATCGACAATCGAGGTTTTCCAGTTAAGATCATCTGCTCCCGGGATCGAGCCGACGCGTGCGACCACATCAACTTGGTCAATTGCAGCGCGCTGCGGCGCGGCATCTGCGGCCGGAGCTGCAGCAGGTGCGGCTTTCGCCTCTTCCTCGTCATCGCCCCAAATTGCGCTTTTGATTGAACTGAAAATCCCCATATTATCCTCCTTTGTATTAGACCCGAAAAACCGTATCGGAACACACGCAGTTGGGCCAGCGTAATGATGCTGCTTGCTCGGTAGTTTTGTAAAAAGAGGCTTTAATCACATGGCAGATCTGGTGCTTTCCATCGTCATGCTTGCCGCGATTGCGCTTTTGGTGGGGGCGTTTTTCCTGTGGCGGCGCACGGGTGAGGCGAAACAGCCTTTGCTGATGGTGCTGCTTTCAGCGGTTGCGGTGGCGAATGTGTTAATCTGGACATTGCCGAGCGCGGATGGCGAAAGACCGCTCGATCAGGCGCAGGCGCTGGAAGAGGAATAGCGGAAGCGGGATGGGCCGCGCGCCTTTTGCACGCGGCCCATTCGTGTCAGTTCAGGGCAATTCCCAATTGATTGCGCTTGAATAGGTGCCTGCAACATTTGCACCGCTGCTGTCTTTGGCAGGGGTAAACCGCCCTCGGCTGGTCAGGTGTTTGCACGTCGCCTCATCCAGAGCGGTGTGCCCGGTTGACCGAGTGATTGTGCAATCGCTGACCCGGCCAGACGCGCTGATTTCCAGAGTGAAACTCGCGCGGCCAGAATAACCCCGGCGGATCCAGCTTGAACGGTAATCATTCGTCGTGACCCACGATCCCGGATTGCCGCGCGGGCTGGCTTTGACCGGATCGAATGTGGGAGGCGGCGGCGCGGTAGGGCCTTCGATCCCGAGATCAATCGGGCCGGATGGGCCGGCAGAGCCGATAAGCGGACCGTCCAAATCGGGAAACCCGGTTACAGGGCTGGTCGGGCCAAGCACAATTGGCGCATCTGGCGCGGTAATGTGTGTGTTTTCGATTGGCCGCGCTTCGCTGGTTTGCGTTTCAACCGGTTTCGGGGTTGGTGCGGGCGGAGGGGGTGTCTCGATCACTTCGGGCGTGACGATCACGCCTGTGGGGTTGGCAATCGGCTTGGTTATCACGACTGTCACTGCCAGTCCGGCAATCAAAACCGCGCCAAATGCGGCAGGCACACCGATCGCGCCCAGCATGGCGGCGGGGCTGGGCCTGCTTGCTTGTTTTGCATAGTTCATTGGGTGGTACTCCTCTCTCATCACGTGCGCCGTGGTTGAGTTAAGAGCGGTTAGGGGCGCTGATAACTCAGGCTCACTATTGGTAAGCTAACCCCTCAAATGATTGTTTTGCAAATAGTTTCGAGTTGCTGATCGGGACTGGTTTTTGTGTTGCGCACCCCATCTGGGCGTTTGTTTGCTTGAGTCCCTCAAGCGCCGGGCGCGGGCCATCCGGCCCGCTTGGCTACGCGGCATAAGCCGCGACGGGCGGTCGCCCTTGCGGCGGCTGCGCCGCCGTGCTCCGCGACCAAGCCAATGACTGGCATAGAGCGTCAGGGGACAACAGGTCCAACGGGCGGTGATTGCGAGCCGTAGGCGAGCCAGAGCGCGACTGCGCGACCGCAGGTGCTCAAACCCGGACGAAGCCCGGGTTTGAAACAGCACCGAGGATGCTCGCCCGGATGGGCGAGCGAAACACAAAAATAGATTAAGTGAGTTTCACACTCACTTAATCGGACAATCCGGCGACAGCCTGAAATCGAGGTAATTGTCCACGCTTGCCATCATGTCTTCCATTTCATTTTCAAAGAAATGGTTTGCGCGCGGGATTTCGTCGTGATGGATCGTGATGTGCTTTTGTGTCCGCAGCTTCTCCACAAGCTTTTGCACAGCGCTCGGCTGGACCACAGTGTCTGCTGCACCTTGCACGAAAATCCCGCTGGCGGGGCAGGGGGCAAGGAAGGAAAAATCATACATATTTGCAGGCGGCGCGACCGATATAAACCCGCGCACCTCAGGACGGCGCATCAACAATTGCATGCCAATGAGCGCTCCGAATGAATAGCCTGCCACCCATGTCGTCTGCGCCTCGGGATGGATCGACTGCACCCAATCGAGCGCGGATGCTGCATCCGACAATTCGCCCACGCCGCTGTCAAACGACCCCTGGCTGCGGCCCACGCCGCGAAAGTTGAAGCGCAAAACGGCAAAGCCGCGGTCCACAAACGTCTTATACATCCGCTGGACGATCCGGTCGTTCATTGTGCCGCCGCCTTCAGGGTGCGGGTGCAAGATCATCGCGACAGGCGCGCGCGGGCGCGGGGAGGGGAGAAACGACCTTCAAGACGGCCTTCGGGGCCGGGAAAAATGACGGATGGCATGAAAAAACCTTGTTATGAGGAATGCGATATGTCGGCTGACACATTGGACGATGGGGCCTATAGCGCGATAGGTTTCATTCTGCAATTTTTTAAGAATCGTTCGCAATAAGTGTCCAAACCCCGCATCTATCTCGACCACGCCGCGACCTCGCCCCTGCGCCCCGAAGCGCGCGCCGCGATGGAGGAGGGCTTTGCCTTGTGGGCCAACCCGTCCTCGCCGCATGCAGAGGGGCGCAAGGCGAAAAAGGCACTCGAAGATGCACGCGAGCGGATAAAGCGGTCGCTTGGCTGGAATGGCGAGCTGATCTTTACCAGCGGGGCGAGTGAGGCGCTTTGGATTGCACTCAACCGTGCGAAAGCGGACCGCCGGATTGTGAGCGCGGTTGAGCATGACGCGGTGTTTCGCGCGGCGCCTGATGCTGAGATTGTCAGCGATAATAGCGTGTTTGCCGAAAGCAGCGTGCTGGCCGTTCAGCACGTTAACTCAGAGACCGGGACAATCAATCCCGTTAGCGAGATGGCCAAAACCGTGCGTGAAAGCGGCGCATTGGTTCTGTCCGATTGCGCGCAGTCAGCGGGCAAAATCTCTCTGCCAGATGCGGATATGCTGGTTGTGTCCGCGCACAAATTTGGCGGCCCTATTGGTATTGGCGCGCTGCTGGTGCGCGACTTCAATATGCTAGAACCCATGGGCGGGCACGAACGCGGCTATCGCCAAGGAACCGAAAATGCGCCGGCGACTATGGGAATGGCAGCCGCATTAGAGGCCGGCGATTGGGCGAGTAGCCCTGCGGATCGAACCTCGTTTGCCGCCGCTATGGGCGAGGGTGTCCAAGCTTTTGGCAAGCAATGCGATTATATCTACGCCCTTGCTCACCCCGAGATGTCCGCCCAAGCGCTTCTGATCCGTCTTGATGCCATGGGCTTTGCTGTTTCAGCGGGAAGTGCATGCTCCTCAGGAACACTCAAGAAAAGCCGGGTGCTTGATGCTTTCGGTGTGCCTGATGATGTCGCCGCACGCACAATCCGGGTGAGCATTGGCTGGTCAACCACGCCGAATGATCTTGAGCAATTCGCCGAGGCGTGGAAATCGCTCTCGTAAGGAAACCTGCTCATCCTGAGCTTGTCGAAGGGCGCTCATCCTGAGCTTGTCGAAGGATCGTCCTTCACTTCAAACGTCTGCTTAAAAAAGGAAGAACGGTGCTTCGACAAGCTCAGCACGAGCGGTTAGAGGATGAGGGGCAATGATCTACCTCGATTACCAAGCCACAACCCCGCTCGCGCCTGAAGCGCGCGATGCTATGCTGCGCTGGCTCGATGGGCCGGATGGCACTGGTTTTGGCAATCCGCATTCGCCGCACAAGCTGGGCCGTCAGGCAGCCGCTGCGATTGAGGCGGCGCGCGATAAGGTTGCCGCGCTGTTTCCCCCCGGCGGGCGCGTCATCTTCACCAGCGGCGCGACAGAAGCGCTTAACCTCGCCATTCGCGGTTGCTCCTCCAGAGGCGTGGTGGCGCATTCCGCCATCGAACATTCAGCCGTTGGCGATACCGCCGATGCAGCCGGGCAAAGGCATATTCTGGACGTGGATGCGGCAGGGATTTGCGATGCCTCGCAGGATATTCCGGGCAGCGTCGGCCTTATCGCGGTTATGCAGGTCAACAATGAAATCGGCACTGTGCAGCCGATCCTCGACTGGAGAGCAAAAGCGCGCGAGATGGGCGCTTTGATGCTGGTGGACGGCGTGCAAGCCTATGGCAGGATCACTGTCACTCACGCCGATATGATCGCGATTTCGGCGCACAAATTTCACGGCCCCAAAGGGGTGGGCGCGTTGTGGGTGCGCGAGGGTGTTTCGCTGGACGAAGTGCAGACCGGCGGCGGGCAGGAGCATGGCCTGAGGTCGGGAACATTGTCACCCGCGCTGATCGCCGGAATGGGCGCGGCGGCGGCTTTGGCGAAAGAGCGCATGGATGAAGACGCCGCGCACACTCAGGCCCTGTGGAACCGCGCGCGCGATATGTTCGGCGAATGGGCACTGAACGGGAGCGAGGATGCACGCTGGCATGGCAATCTCAACATTCGCAAACAAGGTGTTGATGTCGCAAGGCTTATGTCGGAATGTCGCACTGTCATGTTTTCGGCTGGCAGTGCGTGTGCGAGCGGATCAGGGCGGCCCAGCCATGTTCTAAAGGCTATTGGGCTGAGCGACGAAGAGGCTAAATCTTCGATCCGGCTGGGATTTGGCCGTTACACGGCGATGGACGATATCGAAGCTGCAGCCAAGGCGATCAACAATGCCGCAAAGGAGCAAGAGCAATGGGGCTAAGCGTCACCTTTATCGACCCGCGCGGCAATCCGGTTGAGGCGCGATGCGAGGCGGGCGACAATTTGCTGCGTGTGGGTCAGGCGGCAGGTCTGCCGCTTGAGGGGACATGCGAGGGTCAGATGGCATGCTCGACCTGCCACGTGATTATCGCGGGCGAATGGTTCGACAAGCTCACCGAGGCAAGCGAGGAAGAAGAGGACATGCTCGATTTTGCTTCAGGAGCGCGGCGGACCAGCCGGCTTTCCTGCCAGATAGACATATCTGACGCGCTCGACGGGCTCACCGTGCACGTGCCCGGCGAAGCCCGCGATGCGCGAGGAATGGGCTAGCGGTTTAGCCTAAGCCTCTGTTTTAGAGGTTTCGCGCAGATTGTTCTTCCAGAACCGCAAGCGATAGCCAAAGCGGTGGAGCAGCCAGCGCAGAGCCAGCACCAGCAAGGTGATCGGCAACAAAGCGGTCGCGGCCATCATGATAAAGGCAATTGTCCCGCCAAGGATGGTGCCCAGCGAATTCCACGCTGCCTCAATTGGCTCACCAAAGCTGCCCGAAACCGCGCTGACCTCGCCCGCTTCATAGCGGATTGTCATTTCACTGAACGCAACGCGCGTGCGCATGGTTTCCAGCCAGCTTTTCGCCTGATCGATTTCCTGATTGACTTGCGCAACGGCGCGTTCGGCCTCGACCAATTCGCCAACGCTGCCGCTTCGAGAGGCGAGGATTTCGGTAAGCCGTTCGCGCAGCAATTCGCGCGATCGCAGGCGGGCCTCGGTATCGACAATCTGTTTCGACAGATCTTCGCCCGTGCGCGAGGATGATGTCAGTTCGCCATCCGCTTCGCCTGATGTGGTTTCCAGTCTTTTGGCAAAATCGGCGGCTTTGTCTGCGGCCACGGCAATGTGGAGGCGGCCGCTTGAATATTCATCGCTATCACGCGCCTGATCCATCGAGATAACGCGGCAGCCTCTGTTGCCCAATTCCTCGCACATGGAGACATGCGTTTGCTGAACCTGCCTGATGCTGCCCAATGGAAGGTCGAAGCCAAGACGGTAGGTATAGGCGATCTGCGGCTCGCTGACGGGGATGTCTGCGCCATCGGCAGGGGCGCTGCCCGCTTCCTCGGCGATTGCATCAGCGGCAGCCATGTCAGGCGCTTCCATCGCCATCATATCCGCGCTGCGGGCCATTTCGCTTTCCGCGCCGCTGCATGCGGTTAGCGTCAAAGCGGTTCCCGCGATCAACATCCAAGATTTAGACATGCCCATCCTCTCCTGCCTTATTTCAGCCCTAATATCGCCATATTTACGCCACAATTGAGGCAAGCGCAAGTCTGATCCGTTCTTTCGCCCCCCACCACAAGCTGCTTGGTTATTGATAACGCGGCCATTCGTCGCCATGGGTCGCGGTGATGACTGCCTCTGGTGAAACCCCTATGCCGCCTGCAACAGGCCCTTTGTCAGCCGTGCGCAACCGTGTGCGCGCTCTGGTGGAATCCAAGCGGTTTGAGCACTTCATCATTGCTGTCATCGTCATCAATGCGATCGGGCTGGGTCTTGAAACCTCCTCTACCATTATGGCGCAGGCGGGCGGTGTCATAGCTCAACTGGATCGGCTGGCTCTGGGTATTTTTATCGTTGAGCTGGCGCTCAAACTGTTCGCTTATGGCTGGCGGTTTTTCAAAAATGGCTGGAATGTCTTTGACTTGACTATCGTCAGCGCAGCCCTGCTGCCCGCAGGCGATCAATTCTCGGTCTTGCGCGCGCTCCGTATCTTACGCGCTTTGCGGCTGGTTTCGGTCGTGCCGAGCATGCGCAAAGTGATTGTTGGCTTGTTCAGCGCGATCCCCAGCATCGGCACCGTCGTCGTCATGCTGGGATTGCTGTTTTACATCAGCGCGGTGATGGCGACAAAGCTGTTTGGCGAAGCGTTTCCCGAATGGTTCGGTGATCTGGGATTATCGCTCTATTCGCTGTTCCAGATCATGACATTGGAAAGCTGGTCGATGGGCATCGTGCGGCCCGTCATGGAAGTATACCCCTATGCCTGGGCATTCTTTGTGCCGTTTATCCTGCTCACCAGCTTCATCGTGCTCAATCTGTTTATCGGTGTGATCGTCAACGCCATGGCCGAGGCGACGGGCGAGGAAGCGCATTCTGAGCGTGAGGAGATCATTCTGGAGCTGAAAGCGCTGCGCGAAGACGTCGCAGCTTTGCGTACCGATACCAAAAAGTGAATGGCGGCGTTCCGAAATCACAGGGTTCCTACGTAGATGCATAAAACGCAATTCTAGGACGGTTTTGGAATAACATATCGGGATCAATAACTGTTCTGGATGCCAAATCCGCTTAGAATATGCTGCGCAAAATCGCCCCTGAGGATGTCACAAAAGGCATGTTTGTCGTTGGTTTCGGCGGCACATGGTTTGATCATCCCTTCTTCCGCAGCAAATTTCATATCGTCGCAGATGCGGATCTGCAAAAGCTGATGCGTTCAAAAGTGCCGTATGTTCTGGTTGATGACAGCCAGAGCCAGAGCCAGAGCCAGAGCCAGCCTGACGATGCTCCCCCTGTTCTTGAACGAATATACGACACCCCGCCAATTCCGGCTGCCCAGCGCGCGCTCAAACGTAAAGGCGGCTTTCGTCTATCGCCAATGGCCGCGAAAGAACGCGCTGCTCACCGCCGCGCCAGCGAAGTGGCGTCGCGTTCCAAGGATGCGATAAAAAGTGTGTTTTCCGATTTGCGGTTCGGTTGGCGGATGGACGGCAAAGTGGTGGACCGCGTGGTTGAGGATATCGTTGCAGAAGTTGATCAGGATGCTGCCGCTTTGCTTACGGTAACACGGCTGAAAACTCTGGATGATTACACATATCTGCATTCAGTCGCAGTGTGCGCTTTGATGATTTCCATCGGCAAACGGCAGGGAAAGTCGAGCGATGAAGTTCGCGATCTGGGCATGGCCGGGTTGCTGCATGATGTCGGTAAAGTCGCCATCCCTGATGCGATCCTGAACAAGTCCGGAAAACTGACTGGCGAAGAGTTTGAAGAGGTCAGGAAACACCCCGCTTACGGGTATGATCTGCTCAAGGAAGCACCGCAAATGCCGCACGCGGCTTTGGATGTGAGCTTGCATCACCACGAAAAGATGGACGGCACGGGATATCCAATCGGCCTTTCGGGAGAAGAGATATCCTTCGCAGCGCGGCTTGGTGCGGTTTGCGATGTTTTTGATGCGTTGACATCGCAGCGTGCGTATAAAGCGCCGTGGTCATTGCAGCAGGCTGTAACGGCTATGTGGAGTTGGGAAGGGCATTTTGACCGGTCTTTATTGGCCGATCTGATGCATATCCTCCATGTCTTTGCCGATGGGCTGCTGGTTCGATTGTCTGATGACACGCTGGCTGTCACTTTGCCGCAAGACAATCAGGCCCGGTATGTCCGGATCATGGCCGTTCGCTGCATCAAGACTGACACGCCTATTTGCGGCAAACCGCAGCGGATAGACCGTGAGGGCAAAGATCGGTGCATCATAAGTATCGAAGACCCATCGGTCTGGGGCTTTGAAAACTGGCAAGAGGCAAGCCAAGCATTCAAGGACGCAGCCTGACCGGTCGCAGGCCGCCTTAACGTCATGCGCGCCTGTGCCGATGGGTGCGGCCGCGATTAGGAATTGCAAACCCTGTGGAAACGCCTCTCCCCCGCGCGCGCGCCGCTTGCTAAGCGGGTGGGATGGATGAACCGACGACACCTGACGATTCCCCCAAGGACGAATTTGACCTCATAACCGATGCGCCGTTCGATGCAGCGCTGGAAGAGCGGTATCTCGTCTATGCGCTTTCCACGATCACAGCGCGGTCGCTGCCCGATTTGCGCGATGGGTTGAAACCGGTTCACCGGCGCTTGCTTTGGACGATGCGGCAATTGGGCCTGACGCCCACCAGCACGTTCAAGAAATCCGCCCGCGTAGTGGGTGAGGTTATCGGTAAGTACCACCCGCATGGCGACACGGCAGCCTATGATGCGATGGTGCGGCTCGCGCAGGATTTCTCGCTGAGATACCCGCTCGTTGAGGGCCAAGGCAATTTCGGCAATGTCGATGGCGATAACGCCGCTGCGTACCGCTATACCGAATGCCGTCTGACCAAAACCGCGATGCAGCTGATGGACGGCTTGGATGCGGGCACGGTTGATTTTATCCCGACCTATAATGGCGAGGAACAAGAACCCGACATCATGCCGGGCCTGTTCCCCAATCTGCTCGCCAATGGGGCAAGCGGAATTGCGGTGGGCATGGCGACCAATATCCCGTCGCACAATGTCGCCGAAGTGCTCGATGCGGCCGAACTTGTCCTGTTCAACAAGGACGTGACCCATGAAGAGCTGATGGGCGTCTTCAAAGGCCCCGATTTTGCCACTGGCGGTCAAGTGGTCGACAGCGCGGAGATTATTTCGCAGGCCTATGCCACCGGGCGCGGATCGTTCCGTTTGCGCGGAAGGTTCCATGCGCCAGAGGCTGACAAGGCTGAGGATGTTACCGCCGGGATTGAGCGGCTGGGAGGGGGGCAATGGCAGCTCGTCATTTCCGAAATCCCCTATCAGGTGGCCAAGGGTAAGCTGATTGAACAGATCGCGCAGGCGATTGCGGACAAGAAACTGCCGATCCTCGAAGATGTGCGCGATGAAAGCGACGAAAGCATCCGCATCGTGCTGGTCCCGCGCAGCCGCAATGTGGACCCGGAATTGCTGAAAGAGAGCATTTTCAAGCTCACCGATATGGAAACGCGTTTTGGGCTGAACCTCAACGTATTGGATGCAACCCGCACGCCGATGGTGATGGGGATCAAGGAGCTGCTGACCCACTGGATCGCGGCGCAGATCGACATCTTGCAGCGGCGCACTCAGCACCGGCTCGATCAGATCGCACGGCGGTTGGAACTGGTCGAAGGCTATATCATCGCTTTCCTCAATCTTGACCGCGTGATCGAGATTATCCGGTACGAAGATCACCCCAAAAAGGTGATGATCGCCGAATTTGAGCTGACTGACAGGCAGGCCGAAGCGATCCTCGACACGCGGCTGCGCTCGCTTCGCAAGCTTGAGGAAATGAAGCTGCGCGATGAGAAAACCGCGCTGTTGGAAGAGCAGGAAGCTTTGCAAAAACTCTTGGACAGCCCGCAGCGCCAGCGCACCCGGTTGAAGAAAGATATGGCCGCGCTTCGCAAGGAATATGCCGAGGACACTGCGCTGGGCGCGCGCCGCACTCTGATCGAGGAAGCCGCGCCTACGGTTGAATTTTCGATGGATGCGATGATCGAAAAAGAGCCGATCACGGTGATCCTGTCGCAAAAGGGCTGGATCAGAGCGGCAAAAGGCCACGTCGATCTTGCGCAGGAATTCAAATATAAAGAGGGCGATGCGCTGTTTGACATCGTCCATGCGCAAACGACCGATAAACTGCTGATCGCGGCGGCCAATGGGCGGTTCTACACGTTGGGATGCGACAAATTGCCCGGCGCGCGCGGCTTTGGTGAGCCGGTGCGCACGATGATTGATCTGGAAGCCGATACCAGCATCGCCAAGATGTTGGTGCACAAAGAAGGCGGGCGGCTATTGCTCGCTTCCTCCAACGGCAAAGGTTTTGTCGCCGAGACTGGCGAACTGGTTGCGGAGACCAAAAAGGGCAAGCAGGTGGTGAACCTCAAAGGCACAGCCCGGCTGCAAGTCATCCGCGAAATCGCCAAGGAACACGATCACGTCGCCGCTGTTGGCGATAATCGCAAGTTGATCGTCTTCAATCTTGAGGAAATGCAAGTGTTGGCGCGCGGGCAGGGTGTGATGCTGCAACGATACCGCGATGGCGGATTGTCCGATGCGACGACGTTTACGCTGGCAGAGGGTCTAAGCTGGCAGATGGGCGGATCTGGCGAGCGCACCCGCACTGAAAACGATATCTGGCAATGGAAAGTCGCGCGCGGGGCGGCCGGGCGCATGCCGCCGCAGGGCTTTCCCAAGGACAACCGCTTTTAACGCCGAAAACGGACAGCAAAAAGCCCGCAAGCAGAGGCAACAGCCTCTTCCTTGCGGGCCTTGTTTGCTCACTGAAACGGGGTTTAGCTGCCCGTTTCGCCGCCTGCTGCCATGCTGGCGGTTTCAATCACAGCGCCTTCGGGCACTTCGGTAACATTCTCGGCGATTTGCGCTTCATTCACGCGCACCACCAGCGTATCGGCGGCATCCAGCATGAAAAATTCGCGTTTCAAGGTGATGATGCCATCCTCGCGCATCAGAACGATCTGATCGGCTTCGTTATCGATCAGATGGATCGTTCCGGCAGGCTTTTGATCGGCGCTCATAACCGCAGCGCCTTTGACCAGCGCGGCATCAAGCTTGGCTGCCTTTTCCGCCTCTTCAGCGGCCATCATCGCGTCCAGATCCGCCTTGGTCGTATTGGCAGTCCAGCCAATTTCGCGCTCGGCAAGCAGATCGGCGGGCAGCGGCACTTTATAACTGCCGGTGTCCAGCGTTACGATGCCATCAACATTGCTTTCAATCGTGCCCACAGGCGCATCGTCATTGCCATAAACCACTGTGCCTGCATCCTGCGCGCTCGCGGCGAACGGGGCGCCTGCAATCAAGAGGGCAGCGGTGAGGGATTTAGCGAATTTCATGGTCAAATTTCTCCATTCGGTGTGTTAGCCCAGCCGGGCATGTCAGCGCACTGATCACCATTTGCCGCAAAGCGATCGCGGGTTCGGCGGGACAGGGCGCATAATAAGGAATGGCGCGTACACGCGGATCGTTCCAAATTTGTGGGCCTGTTCAGGGCAGAAATCGGTAATGCGAGGCGCAGCTTCGGTGAAGCGCTCTATTGAGCGCTAATGGTCAACCGCCAAGTTCTGCGTCCAACAGCGCCTGAACTCGCTGTGCGTCGGGAAAGCCCTCCGCGATCCAGCGGCGCTGAACCGTTTGCAGAATGCGCGCAACCTCTGGCCCTTTGGCGACCCCGCGTGCGACGATTTCTCCGCCTTTCAAAGGGAAGGTGGGCGGTTCCCATCCGGACAGCACACGCGCATCGGCGTTCAGCAATAGCAGCCTGTCCACCGCAAAAGCGGGCGAGACCTCATACGCCAGAGCTTTCGGATTGGCGGCATCTTCGCCCGTTCGGCTGACCGCGCTGACGAGCCGCGCACGCTGCGCTTTGGATAGGCGCAGCCGCGCTGCGACGCTTTCAGCAATATCGGGCGAGGTCGGCAGCAGGCTGGCAAGGCGCCGCAGCGGATCGGACGCAAACCCCTGCGCCGCCTCAGCCGCGATCAGCTTGCGAAGGCTCGCGATAAAAGCCTTGCACACTTCGGGCAGGATCACTTGCAAAACGCCGCGCTTGTGCATCCGTTCTATTGTGGCGTGCGGATCGGGCAGTGCAAGAAGGCGGAGCAATTCATCGCATACCCGTTCGCGGCTCAGCCCTTTCATCGTGCTTGCCATATCCGCGCATGCGTCTTCGGCTGCGTCATCGAGAGCTGAACCAAAGCGCGCTTGAAACCGGTAATAACGCAGGATGCGCAAGTGATCTTCGGCAATCCGGTCCCGCGCCTCTCCGATAAAGCGCACGCGGCGCGCTTTCAAATCGTCCAGCCCGCCGAAATAATCGGACACCTCAAGCGTTTCCGGGTGAGCAAACAGCGCATTGATTGTAAAATCGCGCCGCGCCGCATCATCGCGCCATTCGGTCGCAAACGCGATGGTGGCGCGCCGCCCATCGGTCGCGACATCGCGGCGCAAAGTCGTTATCTCGACCGTGCCGTCATCGAAAACGGCGGTGACAGTGCCATGGTCAATGCCTGTGGGAACGGTTCGGATGCCAGCTTTGCCGCACAGATCGATCACCGTGTCGGGCCAATGCGTGGTTGCGCAATCGATATCGTTGACGGGCAGTTCTAACAACGTGTCGCGCACCGCGCCGCCGACCCAGCGCATATTCTCAGCGCCCAAAGCGGCGCGCAACACCGCCAGATCCGCGCGCTTCGTCCACGGCGCGGCAGGCAGATGATGCGATGTTGCAGAAGGCGGGAAAGCGGACATAACCTTGCCCCTTTTAAGAGCGCAGCTGGTCCACCGCAATGCGCTGCGATAAATTGGCGCAGATCGCGGCGGTTACGCCCCAGATGCGAAAGCCTGCATAATCCATATCGAGATAACGGCGCGGCTTGCCTTTCCACATGGTGCTGCGCTGTGTCCAAACGGCGGGGTCGAGCAGGGTTGCAGCAGGCACTTCGAACCAGGCTTCGACTTCTTGCGGATTGGGAGTGAACGGCAAGTCGGGGGGGATAACGGCGAGAACGGGCGTGATAAGAAACCCTGTGCCGGTGTGATAAAGGTCGCTCGTACCGATCACGCTCACGGCCGAGCGGGGCAGGGAAAGTTCCTCTTCCGCCTCGCGCAGGGCCGCCTCAACCGCATCTTCGCCCGGATCAATCTTGCCGCCGGGAAAGGCGACCTGGCCGGGGTGATCGCGCATGTTTGTGGGCCGCTGGGTCAGCACGATTGTGGGCTCTTCCCGGTCGACCACCGCAATCAATACGGCGGCGGGCGTATCGCGGCCATCGGCAAGATCCGCATCAGTGAGCAGGCCGGCAACATCTTTTGCGTGCCCTTTTTCATAAAGCGCGCATAGACGGTCAAACAAAGCCGTCATCCGGTCAGCCCGTTGCAATCAGCGAAAAGATTGCGCCCTGGCTGGTGACCAGCCAATCATCGCCGCTCGTTTCCATCGCGATTTCAGCCAATTGCGCATAGGTGGACCGATTGAGCCGCGCTTCGCAGCCGCGCCGGACATGCAGGTAGATCGCCGGGGTCTCTGGATCGCCAGCGGCCCTAAGCGCGTTGTCAGGCCCCACCAGCACCAATTCATCGGTGTTGAGCCGGATCGCGATCTCGCCCGTCTTGGCAACGCAATCGGTTGCGATAAAGGCGGCATCGTCGACTTCGATGCTGAGTTTTTCAACGGGTGTCTGTAGCCAGTGCTGGCCCGCATCATCGCGGATCAAAAGCGAGGAAAACGCGCGCACCATGGCCGGTCGATGAATGATGCCGCCTTCGTGAAACCAAGTGCCATCTGCGGCAATGCGCATATCGCTGTCGCCGATGTGCTGGGGCGACCAGGTTTCAACCGGCGGAATTTTGCGCGCGGCCACTTGCTCAGCGATTTGGGCCAGCGTCAGTTCTGCAAGATAGGGCGGCGGATCGTATGGCATTTGTGGCTGTGTCGATGGCAGATGATGGGTGGCGGGGGAAGGGGGTTTTGTTTGTGTTCTTTACGCTGAGTTTTTGTTGGGTGCGGCCGGGACATCCTCCAAGGGCTTGCCTGGCCAACCTGAGTCTTTGTCGGGTGCGGCCAGGACATCCGTCCTGACCTTGGCCGGACCGAGTCTTTTGTTGGGTGCGCCTTTGGCATCCGCCTTTGGCATCCGCCAAAGGCTTGCCGAGCCACCCCACCTCCCCGCCCGTCCACCAAAGGTTCCATAGGATATGGTGGACGGGCGGGGAGGTGGGGCGGCCCGGCGTGAGCGTTAGCGAACACTCAACAAAGACTCCGCGTAAGCGAACACAAACAAAACACCCCCAGCAGGCCTGCCGCTCTACTCGCCCCAGGGGCCCAGCATTCCTTCGGCGGGCATTGCGGCAAGCGCGGGGCCGCGTGCCAACAGGCGGTTTTGCTCATACGGTCCCGGACAGCGCCATCCGCCGGTCATCGCGGCGGAAAAGCCCCAGCGCCCATAATAGTCAGCATCACCGATCAGAACCTGCGCCAAAGGTGTCTGCCCGCCAGCGGCAAGCTGCGCTTCGGCATCAAGCATCGCTGCCATCAGCCCCATGCCAAACCCTTCGCCCTGACGTTCGGGCAGCACTGCAACCGGCCCCACCATGATCAGCGGGATCGCCCGGCTTTCGGTGTCGCGGGCGGTTTTTTCGCGCAGTGCCACAGGCCAGCACTGAATGGTGCCAACCAGCATCTCATCTTCATCCAGCGCGGCAAAGCTGAGGCTGCCCAGACATTCCATGCCCGCCCGTATGCGATAGGCGGTGCGCGCATGGCGGTCCGGGCCAAAGGCACGGTCCAGCAGAGCCTCGATCATGGCGGGCTCAACGCTGGCAAGCGGGATGAGAGAGGCGGTTTTGGTTGTCATCGTGTGTGTTTTGCAATGTTCTGCGCAGGAGGAGTGAGACGGTCTTAGGCTGGCCGCTTCCTCCACCTTGTGCATTGCGAAAGCAATGCAAAACAGCGTTACATAGTCAGTTTGAGCAGGCGCGCTTCATCGCCATCTTCGGCCACCCAGATCGCGCCATCTGGCCCCTGTTCTACTGAACGCAGGCGCCCGCCAAGTTCGATCCGGTCTTCCTCTGCCACCGCATTGCCATCAAGCGACACGCGCACCAATGCCTGCGAGGCAAGCCCTGCGATCAGCACCTGATCCTTCCACGCGGCAAACATATCGCCTGTATAGATAATCATATCGCCCGGCGCGATCACCGGGGTCCAGTGGATTGCGGGTTTGACAAAGCCATCATCAGGCGTGTGATCGGGGATATCGACCCCGTTGTAATTGTCGCCATTCGACCGGGTGGGCCAGCCATAATTGGCCGCGCGCTGCACCAGATTAAGCTCATCCCCGCCAGCAGGGCCGTGCTCTATCTCCCACAAACGCCCCTCAGCATCGAAATCCATCCCGAGGATATTGCGGTGGCCATAGGACCAGATTTCCGCTGTCACCCCGCCTTTGTCAGCAAATGGATTGCCTTTCGCAGGCGTGCCATCAAGGTTCAGCCTGACCATGGAGCCAAGCGTGTTTGTCATATCCTGTGCGGGGTCTTGTTTTTGGCGGTCACCGCTGGCGACAAACAGATATTGTTCATCAGGGGACACAAGGATGCGGTGCGAATAATGGCCTTTGCCGGTTACTTTTGGGGCTTGCCGCCAGATCACTTCCAGCCCTTCGAGCGCGCAGGCATCGGTTGCGCTGCAATCCAAAGTGCCGCGCCCGACAACGGCGCCGCGCGCGCCGTCATCTCCATCCGCATCAGCGGCCATTTCGGCCCAGCTAAGATAGATGGTGCGGCCAGTGAGTTCGCTTTCTGATTGAGAGGGGAGGAACGCGATATCGCCAAATCCGCCCTGTCCGCCATAGGCGACGTCTGGTGCGCCGGTCACTTCGCCGATTTCGCCAGTGGAGGTGTCCATGACTTTGAGCACCCCCGCTTTTTCAGTGATGAACATCACGCCGGTGCCGGGGGCAAATTCGATCGCCCATGGTTCTTCAAACACGCCCATGGTTTCAACGGTGTAATCCGCGCCTGCCTCTGCCCCATTGGCGCTATCCCCGGTTTCAGCGCCAGCGCAGCTTGCGAGCGCGAGAGCGGGGATGGACAAAGCTGTAAGCCGAAGCGAAGCGGCGAATTGTGAAGAGAACGTCATGGATCAATCAACTCCGGAAAATCAAACGGGCGCTGCCTCTTTGACGCGGCCTGTGCTCATCGGGGTGGATGAGGCTGGGCGCGGGCCTTTGGCGGGGCCAGTGGTGGCAGCGGCGGTGGCTGTTGGCGGTGATCTACCCGCTGGCTGCGCGGATTCCAAGGTGCTTTCCCCAAAGCGGCGCGGCGCGCTGGATATCGCCATCCGCGAGACATGCGCCTGGGCCGTGGCAGTGGTGGAGCCGGATGAGATTGACAGGGTCAATATTTTCCAGGCGACGATGCTGGCGATGACTCGCTGCGTGCGCGATTTGACTGCGCAATTGGGTGATCCTGCGTGCACAGTGCTGATTGATGGCAACCAGACCCCGCAAGGGCGGTGTGAGGAATGGCGCTGGGATGCTCGCGCGATTGTGGGCGGGGACGGGACCGAACCGGGGGTCAGCGCGGCTTCGATCATAGCCAAAGAATGGCGCGACCGGCTGATGATCGCCGCCGCCGCCGATCACCCGCATTTCGGTTGGGAACGCAATAAGGGTTACGGCACCAAAGAGCATATACAGGCCCTACGCCTGCACGGTCCAACCCCGCTGCATCGCCGCAGTTTTGCACCCGTTGCCCAGGCGAGTTTGCTGTAGGGCCGAAGGGTTTTTCCTCTGCTTGGACCGCGGGTTTTTGTTGGGTGTTCACTTACGCACGTATTTGTTGGGTGCGGATTGCACATCCGTGCAATCCCTGGCCGGACCGCCCCGCCTCCCCGCCCGTCCACCATATCCTATGGAACCCTTGGTGGACGGGCGGGGAGGCGGGGCGGTCCGGCGTGAGCGAAGCGAACACCAAGCAAGAACACCCGCCGCCACCAATCCGCTTTGCTATCCCCTGCAACCCGCCTAAACGCCGCGGATGTTTGGTGCGATTCTTCTTAGTCTGGTGGGTCTTGTTGGCCTTGGCATTGGTGGTGAGCTGCTGGTGCGCGGGGCGGTGGGCATTGCGCAGAAAATGGGCGTGTCCACTCTGTTCACAGGGCTGGTGATTGTCGGATTTGCCACCAGCATGCCCGAAATGGCGGCCAGCGTTCAGGCAAGCCTTGCAGGCTCTCCGCAAATTGCATGGGGCAATGTGGTGGGATCCAATCTGGCGAACACGCTGCTTATCCTTGGCGCGACTGCTCTGGTCATGCCGATTGCACTCAGCGGCAGCGGAAAACGCGATGCGGTGGTGGCGCTGGGCGCGACATTGCTGCTCTGGGCGCTTGCCATTGGTCAGGTGGGCGGGCGCTGGATTGGCTTTGCGCTTCTGGCGGGTATCCTTGCCTATATCGTGTGGCGCTATCGCAATCCGGGGGCAGGCGGCGATGATGAAGAGCTGGACGATGCGCCATCGGTCTTGTGGCAGGCCATTGCCTTGTTTGTGGTGGGCCTTGTCATTCTGGTCGCAGGCGGGAACGCGCTGGTGACAGGCGCGATTGATCTGGCGACCATTTTTAACGTGCCTGAAACCGTGATCGGCCTGACGGTTGTGGCCGTGGGCACCAGCCTGCCCGAACTTGCCGCATCCATCGCGGCGGCCTTGCGGGGCAGGCCGGGCTTGGCATTGGGCAATGTCGTGGGGTCCAACATATACAACATCCTGCTGATCGGCGGGGCGACCATGTCAATCGCGCCGCTGCCGCTGCCGGCAGAATTGGCAGGCGTTCAGCTGCCTCTGCTCGCTGCGAGCGCTGTTTTGCTGCTGCTGATTTTGTGGAAGGCAAAAAGGATCGGACGGGTGATCGGCGGGCTGCTGCTGGCCGGGTTTGCGGCCAATACCATTTGGGTTTTTGCGTAATCGCGGCCAAGCTTTGCGTTAAAAAATGGCGTGGCCTGAAAAATTTACAATTTTCCTGGTCCTGTATCACCCGGTTAATACACCCCCTTCATATCGAGTCCCGTCAACACGCTCAGACTCCACATCTTGTGGGTTCTTATTTCGTTCCTGCACCAGCGCTAGAGTCTTTACGAAGCCTTAACCATAAACCCCTCTAATTCTTTGCTTGACGCGGACTCCTATCGGACTCCATGCCTGTGGATAAGTGATGGAGTCCCGATCCGGGACAAGCCAATGGGGCGAAAAAATGGGTGTGATCGAAACTTCAAAACTGAAAGCGGCGGGCGCGGTTGCGGCCCCTGCGATCACGCCTGTGCGTCCCATTCCCGGTCTGCCGCTGGGCACCATTCTTGGCGGTGATTGCGTCGAAGCCATGCGCTCATTGCCCGACAATTCGGTCGACCTTGTCTTCGCTGATCCGCCTTACAACCTGCAATTGGGCGGCGATTTGAACCGCCCCGATGGCAGCCAGGTCGATGCCGTGACCGATCACTGGGACCAGTTTGACAGTTTCCGCGCTTATGACGATTTCACGCGCGCCTGGCTTGCCGAAGCGCGCCGTGTTTTGAAGCCCGATGGATCGCTGTGGGTCATCGGCAGCTATCACAATATCTTTCGTGTGGGCACTGCGGTGCAGGATATGGGGTTCTGGATCCTCAACGATATCATCTGGCGCAAGACCAATCCGATGCCAAATTTCAAAGGCACACGTTTCACCAATGCGCATGAAACGCTGATCTGGGCGAGCATGGGCGAAAAATCGCGCTATCACTTCAATTACCGCGCGATGAAAACGCTCAATGATGAACTGCAAATGCGGTCTGACTGGGTGATGCCGATCTGTTCGGGCAATGAACGCCTGAAAGAGCACGGCAAGAAAGCGCATCCGACACAAAAACCCGAAAGCCTTTTGTACCGCTTGCTGCTCGCGACAACCGAGCCGGGTGATGTGGTGCTCGATCCGTTCTTTGGCACTGGCACAACGGGCGCTGTTGCCAAGCGCTTGGGCCGCCAATGGGTCGGCTGCGAACGCGAGGAATTTTATCAGACCATTGCGTATAAGCGCATAGAAAAGGAACTTCCGCTCGACGAGAGCGCTTTAAAGACAATGCAATCACGAAAGTCCGCGCCCCGGGTCGCCTTCGGGACGTTGGTGGAAACCGGACTGATCGCGCCCGGAACCAAGGTGTTCGACAAGAAACGCCGCTGGGTCGCGATCGTCCGGGCAGATGGTTCGCTTGAACACGAAAAAGGCCACGCGCCCAAAGGTGTCCACACCGGATCGATCCACTCGCTGGGCAAAGAATTGCAAGGCGCGCCAAGCTGCAATGGCTGGACGTTCTGGCATTATGAAAAGGGCGGCGAAATGCTCCCTGTGGACGCGGCAAGGCAGCTTTATCTGCTCGCGTCTGAGGATTAAGTCCGCTTTCTATCCATCTGAAAACCTGAAACTTGTGCGAAGGATATGCATCATCCAGCGCAGATATCGCACGTCCTGGCAAATCCTGACAATCATTCGCATCTGAGGTTCAGGTGGCATCGTATCCTTGGGGCATCCGTTCGTGTGATCGGGCCTAAGCGGGGGGAACACTAAGCGGCGCAAAGCCGCAACCCTTAGGAGCTACGAATGTCTTTTTCTAAACTTGCACCTATTGCCATCGCGCTTGGCGTGCTGGCGGTTCCATCCAATGCATTTGCGCAGGATGATGATGGCGGCATCTATGTCGGCGTAAGCGGCGGCGCCGCATTGCCCAATGACAGCGACAATTCCGGCGAATTTGATGAGACCGTGCCAGCAACGGCGGATTTTGGCGAAATTCCTGCCGGAACTGAGCTCGCGTGGAGCACCGAGAATGACACAGGTTTCGCGATTGGCGGACAGGTTGGCTATGATTTTGGCAATGGTCTGCGCGCCGAACTGGAAGGGACTTATACCGAATACAATGTCGATACGCATGCTGGCCTGCTGGTTGGCGGCGCGGATATTGACGGTGCCGACAGCGCGGTATTGACGCGCGGCGCAGCTGACCCTGCCAATCCAACCGTCGGGGCCGTGATTGCCGATGGACAGGGCGATGTGTCCAATCTCGGCATTTTTGCCAATGTCTTCTATGATCTCAACACAGGCAGCGGGTTCAAGCCCTATGTTGGTGCGGGACTTGGCTATCAATCCACCGATGTCGAATACGCCCCATCCGGCGTTCTGGTTGGCGATGATAGCGACGGATCGTTCGCCTATCAGGCAATGGCGGGTGCCAGTTTCGCTGTGACCGATGGCGCAGAGGTCTTTGGCCAATACACCTACCGTGCCAATTTCAGCGATGCGGATATTGAATTGGACCTGTTGCCAGCGACCTTGGGTGTGGAAAGCGCCCAGTCGATCATTTCAGCAGGGGTTCGCCTGAAACTGTGATCACGGGCGCATTATCCAAACCGAAAAAGAAGGGGCCGGGCACGCAAGTCTGGCCCCTTTTTGCGCCAGAGCGCTGCCGATTGGCTGAGCTTGCCCGTTTCCTATCTGAAAATTCGTGATATCGCCGCGGTCCAACAAAAGCCATAAAAGAGGATGTCGCGGATGATCTTGCAAACCACACTTGCGCTGCCATGCGGTATAAGCCTGCCCAATCGCCTCGCAAAAGCCGCGATGACCGAAGGACTGGCAGACAGCCGCGGCGCGCCGACAGCTGAATTGGAGCGGCTATATGGCATTTGGTCAGATGGCGGCTGCGGCATGCTGCTTTCGGGCAATATCCAGATTGACCGCGATCATCTGGAGCGGCCCGGCAATATCATCATCGATGGCGAGCTGGATGATGACGCCATCGCCGCCTTTCAGCGCTGGACATCGGCGGCAACGCGTTCTGGCAACCATTTTTGGGCGCAAATCAGCCATGCCGGCCGGCAGACCTTTGCCAATATCAACCCTCAGCCCAAGGCTCCCTCTGCGGTGAAGCTGGGCCTGCCCGGCGGGCAGTTTGGGGAACCTGTCGCTTTGGAAGACAGCGAGATTGAAGCGATCATCCGCGGGTTCCTGCGGGCGGTGCGGATTTGCAAGCAGGTGGGCTTTACCGGCGCACAGATCCACGGCGCGCATGGCTATCTGATTTCGCAATTCCTCAGCCCGCGCTCAAACCTGCGCACCGATCGCTGGGGCGGGAGCCTTGAAAACCGCGCGCGATTGCTGCTGAGCGTTGTCGAACAAGCGCGCGCTATTGCGGGGCCTGATTTTGCGATCAGCGTGAAATTGAACAGCGCGGATTTCCAAAAGGGCGGCTTTGCATTTGAAGACAGCCTTCAGGTTGTCACCTGGCTTGAGGAACGCGGGGTTGATCTGATCGAGATTTCCGGCGGCACCTATGAACAGCCCAAATTGCTTGGCATCGAAGGGATGGAACCCGCTGATGATCCCGGCATCGCCGCATCAACCCTTGCGCGGGAGGCGTATTTTGTCGATTTTGCCAAAGCGATGAAAGAGGCGGTCAAAGTGCCGCTGATGGTGACGGGCGGTTTCCGCAGCAGGGCGGCGATGGAGCAGGCCGTGAGCGATGGCGCGGCGGATATCGTGGGCCTTGGCCGCCCGCTTTGCGTCGAGCCTGATGGGGCGAGGCGCATTCTGGCAGGTGCAGACGCTCTGCCGCGCGCAGAAAACACGCTTTCGCTTTTGCCAGCGCCGTTGAAATTCCTGGAAAAGATACGGGCAATCAGAGCCATGGCCGGGTTTGCCACGCAATTCTGGTTCTACGCGCAGATATATGCGCTGGGGCGAACGGGCAGAACGGACCCGGACATGACTGTTTTCAAAGCGTGGCGATTGGTCGAAAAAGAACACGCGCAAAGGCTGAAGGCCAACAGGTGAAGCAAGCCGTGGTGCGATAGAGCTGACGAGAACCCACGCGCGGCACTGTCCTACATCGGGGCGGGGCGCTATCGTTCACGCCATGACCAAATCATCGCTCTTCACCCGCCTGAAATTCGTCCCAAACGCTGGTTTTGGGGCAGGGCACTTTTCTTTGTCAGGACCGTGTAACATGCGGTCCATGCGTCAGACTTCGGATGAGAAAGCTGAACAGATCACCGATCTCGAGGGGTCGGGCATGAGCGCGTCAGTCTATGTCCATCCCATCGGCCTTTCCGCTTCCCCGCAGGCAGAAGCAGGGGCAGGCGGCCCCGCATCGATTCGGCTGGGCGGTTCGATGGCCTATGCCAGCCGCTTTGCGCTGGTGGTGCGCGAAAGCGGGGCAGTGACGCATCGCCGTGTGTTCGCCCTGGCAGATGCGGCAGAGGCATTGGGCGAGCCGGGCGGCGCGCTGGCAGAGGAAGCGCAGGCGCAGTGGGCGAACCTTCAAAAGGTGCATCAACCCTGGGATCTGGGCGCGCGAGTGATCCGGTTCGATCAACCGCAAGTGATGGGCATCCTCAACGTAACGCCCGACAGCTTCTCGGATGGGGGCGCATTCGATACAGCAGAAGCAGGCCGCGAGCACGCCGCTGCCATGCTGGAGGCAGGGGCGGCGATCATCGACATTGGCGGGGAAAGCACACGCCCCGGCGCTGCTGCGACTTTCGAAGGGGATGAGATTGAACGAGTGATCCCGACGGCTGAGTACTGCGCGAGTATGGGCGCAGCGATCAGCGTCGACACACGGCGCGCAGGTGTGCTTGAGGCTGCACTGGGCGCAGGCGCGCAAGTGGCCAATGACGTGTCAGCCTTGCGCTATGACCCGCGCATGGGGGAACTGGCTGCCAATGCCGGGTGCCCCGTCATCCTGATGCATGCACCGGGCGGGGGCGAAGACCTCCATGCCAAGGACAAGCTGGATGGCGGCGACTACACCGATGTGGTGAGCGACGTGTTTGACTTCCTCAAGGATGCCCGCGCCCGCGCGATTGCGGCCGGTGTTGATGAAGCGCGCATCATGCTCGATCCCGGCATCGGCTTTGGCAAGTCGCTCAGCGACAACCTCGCGCTCATGAACGCGCTGCCGCTGTTTCATGCCCTTGGATCGCCGTTGATGGTCGGGGCCAGCCGCAAACGGATGATCGGCGCGTTGAGCCGCGAGGAGGAAGCAGGCGCACGCCTTGGCGGCTCGATTGCGTTGGCCTTGCGCGCGATGGATGCAGGCGTGCATGTGCTGCGCGTGCATGACGTGGCTGAGAGCGTTCAGGCGCGCAATGTGTGGCGCGGTATGCGCGATGCGGCGCTAACCGATTTCAGTCAGCTTGAACCTCTATGATCGGCGCCGCGCCTTTACCGCTTTCCTACTTGTCACAAACTCGCCATGAGATGCGGGCAAGAGGCAATTGACCATTCAATCAAGGATATCACCCATGCGCCGTCTTTCGCTGTTTGCCGCCGCCACCTGTTCCATCGCTGCCCTGGCAGCAGCGCCTGCTGTGGCCGATGGACATAACGGACACGGCGGTAACCATGGCGAAGTGCCGCTGGCCGCTGAAGACCTGCTAGCGCCCTATTACGCGAAACTGGCCGAAAGCATCGAATTGCCCGTCGCGCCTGCCAATGCCTCGCTCGCGCCGGAAAGCGTGATTACCCGGCTCGCCTTTGGCAGCTGCAATCACCAATTGCGCTCGCAGCATATGTGGGGCCAGATTGCCGCAGCCGATCCGCAGTTGTTCCTGTTTATCGGTGACAACAATTATGGCGATCAGTTCTGGAAAGGCGATGCATCGCTCAGCACTTTGCGCAAAGCGTATGCAGTGCAGGCTGGCACGCCTGAGCTTGCCGATTTCATGGCAAAAGTGCCGATGATGGTCGCCTGGGATGATCACGATTTCGGGTTCAACGATGGCGGCGCCAGCTTTGCCCATCGCCGCTGGTCAGAGACGATCTTTGAGACATTCTGGGGATCATCCGACGAAGTGCGCGCGCGCCCCGGTATTTACGAAAGCCGCATGTTTGGGCCTGAAGGACAGCGCACTCAGGTGATCGTGCTCGATACCCGGTTCTTCCGGTCAGACTTTGAAGCGATGCCCTATTCAGACGAACGCCCGCCGCTTGGCCCCTATGTGCCTAGCGAGGATGCGTCGAAGACCATGTTGGGCGATGCGCAGTGGACTTGGCTGGCGCAGGAGCTTGCCAAACCGGCAGACTTCCGCATCATCGCATCCTCCATTCAGGTGGTGACCGATGCGCACAATTACGAAAGCTGGGAAGCGCTGCCGCTGGAGCGTGCGCGGCTTTACGAAATGCTCGCCAATCGCGAGGAAAGCGGCATGGTGCTGCTGTCAGGCGATCGCCATGCGGGCGGCATCTACACCGAGACCGCACCCGAGACGAAAGGCGAGACGATCTGGGAACTGACCAGCTCTTCGCTCAACTACTCGTTTTCCACCACCGAACGGAACACCGCGCGCGAACCCGATCCCAAGCGGGTGACGGACTTCATCTCGGAGGAGAATTTCGGGCTTGTCGATATCGACTGGGCCAAGCGGACTTTCACCATGTCCATGCGCGGCAATAAGGGTGAAGAGCGAGTGACCCAGACGGTGAACTGGTAAGCGCGTTTGGGTGCAAACGGCGCTAAAGCGTGAACCCGCCATCATCGACCAGCACGTGGCCTGTAAGGTTCGCGGCTTCATCGCTGAGCATATAGAGGATCGACTGCGCGGTTTCGCGCGCGGTTGAAAAGCGGCCCAGCGGCGTCGTTTTGCCCATGTTCTGGATAACGGCATCGCGGCCATGCTTTGCAACCGCCGCGTTGAATTCAGGCCCGCTTTCCCAGATGGCGGTGTCAACGCCGCCCGGCGCAATCGCATTGACGCGAATACCGGCGGCGGCGTTTTCAGCTGCTGCCATGCGCGCCATATGGGCAACGGCTGCTTTGGAGACGCCGTAGGGGCCAGTGCCGGGCACAGGCTTAACCCCGGTTGATGAGGCCGTGATAACGACACTTGCCGCTTTCCTACTGCCGTCTGACTGTGCTTTGAGCATGGCATTGAGGCTGGCCCGCAAAGTGAGGAACGCGCCGTCAAGGTTTACGTCCATAATGCGCCGCCAATCGGCCATGGTGAGATCGGCAAAGGCTCCAAAACCGCCCATGCCAGCATTGACGATGGCGTGATTGAGGCCGGTAAGATGCGGGGCAATGTCATCCCACAATGCCTCATCCGCGACGCTGCCGGTGATGCACACGGTTTCGGTATCGCCAAGGTCGAGCGCGGCCATACCGGCCTCGTCCACATCGACAAGGATGAGCTTTGCTGCGCCGCGTTCGGCGAGCAAGTGGGCGCAGGCAGCGCCAATGCCGGACGCTGCGCCCGTGACGAGCGCAGTCCGGTTGGTGAAGGCATGGGCGATAGGGTTTGTGTCAGTCATGCCCGCAGGGATAGCCCAACGCGCACAGCGATCAAGCGACGTTATCAATCCCCAGATCGCTCAGCTTGCGATAAAGCGTTGATCGCCCAATGCCGAGCCTGCGGGCAACCTCGGTCATTCGGCCGCGATAATGACCAATCGCGAGGCGGATCACGTCGGCCTCGATCTCTTCCAGCGGGCGCAGATTGCCGTCTTCGGTATACAGCATCACGCCCACACCTTCGTGCAGATGGCTGGATACGGGGTCTTTCTGCTCTCCCAAAAGCTCAGAAAGCTGCGGGAAACTGTCCGCTGTCAGCGAATCGGTTTCGCAATAGACGGCGGCTCGGAACAGCACCGATTGCAATTGGCGCACATTGCCCGGCCAATCAAACGCCGACAAAAGCGACAATGCGCTATCAGAGACGGACAGATGCTTAAGCCCCGGCTGTTCGCCAATACGCGCCAGGAAATGGCGAGTAAGAGCGGTGATGTCGCCCGTGCGTTCGCGCAAAGGCGGCAGCGAAATGAGCGTGCCGCCCAGTTTAAGCGCCAGTTCCTCGTCAAACTGATCAGCAGAAACGAGCGTTTTCAAAGGGAAATTGCTTGCTGTCAAAAGACGCACATCGATGCGGAACCCATGCGCGGCGCCCACCGGGCGGACAATGCCGGTTTCCAGCGCTTCGGCAAGGCGGCGTTGGACAGGGCCGGGAAGCCGGTCAATCTCATCGAGCACCAAAGTGCCGCCATCGCAGTGCTGCATCGCGCCAATCTGGCGGTCAAACGCGCCGGGAAAGGCATTGGGTTCGTGTCCGAACAGCACCGATTCGAGCGAATTGGGCGGAACGCTGGCGACATTGATGATGCGCAAAGCATCTTTCGAACGCGGAGAAGCGGCGTGCATGGCGCGCATCAGCATCTCTTTGCCAGTGCCGCTTTCGCCTTCAATCAGAGTGTGGCCATGCCCGCGGGCCGCTTTGGCAGCTTTGGCCAAAGCCGTGCGGAAACCGGGCGCGGTTCCGATCATCGCATCGAAATCGAGCGTGGCAGACATCTTCTCGGTCAGCGGGGCAAGCTCGTCCTTGGGCGCTTGCCGCTTGGTGACGGTGCGCAAGGCTTCCATCAGCCGGTCAGGCGAGACGGGTTTAACGAGGTAATCGCTTGCGCCTGCACGCATCGCTTCGACCGCGAGCAGCGGGGAAGCGCTGGTGGTGAGCATTAGGATGGGAAGGGCAGGGCGGCGCTCTTTCAACTCGGTGATAAGAGCGCAGGCATCGTCGCCGGGAACCCACTGATCGAGCAGGATCGCAGACAATTGCATGCCTTCGCGCGTGCCAAGCATGGCGATTGCTGTATCGGCATCGGGCGCAACCAAAGTGCGCCAGCCATCACGCGCTGCAATAGCTGAGATAAGCCGCGATTGTGCAGGCTCATCATCGATCAACATCACAAGACGTGTGTCTTCTAGCTGTTCTGTCTCCGCCATAATCGGCAAGGACCCTCCGATGCCCTGGCAATCGTCCCAGGGTGAGACGTCCGCAGGGCGTACAAGCATCGAGTAAATACGATATTAAGGCTGTTCGACCCGATGCACTTTAAGCCGGTCTTTGAACGCGACCAATCGCACAGCATTGTTGCAGAGCACTGGCAATACAGTGGGCTTGAGCAACGCGGCTCTCTCCGATACGGGGAGGGGCCGCTTAGATTAAGCTGTATGGTTTTCGGATGAACCGCGCGTGACGCGCAAGTTTATGGCAGGAACCGCAGGCGGATCGGTTGGATGAATAAGGGCCAAACAGGCCGACAAAGGGAAAATGACGCAATGAGCATCCATGACATGGACAAAGCACAAGAAACATATGGCGGCTTTATGAGCGCGCTGAAATATTCGATCCCCGTGATTGCGGTGATCGTTGCACTCGTCGTTGCGATGATTGCCGGCTAAAGCCTGGCCAATAGGCCGTTAACAGGGGCGTACTTGTGAAAATTGCAGTGTTGAAAGAACGCAGCGCGGGCGAAACGCGCGTTGCGGCAACGCCGGAAACGGTCAAAAAGTTTGCAGGCCTTGGCAATGATCTGTTCGTTGAAAAGGGCGCAGGCCTGACCGCGTCGATCACGGATCAAGCGTATGAAGAGGCAGGTGCCACTGTTGGCACCGCCGCTGCTACGATCAAGGATGCTGACATCGTGCTGGCGATCCAGGCTCCCGATGTGAAGCTGTTGAAAGGCGCAAAGCCGGGCGCGATGGTTGCGGCCCTGTTTGACCCGTTCAACAATAAAGATCTGCTTGATGCCTACGCGGCAGCGGGCCTTGAAGCGTTGTCGATGGAATTCATGCCGCGCATCACGCGCGCGCAGGGTATGGATGTGCTTTCCAGCCAGTCCAATCTTGCTGGATATAAAGCGGTCTTGGCAGCCGCGGACACCTATGGCCGCGCTTTTCCGATGATGATGACGGCAGCCGGCACCGTTCAAGCGGCCAAGGCGTTTATTATGGGCGTTGGCGTGGCGGGTCTGCAAGCGATTGCCACCGCGCGGCGTTTGGGCGCGCAGGTTTCGGCGACTGATGTGCGCTCTGCTACCAAAGAGCAGATCGAAAGCCTCGGAGCCAAGGCGATATTCGTTCAGGACGTAGCCGGGATCGAAGGCGAGGGTTCGGGCGGTTACGCGACCGAGATGAGCGATGAATATAAGGCGGCGCAGGCCAAGCTTGTCAGCGAACACATTGCCAAGCAGGATATTGTTATCACCACCGCGCTGATCCCCGGACGCGCTGCGCCCGTGCTCATAACCGATGCGCAAATCGCCACAATGAAGCCGGGCAGTGTCATCTTCGACTTGGCCGTGGCGCAAGGCGGCAATGTCGAAGGTTCAAAGCCTGACGAAGTCGTCGAAAAGCATGGCGTTAAGATCATCGGATTTTCAAACACGCCCGCGCATTTGCCCGCTGACAGCTCCGCACTGTTTTCGCGCAATCACTTCACCATGTTTCAGGCGTTCTGGGACAAGGAAGCGGGCAAGCCTGTGTTTGACGAAGAGATCGGCGATGCGATTCGCCTGACGCTGGGCGGTGCTGTTGTTAATGAGAGGCTGAAGGGGGCCTGATCCATGGACTTTATCTCAATCCTCTCGATTTTCGTGCTGGCGTGTTTCGTCGGCTATTATGTGGTCTGGTCGGTGACGCCTGCGCTTCACACGCCGTTGATGGCCGTGACCAATGCGATTTCCAGCGTGATTATCGTCGGCGCACTGATTGCGGCGGCTGAGGCTAGCAGTCCGGTGGCCAAATATCTGGGCCTGTTTGGTGTGGTGCTGGCCAGCGTCAACATTTTTGGCGGTTTTGCCGTGACCGAGCGTATGCTCGCCATGTATAAGAAAAAGGAGAAGTGAGGATGGGTTCTTTCATGTCACCCGTCATCCCAGCGAAAGCTGGGATCTCCCTCAATAAGCTCCGCGCTAAGTGGCCAGCGATCCCAGCTTTCGCTGGGATGACGGCTTTATTCGCAACCCCAGCCCATGCCGCTGGCGATGGCGCGGCTACGCCTGCTTGGGCAATGCTTGCCTATCTTATTTCCGGTGTGTTCTTCATCCTTGCTTTGCGCGGGCTTTCCAGCCCGGCCACAAGCCGCGGCGGCAACCGCAATGGCATGATCGGGATGGTCATTGCCGTTGGCACCACTTTGATCACGCACAACCTTGCGACATGGTATGAGATCGCAATAGCGGTCGCGATCGGCGGCGCGATTGGGTTTGTGATCGCGCGCAAAATCGCGATGACATCCATGCCCGAGCTGGTTGCAGGTTTTCACTCACTGGTCGGCCTTGCCGCCGTAGTGGTTGGGCTTGCTGCATGGCTTGATCCGGCGAGTTTCGGGATCACCGATAGCGCAGGCCAAATCCTGATGGTCAGCCGGATCGAGCTTGGCCTTGGTATTGCGATTGGTGCGATCACCTTCTCAGGCTCGGTTATCGCTTTCCTTAAACTGTCGGGCAAAATGAGCGGGTCTCCGATCATGCTGCCGGGGCGGCATGTCATCAATCTGGGCACTTTGGCCGCGATCGTCGGGCTGGTCGGGTATTACGCCGTTTCACCTCAAGGCGGAGCAGGCGAGGGCTGGATGATCCCGGCAATCACTGTGCTTGCCTTTGTCATTGGTTTTCTCCTGATTATCCCGATTGGCGGGGCGGATATGCCGGTGGTGGTGTCCATGCTGAACTCCTATTCGGGTTGGGCAGCCGCAGCGATGGGCTTTACACTCGGCAACAGCGCTATGATTATCACCGGCGCGCTGGTGGGATCATCAGGCGCGATCCTCAGCTACATCATGTGCAAGGCCATGAACCGTTCCTTCATCAGCGTGATCGCTGGCGGATTTGGCGCGGATGACAGCGGCGGCGCTGGCGATGGCGCACCGCGAGAACAGCGCCCGTACAAACAGGGCAGCGCGGATGATGCGGCCTTTATGCTTGAACAGGCTGAAAGCGTTATCATCATTCCGGGATACGGCATGGCGGTGGCACAGGCTCAGCACGTTCTGCGGGAAATGGCCGATGCGCTAAAAGAAAAAGGCGTGGATGTGAAATACGCGATCCACCCTGTTGCTGGCCGGATGCCGGGGCATATGAACGTGCTGCTTGCAGAAGCGAACGTGCCCTATGACGAGGTGTTCGAGCTTGAGGATATCAACTCAGAATTTGCCCAGGCCGATGTCGCTTTCATCATCGGGGCAAATGACGTGGTGAACCCGGCCGCGAAAACCGACAAATCATCTCCCATTTATGGAATGCCTGTGTTCGATGTGGACAAGGCAAAGCAGGTGTTCTTCATCAAACGCTCCATGGGCGGCGTTGGCTATGCGGGCGTTGACAATGATGTCTTCTACATGCCGCAAACCGTCATGCTGCTGTCTGATGCGAAGAAGATGGTCGAAGGCATCGTGAAGGCGCTCGACTAAATGCGCGCGATGCTCCTTGCGCTTGCGGTGATTGCGCTGCTGGTTGGGGGGTATTTTGTGTTCCGCGATGGCGGGGTGCTTGAACAGGTGACCGAGGAACGCGTTGAGCAGGCGCTGCTCGCCAATGGCGTGCCTGAAAACCTGGCCACCTGCATGGCGCCGCGCCTCACCGACAGGCTATCGATTGTGCAATTGAAAAAGCTGGAACGCCTGGCCCCCGAAGAGGGCGAGGACCGCGTGCCTTTATCGCCTGGCAAAGCGCTGGAGCGATTGGAGCGGGTCGATGACCGCGAAGCTGTTGAGACGCTGGGATCGGTCGCGGCAGGGTGCGGGTTGGATATGCTGAAACAGCTGCTTTGAAACCGCTTTTGGGGGTCGCAGAATGAAATGGGTGTTTAGGACAATCGGATTTCTCGCCGTGGTGCTGGGCGCAGCTTTCCTGATCTTTCGCACGCCCGATACCGATCCCGCTGAAATGCGCGCCAAATATGGCGGTGAGCCTTCGCAATTTGTGCTGCTGGAAAGCGGTTTGAAAGTGCATTTGCGCGATGAAGGCCCTTTGAACGGCGATGCAAATGCGCCTGTCATCATGTTGCTGCACGGTTCAACAGCCGATCTGCACACCTGGCAGCCTTGGGCAGAGGCCTTGCGCGAAGATCACCGCGTCATCCGGTTTGACCAAGTGGGGCACGGCCTGACCGGGCCTGATCCAGACGGTGATTATTCGCTCGATAACTTTGTCTCCGATATTGATGAGGTGGCAGATGCGCTTGGACTGGAACGGTTTGTTCTGGCCGGAAGCTCGATGGGCGGATCGCACACGGCGGCCTACGCGATGGCGCATCCGGACAGATTGATTGGCGCGGTTATGGTGGGGGCAAGCGGTGCGCCGGTGCGGCCAGAGCGTGATGCCAGCCTTACCTATCAATTGGCGCAGACCCCTGTCATCAATTCCATCATGGCGCAGATCACTCCGCGATCCATGGTCAAGGATGCCTTTGCTCAAACCGTCAGCAACAAAGCCATCGTCACCGATGAGACGGTCGACCGGTATTGGGAATTGTTGCGCTATCCCGGCAACAGGCAGGCCACAATCGCCCGGTTCGGTAATCCGCGCACATCGTTTGACGCTGAAGACATCGCGCAGATAGCTGTGCCAACTTTGCTGCTGTGCGGGGAAAAGGATCCGCTGATCCCGGTTCCCTCGAGCCGCTGGTATGACGAAAATCTGCCTAGCTCGACCATGGTTATCTATCCCGGCATCGGCCACTTGCCGCACGAAGAAGCGCCAGAGGCGAGCCTCGAAACGCTAAGAGGCTGGCTGCTGAACATCGCAGAAACCACGTAAGCGCCTTGTAAAGCGGTGGTTTTTTCCCGCCTATAGACGCGGCGTAACGTTCGCCGCTAAACCGGGCCACCTACCTAAGTGGAATCGAGGGTCGCTTTGCGCAAATTGGGATTGATCGGCGGCATGAGCTGGGTGTCGACGGGCATATATTATGAGCGGATCAACCGCATCATCCAAAAACGCGCGGCCCCCATGGCAAGCGCGCCGATGCTGATCGAAAGTCTTGATTTCACCGAACTTCACGGCCTGAATACGCCAGAGGATTGGGATCGGGCGACCCAAACTCTGATCGCCAGCGCAAAACGGTTGGAAGCAGCCGGCGCAGAGGCATTGTTGATCGGTGCCAATTCCATGCACAAAGTCTATCGCGAGCTTGAAACGCAGGTTGATATTGAAATCATTCATATCGCTGAGTGCGTCGGTAAAAAACTAAAGCAGGCGGGCATCAAGAATGTCGCGCTTCTGGGCACGCGCAATGTGATGACGGAGGGGTTTTACCGGCGCAGACTGGTTTCGCACGGGATTGATCTGCTGCCGCCCGATATGGGCAATGTCGAAACGCTGGACCGGATTATCTACGATCAATTGATGGTCGGCAAAGTCACGCGTGATGCACAGCGCACATTGAAAACGATCATCACAAACAAGGAACAGGAAGGCGCACAGGCAATTGTGCTGGCGTGCACGGAGCTTGATCTGATCGTCGATATCAATGCCAATGTGCTGCCAGTGTTCGATTCGACTGTAATCCACTGCGAAGCAGCGGCAGAATGGATTTTGAGCGAGGATTAAGCACGCTCATTTGCGACTCAACGCCGCGCGGGAACAACTGGCCGCAGGGATCGCTCACAAAGGGATGCGGTTTTGAATTGAAACCCGTATTGGCCGTGGCGAATTTGTCATTGGAACGTAACAGTGCAAATTCCGGGCTCTCGGGTCGCTATGCCGATAGCCCGGGGCCGCTTGCCACCCCTTTTTCTGTCCGGCGAGCGGCCCCACTCAACTTTGCGCGGGGCGCCAATGGGCGGCATGCAGGCGCAATAAGGGATTGGCTGATGTCCACATATGCGCGCAGAGTTGCTGATCTGTTCGCCTTGAGCTGGTTGGCACCCTCCGCCAATGTCCCAAAATGAAACGCGCACCTTACGCTGCCAATCCTGACGCGCTGGATCACCGCGGGTTTTCAGGCAGAGAATTTGACGGGGCCGCCAATATCGCAGGCGCGCCCCGAACGCCCAGCGAGCGCAGAGGGCCGCGCACCGCCTTTCAGCGCGACCGCGACCGGATCATCCATTCGATGAGTTTTCGCAGGCTCAAATCGAAAACACAGGTCTTTATCGCGCCCGATGGCGATCATTATCGCACCCGGCTTACGCATAGTTTGGAGGTTGCGCAGATTGGACGTGTGCTGGCGCGCGCTTTGGGCTTGGATGAGGATCTGACCGAAGCCTTGTGTCTGGCGCATGATCTGGGGCACCCGCCTTTTGGCCATGCAGGGGAGCATGCTTTGTCCGATGCGATGGAGCGGCATGGCGGGTTTTGCCACAATGCACAGACATTGCGCACGGTGATGCGGCTCGAAAGCCCCTATCCGCTGCACGAAGGGCTCAACCTGACCTGGGATTTGCTCGAAGGGTTGGCCAAGCACAATGGCCCGGTGGAAAATCCGGGCTGGGCGCTGGCGGAGCTTGATGCGGCGTTTCCTTTGGAACTGGGCCAGTGGCCTTCGCTCGAAGCGCAGATTGCCGCGCTTAGCGATGATATCGCTTACGACAATCACGATATTGATGATGGCCTGCGCGCAGGGTTTCTTGACCTTGATGATCTGCTTCAGCTGGATTTCCTCGCGCAGCAATGGCGAGCGGTCGAAAAACGCTTTCCTGGTGCACCCAAAGACCGGCTACTGCGCGAACTGGTGCGCGGGCAGATTGGATTGATGGTGAATGATGTGCTGGAACACACGGCGAAACAGATCGAGGGTATGGAAACAGTCGCCGATATTCGCGCCGCTGGCCGCCAGCTGGCAAGTTTCTCGCCTGCTATGGAAGCGCAGGAGCGCGCGCTTAAATCCTTTATGTATGACAAGCTGTATTTCCACCCCGAACAAGTTGCCGCTGCTGCACATGCACGCGATGTTGTGGCGCGGTTATTCGCCGCATATTCGCAAGATGCAAGGCTGATGCCCGAAGAATGGCAGGATCGTCTGCCCGATAAAGAGCCTGCGCGCGCGCGGTGTATTGCCGATTTTATCGCCGGAATGAGTGATGGCTTTGCGATTCGCCAATGCGCGGCGATCTATGGCGAAGCCCCAAGCGGATTGACCAATGTCTGACCGGCCGCGCGAATATTTTGCCGATAACGGCATGGATGAGAAAAAAGCGCCGCTGCGCATTGGGCTTGTGGGCGCCACCGGGCTGATTGGGCGGCGCGTTATCGAAATCTCCAGCCATGGCGATGCCGCCCGGATCGTCGGCATCGCGCGGCGCGAACTTGATATGCCTGCGGGCACTCGGATGGAGATCTTTGTTGCTGAGCCGGAAAAATGGGGAGAAATATTCGAAGCGGTCCGCCCGCGCGCTTTGATTTGCGCGCTGGGAACAACCATTAAGAAAGTGGGCGGGGACGAAGATGCCTTTCGCGCGGTCGATCAAGAGTTGGTGATGGCCACGGCAGAGGCTGCACACAAGGCTGGCATTCTCAATCTGGTCCTCGTCAGCGCGGCGGGGGCTGATCCGGCGTCCAAACATTTCTATATGCGGGTCAAGGGTGAGACGGAACAGATGGTTTCCAAGGTGGGCTTCAAGCGGCTCGATATTCTGCGCCCCGGCCTTTTGAAAGGCGCGCGCAATGATGATTTCCGCATGGCAGAGGGATTGGCAAAGATCGCCAGCCCGCTGATCGATCCGCTGCTTCCCAAGAAATGGGAGATGTTCCGCTCGGTCGAGGCTGATCTGGTGGCAGAGGCGGCTTTGGGATTGGGCATGCGGCGCGCGCAGGGGCGCTTTACCCATGATAACGAGGCAATGAAGCGGGCCGCGCGCGAATGGCGGATGAAAGCGGATCTGCCCGAGGAACAGGAATAATCGCGATTATGCCATGGGATCTTGTCTTTAGCGCCGTGAATGCCCTTGCGATGATCGCATGGGCCGCATTGATCTTGTTGCCGCGCTGGCCTGCTTTGCTGTCAGCGGTGCTTTATGCAGGGATTGGCATGCTGTGCTGTGTTTACGCTGGGGGCTTGATCGGGATTGTCAGCGGATTGATATCGGCTGGCCCGGATGTGGGCGCGGGCGGGGGCGGCGCCAATTTCTCCACCATTGAAGGCGTGCGCGCTTTGTTTGCCAGCGATGGCGGCGTCACCGTTGGATGGACGCACTATCTCGCCTTTGATTTGTTTGTCGGGCTTTGGATTGCGCGCGATGGCGATGCAAAAGGGATCAATCGGTTTATCCAGGCCCCTATCCTGCTGGCCACATTGTTTGCAGGACCGCTCGGTCTGTTTATCTGGCTGATCCTTCGCGAGCCTGCAGCACGCAGACAAGGCCGTTTCGCCTAACGTAAATTGATGGACTGATAGAGCGGTTTGCGCCTAGTCTGCCCGGCAAAGAAAAAAGCCAGGAGAGATAAGCATGGGCTGGGAAAACACCATCCAGGGCAACGCGCATCACAACTATGAAACCTTTGATGAAATTCTGAATTTCTGGGCCGAAGAACGCCCCGATGCGATCGCTTTCGAACAAGGCGATCGCCGGACAAGTTATTCAGAATTGAACACGGCAACCCGCCGGATCATCGCGCTGTATAAATCGCAAGGCATCAGCAAAGGTGACCGCGTTGCTTGGCTGGGCAAAAACTCCGAGTTTTATTGCCAGCTTTACCTGGCGGCGGCCCGAATGGGCGCTGTTATGGTTCCTGTTGGCTGGCGGCTGGCTGCGCCTGAGGTCGCTTACATCCTGTCCGACACAGAGGCGAAATTGCTGTTTGCCGAAGAGCAATTCGCAGACACGGCAAACAATGTGGCAAGCGAGCTTGAACATGATTGCGGCGTGCTGCTTGTCGATGAGGCGCGCGCGCACATTGCCGAAATGCAGCCCGATAACGATTACACGGCCCCGCCTGCCGAAGATCCAATTTTGCAATTGTACACCTCTGGCACCACCGGCAATCCAAAGGGCGCGGTGCTGTCCAATCGCAATCTTTTGGGCCTTCGCAATGCTGCGGCGGAAGAGGGGCTGGCGTGGAGCTTTTATGAAGAAGGTGACTGCATGCTGGTTGCCATGCCATGCGCCCATATTGGCGGCACGGGCCTGATCAATATCGGCATTTCAAACGGCATCCGCCATCATATCGAGGCTGAATTCACTCCCGAAGGTGCGCTCAAAGCGATTGAGGCGGGCGCAACGCATATGTTTATCGTGCCTGCCGCGCTGCAAATGGTGGTGCAGCATCCCAAAGCGGCGCAAACCGATTTCTCCGCGCTGCGATATCTGATGTATGGCGCAGCGCCCATGCCTTTGGAATTGCTCAAAGAAGCGGTCCGGACCATGCCCAATGCGGGCTTTTTGCAAGCCTATGGAATGACAGAGACATCAGGCACAATATCGTTATTGCCGCCCGAAGATCATGTGCTCGAAGGCAATGAGAGGATGCGTTCGGCGGGCAAGGCTGTGCCGGGAGCTGAGATTGAGGTGCGCGACACTCACAACAAGGAAGCCCCGCGCGGCGAGATCGGCGAAGTGTGCATTCGCTCCCCCTCAAATACGCGCGGATATTGGAAGCTGCCCGGTGCAACTCAGCAGACGATTGATGCCGATGGCTGGCTGCACACCGGGGATGCGGGGATCATGGACGCAGATGGTTATGTTTACATCCAGGACAGGATCAAAGACATGATCATTTCAGGCGGCGAGAACGTCTATCCGGCAGAAGTGGAAAGCGCGATCTACGGTCATCCAGCCATTGCCGAGGTGGCAGTGATTGGCATCCCCAGCGAAAAGTGGGGCGAGGAGGTCAAAGCTTGCTGCGTTGCCAAACCGGGCATGGAGATCGATGAAGCTGACGTAATCGCCTATACGCGCAAGAAGATCGCCGCTTTCAAAGCACCCAAAAGCGTCGATGTGATCCCTGAAATGCCGCGCAATCCATCGGGCAAAATCCTGCGGCGGCAATTGCGTGCGCCTTATTGGGAAGGGCAGGACCGGCAAGTGGGCTGAGCGCTGTGAAGCACCACGCGCCCGCCACTTTGCGCAATCGCGAGGCTATTCTTGCTGTCTTGCAGGCGGAATTGACCGGGTGCTGCAAAGTGCTCGAAATTGCATCGGGCAGCGGCGAACATGCGGTGTATTTTGCGCAGCATCTGCCGCAGGTTCAGTGGCAGCCCAGCGACCCTGATCCGCGAGCGCTCGGTTCGATCAAGGCTTACCGAGCGGAATATCGGGAGGGCAATCTGGAATCACCGATTGCGCTAAACGCGGCGGATGCGGCATGGCCCCCTGCGCGCGCGGACGCGGTTTTGTGCATCAATATGGCCCATATCAGCGAATGGGCGGCAAGCCTTGGCCTGATGGCAGGCGCGGCCCGTGTGCTGGGAAATTCAGGTGGGCCGCTGATTATCTATGGCCCGTTTTTTGAAAACGGATTGGAACCAGCGCCTTCCAATCTTGAATTCGATGCTAGCCTTAAATCGCGCAATCCCGCTTGGGGCATTCGCCATGTTGAACAGATGGACGAAGCGGGCGCGGCAAACGGCCTATCGCGCAGCGCACGGCATGAAATGCCTGCCAACAATCTTGCGCTGGTTTACAGGCGGGTGTAATTTATTCGTCGCCGTCAATCACATCTTCGCCCGCTCTGCCAACCGAGGAGATGTCCTCGCCTAGACCTTGCACTGTGTTACAGGCAGCGGTGGTAAGGGTAAGCGCGCCAAGCGCGGCGGCGATCAGGGTGGTGCGGATCATCGAAATTCCTTTCAGCGTGCTATTTAGGTTGTCTCTGCTGGTTTCGCTTTGGCCTGTGCGAGGAGGCGTTCGCGATATGCGATCAATGCCCCTGCGCCGATAATCAGCGGCGCGCCGATCCACAAACTGGCGGGCGGGGTGCGGTCAAACACGGTGTAGCCATACCATGTCGCCCAAAGGAGCGAGGTGTAATCAATCAGCAGGATCACCGAGGCTGATCCGAACCGCAGCGAACTAGTCAGCAGGATTTGAGCAAGCGCCCCTGCCAAAGCCATAGCGACAATTATCCCCCAAGTTTCAGCATCATGGGCACTTATAAAGAAGGGCAGCAACATCGCGAAAAACGGCGTCGAAAGTGCCGTGAACCAGAAAATGATACTCCATGGGCTTTCGGTCTTGTTGAGGTCTTGGATCTGAAAGCTAATCAACGCAACCATTGCCGCTGCGGCAAGCGCGACCATTACGCCAAGCCCTGACTTGTCCCCACTCATATTGCCCGGTTGCATAATGACCAAAACACCGCAGAACCCGACCACGACGGCAAGGGAGCGATAGAGACCCACTTTCTCACCGAACATCGTGACAGCGATTACAACCGCGAAAAACGGTGCTGTGTAAGAAAGCGTGGTTGCTTCGGCCAAGGGAAGCAGCAGCAACGCGCCATATACAAAAAACATGCAAAATCCGCCCAGAGCCGCGCGGCCTGCGTGGCTTTTTATCCGCTTAGTCCGCAGGGTCGAGAGCTTTCCAAATAAAGCCAATCCAGCTGCCATCAAAACAAAGGTGATGAATTGACGCCAAAACAGCATCTCAACCAGATGCACGCCGCGGTCGCCTCCGAGTTTTACGAGCATCCCCATCGTCGCGAACACCACGGCGGTGATGAGACGCAAACCAATGGCGAGCATTGGGCGGGGTTGAGCAACTGAACCATCCATGTGCGCGCGCTTGGGCGATAGAGCGGGATTGCGCAAGCGCGATGGTTGCCTACATCGCCTAGCGGATGGATATTCTCACCACACTCGCGCTTTCAAGCGATGCCGCGCAGATGGCGTTGGCAGGCGCTTTGTTCTGGCTATTGGCCGGCTTTGCCGCGCTGATGGAATGGCGGCGCAAAAAGATGCGTGACTATGCGCAGCTGGAACGCGTCGGCTGGGTGCCTTGGACTGCGATTTTCATCATGGGCGCAATGATAGGCGGCGGGTGCCTGGCGATGAGCCTGCCGGTGGTGCTGGGAACTCTTTAAGCGCTTGAGAATCACTGCGAAGGCAGGGATCTCTTGCATAAATGAGGTAAGCCGATGGAGGCTCCCGCCTTCGCGCGAGCTCACAGACTTACAGACAAGCCTCGAGATACGCCTGATCAAAGCCAAACTGACGCGCTTTTTCCAGCGTATAGGGCCGCAGACCCGCAGCGCGAAACTCGCCCAGGATCTTGCCGTCTTCTGTCTCGTCAAGATATTCGAACTTGAACAGATTCTGCGTCACGATCACTTCGCCTTCCATCCCGATTACCTCGGTGATGTCGGTCGTCCGGCGTGAACCATCGCGCAGACGTTTCACCTGAACAATGATGTCCACCGATTCTGCGATCTGGCGCGAAATGGCTTCTTTCGGGATCTTGATGTCGCCCATCAAAATCATGTTTTCCATCCGGCCAAGGCATTCGCGCGGGCTGTTAGCGTGAAGCGTACACATCGAGCCATCGTGGCCCGTGTTCATCGCGGCGAGAAGGTCGAAGCACTCGGCTCCGCGAATCTCACCCAGGATGATCCGGTCAGGACGCATACGCAGGGCGTTTTTGACAAGGTCACCAATGGTAATCGCGCCTTGCCCTTCAAGGTTAGGCGGACGCGTTTCCAGCGGCAGCCAGTGCGGCTGTTGCAGACGCAATTCCGCGGCATCCTCAATCGTGAGAACGCGCTCACCCGGGTCGATCATTTTCGACAAGGCGTTGAGCATGGTGGTTTTACCAGAGCCCGTACCGCCAGAAATAACGATGTTGAACCGGCAGGCACCTGCGATTTTCAGAGCGGTGCACATCTTCTCGCTCATCGAGCCAAACTCTTTGAGCATGTCCAAGGTGATCGGTTTCTCAGAGAATTTACGAATGGAGATCGCGGTGCCGCGCAGCGAAAGCGGGGGAACGATGACGTTCACACGAGAGCCGTCTTTCAAACGAGCATCGGCAAGCGGCGTGGTCTGGTCAACGCGGCGGCCGACTTGGTTCACGATGCGCTGGGCGATCTGGAAAAGGTGCTGTTCATCGCGGAACCGGATGGGTGCGATAATCAGTTTACCCTTTTTCTCGATGTAAGTCTGATCGGGGCCGTTGACCATGATGTCGGACACGTCCGGATCATTCAGCAGCTCTTCAAGCGGACCAAAACCCAGCAGTTCATCGATAAGAACTTTTTCAAGCGCGAATTGTTCGCGGCGGTTCAGCGTGACCTTAAGTTCGGCCAACACTTCCATGATAATCGGGCGAAATTCTTCCGACAGCTCTTCCTTGGAAAGCGTGGCTGCGGCTTCGGGATCGACCCGTTCGAGCAGGCGCGGGAGCACTTGCTCTTTGATTTTGTGGACGCTGGCTTCGAAACCGCCGCCTTCATGTTCGCCCGAATGGGTTGCATTCATGCGTTCGGTAAGGCGGTCCATTGCATCAGCGGTGGAAGTTGGTTTGGAGGGTTTGGAAGGCGCAGCTTTGGCTTTTTCAGCCTCGGGCTTTTCCTCTTCACCCGGAAGCGGCGGAAACTGCTCTCCGCCGTCGGACTGTCCGCCGCCGGATTTCATGGGGCGTGCGACCCCAAATGCCGGACGACCGCCAGGTTTCATCCCGCCGCCGCCTTTTTTCCCGAATGCGCTCATTCCTAGCCCCCAAGGCTACCAATCCAAAATCGAGACATGTTCAAATCGAGCCGAACAGTGCCTTTCGAGATGTGGTGAATAATTCGGAAACCTTATTTTTTCCCTAAAATGACGAGCAATTGTCGAGCTTGTCAGATCGATTTGGACCCCCAAAGTGCACCCGGTCGCCGCTGGCTTTTCCGGCTCAGTTTATGCTGAAGGAAATTCGGCTTCCTCAGCCTTGGCCGAAGGGGCGTTTTGCGTGTTTGAAAATCGCAAAGTCTTGATTGTATTAGTAAAATCAAGCCCGGCACTGCCTTTTACGCGGTTTCTTGCGGCCTGATGATGGCAAGTCTGGCGATGAGGTAATGATAAAAGAACATGATGACTGTCATCGTAGGGGCTGCAACCCACATCGGCAGGTCCATCCAATCAATCATCACAGCAAGAATGGCCAGCGATATGGGTAAGCCCAAGCACAAGGTGGAGATGAATTTGACATATCCGCCAGGCGTCATCGCTTCTTTGAATGTCACTTTGCAATGGTAGAAATATCCGACCGTGCCGCTTGTAGCGTAACAGACAAACGTCAGCAGCACATATCCAAGCCCGGCATATTCACCAGCAATCAGAATGACATTGTTGATGCCGGCGCACAGTATGCTGCCGCCGAGAAATGGCGCAAAACGCGCTTTTTGCAAGTAGCTGGCAATCACAAGAATGCGCCATCGCAGATGACCATGTTCATTGCCTTTGCAATCAAGCGGCTTTGGCGACCAGCAACAGATTGCTGGGCCAGCCGCCCAGTCGAACGTTGTCAATGCGCGTTGCAAATTTGGACGAAGCGCCAGCCTGCTGCGCAGCGCGCATAAGACTTTTGCTCGACATCAGGTTGAGATTGTCTTCGCTGGCGAAAAATTCGCGTCCTGTGGATCGCATAATGCTGCGAAACATCGAAGGCGGCAGCCAGTGGATCAAAGGCGCAATGGTATGAAATTCAACCGGAAACCAGCGATTGGGCGTCGTGATAAACACGCCCTTGCGGGCCACGCGGGTGCATTCTTTGACAAACTGAATTTGCCGCTCGAACGATCCCACATGTTCAATCACGGCGGAACTGTGGACGTAATCAAAGCTGTCATCGTCAAACGGCAATTCGCAGCCATCGGCTTTGACAAAAGTCATGCCTGGAAATTCCTCTTCAAGGAATTGCGCATCATCAAGCCCGGCTGCGGTCACATTGTGTTTGTGCGGAAACCATTTCTCGAAATAGTTCGAGCTGGGATAAGAACGTTCGGACGTCGCGCCAATGTCCAAAACAGTATCGTCTGCTTCGATGCCACTTGATTTCATAAAGTGCTCGAACATTCGGCGTCTTTGATACCCTGCCAGTTTGACCGGAAGGCTGTCTGCCGAAGCGACATTGTACTGCTCATTGGGAGCAACCGTCATCGTAAATCCCCGAAAGTGCAAATCTGTGGTTTAGGAAGCCTGATCGCGTTGTTGTGCTTCTTAAATCCGATTAAGGATGCCTAGAAGTTTATGATTGACGAGTGGTTAAAATCGGGGGGCGCAACGCTCGACTTTCCCGCGAAACAGTCAGTCGGACTTTGTTTTGGCTCCTGGGGAAGATTTCTTGCCGTATAGTATCAATCTTACCATGGGAACGCTTGGCGAAGCGCTGCTCGCGTGCATTCTGATTGCGCTGATTGTGCGGCTGCAACCGCAAACCCGGCTTGTTTCCGCCAATGCCATGGTGATTGCGCGGCGCATTTCGCTGCGGCCAGCCCTGCTGATTTTGATCGCCGGGCTTACGCCTGTGGTGTTGCGCATTGCGATGCTGCCGCTTGTTCCAGCGCCCGTCCCCTATGTGATGGAGGAATACAACCACCTGTTTCTGACCGCCACTTATGATCTTGGCCGGGTCACAAACCCGGTGCATCCCTTTGCCGTGATGCTGCAGACATATCAGCAGATTGAATGGCCAAACCATGTGTCAGCCCGTCCTCCCTTGCCGCCGATATTTCTTTATCTGGGACAGGTTTTGTTTGGTTCTCCCTTTGCCGGGAACCTGATGGCGCTGGGCCTTACATCGGCGGCACTATGTTGGTCGCTGCTGGGCTGGGTTAGGGGGCATTGGGCGGCGCTGGGCAGCTATCTTGCGATCGTTGCGTTTTGTCTGTTCGGCTATTGGGTCAATTCGTTCTGGGCACCCACAACAATCGCGCTTGGCGGGGCATTGCTGTTTGGCGCAGTCCCGCGCATTGAACGCAAAGCGACATTTGGATTGGCGCTGATCAGCGTGATTGCGCTTGTGCTGCTTGCCGGGACAAGACCGTTTGAAAACGCGGTGTTTGCAGCGGTTTGCTGCGGGTGGCTGGGTTATCGCCATCTGGCCAAGGAAAAGCGCGCGCAGATACCGCGCGCCATTGCAATTGTGGTTTTGCCGATGGCGATTGGTGTGGCCGGGATTGTTGCGGCGCAGCTGTGGTACAATCAGGCCACTACCGGAAATATCGCGCTGATGCCCTATCAGATCTGGCGGGAATCTCAGGATATGACGCCGGTCTTTTTGTGGCAGGAAATTGCCTCGGGCCGGACATTCTACAACGAAGGCGCAAGCTTTTTCGCCGATTGGAATGTGAGAGTAGTAAGGCTAATCACGGATGGCGGCCCGATGTCCTGGGCTTACCTGATCAGCCGGCATGGCGTGACCTTTCGTGATTTGCTTGGTCCGTTTCTGTTTCTTGCCTTTTGCTGCTGGTCCCCGCGCTGGATCGGCCCAGCGCGTTCAGTCAGCAAGATACAGATCATTTCGGTTGGTCTGTGCCTGGTGTTGATCCTGCTTGCCCTGTGCGGGCCGGTGGCGGGATCGATTGTCAAACTGCTTGCTGTGTTTGTTCTATTTATGCGCTGGCAGAACGCTGATGAACGGCTTGCCATTCTGACTATCCTGATTGGAATGCTCGCGACGTCTTTGCCGACATTCTACATGAACATCTATTTCGCAGCCTACACCGCTCCCTTGCTGCTGCTGGTGGCCAAGGGCCTGCGTCATCTGGTTATTTGGGACGGCAAATGGGGCCCTGCATTGGTGGGCACCATTATCATTGGCGCGGCGCTGGTCCCGGTGGGGCATCTGGCGGCGAGTGCTGCTTTGAAGATGGGCGCGCCGGTCCGGATGTTGGGACCACCGCTCAGCCACTTTGACAATCACTTGCCTAGCCCACGGGCCAAGGTGCTTAAGCGGCTTTCACAAGAGCCGGGCCAGCATGTCGTATTTGTGGAATTGCAATCGCGCACTTCTGCCGAGATTGATCCTGTTTGGAATGATCCCGAAGTGGATGCGCAAAAGATCGTCTTCATGCGCGATCTTAAGCCTGAATGGACTGCAGCGGCTCAGCAATATTACGCCGGGCGGGCTTTCTGGAAAATGACGGTAAGCCGCAAGGCGCTGGTGTCCCTCAAACAATATCCCGACATGCAATCGGTTGAGCCAGCGGCGATTGACGCTTTACCTAACCCTGATCGCGCACCAGCACAATCGCTGGGCGCGCGCGCATCGCCTTAGGGTCCTGACCCTAACTTTAGGCAGCCTGCGGCAGGCGTTCTTTCGGGGCAAACTGGCTTTCATTGCCTGCAATGATGGCCAGCATGAACCCGCCAAGAACATTTTGCAGACCGATGGTCCCAATCGCTGCTGACAAGATCAGCGGCAAGGGATTGTCGAGCGCGGTAAAGCCTGCCTGACCCCAACCAATCGTCACTGCTGTCAGCCCGGAAATGCCAATGGCAATCAGCGCGAGGCCGCTTAGCAGCATGGTTTCCAGCGTCAGAATTTTTGCATTGCGTTTGAGCACTGGCCGCATCAGACGAAAGCCGCGATTGACCCCGTAAAAATGCGTTGCAAGAGCCATAATCAGGCCAAAATGTCCGCATGTCGCAAGGAAACCGCCAACAACGCTCCAGCTGACGCCGAAATAGGATGGGCCGGCCAGAACACCGGTGTAATGCGCAAGGCCAACCGAGAGGATAATGGCAGCGATAGCGCACGCGATAAGGGCGGGTACGCCAAACACCCATGTGGGGCTGAGCATAAACAGATAGCGCAGATGCCGCCAACCATCGCGCCACGGGCGAAGATGGGGCGCGCGATCGCGAAGGTCTTTCGACAATGTCGCAGGAACTTCGGCAATGCGCACTTTCAACAGCGCGGCCTTGATCACCATTTCGCTGGCGAATTCCATGCCTGAACCGGACAGTTGCAAGCGCTCAAAACAATCCTTGCGAATGGCGCGAAGGCCGCAATGGGCATCGCCAATGCCGGACCGGAACAGGATATTGAGAACCCCTGTCAGCCCCGGATTGCCAAAATGCTTGTTTTTCCAGGGCATGGCGCCGGGTTCAATTCCGCCTTTGAAACGGTTGCCCATGCACAGGTCAAACCCTTCCTCCAGCTTTGCCACCATGGCCACGCCTTCGGTGAAATTGTAGCTGCCATCGCAATCGCCCATGACGATATAGCGTCCCTCAGCGCCCCAGCAGCCGCCAATAAGGGCTGCGCCATATCCGCGATCTTCAACATCGACCACGCGGGCGCCCAGTTCTGTGGCGAGCGCCTGGCTGCCATCGGTTGAACCGTTGTCGGCGATCACAATTTCGCCCGTCATGTTCAATTGTTCGCGCATCATAGCCAGCGCATCGAGCGCGTTGCCGATGCAATGCGGCAAGCTTTCCACTTCGTTGAGGCAGGGCATTACGATTGTCACATCAACTTGAGACGCAGCGTTAGGGTCGCGGCCTTCAAGAAATGCGGTGTAGTTTGAGTTGGTAAGATCCATGAATGCCCCCAAAAAGGTGTGATCAGGGCTATGGCCAAGAATGGTTAACAAACATTCAAATCGATCCCGGTCGGCGCGGCATTCGCCCCGATGGCTGGCCGCTCATTTGGCTTTGCAAAACGGCGATTTTTGCCTAGGCGGCGATTAACAGAAGGGCGCAGCGTCGAATGCTGCAACGGTGAAAGCATCCATGACAGGCAATGATACACGCGCAGGTTTCCTGTATGCGCTTACCGGCTTTGCCGTGCTTGCGCTGGGCGATGCGGTTGTCAAAAGCATGGCCGGCGACTGGCCGGTTTATGCGGTTGCGGCGTTAAGGTTTACGATTGGCGCGATTGCTTTGTCTTTCTGGTTGTGGCGAAGCGAGGGCGCAGCGGCGTTTGTTCCGCAAAACTTGAGACTGCAGATTGCGCGCGGATTTTGTCTGGCGACAGCTTCGTTGTGCTTTTTTTCAGCAATTTACATCATGCCGCTGGCTGAAGCTTTGGCGATATCGTTTCTCGCCCCGATGTTGACGCAGGCGCTGAGTGGATGGCTGCTGAAAGAGCGCGTGCGGCGTTCGGTTTTTGCCGTGTCGCTGGCCGCGCTGATTGGGGTGGCGATTGTGCTGCGGCCCAGTCTGGCAGAGCTTGGCTGGGCGGCTTTGCTGCCGCTGATTTCTGCAGTGTTCTTTTCGTTATTGATGGTCGCAAACAAAGTCAGTTCGGGACAGGGCAGCGGGCTTTCCATGCAAGTGTTCGTCGCGGTTTTCTGCGCTCCGTGGCTGATTGCAGGCAGTCTGGCTGCGAAATATTCGGGCATTCCCGCGCTCGATTTTACCTGGCCAAGCTGGGATGTAGTGCTGCGCTGCACGATTGTCGCTTGCACCGCGACAACCGCGCATTGGCTTGCGTATATTGGCGCTGCAAAAGCGGGACCAGGGGCGATTGCACCTGCTATCTATGTTCAAATGTTGATCGCGATCGTGGCAGGCTGGCTGGTGTTTGATGACATTCCTGATCTCTACACGCTCGCAGGCGCTGCGATCATCATTGCTGCTGGCCTGTATCTGTGGCGCGATGGGGGTATTGCCGGGCCCCCAAAGCAGAGTGCATCAAACGAGAGCTTGCCGATCAAAAGATAGCGGTTAGACGCTTGGCTGGCAGATGGGCATCTTTGGCAAGGCAATGTTCATGACTAATGCCTAGGGGCTTTGATCAAGGTGGGGGCCAGTCCAAAGTGCCAGTTAAAGGCGGCAATTAAGGGGTTTGACGATTTATGTGCGGCATTATCGGAATTGTTGGCGGTGAAGCGGTTGCAGATCGGCTGGTCGATGGCCTGCGCCGGATGGAATATCGCGGCTATGACAGTTCTGGCGTTTGCACTTTGCATGATGGCCAATTGGTGCGCCGCCGGGCAGAGGGGAAACTGCTCAACCTTGTAGGCGTGCTGGAGAATGAACCAGCACCTGGCACCGTGGGTATTGCCCACACGCGCTGGGCGACGCACGGCGCGCCGACGGCATCCAATGCGCACCCGCATGCGACCGATGAGGTTGCGATTGTGCACAATGGCATCATCGAAAACTTCAAAGAATTGCGCGCAGAGCTCGCCGCGCAAGGGCGCACCTTTGAAAGCGAAACCGACAGCGAAGTGGTCGCGCATATGGTCTCGCACCGGATTGAGGCGGGACTGGACCCCATCGCTGCGGTCAAGGACGTGCTGCCGCGCCTGCGCGGTGCATTCGCGCTCGCGATTGCGTTTCGCCAGCATCCTGATCTGTTGATCGGTGCGCGGCTCGGGTCGCCACTTGTCGTGGGATATGGCCCGGCAGGCGATGATGCCGAGATGTATCTGGGCTCCGATGCCCTGGCGCTTGCTCCGCTGACGCAACGCATCACTTATCTTGAAGAAGGCGACTGGGTCGTCGTGCGCCGCGATGGCGCGCAGGTTTATGATGATGAGAACACACCCGTCACGCGCGAGATACAGGCGTCGGGTGCATCAGCGGCTGCGGTGGAGAAAGGCAATTATCGCCACTTCATGCAGAAGGAGATCTTTGAGCAGCCCACTGTGGTGGCCCAAACCCTGGGATCGTATCTGCGCCGTGATGACAATTCTGTCGCTTTGCCCCAATTCGACATAGATCTGTCAGCCATTCGCCGCCTGACAATTGTTGCGTGCGGGACATCTTATTACGCTGGAATGGTGGCGAAATACTGGTTTGAACATTTTGCCCGCGTGCCTGTCGACATCGATGTCGCGTCCGAATTTCGATACCGCGATCCGGTGCTCGAAGACGGTGGGCTCGCGCTGTTTATCTCCCAAAGCGGGGAGACAGCAGACACGCTGGCGGCGCTGCGCCATTGCAAGGAAAATGGGCAGGTCATCGGCGTTGTCGTGAATGTGCCCACCAGTTCTATGGCTCGCGAGGCAGACTTGCTACTGCCGACCCATGCAGGCCCGGAAATCGGCGTTGCCTCGACTAAGGCGTTTACTTGCCAGCTTGCCGTGCTCGCCGCTTTGGCGGCGCATATGGCGGTCAAGAAAGGGCTGATGAGCCGCGAGGAAGAGATCGAAGTTGTCGGCCACCTGCTCGAAGCGCCCGCTGCGCTCAACGCTGCGCTTGATCATGATGAAGACATTGCCGCCATGGCGCCTCTGGTCGCGCCAGCGCGCGATGTGCTGTATCTGGGACGCGGGCAGGATTATCCGCTTGCGCTCGAAGGCGCGTTAAAACTCAAAGAAATCAGTTATATACACGCCGAAGGTTACGCATCGGGTGAAATGAAGCACGGCCCTATCGCGCTTATTGATGACGAGGTTCCCGTGGTGGTGATCGCGCCATCGGGGCCTTTGTTTGAAAAGACGGTCTCCAACATGGAAGAAGTCCGCGCGCGCGGCGGCCAAGTCGTGCTGATTTCGGACAAGGATGGCATCAGCGAGGCGGGCGATGGCTGCATTGCCACAATCGAAATGCCCGTTGTCCATCCGCTCATCGCGCCGCTCGTCTATGCGATTCCGGTGCAATTGCTGGCCTATCACGTGGCGGTTGTGAAAGGCACTGATGTCGATCAGCCGCGCAATTTGGCGAAGTCTGTTACAGTGGAATAACACACGCCTTGCGCCCTTTGGCGGAGAGGCGAATTAACTCTTTGTGAGGGGCTCAAGCTTTACGCGCGGCTAACCTTTTTTGGTTAGGCCGCACGGTGTGAACGATCCGGCTTCCTCAATTCAAAACACACCCGATCCGGCCTTGGACAAGGTCGCCGGTGCAGCGCGTCCGCGCAACCTGTCTTTGAAAGCGGTTCTGGGCCTTTCCGATAAAGCGGACAGGGATTGGGCGCAGCTGCGCGGTTTGCAATATGCAGGCCTAGCCAAACTGACATTCCAGCGAGCCTTTGCGCATTCGCTGCTCGCCGTGTTTGTGGCGCGCATTTACCTCGATAGCGTGCCGCCCGCCATTGTCCTGGTGTGGATGGGTGCAATGGCGCTGATCAACATCCAAAGCGCCCGGCTGGACCGCGGCCTTGCTGACACCGAAAAGCGCAAGATTTCGTCCGGGGAGTTTAACCGCCAGATGCAATTTGCTGTCCTGTCGGGAATATTCTGGGCTGTGCCAGTGATGACATTTGCGCCCTATGGTTCGATGGAGGATATGGCGGCGCTGCTGATGCTGATTGCGCTGTTGATCGCCTCTTCGGTGTTTTTCTACACCGCTGCGCCGATCAGCATTCTTATCCTTGGCATGACCGTGGGACTGGCCAGCATTGCGCAATTGGCGATGAACGGATTGTGGCTGGTGATGGGGGCCACGATTTTGTTCCTGATCGCGGCGATGCTGGGCACAGTGCATGTTGGCCGAACCTATCTTGCCGCGCGATTGTCTGAGCGGGTGATTGCGGAAAAAGAAGAGGTTGTCTCGCTGCTGCTGCGCGAATTTGAAGAAAACGAAGCGGACTGGTTGTGGGAAATTGACCCCTCGCGCCGCCTGCGTTCGGTCAGTCCGCGTTTTGCCTTTGCGCTGGGAGCAAAGCAGAGCGAGGTGCAGGGCAAACCCTTGCTTGATCTGATTGCGGGTGAGCATGTCAGCGGCGGCCAATACGATAAAAGTCTGCGCGAACTGGCCGAATGTCTGACCCGGCAGGAGAACTTCTCCAACCTGCTCGTGAAAGTAACGATCAAGGGCCAAGAGCGTTGGTGGGAGCTTTCCGGTACGCCCATGCGCGATCAACGCGGGCGCTTTATCGGGTTTCGCGGAGTGGGTTCGGATAAGACAGAGGCGCGCGAAAGCTCAGAGAAAATCGCTTATCTGGCGCGTTTTGACACACTGACGAGCCTGCCCAACCGGTTGCAGCTGACAGAAGCGTTGGGCCATGCGCTTGATGACAGCGCTCGCTGGCGCACGCGCTGTGCGTTGATGATGGTGGACCTTGATCGGTTCAAGGCGGTGAACGATTCGCTGGGCCATATGACAGGCGACAAATTGCTCGCACAGGTTTCTGCGCGGCTCGAAAAGCTGATGGGCGATGGCCAGATGTGCGGCCGGCTGGGCGGTGATGAATTTGCCATCGTGATCAAAGATGCGAGCGAGCAGGGCACTGTAAAGGCGATGGCGAACAAGATCATCGAAGCTTTGTCCGAACCCTATCAGGTTGAACAGCACACCTTGTATGTCGGGGCGAGTGTCGGGTCAGCCGTTGGCCCGCGTGATGGCAAAAGCGTTGAGGAATTGATGCGCAATGCCGACCTTGCACTGTACCGTGCCAAGGATGTGGGCGGGGGCGAACATTGCGCGTTTGAACAGGAACTGCATGCCTCTGCCGAAGAACGCCGCCAATTGGAAGTTGCGCTCAGGTCCGCCATGGCGCGCGATGAATTTGTGCTGCATTACCAGCCCGTGGTCGATGCGCGCAGCGAGAATATCGTCAGTTTCGAAGCTTTGGCCCGCTGGAACAGCCGCGATCATGGCTTTGTCAGTCCGGGCAAGTTTATCCCGCTTGCCGAAGATACACGGCTGATTGTCCCGATTGGCAAATGGGTGCTTTTTCAGGCCTGCCAGGAAGCGATGAGCTGGCCCGATCATATCAAGGTGAATGTCAACGTATCGCCTGAACAATTGCTTGAACCCGATTTCCACGCCGATGTTGTGCAGGCGCTTTCGCAAAGCGGGCTGCGGCCTGACCGGCTTGAGATCGAAGTGACTGAGAGCATTTTTGTGCGCGATGCCAGTGTTGCGCGCAACGCTTTGGAACAGGCGATGGCGCTTGGGTGCTCGATTGCGCTTGATGATTTTGGCACGGGCTATTCCTCGCTCGGCTATATCCGCAAGCTGCGCTTTTCAACGATCAAGGTGGACCGCACTTTCGTGCAGGGCGCCGCGCAAGGGGCCTCGGAAAGTCTGGCGATTATCAACGCGGTGGTCGCTATGGCGAAAAGCCTCGATATGACTACCACTGCCGAGGGTGTTGAAACGGTTGAGGAAGCGGATCTGATCCGCAATCTGGGCTGCGACAAAATCCAGGGGTTCTACTTTGGCAGGCCCATGTCAAACGAGGAAGCGCGCCGCCTGTTTGGCGCCGCATCGATGAAGCGCCGGGCGTAAGCAGGGCGAAAGCGGGCCGTTCGCAGCGGCATATTACTGCCGCGCTGATTTACGCAGAAACCAGACTGCCAAGCAGGCTTTCAAAAATCCGCCTGCCATCTGTGCCGCCCAGCGAAGGGTGCGCGGCTGCACGGATTGCGCGTTCGGGATGCGGCATCATGCCCAGCACCCGGCCATTGGCACTCAATACGCCTGCAATATCGCGCTGTGATCCATTGACAGCCTCGCCATAGCGAAAGGCAATGCGCCCTTCCGCCTCTAACTGATCCAGCGTCGCATCATCGGCAAAATAATTGCCATCGTGATGCGCAACGGGGATGTTCAAAACCTCGCCATCGGCAAAGCCGCCAGTGTAAAGTGATGAAGTGTTGGCGACATGCAAAGGGACCGTTCGGCAGATGAAAGTCTGGCCCGCATTGCGCATCAGCGCGCCGGGCAGCAACCCCGCCTCTGTCAGCACCTGAAACCCATTGCAAACGCCCAGAACGGGCAGCCCTTTTTGCGCTGCGGCCACAACCGCGCGCATGATCGGGCTTTTGGCCGCCATCGCGCCAGAGCGCAGGTAATCGCCATAGGAAAACCCGCCGGGCAGAGCGAGGAAATCGAGGCCGCTGGGAAGGTCTGCATCCCCGTGCCAGATGCGCACAGCCGGTTTGCCGGTCACATCTTCCAGTGCCACCGCCATATCGCGGTCGCAATTGGAGCCGGGAAACGTGATAACGCCTGCAGTAAAGCTCATCAGGCGGGCTCTGCTGCTTGGCTGGCGATGCGTTCAATCGCGTAATCTTCGATCACTGTGTTGGCGAGCAGCTTTTCGCACATTGCCTTGATCGTCTCATCGCTGGTGCCGTCTGCCACATCGAGTTCGATCACCCGGCCAATGCGCACATCATTCACGCCTTCAAAGCCAAGCCCATCGAGCGAATGGTGCACCGCGCGCCCCTGCGGATCGAGAACGCCGGGCTTTAACGATACGATGATGCGGGCTTTCATAAGAAGCGGCTCCTGCTGAGCGTTGGATTGCTGCGTGCGATATAACCCGCCTGCACCCTTACGCAATTGCCAATGCCTATTTGTCCTGAGCTTTCTGAGGCAAGACCACCACTTCGATCGCGTCTTCAGGTGCCAGATATTTGACCGCCATCGCCTGAATATCACCCGGAGTGATCGCCTCCAGCACTTGCGGGTAATCGAAATATCGCTCGATCCGCTCCGGCTGGCTTTGTGCAAAGCGCGCGAGCCCCATCCATCCGCCAAGGCTTTTCAATGCGTTGTCATAGCGTTCTTTGACCGGCTTGCGCGCGCGTTCAAGCGTGTCAGGATCAATCGGAGCGCTGCGCAGATCGGTAAGCAATGCGCCAATCGCCGCGCGCGCCGCGTCGATATTGGCTGCTTCCAGCGAAGAGCCGAGCGCAAATGTGCCGTAATCGCGATAGACCCGGCTAGGGCTGCTGCCGGCCGTGGGGGAATAGGCCTGACCCAATTCTTCGCGCAGACGTTCCTGAAGCTCGATCCGCACCACGCTTGCCAGCAGGCTGAGGCGCACCGTTTCAGCCAGATCGCTATCATCGGTTGTGGGCCACACAATGCGCAGCAAAGCCTGATCCGCTTCGCCCTGATGGGTAAGAGTGCGCGGCGTTCTGTCGGCGGTGAAAGTGCGAATGCGGGCTTCCTCGCGGGGCAGAAACTCCGCCTCTCGCTGGGGCAAAGCGCCAAGCGTTTTGGCGACCGCTGCGATCACAGCATCCTCATCAAAATCGCCGACAATCGAAACTTCGATCGCGCCATTGGCCAGCCTGTCGCCAATCGCTGCGCGCAATTGTTCAAAATCAATCGCGTAATATGCCTCCTTTGCGGGCAGCGCAAAGCGCGGATCAGCATCCGATACAATCCCGCCGATTGCGGTGCTGTAGGCTCTGCCCGGTGTTGAGGTCAGCGTTTCGTAGAAATTGTCGATCCCCTTGCGGAACCGGGTGACGGCTTCGGGCCGATATCCCGGATCGGTCAGCATGGCGGTGATCAGCTGCAATTGCAGTTCAAGATCGCGCGGTGTGGTCCCGCCGCTTAAGGCAAAGCCATTGCCGGTTGCGCTGATATTGCTGCCAACGGATCGGCCTGCCAGAATGGTCGATAATTCATCGCGGCTGTGCTGGCCCAAACCGCCCGCGGCAAGCGAGCTTGTGAGGAAAGTCTTTAGCGGATCGAGCTTGGTATCGAGCAGGCTGCCGCCATCCACCACCGTCAGCACCGATATGCGATCTTCGCGAATGTCGGTTTGTTTAAGGTTCAGCCGCACATTGTTGGCAAACCGGATTTTGCGAATGCCAAGCCGCTCTTCGGCCGTGTCCGCAACGATTGCGCTCGCTTTGCCGAAATCGGTGTAAGCAAATTCTGCCGTGCCGGTGTCTTCGGGCGGGGCAATTGGCAGCGCCATGGCGGCCTTGAATGCACTGCGCAGCGCCTCCTCGCCGCCTTTGGGCGCAGTGCGGCCCTGAAACCGGATCAGCGGGTCAGACAGATCAGCGGCATCAGCCAGCAATGCGGCATAGACTGATTGCGGCGTGATCGCGGGTGCAAGCCGTTCAAATTGCGCGAGCCTGTATGCGGGCGTTGTCGTCACCACATCATCGCCCACGACGCGCAGCGCGCTTCCAGCAAAAGCGGCATTGCTGCGGGTGTCGGCTGATTTCACCGCGTTTTCGGCAGCGGTGCGCCGATTGGCGAGCTGTTCGTCCACTTCGGCCTGGGTAAAGCCATAGGTGAGCGCCTGGTTCACTTCGCGCACGGCGGCAAGCAGGCCTTTCTCCCATTCGCCATCCACGCTGGAAATGCCGATCCCGGTGCTGCGCGCATCTTCGAACACGTCACTGCTGGCAAAGCTGGCCGCGCGAAAGGGTGCATCATCGCCGCGTGCCAGGCGAGTGAGGCGGCGATTGATGATGGCATAGGCGATGGACCTGTGCATGCGCCGGTCGCGATTTGCCTGCGTGTCGGGTTCATCGCGCCACGGGGCCAAGGCAAAGATTGATACGCTTTCTGACAAAGCCGGGTCGATATAGATATCAGCCTCGCCGCCGCGCGCGGGATCGATAGGGCCGCTGATGGGCTGGGGCGGGGCAGGCGGGCCTCGCCAATCGGCGAACCGTTCGCGCAGCTTGGCTTCCATCATTTCGGTCGGATAATCGCCAATGATGATAAGCACTGTGTTGTGAGGCGTATATGTGCGCTCATACAGGGCGCGCAATTGCGCGGCGGTCGCGTTTTCGAGCACCGATAGATCGCCAATCGGCAGCCGGTCGCGGAACCGCGCATCAGGCGCGGTAAAGGCCATGGAATCCTCGGCAGCGCGCTGCTGGAACCCGCGCCTATCGCGCCGTTCGGCCAGAATTACGCCGCGTTCGCGCTCCACTGCATCAGGCGCAATGGTGAGCTCGCTGGCCGTCTCGCGCATCAACATGAGCGCTGTATCGAGCAGCTTTTCCTCATTGCGCGGCAGGTTGAGCATGTAAGTGATCGCCTCAAGCCCGGTTGACGCATTGGTATCCGCGCCAAATTGCAGCCCTTCGCGTTCGAGCAGCTTGATCATTTCGCCTTCGGGGATGTTGGTCGACCCGTTAAACGCCATATGTTCCAGATAATGCGACAATCCGCGTTCGGACGCGGTTTCTTCCAGCGATCCGGACGATATCCGCATCCGCACCAGAGCGGTCCCTTCGGGTGTGGCGTTTTGCCGCAGGATATAGCGCATGCCGTTATCAAGCTGGCCGTAAACATAATCGGGATCGACCGGAATGTCGCTTGCCTCAAACGGCCAGACAGGCTCGCTCGCCTCTGATGGCGCCGCCGCATCTGCGGTGTCCTGCGCCGCCGCAGGATGCATCAAAGCAAAGTTGGGAAGGGCAAGCAAAAGGGCGCAGGAAAGCGCGCGCGGCATCGGAATTTTCAAAGCGGTGGTCTCTCCAAACCTTTAAGTTGAGGGGAGACTAGCGGGTCAAACCTGACTGTCAGCTTATTTCTTTGCAGGCGGCATTCCGCGCAGGCGGGATCGGTGGCTCGACAAGTCGAGCACTTCGCCCGGGCCATTGTCTTCGTTTTGCAGGAGGCCAAGGCGGCGCGCCACTTCGCGGTAGGCTTCCTCTTCGCCGCCCAGATCGCGGCGGAAACGGTCCTTATCCAGCTTTTCGCCCGAATTCATGTCCCACAACCGGCAGCCATCCGGGCTGATTTCATCGGCGAGAATGACGCGGCTGAAATCGCCATCGAACAGCCGTCCAAATTCGAGTTTGAAATCAACCAGCCGGATATCAATCGCGGCAAACATTCCGCACATGAAATCATTGATGCGGATCGCCATTGAAGAAATGTCCTGCATTTCCTCATGGCTGGCCCAGTTGAAACAGGCGATGTGTTCTTCTGCAATCAGCGGATCGCCGAGCGAATCGTCTTTGTAGTAATATTCGATCAAGGTGTGAGGCAGCGGTTCGCCTTCTTCGATGCCCAGCCGTTTGCTGATCGAACCAGCCGCCACATTGCGCACCACCACTTCGATCGGGACAATTTCGACCTGCCGGACCAATTGCTCGCGCATATTGAGGCGGCGGATGAAGTGGGTGGGGATGCCGATATGCGAAAGGCGCGTGAAAACATGTTCGCTGATGCGGTTGTTGATGACGCCTTTGCCGTTGATTGTGCCCTGTTTTTCGGCGTTAAAGGCGGTCGCATCATCCTTGAAATACTGGATGATTGTGCCGGGTTCCGGCCCTTCATACAGGATTTTGGCTTTGCCTTCGTAGATCTGACGGCGACGCGACATGCACAAAACCCTTTATCATACGAATGGTGCCCGGGGGCGGATTTGAACCACCGACACGCGGATTTTCAATCCGCTGCTCTACCCCTGAGCTACCCGGGCATTCGCTGCGGCGACGTTGTTGCTGTGGCCTTTATCGGACAAGCTTTAACGGCGAGCAAATGAAGGCGGCGCTATGACGCGGCGCGCGGCGCTTGGCAAGAGGTTTTAGGGCCTGTTTTTGCAAGTATCCTGCGCCATGCAGCAATTGATCTGTTTAAAACTCGTCTTTCGCATCGCTATCGAGGCCGCGCGCGGCGATTTCAGCCGGGTCAACGGGCGGGCCGGGCACAGCATATCCATTGCCAAACCACTTGGCGAGATCGCCGTCGCGGCAGCGCGCAGAACAAAACGGTTTAAACTCAGCGCTGCGCGGTTTCGATTTGCAAAAGGAGCAGAATTTGGGAGCGGTCTTCATACACCCACAATTTGGGCCTGCGGCGCCTCAAGGGCAAGGCCCGGATCGGTCTCAATCCGCAATTGCTTGCCCGTGCGCCGGGAAAGTTCCTCCAGCCAGTCTGGTTTCAATTTGGCTTTAAGAGCGGGGTGAATGCGCACAAGCAGGATTGGCCCTGTCCCCTGTGCATGCTCGGCCACTCTCATCGCGTACCGTGCGCACAGGCCCGTGCGAGAGGCAGCGAACAGGTGGAGAAGCGAGGGGCCTGTTAGCCGCGTGACAATCTGGACAAAGCCAAATCCGTTCATCGCGGTGCGTTCATGCGGCCAATCGGAAAGCGTTGCGGCGAGCGCCTCATCGACGGCGCGGCGGTCTGCTTTGGCGGTGAGAGTGGGGAAATCAATTCCGATATTCCCGCCAATTTCAAACCACGCGGTCGCGCGGGCTATGGCGGGAATTGCTGCCAGCGCCAATTCGCGCGGGGCCATGTCGCCGTCAATATCGACCAAAGTCATCGCAGGGGTGGGGCTGATGATGATCTGCCCGCCGGGAAATTCAAGGCTGGCGGCCGAGGCTGCGTGCCACACCTCCTCCCACAATCCGGCGGGGAAGCGGGCGACGGGCTTTGCATTTGCCTCGTCAAATCCGGAATTTGTGTCATTTTGAGACAAGTTTGTCCCATTTTGAGACATATCTGTGCGCTCAGCGCGCCCATGCGCCAGTTTGAACCGGCCTCGCTCAGCGATTGCGGCGCGGGTTATGCGCACATTCATTGCGGCGCCTTCGGTCACATCGCTCGGTAAGTGATCGACCAATATCTGGACGCCGTTTTCGGTTTGGGCGGTGCCGCGCCGCGCGCCTTTGGTTTTTGCGATAAGCCGCGCTGTAACCTGATCGCCTGCACGCAAAGCCCCCGGCCAGATCAATCGCGCGCCCAGAACCTGTTCGCCCTTGACCAGCAGCGCGCGCCTCTCGCCGATGCCGCGTTCAACCAGCCACCGGGCATCGGGCCTAGCCAATGGCGAACCCTGCCGATTTCAGCAAAGCGCGCGTTTCGTACAAAGGCAGCCCCATAATGCTGGAATGGCTGCCCCGGATCCACTGGATCAAGCCTTCGGCCGCGCCTTGTATCGCGTATCCGCCCGCTTTGCCGCGCCATTCTTCGCTGGCGAGATAGTGCTCGATTTCCTCAAGGGTCAGGCTTTTGAAACGCACGACATTTTCAGACAATCGCTCTTTCACGCTGCCATCGGGCGCGCGCAGGGCAATGCTGGAATAGACCGTGTGCCGCCGCCCGGATAACAGCTCCAGGCAAGCACGCGCTTCGGCCTCATCCTCGGTTTTTGGCAGGATCCGCCGCCCGCATGCGACCACAGTGTCGCCGGCCAGCACGAACCCGTCTGCCTCCACCGCAACTGCCTTTTCGCGGCCCATGCGCGCGGCGTAATCTTTTGGCAGCTCGCGCAAATGCGGGGTCTCATCAATGTCGGCAGGAACCACGCCATCAGGTGCAATGCCTAGCCTTCCCAGCAGCTCGAGCCGCCGGGGTGATGCAGACGCCAATGTCAGATGCGGTAATGTCAAATTAGGGGAACCCATCGGCCTCGCCCTTGGACTGTTATGCGGGGCCGGGGCCCTGACCGGGACCGCCGCGGCCCGGCATAAAGCGGTACGTGATCCGTGCCTTGGTAAGGTCATACGGGGTCAACTCGCACAGCACTTCATCGCCGACCAGCACGCGAATGCGATTCTTGCGCATTTTGCCTGCGGTGTGGCCCAGCACTTCATGGCCGTTTTCAAGCTCAACCCGGAACATCGCATTGGGCAACAGTTCAACAACGCGCCCGCGCATTTCGAGGAGTTCTTCTTTGGCCATGGATGTCCTTTGTGTCGGCTTTCGAGTGAAATCGGGTGTTCAGGAGGCGCGCTTTAACGAGCGGATGAACAAAAGGGAAGCCTTGTGCGTTGGTGCCTGTGTGGCGGGCCTGCGCGCGCCGCATTGTCGCAGCTTGCCCTTGTTTTCATTAATATGGGTGCAAAGCGATACAATTCAACCGCTTGTCCTTTTATCGGGAATGCTCAAAAGGGCTCTTTATGACCTCTCCTTTCGCTTGCAGCGCAGCTTTTCGGCCGTTTCTTTTGGCTAGCGTGTGTCTTGGCGGTGTCATTTCGGCACCAGCCTTGTCGCAGGATGGTGGCGCTCGCGGGGCAGGCGATGACGACCGTGAGATCATTGTTGAGGGGCAAAGATTGCGCGGGCAATTGGATGTCGAACAGGCCCCTTTGCAAGTGCTCGATGAAGACGATGTCGCGGCCGAGGGTGTCTCCTCCATCACCGATCTCATCGCGCAAATCACGGCCCAATCCGGCTCTGCCAGAGGGCGCGGCGGGGGCGGGCGGCCTGTTATTCTGGTCAATGGTATCAGGGTAGGCTCGTTTCGCCAGCTCGCCGCCTATCCCACCGAAGCGCTGGAGCGGGTGGAAGTCTTCCCCGAAGAAGTCGCGCAAAGGTTTGGCTTTGCGCCTGATCGCCGGGTCATCAATCTGATCCTCAAAGACAACTTCGCCAGCCGCGAGGTGGAATTGGAATTTGAAGGGCCATCGCGCGGCGGGTATTTCGTGAACGAGCAGGAACTGGGATATCTGCGCATATCGCCAGAGGGCCGGTTCAATATCAATCTGGAAGCCAATGACACTTCGCTTTTGACCGAAAGCGAGCGCGATATTATTCAGACAGACGGCTCTACATCCGATCTGACAAGCGATCCTGACCCCGCGCAGTTCCGCAGCCTGATCAGCGATGCGCGCTCGCTTGAAGCCAATATCAGCTGGGCCAAAGCGGTGATTGCAACCGGTACCACGCTTACCGCCAATGTGAATTACGACCGCACCGACACGCGCAGCCTGTCGGGGCTGAATTTCGTTACCTTGACCGATGCCGCAGGCACCAGCGTCAATCGCACCTTTGGCGAAGACAGCCCGTTGGAGCGGCGCACGGCAACCGATGTGGTCTCCGGCTCAGGATCTTTGACCAAGCGCGTGAATGCCTTTCAGCTCACCACCACATTTGATGGATCGCTGACCGAAAGCGAGACCGAAATTGACCGCTTGTTCGACACTAGCGATCTCGCTTTGCGGGCGAGTGCGGGGCTGATCGCGCTGGATGCGCCATTGCCTGTCAATGCCGATAACGGGTTTGATATCGCACGCTCGCGCACTTTGGCCGGCGAAACGCTGACCACTTTGCGCGGGCCGCTTGCTGATTTGCCGGGCGGCGAAGTGCTGGTGACTTTCGATGCCGGATACAGCTGGACGAACCTAACCACTTCGGACACGCGCACTTTGCAAACAGCCGACCTCACACGCGGAGTGGTGACGACAGGGGCAAATATCACGGTCCCGATCACGAGCACGCGCCGGGGCTTTGCCGACGGGTTGGGAAGCTTCACTTTGAACGCGCAGATCGGGCTCGATCATTTGTCGGATTTTGGCACTTTGGGCGATTACACCATCGGCCTCAATTGGAAAGTGACCGATGCGCTGAACCTGTCAGCGACCTATATCGAACGCGAGGTGGCACCGGGCCTGTCCGCGCTTGGCAGCCCCACAATCACGGTTTTCAATGTGCCAGTGTTCGATTTCACCAATGGCGAAACGGTGCTTGCCACTGTGACAAGCGGGGGCAATCCCGGCCTGCTGGCAGAAACACAAGCCGATTGGAAATTTGCCGCGACATGGGAATTTCCATTTTGGGAAAATACAAGTTTTACAGCCGAATATATCCGCAACCGGTCACGCAATGTCACAAGCGCTTTTCCGCAGATCACGCCGGAAATTGAGGCCGCTTTCCCAGGCCGTGTCACGCGCGATGCTGCAGGCGTTCTAACGGCGGTGGATCAACGCCTTGTGACTTTTGCGCAGACACGGGCGGACCGGTTGCAATTCAATCTGCTGACGCGCGGCACTTTTGGCGGCTCATCAAGAGGAGGCGGGGCCGGGAGCGAAGGACGAGGCGCTAGCGGAAGACAGGGCGGCCCGCCTGAGCGGACCGCTGGCGGCAGTGCTCCAACTGCTGCACCGGGCGCGCCTTCCGATGATCGCCGCGCTGCTTTCATGGCGTTTCGCACAAAGGTGTGCGCGGATGATGGCGAGCAATTCCTCGCCAGGCTGATTGCCCGGGTCGAGGCAGGAGAAGACGTCTCCGGCGAATTGCCCGGATTTAACCCGCAGCGATTGCAAGCCATGCTCGAGCGCGCGCGCGATGATAGCGGGGCAATCACGCCCGAACGGATCGGCATGATCCGCGAAAGAATATGCAGCATGGACCCGGCGCAAATGCGGGGCAGGCGTGGAAGTGGGAGCGCAGAAAGCGAGGGCGCAGGCCGGCCCCAAGCGCGCCAAGGCGCTGGCGCTGGTTCTGGCAGAGGCGGCGGCAGCCTGATCGGTGCCGTTTTGGGCAGGCGCGGCGGCGCGCGGCGTGGCTGGCGTTATTTTGCCAGCCTGACGCATACGATTGAACTGCAAAACGACATTCTGATCGCGCCGGGGCTCGATCTGCTGGACCAACTGGACGGCGATGCAACCGGAGCCTTTGGCTTGCCCCGTCACACCAGCCGATTGGAAGGCGGAATGTTCGGCAATGGCATCGGTGCGCGTTTGTCTGCGCGCTATACCGGCAGCACCCGGTTAAACGGAAGCGGCTTGCCGGGCAGTTCTGACCTGATCTTTGATGACCTGGCGACATTCGATCTGCGATTGTTCACCAATTTGGGCCAGTTTCTTGGGCGTGATGAGGGGGCATTGAAAAACCTGCGGCTGTCTTTTCGTGCGGATAACATCTTTGATGCCCGCCGGCAGGTGACCGATGAAAGCGGCGCTACGCCGATCAATTATCAGCCCTTTGTTATTGATCCGACCGGGCGGTTTGTGGGCGTGGATATTCGCAAGCTGTTTTGAGGGTGTTTTTGTTTTGTGTTCGCTGGCGCGCTTTTTTGTCTTTTGTTCGCGTGCGCTCACAGCCGGGCCGCCCCGGCAAGCCTTTGGCGGATGTCAAAGGCGCACCTAACAAAAACTCGGGGCGGTCCGGCCAAGGATCAGGCGGATGCCTGATCCGCACCCAACAAATACTCAGGGCGTTGCGGCATAAGCGAAAGCGAACACCCAACATAACTTACTTTAGCGATTGCTCACCACTATCAATGCAGTTTTGAACGCGGGAACATCCAGCTTTGGTTGAATGTCGGCACGAAGGGTTTCCAATCCCCTTCGGCCTGCGCCAGCCGATCCGCCAGAGCGACCATCACCGATGGATTTACACCCATGCCGCAATGGCTGGCATGAACCTCGATATTCTCGGTCGGATGTGCGCCTTCGGCCTGAAGGCTCGCATGCCAATGCACAATGCCATCTGTTTTGGTGTAAATCGATGTCGTGGGCAGCGGCGGGGCGGTTTCCAGATCGTCAAACCGGCCATCGCGCATCGCTTCGGGTTCTTTGCCGTTCAGCCGCTCAAACAAAGCGCGCGCATGGGTGTGATTGCGATCTGAGGAAATGGGGCTGCCCAAAGTGATGACGCTGCGCACCATATCAGGATGCAGCTTGGCGATTTCTCGGGCGAGCACACCGCCAAGGCTCCAGCCGATGATCGACACTTTGCGGCCTGATGTTTTGAAGAGGCGTTTCAGCTGGCTTTCGAGCTGCGCAACCAGAGCGTTGTCAACGCGGATATTGCGGCCCGCATCCCAGCCATGCGCGTCATATCCCAGCTCTTTCAAAAGGCTGCGCATGGGCATGGTGGAACTGTTCGATGCCATAAATCCGGGCAGACACATCACCGCATGGCCATCACCTTTTGGCAAAGTGGTCAGCATGGGGCGGCTGGCGTAAAACAGGCCCAGCTCAAACATGGCGCGCCCTTCGCTCAGCGTCCAGAAACGGTTGGGCGGCGAGGCCTTGTAATCAGGCTGCTGCGTGAACGGGATGCTTGCCATTGTGCTGTTCTCCTCAGAGGCCCTTGAAGGCTTATGCGACCCGCTCTTGCGGCAGGCTTTTTGCAAAGATTATATGGGTTTATTTAGGCTTATTCAGGTTTTGTTTTTCGTTTCATAGTGGTCGTAGGTTTGCGTTTTGCAGGTTTACGAGCTGCCGGTTTCTTCGCGGCGGATTTGGCTGCGGGTTTCCTTGCAGCAGGCTTTTTCGCTGCTGGTTTTTGGGCGGGCGGTTTTTGGGCGGGCGCTTTGCCAGCAGGCGCGCCCGCGGCTTTCGCCGCAGCCAGCATTTCGTCGAAACTTTCCTGCAGGCATTCTGAGTAAAACTCAGGATCGGGCATGATATCGCGGCATGCGGTGAAGCTTATATAGGCTTCATCGACATAACTTTGAACCACGTGCGCAAGGCCCAGCCCATCGGTTAGACAAATGAGCGAAAGCGCCATCGATTCCATCCGGGCACCAGCCGAATAAATCGGAACCGGCGGTCCGGGCACATTGGTGACAACCGTGTTGAACGGCATCAAAGTGCGATGGGCAAGGCTGACGCGGTTAAACAATTGCGCGCCTAGGGCCATATACAACAGCGGGTTGACCTTGCTGACTTCTGTCATGGTGCGCGCGCCGATGGCGTTGGTCATCGCTTTGGAGTTTTTGGTCCGTTTGAAGACAAACTCCAGCCGTTCAGCCGGATCTGCTATCTGCGATCCCAGCGGCGCGATCATCGCGGCGACCTGATTGCCCATATCGCTTTTCTCATCGGCAGATCGCACCGAAATGGGCGCCATTGCCGTCATCGAGGATTTGGGCAGATCATCCTTCGCGCTTAAATACTTGTGCAGCGCGCCGCCGACAATCGCCAGCGCCACATCGTTCACCTTTGCTTCTGGCTGAAGCGCACGGATCGCTTTGATATCGGCTAGCGGGAAACTGCGCCCTTCAACCACGCGGTGGGGCGAAATGGAGCGGTTGAAGCGCGTGCGCGGCGGCACATAATCGCTGTTCAGTTTGAACTGGCGTGTGACCAACCCCTTGATCGCGCTGGCGATACCGGGAACGGCCTGAGCTGCGACCTGCGCCTGTTTAACCGGGTTCACGATGGCGTTGAGATAGGATTTGCCAAGCAATTCAACTGGACCCGGTATCTTTTCCGGCTTCCACTCATCAGAGGAATTGGGCGGGGCAGTGCTGGGCGTGGCGGTGTGGATTGCCTCCATCAGATCGATCCCGCTCATCCCGTCAATCGCGGAGTGGTGGATTTTGGTGACAAAACCAAAACAGCCGGGCGGATAACCGCGCACGTTGTCCAGCCCTTCGATCACGGTAAATTCCCATGGCGGACGGTTCAAATCCATCGGCCGCGCGTGGATGCGGGCGGTCTGGATGCACAATTGCCGCCAATCGCCTGGTTTTGGCAAAGCGACATGGCGCACATGGTATTCAAGGTCAAAATTGGGATCTTCGATCCAATAGGGATAATCGAGATCAAACGGGACGCGCACAAGGCGTTGACGCATCGTTTTGGACAGGTGCAGTCGGTCGCGGAAGAAGTCGAGAATGTCTTTAAAGCGGACAAAACCGCCTGGCGCCGTTTCCGGATTGTAGATCAGCAGATTGCCGATATGCATCGGCGAATTGGGGGATTCCAACGCGACAAACGAGGAATCCATACCCTGCAATTGCTGCAAACGGGCCTCCTGTTAAAGCATCCTCCAAAACGGCTTGTTTTCAAGCTCTGTAAGGTGAGGTAGGCACGTTTTGGGATCAAGGCAAGCTGACGTAGGCGGTAAGTGTTGTTCTGGGACGGGCCTGTGTTGTAATTTAATTACACACCTTTAGCGGCCTTACTGTCCGAAACCCACCATTGCCGCAGCGTCAATGCGCGTTTGCTCGATACGCCTGCCAGCACCATTAGCCCGGCCAATATCCCTAGGTTTTTGACGAAATTCTGCGTTTCGCGCGGGGCCATATCCTCGCCCATGGTCCAGAAATCGTGCAGCATGAAATTCACCAGCAAAATGTAGATGACGCAGCCAAAAGCCACCAAACGCACATGCCGGCCTGCAATAAGAGCAAGGCCGCCTGCGATATTCACAAACGCGGAAAACCACATCAGCGGGGCGGCAAAGGGGATCGAATGGCTTTCCATGTAAGCGATGGTTTGCGCTGGTCCTGCGGCTTTCATCAGACCGGGAAAGAGGAAGTAAAGCCCCAGCAAAATGCGGCCTATGGTAAAAGTCAGATTGCGCATGAAATCAGCTCTCTCGTTTGTGATGTGTCGTATTTTTACAATTGAGAGCCGGGCAACATGCTGTCGCCGCAAGCGACCCCGCTCGCCCAGGCCCATTGGAAATTGTATCCGCCCAGCCAGCCTGTCACATCCACCGCTTCGCCGATAGCATAAAGGCCGGGCATGCGTTTGGCTTCCATCGTCTGGCTCGACAATTCGGCGGTGGAAATGCCGCCTATGGTGACCTCGGCTTTGGCGAAGCCTTCGGTGCCGCTGGGTGAAAAGCGCCAATTGGCGAGCTGTTCGCCCGCTGCGCGCAGGGCCTTATCGGGCACGTTGCCAAGCTCGCGTTCTATGCCCAGTCTATCCGCCAACGCATCCGCGAGCCGATCGGGCAAATGTTCGCGCAGCGCTGCCTTAATGCTGGCGCGCGGGCGGTCGCGTTTCATATCGAGCAGCCAGTCGGCATCGTTTTGCGGCAGAAAAGTGATGCCAATATCTTCGCCATGCCGCCAATATGAGGAAACCTGCAGGATCGCTGGCCCGGAAAGCCCCCTGTGAGTGAAAAGCGCTGCTTCATCGAAACTGGCTTTGCCGCTGCGAGCGGTCACGGGGGCAGAAACGCCGGATAGCTCGCGAAACAGCACATCGTCCCCGCCAAGCGTTAAAGGCACTAGGGCAGGGCGCGGCTCAACCACTTTCAGGCCGAACTGGCGCGCAAGATCATAAGCGTATCCGCTCGCGCCCATTTTCGGGATCGAAGGTCCGCCTGTGGCGATTACGAGGTTAGGAGCGGTAAAGCTTCGACCGCGCGCGGATACGGCGAACGCGCCGCTGTCGTGAACAACGGTTTCGCAGTCCGCGCCGCAGATCACATCCACACTGTCCGGGCATTCCTCGAGCAGCATTTGAACGATCTGCTTGGCTGAGCCGTCGCAGAACAATTGCCCCAGCGTCTTTTCATGCCAGGCAATCGCGTGCGCATCGACCAGATCGATAAAGTCCTGCGGCGTGTAGCGGGCGAGGGCGGATTTGGCGAAATGCGGATTGGCGGACAGGAAATTGGCAGGGCCCGCATTCACATTTGTAAAATTGCAGCGCCCGCCGCCGGAAATCAGGATCTTCTTGCCCGGTTTCTCCGCCTTTTCCAGCACCGCCACGCGCAGCCCGCGCCGGCCCGCGCGGCCTGCGCACATCAGGCCCGCAGCCCCTGCGCCCAGAATGATCACATCATATTGTTCCATCAAGCTGGCGATAGAGAGCCTCGTGCGGATTGCCAATCGCGCAGGGCAATCCCTATCCTAGGTCCTGTTGACACACTCTATGCGGTCACGGCGCCCCAAGAATTGGTCAGATAAAGGAGCGAGGACGAAGGACATGCCGTTGCATATTCAAGGACGAGCGACGCTTAGCTGGCCAATTCTTGGGGCGTCCCTTCGGGATTTGACCCAAATTCGCCTTCACAGCGTTGCTGCCGCTTGAAAGTGCGATGCACTTCCTGCACGTCAGCGCCTCGTGAGATGCGAATTTGGCCTCAAACCATGATCCGCATAGAATGTGTCAACAGGACCTAAGCAGCCGATGGCGAAAGCAGGCACTCCCCACAGTCCCGATGGTGCTGCGCGTTTTGATGAGACGCGCGCAGCAGAGACGGTCTCGCGCGCGCAGCCCAATCTGGAGGCGGGTGTTGATGCCATTCGCGAGGTCGTCAAAACGCTCAAACCCATTCCCGGCGTCTACCGGATGTGCGATGCGCGCGGCGATGTGCTTTATGTGGGTAAAGCGCGCAGCCTGAAAGCGCGGGTCGCCAATTACACGCAGACCAACGGGCTGACCCAGCGGATTTTGCGGATGATCTCGCAATGCCGCAGCATGGAGATCGTCACCACCAATTCCGAAGCCGAAGCGCTGCTTTTGGAAGCGCAATTGATCAAGCGTTTCCGCCCGCCCTTCAATGTGCTTTTGCGCGATGACAAGAGCTTTCCCTTCATCCTGCTGCGCGCCGATCATGCGTTTCCGCGCATCCACAAACATCGCGGCGCGCGCCGGGCGAAAGGCAATTATTACGGACCCTTTGCCAGCGCGGGTAGTGTCAACACCACGCTTAATGCGCTGCAGAAACTGTTCCTCTTAAGGTCTTGCACAGACAGCTTTTTCAACAATCGCGACCGACCTTGTTTGCTCTATCAGATCAAGCGCTGCTCGGCCCCGTGCGTCAATCGTATTGATGAGGCGGATTACGAAAAGCTGGTCAAACAGGCCAAGGATTTCCTCGCCGGGAAATCGTCCCAAGTGCAGGCCGATCTTGAAAAGCAAATGGCCAAGGCGGCAGAAGATCTCGACTTTGAAACCGCCGCTATCCTGCGCGACAGGCTGCGGGCGGCGACCTTTATTCAAGGGTCACAGGCGATCAACGCCAAGCATCTGGGCGATGCCGATATCTTCGCTCTGGCCAGCAAAGGCGGGCATGTCGGGGTGCAGGCATTCTTTATCAGGGGCGGGCAAAACTGGGGGCACCGCGCGTTCTTTCCGAGCCACACAAAGGATGTGGACGAGGATCAGGTGCTCGCCAATGTCATGCTGCAATTCTACGAAGAAGTGCCGCCGCCCGCGACCGTTCTGCTTGACCGCGAATTGCCGGAAAGCGAGCTGATCGAGGCGGCCTTGTCCGAAGTGGCGGAGCGCAAAGTGACCCTGTCGGTCCCCCAACGCGGCGACCGGCGCAAATTGCTCGGACAGGCGCAGCGCAATGCGGTCGAAGCATTGGAGCGGCGGCTGGCGGAAACAGGCACCAAAGCCAAAGTCCACCGCGAGCTGGCTGAATTTCTCGAACTGCCCGAACCGCCGCAGCGGATTGAGGCTTACGATAACAGCCATATTCAGGGGGCCAAGGCGGTGGGCGCGATGGTGGTCGCCTCACCCGAAGGCTTTGAAAAATCGCAATACCGCAAGTTCAACATCAAGACCGCGCAAACCAATGATGATTTTGCAATGATGCGCGAGGTGTTTGAGCGCCGTTTTACCCGCGCGATGAAAGATGATCCCGACCGCGAGCGTGCAGGGGTTTGGCCTGATCTGGTGCTGGTTGATGGCGGCAAGGGGCAGCTATCGGCGGTTATGGAGGTCTTGGGCGAACTCGGGATCGAAGACCTGCCCGTCATCGGCATCGCCAAAGGGCCGCATCATGGCCGTGAAGGGCGCGAAGTGTTCCATTTCCCTGACGGCCGCGAAAAGATGCTGCCGACCAACTCGCCCGTATTGTTCTACGCCCAGCGCCTGCGCGATGAGGTCCACCGATATGTCATCGGCGCGCACCGGGCCAAACGCTCCAAAGCGATCACCGCATCCCCTCTCGATGAAATCCCCGGCATCGGCCCGGCGAGAAAACGCGCATTGCTGCTGCATTTCGGAACGGCGAGCAAAGTCCGCGCCGCCGCGCTTGAAGATCTGCAGCGCGCGCCGGGCGTGAGCGATAAGGTCGCGCGGCAGATTTATGACTTTTACCACGCGGGCGGGTGAGGGGAGAATGCGCTCGCGGCCCGAACACCAGCTATAAGCGCAAAGCGCCTTGCCTGCCAAAAGCGGACGCGGTTTGCGCTGGCTCGAATTGGCAGGACGTGGGGGTAAAAGCGGAAGTTCAGTTCGTCGGCAAAGAAATGCGCTCACGTGCAGCTTTTACCGTTTCTGCTCCAGACAGCCGTTTCGCGCAGATCACCAATCCGGCGGCAGTTGCTACGAGCAAGACGTTGGTAACAATAGAAACAGTTCCCATCGACGCCCTCATCGAGACATTAGTTATCATTGCTACCACGAGCATTGCAGCGCTTAAGAACCAACCAATCCGGACAACTCTAATCGGGTTCTTCGCGAGATAGATCGCAGCTAAACCAGCGGCCCAAACACCCAAGCCAATTGGAGCAATGGGCAGACTGAGGCCGCTTGTCCCCAGGACGGCTCCCAATGCCAAAGCCAGAGTCAGCCCGGTTGTCATGCCGCGCCATGCCGCCTCCGATTTAGGCTTTGGCTGGCCTTGTTGAATCTTGCGTTTGAACCAGATCATCATGCCGCTGCTGGTGATATAGGTAAGGCCCAGCGCCAGAACGAAGTAGAAGAACTTGATCGGGTAACCGCCAAAAGTGCCGTAATGCAACGGTTGCACCGCTCCGAATATGCGCGCACCAACCTCTGAACCCTTACCGCCGAACTTTTCCAAAAACTCACCATCATTGCGATAGATGTCAGAAGAGCGGGTCGAAAGAATGCCCTCTTCGCCATAAATCACGGACGTGGTGCTGCCGCTATCTTTGGGATTGCTCGCAACCATGAGCGCGAATGTTCGCCCCTCTTGATCGGAATTGCGGAGCATAGCCGCATAGTCTGGCGACCTTTCCATAGCCGGCGCGTCTAAGATTGGCTGCGGGCCGTTGATGGCGCTGATAGCCTCTTCAGTGTCGCCTTCGAACGCTATGAATGCCAGCGCTGACACGGTGATCCCGGCGACCCCCAGAAAGGCTCCGGTGAAGGTCAGAACCAAGTGATACGGCAGCCCCCAAACGCTCAATCTGTTGTGAATGTCGGTCCACGCGAGCCGCGCATTGCGGTCCAGCCTCAGTTTGAAGGCATCTTTGAAGATCGTTGGGTGAGCAAAGATACCGGACAGTATGAGCGTGAACATGACAACGCCCACAAGACCGACGAGGTAACGCCCCCAAGGGCTCGGCAAATGCAGCACGGTGTGCAGGTCTTCGATGAAATGCGCGTAGGGTGCATCGATCTGATCGAGCAATTCACCCGTGTTCGGTTCGACGATCCACTCCGCCGACTGCAAAGGGCTTTCACGATCTGGCCGCTGGTTCAGCCTCACCGTGGTATAGGGTTTAAACTCGTCTGGCGCGTATAGAATTACGTTGAGTATCCCATTGCCTGGCTCCAGCCGAGCCTCTGCATTCTCCGCTGCTTTCGCCGCGACTTCAGGCGTGACGGATTGCGATGTAACGACGCCGCGATTTTCCCAGAGCGAAATCTCTGGAACGAATAGCGTGAAAGCGCCTGTCACGCTGACAATGTAGATCAGCGCTGCAAGGCCCAGTCCGAGCACAGAATGAGAGTCGATCATTCGGCGGACGAACGAGCTCTGCTTCGAGGCTTCTGCGGTGATTGGCTGCTCTGCATTCATAACAGATAGAATATCCCAAACGAAACGAGAGAAAGCGCGATTGGAACCGCAACGACGCGCCAAAGCTTAGGATCGACAGTCGCGTGCAATGCGCCAATCGACCAAAAGAGCGGCGAGGACAGTCCGCCGATAAAGAGCCGGGTGAGTTCGGTAGTCCAAGGCTTGGTGGCAATAAGAAGGCTAAGCCCCAGCGAAGCGATCAAATAGAGTGGCCCTGCTGAAAGTAGCTTCACTGCGAGGCGCATTTTCGAATTGCTTGGCGGCGTTGGCATCCGTCTGCCCTGACGCGGGACACGGTCATGACCAATCGCTTTTGCGCGAAAGAATGGGTGCAAAATGAAAAGATAGGCAACAACGGACACGGCCGTCAGCGCCCAAGTCACTCCAAGCTCAGTGCCCAGCGCCAAGGTCATGATCCAAGCAGATGCCAGCATCAGCGCCAAAGCAGCGATTGTGAGCGGCAACAGGCCGCGTTGCTGACCGAGCCTGAGCGCCCAAATCGCTGCCAGTTGGGCCGTTATTCCACCAACAATCAGCATGCAATAGGCCGCTCCACACGCGAGGTGGGGTTGCGCTGCATCAGAAACGCGCCGTTAGCACGATGCCATATTCTCGAGGCGGACCGAGCCGCAAAAACCGGCCGTTCGATAGCCCGCCTCGCCCATCATTGGTGAGATAGTCGTTATCAAAGAGGTTCGATACGTAGAGTTTGACGCCGTAAGTGTCCGCCTCATAGCCGCCGGATAGATCAACCAGCGTTCTGTTATCCAGCGTCACATCGTTTTGCACCGAAGAGAAGCTCTCGCCTTGATAGCTCACACTTCCGGCAAGGTAGATGTTGTCGTTGAAGAAATGCCTGCCGCCGAATGCGAAACTGAAGTCTGGAGAGAAAGCGAATGTGTTGCCGGTAAGATCGCCTTCAGTGCCGCTTACGAAATCGGTAAACTTGGTTTCTGACAGGCCAATGTTAGCAAACAAAGTTGTTTGGCCATTGGGCCGGTAACTCAATTCCAGCTCACCGCCATAAATCTCGGACTCGCCAGCATTCTCGACAGTGCAATTGGTGACGCTGCCACCTTCGCAGATAGTAACCTGCTGACTGCTCCAATCCCCGTAATAGGCGTTTGCGTTGAGAAACAGCTGATTTGGCACCAGCTCAGTCCTTAGCGACAGCTCAAAATTGTCGAGAAATTCCGGGTCAAAATCACTCTGGACGCCAGCGAGGTTTACCTCACTTCCACCGGCTCTGTATCCGCGTTTGTAGAAGGCGCTGAGCGATACATAGTCGCTCAGACGATGCGTAAGACCAAACTGCGGGAGGAACGCATCGTAAGTCGTTTGGGTCGCCGGAAAATTACTCGGAGCAAGCTGTGCTGCCAAGATAGCGTTTACCTGCGCAACACCTGCTTGAACAAATTGTCCAGAACCAGGTTGGAGCATATCCGCCAAGGCTCCTGCGGCAGCTGGGTCCGGCAATTCACTGCCAGGAGCCAGGCTGTTATTGGTGTTTGAAAGCGCATTTTGGCGCTCATTGTCGTAGCGCAGGCCGCCAGAGACAATCCAATTGTCCGCAAATTCAAAATCCCATTCAGTGAAGAAGGCATAGTTGCGAGTGTCCCCTTGGAACGGAACGTCAGCGAGAATTTCGAGAACGGCAGGATAAAATGGCAGCAGCGCATCAGGAACACCGACTTGCGCTGGCAAGATGTTGACCAATCCACTTGTGAAATTGTCGATTTCGACCTCGGTGTAATAGCCACCAAAGACACCGTTCAAACGATCCGACTGATAAGTGAAGCGCAGTTCTTGAGACCAGTTTTGATCTCTTGCAGTGCGTCCGCGAAATGCGTTTCCACCTTCTGGACCTTCGTCATCATCGTCGAAGCGTTCGTAGTCGCCTTCAAGATAGGCGGTCACAGATCGCACCGACCAATTCTCATCGAAGTCATAGTTGATATCGACCGATGCGGTATAGCCTTCGTAGTCTTCAAAGGCGCGCAAATTTGCGCTGCTGATGCGGCTATCGATCGGTTGCAGGTCGCCGCGAAAGATGTCCTGACCGCGCTCTGTGCGAGCATACTGGCCCGTCACATTAATGGTCAGCCCATCCGCTGGTTCGAAAAACAGCTTGCCGCGCAGGTTGACGTTCTCGCGCGCATCGAAGTTTTCGACCGGAATCGTGACGTTAGAGATAAAGCCATCGGTTTCCTCGTACTCGCCTGACAGACGAAACGCAGCATTGTCAGCCAATGGAACGTTGATGAGTGCAGATGCTGATAGCTTGTTGGGGTTGCCATACTCAAGACGTGCGGCTGCTTCGAACTCATCAGGATTGGCGCGGTTGGTGTTGACCGCCAGCGCTCCGACCAAAGCGTTGCGCCCGACATTGGTGGATTGCGGGCCGCGCAGGACCTCTACGCTGGAAACATCCCATAGGTCTTTTGGGAGGAAGCGAGTGGCGAAGCCGGTGAGCGCAACGCCATCCACGTAGAGACTGGCAAGCTCGCCGCTTCCCCCGCCAGTTGATGCCGAGTTTTGAGTGATCCCGCGAATGCCGAAGTTCTCGCCTCCAGCAAAGTCAAACGCGTTGGCGGTAAGGTTCAGAACATCTTCAATATCGAGCAGGTTCTGCGCTTCAATTGTCTCCTCACTGATGACCGCAATGCTTTCTTTAGTGTCTTGCAGTGTCCGTTCAATTTTTTGGGCGGTTACGATGATCTCACCGGTCAGTTCAGCGTCTGCATCGCCATCAATATCAGCCTGCGCCAAAGCCGGTGAGCCCGCCAGCGCGAGGGCAGAAGAAGCAAGCAGCAGATTGATTTTCATAGAATGTGACCCCAAGGACGAATCATAAGTGCGAATGATTCTGATAATCACTCGCATTAGTGGCTTGTATGATGACGGTCAAACGCCTTCCAGTCAGCTTGCGCTCAGCTATTGCGTGGGACGCGTCAATTGAACGCCTGAGCTTGCTGCTGATAGCTCACCTTGATTTGCTTCAAGAGTATCGGGTCGCTCTGCGCTAGGGTAAGCTGTGGCGAGTAAATGGAGAGCCTTTGTGCTGCCAGACCAAAGCCGGCTCAAACTTTTAGAACCGTTTTCATCATTTGGCCGACGGTGCTGCGGCTTCGCCTGCCAGTGAATGGCCACGGGGTCGGTTCTTGCGCGCGTTCAAGCTCCACCAGCCCAATCCCGCAGCCAAGACAGCGCCCAATAGCGAGATGCTAAGGCCAGCATTGGAAAAGGCACTCATGCCATATCGTCCAGTGTAAATGGCGAGCACTAAGACCAAGCTCGTCAGCATAAATGTGCGACCAAATGTTTGCGTTTTTTCGCGTCCGATAAAACCTGCAATGATCAGGGTAGCGAGAAGGCCTATCCAGAAGATGGCCACCAAACCTCCACTGCTCGAACCCGTTAGCGCCGCTGCAAGAGTTGCGGCGAGCATTGCAGGAGTGCCCCAAATGAGACCTGTCCAAACCGCAGCGAGTTTCGGCGCTGGCCTGCCGTTCGCTTCACGTTTTGCAAAGTAAATGCTCAAGCCGCTGGCTATAATCACGCAAAGGCCCACGCCGAAAATCAGATAGGCCAACTTAACCAGCAACCCGCCCCAATTGCCGAAATGCACATTGTAAACGGCCCCAGTGATCTGCTGGCCAACCGTTCCGTCGGATATTCCAACATTCCCCTCATAGTCTCCCTCTGAGGTGAAATTGTAGTACTCACCAAAGATCAAACGATCACGGTGCTCCGCGATTATGGAACTGTGTTGTCCCGCCGTCCCTGGGTCGTGCAAGATGAAATAGGTGACATCGAGATCGGGAAATTCGCGCGCCATATATGTCAAAGGCGTGCTTATCGTTGCCACCTCGGCAGGGGCCGAGTTCTCTTCCGGCTCAGTACCAAAGACTGGATTGAAGACGGCGCCAGTGTCATTGTTGAAGCCAGCCGCAGCAATGGCGAAAGCCAAAATGCTGGCGAGGCCAAGTATGGCGCCCGTTAGAGCATTGGATAGATGGAACGGCAGCGTCCAAACACTCAGACGATTATGCAGATCAACAGTCGTTAGACGCCCCGCACCCCTGCGGAATGTAAACGCGTCACGAAAGATGCGCGGGTGAGCCAGCAAGCCCGAAAACGACATTGCGATGAGCATCGCGCCCAATGCTCCCACGACGGTGAGGCCAAGGATTTGCGGCAAGTGCAAATAATAGTGCAGGTCGAGCAGGAACTGCGTCCAAGGAAACGCCTCCTTCGCAGCGATCGTGCCGTCGGGCGCAGCGAAGAACGCCTGCGTATCCGTTGTGATGACCGTGCGCGGCAAATCCGCCTGCGGGAAGTTCACATAAAGGTGCGTCGTCGGCGTTTCTTCGCTTCTGAACACCGCCAGCGCCGCCATTTCAGCCGCCTTTGGAGAGATGCTCTCCATCTCTGGCACGTTCGGCTGTTCCCAACGCTGAAATTCATGATTGAACACCGAAAGGGTGCCGGTGACGGCAAGGATGTAAATCAGCCCGCCAAAGATAACCGCGATCAGGCTGTGCGCCTCAAGCGACTTTGCCACGCGCGTTGCCGATGCTTTTGAGTTTGACGCTGACATCTCAGCCGCCCCCTTGCATAGTTACAAGTATGATCGCCGCCGAGATACAGGCGAGCCCAAGCAGCACGGCTGCCCGCAAAAACGTGCTCGTCGAATAGCCGATGAAAGTCGCAAGCCCCGCCCAAGCCATCGGGAAGGCAAACATCGAAATTGTGAGATTGGCCGTGTGCTCCAATCCCGTAGCACGGCCAGCCATGAACATGGCCGTGCAGCTCGCAAGGGCAGCAATCAGGGCAAGGATTGCAATCGCAAGGATTGATGCCGTGATGGACAATCCCTCATGCCAGACACTGGCTTGCCCGCTTTGCTGTGGCTGGCGAGGTGTGATCGTGCGGCGCGTCTTTACCGGCGCTTTGATCGCGGCTGCGATAATCGCGATCAAAGCGACCAGTATGACCGCGACAACACCCAAGGCTGGTCCCTTGTCGACGCCGCTGGTCTGGCTCCATGCGATGATCGAGCCTAAGATCAGCACCCATCCGGCCACCACGAGCGGCCAACTGCGCGCCTTGCGCTGCCATGCGAAATAGAGCGAGCAAACGCCCATCGCCGCCAGCGCCAATCCCAGGATTTGCCAGATCAACACAATGCGAGCCCCTTAGAAGCGGACGCCAGCGCGGATCTGGATTGTGCGCCCTTCGCCGGGGAAACAGTCTCCGCGCGACAGGCAGGTGCCGTAAAACTCGCTGTCAAAGATGTTTCGCGCATTCAGCGTGATGGAGTACCGATCAAAGCTGTAGCCGATCAAACCATCGAAGACGGTGTAGCCATCGGTTTCAATCAAGACCGGCGTCGGCGCAAAACCGTTGGCGGCAAGAAAAGCTGTGCCGCTGCTTTCATTGCCCTCGGCGTAGCGGATGCCAGCGCCGATAACCAACCCATCCAGTTGCTCTGACGAAGGCTTCCATGCGATCCAGGCCGAACCCTGCACTTCCGGCACACTTGGGAAGCGAACGCCGTCTGGGTCTTGCGTATCAATGATGCTGAAGGCTGCGTCGATCGACACATCCCCGATGGCGGTCGTAGCCTCAATTTCGAAGCCACTGATTTTCGCAACTCCTTCCTGCTGCGAGGAGGCGTTGGGCAAGGCCGCCGGGTTGGGCAGATTGGATTGTTCAATGTCGAAATATGCAGCCGTGATGTAAGTGCGCGTTCCGCGCGGTTGGAACTTCACCCCGACTTCGATCTGCTTACCTTCCTGCGGCAGCAAGGGCTCGTTGGTGACCGTGTCATTGCCAACCACGGCCTGAAAGCTCTCGGCATAACTGACATAAGGATTGAGGCCGATATCGGTCTTGTAGAGCGCGCCAAAACTCAGGCTAGTGGCATCATCATCTTGTGTGGTGGTGCCGTTACCAGTTTCCAACTCATCAAATCGAACGCCTGCATTCAGGACGAGATTCCCGACGGTCATCTGATTGTTGATGTAGTATCCGACCGTATCGATCTCATTTACGCTTCTCGCCCGCGCTGCCTCAAACAGGGCATCACCGGGGATTTCCGACCCATCATAAACCGGGTTGAAGACGTTGAAGGTGGTCGGCTGCGCATAGAGAAACGCAGCATCCAGCAGGGTGTCAATTGTCTGGTAGTTGATGCCTGCGAGCACCTCATGCTCAATCGCACCGGTTGAGAATTGAGCGCGGAAGCGTCCGTCTATCGCGAACTGATCAGAGCTTGCAGGGGCGTCATACCAACTGCGTCCGACCGCCGTGCCATCAGCCAATACTCGCGGAGTGCCATCGCCAAGGAACGACACCCATGTCTGGCTGTAATCGGCGCTGTTGTCGCGGTAACGAGCGGTCGCTTCGAACCCGATGGCGTCGCTGAATTGGTGTTGGAGAAACCCGGTGAGCGAGAAGCTTTCGCTATCGTAGCGATTGAAAGCCGGTTCCCCTACGTAAAGCGACGCGCCAACTTCCTCTGTAATACCACCAGAGCAAATGTTGGGTTCGGAAACCGCGACATCGCTGCTGGCGCATGCTGTCACTGCCAAGGGCAAAAACTGATGCGCTGTGTCGCTTTCCCGGTCCGTGTAGTTGGCTAGAACTGTAAGCGCAGTTTGGCCGTTATCGAAAGTGATCGACGGCGCGATGATAAATGCGTCGTCATTCACGAAATCAACCTGCGTATCGGCATCGCGGTAAAGCGTGACAAGCCGACCGGTGAGCGTTCCATCACCGGAGAGATCGACACCGATATCGGCAGAAACTTGCGCGCGGTCGAATGTGCCGTACTCAACGAACACTTCGCTGCCGATATTGTCAGGCCCAGCACGCTTGCTCACCGTGTTGAGGATACCGCCAGGCGATCCTTGGCCATAGAGAACGGACGCTGGTCCCTTGAGGACTTCGACTTGTTCAAGCGTATAAATGTCAGAGCGGGCGTTGTTGTAGAAACCAAACAGCACCTGGATGTTGTCGAGATATTCAGGGACATCGAGACCTCGAACCCGTGGGAAGTCTCCCCGAGTCGAGAAGCCAAATGTGTCGCCAACCACACCAGCGGTGTAATTCAATGTGTCATCAAGGGTGAGCGCGCCACGCTCGCGCCATGCATCATTGGTGATTACCGATACCGAGCGAGAGGTTTCTAGGATTGGCGTTTCAGACTTTGTTGCGCCAAATGTGGAAACCTCACCGGTGACAATGATCGTGCCTTCGTCTTCGGATGAACCTGCATCCTGCGCTTCTTGCGCATGGGCGCTGGTGGCGACGCAAGTGGACGCCAATAATACTAATTTTAGCGGCGTGGTGTTTGGTTTGAGCAAGTGATGACCCCTTCTGCATTCGAACGCTGAGCCTCTTGATAGAGTTGCTCTTGCGAGTCAATTGCAAAAAGGCCGTTCTGTGTGCGTGCTATTCTTGTCAGCACAATGGGAATTCGCCTTCCCAAAGAGCAGCATGGGGCCGGAATCCCTTATGGCTCACACCGCTCCCGCTAAGTTGCGAGGCCAAGGGTCGACATCGACTTCAATCGACAGGCGAAAATGGGTGTTTCGTGGCGGCAGCAATTGAGTCGCTTGCAGTCATTACGGTTTGATTTGCAAAGCGACTGCTGTCTCGGTGTTCATTCCCCAAACCGGAAAGTCGCAGCTCCACTCAAGTCCAGCCAATCAACATGCATGTTTCTTGAGACAAAGCTCTCTGCCCAACAAAAAAGCCGGCTCGCTAGCTATGCGAACCGGCCTTTTTGCATTGCGATTTTAGTCGCTTACTTCGGATAGGTCCAAGCGCTGCCGCGGGCGAGGTTTTCGCTGGCGAAGGCCCAGTTCAATTTGTTGTCGACCACGGCGTCCAGATAAGCGGGGCGCTTGTTCTGGTGGTCGAGGTAATAGGCGTGCTCCCACACATCCACGGTCAAAAGCGGGTTGAAATCGCTATCAGCCAGAGTGTCGCCATCGTGGGTTTCTTCGATGGACAGCTTGCCGTCTTTTTCAGCGAGCCAGACCCAGCCGCTGGCGAAGTGGCCCGCGCCGCGATCTTTGAGTTGCTTTTTCAGCTCGTCAACAGAACCGAAAGCTTCGTCGATTTTCGCTTTCAGATCATCTGACGGCGCGGTTTCTTCGGCGGCCATGGAATTCCAGTAAAAGGCGTGGTTCCAGCTTTGCGCGGCGTTGTTGAACAGGCCCTGATTGCTGCCGCGAGCAGCAGCGACAATGTCTTCCATCGCGGCATCGGCGTGATCGGTGCCTTCGATGGCTGCGTTCATCTTGTCGATATAGGCCTGGTGGTGCTTGCCATGGTGGAATGACAGCGTTTCGGCCGAAATGGCCGGGGCCAAAGCGGTGTCGGAATAGGGAAGGTCGATTACTTGATAAGCCATGTGGGTGCCCTCTGTTTGAAAATCTCGTGGTTCATATGGGTTCAATGCGCGGACCGCGCAAGAGTTGCGAAAACTTTGGGAAATTTCGGCGGATCGCAGGCGAAGCGGGCTAAGCTGCGGCGCTGGCTGAGAGGTCTTGTTTGAATGCGGCGTCGGCGTTGAGCTGCGAATGTTCCACCCAGGTTGAATGCACCCCGCTTGATATCTTGTGCGGCAAAGCGAGGCGGCAGATGGGGCCTTTGGTGATGTCGCTTGCATCGATGATGGCGCATTCGGACGTGCCCTTGTTCTCATCAATCAGGAACGTGATGAGATAGCCGTCATCTTCTGATGCTCCACCCTTCCTCGGCACCATGGGGCTTTCGCTGGCATAGACGCCGTCGGGCAATTGGAACACTTGCTCCTCGCCCGTTTCGGTGTCGTGGCGGACATAGCCGTTGAACAGGAACCAGCCCGGCTTGGCCGTGGTGGACCAGACATAGCGGCTCTTGCGCATCAGGTATGCAGGGTTGATCATGCCAAATTCGACGATGCGGTCCGACAGGCGTTCCTCGCGCGTATCGCCGGTCGCAAGGTTGAAGCGCCAGCGGTGGAGTTTGGGCAGGAAGGAATGCTCATCCACATAGGCCATCATATGCCCATATTCACCCGCTTCCGCGATTGGGTCGGGCATAGGCTTGTCCTGAAAATACCCTTCGAGCACGACCTCATCGCCTTCTTCATAGGCGTTGGTCCAGTGGAGGACATAAGTGGGCGCGGCTTCGAACCAGCGGATGTCGTCCGCACTGCCATAACGCGGGATCAGCGCGAACCGGCTGGGCACGCCTTCGTGGATGCGCGCGGCGTGGATATCGCGTTTGAGCAGCTCTTCATCCCAGAACAGCGGCATATCGTTGAGGATCGACCAGTTCTTGGTGATCGCCATATCGTGCGGCAGACGCGGGCCGGGAAGCGGAACGGGCACGTAATGCGCGATTTTGCCCGCGCGGTCCACGACGCCGTAATGCATGAAAGGCGCGTGTTTGGAATAGTTGAAGAACATGCATTCGCCCGTCTCCTCATCCACTTTGGGATGGGCGGATACGCCGTCCAATGGCCCCCATGATGCCTTGCCAAGGTTCTCCAAAGTCACCGGGTCCATCTGCCAGGCTTCCCCGCATTGATAGAGCGTCGCCAGCGCCACCCCTGCATGCACTATGATATCGGTTGAGGCGGTGTCTTTGAGACTGCCATGCGCGCCAAAGCCGGGGCGTTTCGACAGTTTTGGCGGGTCCATCAATCCGCCCCATAGCGCGCCGCCTGCGATCTGTTCGGCTTCGAAACAGGCGGTGCGCACGAAGCGGTTGCGATAGCTCGCGCGCCCGCCCGAAATGTTCACCTGATGCACCATCGCATCGCCATCAAAGGGATGGTGACGGCCAAGCGGCTGGTGCACGGGGTTTTCGGTGTTGCGCAGGTAAATCCCGTCCATGTCAGCCGGAATTTCGCCCTCGATCACTTCCAGCTCATCCACGTCCACCTCTTCATGAAGCGGGGTCCATGCGCCCGACAGATAGGGGTGGTTTGAGGGTTCAAGGCTGGTTTTGACAGGCGGTTGGCGTGTGATGTGCATTGATGGTGTCTCCCACGCGAGAGGCTAGCGCACAGCAGGCATCGGGGGAAGGGGCGGCGCGCTTATAGAAACCGAGCGCGCATTTCGGCTGGCATGAGCGGGCAGGAATTTGCCTTGGTCCCGAAGAGTTGGTAGCGGCGATCTCCGACGAAATGATAGGCGGCGTTTGCAAAGCGGTTCGGCAAAGCGCGCAGGCCCCAAGCCACCAATCGCCACAGCCCGCCCAAATGGTCGAGCAGATAGGCTACCGCAGCGGCCTCTGTCAGAACGCGCCCATCCGGCGTTTGCACCGCAATCGTATCGCCCAGTGCCTCAACCCGGTCGCGCCCAATCGCCGCCTCCAATGCGCCATCCTGCAAGGCGGCAAAGCGCAATTCACCGGGTGTTTCCTCTGCCAGCAGGAACCGCACCGTGCCATGGCACAAGGCGCAGGTGCCATCGAAATGCAGCACGGTGTCTTCCAGCGGTTTGGCCCGCAGCCATGCCGGGTTGAACGTGAACATGTGAAACAGCAGCATCGCGATCGTCAGATCGGGGAAATTCAGCAGCAGTAAGAACCCAAACTGCACCGCCAGCATCCCGCCCCACAGCCATGGGCGCAGCCGCTTGATCAGCGCAAGCGGGGCAAAGAGCAGCTCAATGCCGAGGATAAACCATGTGAGCGCTTTCAGCGCCGCATCGGGCACTGCCAAAGCGATGTCGCGCACGAACCAATCCCGCGCGAGCGGATTGTCGAGCACATATTGGACATTATCGCCCGATACCCAACTGGGGCTGAGCAGCTTGGTATAGCCGGAATAGCTGTAAGTCAGCGCAAGCACGACCCACGCGGCAAAGAACACGCCAGCAGGCATATGCCACCCGCCGTCCGGATCAGCGCGCCCGCGCGCAGGCCATGACCAAAACGGCTTTGACGGGATGAACGCATGGGCAATCAGCATCCACCCGGCATAGGGCATGGCGGGGTTTGATATGAGCGGATTTCGGCCCAGAAAACTCGCCAGCACAATCCACATGAAGATCGCGGCCCATTTGTCCCATTTTCCGGCTGCAAACAGCACCGATGCCGCCGCCGCCGCGATGGCAAGTCCGGTGACAAAGGCCGGGCTGTCGATCACGCCCAGCACATTGGGAAAGGCGATGATGAGCGGGCTGAGCTGTGCATCGGGCAGCATCCCAGCATTGGAGAAGATGTCAGGCGCCCACAGGGCCAGATAGGCGAAATGGACAAACAGATAGGCCCCGAACAGCACGCGAAAGATACTGTATTGTCCGCCTGTCCAATCGTTAGCGCCCCAATTACTCGGCCCCCACTTACTCAGCATCGCAGGTCACTTCATATTCGAGTTTCCACGGATGGTTCGCGGGCAATGTCTGGCGCGGGATCAGGCGAAACTGGACCGGGCCATCGACATCATCACGGTCCAGACCGATCTCCTCAAGCGCGGTGGAATTGCCGCAAAAGGTGTGCTCGATTGCGGCCTCCAGCATCGGGCGGCTCAGCTCATTTGAATTGAGGACAGGCGCATAGGAGAGTGCCGCACCGTAAGCGTTGCGGCGATTATACGGCCCGCGCACGCCGGCATAGTTTTGCGGGGTCAAAACCAGTTTGCGCCCCGCGCCTGTTTTGTCTCGCCAGCTTAGAATAAATTGCGAAGAATAGGTTTCAAACCCCTGATGCGCAGTGAAAACCTTGGGTGCAGGCGAGGCGACAGAGGCCGCGCCCACGGCTTTCACAACTGGCAATTCCAGCGCATCGCCGACCATCTGAACGCAGCCAATCGCGATCAGGACGGCGGGCGCTATCGCTGATTTCAGCGCGCTCATGAACCGGGGCGTTCCTGCGATCTATGCCGCGCTGCATGGACATCGCCGCCGATCAGCATTGTGCCCAGTTTCAGCTCGCGATTATCAGCAAAACCGCAAGCCTCGTTAAATTCGCGCGGATTGTGGAATGTACCAAACAGCATGTCCCAGATCGGCAGATCTGAGAAATTCTGCCGGTGATGGCCTTGCTTGTGATGGACGCAGTGGCTTTCGGGCCGCTGGATGATAAAGCCCAGCCAATAGGGCGTTTTGACATTCCAGTGATAGAACAGTTCGGCAATCCCGGTCAGCAGGATGGCATAGACCGCCGCCTCTGGTCCAAGCCCGCAGAGCACATAGAGGATAAAGCTCGACAATCCTGCATTGGCGAAGATTTCTGCCGGATGTTTGTAGAAACTGGTGACGACTTCCAGACGCTGCGGGCTGTGGTGGATCTGGTGGAACATGCGCCACAAAAACGGGACCTGATGGCGCGCGCGGTGCCACCAGTAATAGATGAAGGTGATGGCGAGGTATCCGAAAATGGCGCCGCCTGTCTGGCCAAAAGCGGCTTCGGCATTCCAGATCGACCAGTTTGCCAGCCATTTGTCCCATGTCAGCCCGGCGATGAACACCATCGCAACCTGCACCGCATTGAGCGCGAGAGCGCGCGCCCACCATCCGGCGGTTTTGGGCCAAGCTCTGCCGGGGGCAAGCAGCTCAATTCCAAGCATAATCAGCGCCAGGCCCAGGACGATTGCAACGATCTCCATGGGTTTGAAGATAAGGGCGAAAGCTGAATTGAGAAGCAAAAAAGCAAGGTTAACGCGAACCTTACAGGCGTAAGTGGGGAGAGCGCTGGGCCGCTGGAGGCACGGTGGAGGCAGGGCCGAAATAGAGCGGCGCGAGGGGAAGTTGGGGGACGCGCGCTGCGTTTTCCTACTTGCGAGTGCTGGTGTATTGCGCGCGCTGTTCTTTGATATTGTTAGGGCGATGCGGGCGCTTTTGATCGAGTGAGGCGATCAATACGGGCCTGTGTGATCGATCTGATTATTGCGCTAAGACCGTGTAACATGCGGTCCATGTGTGCATGACGAGCGACGAGTTGAGTGGAGGTGCGGTGAGCTGAGGCGGCGGCTGTTCAAGCCTTGCTGTTGCCTTTGCCTTTGCGCTTCCTCATCATCCCCTCTTGGGCAACACTGGCCACAAGATCGCCCGATTGGTTGAAGATGCGCCCCCGGTTGAAGCCGCGGCCCGCGCCAGACCACGGGGCATCCGTGACATAAAGCAGCCAGTCATCGGCGCGCGCATCACGGTGGAACCAGATCGCATGGTCAAGGCTGGCGCCCACCAGCTCTCCGCGCATCCAGCTGAGGCCATGGGGCAGGGCGCTGGTGCCAAGCAGGGTGTAGTCGCTGGCATAGGTGATGATGGCGCGGTGCAGGGCGGGGGTGTCAGCCTCTCCCGTGATGGGGGCGGCGGTCTTGAACCAGCTGTGCGCGCGCGGCGGTTTGGGTTCGGAGTTCATCCAGTGAAGCCGGTCAACCGTGCGCATCTCGATCGGACGGGGCCGCAGCATCAGGGCGCGCTGGCCCTCTGTCAGCTGATCCATCGTATCGATCATGGCCCGGCGCATCTCCATATCGGTCTTGAGCGTATCGGGCGGGGCGACATCGGGCATAGGGCTGTCTTCATGGCTCAACCCATCCTCAGGCGTTTGGAATGAGGCAGTGAGGTTGAGGATGGGGACGGCGCGGCCCTGGTCGTCCTCCTGCGCTGCGACAACACGGCGATTGGCAAAGCTGCGCCCGTCAAAGTCGCGCTCGATCCGGTACTCAATCGGCACCCCCTCGCGTCCACCGCGCAGGAAGTAAGCGTGAAGCGAATGGGCGGTCTTGGTGTGGGGCACGCTGGCCTGGGCAGCTTGCAGGGCCTGGGCAAGCACTTGCCCGCCAAAGACGCGGCCAAAGCCATCGGTTTGCTGAGCGCCTTCATAGACATCAGCGGCGCGCTTTTGGGTGGTGAGCAAGCGGATGAGGTCTTGGACGAGTTGCTGAGGGGTTGGGCTGTCGGTCATAGCGGATGCCCATGCGGTGGGTGCGGGGCTAGGTCAAGCGCAGGTGGGTTCGAAATGGGATGTGCTGATACGCACTCTCCCAATGCACAAGACCCCGCCGCACCGGAGTGCAGCGGGGCCTTGTCTTTGGGTTTGGCTAACCGCTCTAGTGCGCGAGGGCAGCGAGCAGCAGCAGCGCGACGATGTTGGTGATCTTGATCATCGGGTTCACCGCCGGACCTGCGGTGTCCTTGTAAGGATCGCCCACAGTGTCGCCTGTCACGGCAGCCTTGTGAGCTTCAGACCCCTTGCCGCCGTGATTGCCATCCTCGATGTACTTCTTGGCATTGTCCCATGCACCGCCGCCAGCAGTCATGGAAAGCGCGACGAACAAGCCGCCAACGATCACGCCGAGAAGGAGCGCGCCGAGAGCTGCAAACGCATTGTCCTGACCTGCCAGTCCAAGGATGACAAAGTAGGTCACAATGGGCGCAAGCACTGGCAGGAGCGAAGGCACGATCATCTCCTTGATCGCCGCCTTGGTGACGAGATCAACGGTGCGGGCATAGTCCGGCTTTTGCGAGTAATCCATGATGCCTGGCTTCTCGCGGAACTGCTCCCGCACATCCTTGACCACATCGCCAGCAGCCCGGCCCACCGCGGTCATGCCCATGGCTCCGAAGAGGTAAGGCAGAAGCGCGCCGAGCAGGAGGCCCACGATCACGTAGGGGTTTTCAAGGCTGAAATCGACATTGGCATCTGGGAAGAACTCCCGAAGGTCAGCGGTGTAAGCGGCAAACAGCACAAGCGCTGCGAGCCCCGCCGAGCCAATGGCATAGCCTTTGGTCACAGCCTTGGTGGTGTTGCCCACCGCATCAAGCAGATCGGTCTTCTCACGAACGCTTTCGTCCAGACCCGCCATTTCAGCAATACCGCCAGCGTTGTCGGTGACAGGGCCATAGGCATCAAGCGCAACGACCATACCAGCCAGGGCCAGCATTGCGGTCGCGCCATAGGCGAGGCCAATAAGCCCTGCGAGCTGATAGGCACCGATGATCGCTGCAATGATGACGATGGTTGGCAATGCGGTCGATTCAAGGCTGATTGCCAGACCCTGGATCACATTGGTGCCATGGCCTGTTTCCGATGCTTTAGCGATGGACCGCACCGGGCGGAAATTGGTGCCGGTGTAGTATTCAGTAATCCAGATGATGACACCTGTGAGAACCAAACCAATCAGCGAGCAATAGAACAGGTCCATCCCGCTAAAGCCGAGGCCTTCGCCGGTGATACCGCTTGCGATCTCGGCGCTCATGCCATCAGTACCGCCAGCCAAAGCATAGCTTGTGACAAGGTAGATCAGCGGCACGGATAGAACCGCAGTGACAAGGAAGCCCTTATACATCGCGCCCATCACATTGGTGCCGCCGCCAAGGCGCACGAAATAGGTGCCGATGATCGATGTGACGATACACGCCCCGCCGATCAGCAAAGGCAATGTCATCAGCGGCAGCAGGAGATCGCCAAGTGCCTCTCCAAACAACAGCGCGGTGAGCACCATGGTTGCACCAACGGTCACCACATAGGTTTCGAAAAGGTCGGCCGCCATGCCCGCGCAATCGCCGACATTGTCGCCCACATTATCGGCGATGGTGGCAGGGTTGCGCGGATCATCCTCAGGAATGCCCGCTTCTACTTTGCCGACAAGGTCAGCGCCCACATCCGCCGCTTTGGTGAAGATACCTCCGCCAAGCCGCGCAAAGATCGAAATCAGCGATGCGCCAAAGGCAAGCCCGACAAGCCCGTCAATGACCGTGCGGCTGTTGGGTTCAAGCGCCATCGGGCCGACCAGAACATAAAAGAACACCGCGATGGCCAGCAAAGCAAGGCCCGCCACGAGCATTCCCGTGATCGCGCCTGCGCGAAAGGCGATTGTTAGCCCTTCCTGAAGTCCCGTATCAGCCGCAGCAGCGGTGCGAACATTGGAGCGAACCGAGATGTTCATCCCGATATAGCCAGCAACGCCCGACAAAATTGCCCCGATCAAAAATCCAACCGCTGGAACCGCGCCAAGGAACACTCCGACAAGAACAGCGACGACCACGCCGACAATGCCGATCGCGGTGTATTGGCGGTTGAGATAAGCCTGTGCACCTTCTTGAATGGCGCCTGCAATTTCCTGCATTTTTTCATTGCCAGCGCTGGCACCCAGCACTTGGCGGCTGGTGATAAAGCCATACACGATGGCGAGCACACCAAGCCCAATTGATATGAGAATTAAGTCCACGAAGAATCCCCTCTCCAAAGCGTGGAAGATAAACGCAAGAAATGGGGTCCGCCGTCGTTATCTCTCAGTGCAGATCCCTTGCGCCAAGACGGTGCAACCTATCGAGAGAATTCTCGGACACAAGCACGAAAGCGCATGGGGCGTGGGAAACTTGCGTTTTGTGCAGGAGCGCTTGCAGCATTAGTTGTGCTGGAAGCCGAGATTATCGCCGGGCGTAAGAATTTTGTCATCGAGCCAAAGCGGCGCGAAATCGGCTTTCGTCACAGTTCCGATGCGATAGGCTGCGGCCGGTATAGTGGCATCGGGGGCAGCTGTGAAAAGCAGCTGATAATCATCTCCCCACCGGATGCATTCATCAAACCGCGTGCTATCAGCGACCGGGATCGAAGCGCTTTCCAATTCAATCGCAACTTGGTTGCTCGCCGTTGCCAATCGCCAGCAATCCAGCAGTAAGCCGTCCGACACATCCATCATCGCGGAGACCATAGGCGCAAGCGCTTTACCTTGCGCCAATAATGGGCGGGGCCGGTTAAAAGCCTCCAGATATTCGGGGACACCTTCAAATCCGAGCAGTGCGCCGCCCAAGGGGCCAGTTATATAAACCCCATCACCGGCATTTGCGCCGCCGCGCGCCGGGACAGGCGTGTGCGTTGCCAGCCCGATGGCAGTGAGGCCATGGGTCTTTGGCCCCTTGGCTGAAATGGTGTCTCCGCCAAGCAAAGGTGTGTCATATTCTTCCAAGACCGCACGAAGCCCTTCGGCAAAACGCGCATCGTCGTCCCCCAGCGAATAGCCAAGCAACACCCCAACGGGCTCCGCGCCCTTAGCAGCGAGGTCTGACAGGTTGCTGGCGACAAGTTTCCAGGCAACATCGAAAGGATCGGCATCGGCGCGAAAATGCGTACCCTCAGCCATGGCATCATGAGTGAGGATTAACGTTTCGCTGCCGACTTCTAAAACCGCGCAATCATCTTTCAATCCGCGAGCGCCTGTGTGCAGGGGCAGCGCGCTTAACGCATGCCAGAACTCCAACTCGTTCATTTCGAACAAACTTTCTGCTTCTTCCGGTGCTCGCTAGACTGCATTTGCCTTTCGAGCAAATTCAGAGGCGCTAGCGGGTGAGTATTTTCTTCCCTTTGCTTGGCCAAAACGGCATGCTCATGCCAATTCATATGAGGTGAAAATGCCAACGTTTTTCCGTTTCGTTTTATCATCTTTCGCATTTGTGCTCGCATCGTGCGCTGGAGCACAGACCCAGCCGTCCCTTAAGCCTGATGTGCCAATTGTTTCGGCTGGCGAGATTGTATCGTGGCCAGATTTTTCACCGGCAAAAGATGTAGGTGTCGATCATGTCTGGATCTGGCTTCCGCCAAGCTATCAAAGCGAGCCGAACAAGCGGTTCCCGGTGCTCTACATGCACGACGCTGAAAATTTGTTTGATCGCCGACTGTCCAATTTCGACAAGGAATGGGGCATAGACGAGACAATTACGCGAATGGCTGGGCGCGCAGATCTGCGTGAATGGATTGTGGTCGGATTAAGCAGCCCCAAAGACCGATATCAAGCGCTTTTCCCCCAAAAGCTGTTTGGTTTGCTGCCTGAAAGCTATCAGCGAGGCGTGACCGGGATTGACTTAGGAGGTATGAAGGCGGGACCGCCGCTGCGCGGTGATGCATATGCGAAAGTGGTCGCGGTTGATTTGAAGGGCGAAATTGATCGCCAGTTTCGGACGTTGCCCACGCCGCAGGATACCGCTGTAATGGGTTCCTCGATGGGCGGGTTAATCAGCTTATATATTATTGCCGAATATCCCGATATTTTTGGCCAGGCCGCCGGGGTTTCAACCCATCTTCCATTGACCAATCCGGAAGGCGGTGACCCGGAAGAGCGCGCAGCACAGGTTGCGGCAGCCTTTGGCCAATACTTCAGCAAGACCGCACTCGATCCGGCGCGAAACCGCATCTACATTGACCATGGAACAGCGACGCTTGATGCATACTATGCTCCCTATTTCGGGGCATTCGATGCGATGATGGCAAAACAGGGTTGGCAGCTGCCTGCTTTTGAAAGCCGGGTATTTTTCGGCGCTGAGCATGAGGAAAATGCGTGGGCGCAGCGCGTTGACATACCGTTGTCCTTCATAGATGCAGCCGATCCTTAAGCGCGCGCATCCTTTGCCACAGCGTCGAGCACGCCGTTGACAAACTTTGCCTCGCGATCATCGAAGAACGCTTTGGCGACATCCACATATTCGCTGATGGCGCTCGCTTTTGGCACGTCAGCGCGCGCTATCAATTCATAAGCGCCAGCTCGCAGAACTTGCAGCATCGTCTTGTCGAGCCGTTTCAATGTCCAGCCATCAGCCAGCTTGGCAAGCAAGGTTGCGTCAATTTCATCGCGCCGCGCATCCACGCCGCGCACCAGATCATCGAAAAAGGCAATCTCTGCATCGGCGAACACCTCGCCTTCATATTCGGCATCATCCACTTCGCGGCCCAGCCTGTGCTGGTGAAATTCATCGAGCAGTTTGGGCAGGGCTGTGCCTTCCATCTGCTGCTGATAAAGCGCCTGTACGGCAGCCAATCGGGCTGCAGAGCGCGATTGTGAGCGGGAAGAAGTGTTCATTTGCGGCGCAATTCTATTGTTTTGGCATGAGCGGGCAGGCCTTCTGCATGGGCAAGGGTAGCAGCGGCAGGGCCGATTTTGGCAAAGGCACTATCATCAAGCTCGATGAAGCTGGTGCGTTTCATAAAATCAAGCACCGATAGGCCACTGGAAAACCGCGCGCGCCGCCCGGTTGGCAGCACGTGATTGGGCCCGGCGACGTAATCGCCCACGGCTTCTGGTGTCATCCGTCCCAGGAACACACTGCCTGCATGGCGGATCAGGCCCATCATCGCTTCGGCTTCATCAATAGCCAATTCGACATGTTCCGCGGCAAGCGCGTTGGCGAGTGCGGGGGCTTCTTCCATAAGGTCATTCACAATGATGACAGCGCCATGCGCTTCCCAGCTTTCCTTGGCGGTTTTGGCTGTTGAAAGCTGCGCCAATTGCACGTCAATGCAGTCTTCGACATGGGCTGCAAAGCCCGCATTGTCGGTGATGAGGATCGATTGCGAAGTGGGATCGTGTTCTGCCTGACTTAGCAAATCTGCCGCGATCCACTCAGGATCATTGTTGCCATCTGCGATGACCAGAATTTCAGACGGGCCAGCAACCATATCGATCCCCACCCGGCCATAAAGCTGGCGCTTGGCTTCGGCGACATAGGCATTGCCGGGGCCGGTGATGACGTCAACGGGCCGGATCCGGTCAGTCCCATAGGCGAGAGCCGCCACGGCCTGCGCCCCGCCAATACGCCAAATCTCATCAACGCCTGCCAAATGGGCTGCGGCGAGCACCAGAGGGTTCGATTGCCCTTTTGGTGTGGGCGTGACTACGACCAAGCGTTCAACCCCAGCAACGCGGGCGGGAATGGCGTTCATCAGCAATGAAGAAGGGTAAGCCGCGCGTCCGCCGGGCACATACAAGCCAGCAGCATCAACTGGCCGCCACCGCGCACCCAGCCTTACGCCTGCATCATCGGTGTAGTCTCGATCTTCGGGCAATTGCGCCAGATGATAGGCGCGGATGCGGCTTGCGGCGAGATCGAGCGCTTCGCGTAGTTCCGGTTCGATTTCGGTATATGCTTGCTTGCACCTGTCTGGCGTGATGACCCAGTCTTCATCGCGCGACAAAGCATAGCCATCAAAGCGCTGGGTATACTCTTTCACCGCTTCTTCGCCTCGGCTTTTGACCGCGCTCAAAATGCCCTGAACCTGGCCCGCGACATCGCCATCGCTATCGCGCCGAGCGTTGACTAGCCGCGCAAACTTTGCCTCGAAATCGGGATCAAGGGTGGAGAGTTGTTGCATCACGCAGCCTTTTTCATCGCTGCACCGCGCATTGTCGCGGAAACGGGTGACGAGTTCGGCAATACGCGGATCGGTTTTCAGTGCGGCTCGGTTGACGATCAAGCGCGCGGAAATATCGAGAATGCGGCTAACCTCGACAAGTCCGTTCTGCTTTAAAGTGGCGCCGGTTGAAACCAGATCGACAATTTGCCCTGCCAAACCGAGCGAAGGGGCCAGTTCCATCGCGCCATTCAGCTTAACACATTCAGCCTGCACGCCCTGACTTTCAAAATGTCGCCGCGTTAGATTGGGATATTTGGTCGCAACGCGCAGATGGCTTGCGCTTTCGATAGGGACTGTATCATCGGCGCGCCGCGCGACAGAGAGGCGGCAATGCCCGATATCGAGATCAACCGGCGCATACAGATCATCGTAATCAAATTCTTCGATCACGTCAGATCCCACAATCCCCAGCTGCGCAGCGCCATGCGCGACAAAGGTCGCCACATCGAAAGCACGCACGCGGATGAGGCGCATATCTGCGCGGTTTGTGTCAAAGGAGAGGCTGCGGTTGGCCTTGTCGAAAAAGCCATCTTCGGGCACGATGCCGCAACCCTTCATAACAGGCAGCGCTTCATCAAGAATGCGCCCTTTGGGGATGGCAAAGGTCAATTGGCTTTGGGCCGAGAGGGGAGGCGGCGTTGTCATAGCGCTGGCACTTAGGGTGCGGCCTTAAAAAGGGCAACCAAAACGGCGGTCGTATAACGGGAGTTTTAAGCCGCATGGACGCGCATGATATTATGGCAACGCAAGAATTTGATGCCGCGATCCAGTGGCAGGCAGATCATGCGGCCAAAAATGGGGCACCGTGTACGGCGAGAATGATTAAAGCGCTTAGGGTGATCCGCAATAGCGACACCGCATTGGGCCGCGCCATGACTGGTTGGGAAGGGCTGACCTTGAAAGATGCGCTGCCGCTGCGCGTGGCAGGCGGTTTGCACCATCTTGTTTTGAGCGGGCGCGACACCCGGCTGAAGCCCATTTACGAAGGCGGGATCACCGATCAAGGTGAGATTGACGCGCTTGTGCTTGATATCGCCCGCCAGCATGACGCGGAGTTGACCCCTTGGCTTGATGGGCCGCCCCAAACCAATGAGGCTGGACGTTCTGCCAGCATTATGGCGGGATTGCTGTGGCTGGCGCAGCGGGTGAGCGCGCGCTTTGATCTGTTCGAACTGGGTGCAAGCGCCGGGGTCAACACCATGATCGAACGGTATTCCTATGATCTGGGCGGCACGCAGGCCGGTCCCGTATCATCGCCAATGCAAATCCGGCCCGAATGGCGCGGCACCGGCACACCGCCACTGCCGCCGAGCGATTTTGCAATCCTGTCGGTAAACGGGTGCGACGTTGCCCCCATCAATCTGGCCGATCCTGACGCCGCTTTGCGGCTCAAAGCCTATGTCTGGCCCGATGCGGGGGAACGCATGGAGAGGATTGATGCTGCGATTTCCCTAGCAAAGGAGGCGCCGCCTGACTTGGTGCGGATGGATGCAGCCGGTTTTGTCGCGCAGGAACTTGCCCGGCCGCAGATGGCGGGCACGACCAAGGCGATGTTTCATTCGATTATGTGGCAATATATGCCGCGCGAAACGCAGAATTCTATCGAAGATGCATTTGCCGAAGCGGGCGAAAACGCAACGCCAGATATGCCGCTTGCCTGGGTCAGTCTGGAAACAGACCCGGCGACTTTCCGGCACGAATTGAAAGTGCGGTTTTGGGACGGGACCGAAGGTTCAGGCACGCCAACCTTGTTGGCGCACGCCCATCCGCATGGCGCATGGATTGAATGGGGCGGTGCCTAACGGGGTGGGTGGAGGGCCTCCCTCCACGTCACCATCCTCCACTCGTCAATCGTTCAGCAGCAATCGCAATCCTGACACGTAGCGCCCTGCTGACACTTGGTGCAGTCGCAATCACAACAATCGGCTGGGATATGATATACCATTTTATTTCTCCTTGTATATCAACAACATAGCGCGGATCGTATCCAGATGCTAGCAAAAACGCGCGCGGCCTAGATTGGCAGGAATTTTTCCATTGCTGCGTTGACTTTGTCAGGGGCTTCCCACGGCACAAAATGTCCGCAATTCGGCACGCGCTCTATCATCAATGGTTCGACAATGTCGTCCAATCCTTCGATGTTCTCAGGCGGCAAAGCGAGATCGTCCAGAGCCCAGATCACCAATGTCGGGATGGTCAATTTCGGCAGATCGAGAGGCACGAAATCGGCAGGCAATTCAAACGGCTCTTCCATCGCGGGCACCACCAGCGGGCTGGCGCGGTAGTAATTCAGCATGCCAAAGGCAGCATCGCGGTTCTGCCAATCGCGCAGCAAGGCGTCACGCTCATCCGCTTCCATCGCGCTGGGGCGGTCCCATCTGACCTCTTTCAGCATCAGGCCTGTGAGCCCCTGATCTTTCACTAAGGCATCGTTGGCGGGATCGCGAAATCCGCGAATATATTGGCTGGCCTCGCGCTGGCCGGGATGGGTGTAAAGCAGCTTTTGAAAGATTGCAGGGTGGGGCGCATTGGCGATAATCGCCCGCTCAACCCGCATATGTTGTCCGCCCAAAGCCACGCCCCAGGCAATCGCGCCGCCCCAATCATGGCCGACAATCGTGAATTTGGATAAAGACAGCGCATCGGCCAGCAGGAAGACATCGCCGATCAGCTTGTCAGGCGTGTATGCGCTAACCTCTTGAGGTTTGGACGACCCGCGATAACCGCGCTGATCGGGCGCAATGCAGCGAAAGCGATCCTTGAAATGCGCAATCTGGTGGCGCCATGTCCGGTGGCTTTCTGGAAATCCGTGAAGAAAAATCAGGGGCGGGGCATCAACCGGCCCTTCGTCGATCACGTCCAGATGGATGCCATTGGCAAGTTCAACGCGCTTTTGTTCCATGCAGGCCGTTCCTCATGTGTCTGCGGCCCGCAAGCAGGCCCTAATCGTCATATCGGCTGTTTTCGCGAAAGCGCAGCCCGGCGGTTTGCAGAGGCGTTTCGGCCTCTTTAAACTGGCCCGGCGTCATATGCGCAAACATCCGGAATTCCTTGTTAAGATGCAGAATCGTCGAAATATCGCAATTCGGCAAGCACTTGATCGTTGGGGCTGCTGAACCCGCGAATAGCCGCTGCCATATCAAGGAACCTGCTGCGCCTTAGAACGGCCTTAGGCGTAAGCCCGAAATGATACTTGCAGCGCCGCTCCATCTGGCGAACCGAAAGCCCGATTCGCTGCGCCGCCTCATCAATTCGGATCGTGCTGTCCTGACGCGATATGCGTTCAAACAAGGTCATCGCCTCATCGACATGATAGCTGCCAATCTCGTCCAGCCTCCGTGTGAGGATATCTTCGACGATTGCGATCTTTGTTTCATCGTCGGGCGCGCGGGCGGCCTCTTCATGCAATGTGTCTGCCAGCGGTCCCCAGATATCGCGCAGCGCGAGCATATCGTCGGCAAAATCCGCATGGGATTGGGTAAACAATGCTCGCCATCCGCCGGGGCGAAAGGCAATACCGATATTATCAAGGCTGCCGGTAAGTCGAACCTTGTATGGGCGGCTGTTTGCACCTGAAAACAGGGCATAGCCCGCGCGCGACAATTCCTCAGGCGCATCGCCGCCGCGCCAGTCACCTGTGATCAGGCACCGGACAAAGGCGGTTTCTGCCAGCAGGAAATCCTCAATCACGTGATTGTCAGGCAAAGGCGCCTGGAAGATGTAATAATCCCGGACATAGGGCGCGAGCTTAGCTGATGGCTTGAAATTGCGAGAAAACATAATGTTACGACCCAGTCTTGCCTGTTTTTCAGGCTTCCATTTTCTCCATATATCCCGCCGCGACCATGCCTGCGACCTGATCCATCAATTCCTCGGGAGTGCGGCGCAATTCGCCCATCGCCTCTTCAGACCCTTGCGCCACGATAATTTCCCGGGTGCCCGCGGCAATTTCGTCGAGCATGGTTTTGGCTGCATCTTCAGCCTGTATTCCTTCATCAATCACTCTGTCAGATCGGCCCCTCTTATGGCCATCACCGACAAGCGCATTGCGTGCGACATCGGTGGCGACTGATCCTGGGTAGATGACATGAACACTCACACCCGTTTGCGACAATTCTGCGCGCAGGGCATCGCCATATCCAGCAAGGCCAAATTTCACCGCTGAGTAGGCCGTTCGCATAGGCACACCCACTTTGCCCGCGATTGAGGAAATGAGCGCAATACCACCTGATCCGCGATCTGCCATATGGCCGATAAGCCCTTGGCAAAAAGCGATTTGTGCGGTCAGATCTATATCGATAATATCGCGGTAAACCTGCATGTCGGTCTTGAGCGCCCTGGACCGCTGCGACACACCGGCATTGGCAAAAGCAAGATCAACACCGCTTTTCCAAGCAATTGCTTTTTCGGTGGCATCGGCCAGCGCGGCATCATCGCGAACGTCAAAGGGCAGGATCAGCGTTTCGCCGCAATCGGCTGCGACCGCAGCAAGCCGGCTTTCATCGCGCCCTGAAAGCACAAGATGCGCGCCGCGGCCCGCTAAATCCCGCGCGAGCGCTGCGCCAATTCCCGATGATGCGCCTGTTATCCAGACCGTCTTATCGGTGTAATCCATGTGCTCCCCCAGAATTCTGGCCCCAAACTGTTGTAATGCGTAACAGAAAGTGCGCGAAGGGCAATCAGCTTGAAATATTCCTTTTTATAATGGCGGCGATATTTTCCGGAAATATTGCTTCAGGCCATTCGCCCAATTCGCGGTATGTGAACCAGCGGTGCTGCGTCATCACCTTTTGTTCAAGCGGGGTGTGGCGCGCTGTATCGATAGCCGCATCGTCTACGCGAATGAGGAAATAGCGTTCATCGGCTTGCACAGGCTCGCCTTCGACCGTGACAAATTGCGGAGTGGTGCGCGCGATTTGCTTCCCCGGATCAGCAATGATGCCGGTCTCCTCCAGCAATTCACGCCGCGCGGCGTCTTCGAACGTCTCACCAGCTTCGCATTCACCGCCGGCCGTTACCCAAAAAGGCGCACGGCCCGGCACATCAAAACGAAACATCAATGCGCGGGTCTGCGGATCGAGCACGATGATGCGCGCGGATCGGCGGATGCGTAAGGGACCGGCTGCAGGTTCGCTCACCCTGTGGGCACGCCAGCTTTGATCGCGACCGCATGCACTCGCCCGCCAACAATATCGCCGAGTGCTGCGATCACCGCTCGCTGCCGGGCGAGGCGCGTCATTTCTGCGAACTGGGCGGCCTCTATCACGATGGTAAAGTGCGATTCGCCTGATCCATCATCGCCCGAATGGCCAGCATGGCTGGCGCTGTCATTGATAATCTCAAGCCGCGTCGGCGCGAAGGCCTGCGTCAAAAGCTCGCTCATTTCGTCAGCTATATGTCCAACCATTTGTGTGTTTCCCGAATTGCAAGTCTTGGCATTTGGCATATGAGGCACCATTCTCAAGCTCTTAATGGCTCAATCCCGATTTCATGGCCGCCATGAAGGCGCGCATCGGCAATGCGAACGGCCCGGTTGCACCGAGGCCGGAGAATTTCGCGCGCCCGGTCACCGTGCTGCGGGGTTTGATGGGCCGGGCACATGGCGCTGGTTCTGCCTTGAGCATGTGCGCGAATTCAACGCGGGCTATGATTGGTTCGAGGGGATGAGTGCGGACGAAATCCTCGCCGCGCAATCGCCAATGTCGGGATGGCGCACTGAAAGCCCGGGTTTTTCGGCCAAAGTCCATGTTGACGGTATGCCGCGCTGGGCCGATTTCAACGATCCGCTCGATGCGATTTCTGCGCGCGCGGCGGGGATCAAAAGCAAAGCCCAGCGCGAGGCGGCAATGGCCATGGATGGGCGGTTTTCCAAAGACGAAGCCGAAGCGCTGGAAGTTATGGGCCTGGGCACAGGCACTGACAAAAGGCGATTGCGGCGGCGTTATTCAGAGCTTGTGCGCCGCTATCACCCCGACCGAAATGGCGGGGATCGCAAATACGAGGCGCGGCTGGGTAAGGTGGTTGAGGCCTATCAACTGCTCCAGAAAAGCCGTGCTTTGACCTAGCTGCCCGCCTGTTCAATCAGCGCAGCATCGATCGCATTTGCCTCACTATAGGCAGGCCGCTGGGTGATGCGCTCTACATAGGCTTTGAACGCAGGGCTTTCAGGGATCGAGCCGAACCTAAGACCCCACACGAATTGGCTGCCGACATATGTGTCGGCCATTGTGAAACGCGACCCCGCAGCAAAATCGTTATGAGTAAGCCAGTCTTTCATCGCAGAAAGAGCGAGTTCCAGAGTGCCAAAACCTGCCGTCCGGGTGCGATCTTCGGACACTTCCCAACCAAGAGCTTTCGCCAGAAGAGCCTGTTCAAGCGGTCCGGCTGCAAAGAACATCCAGCGGAAATAGGCCGCCATCTCATCGGGTTGTGGCAGAAGGTCTTTATCGGGATGCGTTTCTGCAAGGTAATGGTTGATCGCAGCCGCCTCTGTGATGACATGGTCTTGGCCGCCTTGATGATGCACCAGAGCGGGGACTTTGTTCATCGGATTGATGTCTTTGAAACTATCGGGCCGCGTGGCCCAATCAAACACCACAGAGGCGTAGTCCGCTCCCGCTTCGTGCAAAGCCCAGCGCGAAATCTGCCCCCGGCTCATCGCAACAGTGTAGAATGTGAATTCAGCCATTTCAGCCGCGTCCTCTGGTCAAAACGGGAGTAAATTCGCCAAAAATCATGCGCGCCGGATCGAACGGAGGATCGCCTTCAGGATAGCCTTCGAACCCTTCGCCGCGTCCCATGGCCTCTTGCGCTTTGGTGAGCGTTTCCTTGTCCGGCCAGATCACCCATCCTGCGACAATCTGCTCGCCATCTTGTGCAGCAACAGCTTTGCGAAGATCGGTGGTTTTGCCTGTCGGCACATTGGCTTCCCACAATTCCATGACTTCCAATGCGCCCTGGCTCATCGACCAGTCGGCCATGAATTGCGCGGCTTTTTGATATTCGTCCCGATTGCCCTCAGGCACGGACAGCACGGCAATAGCTACATACACAAACGCCTCCTTCGTCAGCGACTCAGCGGGCCAAGTGTATCAGAGGATGGCGAAAATCCGGCGTTCAGTTTTGCTTGAATGCCCAGCGCAATGTTCGTCCAACGGCTGATGTCGCCGCGCGCGCTGGCAGGGCAGTCAGGCGAGGGCGCTGCAACCGCAGCATTCCGCGCGCCCAATCAGGCAGCATGGACACCGCCTCTGCCCCCAACATTGCTTGCACACCGGGAGGCGTGCCGGGAGGGCGCTGAGTTAGAACCAATTGCGCCACTTCGCGCGCTTCGGGAGTGGCGCGTAGATCGCCGCGCAATTCGCGAAAGATCGCATCAGCCTCTGCGCGGGTTTCAGGCACGGGGTCCGCCCCCAATGCGCGCGCGATCACTGCGAATTGCCGGTAATATTCATCCCTTTCCGCACCAGGCATATCGGGCCGGACATGGCGGACATATCCGGCAAGAAAACTCTGCGCCTCGACCACATGAACCCATGCCAATGTGCGCGGATTGTTGGCGATGTAAGGCGTGCCATCGGGCAAAGTGCCGCCGACACGGGCGTGAATGCGGTTCACCCGGTCAATCGCGCGCATCGCTTCGTCCTCATGCCCGAAGGTGGTCACGGCGATAAAGCGAGCGGTGCGGCGCAGGCGGCCATGCATATCCTCGCGAAAATTGGAATGATCGAGCACCCCTTGCAAGGCGTGGGGGTGAAGCATTTGCAGCAAAAGCCCGCGTATCCCGCCAGTCATCATGCCAACCAGATCAGCATGCACCATGCGAATGGGCGTATCACGCGCGAACAATGCTTCATCAGAAGGCGGCACTGGCTTTTGACCGGCTGAGGTGTCGTTAAAGACACCGCGCACTTGTTCGACCACTTTTAGTCGCAGGGCTTCGATTGGGTCAGCCATCAGAGCAAGGTAATTACTCTAATCGCATTTTTCGAGAGACGCTGCCGCTTTTAAAGACCGCTCGTGATGCCCATGTGACTGACCATGCAGATCAACGCCGATTTTGCGTCCCCCGCGATGGTGCACACAAGCACACTGGAATGGAGCGCGTCGCCTATGGCGGGTGTGGATCGCAGGATGCTTGACCGCATCGGCGATGAGGTGGCCCGGGCAACCTCTATCGTCCGCTATGCCAAAGGCAGCGCTTTTGCCGAGCATACCCATTCAGGCGGTGAAGAATTCATCGTGCTTGAAGGCGTGTTTCAGGATGAGCACGGCGATTATCCGGCGGGCACTTATGTGCGTAATCCAGTTGGCACACGCCATACGCCCAGATCAGAGGATGGTTGCACGATCTTTGTCAAATTGTGGCAGTTTGATCCGGCCGACCGCAACCAATTCGCGCTCGATCTCACCACGCTGCCATTAACCGCGGATAGCCGCCGCGAAGGTGTGCGCGAAGCGGTGCTGGCAAAGAGGGATTACGAGCATGTCGCGCTTGAGGAATGGGATGCCAGCGCTTGTATTGAATTGAGCGACAAAGGCGGTTTTGAACTGCTTGTGCTCAAAGGCGATATGGAGATCGGCGGTGATCGCTACGGCGTTCATGACTGGGTACGTTGGCCTCCGGGGCAAAAAGCGTCTGTCACCGCAGGAGGCAATGGCGCGCGGATTTGGATAAAAAGGGGGCATTTGCGCGATATTCGTGTGCCCGCCCAAACCCCTTGCTAAAAATAGTGAGGCGCAAGCCGCGCTGACCCTCTTGCCCGCTTGGCTTAAGGCCATTAACGCGGCCCCTGCAATGAACTCACCTGCTACACCCAACACCGCCGGCGCAACCGCCATTCCCGCCTCTCCCGATACGACGATTGATGTGCGCGATGTCTTTGGCATTGATGTCGATTGGCAAGTGCCTGCCTTTTCCGAGGCAAGCGAGCATGTGCCTGAATTTGACGCGGATTACGTTTTTGATCCTGACACCACGCTGGCGATCCTCGCCGGATTTGCGCATAATCGCCGCGTGATGGTTCAGGGCTATCACGGGACGGGCAAGTCAACTCATATCGAACAGGTCGCAGCTCGTCTCAATTGGCCCAGCATCCGGGTGAATTTGGACGCGCATATCAGCCGGATCGACCTGATCGGGCGCGATGCAATCGTGTTGAAAGATGGATTGCAAGTCACTGAATTCAAAGAAGGTATTTTGCCATGGGCGTTGCAGCATCCGGTTGCCTTGACCTTTGATGAATACGATGCGGGCCGCCCGGATGTGATGTTCGTTATCCAGCGTATCCTCGAATTTGATGGCCGTTTGACACTGCTCGATCAGAATCGCGTAATCACGCCGAACCCGCATTTCCGCCTGTTTGCGACCACCAATACGGTGGGGCTGGGCGATACCAGCGGGCTGTATCATGGCACCCAAGCGATCAACCAGGCGCAGATGGACCGCTGGAATGTTGTAGTGGCGCTCAATTATCTCGATGCCGACACAGAAAAAGCCATCGTTAAGTCGAAGACGCCGGATACCGATGATGGCGTGATTGCCGATATGATCAAGGTTGCGGATCTCACGCGGCAGGGCTTTATGAATGGCGATATCTCCACAGTGATGAGCCCGCGCACCGTCATTACATGGGCGCAGAATGCGGCGATCTTCAAGTCAATGGGCTTTGCCTTCCGCCTGTCATTCCTCAACAAATGTGATGAGGCAGAGCGCGTGCTGGTAAGCGAGTATTATCAGCGCGTGTTTGGCGAAGACTTGCCCGATAGCGCTGCTGCCGCTTCGTAAACGCGCGATACACTTGGCACCGCGTATCCCGGTGTTGCAGACGGGTGTTATAGTCTGCTAACACAGTGGGCATATGGGCGTTTTGGGCCGATTCTTTAAAAGCGCGCGAGGGCGTGATCCATCGGCGGGCGAGGCGCCCGGCGGCGAATTTTATGCCACCTATGAAAGCCAGCGCCCGGTTTTTTACGATGACGATCTGACCCCGCAGTCAGGGGCTGCCGCCTCGCGGTCTGAGCCGGATTATTCCAGCTGGGACGATAGGCTCGAACGGCTCGATAGCTATGTCGAGCATGAAGAAAAAAGCGCCTCCCATGGTGGAAACCATCTTCCTATCGTGGCCGCCGGAAACGCTGGTGGGCGGTTCGCATAATGGCGCTGTGCCTGTTATTTTTCATTCTGCTGGTCGGCTGGCTGGCGGTAACCGCGCCGCTTTCCAAAAGCCTTGAACCCATAGCGCCGCCGCAGGTTACTTTGCTGGCAAAAGATGGAACGCCGATTGCCCGGCAAGGGGCCGTGGTCGCCGCGCCTGTCGAAGTGGACGCTTTGCCAGATCATGTAATCGAAGCCTTTCTCGCGATTGAGGACCGGCGGTTCTATTCGCATTGGGGTGTCGACCCGCGCGGCATCGCACGCGCTGCCTGGACTGGGCGGGGCGGGGGCAGCACAATCACTCAGCAATTGGCAAAGTTCACATTCCTCACGCCAGAACAGACCATGACCCGCAAAGCGCGCGAGGCGTTGATCGCTTTGTGGATGGAATCCCAGCTCACCAAAGACGAAATTCTGGGCCGATATTTGTCCAATGCCTATTTCGGCGACAATCAATATGGTTTGCGCGCGGCAAGCCTCCATTATTTCTATCGCAAGCCTGAAAATCTCCTTCCAGAACAAGCAGCTATGCTGGCAGGTCTCCTACAGGCACCCTCGCGGTACAATCCTACACGCCATTTTGAGAGAGCCCGCTCTCGTATGTACTTAGTCACCCAGGCCATGGTGGATGCAGGGTATATGACGCAGGAAGAACGCGACGCACTGCCTGTGCCAAAGCTCGATGTGCGCACGCGCGATGACTTGCCCACGGGCACCTATTTTGCCGACTGGGCGCTGCCATTGGCGAGGGCAGGGATGGAGACAAGCTATTCTGCGCAAGTGGTCGAAACTACGCTTGATGCGCGGCTGCAAAAACTGGCCGGACGTGTGATTGGCCGCGCCGCATTGGGCGATGCTCAAGTGGCTCTGATTGCAATGCGGCCCACGGGCGAAGTTGTCGCCATGCTGGGCGGCAAAGATTACGCGGTATCGCCGTTCAACCGCGCGACACAGGCAAAGCGCCAGCCCGGTTCAACGTTCAAGCTGTTCGTTTATCTGGCCGCTCTAGAAGCAGGTTGGGAACCCGATGACACCTTGCCCAACACTCCGATAGAAAAAGGGTCGTACCGGCCCAAAAATTCAGGCGGCAGTTATTCGGAGACGATCACACTGGAAAATGCACTGGCGACATCCAGCAATGTGGCAACTGTGCGGTTGTTCAACGAAATTGGCAGTGAACGGGTGATCCGCACGGCCCGGTCGCTGGGGGTGACCTCGCCTATGGCCGAAGGTGATCCCAGCCTAGCTTTGGGCACCTCGTCCATGACATTGTTTGAGCTCACATCAGCCTATGCGGGGATTGCGGCCAATGAATTTCCCGTGCGCGCATTTGCGTTCCCGCAACAAGAAGAAACCTGGTGGGAATGGCTGACAACGCCCGAAGACAGCGTGTCTTCAAGCGCGCATGACGATATAGAAAAGATGCTGCGCGCCGCAATCAATCGCGGCACAGGCAAAGCGGCCACATTGCCAATTGCCAATTACGGCAAGACCGGAACGACTCAAAACTACCGTGATGCGCTGTTCGTTGGCTATGCCGGCGAAGGCGAGGATGCGTTGGTGGTGGGTGTTTGGGTTGGCAATGATGATAATTCGCCCATGGGTAAAGTCACCGGCGGCGGTCTGCCAGCGCGCATCTGGAAGGATTTCATGCGCGGTGCCTTGTCGCTGAAGACCGCGCCAGCGCCCAAATCGTCGCCTGATCCCCAAGGTCCATTGGAGCGGTTCGACATAGAAGAGGGTGAGACAATCCCGCTTGATGAGGAAGGAACCGGGCTGCGCTTTGATGAAAATGGCGTGACGCTGACCACCGATGTTGACGGGGTCAGTGTCGATTTGCGGCTGGATGAAGACGGTTTGGCGCTTGAACCAAGCGGGCCTTAACTCACCAATATGTTCATCACCGCGCTGGCAATCGGGCGAGTGCGATCATCCTGCCAGGCTTCCACCGTCACATTTGCGTTTCGGCGGCCCAGCCGGGTGATCCGGCCAAGCGCAAATGTCTGCTTTTGTTGGCCGGCTGACAGATATTGGACGGTGATGTTGATCGGCTTCATGCTTGCATCAACACGTCCTTCATGGGTGAGAACTGAGCGCAAGGCGGCATAGCCTGCATTTTCCAAAAGACCGGCGGTTGCGCCGCCGTGAAAATAGCCTGGCCTGCCTTCCACGTTGGAACCGAAGTCGATTGTCAAGATCGGCAGATCATTCTCGATTTGAGCCATCTCAATGCCAAGCGAACGGGCATAAGGCGTCAGGGGCGGACCGTTTGTGTCAGTCATCATGGGCCCCTTCGATTTTGGCTTTGGCAGCCGTTCGCGCGTCTTTGGCGATCGTCATAAACACGCCTGCAACATGAGCGACCGGGTCATCGATGTCTTCATCATAGGCGACACCCCTGACAAAAGCGGCAGAGCGAGTCATTTTGTAGCATTCAACTCGGCCAAAGACGCTGCATTGCGGGCGAGCGGGGCGCTGGTAATCAACTCTCAAGTCCAGAGTTGCGACAGGGGTGAATGTGGTTGATGTCTGCCAGATGGACATGCCGCTGGCCATATCCATCAGGCTGATGATCGGGCCAGAGGCTAGCACGGCAGCCGCCTTGTCCTGCGCATCTTCGCCGAGCAAATCTTCGCGCCAGGGCAATTCAAGTTCGACCCAATTGCCACCGTGACTGCTGTATCGAAGGCCCAGCCAGCCGGTATGGCCGTGACGGAAGAAAAACTTCGATGCCTCGCGGGCGTCAAATTTGGCGGCCTCAGAACTCATGCACGCTTCCTGACATCAAAACAAAATGATCTAACCGAGTTTTAATTCGGTCACACGAACATGGTGACCCATCATGCCTAAAGCGAGTCAGGCGCTTTGTGAACTGGCTGCTTAATGGTGAAGGTGATCGAATATGGACGGCGCAAAAATCGACCTGACTTCTCTTCCAGGCCTCAGCACGGCGCAGGGATTGTTTGGCTCTCTGGTTCAGCAATCAGGGCCAATCTACAACGAAACCATCGTCGATATCATGGTCTATCTTTATGACGTTTTGCCACCAGAGGCCGAGGGTTAAGGGAGTGGTGAAGGGCGTATTGCGGTGAATATTCACCCCGCCATTGCAGCTTTGCGAAGCGATCCAGATCGGCATGGCTCAAATCAAGAGCACTTTCGGGCCGCGGTTTCAAAATGGAAATCGCAAGACCACACTCAGGCGATACTGGGCGATCTGGAAAGGTTCGGTGTTGGCGAGGATTTGGCAGATTGCGAACATCTCGACACCCTTGTGTCAGACTTCATAAGCGCCAGCACATTTGTACAGATATGGCAGCGCTGCGTTATTGCTGCGTCGCGCGAATATCCTCTTGGAAATCTGACCTTCCAGCACCGCTCTTCTGATGCAAACGCCAATATGGTGTTGATGTCGAGCGGACGCGCGGCCCTGAGTGTGAACGTTTATGAAGAGCAGGCAAACCTGATCCAGCCTGAAACAGCCGTTTTTCCAGATCGTCAGACGCATGAATGCGTTGTGAAAGGATCAGCTGATGGCGTGCTTCACGAAGTTCGCCAATGCGACGGATACGACACCATAATCGATACCTGCCATGCTCGTTGGCGCGCCGGAGCTGTCATTGTGACAAAGGGGCCTTGCGAAGCGCGTCAGGTGATACGAGTGGATGGGGCGATGGTGGTTTTGCAACTGTCTCGAAACGCTCCCAATCCGCAGCCCACGCGCGAATACAAACTGGAAGATGGCGCACTTGTCCAATCAGTCAGCGGGGATAAGCTTGCCAGCCAGAAATTCATGGCTTTGGGCGTGCTGGGCGCTTTGGGCGATCAAAGCGGACTTGATGCGATGCGCATTTGCGCGCTCGACCAGAGTGAGGATCTTGATGTGCGCTGGGAGGCTGTTCGCCAGACACTTGCGCTCAATCCCGCACGCGGCATCGCATTGTTGGATGAGATTATAGCACGCGAAACTGATCCGTTATCTTTGGATGCGTTTGATTTGCGCAAAGCTTTGAGGGAAACTCAACCCGAACTCGCGCATTTGTTCGGAGCGGCAGCGTAATGCCGCTTGTCATTGATGAGGGCACTGAAGACGCAGCAAAAGTGGCAAAAACCTGCTCGCTCGATCAATGTATCGATGCGCTGGAAGGCCTTCATTTCGACCCTTATGATGCCGATAGTGTTATCGAAGCGGCTGAATGGCTCAAGCAGTTGAATGCAAACCGGACCTTCCTTGCCGATCGGCTGGTTGACAGGCTTTGCGGGCGTTCCGCACACGAGATTGCGACAGGATATGGCCCGCAAGCTATCGTTTTAAGCCAAGTGCGCGGCGGCATGTTTTTGCGAGCCAATATTTGGCCGGCAGAAGACGATTTGTGTTTCAAGAACAGCGGGGCACGCTCGTTCGTGTATGGGATACCTCACGATCACAATTTTTCGTTTCTGACCAGCGGATATCTGGGGCCGGGCTACCAGAGCGACTATTTCGAATATGATTATGACAGCGTGACGGGCGTTGCTGGTGAACGGGTTGATCTGCGGTTTGCTGAGCGCAGCTGCCTGAAGGAAGGGCGTATCTTACTGTACCGGGCGCATCGCGATGTGCATTCGCAATTGCCGCCTGAAAGCCTGTCCGTATCGCTGAACATCATGCATGTTGATCCGGTGCAGGGATGGTTCGATCAATATGGCTTCGATCTGGAACGGCAAGAGATCAGCCGTGTACTGAGCCCCAATGCCAGCGAGGTGTTCATGCGTATCGCGGTGGCGAGCGGTTCGGATGATGCTCTTGAATATGCGGAGTGGGTCGGTGAAACACATCCCAGTGAGCGCCTGCGGCTTGCCAGTTTTGAGGCGCGTTCTGCAGTCTATTGTCATCCAGAAGCTCGCGATGCTTTATGGCGCGAGGGGGAGAATTGCGGCAGTAAAATGGTCGCGGCCGTGGCCAGGCAAAAACGCGCAGAACTGGGCCTGGTTTAGTCTGCGAAACGCCTCCGCATCGGCGGCCTAGATCACTCCGCCGGCCAACCGATCAATCGCGCCTTGCAAGATGATGGCAGCGGCGTGGCTGTCTATCGCTTGGGCGCGCTTGGCACGGCTCATATCCTGCCCGATCATCGCTGCTTCGGCGCTTTGCGAAGACCATCGCTCATCCCATAACAACACAGGAAGCGCAAAGGTATCGGCCAAGTTTCGAGCATAAGCGCGCGAAGACTGGGCGCGCGGCCCTTCGCTGCCATCCATATTGCGCGGCAGGCCAAGCACGATGCCGCGCACTGTACGCTCTTTCACAAGCGCTTCGATGACCGCGCGATCACGGCCCCATTTGCCGCGTGCAAGAGTTTTGCCATTGGTCGCAAATCGCCAGCCAGCATCGCATAAAGCGGTGCCAATCGTCTTGGTCCCAAGATCAAGGCCAAGCAGCACGCCGCCACTAGGCAGACCATTGGCGAAATCGGGAGCGGCTTCGGTAATCAGGATGCGCTGCCTGATGCTTGCGGTGTTGTATTGCCGTCCTCGACATCGCCAAGGAAGGCGCGAACCCGGCCATTCACATCGGCCTGGGTGTTTGCCCAAAACAAGGGGATGTCATAGACATGATAATTGTTGCCCGGCAGGACATAAGAACCGAGCTCTGGCGGATTACCGATCAACAGCAAGCCGCGATCATCGCAGCGCGCTGGGACGGCCGCGGGGTAAAGCAAACCGCTCGATAGATCGTCATCGGGCACTAAAGTGCCAAGATTGGCATCTTCATCAGCCGCGCCGCCAGACCCGCCGGTCAGCGGATTGGTGCAGACGATCTCGCTATCGCCGCGAGGATTACCATCAAAGCCTACAGAACTGGCATAGGTTTCGATGACCGAAGAGGGATCGGCTGGTTCGGCAAAGCTTGACCAGGAAAGCAGGCAACCTGTTTCGGTAGGCGAAGAGCAGGCTCCGATGCCCATTTCTGGCAGGTCGTGTTCGATAGAGATCGGCCACCCGACTGCATATGCCGCTACCAGCCGATCAGCGATTGGCGATCCCTGCACTTCTTCGCGCAGCAATCGGATCAGATGCAGCGATCCTTGGCTGTGTCCGGAGAGCACAATGGGGGTGTCATCATCCAATGATGAGAGGAAGTAGAGATAGGCGTCTTTGACATCCTCATAGGCAGCATCAATCGCTTGTTGCCCTTCGGGTGCATCGGTTAGAAACGCGCCCATCGTCGCCTGGCGATAGCGCGGCGCCCAGATCTCATCAGCGGCGTTAAAAGGACTGGCCATACCGCGCACAAACAGTTGGGCGATACGCTCTGTTTCGGCATCTGCGTTTTCGCCAATGGGTGCATTCCAGCTCGCGCGATTGAGATAGCTGGTTGGATGAATAAAGAAGACGGCAAAGCCCGGCGTTTCGGCATTGTTGGCTGCTGTTTGGGGCTCGCTCTGAGCTGCAGAAGTCGCATTTTCCCCTTGTTCCTGACCGTCGCCGGTCTGAGCGAAGGCGGGCTGCCAGCGCGCGGGATCGCTTGTGCCCATTCCGGGGCGCGAATACCACATGGCAGGGTCTTCATAGGCGTTTGTCTCAAGCGCTTCTTGAGGCTCAAATTCAGCGGAAGGCACAAGCGCGATGCGCGCGATGTCGTCTTGAAACATTTCGTAGCCGATCCGGCCGATCAGAAAGACGACAATGCAAAACGCGATGAAGTAAAGGAATTTCTTGGCCATAAAGCCGATGCTATCCTGTCAAAAACCGAACGCAAAATCGCCGGGTTATTCGCGGTCCGTTTGCTGGGCTGCTACGGTTTCTGCAAGAGCAGGGCGCAAGGTTGTCCAGGCTCTATCGCCGCGCAGGCTGGTGTACCAGCTAACCGGGTTCCAAGTGGTCGATCCATCAAGCGAGAAGGTGATAAATTCTGCCCTGCCGCCAACATTTTCAAGCGGGATGCCCCCGCCCAGACCTTTTTCGGCAACCGGCGCCCGGCTGTCGGCAGAATGATCGCGATTGTCCCCCATCACGAACACATTATCGTCAGGCACAGTGTAGGGGCCAAAATTGTCAAGGTTCTGGTCGGTGTGATCAATGATAAGATAAGTCGCACCATTGGGCAGTGTTTCGCGGTATGTAGGCGGTTCAAAAAATTCACCGTCTGCATCGCGATATTCTTCAAAATCGCGCAAACATGCCTGGGGGCCCACGCTGCTGTCGCACATGAGTTCGGGTTCAAACGGGATTTGCACCGGCGGCACCACTTCGCGCTGCACCATGTCGCCATTGAGAATTATCCGGCCGTCGCGCACTTCGATTGTGTCGCCAGGCAAGGCGACAACGCGTTTAATGTAATCCTCGTCTCGTTTGGGGTGAACCGGGATCACGATGTCGCCATATTCCGGCGTGGCTCCAAAAAGTCGCCAATCGCTTCGCGGTAGAATGTGAAAACTGGCCGATGCCCAAGACCAGCCATACGGATACTTGCTAACAATCAGGCGGTCGCCCACGAACAGGGTCGGCATCATCGAAGTGGACGGGATGTAGAAGGGTTTTGCCACAAAGCTGTGAAACATCAGCACCGCAAGCAGCATCAAAGCGAGACCGCGCAGTTCGGCAAGCCAATTGACGCTGCCCTCTTCGCTGCCTTCTTCTGTCGCGGTTTGCGGGGCGTCATTGCCCTGTTTGCCGCCGTCCTTGGTCACGGGATCAGCCGCATTTTCAGTGTTTGTCACGTTGTCGGTGCCTGTCAGAGTGCTCAAAGGGGCCGCGCTTCAAGAATAACGAAAGCCTGAGCCCATGGATGATCGTCGGTTAGAGTGAGATGAACGACCACCTCATGCCCCTGCGGCGTCAATTCTTCAAGTCGCTTGGCCGCGCCGCCTGTTAATCCAAGTGTTGGCGCACCAGATGAGGCGTTGATTACGCCAATATCTTTCATGAAAACGCCGCGCCGAAAACCTGTGCCCACGGCCTTGCTAAAGGCCTCTTTCGCGGCAAAGCGTTTGGCATAGGTGCCAGCGATAGTGAAAGGCCGTTTGCGGGCTTTTGCGCGCTCAGTATCGGTGAAGACGCGGTTCTCAAACCGTTCACCAAAACGGTCAAGCGAATTGGCGATGCGTTCGATATTGCACAGATCTGATCCGGTGCCGATAATCATATGAATAATCCTGAAGAATACAGAGCTCCGCCGATAACGAAGATGACGCTTGTGAGGCAAAGCGCGATGGCGATTGATCTGCGGCCAGCGCTCCACAGCCAGATGGTGACACCAAGCAGCGATGCGCTAATCAAAAACGGTCCGCCGATAATCAACCATTCCGTGATCGGCATGGGCCGCCCGCGATAAGATTCCGAGGCGAACATCAGACCCAAAAGAAACAGGCCTCCACTTCCCAAAAGCAAGATGGCGTACCAAACCAGCATCAACACGAGAGGGATATTGAAGGATGCTTTATCGATCATAGGCGGGGGAGAATTCAACAGGCTTAACCAAATGCCCTGGCAAATGCCATTGCAAGCAAAGCGAGAGCAATAACATGCAGCATGATCTGACTTTTGAATAAAGGATGCGCAAAATCACCGTTCGCAAATTTGAGCGCACCGACATAGCCAAAGATTTGCAAGGCGACCCATCCAATCGCAAACGGCACGAGGACTTGCTGGGCTAAAGAGAAGCCCAAAAATCCGATGGCCAACAAAAACAGGATAGCTGCAATGCCAGCCCAGAATTTTTGGGCAGATGTCAGTTCAGGCAATTCTTGCTGAGCCATCACCCGCGCGCCTCATCCATCAATTCACGCATGTGCCTGATTGCATTTTCAAGCCCGGTAAACACCGCCTCACCAATCAGATAATGGCCGATGTTCAATTCGGCGATTTGCGGAATTGCGGCGATGGGTTGGACGTTTTCAAACGTGAGACCGTGGCCTGCGTGAGGCTCAATCCCGTTTTTCGCAGCAAGCGCGGCCATGTCGCTGATGCGTTTCAATTCGCTGGCCACCTTTTCATTGTCCCCATCAAGGATCGCATGGGCATATTCGCCCGTGTGAAATTCAACGACTGGCACGCCTAGGCGCAGGGCGGTGTCAAGCTGGCGTTCATCGGCCTCGATAAACAAAGAGACGCGAATGTTTTCGCCGCGCAAAGCGTCCACAATCGGAACAAGCGTATTGTGGAGGCCAGCCGCATCCAAGCCGCCTTCGGTGGTGCGTTCTTCACGTTTTTCAGGGACAATGCATGCGGCATGAGGCCTGTGACGCAGTGCGATTTCAAGCATTTCAGGAGTCGCGGCCATTTCGAGATTGAGCGGAAGATCGGTCGCATCCTGAATGCGCGCCAGATCTTCGTCACGAATATGCCGGCGGTCTTCGCGAAGATGTGCTGTAATGCCATCGCCGCCGACACTCGCCACTATCTCAGCCGCGCGGACCGGATCAGGGTGATCGCCGCCGCGCGCATTGCGGATGGTCGCTACGTGATCGATGTTTACGCCAAGACGTAAAGGCGTGGCCATATTGTTATTCCTTGCGGCTACCGGGTTTCGTCACAGCTACGGCGGCCAGTTCTGCCGGGATGTCAGCTTCATTGTAGGTGGGAAAATCAAAGGCTGCGAGTGGATAGAAAGGTACGCCCAATTCGACACTGCCCATGGAGCGATCGATTAGCGCGCATTCGGCAATAACTTTGCCGCCTTCGCGCGCAATTGCTGCAATCGCCTCGCGGCTGGAAAGGCCCGTGGTGACGACATCTTCTACCATCAGAACTTTGGCGCCCTGCTCAAGCGCGAATCCACGCCGCAAATGGAAAACGCCATCGGGCCGTTCAAGAAACATTGCGTCTTTATCGAGCACCCGCGCGACTTCTTGGCCGATAATAATGCCTCCCATAGCTGGGGAAACCACAAGATCGACCTCGGCAAGAATTTCCGGCGGTATTCCCAAAGCGACAGCCTTTGCGAGGCGCGCCGCGCGCTCGGGCCGCATCAGAACCCGGGCGCATTGCAGGTAATGTCCGCTATGCTTGCCTGAAGATAGTTTGAAGTGCCCTTCGAGCAAAGCTCCGCAGTTTCGAAATTCGTCGAGTATTGCGTCCAAATCCATTCTCGGATCGTTATTAGAATGCATAGAAGATTATCCAAAAAGGCTTTGAGGATGTGGGAACTTGCGTGATCAACATGGATGCTTGCATAATTTTCTCCCTAGAAGCGCTTGAGGCTATCGGCAAGCGCGTCTATGGAGCGGTGGAATCTGGCAGAAATGCCGGGGCAGCGCTTGTGGAATGTGCCGTGTGAAGAGCGGGTTTTGCGAGTATGGGATTACAATCTGGAATGTTTAGGCACGTGATTATGGGTCAGGCTTTTGCCCGTTTGAAACTTGGGTTGGTTGCGATTGCAGCCGTTTTTGCATTGATGATGCCGGGTGTTGTCGCGGCGCAAGAGGCGCTTACCCCAGAGGCGCCCGCCACGGAGGCGGCTGTAGAAGCTGCTACAGCCGAACGTGCATATTCGCCCATGGCGCCCACGCCGGGCAAGGGGATGCCCACTTCCACTGATGATGACATGCTCAAAAGCATGACATTCCAGGATCAGTACACCGAAACGGGCCAATATGCGCTGTGGATGCATGATTACATCCTGCTCCCCGTGATTACGCTGATCAGCCTGTTTGTCCTTGCGCTGATGATTTACGTTATGGTTCGGTACAATCGCAGGGCTAACCCTGTCGCATCGAAAACCACCCACAACACCGCGATTGAAGTTATCTGGACAATTGTTCCAGCGCTTATCCTTGTGGTAATCGCTGTGCCTTCGATCACTCTTCTGGCTGAGCAGTATGAAACGCCGCCTGAAGATGCTGTGACCATTAAGGCGACCGGCTATCAGTGGTATTGGACCTACACCTATCCCGACCATGGTGAGATCGAGATCGTCTCTAACATGCTGTCCGAAGAAGAGGCCGCAGCGCGCGGAGAGGGCGAGCAATATCTGCTTGCTGTAGACAACCGGATGGTTGTGCCCGCTGATACGCCGCTGCGTATCCAAACGACGGCAGCGGACGTGATCCACGCTTTTTCCGTGCCTTCGCTCTGGTTCAAGCATGACGCGGTGCCTGGGCGTCTGAATGAAAAGATGATGGGTCCGATCCCTGAAGGCGTTTACTACGGCCAATGTTCTGAGCTGTGCGGGGCAAAGCACGGATTTATGCCAATCACTGTCGAAGCTCTTCCGCCGGAAAAATTTGCCGAATGGGTAGCGGAGCAGGGCGGTACGATGCCTGGCGCTGAACAGGTTGCCGAAGAAGTGCCGGTCGATGCCGCTACCGAAGAAGCGACGACTGAAGTCGCGCTTGCTGAATAAGACTTAACTGAACGAATACGAACTAGAGAGACGCTGAACGATGGCCACCACCGCAGAAGGTTTTGACATCCATACCGATGATCATGCGCATGACGCGGATCATAAGCCGGGCTTTTTTGCTCGGTGGTTTATGTCGACCAACCACAAGGATATCGGCACGCTGTATTTGATCTTTGCGATTTTTGCAGGGATCATAGGTGGGGCCATGTCGGGCGTTATGCGGCTGGAATTGGCCGAGCCGGGCATTCAGCACTTGGGCGCTGCGGTTGAGTTTTTCGGCGGCACTGCATCCGAAACGGCCAATCTGCACATGTGGAATGTGTTTATCACCGCGCACGGTCTGATCATGGTTTTCTTCATGGTGATGCCCGCGATGATTGGCGGGTTTGGCAACTGGTTTGTGCCGCTTATGATTGGCGCGCCGGATATGGCGTTCCCGCGCATGAACAATGTGTCGTTCTGGCTTACCGTGGCTGGCTTTGTTAGCCTGTGCTTCTCGCTGTTTGTGCCCGGCACCGGGCCAGATGCCCTGGGCGCGGGTGTGGGTTGGACGGTTTATGCGCCGCTTTCCACCACGGGCAACACCGGGCCTGCTGTCGACTTTGCGATCTTCTCGCTGCACTTGGCCGGCGCTGGTTCGATCCTTGGTGCAACCAACTTTATCACGACCATTTTTAACATGCGCGCGCCGGGTATGACCCTGCATAAGATGCCGCTGTTTGTGTGGTCGGTGCTCGTCACAGCGTTCCTTCTGCTGCTCGCGCTTCCGGTGCTTGCTGCGGCGATCACTATGCTTCTGACAGACCGTAACTTCGGCACGACCTTCTTTGATCCTGCAGGCGGCGGCGATCCAGTGCTGTATCAGCACCTGTTTTGGTTCTTCGGTCACCCCGAGGTATACATAATGATCCTGCCGGGCTTTGGCATGGTCTCTCAGATTGTAGCGACCTTCAGCCGGAAACCAGTGTTCGGCTATCTCGGCATGGCTTACGCGATGGTTGCCATTGGCGTTGTCGGCTTTGTTGTGTGGGCGCACCACATGTATACCGTGGGCCTCGATGTGAATACGAAGATGTATTTCACCGCGGCCACCATGGTTATCGCCGTTCCGACAGGCGTGAAAATCTTCAGCTGGATTGCTACCATGTGGGGCGGCAGCATGGAGTTTAAGTCACCCATGGTCTGGGCGCTCGGCTTCATCTTCTTGTTCACTGTTGGCGGCGTGACGGGTGTGATCCTCGCCAATGGCGGTATCGATGATAACCTGCACGACACGTATTATGTGGTCGCGCACTTCCACTATGTGCTGTCGATGGGCGCTGTCTTCTCACTGTTTGCTGGCTTCTATTACTGGTTCCCGAAAATCAGTGGTAAGATGCATTCCGAACTGCTCAGCCATGTGCATTTCTGGGGCTTCTTCATCGGTGTTAACATCGTGTTTTTCCCGCAGCACTTCTTGGGCATGAACGGCATGCCACGCCGGATCCCGGATTATCCTGAGGCATTTGCCTATTGGAACGAGATCAGCTCCTATGGTTATGTCGTGATGGCGGCTTCCATGCTCGTGTTCTTCGTGAACGTCGGGTGGTCGCTTGCCGCAGGTCGGGCACCGGGTAAAAACCCGTGGGGCGAGGGTGCAACTACGCTGGAATGGACGCTCACCAGCCCGCCGCCATATCACCAGTTTGAAACGCTGCCCGTGATCGAAGATCATCATGATTATCACGATCATATGCCGCGCGAAGCAAAGCCGGCTTAAGCTGGCCCGCCATAGAGATCACGAGTGAGAGAGGAGGGAAGGGCGCTTCGATAAGGAGTGCTCTTCCCGATTATGTAAGACCGACCCTATGAACACCGCAGTCACAACCACTCAAATGCCGGCCGATTGGCGTGATTTCTTCACGCTGACAAAGCCGCGCGTGATGACGCTTGTGATCTTCACTGGCATTTGCGGCGTGCTGGCAGCGCCGGGCAGTATCCACCCTGTGCTCGGTTTTACGGCTATCTTGGCGATTGCCATGGGGGCTGGCGGTTCTGCTGCGCTCAATCATTGGTGGGAAGCTGACCTGGACAAAGGCATGAAGCGCACTGCCAATCGGCCATTGCCTGATGGCCGGATGCGCCGCGAAGATGCGCGTGATTTCGGCATTTTCCTCTCAGCTGCTTCGGTCTTTATGTTGGGTGTCGCCGTAGGTTGGTTGGCGGCTGCCTGCCTGTTTGCAGCGATTATTTATTACGCCGTTATCTACACAATGTGGCTAAAACCGCGCACTCCCCAGAACATTGTAATCGGTGGCGGGGCAGGGGCCTTTCCGCCGTTTATAGGGTGGATTGCGGTTACCGGCGAAATCACGGCCATGCCGATTTTGCTGTTCGCGATTATTTTTATGTGGACCCCGCCGCATTTTTGGGCGCTCGCTCTTTTTGTGAAATCAGATTACGCGAAAGTTGGCATTCCTATGCTTCCTGTGGTCGCGGGCGAGAAAGTCACGCGGCAGCAGATTATGATCTATACCGTACTGCTTGCGCCTATTGCGATTGCCCCTTGGGCTATTGGCGGAACAAGCTGGGTTTATGGCAGCATTGCGGTGGTCTTGTCCGCTTTGTTCCTTGCATTGGCGGTTCCTGTGATGGCAGAAAAGCGTTCGGGTTCCGATCCGCTGGCTCCTGAAAAGCGATTGTTTAAATTCAGCATCTATTACCTCTTCGTGCTTTTCGCTGCCTTGGTCGCAGACCGTATGCTTGAGAATAACGGTTTGATAGGTGGGGGCATTCTCGCATGACGCCCGAAGAAGAAGCCGAAGTGAAACGCCGCCAGAAAAGCCGCAATCTGGTGGTTGGCGGTACGCTGCTGTTTTTCGTTGTCCTGTTCTATGCGATCACGATTGCCAGGCTTGGTGCGCAGTGAATACGGCCGCAACTGTCTTCGACACGCAAGTTCAACGCAAGAACGCGCGCACAGGCTTTTTTGCCTTGCTTTTCGCTGCGGCAATGGTCGGCCTCGGCTTTGCATCTGCGCCGCTGTATGATTTGTTTTGCCGGGTCACAGGATTTGGCGGGACGACACAGGTCGCAAGTGAGGCCGATGCCTCCAGCGCGGCAGCGGCGGGGATCGATAAAGAAATCTCGATCCGGTTCGACGCATCGACTGCGGGCGACGTTGCATGGTCTTTCCGGCCAGAGCAATCGACTGACACCGTGCGCATTGGGCAACGTGATATCGCCACATATGTGGCCAAAAATCTCGAAGCGAAGGCTGTGACCGGGACCGCGACATTCAATGTCGAGCCGAGCCAAGCAGGCCAATATTTTCACAAGATCCAGTGCTTCTGCTTTACTGAGCAGACTCTCGAATCGGGTGAAGAAGTGACCATGCCGGTGTTGTACTACATTGATCCTGCCATTCTCGAAGATGAGTTTATGGCGGATGTCGAGCAGATCACCTTGAGTTATACCTTTCACCGCGCAAAAGAGACTGTGAAATCAGCTCGCGCGCCATCTAACTGATTGCACAATCGCAGCCATGGGAATGAAAATATGGGCGGCCAAGTAAACCACGATTATCACATCCTTGAACCAGATATCTGGCCTTTGGTTGGGTCGATCTCGGCCGTGACTTTCACCACTGGGCTGGTGTTCAATATGCACGAAATGTTCGGCACAACCGGCCCGATCGTTATGTATCTTGGCCTTGCAGGACTGATCGCCACTTTCTTTATGTGGTTCAAGAATATCGTGGTTGAGGCAGAGCGGGGTGATCACACTCCGGTTGTTCAGCTGCATATGCGTTACGGGATGATTTTGTTCATCGCATCCGAAGTTATGTTTTTCGTCGGGTGGTTCTGGGCATTTTTCGATTTCGCGTTGTTCCCTGAGCCAATTGTTGTGGCCCCAGATGGGGAAGTGACAAGCCTGTTCCAGCAAGAAGGTGCCTCGGCCGTTGCGGCTTTCCCAGCGCAAGGTCTTGAGGTTATCAATCCCTTCGCTTTGCCTCTGCTGAACACGCTTATCCTGCTGTGTTCGGGGACTACGGTTACCTGGGCTCACCATGCTCTCATCCATGGCGATCGTGAGGGGCTGAAGCAGGGGCTTTGGGCAACCATTGCGCTTGGTGCAGTGTTCAGCGCTATTCAGGCATATGAATATGCTGTGGCGCCTTTCGCCTTTGGCACCAACACTTATTCAAGTGCGTTTTATATGGCGACGGGCTTTCACGGCTTCCACGTGTTGGTCGGGACTATCTTCCTCGCTGTGTGTTTGTTCCGCGCCTATAAAGGCCACTTTACCCCGCGCCAACATTTCGGCTTTGAAGCGGCCGCTTGGTATTGGCACTTTGTCGATGTCGTTTGGTTGTTCCTGTTCATCGCAGTCTACATCTGGGGCGGTTGGGGCGCGCCTGTTCATTGATCGCGCCGCCTGATAATTCCCGTCAATCAAAAGGGCAGCCGGGTTTATTCTCGGCTGCCCTTTTCGGTATCTGTCCCCATTGCGGGGCAAAGGCCCTGTTCGCAGCGCCCGCCCAGATCGCTGATCACTGCCGCGCTTGCGGGTATGATTTTGCCAGCGTTGAGAGGGGCGGGCGGTTAGCGGGGCTGGTCACGATATTAGTCGCCATTGTGCTGTTCGCGCTTGCTGCGGGCGTAGATGCGTTTATGCGGCCACCTATTGCCTTGCTAATGGCGTTTTTTGCGCCCCTGACGATTGGGGCCGTTTTGTACGCCCTTCGCTTTTACAAGACGCTGTTCCTGTATGCGGGCTATGAAAGAGAGCGTGAGGCCGCCGAGGATACAACCCCATGACCCGTATTCCGATCATCCCCACCATTCTCGTCGTGGCGGCAGCGGGCGTTATGGTTGCGCTTGGCATTTGGCAATTGGGCAGGGCTGATGAAAAGGCAGCCTTGATTGCTGAATTTGAGCAGAAGCAACAATTGTCTCAAATTGTCGCGATCAATGCCGGGGAGCCAGACCTGGTCTACCGCAGTGTTCGATTGGAATGCCCGGAGCCAAAAGATTGGCAAGCGGTTGCTGGACGCAATGACAAAGGGCAGGCCGGGTTCGCGCATCGTTACACTTGCCATGTGCTATCGAGCTTCGCCTATCTTGATGAGCCGGCACCGGCTGTAATCACATATGGCGATATTGGCTGGTCTCGATCTGCCAAACAGCCCGACTTTGACGGTGGTGTTGTGGAGGGCACGCTGGTGCGGCTTGGAGACGGGTTCAAAGTGGTTGCCAGCAAACCTGCGGCTGGTCTTCAGCCCTTGGCCAAACCCGACCCCAACGATTTGCCCAACAATCACCTTGCCTATGCAGGCCAGTGGTTCTTTTTCGCGCTGACGGCTTTGCTGGTTTATGGTTTCGCCCTTCGTTCACGGCTGCGCGCAAAGCCCTAGGCAATTGCTTGCACGCACAACCAAACATTGCCCCGCACCGTCTCCCTCGCTAAGCGCCAAGGCGAGATGGAATACGTATCAACCAGAGGAAACGCGCCTGTTCTCGATTTTGAGGGCGTGACGCTAGCTGGCCTTGCCAATGATGGTGGGCTTTATCTTCCGTGTGAATGGCCGCGCTTTTCTGATGACGAAATTCGCGCCTTGCGCGGTGCAGACTATGCCAGCGTCGCCGTCGCGGTGATGAGGCGGTTTGTAGGCAATTGCTTGAGCGAAGACGAGCTGACGCGTTTGTGTGAAGAGGTTTACGGTGAGTTTAGCCACGATGCCGTGACCCCGCTCGTCCAGCTTAACCATCGCCATTTTCTGCTTGAGCTTTTTCACGGTCCAACTCTGGCGTTCAAAGACATCGCGCTTCAGATGCTGGGGCGGTTGTTTGAAACCTTCCTCGAACGCCGCAATGAACGCCTCACTATTGTGGGAGCGACCAGCGGGGATACGGGCTCGGCTGCGATTCGTGCAGTGGCGGGTCTTGATCGGGTGGAGATATTTATGCTCCATCCCCAGGGGAAGGTGAGCGAAGTCCAGCGTCGTCAAATGACAACAGTGCGCGCACCGAATGTTCATAACATTGCGATTGATGGCAGCTTTGATGATGCCCAGCGCCATGTAAAACGGATGTTTGGCGATGCTGCGGTGAACACGCCGCATGGCGGACCGCTGCAATTGGGGGCGGTGAATTCGATCAACTGGTCGCGCTTGATGGCGCAGGTTGTGTATTATTTCTACGCTGCGCTGCAATTGGGCGGACCTGATCGTCCGGTTGCCTTCAGCGTGCCGACCGGGAATTTCGGCGATGTCTTTGCAGGCTATGTCGCGGCGCAGATGGGTTTGCCCATCGCGAAACTGATTGTCGCTACCAATGTGAATGATATTCTCCACCGGGCACTGATGTTCGGCGATTACTCTGCTGGTGAAGTGACTCCCACGCTCACCCCCTCGATGGATATCCAAGTCAGCTCCAACTTTGAGCGGCTGTTGTTTGATGTGGGAGGGCGCGATGGCGCTGCTTTGGGTGAGCAGATGCGCGGCTTTGACGCATCACGTGCCATGCAGTTGACCAATGCGCAGCGCGAGGGGGCGAAAGATATGTTCCTCAGTTTCCGCGCTGATCAGGATCAGACCGCAAGAGCCTTGCAATGGGCATATCAGTCATCGGGACAAATCATTGATCCTCACACTGCCGTTGGCCTCAGCGCTGCTTTGCAATCGGATGAAGAAGACCAATTTGACGGCGTACCGGTGGTGACCTTGGCAACGGCGCATCCGGCCAAATTTCGTGATGCGGTTGAGCGCGCAACTGGCGTTCGTCCATCGCTGCCTGCACGCGTTGGCGATTTGTTTGGCCGCGAGGAAAGTTACAGCGAGCTTAGCGGATCGTATGAGGCGGCGCGCGATTTTGTGCTTTCGAACACCGCGCACAAACCGGCTGCCGCCGACGCCTGATGGCTAAACTTTCGCGTGAACCCCAATTGATGGTTGGCGAGGGCTGGGACGCCTATCGCCTGCTGGATAGCGGCTTTGGCCGCAAATGGGAGGCATTCGGCCCGCACCGTTTTATTCGCCCGGAACCCCAAGCGATGTGGTCGCCCCGCATTAATGATTGGGCCGCGGAAAGCGAATTTGTTCCGGGATCTGATGAAGATGGCGGCGGACGTTGGTCAGATGCACCGGATTTGCCGGAAGATGGCTGGGAATTGGAATGGAATAATGTGCGCTTTACTGCGCAACCAACACCGTTTCGGCATCTGCAGTTTTTTCCCGATATGGCGCCGGTGTGGGATTGGATGGGTGAACGGCTTGCAGATTGCAAAGATGCCGAAACGCTGAACCTGTTTGGCTATACCGGTGTTGGATCGCTGGCATTGTCCGATTATGGCCGCGTTACTCACGTTGATGCATCGAAGAAATCTGTCGCACAGGCGCGTGTGAACTCGGAACTGTCTGCAATGCAGGATCGCCCGATCCGTTGGTTGGTCGATGATGCGGCCAAATTTACCGGACGCGAAGTGCGCAGGCAGCGCCGGTATGATGGCATTATCCTCGATCCGCCGAAATTTGGGCGCGGACCAAAGAACGAAACGTGGCGCCTTGAAGAAGGCTTGCCGGGCCTGATCGGCGATTGTGCGCAGCTGCTTGATGGCGACAGCCGGTTTCTCTTTCTCACAGTGTATGCTGTGCGAATGAGCAGCCTTTCTATTGCTGGCCTGTTGGAAGAAACGCTGCGTGATCTGCCGGGCAGGATCGAACATGGAGAATTATGTGTGGCCGAGACGGGTGAAAATGCTCGCCTGCTACCCACAGCAATCTTCGCACGGTGGAGCAATCCGGGTTAAAGGCGCGCGATGAAAAACACCGATTCGCTTATTCTTGAAGTCAACGATCTGCTCGTCGATGTTCTCACTGGGATCTATTCAGAGGAAACGGGCAAGCCGCAACCCCTTCGAATTTCGATGGCAGTGCGGTATGATATCGCATCCCGGTACGATCCAGATACGCCGCTTGAGGCGAGCAAAAATTATATGGATTTGAAGGAAGCTGCTGAAGGACTGCCTGAGGGTATTCACTTCAAGCTGATCGAAGCTGTCGCAGATCATATCTGTAGCACCCTGTTTGGGCAGGACTCGCGCGTTCAGGCGGTAACGGTAAAGATCGTCAAGCTGGCAATTGCCGATGCCGACGAAGAAATCGGCATAACACTTCACCGCGAGCGGCCAGACTGTTAGGGTCCGCCCGTGCCGGACCATAGCCTTTTTGTTGATGCATTGCCCGATGGCGCTCTTGCAGCTCATGCTGCGTTTATGGACCATCACTTTAGGGCCGTGCAATCTGCTGCGACCAAGCAGGATGTGGACGTCCTTGCCATTATCTTTCCAGCCGCTGACGCTGAACACGATGATTGGCGCCGTGCGCTAGCTCTGGATCTGGCGCGGGCGTATGCGCCCAAGCGCGTCAACATTATCGGCGCTAGCAGTCAGGACAGCGCAGCCCAAATGCTCTCATATTTGAGGGATGCGCCCGGTATCACGGGGCAGTATCTTCAGTCGCATGAATAACAGATCGGTTCGCCAGCCCGACCTCATCATGGTCCATAACCAAACCACCCAGCTGGTTGACACCTTTCAAAGGCGTATCTCCTATTTGCGCTTATCCGTGACAGATCGCTGCGATTTGCGCTGCACCTATTGCATGCCCGAACGGATGCAGTTTCTGCCTCGGCGCGAAGTGTTGACGCTCGAAGAAATGTATGAGCTTGCAATCGGCTTTATCGATCGCGGCGTCTCGAAAATCCGGATTACAGGAGGGGAGCCGCTGGTGCGTCGCGATATTTGTGATCTGTTTGATGCACTGGGTCAGCGGCTTGGGCACGGACTTCACGAATTGACGCTTACCACCAATGCAACCCAATTGGCGCTGCATGCGGATCGCTTGGCGAGGGCCGGTGTGAAGCGGGTCAATGTCTCGCTTGATACGCTGGACAGGACGCGCTTTGCTCAGCTCACACGGCGCGACGCTTTGCCGCAAGTATTGGACGGGATCGCCGCTGCGCGCGATGCTGGATTGAACGTAAAATTGAATGCGGTCGCGCTCAAAGGTGTGAATGAGGATGAATTGCCCGATCTGATCGCTTGGGGGCATGGTGAAGGGCACGATGTGACCCTTATCGAAGTTATGCCGCTTGGCGATATTGAAGAGGATCGGATCGACCAATATCTGCCGCTCAGCTATGTGCGCGAAGGTTTGGAAAAACGTTGGACGCTGACTGATACAGACGCAACATCTGGCGGCCCCGCGCGCTATATCGACATTGCAGAAACCGGCGGCAGGTTGGGATTGATTACACCGCACACCAGCAATTTTTGCGAAGGCTGCAACCGCTTGCGGGTTACAGCAACCGGGCAATTGTATCCCTGTTTGGGCGGGGCGGAGCGAGTGGATTTGCGCGCTGCGCTCCGCTCGGACAATCCGCAAGTGAATTTGGCCAGAGGCTTGGCCGAAGCGATGCAAATCAAGCCTAAGCAGCACCATTTCCGGATGGATGAACGCGGTGCGGCTCCTGCTTTGGACCGGCATATGTCGACAACGGGTGGTTAAAGAGACTGACGTGGCTGTCACACTAGTTTTTCTTGGCCCTCTGCGTGATCTTGCAGGTGCAAGCACTCGCGAGGTATCAGCCCCACTCAATTGGGCGGGCCTGCTAGAAGCTGTGAGTGCTGAAATTGCCGAGCAATTGAAGTCCGACCGCGTCAATATTGCCTGCGCGGGGCGGGTCTTAGCCGACAAGACTACTTTATCAGCGAAAGATGGTGATGAAGTCGCGATGCTCCCGCCAGTATCGGGAGGGTAACCTTTGCGCGAGATTCGGATTGAAGAGCACGCGCTCGATCCTCATGCTTCGGTGGATAAGCTATCGCAGGCGAGCCCGAATGCAGGGGGGATTGCCAGCTTTGTTGGTATAGTGCGCGCTTCTGGTGATGTGGAGGCGCTGGAGCTTTCGCATTACGAGCCGCTTACTTTATTAGGGATGGAAGCCCTAGCCGACCGCGCTTTTGATCGTTTCGAACTTGAAGGCCTTGTCATGAGCCATCGCGTGGGATGCATGCGCCCCGGTGATCCGATCGTTTGTGTTGCCGCTGCTGCAACCCACCGCCGCGACGCCATTCAAGCCGTGGATTTCTGCATGGATCATTTGAAAAGCGCGGCATGGTTTTGGAAGCGCGAGAAACGAGCGGGCGAATGGCATTGGATTCAGCCGCGCGATGCCGATCATGATGATCTTGCGCGTTGGGAGCAGTAATGCGGTCTAACGATTAAGGTCACGCCACAATCGGGCAAGCACCTCATCCTGTTCTTCAACAAGTGCCACCACTATTGCTTGAGCATCGCTGATTTCTTTTTCAGGGGCAAAGCTTGTCTTCGCTTGGCTCGCGAGCATATCAAACTCGCCCAGCACCAACGCCGTGTCGCTTCGCAAAGATGATAGTTCGGCCAAAGCTAGCAATGCACCGGTGTACGCAAGACTATCGCTCGCTTTCCCGCGACCCGCATTTACCGCGATTCGGGTACTATTCTGCGCAGTCTGAAATCTACTGGATACGGATTTGGCTTCACCAACCAGCGCTGCGATCTCAGCAGAGGTCGCTACAGCAGGCGCTGGGCTTTGGGCCGATATCGCTCTCGCCGCTGCGGATTGACCGCTCGTCCGTTCAATATCGCGTACCGCAAGCGATGGATAGCGACCGGGGTCACCAGCGCAGGCGGAGGTTAGGCAGACTGTCGCTGCGATGAAATATGCGGAGAAAGGTGACTTTGGCCTCATCGTTTAAAGCTGCTACCATGGAGACAGGCGTGCGCAAAGTCGCTTAGAGCGAACAAAACTGCAAATTCGGTGCCCGCTGGTGTGTTACGGGCGTTGACTTGGCCAGAGCTTTCCCTTAACGGCACGCTTCTTTCGAGCGCTGTAGGTCAGCGCCGCAATATTGCTGGGTGCAGGCCGATATGTGTGTGTACCAAGCATCGCACAAGACTGAGAGTGTATAAGCCATGTTCGCGATAGTGCGCACAGGCGGCAAACAATATCGGGTTGCCGCTGGAGACAAAATTGCCGTTGAAAAGCTCAGCGGGGAAGCCGGTGAAACGGTCACGCTGGACGACATCCTTTTGGCGGGCGAGGGCGATACCATCGCTGACGCGTCAAAAGTGACCGTTTCAGCAGAGATCATCGCGCAGGCGAAAAGCGAAAAGGTCGTCGTTTTCAAGAAACGTCGCCGTCATAACTATCGCCGCAAAGCCGGGCACCGTCAGCAAATGACGTTGCTGCGCATCACGGATGTGGGCACGGGCGGCAAGAAAGCTCCGGCGAAAAAAGCTGCTGCTCCCAAAAAGGACGATGCGCCCAAAGCCGCTCCGAAAAAGGAAGCAGCGCCGAAGGCAGAGAGCCAGCCCAAGACTGATCTTGATGCCAGCAATCTCTCGCTCATTTCGGGCATTGGCCCGACAATTGAGAAAAAACTGCGCAAGGCCGGCATCGAAAGCTGGAACGACATTGCATCGTGGGACGAAGCGACCGCGAATAAGTGGAATGACGAATTGAAACTGGGCAATCGTCCGATCAAGGATGAATGGGCTGTGCAGGCTCAGGAATTGCTCGACGGAAAGCCGCCGCGTGCGAAGGTCGATCAGGCCGAAGCTGCATCCGGCAAAGACAAATAAGAGGCAATTGAACCATGGCACATAAGAAAGCAGGCGGTTCGTCACGCAATGGTCGCGATTCAGCAGGTCGCCGCCTTGGAGTGAAAAAGTTTGGCGGTCAGGACGTGATCGGCGGAAACATTATCGTGCGCCAGCGCGGCACCAAATTCTACCCCGGCACCAATGTCGGCATGGGTAAGGATCACACTCTGTTCGCGCTCGAAGAAGGCGTGGTGCGATTCCATAAGGGCAAACTTGGCCGCAAATATGTCTCTGTAGACATGATGGCGCAAGCAGCCGAATAACCGGACGTTCCAAAAATAGGACCGTCCACTGGGGCGGTCCCGACCTGGCGAAAGCCGGTCATCAAGAGGGAGAAGGGCCACCCCAAAACCGGGGAGGCCATCTCCCTTTTCGTATCTCTTCCTCAAACCATTTCGCCGACCAATTGAGGCAGCGGCAATGAATTTGTCACTTTGGCCGGATAGGAAATTCGGGCGGGGGGCAGGAGAGGACGGCTGAGTGTTTTACCGCAGCGAACGACTGTTGCTTAGACCCATCTGGCCAGAAGATTGGCCAGCCATAAAGGCAGGCATCGCCGATCTGGCTGTGCTGCGCAATCTCTCAAGCGCGCCTCACCCATATGGCGATGAGGACGCGCAGAAGTTTGCGCGTTCACCTGTACCGCCATTATATCCTCGCTTCTTGGTGACGCGCGCTGGTGATGCTGCTGTGTTGGGCACAATTGGCCTTGATGCCACCGCTTCGGGCGAGCCTGAATTGGGATATTGGATCGCGCAGGCCCATTGGGGGCAAGGTTTCGCGACCGAAGCCGGGCGCGGTGCAATTGCCGTCGCCAAATCGCTGGGGCACAAACGCATTGTAGCTGCGCATTATCTCGACAATCCCGCATCCGGCAAAGTGCTGCGAAAAATTGGTTTCACTGGAACGGGCACCACGCGAGAGCAGTATTCGTTGGGGCGCGGCGAGGCGGTGGTTGCGGCAGAATACGAACTGGAAATCGAAGCCGATCATGGCAGCCTGATGCACGCTGCTTAGCGCAAGCCATTGGCTAACCGCTTGCCGCAGAAGGGGGAATTTCGTAACCGGGCTGCGATGACAAGTCGTAAAAGATTATCGCCTGAAGAATCGCGCAATTCCGCCTTGGAAGCGGCACGTGCATTGCTGATCGAATCGGGGCCGCAGGCGGTTACCTTGAAAGCAGTTTCGGGCCGGATCGGGCGCACGCATGCAAACCTGCTTCACCATTTCGGGTCTGCTGCAGGCCTGCAAAAAGAATTGGCCAGATACCTGACCGAAACTGTTTGCGAGACGATAAAGCAAGCCGTGGATGCCAATCGCGCAGGCCTCGGTTCAGCGCGCGAAGTGGTGGATCTTGCATTTGATGCCTTTGATAAGGAAGGGGCAGGCGCGCTTGCCAGTTGGATGATCTTGACCGGCAATGAAGATGCGCTTGAGCCGATCGTTGGCGCGATCCATGAACTTGTCCATGATATTGCAGTCGATGAGGCTGCCGCGCATCAAAGCGTCGATCATCTCCATGAAGACACTCTCGTTCTCGTGCTGATGGCGATGGGCGATGCGCTTATCGGTTCGGCGCTTGCCCGGTCGCTGAACCTGCCCGCAACCGCCGCGCGCGATGTTGCGCAAAGGATGCTGGAAGTCTCTCTCGATGAAGCCAGCCCGCTTAGCTGATCGCGGCGCGTTGCCAATCAGGCAGGCTGGCCGGGTCAAGGTCAGCTACGCGCAAGTGATCAATCGCGACGCCATTCTCAGGGTATGAGGCTTTGCGGCGTTTTTCTTGGGATTGGTCTAATGGCACCACCACAAGCCGTCGATTTACCTTTTGCCGCCAATTCATCCGTGCAGTGTTCTCCTGCCCGATATAGCAGCCCTTTTCGAAGCTGACGCCATTGAGTTCGGCCGCATTGGTTTCAAGCCACAAGATATCGCCTAGCTCTGCTACGCCCTCGGTTACGCCAAGCGAAAGGCGATGCGAGAGATAGGCGCTATCAGCGGAGACGTCATCTTTCGCGGGTGCAAGCCAGCGATATCCAAGCGCGGGCAAGCGAGGGTCCAAAGCCGCATCAACGCCCGCCTCAATCGACCAATGAATGCACGTTGCATCGTCACGCACAATTTCGATTTTTCGCCGCAATCGGTAAAGCGACAACCGTTTCGACAAGTCGTCTGCAACACACGCCTCGCAATCGAGCAGCAGCGCGCCATCGCCCCCGTCCCACACGAAAAAGTCAAACATTGTCTTGCCCTGCGCGCTCAAAAGCGCGGTGTAGACAGGTAGATTGCCGCTCACATCATTGGTGACTAGACCTTGCAAAAAGCTTCGAACATCTTCGTTGCCCTCTAATGCTTGCAATCGCACAACAGCGCGGGATTTGAGCAGTGTTCCTGTCATGATTTATCCAATCTCGTCATAATCGCGCGCGCCAGCCTGTCGCCCAATTGCGGCCCTTGAACAGGGTAGAGATAGGGTTCAATCAGTTCCGCCTCCATCAGCGCAAGGTCGCCATCGGGCTGGGCCAGCATATCAATGCGGGCATATAGAGGCGGTGCGAGGGGTAAGGCATCCATAATCGCCTGTGCTGCCGCGATCTCTGCATCGCTTGGTTGGTGGTTCCGTTCGGTTCCTCCATATAGCGATTGAATGCGATAATCCCCGCCCGCAGCGCATTTGCGCAGTGCGTGGCAGAAAGCACCGTCAACAAAAACGAAGCTCAATTCACCTTCGGTGGTAATTGCGGGCAGGTAGGGTTGAAGCATGGCGGGATTATCGTAATTCCAATCAGCGTGGATTTGGCCTTTTTCGAGCAATTCCTGCCCCTCGGCTCCTGCCCCGATCTGACGCTTTACGACCAGCTTTTCACAGCCGAATTGATCCATCGCCGCTGCCGCTTCTTTATGGTCTACTTTGCCGAGCCAAATTGTCGGAATGGTGCGAGCCCCTCTTTCTGCAAGTTCGCGCAGATATGTCTTGGAAATGTTCCACCGCACTGTTTCAGGAGGGTTGCACACATTGATCCCGCGTGATGCCAGTTCCTCCAGCTTTGCCAGAAAGGCATCCGATTTATCCTGATAATTCCATGCTGTACCCAGCAGCACAAGATCGATATCGGCGAATTCTTCGATCGGCGCTTCCCAATCAATGACGCGCAAATGCAAATTGCTGGCCTTAAGAGCGGGAGCCAGCGCTTCGATCATCAAATCGTGCTCGAATGCGTCTTCGCGCCGCGTGCTGTCGCCCGGCAAAGTGGCATCGCATGCAAGGAAACCCACAGTCTTTGTCATATTCGCCGTCTATTGCTTTGCACAAGCTCTGGAAAGAGGCGTTATGCCTCGTTAGGCCTTTGGGCGATGATTGATAGCTTGACGATCCGCCGTCCCGATGACTGGCACCTGCATTTTCGTGATGGCGATATTATGCGCGGCGTTGTCCCGCACACAGCGCGCCAGTTTGGTAGAGCCATCGTGATGCCAAACCTCACGCCGCCGGTTACAACTGCCGCTTTGGCAAGCGAATATCGAGATCGGATATTGGCGGCGGTGCCGCAGGGCAGTTCGTTTACGCCCCTGATGACCTGTTATCTTACCGATGGCACAGACGCAGAAGATCTGGTGCGCGGTGCCAATGAAGGCATCTTCACCGCAGCCAAGCTTTACCCAGCGAACGCCACCACAAATTCTGCCAGCGGTGTGACCGATGTTCGCACGATCTATCCAGTGCTTGAGCGGATGGAGGCCGAAGGCATCGTGCTGTGTATCCATGGCGAGGTAACCGATCACGACATTGACGTGTTTGACCGCGAAGCTGAATTTATTGCGCGACATTTGCGCGGGGTGATCACCAATTTCCCCAGGCTGAAAGTGGTCTTTGAGCATATCACGACATCAGATGCGGTGGAGTTTGTGAAAGCGGCTGGCCCAAAGGTGGCCGCGACTATCACGCCACAGCATCTTCATATAAACCGCAACGCCATGCTTGTCGGCGGCATCCAGCCGCACAATTACTGTTTGCCGGTGGCCAAACGGGAGAGCCACCGATTGGCTTTACGAGCGGCTGCTACGTCAGGTTCGCCCAAATTCTTCCTCGGCACTGACAGCGCGCCTCATTTTCGCAAGGACAAGGAGAGCGCTTGTGGATGCGCTGGAATTTTTGGCGCGCCCTATGCTCTTGAAAGCTATCTTACTGTGTTCGACGAAGAGAATGCAATTGACCGGTTTGAAAGCTTTGCCTCGCTCAATGGTCCAGCATTTTACGGGCTTCCTGTAAATGAAGACACCGTCACTCTCGAACGCAGCGACGTCATTGTGCCGGACGAATTGGAGATAGCAGGCTCAAAGATTGTTCCTTGGCATGGCGGGCAGACAATCGGCTGGCGGTTCGTGGGTTAGGTTCTGGCTCGCTTGGATTTGACGAGCAGGTCGCCGACGAAGATCGCCACAGCAATCCAGATCAGCACAAAACAGCCGAGCTGTGCGGGTCTTAACTCCTCGCCGAAAACAGTCAGTCCAAGCAAAAATACAATTGTGGGCGCGAGGTATTGGATAAAGCCGAGCGTTGAATAGGGCATGCGCCGGGCCGCAACTGCAAACAGCAGCAGGGGAACCGCTGTCACTACGCCTGCAAAAGCCAGGATTGCGCTTTGTTCAAAGCTCACCAGTAAAGCGGAGCCTTGTGGCTGGACTGCATACCAGAACGCGATGGCGGAAGCCGGGGCCAGCAAAATCGCGGTTTCAATTGTGAGGCCAGGCAGCGCGCCCACATTAACTTGCTTGCGGACAACGCCGTAAAGCCCAAATGAAAGCGCGAGGCTTAGGCTGATCCATAGCGAAGTGAGCGCGCCTGCGGCGAGCAATCCCACTCCGCTCGCGGCGATCGCGACTGCAATCCATTGCCATTTCGACAGCTTCTCAGAGAGCAAAAGCGTGCCCAAAACCACGTTGAGGAGCGGATTGAGGTAGTATCCAAGGCTGGTCGCATAGACCTGCTTATTGGTGATCGCCCAGATATAGATAAACCAGTTCGCGCCGATCAGGAGCGCACTGGCCAGGAGGGCGATCATCGTTTTCCCGCTGGAAAGCGCCGCCTTTAGTTCGGGCATCTGCTGGCGGACTGCAATGATGATGAGGCAGAATGGCAAAGTGAAAATGATCCGCCAGCCGACAAATTCAAACGGCGGGACAGCGGCGGCCAGCATTATGTAGAGCGGTAGAAAGCCCCAAATCAAATAGGCCCCTAACGCGGCGGGTAGGCCAGAGGGTTGGCCTGAGGGTTGGCCCGGGGATTGTCCTGAGGATTGCCCGGCAATATCGGGCTGGGTTGCTTGGCTGCGCATTGTCCGCCGTTAGTGGGGCACCGGCCGCTTGCCAAGGGTGAAGCGGTTTTGCTTGGCAAAGTACATTCGCTGGGCGCAACGTTTGGTAAGGATTGTGAACGCTTGCTGTCTTTGCCGATTGCAGCGTGTTCAGCTTCAGACCCCTATAGATTAACGCACAGTTTGAGGGGGCCAAGCGTTAACCATTAAAATCTCGCAACCTTGGTCTGCTCCATCAACTTGGGCCAATCCCACCAATGGCCTAGGCGCGGCAACCACCAGTCGCGGAAAGCGCTCCTATGTCCCTTGAGGGGTATGGGAGCGTTTTCGCTTTTGCGGCAGGCAAAACCCGGCGCAAAAAAGCAGTCTGGGAAAATTAACCCAGTTCTGGCAAAGCCAGCATCATGACCACCCGCTCCTCCACCACTCTGGCAGGCGTTATCTCGGCCCTCGCTTTGCTCGCCGGGTGCGAGGATAGCGCACCGCAAGACATTGAAGGCGATGTCATGGGCAAAGACCCGGTCATCTCGCGCGCTTTGGCCGATCCGCTGATGATTGACCCTGATCTTGCATGGGTGAACGAGGCGAATGCGGCGATCGGGTTTCAGGACAACCACGCGCTGCCTGCGTTTAATGCCGATCCCCAGGCCGCTGATAAAGCGCGCGATGCTGCGCGGCTGGAATTGCGCGAGGATGGGGCGATAGAAGAATTGCCCGCAGCAGGGGCCTTGTTTGATAACGAATCGCTGACAGGGCTTTCCACTCTGCGCGAAATTTTAACCGCCGCGGGCGCGCCGCAGCCCTGCGGGAAGGGCGCGAGCGATGATCTTGCCTGGGCGGCAAAGATGCCAGAGACCGCATCGTTAATGCCGCATGGCATGGTGCAGCAGGCGGCGGGTTCCGATGATGCGGACTGCGCGTTCAGAGTGATCCGGTACACAACCCAGACAGATGCTAAGGATGCGCTGCAATACCACTTCACGCGCGGTGTAAGAGGTAAGCTGGAAACCGTTTATAAGTCAGGAAAATCTGATCTTATCAAAGGGGAGCGGGCAGGGGAAAAAATGTTCGCCGATGTCGCCGATGCGCCCGGTGGCCTGCGGATTGTGACGCTGGTTCACTGGACCAAGTAAAGCGGCATATGCGCCGGAAAATACGCTATTCTTTCAAGCCCACGCCGATATTGGCGCGCGGCTGTTCCAATTCGCTGCTGGCGACAGGATAGGCGCAATAATCGGCGGCGTAGAACGCGGCGGGGCGGTGATTGCCCGAAAGCCCGATGCCGCCAAATGGCGCGGCTGACGATGCGCCATTGGTGGGCTTGTTCCAATTGATGATGCCTGCGCGGATATTGCCCCAGAACAAGGCGTAATCTTCTGGCGTGCCGCCAATCAAAGAAGCCGAGAGGCCAAACCGTGTGTTGTTCGCTTCTGATATGGCACTGTCGAGATCGGGCACTTTGATGACTTGCAAAATCGGCCCGAACAATTCCATGTCCGGGCGATCTTCAATCGCGGTTGTGTCGATAATGCCGGGGGTCAGAAACGGCTTTCCCTCTTCGACAAGGCGCATATGCGACAAGGGTTTGCCGCCTTCTTTCACCAGCGCCAAAAAGCTCTCTTCGAGCAATTCAGCCGTTTTCAGATCGATCACCGGCCCCATAAATGGCTGGGGTTCATCCATCGGACTGCCCACCAGCAATTTGCGCGTTAGCGGGATCAGTTCCGCCATCAGATCATCGAACACGTCTTCGATCACAATCAGGCGGCGAGCCGCTGTGCAGCGCTGGCCAGCGGTGGTGAACGCGCTTTGCACAATCAAAGTGGCCGCATCTTTTAGCTTGGGCGTTTTGGTGACGACAATCGGATTGTTGCCGCCCATTTCCAAAGCGACAATCTTGCCCGGATTGGCCGCCAGCTTGCGATTGATCGCGATGCCTGCCTGAGCGGAGCCTGTGAAGAGCACGCCATCAACACCGGGATGCGCGACCAGCGCTTTACCTTCTTCAGGGCCGCCAATCACCAATTGAACCACATCTTTGGGCAAACCGGCCTTATCAAGGCATTTGACCAAAGCTTCGCCAACAGCAGGGGTTTTTTCCGATGGTTTGAACAGAATTGCATTGCCCGCGATCAAAGCGGGGATGATATGGCCATTGGGCAGATGGGCGGGGAAATTATACGGCCCCAACACCGCCATAACGCCGTGCGGTTTATGCCGGACAGCCGCAATACCCTGCATCGCACTGTCGAGTTTTTTCTTGCCCGTGCGTTCGGTGTAGGCGTTGATCGAAATTTCAACCTTGCCGACAACCGCGTCAACCTCGGTGCGCGATTCCCACAAGGGTTTGCCCGTTTCGCGGGCGATCAGATCGGCAATTTCATCGGCCTGTGCGCGCACTTCATTGGCAAACCGGCGGACCAATTCGACCCGGTTGGCAATTGGCCTTGCGGCCCATTCCGGCCATGCGCGGCGCGCGCGGCTAACAGCGGTTTCAACATCGCTGTGCTGCCCGCGCCACAATTCATCACCTGTGGCCGGTTCAAAAGATATCAGCGTCGTTTCTGACGGCGCCTGTGTTGCATTTTTAGTCACAGGGCGGGGTTAATCATGCAAACATGGAAAATAAAGGTCTAAACTGACATTCGCACATTTACGTATGCTAACGGTGACCTTGCGGTGTGGGTGCGCTGCCATGCGCCGCTTTAACGCGCCGCAAATTGTCAACTTTTGTTTCAAGCGGTTGCCAGTCGTCGCGCGCTTCGATGGCAGACCAAATGTCCTCCACTTCTTCGATCAGCATGCTTTGCGGCGTGTCTGCGTCCCAATAGTCCTCATGAGAGGGGACAGGTTCGTATTTTTCGAAAATCTCGGCGCAATCGGCTGGCAATTGATCGGCTGATCGGCCCCCGCGATGGGCATGGAAAAAGGCATCGGGGCCAAGCGCGCGTTCCTTCATCGCTTTTTCGCAAGCTGTGACCAATTGCGTATCAGCCTCAGTCCCCTGCGGCACCACGCCCAATCGCCAGCACCACCGCCGCGCGATGGCCGCCATATACAATTCGGGAAACCGGCCAAGCGCAGCGATCAGCGGCTCGCTATCTGCCAATAAGCGCAAAGCAACGGCCAATTGCCCGCAATTCCAATTGATCGCTTCGGGTTGGCGGCCAAAAGCATAAAGGCCGCTGTGATCGAAATAGGCTGCGGTAAAACCGGGATCCCAGCGCGGCAGCCAGCGCCATGGGCCATAATCAAAACTTTCGCCGGTGATGTTCATATTGTCAGTGTTGAGAACACCGTGAACAAAGCCTGCGACCATGTAACTGGCGGAAAGATCGGCCATCCGTTCCACGACCTGATGCGCCAGAATGATGGCGGGATTGTCGCGGTCTGGCGCATCTTCGGGCGGCAGCGGGCCGGGAAAATGGGTGATGCAATATTGGGTAAGCTGCTCCATCCGATCGCGCTCTTCCAATGCGAGCAGGCGCTGAAACGTGCCGATGCGGATATGCGAATGCGACAGCCGCACCATAACGGCAGAGCGGGCAGGGGAGGGTTCATCCTCGCGCCAGAGTTTTTCGCCGGTTTCGATAACCGAAAAAGTCTTGGATGTGTTGACGCCCAAAGCCTCCAGCATTTCGGTTGCAAGGATTTCTCGCACCGCGCCTTTCAGCGTCAACCGGCCATCGCCGGCCCGGCTGAACGGGGTGGGGCCGGAACCCTTTGTCCCCAGATCCATCAGCCGCCCGGCATCATCGCGCAGCTGCGCGTATAAAAAGCCGCGGCCATCGCCAATGTCCGGATTGTAGACGCGAAACTGGTGGCCATGATATTTGAGCGCAAGCGGCACTGCGAGATTGTCTTTCAATGGGGCAAACCGGCCAAAATGGTGCGTCCATTGGTCATCGCTGAGGCGCGATAGCCCCACGCTTTTGGCCGCTTCATCATGGCGGAACCGCAGGCGGGTTTCGGGGAAATCTGCAGGGGCCACTTCTACGCCCAGCCAATCGGCCAGAGCATTGATCGCGGGGTCTGCTTGATACTTGCTCAATTGCGCTTGGCTGTGCATGGCGCGATAGTGGCCGGGGAAAGCTGTATGCGCAACCGCCACGCGCGCTATTGTTCGGGAGCACGTGCCAAAAATGGCTGAGAATTATGAGGACAAAAGCTGGTCCAGCGAAGACGGGCTGAACCTGCATTACAGGGATTACCCCGCGCGCACAGATACGGGCAAACTGCCGGCTCTGTGTTTGCACGGCCTCACCCGCAATGCGCGCGATTTTGAGCTGCTGGCGCAGCATATAAGCGAAACTCGCCGCGTGATAGTGCCCGAAATGCGCGGGCGCGGTTTGAGCGATTATGCGCCCACATCAGACAGCTACAAACCCAAACAATATGCCGAGGATGTCGAATTGCTGTTGGCAGAGACAGGCATCAGCCGGTTTGTCTCTATCGGAACATCCATGGGCGGCATTATGACGATGCTGCTTGCGGCCAACGATCCTGACCGGATCGCAGGCGCGGTGCTGAATGATATTGGTCCGGTGATTGAGCCGGAAGGATTAAGCCGGATCGGCGACTATGTTGGCCAGGGGCGCAGCTATCCCACCTGGGTGCACGCCGCGCGCTCGCTTGCCGAAACGCATGGGGAGGCCTTTCCCGATTACGATCTGGATCAATGGCTGAACCTTGCCAAAAGGTATCTGGTGGTCAGCCAGAACGGGCGGATCAGCTATGATTACGACATGGCGATTGCGGAGCCTTTTGCCGAGGCCGATAATGGCGCGCCGCCCAATCTGTGGCTTGCCTTCGAAGCTTTGCGCGGTGTGCCGATGCTGCTGGTGCAGGGCGAATTGTCGGACTTGATCTCGGCAGACACGGCAAAGCAGATGGCGGCGCGCAATCCTGCGATGAAAACGCTGGTCGTGCCGCGCGTGGGCCATGCGCCGACACTGGACGAGGCGCCAGTCGTCGCAGCGATTGATGCCTTGCTGGAGGGGATCGCATGAGCGCGCGCTCCAATCCGGTGCCGCGCATTCTGCATTGCCAATCCACATTCTCTCCCGGCGGCAAGGAATTGCGCACGGTCAAGCTGATGAACGCGTTTGGAAAAGCGCTCCATCACACCATCATTTCCGGCCAGCCCGACCAGATGGGCGCGCGCGCGATGATTGACAGGCGGGTGAAAGCGGAATTTCCCGCCGATTTCCCCTCGCTCACCGGATCGCCCACTCCGGGGCGGCTTATCACGATTGCCAAGGCGCTGGCGGGCTATGACCTTGTGCTCACGTATAATTGGGGCGCGATGGATGTGGTGATGGCGCATACGGTGTTTGCGCAGAACCTGGGCCTGCCTCCGCTGATCCATCATGAGGACGGCTTTAACGAAGACGAGGCGGTGCAGCTTAAATCCAGCCGCAATTGGTATCGCCGGGTGGCGCTGTGGCGCACGCAGCGCCTCATTGTGCCGAGCCGGGTGCTCGAAGCGATTGCGATTGGTACCTGGAAACAGCCGCGCGAAAGGGTTCGCCGGATCGATAACGGCATTGATACGGCTGCCTTTGCCAAAAAGCCCAAACCGGGCGCGATCCGCGTCGTCAAACGCGAGGGCGAGCATTGGGTGGGCACTCTGGCAGGCCTCAGAGCGGTGAAGCAATTGCCGCTGCTGGTGCGCGCGATGAAACAGCTGCCGGACAATTGGCATCTGGTGATCGTGGGCGACGGGCCTGAAAAAGAGACCATCCTTGAAACCGCGCGCGAGGCTGAGATTGCGCACCGCGTCCATTTACCCGGCGCGGTCAAAGACCCTGCCAGTGTTGCCGGCCTGTTTGATATTTTCGCGCTGTCATCCAAATCAGAGCAATTCCCCATTTCCGTTGTCGAAGCGATGGCCGCAGGCCTTCCTGTGGCGGCGCCTGATGTGGGCGATATCGCGGCGATGCTTGCCCCATCCAACGCGCCGTTTGTCGCGCCTCCCGGCAGCGCTGATCTGCTGGGCAAAAAACTGCTCGAATTGTCGCAAAACGCTGAAATGCGCGCGCAAATTGGTGCGGAAAATCGCGCAAAGGCGGTGAAGCATTTTGACGAGGCGCACATGGCCGAAAGCTATCGCAACCTCTATGCCGATGTGATGGGCAGGGCGTTTTAAGGCGCATATAATCCGCCGCGCTTCATCGCGCGTTCAAGCTGAGGCCGCCAATTTCATCCCCTATGGCGCAAACATGATGGTGAACGCTTTGAGCGCTGCCATTGCGCCGCACTCACGAGGTGCTTAAAGACCCGCGCTAGTGCATATAACTGATTGAGGAAAAGAGCCCCGTGGCGCTCAAGCCTAACGACCCTAACTCACCTGAGAACACTCCGGATCCCGCTCCCGCCGCGCCCTCTGCCGAGGATGAGGTCATCATTCGCGAGATTGATGAAGCTGTGCGCAAGGATGATGCGACCGAGTTTGTCAGCAAATACGGGCTTTTGATCGGATCGGTCATCGGCGTATTTCTGCTCGCGCTGGGCGGATATCTGTTCTGGGACAGCCAGAATGAAAGCAAGCTTGAACAGCAATCCGAAGCGGTGGTCGAAGCGCTTGATGCGGTAGAGGCGCGCGATTTTGCAGGGGCCGATGAAAAAATCGCGCCTTTGCTGGAAAGCGAGCAGGCCGGCGTGCGCACCACGGCCCGGTTCCTTCAGGCAGGAAATGCGCTGGCACAGCAAGACACCGCGAAAGCAGCCGAGCTTTACGGCGCTATTGCAGCGGACGATGAAGCGCCAAGCGCGCTGCGCGATCTGGCCCTTATCCGCGAGATCAGCGCGACATTTGACGAGCGCGAACCCGCCGATGTGATCGCGAAACTGAGCAATCTGGCGCAGCCCGGCAATCCGTTTTTTGGCAGCGCTGCGGAACTCACCGCAATCGCTCATTTGGAAGCAGGCAATGAAGCAGAAGCCGGCGCATTGTTTGCGCAGATTTCGAAAGATGAAGAACTGCCTGAAACGCTAAGATCCCGCGCGCGCCAGATGGCGGGGCTGCTGGGTGTTGATGCGATTGAGGATGTGGAGCAGCTGTTGCAGGATGAAGGGGTCATTCCTGACGAGGATGCAGCTGGATCAGACACGGCGAATTAGGGGCTGCGGGGCATCTTTGCTCACACCAGCTTTGGGATGGATTTGGACGAATATATGACGACAATTACTGCTAGAAAAGCTGCGCTTATTGCAGGCGGCATTGCTGCTTTGCTGACCGGGTGCGCGGGCGATAAAAAGACCACCCCGACGGTTGGCGAACGCATGCCAATCCTGTCCCGCATTGAAAGCGGCGCTGCGGTTGATCCCGCATTGGCCAGTGTCAGCGTGGTTCTGCCCCCGCAGCGTGCTAATGAAGAATGGGCGCAAGTGGGCGGATCGGCCAGCAAATCATACGGTCACCTTGCCTTGGGCGAAAACCCGGTGCGCGTTTGGAGCGCACGGATCGAAGGTTCGACCACGCGTGCCCGGCTTGCAGCATCCCCCGTGATCGGCGGCAACAAACTGTTTGCGGTGGGCGCTGATGGCACCATCCACGCTTTTGACAAAAAGACCGGAGCCAAAATCTGGGATTCCGATGCGGCCATGGATGATGATATGCGTCCATCAGCCTTTGGCGGCGGGGTCAGCTATGACGATGGCAAGCTGTACGCAACCAATGGCGCGGGCGAGGTAAAGGCGCTGAATGCGGAAACCGGCGAGATGATCTGGCGGGTTCAGCCAGCCGGTCCCTTGCGCGGATCACCGACCATCGCTTTCGGTCAGATTTATGTGATGACACAGGACAATCAGGTCTTGGCGCTGAACGCTGCTGATGGCGAACAGCTGTGGAGCGAATCGGGATCGAGCGCGCAATCGGGCGTGTTTGGTGTGGCCGCGCCTGCTGCGGGCAATGGCACGATCATCGCCGGCTATTCGAGCGGGGAGCTATCCGCTTACCGCTATGAAAATGGCCGTGCTTTGTGGGCCGATGCCTTGGCGCGCACGAATATCTCAACGCAGGTTAGCTCGCTGACCGATATTGACGCCGATCCCATTATTGATGCGGGCCGCGTCTATGCGCTGGGGCAGGGCGGCCGGATGGCGGCTTATGAATTGGTAACAGGACAGCGGGTTTGGGAACTCAGCCTGGCCGGTATTTCCACACCTGCAATTGCGGGCGAATGGATTTTCACGCTGACCGATGATGCCCGATTGCTGGCGATTGCGCGGTCAACCGGGCGCGTGCGCTGGATCACGCAATTGCAGGAATTCCGCAAAGAAAAGAAACGCGAACAGCCGATTTTCTGGACGGGCCCGGTTCTGGCGGGCAACCATTTGTGGGTCGCAAGCTCGCGCGGGGAATTGTGGCGAGTGAGCACGGGCGAGGGGGCAGCGGCGCTGTTTGCTGATCTCGATCAACCCGTCAGCCTTCCTCCGGTGGTGGCAGGCGGTATGCTGTATGTGCTCGATGACAGCGGGACGATCCGCGCGTTTCAGTAAAGCGCGGAGGCGAAACTCTGCCGAAAAGCCTGCCTGAAACCGATTAATCGCAGCATTAACCCTTTGCTGCTATGGCGGCGTTGTCATGTCTGGGCACGATCATATGGCCGCAAAGGCTCCCTCTGCGATCCCGCAAAGCGATGTTTCGGCAGCCGTCGGGCTTGTCGGGCTGGCAGGGTTGGCTGCGTGGATTGTGTTTTGCCGCAATTTCCCCGCAATCGCTGCGGGTTTTGGCATGGAAGGCATGGGCGTGCTGTCCGGCCCCTATGCCGCGCTTACGGCAATGGTATTCACCGCTGGGCCAATGGCGGCATGGTCTGTTTTCATCGACAAGGTTCACCGCAATCCTTCGACCGGCATGGATTGGAGCCTTAAGCGCACCAGCGCAGAGGTGATGCCCACTGCGATGGTCAAAATCGCTGGCCTTTGGGCGACGTGGGCGGTTCTGGCGTGCCTGTATTGCCTGTGCCGGTGGTATTGGGACGGCAATTATCTGTTTTCGATGAAGGTTCTGGGCTTTGCTCTGGTCCCGCTGATCATCATCAGCGTGCCTTACATCATCTGGCTTGATCGGTTCATGACTAATCCGCGCGATGGCACATGGCATTTCGGTGCAATGCTAATCGGGCGCGAGGAATGGGACGCGGGCCAAGTGAAAAAGCACTGGCGAGCATGGATCATCAAAGGGTTCTTTGGCGCGTTCATGATCTCCATACTGCCGCCGGGTTTTGCCGAAATTGTCGAAGCGCGTCCGGCTGATTTTCTCACCAATCCGGTCGTTATCGGCAGTTTGCTGATCACTTTGCTGTTTGTGATCGATGTGCAGATCGGGACGGTTGGCTATCTGTTCACTCTGCGCCCGCTGGATGCGCATATCCGATCCGGCAATCCGTTTTTGGGCGGGTGGCTGGCGGCATTGCTGTGTTATCCGCCGTTTGTCTGGGGCCTGATCGGCAACAACAATCAAGTGCTGAGCTATGAAAGCAATATCGCCAAATGGGATTACTGGCTGGCCGGAAATGACGCTGCCTTGTGGATGTGGGCGGCGTGGCTCGTATTTTTGACCGGCATCTATGCCTGGGCGACGGTGGCTTTTGGCATCCGGTTTTCAAACCTCACCTATCGCGGCGTAATCACCCACGGCCCGTTCCGTTTTACGCGCCATCCCGCTTATCTGTCGAAGAACCTGTTCTGGTGGTTTTCTGCCCTGCCGTTCCTCGTCACCAGCGGATCACCCGTGGATGCGATCCGCAACACGTTCTTTTTGCTGATGGTGAACGGGATTTATTATTGGCGCGCGCGCACGGAAGAGGCGCATTTGCTGGGCGAGGATCCCAAATACCGCGAATATTACGACTGGATGGAAGAAAACGGTGTCATCACCGCGCCCCTGTCCCGGTTAAAGCGGCGGGTTCTCAGTCGCGGTAAAGGGGGCGGGGCGGCCGCGCCATCCCCATCATCGGCGCCGTCATCGGCGCCATCCTCCACGCCGGGCGGACAGCATCCTGCGGAATAATGTGGTTCGTGTGATCCATCACACAGCTATCGCCTGATCCCCATCAAGCGCGATCAAGGTGCGATCCGTTATTCCAAGCTCATCAAACCGCGCTCGCCAATGCGCCAGGTGGCTTGATGCGAAATGCGCATCCAATGCGGCGCGGTCTCGCCAGCGTTCATGCACCCAGACCAGACCATCATCCTGAATATCCAGCGCGTATGTGTAAGCAAGGCAGCCATCTTCGGCGCGCGATGCGGCAATCATCGTGTCCATCGCGGCCCGCGCCCGGTCAAGCGATCCTGCAGGGATGCGGAATGTCCCGGTCACAAGGATCAACGCGCGCGCTCCTTCCCTTTGCAAAAGGGCCGCGCCATCGCGGCTATCATCCGCTCAGAATGAATATTTATAAACGTGCGAGACATCGCCGCCCCAATCGCCGTGATAGGCATCAAGCAGGCGCTCCGCTGGGGTTTTTCCGCTTTGGATGATTTCATCGAGCGTTTCGAGATAGCCCGTTTCATTGTCGCCGCTGCCGTTCAACCGGCCGCGCGCCGCCAGTCCTGAATGCGCAATGCCCAGCACATCGCGGCCCAGATCGCGCATCGTGCCAGCGCCTCCGGGCAGCGGGGTATCAAGGCCAAGTTTGGGCGCATCATTGCGCAAAGCTTCGCGTTCATCCATCGACCAGCCTTTGGCCAGATCCCACGCCGCATCAAGCGCGCCCTGATCGTACATCAAGCCCACCCAAAAGGCGGGCAGAGCGCAAATACGGCTCCACGGTCCGCCATCTGCGCCGCGCATTTCGAGAAAGCTTTTAAGGCGCACTTCGGGAAAGGCGGTGGACAGGTGATCCCACCAATCGCTGGCCGTGGGACGCTGGCCTGGCAGCACTGACAGCTTGCCTTCCATAAAGTCGCGGAAGGACAGCCCTGCGGCATCGATATATTTGCCATCGCGAAACACAAAATACATCGGCACATCGAGCATATATTCAGCCCATCGTTCATATCCGAACCCGTCTTCGAATACGAATGGCAGCATCCCTGTGCGCGCAGCATCGGTGTCTGACCATATGTGGCTGCGATAGGACAGATAGCCATTGGGCTTGCCTTCGGTGAAAGGCGAATTGGCAAACAAAGCGGTGGCAAGCGGCTGCAAAGCGAGGCCGGCGCGGAATTTTTGCACCATGTCGGCTTCGGATGAATAATCGAGATTGACCTGAATGGTGCAAGTGCGCAGCATCATATCAAGACCCAGATCGCCAACTTTGGGCATATGGCGCATCATGATGCCATAGCGTCCCTTGGGCATAACCGGCAGATCATCGCGGGTTTTGTCCGGCCACATGCCAAGCCCGAGATAGCTGACGCCGCATTTTTCTCCGATTTCCTTGACCTGCGCCAAGTGCCGCCCGGTTTCCGCGCAGGTTTCGTGCAGATTCTCAAGCGGCGCGCCTGACAATTCAAGCTGTCCGGCAGGTTCCAGGCTGACCGCGCCATCTGCGCCTTTCAGCGCGATGACGTTTGCTTTGCCATCGGGGCCGATTTCCTCAATCGGTTCCCACCCAAACTGGGTCAGTCCCATAAGCAGATCGCGAATACCGCACCCTTCATCATAGGATGGCGCACGCCGATCAGCGCGTTTGTAGACGAGCTTTTCGTGCTCTGTCCCGATGCGCCATTCGCTTTTGGGCTTTTCGCCGCCTTTCATCGGAGCAATCAGTTGATCGATGCTTTCGATCACGGGCTCGTCGGCGGCTGAGGTTTCTCGCGTGCTCATGCGGGTTGCTTTAGAAAACGCAAATGCCGGTGGGAAGCGTAATCTGGGTTTTGTCGATGCAAGTCATTCTTGTCCCGACCAATCGCCTGATTGCGACATCCAAACAGAGAGCGCTGCAATCGCAGCTGTCTCTCCGCGCAATATGCGCGGGCCAAGCGAGATGGCGGTAGCTTGCGGATGCGCGCGGATTGCAGCGCGCTCGTCATCGTCAAAGCCGCCTTCGGGGCCGATCAGGATCGCGGCAGGCAAAGAAGCGTGCGCAAAGGCGGACCTTGCAGGCTCGCCGCCTTCCTCATCGGCGAAAAACAGCGCGCGATCCTGCGGCCAATCGCGAAGCAGGACGCCGAGTTTGAGCGGTTCTTTCAATTCGGGCAGCGCCGTGCGCGCGCATTGTTCTGCCGCTTCCATTGTCAGCGCTGATGCGCGGGCGTTATTCAGCTTATCCGCGACGCATCGCCGGGTGATCACGGGCTGAATGCGCGCCGCGCCAAGCTCGGTCGCTTTTTCAAGCACCATGTCAAAGCGGTCTTTTTTCAAAAGGGCAGGGCACAGCCACACATCAGGCACATCTTCGCGCGCCCGCAGCATTTGCACCGCCTCCAGCGTGACCGCGCGCCTGCCTGCCTCGACCACGCGCGCGGCCCATTCGCCCGTTATATTGTCGCAAAGGATAACCGCATCGCCTTCGCGCACCCGCATGACTTTGGCGAGGTAATGCGCTTGGCCGCCGTCCAATCCCACGGTTTTACCCTTTGCCAGTTCATCGCTCACAAACAGGCGAGGTGCGGATTTCGGCGGCCAGGCGGGGGTTGCGGGCATATTTCCTCTCATAAACACAAACGTCATCCCAGCGAAAGCTGGGATCTGCTGCGTGAGGCATTTCGCATGTGGCGAGCGATCCCAGCTTTCGCTGGGATGACGAATGAGATTGAGTGGGTTAGGGACGCTGCGATGACCCAGACGCCAGCCAATCCCGATATCGTCCCGGACAGCGAACATCGCGGCCTGATAGAGCGGCTGCCGCAATTGCCGCGTGATCTGGCGCAATTGGCGCGCTTTGACCGGCCTATTGGCTGGTGGCTGCTATTCTGGCCGTGCGTTTTTGGCGTGTGGCTGGCAGGGGCGGGGCTGCAATTGGCGCTGCTCGGTTGGCTGCTTCTTGGCGCGATTGTAATGCGCGGGGCGGGCTGCGTTTACAACGATATCGTCGATGCTGATCTCGACAGCCAGGTCGCGCGCACTGCGGCGCGGCCCGTGGCAAGCGGGCGGGTTTCGAAAAGGCAAGCATGGGGATGGCTGATTGCCCTTTGCCTTATCGGGCTGATCGTCCTGTTGCAGCTTAGGGCGGAGGCACAGATTGTTGCGCTTGCCAGCCTTGCTCTTGTCGCGGCCTATCCGTTTATGAAGCGCATCACATGGTGGCCGCAGGCATGGCTTGGCATGGTGTTCAATTGGGGGCTGCTGGTCGGGTGGACGCATTTGCGCTTTGACAATTGGGATGCCTTGGCGGCGGTCTATGCCGGGTGCATTTGCTGGGTGATCGGGTTTGATACGATCTATGCTTTGCAAGACCGCGAGGATGATGCGCTGGTCGGCATAAAATCATCGGCCCTGCGAATGGGCGCGCGCGTGCATGCGGGGGTGGGCGCGTTTTACGCGGGCACGATTGCGCTGTGGGGGCTGGGCATCTGGCTTTACCGGCCTGATATTGCGGCATTGCTGACATTACTGCCTGCCGCGCTGCATCTGCTGTGGCAGGTGTCAACGCTTGATCCTGCAGATCCGAACAATCCGCTGGAGCGGTTTCGGTCCAATCGGTGGGCCGGGGCGCTAATGGCGGCGGCGTGCTTTATTGTCGGAAATGCAGGGGCTTAAACGGCAATGTGCAACCTTTATCGCATGACGCAAAACAAGGATGAGGTTGCCCGCTGGTTCAGCGCGATCGAGAGTTTGGGCGGCGCAAATTATGCCGAGGAGATTTATCCCGGCTATCCCGGACTGGTCGTTGCAGAGGGGAAATTGCGCCAGATGGTCTGGGGTTTTCCGCTGGTGATGAAGGGAAAGCAGGGCCAGCCGCTCAAACCCAAACCCGTCAACAATGCGCGAACGGATAAACTGGGTAGCTTTTTCTGGCGGCATTCCTTTGAACAGCGCCGCTGCCTCATCCCGATCAGCGCCTGGGCCGAAGCGCAAGGCGCAAAGGGTTCAAAAACGCGCACCTGGATGAGCCTGCCCGGCACAGATCTGTTCGCTGCGGCAGGCGTGTGGCGAACCAGCGATGAGTTTGGCCATTGCTATTCCATGGTCATGACAGACAGCGAAGGCGCGGCCTGCGCCGATGTCCACAGCCGAATGCCGGTGCTGTTGCAGGCTGGCGATTATGACGCATGGCTGTCAGGATCGCCGGAGGAAGCAAAGGCCTTGTGCAGCGCATGGAGCGGCGACATCACTATTGATGCAACGGGCCAGCCCTGGGTGCGCGGGAAACCCGTCCAGAAAGATCTACTGTGACCGCCGCCGCCATCCGGCGGGCGAGGCGGGCCGAACAGCGGTTCTTGCGGGATGATCTCGTTCATGCCGCACCGCCTGAATAGCTGACGACTTCAAACTCAATTCCGTCCCAGTCGAAGAAATAGAACCGCTGGCCGGGATCGTAAGTGTCATGGCCAAACGGGGTGAGGCCGGCTTCTTCAATGGTTTTTTCCGCCGCTGCCAGATCGTCAACGACAAGCCCGATATGGTTGAGCGGCTGGCCTTTGGAATATTCTCCCGTGACGTGATCGCCGGTGTAAAGCGCCAAATAGGCCGCGCCATTTTCGCTTGCGCCGACATGGATCGTTCGCCCATATTTCTGGCTCGGACCGCGCCAGCGTTCTTGCCAATTGCATAAGGTTTTGAACAGGTCTGCGCTGCGTTCGGGATCGGTGACGGATAGATTTGCATGTTCGAGTGTGCCGTGCGGCATGGGTCAGGCTCCTTTTTCGTTTTGCGGATCATCAGGGGCCAGATTTGCCCTTTGATCCACCGGATGCCGTAACCGTGCAATCTCAACCTAACTTGAGGTCAAGCAAAAAATGCGATACGATTTTATTATGCCAAATCGCCTTACAAAAAATGACCTTATCCCAATCGGAGAGATGGCGCGGCGAACGGGGATGTCGGTTTCTGCCATCCGTTTTTATGAGGCGAAGGGTTTGATCGAACCGGTGCGCACATCGGGAAATCAGCGGCGTTTTCTGCGCTCTGATATCCGCCGGGTCAGCTTTATCCTGATTGCGCAGCAGCTTGGCCTTTCGTTGGGGGAGATTGAGGCGCAATTTGCCAGCCTGCCCCATGGCCGCACGCCCACGGCCAAAGACTGGCGCCGCATCAGCGCGTCCATTCGCGATGTGCTGGACCGGCGGATTGCCGAAATGCAGCGCACGCGCGACAGGCTGGATGGGTGCATTGGCTGCGGGTGTTTAAGCTTGCAGAAATGCGCGATCTACAACCCGGATGATCGGCTGGCCGGGGAAGGGCCGGGACCGCGCCAGATCTTGGCGGCTGGATAGGGCCAGCTCAGCGCCCTAGTTCTTAATCGGTTGGTCCCAATTGCGGATCAAGATCGCGCGGGCGTGCAAAATGCACCAGCTTTGCGCAGAATTTCTTGAGCGCATCCCAGCTTTCGACATCGCATTCCAGAACCGCAAATGTGGCAGTGGGAAATTTGGCCGCTGCCTCGCGGAACAAATCGTTTTCATGCGCGGGAGATACCAGGTCGAGCAGCACTTCCTGCAATCCCGGATTGTGTCCGGCGATCAGGATTGCATCGATGTCTTCGCCGTCTTCCTGCTCCTGCGAGGTGACCGCGTCGATCACTTCCATGATCGTTTCAGAACTGGCGAGATAGAGCCGCTTGTCGAAGACTACGGGCGCATCGGGCAATGCGCCTTCCAATGTGGATTTGACCCGCACAGCCGGACTGGCCAGCACTGCGTCCCATTTGATCCCATGATCCCGGATGTGATTGCCGATCAATTCTGCGCCGCGCCGTCCGCGATCATTCAGCCCGCGATCAAAATCGCGCTGGGCCATATCATCCCAATCCGATTTCGCATGCCGCAGAAGACCCAGAATTTTCAACGCGACATCTCCTGATAGACCGGGGACCATCTGCCTATCTGTGCGGCTCGTGTAAAGCAAATGCGGCAGCCCTGCGCTCGGATATCCATCGAAGAGAAGCAAAGATGGATGGCCCAGAGCTGCCGCCTCGCCATAGATCGGGCAATGCAGCTGGGGCCGCTTTGCCCGGACGAGAACCGGTTAAGCCTGCGCCATGACCGCGATCGGCCCGCCAAGCGCCATCGATGCGGCAAACAATGCCATGATAAGAACGCTGGCCTGTTCAGCGGGTTTGCTTGGCAGCAGCGCTTTGAAATTTGGCAGCTTCAAAGGCTGCGCGTTGGCGTTGAATTCTTCGGCATAGCGGGGATGTTCGGTGCCCATCATTTTGTCCCACCAGGTAAAATAGAACCCGAAATTATAGCCCGATGAATGGTGAAGATCGTGATGGGTCGTGGTGCTGATCCAGCGCAGGACGGGGATATCAAGCCAGCCAGCAGGGAACAGTTCATGGCCCGCATGGCCCATCACATTGCGGATAATCATGTTCCACAAGAACAGGAACATCGCCATTCCCGCATATGCGATCCCCGCAGTGCTGGTGATGAGAAGAAAGATCGGCACAAACGCAGCCTCAATCGCGGCTTCGCCCATGGAAAAGCTGTAAGCTGTCCACGGGGTTGGGGTGCGTGATTTGTGGTGATGCAAATGCGTGGCTTTGAACAACCGCTTGGTGTGCATCGCGCGGTGCGCCCAATAGAAATAGGCATCATGCGCCAGCACGATCAGCGCAAATTGCCAGATGATTGTGAAAAGCGGCGCGCTATCAAGGCCAAGTTTGATGACGCCCGTTTCAAGCCCGATGATTGTCGCAAGTGTCGTAAATCCGAACACGAACACAGTGCGCAGGGACGAGGTAATCTCGCGGATATAATCGGCCCGCTTTGCCGCGCGCTTTTGGATCCGCCGCGCTTTGGCAAAACTGCGGAACACGAACAGGATGGCCGTCAATGCCCCTGCGGCGATCAGATACCTGCCAAGATCGAAATAGAGCACGTTGATAAAATGCTCAGCGACCAGATCAGTAATATAGGTGACCGCCGATGGGTCGGCGAGAGTGAGCGATTGAGCAGGCTGTAGGGACATGGTTTGGTCTTTCGTGTTTGAGCTGATGAACTCAAACTGCGCGAGACAGTCCGCTAAATCCTCGCAATGCCGAAAAGATCAGATCATTTGCGAAAATGCGCTGCTTTTTTCAGTTTTGACCAGTGTCTTTGTGGGGCTCGTTTTCGCCTTGGGCGATGGCCAAGCGCCTGAATTCACTCGGCGTTGTGCCTGCTTCGCTGCGAAAGGCGCGGTTGAATGTGGGCAGTGAGTTATACCCCAGATCCATTGCAATGGTCAGCACGGGCAAGTCCACATCATCGCGATTGGCCAGCCTTTCCTTTGCATCGTCAATACGGTGCTTGTTCAAAAAGGCGCTGAAATTGCGATAGCCAAGCTGCCCATTGATAAGCGCGCGCAGGCGGTGTTCCGGCGTGCCCAGCTGATCGGCAAGTCCTGCAATGGAAAGGCCCGGCCTGCGGTGTACCCCTTCGTTCAACGCGGCCTGCAATTTGTCATTCAGCACCGTTTCACTCGGCGAAAGATCGAGCGGCTTTGGCTGCTTTTCGGTGCCAGCCTGGCGCTGCGAATGGACCAGCAATTCACGGTCGCTGCGCATCAGGGCAATGCCTGAAAACAGGATCAGCACTGCGATCAAAAGCGAGTTGATCAATTGCGCCGCCGGCGGACGGCCATCGAGGCCGGCCACAACCTCCACGATCTCAAAAGACAAAATGGCGGCGGCTTGCGCTGCGACAAGCAGCGGGAGCCAAAGCCGGATGGTGCGGCGGTCCTCAACCAGATCATCGGCGCGTTCAAACACGCCCACGCGCACGATATCGGCGATCAGGATCAGCGAGACGATATGCAGCACAAAGAAACCCAAAGGCCGGGTGAAGGGCAGAAAATTGCCCGCAAACCAGCTGCTGACAAACACGGCCACCGTAGCAAGGATCACGCGCCGCTCTACCGGTCGTTCAAACAGGTTGCGCGAAAAAAGCCAGATGAAAAAGGTCGTGAAAATCGACACCAGATCGACCCATGGGTCAAGAATTCCCTGCGGCGCGATCAGGGGTGTTGAATTTACGAGATACGCAATTACGCCCAGGATCATCCCCAGCATCGGCCAGCGCAAACTGGCACGCACATCGTTCGATGCGACTTGCGCAAACAGCATCAGCGCAGCGCCCAGCGAAAGGATGCGAACCAGAAAGTCCCAGTTTTCGATCATATGCTGCGCGGCCCCATCATCGGAAATGTATCTGGGATGGCATCGCCGGAAATTCCAGAGCCTTCATCCGCCGGCATAGGGTCTTGGCCGATGATACCTTGCGCAATTCGCTGGACGGCCTCGTCCAATGTCACCCGGCGAATGGCGGTGCCATCGGGAAAAGCGGTGAGCAGCCGCGAGGGGAAAGCGGCGGAGAGCACGACAAAGTGCCCCTTATCGTCGCGATTGCGGATCAACCGGCCAAATGCCTGCGCCAGCCGCGCGCGGATTATCCGGTCATCATAGGCGCTCGCCGTGCTGCCATTATCCTTGGCGGCAAGGCGGCGGGCCTTGTGCAGAATATCAGGGCGCGGCCATGGCACAGCCTCCAGCACAACGCAGCGCAAGGATTGGCCCGGCACATCAACTCCATCGCGCAAAGCATCGGTGCCAAGCAGGCTGGCGCGCGGATCATCGCGAAAAATATCGACCAGCGTGCCTGTATCAATCGGGTCCACATGCTGCGCGTAAAGCGGCAAAGCGTCACGGGCGAGGCGATCTGCAATCCGGCCATGGACAGCGCGCAGGCGGCGGATGGCGGTGAACAGGCCCAGCACGCCCCCGCCTGATGCCTCGATCAATTTTGCATAGGCCCCGGCCAAAGCGGGCAAATCGCCCTTTTTGATGTCGGTAACGATCAATACTTCGGCATTGGCGCTGTAATCAAACGGGCTTTGCGCAGAGGACAATAGCGGATTGACTTCGACATGGGCCGCGCCTGATCGGGCGATGGCGCTTTGCCAGGCTTGGTCCTCATCATCGATCCGGTCGGTCAAAGTCGCGCTGGTAAGCATCACGCCGTGCGCGGGTTCAAGAACGGTGCGGGCAAAGGGCTTCATCGGGTCAAGCCAGCGGCGATGGATGGCGACATCAAATTCGCGCGCATCAGAACGGTCGACTGCCAGCCAATCGACAAATTCTGCGTCACCAGGCCCGCCCAGCCGGGCCAGCAGCGCTTCCCATGCCGCGATCAGATCGATGCGCCAGGTCAGCGAATGGCGCGCGCCTTCGATGCGTGCGCGGCCTCCTTGATTTCCGGGTCCATCCAGCCAATCGGGCGGGTCAGCTATAATCGCCTCCAGCCGCCCGCCCAGCTTGATCAGCGGAGTGCGGATATTGGCAAGCGCTTCGGCGGCGCGGCCTGCTGCCTCGATAACTTCGCCGGGAAGGCCCGACGCTTCGGTTTCGATCCCGTAGCCTGCATCTTGCCCGCCGGATTCGTCGCGGGCATAGGCGGCGGTGCGCACTGAGCTCAACAACGCTTCGATAGGGCCTGCCGGCTCGTTTTCGGCAATGCGCTGCAACCATCCTTCGCCCGGCAGCAGGCTGCCTGCCTCGCTTGCGGCTTCAATCGCTTCGCCGCCTTCATCGTCATAGGATGCGATATCGGCAAGGCGCGCGGAAAGCCGCGGCGGCGGCCCCTGTTCTTGCGCTCTGGCCCCATAATCCAGCGGCGCAGCTCAATCGCTTCCTGACCTGACAAAGTGGCTGCAAAAGTGCTGTCGGCGGCATCGAAAACGTGATGCCCCTCATCAAAGATAACGCGGCTTGGCCGCTGAGCATGATCGCGTCCGCGCGCTGCGTTGATCATCACCAGCGCGTGATTGGCGATCACCAGATCGGCCTGCGCGCTGTCGCGGGCGGCGCGTTCGATGAAGCATTTGCGGTAATGCGGGCAGCCTGCATAAACGCATTCGCCGCGCTGATCGGTAAGGGCTGCAATGCCGCGTTTGCGAAACAATGTTCCCAGCCATCCGGGCAGATCGCCGCCGATCATATCGCCATCGCGGGTATAGCTGGCCCAGCGCGCCACCAGATGCGCAAGGATCGCAGGCCGCCCGGCAAACCCGCCTTGCAGCGCGTCTTCCAGATTGAGCAGGCACAGATAATTCTCGCGCCCCTTGCGCACCACGACAGGGCGCGTGCCATCATCGCGTTTGGCAGGCCATGCCCGGCGGCTTTCGCTGCGCAATTGGCGTTGCAGGTTCTTGGTGAAGGTTGAAACCCAGACCGTGCCGCCCGACCCTTCAGCCCAAAGGGATGCAGGCGCAAGATAACCCAGCGTCTTGCCGATACCCGTTCCCGCTTGCGCCAGCGCAATATGCGGGGTTTCATCGCGCGGTCTTGGGCCAAAGATCTGCGCCGCCTGGCGCGCATAATCGCGCTGCCCTTCGCGTTGTTCGGCCCCTTCGCCTGTAAGCGCGCGCAGCCGGTCGAGCACCGCATCTTGATCGAGGTTTATCTGCGCTGGAGGAGGGCGCTCGCCTGCCTCTTCCCATTCGCGCAAGGCGGAAAAAAGGAACCTCTCGGCGCGTTCCGGGCGTTTGATATGCGGCTTGATCACATTGGCCCATGGCCACCGCAGCCGTTGCATGGATTGCAGCGCTGTCCACGCGCCTTCGCGTTCGAACCATTCAGCATCTTCGCACAGGGCCGCCATCGCGCCTGCTGCCTGTTGCAGGAATGCTGGCACTTCATCATCGCTTGCCGGAGCATCCAGATCCAAAGCCTGAGCCAGCCCGCGCGGGGTGGGTACGCAAAACCGAGCGGGATGCACAAATGCGAACAATTCCAGCAGATCAAGCCCAGACAGATCGGGATAGCCCAGCCGGTTCGCGATCAGCGGCGCATTGATCAGCAGCACAGGCGTATCGGCCGCCGCCATGATTCCATCGCCTTTGGACACCGCTTGCGTAGAACCATTCGCCGTGCGCAGCCAATTGCCCGAATGGCTGGAATGCAGCGCAGGCAGGCATAGGGGTTGGGCGGCGGAAGGCGGCGGGACTGATGGAGGTGGGGCGGGAGTGCTCACGGCAGAAAAAATGCGCGATTGCAAACGTAAAGTAAACGATTGGCGCGCATTTTCCCGTGCACTTTCGGGGAGAATCTTGATGAAAATGCCTGCTCTCTTGTCCGCCAGTCTTATCGCCGCCGCGCTGTGCCTGCCAGCAAGCGCTCAGGATACTGCTTTGGACAGCCCTCAGGATGCTGAGGCCAATAGCGAGCCGCAGGACCGATCAGCCGCCAGCGAGGAGGCTGAGCTTGCGGCCAAAACCGCCGTGGTTCAGCGCCATGTCGATGCCTACCGCGCCCGGGATCTTGATCGGTTTGTCGCGACGTTTTCCAAAGATGCGCAAGTTTATGCCAACGGCATGGTCGCAACCGGTCACAGCCAGATCCGCTCGCTTTACAAGCTCAATTTTGCCCCCGGCGCACCGCGCATGAAAATCATCGATAGCGGGGTGAGCGGCGCGTTCATCTATCTGGAGACCGCTTACATCATCGCAGGCGGCGAAGAATTGTGCTGCGGGTATTCCGAATATGAAGTGATCGACGGCAAGATTACGTACTTATCGGCAAGCAGCTAACACCGGTCTATTTGCGCGTAACCACATAGAATATCGGCGAAAAGCCAGGAAAGAGAGACGCCGCTTACGAGCCGTGCAGAGCTCAGCCGAGCAGCGCCTCTCTCCTGCGACCCTAAGGCCCCCAGGGGGATTTGGGAGCAACCTTAGGGTGTAGTTTGTCCAGTTGGTATGACGCATCGGGTGGTGGCTGGATTGGACTATCACGACACATGCGCGGTATCTGCGCCGCGATGAACGCATGGTAATCGGCGAAGGGCCGCGATTAATGCCGCACGGATTTGCGGCCAATCCCGGCATCGCGCACTGCATTCGCGCTTGAAGATGCCTCGCCCATCTGCAAATGCGCGAGGTCTATGACCGATACAGCCCTTATCCAAGCCGCCCAAACATCCAAAGCCTGGCCCTTTCAGGAGGCTCAGCGCCTGTATAAACGGTTGCATGGTAAGGGAGCACAAAAAGACGGGGCAGTGCGCGATGAAAGCGCGCCGGTATTGTTCGAAACCGGATATGGCCCGTCGGGCCTGCCGCATATTGGCACTTTTCAAGAGGTCTTGCGCACCACCCTTGTGCGGCGCGCTTACGAAGCGCTGACAGGCGGCGCGCCCACGCGGCTGGTCGCTTTTTCCGACGATCTGGACGGCCTGCGCAAAGTGCCCGACAACGTGCCCAATCACGAAATGCTGACCGAGCATTTGGGCAAGCCCTTGTCGCGCATTCCCGATCCGTTCGAGAAATATGAAAGTTTCGCGCATCACAACAATGCGATGCTGCGCGAATTTCTGGACCGGTTCGGGTTCGACTATGAATTTGTAAGCTCGTCTGACCGCTACAATTCGGGCGCATTCGATGATGGATTGCGCGGCGTTTTGCGCGGGTTTGACGCGATCCTTGATATCATGCTGCCAACTCTGGGCGAGGAGCGGCGCAAAACCTATTCCCCCATCATGCCAATATCGCCCACCACGGGCGCCGTTTTGCAAGTGCCGATCGAAGTGGTTGATGCAGAGGCTGGCACGATCCGATTTACCGATGAAGATGGCAGCGTGGTCGAACAATCCGCGCTGGGCGGCATGGCCAAATGCCAATGGAAAGTGGATTGGGCGATGCGCTGGGTCGCGCTGGGCGTTGACTATGAAATGTATGGCAAGGACTTAACCGAAAGCGGCGTGCAATCGGGCAAGATCGCGCGCGTTTTGGGCGGGAACAAGCCAGAGGGGCTGATCTATGAGATGTTCCTTGATGCCAATGGCGAGAAAATCTCCAAATCAAAAGGCAACGGCCTCTCGATTGAGGAATGGTTGCATTATGGCAGCGAGGAGAGCCTGGGCTTTTACATCTTCGCCAATCCCAAAAGCGCCAAGCAATTGCACGAAGGCGTGATCCCCAAAGCGATCGATGATTACTGGCAGTTCCGCGAACGGCTGGCAGATCAACCGCTCGACAAGCAATTGGGCAATGCGGTGTGGCATCTCGCGCGCGCGAATGATCGTCACGGCGGTGCAGATGCGCCGGGGGCGGGCGACAGTTTGAAAGTGCCTTACAGCCTGCTGCTCAATCTGGTGAGTGTGCTTGGCCTTGAGGCGACAGCGGAAAATCTGGCGGAATATGTCGCGAGTTATACAGGCGCGCCCGTCACCGATCCCAAGCTGATGGTGCTGATTGAAAGCGCGGTGAATTATAACCGCGATTTTGTCGCGCCGACTTTGGCGAAACGCGCGCCTGAAGGGGGCGAAGTGCTGGCTTTAACCGAGCTTGATACCCAACTCGCCGCGGCGCCAGCAGAGGCGGATGCCGAAGTGCTGCAAACGATGGTCTATGAAATCGGCAAGCGCGAAGAATACGGGTTTGAAAACTTGCGCGACTGGTTCCGGGCTTTGTACGAGACCCTGCTGGGCAGCGACCAAGGCCCGCGCATGGGCAGCTTTATCGCGCTTTACGGGATCGAACCCACGCGCAAACTGATCGCAGAAGCGCTGGCGAGAGCGTAAACCGCGCCGAGAGTCTTTTTTTGGCTGCTGGCAGGCGGCCTGCACCTCATTTCCAGGCGCGGGTTCGGTACCATTTGGTGATGACATATTTGGAGCCCGCAATCACGGGCGTGCCCGCATGGATGACCGCTTCGTTGGGTGAGCCATCGGGCAAAGCGTTGTTCCATACCAGCAGCACGCCTGCCTTGGGCTCCATATTCATGCCAAGTTCGGTGAAATGCGTGCCGCCGCCTTCTTCTACGGTGTTAAGGTAAGCCATCGCAGTCCAGCTGCGCTGCCCGCCGCGTTTGCGTTCAAGCTGCCAGTATTTTTCGGTGGTGTAGAACCAGTCATTGTGCGGCTTGAACTGTTGTCCAGGCAGATAGCGCTGCCCTTGCACCGATTCTCCGATCACCGGATTGACGCCAAGCAGGTCATCAATCCTGCGTGATATGCCTCTGACGAAGCTGTCATCAGGATCAAGATCGCCGGAATAGCTGGTGCGGAAACCGGCATCATAGCCCAATTCGTGCAGCGAAGAGGGCCGCGCGACCAGATCAATCATTATGCAAAGCCGCTCGCATTCAGCAGCGGTCAGAAAATCACCGATGGCGAACATATCGGCTTTGTCGGTTTCTATCCTGTATGCCCCCGGATCAGCGATCAATCGTTCGCGCACGGACTTGCCAATGCGCGCCAAAGCGGCCTGATCGGGAATGGTTTGGGTCTTTGCCATCGTATGATGATCTACCAAGACGGATTGTGTGTGCAAGCCGTTTTCAGACAAGGGTGCGGGCCTTTTTGAACCCGCAAAGAAAAACCCCCGCCAGATTGCTCTGACGGGGGCTGTTTGTTGCTTTGGGTACTACGATCACCAGAAGAAATCGTGGATCACGTCAACCACTTCGCCGGTGTAGATATCCACCAGGACGACATCGTCATAATACCGTACCCATTGGTAAGGACCATAGACCGGCGGCAGACGATACGCCCATGGGTCATTGATGTAATACCGCGAGCTGAAGAACAGGCTGTCGAGGAAGAACCCTGTTCTCAACCGGTTGTAACGGTGCGCACGGAACGGCGCATAATAGCGGCCCAGGCGAAAGATCGAGCGGTTGATCCGGCGATGATTGCGCCAGCCAAAGCGGCGATCCGAACGCCAGCCGCGACGATCCCAGCGGCGGAAATCGCGCCCTCTTTGAAATTGGCGGCCATTGCGGAAACCGCGATTGTACGAATAGCCATTATTGCGGCGCGCCTCGCGGCGGCGTTCAAACCGGCGTTCTGCCCTGCGCTCACCCCGGCGCTGTGCTCCGCGGTTGTCAAACCCGCGTTCCGCACCGCGATTGTTCGCACGGCGTTCACCGCCGCGCTCAATCCGGTTCGCACGGTTCTCACCGCGCCTTTCGATCCGGTCTGCTCGGCGATTTGAACGGCGATCAATCTGACCCGCACGTTGATCGGCGCGGCGATTGACCCGGTTGGCCTGACCAGTGCGGCCTTGGCGTTCAAGCCTGTTCGCGCGGTTTTCACCCCGGCGCTCGACCCGATTGGCGCGATTCTCGCCCCGGCGTTCGACGCGATTTGCGCGGTTCTGACTGCGGCGCTCGACCCGCTCAGCGCGCACAGGCACATTGGCATTGCGCTGAACCCTGCGTTCCTGCCGGCGCTCTGCCCGTTCTGGGCGGCGTTCCGATCGGCGCTCGGATCGGCGTTCGGAGCGGCGTTCTGAGCGGGCAGGCTGGCGCTGCGCTCTACGTTCCTGGCGGCGTTCCTGCCGCGCTTGATTGCGAGTGCCGCGATTGTTGGCGCGGCGTTGTTGGCGCGCCTCACGGCGATTGCCCCGGCGCTGAGCGCGGTCTTGCGCTTGTTCAGCCGCCTCCGCCTCAGCCTCTGCCGCCTGGGCTTCTTCGGTTAAAGGCGGAGCCACAAATGCCAGCGCCAATGCGATGGCGGACAGCGCGCTGCCTTTTAAGAGAACTGTGATATCCATTAAGAGCCTCCTTGAGCGCCGCCCCACCAGCTACGGCTCGTTGATACGTTGTGATACATGCTTGTTAAACGCGTCTCGCTGTCATCAGCCTTAACCGCTTGGTAAGGCGTTCGTTCATATTCGCAACGCTTAACCTTAACGGCGTCCCGCAATGAGCCAGTTCCCGCTTGACCCCCGCGACTCTCGGGTCACAAGGGCACCATGTTCGACACTCTCGATAATATCCGTCAGGACTGCGCCAATCGCATGGTGCGTGCGGCCAAGGATCGCAAATCGCCGATGCACACGCCCGTGGTCACCACTAGCGATGTGGATTCGCGTGTGATGGTGCTGCGCGAATTTGACACGGGCGCCTTTACCCTGCGCTTTCACACCGACACCCGCGCGCCCAAGGTCGCCGCGATTGACGCAGACCCGCGCATGGCGGTGCTGCTTTATGACAAAAGCGCCAAAATCCAGATCAGGGCGAGGGTGAGGGCGCTATTCTGCGCGATGCGGCGGTGACCGATACGGCATGGGAGAACGGCTCAAACTTCGCGCGGCGCTGCTATATGGGTGATGGCCCCGGCACGCCAAGCGATACGCCCACTTCAGGCCTGCCTGCCGAATTGGAAGGGGTAGAACCCACCGATTTCCAGCTTGACCCGGCGCGCGCGAATTTTGCCGTTTTGCTGGTTACTTTGCAGGAGATCGACTGGCTGTATCTGGCGCACACGGGCCATGTCAGAGCGCAATTTTCGCGCGGTGAAGGCGGTGATTGGCAGGGGCGCTGGGTTTCGCCTTGATTGGTGGGGGCGGTATTGGCACTCGGACGCTGGAGGCCGTGCATAAGAGGCTAGTTTAGCGCCTCAAAGCCAAGCTCCTCTGCAAGATCACGCCAGTGCGGATTTTGCTCCTGAATCAATCTGATTTTCCACGCCCGGTTCCATTTTTTGAGCCTCTTTTCATGAGTGATGGCTGCATCCATCGTGGCGTGGGTCTCAAACCAGACAAGACGTCTGGTGTGATAGCGTTTTGAAAAGCCATCAAAGGTCCCAGTCCGGTGCTGATGGATGCGTGCAGGCAGGTCTGATGTGACACCAATGTAAAGCGTGCCGTTTGTCTTGGATGCAAGCATGTAAACGCAAGGCTGAATATCGCGGGGCATAGCAAATGGTATCCCGCGCCTCGTCCATCGTCATCCCCGCGAAGGCGGGGATCCATCTTTTAATGCTAGCGAGGTGCTGATGGATTCCCGCCTGCGCGGGAATGACGGGGAGGGGCTGTTTTGCCAAACCGACATTCTGGAGTTTATTCGGTATCGGTCTTTCTTTGGTTCGAATGTTGACGATATCTGATTATTGACCGATTTTCGAAAGTTCTACTCCCGCTTCGGTCAAGCGCGCCTTCGCAATCTCGCGCAGTTCGACATCATTAAAATGGTCCGGCATGCTCAGAACTATAGCCTCGGCTGTGTATTCAGGCATTCCGTAAGCTAAGACCTCCTCAAAACCATCTGTTCGATTGCGTGCGCAATATTCCAGTGCTGCTTTGGCACCATCGCTTTCGATTTTTGGGCGGAGGCGGTTCATTCGCCAGACTTTGCGTCCGCTTTCTTTTCTTATCTGCTCAATTGAATGAACCATTTGCCAGCAAGCGACTGACACGGGATCGCCGTTCGCATTAGATGAAACTTCGACAAGTCTCCGAAATGCAGCCTCCCATACGGCTTTCGATTTGCCTTTCGCATTGGCCATTGTGCGCTCGATAGCCGCGAGCGAATTATCCGATGCTAGTCGTTCAATCGCCGCTCGCTCGAACTTATCCATCACCTGGTCAACTTCTTGTAAGCCAACCTTGTAGGCCGATCCGCTGCATCGCCCAAACGCCGCCGCTTATCCTCCTCATACGCCTCAAAGTTCCCTTCGAACCATTCCACGTGGGAATTGCCCTCAAACGCCAGAATGTGGGTCGCGAGCCGGTCTAGGAAAAAGCGGTCGTGCGAAATCACCACGGCGCATCCGGCGAAGTTTTCAATCGCGTCTTCCAAAGCGCCAAGCGTTTCGACATCGAGATCGTTGGTCGGCTCATCCAGCAGCAGCACATTGCCGCCTTGTTTGAGCATTTTGGCCATATGCACCCGGTTGCGTTCGCCGCCGGACAGTTTGCCGACGCTTTTCTGCTGGTCGGAGCCTTTGAAATTGAACGCGCCGACATAGGCCCGCGTTGAGGCATCGTGGCCGTTGACTTGCATGTAATCGAGCCCGTCTGAGATTTCCTCCCACACATTGTTGGTGGGGGTGAGATCATCGCGGGATTGATCGACATAGCCCAGATGCACGGTGTCGCCGATTTCGATGGTGCCGCTATCGGGGGTTTCCTGACCTGTGATCATCTTGAACAGTGTGGATTTGCCCGCGCCATTGGGGCCGATCACGCCGACAATGCCGCCGGGGGGAAGCATGAAGGATAGGTCTTCGAACAAGAGCTTATCGCCGTAAGCTTTTGAAATGCCTTTGGCCTCGATCACTTTGCCGCCAAGGCGTTCGGGCACTTGGATAACGATCTGCGCTTTTCCCGGCGCACGGCCAGATTGCGCATCCTGCAATTCTTCAAATTTGCGCACGCGCGCCTTGGATTTGGTTTGGCGCGCAGCAGGCGTTTGCCTGATCCATTCCAGCTCGCGGGCGAGCGCTTTTTGCTTGCCGCTTTCCTCGCGGCTTTCCTGTTCAAGCCGCTTCGCCTTCTTCTCAAGATAGGTCGAATAGTTGCCTTCGTATGGATAGTAAGTGCCGCGATCCAGTTCGAGGATCCATTCCACCACATTGTCGAGGAAATAGCGGTCGTGGGTGATCATCAGAACCGCGCCGGCATATTCCTTGAGGTGATTTTCCAGCCATTCGACGGATTCTGCATCGAGGTGGTTGGTCGGCTCATCCAGCAGCAGGATCGATGGTTTCTGGATCAGCAACCGGGTGAGGGCAACGCGGCGTTTTTCCCCGCCGGACAGGTTTGTGACCGGTGCGTCCGAAGGCGGGCAGCGCAAGGCCTCCATTGCGATCTCCAGCTGATTGTCGAGCGTCCAGCCGTCAACCGCGTCGATCTTTTCCTGAAGGACACCCATCTCTTCCATCAGCGCATCGAAATCGGTGTCATCGCCCGGATCGCCCATTTCGGCTGAGATCGCGTTAAAGCGCTCCACCATTTCGGCGGTTTCGCCTGCGCCCATGCGCACATTTTCCAGCACCGTCTTGGTTTCATCCAATTGCGGTTCCTGCGGCAGGTAACCCACAGTGATATTCTCACCCGGCCATGCTTCGCCGGTGATGTCAGTGTCGATCCCGGCCATGATCTTGATAAGCGTGGATTTGCCTGCGCCATTGGGGCCGACAATGCCGATCTTTGCGCCTTGGTAGAATTGCAGATTGATGTTGGAAAGCACCGGCTTTGGCGCGCCGGGGAAAGTTTTGGTCATGTTCTTCATTACGAAGGCGTATTGCGCGGCCATGTGGGGACAATCCTTTTGGGTCGATCATGTGTGAGTGATTTCAAAAGGGCAGATAGGCGCGCTGCCAGACAGGGGCAAGCCACAAGCCGCGATTGCACTGCGCACGCACGATTTGAGGGCATTTCAAGCGCAATTCGGCACCGATGTACGCTTTTGCCGATTTTACATGCTTTTACGCATTCACCTAAATTGCTGTTTACGGGCGGGTAATACAGACGGGTTATGTAGGGTGCCGAGGCCATAGACCACCATGCAAGTTGAAATTCTGACCTTTATGATACCCGTCATGACCCTCATTTTTGCGGGGGTTTTTGTGGTGCTGTGGTGGCAGGATCGCAGCCGGTATTACATTTTGGCCTATTCACTTTGGTTCGCTTGTGTGGCCTTGGGGATCGCGATGCAGGCCTGGGTTCTCACGGATTTTGGCCCGAACGAAGTCGTCCTGTTTCATACAATCTCGTCTGGTGGTCTCATTGCGCTTGTTTGGGGCGTGGCCAAGCGAGATGGCGCAAGAGTGCCGCTTGCGGCGTTCGTGGCGGTATCTGCAGGCACTGGTGTGGTTTTGTGGTTTGCCCGCGCTTACGAAGTGCAGGTGGTCGTCATCATGGCTCAAAATTACAATGCGAGTTTGCTGTTTGCTGCGGGCGCGTATGGGCGCTGGCAATCCGGGCGGCGGCAGATCGCGGACAAGGCGCTGCTCGTCGCCTTTGTTACACTGACAGCCTACAGCATTTTTCGCCCGTCAATCACGATGGTTATGGCAAGCTCTATGACAATGAGCGAATACCAGACATCGGTTGTGCTTACGGTCAATATGGCGATGACCGCGATATTGTCGCTGCTGATATCGCTGGCATTGATCGGGACAATTATTTCCGATCAGATGACCGCTTCGCAGGCAAAAGCGACGCAGGATCCGCTCACCGGCCTACCCAACAGAGCAGCGTTCGAACCTTTGGTGGGGGTTTTGATTCAGCGCGCCGCGAGCGAGCGGGTGCCGGTCAGTTTGATTGTTGGTGATATCGACCTGTTCAAACGCGTCAACGATACATTCGGTCACAGCGCTGGCGATGCCGTTATCAAGACTTTTGCCCATGTCATATCGCACAAGATCAGGCCCGGCGATGTTGCCGGGCGCATCGGCGGCGAAGAATTTTGCGTTGTCGCGTGGAATTGTGACGAGGCAGGAGCAAGCGCGTTGGCGGACCGGCTGCGTGAAAACTTTGTGCATTCGCCTCTGGATGCTTTGCCGGAAAGCGAAACGATCAGTGCCAGTTTCGGAGTTGCGCAAGTGCGGCCGGGCAGCACTTATGCTCAGACATTCGACCGCGCCGATGCAGCTTTGTACAAAGCCAAGCGCGCTGGCCGAAATCGGGTGTTCAGCGATGCCGGCGGCGTTTTTGCAGGTTCGACCCCAGCAGATGGCGCGCCCGCCGAGAATGGGGAACGCCAAATCGACAAAGTCGTCAATCTGGCGGATCGCAAGATAACTGCAGGCAATTGATCGGATTGCTATCCTTTGATCCACCCTCCAAGCGGCTCGGCTTTGCGTCCCGGAAACAGCTGAGCCATGGCGCGCGCCGGGTCCAGCTGCAAATGCTCTGAAACCGCGCCTGCCAGCACACTTTCCAGCGCAATCGTGGGTTTAAGATCGCGTTCCTGGTACAGATCGCCCGCGCGAAGCCCGGGCCAATCTGCAATCACTTTGCCGCCTTTCAGATTACCGCCCAGCACAATAGCAGCGCCCCCGGTTCCGTGATCGGTGCCATTGGTGCCGTTCAGCGCAGCGGTGCGGCCAAATTCGGTTGCGACAATCACAAGGGTCTGCCCCCATGCGCTGCCCATGCCAGACCTGTATGCACCCATCAGCGTATCAAGCTGACGCGCTTGCCTGCGAAACTGGCCCGGTTGGTTGGCGTGGCTGTCCCATCCGCCAATTTCGATCATGCCGATATCAGCGCCGTCCTTATCGCGCATCAGCCGGGCGGCAAGATTGCCCGCCGCATCGGCATCGCGCAGATCTCGCAAATTATCCTCACCTGCCATTTCGCGCGTGGCCAGCGCTTGTGCCCACAGCCCGCCAAGCTGTTCATCGTCGGCATAAAGCCGGGTGACGCGGTCCAGAAACGCTTCGCTTGCAGGGGGCAGGGTGGAGGGGGCATAGCTCGAAGCGGGTGCAGGCCCGCGCAGCGCGAGCGGCACGCCGGGCGCAATGGCGAGCGCTTTGGGCAGAGGCGTTCCGTGCTCTTCTCCTGCCAGCGCTGTCAGCCGGTTGAGCCAGCCCTGCGTTGTTGAATAAGGCACGGCCGCGCCTGTTTCTAACAGGTTCTGTCCATCGAAATGGGATCGTTCGCGGTAGCTGGTGGCGGTCGCATGGATAAAGGCGGCTTGGCCCTCGGAATAGGCCTTGCCGATCTGCTCGAATGCGGGGTGAATGGTGAACAGACCATCGGCCTTTTGCGCGTCGGCATATTCGCCCGCGTAAGCGCCGCGCAGCCGTTCAAAACCGGGATCACCTGTCGGGGCCAGCATTGCGAGGCCATCGGCAGCGCCGCGCAGCATAACAAACAGCAGCTTGGCATTTCCCGGCAGTTTGCTTGATGCTGGGATGGCGGCAAATGCCATGCTTGGCTTGGCGAGTGTGCCGGCCACTGTTCCCGCCAGCATGCCGGTGCCCAGCGCCGAAAGCATATGTCTGCGATCAAATTCTCGAAGCGTCATCGCGATCTACCTCCGCATCATTTCTGGCGAGACAAGCAGCAGACCCAGCGCCTGCTGCCCGCTTTCCGCGCGCGCAAGCCAGGTGCGCGTTGTATCGGATAAAGCCCCCGGAAACGCCGCATCGGCGCGTGCCAGCACGGCATCGGTTGGCCCGCCGCGCGCGATCCGTTCCGCCAGTTCGATCCTGCGGAAAAGCGCATCGGGGCCAGCCCAGCTTCCATCGCGGTCATCATATCCTGCGGGCGAGGGCGGCTGCCACGGGATCTGGCCCAATTCGCGCAGCAATCCAAAAATACGCCGATCGCTCAGCTTGCCCATACCCGTCATGCGAAAACTGGCGACGAGCCATTCAAACGGCTGGCGGTATTTGACAGGCTCGCTCACCCACATTTCGGGCGCGTCAATCAGCGTGCGCGTGAGGCTGGCAAGATCGCCGCCTGATGTTTCAAAGTCCTGTGCCAACCGGTCTATCAGCGTGTCCGGCGGATTATCGCCTGCGAAATGGCGCGCAAGCTTGCCCGCGATAAAACGCGCGGTGGATGGATGCCGCGCCAGATCATCGAGGATGGAAAGCGCCTGATCCGCGCCGCCTTCGTCATAGGTGCGGCCCATGATCTGCCGCGTGCCCGGTTCATGCGCCGGTGCGGCAAACACCGCTCCGTTTGGTTGCGGGGCGGCAAAGCGTTCCTGATTGGGAAGGCCGGGAATGGTCCACCCCGTTAGTGCGCGGGCAAATTCGGTGACATCGGCCTGCGAATACCCGCCGCCTGCTCCCAAAGTGTGCAGTTCCAGAATTTCGCGCGCGAGGTTTTCGTTCAGCCCCTTGCCCCGCGGCTGTTTGCGCCGCTTACGCCGGGTTTGCGAGGGCGAATTGGGACCGATGGATTGATACTGATCGAGGTATAGCAGCATGCCGGGATGCAGGCTGGCGGCTTTTAAAAGGTCGGCAAACTTGCCAAAAACATGGGCGCGAACAGCGTTAAATTCGAGATCGCCCGCTTCGTATTGCGTGCCGCGTTTGCGCACGGATACGGCAAAATGATTGGCCCAGAAATGCACCATCCGTTCTGCCAGGGGCGTTGCGCTTGTCACAGCGGTTTTCAGCCGGATGGCGATATCGGCGCGGTACAGCGCTTTCGATTGACGGATCGTTTCGCGGTAAGCTTCTTTCAGCGCAGCATTTTCATTGCCCGAATTGCCGTCCCTCTCGCTTTTGCGGCGTTCGCGGCGAGCGGCACGAATGGCAGAAAACAATGCGCCCGCTTTGCCCGAAGTCACGGGGCGACCTGCGATCAGCGCCGGCGCAGGGTCAAATGCGCCGATCTGGCGGTGAAGATATTGGACCGGGTCATCGCCTATTGATGCCGCCGTGCGCGCGGCGTTGGCGGCTGAAAGGTGTGCGCCATAGCCAAACCGATTGATCGCAATGCTCGCCGCGCTCACTGTGCGTGCCTTTGCCATGATGGGCGGGCCATACTGTTCTCCTGCCGCAGGGTTGCAATGAGATAGAGGATAAACGCGCCGACATGAATGTCATGTAACGCTGTGTCGTAATTTGTAGCATGGTTGCCGCTGTAATGGGCGCGAGATTATGCGGCGACGGCGCTGCGCTGTGAGAGCCGGCCAAGATGCGCAAATGCCATCAGGCAGGCGCCGATGACTGTCACCCAGGTTTCATCCGCGTCCAAACTGTCTGCAAAAAAGGCGCTGGCAATAAAGCCGCATCCCAGCAATGCCGGGACCAGAAAGCGGGCGACGCGGGCATCAGGATGCCGCACAGGCACGCTGAGGGAAATCAGGATTGCGGTGACGCCCAGCACCCAGTGCACAGGCTCTATCTCAGCGATAGTGCCCGCCACAGGGAGAACGAACGCGAGCAAGGGCAAGGCGAGGCAATGGACGATGCAGGCCAAGCTTAAACCGATGGCGGCTTTGTCGGAACGGATGCTGGACTGCAATTTCAACGCTTTCGCACAAACGGGCACAACGCCATGATACAATAGCACATGCGCTATGGCGCGCTGTGGCCACCGTCAAACGAAAAACGCCAAACGAAAACGTATCAAACTAAATACCGGGTGTTGGATGATCCAGCCACTGGCCGAATGGTCGGGGAGACTGGATTCGAACCAGCGACCCTCTGCTCCCAAAGCAGATGCGCTACCAGGCTGCGCTACTCCCCGACATCGGTTGTTTGTCCCATATGAGCATTTGGCCCCATATGTTCCACTGGTATTTGCCGCAATGGTGGGCCCGGCAGGACTCGAACCCGCGACCTAGCCGTTATGAGCGGCCAGCTCTAACCAACTGAGCTACAGGCCCGATGGCGCGTTGCGGCGCATCCATCGCGCTCGCCCCCTACAAGACGATGTGAGCAGAAACAAGCAAACAAAGCGCCCCAGCGGCGGCTTTCGTCATTTAGTTTGCGCTGCCTCCAGAATTTCACCGATGCTGGCGCTTTTGACGCCGCGTTGGCCGAAATAGGCGTAGATGGTGCGAAACCAGTCATACATCCCCTCAACCTGGGCCTGCGTTTTGGCATAAGGGGTGCAGCCCGGCTCCAGACTTGGGCTGTGGAAAGACAGCACCAGCAGATCAAGGCCGTCATCAAGCGCAATATCAATGCCGTTGATCGCTTCGGCTGCGGTCACCCCTTCGGGCGTTAACGCAATGCGTTGCAGCAGGCCGAGCTTTGCCAGCGCGCCCAGTAACGATGGCGTGGTGCGCTCCAGTTTCTGAAATGGCAGGCCAAGCTGGCGCAGCATGCCCCAATACACACTCGTCACGGGCAATTCGAGGAGCGAGCGCTGCCCGCCGATCCAATAGGGGTGGGCAGGGTGCCTGCGGTAATCGGGGCCTTGTTGGGCGCTGTAATCAAACAGCGAACGCACCGAACTGTCGATGGGAATGCCCGCATGGCGCAGCATGGCAGCGGTGCCTTTGCCCAGCCCGTATCGGCCTGCGCGGTAGATCAACGGGGCCGTGCCAAATGCCTCGCACACCTGCTCACGCAGTGTTTCAAACTTGGCGATCTCCAATTCGGGCGGAAGATTGCCCGCATAGGAATTGAACGCATTGACCGATCTCGTCGAAGGGTGGGTTCACCCATGGGTGCAATTGCATCCCCAGATCAGCCGCGCCGCGCCGCACTGCATCGCCGATAATTTCGACCGCCTGCGGGTTATTCGCAATCGGCCAATCGACCAGATAAACAGGATGCGCGCCGATCTCTTCGCAAAAAGTCTGAAACCGGGCAATCTGCGGGATATGCTTAAGCCCGTGCCCTTCGCGGCTGAAAGGGGCGTCCCAGTCAAATTCTTCTTCGGTGTCAATCGTGAGCAGGACGCGCGGGCCAAACCCGGCATCAAACCGCGCCGCATCGGCAAGTGCCGGCGGATCCAGCATCGAAAAATCGCTCATTGCCCCTGTGCTGAATGCGCCGGAAAGGCTTTTGGTGCAAGCGCTGCGATCGGGCTGTCCCCTCACCAATGATTTGGGCATCGATTGGCTCATCAATCGGGCCTATGCCTGAATGTGCACCGTTTCATCATCGCTAAGCATTGGCAGAGATAGCGTTACGGTCTCGTTATCGCGTGTCAGATTTCCGCCTGCAGAGCGCGCCTCGGCCCGCGCCAGCCGCAGGGCAAAACCAGCGCCAAACAGCCCGGCATTGATCGCGCTGCCGATGGGTTTGACCTCAGCGGCAAAGATATCTTCTTCCCGCGCAATCTGAGTTGGTAAATCACAGGTAAGTTCAACCATTTGGCCGCGCATTTTAAGGCTCGTTTTGAGCATTTCGCCCGTGCCGCATGCCCCTGCAAACGTCGCGAGGAAACGCCACAATAGCGCCTCTGCATCATCGGTATCGAGCGTTACAATAAGCGGTTCATCCGGCGGGCCTGAAACCCCTGAAACGCCTTTATCGGCCCATTCAAATCCCGCCATGCGCGGCGCGAGCACCTGGCCCAATTGATCCATTGTCGCGCGCGCCATCGCAGCGATATCGGTTTCGCCCTGTTCGACATCGCTGGCGCCGGTTTCCAGCTTTGCCAGGCGATCAAGCTCTTCAAAACCTGCCAGAATATGCGCGGCATCAGCGGCAATCACAGCGGCAAGCGCGCGGTATTCATGCGGTGCGGGACCGAACAATTGCTGCTGGATCACTTCGGCATAACCCTGAACCGCGGTGACAGGCGTGCGCAATTCGTGCAGCAATTGGCGGATACGGTCCGCCTCGCGCTGGGCAGGGGTGGGATTGTCTTTGCCCGGCTCAGGCACTTTGCGAAACCGGCCTGTATAGCCTGCAAACCCGCCATCACCTGTAAAGCGCGGCTGGGCATCAACAATCCAGTCACCTGCGATCAGCGGGGCACCTGTCAGCGTCTTGGTCACCCCTGTCAGCGGTTGGCGGCGGGCAAAGGCACGCTCAAGCCCGGTTTCTGTCTCCACCGCGCCCATCTGGCGGGGGCCGGCCAGCCGCATGCCGATCACCATGGGTGCAATGTCTGCTTCGGCCCATCCGATCCGGCCCGATGGATCAGCAGCAAAGCCAAAACTGCGCGGTTTGCGATTGTCGGACAGTCGCGCTTCGGCAAAAGGCAGGCGAGGGGAAAGCTCCGCTTCTGCCGCAGACACTTCGCGCGTGCGCCTAAATTGTGCGATGCGTTCAACCAGAGCGGAGATTTCGCTGCGCTCCACCTCGGTTTCGTCGGGTTCGCCCGCGATAGGCTCGGGGACGGCGGGAGCGGTGGTGGGGGGATCGGTGGCGGGATCAGCCGCAGGGGCTGGTCAAGCTCGGTCACTTCCGGCTCGGTTACGTCCGCCTCGGTTACGTCCGGCTCGGCTGTATCTGCTTCGGGCACGTCCGTTTCAGGCGCAGCCGGTGAAGGCAGACCGCGATCATACACGCCCAGCTTGTCGAGCAGTTTCCCGATATCGACCGGCAAATCTTCGCGCAGCCGCAAAAACCCGCGCGCGCGCACGGGCAGGCGCGGGATCAGAACGGACCAATCCTCCGCGCTCAAATCCGCCCGATTGAGCGCGGCAGACGCCACATCAGGTTCGCTTTGCGCCAGATGCGCGGCAAGATCAGGATTGCGAAACCGCCAGCCGGCCTCGCGGATCATGCTGGCGCGTTCGGCAGAGGGAATATCATCGGCCAAAGCTTCCAGCCGCAGCCACGCAGCCGCAAGCAAGCTTTGATCGCGGCCATATTTGCGATTGCCCAGAATATCGAGCAATTGGCGGAACTGCGTTCGCCTGCCGACTTCGCTGTCGCCGCGCTGTCTCAGCACTGTCGCAAGGCGATCATCAAAGAACATTCAGGCTCCGAAAACGGCGAACAAAAGGGCAGCGGCACCCGTGTAACGCAATACCGCACGAATTACCTACCCGATTGCCATCATTGTCCCATGTTGCGTTTGACAGTGCGTTGCAAAGCGGGACAATTGCTGGCAGACATAATAATATTAGGTGTCCGCAGGGTATGCGGCACCTGTTCTTTCACTTTCTTGCCCTGGCGCACTATATTGAGCGCGCTGCCAAGGCCTGATGCGGAGCTGGAGCGCGATGGCAAATCTGGATGATATCGACAAACGCCTGTTGAGCGAATTGCAGGCCGAAGGGCGCGTGACCAATGTCGAGCTTGCCCAGCGTGTCGGCCTGACCGCGCCGCCCTGTTTGCGCCGGGTGCGCGGATTGGAAGAAGACGGGGTGATCCGCGGCTATCACGCTGATCTTGACCCGTCCAAGCTGGGCTTTGCCATCACGGTGTTTGCGATGGTCAGCTTGAAAAGCCAGGCGGAAGATTCGCTGCGCGAGTTTGAAGCCGCGATGCGCGAACTGCCCGAAGTGCGCGAGGTTCACATGCTCAATGGCGAGATTGATTTTATTCTCAAGATCGTGAGCCAAGACCTTCAAAGTTTTCAGGAATTCCTAACCGGCAAACTCACGCCCGCACCCAATGTGGAAAGCGTGAAGACCTCGCTGACGATCCGCACGGCGAAATATTCACCGGGCGTACCGCTGTAAAAAGGACACGTTGATATGAGCGAATGCGCGCGGATTGCAGAGCCAGTGACAGGCGCCTGCCTGTGCGGTTCGGTCTCAATCACGCTTTCAGGGGCGCACCGCGAGATTGACGTGTGCCATTGTTCGATGTGCCAGCAATGGACCGGATCGATGTATGCAGGGGTGGAAACCGAAGACGCTGCCGTGACGGGTGAGGCGCACATCACCCTCTATAAATCGAGCGATTGGGCAGAGCGCGCGTTCTGCTCAAAATGCGGCAGCAGCCTGTGGTACCGGTTCCTGCCGACAGGCAATCGCACGTTCCTTGCCGGGATGTTTGATCTGCCCGAAGGCCTGCCGATCAAACAGCAAATTTTTATAGATGAAAAACCCGATTGGTACGATCTGGCGCAGCAAAGCCCGATGAAAACCGGCGCAGAGATTATCGCCGAAGCGCAAGCGGCAGGATTTACGTTTGATTGAGAGGCGGGGAGGCTGCGGCCACCGCCGCCGCCTCTATCAGTGCAATTTCAACCGCGGCCGAACGATCCGGTTTACCCGGCCAATCACCATCAGACCAAAGCCTTTGAACCAGCCGTGTATCGCCAGCAGGTGCATGCGATACAGCGAGGTGTAGATCAGCCGAGCCATGCGCCCTTCGACCGCCAGCGCGCCGCCGACAAGGTTGCCCATCAGGCTGCCCACGGTTGAAAAGCGGCTGAGCGAGATCAGCGAGCCGTTATCTTTATAGACGAACGGTTTCAGCTTGGGCGGTTTGTCTTTCTTGTGCGCTTTCACTTTACGCACCAGATTATCGAACACCACATCGGCCATCTGATGCGCGGCCTGCGCGCGTGGGGGAATCGGGTTCTGACCGCCGGGCGGGATGAAGGAGCAGCAATCGCCAAAGGCGAAAATGTCTTCATCAACAGTGGTTTGCAGTGTGTCGTTCACAAGAATTTGATTACGCGGATTGGTTTCCAGCCCCAGTTCAGCGAGGAAATCATCGCCTTTTACTCCGGCGGCCCAGACCATCATATCCGCTTCGATCACTTCGCCCGTATGCGTCGTTAAGCCATCGCGCGTAGCCTGAATGACCTGCGTGTTTTCTTTCACATCCACGCCGAGCTTGGTCAGTTCCGACCGGGCGGCGGCGGATAATTCTTCGGGCAAAGCGGGCAGGATGCGCGGGCCAGCCTCCAGCAAGGTGACTTCCAGCCGGCTTTCATCGAACACTTCGAGGCCATAATGCGCCAAGGCGTTGGCCGCGTTGTAGAGTTCTGCGCCCAGTTCCACGCCTGTTGCCCCGCCGCCGACAATCGCGACTTTCACGCGGGCATCGGCTTTGGGATTGGCGCTCATCGCGCGGCTGACGCGCAGGCAGTGATTGAGCAGCTTGGTGCGGAAGCGGTCCGCTTCGGGGCGGCTGTCGAGGAAAATGCAGTGCTCTGATACGCCCGGCACGCCAAAATCGTTTGAGACCGATCCCACTGCAAGCGCGAGATAATCATAGCGGATGGTGTGGCTGCCGATCAGTTCGTCGCCATGCTCATCGTCAACAGATGCAAGCGTGATCGTCTTGGCTTCGCGGTCAATCGTATCAAGGCTGCCCTGAAAAAACCGGTAACCCCAGCGATAGCAATGGCCGCGGTAGCCAACCTCATCAAGGTTCGCATCGAGCGATCCGGCGGCCACTTCGTGCAGCAAGGGCTTCCAGATGTGCGAGGGGTTTTTATCGACGAGGATGATGTCGTGGTTTTTGCGGCCAAACCGCGCACCCAGCCGCCGCACCAGTTCCAGCCCGCCAGCACCGCCGCCCACAACGACGATCTGCGTCTTGCGCCGTTTGCGCGGGTTCATCGCCACCGCGCCGTCGATATTGTCGGTTGCCGGATCATTGGCAGCATCGGGCAGCACAGCGTTTTGCTGGGGCGCAGGATTGGGAGCGGCAGTTTGCATCGGCACCATCCATGGGTCTGGCAGAGCGGGTCTGCCGGTTACAATATGCGCCAAAGCCAGCGGCCCTTGCGCGCAGCACATTTTTCGATCCCTGGGAAGTGCGCGTCTCTTATGCCAGAAAAGGGTGCGAGCCAAGGGAGCGCAGGGATTTGTGCTGATAAAGGACAACGCACCCCGCGTATCTTAGTGCCCGCACGGCTTTATGAGGGTGACTATCCCTCGCGTTCCTCAAGCCATTCTTCGAGCCATTTGATCGAATAATCGCCATGCAGCACATCGTTTTGGCGCAGCAATTCCTGATGCAGCGGGATGTTTGTTTTGACCCCCTCGACCACCATTTCTTCCAAAGCGCGGCGCAGGCGCATAATGCACCCTTCGCGGTTGCGGCCATAGACGATCAGTTTGGCGATCATGCTGTCGTAATAAGGCGGGATGGAATAACCTGCATAAAGCCCGCTATCGACCCGCACATGCATCCCGCCTGCCGGGTGGTAATAGGTGACCTTGCCGGGGGAGGGCGCGAAGTTGAACGGGTCTTCGGCATTGATCCGGCATTCGATGGCATGGCCTTTGAATTCCAGATCCTCTTGCGAAACGGACAAGGGTTTGCCTGCCGCAATGCGGATTTGTTCGCGCACCAGATCAACCCCGGTGATCGCTTCTGTCACGGGATGTTCGACCTGAAGGCGGGTGTTCATTTCGATGAAATAAAATTCGCCATCTTCCCACAGAAACTCAATCGTTCCTGCTCCGCGATAGGCCATATCGCGCATCGCTTTTGAGCACACTTCGCCCATGCGCATGCGCTCTTCGTCGCTGATGACGGGTGAGGGCGCTTCTTCGAGCACTTTTTGGTGGCGGCGTTGGAGCGAGCAATCGCGTTCGCCCAGATGGATTGCATTGCCATTGCCGTCGCCGAACACCTGAAATTCGATATGGCGCGGATTGCCGAGATATTTCTCGATATAAACGGTCGCATCGCCAAAAGCGGCTTTTGCCTCTGACCCGGCCTGGCTCATCAGGGTTTCGAGCGTGTCTTCGCTCTCGCACACTTTCATGCCGCGCCCGCCGCCGCCGCTGGCCGCTTTGATGATGACGGGATAGCCGATTTCGGCAGCGATTTTCTTGCCTTCTTCGGGATCAGAAACCGCGCCAGCCGAACCGGGAACCAGCGGCAGACCGAGATCGCCCGCGGTTTTCTTGGCCTGAACCTTGTCGCCCATAGTGACGATGTGTTCGGGTTTGGGCCCGATCCATTTCAGCTCATGCGCTTCGACGATTTCGGCAAATTGTGCGTTTTCGGACAGAAAGCCATAACCGGGGTGGATCGCGTCGCATCCGGCAACCTCAGCGGCCGAAATGATGGCCGCGTGGTTGAGATAACTTTCTGCCGCTGCCGGCGGGCCGATGCACACGGCATGGTCAGCCAGCCGCACATGCATGGCATCGGCATCGGCAGTGGAATGCACCGCGACCGTTTCGATCCCCATTTCATGCGCTGCACGGTGAATGCGCAGGGCGATCTCGCCGCGATTGGCGATCAGGATGCGAGTGATGCTCATGGGATCGATTACCCGATAACGACCAGCGGCTGGTCAAATTCCACCGGCTGGGCGTTTTCGATCAGGATCGCTTTGATAGTGCCCGATTTGTCGGCGGTGATGGGGTTCATCACTTTCATCGCCTCGACAATCAGCAGCGTGTCGCCTTCGGATACGCTGTCGCCAATTTTGACGAAATTGGGCTTGCCCGGCTCGGCGGCCAGATAGGCTGTGCCAACCATTGGCGATTTCAAGGCATCGGAATGGTCCGCTGCGGGCGCGTCCGTGCTGGCAGCGACGGGTGCTTCTGCGCTGGGCGCTGCGGCAACAGGTGCAGGCGCGATTGCGGCAGGAGCAGCGGCAGGCGCTGCAACCGCGCCGCGCGCCACGCGGACCTTGCGATCATCGTCTTCGACTTCGATTTCGGTCAGCCCGGTTTCGGCGAGCAGCTGTGCCAGCTCACGAACCAGTTCAATATCGACATTCATGCCAGACGCAGATTTTGATGCTTTGCGTCCAGCCGATGGCTTGTCATTGGCCATGCGTGCCCCTTGTTTCATGCGCCCCTGTGCCTTTGGGGCCGTTATGCTGTTGCGGATTATGCGTCCGCAATGCGGCTGGCAAGGGGCAATCTGTGAAAGGGGTGACTGTCGGAGAGGCTTTTGAGGCGCCGCGCCGGGCTAAGCTTTGCCGTCCGCCACCGCTTCCAATGCGAGGCGGTAGCTGTCTGGCCCGTGCCCTTCTACGGTCAGCGCGGCGGCCATGCCGACATAGGAGGTGCGGCGAAAATCCTCGCGCTGTTTGGGATCGGACAGATGCACTTCGATGACAGGCGTCGTGATCGCCTTGATCGCGTCCAGCAGCGCGATGGATGTGTGCGTATAGGCCGCCGCATTCAGCAACACCGCGCGCGCGCCTTCCGCCTGCGCTTCGTGCAGCCAATCGACCATCATGCCTTCGTGATTGGTCTGGCGCATATCGATGTTGAAGCCCAGCTCGCCTGCGCGGTCTTCAAGCATGCCTGCGATTTCATCGAGCGTGGTATGCCCGTAAATCTCAGGCTCGCGCAGGCCAAGCAGGTTGAGATTGGGGCCGTTGAGGACGTAGATTGTTTTGGAAGCATCAGCCATAAGCGCGCAATAGCGTCAGGGTCACCAGGAAGGAAGAGGAAGGCTGTGAAACGCCAAATTGCTACAGGTTTCGCTTATGCTGGGGCGGTATTCGGGCTTTGCGCCTGTGCGCCAATTGATGCTCCGCTAATTGATACCGCGCCAATGGATAAAGGGGAGCTGACGGCAGGCCCACCCGATCTCGTCTCGCAGGCTGCGCGAGCGATTTCCGATGGTGATGCCAGAACGCTTAAAGCGATGCGATTTACTGCGGCCGGGTTTGATCTGATGCCGATTACGGTGACCGATCTGCTTGAGCGGATAGAGGGGTGCCAAAAGATCGCAGACTATCCGCGCGGCGAACCATTCATCACGCACCATCTCTATTTCGATTGTCCGAATGAACCGCCACCCACGCAAAAATGCGCAAGCCCGATTGTGCTGGTCTCAATCGACCGAGCGAGTTCGCCCGATGTCTATGCGTTGATGCAGTATAAGCGGCTGGAGACGCCTGAATGCAAACGCCCCCAGCTGCCGGGTTAGACTATCGCAATTCTTATTTATCGACGCCTTTGACTTTGCCCCATTGGCGCGCTGCAGTGTAGCCGAGATAGCCGGTGCCAAACAGCGCATAAAGCGGTTCGGGAAGGCCATTGAGATAGGCGTTCATGCCCGCGCCAATATCGCGCGCAGCCGCCGGATCAAACGCGGCCAGAATGCCCATCGGCAGCGCCCACAGGATGATGAGATACATCACATAAAGAAAGCTGGGCCGGGCGCGGCTGGTCCATGGGTCTTGCGATTGCGCTTCGGCTACAATGGCTTTCAGACGGGTTTCGATCAGGTTCATTTCCTGACTGCCTTCGAGCTTTAACAGCTCCAATTGCGCCTTGGCGCGGGCCTCTTTGTCAGGGATAAGTTTGTCGAGCAGCGATGTGATCGGGCCGATTAGGGTTTCGAGAATAGCCATGGGAGTTGCTCCGGTTGCGGGTGGGATTCGCGCATCGGATAACCAATATGGTTCGTGTAGGAAAATGAGGTAACTTTAAGTTGGTATCTCAGCGGCCTCTGCCAGCAGCCGTTCGGCCAGCGCCAGATGCGGGCGATCCAGCATCGCGCCATCCATCGCGACCACGCCTGCACCCGGATTTTCCGCAAAGGCCTGAACCACTGCGCGGGCGTGCTCGATTTCCTCAGCCGAGGGGGTGAAAGCGGTGTTGATGGGGCCAATTTGCGCCGGGTGGATTGCCAGCATCGCACGAAAACCCGATGCGCGAACCGTTCGCGCGCGTTTTTCCAGCGCTTCTAAATCGCGAAACTCGGGCTGCACCGTTTCAATCGGGGTAACGCCGGCCTTGACCGCCGCCAAAAGGCACAGGCTGCGCGCCAATTCATAGACATGCGCATATTCGCCACCGGGCCCGCGCTGCTGACTTGCGCCCAGCGCGCTCGACAAATCCTCTGCGCCCCAGCTTAGCCCCACGAGCCGCTCACGCCCCGGATAATCATCCGCATATTCGCGCGTCGTGTACATTGCGGCCGCGGTTTCCGTGATGAGAGCGGCGATTTTGGTCGAGCCATGCGCCAATCCATGTGCGCTTTCCAACGCGGTGAGGTAGTGGTGCAATTGGGTGATGTCGGCTTTGCCTTCGGCTTTGGGCAGAAAGACGCCACCTGGCGCTGCGGGTATGATTGCGGCCAAATCCTGCACCGCATCGAGCGTGGTCAAAGGATTGATCCGCACCCAAATCCGCGCTGTGTCCGCCGCCTGCTGCAATTGCGCGGCGACCTGTTTGCGCGCGGTGGGTTTGTTTTGCGGGCTGACCGAATCTTCCAGATCAAGCAGCGCAATATCAGCATCGCCGCCAATCGCTTTGCCCATTTTCTTGTCACTGTCGCCGGGCGCAAACAGCCAGCTGCGCATTTTGATCGTCATCGCTCTCGCCCTTTAGAAATTACACGGCCCGATTAGGCGCGTCAGAACGACCCTTCAATGGCGAGATTAAAAATGGTGCCAAAGCTGCGGTCGCGGTCTTCGGTAAAATCGACAATCCCTGCGGCCCGGTCGATAAAGACGGTGCGGTCAAACCTGTCCTGCTGATTGAGGACATTGCGGACCGATGCGCGGAATGTCAGCCCGGCAATATCCTTGTTTTCGACAAAAACACTGGCAAAAGCAAAACTGTCGAGAGCAAGCGCAACCTCATCCAGACGGAAAATCGGTGTCTGTTCTTCATATTCGAGGCTGCCGCCAAAGGCCCAATTGGTGCCTTGCAGATCGTGGCGCAAATCGGTCTCAAGCCCGAATGTGGTGTTGCGCGATAATGTGCGCGGCGTGCCAAGCAGGGGATCGATCACCGAACTGTCGGTCAGCAGCACGCCGACATCCAAGCGCGTGCCGCGCCAGCCAAACCCTTCGGACAAAAGCGTAAGATCGCCTTCGATCCCGTAAAACTCAGCCGCTGGCAAATTGCCAACCGCCTGCCCGCCATCGGCTGTGGGGACCTGATCGACGATGTCCGAGATATCCTCGTAAAACGGGCGCAGGTTCAGCGTGCCCATTTTGCCGAGGCTGACATTCGCTTCCACTTCGAACACCCAGCTTTGCGGGGGGACAAGATCAGCATTGGTCGCATCCTCGCGTTCCTGATTGAGATCGACCGTGGCGATAAAGTCGAAGAAATCGAGCTGACCCACTTGCCGTTCGATCCTGCCAGAAATGTTGACGCCGCTGCCTGCGTTCCAGTCAATCGCGACAAATCCCTTAGGACGCCAGAAATCGCGGGTTTGCGCAAACTCGCCGCTTTGCGCGATGGTCGAGAATTCTGCTCCGCCTGATAACTGCAATTGCAGCCCGCTCGCCAATTGGCGGCTGTAAGTGACACCCAGATCGGCGCGGTCTTCGTCCACCCGCGCGCTTGCCCCGTCAAAGTCTACCGGCTGCAAAATGCCTGCCGCATCGCGTTCTTCCAGGGTCGAGACAATATCGAGGAAATTGCGCGCGCCTTCAGCTGCGAACAGCAAATCACCACCCAAACCGCCGATATTGTATTCTGCCCGCGCAATCGTTTCGCCTTCATCGGCATCGCGCGCGAACACGGTGCCTTCATCCGGGCTGCCATCGGCGAAACTCAGCAACACATCGGCGCGGGTGGGGCTGTCTTCATATCGGTGATAGCCGATCAGTTTGAGCTTTCCGGGGCCAAAGCGAAATTCGTAATCCGCGCCCAGCTCAAAGTTAAACTCATCCTCGCGCTGCTGGAAAAGCCGGGTGCGGTCAACCGGATCAATGGGGCTGGTGCGATCAGAGACTTCTTTGCTGCGGAAGAAAAAGCCCTGCACTTCGCCTGTCAGATTAAGGACATTGCCGCTATCGGCGGTGCGGGCAAAGGAACCCGACAGGCGCACGCGGTCGCCCGAAAAATTGGCCTGCTCCTCGCGCGTGTCGATGAGAGTGCCTGCGGCGTCAAACACCCGTTCCAGCCCGTCATTGCCGCGGCGATTGGAATTGTTTCCCAGCGCAAGCGTCCATTCGGTCTTTTTGCCGCCGCCCGCCAATGAAACTTCGGCTTCCAAGAGACGCGCTGGCGTTCCGCGCGATCGAAACTGCGGGGCATACCGCCATTGGCCCGTGATCTTGCCGGTAGAAGCCGTGATGACATTGAGCACCTGCCCCGACAATCCGCCAATATCCAAGCTCGCGCCATCGACCAGTTCGAGCCGGACAACTTCTTCGGCAGGGATGCGGCCCAGGGCTGCAACCGGACCGTTCGATTTGCCTGAAATGCGCCGCCCATTGATCAGGACATTGGTATCGGCCTGGCCAAGCCCGCGCGCGCCGTCGCCTTCCTGAATGGAAAAGCCGGGCACTTGCCGCGCCATATCGAGCGCGCTGCGCGGGGCAAAGCGCGCAAAATCTTCGGGTGTGAACGCCGCGCGCGTCGATTCTGTCCTGCACATAGCTATCGGCTTCGCCTGCGATTGGGCCATTCGCCTCGTCTGCGATTGGGCCATCTGCCAAAGCTTCATCGCCAGCCGCATTCTGCGCCATAACGGGCGCTGTGCAAAGGGCTGCAATCACGGCGGAATATGAGAGGAAAGCGGCGCGCATAGGCGACAAGAACGGTCGGGTGGGCATGAAAGTTCCTTGCGCTTACCCGAAACAATTCAACAGTGTTAATCGATGAATGCTCCACTGGTCGGGACGATAGGATTCGAACCTACGACCCCCACACCCCCAGTGTGATGCGCTACCAGACTGCGCTACGTCCCGTTCCAGTGGAGGCGCGCTCCTTAGAGCGGGTGAGAGATGCTTGCAAGAACCTTTGATGCACGCTGCTTACCAGCTTGCCTGACAGCGTGTCCAACGGCGTGCCCAACAGCGTCCGTTGCGGCCTTCTTGCAATGCTGCTAGGCGCGCCCACTTATCCCATGGGACACGGGAGGGATTTGGCAGAGCATCACGCTTTCGCCGCCCGCTTGACCCCAGCTTAGATTTACATAGAAACGGGCGACACACGTGATTATCGACATTTTGGCCGCAGCAGGAGCGGGTGCAGAAGCACCGCCAGCATGGATAAACTTCCTTCCCATTATCGGGATGGTCGCGATTTTCTGGTTCCTGATTATCCGCCCCCAGATGAAGCGCCAGAAAGAGCATCAGACCAAAATTGGCAGTGTCAAAAAAGGCGATCAGGTTGTGACCGCTGGCGGGCTTGTCGGCAAAGTGGCCAAGGTTTCTGATGAATATGTCGAAATTGATCTGGCCAAGGATGTCCGGGTGAAAGCGGTCAAGGCAACCTTGGGCGACATTATCGAACCCGGCGGCAAACCGGCCAACGATTGACGGGCATTGGCCCTATGCCAAGCCCCAAACCCATACCCAGCCTGATACAGCCAGCAAACAGACAGAAGATTAAGCCGACATGCTAGAATTTCCCCTTTGGAAAAGACTGACCTTGTGGGGCCTTACGCTTGCGGCTTTTGCTGCGGCGATGCCTTCGCTGTTGAGCACAGCCGGGGTGAATATTCCCGATGATGTGTCCGCGCCTTCGATCAATCTGGGGCTGGATTTGGCCGGTGGTTCGCACCTTTTGCTCGAAGCGAAAGAAGACGACATCGCAGCGCAGCGGCTGCAAAACCTTGAAGAGAATGCCCGGCGCGAATTGCGCGGGGCAGAGCCGCGCATCCGGTTTGGCGATGTGTCGACCGCGAATGGCAGGCTCAGCTTCATGCTCAACGATGTCGCCGATATCGACCGCGCACGCGGCGTGCTTGAGCCCATGCTGGAAGGGACCGCCAACGCCACCCGCCAGTGGGAATTGAGTGTTGTTGATACCCAGCGCGTCGTGTTGTCACCAACGTCAGGCGGCAACAGTCAGGCGATTGACGATGCGATGGACAGCGCCACCGAAGTTGTGCGCCGCCGCATTGACGCGCTTGGCACACGCGAGCCGACGATTATTCGTCAGGGCGATACGCGCATTGTGGTGCAGGTGCCGGGCCTTGAAGACCCGCAGGCACTCAAAGATCTGCTGGGCAAGACCGCACAGCTCGAGTTCAAACTGGTCGATGACAGCGCTTTGCCAACGCAGGTGCAGGCAGGTGTCGCGCCTCCGGGAAGCCAGATTTTCCCGTTTGCCGCTGACACTGATCAGGCAGGCACCTTGATTGCGGTTGAAAGGCTGGGCGGTATTCGCGGGGATAGCCTGACCGATGCGAGAGCAGGCGTAGACCAGCGCAACAACGAAGATGTCGTCTCGATCCAGTTTGACAGCCAGGGCGGGCAAAAATTCGCAAAGCTATCAACCGAGAATGTGAACAAGCGCTTTGCCATCATTCTGGATGGCGAGGTGATTTCAGCGCCCGTGTTCAACGAACCAATCCTTGGCGGATCGGCGCAAATTTCGGGCAGTTTCAATTCAGAAACCGCTAATGAGCTGGCGATCCAATTGCGCTCAGGCGCGCTGCCGGTGCCGCTGACCGTGGTCGAAGAACGCAGCGTGTCTGCCGAGTTGGGCGCCGATTCCATCCGCAGCGGGATGCTGGCGATGATGATCGGCAGCCTCGCGGTTATCACCTTGATGATCGCAACCTATGGCCGGTTCGGCATCTATGCGACGATTGCGCTGGTGTTTAACGTGGTTGGCCTTTTGGGCCTGATGGCGATTGGCAATTTCACTCTGACTTTGCCCGGTATTGCGGGTTTCGTGCTAACAGTGGGCGCGGCAGTGGATGCGAACGTCCTTATCAATGAACGCATCCGCGAAGAACGAAAGCGCGGACGCAAGGTTATCGCAGCGGTCGAAAACGGTTACAAAGAAGCCAGCCGCGCGATTTACGATGCGAACATCACCAACTTTATCGCAGGCGTATTGCTCTTGAGCTTTGGTTCTGGCCCCGTGCGCGGCTTTGCGATTGTGCTTATCATCGGGCTGGTCACATCGGTGTTCACCGCCCTTATGCTGACGCGGATGTGGGTGGCCGATTGGCTGCGCAAAACCCGTCCGACAGATATCAACATTTAAGGGGAGGGGAGACCAATGAAACTGCTTAAACTCGTCCCTGCTGACACGAATATCAAATTCCTCAAACTGCGCGTGCCGTTCTTTGCGGTTAGCATGCTGCTGATCATCGCAAGCTGGGCTTTGGTGTTCACCCAAGGGCTCAATTACGGCGTGGATTTTGCCGGCGGTCAGGAAGTGCGACTGACTTTCGAAGAGCTGGAAGAAGCACCTATCGCTGACCTGCGCACAAAGGTTGCAGACCTCGGCTATGGCTCTCCCATCGTGCAGGAATTTGGCGCGCCCAATGCGGTGTCGATCCGCGTACCTTTGCCCGATGGAGCAGAGGATGAAGCCGGCGCCGCGACCAAAATCGGCAACGAGGTTATCAGCACCATCTCATCCGAATTCCCCGGTGTGCGCACCGATGGCAACGATACGGTTTCGGGCAAAGTGGCTGAGGAATTTCAGACGCAGGCGATCCTTGCGCTTGGCCTCGCAATGCTGGGGGTTGCGCTGTATATCTGGGTGCGGTTTGAATGGCAGTTCGGCGTGGGCGCATTGTTTGCGCTGTTCCACGATGTCTCGCTGACGCTGGGGATGTTCTCGCTGTTCCAGCTTGAATTCAGCCTTCAGATTATCGCTGCGATCCTTGCGCTGATCGGCTATTCGTTGAACGATACCATCGTCGTCTATGACCGCATCCGCGAGAACCTTAAGAAGTTTCGCAAGATGCAGCTGCCCGAATTGCTCGACCTGTCGGTGAATGAAACGCTCGCGCGCACGGTGATGACATCGTTGACGTTGCTTGTGGCGATGCTGCCGCTGCTGTTCTTTGGCCCGGCCAGCTTGTTCGGCCTGGTGGCGGCGATCACGGCTGGCCTGTTCTTCGGCACTTATTCAAGCGTCTATCTCGCATCGCCGATCCTGATCTGGTTGGGAGTGGATTCGAACAGTTTCGTGCCGCAGGAAACCGAAGCGGACCGTCAGGAAAACAAGGCAAGGGCAGCCGCCGCGCGCGGGAAAGCGTAAAGGGATTTACCGCGCGCTGGCGACTTTCTCAAAATGCGCGGCGAGTTCGGCGGCGTTTTGTTCCCAGCTGAACCTTTGCGCAAATTGCGCGGCATCCTGCCTGCGCGGCGGGGCATTCAGCACGGCTTTCACCCCCTTTGCCACGGCATCAGGAGTGCGCTGCTCCAGTAATCGGCCCGCGGCATCCCCCGTGATAAGTTCGCGCGCGCCGCCCACATCGCAGGTCACAACGGGCGTGCCGCAGGCAAGCGCTTCGACCCAGGCATTGGCGAGCCCTTCATTGCTGGTGGGGAGGACCATCGCATCCGCCGATGACAGGATCAGCGGCAGCATGTCATGATCGAGCGATCCGGCAAAATGCACCCGGTCATCAACGCCCAGATCGCGCGCCAGATCGCCCAGTTTTTCGCGGTCCTCTCCTTTGCCGACAAGCACAAGATGCGCGCCCGATATCTGCGGCAAAGCGGCGATTGTAATATGGTGCCCTTTGCGATCAATCAGGGCGCCAACGCCCACTAGCAAAGGCGCAGTGTCGGGCAGGTCGAATGCAAGCTGAGCGCTGAGCTGAGAGCGCAATTGCGTGTGATTGAGCGGGCGGAACCGGTCCCGGTCCAGCCCGGTGTAATGCAGCGTGATCTTGTTTTCCGGCATGCCCATCGCCGCCATATGCTTCGCCAGATCTGCGCTGACAGCCAGCAATCCGCTTGCCGCTGATGCTGCCTCGACCATCTGTTCACGCGCGAAATCCTGACCGCCCCAATAGGTGATGTCGCTTCCGCGTGCCTTAATCGAAAAGGGCAGGCTAAGCTCGCGCGCGATGGCGGCAGCGGCAGGGCCATCGGGAAAGAAGAACTGCGCATCGACAACGTCAATGGGCCGGTTTTTGTGGATGCTTTCAATCAGCGGCAAAGCGGCCTTGGCAATGGCGGCGGCATTGCGGCGCGCGCCGATCTTGGGGATCAGAGTAAAGCGCGGGCGGTGGATCACCACGCCGTTTTCCTCAGCGGTGGCAGGCAGATCGGCAAGGCCGCGATACCGGCCCAGTGCAATCGGCGGCAAGCCAATGGGATTGATGCAGGTCACGCGCCAATCGCCCCGCTTTGCCAGCGCTTCCAAGGAACGCGCAACAAATGTCCCAAATCGCGGATAAATCGGATTGGGATAAAGCGTGCTGAGCGACAGGACGTGTTTCACGGTGTGCCTTCTTCATGCGCCTTGAATGAGTTGGGACAGCCTAGCGGATGCACGTTAAGAGCGTCTGACTGGCCAGCTGCGTTTTGCCTCACAGTGGCCGAACCAGCATGGCGGCAAGCGCGATCCATGGCGGGTTATCAACCACTTGCTGTTTCTCGCCTGCACCGGGCGGCAAAACCCCTACCAATGTGCCGCGCCGGTCAATCAGGCGGCCAAAGGCAAACCGCCCACCGGGACGCGGGATCAGGCAATCGCGATTGATCGCCTCGCCAGCGTCTTCGGGCCGCAATTGGCGCATGAAAATCGTATCGCCGGGGCGGTATTCGCCCATGCTGGCAGTCACGCTGATCGCCATCAGCGCTTCGGTATCGGAGATTGCGCCGAAATCGGTTGGGAGCACTGCCTCGCGCGGGGCGGAAAGCGCGATAGGGCCGCCTGCTTCCAGCTCAGCCACAACTTGCGGGGCGGGCGCGGTTTCCGACCGGACCAAGCTTTGCGGATCAACATCCAGCGCCGCGCCTATTCGGTCCATCCATTTGGTCGACAGATTGCGCATACCTGTTTCAAGCCGGCCAATGGTTTGCGCGGTGGTGGGCGGGGTGCATGCCTCGGCCAATTCGGCCAATGTCATGCCTTTGGCTTTGCGAATATCGCGAATGCGATTGATCACGAATGCGCTCCTTTTGCAAAATTTGTACGAAATCACTTTCCTACAGATGTGGTGAAAGTGCAAGGCACCGTTTCACCATTCCGGTGATAAGGGGTCTTGCAATGCCACGCAAACTGGTCGAACGCGAATTGACAAGCGAGGGGCCGCGCCACGGTTCAAGCGCGCGGGGGAAACGCCGCACGGTTACTATCAATCTTGGCGAAAGCCCGCTTGCCTGGCTGCATTCGCGCGGGCATCTGGATGATCGGTTGTTCGATGCGGGCGAAGCGCTGAGGCGCGATTACGAATATGCGCAATTGTCACCCAGTGTGACGATGCGCTGGGATCCAGTGCGGGTCAAAAGCACAGGCGATCAGGGGCTTACCCAAACCGAGCGGCAGATCGTCGCCAAACAAAGGTTTGATGCGGCTTTGGCAGAAGCGGGCAAGGGGCTGGAAGATATCCTGTGGCGCGTCGTGTGCGCAGGCGAGGGATTGCCCGAGGCGGAAAAATCGCTCGGCTGGCCAGTGCGCAGCGGCAAATTGGTGCTCAAATTGGCGCTTGACCGGGTGGCCGATTTTTACCGGATCACGTGATCTTCATTCCTCAGAAGTGCCGTAGAGAAAACGCTCTTCCACGATTTTGCCATCCTTGACCGTGTAAAGGCCCACTTCTTTCATCTGAGAGCGTTCGCCGAACATCGTCACGTCCATACCGAAATTGACCGCAAACTGGTCCCCATAGACATAGGGCCCTTCGGTTGTGGTCGAGTGCACCTCGGTGTTGTCAAACCACCATTGATGTTTTGCGAGCAAAGCCTCGCGTCCTTCCACGCGGGACATCTCTCCGTCTGCAGGTTCCAGGCTGACAATGTCGTCTGACCAAAAGGATTGATACGCCTCAGCATCGTCATCTTTGACTGCTTGAGTGAAATCTTTGGCAAGTTGTTCGATAGACATGGTGATCCTCCCGATTTTTTTGCGTCTTTGCATTTGTGCCGCGTAATTGTGGCAACAGCGCGTCAGACGAGCGCTTTCGAAACGGCTCTGCGCAGGCGCGGCACGGTTTCTGTTTCGAACCACGGGTTTTTGCCGGCCCACATCCGCACTCGCCATGATGGGTGGGGCAGCGGGATGACAGGCGCATAGTCAGCGCCATTTTTGACGCGCTGCGTCAGCGAAAGTTTGCGCGTTTCGGGAAGGTACTGCGCCTGCGCATAAGAGCCGACCAACAGAGTTAGCCGGCCCGGCGGCAGGACCTCCAGAACACGCGCATGCCATTGGGGTGCGCATTCCGGGCGAGGGGGCGCATCGCCGCCTTTCGCCTTACCGGGATAGCAAAACCCCATGGGGATCAGCGCCACATTGTCTGGATCGTAAAAGGCCGGTTTATCCAGCCCCAGCCATTCGCGCAGGCGGTCACCGCTGTCATCATCCCAGGGTATGCCGCTGGCATGAACCTTGGTTCCAGGCGCTTGCCCAATGATCACAATGCGCGAGCGGGCTGAAAATTGCACAACCGGGCGGGGGCCAAGCGGCAGATTGTCAGCGCAAAGAGTGCATGCGGAAATCTCGCTGTGTAGCTTTGCGGCGGCGCTGCTCGCGCTCACCCTTCGACCTGTTCAGCCAGATCCAGCCAGCGTTCTTCGGCTGCATCCTTTTGCGTTTGCGCGTTCTCCAGCCCCTTGGAAATTGTCGCAAAACGCTGAGGGTCTGAGGCAAACAGATCAGGGTCAGCCAGAATGGTTTCCGCTTTGGCGATGGCGGCTTCCAGTTCCTCTATCCGGGTGGGGAGCTGTTCGTAATCGCGCTGGTCCTTAAAGGAGAGTTTTGCCGATGGGGACGCGGGTTTTTTGGTTCGGGCTGAGCAGTGGCGGGCGATGCTGCGGCGCGCTGCTTTTGGACCACCGGCTGGCGCCGTTTCGCCTGCCAATCCTCATATCCGCCCGCGACGATATCCACCCGGCCCGTGCCATCAAGACCCAAAGTCACCGTCACTGTGCGGTCTAGAAAATCGCGATCATGGCTCACAATCAGAACCGTGCCATCGAAATCCGCGATCACTTCCTGAAGCAGATCAAGCGTTTCCAGATCAAGGTCATTGGTCGGTTCATCCAGCACCAGCAGATTGGCCGTTCGCGCAAATTCGCGAGCGAGCAGTAGGCGAGACCGTTCCCCGCCTGACAATATGCCGACTTTGGTGTCGACGATTTTGGGATCGAACAGAAAATCCTTGAGATAAGCCTGCACGTGTTTGCGCGCGCCGCGCACATCAATCCAGTCGCCGCCTTCTGCCAGAATATCGCGCACGCTTGCGCCGGGTTCGAGCAGCTTTCTCTGCTGGTCAATCATCACCCCTGACAACGTGCGCGCATGAGTGATTTTGCCGCTGTCAGGCTCCAGTTCGCCGGTCAGCATTTTGAGCAGCGTTGTTTTGCCCGCTCCATTGGCACCGACAATCCCGATGCGGTCACCTTTCTGGATGCGCAGCGTGAACGGTTTGATGATTGCGCGGCCATCATAGGATTTCGAAATTCCTTCGGCGACGATGACTGATTTCGATTTGAAATCCTCATCATTGGCCAGCTTCAGTTTGGCAGAGCTGCTGTCCGATATCATCGCTGCTCGCGCCGCGCGCATCTGGTGCAGTTTTTCCAGCCGTCCCTGATTGCGCTTGCGCCGCGCGGTGACGCCGCGTTCGAGCCAATGCGCTTCCAGTTTCAGTTTCGCATCAAGCTTTTCCGCCGCGCGCGCTTCTTCTGCATAGACGGCGTTTTCCCACGCCTCATATCCGCCAAAGCCAACTTCCTTGCGCCGCAAAGTCCCCCGGTCGAGCCACAGGGTTGCGCTGGTCAGACGTTTCAGAAATGTCCGGTCATGACTGATCGTGATAAACGCGCCTTTGTATCGTTTGAGCCAATCCTCCAGCCAGTCAATCGCGCCAAGGTCGAGGTGGTTGGTCGGCTCATCCAGCAGCAGCAGATCGGGGTCCTGTGCCAATGCGCGCGCAATCGCAGCGCGGCGTTTTTCGCCGCCGCTCGCTGACAGCGCATCGCGCGCCATATCGATGCCAAGCTGTCCGGCGATGCTTTCCACTTCGTGCGCGGCTGGAGCGTTATCGCCCGACAGCGCAAAATCCATCAGAGTGGGGAACGAGGAAAGGTCGGGTTCCTGCTCCAGAAACACAATCCGCATATTGGGTTTGACCCGGCGCGTGCCGCGATCCATTTCGATGCGGTCATCAATCAGTTTCAGCAAAGTCGTTTTGCCCGCGCCATTGCGCCCGATCAGCGCAAGGCGATCACGCGGGCCGATATGCAAATCAATCGGTTCTGCGCCTTGGCCAGGTTGCGGACCGCCAAACAGCCAGCGCCCGCCTTGTTGCAGGCCAAGCCCTTCGAGGCTGAGGATCGGTGGTTGTGCCATGGAAAAGCGCAGGTAGGGGCTTGCAAGGCTGCCGACAAGTCGGTTCAGTATCTGCTCACATGCACAGCGGCATCGCGCCCCGCGCAGGAGGAGATGAATATGATCCGCACTTTGATGATCGCGTTGGCTGCCGGAATAGTGGCCGCACCCATGATATCCGCGCCGCACGCCGCCCATGCTGCAACGGTTGAGATCGAGGCGGAAGGCCCGGTGATCGAACTGAGCGTGTATGAAAGCGTGACGGCGGACCCCGATATCGTCACCATCAGCGCCGGCGTCACCAGCGAAGCGGTGAGCGCGGTGGCCGCTTTGCGTGAAAACTCGGTTCAGATGCGCGCGGTGATTGACCGGATCAAAGCGCTGGGCGTCGCTGACAAAGATATTCAGACCACCGGCATCAATCTGAATGCGCAATATGATTACAACCGCGAAAATCGCCGCCAGATCTTTCGCGCCTATCAGGTGTCGAACCGGGTCAGCGTAAAGCTGCGCAATATCGAAGAGACAGGCGAGGCATTGGATGCGCTTGTCAGTGCAGGCGCAACCGATCTGGCTGGTCCCTCGTTTGGTCTCGAAGATGACGAGGCTGCCAAAGACGAAGCGCGCAAACGCGCGATTGAACGCGCCAGCGCCCGCGCCAATGCCTATGCCGAAATGCTGGGATATGAAGGCGCAAAAGTGCTTGAGATCAACGAGACAATTCGCGCCACAGGTTCGGTTCAGCGCGCGGCTTTGCGGGTTGAGGCGGCTGATGTTGCAGCAGCCCCGACCGCGCCGGTCCAGCCCGGTCAGGTCAGCACCGGGGTTTCGATGACCATCAAATATGAGCTTATGGGCGGCGGCGATGCAGGCGAGGAGTGATGCAGGCGGCGATGCAGGCTAGGGCTGAGTGACACCTCTTAACGAGCCTGAATGCGCAGCAACGCCAATATTCACTGCTTGTTCAATGCTGCGCGAGTAGGCATGACAATATTATGACACGCTTCTTCTCTTTGGCCTTCGGCTTATGCGCTGCGGTTTTGCTGGCTGGATCGGGTATGATCGCCACCGGTGCTGCCGCGCTTGATCGGCAAATTGCGCAGGATCAGCAGCGCGGCGATCAGGGTGAGGCGCGCCGGGAGATGAAAGCGGGCAATCAATTGTCGCTGCGCCAGATTGAACGGCGCATCCTGCCGCAGATGAAAGGCAGCGAATATCTGGGCCCCACATACGATTCGACCGCGCGGGCCTATCGCCTGAAATTTATCAAGCAAGGCCGCGTGACCTATGTCGATGTCGATGCCCGTACGGGCCGTATTATTTCGCGCTCGCGGTAGAATTCATAAAAGGTGACAGCGAAACAGGCGGTGATCGCGCAGGCAGATTGCTTGACGCGCGTTCAGCAAACGCTCACCACTTCTCACAAATCTCAAAGCAAAATGGTGGACTATGCGGATCCTGATTGTCGAAGATGAACCCACATTGGGCCAGCAATTGAAATCAACGCTGGAACAAACAGGCTATGCCGTCGATCTGTCAACGGACGGGGAAGACGGGCACTTTCTGGGCAGCACCGAAGATTACGATGCGGTGATCCTTGATCTGGGTCTGCCGGAAATTGATGGCCTGTCGGTGCTCGGCATGTGGCGCAAGGAAGGCCGCGATTTTCCTGTGCTGGTTCTGACCGCGCGCGACAGCTGGTCTGACAAAGTCGCTGGCCTTGATGCAGGCGCGGATGATTACCTCGCCAAACCTTTCCAAACCGAAGAGCTGATTGCTCGCCTGCGCGCGCTTATCCGGCGTGCATCGGGGAACACATCATCGGAACTCACTGCTGGCAATGTGCGGCTGGATACGCGCTCTGGCCGGGTCACTTTGGATGGTGAGCCGGTCAAACTGACCGCGCAGGAATACAAATTGCTCAGCTATCTGATGCACCACAAAGGCAAGGTCGTCAGTCGGACTGAGTTAATCGAACATATCTATGATCAGGATTTCGACCGCGATTCGAACACAATCGAAGTGTTCGTCACTCGCATCCGTAAAAAACTTGGCGCAGAAGTGATAACAACCATCCGTGGCCTCGGTTACAGCCTCGACGACCCCAAAGACGCGCCAAGAGCGTAACAACGCTGGCGCTGCCGCGCAGGAAGCCGACACCGCTTCTGCCGGGGTAAAGCCGAGCCAGCAATCCGCGCAGGTTCCCGCGCCTGCCACGGGTCCGCACGGTGCTGGTCAAGAACAGGCCATGCAATCCACCATGCGATCCAGCCTTGCACGCCGGATGGGCTTGATCGCAGCGGTGTGGATTGTCGTCCTGCTTTTGGGCGGCGGCATCGCGCTGGAACGCACTCTTACTGCACAGGTCCGTTCCAATTCCGACGAACAGCTCGATTACGTCCTCACTGCGATGATCGCGTCGGCTGAAATTGATCCGTTTGGCGAGATTTATTTTGACCGGGGGCTGGGCGATCAGAAATTTCTCGAGCCCAATAGCGGCCTCTATTACCAGATCAATGGCGATGGTTATGAACCCTGGCCATCGCGCAGCCTGTGGGACCGCACGCTTGATATCGAAAGCGTGCCCGCTGATGCCGACAGCTTTGACAGCGATGTTCAGTTTTACGATTCCAATGAATTTGACGGCGAGCCTTTGCGCATTGCCAAACGCACCGTGATCCTGCCGGGCAATGAAACCCGCTGGACTTTTGCTGTGGCCAGCGCGACGCAGGAAGTCGACGCGCAGATATCGCGGGTTCAGCTGATCCTGATCTGGAGCTTTGCGGTGCTGGGGCTGGGCCTGTTCCTGATGGCTCTGTTCCAGATCCGTTATGGCCTCTCGCCACTGCGCCGGGTTCGCGCGGCCATCCAGAAATTGCGCACGACGGGCGATAACCGCATCACCGATCCGCTGCCAGCCGAAGTGCAGCCTTTGGTCGAAGAAGTGAATGCGCTGCTCGAACACACCGAAAATCAGGCGGAGGAAGCGCGGATGCATGCGGGCAATCTGGCCCATGCATTGAAAACGCCGCTGACGGTGCTGACCAATGCTGCGACCGCGCGCGCGCCCGATCTGTCCGATGCCGTGTTCCGCGAAACGCGCACAATGCAGCGCCATGTGGATCACCACCTTGCCCGCGCCCGCGCTGTGGGTCGCCGCGCAGTGGGCCAATCGCGCACAGAGCTTCGCCCCAGCGCCGAAGCGGTCCGCCGCGCGGTGGAGCGGCTTTATCCTGAAGGGCGTCTGGACATTGCAGGCGGCAAGGAAACGGTGGTCGCGATTGAGCGGCAAGACTTGGACGAAATTCTCGGCAACCTCATCGAAAACGCGGCCAAATATGGCGGGGGCAGCGTGTTTGTGACGCTCGATGTGCATCCCGATAACGATGTGTGCCTGATCCATATAGAGGATGACGGCACCGGCATTCCCGAAGAGGCACGCACCGATATCTTCGATCGCGGCGCGCGGCTGGATACCAACAAGCCGGGCACTGGCCTGGGCCTCGCAATTGTGCGCGATGTGGTGCAAATTTACGGCGGCGATGTGGTATTGGGATCAAGCGAGGATCTGGGCGGATTGCTGGTGGAACTGCAATTGCCGCGGGCTTGAGGGGGCTTTAGCTCTGCTATTTATCCCGCGCACGTTCGTGGTGACGGATCACTTCGTCGATGATGAAACGCAGGAATTTCTCCGAAAACTCCGGGTCCAAATCAGCCGCTTCGGATAACCCGCGCAGCCGCTCGATCTGGCGCTTTTCGCGGTCTGGATCAGCCGGCGGCAACGTCACTTTCGCCTTATATTCGCCCACCGCCTGTGTGATGCGAAACCGTTCTGCCAGCATGTGAATGATCGCTGCATCGATATTGTCGATGCTTTTGCGATAGCTGGCGAGCACTGGATCATCCCCCAATGCGGTTTGCGCCGCCAATGATGATACGGTGCCGGGCGTGTGCGTTTGATCGGACATAGCTTGCAAAGCTAGCAGCAATTGAGCGCTTGCCAAGCTTCGCCGTTGTCCCCAAATGCTTCACGATGACTGCAGATATCGTTCCTTTGCCGCGCAAAAACCCCACGCTTGAACCCATGCTGTCTCTTACGGCGACGGGGATGAACAGTGTAAACTCGGTTATTCTGGACCGGATGCAGAGCGAAATCCCGCTTATTCCGCGCCTTGCAGGGCATTTGATTTCGGGCGGAGGCAAACGGCTTCGTCCTATGCTGACATTGGCTGGCGCTGAACTGGTCGGCTATCAGGGCACACGCCATCACAAGCTGGCCGCAGCGGTTGAATTCATCCACACCGCAACTTTGCTGCATGATGATGTGGTTGATGGCAGCGAACTGCGCAGGGGCAAAGCGGCGGCGAATATCATTTTTGGCAATCCGGCAACCGTCTTGGTGGGCGATTTCCTGTTCAGCCGCGCATTTGAACTGATGACCGAGGATGGCAGCCTCAAAGTTCTCAAAATACTCAGCCATGCCAGCGCCGTGATTGCAGAAGGCGAAGTGTCGCAATTGACTGCGCAGCGCCAGATTGAAACGAGCGAAGAGCGCTATCTCCACATTATCGGCGCAAAAACCGCCGCTTTGTTTGCCGCTGCCAGCCAGATCAGCGCGGTGGTGGCCGAATGCAGTGAAGAGCAGGAACGCGCGCTCGAAGATTATGGGCGCAATCTGGGGGTTGCGTTCCAATTGGTTGATGATGCGATTGATTATTCCTCAGATGCGGCTGAAATGGGCAAGGATCAGGGCGATGATTTTCGTGAAGGCAAAATGACGCTGCCCGTCATCCTCGCCCATGCACGCGGCAGCGAAGAAGAGCGCAAGTTCTGGAAACAGGCGATCCTTGGTCACCGATCATCCGATGATGATTTGGCGCATGCGATTGATCTTATAGAAAAGCACAACGCGGTCGAAGATACGCGCGAAAAGGCACGGCATTTTGCCCAGCGCGCGATTGATGCGATCTCGATCTTCCCCGACAGCAAAGCGCGCGCGGCCATGGGCGAAGCGGCGCAATTTGCAGTCGCGCGGGGGTATTGATCGCGCTAGTCATCGGGCTGTGAGACCCGATCTTCCCATACACGCAGTTTTGCCAGAGATCCGCGAGGCGATGGCTTTGCGCGGCGCGGCGGTTCTGATCGCGCCGCCGGGGGCAGGCAAGACCACTGCAATAGCTCCCGAACTCATCCGCGACGAATGGTGCAGCGGTCAGATCATCCTCACATCGCCGCGCCGGGTTGCCGCGCGCGCAGCGGCGGAACGCATGGCAGAAATGCTGGGCGAAAAACCGGGTGAGACAGTCGGCTATATGACCCGGCTCGACAGCAAAACATCGGCCAAAACCCGCATTCTGGTGGTGACTGAGGCGATTTTGGTGAACCGGCTGGTGGATGATCCGGAATTGCCCGGCGTTTCCGCCATCCTGTTTGATGAAGCGCATGAACGGCACCTCGATAGCGATCTGGGGCTGGCGCTTGCTTTGGAAACGCGCGGGGTTTTGCGCGATGATCTGCGCGTGCTGGTGATGTCGGCAACGATTGATGGCACCCGTTTTGCCAAACTGCTGGGCGATGAGGCGGCGGTGGTGACAAGCGAAGGCCGCGCATATCCGCTCGAAATCCGGTGGCTGGGGAGCGATCCCGCTTTGGCGGTGGAGGATCAGGTTGCCAATGGCGTGATGACCGCTTGGCGTGAACAGGATGCCGGCGATATCCTCGCCTTTCTTCCCGGCGTGCGCGAAATTGAGCGCGTGCGCGAACGGCTGGAGACGCGCCTGCCAGGTACACCTGTCCTGCCGCTGCACGGACAGATTGATCCGGCAGGCCAACGCGCCGCGATCCGCCGCGATGCCGAGGGCCGGCGCCGGATTGTGCTCGCCAGCGCGATTGCTGAAACTTCGCTGACTTTGGACGGAGTTTCCATCGTGGTCGATAGCGGCCTTGCGCGGATGGCCGAATTTGACCGGGCCGCGGGCACCACCCATCTGGTGACGAAACGCGCAAGCCAGGCAGCCGCCACGCAAAGGGCAGGGCGCGCCGCGCGGCAGGGGCCGGGTATTGCCTATCGCTTGTGGGAAGAAGGCGGGCATCTGGGCCGCCCGGAATTTGCGCCGCCTGAGATTGAAACCGCTGATCTTGCAGGCCTGCTTTTGACGCTGGCCAAATGGGGTGAGAGTGATCCGGCAAACCTCGCCTGGCTTGATCCGCCGCCCGGTGCTTCGATTGCCGCCGCGCAGGCGCTGCTCGAGCCTTTGGGAGCGCTGGCATCTGACGGGCGAATTACGCCTTGGGGCGAAAGTATCGCTGCAATGCCCATGGCACCCGATCAGGCGGCAGCGGTGCTGTATGGCGCGCAAAATGGCTGCGCAGAAGATACCGCGATGCTGGTGATGCTGATGCAGGAACGCGGCCTTGGCGGGCGGGGAGAGGATTTGGCGCAGCGCCGCGCGCGTTGGCAGACGGAGCGGTCCAATCGCGCGCAAAGCGCCCGGCGCATTGCGCAAGGGTGGGCGCGCAAGGCGGAGAGTTTGGTGGGCGACGTGCAGCTATCGGGCGCGCACTATGACGCGGTGCAATGCCTTGCGCTGGCGCGGCGGGATTTTGTGGCGAAACGGCGCGACCACGGGGCGGAACATTGGCTGAGCGCAGGCGGGCGCGGTTTCCGGCTGGACCCTGCATCGCCGCTAGCGCACGCGGAATGGATCGTAATTGGCGATGCGCAGGGCCTTGCAAAAGGCGCGCGGATCACCAGCGGGATCGCGCTAGAATTCAGCGATTTGGAAGCGATTTTTGCCGCGTCGCTCGAAGACACCACCAAGATAAGCTGGAACGCAGGCAAAAGCCGGATCGAGGCCGCGCGTGAAAAGCGGTTGGGCGCGATAGTCATCAACCGCGCCGCTGTCCCTGTGCCTGAGGGGCAGGGGGGTGTGGATATCCTCGTGGATAAGGCTCTGGATAGAATAGGGGGTAAGTCCGGGGACAATCCGCTGGATAACTCCGGCACAGATGGGGGAGAATTGTTTCCGCCAGGCTTCCTCGCGCGGGCTCAGTTTGCGCAGATTGACGCGCTGTCGCCCGCCGCTTTGCGCGAAAATGCAAGCCTGTGGCTGGAGCCTTTGCTCAGCGGCAGGCGCGATCTGAACCTGCCGCCAAACGATTTTGCCGAGGCTGCTCTTGGTATGCTCGATTGGAACACGCGCCAGCGGTTCGAAAAAGACGCGCCTGCGCATTTCACTTCGCCTGCCAATACGCGCCACGCCATCGATTATGGCGGTGATGATGCGCCCTGTGCCGAAGTGCGAGTGCAGGCGATGTTTGGCCTCGACAGCCACCCGATGATTGGCACCGCGCCATTGCTGCTGAAAATGACCAGCCCCGCCGGCCGCCCGATCCAGTCCACGCGCGATCTGCCCGGTTTCTGGCGCGGGAGCTGGGCCGATGTGGTGCGCGATATGAAAGGCCGCTATCCCAAACATCGCTGGCCCGAGCAGCCGTGGACCGAAAAACCTAGCCTTAAGACCAAAAACAGATTTGAACGCGGCTAGAGTTTTGGGTATTGCGCACCGAAGAACAGCCGCAGGAACGGGCGCACAGCGACCGCAAGGCCGACGGGCCGCCCGCAGCGATGCGATCTTTGATCGCATGAGCGAGGATCAAAAGAAAAAATGACCGCAATCATCTATCAAACCCCCAAAAGCGCGATGCAATCGGGCAAAGCCAAAACGGACAATTGGGTGCTCGAATTTGAGCAATCCGAAGCGCGCAAGCCCGATCCCCTGATGGGCTGGACCGGCAGCGGCGACACCCAATCTCAGGTCAAACTGACATTTCCCGATCAGGACGCTGCGAAAGCCTATGCCGCAAAATACGGCATCACCGCGCGGGTGCATTCAACGCCTCCCAAGGCGCTCAAAATTCAGGCCTATGCCGACAATTTTAAGTGAGTTGAATTTTTAACCCGCTTTCGCCATATGCACCCTCGGGAGTCGGGTGGACGTTTGCGTTCGCTCACCGGGTCAGGTCCGGAAGGAAGCAGCCCAGGTGAATTGCGGCGGGTCGCTCGGCTCCTTTATTTATGCGGCTTCAGCGCCGCTGCTTTTTCATCAAACATCGCCATGACAAACGGGCCGCAAGCGCCTAGCTTGGTATGCGATGACCGATTCCGATCCTGACCTTCCCGATACCGAAGAAGAAACTGCGCCCAGCGCTGCTGAATTGGAGGCGGCGGGGCAGGATACGATGTTTGGCGGCGGGGAATTGGGCGGCGATGAACCGCCGCAAACCAAGGTTCAGACACCGGCACCTTCCGCGCCGGCCTCTTCTGAGCCAACATCTTCACCGGATGTCCTGCCGCCTGCGGCAGACACATCGGATCAACCTTACCGTGTGCTTGCGCGCAAATACCGTCCGCAAACCTTTTCGCAGCTGATCGGGCAAGAACCGATGGTGCGCACGCTTGCCAATGGGATCGAGCGGGATCGGTTGGCGCACGCGTTCTTGATGACCGGGGTGAGGGGGTTGGCAAAACCTCCACCGCGCGGCTGATTGCAAAGGCATTGAATTGCGTCGGGCCAGATGGAACGGGCGGCCCAACCATCGATCCGTGCGGCGTGTGCGAATATTGCCAAGCGATCGCAGAGGGCCGCCATATCGATGTGATCGAAATGGATGCGGCCAGCCATACCGGCGTTGATGATGTGCGCGAGATTATCGAACAGGTCCGTTATGCAGCGGTTTCGGCGCGCTATAAAATCTATATCATTGACGAAGTTCACATGCTGTCGCGCAATGCTTTCAATGCCTTGCTCAAGACACTTGAGGAACCGCCCGCGCATGTGAAGTTTCTGTTTGCCACCACCGAAGTTGAAAAGCTCCCGGTCACCGTGCTCAGCCGGACACAGCGGTTCGATCTGCGGCGTATCCCGGCGGATATGCTGGCCAAACATTTCGGCCATGTGTGCGAGCAAGAGGGGGTGGCTGCAGATGACGAGGCGCTGGCGATTATCGCGGCTGCGGCTGAAGGGTCCGTGCGCGATGGCCTCTCGATACTCGATCAGGCGATTGCTCATGCCGATCTTGAAGCGGGCGGCGAAGTTACCGCAGCGCGGGTGCGTGATATGCTGGGTCTGGCCGATAAGGGCGCTCAGCGTGCGTTGCTGGGTTCGGTGCTGGAAGCCGATGCGCCCGGACTGCTTGCCGGGATTGACGAACAATATGCGCTGGGCGTTGAACCGCTCGCTTTGATGCGAGCGCTGATGGATCTGGTGCACCGGATCACTGTGGCGCAGGTTTCGGGCGGGGAGCCTGATGCGCCTTCCGAAGAGGAGCGCACCGCTTTGGCGGAATTTGCCGCGCGCCTGTCGGCTCCTCAATTGCACCGGCTGTGGCAATTGCTGCTGAAAGGCCATGACGAGGTGCGCCTTGCGCCTGACCCATTGGTCGCGCTGCAAATGGCGCTGTTGCGGGTGCTGCACGCGGCTGAAATGCCCGATCCGGGTAAATTGGCCAAACGGATTGAGGAATTGGCAAGCAATCCGCCTGCTCCTGTCGCCGGGGCCACGCCAGACGCCGCGCCTGCTGCGCCGGTTGCCGCTGGCGCGCTCAATTGGGCCAATCTGGTGGAGGAAATCGATGCCGCGGGCCAATTGCGCGTTGCCCAGATGATGCGCGACCGGGTGCGAGTGATTGAGCTTTCGCCTGAGCGTTTGATCTTTGAACAGGCCGACCAGTTCACCGACGATCCCATCCCCGATATCCGCGATGCTCTGTTCAAGGTGACAGGCAAGCGCTGGCAGGTTGAACGCGGTGAAGGCGAGGCCGAGCCATCTTTGCGCGAGCAGGCCGATGCCAATGCCAAGGCCGCCGATGAACGCACCCGCGCGCATCCCTTGGTCAAGGCTGCGCTGGAAACTTTCCCGGATGCCGAATTGATCCAGAACGACAACACCGCCGCTTTCGCGCGCAATGCGAACCGGCGCTGAATTCTTAAAAGAAGGAATAAACCCCATGAAAAGCATGGAAGAAATGATGCAGGCCGCACAGCAGGCGGCGGAAACCATTCAGAACCAGATGAACGATATGCAAGTCAAACTCGACGCGATCGAGGTTGAAGGCGCGGCAGGCGGCGGCCTGGTGAAAGTGCGCGCCAGTGCCAAGGGCCGCATTCTGGGCGTCAGCATTGATGACAGCCTGATGAAGCTGGAAGAAAAGAACATCGTCGAAGACCTCGTCACTGCCGCTTTCAACGATGCCCGCGATAAAGCGGACCGCGTATCAGCAGAGCAGATGAAAGAGATGCAAGGCAGCATGGGTTTGCCGCCGGGCTTTAATCTACCGGGTATGGGGTGAAGTTTGCGCGATGGGTCTGTTTGGGCCGTCGCTTCCGATAGCGGCTGATGAATTTGAATGGTTGCTGGCTTGCTTTGCATGGCTGGATCGGACTTTGGGTAAGCAGGATCAAAGCGATGGCTTTGTTCCGCAATTGGTGTTGCCCTCTGACGATCAGATCATGGCAGCTTCCACCGCCAGCCAGCTGTTTGAAGCGGTCAAACATCTGGCGGGCCTTTCCCATTGGCACTGCCGCCTAGAAAAAGGCGAAAGCAGGCCTGAAATACCGATGACGGGTCTTGATACTGGGCCTTTTTCGCAAAGCTCGGCGCTTGGCACTTTCAGTGTCGAGGGAAACACGCCGGTCATCCGCTATGATCCGGCGCTGGCGAAAAACCCTGATGCGCTGGTGGCAACATTTGCGCATGAGCTTGCGCATCTGGTCGTCCATTCTATCGGCATGCCGCCGGGCGGGGAAGCGCTGGAAGAGCACGCCACCGATTGCACGGCGGTGTATCTTGGCTTTGGCGTGTTTCTGGCCAACAGCGCGCGCAATTTCAGCCAGTTCACCGATGGAGCAATGCAAGGCTGGCGGTCTGACACATCGGGATATCTGTCAGAAAACGCGCTTGCGACGGCCCTTGCCATTTTTGAACAGCGTTTTGGTTGTGATGGAGAGGCGAACCTGGCGCTTAAATCCTATCTGCAAGGCCCGCATCGCAAGGCTGCGCGCTATCTGGCCAAGCGTCATGGCGATCTTGCGAAAGACCTCGCCGCGCTCGATCTGGATGGGTGGGCGCGGTAGTTTGGCGGCATAGAGGCGCGCTATCTGGCAGTTTACACAGGCTTACCCCTGCCTGCGCCTTGTCTGCTATTGCGCAGTTACGGCCCATTACCCATATCTTTGATAACAACGCAGCGCAGGCTGCGCACCGGGATAATTTAAACATGACACAAGCCTTTCCTCTTCTGCCCCTTCGCGACATTGTCGTTTTTCCCGGCATGGTTGTGCCGCTGTTTGTGGGGCGCGATAAATCGGTTGCGGCATTGGAAGCGGCGATGGAAGCGTCAAAGGATATCTTCCTGCTCGCACAGCTGGATCCGGCCTGTGATGATCCGGGGCAAGATGATCTGTATGATACCGGCGTTGTCGCGCAGGTTCTGCAATTGCTCAAATTGCCCGATGGCACGGTGCGCGTTCTCGTCGAAGGCGGAGTGCGCGCGCGGCTGCAAACACTGGTGCCCGATGATGGCTATATCACGGCCGAAATGGAATTGATTGAGCCGGAAACGGTCGCCGGCAGCGAGGTCACCGCTTTGATGCGGCAGGTCACGCAGCAATTTGGCGAATATGCCAAGCTCAACAAGAAAATGGGCGAAGAAAACGACATTGACCTATCCGATGTCGATGATGCGGGCGAACTGGCTGACACGATTGCGGCTGCACTCAGCGCGAAAGTTTCTGACAAGCAATCGCTGCTGACAGAGAGCAGTCCGCTCAAACGCCTTGAACTGGTAATGGCGTTTATGGAGGGCGAATTGTCGGTCCTTCAGGTGGAGCGCAAAATTCGCGGGCGAGTGAAACGCCAGATGGAAAAGACCCAGCGCGAATATTACCTCAACGAGCAGATGAAAGCGATCCAGTCTGAACTGGGCGGCGGCGATGGCGAGGAAGGCAATGAGCTGACCGAGCTGGCCGAGAAAATCGAGAAAACCAAGCTTTCCAAAGAGGCCAAGACCAAGGCCAATGCCGAGCTGAAAAAGCTCAAAGGCATGCAGCCGATGAGCGCTGAGGCGACAGTGGTGCGCAATTACCTCGATGTGCTGCTGGGGCTGCCATGGGGCAAGAAATCGCGCCTGAAAAAGGATATCGGACAAGCGCAGGAAATACTCGACGCCGATCATTACGGGCTCGAAAAGGTCAAGGACCGGATCATCGAATATCTTGCCGTACAGGCGCGCACCAACAAGCTGAAAGGCCCGATCCTGTGCCTCGTCGGACCTCCCGGTGTCGGCAAAACTTCTCTCGGCAAAAGCATAGCAAAAGCGACGGGCCGTGAATTTGTGCGGCAATCTTTGGGCGGCGTTCGCGATGAGGCGGAGATACGCGGGCACCGGCGGACCTATATTGGCTCAATGCCCGGCAAAATCGTCAACAATCTGAAGAAAGCAGGCACCAGCAATCCGCTGTTTCTGCTCGATGAGATTGACAAGCTGGGTCAGGATTTCCGCGGCGATCCGGCTTCGGCCTTGCTCGAGGTTTTGGACCCTGAGCAGAACGACAAGTTTCAGGATCACTATCTCGAACTCGATCTCAACCTGTCTGACATCATGTTTGTGACGACCGCCAACAGCCTTGATCTGCCGCAGCCGCTGCTCGATCGGATGGAGATCATCCGCCTCGAAGGCTATACCGAGGATGAAAAGGTCGAGATCGCCACGCGGCATTTGCTGGCCAAACAGGTCAGCGATCATGGCCTGAAACCCGAAGAATTTGAGCTGACCGAAGAGGGCCTTCGCGATCTTATCCGCTATTACACCCGCGAGGCAGGGGTGCGCACACTGGAGCGCGAGATTGCCCGGCTGGCGCGCAAGAGCTTGCGCAAAATCCTTGAAGGTGATGTCACCAGCGTGACGATCACGCCGGACAACCTTGGCGAATTTGCAGGGGTACGCAAATTCAAGCACGGCATGTCCGAAGACGAAGCGCAGATCGGGACTGTCACGGGCCTCGCCTGGACCAGTGTAGGCGGCGAATTGCTGACCATTGAAAGCGTGACGACACCGGGCAAGGGCGAGATCAAAACGACTGGCAAGCTTGGCGAAGTGATGAATGAAAGCGTCGCTGCCGCGTTCAGCTTCGTCAAATCACGCGCGCCCACTTATGGGATAAAGCCCAGCCTGTTCCAGCGCCGCAATGTCCACATCCACTTGCCCGAAGGTGCAGTGCCCAAAGACGGGCCAAGCGCGGGGATCGGCATGGTAACCTCCATCGTTTCAACGCTTGGCGGGATCGCGGTGCGCCCCGATGTGGCGATGACCGGCGAGGTTACTCTGCGCGGCCGCGTGCTGCCGATTGGAGGGCTGAAAGAGAAATTGCTCGCCGCGCTTCGCGGGGGGATCAAAACGGTGCTTATCCCCGAAGAGAATGTCAAAGACCTCGCCGAAATTCCGGACAATGTGAAAGAGGGCCTTGAAATCATTCCAGTGAGCCATGTCGATCAGGTGCTTGAACAAGCCTTGGTGGAAATGCCCACTCCGATTGAATGGAGCGAGGCCGATGATCTGGCATCGCAGCCTGGCGCATCGGCTGCGGGAACCACGGCAGGATCGGATGTGCCAACGGCCCATTGATGGCGCCGCCAACTGCGCGAATGAGCAACAAGAGAGAACTTATCGCGTTCCAAATTGCAACTTAATTGGCGGCATCAAAAGCATGTTAAGACAGGGCAATCGCGCTCGCTTTACCGCAAATGACGAAAAAAACTGAAAAAAGCCCGGCTTTGCGCCGTATTTGTCTTTGACAGCTACTGCAAAACAGTCTCAATCTGGATTCTTTCGGGAAGATGATTCCTCGAATACGAAATTGATTCAAAGACTTTTGGTAATACAAGGGGGTTCCCAGGATGAATAAGAACGATCTGATCGGTGCGGTTGCCGAGACCACTGGCCTTTCAAAGAATGATGCCGCAAGCGCTGTTGAAGGTGTGTTCGATGCTGTGACCAAGGCTTTGTCGAATGGTGATGAAGTGCGCCTTGTCGGGTTTGGCACGTTCTCTGTCGCCAAGCGTAAAGCGTCCACAGGCCGCAACCCGCGCACCGGCGAGCCGATGAATATTCCTGCATCAAACCAGCCCAAGTTCAAAGCGGGCAAAGGCTTGAAAGACGCGGTCAACTGATTGCGCTGATGGGCATGGGTGAGGGCGCTTTTATCAGCGCATATTGAAACCCGGCCAATCACACAAAAAACCCCGCCGATCGCAAGACCGGCGGGGTTTTTGTTTGCCCTGTTTCGACGCGCCCCAGCTGCGTGCTTATCCTCAGCGGGGCAAAGCGATCAGCGCGGTGGGCGCTGTCGCGGTGCGCGAATTGATCTGCCATGTCAGACGCTGGCCGCTCGCCTCTGTCACTGGGCCTTCGTCGGTGTTGTTCGCCCGGATATCCCCGGTCGTGACAATCGAAAAGGTGCCGCTTATCTCGGGGAGGTCAAGCTCTTCAGAAGAGCTGGCCCCACCGCCAAAGGGTGATCCGCCCATCATCATCGGCAATAAAGGATTGGCCGCGCCTTGCCCTGCAAAACCGGGGGCATTCACGCGAACCGCCCCCCCATCACGCACTAGAACCTGGACGAAGGGGCTGTTGGTCGGAAATCCTTCGATCACGGGGAACATGTAATCATGGCTCAAAGTGCCGCTGATTGCATAGCTCACATCGAACATGCCATCGCCTTTGGCCTCGACCCGGTCGAACCCTTTTTGCCGCACCATCAGGGCTGCCAGTTCCGCTTCGGCTCCGGGAGCGGACAGGTCGATCCCGCCGAAGATTTCTGACATCTGCTCTGCTTCGCGCTTTTTGTTTTCGGCGCGGCGCTGCTGGCCCTCTTCCCACTGAGCGCGCTGCTCGGCCACTTCTTCGGGCGTGCATTCGCGGTCTCCGGCATAGTCTTCGGCCTCTTCAATCATCGCTTCTGCCGCCTTGGCAGCCGCCTCTGCTGCGTCGCTAGCCCCTTCAACAGCTTCGGCTGGAGCGTCGCCATAACAATAGGCCTGAAATTCCCCCATCGAAGACCGCTTGCTCTCCTCAGCCAGCTTCGCAAGGCCGATAAAATGCACTTCGCCTTCATAGGTGAAAGTGAACGCATCATCCTCCATCAGCGTCAGCTCAGACGTGAATGTGCCGGGCTGGATCAGGCAGCCTGTCAGCATCAGCGAACACCCCGCCAAAACCGCGGCGGATTTCGCCCGCATGGAAGCAAACATCTTCATTATCACTACCCCTTTGATCGTGTTGATGCAGCGTATAGCGCAATCGCGGCCGCGTTGGATACATTCAGGCTTTCCACTGCGGACGATATCGGCAGTTTTGCCAGAGCATCACAGTGCTGAGCGATATTGTGGCGCATACCGGGCCCCTCTGCGCCCATAACCAGCGCAACAGGGCCGGCGGGTAACGCTTCCTCCAGCGCCGCCTCCGCTTCGCCTGCAAGGCCGATGCGCCAATATCCCGCCTGCGCCAGATCATCCATCGCGCGCGCCAGATTGACAACCCGCACCCATGGCACCGTCTCCAATGCCCCAGAGGCTGATTTTGCAAGAACACCGCTTTCAGGCGGTGCGTGGCGATCCTGCGTGACGATACAGGCCGCATTGAAGGCAGCGGCGGACCGCAGGATCGCGCCGACATTGTGCGGGTCTGTCACCTGATCGAGCAGCACAACCGGGCGCGCGGGATCGCCAGTGGCAAGCTCATCAAGGAAGACGCCATCAAGCGGTTCGCATTCGAGCACCAGTCCTTGATGCGGGGCATCTTTGGCAACGAGCCGCGCCAGATCGGTGACGTCGGCATATTCCACGGGAAAATCCTGCGGCAATTCGCCATCCAGGCTTTCGATGCCATCGCGCGTTGCCCACAGTTTGCGGTGCTGGCGGGCGGGGTTTTTGAGCGCTGCTTCGACAGGATGCCGGCCCCACAGGCGCACATATCCGGCGGTTCCCTTGCCCGAACCGCGCCCGCCTTTCATCCGGCCTGCACGCCCGCGCAGCGCTTTCTTTTTGTCACCTTTGGCCATTTGCGTCTTTCATTGGAGTGTTATGTTTCTGCCCCCTGCCAGCAGGCCCATTGACAGGCAAGGCTCGCTTCGCCAAAGCGCATCCCCTCGGCAGCAAGACCTTTATCGGGTCGCGCATGCATTTGGTGGCCGCAAGGCCGCATTTTGAGCAAGCCCTGTGTGGACAGGTGGCCGAGTGGTTAAAGGCAGCAGACTGTAAATCTGCCCGCGCAAGCGTACGCTGGTTCGAATCCAGCCCTGTCCACCATCGGGTCTCCCGCCACCGGGTCTCCCACCTCCGGGTTCTCCCAAACTGGCGATTACGCTCTCAGGCGCTGTGGTTCTCTTTCGCCTGTTAGATGCGTTTCGAATATATCCCATGGCACTGGCTTTCCGATATGCCAGCCTTGCAGATAATCGCAGCCAATTGCGGCGAGCGCTTCGAGCGTTTCGCCATCCTCCACCCCTTCGGCGACCACTTCGAAAGACAGCGCATGGGCAAGCTCTACGGTTGAGCTGACCATGACGCGGTTTGCCTGATTGGTGATAAGGTCGCGGACAAAGCTCTGGTCGAGCTTGATCTCGTTGGCGGGGAAATCTTTGAGGTAATTGAGTGTTGCATGGCCGGTGCCATAGTCATCCACCGACACCCGCGCACCGGCTTCACGCAGGCTCGCCAGTGCGCGCTGGGCAATTTGCGGATCATCCAGAGGCGCGCTTTCGGTGACTTCCAAAGTGATCGGCGTGCCCGGCAGATCGGCAATTGACGCAAGCCTTTTTGAGACCTGATCCACAAAGTTCGCGTCGGACAGCAATTGCGCGGAGATATTGATCGCAAGGTTCAATTCATGGCCCAAAGTGGCGGCATGGCGGGCTTTGCCGATGGCCTCATCCAGAACGAACAAAGTGAGCCTGTCAATCGACTGCTTTTCTTCCAGCAGGGGAATGAATTCGCCCGGAGAAATAGCCCCCAGGGTCGGGCTGTTCCAGCGCACCAGACATTCTGCGCTTGTGATGGTGCGAGCGGGCAATTTGAGCTTTGGCTGGAACACCACGAAGATCGCGCCTGTATCCAGCGCTTCATCAAGCTGGGTGAGGATCGTTTGTTCAAACTGCGATTGTTCGGTCATGGTGCTGGCCGATGATGACCAGCGCAGCGAACGGCGGCGCGCAAATTCGCAGGCCAGCACGGATTGCGCAACGCTATCCTTGGACACCCCAAATGAAGGCTTGGCGCGCAATTGTTGGCCAAGCAAATCAATCGGCGCGTTGAACAAGGCATGGGCGGAGGAAAAATAATCCTCCAGATCATCTTCGCGCTCTGCCGGGATCAGCCAGCCAAAAACGCCATTTTCGATCCGGAACACCTGTTTGCCCATGGCGATCAATTGCAGACGGTGGGCGATGGCCTGATCGAGCTGGCCTGCGTCTTTATCGGTCGTGACCGCTTCCAGTTGATCATAATCTGCGATCCGCACCGCACCAATTGAAAGGTGAGAATTGCTGCGGTGTGCCGCTTCGAGCGCGCGGCGGTTTTGCAGGCCTGATGACAGGTCCGTGAGCCGCGCTGCGGTCAGCATTTGCAGCAATTGGATAAGGCGCTGAGCGACGGCGAATGTCGCGGCAAAGATCATGGCGCTTGCCAATTGAATATAGGCAAGGTGCGCCGCATCAGCAGCGAGGGCCAGCGTGCCAATAATCCCGGCGCTCGCGAAAATGCTGAGCAGCGAATAACGGCGCAAGGCTGGCTTGATCACGGTCAGCAGCACAATCAAGGCAGCGAGCGCGAGGACAATGGCTTGGTTCACATCAGTGCGAGCGCGGCCCTGAATTAGCGTTTCGGCCGCTTGCGCTTGCACGATCACGCCGGGGTTTACCCCGTAAAGGCTGGTGGGGTAACGATCGCCCAGCTCAATCGCTGTGGCACCGATAATGATGCGTTTGTCTGCGATCTCGATCTGCGCTGACTTTGCCGTTCAACAGATCGACGAATGAAATGCGATCAAACGAAGCCGGATCAATCGCCGCATCGACGCGGAATTCTTGCGAGATATCGCCCGGCGTTCCCGAAACCATGCTTGCAAGCGAAGGGCGCGGCACATTGTCAGTGACAGTGCCATACCCGTAGTGAGTGATCTGCCCATCGGCATCGGGCGTAACATTAACAGAGGCGAGAAATACGTGTTCGCGCAGGTCATTCAGCGGCAGGGCTTCTGATACCGATTTGTCCTGCGTTGCCTGATTGATCTGGCGGAATGTCGGCAGGATGACCGAAACATTCGCATCGCGCAGCGCCTGGGCAAAGCGGGCGTCCTGTTCGGGCGTAGAGCGGGCGGAAAATTCGATGTCGAACGCGATCTGCTTTGCGCCCAGCCGGTCCAATTCCTCGACTGCGACCGCGTAATTTTCGCGCGGCCATGGCCATTTGGCGACTTCCTGAAGCGAGCGGCCATCGACCTCGACAATCACGATATCGCTATCGGTTGGCCCAGCGCGAAGGATGTCGCGGCCATGACGCATATCGGCTTCGATGGCGTCAGAAAGCCCGGTTGAGAAGCTGGCTATTGCGATGATCAACGCGATTACAAACGCGGCAATCGACGCCTGCAATTCGAGCGAGAAGGATGGAAGGTTTTTGCGCAACACGGTTCTTCGGCTTTCCTCACAAAGCAAGCTTGTGCTTGCCTGAGTGAGGGTATCGCCAAATGATTGAGATCGCGTTGCCGTGCCTCTTTATGCTGTGCCTCTTTGCGCTGTGCCTGGATGTGGCGGGTTAATCGCCGTCACCGTCTTCATTATCGCCATCTTCGCCTTGATCGTCGTCATCATCATCGTCGTCGTCGTCACCATCATTGTCGTCGCCGCCGTCATCTCCGTTGAGATTATCGGCAATTGCGCCAATGATTCCGACGATAATATCACCCAGGGTGATACCGCCCCCATCATCGCCTTCGCCATCATTGAGCGTTTCGGCATCATCACCGTCGCCAGTGCCCAGAGCGCCGCCACTGTCCTGGTTCCCAGTGATGTTATCGTCGCCGGGGCCATCTCCGGAGCCTACTCCCGACCCGTCTCCATCACCGCCTGCTCCGCCGTCAGAATTGAGATCATCAAGCAGATCGATATCGCCATCGCCGATATCGGGCTCCGGAAGATCAGGCATGTCCGGCGTCTCAGGAAGGTCCGGTGTGTCCGGCTGATCGGGCAGGTCTTGAGTGTCCGGCATATCCACCATGTCGCCAATATCGGGCGTGTCTGGCGTGTCTGTTACGTCCGGAGTGTCCGGCATGATCGGATCGCCTGAATTGTCCTGGTCGCCTGATCCGCCCATATCCACAACTGCGCCAACAACAGGTGCGCCGATCACGTCGTCGACGATGTCATCTGCCTGATTGTTCGGGTTTGGACCGCCCGAGCAATTGACAACGCCGGCGCAGGTTCCGCCGGGTTGATCTTCGGCATAGACCAGTTCATTTGAACCATCGTTGCCGTCATCGATGCCCATATCGATAACATCACCAGCATCACCAACATCACCGGTGTCAGGTGTCATGCCAATGTTCGGTGCGATGGTATCGTCTGGTGCGGCAATATCGCCTGCTACAATGTCAGGAACGGTCTCATCCACCTCGATGTCGCCAGAGTCGTCCCCTATCGCCGCGTCGCTGCCTGTTGCGATATCCTGATCGACTGCTGCGATATCAGGCTCGTCTATTCGTGCTGCGATGGGGTCCGCTGCGAAATCATTGTCGAGATTTGCCAGATCATCACTGGCGCCAATTGCAGTCACAACACCGCCCTGAGTTACGGCATCATCGCTAAACTCGGCGCTGAATTCCGGCGTGGTAAGAGCCGCAGCGAGGTTTGGCGTGGTCAAATCAGCCGAACTTGAAACGCTGTCATCTGTGCCAGTGCCCTGATCTGCACCCGCAGGCGATTGCTCGCTTGTTTCACTTGAAGCGCCGCCACTGCGATCGCTTTGTTCCTGTGAGACCGTGACGGCGGTGTCGGATGGGTTTGCTCCGCGATCCAGACGCGAGACCACGTTGGGCGTCCCGCGCACAATTACCTGCTCCCGGTTCGCGCTTTCATCGTCGCTGACAATAACGATCAGGTCGCCAATCTGATCGGCATCGACAATCCCGATATTGCCCGGCGTCAGCAAGGCCGCTTCCAGATCGTCGGCGGTGATAACCTCAACCGCGCCCTCGGTGACTTGCACGCTGGTGCCTTCTTCAGACACCGACACGTTGAAAGTCGTGCCTTTCACCACAGCGGCCATATAGGGTGTTTCAACGCCGAAATGCTTGGTGCTCTTTTTCTCCACTTTGAACAGTACATTGCCGAGATATTGGAATATCTGGGTCACTGGACCGGCTTTCTCCGGTTCGGCAATTTTGATTTTGGCCTTGGGCGAGACGACGACATATTCTTTACCGCGCACAATGACCGCGCGGCTTTTGGTGGCGGTCTGCACAACATCGCCTTGGTCCAGCTTGATACCCTTGCGGCCTTTCAGCTGCGCTCCATCGCGCACGATCACCACATTGCCGCTGGCTTCGGATATCATCCATCCCGATGGCGCGGCAAAAGCGCTGGTGCTGGAAAGAAGCGCTGCAATGGCGGCTGATTTGACGGCGACTTTGATCATTGTTTTTCCGGTGTTCGAGAAATTTATGGAATCTGCCTGTGCCACCGGCGGCTGAAAATGGCGTTAAGTGCGATAGTGAAAGATTGCTTACTTTGTGCCCCTGCTTCGTATCCATGCCTCGTGCCTCGTGCCTCTGCTTTGCATCCATGCGTAAGCTTTTCTTAGCCAGCTCGCATTACGGCGCTGCCTCTGACTTGGAGGATTTGCGTGCGCAGGTTTGTTGCGACAGGATTTGGAGCATTGTTGTTGGGCATGGTTGCCTCGGTGCCTGCGCTTGCCCAAAACACGCGCGCGCCGCAGATCGCTTTTGCTCCTGTGCTCAAGGTTGCGCCTGAGACGGCTGGCGAGCCCGTCGCTGCCGGAAACAATGCCCAAAGCGACGGAGACCGCGACACCGATCAGATCGCGGCCATCGTCATCAGCGGCAATGAAGCAATTGATGATACTGTTTTCCAATCCGCACTAACCGATTTCTTTGGCGAGGACGTGACCGAGGAACGCCTGGCCGAACTTTCCAACGAAGTTGCGCAGCTCGCCAAGGATGAAGGCTATGCATATGCCCGCAGCCAGATCATCAGCAATCCTGGCGGCTTGGGTATTGTTGAGGTCAAACTGGATGAAGGCGTCATCGCGGCGGTTGAGATCGATGGATACGACAACACCGCTGCCCGCAGCGTGCTTGAAAAGCTAATCGGATCGCCGGTCAAAAAAGCGGATCTTGAACGCGCATTGCTGCTCGTCTCGGACATTCCCGCCGTGCGGTTGCGCAGTGCGAATTTCAAACGGGTCGATGGGGCAGGGGTGCTGGTGGTGAAGCTGTCACGCCGCGATGCCAGTTTCAGAGTATCGGGCGACAATTACGGATCAGCGGCATTTGGCCCGGTGCGCGTGCGCGGTTCTGCCGCGGCCAGCGATGTTTTGACCGGCAGCGATCAGGTGCGCGCCGCAGTGCGGATCAATCCGGTTGATCTTGGCGAGCTGTTGTTTCTAAGCGCCGCATATCAAACCCAGATCGGCACTGACGGGGTGACTTTTTCCGCATCGGGCTCTGTCGGCACCACCGCGCCCGGCGGCGCGTTTGGCGATACCGATATCACCGGCGAATCCGTGCGCGGCAGTGCGCAAGTCACTGTGCCGATTGTGCGCGGCAAAAATCTAAGCCTATGGGCCGATGGGCGCGCTAGCTACATCTCGATTGAGCAGGACGCGATTGATCAGATGCTGCGCGATGACACTGTTGTCACAGTGGAGGTCGGGCTGCGCACGCAGATCGCGCTGGGTAAGGGGAACCGCTTGCGCGCCGGCATTTCGCATGTGCGCGGGCTTGACCTGTTTGGCGCGACCCGGCTGGGATCACCGCTCGCATCGCGCGCCGATGGCGACGGTGTGTTTTCCAAGCTGAGCTTTTGGACGGACGCGCGGTTTACCCTGAACGACCGCATCGATCTGTTCTTTGCCATGGGCGGGCAGATCGCCGACCGCGCTCTGCTCGGCAGCGAAGAACTGGCGCTGGGCGGGGCATACCGCACACGCGGCTATAATTTCAGCGAAGTGCTTGGCGATGAAGGGATCTATGGTCTGGCAGAGCTGCGCTACAGCGTGCCCACGGGCAAATTGCCGCTCGATCGTTTGCAGCTGTATGGCTTTGTTGATGGCGGGGTGGTCAATGATATCGAGCAGGATTTTGGCGAGGGATCGCTGTTTTCTGCAGGGCCCGGCATGCGCGCGCGCTGGGGCGTGTTTGATATGGAGCTGGAAGGCGGCTTTCCCCTAGGCGGATCGGGTGAGCGCAGCGATGAAGGCCCTCAGGTAAACCTGCGCGCCGGGGTAAGCTTTTAGACCGGGCGTTTCCTGCCATTGCCACTTGCAGCCCTTTCCAGCGCGCAGTAGGTGCGCAGGCATGCAAAACTCACTTCTAACCGAAGCTCTAACAGGCCGCCCGGTGATCTCCGCCACCGGCCTGTTCACCCCCGCAGACAACATCACCAATGAAGAGCTGGTTGATAGTTTCAACCGCTTTGTTGACCTGCACAACACCCAAAACGCAGACGCCATCGCGGCGGGCGAGGTTGAAGCGTTAAGCCCATCCTCTGTCGAATTCATCGAGAAAGCGAGCGGGATCAAAGCGCGCCATGTGATGAGCAAAGCGCCGATCATTGATCCAGAGATCATGGAGCCGCGCCTTGAAGACCGCGCCAATGATGAAATCTCGATTATGGCCGAGATTGGCGTGATCGCTGCGCGTGAAGCGTTGGAGCGGGCAGGGCGCTCACCGCAGGATGTGAACGCGGTTTTGTGCGCGGCTTCCAATATGCAGCGCGCTTATCCCGCCATGGCGATTGAGATTCAGCAGGCGCTGGGGATTGATGGTTTTGGCTTTGATATGAATGTCGCGTGTTCTTCCGCCACCTTTGGCATTCAAACCGCGGCGGATTATGTGCGCGCAGGCAATGCGAAAAGCGTGCTGGTGGTCAGCCCAGAGATCACTTCGGGCCATCTCAATTGGCGCGACCGCGATAGCCATTTCATCTTTGGCGATGTCGCCACCGCCGTGCTGGTCGAAGATGCCGCCATCGCGCCTGATGACCATTGGGAAGTGCTTGGCACAAAATTGAAGACAGTGTTCTCCAACAATATCCGCAACAATTTCGGCTTCCTCAACCGCGCGCATCCTGAAAGCGCGGGCGATCCTGACAAGCTGTTCGTGCAGGAAGGACGCAAGGTTTTCAAAGAGGTCGTGCCCATGGTCGCGCAAATGATCCTTGAAGAGGCAGAGCGGCTGGGCCTTGATCCGCAGGCCCTGCGCCGGTTGTGGCTGCATCAGGCCAATGCGGGGATGAACCGTCTGATTGCGCAGCGCGTGCTGGGCCATGAGGCGAATGATGATGAAAGCCCCACCGTGCTCGATACCTATGGCAACACGTCAAGCGCGGGGTCGATCATTGCCTTTCACCTTAATCAGGCGGACCTTGCGAGCGGTGATACCGGGCTGATTTGCAGCTTTGGTGCGGGCTATTCTGCGGGCACTGTGTTTGTGCGCAAAGCGGGCTAAACCACGGCCCGCGCGCAGGTTTTGCCCGGCCATTCGCATCATCCTTGCTTGCGAGCCACCCGTTCCCGCCCTAGATAGCGCGCCATGGCAGGTGAAATTCTCGACAATCAGGGGCGCGGCGAAGCAGGTTGGAGCTGGCCCGATATCCATCCCGAAGGGCGCAAGTTTGGCGTCATCGCGCTGGCGATCAGCCTTATCCCGCTGTTTTTCGGCTGGGTGTTCGGCTTTACCGTGATGCTGGGCATTTCGGCATGGGTGTTCGCGTTTTTCCGCGATCCCGAACGGGTCGTGCCGCAATCAAGCGATGCGATCATTGCGCCTGCCGATGGGCTGGTCTCGCTTATCATGCAGGTTGATCCGCCCGAAGAATTGCGCGTGGATGATGGCTCGGGCAATCCCGGATTGCCGCCTGGTCCGGTCACGCGGGTGTCGATTTTCATGAGCGTGTTCGATGTTCATATCAACCGCGCGCCCATTGCAGGCACCGTGCGGCGGCTGGTCTATATTCCCGGCAAATTCATGGCGGCGGACCTCGATAAAGCGAGCGAAGAAAACGAGCGCCAGCATATCCTGATTGAACGCAATGATGGCTTGATGGTTGGCTTTACCCAGATCGCGGGGCTTGTCGCGCGGCGGATTGTTCCATTTGTGAAACCGGGGGACACTTTGGCCAAAGGGCAGCGCGTTGGGCTGATCCGGTTTGGCAGCCGGGTTGATGTCTATCTGCCCGCTGGCACCGATCCCAAAGTGTTACTGGGCCAGCGCGTTGTGGCAGGCGAAACGGTGCTTGGCGAACTCGGCTCGCAGGCTCTGCTCGAAGGGATTGTGCAGTGATCCGGCGCGCCCTTGCGGGTTTTGAAAGCGCGGGTGCGCGTTGACGCGGCACGATCCTGATAAAGACATTTCCGATATCCCTGCGCGGATAGGGCCCAAGGCGGCTGAAGACGAAGATCTCGCCGTGCAAACCGACAAGCGCGGCCTCAGCCTAAGAGGCATGCTGCCCAATGCGATCACGGCCGGCGCGCTGTGTTCGGGGCTGACCGGCATTAGCTTTGCGATCGAAGGGCAATGGCAATACGCAGTCCTTGCGGTGATTTTGGCCGCTGTCCTTGATGGGCTTGATGGCAGGATTGCGCGGCTGCTGAATGCGCAGTCCCGCTTTGGCGCAGAGCTGGATAGCCTGGCGGATTGCGTGTCCTTTGGCATCGCGCCTGCGCTCATTTTGTTTGTTTGGGCCTTGCAGGATCTGCCCAGCTTTGGCTGGTTTGCCGCCCTGGGATTTGCGATCTGCATGGCATTGCGCCTCGCGCGGTTCAACGCGCGTATTGATGTCGAAAACCAGCCGCATAAGCTTGCAGGGTTCTTAACCGGAGTGCCCGCGCCTGTCGGGGCGGGGCTGGCGTTCTTGCCGTGTTTCTTGTGGTTTGAAACGGGCCTTGAAATGTTCCGCGATCCGCTGGCCAATACACTTTGGCTGGGGCTGATTGCGCTGCTGGTTATCTCGAACATGGCAACGCTCAGCTGGACGGCGATCCGTCCCCGGCGCGATGTGCGTCTGCCGCTGATTGCGATGGCGGGCGTTGCTTTTGCGGCAGCCTTGATCGAGCCGTGGTGGCTGCTGATTACTTTAAGCGCCGGGTATCTCGCGCTGATGCCTTATGCGATGTTTAAATATGGCAGCGTCAAGCGGCGCCGAGCGCTTCGCCAAGCGGAGCAATAGCGGGCCGGGGTGCCCTTTCACGTGCTCGCTTGGCGAAGGCCGGGTATGCGCCAGCGCGGCCTCGGGGAAGGCGGGTCCTGTAAGCCGGGGAGGCATCAGATGCAGGGACAGTGCGCTGGCGCAATTCGGTGGCTTCGACGACAGGGACAAATCCCGCACGGGCAAGAGCGCGTTCGTGCACCAATTGTGCGAAGACAGCGCGGCCCCTGATCCAGTTATCCGCCAGCGCAAGGCCCGTTGCCACAGCAACAATGATGAGCAATGCGGTGATGGTTAAAACGATCATGGGTCGGTTCCTTACCAGCAGGTCCGTAGTGATACGGAGTGTCGTGTTCAGCGTTTGTTCTGCAGCCTTTGTTCCTCAAACGTTCCACTCCGTCAAGCAAAATGTTCCACTTGTGTTCCGCAAGGGGCTTTTGGCACTAGATTTTGTGGCAAGGGAAGGGTAATGGCCCGGCCTCGTCCCATTCTCGGGCCGAATCACTTCGGGCTAGAACGCGGCGAAATTCACATGGATGGCGCACATCACCGGTGCTGTATGCGGGACAACCGCAAACGCAGTTCCAGCCATCCAGAGGAACAACCGGAAAGGAAATATCTATGGCGGCAGTTACCGTCACAATGCAGCAATTGATCGAGGCTGGCGCCCATTTCGGCCACCAGACCCACCGCTGGAACCCCCGTATGAAGCCGTATATCTTCGGCGCGCGCAATGGGGTCCACATTATCGACCTGTCACAAACTGTTCCGCTGTTTGCACGCGCGCTCGATTTTGTTGAGCAAACTGTGCGGGCCGGGGGCAAAGTGCTGTTCGTTGGCACAAAGCGTCAGGCGCAAGAGCCGATTGCAGAAGCCGCACGCGCTTCGGGTCAGCATTTTGTGAATCACCGCTGGCTGGGCGGCATGCTCACCAACTGGAAGACGATCAGCCAGTCGATCAAACGCCTCAAAACGCTCGAAGAGCAATTGTCGGGCGACACCAGCGGGCTCACCAAGAAAGAAGTTCTGCAATTGACGCGAGAGCGTGACAAGCTGGAGCTTTCGCTGGGCGGCATCCGCGATATGGGCGGCATTCCCGACGTGATGTTCGTGATCGATGCGAACAAGGAAGACCTCGCCATCAAGGAAGCCGCAGTGCTTGGCATTCCGGTGATTGCGGTGCTCGATTCCAACGTCGATCCCAGCAACATCGCTTTCCCCGTTCCCGGCAATGACGATGCGAGCCGTGCGGTGCGCATGTATTGCCAGGCCATTGGCGATGCGGCGATGGCAGGCAAAGGCGGCGCGGCGCATGACAGCGGCGCGGATGTCGGCGCCATGGCAGAACCGCCAGCCGAGGCACCTGCCGAAGCAGCGCCGGAAGCAGCACCAGAAGCTCCGGCGGAAACGGCCTGAACGGGTAAGCGTCCTCATAATCAGGGCGTAACACAAGCAATCTAGCGCGCTGGGCACTCCTTACCAACCGGAGTGCCCGGCGTCTTACAAACACACAAAAAGGAATATTCCCATGGCCGATTTTACCGTCGCCGATGTGAAGAAACTGCGCGAAAAAACCGGCGCAGGCATGATGGATGCGAAAAAAGCGCTGAGCGCAGCTGGCGGCGATATCGAAGCAGCGGTTGACGCGCTGCGCGCCAAAGGTCTTGCGACTGCTCAGAAGAAATCCAGCCGCACCGCAGCCGAAGGTCTTGTCGGCGTCTCTGTCGAAGGGACGCGCGGCGTTGCTGTTGAGGTTAACTCGGAAACCGACTTTGTTGCCAAGAACGACAAATTCCAGGACTTTGTTACCAAGGTAACCGCCGTTGCCCTGACGCTTGAGAATGACGATGTTGATGCATTGAAAGCGGCCGATTACCCCGATGGCGGCAGTGTTTCAGACAAGCTCACCGACAATGTCGCAACCATTGGCGAAAATCAGCAGATCCGCCGGATGAAAACCGTCTCTGTCTCGCAAGGCGCGGTGGTCTCCTATGTCCACAATGCCGCTGCAGAAGGCCTTGGCAAGATCGGTGTTCTGGTCGCGCTTGAAGGCGATGCGAGCGCGGATGTGCTGGCGGCGCTTGGCAAAGATGTGGCCCAGCACGCAGCAGCCATGTTCCCGCAAGCGCTTGATGCCGATGGCCTCGATGCTGCCGTGATTGAGCGTGAGCGCGCGATTGCACAGGAAAAAGCCTCGGAAAGCGGCAAGCCCGAAAACGTGCAGGAAAAAATGGTCGAAGGCGCGATCCGCAAATATGCGAAAGAAAACGCGCTGCTCAGCCAGATTTTCGTGAAAGACGGCAAAGCCACGGTCGAGGAATATGTCGCACGCACCGCAAAAGAAGCGGGCGCGTCGATCAAACTTGTCGATTATGTCCGCTATCAGCTGGGCGAAGGCATCGAAGTCGAAGAAAGCGATTTCGCCGCAGAGGTTGCCGCCGCTGTTGGCGGGTAAAGGCAACGCTTGAGTCCCAGCGAATGCTGGGACCTTGTGCGATTTTGAGAAAGGTCCCAGCCTTCGCTGGGATCTGCAAATTTGAACACGCCGCCGCAGCGATTATGCTGCGGCGGCGTTTGTTTTGCGGTTTGCAAGCGTCCGCTTTCAGCCATGTTGCCTATTGCCTCTAACAGCTGAAACTGGAGTGAAGGCAGACTGCCGGCACCACCTGGCCGAAGAAAGTGTGACCTTGCGCCCCAATCTCTATGACAGTACGCCTAGGGCCTGCGCCTCGAAATACGGAATCTCTATGAAGCCTGGAAACTCAATAGCACTGATCGCCTTGATTTCATTGGCTGCCTGCCAAGCCACCGAGGAAAACGTCATCATTGGCGATGGCGAGGGAACAGCTGCTGGAGCAAGCTATTCGACTGGCCTTGCGACAGAAATCCAGTCGGGTTTGATCGATTGCGGCGAAGGATCACGCATTAGCGCCGTTGGAGAAATCTCCAGCGATGACGGTAAGACTTGGACCGTGCCCGCCAGCACAAATTTCGAAACGGCGACAAAGGCGAGCGACCTCTACAATGAATGCAGCGGAGTTACGCCTGCAGGCCTTGACGAGGTTGATCTTGATACGGTGCCGGTCATTGATGCGGGCGGTGATGAGGAATTCACCTTTTTCATCTTTGCCGACAACTACTTTGAGCTTTACGTCAACGGACAATTGCTCGCGGTCGATGCTGTGCCCTTCACCCCGTTCAATTCGTCAGTGGTTCGGTTCAAAGCGTCGCGCCCGCTGACCATTGGCGTTATGGGTGTCGATTGGGAAGAAAATCTCGGGATCGGCTCTGAGGCGAATAGGAACAGTTCGTATCACCCCGGCGATGCCGGATTTGTTGGACTATTACAGGACGCAGACGGAAATACGGCCGGTATTACGGATGCAAGCTGGAAAGCTCAGACCTTCTATGTTTCGCCGTTGAACGATCGCGCCTGTTTGGTGGACAAAGGCAATGTCCGTGACAGCTCCGCCTGTGCAGCAAAGGCAAGCGACGAAGGACCAAGAATGTCCGCCGCATTCTGGGACGTGCCAGCAACATGGATGAATGCCGATTTTGACGACAGTGACTGGCCAGATGCGGTCACGTACACCAATGAGACAGTCGGCGTTGATAACAAGCCCGGCTACACAAATTTTGCATCGACGTTTGATGCCGCCGATGCAGACGCGCAGTTTATCTGGTCTTCAAATTTGGTGTTGGACAATCTGGTGTTGATGCGCACGACCGTCGAATAAATCACGGGCGGACATTGCATTCCGCCCAGCAACAGGCAGCGCCGCTATCATGTGCCGCGATGCGGCATTGGTATGCAAGGTCCAACGAGAATTCAAAAACCGGATCGTTTCTCTTCATGCTTGGTGCAAGCCTCATGCCCATGACACACTGTTGATATGTTTGGATGTCCGAACCTGAGCCGTGAGCTGATTGTCCGTTCTTAGTTCGAAGTCGTTCAATTGCTGCCAGTCTGCAATCGGCTCACATCTAGCCGTTATCCGATGTCTCAATTTGGGGGTGAAAGCGGACCTACAGAATTGCTCGGAAAGTCAACGCATTTGCGGCGGGGCAATTGGACCAAGCAACCGTTCAACCGCAATCGCAACAGACAAGAGACCCTCGTCGTCACCGGGCAATCCATCTAACTCCAAGCCCATTGGAAGACCGGTTTGAGTGACGCCCATCGGAATGCTAATCCCGGGGAGGCCAGCGACACTGCCAGGGTCAGTGTTGCGGATATAAGTCGCAGTGGTTGGCGCCTCTCGGCCATTGTGCATGACGGTCTCGATACTTCCTTCGACGGGAGCTGCAGGAAGGATGGTGGTCGGAAAAATGACTGCATCTAATCGGTGCTTGGCGAAGCAGGCCTTGTAGCTGTCGATTAGTGCCGGACGATGCACATTGATCGCAGCATCATAGACTGTCTTAGGAACAAAGCCGTCTGGTTTACCATCCCCATTCTGGTCCTGCGCCATCGCCTCATAAAGCGACTTCAATTCCGAGCTTGAAATATCGCGAGCGACATCAAAAAAGTCGATCCCGGTTTCATAATGCTCGAGATAATCGCTGAGATGGACGACCGCCTCGTAACCGATAATTTGACTGCTGGTCTGCTCAATTAGACTTGAGATCTCTGGATTACTGGCCTCGACCAAGGTTACCCCGTGTATCCGTAGTGCCTCGAGTGCCGCGTCCATTGCCGCTACGACCTCAGGGTCAAGGTCCTCGAAGAACGGATCCCGCACAACACCAAGGAGCAGTGTGGATAGTTCACGCGCTTTGGTCACTTGTGGTCGCGCGGCCATCACGCTGTCGAGCAACGTAATGTGCTCCATCGTTAGCGCCATTGGCCCTGGCACATCGCGGGTGTGGGAAAGCGGTGCGATTCCTTCACCGGGATACCGCCCAAGGCTCGGCCGAAAACCGATGATTCCATTAAGTGCGGATGGAATGCGGATAGAACCAGCCGTATCCCCGCCAATGGCAGCAGGTACAATGCGCGCTGCGACCGCAGCCGCCGATCCGCCGCTGCTACCGCCGGGCGACCGACTGAGATCGTAGGGGTTTTTGGCGATCCCAAAATGCGGATTATAGGTGGTAATGCCGAGCGCGTTTTCATGCATGTTGGTCTTGCCGAGGACCTGTGCACCTTCCGCCTTAAGGCGAGTGATCAAAAGTGCGTCCTCAGTAGGAACGAATTCTTTGAGCGCGGGAGTCCCATTCGTATTGCGGAGCCCAGCGACATGAACATTGTCTTTTACCGCAAGAACCATTCCGGACAATCGTCCGGCTGAGACCTTTGAGCTAAGACTGCCATCAGCAAGGCTGATAAATGCGTTAAGTTCTGAATGCTCCTCGGCCTTTTGACGCGATATTGCTAACGGAGAAGCCTGAGTTCCTATTGTCATATCTGGCTTGTCCAACTCGCCACCGCCTTGCCAATGTCATCCGGGGAATCTTCTTGGATGAAGTGGCTGCCCGTTACAGTGACTTCTGTCAGGTTCGCCCATGTTCTCACAAATTCTCGTGCGCCGCCGACAAGTAATGCGCCCGGTTCGGCATTGACAAAGAGCTTTGGAAGATCATTCCCAGCCATCCATGCGGCATAGTCTGAGACAATCTGAGCGGTGTTCGTTGGCGAACCTTCGATCGGGATTTGGCGCGGCCATGTAAGCGTAGGACGACGATCTTCGCCCGGGGTCAGGAAGGGCCGTCGATATTCAGCCATTTCGGTCTCGCTCAAATCACGCAAGATCGCGCCTGGAAGAATGGCTTCCACAAATACGTTGTCTTGAAGAACCATCTCTTCGCCAGCCGGAGAACGAAGTCCTTGGAAGACGTCCTTCACTCCAGCTGGGAAATCTTCCCAGCTTGGAACCGGTGCAACAATTCCTTCCATAAAGGCGATGCCGCGGACTGCCTCCGGATTGGAGTGCGCCCAATGAAAGCCGAGCGCAGAACCCCAATCGTGGATCACCAAAGTCACGTTCTGGGTTACCCCTATCTTTTCAAGCAGGGCAAAGAGATACTTGCAGTGCTCGGCAAAAGTATAGCTGTCAGGCCCGCTCTCATCGAGTTTTTGTGAATCGCCCATACCGATAAGGTCGGGTGCGATCAGGCGGCCTTTGCCCTCAAGATGCGGCATAACGTTGCGCCATAGGTACGAAGATGTCGGATTGCCGTGCAAGAAAACAATCGGATCCCCGCTACCATGCTCGATATATGCCATTTTTTTGCCGTGTACGGTCTTGAATTTCTTATCGTAACGAGTGGCGCTTCGGTCTGATTTCATAACGAGGTCCTTGTCGAATCAACTTGTATTGGAACGATCATTCCATTATAAAGAGCGTATGCCAAGAGAAAAATCACAGTCGCGCAAAATGCTCGTGGAGAACGCCATGCATCGTTTCTGGACCTACGGCTTTGCCGCTGTATCAATGGATGATCTGGTCAAGGCGACAGGCGTTAGCCGCAGCAGCATCTATTCTGATTTTGGAGGGAAGCGGGATCTGTTCCGAGCTTGTCTGGGAGAATATTCTGATCAGATTGTTTCGCCTGCACTTGAGATTCTAGAGGCGCCCGATGCTGGCCTTGACGCAATCCAAGGATATTTCAATTTTCAAATCAAACGGTTGAAGGAGACTGGATTGCCAGGCAATGGCTGCCTCTTCGCGAACAGTATGACCGAGATTGCTCCTCATGATATGGAGGTCCAAGCGATCGTAATGGCTCATCAGGAGCGGCTAAAAGCAGGCTTCCAACTGGCTTTATGCAGGGCGTCTGGGGTCAAACAGTCCGCCCAATTTGAAGTATTCGCCTCTTTCATAGCTATCTCCACCCAAGGATTGTGGTCGCTCACCCGTGCGGATATCTCGATCGATCAAATTGAATCTATGTCGCACGAGCTTATCCAAATGTGCAAGAATCGCGTCAATCAGACGGCAAAACCGGATTGAGAATTGACGCTTCTCGATTAAATGTCCGCAACTGGGTCGTAAACCGTCAGTCCGCTTTCCGCCCGTAGCGTGGTTGTGCAGCCATTCCGCCATCACCTCCCGGTCCCGCGCACCTCAATCAGCCACACTTCCGGATGCGTGAACAAGCGCACGGGCAGCAGGCTCGTCCCCAATCCGGCGCTCGTTATCAGTGTCTTGCCGTTTTCGCGCGCCACGCCGCATGAATACAGCGTGCCGAACTTTGACATGGTGACAGGCGATCCGCCCCAGGGATAGGCGATCTGGCCGCAATGGGTGTGGCCTGCGAGGGTCAGCTCGATATTGACGGGCAGGCTGGGGAACACATCGGGCGTGTGGCTAAGCATGATGCGCGGGCCGGTGAGGGGCTGCATCGCCTCGGTTGTCGCGAAGATATCGGCGTATCCGACAAAATCATCATCCACCCCGCCAATGGCGAGCGGGCCGATTTGCGCCGCTTCGTTTTCAAGAACGGTGATGTGCGGATACTTGGCCAGCTCAGCCGATAAAGCGGGCCAATCATACCAGTGATCGTGATTGCCCGGCACAAAGACGACCCCGTTTTTCGCTTGCAATCCGCCCAGCGGCGTGACGATTTCCTCTGCCTCATAGATATGCGTCGCGACGCGCTTTTCGCTGACCAAATCTCCGCCAATCGCGATCAGGTCTGCATTGAGCGCATTGACCTGCGCGGCGATATCCTCAAGCCGCGATGGCGGCATGTCTGGCCCTGCGACATGAATATCGGTGAGGAATGCGATAGTGAATGGCTCAGCGCCTGCGGGCATTTGGTCCGTCTCAAGCACAAAGCGCACGATTTCTGGATCGCGCACGGTGTCATACCACGCCTTGATCGAGAGCAGCACGCCAAGGATGAACGCGAACATGATGGCTTTTCGAATCATGCACGCAGGTGTGCCTCAGATCGCGGCTAAGCGATACGGGCGGGGCATGCGATTTTCCTACTTTGCCGGCAAAAGCTAGAGTGCTCGGTGCGGTTTGTTGGCCGCCATCGGACGCGAATTGCGAACCGTTGGAGCAGGCCGTTTTGCGCACAGGATCAAGGTGACAACACGAAGGTTACACATTTATGCGGGAATTCCGTGCTATCATGTTGAAAGGATTGAAAAAGGTAAGGAGGCGATATTTTGCAAAAAGGGCCCTTACCGGTCCATGTCTGCTGCAAGGAAGGGGGCGGATGGGCGCTGGCTCTTGGCAGGGGGCGCGGCCTCGATAAGGGCATGAACAGCCACTGCGAGCATAACGCAAAGCATCAACACGCACCGCATCAAGGAGCCACCGACCCCATGTCCATCCCGCCGATCAAACGTGTCCTTCTCAAACTGTCAGGCGAAGTGCTGATGGGCGAACAGGAATACGGGATTGATCCAGCCTATGTGACGCGCCTCGCCGAAGAGGTGAAAGCGGCCAAGGATAGCGGGATTGAGGTGTGTCTGGTGATCGGCGGGGGCAACATCTTCCGCGGTATCTCAGGCGCGGCCAAGGGGCTCGATCGGACCACGGGCGACTATATGGGCATGCTCGCAACCGTGATGAACGCGCTGGCGATGCAGAACGCGCTGGAGCAATTGGGCGTGGCAACGCGGGTGCAATCGGCGATCCCGATGTCATCGGTGTGCGAACCCTATATCCGCAGGCGCGCGGAACGGCATCTGGAAAAGGGCCGCATCGTCATCTTCGCTGCTGGCACAGGCAATCCGTTCTTCACCACTGACACAGGCGCCGCTCTGCGCGCCGCCGAGATGAACTGCGACGCGCTGCTTAAAGGCACAAGCGTTGACGGGGTCTATGACAAGGACCCCAAAGGCAACCCGGATGCGACCCGGTTCGAGGCAATCGCTTACGATCACGTGCTCGCCCAGAACCTCAAAGTGATGGATGCAACAGCTGTTGCGCTTTGCCGGGAGAACGACATTCCGATAGTGGTGTTCTCAATCCGAGAGAAAGGGAACGTCGCGCGCGTGCTGGCGGGCGAGGGCACCCAAACGATAGTGCAAAAGGAAGTGTAACGAACCATGGCTCAATACGATAAGTCAGACATAGAGCGCCGGATGGCAGGCGCGGTTGAAGCGCTCAAAAGCGACCTGTCCGGCCTTCGCACAGGCCGGGCGAACACCAGCCTGCTCGACCCGGTTGTGGCTGAGGTCTATGGCGCGATGATGCCGCTGGCGCAGGTAGCAACAGTGTCCGCACCCGAGCCGCGTATGCTAAGCGTGCAGGTGTGGGACAAAGGCAATGTGAGCGCGGTTGAGAAAGGCATTGCGAAAGCGAACCTTGGCCTCAACCCGATGACCGATGGCCAAACCATCCGTTTGCCCATGCCCGACCTTACGGAGGAACGACGCAAGGACTTGGCTAAGCTGGCGGGCGAATATGGTGAGAAATCCAAGATCGCTGCGCGCAATGTGCGGCGCGATGGGATGGAAAGCCTGAAAGCGGATGAGAAAGCCAAAGAGATATCAGAAGATGAGCGCAAGAAGCTTGAAGATGAGGTCCAGAAGATGACCGACAGCACCGTTGCCGATGTGGATGCAGCGGTAGAGAAGAAGGTTCAGGAAATCCTGACTCAGTAACCGGGTCGAGAGGGGTAAGGCAGATCGGCAAACCGCCCACAACCGATGGTGGCCAGCATGATGGCAATCAGCATGGGGCCGGCGCTCGTCATGTTGCTATCATCATGGATGGCAATGGGCGGTGGGCGAAGAAGCGCGCTTTGCCCCGCGCTATCGGCCATCAGCGCGGGGTGGAGGCGGTGCGCCGCCTGGTACGCGCGCTGGAACCGATGGGGCTGGAATGCCTGACGCTCTATGCGTTCTCGTCGGAGAACTGGAAGCGCTCGGTTGATGAGGTTGATGATCTGATGAACCTGATGCGGCGGTTCATCAAATCGGACCTTGCAGAGTTTGTCGAAAACGGAGTGAAGCTCAAGATCATCGGAGATTGGCAAGGCCTTGCGCCCGATATTGTCGAAATGCTCGAAGATGCGTTGGCGAAGACGGCGAATGGAAAGCAGACGCTGGCGGTGGCGCTCAATTACGGATCGCAGCACGAGATCGCGCGGGCTGCGGCCAAGGCGGCGGCAAAAGGCGAAGTGACTGCCGATGCGATCGAAGCGGAGCTTGATACGAACGACCTGCCGCCGCTCGACCTGCTGATCCGAACGAGCGGGGAGATCCGGTTATCGAACTTCCTGTTGTGGCAAGCGGCTTATGCGGAAATGCTGTTTGTCGATACGCTTTGGCCTGACTTCAAACCCGAGCATCTGGCTCAGGCTCTGGATGACTTTGCCAAGCGTGAACGCCGCTATGGCGGGCGATTGAGCGGGACCAGCAATGGCTGATCTGGGTGTAAGACTGCTATCGGCATTGGCCATGGCTGCGATAGCGGGCGCTGCCTTGTGGGCAGGCGGCTGGTTCTGGGTTGGCTTTGTCGTGTTGCTGGCTGGGATTGTGCTGTGGGAATGGAATGGCCTTGTGGGCGGCTTTGGCACGTCCGCTGGCGGGGAGATCGCATGGCTGTTTGGCGGCGCGGTCTATGTCGCGGCGGCGACCTATGCAATGATGCAGGTACGAGTGAGCTATGATGCGGTGCAGGTTGCGCTTCTGTTTATCGCTCCGATCATTGCGGTGGACGTTGGGGCGTACTTCGCTGGACGGTTGATCGGCGGTCCTCGCATTGCACCATCGATCAGCCCGTCCAAGACCTGGGCGGGACTGATGGGCGGGGCCATTGCCGCCAGCCTGGTTGCCATCGGTGTCACCTCATTTCAGCAAACCATCACCGGGCAGGTGTTCGTTGCAGAAACGCATTGGTCCGAGGCGGTAGTCGTGGGCATCGTGATTGCGGTGATCGCGCAGGCGGGCGACTTCTTCCAAAGCTGGATGAAACGGCGCGCTGGGGTCAAGGATTCCAGCGGATTGATACCCGGACATGGCGGGCTGTTTGACCGGCTCGATGGGTTTATCGCGGTGTTCTTCGTGTTGTTCCTGGTGGCCGTCGTGCCTGAGCTTTTGTGAGTGAGACCGCGATGACCCGCTCAATCACCGTTCTCGGGGCCACAGGTTCAATCGGCGCATCGACGCTCGATCTGGTGCGGCGCAATCCGGATGCGTGGCAGGTTGAGGCACTTACTGCCAATTGCAGCGCGGAAGAACTGGCGCAATTGGCGCGCGAATTTGGCGCAAAGCTGGCTGTCGTTGGGGACGAGGCCTGCCTGCCGCAATTGCGCGGCGCTTTAGCTGGAACCGATATCGAGGCGGCCGGCGGTGCAGCGGCCTTGTGCGAGGCGGCGGCGCGGCCTGTTGATATGTGCGTTGCAGCCATCGTGGGCTGCGCAGGGCTGGCCCCTGTCATGGCGGCGATTGAGCGGGGCGGAACGATTGCGTTGGCTAACAAAGAGGCTCTGGTTTCCGCAGGCGAAGTGATGACGGCGGCGGTTGCGCGGCACGGGGCGACATTGCTGCCCACCGATTCAGAGCACAACGCTATCTTCCAATGCCTTGCGAACAGCTCTTTGGATGATGTCGCGGCGATCACTCTTACGGCAAGCGGCGGGCCTTTGCGAACATGGACCCCGCAGCAATTGGCAGCGGCAACACCTGCCGAAGCGATCGCGCATCCCAACTGGTCTATGGGGGCAAAGATCAGCGTTGATAGTGCAACGATGATGAATAAGGGCCTTGAATATATCGAGGCGCATCATCTGTTCCCGGTTGGGCTGGACCGCCTCAAAATCGTGGTGCACCCGCAAAGCGTCATTCATTCCATGGTCGAATACAAAGACCGCTCCACGCTCGCTCAGCTTGGCCCCTCGGATATGCGTGTGCCTATCGCCTCATGTCTGGCCTGGCCTGCTCGGATGGAAACACCTTTGGAGCCGCTCGATCTGGCGGCCATTGGGCAGCTGACCTTTCATGCACCTGACGAAGAGCGCTTTCCCGCCACTCGCATTGCACGTGAAGCGATTGAAGCGGGCGGGGCGGCCCCTGCTGTGCTTAACGCCGCGAACGAGGTGGCTGTTGCCGCATTTCTGCAAGGTAAGCTTGGGTTCACCCAGATCACGGCATTGGCACAAGAGGTGCTGAGCCGTTATAGCGCGCCCGCGCCTGCCAGCCTTGAAGATGTGCTGGCACTGGACAAAGACGCGCGGCAGCAGGCTGCGCGCTTAGTGGAGACGCCAATTAGTGCTTGAGTTTGCTCATGTTTGAGTCCGTTCCGCTGTGGATGTACCCGATCGGATTTCTGCTGGTCCTTGGCCCCTTGGTAACGGTTCATGAATTGGGTCATTATCTGGTCGGGCGCTGGTTCGGTGTGCATGCTGAGGCGTTCTCGGTTGGCTTCGGCAAGGAAATGCTTGGCTTTAATGACAAGCACGGCACGCGCTGGAAACTCTCGGTCTTGCCTCTGGGCGGATATGTCCAATTCAAAGGAGACATGAACCCGGCCAGCATCGCTGACCCTGATGCGCCCGTGGAAGCCGGCAGTTTTCAGGCTGCCGCCTTATGGAAGCGCGCGCTGATTGTAGCTGCTGGCCCGGTTACCAATCTTGTGGTGGCAGTTGGTATATTTGCGGCATTCTTCGCCATTCTGGGGCAGCCTGTTCCCGTCGATCCGGAAGGGTCCACACAAATAGGCGGGTTCAGCGAGCAAAGCGCTGCCGAAAAAGCGGGATTGGAAGTTGGCGACCGCATCACCGCGATTGATGGCGAAACGGTCAATAACTTCGGCGAAATCCTCGATAAAGTCGCGATCTATTTGGACCGCGATATCTCTGTCACCGTTGAGCGCGATGGCGAGGTAAAGACGTTCCAGTTTCGCACTGACCTCGTCGAAGAAAACGACCGGTTTGGCAATCTTAACCGGGTTGGCCGGATGGGGGTTGCAGCAGCAGCTCCGCAATACAGGTTTGAACCTGTGGGGCTTGGGGATTCGATTGTCTTGGCTGGTGAGCAGACTTACCGTGTCTTTGCGCTGATGATGACAGGGATCAAACAGGTCGTAACAGGACAGCGATCGATCAAGGAGCTGGGCGGGCCTGTGAAGATCGCTAAATATTCCGGCGAGCAGCTGAGCGCAGGGCCGCTTGCGTTTTTCAATTTTGCCGCTCTCATATCGCTTAATTTGGCATTCATTAACTTCCTGCCAATCCCTGCGCTGGATGGCGGACACCTTGCCTTTTACGCTGCCGAAGCGATCCGGCGAAAGCCGGTTGGCCCGCAAGCGACGGAATGGGCTTATCGTACAGGTATCGCGTTCGTTTTGGTGTTCATGCTGGTCGTCACATTCAACGATGTTGACGGTCTGCTCGGATTTACAAACTTACTTGGCAGTTAGCCGGGGAAAGGGAACGCACCGACAGGTGAAGTCAACCATGGCCGCTTGATTGCTGAGAGCGCTTCGGGCAATGGCGGCAGACGAAAAGCACTTTGATGAGACTAACGTTGAAGGTTGGGGCCTTGTGAATGATACGCCCGCGGGGGCAGGCGTGCGTTATGATCGGGAATACGGGAACACTATTTTGATGAACCGATGCAGCGAGACAGGCCACATGCCTGCCACTGACAATTTTGTAACGACTGGGGCCGATATGGCTGGGTCTCTGGTGTCTAGGCACAAGGGCTTTACTGGCCACGCGGGACGTTTTGCCTTTGCCCTGACATGCGGGTCGATGCTGGCAGGCGTGCCCTATGCCGCTATGGCTCAGGATGAGGTTGCTCCCGCGGCAACTCCGCCTGCAACGGCTCAACCAGCGACTGCACAGCCCGCACCCGCACCGGCTCCGACGACGGATATTATCCGCACAATCAGCGTATCGGGTTCCGAGCGGTTGGAGCCAACCACCATTCTCAGTTACATCCGCCTGCGGGTGGGCCAGGAATACACCTCTGCCGCCGCTGACCAGGCTTTGAAAGACCTCGGCGCGACCGAATTGTTTTCGCGCTTCAACATTCGCAATGACGGCGGCAATGTTGTTATCACGGTTACAGAAAACCCGGTGATCAACCGGATCGTTATCGAAGGCAATAAGCGCCTCGATAACGAGAAGATTTTGCCTGAAATCAAGCTCGCGCCGCGGCAGATTTTCACGCGGTCCAAAGTGCGCGCCGATGTGGCCCGGATCATTGAGTTGTATAAGCGCCAGGGCCGGTTTGCAGCCAGTGTTGAACCCAAAATGGTGCAGCTGCCGCAAAACCGCGTCGATGTGGTGTTTGAAATTAGCGAAGGGCCAAAGTCGAAAGTCCGGCAGATCAATATCATCGGGAACGAGAAGTTTTCCGACGGCGATCTGCGCGGTGAGATGGTGACAAAGCAGGCCCGCTTCACCCGGTTCTTCAGCTCCAACACCAGCTATGATCCCGATCGTCTTGCGTTTGACCAGCAAAAGCTGCGGCAGTTTTATCTAACTGAAGGCTACGCCGATTTCCGCGTCGTTTCAGCGGTGGCCGAACTAACGCCCGATCAGAAAGACTTCATCATCACTTACGTGGTGGAAGAAGGTGAGCGCTACAAGTTTGGCGACGTGCAGGTAGACAGCCAATTGCGCGATTTTGACAGCGATGTGATGACCACTCAGCTTGGCATGCAGGGCGGTGATTGGTATGATGCGAAATCGGTAGAGGACACGGTTGAACAATTGACTGAGGTCGCTGGCCGCTTTGGCTATGCCTTTGCCGATGTCCAGCCGCGCTTTAACCGCAACCCTGATGATCTGACGATGGATATCACGTTTATCCTGCGCCAGGCTCCGCGTGTTTATGTTGAACGTGTCGATGTGAATGGCAACACTTTGACGCAGGATAAGGTTGTCCGGCGTGAATTTCGCATCAGCGAAGGTGATGCATTTAACTCGCTTGGCATTCAGCGCACCACTGCTCGCATCAATTCACTTGGCTATTTCCAAGAGAATTTCGAGGTTAATCAGGTGCAGGGCAGCGCGCCTGATCGCATCGTCCTCGAGGCCAACGTAGAAGAACAGCCAACGGGCGAATTGCAGTTTTCTGCCGGTTTTTCATCAATTGAGCAATTCATCCTGGCGGGCAGCATCCGCCAGCGCAATTTCCGCGGGCGAGGGCAGACCATTGGGTTGAGCCTCAACTACTCCCAGTTCTCGCGGTCTGCGCGGATCAGCTTTACTGAACCGTATGTGTTTGACCGGAACATCCAGTCCGGCATCGACATTTACAGGCAGGATTTTAACAGCTTCAACCGCTTCGGTAGCGATCGCAACACGACCTTTGAACAGGCGACAACAGGGTTTGCTGTTCGCCTGGGTGTGCCGCTCACTGAATTTATGTCGCTGGTGGGGAGCTACACGCTCAATTACGATGAAGTCAGTCTTGATCGGGACCTGTTCTTCTCCGATTTGAACGGCGATGGCACAACGGAATGTGATCCTTTGCTAGCCGGTCGTTTCTTGTGTGATGCGCTGGGTGACCGGTTGAGTTCGATCCTCGGGGTCAGCCTCAATTACAATTCCTTGAATTCCCGACTTCGGCCGACACGAGGCCGCACTGTTTCGCTCACAACCGAGTTTGCAGGGCTGGGCGGTAATGTCCGTTATCTGCGTTTCCGCGGGCGGGCGCAGCAGTTCTGGAATGTCGCAAATTCTGGCTTCATATTCTCGCTATCTGCGGAAGGGGGCACGATTGTGCCGCTGCGCGACCGGTTCGTTGACGGTGTCGATGTCGATGACGTGTTGCTGACCGACAGGTTCTTCCTGGGTGAGCCGCAGTTTAGAGGGTTTGACATCCGCGGGGTTGGCCCGCGTATTTTGACCCAGCCTTACATAACCGATGCGGATGGCAATCTGACAACCATCACCGATCGCGATCAAATCCGTGATGATGCCCTTGGCGGGCGCAATTTCTACCTTGCGCGTGCAGAGCTTGAAATACCGCTTGGCACAGGCGCCCGCGAACTTGGCCTCAGGCCATCGATCTGGATGGATGTTGGCGCGCTGTGGGGTGCGGATGCGCCCGTGTTGCAAGACAACCCCAACGGCATCCAGTTCACCGATGCTAATGGAAACCCGCTTTTCCTTGAGACGGTTCAAGCCACGGACGCTGACGGCAATGGGGTGGTCGATGCCAATGGCAATCCCGTCCTGACCCAGATTTCGACGATCAATCCAATCGCTGCCGATGGGACAACTGCCAACACTGCGAGTATTCGCCAAGGCAGCGCCATTCGTGAGGTCTTCTTGGGCAATTCGCCAAGCCCTCGCATAACCGCCGGTATCGGCGTCAACTGGAACTCGCCTTTTGGGCCGTTCCGGATCGATTTTGCCCAGACCATTCGTAAGGTCGAAGGCGATGATGACAAGACATTTACATTCAACGTAGGAACCCAGTTCTGATGACTAAACTTACCAAATCGCTTGCAGCAGCAGGCCTCGCTCTTTCCACAATGATGGCCAGCCCGCTCGCGGCTCAGGTTGAAGGCAAAGTCGGCACCGCCAGCATCTCGCGCGCTGTTCAAGGTTCGACCGCGTTGCAAAACGCCTATACGCAGGTCAATCAGACCTATGTCGCGCAAATCCAAACCGCGCAGACCAAGCAGGGTGAGCTTCAAACGCTGATCCAGCCGTTCGATACGGATGGCAATGGCGAGATTAGTGAGACTGAGAGCAACGCGTTGCAATCGGCCCCGAATTTCGCGCAAATCCAGACGCTGCAAGCCGAGATCTCGGCTATCAACGATCAGGTTACCGCAGCGCGCGTTTACGCTGTTGAGCAGGTGCTTGGCCAATATCCCGCGGCCTTGCAGGAAGTTGCAACCCAAAACCAGATCCAGATGGTGGTTGATCCTGCCAGCCTGCAATACGCAGTTGAAGGTGCTGATATTACCCCGCTGGTGGTGACTGCTCTGAACGCCAAAGTTCCAACCGTCGGTATCGTGCCGCCAAGCGGCTGGCGCCCTGGTCCCAACTCGGTGCAGATTTTCCAGGAAATCCAGCGCCGCGCTTTGCTTCGCTCTATTCGCGAACAACAGCAGCAGCAGCAGCAGCAGCAAGGCGCAGCCGAAGCGCCGTCGGGCCGCTAAGGTCTGCGCGATCAAGCAAAGGGGCAGAGCATGAGTGACGACACCGCAAGCGCGCAAGCGCCCAAGCCGTCGATTGTGGACTATGACATCCACAAGATCCTCAAGGCTCTGCCCCATCGCTATCCGCTTTTGCTGGTTGACCGCGTCCGCTCCATTGAGCTGGGAGAGCGCATTCATGCGGTGAAAGCCGTCAGCATGAATGAAGAGTTCTTCCAGGGGCATTTCCCGAGCGCTCCGATCATGCCGGGGGTCTTGCAGATTGAGGCTTTGGCGCAGGCTGCGGCAATCCTGGGGATTGAGACGCTTGAGCTGGCTGGCACGGGCAAGCTTGTGATTTTCATGGGCATTGATAGCGCCAAGTTTCGCTCTCCTGTCACACCCGGCTGTTTGCTCGATCTTGAGGTTGAATTTCTTCAGCAGCGCCGCACGATCTACAAATTCAAAGGCAAAGCCAGCGTCGAAGGCAAGACGAGCTGCGAAACCGAATTCACTGCGATGATCGCCGATCCTCCCAAAGGCTGACGGGGCCAAAGACTGATTGAGTGCGCGCGGGCTCATGCGTGAGACATGGACCGGTGAAGAGGGGTTTTGCAAAAGTTGCGATCCTTCACAAAATTCGGAAAAACCATAAGAATTTCGCTTTTTCGCCAATCTGTGTGTCACCTTATTCATCTTTCACTTTGCGCGGCTAAAAAGCGCGCTGCCAATCAGCCGGGCTGGCGTCGCCATTTCAACCGATTGGCTTTGTTTTAACGGGCGCAGCAAGTGTAGGAAAACGGCCTGTTCACGCAGGCTTGCTATTTCGTTCAAAGCAGCCTAATCGGCGCGCTTTCCCGCATCACAGCTCACCCGGTCGGAACCGGGCACCAGCTAGCAAGGACTGATATTATGAAGACCGAAGGTCACCCCGATTACCACATGATTACGGTCAAGATGACCGATGGCACCGAATTCCAAACGCGCTCCACCTGGGGCAGCGAAGGGGATACGCTGGCGCTTGATATTGACCCCACCAGCCACCCGGCTTGGACTGGCGGTCAGAAACAGATTCAGGAAGGCGGCCGCGTTGCAGCCTTTAACAAGCGTTTCGGCGGGCTTTCGCTCAAGAAATAAGCTTTACCAGCGCCGCATTCCGGGGCTTGCGAATAATTCAGATTTGGCCGTGCCGGACCTACCGGTGCGGCCAAAATCGTTTTCAGACGTGGCGCATTACGCTAGTTGCGACGGATGAACGCATGGATTTATCTTGGCATCGCGATTGTGTTGGAAGTGACAGGGACCATCCTGCTCAAACTGTCTGACGGGTTTGAGAAATGGCATTGGGGGGCGCTGTCCATCCTTGCCTATTCGGCGTGCTTTTGGGCGCTTGCCCCGGCGATGAAGGTTTTGCCGGTGGGTATCGTTTACGCAATCTGGTCAGGCGTGGGGATTGTCGCTGTCAGCGTCATTGGCATTTTTGCTTTTGATGACCGGCTAAACGCGCTGCAATATGTGTTTATCGCGATGATTTTGACCGGCGCAGTCGGACTGAACCTGACCGTGCAGCACAATTAGTCGGCAGCATTAAACCCGGTCGAGAGGGATGTGCATTCCGTCAGGCGGTTCAATCGTGATCGTGTCGCCAGGCGAGACGGTGCCGCCTTTTAGCGCGACGCACATAATGCCAGCCTTTCGGATTAGGCGTGTGCGCGTTTTGATCGCAAGATGTTTGAGAAGGCCCGGCTCAAACGTATTCAATTGCCCGCACGGATTGCGCAGCCCGGTTACGCTAAGCACCACATCGGGTCCAATCCTCAGTAGTGTATCGCGGCCCAGATCGAGCAGATCAACGCCGCTGGTGGTGATATTTTCGCCCAGATCGCCGGGGCGGATGGTGAAACCTTTCGAACCCAATTCGTCAAACAGCTCGCGGTGGATCAGATGCACTTGCCGCAAATTGGGCGCTTTCGGGTTCACTTTCAATCGGCTGCGGTGCTGGATGGTCTGACCGCCATGCGCATCCCCATCGACCCCAAATCCAGCCAGCACACTGATTTTGCGCGCTTTTGGTTTGGAGAATCGATGCCTGGTATCGCGGCTAACAGCCACGACGCTGCCGCTTATTGCGGGGGCATCTGATGCTTCGGTTGCCATGGTTGATCCCTCTACCAAGGACACTTTATCAGGGTGGAAGCTGCGCCTCTCGCCGGTTGAAAGCAAGTGAATTCGTTGCAATTGACCCTTGGTGCTCGGCAAGCGGTTAAAGAGACAAGGCCGCTGCATAGGCCTGAAGCTATCCCCAGGGGCGCTCGCGATACCATTTGGTGATGACGTATTTCAGCCCTTTGCGCACTTTCATTCCGTGATGCAAAGTCGCTGGATTAACGCTGCCATCGGGGCGTTTGTTGTTCCAGCACACCAGCTTTCCCTGCTCGGGCTGAAATGTTTTTGACAAAGCCTTGAAACGGGTGGCCCCGCCTGCCTCGACTGCATTGAGGTAGATCATGAAGGTCCAGGTTCTATTGCCCGCAACTGAGCAAAACTTGTCAAAATCGGCGCCGCCCGGAGTGAAATAGTCGGTGTGGGCCTTAAATTCCTGGCCCACATCGTACCTTTGCCCTTGCAAGGGTTCTCCAAAAGCGGGGTCGAGGCCGCTTAAAGCGGTAAGTCTGGCTTCGATTTGCGCCACTGCAGGATCTTCAGCGGCAAGATCGCAGGTTTCGCTGGTGCGGAAATAATTGTCGCCATTGTGATCGGCAATCGTGGAAGGGCGGCGATCTTTTTCGATCAGCGCGATCAGCTGCTCGCACAGCGGCGTATCGACAAAGTTCTTGATCTGGAAAATCTGCGCCTTGGGGCTGGGCAGGCGCTGCAGGCCAGCATCGGCGTGCGCGGTCATGGATTGCGGGACAGATTCGGCAAGTGGGTCCATCGCTTCATCTGTAAAATCGTCTCAGGCTGAAGCAAGGGTAAGTGGGCATGCGACATAAAATTGCGCGCAAGGTCGCTTGAGGTAAGTTTTCCCTTCCCTTGAAAAGCGCTTTGTGCAACACGCTCGCGCCCGGATAGCATGGTCTTGACGGGCGTGGCAGTGGGCGTAAACCGCCGCTCTTGCGCGAATGCTGACGGGATTGATCTTCAGTGAAGGTCTTCGAAATCAGCAAAGGCATGTGGCGACCGTAGTTCAATTGGTTAGAATGCCGGCTTGTGATGCCGGAGGTTGCGGGTTCAAGTCCCGTCGGTCGCCCCACCTGCTTTATCGAAGTCGCGCTGAGATATGAGGCACTTCGCGCATGACCGCTTTCTGGACTGAGCCTGATTTTGACGATCACGAATTGGTGCACTTTGTGCGCGATGCAAAGTCTGGCCTGACAGCCATTATTGCGCTGCATTCGACCCATCTTGGCCCCGGTGCTGGCGGAACCCGTTTTTGGCACTATGCTGATCCCAAAGATGGCCTGCGCGATGCGCTGCGATTGTCGCGGGGGATGAGTTACAAAAACGCGATGGCTGGGCTGCCAATGGGCGGAGGTAAAGCTGTCATTCTGGCGGATGATGCGCGCACCAAAACCCCGGCGTTGCTGGACGCATTTGGCGATGCCGTTGAGGGATTGGGCGGGCGTTATGTCACGGCCGAGGATGTTGGCATATCCGAGGCAGACATGGTCGCAGTGGCAAAGCGCACCGCGCATGTCTCTGGCCTACCAGCGAACGGGGAAGGGGCCGCAGGCGGCGATCCAGGCCCGTTTACCGCGCAAGGCATCTATCAAGGGATTAAAGCGGCAGTCCGGCACAAGCTTCGCAAAGACACCATGGCAGGTGTTCATGTCGCGGTGCAGGGCACCGGCAGTGTTGGCGGGGGCGTTGCGCGCTTGCTGGCGGCTGACGGGGCGAAACTGACATTGGCCGATATCCGCGAAGAGAGCGCTGCCGAGCTTGGCGCAGAGCTTGGCGCAGAGGTTGTCTCTGCTGAGAGGGTCCTGACGACACCGTGTGATGTGCTCAGCCCCAATGCATTGGGCGCGATATTGGATGATGAGAGCATTGCGGCTCTTCAGACCCCAATCATCGCCGGCGGCGCGAACAATCAGCTCGCGCGCGCTGGGCATGGGGCAAAACTGTTTGAACGCGGCATTTTGTATGCGCCCGATTATGTCATCAATGCAGGCGGTATAATCTCTGTCGCGATGGAATATCTTGGGCGGCGCGATGCCGCTTCATGTTCGCTCGATGACGTGTATGCGCGCATTTCGCAGATACCAGAGCGACTGACCGAAATCTGGGATACCAGCGAGGCGTCGAAAACGTCGCCCGATATTGTCGCGGACCGGATGGCTCAAGACCTGATCGGGCGCAGCTGAAGCCGATTGAGAGGCGCTCTGGCTTCTTATGCACCCGGTTTTGCATCATTTGCGCCGCCTTTCCCCTTGGCGCATCCGGGCACAGACAGTAATGCCGTGCGTTAGAGATCCAAGGTGCATATCTACGCAAACCCAAAGCGCTTTTTGACGCTTGCCATTTGGCTTATGCCGCTGCTGCTGTGGAGCGGGCTTGCGTTTGCTGTTGGGGCGATGATCTGGGGCCTGTTTTTTGCCCCTGCCGAAGCGTTGCAGGGCGAAAGCGTGCGCATCATTTTTATCCATGTGCCTGCGGCATGGCTGGGCATGGGCGGCTGGACTGGCATCGCTTTATCCAGCGCGGCTTTGCTGATCTGGAAACATCCTCTCGCAGCCATTGCAGCGCGCGCGATTGCGGTGCCGGGAATGGTGTTTTGCGCGATTTGTCTTGCAACCGGGTCGATCTGGGGCAGGCCGACATGGGGCACGTGGTGGGAATGGGATGGACGCTTGACGAGCATGCTGGTGCTGCTGTTCCTTTACATGGGCTATATCGCGCTGTCGCAGGCCAGCGTTCGCGATGGCGGCTCTGACAAGATTGCGGCCATTTTCGGCCTTGTGGGCGCGATCAATATCCCGATCATCAATCGCAGTGTGGTGTGGTGGAATTCGCTCCATCAGCCCCCGTCGATCACCGCTGGCAAAGCGTCGATGAGCGCGGATTACCTTGTGCCGTTGATGGCTGCGGTCATCGGGTTTTCGCTTTTGTTTGGGGCCACCGTGCTGATGCGAATGCGAACGCTCATTGCCGAGCAGCAGGTCGAGGCGCGTTTGCGCCGCCGGGCTCTGGATGATGAACCTGCACCCACCGCCGCGCGCCCGGCAATGGAGAATGTGTGATGCGCGAAAGCCTTGATCATTGGCCCTACATCATCGGCGCATACGGTGTTGGGATTGGCGCGCTTATTTTGCTCATCGGCCTCAGCTGGATCGCAATGCGCCGCGCAGAAAAACGCCGCGATGAGGTGAAACGCCGATGACCGCTCCTAACGCTTCGGCCAACGCACCGATCAAGGCAAAGCACCAAAGGCTTGTCCTGGTGGTTATCGCTGCCCTCGCGATTTTGGGGGCAGGGTTTTTGGCTGCATGGGCTTTGCCCAATCAGGCGAATTTCTTCTATCTGCCGGAACAAATGGTCAAAGATCCGCCCGAAATAGGCCGCGCGGTGCGGCTGGGCGGGATGGTTGCGCCTGAAACGCTGACCCGGCTGGATGACGGCGTGACGGTGGAATTTGCTGTTTCCGGCAATACGCCTGACCTTATCAAAGTGCGTTACACCGGCATCCTGCCGGATCTCTTCGTCGAAGGGTCAGGCGTGATCGCAGAGGGCTCCCTCGCAGAAGACGGCGTTTTTGTTGCCAGCAATCTTTTGGCCAAACACGATGAAAACTACGTGCCCCGCGAACTTGAAGGGCTGGAAAGCCATGAGGCTGCGCAAGCCGCCGCTGATACTGCGGTTGGTTTGGATTAGGGCGGGTAAAACGGCACCATGATCCCTGAAATAGGTCTTGCCGCCTTGTGGCTCGCCGCAGCGCTTTCGGTTCTGCAAATGGTCGCAGGCGCGCTTTCCATGCGCGAAATTCCCGAAGGGCAAGCCGTGCCTATGGCGGATTATGCGCGTCCGGCGGCTGTGGTGCAGGCGGCGCTCGCAGTGCTGGCATTTGCGGCATTGCTGTATGCGTTCGCGGTGACCGATTTGTCGGTTAAACTCGTTGCCGCCAACTCGCATTCGGCTAAGCCTGACCTTTACAAAATCACGGGAACCTGGGGCAATCACGAAGGTTCGATGCTGCTTTGGGTGGCGGTGTTGGCGCTTTCGGGCGGTCTGCTCGCGGGGCTTGAGCGGCGCTTGCCAGAACGCACGATGCAGGCCGCGCTTGCGGTGCAGGGGTTCGTCGCGCTGGGATTTTATGCGTTTTTGATTGGCTCATCCAATCCGTTTGAGCGGCTTCCTGTATCAGCCGCAGAAGGCATCGGGCTAAACCCGCTGCTCCAAGATATCGGCCTCGCGCTGCATCCGCCCACGCTTTATGTGGGTTATGTCGGGCTGTCGGTGGCATTCAGCCTTGCGATGGGCGCGCTTATCACACGGCAAGTCACGCCCGAATTTGCGCGCGTCATGCGGCCATGGGTTTTGGGAGCCTGGGTCTTTTTGACGCTTGGCATTACGGCAGGCTCTTACTGGGCTTATTACGAGCTGGGTTGGGGTGGCTGGTGGTTCTGGGATCCGGTTGAAAACTCATCGCTTATGCCTTGGCTGGCAGCGACGGCGTTAATGCATTCGGTGAGCGTACTGGCAGCGCGCGATGCACTGCGCACTTGGACGATTATGCTGGGCGTGCTGGCCTTTTCCATGTCGATGCTGGGCACATTTCTGGTGCGATCGGGCGTTCTGACCAGCGTTCACGCATTTGCTGTTGATCCAGAGCGCGGCACATTCATCCTTATTCTGTTGCTGCTGTATATCGGCGGCGCACTGGCCATTTTTGCCATGCGTGCAGGCGCTGTTGCGGAAGGCAAGACTTTCGCCGTGAACAGCCGCGAAGGCGCGCTTGTTTTCAACAATGTGATGCTGACGGCGATCCTTGCGATTGTCCTTCTCGGCACACTGTATCCTTTGTTGACCGAGGCGTTCGATGTGCGGGTTTCGGTTGGGCCGCCCTATTTCAATCCCGCAGGGGCAATGTTTGCGATCCCGATGCTGCTTGTAATGGCAGTGGGGCCATTGCTCAGGTGGAAACAGGACAAGGCTGCGCGCATCAACCGTGAGCTGATACTGCTCGCTGCGGTGCTGATTGCGGGGTTGGTGATCTTCGGCGTCATGGCCGATGTCAGCGTGCTGGCTCTGCTGGGTTTGGGCTTGGCTTTTGCGCTGGCCTTGGCCGCGTTTTTACCGCTGCGCGGGCGAAAACTTGCCCGCACTCCTGTGGCCGTGTGGGGTATGGTGTGCGCGCATTTTGGCGTGGCGGTTGCTTTGTTCGGGATGGCATCGGAAAGCGCTTTCACTCAGGAAAAGCTTGCCGCGGTTACTGCTGGCGAGACGGCGCAAATTGGCGATTGGGATGTGACGTTGAACAGCGTTGATGCTGTGGCAGGCCCCAATTGGACCGCGATGGAAGCGCGGCTTTCGGTCAGCCGCGGCGGCGATCCGGTGGTGCTGTCTCCGCAAGCGCGAAACTTCTGGTCACCCGCCATGGCGACAAGCGAAAGTGCGCTGCTTACCCGCTGGGACGGGCAGCTTTACGCCGTTCTGGGCGAAAGTGTCGGAGCCGATGAAACGGGCGCGGAACGCTGGCAATTGCGCGTCTGGTGGAAACCGTTTGTGACTTTCATCTGGTATGGCGGATTGCTGATTGGGCTGGGCGGAATGCTTGCGATGATTGGCCGCCTGCGCGATGATTTGCGCCGCCGCCATACGGTTCGCCGCCGCGAAGAACAGCGCGAGGACGAGGCCGAAGCGCGGGCCGAAGCGCGGGCCGAAGTAAGGGCCGCACTCGGGCACGCGGTCCAGCAGGAGCCAGCTGAATAATGCGCCTCATCTATCTTATACCGCTTGGACTGTTCGCATTCATCGCAGGGCTGGGTGGCTATATGCTCACCCAGGTAAAGGATGACACGATCCCCTCGCAGATGATCGCCAAGCCTCTGCCCGAATTTGATCTGCCGCCTGCCACAAACGGCGTAAAAGGCGCATCAAGCGCAGATTTCGGACAAGGCGAACCGCGTCTTCTCAACCTATGGGCTAGCTGGTGCCCGCCATGCATCGCCGAAGCGCCGCAATTGGAAGCGTTAAAAGAGGCAGGCGCTCCGATTATCGGCATAGCCATGCGCGACACGCCTGAAGACGTGGCCGCGTTCCTTGACGCGCACGGTAACCCCTATATCGCAATAGGACATGACGAAATATCGGCGATCCAGTTTGAGCTTGGCTCATCGGGGCTGCCCGAAACTTATGTGATCGATGGTGAGGGCGTGATCCGCTATCAGCATATCGGCGATATCCGTAAAGAGCATGTGCCGATGCTGCTCGAAATGCTGGAAAGAGCGAAGTGATGCGCGCACTGGTCATGTGGCTGCTGCTTGCCGCAGTCCCGCTTCATGCGCAGGACAATGCGCCGCCTGCGCCCTATGCCAATGTGCAATTGGAGGATGCCGCGCTCGAGGCGGAAGCGACCGCTTTGATGCACACTTTGCGCTGCCTCACCTGTCAATCGCAATCGATAGCTGACAGCGATGCGCCCATGGCAGGAGATATGCGCCATCAGGTTCGTGTGAGACTGCTGGAAGGCCAATCGCCTGACGAAGTGCGCAGCTGGTTGATTGATCGGTATGGTGATTATGTCAGCTACACCCCGAAAATCAGCCAGACGACATGGCCATTATTTGCCGTGCCGGTGCTTGTCTTCCTGATCGTCACACTGGTCCTGTGGCGGCGATTGAGGCGTCAGGCCAAAACTGCGCAGGTGAGCGAGTGATCGGCTGGTTTTCCGTGTTGGCACTGGCGTTCGCGACCTTTGCGTTTGCTGCTTTCGCTTTGAAGCTGCCACGGCAAAGCTGGGCGCTGTTTGCTGCTGCCTTGTCACTGGGGCTGGCGGGTTATGCCTGGCAAGGCGCGCCGCAGCAGGCGTCTTCCCCAAAGGCGCCAGTGACGGCTCCTTCAGGTTCGGGCGAAGGCATGGTCGAGGCGCGCATGCAATTGTTTGATCCTGTGCAGCCGAAACCTTCGTACCTTATCACGTCGGATGCGTTTGCTCGGCGCGGGCAATTTGGCGATGCAGCCGGGCTGTTGCGCAAAGGTCTGAGCGATAATCCCGATCATCTCGAAGGATGGCTGGCTTTGGCCATGTCGCTCACCGGGCATGCCGATGGAGTGGTCACCCCTGCGGCGCTCTATGCGTATGACCGTGCGCGCGCGATCAATCCTGCCAATCCGGGAGCGGATTTCTTTCTTGGCATATCTTACTTGCAAACCGGAGAGATACGCGAGGCACGCGCTGTCTGGGGCGAATTGCTTTTGCGTTCGCCCGAAGATGCGCCATGGCGGCCCGAACTGGAACAGCGCATCGCCGGTCTCGATCAGATGATCGCAAATGCGCCGATGCTGCAACAAAACCGCCCAGAAGCCGCGCAGCAGGCTGAGACGCAGCCTTGAGCTGGTGTTGCGAGTGTAGCCGCGCAGTGCTAGGCGCGCGGCCTTTCGGGGATCAATCCCTCGCAATGGGAATACCGCATTGAAATGAGCGAAGCCACGGCTCCCGCACACCAACCTCCCGTAGGGGGCAAAGGGCACAGCGCGTCGAAGGGCGCGCTCGCGGTCGGCGCTATTGGTATTGTGTTCGGCGATATCGGCACAAGTCCGCTTTACGCCTTTCGCGAAACCTTTGTCGGCCCGCATCGCCTTGCGCTCGATACCCCGCATGTGCTCGGCGTTATCAGTTTGATCTTCTGGTCGATGACTTTGGTCGTCGCGATCCAGTATGTCACGATCCTGATGCGCGCCGATAACAAAGGGCAGGGCGGCTCGCTCGCTTTGGTGGCGCTGATCTCGCGCAGCATTTCAAAGTCGAAATATGGCTGGGTCGCTGTGCTTCTGGGCGTGTTTGCGACATCGCTGTTTTATGGCGACAGTATGATAACGCCGGCTATTTCGGTACTGTCTGCCGTTGAAGGGCTGACAGTGGTGGATGCGGGTTTGCAACGCTATGTCATCCCGATTGCGCTCGTCCTGCTCGTGTGTCTGTTCCTGCTGCAAAAGCGCGGGACCGCCAAAGTGGGCGCTCTGTTTGCGCCTGTGATGATTGTGTATTTCTGTGTGATTGCCTCTCTGGGCGCTTGGCAGATTGTGCAGATGCCGGAGATTTTGTGGGCGCTAAACCCCTATCACGCGGTCAACTTCTTTGTGCTGGACGGCTGGCTTGCATTCCTGGCGATGGGCAGCGTCGTGCTGGCGGTGACAGGGTCTGAGGCGCTGTATTCGGACATGGGGCATTTCGGGCGAGGGCCGATGCGTTTGTCCTGGTTTGGCTTTGTGATGCCATGCCTGCTGCTCAATTACTTTGGCCAAGGGGCCATGATTATCGGCATGCCGCCCGAAGCGGCGGCGGCGGCCATCCAGTCACCGTTTTTCTTTCTGGCTAGCGAGGAATGGCGTTTGCCGCTCGTTTTGCTCGCAACGGTTGCCACATTCATCGCCAGTCAGGCCGTGATTTCGGGCGCGTTTTCGATCACGCATCAGGCGATACAGATGGGATATATTCCGCGGCTGTCGATCCGGCATACGTCTGAAACTGAGGGCGGGCAGATCTATATCCCAGTGGTCAATTGGGCGTTGATGGTCGCCGTCATCATCTTGGTTTTGACATTCCAGAACTCTTCAAACCTCGCCAGCGCTTACGGGATCGCGGTGACGGGTGCTGTTACCATCGACACTTTGTTGATGGGCGTGTTGTTTGTGGGCGTGTGGAAGTGGAAATGGTGGTATGCTGCACCCATCGTCATCCTGTTCTTGATAGTCGATGGTGCGTATTTCGCTGCGAACCTGACGAAGGTGCCCGATGGCGGATGGTTCCCGCTTATGATCGGCTTTATCGCGTTTCTTTTGCTCACCACATGGGCGCGTGGGCGAAAGCTTATGCGCGCCAATATGTCAGAGCATGCGCTGCCCATCGAGATTTTCGCTAAGTCTGCAAAGAACTCTGCATTGCGTGTTCCGGGCACCGCGATTTTTATGGCCAGCCAAAGCTCAGGCGTGCCTTCGGCGCTGCTTCACAACATCAAGCACAACAAGGTGCTGCACGAACGTGTTGTGATCCTCACGGTTGATATTCAGGATGTGCCCTATGTCGATCCGGAGAAAAGGTGCGAATACACCGATATGGGCGACGGATTCTACCGCGCTGTGCTGCATTATGGCTTTATGGAAGAAACCAATGTTCCGCTTGGCCTGAAGCATATGGAGCGGTGCGGCGGCGAGTTTGATATGATGCAAACCAGCTTCTTCCTGTCGCGTCAGACATTACTGGCATCAGACAAGCCGGGCATGCCAATCTGGCGCGAGAAGATATTCGCATGGATGCTGCGCAATGCGGCCAATGCGATGGACTTTTTCAAATTGCCGACAAACCGTGTTGTCGAATTGGGCAGTCAAGTCGAAATCTGACACGCGCGGGGCGCTTGTTCACAGCTTTATTTGCAATGCGCATTCATAAGTGACGGCTCCATACAATCCGCATAACCGGGCATCCATGCTAGCTATAACTCAGTCGGATGTTTCCGATTTGCGGTAATATTTAACAAGTGAATGTCCCGATGTGGTCTTTTCCACACAGGACATTTCCTGAAACAGCAAGTTACATGATATGCAGTTGCATCAAGACAGAATCACGAAGTAGTAAAAAGATCAACTTCCAATAGGGGCGAATCATGACAGCACGTCGCGTTTACACCTCGGGTCATCGCGAAGCTCAATTAGGGCACAGAGGGTATCTGGACTTCGGTTCACGCCGGTCCGTCGACAACCAAGAAGAGGTTTTGCAGGCCGTCCGCGCTGAACGCGCGCGCCGCGATCTCTATATGAATTGCGAGCTTGCTGGCAGCGGTTGGGAATACCACGCCGCTTAAGCACGCGCGCTCCTTGGTCCCTTGCGGCTAGACACTTGTTCAACACGCCCGGCGCTCGTGAGAGTGCCGGGCGTTGTTGTTTCTAGGGTTTATTCAGGCAGGCTTGTCGTCTGCGCTTTGGGGTTTGTCGCTTTCATCATCGCCGCCAACATCCAGCCCGTATTTGAGAAGCATTGGGATCTGCGAGAAGGTGAAGAGGAACGATAGCGGCAGAAACACCCACAGCTTTGCCCATAGCCAGCCCTCAAATGAGAGAAACGCGCGCAGGCCCTCGTTCAAGCCGGCCAATAAAAGGAAAAAGACGCCCCAGTTGCGGGACAGTTTGAGCCAGCCTTCGTTCGAGAGCCCTTCAAAGGCGGCCTCCAGCAGGATTTTCAGCAGCGGGCGGCCCATTGCATATCCAGCGAGCAATGCCACGCCGAAAACGCTGTAAATGATGGTCGGCTTAAGCTGCACAAAGACAGGGTCGCCAAACAGAATGGTGAGCGCGCCAAATCCGACAATCAGTGCGGTCGAAAACCACAGCATGGGCGAGATTTTGCCGAGCAGTGTGCGGCTTGCGATCAATGCTGCGACAGCGGCGACCATGAAAGCAATTGTCCCGGAAATTATCGCGACCAGCTCGCCTGCCGGGTTCGGATCACCAGGCGCATTCCAGCGATAAACCCCAAGGAACACAAGCAAGGGCCCGTAATCGATGACGACATTCAGCCATCCCGAAGCCGGCTTTTTCTCCGCAGCTTTATCGGTTTGCGGTTCAGACATCACGCGACCCCAGCGATAACACGCGCAACAAGATCGGGATCGAAGGGGCGCAAATCTTCCATTTTCTCTCCCACGCCGATCGCATGGATCGGCAGGCCATACTGCTCAGCCGCTGCGACAAGCACACCGCCGCGCGCTGTCCCGTCAAGCTTGGTCATGATGAGGCCTGTGACCCCTGCGACTTCCTTGAAGACATCAATCTGGCTCAGCGCGTTCTGACCATTAGTGGCATCCAGAACCAGCACCACATCATGCGGCGCGGCCTCGTTCAAGCGGCCAAGAACGCGGCGAATTTTCGCCAGCTCGTCCATCAGCTCGGCTTTGTTCTGAAGGCGGCCTGCGGTGTCGACCACCAGTGCGTCGATCCCTGTATCGGTGGCCTGCTTTACCGCATCGAACACGATGGATGCCGGATCGCCGCCTTCCGGCCCTTTAACAATATCGACGCCGGCCCGCTCTGCCCAGGTTGCCAATTGGCCAATGGCCGCAGCGCGGAAAGTGTCGCCAGCGGCGAGCAGCACGCCGTAATCGTCTTCCATAAACAGATGGGCGAGCTTTGCGATGGTGGTGGTTTTGCCCGAGCCATTGACCCCGATCACAAGGATGACCTGCGGCCTTGGGAAAGCGGTGACTTCCAACGGTTTTGCCACCGGGCGCAGGATTTCTGCGATTTCTTCAGCTACCGCCTCTTTAAGCTCGGTTTCGGTGATCGCGCTGCCAAAACGCTTCTCGGCCAGCTTGGCACGGATACGGCTTGCCGCAGCCGGGCCGAGGTCCGAGATTATGAGCGCGTCTTCGATATTGTCGAGCTCGTCATCCGATAATTTGCCGCCGCCAGCCAGGCCTGACAGATTTTCGCCAAGGCGTTCAGACGTCTTGCGAAAGCCGCCAAGCAGCTTGTCGCTCCATCCAGCAGGTGCCTCGCTCATCGCAGCAGCCCTTGTTCAATGCGGGTTGGAGTGACGTTCACGATGGAGCCTGCGGGCGTTTCGGGGGGCAAAGCAATTCTTGCATAGTCCGGCGCATAGCCTGTGCCATCGCGTTCGGCGAGGACGCTTTGCGAATTGCCCACATGGGAAGCCAGCCAGTCCGCCCGGATATCGGCGATGGCGGCGCGCAATTCGCCTGCGCGGCTTTTGATTGCCGAGCGGTCCAATTGCGGCATGCGCGCAGCGGGCGTGCCGGGGCGGGGGAGAAAGGGAAGACGTGGCCGTGGACGATATCAAGCTCGCGGATGATTGAGAGGTTTTCGCCGTGATGCTCGCTGCTTTCGGTTGGAAAGCCTGCCATCAGATCTGCCCCCACTGCGATATCGGGCCGGCGCGCTTTTAACCGATCAACCAATCGCACTGCATCTTGGCGCAAATGGCGGCGTTTCATGCGCTTTAGGATCAGGTCTGCGCCGTGCTGCAAGGACAGGTGGATATGCGGCATTATCCGCTGGTCTGAGGCGATCAGATCTTCGAGTAGTGGGTCAATTTCGATCCCGTCCATGGATGACAGGCGCAACCTTGCTCGTTGGCTAAGTACATTCAGGATAGCGGACACAAGATCGCCCAGAACAGGCGTGTTGGAAATATCATGTCCCCAACTTGTAAGATCAACACCCGTTAGGACAATTTCCTTAGCCCCCAAATCGAGGTGCTGTTCCACCTGTTCGAGCACTTCGGCCACACTGAGGGACCGGCTTTTCCCGCGCCCTTGAGGGATCACGCAGAACGTGCAGGCGTGATCGCAGCCATTTTGCACTGCGATAAACGCGCGCGTTTTTGTGGGGGCCAGCGGAGCCTTTTCTGCCGCGATGTTAAAACTGCGCGGATCAAGCTTTGCCGCATTGGCAACCAGCCCATCGACCTCGTCCATCGCGCCCAAAGCCTCGCGCTCGATATCGGCGGCGCAGCCGGTGACGATCAGACGCGCATCGGGGCGTTCGCGCCGGGCTTTGCGGATGGCCTGACGGGTCTGGCGCACGGCCTCTGATGTGACCGCGCACGAATTGACGACCACCAGATCGCTCTCCTTGGCGAGCATGGCGCGCATGCGTTCGGCTTCGGCTGTGTTCAAACGGCAGCCCAGATTGATGACCTCGGCGCGTGACGTTGCTGGGCGAGTAGGCGCTGGCTGAGGGGTGGCAGTACGGGGAGGCGCGCTCATGCGTAATCATCCCATTCGATAGTGCCGCGAAACGCCTCTGCCGCGGGGCCTGTCATGGTGATGGAGCCGCCGCGCTCCCACTCAATCACCAGATCGCCGCCGGGCAGAGTGACAGTCACCGGGCTTTGCACGATACCTTTGGCAATGGCGACGGCGGCGCTCGCGCAGGCGCCTGTGCCGCACGCGCGGGTCAGACCTGCGCCGCGTTCCCACACATGCAGTTTGATATGATTGCCGCCAGCAAGGCTTAAAACGTTAACGTTAACCCCTTGGGCAAATGCGGCATCGGTCTCTATCAGCGGGCCGATTGCGGCCAGATCGACCCCGTCGGCATCATCCACCACAAATACGGCATGCGGATTGCCGACATTGACCGCCATGGGCGCTTCAAGCTTTGCGCCTCCTTCGCCCCAGGCAAGCGGCATGGCGGCGGTGTCCATCGGGAAGGCAAGCGGGATCGCCTCCCAATCGAACCGGGGCACGCCCATATCGACGCTGGCGCCGGTTTCAGACGGGGTGAGGGCAATGACCCCTCCGCCCGTTTCAACGCGCGCAGGTTCGCCGTGCAGGATCGCTACAGCGCGCGCAGCATTGCCGCAGGCCTCAACCTCGCTGCCATCTGAATTGAATATCCGCATACGGAAATCGGCAGTGTCTGACAGCTCAAGCACAATCACCTGATCGCAGCCCACACCGGTACGCCTGTCAGCCAGCGCGCGCGCGGCAGTTGCAGTCATGGCGGGCAATGCCTCACCGCGCCCGTCAAGCACGACGAAATCATTGCCAAGCCCGTGCATTTTGATGAAGGGAATGCGCATGGTCTTGCCAGCGCATTTATGCATGGCAAAGGCAATCGTCCAGTCTTGTGCGGTGCCGTGATTTATTGGGCGATGTAGCGGGGGCCCTAACAGGCGCTTTATTGGCTCGCGGTGCGGCGCCAATCGGGGCGATGATCCTGGCGCAGGTCTGCGATGTCGTCCTCTTCATCAGAGGAGGCAGGCGCGGCAGTGATTTCAAGATCTTCAGGCGCGGCATTGACCAGCAATTGGCCCGATTGGCCCAGCCGCTTGCACACATCCAGCGCGCTTTCAGGCTGACCATACAGATAGCCTTGCCCTTTGAACCCGCCTTTGCTTTTGAGCGCGTCCAGCGTCGCCTGATCCTCGATCCCTTCGGCGGTGATCGGCATCCCCAATCCATTGCCCAACGCCACAATCGCATCAACCACGGTGGTGTTGCTGGAAGAATTGGTCAGATCGCGAATGAAAGATCGGTCAATTTTCAAACGGTCAAACGGCAGGCTTTGCAATTGTTCAAGGCTGGCATAGCCGGTGCCAAAATCATCAAGGCTGACGCGAACGCCCTGATTGCGCAGGCTGGTAATCATCGAACGCACCATGGCGATGTTATCGTGCAGACAGCTTTCGGTGATTTCGATTTCGAGGCGCTGCGGGGGAAAATCGCATTCGACCAAGGTTTTGAGCAGTTTTTGCGCAAACCACGGATCGCGCAATTGCACAGGCGAGATATTGACCGAAATCGAAATCGAAGGATCCCAATGGCGCGCATCGGCAAATGCCTTGCGCATCAGCACATCGGACAATTCATTGATAACGCCAATTTCCTCGGCGATGGGGATGAACAATTCTGGGCTCATCAAACCCAGTTCGGGCGACTGCCAGCGCGCCAGCACTTCAAACCCGACCAGCGTGCCCGTTTCCAGATCAACCTGCTGTTCGTAATAAGGGACGAATTCGTCGCGTTTCAATCCGGCGCGGATGCCCGTTTCCAGCTGGTTGCGAAAACGCAGTTCATTTTCCATCGAAGGTTCAAACCAGCAGAACCGGTTTTTGCCTTCTTTCTTGGCGTGATACATGGCGATGTCCGCCATATGCATCAGCCGATCGCATTCGCTTTCCTGCGGGTCTTTCGCCAGAGCATCAAATTCATGCGCGAGCCCGATAGAAATCGTCGCATGGGCAGTGATGGTGTTCAGTTCAAACGGCGTGGCCAGTTTTTCGAACAAACGGATGACCAGATCATCGACGCGGTCCTGCTGCGTTTTGTCGAACGGCACGGCAAAAGCAAATTCATCGCCGCCCAGACGCGCCAGCGGGGTGTCTGCTGGCAGCAGTTCTTTCAGCCGCTTGGTTAAAGCCATCAGCAATTGATCGCCTGCCATATGGCCATGAATGTCGTTTATTTTTTTGAAGTTATCGATATCGACCATCGCATAGGCAATGCCCAAACCGCGATCATTCGCGATATCTTTGGTCTCCAACGTGGCTTCGGCCATGCTGCGGCGATTGAGGCATCCGGTCAGCGGGTCGATTTCGGCCAAGCGGCGCGCGCGGTCTTCGGCATCTTCGCGTTCACGGATTTCCATGGTCAGCTGGCGATAACGGCGCCAGCCAAAGATGATCAGCGCGACATTCAAAAGCAGAGCGTTGACGAGCAGGAAATCCGGGCCTTTTCCGCCAGCCAAAAGGGCCGCAACCACACTGGGCAACACCGATCCGCCTGTGCCGACGAACAGGATAATCGCAGCCGTAGCAATGCCTAGTGCGACGATATCGCGATTGGCGATGCTCAGACGGTCAGATGCGTGTTTGGTTGCCACTAATTGCACTACCATGCTTCAGGTGAAGCGCGGTCCCCATTTGCTGCCCTTATCCATATGAAACAACTAGGTGGATGTGATAAATAAAGTGTTAACACCTCACTAACGCTGCGAAGGGGTTGCCTAAGGGTGGCGATCTTTGCGCTGCGCGTTTAAGCAGAACATCTACAGATTTACTGCCGCGATCAATGAATTAGGAGGTTAGGTGTGGCCAATACTCGCCCCAATTACTGGCTGATGAAATCCGAACCGTTCAAATACAGCTGGGATGATCTGGTCGAAGAGGCGGAAGGCACTTGGGACGGGGTGCGCAACCATTCGGCAAAGCTGAACCTGCGCGCGATGGAAGTGGGGGATGAGGCGTTCTTCTACCATTCACGCGAAGGGCTGGAAATTGTTGGCATCGCAAAGGTTTCGGTGTCCGGCATTATGGACCCCACCGATGAAACCGGCAAATGGGATGCGGTGAAGATCAAGCCTAGCCGCAAGTTTGATAATCCGGTGACTTTGAAACAGATCAAGGCTGTGCCCGAACTGGCCAATTGCGAACTGGTGCGATTGTCGCGCTTATCGGTGGCCAAAATCACGCCGGAGGAATGGGACATCATCTGCAATATGGCAGATGATTGAGGCAGAGGTGATGGAGGGGCTACCCGCGCGCTCGAAGCCCTGAAATGGTCGCTCCGCTGGCGGCGAGCTGTTCGACATCAATCTTTAGATGGATCAGGCGCAGGCCCTTTTTGGCAGTCGCTTGGGCCAGGGCCTCTTCGAATTCGGCCGTGGTTGAAACTGCAGCGGACCATCCGCCAAAAGCTGCGCCGAGCGCTGCGAAATCTGGATTGGTCAGCTCGGTGGCAGAAACGCGCGTGGGATAATCGCGCTCCTGATGCATGCGGATAGTGCCGTAAGCTCCGTTATCGACCACCAGCACCAGCAGGTTTGCGCCATATTGCGCAGCGGTCGCCAATTCCTGGCCGTTCATCAGAAAATCGCCATCGCCTGCGACCGCTACGACTGTGCGGTCCGGATATCTGAGCGCTGCTGCAATGCTGGCGGGCACCCCGTACCCCATCGCGCCTGATGTTGGGGCAAGCTGAGTGGGGTGGCCCTGATAGCGCCAATACCGGTGCCACCATCCGGCGAAATTGCCCGCTCCGTTGCAGATGATGGTGTCCGGCGGCAAGGACTCTCGCATTGCTGTGACGCAGGCTGCCATGTCGAGGGCGGGGGGATTGTCAGCAGGGGTATGGCTGGCCCATTGCTGCCATTCGCGGTGCGCGCTCGCGCCTGCATCAAAGGGGATGATGCTGGCATCGTCCCACAGGCTGGCGGCCTCGGCAAATTCGTCCATGCTGCATGCCATGGCGAGATCGGCCGGGTAGACGCTGCCGAGCTCATTGGGGTCAGGGTGGATGTGGATCAGCTTTTGATTGGCGGCATCGGCGCCTGTTTTGGGCGCAGGGACAGTGTATCCATCGGTGGTCGCCTCGCCCAAGCGCGCACCCACGGCAAGGATCAGGTCAGCATCTTTCACGCGGGCCACCAGTTTGGGATTGGGGCCATATCCCAGATTGCCAGCATAGACAGGTGAAGACGGCGCAATCGCATCCTGCCGGCGAAAAGCGGTCGCAACGGGCAGGCCGATTTTCTCGGCAAAGCTTTCAAAATGATCGCGCGCTTTCGCGTTCCAGCCTGCTCCGCCAATGATCGCCACGGGGCTGGCCGCATCGGCGATCATCGCGAACATCGCTTGCATGGCATCCGGGCACACGGCCTGGGCAGGGCGAGTGACCGCGGGGCGCGGGACAAGGTCAGCTGGCACTTCATCGCAAAGCATATCTTCGGGCAGGGCAAGCACGACAGGGCCGGGCCGCCCGGAAATGGCAACCGAGTAAGCGCGCGCGATATATTCAGGAATGCGCAGCGGATCATCAATGCGCGCTGCCCATTTGGAAATGGGGCCAAAGAAAGCAGGAAAGTCGATCTCCTGAAACCCTTCGCGATCGCGCATATCGCGCGCGACATCGCCGACAAACAGGATCATCGGCTGCGAATCCTGATGCGCCACATGCACGCCTATGCTCGCATTGGTCGCGCCGGGGCCGCGTGTGACAAAGGCGATGCCGGGCCGCAGCGTTTCGCCTGCGCTCAGCGCGCCGTCCGCGCACGCCATAAAGGCCGCGCCGCCTTCCTGGCGCACAGTCACAGTATCAATTCCGCCGGCATCATGCAGCGCATCGAGCACCGCGAGAAAGCTCTCCCCCGGCACGGTAAAAACCCGGTCGGTCCCTTGTATGGCCAGACATTCGACCAGCAAATCGCCTGCCCGTTTGGTGTGTTGCATTGTCATAATGGCGCGCTCTCCCTTGCGTCCTAGCGCTTAGCGAGGCGGGCATGGTCAATCAACGCGGTTAAAGGCGGGGCTAACTGTCCCGCTGTGCAACATGGCCGCGAACCGGGCTGGGCAATCGTTAAAAAAGTCTTAAGATTACGCTTATGTCTTTTGCAAGTCTTACCCAAGTTCGCATTCGGCCCACTCGCGATCCAGAAGGCGCTAAAACACTCGCGCCGGCTGCCAATCCGCGGTTCTCGGAAGGCCGCAGGGCGCTCGTCCTCACCGATGAGCAGGCCAATCATCCTTTCCGCGCGACGCTTCCCGCCCATGTGCGCGAAGATCTGCACGACATCCCGGCAGAGGCGCTGTGGCAATTGACGAAAGATGACGTGCGCGGTGCGGCGACAACCTATGTTGCGGCAACGGCGGCGATCCTCGCCTTTATTATTTAGGGGTATCGGCCTCTGCGCCTTGCAGGCTGCGCGCTGCGCCGGCCTCTTTCTCGGCTTTATAAAGTACCCAGCCAAGCCATGCTGCCACCACGGTCATGGCGGCTGCGAACAGCAATTGATCGACGACGGGTATGCCGATGCTCGTAAGCCCGATGGCAAAGATTGATCCGACCACCATCGATAGCGAATTGACGATATTGTTGGCCGCAATCGTGCGCGATGCGGCATCGTGTTCGCAGCGCGTCGTCAAAAACGCATAAAGCGGCACCACAAAAAACCCGCCCGCTGTTGATATGCCCAGCAGCATCAGGGAAAGCGGGATCGCGAGCGGTTCCAAAATCCATTCCTGCACTGGTAGCAATTGACCCGCTGCATTGGGCACCCAAGCTTTGGCAACGATGTAAAAGCCAAGCACAAACCCGCCCATTACGACCACCGAGAACGGCGAATAACGCGCAGACACTTCGCCTTTCAGCAAAGCGTTGATGCCCACTGATCCAATCGCAATGCCGACAGAAAAGATCACCAGAAACAGGCTGGCAACCTCTTTGCTGGCAAGCAGCTGGTTTTTGGCAAGCGGCGGAAACTGGATGAACAGCACCGCGCCAATCGTCCAGAAAAAGCTGATGGCGACGATGGAAAGCCAAATCTCGCGGTTGTCCCGCGTGTCGCGGATCAATCGCCAGCTCATCACGGCCTGATCGCGGATGAGGGTATGCGGCGCGCTCAAAATGCGCATCACCGGGTTCATCGGCTTTTTCAGCCATGGCTCGATCACCGGGAAATGCATTTCATAATCGCTTTGCGGCGGGGCGTCCGGCACGAAGCGCGAAACAAAATAGCCGACAAAAGATGTCAGCACGACCAGCACCATCGCCACTTCGACAGAGATAAACCCGGCCAGGATCGTGCCCGTCAGGATCGCGATATAAGTGCCCGCTTCGATCAATCCGGTGCCGGGCAGCACTTCTTCTTTTTCAAGGTGCTGGGGCAGGATTGCGTATTTGATGGGGCCAAGAAATGTCGATTGCGCCGCAGCCAAAAACACCACGAACAGCAAAAGCGGGATCGCAACCATATCCACCGCAATGCCTTGCCAGGCCATAAACAGCCCGATCGCGCCGAGCGTGGCCCAGCCTATCTCGCAGATTTTCACGGTTCGGATGATCGCGGCCTTGTCGCGCGTATCGGCCAATTGCCCGGCAAGCGCTGACATAATCACAAACGGCACGATAAAGATGACAGAAGCCAGCCCGCTGAACAAAGCTTCCTTTTTTCATCATTATAAACCGAATACACCACGAACAATACCAGCGCGGTTTTGAACAGGTTATCGTTGAACGCGTTGAAAAACTGCGTGACCATAAGCGGCAAAAAGCGCTTTTGGCGCATCAGGTTTGTCGATGTTGTCATGCGTTAGAGCGAGATGGCTAACCCTGCGCTGTTTCCCCGTGATCGTTTGACATAGCGATGAACCCCAATCGATCAAGGCGGCCTGCACAAGTCCTGTGCATGGCCTGCGCGCTTACCCTTTGGCTTATAGGTCAGAGCGGCTAAGGGATTGTGAACGTTATGCTGACTTTGCCCAACATCCTTACGCTGTCGCGCATTCTGGCTGTGCCATTGCTGGGCTTCTTCCTGTGGTGGCCCGAATGGAAGCTGGGATATCTGATCGGATTTCTATTGTATTGCGGGATTGCGATCACTGACTTTTTCGATGGCTATCTTGCCCGGGCGCAGGGGACCGTTTCAAAACTCGGCATCTTTCTCGATCCGATTGCCGATAAGATTATGGTCGCATCGGTCATTTTGATCCTGACAGCGCAAGGATATCTGCGCGGCCCCTATGTGGGCGATATCCATGTCATCGCAGGGGCAGTGATCCTGATCCGGGAAATTGCCGTATCGGGATTGCGCGAATTTCTGGGCGGCATCCAGATATCGGTTCCGGTCTCAAAACTGGCCAAATGGAAAACGACATTTCAGCTCATCAGCCTTGCCGCGCTGATCCTGGGCGGCGCGCTTCATGGCCAGCCTTGCCAATCGCTGGCGGCTGATTGCGGGACATTTGCGGACAATTGGATGCATGTGATCGGGCTGACGACATTGTGGGCGGCTGCCGTGCTGACCTGCATCACCGGGTGGGATTATCTGCGCGTTGGCCTGAAACATATGGAATGAGCCCGCGATCAGCCGAGGCTCACGCGAAGATTAACGGTTCATCGCAAGTTGCTCTCTGGCTGTCTGTCTGGCCCCTGTTTTTGAAAGAACCATTCATTTACGCGCAATGTCACAGCGTCATTTGGCGTTTGTGGACGAGAGCTGTGGTTAGGCACTCCGGCTTATGTTCACGTTAAAAAGAGGACCACACCAACAGGGATTCACACGGATCAATGCCGTTTTGCAGGAATGGGGCACATTCAAGATGTCTTGCAAAGGGAAACACCCTCCCGCGCATTGTTCGTGATACAGGTTAAGGAGTATCAAAATGACTTTCACAACGAAAAGCGCAGCCGCGCTGGCTGCAACTGCCATGATCGCAGGGACCGCATCTTTCGGCGTCGCAGCGCAGGAAACCTACGGCCAGCCGGCCGCTGCCGAACAGGGCGAAGTGCTGACCACTGTTGTCGGTTCGCCGCCTGCTGATCTTGATGGCCTTACCGAAGGGCCGGATGTCGAAGGCATCATCTCGGCGCGCACTGGCAGCGATCTGCAAGTGACTTTGAACGACGGCACCAACACCGTGGTGACATTGAGCGAAGGCACCCAAATCCGCGCATCGGGCGGCTTTCTCGGCCTCAACCGTGACAATCTGGGCGCTGATGCACTGCTGAACGGCCTGCCTGTCAAAGTGGACACGGTGGAATGGGCCGGATCGCTTGTTGCGACAAAGATTGCGCTGAAGAACAAGGATCTGCGCACCGCAAACATGATCCGCAGCGGCACCAATCAGCGTTTCGGCCAGAACGAAGCTGACATCGCTGCCAATGCTGCCGCTGCCGAAGCTCTTCGCGGACGGTTTGGCGACATTGACAAATACAATGTGCGCGGCACCACCAATGTGTTCTTCGACACGGGCAAGTTTAATCTGTCCGATCAAGCGCGCGGCGAACTGTGTCAGGCGGCTGCCCAGGCAGAAGCGATGGACAATGCGCTCCTGCTGGTGGTTGGTTACACCGATTCAACCGGAAGCTATGAAGTGAACCAAACGCTCAGCGAAAAGCGCGCTGGCCGGGTTGTGAATTACCTTCAGCAGCAATGCGGATGGAAGCCGTGGCGGATGCTGGCACCTTCGGGCTTTGCCGATTCTGATCCGACGGCGGACAATTCAACCGCTTATGGCCGTTCGCAAAACCGCCGCGTGGCTGTGAATGTGCTGGTCAGCAAGAGTGTTGACGGGCTTTAAGGTCCGCTTCGCAGATTGCGATTGCTAACACAAAAAGGGCGGAACAGTTGATGCTGTTCCGCCCTTTTTTCACGTCAGTTTACTGGTAGGAGAACCGGGGCGAGCCTTAGAGGTTTTGCGGTTCAACAGGTTTCCACATGGCCGGATCATCTTCGCTTGCCTTGGCAGACTGTCCGCTCGCCGATGCCGAAGCGCCTTTGTCGATCCCATCGCCAAGGCCTTTCACCACAGCCGCTGATGTGCCTGCGTTAAACGTGTTCTGCTTTGATCCTGACGAAACCAGCCCGCCCAGATACTCAAAGATCTGCGCGACCCTGCTTTTGTCCTTGGGCTTTGCGATGCGCATTTTCTTGCCCGGATCGATCACGACGAATTTCCCGCCGCGCACCAGCACAGCGCGCGCTGTTTTGCTGGTGCTGATCACATCGCCGGGCTGCAAGACGGTGCCTTGCGCGCCATAGATCGGTTTGTTGCCGCGCGTGACGGTCACTTGCCCGTCGGCATCCGAAATCGTCCAGCTTGTATCGCTGGCCATGGCTGCGCTGCTTGCGAAAAACGCTGTGAGAATACAGAGAAGTTTGGAAAATTTACCCATGTTTTCAGCCCCAAATCGCTCAAGTTCGGGACGTTAAATAGCGTAAACCATTTGGCATCGTGTTGCCGGGAAGAGTTAACAGGAGCTTTCCGAAAACGCCGCGGCGCCCTCGTAAAACCCCTTATCCGGCGCGCAATTCTTCGGCAAGCAGCTTGAAATCAGCCTCACGCGGGGAGTTTTTACGCCACACCAGCACAATCTCTCGCCGTGCTGTGTCGCTTTTGACAGGGCGCGCAACGACATTCGTGCCGCCAAGAATACCAGCCTCAATCGCCATTTCGGGCAGCATTGTCAGCCCCAGATCGTGGTCGACCATTTGCACCAAGGTGTGAAGGCTCGTCCCGATCATCGCCGCGCTGGCGCGCAATTCAGACCGGTTGCACGCCGCCAGAGCATGATCGCGCAGGCAGTGCCCATCTTCGAGCAGCAATAAGCGCCCTTCGGAAATCGCAGGTTCGATCATGTCAGGCGGGATCAGGGCAGGGGGATCGCGCGGGTCATCCTTGGGAAAGGCGACGAACAGCCGGTCATCGCTGATATGCTCAATCGCGGCATCACCGGTGTCGAACGGCAAAGCCAACAGCACGCAATCCACCCGGCCATGCGTGAGCGATTCCATCGCATCCTGGCTGGTTTCCTCGCGCAGCATCAATTTGAGATCGGGCCGTTCTTCGCGCAGACGCGGCAGAAACCGTGGCAGCATAAATGGCGCGATGGTCGGGATTACGCTCATGCGCAATTGCCCGGATAAAGGCTTGCCCGATGCCTGGACCAGATCGGACAATTCCTCTGCCTCGCGCAGCAGCCGGCCTGCTTTTTGCACGACCTGTTCACCCAATGACGTAAAGCGCACCACCCGGCGCGATCGTTCAACCAAGGTCACGCCCAACAGCGATTCCAATTCGCGCAGGCCAGCCGACAGCGTCGATTGCGACACATAACACGCATCTGCCGCACGCCCGAAATGGCCGTGTTCATGCAAGGCGACGAGATATTGCAGCTGTTTGATCGTGGGGAGATAGGTGCTCACCGCCGGCTCACTCGGCTGCCAGCGCTTCTTCCATGCTGGCTTGCATGTCGTCGATATGGGTCATGGTGAGCTTGCCTTCGCGCACGGCAAAGGCGGTTTTGCCTTCGACAAGTTCCAGCGCATCTTTGCCGAACACTTCATACCGCCAGCCTTGCAGCACTGACAGATCGCGCACACCGGCGGCCAGCGCTTCCATCTCATCTGCGCGGGTTAGCAAGCGGGCTGCGACATCAATTTCGCGCGCGCGGATTTTGAGCAGCAATTTGAGCAGGTCGGCAACCAGCGCGCCTTCTTTACCCAAAGGCGCGCCGCGTTTCATTTTTTCGGGCATTTCCGATTTGGGCAGAGGCTGTGCATCGGCGATGATTTTCATCAGCCGCTTGCCAATATCATTGTCTTTCCACGCGCTGGAAAGCCCGCGAACCTTGGCCAGATCGCCCTGTTTTTTCGGCGGATGCGATGCAATGTCAGCCAGGGTTTCATCGCGCATAATTCGCCCGCGCGGAATGTTCTTGTGCTGCGCTTCGCCCTCGCGCCACGCGGCAAGCGCTTTTAACCGGCCCAGCACTTGCGGATTGCGCCCCGGTGATCGGATGCGCTTCCACGAATTGTCAGGATCAATCAGATAGCGCGAGGCATCGGCGAGTTTTTCCATTTCGGCATTGAGCCAATTGCCGCGATCTGTTTTTATCAGTTTTTTCAGTATCTTGGGGAAAATCTTCGACAGATGCGTCACATCGCCAATCGCATATTCGATCTGCCGATCGGTCAGCGGACGGCGGCTCCAATCGGTAAACCGTGCGCCCTTGTCGATGGTGATATTCAGCCAGGTTTCCACCAAATTGGCATAGCCGATCTGTTCCGACTGGCTGATGGCCATCATCGCAATTTGCGTATCGAAAATCGGGAAAGGCGTTTTGCCCGTCATATTGACGATGATCTCAACATCTTGCCCGCCTGCATGGAAGACTTTCAACACGTCATCGTTTTCGCACAGCAGATTGAGCAGCGGGGTCATATCCAGCCCGTCTGCCAGCGGATCAATCGCGGCGGCTTCTTCGGTGTTGGCGATCTGCACCAGGCACAATTCCGGCCAATAGGTGTTTTCGCGCATGAATTCTGTATCGACCGCGACAAATTCGGATTGCGCCAATCGGTCGCACAAATCGGAAAGAGCATCGGTGGTGGTAATCAGATCATGAATTTTCATATCATCTCTTGCGTTTGAGCGGAGTGCCGCTCGCGGACCCAATCCTGGTCCATGGGGTTTCAAAGGCGCAGCCGCCATCGGCCACGCGCTTAGAGTGTTACGCAGAAAATTGATATCTGTTTAGGGCTGGCCTCCACACTGCCCACAATTGCGGTGATTAAGCGGTCCGTTCCGGTTTTCGGTTTCCGCCGCGAGTGGTCCTGATCAACCGGGCACATCCACCGTGACATAATCTTCATCGCATTGGGCCGCGATTGCCTCAAATGCTTCGGCCATTTCTACGAATTCGTTGTCATTTTCGATTGCCTTCATCTCGCTTGAAACCGCCTTCGCGACCTGAGAGCGCGCTTTATCATCCAGCTTGCTTGCCTCAATCATCTGATCGAGAAGAACTCCGAATTCCTCGGCATTTGCCGCCTTTTTGGTCGCAATTTCAGCGATGGATCGCTTCTGTTCCTCACTATCGCTTGTTTCGGCCACAATGTTATAGATCGTTGTCAGGCGCTCGTTAACGACCATGCAGCGGGTCACTTCCGTGTATGCTGCGGCCGAGGTGTCGAGCGGTTCTGTTTGCGCCGCCGCCTCAGTTTGCTCTTCGAACCCTTCCTCAAACCCTTCCTTGAAATCGCTGCATCCAGCCAGTGATACACTTGCCGCTGCAATGATGATGCCCGCTTGTTTCATAAACTTGCCCCCCTCGCTTTGATTATGCTCAATATGAAAAGCGCAGCGTTTGGGAATAACGGGTCAAAAAACTTGAAGGGGGTGACCGATTGCAGGTGAACCGCTAGAGCGCGCGGCAATGGGAGCGAGAGCACGCAAAAGCTCTTCGCTTCGACGTTCACAAATATTGAGAAACACGACCACGATGACCATGCACGCATACCGCTCTCACAAATGCGCTGATCTGCGCGCCAGCCACGTTGGCGAAACCGTTCGCTTGTCCGGCTGGATCCACCGCATCCGCGATCATGGCGGGGTGCTGTTTGTCGATTTGCGCGATCACTATGGGATTACGCAGATTGTTGCGGACGAAGATTCGCCTGCTCTGCCAGTGTTTGAAAGCCTGCGCGCTGAATCGGTGGTGACCATTGATGGCGAGGTAAAGGCGCGCACGCCCGAAACGGTGAACAAGGATTTGCCGACTGGCGATATCGAAGTGTTTGCGCGCGCGATCACGGTGCAGTCTGCCGCTGAAGAGCTGCCGATGCCGGTTGCAGGTGAGCAGGACTATCCAGAAGACATTCGCCTGAAATACCGTTTCCTCGATCTGCGGCGTGAAACCATGCACCGCAATATCGTGCTGCGATCTCAGGTCATTTCCTCGATCCGCAACCGGATGGTGGAACAAGGCTTTACCGAGTTTCAAACGCCAATCCTTACCGCGTCCAGCCCCGAAGGTGCGCGCGATTTTCTGGTGCCGTCGCGGATGCAGCAAGGCAAATTCTACGCACTTCCGCAAGCGCCGCAGATGTTCAAGCAGATGCTCATGGTGTCGGGTTTTGACCGCTATTTCCAGATCGCGCCTTGTTTCCGCGATGAAGATTTGCGCGCTGATCGTTCACTTGAGTTCTACCAGCTCGATTTTGAAATGAGCTTTGTGACGCAGGAAGACGTGTTTCAGGCGCTGGAGCCTGTGCTTGGCGGCCTGTTTGCAGAATTTGCCGGTGGCAAGACAGTGACGCCTGTGGGTGAATTCCCGCGTATCCCTTACGCCGAGGCGATGCTGAAATACGGCAGCGACAAGCCCGATTTGCGCAACCCCCTGATCATCTCGGATGTTACCAGCCACTTTGAAAAATCGGGTTTTGGCCTGTTTGAAAAAATCGTTGGCGGCGGCGGTGTGGTGCGCGTTGTGCCGGCGCCCAAAACCAACGAGAAAAGCCGTAAGTTCTTCGATGATATGAACAACTGGGCGCGGGGCGAGGGCTTTGCTGGCCTTGGATATGTCACGCGCAAAGGCGGCGAATTTGGCGGGCCGATTGCCAAAAACCACGGGCCGGACCTGATGGCGAAGCTTTATGACGAGCTCGGCCTAGGTGATGATGATGGTCTGTTCTTTGCCGCCGGTAAGGAAGCGGATGCTGCAAAACTCGCTGGCGCTGCTCGCACGCAGGTCGGCGAACAATTGGGATTGATCGAAGAAGGCTGCTTCAAGTTCTGCTGGATCGTCGATTTTCCCATGTTCGAATATGATGAAGACGCGAAGAAGGTCGATTTTTCACACAACCCGTTTTCCATGCCGCAAGGCGAGATGGACGCGCTCGAAACAATGGACCCGCTCGACATCAAAGCGTGGCAATATGACATTGTGTGCAACGGTTACGAGCTGTCATCCGGCGCGATCCGGAACCACCGGCCCGATATCATGTACAAAGCGTTCGAAATTGCGGGCTACACCAAAGAGGATGTGGACCGCGAATTTGGCGGCATGATCGAAGCGTTCAAACTGGGCGCGCCGCCGCATGGCGGGTCTGCGCCGGGCATTGACCGGATTGTGATGCTGCTGGCCGGTGAAGAGGCGATCCGCGAAGTGATCGCGTTCCCGATGAACCAAAAGGGCGAAGACCTGATGATGGGCGCGCCTTCGCAGGTTGATCTTGCTCAATTGCGCGAGCTTTCGATCCGTGTTGTGGAGCCGCCGAAAAAGCCGAACTCGTAAAGGGGAGGGGCAGGGCGCTTTGCTCTGCCTATGACCCAGCAAAAACGCGCCATTCATGCTTTTCTAATCTAGGTCCCGCAATAGACATCCAGATTTGGGGAGGTAGAACATGGGCGCACACGGCAAATACACAGCATCTTTGATCGCACTGGCGGCTTTAGCCACTGCGGTTCCTGCGCAGGCTGAAACGCTGCGATTGGGCGCGCATTTGCCAGCTGGCACAGATGCAGCGCTTGATGTGGAAGCGATCGCGGTTGATGATCTTGGCGGCGCAAAAGGCAGCCAGCTTGCGTTTGAGCTGAAAGAGTCCTTGCGAAAAGCGACGGTGGAAGACGAGCCCTGGTTTGACGTGATTGTATTGGGTGCGGGGCCAGTGGATGCGGTCATTCAAGGCAGCGCCGGGGTTGATGCATCAGTGATTGAGCTGGAACCCAAGCGAGAGCGCAATTGCGACGAAAAGAATGATGATGGCAAATGCATTCGATACCGTACCGATGTCTATGAATGCAGCCGCACCGAGGTGACGTTTTACCCCGACATAGAAGTCGTAGGGCAGGATGGACGTCTCATCTATGCCTCACGCGATTCAATCAATCGCACGAAAGAGATTTGCGCCAACATTGGACCTCCGCCGTCTATCAGTGAAATCACCGATGGGTTGGTCAGCAGCTTTGCATGGCGCATGCGCAACGCGCTTGCCCCGCGTTACCACGAGCGGGACTATCGCATTTTGGAACGGAGAAAAGGTCTAGAAAAAGCGGATCGCAAAGCGTTCAAAGCGGCTGTAAAGCTCACTAAATCGAATGAGGATGCTGCGTGCGAAGCGTTTAAGGCGCTTGAAGTGGGCAATCCGTCGCAGGTCTCTGTCTTGTTCAATGCAGCTATGTGCCATGAACGCGCCGGGGATTTCGGCACATCCTTGGCGTTATTGGAAAGAGCGCTCGTGATTGAACCGCAAAAGCTCATGGCGCTGGAATCGGTTGATCGGGTGGAAGGTTGGATGAAGGCAGAGGACCAATTGGCGCAGCGCGCCGATATACTGACCCGGCGCTATTCTGCCTCATCCGGCGTTCAATCTGCACCTGAGGTCGATGAAGCTACAGCAGATGGTGCAATGGTTGAGCCAGCCGGAACTGATTAATCTGTAACCAAATCAGTCATTGCTGCTAACGACAGGTGATGACGTTTTCTCGCCGTTCCGCGATTTTTGCAGGATTTAGCTCTGTGGCGGCTCTGCCGCTTTATGGTTGCGCATTGGCCGAAAGCGGCCCTGCTGGCGTGACGCGCGTATTTGTCATGGGCGCTATCCATGGCCGTCACCGCACAAGTGAGCGTTACTCGCTCGATGTGCTGCGCAAGGCGGTGCGTGCGGCCAATCCCGATGTTATCCTCTCAGAAATTCCGCCTGACAGGATTGATCAGGCCGTGACCTCGTTTCGCGAAACCGGGGAAATTGACGAGCCGCGCACGCAGGTTTTTCCTGAATACACCGATGTCGTCTTCCCTCTAAGCCGCAAGATGGATTTCCGGATCCTCGGCACAGCCGGTTGGACCCGCGAAATTGCCGATAATCGCAGCGCTGCACTGAAGCGTATAGAAAACGATCCGGCGCGCGCGCAGCAATGGGCCGAGCACCGTGCTGCATTGCAGGAATATTCCCGCGCGATCGCGGGCAGGGGCGATGATCCGCTGTTCATCCACACGGATGAATTTGATCTTCTCGTCGAAGCATCACGCACCCCTTATCAGCGATTTTTCGACGATGATCTGGGCCTGGGCGGCTGGACGCAGATCAACAAAGCGCACACTGATCTTATCAACAGCGCGCTCGATACGATTTCCGGGCAAGGGCTTACAGCGGTCATTATGTTTGGCAGCGCGCATAAGTATATGATTTTACGCAGTCTTGCTCTGCGTGATGACACCGAGCTGCTGGATAGCCGTGATTTGTTTGCCTGACCGGGCAAATTTCGCTTTTCTGCGGTGCGCATCTTGACTTGCACTTAATGAAACCGACCTTTAGGGCATCCGATAGATTTCAAACCCCCAGAATTAAGAGGGAAACACATGAGCGATACTGCCGACCGCGTGCAGAAAATTGTTGTCGAACACCTTGGCGTGGAAGGCGATAAAGTCACACAAGAAGCCAGCTTCATTGATGATCTGGGCGCAGACAGCCTCGACATCGTGGAACTTGTGATGGCTTTCGAAGAAGAATTTGGCGTCGAAATCCCCGATGATGCGGCTGAGAAAATCTCGACCGTGGGCGATGCGACAAAATTCATCGAAGAGCACAAGGGCTAAGCCTTTTCGGGCCGATCCGGTCCCGACTGTCCCGCAATTATGCGGGCACCTATCTTGCAGGCCCGAGCCCTTTTTTAAGGGTGCGGGCCTGTTGTATTTCTTGGCCCCTGTTTGATTTTGGGAGAGTATTGCATGCGCCGTGTGGTGGTAACCGGGCTTGGACTTGTCACGCCTTTGGGCGGGGATGTTGAAACCTCGTGGAAAAACCTGATTGCAGGCGAAAGCGGCGCAGGCCCGATCACGCGCTTTGATACAGAGGGGCAGAAATGCACCATTGCGTGCGAGGTCAAGGATAAGGATCACCCCTGGGGTTTTGATGCAGACAAGCGTGTCGATGGCAAAGTCCAGCGGCAGGTCGATCCGTTCATCGTCTATGGCATTGATGCCGCAGGACAGGCGCTGGAACATGCCGGATTGCTTGATCTTACCGACGAACAAAAAGAGCGCGTGGGCTGCTCCATTGGCGCAGGGATCGGCGGGTTGCCGGGGATTGAGCTGGAAAGCGTCAATTTGCACAATCGCGGACCGGGCCGCGTTTCACCGCATTTTGTCCACGGCCGCCTGATCAATCTGGTCACAGGGCAGGTACAGATCAAATACGGTTTTATGGGGCCAAACCATGCTGTGGTGACGGCCTGTTCAACCGGAGCGCATTCCATCGGTGATGCTGCGCGCATGATTATGATGGATGATGCCGATGTGATGCTGGCAGGCGGGGCGGAAAGCACTGTTAATCCGCTGGGCATTGCAGGCTTTGCTCAGGCGCGCGCGCTCAACACCAGCTTTAACGACCGCCCAACCGAAGCAAGCCGTCCCTATGACAAGGACCGCGAAGGGTTCGTTATGGGCGAGGGCGCGGGCGTGGTTGTGCTCGAAGAATACGAATACGCCAAAGCGCGCGGCGCAACGATCTATGCCGAGGTGACCGGATACGGCCTGTCGGGCGACGCCTATCATGTCACGGCTCCGCATCCCGAAGGCAAAGGCGCAGAGCTTGCCATGCGGATGGCTTTGAAGAAAGCGGGCCTTGGCCCCGGCGATATTGATTATGTCAACGCGCACGGCACATCGACCATGGCGGACACGATCGAATTGGCCGCCGTCAAACGCGTGCTGGGCGATGATCTGAGCGGTGCTTCGATGAGCTCAACCAAATCTGCCATTGGGCATTTGCTGGGCGGGGCAGGCGCGGTTGAGGCTGTGTTCTGCATTTTGGCAATGCGCGATGGGATTGTTCCGCCAACGCTCAATCTGCACAATCCCGATGACGGCACCGAAGGCATTGATCTGGTGCCGCTGGTGGCCAAAAAGCGCGAAGTGAACGCGGTGCTCAACAACAGCTTTGGTTTTGGCGGGACGAACGCGTCGATTATCATGCAAAAGCTTGGCGGTTGATTAGATGAAGCGGCTTGGACTGATTGCTGGCGTCGGCTTTGTCGTCCTTGCTGCAGCGGCGCTGTTTTTTGGTTCCGTCTTTTTGGGTTCGGCCACGGTTAAGCAGGAAACGGCCTTCATCATTCCTGATGGCGCGTCGGTCACTTCGGTCGCGAATGATCTGGAAGAGCAGGGGCATATCGCCTCTGCCGATGGTTTCGTTATGAACGCCCGCCTGTTCGGATCATCAGAGCCAATCAAGGCGGGCGAATTTCAGCTTAAGCCCGAAATGAGCCAGGGCGATATTCTGGCGCTGTTTCAATCGGGCGATGTTGTCCGGCGCTTTGTGACGATCCCCGAAGGCATGCCGTCTATTCTGGTGCGCGAACGCCTGATGGCTGAGGATTTGCTGACAGGCGAGATTGAAGTGCCGCTCGAAGGGTCGATCCTGCCCGATACCTATTCCTATGAACGCGGCCAGACGCGTGCTTCGCTGGTGAGCGATATGCAATCTGCGATGGACGCGTATTTGGCTGAGGCCTGGGCGAAGCGTAAAGAGGACATCGCTGTCGATACCCTGCGCGAGGCGTTGATCCTTGCCTCCATCGTTGAAAAAGAGACGGGGAAAGCATCCGAACGCCGGATGATTGCGGGCCTGTATTCGAACCGTTTGAAGACGGGCATGATGCTGCAAGCGGACCCGACGATCATTTACCCCATCACCAAAGGCAAGCCGCTCGGCCGCCGCATCCGGCAATCTGAGATTGCTGCGGTGAATGGATACAACACGTACACGCTGATTGGTCTTCCCGAAGGCCCCATCACCAATCCGGGCCGTGAAAGCATTGCCGCCGTGCTCAATCCTGAGGCGACCGATGCGCTGTTCATGGTGGCCGATGGCACAGGCGGGCACGAATTTAACACAACCAATGAGGGCCATCAGCAGGCCGTGGAACGCTGGTATCAACTCCGCCGAGAACGCGGTGAGATGTAATGGAGGCCAAACGTTGGCGGAAATGAGCCAAGGGTCCAACAATGCGCATCGGTCCTCGGCGGACACTAAACAAAAAAGCCGAGAACGCGGTGAGATGTGATCGAGGTCAAGCGTTGGTAGAGATGAACCGATGGTCCAACATGGTGCGTCGGTCCTCGGCGGACCCTAAACAAGAACGCCGAGAGCGCGGCGAGATATCGGCCTGCTAATGGCGCGTCCGTTCATCCTTACTGCGGCGCTGCCGCCTCATATTCAAAGCTGGGCTGAGGGCCTTCGCCGCGCGCATTATCCGGCACAGCGCAATCATCTGCATGCGCATGTAACGCTGTTCCATTCCTTTGCGCCTTCCCTGCTGGACGAGCTCAAAACCTTCCTGCCGCGCGTCACAGGCGAATTTGCAGCCCCGCAGGGCGCGGTCAGCGGTATCATGGACCTTGGCACAGGCACGGCCATCGCTTTGGCTTCTCAGCCGATTTTGTCCTTGCGAGAGCTGATAGCGGACCATTTTCACGGCAGCCTAACATCGCAGGATCTGCACGAACCGCGCCCGCATATCACTGTGCAGAACAAGGTATCCAAACGCGAAGCGCGCGAATTGCAGCGCCTTTTGGCGCTTGAGGTTGAGCTGAAAGCGGATGAAGGGGTGTTTGTGTTTCCCGCGCTCGAATTGCACCTTTACCGCGATGGCCCATGGGAGTTGGTGAAGCGCCAGTCTTTCCGCGGCAAAGAACAATTGTAGGAGCGGCTTGACCGCGCCGGGGGTGCGCCCTATGTGCGCGGCTCGCTTGGTGTAACGCGCCACGCGTCAGCCCCTGTCAGACCAACCAAAGACAGGTTCGGGGCGGAGTAGCTCAGGTGGTTAGAGCAGTGGAATCATAATCCATGTGTCGGGGGTTCGAGTCCCTCCTCCGCTACCAAATTTCAGATCTCAAATCCCAGTATTCGCACAATGACCAGTGCTGGCGTGCCGCGCTAAGCGCTTTGAGAATTTGTGATCGAGAATTGCATTTTGCGCGCGTCCGGAACGCTGCGCACGCGGTAAAGCAGTGGCTAATTTGGCTGATGGTTACGACCATCTAAACCACGATAAAAGATGTAAAATCGTTGGTTTCCTGCGGCTTTTGCGCGCTTCCCTAACTTTTCGATAACCATTCTCCCGTATTCGCCTTAGGTATGAATACAAAGGTTCTCACTCATTCGCTTTTGGCCACATGCGTTGTGGCGTCGGTAACACTTGCAGCGCCCGCGTTTGCTGCGGGGATTGATGCGGGAACTCTTATCGAGAACACCGCATCGGCCACCTATGATGATGGAAGCGGGACACAAACCATCGATTCCAATACGGTTGTTGTGCGCGTCGATGAGCTTTTGGATGTCACTGCGACGTCGCTTGACCCTGGCCCGATTTCGACGGGCCCCGGCGAAGCGGTGCTTACGTTCGAAATTATCAACCAGGGTAATGGACCCGAAGCCTTTGAGCTGGCGGCCAATCCTGCGGTTGCCGGCAATGACTTTGACAGCGTGGTGGATTCCATCGCGGTCGATACGAATGGCAACGGCACCTATGACCCCGGCGTCGATGTGATTTTGACCGGGCCTGAGACCACAGATGTCCTGCAAGCCGATGAAAGTCTTACCGTTTTCGTCATCGTGACCGTGCCCAATGGCGTGTCTGACGGCGATGAAAGCGATGTTGAACTGACCGCCGCTGCGGTTACCGGCACTGGCGCACCGGGTACCACATTTGCAGGTGCGGGCGCAGGAGGCGGCGATGCAATCGTTGGCGCAAGCGGCGCCGATGACAATGCAACAGGATCGCTGATTATCGGTGTGACGGATGTCACTTTGACCAAAGCGGCCAGCGTCGTTGACCCATTTGGCGGAACCAGCGCTGTTCCCGGCTCTGTCGTCACCTTTACCATCACCGCAGAGGTCGCCGGAAGCGGTTCGGTCGATGATCTCGTTATCACCGACGCTATTCCCGATGACACCACCTATGTCGCCGGAACTCTCACGCTCGACAGCGCGCCTTTGACAGATGGCGCGGATGCAGATGCCGGCGAGGCCAGCGATGCAAGCGGCATCAGTGTCGATCTGGGTACTGTTGCAGGCGGAACCACCCAAGCCATCACTTTCGATGTGACCATCGATTGATCTCATCCAAGACCCCAAAGGGACCAAAATCATGACCAAGCTAACAAAAACAGTCGCAGCTGCTCTGGTCGCCGCAATCGCCGCTCTTACAACAGCGCCCGTTTCGGCACAGAATACCGCTTCAGCCCAGGCCGAAGCGGCCAAGCCTGATGTCAGCCTGCAAAGCGATGTCAAAGCGTATCAAACCACCACCGATGCCAATGGCAATCAGGTTACAGAGCTGGTGGAGCCAACGATCTTCACGCCGGGTACTCGGCTCAGCTTTGGCTTAAGCTATGAAAACAAAGGACAATTGCCTGCCACAGATGTGACGGCGACCAATCCGATGAATGCCGCTGTGCAATTGGCGAGCGATGCCGATCCGGCGCTGATCGTGTCGGTGGATGGCGGCAAAACCTTCGGGATCCTCGCTGATCTTGAAGTTTCCGATGAAACAGGGGCCAGCCGGCCCGCTTCCCATGGTGATGTGACGCATGTCCGCTGGACGATTGCGAGCATTGCTCCGGGCGAAAGCGGACGGGTCGCCTTTCCAGTGATCATTCGCTGACAAGCGGGGGATAGCCGCCAAGTCCCGGGGGCGGTCAATTTGACACGGGACACACGCAGAGGACCACTCGTATGAAGAGAAAGACCCAATTGCTGGGGATGGTGAGCGCAACAGCGCTTATTGTCATGTCCAGCACTCCGGCCATGGCGGAAGGTATCCGCGCAGGGACGGACATAACGAACAATGTCACCGTTGAATATCAGGTTGGCGGTGTTCAGCAGACAGATGCAACTGACAGCGATACATTCGCCGTTGACCGCCGGGTCAATGTCGATGTGACTGCCGTTGGCGGCGGTGTTAACGCCAGCCCTGGCGAAGACCAAGTCGTGCTTGATTTCGACGTGACTAACCTGTCGAACGACACTGTTGACCTTGATCTGACGACTGTCGTCACCGATGGCACAGCTGCAGACCTTTCAAATATCGAGATTTATCTTGATATTGACAATGATGGCACTCTGGATGCGAACGATATTGCGGCCGGACCGATCACCTTCCTTGATGAAGTTGATGCCGATGAGACCATTTCGGTGCTTGTCGTTGCCGATGTTGATATCGCAACAGCCAATGGTGATTCATTCGATATCGCGCTGGTTGCCAACGCACACGAGGCCGGTGCAGCTGGTCTTGGTACGGAACTCACTGAAAGCGCTGGCGATTCTGCCGATCCGAGTGTTGTTGATACTGTCCTAGCGGATGGCGATGGCGGCACTGGTGAAGACGTAGACGAAGACGGTGCGGATTCTGATGAGAACACCATCACTGTCCAAGGCGCGCTTGTTTCGGTCGTTAAATCGAGCGAAGTTATCAGCGATCCTGTCAACGGAACGACCAATCCAAAGGCCATTCCGGGCGCGACGATCCAGTACTGCATTGCGGTTGTGAACGCAGCTGGCGGCGCAACGGCTACCAATATCAACGTACTCGATGATCTGCCTGCAGAGGTCGATTTTGATGCCGCATTTGGCATTTTTGTTGATGCAACCTCCACGGTTGACAGCTCTGGGCCGACACCTGTTGCAACTTGCGATGATACCTCCGGCACATCCGGCGGCACTTTCACCGCTGGTGGCGGTACGGGCGGACTTGACCTTGTGTCGGGCACGCTCAGCAACATCAATGGAGGCGCAAGCCGCGCACTCTATTTCCGTGTGACGATCCCGGCAGCCACGGCTCCTACGCCGTAAGCTGGCCGGACTGGATCTAACTCCATGCGTGTAACCCCCTCTCTACGGCTGATGGTAGCGGCATTGCTTGCAATGCTGCTGCCATTGGCTGTTGCTGTACCCGGAGAGGGGGTACTTGCGCAGGATAATGGGTCAGAGCAAGATACTGAAATCCTTCGCACTATTACCAATATTGCGGATGCAAACTGGGAGTTTGGCGGCAACCAGTTTGAGACACAGTCAAACGAGGTCACAATTGATGTGACTTTCCCGCCTCCAGAAATTCGCACATTGCGGCCGAGCACTGAAGGCGGTGAACCCATCACCTTTATCGAGCCGGTCTGCGGTGGAAACAATTTGTCGCTTGCCAATGTGCAGCCCTCAGGGCCCGCCACTGGCAACACGCAGACACCGCAGACAACCACTGCGGAACCCACCACGATTATCCGGGCTGGTCAGACCCTGTTCTTCGAGATTACCGCGCTTGCCGCGAACGAAGATCCAGGTGCGATCGACAGCCTGGATATTGTCATCACCACTTCCAGCGGCGACCGCGAAGAAGAAACCATCTTTGAAACGGGCGAAAACACCGGCATTTTCGTCGGTCAGATCGCCACGGCGCGCATTCCGCCTGCTCCTGTGCAGGGTGATTGCCGTTTGAGCATCGCTGATGGCAACACGATCACTATTTCTGCATCGCCGCCCGGCGGCACTGACATTATTGTCGAAACCGATGTTGAAGTGCTGGCCGATCCGTTTGGCGTTGTGTTCGACAGCGAAACGGGCGAGCCTGTTGACGGCGCGGTCGTTACTTTGATTGATGTGGCCACGGGTCAGCCCGCAACCGTCTTTGCTGAGGATGGCGTAACCCCCTGGCCATCAACAGTTATTTCTGGTGATCCGGTGACGGATGGCGCTGGAAACGTGATTGAGCTGGGCGCCGGTGAGTTCTGGTTCCCGCTGACATTCCTTGGCCAATACCGCCTGCAAATTGATCCGCCCGATCCTTACACTGCGCCATCGGTTGTCTCGCCCGAAGATCTGGCGATGATAACGCGCCCGGATGGCCGCGAATTTGTGATCCTTGATGCGTCTTATGGTGCATCCTTCACACTCGACAGCCCGATCCCGGTTCAGGTCGATATTCCGCTCGACAGGCCCAGTCTTGAGATAAACCTCGTCAAAACCGCATCGCGTCAGCGCGTAGTGCCGGGCGATATCGTGTTCTATTCCATCACTGCGACAAACACCGATCCATCCCGCGCCAAACGCAGCGTGGTGCTGACCGATATACCCGCCAGCGATCTTCGACTGCGCCCCGATACCATTCGTGTGAATGGTGAGGAAGCTAATGATATCATTGATATTTCTGGTGATGGCAGGCGGCTTGAAATTGCGCTGGGTGACCTTGCTGGCGGCGCCAGCGCGCGGGTAACCTATGGCATGACGGTTCGCCCTGATGCGGCACCGGGACAAGCTTTGAACGACGCCATCGTGGTCGATTCTGTCGGCCGGACGGCGCGCGCGAATGTCGCGGTTGATGTGGAACGCGATGCGATTGCGGATCGCCTGACTATCATTGGCCGTGTCACCGACGGGGCTTGCTCTGTGCGCGATGAAAACCGCCCCGGCATTCCCGGCGTTCGCGTGATGCTCGAAGATGGCAGCTTTGCCATCACCGATGCCGATGGGCGCTATCACTTCGAAGGTGTTGTCCCTGGCACGCATGTGGTGGCCGTATCGCCGATGACTCTGCCCCAAGGGTCTGAATTTATTGACTGTACGCGCTCCACGCGCAGTGCAGGCAGCGCAATCTCGCGCTTTGTGTTGGGCCGCGGCGGCCAGCTTGTCGTTGTCGATTTCCATGCCATCGTTCCCGAAGGCGCGCTGCCGCAGGCTGCGCCTTTGGCAGAAACCCGTCCCGGCGGTGCAGGTGCGCTTGCGGTGAATGCCATCGCGACTGGCCAGCGCCTGCCCGAAGGCGCTGACGAGGTTCTGGTTGCTGCTGGCGTGCGAGAAAGCACCGCAGAGGCTGTCGTTGAGACCGCGCCCAAGGCTGAAAAATCAACCGAAGCCGATTGGCTCGCGCTAGGCGATGGGCCCGATGGGTTCCTGTCACCCACTGAAGATGCGAACCCGCGTGCGCCGGCGGTGAAAGTCGCCATTCGTCACCGCAAGGGCCAAAAGATCGCGCTGCGCGTCGATGGCGAAGAGGTCAATCCGCTTGCCTTTGACGGCACTGCGAATGCGACGCGCGGCAAATATGCCGTCAGCACGTGGCGCGGGGTTCCGCTTGAGAACGAGCGCACTGTGCTTGAGGCGGATATCATCAATTCATTTGGCGAAATCAGCCGGACGATCACGCGCGAAGTGTTTTTCACCACCACGCCCACCAAAGTGGAGCTGGTGCCTGAAATGTCGAACCTCGTCGCCGATGGCCGCACGCGCCCGGTGGTTGCGATCCGTGTGCTTGATCGCAACAATCGGCCCTTGCGCGAAGGCATTGCCGGCAATTTCCAGCTGAGCGCGCCCTATGAAAGCGCCGAACAGCTTGATCGCCAGCAGCTTGGCCAACTGACCGGGCTGGGCGCAAGCTCTGCGCGCTGGGTCGTTGAAGGCACTGACGGCATCGCTCTGATCGAGCTTGCCCCGACCATGGTCAGCGGCTCATTGCGGCTCGATTTCCTGTTTGATGATGGCGAGATCACTCGCGATCAGCAGCTCGAAGCGTGGATTGAACCCGGCGATATCGAATGGACCATTGTGGGTCTGGCCGAGGGCACCTTTGGTGCGCGTTCGGTGGCTGACAATATGGAACGCGCCAGCAACTTTGCCAGCGACCTTGGCGATGACGCGCGCGTGGCGCTGTATGCAAAAGGGCGCGTGCTGGGTAAATATCTGGTGACTGTCGCTTATGACAGCGCGAAACAGCGCGAAGATCAGCGCGTGCTGGGCACGATTGATCCGCAAGCTTATTACACCGTGTTTGCCGATGGTTCACTGCGCCGGTTTGACGCTGCCAGCCGCGAAAACCTGTATATCCGCATCGAAACATCCACGTTCTATGCGCTGTATGGCGATTTCCAAACGGGCTTCGATCAGACACGTCTGGCGCGGTACAACCGCACTGCAACCGGCGTCAAAGGCGAAGCGCGGATCGGCAATGTTCAGGCGCAGGCTTTCGCTGCCGACATTTCCACTCGTTTGCAGCGCGATGAAATTCAGGGGCAGGGCATTTCCGGTCCCTATCAGCTCGGCAGCCGCCGCCTGCTTGCCAACAGCGAAGTTGTGACCTTGCAAGTGCGCGACCGGTTCCGCGCAGAGATTATCGTGAGCGAACGTCAGCTGACGCGCTTTATTGATTACGACATTGACCTGCTTACCGGCCAGATCACTTTCGCCCAGCCCGTGCTGAGCCGCGATGTTGATCTCAACCCGCAATTTATCATCGTGGAATACGAAGTTGATGGGCTGGGCAATGCTGAACTGAATGCAGGCGTGCGCGCTGACTGGACCAGCAATGATGGCAATATCCGCATTGGTGCGAGCGCGATCACGGATAAAGGCGAAGCATCGCGCACCACGATCGGCGCTCTCGATCTGCGCGCCAATGTCACCGAAAACACCGAAATCCGCGCAGAACTGGCCGTGAGCCGCCGTGATGAGGAAAACGCGACTGGCTGGCTCGTCGAAGCGCAGCATCAGACCGGAAAGCTTGATGTGCTTGCCTATGCTCGCCAGCTTGATGCCGATTACGGTGTCGGCCAGCAAAACGGTGTTGATCTGGGCCGCCGCCGCTTTGGTGTGGATGCGCGCGTCCTGATTGACGACAATCTCAGTGTGCTGGGCAGCGTATGGCAGGACGATAGCCTGGTTGACGATGCACGTCGCCGCGCCGCTCAGGTTCAAGCCACCTATACGCGCCAAAATACCGACCTGCGCCTTGGCCTCACACACTTTAACGACCGTTTGGCCGACGGCACCACGAACACATCCACAGTGGCCGAAGCTGGCGTGACACAGCGTCTGTTCGACAACACGCTTGAGCTGAGTGTGTCGTCATCCATCGCTCTTGATGATGCGGAAAGTGTTGATTTGCCTGCCCGTCACCGTTTCGGTGTTCGCTATGCAATCACGCCCGATGTGCGGCTGGTTGGCTCTTATGAAATTGCCGATGGCGAAAACATCGACGCGCGTTCATTGCGCGCGGGTGTGGAAGTGACCCCCTGGCAGGGCGGCCGGATTGTTACGACCGTTGGCGAGGAAACGATCAACGAATTTGGCAACCGTTCCTTCGCTGCCTTTGGCCTGTCGCAAACGCTGCAGGTGAGCAAGGAATTGACGCTGGATGCGACGCTGGATGGCAATCGCACTTTGGGCGGCGCGCCCGACACGAATGATCTGGTGAACCCTCTGCAACCGGCCGCGACGGGCGGTCAGCTGACATCGGGTCTGAATTTCGAAGACTTCACCGCTGTCACATTCGGCGCGGCATGGCGCAAGGACCGCTGGAGCCTGACTGCGCGCGGTGAATATCGCGATGGCGAACTGGCTGATCGCACCGGCATCACCTTTGGCGCGATCCGGCAGCTTGGCGAAGGCAGCGTGATTGGCACCGGGGCCACATGGACACGTGCGGAAACTCGCGGCGGCGCAACAAACGAGATTTTTGACGCAAGCATCGCTTTTGCGCATCGCCCGGACAATTCCGAAATCGCATCTTTGGGCAAGCTTGAATATCGCAGCGATCTGGTAACCGGCGCGGTTGCTGGCCAGGTTGATGGCGCAGGCCTTAGCGCGCTGATCGTTGATGGCGATGCCACTTCGCGGCGTCTGGTTGCAAGCTGGTCGTCCAACTGGTCGCCGCGCGATTGGGACGAGGATGAGTTCGGCATCGAACACCAAACCCGGCGCGACGAATACGGCCTGTTCCTGGGTGCGCGTTACAATCTTGATGAGTTTGAAGGCACTGAATTTTCGGGCACAACTGTGCTGGCAGGTCTTGATGCACGCATCGGAGTGGGCGAGCGGTTCGAGCTGGGTGTGACAGGAACCGTGCGCGCCAATTTGGAAGATGATGTGACCAGTTTCTCCTATGGCCCGCAGATTGGTTTTGTCCCTGCAGAAGGCGTGCTGCTTACCGTTGGCTATAATGTCGAAGGGTTCCGCGATGGCGATTTCGCCGAAGCGCGCAACACCAATAAGGGCGTTTACGCCGCAATCCGTGCGAAATTCGATCTGCGCACTTTCGATTTCCTTGGGCTGGGTCGGTGATACCAGCAGGGCGTAGTTTTCTTGGGGCGATTTTGGGGGTTATGGCAGCATGTTTGATGCTCGCTATGCCGCAAGGCCTCGCTGCGCAAAATGCAGATATTGACTGGGCCGATGCTGGCGCTCCAAGCTTGGGGACATTTCCCAATGGGGGCACAGTAACAGGGTCCGATGGCACGACCGCCACGGTATCGCGCACCATAACCACATCGGGGGGCAGCACGTTTACGCCTGCATCCTTTGCGAGCGATTATCTCAGTTATTTCAATGGGACAATCGGTAATGGGCAGTCTCCCTTGCTGCTCAATTTCGACAATTCCGAATTTGATCCGCTTGACCGTGTGACTGTGACAATCACTCTCAGCCGCGCGGTTACTGACCTTAACTTTGCATTGAGCGACATCGACAGCAGCGGTTTCATTGATGCTGTCGAAGTGTTTCACGATGATGATCTTGCAGGCGGTTTTACCAATGCGGCCAACACCAATGCGTTTTGGACCATCGGATCGGCAGTCACTCGCACGAATGATGCGACCTTGAACGGTTGGCGCGGGACAGCGCCATCAGATCAATTCGCCACCGATGGCGATGTTGCATTCGATTTCGGCGCAACACCGGTGCAGCGTATTCGCATCGTATTCTTCAGCTACACAGGCACAGGCAACCCGCCGTTGCAATGGTCCAGCGTGTCTGACCTTGCGTATTTCGCCCCCGGTGCGGATCTTGAATTGAGCAAAACGCTGGTTGGTTCCCCGCCGATCCAAGGAGGCACGGCCACTTGGCGTTTGACAGTGACGAACACAGCAGGCTCTTCGCTCACCGCAGACAATATCATCGTGCAAGACACTTTCCCCACAGGGTTCAGTTTTACAGGAGCCAGCGGGGAAGGGACGTTCAATTCAGGCAACGGCCAATGGGATGTCGGGTCGCTCGCGCCGGGGGAAAGCGCGATCATCAATCTGACAGGCACGGTCTCTTCTGCTGCTGGAACCACCTTGACCAATATTGCCGAAATTATCGCCAGCAGCGCTGCTGATCCGGACTCGACGGTCAACAATGGCAACACAGGCGAGGACGATTACGACACGTCCAGCTTTACCGTGCAATCAGGCAGAGCGCCCGGCGTGCCCCCGATCCTGTCCTGTCCTGCCGGGTTTTCGCAGTTTGATTGGGATACCATTTCAGGTTGGGCACCCGGTTCGGTCGACAACACCTACGCCTTTTTGGGCTTTGGGAATATCCAGTTCGAGCTCACCAATGATGGCGCCTATGTCAACAATGCTGGCTTTGGCGGTCAGTCACCCACCGTTGTGGACACGTTTGAAGGGGGGCTCGATCCTGCCGAAGACAGTCTGACCGTGCTGGCCGATCAGGTCACGACTGCTGGTGAAGTGGATATCGAGATCACTTTGCCGCGCAGTTTTACCGGCCTGCAATTCACGATTTTTGATGTCGATTTCAACGCGGGCCAATTCACTGACAGGGTCGAAGTTGTCGGAAGCAATGGCGGGACCACGGTCCTGCCGGTTTTGACCAATGGCAATGTGAACTTTGTGACCGGCGCAGGCAATGTCGCGATTGGCGATGGCGCTTCGGATAGTGATGCCGCTTTGGGCAATGTGGTGGTCACATTCACACAGCCCGTTGAAAGCATAACGGTCACTTACGGCAACGTCACAACTGATCCCGATCCCGGGGTTCAGGGCATTGGTGTGCACGATATCACCGTGTGCAATCCGTTTGCGAATGTATCCGTCAGCAAAATCAGCTCGGTTATCTCAGACCCGATCAACGGGACGAACAATCCCAAGGCGATACCCGGGGCCGTGGTCGAATATCTGATCACTGTGACCAATAGCGGACCTGATGCGGCCGATCCAGACAGCGTTGTGGTTTGGGATGATGGACCGGCGGATGCCAAGTTTTGCCGGGTCGATATCGCAAGCGGGCCGATTGTTTTCAGCGATCCGGGCAGCAATTCTGGCCTGACTTACAGTTTTGTCAATCTGGGATCAGGCGCCGATGATGTCGAATTTTCGGACAATGATGCGACGAGTTTCGCTTACACGCCCACGGCCGATACCGATGGATGCGACGAGGATGTGACCGATTTTCGGGTTTTGCCCGGCGGCGCGTTTTCGGCGGGCGGTAATTTCACGCTGCGGGTCCGCTATATCGTCAAGTGACCCGCATCACTGCGTGACGAACGCGTCATTCGTCAAAATTGATCGGTCCCCTTGCGTTCTTGCTTCTGCTAAGGGCTCCGGCATGACAGATTGGATAAATACGGCACACCGCGCATGCGATGCCGCGCGCGAATATTGTTCGAATGTGCGAAGCGCAGTTTCGGACCGATTGGGCACCACGCCCGCTGCCGCAACGCTGAATCGCGAACAGCATAGTGTGCACGGCTTTGCCTGGATCGCATCAAGCGTAGCAGCTCTCGAAGCGACCACCGATTGGGCCATGCGCGCTCAGGCGGATGGGCGGTTTGGCCGGATCGAGGAATTGGTGCTGGCGATCGGCATGGGCGAATATTGCAACCAGCTCGTCCACGGTGTCCCGATGAGCGCAAGCGAAGTCGTGCGGCCCGCTGCCATGGGGGCAGCCAATGCCGCTTCCCGGTTTGCCGCCCAAGATGCGGTCGCAACCTTCATCACACATGGAAACACCGCTGAACACCGGAAAGAGCTAGCGCAATTGCTGGGCGAAGGCGCGCGGCCTGATGAGAGCCTTGGCGATGAAACGCTCGATTTGATCCGCGAACAATTCCGCAGTTTTACTTCGGATCAGATCACGCCTTTTGCGCATGAATGGCATTTGAAAGATTCTCTAATACCCGTCCAAGTTATTGATAAAATGTCAAAACTTGGTGTTTTTGGTATTTGTATTGATGAACGGTTCGGCGGTCTGGGATTGGGCAAGCTGGCCATGTCGATCGTTTCTGAAGAATTGTCACGCGGGTGGATTTGTGCAGGCTCCTTGGGCACTCGGTCAGAGATTGCAGGCGAGCTTATCGGCGAAAATGGCACCGATGCGCAAAAGGCCAAATTCCTGCCGGGCATTGCGTCAGGCGACATATTGCCGACCGCCGTTTTTACCGAACCCGATACAGGTTCCGACCTTGCCGGCGTGCGCACCAAAGCGGTGAAAGATGGCGATGACTGGCAGGTTACAGGCGCGAAGACATGGATCACTCACGGTGCGCGCGCGGATTTGATGACAATGCTGGTGCGCACCGATCCTGACGCGCCAGGCTATCGCGGTTTGTCGATGCTACTTGCGGAAAAGACGCGGGGGACAGAAGATCTTCCGTTTCCCGATCCCGGCATTGATGGCAGCGAGATTGAAGTGCTCGGCTATCGCGGGATGAAGGAATATGCGCTGGGCTTTGACGGTTTCAGCGTTGCGGGCGATGGTCTTTTGGGCGGCGCCGAGGGGCAGGGGTTCAAACAGCTGATGCGCACGTTCGAAGGCGCGCGGATACAGACGGCTGCCCGCGCAGTTGGTGTTGCGTGGAATGCGTTCGATCTGGCGCTCGATTATGCGCAGGGACGCAAGCAGTTTGGCGAGCCGCTTATCCAGTTTCCTCGGGTGTCCGATAAACTTGCGCTGATGGCGTGCGACATCGTGATGAGCCGCGAGCTCACCTATTTCGCCGCGCGCCAGAAAGATCGCGGAAACCGCTGCGATATTGAGGCGGGCATGGCCAAATTGCTGGCCGCGCGCACCGCATGGACGGCTGCAGATCAGGCCGTGCAAATCCATGGCGGGAATGGCTATGCGCTCGAATATCCGATCAGCCGGGTGCTGTGCGATGCGCGCATTCTCAACATTTTCGAAGGCGCAGCGGAAATTCAGGCGCAAGTGATTGGGCGCGGATTGTTGGCTGAGCAGAAAGCGCGCGCAGCGGCTTAATTTCTAACTCGAGCAAATGGTTTGATTGACGGGGATGTTGCGGGCTCTATTGCAATGCACCATGCCCGCCTTGGATTTTCCACCTGCGCCGCCTCCGCTTTCGCATTGGCTTGAAAAAGGCCCCGTTGCGCTCTTTCTCGATTTTGACGGAACGCTTGTCGAAATCGCTGCGAGACCTGATGCAATCGAGCCTGCCGCTGGATTGGCCCAAAAACTGCGGGAATTGTCAAAGCGACTGGATCACCGTCTCGCCTTGGTAAGCGGGCGAGCCTTATCCGATATTGAGGGGCATATCGGTGCATTGCCTGTCGCAGCGGCGGGATCGCATGGCGCGGATGTGCGAGCGGCCAACGGAACGGAATTTGGCCAGCCGCCCGGCGAATTTCCCGAAGCTATCAAAGCGGCGATGCGCGACTTCGCCGACAAGTGGTCGATTGAATACGAAACCAAGCCGCATGGCGGGGCGCTGCATTATCGTTCAAAACCTGAAATGGCAGAGTTTGTTGGCTCGTTTGGAAGAGTGCTTGCAGCGACGCATGGTTGGAAGGCACAGGAAGGCAAATGTGTGATTGAGCTTGTTAAAGGTGACAAGGACAAGGCAAGCGCATTGAGAACCTTTATGAATGTCGAACCATTTGCCGGTGCAACTCCGATCTTCATCGGAGATGATCTGACGGATGAGGCTGGATTTGCCGCCTGTAAACTGTTTGGCAGCGATGGTATCCTAGTGGGGGATCGAGAAGAAACAGCCGCTTCGTACCGATTGCCCGACGTGACTTCCGTCCACCAATGGCTAGGGCTATAACTACTCGAACATGACCGATCTCTCCCAAGACACATCACCGCAATCCGCATCATCCAAAACCACTCGCAACCTGGAATTGTGGCCAATTGGCAATTGTCAGGTTTCCGGCCTGATCGACAATTCCGGCGCGCTTGTCTGGGGCTGTGTACCTCGGGTTGACGGTGATCCGGTGTTTTCCGCCTTGCTCAATGGCGACACGCGCGATGCGGGCATTTGGCGGTTTGAGCTGGAAGGGCAGACGTCCAGCACGCAGGAATATATCCGCAACACGCCGCACCTGCTGACAACGCTCACCGCGCAGGACGGCAGCGCTGTTCAAATCCTCGATTTTTGCCCGCGTTATGAACGGTCCGGGCGGATGTATCGGCCGGTCGCCTATGTGCGGATGGTGCGCCCGATCGAAGGCACGCCGCGCATTCGCATGGTGCTGAAACCGACCAAGAATTATGGCGCGCAAATCGCTGAGACGACCAATGGCACCAATCACATCCGCTATCTTGTCGGCGCGCAGGCCATGCGCCTGTCAACCGATGCGCCGGTGGGATATATCCTCGAAGGGCGCACCTTCCGCCTGGAGGAGGACACGCATTTCTTTCTTGGCCCCGATGAACCCTTTGTCGGCAATGTCCGCGACGAACTGCGCGGCATGGAACAACGCAGCCGCAAATATTGGCAAAGCTGGGTAAGGGGCCTTCATATCCCGCTCGAATGGCAGGAAGAGGTCATTCGCTGCGCGATCACGCTTAAACTGTGCCAGCATGAGGAAACAGGCGCGATTGTTGCGGCGTTGACGACGTCGATCCCTGAGGCTGCGCATTCTCAGCGCAATTGGGATTACCGTTACTGCTGGATCCGTGACAGCTATTACACGGTGCAGGCGCTAAACCGGCTTGGCGCGCTCGATGTGATGGAGAAATATCTCGGCTATTTGCGCAATATTGTCGATGGCGCGCGCGGGGGGCAGATACAGCCGCTCTATTCAGTGATGGGCGAAAGCGAGCTTGATGAGACCACCGCTTCCTATCTTGCCGGATATCGCGGGATGGGGCCTGTGCGGCGCGGCAATGCGGCCTACAAGCAGATCCAGCACGATTGTTATGGCCAGATTGTCCTGCCTAGCGTCCAAGGGTTCTTTGATTCCCGTCTGCTGCGCCCAGCGGATGAAGGTGATTTTGAAAACCTTGAGCAAGTCGGTAAAATGGCCTGGGCGATGCACGATCAACCCGATGCAGGCCTCTGGGAATTTCGCACCCGGCAAGAGGTTCACACCTATTCAGCCGTGATGAGCTGGGCTGCGTGTGACAGGCTTGCCAACGTGGCCAATCATTTGGGTAAAGCGGATCGCGCAAAAATCTGGCGCGAACGCGCGGATGCGATTGCGCAAACGATCGACGACAAAGCGTGGAAGGATGATGGCAAAGGTGGCGGCCATTACGGCGCCAGCTTTGAAAGCGATTATCTTGATGCAAGCCTGCTACAAATGGTCGAGCTGCGTTTTCTTTCGCCCGATAATGAGCGTTTTCAGCACACATTTGCGGCGGTTGAGGAGCATTTGCGGCGGGGCAATCACATGCTGCGCTATGCCGCCGAAGACGACTTTGGCGCGCCTGAAACCGCTTTTAACGTGTGCACTTTCTGGTTGATTGAGGCGCTCCATCTCGCTGGACGCAGCGATGAAGCGCGCAATTTGTTTTGCACAATGCTGAGCCACACGACGCAATCCGGCCTTCTTAGCGAGGATCTTGATTACGACACTGGCGAGCTTTGGGGGAACTTCCCGCAGACCTATTCGCTAGTAGGTGTAATCAATTGTGCTGGCTTGCTGTCCAAGCCGTGGAGTGAAGTGCGATAAGCCGCCTCGTTGTCATATCCAATCGCGTCGCCGTACCAAAGGCGCGCGGCGTTGCTGGTGCGCAAGGCGGGCTTGCAGGCGCGCTGAATGCAGCGCTGAAAGATCGCGGCGGCCTGTGGTTCGGCTGGTCGGGTGAGGAGAGCGATGAGGCAAGCGACAATGTCCACCTTCAGCGCAATGATGGGGTGACAACCGCAACCATTGATCTCACCACGCGCGAGGTCGATGAATATTATAACGGCTATGCCAATTCGACCTTGTGGCCGCTATTCCATTACCGGATAGACCTTGCGCAATACGAACAGCGCACGGGCCAAGGGTATGAGCGGGTCAATGACCGGTTTGCCGACAGTGTCTCCACCCTGATTGAGCCTGAAGATATGGTGTGGGTGCACGATTATCACCTCATTCCGCTGGGCCAGAACCTGCGCGAGCGGGGCTTAAAAAATCGTATCGGCTTTTTCCTGCATATCCCCTGGCCGCCCACCCGGCTGCTGACATCTTTGCCGTTTCACGAGCGCTTGGTGCGCACCATGCTCGATTATGATCTGCTGGGCTTTCAGACAGAGGAATGGCTGTCGAGCTTCGTTCATTATTGCGAGACAGAGCTTGGTGCTAAGGTCGATCACGAAACCGGTCAGATCAGCCATGAAGGGCGCACAGTCATCGCGCGGGCCTATCCGATTGGGATCGATTGGGACCATTTTCAGACGCAAGGCGAAACCGATGCGGCCAAAGCGGCAGAGGAACGTTTCCTTGCTTCAATCCGTGGCCGCACAGGGATGATTGGAGTGGACCGCCTCGATTATTCCAAAGGTCTGCCGGAACGCATTGACGGCATTGGCCGGTTCTTTGACGAATTTCCTGATCGAACGCGCGATCTGGTCTTTGTCCAGATCGCGCCGCCCAGCCGTGAAGATGTGGAAAGCTATCAGAAAATTCGCGGCGAGCTTGAACAGAAAACCGGCCAGATCAACGGCGCGCGTTCCGAAGTGGATATTGTGCCAATCCGCTATGTGAACCGGGGATACAGCCATGCTGAGCTGTATGGCTTTTTCCGCGCATCCAAAATCGGGTTGGTGACACCTTTGCGAGATGGGATGAACCTTGTCGCAAAAGAATATGTGGCAGCGCAGGATCCGGATAATCCCGGCGTGCTGATCCTGTCTGATTTTGCCGGCGCCGCGCATCAATTGGGCTGCGCAGGGGAGGGCGCTTTACTGGTCAATCCGCACAGTCCGGACGCGTTGGCCCACGCGATCAGGCACGCGCTCGACATGCCTTTGGAAGAGCGCAAAACCCGCTTTGAGGCGATGATCGCCACAGTGCGCGAAGATAATGTGGCCGAATGGACCTCAAATTTTTGCGCGGATCTTGCTGCTGACTGATATGCCGCGCCAGCGCTAGAGCATACGGTAGCCGCTTGATCGTTCCGGGGCCGGTTCAATGCCCGAATTTCGCTCAAGATACGTCTTAAGGTCGGTGTGCTGCGGCCGTTCTGCACGTTTTGACAGCAACCGGTCGACTCTGCTTTTTAATCCGACCGCATCGAACGGTTTGCGGATGTAATCCTGCGCGCCCGCATAGATTGCCTGCGCTTCGTCGTCGATCCCGCTCATCGCGGTGAACATCATCACAGGCAAATCGTAAAATTGCGGGGATCCTCGCAGTTGTCTCAGTAAAGTGAGGCCCGATATACCCGGCATATCCTGATCTAACAGCAGAAGATCGGGTCGCTTTTTTACCAGCAGCGCAAGCGTGTCTTCGGCGGTGGTTACCCAGCCGCAGGCGTGGCCTGCATCGATAAGCACTTGGCTGGCCAAATCCGCGACCAGTTCATCATCATCGGCGATCAGTATCCGTGCCATTTTCAGCGCACCTTTTCGTTGTTGGCGGACAGGCTGTGGTTAGCGCATGGTTTCCAATTCCCCCTTTGAGTGTCCCTCAGTTTAACTGCCTAGGTATTGCCGCAGCGCGTTAAGACCTGCGTTTGAACATAGGTCCGGCAGTTGCCCCGCCGCGATGCGCCTGTCAGGGGTGGGAGTGATGATTCTATCCAATCAAACCGATCCGTTCATCCCCACACAGGGCATTCACAATCTACGCGATTATGGCGGTTATTCCGGCGCTGATAACGCGCAGGTGAAACGAGGTCTGCTGTTCCGCTCAGGCCAGCATATCGAAGCTAGCGATGCTGATCTTGATGCCGTGCAGGCGCTTGATATCCGCACTATTATCGATCTGCGCGGGACGAGCGAGCGGACGCGCTTTCCCTGCCGCCGGCACGCCGATTTCACCGCCGATGTCATTGCGTATGATGGCGAAACCACCAGTTCCCCCCGCATGAAGGCGGTTTGGAAAGCGCCGAAATGACCGCTGAAAAGGCGCGCCAACGCATGCTTTCGGTCTACACCCGGATGCCGGTAAATCCTGCGATGATTGATATGTTCACACGTTATTTCAAAGCGTTGGGGGAGCGAGATGGCGGCAGTCTCGTCCATTGCTTTGCCGGGAAAGACCGCACGGGTATCGCGGCAAGCCTGCTGCTCCATACACTCGGCGTGCACCGCGATGATGTGGTCGCTGAGTTTCTAAAGACTAATGACGCGCCCACCCAGCACATCCTTGAACGCCAATCGCTGCCGCGCATGAAAGAGCATTATGGCACCATTGAACCTGCAGCGATCCGCAATCTGATGGGCGTTTTGCCCGAATACATCGCGACCTATTTTGACGCGGTCACAGCCAGCCATGGTTCGATTGATGGCTATCTGGCTGAAACTTTAGGTGTGGATGAGGCAAGCAAAGCTCGTCTGCGCGAACGCTTCCTGACGTGACAATGGGGCAGAGCGCTCCCATATTCGCTTCAACATAACTTTCGAACTGAAGAGACAAACAATGGCTACCCATCACACCAAAATGCTCATCATTGGTTCCGGCCCTGCAGGGTATTCCGCCGCGATTTACGCCGCGCGCGCCATGCTTGAACCGATTGTGGTCCAGGGCCTGCAACCCGGCGGCCAGCTGACGATTACGACCGAGGTGGAAAACTATCCCGGGTTTCGCGATGTGATCCAGGGGCCGTGGCTGATGGAGGAAATGCAGGCGCAGGCAGAGCAAGTCGGCACGCGGATGATGTGGGACACTATCGTCTCGGTTGATTTGGAAGGCGGAGCGCCGTTCCGCGCGATCGGTGACAGCGGCGATGAATATATCGGCGAGACATTGGTGATCGCGACCGGCGCGCAGGCAAAGTGGCTTGGCGCACCGGGAGAGCAGGAATTGGGCGGCAAAGGCGTATCGGCCTGCGCAACATGCGATGGGTTCTTCTATCGCGGCAAGAAAGTGGCTGTGATCGGCGGCGGCAACACCGCTGTCGAAGAGGCACTTTACCTCACCAACCATTCCGATGATGTGACTTTGATACACCGCCGTGATGAATTGCGCGCGGAGAAGATCCTGCAAAACCGCTTGTTCAAATCGGACAAAACCAATGTGCTGTGGAACAAGACGGTCAAGAGCTTCGAAGCGGGTGAGAGCGGGGCGCTGGATCACCTTGTGCTCGAAGATACGGTGACGGGCGAAACCTCAATGCTGCAAGTGGATGGCGCGTTTGTAGCCATCGGCCATGCGCCTGCAACCGAGCTATTTAAAGGCAAGCTTGCAATGGATGATGGCGGGTATCTTGATGTCGAACCGGGCACGCCCAAGACGGCAATCCCCGGCGTCTTTGCGGCCGGTGACGTTGCCGATCACACCTATCGCCAAGCCGTGACAGCGGCGGGCATGGGCTGCATGGCGGCGCTGGATGGCGAGAAATTCCTCGCCGCGCGCGAAGATGCGATGGAGGAAACCGCCGAAGCGGCAGAATAAGGGTCAGGCGCCGGTCTGCACTTCGGTTCCGGCACCAAAGACAATCAGTGCGGCTTTGGCGATCAGCACGATCAGCACAACGCTGGACAATGCGAACAGCACAAAGCGGACCATCACGCGGTTGGCCGTCACCTGAACAAGGCTGTGAGCCACTCGGAGCCCGACGTAAATCCACGCCAACAGCGCGTTTTGACCATCGCCGTGCCCGACAATGGCGAGCACGATCGCGACTGCATAGAACACTGTAGGTGCTTCGTGTAAGTGGTTGTAATTGTCCGCCTTCCAATTAACCGGGTCGGGCAGTTTTGATCGCAGATCAGCGCCTGTTGATCCGACCAATTTCGATGGATTTGCGATCTCGGGCGATTTGCTCATCGCAGGAATGCGGGTGGCATACATCCATGCCCACATCACCATGGTCCAAATCATCAATGCGACGGCGGGTTGCAGGATATCCATGCCCATAAGTATGATTTGCTCTCTCATAGTCAGTTTAAGCCCCCGCAAGAACCGATGGGTCGGCAAACACAGTTGCCATAACCAATCGCACAGCCATCACGATCAGCGCAATTGTGCTCATCAGAAATAACGCAAAGCGCACAGGCAGCGTATTCACCAATATCTGCCACAGCGAATGCGCGATGCGCACACCTACATAGATCCACGCAAGTAGGACATCGAAATGTCCCGCGCCCACAATCGCCAGCATGATGACCACCGCATAGAACAAGGTGGGTTGTTCGTGCAGGTGGGTGTGATTGTGTGCGGGCCAATTGGCTTTGTCCGGGATCAGGCCTTCCAGATCCTGTCCGCGTCCGCCCCGTTTGCCGGAGAATTGGGACTTGTCCACCTTGGCGATGGAGCCAAAGCGCGGCGGGATGATCCAGAACAGGACTATCAGCGTCCAGACCACCAAAACGGCGGCAGGTGCGAGCATTTGCGCTTGCATGATTGGGCGATCCCCTCTTCTCGTTTCGATCTAACTGCGAGGGTGAAGGACGATTGTCAATTGCAACGCATTATGCAGCCAGCACGTGGAGTTGATAGTAGCCCAGCTTTCCCCGTCTGCTCGAATGCGTCAGCCCGCGCGTTGCTGCAATGCGCTTGCACGCATCTGGCAGCGTGCTGCGGGTCTCCACATGGAACTTGGCGAGCCATGCATGCAGGCCTGTCTCAAGCGGGGCGGGAAGGCCGGTGAGATCGCCAAAATCCACCACATGCAGCTGACCGCCTGGCGCAAGAACGCTGGCGGCCTGGTCCAATGCCGCTTCCCAATCAGGGATCATCGACAGCGCATAGGACAGCACCACCCGCTCAAATGCCTCTTCGCCAAACAGGTCTGCGGGGGCGAAGGCGCAGGCATCGCCTTTTGCCAATTGCGCCGAGCTGCCCAGCGCCTTGCGCGCGTTCTTGAGCATTTCCGCCGAGATATCGATCCCAAACCGCCGCGCGCCCGGCCATGCCTTGCCGATCTTCGCCAGATTGCGCCCGGTTCCGCACGCGACTTCGAGGACGCGCATTCCAGGGCGGGCATCCAACCCCTCAATCAACGTATCGCGCCCAAACAGGTAGTATTTGCGCGTCGCGTCATAGACGTGGCGCTGGCCCTTATAGACGCTGTCCATCAGCGCTGCATGGCCTGTGTCGTGATTGGCCGATGCGCTCATCCGGCAAGCTCATAGACATGCACGCCGCCATAGATCGAGGAGCGATCGCGCTTGGTCAGGTCAGCCGATGTCTCCTCCAGATACCGCCATTTGCCAAGGATCGCATCATCCAGACGGCCCGGCAGCATCGTGGGCTCTGCCGCTGTGCGGAACAGCACGCGCGCACCGGGGCGCGATGCGGCCGTAATCCGGCTCCACAGCTCATCAAGCTGCGCATTGTTCATCCAGTCCTGCGCATCGAGCAGCACGAAACGGTCCATGCTTCCCGCATCTCGGTCCCCGATCCACTGCACCATATTGCCGCGCACCACGTCTAGCCGGTCGATCCGTGTCCGCATGGCGTCCCAATGCTTGCGCTGCAGATAGGGCGGCAGGGGCGCTTCTTCTGACCTTGCATAGCCTCTGCCGAATGCCTGCCATGCGAAGTAGTTGTCCTTTATCGCGAAATCGCAGGCCAGCTTTTCCAGCCTTCGCCGCAGCACTTCTGCCATGCGTTCATCGCCTGCCAGCTCGTCAAACTGCGCTGGCGGAATGCCAAGCCCAAACAGCGAGGCCGGCTGATCGGTGAGCCAGCGCACGAAGCGCTTATCAAACACCGGCGCAAGCTCAGCTTCAAACACAGCGCGCTGTTCCTCAAGCGTTTCAGCTTTTAGCAGGCGATTGAGATCAACCTTATACAATTTGGCAAATACATGCGCCAAACCTATGAAGTTGCCCAGCAAACCTTTGCGATACAGCCCTTTGGTGAAGTAGCTGATCCGCTTGCGGCCGCGTATGTCGCGCTTTTCCCAGTATTTGCGTGATACATCGTCCAAATGCGGAGCGATCATCTCCTTGTAGACCGCCTTGTTCTCTTTGTGATCGGCATGGCCGAAGAAGCGGTGAAAGCGTTCGTAATTGGGCAAATGCCGGATTGCAGTGATTTTGAGCTGCCCCAGCGCGACATGCGCTTTGTTCAGATCCACCGCTGTCACCTGTAGCGGATCAGCAGTTAAGTAGGAAAGCGCGTTGCACGATCCGCTTGCGATGCACATCACGCGGCTGTCGCTCTGGATGGCAAGGCCTTCCATATCCACCACCGGGTCTTCCCATATCTGCGCATAGACAAGCCCGTTGAAAGCGAGCGCGAACGCCTTATCGAGCAGCTTGTCCTTGGCGCTTGCATCATCGCGCACGACGGCATCGGCAATGATGCGCTTGGGCTGGGCGGTCATGTGGGGTCTACCTTCCGTTACGTCAGTCCTACGCTCCTATAGCCGTTATGTGCCAGTTCAAAGACGCTTTTGCACAAGCTCACCCTTCGCTCACCTCATGCCGCTATCGTCTCGGCGAAGCGGGCGGGGTCGGCATTGCCGCCTGTCGCCATGATGACGCTGCGATCATCCAAGGGCACTTTGCCGGCGAGCGCGGCTGCCAGCGCCGCTGCTCCGCCCGGTTCGAGCACAATGCGCAAGTTTGCAAAGGCCCAACGCTGCGCATCGCGCACTTCGTCATCGGTCACCGCGACACCGGGCTCTGCGCGGCCATGCAGCACATCAAGGTTGATCTGCTTGGTCGCATTGGGTTGCAGGGCGTCGCAGATGGTGGCGGGCGCATCTGCTTCCACTTGCACGATCTCACCGGCCACCAGCGCGCGTCCCACCATGTCCCAGCCCACTGGCTCGACCACGTGGATGCGGGCATCAGGGCAGGCAAGCGACAACCCCGCAGCCAGCCCGCCGCCGCCGCAGCATGCGATGATGCGGCTTGGCCCGGCTTTGGCCGATGCTGCGGCCAGTTGGTCTGCAATCTCGATCCCGGCGCTGCCTTGCCCCTCGATCACGCGGGGGTGGCCAAAGGCGTGGACGAGCGTGCCGCCTTCATCCTCGATCAGCCGGGCGGCCACTTCGTCGCGGTCTTCGCTCGCGCGGTCGTAGAGCACGACCTCAGCGCCCAGATTGCGGGTGTTGTCCAGCTTCACCTGCGGGGCATCGCGCGGCATCACGATGGTTGCACTGATCCTCAGCCTGCGTGCGGCCCAAGCAACGCCTTGCGCATGGTTGCCCGATGAGACAGCGACCACCCGGTCCCCATCAAGGTTCGACAGCGCCCACCATGCCCCTCTGATCTTGAACGCGCCGATGGGTTGCAGGCATTCTGCCTTTACCCAGCAATCGGTGCCGTTGATGGTGGCAGGCAGCAGCGGGGTGGGGGGCAGGATGCTTGCCACCGCTTTGGCCGCTGCGATCACGCCTTGGCGGGATGGGATCGGGCTTGCCTCAGTCATGGCAGGAGTGCTTCCTTGATAGGCGTGGGAGCGGGCGGCCTGGTCCGCCTAACCAAGCATGAGACATGGACCGCATGTTACACGGTCTTAGCATTAAAAATCGAACTGATTTCATTGGGTTTTTTGCAGCACTCTTCACAGACGATGTTGGAATTGAAAAAGCCATTATTTCGCTATGCCCAATTTGGCTGTTGTAGGAAACTTTGAACGCACCATTACGGGCAAGATTTGCGCGAGCGATCAATTGAGCCCTTTCGCGCATTGCATTAGGAGCGCTGACAAGAATCGCTCATCGAAAGGCTTCTCATATGTCTACAGTTCTCGTCATAGGAGCGGGCGGTGTCAGCTCCGTTTGCGTCCACAAAATGGCGCAATTGCCGCAGATTTTCACCAATATTCACCTCGCCAGCCGGACAAAATCGAAATGCGACGCGATTGCCGCCTCGGTAAAGGAGCGAACGGGGCAGGATGTGGCGACTTATGAAATCGACGCGGAAGAAGTGCCCGCAATGGTGAACCTCATCAAAAAGGTTCAGCCCAGCCTCGTGGTGAACCTTGCGCTGCCATATCAGGATTTGCCGATCATGGATGCGTGCCTGGAGGCGGGCGTGCATTATCTCGACACCGCCAATTACGAACCCAAGGATGAGGCGAAGTTCGAATACAAATGGCAATGGGCCTATCACGACCGGTTCAAGGAGGCAGGGCTTATGGCTTTGCTCGGCAGCGGGTTTGACCCCGGTGTGACATCGGTTTTCACGATGTGGCTGAAGAAGCATAAGCTCAAAACTATCCGCACGCTCGACATCCTCGATTGCAATGGCGGCGATCACGGTCAGGCCTTTGCGACCAATTTCAATCCCGAAATCAACATTCGCGAAGTGACCGCGCCTGCACGGCATTGGGAAAAGAGACCGGGGGAGAACGGCGAGTGGGTGGAAACGCCCGCTATGCAGGTCTCAACCCCGTTTGATTTCGAAGCGGTGGGCACGCGTCAGGCGTATTTGATGTATCATGAGGAGCTGGAGAGCCTGGCCAAATTCAACCCGGAAATTGAGCGCGCGCGGTTCTGGATGACCTTTGGCGATGAATACATCAAGCACCTCACAGTGCTGCAAAATGTCGGCATGACTTCGATTGAGCCGGTGCGTTATCAGGGCCAGGAAATCATCCCGCTGCAATTCCTGGCAAGCGTTCTGCCAAAACCGGAAAGCCTTGGCGAAACCACCAAGGGCAACACCAATATCGGCTGCATAGCAACCGGAGAAGCTTTAGACGGTTCGGGCGAGAAGACCTTCTATATCAACAATATTTGCAGCCATGAGGCGGCGTATGAGGAAACCGGAAATCAGGCGGTCAGCTACACCACCGGCGTGCCTGCAATGATCGGCTCGGCCCTAATGGTGATGGGCGTTTGGAACGGCAAAGGTGTATTCAACATCGAGGAAATGGACCCCGATCCGTTTATGGACATGCTGAATGAGCACGGCCTGTCATGGCAGGTGAAGGAGCTTGATGGGCCGGTCGTTTTCTAAGCTATCAATAGCCCGGCACGATAATGCAGTTTGGATCACCAGCGCACACAATTGACTGCCGGGCATTAGAAAGCGCCTGAATATTGCTTTGTGCCATCTGGATATATGTCTCCAGTACCCATTGCGCCCACACATCTGCGGTGCCTGCCAAACGGCGGGCTTGTAGCGCGGGACTCGCGTTTCCCTGCTCACTGATGCTTGAAACGTCACGGTGCGGGTCAAGGTTGAGGAACAAGCTCGCTGGCACAATCCAGCCGCCCATGTCGCTGTACATTTCACGCGGAGCTACGAACATATGCACGCCCACACCGCGCTCCTCATCATCACTCAGAGTGCCATAGATTACGATGGCAGCCATTCGGTATGGTTTCGCGTTACGCTTGCCATCGGCGATGAAAACGGTCCCCGAACCTTGGTCGTCCAGTAAGACTGCCTTTTGCATTTTGTGGGAGGCGAGTATGCGCACATCGCTAATGCCTCCGGCGCGTGCCGATGCCATAAAGGCACCCGCTACATCGCTGCCATTTGCGCCAAAAAACCACAATGCGCTTCCCGCAAATGACGAGGGGCGAACGGGGCGATGCATATATTGTATGCCCGTACGGTCAGCTGTCGGCTCTGAGACTTTTTCCCAACCTTCAAAGCCTTTTACCTCAAATCCATCGACAATCGGCACGGGAGCTTTTGCGTGAGCAGGCGATATGACTGCCAGGCTTAATCCGATCATGAACAGAAAAAATCGTCGCATCTAAGATCCCACCTCCACTCCAAGAGATTGCCGAGAGAAGATGACATGAATAAGGCAAAAGTCAAAGGAGCCGAGTATGCAAAACCCGATGCCGACAATGGCTGGTGATCCCGGCGCATTCGCCCAATTCGATCTCTCCCGCGTCGAGAGCCCCGCATTCGTTGTGGATGCGGCAAAGCTGCGCTCCAATTGCCAGATCCTCGCCGATATTCGCGATGCGGCGTGCATAGATGGTGCCAGCATCAAAGTGTTTGCCGCTTTGAAAGCGTTTTCGATGTGGTCGGTTGCGCCATTATTGGGCGAATATCTCGATGGTGTTTCCACCAGCGGTCTGTGGGAAGCGCAATTGGCGTCCGAATTTTACGATGGCGAAATTGCGACCTATTCTGCCGCTTACAAGCCTGAGGCGCTGGAGGAGATTTGCCGGCTGTCCGATCACGTTATCTTCAATTCGCCCGCGCAAATGGCGCGCGCGCGATTGATCCTTGATGCGGCTGCCACAACCGGCGGGGATGTGTCGGTGGGGCTCAGGATCAACCCGATGATTGCGACAGGCGAAGTGCCCAAATACGATCCCTCTGCGCCCGGTTCGCGGCTTGGCTTTCCGATTGACCAGTTAACTGACGAGCATATGGAAGGGGTGGAGGGCATTCACTTCCACAATCTGTGCGAGCAGACCTTTGAACCGCTGCGCGCGACGTGGGACCGGGTGTTTGATGCGATTGAGCCCTATTTTGGTCAGCTCAAATGGATCAACATGGGCGGCGGGCACCATATCACGCGCGCCGATTATGAGCGCGATCAGCTGGTGGACCTCCTGAAAGAAGCCGCAGAGGATACCGGCGCTGAAATCATCCTCGAGCCGGGCGAGGCGATTGCGCTGGATGCAGGCATTCTGGTGGGCACGCTGCTCGATACGATGTTCAACGATGGTCCTGTGGGCATCACCGATGTATCAGCGACCTGCCATATGCCCGATGTGCTGGAAGCGCCTTATCGTCCTGCAATGCTGGGCGAGCTGACGGATGACAGCATTCCCATCCGGCTGGGCGGGCCATCGTGCCTTGCAGGGGACGTAATCGGCGAATACCGCTTGCCCGTACCAGCGCAGGCCGGCGCGCGGTTCGCGCTGCTTGATCAGGCGCATTATTCGATGGTGAAGACCAACACGTTTAACGGGGTGCCGCTGCCCGGCATCTGGCTGTGGGATAGCGAAACCGATGCGCTGGAATGCGTCAAACGGTTCGAATATCACGATTTTCGCGACCGCTTGAGCTAGGCTTTACAGACCTTTGCGCCCAAACCCGCCACCGCCGCTATTGGCGCGCTTTGCGGTATCGCTGGCCGCATTCAGCCCCGACGGTAGGCCGAGATTACGCGCATCGTCAGGGCCTGCATGCCCCATCGCTTCACCGCGCTCCGTCTGATTGATCGCCAGGGCCAGTTTGGCAAGCGAGGCAAATTGCCGGGCGGCTTCTTCGACGCGTTCCCGGTCGCCTGCCGCGCTCAGTGATCCGCTTTCGAACAGATCGCCGCTTTCCACCGCGATAATCACCGCTTCATCCTTGAATATCGCGCGCACGGCATCGCCATCAAACGCGGCCTCTATCGCGATGAGATGTTCGATAAAGCTGGGATGCACAATGACGCGCGCTTCGACCTGATCGTCACTGTAAATATCGAACACATCTTCGAACGCAGGGTGGACCTGATCGACTATGCTGAGTTCATGACCTCTAAATTTCACCCGGTCCTTGCGCCCGCCAAGGCCGAACCACGATTTGTGCTTGCCCGCGCGCTGTAAAAGAGTGGTGGAGTGGAACCTTCGGCCAAATTCCATCGCGATGATCGCGCCGCGAAACACAGTGACCCAGCGGCGATTTTTGCCTGACCCGCGCCGCTCTTCCAGATGCGCCTCGTAAAGTTGAAAGCCGTGCCCTTCGATCGCGCCAAACCAGCGGTCTTCGAAACTGGATCGGTCGCAGCTGGGGACCAATTGGTAGGTTTTGCACGCGTCAAATTCGATGCCCGGTTCGGCATCATGTTCGTAAGTCACGCCCAGGCTTTTGGCGATAGCGGAATTGATCCCGATCTTAATTTCTCTTTTCGCGTTCCTGATCGGAATATAGCCCCAGGTTCCAATCCCGGCAAAAGCGAGGAAAGATAGGGCATAAATTAAGTTCCCAAGGCCAAAAGGGGCAAACCATAAAAAGGCGAGCACCGGCAAAGCAATGCAGGCACCGATGGTCCAACGCCATTGCGCTTTGTCCTTGGCTGCTGCGCGCATGGCGGATTGCTGCTCAAGCCATTGGCCAAGCTCGCCGCCCATCAGTGCCTGCACATCTGCGTGCATCATGCTTGTGAAAACCCCTTTTTCACCGATGACCGCAGCAATAGCGGTGTTCCCTTAACCAATTGATGCTAATATACACAAAACAGGCAAAGAAGGGGTGACAATGTTCTGGACATTAGCAATCATTGGCGGCGTTGTTGGATTTCTGGCGGTGCTGGTTATCGGCATTTACAACAATCTTGTTGGCCTGCGCCAGAATGTGCGTCAGGGCGTTGCCGATATCGACGCCCAATTGCGCCAGCGTCATGATCTGATCCCGAACCTTGTCGAAACGGTCAAAGGTTATGCCGGACACGAAGCGGCGACTTTGGAAGCGGTGATTGAGGCGCGCAATACCGCTGCCAAAAATCCGCCCAGCTCGGGCAATGAACAGGGTCTGCGCGTGGCGCTCGACAATCTGTTGGCGCTGGGGGAGGCTTATCCTGACCTGAAAGCGAGTGCGAATTTTCAGGAATTGCAGCGCGAACTGGCCAATGTCGAAGACAAGCTGGCCGCGGCCCGGCGCGCGCTGAACGCAGCGGTCGCCCGGTTCAATACGGCGCGGGAGAATTTCCCCGCAGTGCTGTTTGCTGGCTTGCTCGGTTTCCAGAATGCCGATTTCAACCAGCTTGACGATAGCGAACGCGGCACCGTCGATCAGGCGCCATCTATCGCGTTCTAAACGCTATTTCCATCCGGTGTGGAACCAAGGGGCCGCATAACGATTTTGATTGCGAAAGCGCGCATGGGGCTTATATGCGCGGCTTCGCTGCCCCAAGGGACATTACCGCAAGGCAGCCCATAAACCGTTTCGGCGGACAGAAACTAAACCTTCTGGGGGTCCCTTGAGTTGCACACTTTTCCTGACGCACGCACTGTAGTCCGCTCGCTCGCTCCGGATGAGCCGATCATCCTGAACCGCCCCCACGCGGCAAAGCGGGCGGCTGCGTTCTTTGCCGAGAAATTTCCGGGCAAAGTGCTTTATGCTGTCAAAGCCAATCCTGCGCCCGATCTGATTGAATGCCTGTGGGATGCGGGCATCACCCATTACGATGTCGCCTCCATTGCAGAAGTGCGTCTGGTGCGCGGCCTGCTGGCGGATGCTGAGCTGTGCTTTATGCACCCCATCAAAACCCGCAAAACCATTGCCGAGGCGTATTTCCAGCACGGGGTGAAAACCTTTAGCCTCGACAGTCACGAAGAGCTGACCAAAATTGTCGATGCCTGCCGCGATCCCGAAACGGGCGAGGCGGCAACCGATTTGCGGTTATGCGTGCGGCTGCGGGTATCATCGGAACACGCGCAATTGAGCCTTGCGGCAAAGTTTGGCTGCGATCAGGCAGAAGCGCCCGGCCTGCTTCAAGAAGCGCGCCAGCATTGCGATTGGCTGGGCGTGTGTTTCCATGTCGGCAGCCAGGCGATGACGCCGTGGGCTTTCGTACAAGCGCTGGACCGCACCCGCGCCGCGATTGCAGAAGCCAGCGTGGTGATCGACATGGTGGATGTGGGCGGAGGTTTCCCCAGTATCTATCCCGATATGGAGCCGCCCCCGCTTGAAGATTATTTCGCGATCATCGCCAAGCATTACGAAGAACTGCCCATCGCCTATAACGCAGAGCTGTGGTGCGAACCGGGCAGGGCGCTGGCGGCGGAATTTTCCAGCATGATCGTGCAAGTGACGAAGCGGCGCGGGGATGAGCTGTATATCAATGACGGCGCCTATGGCGCGCTTTATGATGCAGCGCATGTCGAGTGGCGTTTTCCTGTGCGCGCGCTCGAAGATGATTTGCGCGATGGCCTAATGGATTTCGCCTTTTACGGGCCGACCTGCGATGATGCCGATTACATGGCAGGCCCCTTTCCTTTGCCCGGCGATATTCAGGCGGGCGATTATATCGAGATTGGCATGCTGGGCGCTTATGGCGCGGCGATGAAAACGGGCTTTAACGGATTTGGCGACGCGCAATGCGTGGTGGTCGAAGACGAACCGATGATGAGCCTGTTTACAGGTGAGCGCCGCCAAGTGGACGCGGACAATGTGGTGAGCCTGCGGTAAAGCGATCTTTACCGCGGCGCTCCGTTACCGGGCGATAATATCAGTCCCGATGGCCTGCCACGCATCTTGCACATTCTGAGGCAAATCGCGCACACCGCGTTCCTGATTGCTATCAATCCCGCCTGCCCAAGTGTAAACGAGCAAGGCGGCAATATCAGTTCTGGCATCGGCAAGGGCCAGATAATTGTTTGCTGTCTCGGCCATATCCGTTTGGCTCAACCCGGCAGATGTGTGGAACGGTGTGTGAATTCCGTCTCCGATAAGGACGAGCGATTGGTCCGCGCGTAATTGCGCCGATGCTTTATCAAGAAATTCAACATATTGCGGATCAGCTGCCGGATCGCGCAATGTGTATGCGTTAAAGCCCCACAGATCGACGAAATCAGGCACTTCAGGATCAGCGCTGGTTGAGAAAGCTTCGACCAAAAGGATGCTGGAGCCGGGATAAGCGCTGCGGATCTGGGCGGCCACAGGCTCCAGAGTGGTGAGTGACACACCGCGCAAAGCTGGCTCGTCAAACAAATAGAAGACAATCCGATCAGGATTAATCCCGCTATCGGTAATCGCTGTCTGATATCCCTGCCAAAGCGCTTCGGCGTCCGCTGCGGGGCGCAGGTCGTTGGTGCCGGAGGTGAAAAATACCGGCTCAATCAGGATCAGGGGATCAAACAAGGCCGCCGTTCGGATCAACCGATCACGGTCGGTGTCAACATCGCCTGTGGGACACACCTGATTGAGATTGGTGAAAGCGGAAACTTCGTCGCTGTAGTCGGTGATTGTGTCGCTATCGAAGGGATCATCATGATCGCAGGCGACAGCCGCGAAACCAAACTGGGTAAGCCGGCTTTGCCCTGAAACGGGCGTGGATGTGGGTGTGGGCGTCGGTGATGGTGAGGGGGATGGTGAAGGACTGCTGATTGGGTTTGGCTGGCTGCTCCCGCGCGCATCTTCGGAGCCGCATCCGCACAGACTTACCCCGACGCTGGCGCAGATGACGATATGAGCGAAATTCCAGGTCATTTCATATGTCACACGGCGCACCCCCACTTTTGCCCGGATGTTCCCGTAATTTCGCCAGAAGTAAACCCAGCGCTTCACATGATTTTACCTCAGTGTATATTTAGTTTCAAATGTTACTAGTGTAGTCCCATGTTGCACTGCAGCAATATAGGCTGACGCAAGGACAATCGCACATGCACTGGGACATACGAAAATTATTGGAACCTTCTCTTATGACACGAGGAATTTTTAGGACACGAGGCGGCTGGGGCGATGATGATAGCGTTTGTGTACGCTATGCCGACGGGGCCGAGCTGGAAGTGCCGCGCATTCAATATGAAGCGCTGATCAACAATCCGCCTTTTGACGCTCTGCCATGGCAGGAAGATATGCCTGCGCAAAACGCCCCGCGCAAAGCGGGATAAGAGCATTCTGAGGTTCCGAGGCTGGCAGAGCCAGCTTACGCCTTAATCAAACCCCACGAACCTGACAGCATCCTCTTCGCTTTTGCGGTTCGAATAGACGCGGTTGGCGGGGAAATCGGGATCGGGCCAGCCCATCGCGACCGCTTTCATAATGACCTGATCGTCGGGAATACCGGCATGTTCGCGCACCACCGGGCTTTGCATGATACCTTGTGAATTGATGACGCAGCCGAGCCCCTTGGACCATGCCGCGTTGACCAGCGCGGTGGTGGCTGCGCCGCAATCAAACGCGGTGTCATCGCTTGTGCCCAGTTCGCGATCGTAAGTGACGATCACGCAGACGGGCGCATCGAACTGGCGAAAGCCGCGCAGCACCCAATCCTGCCGCGCTTCCTTGTCATCGCGGGCAATGCCCATTTCGGTGAACAATTGGACCGCGACCTCAATCTGGCGTTCGCGGTGGACCCCTGCAAACGGCTCGCCGCGCCGAAATTCGCGGCTGTCGGGTTCGCCTGCAAGGATGCGTTCGGTGTTGCCTTTGCGAATGCGGTCCAGCGGCTCGCCTGTGATGACATGAAAATGCCAGGGCTGTGTGTTCATGCTGGTGGGCGAGCGCATGGCAAGAGCGAGCACATCGGCAATCAGCTCTTTGGGCACAGGCTTGTCGAGATAGCCGCGAATGGATTTTCGCCCGCGCACAACCTCGGCAAAGGTCTGATTTTCGTTGCCGCCCAATTGGCTATCCATGCCGTATTCTCCCGATTCTGTTCGGCACGAGAGCTAGCGCAAGCGGAAGCAGGCGCAAAGGACGCTAGGGAACGGGTGGCTTGGCGGCGGGGACGCGAGCGGCGCTAGGCCGAGAAATAGGGCGCATCGCCCGCAATCGTCACGCGCTCCATCACGCGGCGCGCGGGAAAGTAATCGGACACAGCCAGATGCTGGCACACCCGGTTATCCCAGAACGCAATAGACCCCTCGCGCCAGCGGAACCGGCATTGCAATTCAACATCCTTAGCGGTGGCGTATAGATGATCGAGCAGCCAACGGCTTTCATCATCCGCCAGCCCTTCGATATGCGAGGTAAAGGCGGTGTTGACATAGATCACGCGTTCACCCGTTTCAGGATGCGTGCGGATGACGGGATGGCGCACTGGCGGATATTTTTCGTGCAGGTCTTCGGGCGCTTTGCCCAGCCGCCGTGCAAAGACGCGCGCAATATCGTGGACCGCTATCAGCCCTTCGCAATGGCGCTGCATTTTTTCGGACAGCCGTTCATAGGCAAGGTGCATATTGGCAAACAGGGTGTCGCCGCCAACCTCGGGCACTTCGCGCGCCAGCAGGATGGAGCCAAGCGATGGCTGTTTCCGCCACGTCACATCGGAATGCCAGTGATTTTCCTGCCCGCGGCTGTCCGGCCCATGCGCAATGCGCAGGACTTCAGGGTTGGGCTGATCCTTGGGAGTGGCCGGATGAATTTCCAGATCGCCAAAATGGCGAGCAAAGGCGATGTGCGCCTCCTGCGTCAGATCCTGATCGCGAAAAAAGATCACGCCATATTTGAGCAAGGCTGAGCGGATTGCGGGAATGGTTTGGGCGATATCCGGCGCGCCCAGATCAATATCAAGAATTTCCGCGCCAATTGCAGGCGTCATTGGATGAATATTGAGCGCGCCTGTATCAAGCGCGGCTTTATCGAATGAGCCTTTATTGAATGTCGTGGCCACCTTGTCTCTCCCAAAACCGGTTGTCGCCCCGAGTGTGCGTCAGACCGCTTCCAAGATCAAGCCGAGTGGGCGATTACGCCGCCTCGCGCAGAGACATATCCAGCCTGTCCCATATTTCCACCAGAGCTTCGGTCAGCTCGTCCATCATCGCCTCTGTGTGATGCGGGCCGGGGGTGAAGCGCAGTCGCTCTGTCCCGCGCGGCACAGTGGGGAAATTGATCGGCTGCACATAGACGCCATACTCGGCGAGCAGAATATCGCTGATTTTCTTGGCGCGCACTGGATCGCCCACCATCAGCGGCACGATATGCGTCGTGCTGTCCATAACGGGCAGGCCGCTTTCGGCAAATTTCAGTTTGAGCATGGCGGCAGCGGCCTGCTGGGCATTACGCTCAACATTACTTGATTTCAGGTGCTTCACCGATGCCAGCACGCCTGCCACCAGAACGGGGGAAAGCGATGTGGTGAAGATGAAACCGGGAGCATAGCTGCGGATGCAATCAATCACGCGGGTATCGGCAGCGACATAGCCGCCCATCACGCCAAAGGCTTTGCCCAAAGTGCCTTCGATAATGTCGATCCGGTCTGCTGCATTGTCGCGCTGCGAGATCCCGCCGCCATTTTCGCCGTACATGCCCACGGCATGCACTTCGTCGATATAGGTGAGCGCGTTGTATTTTTCGGCAAGGTCGCAAATCGCATGGATCGGCGCGACATCGCCTTCCATGGAATAGACGCTCTCAAACGCGATCAGCTTGGGCAATTCGGGATCTTCAGCGGCCAAAAGCTCTTCGAGATGGGCCATGTCGTTATGGCGATAAATGCGTTTTTCGCAGCCCGAATTGCGGATGCCTGCAATCATGCTTGCATGGTTCAATGCGTCGGAGAAAACCACGCAGCCCGGCAGCAATTTGGCAATCGTCGATAAAGTCGCATCGTTGGAGACATATCCGCTGGTGAAAAGCAGCGCGCCCTGTTTGCCGTGCAGGTCTGCCAGCTCGTTTTCCAGTTCAACATGCAGATGCGTGTTGCCGCCAATATTGCGCGTGCCGCCTGATCCTGCGCCCACATCGTGCAGCGCATCCTCCATCGCGGTGATAACCTTTTCGTGCTGGCCCATGGCGAGGTAATCGTTGGAGCACCACACCGTGATCGGCTTTGGCCCGTTATGCCCGTGAAAACAGCGTGCATTGGGATAAGCGCCCTTATTACGCATAATATCGATAAAGACGCGGTAGCGGCCTTCTTCGTGCAGGCGATCAATGGCAGAATCGAAGATTTGGTCGTAATTCACGGAAGTCTCGCTGCCCTGCGGGTCATGCCCTGCGATCAGAGCTTTTGTGACGGTTTGACCCTAATAACTCAGAACGTCTTGATTTGTTTCGCGGGTTTCTAGGTGAGAGTGATCGATTTTGCCATTAAGGATATTTGCGGCAAATCCTTTCTTACCACTTTGCGATTAGAAAACCCGAATATCGTTAAGGCCATAGGGCGCAAATTGGCGGGCAAGCCTATCCAGCTGCGCCTTATCATGCTTGCCCGTCACAACGGCGAAATCGGGATGCGAGCGGGCAAACCCTTGTCCCTGCGTGAGCGAGGCGATGCGGCGGGCAATGCCAGCAGCCCCGTCGATACAGCGAACCTGCGGGCCGAATGTCGCGATCAGTTCCTCTTCCAGCAGCGGGAAATGGGTGCAGGCCAGAACAAGAGTGTCGATATCGCCTGCGCCTTCTTTTCCGATCAATCCGGCCACTTCTGCTCGAACATCTTCGGCCGCAATCGCCTCTCCCGCCGCCTTTGCTTCTGCCAGATCGACCAATCCGGGGGCGGGAAAGCGGATGAGGCGTTTGTCGCTCGCAAATTCAGCTTCCAGCCGGTCCACATAAGGCTGGCGCACGGTTGCAGCGGTGCCCAGCAGGCCAATCGTGCCGGTTTTGGTCATCGCAGCGGCTGGCTTGATCGCGGGCACAGTGCCGACAATCGGGATTTCAAGCACTTCGCGCACCATGCCAAGCGCAATGGTGCTCGCCGTATTGCAGGCAATGCAGACGAGGCGCGGCTGATATCGCTCGCTCATCCGGCCCAGCAATCCGGCAACGCGCGCAGCGACCTCAGCCTCCGTTTTGGTGCCATAGGGCAGGCCAGCGCGGTCCGCTGCGAAAATTAGCGGAGCATCAGGCAAAGCGCGCTGGATTTCGCGCAGAACGGTCAGCCCGCCAACGCCGGTATCAAGAACAAGGATGGGTGAAAATTCGTTCAACTTGCCGTTTCCGCTGGCCCAAAGCTTGTCCAAGGGCTGTCTATCTTTACTTAGCCAGTGCGCTAGAAGAAGGACGATGCTTCGACAAGCTTGGCATGAACGGGGTGGTTGATTTGGAAACAGTTTACGCAGCTTTGTTGGCTTTTGTTTGCGGCTCGATCCCGTTCGGGCTGTTGCTCACCAAAGCGGCAGGGCTGGGCGATGTGCGCGATATTGGCTCTGGCAGCATCGGCGCGACCAATGTGCTGCGCACCGGCAATAAGGGTTTGGCAGCGGCGACGGTTTTGTTGGACGCGGCCAAAGGCGTTGTTCCTGTGCTGCTGGCGCGGGTCTTTGCGCCGGGCACCGAAGGCATTGCGGCTGTTGCCGCGGTAGCTGGGCATTGTTTTACCCCGTGGCTCAAATTCAAAGGGGGCAAGGGCTTTGCGACCGCTGCCGGCGTTCTGGGCGCGCTTAGTTGGCCGATGATGCTGCTGTGCGCCGGGGTTTGGGCGGGGGTGCTCGCCATTTTCCGCACCTCTTCGATCGCCTCAATGGCCACCGTCATTGCCGCGCCCATTGCCGCTGCCGCCTTTGGTCATCAGGCGCTCATCATGCCGCTCATCGCCATTGCCGCCATCGTCATCGTCCAGCACCGGGCCAATATCGGCCGGCTGATGCGCGGTGAGGAGCCGAAAGTCGGCTCTTCGAAATGAGCCTGTCCCAGCCTGAAGCTTTTGCCCGTATCCGTTTGCTCAGATCGCCCAATATCGGGCCTGTGACCTATCGCCAATTGCTGGCGCGCTTTGGCACGGCAGAGGCTGCGATAGAGGCTCTGCCCGATCTGGGAGCGCGCGGCAAAACCGCTTATCGCCCTGTCCCCGTAGCAAAGATTGAGCGCGAGGTTGAAGGTGTGCGCAAAGCGGGCGCGCGCTATCTGTTTCACGATCAACCCGATTACCCGCCGCTGCTGGCCGAACTGGAAAGCGCGCCGCCCATCCTGACATGCAGAGGCAATCTCGCGCTCGCATCAAAGCCATGCGCCGCGATGGTGGGCGCGCGCAATGCTTCGGGCGCTGCGGTGAAACTGGCGCGCCATTTTGCGAGCGAGCTGGCGCAGGCAGGTTTTACCATTGTCTCCGGATTGGCACGCGGGATTGACGGGGCCTGCCACGAAGGGGCGATGCCAAACACCATTGGCGTGATCGCCAGCGGGATCGACATCACCTATCCTCCGCAGCACGAAAAACTGCAGGAACGGATCGCCAATGAAGGCCTGCTGATCGCCGAGCAGCCGCCAGGCACAGAGCCGCGCGGGCGCCATTTCCCCAGCCGCAACCGGATTATCGCAGGGCTTTCCAGCGGAACTCTGGTGGTGGAAGCCGCGCCCAAATCCGGCTCGCTCATCACTGCGCGGCTGGCGGGTGAGGCGGGGCGCGAAGTGATAGCGATACCCGGCTCTCCGCTCGATCCGCGCTCGCTTGGCTGCAACCAGCTGATCCGCGATGGTGCGGTGCTGGTGCAGACACCGGAAGACGTGATCGAATTGCTCGAAAGCTTCACCGGCGCGCCCCGATCACAATTTCGCGTGGCGGAAACCGCGCAGCCCTTCGATTACGAAGAATTGCGCAATATGCAGTGGGGCGAGGCCAAAGGCGGCGAGAATGTGGATGTGACAAAGCTGCTGACCAAAGCCCCGATCGCGATTGACGAACTGATCCGCCAATCAGGCGCAAGCGCGGCGCAGGTGCATATGGCGCTGCTCGAACTGGAATTGTCAGGCGAGCTGGAACGCCACGACAACGGGGCCGTCAGCGTTCAGTGATGGCCAGCTAGATCTGCGCAGGTTTTCCAGCAAAGCTTGCGCATTAACCAGATGGGCGGATATTCGCCGTAAGCCCTAAAGCACGCAATTTAAACGAGATCCCATGGCAACCAACCAAAACCGCCAGGTTACAACGGGCGAATTGATCAACGGTACGTTTCGCGAGCTTGCCGGGATCAAGCGCCCTTTGGCGATGTATTTCGGCTTTTTCTTCATCGCCAGCCTTGTCGCATCGGTCAGTTCTGCGTTTGGCTCTTTGTTGTCGATCCCGCTGTTTATCGCCTATTTCGCAGGGCAATATTACCTTTACCGCGAATTGCTTGGCGCGGCGCAAATCACCTTTGATGACAGGTTCAAGGTTTTCAGTTTTCTGTTTATGGGCGTGCTGCTCGGCATTGCGCTCTATTTCTCGATGTTCTTCCTCGTGATCCCCGCGATCCTGCTGGGTGCCAAATGGATTATGGCGCCGACATTTCTGGTGGCAGAGGAGCTCAATCTGTTCGAAGCCATCGGCGCAAGCTGGCGCGCAAGCGAGGGCAATCTGGCGGCTATCGCGCTGACATTCACGATCATCTGGTTCATCTGGCTTGCGCTGATCGCGGTGCTTGGCACTGTGTCTGGCGGGTTTGAGGCTGTTGTCGGCGGGCTTGCCGGATTTTCGCGTTCTACGATTACCAGCGCTTTCAGCTCGCTAGCCTTCCATGCCTTGCCGGTGATGCTGATGGGCCTATCTGTAACTTCTTATAGAGCGCTCAAAGATCCGGCAGAAAGCCTTGTCGCGATTTTCGAATAGGCTATTGACGCGCCTTCAAACCGGGCCCCACTCTCGCGCACACGTACACGTGTAAGGAAATTTCAGACCTCTCATGCAGCTTGTCATCGTTGAATCGCCCGCCAAGGCCAAGACCATCGAACAATATCTGGGCAAGGATTTCAAAGTCCTCGCCAGCTATGGTCATGTCCGCGATCTGCCGCCCAAAGATGGCAGCGTCCGGCCCGATGAAGATTTCGCGATGGATTGGGAGCTCTACCGGGACAAGCAGAAACGGTTCAAGGAAATCGCCGATGCGGCCAAGGGCGCGACCCGGCTGGTCCTCGCAACCGACCCTGACCGCGAAGGCGAAGCGATCAGCTGGCATGTGCAGGAGCTTTTGAAAAAGCGCAAAGCTCTGCCCAAGGATGTGGACCGGGTGACATTTAACTCGATCACCAAAAAGGCGGTGACCGACGCGATGGCTGCCCCGCGCGAACTCGATCAGCCGCTGATTGATGCCTATCTGGGCCGCCGAGCGCTTGATTATCTGTTCGGCTTTACCCTCTCGCCTGTATTGTGGCGCAAACTGCCCGGCGCAAAATCGGCAGGCCGGGTGCAATCGGTTGCGCTGCGTCTGATTGTCGAACGAGAACGCGAGATCGAGGCGTTCAAGCCCGATGAATACTGGTCGGTTCTGGCCAAGTTGGAGCAGGACGGCACCGAATTTGACGCGCGGCTGGTCAAATTTAAAGGCGAGAAGTTGGAGAAGCTCTCGCTCGGCGCTGAAGGCACCGCGAACGAGGCGAAAGCCGCCGTTGAAGCCGGGAGATTTACGGTTGAAGCGGTGGAGACCAAGCCGCTCAAACGCAATCCATCGCCTCCGTTCACCACATCGACCATGCAGCAGGAAGCCGCCCGCAAGCTCGGCTTTTCCGCCAGCCACACCATGCGGTGCGCGCAGTCCTTGTATGAGGCGGGCGCGATCACTTACATGCGGACAGACGGTGTGCAGATGGATGGCAGCGCCATTGCGGCTGTGCGCGGGGAAATCGGATCGCGCTATGACAGCGCCTATTTGCCTGAAAAACCGCGCTTCTATTCAACCAAAGCGAAAAACGCACAGGAAGCGCACGAAGCGATCCGGCCCACCAATTTTGCGCGCGATAAAGCAGGGGCAGGCGATGAGGCGAAGCTGTATTCGCTGATTTTCAAGCGCGCCATGGCAAGCCAGATGGCCGCCGCGCAATTGGAGCGCACCACGATCACTTTGCGCGATGCCACCGGCCAGCACGAATTGCGCGCCACGGGTCAGGTGATCAAATTTCCTGGGTTTTTCGCGGTCTATCAAGAGGGCTTCGACGATAAGTCCGACGATGATGATGATGGCCTGCTCCCCGCAATGGATAAAGGCGACAGCCCGGCGAAAAAGGGTGTTGAGGCCAACCAGCATTTCACCCAGCCGCCGCCGCGTTTTTCCGAAGCTTCGCTGGTTAAACGGCTTGAGGAATTGGGCATTGGCCGGCCATCAACTTATGCCTCAACCATCCAGACCCTGCGCGATCGTGATTATGTGCGGATGGAGAAAAACCGTTTTTTTGCAGAGGATTCCGGGCGATTATTAACAGCGTTCCTTGAGCGGTTCTTCCCCACTTATGTCGCCTATGATTTCACCGCAGGCATGGAGGATGAGCTCGACACGGTTTCTGACGGGCGCGAGGATTACAAGGAATTGCTGTCCAAATTCTGGGCCGATTTCAAACCCAAAACCGAAGAGGTGATGGAGAAACTTCCCAGCGAAGTCACCGAAGTCCTTGATGAATATCTTTCCGATTACCTCTTCCCCCCGCGCGAAGATGGCAAGGATGCGCGCCACTGCCCCCTCTGCGAAACAGAGGGGCGCGAAGGCGGCCGTTTGTCCCTGCGCGGCGGGCGGTTTGGTGCGTTTATCGCGTGTCAGAATTATCCCGAATGCAAATTCACCCGCCGTTTTGCCCAGCCGGGCGGCGACGGGGATGATGGCAGCCAGGACGGCCTTATGGGCACGCACCCGGAAACAGGCGCAGAGATCCACCGCAAATCGGGCCGCTTTGGCCCCTATGTGGAGATGGAGCACGAAGAGAAGAAAAAGCGCGCCTCCATCCCCAAAGACCTCGATGATTTTGATCTGGAATGGGCGGTTAAACTGCTCGATCTGCCGCGTATTATCGGTGCGCATCCTGAAACGGCGAAGGAAATCGAGGCTGCGATTGGCCGCTATGGCCCCTATCTGCGCCACGATGGCAAATACGCCAAACTCACCTCAACGCGAGACGTGTTTGAAACGGGCATGAACCAGGCGGTCGTCCTGCTGGCCGAAGCTGCAAATCGCAAAGGCGGCGGGCGAGGGGCTGCGCGTGAGCCAATCAAGACTTTGGGCGAACACCCCACATCGGGCGGCGAGATGAAAGTGATGGAGGGCCGCTATGGCCCGTATGTCACCGATGGCACGACCAATGCGACTTTGCCCAAGGACGTGAAACCAGAGGATATCGAGGCCGCTCAGGCCATCGAATTGATCGATGCGCGCGCCGCGAAAGGTCCGGCGAAGAAGAAGCGCAAAAAGGCCGCGCCCAAGAAGAAAGCGGCAGCGAAAAAGCCAGCGGCCAAGAAGAAGGCGCCAGCGAAGAAAAAGGCTCCGGCCAAGAAAGCCGCAGAATAGCCGGAATGGGCAAGGAACGCTTTGAACGCCACAAGCAACCGTGGAACGCAGAAGAAGCGGGGCGTTTAAAGCTGCTCGCGTCCAAAGGGCAGGGGCTGAAACAAATCGCCAAAGCGCTGGGCCGGAGCGAGGATTCCACCAAGACTTTCGCGAAACAGCAGAAAATTAAGATCGCGAAGAAGCGGTGAGAGGCGAGTGCTATTGCTTGTTGATCGTGAAAGTCGTCAGTTCAAATGTTGGAGATTAGCTAGCAATGATCAGCGTCGATCTGGCCAATGAAAACCGCGCCCTATTGAAGGAATTTTATGAAGCAGGGCTAATTGGCATGCTTGATCTATTGCAAGCCAAGATGGATCAAAGAACTGCCATCCAGATCGAAGCCATCATCTTCGCAGCGTCTGGAGCTTATCAACACTATTCAAAGTTAGAAGGGTTATTGGACCAAAATACCTCGCCGGATGGGGGTTTTGTGACGGACAAACTGGTGGTTCGCGAAGCTTTTTGTGCTGCCTGGGGCTTGCTCGACTCAATGGATTTTTTACTTCGGTTGTCGAGAACTGCCAATTGCGGTGTTCCCTTCGAATTAGCAGAAGAGACCAAGCAGGTAGGCAAGAATATTCAAAAGCTCAGAAATTTTTTGGACCACCTACCCGAGAACTTGCAGAATGCGTCTTCGGCAAAAAATTGGGCGCCGCTTACAGGCTGGCTTAGTTATCAGACAAACCCCTGCTTGAGACCGCCATCTCAGAAGAGCGACTTTGCATTTATAACACTAATTTCTTGGGGGTTATTGAAGGGGCCCACCAAGGGAAAGATACCAGACCACCTCAGTGACAGCGTCATTGGACCGATAGATAATATAACGTTGAATGCTAAAAAGCATATGTCAATCAACTTAACTCGCTGTTTTTATGCACTAACTCTTGATCTGAATCAGTGGTCGTTTCAAATGTCTAAAGAGCTGCCCCAACTGATTGAAGGTTCAAAAAGGTCGACCGATGGTCATCGTCTATTGCAACCGACAATGGTTTTCCGTTGGTCAAATTCCAGTGGAGGCCGAGACCTTAGATTTCAATCGCTTCGCGATCCTCTGACTCGGACTCGTGCAAGAGTGAGAAAAACCTAGTTTTAGAATTCAGCATCATCACCCAAAATCCAGCCCAATTTCCTCGTAAATCTCTTTATCCTCGTCCCATTTCTCGCTCACTTTCACATGCAGAAACAGGTGCACTTTCAATCCCAAAATCTCCGCCAACTCAGCTCGCGCCGCTTCGCCGATGGCTTTGATCTTCGAGCCGCCTTTGCCAAGAACGATGGGTTTCTGGCTGGGCTTTGCGATCACGATTTGTTGGCGCACTTCGACGCTGCCGTCCTTGCGCACGTCGTAGCTTTCCGGGCGCACGGCGGCGTCATAGGGGAGTTCCTCGTGCAATTGGGCATAAAGCTGTTCGCGAGTGATTTCGGCGGCCAGCAGGCGCTCTGACGCGTCGGAAACCTGATCTTCGGGATAATGCCACGGCCCCTCAGGCATCATTGCTGCGAGCGCGTCTTTCATCTCCGCCACTCCGTCGCCTGTTAGTGCGGACACGAAGAAAATCTCGGCAAATTCCACTTGCCCGCCCAATTCCTGTGCGAGCGCGAGCAGCGGTTCTTTCTTCGCCTTATCGACTTTGTTGAGGACCAGGATCTTGCGCTCGGGCCGTTTGGCCAATGCTTCGACCAGCGGCACCAATTCGTGGCGGCGCTGTTTGATCGGATCGACAATCAGCAGCACAGCATCAGCCTGCGCGGTGGAATCCCACGCGGCCGACACCATTGCCCGGTCAAGCTTGCGCTTGGGCGAGAATATGCCGGGAGTGTCCACCAGGATCATCTGGGTCGCGGCATCGCCAGCTTCGTGCAGAGCAATGCCCAGCATCCGCGCGCGGGTTGTCTGCGCCTTGGCAGACGTGATCGCGACCTTTTGGCCCACAAGCTGGTTCACCAATGTCGATTTGCCTGCATTGGGCGCACCGATGACGGCGACAACGCCGCATTTTTGCCCGGTCATTGCGTGAGCTCCTCGCCGCGTTCTCGCGGCATAGCTGCGGAGCGGCTGCGGATAACCGGTCGGTCTTGCGAAACCTGGCGATTTCGAAGTTGTGTTAACGATGGGGTGTTCACCCAAATTCCTCCAAAAAGCTTTGTGCGGCGCGCTTTTCAGCTTCGCCTTTGCTGCCGGCAACGCCTTTTGCGCTGCCGACATTGTTGATCGATACCTCAACGGTAAAGCTGGCATTGTGATCCGGCCCGGTGCGCTCGATCACTTCGTAATTGGGCATGGAGCGCTTGTTTCCCGCGGCCCATTCCTGAAGCGCGCTTTTGGGATGTTTGGATTTGCCCGCATCGCCAGAAAATTCCGCTTCCCACAACAGGTGGACAAGATCGCGGGTCACATCAAAGCCGTTTTCGATAAAGCACGCCCCGATCAGCGCCTCCATCACATCGCCCAGAATGTTGTCGCTATCCGCCCCGCCATCCTCGCGCGCTTGTTTGCCAAGGCGGATGTGATCGGGCAATCCGATGCGCCGCGCTATCCGAGCGCAAGTTGCCCCGCTGACGAGAGCGTTGAGGCGCTGCGATAATTTGCCTTCGGGAAAATTGCCCGCGCCGTAAAGCCATTCTGCCACCGAAAGCCCCAGCACGCGGTCGCCCAGAAATTCAAGCCGCTGGTAGTCCGGTTCGTGCAAGCTACCAGCGCCGCTGCCGCCGTTAAAGCTGCCATGGGTCAGCGCTTCTAACCATTTGCTTTCATCGCTGACCGGGAAATTCTGCGCGGCCAGCCATGCGCGTGTTTCGGGGGCAAGAGAGGCGGCAGGCGCGCTCACAATGCATCCCCGATCCGGTTCCAACGGGCGGCGGTGAACCAAGTCCACGGTTTGATCCATTCCGCGCTGCCATCGGTGGACCACATCAGCACGCTTGCCCGGCCAACCAGCAAGTCCTGATCGACCATGCCCACGCCATCGCCTGCCATGGCTTCAAACCGGCTGTCTTGCGAATAATCGCGATTGTCGCCCATCACGAACATCGCGCCTTCGGGCACGGGCTTTTCCGTAAACGTATCGTGTGAGGGCTTAAGGCCGAAATCGAGCACATCATATTCGCGCCCGCCCGGCAGCGTCTCACGAAAACGGCGATAGCGGCATACAATTTCGCCGCTGTCCAAGCGCACTTCATCGCCGCCCCATGCGCAGCTGGTGTTTTCAGAAAGCGGGATCTCAAAATCATCGATTTGGATGCGCGGGACCAATTCGCCGTTCAGCACCAATTGCCCGCCAGCAACCGCGATGGTGTCTCCGGGCAGGGCGATGACGCGTTTCACATAATCCTGCCCGTCCACCGGATGCTTGAAAATCACCAAGTCGCCGCGTTCCGGGGCGCCGGCAAGCACGCGGCCAGGGATCAGCGGCGCGGAAAACGGCAGCGAATTGCTGGTAAAGCCGTAAGGCCATTTGGCTGCGAGCAGATAATCGCCATTCCACAGCCTTGGCAGCATGCTTTCAGACGGGATGGAGAAGGGGGCAAACACGAAACTGCGGAAAATCAGCACGGCAAGCACAAGTTTGAACAGGAACCTGGCAAAGCTGAACCAGCTTTCCGGCGCGTCCTCTTCGTTTGCGGGGTTTGCGGGATCGGCCATAGCGCTGCCCTGGCCGCCGCTATGACCATCGCCTGAAATGGGCAGTTGTGCAGATTGGGTCTTAACATCCATCGCATCCACCCTTAGGCGCGCTATTGAAACGCGCAAAGGGGATTTGCCCAATGACCGATCCAATCTCGTCCGCCTGGGAAGCACTACGCAATCTCAAACCCGCCACTTTGGCCGATCTGTTCGCCGCCGATGAGGGGCGCGCGCGGAAGCTGAGCCACCGGATTGAGGGGTCTTGCGGCGAATTGGGCGAGGTGGGGATCCTCGTTGATTTTTCCAAAACGCACCTGGACGAAGCCGCGCTTGATGCGTTTGAGGCCATGGCACAGGCGTGCGATTTTGACGGTATGCGAAAAGCGCTGTTCACAGGCGGGATCGTTAATCCGACAGAAGGCCGCTCAGCCAGCCACGCCGCCTTGCGCGGGACAGGGCCAGAGGCGGAAGTTGAAGAGGCTGCCGCGCTGGTCGATCGGATGGGCATTCTGGTCAAAGCCATCCACGAAGGGGCTTTTGGCGAGGTAAAGCACCTTATCCATATCGGGATCGGCGGATCGGCGCTTGGCCCGGCTTTGGCGGTGGACGCGCTGACACGCGATCTGGCGCTGGTGGATTGCCATATTGTTTCGAACATTGATGGGCTTGCGCTGGAACAGGCCTTTGCCAAATGCGATCCGGCGACGACGATGATTGCGGTCGCTTCCAAAACCTTCACCACCACCGAAACCATGACCAATGCCGCCAGCGCGCTGAAATGGCTGGCAGACAATGGCGTGGATGATCCGGGCGGGCGTGTGATCGCGCTGACGGCAAACCCCGAAGGCGCGGTGGAATGGGGCGTTGATGAAACGCGCATCCTGCCTTTCCCTGAAAGCGTGGGCGGGAGATATTCGCTGTGGTCCTCGATCGGCTTTCCGGTTGCCTTGGGCGCGGGGATGGACGATTTTCGTGCAATGCTGGCGGGTGCGAAAGTCATTGATGAGCATTTCCGCGACACCAGTGGACGCGGTAACCTGCCCTTGTTGGCGGCATTTGCAGACCAATATTACACCCGCCTGCGCGGATGCCAAAGCCGCGCGGTGTTTGCTTATGACGAACGGCTGACGCTGTTTCCCGATTACCTCCAGCAATTGGAAATGGAATCGAATGGCAAAAGCGTGATGCATTCAGGCGAGCCGGTGCCCGCACCCACTGCGCCTGTCACATGGGGCGGGGTGGGGACCGATGCGCAGCACGCGGTGTTCCAATTGCTGCACCAAGGAACAGTGCTGATCCCGGTGGACTTCATCGCCAGCATTGCGCCGGGCGATATGCTCGATCCTGCGCATCACAAGGCTTTGCTGATGAATTGTCTGGCGCAAGGCGCGGCGCTGATGGCGGGCAAACCCTCCGGTGACGCTGCGCGTGCTTATTCGGGCGACAGGCCATCTACGATGTTCCTTGTCGATGATCTGGATGCAGCGACGCTTGGCGCGCTCATTGCGTTTCATGAACACCGGACCTTTGCCAATGCAGTGCTCATGCAGATCAATCCATTCGATCAATTCGGCGTCGAGCTGGGCAAAGCCATCGCCAAGCAATTGGATGCAGGCGAAGGCAGCTTTGACCCAAGCACAGCGGCGCTGATGGAAGCGGCTGGATTAAGTTGAGGCAAATTCACTCTTACCTTTATTTAACAATTCACTGAGCGGCAAAGTTCAGGTCAAATTCAACTGCAGCGTTGTAGAGACGCCACAGTTTGCTGCCAATGCGCGCGTTAAGCATTGCGGACCGGAAACCGGGGTAAGTTTATGCGCCCCGCGAAATGTTTGCAGAATCCGGCAGATATGGTAAATTTACGCGATTGCGACAGATAATTACGCGCTATCGGTGTTGCATATCGCCATGTTGCGCTGCAGCGCAGTGTTTGAGTCCAATTTGCACTGTGCCGATTTGTGCGTATGGTGCGCGCCTTAAGTTCTTGTTCACCCCGTTTATTTTGAGGTCGCATGTCCAACCGTTTCGGATCGCTTTCGCTTGCAGCAGTGGCTCTTTTTTCGGTGGCATCCACTGCCGCAGCCCAGCCTTCGGCCCAGCCGTCGACGCAGCCTGAAATTGCGCTCGAAGTGGTTGAGCTTGAAGAGTTTCAGGGCGGAGCAGATTTTCAGGCGAGTGAGCGCGCTGTTATTGCCAACCTGCTGCAATCCATCGGGGCGCAGAGCCCGGCCAACCCGACCGAATACCGCTTGCAATTCGTTGATGTCGGACAGTTTGCGGGCGGGGCAGCCTATCAAGAAGCGCAGCGGCAATTTGTCGTGAGCCTGCTTGCCGCTGACATCGCCCCCACTGCTTTGCAGCCTGCGGGCGATGCATCGAAACCGCGGCTTGTTTCCTTTGATGGTGATAAAAGGTTCCTTGATGTCTCTCGCCGCTTGCGAGTTTGGCGTCCGGCGGTGGAATTTCAGATCACTGTCGATGCGCAGGGCAAGGCCACGTCTTGCGAACTTACCGAGAAATTCCGGCGTGCTTACGTCAATCAGAAACTGTGCGAAGTCTTGAGCAAACACCACCATTTTGAACCAGCCCGCGATGCGAGCACTGATCAGCCGGTCGAAGGGCAATACACATCGCGGCTTGTCTACCTCGACATGCGCGAAAAACAGGGCAAGTAAGCGTCTGAAAGGGAGGCTTCGAGGTTCGGCACATGGCCATCCACGCTTGCACAAAATTCGGAGCCGGATTTATTGGTTTGGCAGCGTTTTTGGCCTTTCCAGCGCAGGCTGAAACCAATCAGTCATCACCGCCGCGTTTGATTGCGTTTGATGGCATTAATCAACTCGCAGCAGAAGCATCGCGTGTGGGAATGCTGTCGCAGGTTTTGCATTACACTTTGACGGTTGATGCTGCGGGTAAGCCCACGGATTGCGCGATCAGCCGCGAATTTCGGCGCAAATATATCAAGATTGCGCTGTGCAGGCCGCTGCTTAAACATCATACATTTGAACCCGCGCGCAATGATGCTGGCAACCCGGTGGAGGGGCAATATTCTGCCTCAATCGATTTCAGGATGTTTTTCCATCCCGGTGGCGGGTCCAATGCTCGCGATTTGTGAGAATGCCGCAGGGTTTTAAGCTAAACCTTTGACATTTCGCATCCAAGCGCCCATCTGCACGCCAATCGAAACGCATTTGTCTGCGTGAAGCGGCGGCCATAAAGATTGGCCTGCCCCGGCATCGTTTCGTTCGGAACCCCTTTTAGACTTCCCTTTTCACGCGGGCGGTTTTGACCCCCGCGACGCCGCGCCGATGATGCGCGCGCGCCCGATATCTTGTGAGTAAATAATGACAACATTTGACCAGCTTGGTCTGTCCCAGCCCGTTTTGAGCGCGCTGGACCTTAAAGGCTATTCAGAGCCTACCCCCATCCAAACCCAGGCGATCCCGCCCGTTCTTGAAGGACGCGATCTGCTCGGCATTGCGCAGACCGGCACTGGCAAGACGGCGGCATTTATGCTGCCCAGCATCGACCGGCTGCGAGAAGCGGATAACCGCATCCCGTTTAAAAGCTGCCGGATGCTGGTGCTTGCCCCAACGCGCGAATTGGCCACTCAAATCGCCACCAGCGCCAAGGATTATGGCGCGATGGCGGGTCTTAAAGTGCAGTCGATTGTCGGCGGCACATCGGTGAACAAGGACCGCAACAAGCTGCACCGGGGCACTGATATTCTGGTGGCGACGCCGGGACGGCTGCTCGATCTGATCGATCAAAAGGCGTTCAATTTGTCCGGCGTCGAAGTGCTGGTGCTGGATGAAGCGGATCAGATGCTTGATCTCGGCTTTATCCATGCCTTGCGCAAAATCAGCCAATTGGTACCCAAAGAACGCCAGACGCTGTTTTTCAGCGCGACCATGCCCAAGCAGATCAAGGAATTGGTCAGCGGGTTTTGCCACAATCCGGTGCGCGTTTCGGTTACGCCGGAATCGAGCACGGCAGAACGGGTTGAGCAATATCTGTTCATGGTGCAGCAGAACGAAAAGCAATCGCTGCTCGATATGATCCTGTCGCGCCGCCACAAAGTGCCCGGCGAACAGGAACGGGTGCTTATCTTCACCCGCACAAAGCACGGCGCAGACCGCGTGGTGAAAAAGCTGCGCCAGTCGGGCATCAAATCCGAAGCCATTCACGGCAACAAATCGCAAGGTCAAAGACAGCGTGCGCTCGATGAATTTCGCTCCGGCAAATGCCTGATTTTGGTGGCGACCGATGTGGCTGCACGCGGGATTGATATTCCGGGTGTTTCGCACGTTATCAATTATGAGCTTCCCAATGTACCCGAACAATATGTCCACCGCATTGGCCGCACCGCGCGCGCCGGGCGTGATGGGATTGCGATTGCCTTTTGTGCAGAGGATGAACGCGCCTATCTGAAGGATATCCAGAAAGTCACCGATGCGCAGATGGAACGGCTTGATCTGCCGGAGAATTTCCGCGCTGTTGTCGAAGGGGTGGGGCCGACAAAGCCTGCACCGCGCGGGGCGACGCGGGTATCGAAAAAACGGATCAAACCGCGTGCCTCGGGCCAATCAGGTGGCGGCCATTCCGGCGGCGGTAAATCTTCCTCCAAACCCAAGGCAAAGCATCCTTCGCGCAAAGGCAGACCGCAATCGGGCTCTGATGGCCGGAATGATCGCGCGGGCGGGGGCGAAGGGCGCGCAGGCGCGCCGCCACGCAGACGCCGTAACCGGCGGCCGGGCGGTGGTTCGGGCGGCGGTTCTGGCGGCAATTCGGGCGGCGGGCAGCGGCGCGGCGGCGCCTAAGATTGGGGCCTTCAATCGTGCTGTAAGCTAAAGCCATATTAACCCTATTGCGCGTAGGAGCCTTGTGAGCAGTAATCCCGCCTTACAAGGAGCCCGCGACCCGCCATGTTCAGAACCGAAACGACGCTGGTGATCGGCGCGGGCGCGAACCGCGAAATTGAAATGCCCGATGGGCCGGAACTGCTCGACAGGATCGCGGCGGGCTATGATTTTGATCGGCTTGGCTCGGATGTGCAAAGTCGCGATCTGGTTAACCTTGCGCACATTTTCGAAAGCATCGCTCCGCGCTTTGATACGAGCGCGGATGAGCTGATGAAAGCTGCTCGCAAAATTCGCGCTGCGGCGTTTATCACCCCGTCGATTGAATCGATTATGGAGCAATTGTCCGATGATCCGTTGGTCGGCATCGCGGGTAAAGTCGGGATTGTTTACTACACGCTTCAGGCGGAATCGAAGTCCACCTTGGCGCGCGAGCCGCGCAATGCGGGCGAAATGCCTTTGCGCGGTACGGAAAACTGGCTGTTTAAGCTGGCTCAGATGATCGTGACAGGCGCGCCGCGGCGTGAGGCGGAGAACTGCTTTTACAAATTGTCGATCATCGCTTTCACCTATGACCGCGCAATCGAAAACTATCTGCCATGGGTGGTCGCCATCGCGTTCGGCATGGACATTGATGAAGCGCGCGCACTGGTCGATCTGCATGTCAGGATCGTGCATCCCTTTGGCACAGCCGGGCAATTGCCGTGGCAACAGGATGACAAGCCAATTGCCGATTGGGGGCAGGTGGAACCGGACGATTATGCCGATCTTACCAGAGGCATCTTCACCTATGGCAAGCGCAGCGCCAATCGCCAGTTTTCCAGCTATATGAAAGCGGAAATGGAGCAGGGCAAACGCCTCGCCATGCTGGGATTTGATTTTGACCCGCTCAAACTCGCGATGATCTTTGGCGCGCCGATGGATCACGATCCCGAAGTGCTGGTATCCTTTGCCGGCACGGTCGAGGAACAACGCGCCGCCATCGCCCGCCTGATGAAGCGCAAGACCGGGATCACCAGCGATGATCTGTTCACCCATCATGATGGCGGTTCGTATGAATTGCTGCGTGATAATGCGCCGCTGCTGGAAAGCTAAGCTTTCACAGGCAAAAGCAATGTGACCGGCCAAGGCGCTTGGCAAGATAGCTGGCGCGCTCCATATCGCCCCTGACATTCAACAGGAGCGATCCCCGCTATGCCCGATACGCAATATGATTTTGATCTTTTCACCATCGGCATAGGGTCCGGCGGTGTCCGGGCCAGCCGCATCGCCGCAGCGCACGGCGCACGGGTTGCCGCGGCAGAGGAATACCGCGTGGGCGGCACCTGTGTGATCCGCGGCTGCGTGCCCAAAAAGATGCTCGTATACGGTGCGCATTTTGCCGAAGATTTGGAAGATGCAAAACAATTCGGCTGGAACATTGAAGGCAAAAGCTTTGATTGGGTGCGGCTGCGCGATCATGTTCAAAAGGACATCGACCGGCTCGAAGGGCTATACGGTGAAACGCTCGACAACAACAATGTCACCGTTTTTCGCGAACGAGCGGTGATCAGCGGCGATCATGAGATTACTTTGGCCAGCGGCAAGGTGGTCACCGCAAAATACATACTGGTCGCAACAGGTGCCACACCGCACAAACCTGATTTTCCCGGCAATGAGCACACAATCACGTCCAACGAGGCGTTTCATCTCGATGCAATACCGGATCGCGTTTTGATCGCGGGCGGCGGCTATATCGCCAATGAATTTGCCGGAATTTTCAACGAATTTGGAAGCAAAGTGACAATTGCCAACCGGTCTGATGTCATCCTTCGCGGCTATGACGAAACGCTGCGTGACCGGCTGCTTCAGATCAGTTTGGTGAAGGGGATCGAATTTTGCTTCAACGTCGAATTTGAATGGGTCGAAAAACAGGAGGATGGCTCTCTTCTGGTCAAGATGACCGGCCACGACCCGCGCGAGTTTGACCAGGTGATGATTGCCACCGGGCGCGTCCCCAATACGGGCGGGCTGGGGCTTGAAACGGTTGGCGTGGAGCTGGGCAAAAAGGGTGAGATCAAAGTTGATGCCTACAGCCAGACCAATGTCGATTACATCTATGCCGTCGGCGATGTGACCGACAGAGTGCAGCTGACCCCTGTCGCCATCCGCGAAGGACAGGCTTTTGCCGATAGCGTCTTTGGCAAAGGAGAGCCCTATGCGGTCGACCATTCCTGCATTCCCAGCGCAGTTTTCAGCCATCCCCCAATTGCTTCGGTTGGCCTAACCGAAGGCGAGGCGCGCAACACATTTGGCAATATCGCTGTCTACCAATCCGATTTCCGTCCGATGAAAAATGTGGTGGCAGGCCGCAATGAACGCGGGCTCTACAAGATGGTCACCAATGCTGCGGATGGAAAGATCTTGGGCGTGCATATGATCGGGCCTGAATCGCCAGAGATTATGCAGGCCGCTGCCGTCGCCGTGAAAGCGGGGCTGACCAAAGCGGATTTTGATGCGACCACTGCAATTCATCCGACAATGGCCGAAGAATTGGTGCTGCTGAAATAGCCGCTGGGCGGCGAATCTCGCAAACCCATCACTTTTGCATGATTGACCCCGGGCGGAGGCTGCGGCAACGGTTTGCAGCCAATCAGATAACCATCAGGGGAAGCCGCTTGTCCGCCAATATCGCTGAAATGGAACGCCGCCGGGACGCTGCAAAGCTGGGAGGGGGCGAAAAACGCATTGCCGCACAGCACGCGAAAGGCAAACTGACTGCGCGTGAACGGCTGGAGGTTTTGCTGGACGAAGGCAGCTTTGAAGAGGTCGACACTTATGTCGAACATGACTGCGTCGATTTCGGCATGGAAACACAAAAGATACCGGGCGACGGCGTCGTCACCGGATCGGGCACGATCAATGGCCGGCTCGTTTATGTGTTCTCTCAGGACTTCACCGTGTTTGGGGGCTCTTTGTCCAAACGCCATGCGGAGAAAATCTGTAAAGTGATGGAAACGGCGATGAAAGTCGGCGCGCCCGTTATCGGCCTTAACGATTCTGGCGGGGCGCGTATTCAGGAAGGCGTGGCATCGCTGGGCGGATATGCTGAGGTGTTTCAGAAAAATGTGCTCGCCAGCGGCGTCGTCCCGCAGATCAGCCTCATCATGGGACCATGCGCGGGTGGGGCGGTGTATTCGCCTGCCATGACGGACTTCATCTTTATGGTGAAGGATTCCAGCTATATGTTCGTCACCGGCCCGGATGTGGTGAAAACGGTCACCAACGAAGTTGTTACGCAGGAAGAGCTGGGCGGGGCGGTCACCCATTCGACCAAAACCTCGGTCGCTGATTGCGCCTTTGAAAACGACATCGAAACGCTGATGGCGACGCGCGAGTTCTTCAATTATCTGCCCCTGTCGAACCGCGAAACCGCGCCCGAGCTGCCCACCAATGATCCGTGGGACCGCGAGGACAAAAGCCTCGACACGCTGATCCCGGACAATGCCAACCAGCCTTATGATATGCATGAGGTGATTGCGAAGACCTTGGACGAAGGCGAGTTTTTCGAAATTCAACCGGGCCATGCCGCGAACATCATCTGCGGTTTTGGCCGCGTTGAAGGGCGCACAGTGGGCGTAGTCGCGAACCAGCCTATGGTGCTTGCCGGAGTGCTCGATATCAATTCATCAAAGAAAGCGGCGCGCTTTGTGCGGTTTTGCGATGCGTTTGAGATCCCGATTGTGACGTTTGTCGATGTCCCCGGCTTCCTACCCGGCACCGCGCAGGAATTGGGCGGCATCATCAAACACGGCGCGAAACTGCTCTTCGCATATGCCGAGGCGACCGTGCCCAAGATCACCGTCATTACCCGCAAGGCCTATGGCGGCGCGTATGATGTGATGGCGAGTAAGCACCTGCGCGGAGACTTAAACTACGCCTGGCCGACGGCTGAAATTGCGGTGATGGGCGCAAAAGGCGCGGTGGAGATTATTTTCAGGCAAGACCGCGGCGATGCAGAAAAGATCGCCGAGAAAACCAAGGAATATGAGGACCGCTTTGCCAATCCGTTTGTGGCAGCGCAGCGGGGATATATCGACGAGGTGATCCACCCGCACTCAACGAGGCGGCGGATTGCTCTGGGGCTACGGAAGCTGCGGACGAAGCAGCTCGAGAACCCTTGGAAGAAGCACGACAATATTCCGTTGTGAGTGAGTTTCCATCAACCGAGGCATGGCAACTAGCCCTTTTTACCGCGATTTTCGGTGGGGCAACCCTCCACCACGTTTGGACTAGAAGGTATGCAAAGCTAAGCCGTTCAAATGGCCTCCAGCTTGCTAGAAAAGAGACAAGCCCATCGGAATATTGGTTTTGCACTCTCCTTTATGGGTTGATGTCGATATTCGGGGCTCTTTTGATCATCTTTAGATTGGTGCAATCATGAAACTTGGCCGCTCCAATCGTCATTGCGACCCCGGTCTAGAGCCGGGCGAAGCAATCCAGAGCGGTTTGCAATACGCTCTGGATTGCCGCGTCGCTTCGCTCCTCGCAATGACGAGTTCTTTCGATGGCAACTTCGCCTTCGGCTCCTCGCAATGACGGTTGAGAAGCTTCCTGGCGTCTACATCATGGCCATTGCGCGCAATGGGACGCTTTACACTGGCGTCACATCGGATGTGCCGAAACGAGTGTGGCGACACCGGCAGGGCTCGGTTGATGGCTTCTCCGAGAAATACCGCTGCAAGTCGCTCGTTTGGTTTGAACGCCAAGACACAATGGAAAGCGCCATCCAGCGTGAAAAACAGATCAAAGCTGGCAATCGGAAAGCGGAATTGAAATTGATCGAAGCCGAAAACCCAACTTGGCGCGATCTGTTTGAGGATATTGCGCAATGACGATGAGGATCAAATGAAACTAGGCCGCCTAAATCACATCGGCATCGTTGTGCCCGACATAGACGCAGCGCTCGTGCATTGGCGCAATGTCATGGGTGCGACCAGCTTTGAAGAAGCGCATGTCCCGCAAGATGGCCTCAACATTATGTTTGTGAACACGCCGACCGATTCCGGCATGGACGGGACGCAAATGGAGCTGATTCAGCCATTGAATGACCAGACAGCGGTCAGCGGTTTCCTCGCCAAGAACCCATCCGGTGGGCAGCATCACCTCTGCTTCGAAGTGCCCGATATTGATGCCGCACGCGCGGAGTTTGAAGCACAAGGCAAACGCGTCCTTGGCCCCAACCGTATTGGCGCGCATGGGACACCTATCTTTTTCGTGCATCCCAAGGATATGCAGGGCATGCTTACCGAGATCATGGAAACGCCCAAGGGCGATCACTAAAGCACCACATTGAGAGCCGTTCGGGCTGAGCTTGTCGAAGTCCCGCACTTTTCTTAATCCCCGCGCCAGAAGGAAGAACGGCCCTTCGACAGGCTCAGGGAGAACGGGAAGGATTACCACCATGTCAGAATACGAAACCATCAAGGTTGAAACCGAAGGCCCGCTCAAGATCATCACCCTCAACCGTCCTGATCGGCTGAATGCGATGCCGCCGCAAATGGCCGATGAGATTGGCGAGGCGTTTTACGATCTTGGCGATGCGCGCGCCGTGCTTATCACGGGCGAGGGCAAGGGGTTTTGCTCTGGTGCGGATCTTGCTGCACGCGGAGAAGCTTCAGCGCTCACCAGCAAAGGCGGCAGTCACAAGGCTCTCCAAAATCACTACAATCCCGCCATTAGCCAGGTTCTGCGTGCCGAAGTGCCGGTGATCTGCGCAGTCAACGGCCCGGCGGCGGGCGTTGGGTGCAGCCTTGCGCTCGCGGCGGATTTCACGATCGCTTCGGAAAAAGCCTATTTCCTCCAGGCGTTCGTCAATATCGGCCTGGTGCCCGATGGCGGATCGACATGGCTGCTTGCCCGCGCCATTGGCCGCGCGCGCGCCACGCAAATGATGATGCTGGGCGAGAAAATCGGTGCGCAGCAGGCTGAGGATTGGGGCCTTATCTACAAGGCGGTTGACGCAGGCAGCCTGATGGATGAAGCGCGAGCCTTGGGCGAAAAGCTCGCCAATGGGCCGACGCTTGCGCTCAAAACGATGAAGAAGCAGCTGAACGTCGCGCTCGACAGCAGCGTGCAGGAAGTGTTCGTCACCGAAGCAGAAGGCCAGCGCATAGCGGGCGCAAGCGCTGATGCGATGGAAGGCGGCATGGCTTTCCTGCAAAAACGTAAGGCTGAATTTAAGGGGCAATAAGTCCGGACAACTTTCGTCCTTGTGTCTTTGTGCTAATGGCTTTTTGATGACCGATACGAATAACTCTCCGCCGACTCCTGCTGATTGGAAAGCTCTTGCCGACAAGGAAGCGAAAGGCCGCGATCTTTCGACGCAAACGCCCGAAGGCTTTACGGTAAAGCCGCTTTATACGGGCGAAGATCACGCTGGTTTTGACCCCGGCTTGCCCGGTTTTGCGCCGTTTACGCGCGGGGTAAAGGCGAGCATGTATGCAGGCCGCCCGTGGACGATCCGGCAATATGCGGGTTTTTCAACGGCGGAAGAATCGAACGCTTTTTACCGCCGCAATCTGGCGGCAGGTCAAAAAGGGCTCAGCGTCGCGTTCGATCTGGCGACGCATCGCGGTTATGACAGCGATCATGAACGCGTAACCGGCGACGTTGGTAAAGCGGGCGTCGCGATTGATACGGTTGCGGATATGGAGATCCTGTTCGATCAGATCCCGCTTGATACCATGTCGGTTTCGATGACCATGAACGGCGCAGTGATCCCGGTTCTGGCGTTCTACATTGTTGCAGGCGAGCGGCAGGGTGTGTCGGCAGAAAAGCTCTCCGGCACGATCCAGAACGATATCTTAAAAGAGTTCATGGTCCGCAACACCTATATCTATCCGCCCGAGCCCAGCATGCGGATTATCTCAGACATTATCGCATATACATCCGCCAACATGCCGAAATTCAACAGTATTTCAATCAGCGGCTATCACATGCACGAAGCGGGCGCAACGGCTGTGCAAGAGCTCGCTTTCACCATTGCGGACGGCAAGGAATATGTTGAGCGGGCCTGCGCGACGGGGCTTGATATCGATGCGTTTGCAGGGCGATTGAGCTTCTTTTTCGGTATTGGCATGAACTTCTTTATGGAGATTGCCAAACTGCGTGCAGCGCGGACTTTATGGTATCGCACGATGGATGGGCTGGGCGCGCAAAAGGAACGCTCCAAAATGCTGCGGACGCATTGCCAGACTTCGGGCGTGAGCTTGCAAGAGCAAGACCCTTACAACAACGTCATCCGAACCACGGTTGAGGCGATGGCGGCGACCCTTGGCGGCACGCAGTCGCTGCACACCAACGCTCTGGATGAGGCCATTGCGCTTCCCACCGATTTTTCCGCCCGCATCGCGCGCAACACGCAATTGGTACTGCAAGAGGAAAGCGGGATCACGCAGGTCGTCGATCCGCTCGGCGGTTCGCATTATATCGAGGCACTGACCGCGACCTTGGTTGAAGAAGCCGAGGCAATGATGGCCGAAGTTGATGCAGCAGGCGGGATGACAGCCTATGTTGCGACCGGAGCACCCAAGGCGGCGATTGAGCGGGCTGCTGCAGAGAAGCAGACCGGCATCGACAAAGGCGAGACGGTTATTGTCGGCGTCAACAAATACAAGTTGGCAGAGCAAGAGCAGATCGAAACGCTCGATATTGACAATGCCGCTGTGCGCAAGGGCCAGATCAAGCGGTTGGCGCAGGTGCGCGAAGGCCGCGACGAGGCCGCTTGCCGTGAGGCTTTGGAGGCCTTGACTGCGGGCTGCTCTGATGGCGGCAATGTGCTCGAACTGGCAGTGGCAGCCGCGCGCCATGATGCAACCCTGGGCGAGATATCCTCTGCGATGGAAGAGGTGTTTGGCCGCCATGATGCAACGCCAAAGCCGGTCTCGGGCGTTTACAAGACCGCCTACGAATTCGATCAGCGATGGGCGCAGGTCACGGACGGCGTGGCGGCGGTGGAGCGGCGATTGGGCCGCAAACCGCGGATTATGGTCGCGAAAATGGGTCAGGACGGTCATGATCGCGGCGCGAATGTCATCGCGAGCGCCTTTGCGGATATGGGATTTGAAGTCGTCTCAGGCCCGCTGTTCCAAACCCCGCCAGAGGCGTGTGCGATGGCGCTGGAGAAAGACGTTGATGTGGTGGGCGCATCCAGCCTTGCCGCCGGTCACAAGACGCTGATCCCTGAACTCATCCGTTTGCTCAAAGAAGCAGGGCGCGCGGATATCAAAGTCACCGCAGGCGGCGTGATCCCGCCGCAGGATTACGACTTCTTGCGCGAAGCAGGCGTGCAGGGGATTTATGGGCCGGGGTCGAATGTTGTGGAATGTGCGGCGGATATCCTGACGTTGCTGGGGCACAATATGCCGCCTTGGGATAGCGTGATTGATGAGGCGGCGGAGTGAAACGATTCCGCGTTATAGCTACGGCCATCCTGACCTTTTTGTTCTTTGCAGTCGGCTATGCCGTTGAGTTCTTGAACACCTTTCTTGCGGTGTTATTGGAATTGCCAGGTCCATACACAGATGGCCCATTCGCTTGGGTTTGGTTCGCTCTAAACCTAGCAATCGTCGCCGGTATTTCATTCTTTTTTTGCCGCTGGCTTTTTAGAGGGATCGAGAAGATCGCAAGCACAAAGAGTACCTTTGAATGACCCAAATCCGCACCGACTGGACCCGCGAAGAGATCGCGGACCTCTTCAACCTCCCTTTCACAGAAGTGCTATTTCAGGCCGCTAGCGTCCACCGCGAAAACCATCCGCCTGATCAAGTGCAACTGTGCACTCTGCTCAGCATCAAAACCGGCGGCTGCCCCGAAGATTGCGGCTATTGCTCGCAAAGCGTGAAAGCGGACAGCGGGGTTGAGGCGACCAAGCTGATGGATGTGCAGGCCGTTCTGCAACGCGCGGCTGAGGCCAAGGATGCGGGCTCGCAAAGGTTCTGCATGGGCGCTGCGTGGCGCAATCCCAAAGACCGCGATATGCCTGCGATTGTCGAGATCGTTAAAGGCGTATCGGGCATGGGGCTTGAGACTTGCATGACGCTGGGCATGCTGGAGCCGCACCAGGCCGAGCAGCTCGCCGAAGCGGGCCTCGATTATTACAATCACAATATCGACAGCAGCCCGGAATATTATGAGCGGGTGATTTCAACGCGCGATTTCCAATGCCGCCTCGATACGCTCGATCATGTGCGCGGTGCTGGCATCAATGTGTGCAGTGGCGGGATCGTCGGCATGGGCGAAACGCGCGAGGACAGGGTCGGCTTTGTCCACACTCTGGCGACTTTGCCCGAACATCCTGAAAGCGTGCCGGTGAACGCTTTGGTGCCGGTGAAAGGCACGGTGCTGGGCGATATGCTGGCCGATACCCCGCTTGCGAAGATCGACGATATTGAATTTGTGCGAACCATTGCGGTGGCTCGCATTACGATGCCGATGAGTATGGTTCGCTTGTCCGCCGGGCGCGAAAGCATGTCTGAGGCGACGCAAGCCTTGGCTTTTCTTGCAGGCGCAAACTCGATCTTTACCGGCGACAAATTGCTAACCGCGCCCAATGCAGGCGATGACAGCGATGGAGCGCTGTTTGCGAAGCTTGGCCTCACAGCGCTGCAAGGCGAAGAACCAGCGAGAGCGTGCAAAGTGAGCGAGCCGGCCGAGTGATGGCGGGGTCATAGCGCCGCCGACCAACAAATTTGACCTAAGGAACAGCCATGACCGATCTGCCGCCCGAAACCCGCCCGGAAACGCTTAGCGTGCATGCAGGGTGCGCGCCTGATCCCACCACCAATGCGCGCATCACACCGATTTATCAGACCAGCTCATATGTGTTCGACAGCCCCGAACATGCAGCCAATCTGTTCTCGCTGTCCGAGTTCGGCAATATCTACAGCCGGATCATGAACCCCACCAATGATGCGCTGGAAAAGAAGGTCTCAGCTTTGGAAGGCGGCGTGGGCGCGCTTGGCTGCGCATCGGGCCATGCGGCGCAGCTCCTCGCGTTTCACACCTTGATGGAAGCGGGCTGCAACATTGTCGCGGCCAAGAAATTATATGGCGGATCACTCAACCAGCTGGGCGAGGCGATCACAAAATTCGGTTGGGAAGCCCGCTTCGTCGATACCGACAATCTCGATGAAGTGCGCGCTGCGATGGATGACAAGACGCGCCTTGTCTTTATTGAAAGCCTCGCCAATCCTGGCGGTGTGGTAAGCGACATTTCTGCCATTGCCGAGGTCGCGCATGAAGGCGGCGTGCCGCTGATGGTGGACAACACCATGGCATCGCCCGCTTTGTGCCGTCCCATCGAACACGGCGCAGATATTGTTGTGCATTCGACCACCAAGTTCCTGAACGGCCATGGCAATGCAATTGGCGGCGTGCTGGTTGATAGCGGTAAGTTTGACTGGAAAGCGCATGGCGACAAATACCCCTCGCTGACCCAGCCAAATGGTTCGTATCACGGCGCGGTGCTGGTCGATGCTTTGGAGCCTATTGGACCGATCGCATTCATCATTGGCTGCCGTGTATTGGGCATGCGCGATCTTGGGCCTGCGATGGCTCCGATGAATGCGTTTTTGGCGCTGACGGGGATGGAGACATTGCATCTTCGCATGGAGCGGCATTGTGCAAACGCGCAGGCATTGGCCGAATGGCTGACGCAGCAGCCGCAGGTCGCATGGGTGAATTATGCAGGCCTGCCCGACAATCCCTATCATGAACGCGCGCACAAATATCTTGGCGGCAAAGGCGGGGCGGTGTTCACCTTTGGGCTTGAAGGCGGATATGAGGCTGGCAAAAAGCTGGTCTCAAGCGTGAAATTGTTCAGCCACTTGGCCAATATCGGCGATACACGCTCGCTGATTATCCACCCGGCATCAACCACGCATTCGCAATTGTCAGCCGATGAGCTGGAAGCGGCTGGCGCTGGCCCTGATGTGGTTCGCATTTCTGTCGGGATTGAGCATATTGACGATATTAAAGCCGATCTTGAAGCCGGCTTTGCACAATTGGCTTAGGAGACGATGATGATCGCTGAATTGCTGTTGATGCTCATACAGCCTGCCGATGTGTATTTGCCCGAGTGCAATCAGGAAGCAGCGGATCGCGGTATTCAGCAGGAAATGAACATATGTGCGCACCGCGATTATCTGGTCGCCGATGCTGAATTGAACAAGCAATGGAAAATCGTTCGGGCCCTGATGAAGGCGCGCGATAAATCGTGGCAGGAAAACACTTCGCCAGATAGCGATGAGCGAATGGGCTGGGATGAAAGTCTTCTGAAATCCCAGCGAGCATGGTTGCATTTTCGCGATGCGCATTGCCGGGTCGAAGGGTATTCGGCGCGCGGGGGGAGCTTGGAGCCGCTTTTGGTATCCACTTGCAAAACCGCTCTCACCGAGGCGCGGACAGCGCAGCTGAAAGAACTGGCAGACGGTCCCGCTTGAATGCACCCAATTCCGATAGGTTGCGCGCGGTGCACGCACGCGCCATAGCCATGTGCGAACACCAAATGTGATGGAGATCACGACTTTGTTTTCCAAGATCCTGATTGCCAATCGCGGCGAGATTGCATGCCGCGTGATCCAGACTGCGCAGAAAATGGGGATCGCAACTGTCGCGGTCTATTCTGATGCTGACAAGCAAGCGCCATTTGTGCGTATGGCGGATGAGGCGGTTCATATCGGTCCCGCTCCGGCGGCGGAAAGCTATTTGATCCCGGAAAAAATTATCGCGGCGTGCAAGGAAACCGGTGCAGAGGCCGTACATCCCGGATACGGTTTCTTGTCTGAACGCGCGAGTTTTGTTGAAGCTTTGGCGGCTGAGAACATCGCCTTTATCGGCCCGCCAGCAGGCGCGATTGCGGCAATGGGCGATAAGATTGAATCCAAGAAGCTTGCGATGGAAGCGGGCGTCAATGTCGTTCCCGGACATATCGGCGAAATCCGCGACACAGAACATGCTGTCGAGATTGCAAACGGGATCACTTACCCGGTGATGATGAAAGCGTCCGCTGGCGGCGGGGGCAAAGGGATGCGTCTTGCCTGGTCTGAAAAAGACGTACGCGAAGGGTTTGAGGCGACCAAACGTGAAGGGCTAAACTCGTTCGGCGATGACCGCGTGTTTATCGAGAAATTCATCGAAAACCCGCGTCATATCGAAATTCAGATCTTGGGCGATAAGCACGGCAATATCGTGTATCTGAACGAGCGTGAATGCTCGATCCAGCGGCGGCACCAAAAGGTTGTCGAAGAAGCGCCTTCGCCCTTTGTTACACCCAAAATGCGCAAAGCCATGGGCGAACAATGCGTCGCTTTGTCGCGGGCGGTGGACTATCATTCTGCCGGCACCGTTGAGCTGATCGTCAGCGGGGCAGACCCAACGGGTGAGAGTTTCTACTTCCTTGAAATGAACACGCGTTTGCAGGTTGAACACCCTGTGACCGAGGCCATCACCGGGGTTGATCTGGTTGAACAAATGATCCGTATTGCAGCGGGGGAAGAACTGTCGATCACGCAGGATGATATCGGCATTGATGGCTGGTCGATCGAAAACCGCGTTTATGCCGAAGACCCCTATCGCGGCTTTCTTCCATCAACCGGCCGTCTTGTTCGCTATCAGCCACCAATCGCTGGCTGGGGCGAAGATGAGATGGTCGGCGGCAAAGCGCGCCGCGGGACTGCGCACGGATCAGGCAGCATCCGTGTGGATGATGGCGTGTTCGAAGGCGGCGAAGTGTCGATGTTCTACGACCCCATGATCGCCAAGCTTATCACCTGGGCACCCACGCGGGAGGAAGCGGCAGATTTGCAGATTGAGGCGCTCGACCGGTTCCAGATCAAGGGGCTTGGCCACAATGTCGATTTCCTCAGCGCAATCATGCAGCACGAAAGGTTCCGTTCGGGCGAGTTGACCACCGGCTTTATCGCCGAGGAATATCCCGATGGCTTTACCGGCGCGCCTGCCGATGATGCGCATCTGCGGCAATTGGCGGCGCTTTTTGCTGGCGCTGAATTCGATCATCAGGTCCGCTCGCGCCGCATTTCTGGCCAGCTTAGCGATCCTGGCAATCCGCCATCGCGCTGGATGGTGACGATTGCGCAGCGAAAATTTGACGTGCTGCTCGAAGAAGGCGGCGCGAATGTCGATGGCCACACTTTGCGCGGCACATGGGATTGGCGCGTGGGTGAGCAACTCGCCAATGTGACGGGCGACAAGGATATGGCTGTTCAGGTCGAAAGGATCGGTGTTCGCTGGCGGATGACAACGAGGGGCGCCTCGCATGAGGCATTGGTGCTGCCCGCAGATGTGGCTCCGCTGACCCAGCACATGATTGAAAAGATCCCTCCGGATCTGTCCAAAATGCTGATCTGCCCCATGCCCGGAATGCTGGTGAAACTGCATGTGGCAGAAGGCGAAGAAGTGCAGCCGGGTCAGCCGCTTGCCACAGTAGAAGCGATGAAGATGGAGAACATCTTACGCGCCGAAAAAGAGGGCGTGATCGCCAAACTCAACGCCGAAGAGGGCGAGAGCCTGGCAGTGGATGCGGTGATTTTGGAGCTGGAGTGAGCGGCGTTTATAGGCGGGCGTCTAGTCCTCGACAATCGCCACAGCTCTGATCCATCCCGCACTCGCGCGTTCGATCTTCACGGGAAAGCAGCTGAACATGAAGCCGTGCGGCGGTAGTGCGGCGAGGTTCGTTAGCTTTTCAATCTGATAATATGGCCGAATGCGGCCTGCCTTGTGACCTTCCCAGATGATCGCGGGGTCGCGGGTTTCAGCCCACCGCTTTGCCGTGTGGCTGAAGGGCGCATCCCAGCTCCACGCATCGGTGCCGACAACCTCGACGCCTTGGCTTGTGAGCCAGAGGGTCGCCTCGGCTCCCAATCCCACGCCTTGATCGGTGAAATTATCCGTGCCGTAAACCGCGCCCGATTGGATCAGCACAATATCGAGCGGCTCTAGGGTGTATTCGATCTTCGCGAGCGCCTCTTCTACCTGTGCCGCGCTGACGACAGCCCCGTGCGCTAGATGCGAGAAATCGAGCTTTACGCCGGGGCGAAAGAACCGGTCGAGCGGTGCTTCATCGATGCTGGGGGCAGGCGCCGCGCCGCTATCTGTGGTTGAATGATAATGCCACGGCGCGTCCATATGCGTGCCGTTGTGAGTGGACAATTCGAGCGTTTCGACAGCCCAGCCTTCGCCATCGGGCAGGTCTTCTTTGGTAAGACCGGGAAAGAACATGGCGATCTGTTCCCAGGTATTCTGATGGGTCATGTAAGTGATTTTGGGACGCATCACTTCGGGATCGGAGATCACATCATTGGTGATCGGGATCGACAAATCGATGAAGCGGGTCAAGCGAGTTGCTCGTCAAGAAACGCGGCGACATCATCCAGCGCCACATCGCGGGCTAGATAGGCCTCGCCAATGCCGCGCAGCAGCAGGAAGGGGAGGGTGCCGCCTTCCATTTTCTTGTCGTGCCGCATGTGATCGGCGAGCTTCGCGCCATTGCAGTGCATGCCAAGCTGGGCGATCTCATGGCGCATCCCCGCATCGGAAACCGCGCGCGCAATCCTCTGCGCATCCGCATCACTCAAGTCGCCGCGCCGCGCCGAATAGCGTGCGGCGAGCACCATGCCGAGTGCGACCGCCTCGCCATGCAGCAGGTCTTGCGAAAACCCAGTTTCGGCTTCCAAAGCGTGCCCGAAAGTGTGCCCCAGATTAAGCAGCGCTCGCACGCCTGATGTCTCGCGTTCGTCTTCGGCGACGATGCGGGCTTTGGCGGCGATGCTGGTCGCAATGGCATGGCCCAATTCTCTCGGTTCGCGCGCGAGAACCTTGGGGCCATTGGCCTCAAGCCAACCGAAAAATTCCGCATCGCCCAGCACGCCATATTTGAGCACTTCAGCATAACCCGCCTGCATTTCGCGCTTTGGCAAAGTGTCCAGCACAAGCGGGTCGATCAGCACCGCGGCAGGCTGGTGAAACGCACCGATCAGGTTTTTGCCCGCGCCCGTGTTGATTGCGGTCTTTCCGCCCACGGATGAATCCACCTGTGCAAGCAGTGTCGTCGGGATCTGCACAAACTCGCAGCCGCGCTTGGTGACCGCGCAGGCAAAACCGGTAAGATCGCCCACCACTCCGCCGCCCAGCGCGAAGACATGGTCAGACCGCGTGACCCCTTGGGCGAGCAGCCAGTCGGTGAGCTTTTCCAAAACGCCCCACGATTTCGCACTTTCGCCCGGTTGAGCGATGAACCAGGCAGGTTCATACCCTGCGGCGGCTAGGCTTTTCTCTATCGCCTCACCAAACAGATTATGCGTGTTGCTATCTGCAACAAAAGGCACCTTGCGCGCGCCATAAGAGGCAAGGAAAGGCTGAGCATGAGTTGCAAGATCGCTCAGCACGCACCCTTCTTCAATTGTCACATCGTAACTGCGCCCCGCGAGAGCGACTTTAATCACATCCATTCGCCCACTGCCTCGATAATTGCGCGCGCTGTGTCGGCATGCAGGCCATTGCGGCTTTGCACGCGCACTTGCGCTTGCCGGTAGAACGGTTCGCGGCGAGTGAACAGGTCAGTCAAGATTTCGCGCGGGTCACCATTTTTGAGCAATGGCCGCGTGTCGCGCCGGCTCGTGCGTTCAACCAAAATGTCGATATCGCAGTCGATCCAGACTGCAATGGCGTTGTCCAATATCTGCGAGCGGGTTTCGTCATCCACAAATGCGCCGCCGCCTGTTGCAATGACGCCCTGGCCCTCTTCTATCAGGCGGCCAATCACGCGGCGTTCTCCATCGCGGAAGTAAACCTCGCCGAACTCCTCGAAGATTTCAGCAATGGTGCGCTGGGCGGCTTTTTCGATTTCTTCGTCAGCATCGATAAAATTGCGTTCCAGCATAGCGGCCAATCGCCGCCCAACTGTGGATTTGCCAACTCCCATCAATCCGACAAGGACAATGGGGCGATCAATCCGCGCCGCGATTTGCGCAATTGCGCTGTCGTTCAAAGTCGCCTGCTGGGTCATTGCCCGAAGGCCTATAGATGGGTTAAAGCGCGCGCAATATGGCAAACGCTGAACCCACTGATAGAAATTTTTCTGATGGTCCGCCGGATCGCTCTTTCGCCGCCGGATTGCGCCGCCGCGCGCCTGTTTATGCGATTTTGGCTGTGATCGGCATAGCTGCGCTCGCATATATTGATGGGGGCGAGGAGCCATTGCATCCGATTGTGCAGGATATTGCTGTTCCGCAGAAAACAGGGGCTGCATCATGAGCGCTGGAACAAGGAAAAGAAGCGTGTGGCTTGGCTCTGTCGCCGCTTTGGGCATCGCGGGGGCGGCCATGGGCGCGCTCGCGGCAGGGCTGGCGAGCGCGCAGGATGCTCCGGAATCGCTGTTGCCGCCGGGCTTTGACGATCCCGCTCCTGCGCCAAGTCCGGCGCCGCGGCCTTCCGCATCTTCGCCATCGCCTGCTCCCGCATCGAGCAGTGGCGGCAGCGTGGCTTCGCCTTCAGGCGGTGCCGGTGGCAGCGCTACCCAAAGCGGAGCTGCGCCATCTGTCCCGTCCATATCGCGCGGACAACTGGACCGGGTTCCATCGCTAAGAGAGCTTGAAAACCTTTCCACCGATGAACTCGACGATTTGCTCGGTTTGACGCCCAAATTCGATATACCGCCCGCCGCGCGGCGCACTTTGTCGCAAGTGGGACTGTTGTCAGAACAGGAAGGTGGACTGCCAACCGCGTCATTGGCCAAACAGCCCGAAAACCTCGTGCGCGCCGTATTGCAAGGGATCGATGGTCCGTTCGTTTCGCGCTGGGGGCATATCCTGGTGCGCCGCACGCTCGCCAGCCGGTTGACTGCGCCCGAAGGCATGGAGCCCGTTGAGTTTGCGACTTTGCGTGTGCGCATCATGAATGAAATGGGGAATTCGCTGCTGCACGCGCTTTGGTCCAAGATATTGACACTGGCAATTGGGACAAGGCGCTGACCGATGAGGCGGTGCGCGCTTATATTGCCGCATCCGATCTGTCGGGCGCATGTCCGGGTGTGCGCGGGCAGAGCGCTGACCGCGAGGATGATCCTCAATGGCTGATGCTAGAGGCGATCTGCCAGGCCTATGGCGGGGAGACCGCACGCTCGAACGCCAATCTCGATAACGCTCTGGCCGAGGAAGTTGCGCCTGAAATCGACCTCATTCTGGCGCTGCGATATGCAGGGGCGGCAGGGCGCGGCAGGCGGGCTGCGGAAATTGACTGGGAGCCGGTCGAAACGCTGACCCCTTGGCGGTTTTCGCTTGCCAATGCGGTGGGTGAAGATGTGCCGGATGATTTGCTCGAAGAGGCGCTTGAAAGCGCATCGGGCCGCTATTTTGCCGATGCGGCAGCGGCTAGCGCCATGCTGCCTATGGCCAAGCGCGCGCAGCTTGCCGATAGTGCAGCGCAGCGCGGAATTCTATCATCGCGCGCAATGGTTGATCTATACAGCGCGATTTATGCGCAGCCCGGCATACAGGGTGATCCGGCGCAAAAAGCGGATCTGCTGCGTCAAGCCTATATTGGCGGCAATCCATCGGCCCGGATCGGTGCGATGCGCACTTTGTGGGGGGAAACGGGCTCGGGCGATTATGCTGGCAAAGTGCTCACCGCTTATGCGGCTGCGCGGATTGTCCCATCCAAGCAGGTGACCGATCAGGCACCGGGTCTGATCGCCTCCATGCTGTCAGCCGGGCTTGACCGGGATGCGGCCGTTTGGCGCGATTTTGTTGCCGATGGCAGCGAGGGTTGGGCGCAATTGGCGCTTGCCCGGTCGGGCGCTGGTCAGGCGAGCGCGGATGCGATTGATGCCTATATGTCCAACGATTACAGCGAGGATGCGCGCCGATCGAAATTTCTGATTGCGGGTCTTGCAGGGCTTGGGCGGATTGCGCCTGCGGATCTGGAGGAATTCTCCGGCGATCTTGAGATTGATCTCAACCGCAACACGCGCTGGACGCAGCTGATTTCGAAAGCGGCGGATGTTGATAACCCCGCTCTCGTTTCGCTGCTTGCGGGGCTTGGGATGCAGGGCGAGAATTGGGGGCAGATGACGCCGCTTCATCTGTTTCATGTGGTGCGCGCATTGGATCGCAGCGGGCTGAAGGCAGAAGCGCGCATGATCGCTGCCGAAGCGGTGGCGCGTGGGTAGCATTCACCCGCAGTCTCACGCTCGCTAACGCGCCGCCTTATGTCGCCTGCCGTATCCGCTTTCCTTGATATGCTCGCCGCGGAACGCGGTGCGGCGGCGAACACTTTGGTTGCGTATTCGCGCGATCTGGCGGGAGCGGAGGAGGCGATCGGTGATCTCGCCGAAGCGCCGCGCGCGCAGGTCGGAAAGCTTGCCGGCCATTGGAGCGATCTTGCCCCGTCCAGCGTGGCGCGCAAAGCGTCGGCTTTACGGCAGTTCTTTGGTTTTGCTGTGGATGAAGGCTGGCGTAGCGATGATCCCTCGGGCGCATTGCCAGAGCCCAAAACCCGCCGCCCGCTGCCCAAAGTGCTTTCGCACGGTGAGGTTGGCGCGCTGTTTGAACGCGCGCAAGTGGAAGCGGAAAGCGGCAAAGCTGCTGATATTCGCCAGCTTGCCCTAATAGAAATGCTCTATGGATCGGGGCTGAGAGCGAGCGAGCTGGTTTCGCTCCCTTTATCGGCGGTCCCGCGCGATGCGCCTTTGTTGACGGTAATGGGCAAAGGCGGGCAGGCGCGCATGGTCCCGGTGAGCGAGCGTGCTGGCGAGGCATTGGCGCGGTGGTGCGATGTGCGTAAGGCTGAGCACAAATCGGCGTTTCTGTTTCCCTCTCGCGGGAAAACGGGGCATCTCACCCGTGTGCGATTGTTTCAGCTTTTGAAAGGTTTGGCGGCGCGTGCAGGCATCGATCCGGCAGGGATCAGTCCGCATGTTCTGCGCCATGCTTTTGCCACGCATCTGCTCGAAGGGGGGCTGATTTGCGCGTCCTTCAAACTCTGCTGGGCCATGCCGATATCGCCACGACGCAGATTTACACCCATGTCGATGCAGCGCGTCTGGTGGCTTTGGTGAATGAACGTCACCCGCTGGCGATGCACAAAAGCTGACGCAAGGTCGGGATAAACGCGCGATCCTCTTGCAGCGCGGCTCGCATCGCTTTAGCGACATCGCCATGATTACTTATCTCGATTTCGAGAAACCGGTCGCCAGCCTCGAAGAACGCATCGATGAATTGCGCGGCGTGGATGCGCATCACGGTGTTGACGTAGCCTCGGAGATCGAACGGCTCGAAAACAAAAGCGCTGAATTGCTGGCGAGCACCTATGCCTCGCTTACGCCCTGGCAGAAAACGCAGGTCGCGCGGCACCCCCAGCGCCCGCATTTTCGTGATTATGTGGCGAATGCCTTTACCGATTTCATGCCGCTGGGCGGGGATCGGCTGTACGGCGATGACATCGCGATAATGGGCGGATTTGCGCGGCTGAATGGCCGCCGGGTGATGCTGATCGGCCATGAAAAAGGCAACGATACGCAAAGCCGGATCGCGCACAATTTCGGCATGGGCAAACCCGAAGGATACCGCAAAGCGATCCGTTTGATGGAACTTGCCGGGCGGTTTGGCCTGCCGGTTGTGACTTTGGTGGACACATCGGGTGCTTTTCCGGGCGTTGAAGCAGAGGAACGCGGCCAGGCAGAAGCGATCGCGCGTTCGACCGAGGCGTGTCTGGCTCTGCCGGTTCCCATGGTCGCGGTGATCGTGGGCGAAGGCGGATCGGGCGGCGCGGTTGCGCTGGCCAGCGCAGAGCGCGTCCTGATGCTTGAACATGCCGTTTATTCTGTGATTTCGCCTGAAGGATGCGCTTCGATTCTATGGCGCACCGCCGAAAAAGCGGCCGATGCGGCGCAGGCCATGAAAGTGACCGCGCAGCACCTTAAGCGGCTCAAAGTCATTGATCGCATTGTCAAAGAACCCGCCGGCGGCGCGCACCGCGATCCGGCAGGCGTGTCGGGCAACCTTGCCAAAGCTTTGAGCGAGGAGCTGGATGCGCTGTCTGATATGCCAAGCGAAGACCTGATTAGAATGCGGGAGGAACGATTCCTGCAATTAGGGGGTTAGTGACCTCAAAAGAGGGCGGGGTGCCTCTCGTTTAAGGTTAATTTTGATTGCCGGTCTTGTTCCCAAGCGCCCACTGCCGATACCCTTGGGGCAGTTGATAAATACAGGCCGGCGGGAGAGATGCGATGAAAACCAAAAAGAACTTCACCAAAATGGCGGCCCGGTTTTCCGGTGCCGGCTTGGGCGCGTTGGCGCTGGCGGGTTGTATGGGGGCGGCGCTATCCCGTCTGCTTCCACTCCGATTACCCAAACCGAAGCCAAGCAAGGCGCGGAATATCACCCGCAATTGCTGAATGAATTTGGCGGCGCGATGACCGGCACGCAAGCGGCCTATGTCGAGCAGGTGGGCAAGAATATCGCGGTGCAATCGGGGCTGGGCAATGCGCGCGAAAGCTTCACGGTCAGCCTGCTCAATTCATCGGTAAACAACGCTTTTGCGGTGCCAGGCGGGTATATTTACACCACGCGCCAGCTGGTCGGCTTGATGAACAACGAAGCGGAATTGGCGGCGGTTTTAGGACATGAAGTTGGCCATGTCGCAGCGCGCCATTCGCAGCGCCGGCAACAAAACGCTCAGCGCAATTCGATCCTTGGCGTGCTCGGCGCGATTGGGTCTTCGATCCTGCTGGGCAATAGCGGTATTGGCGATACAGTTTCGCGCGGTTTCTTGCAGGGTTCGCAGCTTTTGACTCTGCGTTTTTCGCGCAGTCAGGAATTGGAAGCCGATGATCTGGGCATCCAATATCTTACCAAAGCAGGCTATAATCCGCGCGCCATGGGCACAGTGCTCGCCAGCCTTGCTGCGCAAAATTCGCTAGATGCGCAATTGCAGGGCCGCGGCAATGCAAGTGTTCCTGCATGGGCATCCACTCACCCCGATCCCGCCAGCCGGGTGCGGGGGCCCTGGCGAAAGCCGAAGGTTTGCAGGGAAGCGTTACCAATCGCGACACATTCCTCAGCCGGATTGACGGGCTGTTGTACGGCGATGATCCGGAACAGGGCGTGATTGAAGGATCGCAATTTATCCATCCTCAGCTCCGCCTGAGTTTCACTGCGCCGCAAGGGTTTTACATGGTCAATGGCAGTCGCGCTGTCAGCATTAACGGCCAAAGCGGCAAGGCGCAGCTTACACTTGCCGCCTATGCAGGCGATCTGGAGAGCTATGTTCGCCAGCAATTCACGACCATGGGCGGGAAAGAAAACAACCTTGCTCCCTCCAGCATTCAGCGCACGCGGGTTAACGGATTGAATGCGGCATACGGCACTGCGCGAGTTAACAACGGCCAAAGCCAGGTTGATCTGGTGATCTTTGCGTATGAATTTTCGCCTGATCGCGCCTATCATTTTGCCGCAATCGCGCCTGCGGGCAAGGCTGCGACGTTTAATCCGATGTTCCAATCGATGAAACGAATCACACAAGCGGAGGCAGACCGCGTGGTCGAGCGGGAAATTGATGTGGTAACCGTCCAGCGCGGTGACACTGTCAGCTCGCTCGCCCGGCGTATGGCTTACACCACCGGGCAGGAAGCGCGGTTCCGTGTGCTTAATGGACTTGGCGCCAATGATCGTTTGACCGCAGGCCGCAAAGTTAAATTGGTGGTGAGAGCGCGCTAATCGCGCCTGCGTTGTGAACCAGCACAACAAAAAAGCGGCGGAGGTTTCCCTCCGCCGCTCTTTTTTGGTCAACTTAGCTCGTTAGAGCTAAAGGCTTATGCGCCTTCCATTTCGTCCGAAACGGTGTTGAAGGTGTTGCCGAGGTTATCACCCAGGCTGCCCATTGCAGTGATGGCAGCGACAGCGATAAGAGCAGCGATCAGGCCGTACTCGATAGCAGTTGCACCCTGTTCGTCGCGAAGCATTTTCATAAACATAACTGTATTCTCCTGGTTTTTTGGTCTTCTGTACCCGTGTCTGATTCTGAAACGTTCTCATCAGACATTCATCGTTCTAATCATGAGCTCTTGAAGAATTGCTAATCCGCATTGTTTCGAAAGAGTTAATTCTACGAGGCTTGCTCATAAGCATTAGAAACCTCATTCCACATACCGTCATTGGAATCGGCAACGGACGTAAAGGCCCCGATCATGGCAATCACGATCAGGCTTACGATCAGACCGTATTCCACGGCTGTGGCACCCGAATTGTCGGTTCCAAGGTCATTCAGGAATTTCGTCAATTTCATGGAGTCACCCGTTTGTACGTTTCTGACAATTCGTGAAATCGCGGTTGCGGGTTAAGAAAAGGTTGATCTGATGGCTGATGATGGAAAAAAACCGACAGGTCGCTTCCTTGGATGCCGGTTGTTGCGGGCGCTTTAACGCGGGGGGACGGGTTATGGCTTATGCAGCGCAGGCCCATGGCCAAACACCATGGCGGTCTATGGGAATTCCCTGGTGGCAAGGTTGAAGCTTCTGAAATTCCTGCAGAAGCTCTTGTTCGTGAGTTGAAAGAGGAGTTGGGGATTGATGTTTCGCCGCAGTCTTGCTCGCCAGCGGCCTTTGCTCAGAGCGCGCCTCTGCCTGCAGAGCCTGCCATTGTAATACTCCTTTACAAATTGAGTGATTGGGATGGGCAGCCGAAATCCCTGGAGGGCGGCGGGGTCGGTTGGTTCACGCCGGAAGAAATTGATTCTCTGCCAAAGCCGCCTCTGGATGAAGCATTGGCAGCCCAGCTGTTTGAAAAAGCTTTGCACGGGTGACGCATTAAGGATTGCCAAGCTTGGAATGCCCGCTTATGTGCCGCTGCTCACGCGCACCCGTAGCTCAGCTGGATAGAGTACCTGACTACAGAATCAGGGGGCCGGAGGTTCGAATCCTTCCGGGTGCGCCATAGAAAGGGACTGCCTGCGAGGGCGGTCCCTTTTTTGTTTCACCGCCATCGCGAAGGTTAAATCTTACCCTCAGGGGTGAATAAGGCCGCGATCCTTCCTATATACGAGTTGAAGAAAACGCATGTGGTTCGCTTTTTTCAACTGAGGGTGCAGATTGCAAATTTCGCACGGAACTCACTGAAGCCACGTCAGTTTTTTCATATGGGATCATAACAAGGGAGTGACGGGCCGGGCACCGGGTCCATTTGCTTGCCAGAAATAGGCCGGAGACGGCTACAGAAAGGTAATGCCGTGAACTATATGAACCACGATTGCGATGAATTTGACCCGGATAATCCATTGAACAAACCCGATGTCCCCGATGATGTGCAGGACGCCATCCGCACTTTGCTCAAATGGGCAGGCGATGATCCGTCGCGGGAAGGCTTGCTGGATACCCCCAAACGCGTTGGCCGTGCATGGCTGGAATACTGCCGCGGCAATCAGGAAGATCCGTCCATTCACCTCTCTCGCATTTTTGAAGAGGTTGGCGGCTATCAGGAAATCGTCCTGTTGAAAGGGATCCCGTTTCAATCCCATTGCGAACACCACATGGCACCGATCACGGGCAAAGCGCATATTGCGTACCTGCCCGACAAGAAGATCGTCGGCATTTCGAAGCTCGCGCGGGTGCTGCACGGCTATGCCAATCGTCTCCAGGTGCAAGAACGCCTGACTGCCGAAGTGGCAGAGTGCATCTGGGACAATCTTGAACCGCTTGGCGTTGCCGTGGTGATCGAAGCGGAACATGGCTGCATGACCGGGCGCGGCGTTAAAGTGCACGAGGTTGAAATGCTGACCAGCCGGATGATGGGCTGTTTCCTCGACGATCATCGCAGCCGCAAGGAAGTTATGAGCCTGATGGGATTTTGAACCATCCCTTGCAGACAATAAAAAGGGCGCCGCGATTGGGCGCCCTTTTTTTGATTGCATTGCCGGTTCTACAATTGGCCGAGCATATGTTCCGCGCTGGACACTTTGAAATCGCCGGGTGCCTCGACGTTCAGTTGTTCCACAACACCATCATTGACCACCATGGAGAACCGCTGGCCGCGCTTGCCCATGCCAAAACCTGATCCATCCATGGTCAGGCCTACGCTATCGGCGAAATCGCCATTGCCATCGGCCAACATGGTGATGTCATCCGATCCAGCAGAGGCGTTCCACGCGCCCATGACGAACGCATCGTTCACTGCGGTGCCAACGATTTCGTCGACGCCTTTGGCTTTGAGGTCGGCTGCTTTTTCGACAAATCCGGGCAAGTGTTTTGCCGAGCATGTCGGGGTGAATGCGCCGGGCACAGAGAACAATGCGACTTTCTTGCCTGCGAAATATTCAGACGCCTGAACCGGCTGCGGCCCTTCGGCTGTGGCTTTCACCATTTGGACATCGGGCAGTTTATCGCCAACAGAAATTGTCATTGGGAGCTCCTTTAGTTGATTAAACACCTACTGGAGCGGCTATAGGGGATCAGCGGCGTGCGGCAACAATTACAGATATAAAGATAAGTTTATATTTGCCTCTCGCACGGCACACGGCTAGGGCGCAGGCAATCGACTTACGGAGACTGATTATGGCCACTGCTGCCGCTACCCAGGAATACATCATCAAAGACATCGCGCTTGCCCAATATGGCCGCGATGAAATTGCGATTGCCGAAACCGAAATGCCCGGCCTGATGGCCTTGCGCGAAGAATATGGCGCAGCCCAGCCGCTGAAAGGCGCGCGGATCACGGGCTCGCTGCACATGACGATCCAGACCGCCGTTTTGATCGAGACGCTGGTGGCTCTGGGCGCGGATGTGCGCTGGGCGACGTGCAATATCTTTTCCACGCAGGATCATGCCGCTGCTGCGATTGCCGACCAGGGCATTCCGGTGTTCGCGATCAAAGGTGAGACTTTGGCAGATTACTGGGATTATGTTGGCCGCATCTTTGATTGGTCAACCGATGCAGACGCTGATCAAACCGCCAATATCATTCTGGATGATGGCGGCGATGCGACCATGTTTGCGCTTTGGGGCGCGCGGATCGAAGCGGGCGAAGAAATGCCTGCACCTGCCAACGCAGAAGAGATCGAATTCCAGCGCGCCTTGAAAGCCTATGTGAAAGCCAAGCCGGGCTATCTGACCAAATCGGTGCAGAACATCAAAGGCGTTTCCGAAGAGACAACCACAGGCGTCATGCGCCTTTACCAGATCGCCAAACAGGGCAAACTGCCATTCCCCGCGATCAATGTGAATGACAGCGTGACCAAGTCGAAATTTGACAACTTGTACGGCTGTAAAGAATCGCTCGTTGATGCGATCCGCCGCGCAACTGACGTGATGCTGGCGGGTAAAGTCGCTTGCGTTGCCGGTTACGGCGATGTGGGCAAAGGCTCTGCCGCGTCGCTTCGTGATGGCGGCGCGCGCGTAATGGTGACCGAGATTGACCCCATCTGCGCGCTTCAGGCTGCGATGGATGGCTACGAAGTCGTCACCATGGATGAGGCGGTCACACGCGCTGACATCTTTGTAACAGCCACCGGCAATGAAGGTGTCATCACCGGTGAGCACATGAAGAACATGAAGAACATGGCCATCGTTTCGAACATCGGCCACTTCGACAGCGAGATCCAGATCAGCGCGCTCGACAATTACGACTGGAAGGAAATCAAGGACGGCACCGATATGGTGACGTTCCCCGATGGCAAAAGCATTCTGGTGCTCGCCAAGGGCCGCCTTGTGAACCTTGGCTGCGCCACCGGCCATCCCAGCTTCGTGATGAGCGCGAGCTTCACCAATCAGGTGCTTGCCCAGATCGAGCTTTACACAAAGGCCGATGAATACAAGAACGAGGTCTATGTCTTGCCCAAGCATCTGGACGAGAAAGTGGCTGCTTTGCACCTTGAAAAACTGGGCGTGCAGCTAAGCCAGCTAAGCCAGAGCCAAGCCGACTATATCGGTGTGCCGCAGGCTGGACCGTTCAAGCCGGATCATTACCGGTATTGATCGCAAACGGTTGATCATGAAAACATGGGAAAGCCCTCGCAATTGCGGGGGCTTTTCTGATTCCAGCCGTTGCATCGTGCACGCCGCACGCATAGCTGAGATGTCATGGAATTTTCGCTTCTCGCATTGGTTGTGATCGGCCTGCTGCTGGCTGCATGGGCAGGGGCCGCGGGCTATGCGATTGTGCGCGCCAATGGCCGGACCCGGCGGATGGAGGCAACGCAAACCTCGCTCAAGCGGATGCAGCACATGCTGGAAGTGGCTCCATCTGTGCCGATGCTGGTGCGAGTTGATGGCAAAGTAGAAGCGCCCGTGCGGCTGGCCCGGTGGCTGGGGCTGGAGGCAATGCCCGAATATCTCAGCGAATTGGCTGCGGATGAAGACGGAGCGGATGGGATGATCGCGGCAAGCGCTGGCCTTACTCGCGCTCAGCTGGACACGCTGACAGAGCATGTGCGCCGCACTCAGAAAACTGCAGCGCCGTTCCACATGGCGATCACACCGCCGGGATCAAGCCGGTCGCTTGCCTTGCATGGCGCGCTGGCCGACAGCCAAGTGTCGCCCGGCGGGGCTGCGTTGATCTGGGTCTTTGACTTTACCCAAAGCGAAGATGAACTGCACCGCCTTCGCACCAGCACCGCGCGGGCGGAAAAGGATTTTGCAGCGCTTGTCGGCCTGATCGAAGCGGCACCTGTCCCCATGTGGTTTCGGGCCAAGGATATGCGCCTGCAATTGGTCAACCAATCCTATGTTGATGCGGTGGGCGCAGCCGATGCCGCCGCAGTGATCGCCGATCAGATCGAACTTGTCGAAACGGTCGATGGCAAAAGCCCCGCTGCTATCGCAAAGGCGGCAATGGCCAGTCAGGAAAAAACGGAGCGCGAATTGGCCACCACGATCCTTGGCGCGCGGCGATCGCTCAGGGTCACCGATTTGCCTTTGGGCCGGGAAGGCGTGGCTGGATATGCGATAGATATTGAGGAACAGCAGCAGGTCCGCCGCGAATTTCGCGCCTTTCGCGATGCGCAGCGCGCGATGCTCGATCAATTGTCAGTGGGCGTTGCGCAGTTCAACGCGAGCGAGCAACTGACTTTTGCGAACCGCCCGCTGCGCCGCCTGTTTGAATTGCCAAGCGAAGCGGTTGAGGAAAAGCAGCGCTTTGACCGGTTCCTATCCGATGCGCGCGAACGGGGCCTGACGCCCGAAGTGCGCGATTTTATGGAATGGCGGCGTGAACACGAAGCGTGGTTCGGCGCGCCAGATATGATCGAAGAATTGTGGCCGCTGCCCGGCGGCACGCATTTGCGGATCGTCGCTCAGCCCATGCCCGATGGAGGGCTGGTGCTGGTCGCAGAGGACCGCACTGAAAGCCTCGCTTTATCCGCCACGCGCGATACCTTGCTGCGCACGCGCACCGCGACTTTGGACAGCCTGTTCGAAGCGCTGGCGATTTTCGCGCCTGATGGATCGGTGCAATTGTGGAATCGCAGTTTTGCAGGCACTTGGGGGCTGACGCCTGAATTTCTTGATACGCATCCGGCTGCGTCCGACTTGCTCGACGCGATTGGCGCCAATTTGAAACGGCCCGATGAAGCGCGCGAAATTGGCGCTGCGGTGCGATCAGCCACGCTTGATCGGCGCGAGAAAGGCGGCCAGGTGGATCTGGCAGATGGGCGCACTTTGCGGTTTGCCGGTGTGCCGCTGCCCGATGGAAATGGGCTGCTCAGCGTTCTCGACATCACCGATTCGCAAAAGGCGGAAAAAGCTCTGCGCGACCGCGCTGTGGCATTGGAAGAGGCAGATGCGGTCAAAGCGCGCTTTCTTGCCAATATGTCATACGAATTTCGCACTCCGCTTACCTCTATCGGCGGCTTTGCTGAAATGATCAAAAGCGGTGCGGCGGGCGAAGTGAACGAGCAGACGGGCGAATATGTTGATGCCATTCTGACAGCAGTCGCGCGGCTGACAGAGCAGGTGGAAAACGTGCTCGACCTGTCGCAGAGCGAGGCCGGGCTGTTGCCGATTGATAAGGAGGACACCGATCTATTGCGGTTCCTCACACGGTTGGTGCGCGCACGCGAAGAGGCGATTATTGGTGCCGGGCTTGGGCTTGATCTGAAAGGGCGCAGTGGCCGCATCATAGAGCTTGACCCGCGCCAAATGGGCCGCGCTTTGGGCCATCTGCTCGACAATGCGATTGCCGGCACGCCGCGCGATGGGAAAATCCTGATCGAGATACAGGCGGCCCCTGCAGACAGCGAGTTTGCCGCGCAGATCATCATTTCCGACAATGGCGAAGGGATGAGCAAGGAAGAACTCGCCCGCGCGATGGATGGCGATAAGGGCGGCGGCAGTGATGGCGCGAAAAAGCGCAGCGGGCTTGGCATACCGCTCGCGCGGCAATTGATCGAAGCGCATGGCGGGGAACTCGACCTTGCAAGCGAAAAAGGCGCGGGCACGACCGCGATTATCCGGCTGCTGTGACCGGCTCTGAAACGCGCACTTCGCTGCCCGATCTTGCGGCCATGGCCCAATATGGTGCGCGTATCGCTGCGCAATTGCGCGCAGGCGATGTGGTCGCGCTGTCAGGCGGGCTGGGCGCGGGCAAAACGACATTGGCGCGCGCGATGCTCGCCGCTTTGGGGCACGAAGGCGAAGTGCCAAGCCCCACATTCACTATCATCGAAACCTATGATGCGCCGCCTTTGCGGCTGCCGATTGTCCATGCGGATTTTTACCGTCTCGACGATCCGAGCGAGCTGGCAGAGATAGGCCTTGATGATTACCGCGAGGGCGCGGCATTGATCGCGGAATGGCCCGATCATGCGGGCGGCTTTGCGCATGAGGCGGGATGCCTTCACATTGAACTTGAAAGGCCTGATAACCCTGAGGATCAGACGCGAATTGCGATTGCGAGATATGGGGCGGATTGGCTAAGGCGCACAATATGAGTGATGTACCGCATGAGTGATCAACCCGAAGGCATGGGCGCGTTTTTGGATAAAGCGGGCTGGGCGGATGCGGCGATTGATCCCATTCCCGGCGATGCTTCGTTCCGGCGTTATTTCAGATTGTCCAAACCGGATGGAGCCAAACCGGATGGCGATAAGGCGATGCTGATGCACGCTCCGCCGCCGCACGAAGATCCCGCACCGTTCCTGAAAGTCGCCCATTGGCTGCGCGAAAACGGCATGCGCGCGCCCGATATCCTTGCCGATGATGCAGCGCGCGGATGGGTGCTGATCGAGGATTTTGGCGATGACCGGATGCGCGATTGGATAGACCTAAATCCCGACGGCGAAACCGCCGCTTACGAAACCGCGATTGATGCGCTGGTTGAATTGCATCAGCGCGCCGCAGGCCCTTTTGATCCCTATGATATGGCGACATATAATCGCGAAGTGGCTCTGCTGACCGAATGGTATGCGCCGGCCCAGGGCCTTGATGTCGATGTCGATGGCTATATCGCAGCATGGGAAGAAGCGCTTGGCCCCATGATTGCGCGTCAGGCAAAGCCAGTGACAGTGCTGCGCGATTATCATGCGGAAAACATCATGCTGCTGGGCGGATCGCCTTCTGCGACGCAAGGACTGATCGATTTTCAGGACGCGCTTGCCGGCCATCCCGCTTATGATCTGGTGTCGCTGTTGCAGGATGCGCGGCGCGATGTTTCGGCCGAGCTAGAGGCCGCCATGCTGGAACGGTATGTGGCGCGCGCAAAGCCTGATGAACACTTTGCCGCCGATTACGCGCGGCTTGGGGCGCAGCGCAATGCGAAGATTGTGGGCATTTTCACCCGGCTTTACAAACGCGATGGAAAGCCGCGCTATCTCAGCATGATCCCGCGCGTCTGGGCCGCGATGGAGCGTGATTTGGCGCATAGCGCGCTCAGCCCTGTGGCCGCGTGGTTTGATGCCAATATCCCTGCCGATCTGCGCGCATCGGGCGGAGGCACGATCGCATGACAAAGGAGCCAGGCGCACACGGCCTTGCCAGCGATACTGCCATGGTGATGGCAGCAGGGATGGGCAAACGCATGCGCCCGCTCACCGCCAGCCAGCCAAAGCCTTTGGTTCGCGTCGCCGGCAAACCTCTAATCGATCACGCGCTTGACCGCTTGGCCGAAGCGGGCGTGGCGCGTGCAGTGGTCAATGTGCACTACCTTGCCGATGCGCTTGAGGCGCATGTTCTGGACCGGCCTGCACCCAAAGTCGTCATTTCGGATGAGCGTGAGGCGCTGCTCGAAACAGGCGGCGGCATGGTCAAAGCGCAAGGCAAGCTTGCCGATCCGTTCTTCTGTTTGAATGCAGACAATATCTGGCTTGATGGTCCGCGCGATGCCTTTGCTGATTTGTCGGCACGCTGGAACGCTGATGAAATGGACGCATTGCTGCTGGTCGTCCCGCATATTCGCGCGGCCAATTTTAGCGGTACGGGTGATTTTTATATGGACCCGCGCGGGAAATTGTCCCGCCGGCGTCCGGGCCTGATTGCTCCGTTCATCTATACCGGCATTCAGCTGGTATCGCACCGCCTGCTCCGCGATGCGCCCGATGGCAAATTCTCAACCAACATATTGTGGAACCGCGCGATAGAGGAAGGCCGCCTGTTCGGCGTCTCCTTTACCGGGCAATGGTATGAGGTCGGCACACCGCAAGCGATCAAGCCCACCGAAGACGCTCTCCGGCGTGGCTGATACATCCTCGCTCAATCTCTATTCCATCGCTGCGCATCGCGGCTTTGCTGATGCTCTGGTGGCCGGTTTGGTGCCGCGATACGCAGACCCGCTTTTGGGCCTTGCAAAAACCACTTTGCTTGTCCCCAGCACCCGCGCTGCGCGCACTTTGTCCGAGGCATTTATCCGGCATTCGGGCGATACGGGCCTGCTGATGCCGCGCATGGTCGCGATTGGCGATCTCGATCTGGATGAGGCGCTGGGCGCGCTCCTCGATCCGCTGGATGCGGGCGAGATTGCGCCTGCGGTGGAGCCGGGGCGGCGCTGGCTGGACCTGGCCGAATTGATCGCGCTGGAACGCGCAAAGGAGAACGAGCCCCCGCTCCCCGGCGCGGTGCGGCTTCGCATGGCGCGTGATTTTGCGCGCGTGATGGACCGATTGCTGGTTGAGCAGAAATCGCCCGCTGATCTGGTTGATCCTGCTGTCATCAACGAATTTCAGAACATTTCAAAGCACTATCAAAACTCGATCCGCATCTTTGCCAATGTGCAAGCGCACTGGAATGATCGCCTGGCCCGAACGGGCGAAGTGGATGCGGCAACGCGGCGCAGCGCTTTGTTTGATCGCGCTTCGAAACAATGGCGCGCCAACCCGCCGCAATCGCCAATCATTGCAGCCGGCGTTACCAGCGCCGCGCCAGCTTTGGCGCGCTTGCTGCGCGTGGTCGCAGGGCTGCCTCAGGGGTCGGTCGTGCTGCCCGATCTCGATCTGGCGATGAGCGAGGAGGCGTGGGACGAGCTTGGCAGAGCAGGCGCGGCTGACGAGGTTGATGGCGAAGCCTTCAGCAGGCGCGATGCCGTCACCCATCCGCAATATCACCTCAAACTGCTGCTTGAACGCATGGGCGCTGCACGCGGAGAGGTTCGCAATTGGCATCGCAAAGGCGAGGGGGCCGCAGCCCCGCAGCGCAGCAAAGCGATCAGCTCGCTTTTCCTGCCGCCCAAAGCGAGCAAAGTCTGGGTTGATCTGGATGCAGATAAGCGGCGGATGCCGGGTCTGTCCCTGATGGAAACTGGCACATCCGAAGAAGAAGCGCAGGCCATCGCCCTGATGGTGCGAGAGGCTTTGGAAACGCCGGAAAAACGCATCGCTGTCATCAGCGCCGACCGGTCAATGGCGCGCCGGGTGGTGCAGCATTTGTCGCGCTGGAACATAACAGCAGACGACAGTGCAGGGCGGCCCTTGTCCCTGACGGCTGCGGGCCGGTTGCTGGGGCTGATTGCGCAAATCGGTTCTGACGGGTTGGAGCCTGCTGGATTGATCGCGGCATTGGCTCATCCCTTGGTGCGCGCCCAAACCGAAGGTGCACGCGGCCCGTGGCTTACTGCACTGCGCGCATTCGATCACCGGTTGCGCGGCCCGGCGCCTGCGCCCGGGCTTGAACCGCTTCGCGAAACCGCGCGCAAAGCGGATGTGGCGCAGTGGTTTGCCGAAGTGGAAAGCCTGCTTGCGCCCGTCACCGACATGCCTGCGCAAATCGGCTTGGCCGACGCGCTCGATGCCTGCGCGCAGACCGCTGAGGCGCTGGGCGGCGAGGATGTCTGGGCGCTCGAAGATGGGCGCGCTCTTGCCAATATGATTGAGGATGTGCGCCTCCACGCGCGCAATGCGGGCACGCAGATTGCGTCTGCCGATCTGGCGCTCATCCTGCGTGAGGCGATGGACGAGATTGCAGTGCGCCCCCCTTATGGCAGCCACCCGCGTATTGCGATTTATGGCCTGCTGGAATCGCGCATGGCGCGCGCCGATCTGGTGATTTGTGCCGGGCTGAATGAAGGCAGCTGGCCGCAAGTGCCAGGGCCTGATCCAGTGCTTGCCCCGCCTATTCTGCGCGCATTGGGAGTGCCGGGGGCTGAATTCCGCATCGGGCTGGCCGCGCATGATCTGGCAGGCGCAATGGGCGCGCGCGAAGTGGTGCTGACCCGCTCCTTGCGCGATGCCGATGGGCCAACTTTGCCTTCGCGTTTCTGGTTGCGCGTCACCGCCTTGCTGGGCGAGGATATGACGCGCGAGCACACTTTGCGCGATATTCCTGCGATCCTGCCGCTGATCGACCGGACCCCGCCTGACAATCCGCCCAAATACCCGGTCCCCGCGCCGTGCCCGACCGCGAAACAGCGCGATGTCGCGATCAAAGTGACCGCGCTTGATCGGTTGCTGGGCGATCCTTATCAGTTTTATGCTTCAGAGATTTTGCAGCTGCGCAGGCTTGATCCGCTGGGCGCTGATCCGTTCAGCGATCCTGCTTTGCGCGGAACTTTGGTGCATGAACTGCTGGATGCGTGGAGCAGGGCAGGGGCGAGCGAAAGCGTTACCGATTTTGCGCGCGATTTTCTGGCAAAACGCAATGTGCACCCGCTGTTTCGCGGGCTGTGGCAACCGCGCATTCTGGCGGCGCTGGAGCGATTTGAAGCGTGGATTATCGAAGCGCGCGCCGATGGGCGCCATATCCTTGCGACAGAGATCAAAGGCGCGATGACATTCAACGGCGTGCGCGTGCTGGGCCGGGCTGATCGGATTGACCGGATGGCGGATGGAAGCCTTGCCATTGTTGATTATAAAACGGGATCGCCGCCCAAACCTGACCAGATTGAAGCAGGCTATGCTTTACAACTGGGGCTGCTTGGCCTGATCGCGCAGCATGGTACTTTTGAAGAGGATGACCGTTTGATCAACGGTGACGCCAGTGCGTTTGAATATTGGTCTCTAGGCCGCGATAAAAAAGACAAGGATTTTGGCACGCGAATCTCTCCAAAAGACAAGTTTAGTATGAAGGAAAGCCAACGCGGTCCCGAAGATTTCCTCCCCCATCACGAGGCTAAGCTGACCGAGGCGATTGCCAAATACCTGAAAGGCACGCAGCCTTTCACCGCGCGCGAAAACCCTGATTACGATGGCTATTCGGATTACGATCAACTGATGCGGCTTGAAGAATGGGCGATTGATCTGTTCGCGGGCAGCACCGCCGGCGGTGACGCATGAGCGGCAAGGTTTTCCCACTTGTCGGCAATCAGCTGAAAGCAGCGCAACCTGAGGATAATGTCTGGCTGTCCGCCTCTGCCGGCACGGGCAAAACGCAGGTTCTTTCGGCCCGTGTGCTCAGAATGCTGCTTCGCCCTGATGTCGATCCGGGCGATATTCTGTGCCTGACTTTTACCAAAGCGGGCGCGGCCGAAATGGCGATCCGCATCAATTCGGTGCTGGCGCGGTGGGTAAGGATGCCGGGCACGCGGCTTAGTAAGGAATTGAAAGCGCTGGGCGCAGATATCGGTCCTGAAACACAGGCCCATGCGCGCACTTTGTTTGCAAGCGTGCTCGATTGCCCCGGCGGGGGGCTGCGGATTGATACGATCCACGCGTTTTCGCAGTGGCTGCTCGCCAATTTCCCGGAAGAGGCCAATCTTGCCCCCGGCGCGCGCCCGATGGAGGACCGCGAACGCGACCTGCTATCCCGCGATGTGCTGGCCGATGTGCTGATCGAGGCAGAGGCGAATAACGACGCGGTTGTGCTCGATGCGATGCGCATGCTGACCACGCGCAAGGATCCCGCAGCGGTGCAGAGCTGGTTGATGCGCTGCGCCGGGGCAAGCGGGATGTGGCACGGTAATACGTCTTGGAAACGTCCGATGCGCGCGCGGGTTTGCCGCCTCATTGAAATTCCCGTCAGCGCGGATGAGGATTGGGCATTTGAAGGTCTGCACCCTGATGTCTTCCCCGATGGCGAAGCGGCCGCAATGGTTGAACCTTTGCGTGAATGGGGCACGAAAACGGCGGATAAATGCCTTGATTTCATTGCCCAATGGATCGGCGCGGATGAGGCTGTTCGGCGCGAAATTTACCCGATGTTTCGCAAGACGCTATTGAAAGCGGACGGCACGGCCAGTCTGGTGCTCAAAAAACCGCGTGAGGCATCGCCCGGCTTTGCCGAGGGGCAGGATCTGATCGCAGATGCGGTCAGCCGAGTGGAAGAGCGCCGCACTTTGCTTGCGCTGTCCCATTTTCTTACCGCTGCGTTTGAGTTGGGCGGCGCATTTGCGCACAAATGGGAAGCGGCCAAAGCGCGCGAGGGGTTGATCGATTTTGACGATCTGATCGTCAAAGCGGCGCAATTGCTGGGCAATCCCGACACATCTGCCTGGATCCGCTATAAGCTTGATCGCCAGTTTAACCACATTCTCATCGACGAAGCGCAGGATACCAATCAGGCGCAATGGGATATTGTGTTTGCGCTGATCGATGATTTCTTCAGCGGCGACGGGGCATCGGGTGACGCCTTGCGCACCATTTTTACTGTCGGCGATTATAAACAGGCCATTTTCGGATTTCAGGGGACCAGCCCGGAAAACTTCGCGCGCGCTCGCAAAAAGGTTGAGCGCCAGATTGCCTCTGCTCAGCAAAATGCCAGCGGTCTGCGCGATCAGCGCCGCGTGCCGACATGGCGGGAATTGGAGCTGGGCCTGTCCTATCGCACCACGCCTGCGGTGCTGAATTTCGTCAATGCGGCAATGGCGCAGCTGGGGCACGATGCGTTCGGCCTTGATAAACCGCCCGAAGATCACCGATCTTTCAAACCGGAACTGGGCGGACAGGTTACCTTGTGGAAGCCAGTGATTGCGGGCGAAAACGAAGCCGAAAGCAATTCTGACGATGGCGAAGGGCGCGATTGGCTGGCCAAGCATGAAACGGTGCTCGCTGAAAAAATCGCTGAACAGGTGCGCCAATGGGTCAGCCTTGAAGAGCCGCTGGTACTCGAAAAAGGGGACACACCGCGCCATGCGCAGGCAGGCGATGTGCTGGTGCTGGTCCAAAAACGGCGCGAGCTAGCAGGGCAAATTGTCGCCAAACTGCATGAAAAGCGCGTGGCCGTCGCCGGGGTTGATCGGCTGCGTCTGGGTGATCCGCTGGCTGTGAAGGATTTGATAGCGGCTCTTAAGTTTGCAGCACAACCTTATGATAATCTGTCGCTTGCTAACGTTCTGGTTTCGCCATTGCTCGGGTGGTCGCAGGATGATCTGCTGCAATATGCTCCGCGCGATTACGGGGTAAAATTGTGGGATCATCTGCGCAAATCTGACGATCCATTTGCCGCGCAAACCGCCGATGCCTTGCGCGAATTGCTGCGGCGGGCCGATTATCAGACCCCGCAGGCGCTTATTTCTTGGCTGCTGGTGGGGCCATGGCAAGGCCGGTCCAAATTGATTGCGCGATTGGGGCGCGAGGCGAATGATCCGATTGACGAATTGGTCAACGCCGCTTTCGCTTACGAGACGATTGGGACGCCCAGCCTTGCCGGATTTATCCAATGGTTCGAAGCAGGCTCTGCTGAATTGAAACGCGATGCCGACAGCGCGACGGGGCAAGTGAGGGTGATGACCGTCCATGGCTCCAAAGGCTTGCAAGCGCCGATAGTTATCCTCGCCGATGCAGCGGGCGCGCCGGGGTCGCCCGGTGATCTCAAACTGCAAGAGACGGCGCTGGGCGGTGCACCGGATGACAGCCCGCCTACTTCAATCCCGCTGCCCGCGCTTTCCAAAACGGAGAAAGCCGGGCGAGTGGAAGAGGCCGAGGACGCGGCCAAGGCGGCTCAGGAACAGGAACATTGGCGGCTGATGTATGTCGCGATGACTCGCGCAGAAGAAGCGCTGTTTGTGGGCGGGTCGCTTGGCCCGCGTGCAGCGAAAAACGGCGTGCCGCACGAAGATAGCTGGTATGCGCGGCTTGCGCCGCTCTTTGAAGGGCACGAGATTGACGATGGAATCTGGGGGATGCGCCGCGAGTGGCGCGCGCGCGCCGATCCGCTGGAGCCTGATGATGATGCAAGCGGCGCGCCTATGGCGACCAAGCTGCCGCAATGGGCAACGACACCTATTGGTGAGGAACCGCGCCCGCCGCGCCCGCTTGCCCCCAGCAATGCAGGGGAGGATCTGGGCAGCGATCCGCCGCTTGGCACCGGTGCTGCGAGCGCGCCAGAGGCCGCTCGGCGCGGGGTGTTGATCCACAAATTGCTCGAACGCTTGCCCGATATCGCGCCCGGTGCGCGGGGCGATGCGGGTGCGGCATGGCTTGCCCGGCAAGCTGCCGATCTGTCCGAGGCGGCGCGGGCCGAAATGCTCAGTGATGCGATGAAGGTTCTCGAACACCCCGCCTTTGCCGATCTGTTTGCGCCCGGCACTTTGGCCGAGGTGCCGCTGGCCGCAACGGTTGATGGCGCGGTGATTGCGGGCACGATTGATCGGCTGCTGGTGACAGACAGCGATATTCTGGTCGTCGATTACAAAACCACGCGCCGCCCGCCTGCCGGCGTGGATGCCGTTCCGCGTGCGGCTTTGCGCCAGATGGCGGCCTATGTCGCGGCGTTGCAAGTGATCTATCCGGGACGCAGCGTCCGCGCTGGCCTGCTTTACACACACGCGCCGCAGCTGTTCGAATTGCCCGCTGCACTGATCGAAGCGCACAAGAATGCTTTGGGCAAGACGCAGGAAAGCTATCTGCCGCCGCTTATTGAGTGATCGCGCCTGCCGCACTAGATGCAATGCAACACTTTTCAGGAGACCTTAGATATGGCTACCGTCAATGTAACCGATGACAGCTTTCAAACCGATGTGCTGGATAGCGATAAGCCTGTGCTGGTTGATTTCTGGGCCGATTGGTGCGGACCGTGCAAAATGATCGCACCCGCTTTGGAAGAGATCAGCGAGGAATTGAGCGATAGCGTGACTATCGCGAAAATGGACATCATGGAAAGCACAGGCGTGCCAGCGGATATGGGCGTCCAGTCGATCCCGCTCATGGTGATGTTCAAAAACGGCGAAGAGGTCGCGCGCAAAGTTGGCGCAGTGCCGAAAAGCCAGCTGAAAGAGTGGATTGAAAGCGCGATCTGATTTGTGGTGAGCCCCCGCAGAGGCTGGGGCCTCTGCGCATATAGAGAGAGGTTCCCGCCTGCGCGGGGACTCGCGTCAATCTAGTACCCGACTGACAAATTCATCCCAGATCGCTGGGCTGGATGCGCCGACCAATCCCGGTTTACCGTGTTCATCGACGCGGTATTCGCTGCCGTCCAATCGTGCCGCTTTCCCGCCCGCTTCATTGAGCCACAACACGCCCGCTGCGTGATCCCACGCAAGCGTGCGCTTGAAGCTCGACACATCGTTTTCGCCCAGCGCAAGCCGCGGATATTGTTCAGCAGCGCAGCGCGGGATGTCGACCAGAGTGTAATGCGGGGCGAGCTTTTCATCGACCATTGCGGATTGTTCTTCGGTGAGGAACATCCGGCTGACGGCGGTCACAGGCGGGGTTTTGCCCGTGGTGCGCGCTTTGATTTTCTCGCCATTGATAAACGCCCCTTCGCCTGCGCGGGTGTGGCAAAAACGGTCTTTGTTCGGATCGTAAATCCAACCCGCAACCGTTTTGCCCGCATCAGCCAAAGCGATGATGATGCCAAAGGGTTCTTTGCCTTCGGTGAAATTCGCTGTGCCGTCCAGCGGATCAATGATCCAGCATTGCTCTGACAAAAGATCGAGCACTTTCTTGTCCACATGAACCGCTTCTTCGCCCACCACGGCGACGCCGGGCGCGAGTTTGGTGAGCGCGTCGGTCAGGAACGTTTCCACCTCGCGGTCAACGATGGTGACGGGATCATCCTCGCCTTTCATCTCGACATCGCTGTCTGCCAGCGCGCGAAAACGCGGCAGCATTGAACGCTGGGCGGCAAAGCGCATCAGGTCGAGAATTTCCGCATCAAGGGCGCTAAGCTCGCTCATGATCTGTAATCCGCGTTGATCGAGATATATCCGTGCGTGAGGTCGCAGGTCCAAACGCTCGCGCGGCCTTCGCCCATGCCCAATTCCACCGCGAGGTCGATTTCCTCGCCTTTTAAATGCTCGGCCACGGGCGCTTCGTCATAATCATCGACCGGCAGGCCATCGCGCGCGGCCCAAACCCCGCCGAATGCGATGGAGAGCTTGTCGCGGTCTGCCGGTTCGCCCGCTTTGCCCACGGCCATAACAACGCGGCCCCAATTTGCGTCTTCCCCAGCGATGGCGGTTTTGACGAGCGGAGAGTTCGCAATTGCAAGGCCCACGCGGCGCGCGCTTTCATCGGACACTGCGCCCGACACGCGGATGGTGATGAATTTGGAGGCCCCTTCGCCATCGCGCACCACGCTTTGTGAAAGTAAGCGGCACATATCGGTGAGAGCGGCGGCAAAGGCATCTGCGCCGGGGCTGTCCCAGTTTTCGATCCTCGCATTGCCGGCTTTTCCGGTTGCAAAGGTAAGGACCGTGTCGCTGGTCGATGTGTCGCCATCCACCGTGATGCAGCTGAAAGTTTGCGCATTGGCCTTGCCGAGCAATTCTTGCAGAAATGCAGGCGCGATATTGGCATCGGTGAAGATATAGCCCAGCATCGTCGCCATATCAGGCGCGATCATGCCGGAGCCTTTGATAATACCCGATAGTTCGACCCGCGTAGCGCCGATCATGGCGCTGGTGTGCGCGCCTTTGGTAAACGTATCAGTCGTGCCGATGGCACGCGCTGCATCCTCCCAGGAACAGGGGGCTGTATTCAGAACTGCTGCAATGCCTTCGCGCGCTTTATCCTTGGGCAGGGGAACCCCGATCACCCCTGTTGAACACACCAGAACCTCGCGCGCCTCGCATCCAAGGCCGCCTGCGACCTGCGCCATGATCTGCTCCACCGCTTCGCGCCCGCGATAGCCGGTAAAGGCGTTGGAATTTCCCGAATTGACGATCAAAGCGCGCGCGCTGCCCGATTTCACCTGCTCGCGGCCCAGCTCCACTTCGGAGGATGCGCAGGCGGACTGGGTGAACACGCCTGCGACAGCGGTTCCCTCGCTCACTTCGACAAAGGTCAGATCAGCGCGGGTATTGGGTGAGCCATCCTTATATCCGGCATGGGCAACACGCAAAGTAACGCCTTCGATATCGGGCAGATCAGGAAAAGGAAGCGCAAGAGGGGAAGGGGCAAGATCCATAATGCACAGCGCTCTAAGCGGCATTGGGGCCAGGTTCAATCGGCGTTTGGCGTATTGCCAAAATGCGCGGGGCGGTTAGGAATATGCCAATGAATAGGAAACATCTTTGTGCTGCGGCCATTGGCCTTCTTTCAACCCTCGCATCGCCTGTAATGGCGCAGGATACGGCTGAGGAAACAGCGCCCGCGCCGCCGCCCATTTCGATTGCGCCGCCACCAGAGGTTATTGAGAAGGATGACGGGCGCCTTCCGCCAAGGCTAGTTTCATACGACCTCTTAGGGGCGAAACCTGCCGACTATCCGCCTGAGGCATGGGTGGCAGGTGACGAGGGATCGGTGAGGTTCGAACTCTCTGTCAGTAAAGAGGGCAAGCCCGAAAAGTGCACCATTCTCGCCTCGTCTGGCTCAGCCCTTCTCGATCAAAAGACTTGCTCTATCGCGATGGAGCGCGGGGCGTTTGAGCCTGCGCTGAATGCGGAAGGGCAGCCTGTCCCGGGCAAGTATGTCGATTACATCGATTGGCGCAAGCGACAGCCCGAATTCGGCACCAACACCGTTATCGATGTCACGTTCACCGTGACAGCCGAAGGCAAGGTTGAAAACTGCAACGTGAATGAAATGTCTGGCGATCTAAGTGACACGATGCGCAAGAGTTTTGAGCGCGAGCCATGTCCGGGTATAGATCGTCCGCCGCGCGCAGTCTACCGCGACGAAAATGGCTATCCGGTGGCAAAGCGAGTCAATCTTAAGGTTTTGGTCGAAGCTAATGATATCTTAGAATGACGCTGCGATACCGCTCATCACCGGTCAAACGCGCCATTGCGGTGGACGTGAGCGGTGAATGACCCTATTTGAGACCACATGACCCGGCATCTGTTTGCCTTTCTTGCCCTTTTATCGGGCCTTGCTGCGATCAACCAGCCTGTGCATGCGCATCTGGCTGAGGCATCGGCTGCGTGCGATACCGGGGTTGAGGCCAGCGCCGAAACGGGCGCGCAGGCCAATCATGGCGAAGTAAAAATCGCATCGGAAAAAGCCGATCAGCGCGATGCGAAACAAGGCGATCTTGCGCCTCAGCCGCTGCCGCTGGCATTGCGTTTGCCTGTATTGATGGGTGTTGAGCGCGCTTACGAATAGCGCCTCGTTTTTTCCCTTTTCGCGCCGGTTGCGCGGTTTTCCCACATCTCACAATTCATGGCCCCACAAGCGGGCCGCATCCGTTTCAGGAATCCATCCATGTTCGAAGCTCTCGTCAAATCCGTATTTGGCTCCTCCAACGATCGCTATGTCAAATCGCTTGGCAAGATCGTTAAGCAAATCAATGATCTTGAACCGCAAATTCAGGCGCTTTCCGATGAAGGGCTGCGCGCCCAGACCAATGCTTTTCGCGAAAAGCTGGATACCGGCAGCACGCTGGATGATATCCTGCCCGAAGCGTTCGCAACCGTTCGCGAAGCATCCATGCGCGTGTTTGGCATGCGGCATTTTGATGTTCAGCTGATCGGCGGCATCGTGCTGCATCGCGGCGAGATTGCCGAAATGCGCACAGGTGAAGGTAAGACGCTGATGGCGACGCTTGCCGTTTATCTCAACGCGATTGAGGGCAAGGGCGTTCACGTTGTTACTGTCAACGATTACCTTGCGCGCCGCGATGCGCAGGACATGGGCAAGCTTTACAATTGGCTGGGCCTGAGCGTGGGCGTGATCGTCCCTAATATGGACGAATACACCAAGCGCGAAGCATACAATTCCGACATCACTTACGGCACGAACAACGAGTTTGGCTTTGATTACCTGCGCGACAATATGAAGCATTCGCGTGGCGAAATGATGCAGCGCCCGTTCTCTTTTGCGATTGTCGATGAGGTGGATTCGATCCTGATCGACGAAGCGCGCACGCCGCTGATTATCTCCGGGCCGACCGAGGATAAATCCGACCTCTATGTCTCGCTTGACGAAGTGGCCAAGGAAATCCCTGAGGAATGGCTCGATAAGGATGAAAAGGCGCGCAATGTTCAACTGAACGAAGAGGGCCACGAAGAGGTTGAAAAGCTTCTGATCGAAAAAGGGCTGCTGGAAACCGACAACCTTTATGACGTTGAAAACACGCAAGTTGTCCATCACCTCGATCAGGCCCTGCGCGCGGTCCATATGTTCAAGCGCGATGACAATTACATCGTCAAGGATGATAAGGTTATCCTGATTGATGAGTTTACCGGCCGGATGATGGAAGGCCGGCGGCTGTCCAACGGATTGCATCAGGCAATCGAGGCGAAAGAAGCGGTCAAGATTGAGCCTGAGAACCAGACCATGGCCTCGATCACTTTCCAGAACTATTTCCGCATGTATCCCAAACTGTCCGGCATGACGGGCACAGCCGCAACCGAAGCGGCGGAATTTTGGGACATTTACAAAGTCAATTGCGTTGAAATTCCGACCAATCTTCCCGTCGCGCGTGTTGATGAGGACGATGAGTTCTACAAGAATACGATGGACAAATTTGCCGCGATAGCAAAAGCGATCAAGGAAAAGAACGAGATTGGCCAGCCCATTCTGGTTGGCACGGTCTCCATTGAAAAGTCTGAATTGCTTAGCAAATTCCTCGATGAAGAAGGGGTCAAACACGAAATTCTAAACGCTCGCCAGCACGAACGTGAAGCGCATATTGTGGCGCAGGCGGGCCGCCTTGGTGCGGTGACGATCGCCACCAATATGGCCGGGCGCGGCACCGATATTCAGCTGGGCGGCAATCTCGACTTTTTGATCGAGGATGAATTTGGCGCCATGGAAGATGGCCCCGAAAAAGAAGCAGCCATCGCCAAGCTCAAAGAGGAAGTCGCAGCGGAAAAAGCCAAAGTGCTGGAAGCAGGTGGATTGTTTGTGCTGGGCACGGAACGCCATGAAAGCCGCCGCATTGATAACCAATTGCGTGGCCGCTCTGGCCGTCAGGGCGATCCGGGTCTTTCGCGGTTCTACCTGTGCCTTGAAGATGATCTGCTGCGCATCTTTGGCCCCGATACGCTGTTTTCCAAAATGATGAATTCAAACCTCGAAGATGGCGAGGCAATCGGGTCCAAATGGCTTTCCAAAGCGATTGAGACGGCGCAGAAAAAGGTCGAGGGGCGCAATTACGAAGCGCGCAAACAGGTCGTCCAATATGATGACGTGATGAACGACCAGCGCAAAGTCATCTATGAACAGCGCTCTGAAATCATGGATTCAGAAGCGGTGGATGACGTTGTGCTCGATATGCGTCACGATACGATCAACGCGATGGTCGGCACTGCGTGCCCTCCGGGTTCCTATCCCGAACAATGGGACATCGCCGGGCTTGAGGAAAAACTGGTCGAGATCTTCAATCTTAAAGTGCCGTTTGATGAATGGCTCGAAGAAAACCAGGTTGAGCCTGAAATCATCGAGGAACGCCTGCGCGCGATCACCGATGAGATGATGGACACCAAAACGGCCGAATATGACGAAGGCGCATGGCGCGGCGTGGAAAAAGAAGTGCTGCTGCGCCAGCTCGATTACCACTGGAAAGAGCATCTGGCGACTTTGGATGCGCTGCGTCAGGTGATCTGGATGCGCGGGATCGCGCAGAAACAGCCGATCAATGAATACAAGCAGGAAGCGTTTGGCCTGTTCGAAGGTCTGCTCGATACCCTGCGCGAGGAAGTGACCAAGATCCTGTTCCGCGCGCAATTGGTGCAGCAACAGCCCGAACCCGAAGCTTTGCCCGATCTGCCCGATTTCCTAACCGGACACATCGATCCGCTGACGGGGCTTGATAATTCCAATGATGGCGATGGTTCAGCAGAGCGGCCAGAGCTGTTCGGATCGCTAGCGGGCTCTCCGCGTGCGGCATCGGGGCCGGGCGGGGCGAACACCGATAATCCCTATGCCAATTTGAATGTCAGCCGCAATTCGCCTTGCCCGTGCGGGTCAGGCAACAAATACAAGCATTGCCACGGAGCAGCAGGCGCGCGGCCAGCGGCGTAATTTGCGCGCGGCGCGTCAGAAAGGGGCTAGCCCGTGATTGGTGCGATCCCTGCGCTTTTGGCGCTCGCCTTCGCGGTGACGGCGCTGCTTTATGCGAGCGTCGGGTTTGGCGGCGGTTCGACTTATGCCGCTCTGCTCGCGATATCGGGGCTGGATTACCGCCTGCTGCCTCTGGTCGCGTTGGCGTGTAATATTGTTGTTGTTGCAGGGGCCAGCGTGCGGTTTGCGCGCGCGGGTTTGGTGCCATGGCGCGGCGCGCTGGGGCTCACCGCCCTCGCTGCGCCCGCTGCCTTTATTGGCGGGCTGATCCCGGTGGATGAGGCGCTGTTTATGGCGCTGCTCGGCATCAGCCTAATCCTGACCGGCATGACCTTGCTCGTCCCTGTCAGCCCGTCAGCGGCAAGCGAGCCGACACGGTTCGCCAAAGCCATGCCCTTTGTCGCAGCGCCCATGGGCCTTGTTGCAGGGCTGGTCGGCATAGGCGGCGGCATATTCCTCGCGCCGCTGCTTCATCTCACGCGCTGGAGAGATGCGCGCGCGATCGCAGCAACGGCAAGTCTGTTCATCCTCATCAATTCGCTGTTCGGCCTCGCCGGGCAATTGGCCAAGCAAGGCCCCGGCGCGTTTACAGGCGCGATTGGATACAGCCTGCCGCTGCTGATCGCAGTGGCCATTGGCGGCCAGATCGGCAGCGTAATGGCTGCGCGCGTTCTGCCTGTGCGCTGGGTCAGGTGGCTGACGGCGGGTCTGGTTCTGATTGTGGGGGTTAGAATTTTGATAGCGGGATAATGTGATCGGCGCGCAAGGCAGCTTGCTTCGCCTGCGTTATGTTGCTTGGAGTGATCGGGCGCAATTCTGCCAAACAGGGGAAGATTGAAATTGCCCACCGATGTTGAAATTGCCCGTCAGGCCATTTTGAAACCCATCGCCGAAATCGCGCAGGATGCCGGTATCCCGGATGACGCGCTGATGCCTTACGGGCGATATAAGGGCAAGATCGACACATCCGCATTGTCCGATGCGAGCAAGGGTGAGAGTGCAGGGGGCAAGAGGGGCAAGCTCATCCTGGTCACGGCGATCAACCCCACGCCTGCGGGCGAGGGCAAGACCACGACATCCATCGGCCTGTCAGATGCGCTCCACCGGATCGGCAAGAAAACCATGCTGTGCCTGCGAGAGCCATCGCTTGGCCCGTGCTTTGGCATGAAAGGCGGTGGGGCAGGCGGCGGCCGGTCCCAGGTTATGCCGATGGATGAGATTAACCTGCATTTCACTGGCGATTTTCACGCCATTTCAAGCGCGCACAATCTGCTTGCTGCGATGATCGACAACTCGGTCCATTGGGGCAATCCGCTCGATATTGATGTGCGCCGTGTCACCTGGAAACGGGTGCTCGATATGAATGATCGCGCGCTGCGCCAGATCACGGCGTCGCTGGGCGGCGTGGCCAATGGCTTTCCGCGAGAGACCGGCTTTGACATCACCGTCGCATCGGAAGTGATGGCGATTTTGTGCCTCGCTTCTGATCTTGATGATCTGCGCCGCCGGCTTGGCGATATTGTCATTGGATACAGACGTGATCGGACCGCGGTTTTCTGCCGCGATGTTAAGGCAGATGGCGCGATGGCAGCCTTGTTGAAAGACGCGGTTCTGCCCAATCTTGTCCAGACCTTGGAACAGCGCCCAGCATTGCTGCATGGCGGCCCTTTCGCGAATATCGCGCATGGCTGCAACAGCATTATCGCAACGAAAACGGCTTTGAAATTGGCTGATTACGTGGTGACAGAGGCGGGCTTTGGCGCGGATTTGGGCGCGGAAAAGTTCCTCGACATCAAATGCCGCCTTTCGGGCCTCAAACCCGATGCGATTGTGCTGGTCGCGACGTGCCGCGCGCTCAAGATGAATGGCGGAGCGGCGAAAGACGGCCTCAATACGCCCAATGCGCAGGCCATTGCGAAGGGGTTTGCCAATCTTGCGCGGCATATCGAAAACATCAAAAAGTTCGGCGTGGAGCCAGTGGTCGCGATCAATCACTTCCATCTCGATACGCCCGAAGAAATTGCTGTCATAAAGGATATGGCCGCTGCCAAAGGCGCCGAAGTGGTATCATGCGAACACTGGGCCAAAGGCGGCGAGGGCGCTGAAGAACTGGCGCGGGTCGTCGCAGCAAAAGCCGATGCAGGCGCACCTGATTTTAAGCTGCTCTACCCATCGGACATGCCGCTGGCTGACAAGATTACGACTGTCGCCTCCCAAATCTACCGCGCGAGCGAGGTGAGCATCAGCCCGGCGATCCGCAAACAGCTTACGCAATGGGAAAGCATGGGATACGGCCACTTCCCCGTTTGTATGGCGAAAACTCAATCATCCTTCAGCACCGATCCCTCCAAAGTCGGAGCGCCGGACGACCACACAGTCGAAATAAGCGAAGTGCGCCTGGCAGCGGGCGCGGGTTTCGTTGTGGCAATCTGCGGAGGGATAATGACGATGCCCGGCCTGCCCAAGAAACCGGCTGCGGAGACGATCTATCTGGATGAAACGGGTGAGATTGAAGGGCTGTTTTAACGGCGCACAAAGTTCGCCTTACGCAGAGCAATAGCCCATACAAAAGCCGCACGTTGCCTCAATTTTAGAAAATGGCTCCCCGAGTTGGATTCGAACCAACGACCAAGTGATTAACAGTCACCTACTCTACCGCTGAGCTATCGGGGAACATCGCTTCGGGTTTCTCTCCGAAACAAGGTGAGCCGCGTATATGAGCGCGCTTTGCGCAATGCAAGGGGGTATAGCGCGCAATTGTTAATCCACCACAAATTGTTCTGACACAATCCGGTCTTCGAGCGATTGACCGGGGTCAAACAACAGCTCCAATTCGGTTTCGTGATCGATATCGAGAGTGACCTCGGCAATGTCGCGCAGTTCTTTCTGGTCGGCCACTGCGGATACGGGGCGCTTGTGCGCTTCGAGCACGCGCAGCTTAATCCGCATCTGATCGGGCAGGATCGCGCCGCGCCAGCGTCTGGGGCGAAATGGGCTGATCGGGGTAAGGGCAAGCATCTGGCTGCCCAGCGGCAGGATCGGGCCATTGGCAGACAGATTATAGGCGGTTGACCCCGCCGGTGTTGCAACCAAAACGCCGTCGCCAACCAGCTCATTTATGCGCACGCGGCTGCCCACGGTTACTTCGATCTTGGCGGTTTGCCGGGTTTCGCGCAGCAGCGACAATTCATTGATCGCGCGCAAAGCATACACGGTGCCGTCCTGCGTGGTCGCTTTGATCCGCAGCGGCGCGATCCGTTTTGCCTTGGTGCGCGATAACCGATCAAGCACTGACATTGTCTCATCAAACGGGTTCATCAAAAAGCCGACTGTGCCCAGATTGATGCCGTAAGCAGGGATCACCCGGCCCGCATCGAGCATGGCGTGCAGGGTTTGAAGCATAAAGCCATCGCCCCCCAGAACCACGGCCACGCGCGCGTCTTCGAGCGGGCACCAATTGTGCTGATCCAGCAGTGCCGCACGCGCTTCTTGCGCTCGCGGTGTATCGGACGCGAGCAATGCGATCCGCGATGTGCCGTCGCTTTCACTGGCGGGATGTGTGGTTATCGTCGTCTCCATCGCCATGGCCAGAGCGTTTACGCAAAAGGCCTTAATTGACCGACCTTAGCGCGGCTGCGTTAAAACACCGCCACTACGGGCCAATCCTGATGTTCCATTATCGGTCGATTTGCAATTGCCATGGTCAATTCCGTTAAAGTGCGCCTATGTAGAGTGCCATGGATCACGCACAGCGAAACACGCGCACCTCCCTAAGAGGATCAACCCTGCAGGGCACAACTCGCGGCGTTCTGCCTGGTGTGCCGCCCGGCGCGCTGGAAAGCGATCTGCTGCGCGCGCTTGATCATTGTGAGATCGAAGTGCTGTTTCAGCCGCAATTTGCGTGCGAGGATGCAACCGTTAGCGGGGCAGAGGCTTTGGCCCGGTGGCAGCATCCCTCGCTTGGTGAGATTGGCGCGAGCGATCTGTTCGCAATTGCCGAACGCGCGGCTTTGGTGGCGCCATTGTCGCGCCATGTCGTTGCGCGCGCTTTGGAAGAGGCGGCATGCTGGCCTGAAAATCTCAGCCTGTCACTCAACATAACGCCTGAGGAAATGGGCGATCCGCGTTTCCCATCCGATTTTGCCGAGCTGATCGGGATGAGCCGGATTAACCCTTCGCGTTTGATGCTGGAAATTACAGAGGATTTGCTGCTGCGCAATCTGAGCCAGGCAAGCATCGCGCTGTCCGGCCTGCGCAAGCTGGGCTTTCGCACGGCGTTGGATGATTTTGGCGCCGGCTTTTGCAATTTTCAGTATTTGCGCGAATTGCCGCTGGATGCGCTCAAGCTTGACCGGGTGATGGTCAAAGGCATTCCGGGCGATCCCAAAGCGATTGCGGTTTTGCGCGCGATCATGGGCCTTGGAAAGGCGCTCGATCTGGATGTGTACGCCGAAGGGATCGAAAGCGAGATCCAGCGCGCTGCCGTTATCAGCGAAGGGTGCGATTATTGGCAGGGCTTTTTGAAAGCGCAGCCGATGAGCAGCGAGGATATGCTAGGCGTCGCGCGCTCAGCCCAGAATTAGGGCATGTGTGAGGGTTGGGAGGCTTTCTAAAAGTCACCATTATCGCATTGCAGGCAGGTAATCCCCCTTCTGCGCCACATGTCGACAACCTGCTGCCTGTCATCCACGGTGAAGTGGATATCCAGGCCTTCTCCTAAAAGTTGGTCAAGTATCTCTTCTTTTATGATGTGGTCGGCCCGCGAGTCGTTGTCTGCCCGCATTAAGAGCCGCTCAAATGGAATCTCGTTCCAAACGAGCCAATTTTCGGTGATCTTGCGAAAGCGCTCATTGCGGCCTGTTACAAGGATCAGATTGTAGTCGCCGGATAGCCAGAGCGTTTTGTAAAGCGAAACTACAGGTACGTTCGGTGTATCGTCCCCCATGGTACTGTTGAACGCCGCCCAGTCGGGCTTTCCCTGCCTGAGAAATACACGCCTGTGCTCTATGTCAGCTAGGGTTCCGTCGATATCGAAAAGGACGGTCTTCACTTCGCTGTCGTTTTTCATGCCGCCTTTTTCTTCTCCGAACGCTGCGCCTTCAAAGCGATGCGCGATAGCCCCTTGGTCAGCTGGAACAGGCCATTTAACCGGCTTTGCGGGTCGCCCCATGCCCGGTTGATGACTAGTTTCATATCAGGGCGCAATTTCGCGGTTTCGCGGCCCCCTTCGTTTAGTCGATCAACATAGGCGATAAGGCCTGGCCCATCGGGGAAATCATCCTTGTGGAATGTCACCAAAGTCCCGCGCGCACCGACATCGATTTTGGAGATATTGGCGGTGATGGCCTGATGCTTGATCTCGATCAGGCGAATAAGGTTGTGCGTGGGCGCAGGCAGATCGCCGAAACGGTCGATCATTTCAGCAGCGAGGCCCTCAATCTCTGCCTTGTCCTGCGCCTGGTTGAGGCGGCGATAGAGCGCCATGCGCACGGCGAGATCGGGGACGTAATCCTCCGGGATCATAATCGGCGCATCGACAGTGATTTGCGGGGACAGGACATCGCGGTTAGCCTCAAGCCCTGCATCGCCCGCTTTCGCGGCCATAATCGCATCTTCGAGCATGCTTTGGTACAATTCAAAGCCAACCTCGCGGATATGGCCCGATTGTTCATCGCCCAAGAGATTGCCTGCGCCCCGGATATCGAGATCGTGGCTGGCCAGCTGGAAGCCAGCGCCGAGCGAATCGAGATCGCCGAGCACTTTGAGGCGTTTTTCCGCAATTTCGGACAATTGCACGTCTTTTTCGTAAGTCAGATAAGCATAGGCGCGCAGCTTTGACCGGCCCACGCGGCCGCGCAATTGGTAAAGCTGGGCGAGGCCAAATCGGTCTGCGCGGTGGATGATGATTGTGTTGGCCGATGGCAGGTCGAGACCGGATTCCACGATGGTTGTGGACAGCAGCACTTCGTATTTGCCTTCGTAAAAGGCGCTCATCCGCTCTTCGATTTCATTCGCGCCCATTTGGCCATGGGCGGAGACGCATTTCACTTCCGGTACGGTTTCGCGCAGCCATTCTTCGACCGCCTGCATGTCAGAAATGCGGGGCACCACGATAAAGCTTTGCCCGCCGCGATGGTGTTCGCGCAGCAAAGCCTCGCGCATCACCATTTCGTCCCATTCCATCACATATGTGCGCACTGCGAGCCGGTCGACAGGCGGGGTTTGGATGGTCGAAAGCTCGCGCAATCCTGTCATAGCCATTTGCAGCGTGCGCGGAATGGGCGTCGCGGTCAGCGTCAGCATATGCACATCGGCGCGCAGGGTTTTGAGTTTCTCTTTGTGCGTCACGCCAAAGCGCTGTTCCTCATCGACGATCACAAGGCCAAGGTTTTTGAACTCGGTTGATTTCGACAGGATTGCATGGGTGCCCACCACAATGTCGATATCGCCAGAGGCAAGCCCGTCGCGGGTTTCGCTCGATTCTTTGGACGAAACGAGCCGTGATAACCGTCCGATTTTCAGCGGGAAGCCGGCAAAGCGTTCGGAGAAATTCTGGAAATGTTGGCGCGCAAGCAAAGTGGTGGGCGCGACCATGGCAACCTGCTGGCCGTTCATGGCGGCGACGAAAGCGGCGCGCAAAGCGACCTCGGTTTTGCCAAAGCCTACATCGCCGCACACCAGCCGGTCCATCGGCTTGCCGCTTTCCAGATCGCGCAGAACATCGGCAATAGCTGCGTCTTGATCTTCGGTTTCCTCCCAAGGGAAACGGTCGGCGAACTGGTTGTAGCTGGCTTCTTCTGCTTCAAAAACGGGCGCTTTCTTAAGCGCGCGCGCGGCTGCCACTTTCATCAATTCGCCGGCAATTGCGGTGATGCGCTCTTTAAGGCGCGCGCGGCGTTTCTGCCATGCTTCGCCGCCCAATCGGTCCAGCGGAACGGATTCCTCGGAGGAGCCATAGCGCGAGAGAACATCGATATTCTCAACCGGGATGAAAAGCTTATCGCCGCCCGCATATTCAAGCGAAACGCAATCGTGCTGGCTTTTGCCAACGGGGACAGGATCAAGGCCGAGATATTTGCCGATGCCGTGTTCGACATGGACGACCAGATCACCGCGCGCCAATGCTTGCAATTCGGCAAGGAAAGCATCGGAACCTTTGCGCTTTTTCTTTCGACGCACGAGGCGGTCACCCAGCACATCTTGTTCTGTCAGCAGCTCAAGGTCGGCATTGGCGAACCCTGTTTCCAGCGGCAGGACCATCGCGGTCGCTTGCCCCTTGGCGGCTGCGCCCAATGCCTCTTGCCATGTGCCAGCGAGCGCGGTTGGGGTGCCTGCTTCTTCGAGGATCGAGGCGATGCGTTTGGCGGAACCTTGCGAATAGGCGGCAAAGAGCGGTTTCCTGCCTGATTTTGCGACCTCGCCGAAATGCTTGCCCGCCGCGTCGTAGACATTGTCCCCCCGCGCGCGTTCGGGGGTGAAATCGCGTGAGGCTTTTAAGCCGAAGTCCACCGCCTTATCGCCTTCAGGCGCGGCAAAGACGCTCGCGCGGTGGGCAGGGGCGCTGTCTAAACTGGCGGTGAGTTCGGATTGCGCCAGATACAGCGCATCAGCGGCAAGCGGGCGGTAGGAACCTGACTTGTCGCCCGCAACGCGCGTGCGCTGCTCGTGGTAATCACCAATGTCTTTAAGCCGCTCTTCGGCAGCACCAAGCGCGCTTTGGTCGATCACCACCGCATCATTATCACCCAGATGATCGAACAAAGTGGCAAGCTTTTCCTCAAACAGAGGAAGCCAATGCTCCATCCCCGCAAGCCTGCGCCCATCGCTGACCGCTTCATAAAGCGGGTCTTGCGTGGCGGCTGCGCCAAATTGTTCGCGATAGCGCGAACGGAACCGTTTGATGCTGTCGGGATCAAGCAAAGCCTCAGATGCAGGCAGCAATAGATGCTCATCCAAACGCCCGGTCGAACGCTGGGTATTGGGATCAAACAGGCGCAGGCTTTCCAGCTCATCTCCAAAGAAATCGAGCCGCAGGCCGGAATCGAGCGAGGATGGGAAAATGTCCACCACTGATCCGCGCACCGCAAATTCGCCGTGATCGACCACCGTATCGGTGCGCGAATATCCCTGGCGCGTCAGCAGCGCAGCCAGACTGTCATGGCCGATCACCGTGCCAGCCTTAAACTGGCGCACGCTTTCACGGATACGGAACGGGGTGAGCGCGCGTTGCAGAGCCGCGTTAATCGTCGTGACCAGCAATTGCGGTTTTGCCCCGCCCGATTGCAGCTTGAACAAGGCTGACAGCCGCGCCGCGCTGATCGACAATGCTGGCGAGGCGCGGTCGTAAGGCAGGCAATCCCATGCGGGAAATTCGAGCACTTCCACTTCGGGCGCAAAGAACCGCGCGGCCTCCGCCACGGACCGCATCGCGGCATCATCGGCGGCGATAAACACCGCGCGCCGGGATGCAGCCCGCGCCAGATCGCTCATCACCAAAGGCACAGCCCCGCGCGGGAGCGAAGCGAGAGTGAGCGGCGTTTTGGCCGTGAGGATACGGGAGAGGTCAGTCATGGATAGTTTTCAAACTCGAATAGCAGAAACGCAAACAGCTCTGGGCGTTTCCGCGCAGAGCTAAAAAATTAAGGTTGGCAGGCCGCCTAGCGCGGAATGTCGACGTAATCGAGCTTCATCATCGCCTCGATCAGCGGGCCTGCGAATTTTTCCGGCACATCCTGCGTTTTGAGCGCCCAGGCCATGATATCCACGTCGTCTTCGTCAAGCAGGTCTTCAAACCACCTAAGCTCATCCTCGCCCCAATCGGCTGAATATCGGTCGAAAAAGCCGCCGATCATATAGTCAGCTTCGCGCGTGCCGCGGTGCCAGCTGCGGAATTTGGCGCGGGCCAAGCGCGCATCGAATGGGGGCGTGTCAGTCATGGTGGAGTGCTTAGCCAATTCGTCATCCCAGTGAAAGCTGGGATCGCTATCAACAGGCAAGCTCGATCCGATTGCGATCCCAGCTTTCGCTAGGATGACGATGATGCTTAAGAAGAGCGCAATGCGTCCCGATATTCTCAACCCTCTGTTTGCGACAAACGATACGCTCGACGGCGTCGGGCCAAAACTTGCCAAGCCGCTCGAAAAACTTGGCCTCACCCGGATCAAGGATTTTGCCTATCATCTGCCCGAACGCTTCGTCACGCGGCGGGTGATTGCGGATTTGGATGAAGGCGGCGAGGGCGAGCAGGTGATCATTGCGCTGACGCCAACTGAACACCGCAGCCCCCGCAATCCGGGGCGCGGGCCGTACCGGGTGCTTGCGCAGGATGAGGCGGGCAATATCTGCGCGCTCACCTATTTTGGCCGCGCGTCATACACCGCGAAAAAACAGTTGCCTGTGGGAGAGAAACGCTGGGTCGCCGGTCGATTGGACCGGTATGGCGACATGCTCCAGATTGTGCATCCCGATCATGTGGAGGAAGATTCTGCGGCGCATCTCGCGCGGATGAATGAGCCTGTCTACCGTCTATCCGAAGGATTGACGCAGCCGCGCGTGGCGGGGCTCGTCGCCAAGGCATTGGCGCAGGTGCCCGAATTGCCTGAATGGGTTGAGCCGGGCCAGTTTGATGCTGCTGGATGGCCCGCATGGCGCGATGCGCTGCATCTGGCGCATAAGGATCAGCACCAGAGCGCACGCGACCGGCTGGCCTATGATGAGCTGCTCGCCAATTCGCTAGCGCTGCTGCTGGTGAAAGCGGATAGCCGGCGGCGGCGCGGGCAAGCACTTGCAGGGGATGGCGCCCTACGGGCAAAGCTGCAATTGCCGTTTGAGATGACGGGCGCGCAAAAACGCTCCATCGACGAAATCGAAGGCGATCTGCAACAAGAGGCTCCCATGCTGCGCCTGCTGCAAGGCGATGTGGGAGCGGGTAAGACGGTGGTGGCGCTCGCGGCCATGCTGATCGCGGTCGAAGCGGGCAAACAGGCGGCAATGCTCGCCCCCACAGAAATCCTCGCGCGCCAGCATTTTGAGACCTTGCGCAAAATGGCTGCGCCTACGGGGGCAGAAGTCGCGCTGTTGACGGGCCGCGCCAAAGGCAAGGAACGCGAGAGCATCCTGATGGGGCTGCTCGATGGCACGATTGACATTCTCGTGGGTACCCATGCGATTTTTCAGGATACGGTGAGCTATAAGGATCTGGGCCTTGTGGTGATTGATGAACAACACCGCTTTGGCGTGGCGCAAAGGTTGGCGCTGGCAGGCAAGGGGAGGCGCGCGCCGCACACTCTGGCGATGACAGCAACCCCGATCCCGCGTTCGCTTACGCTGGCGCAATATGGCGAAATGGATGTGAGCCGTCTGGATGAATTGCCGCCGGGAAGGCAAGCGATTGATACCCGCGTGGTGGCGCAGGAACGGCTCGATGATGTGGTTGCAGGCGTTGAGCGCCACCTTGCCACAGGGCAGCAGGCCTATTGGGTTTGCCCCATGGTGCGAGACAGCGAAGTGGCCGATATTGCGGCGGCTGAGATGCGTTATGCGGGGCTAAAAGAACGCTTCGGCGATGCGGTCACGCTCGTCCACGGGCAGCTTAAGCCTGAGATCAAAGACGCGAATATGGAGAGCTTTGCGCGCGGGGATGCGAAACTGCTGATCGCCACCACAGTGATCGAAGTCGGGGTTGATGTGCCGTCATCCACTCTGATGGTGATCGAACAGGCGGAGCGGTTTGGCCTTGCGCAATTGCACCAGCTGCGCGGTCGTGTGGGGCGAGGGGCTGACAAATCGACCTGCCTGCTGCTGCGCGGTAATGAGCTTTCGGAAACCGGCAAGAAGCGGCTCGCTCTGATGCGCGAGACACAGGACGGGTTTCGCATTGCCGAAGAGGATCTGGAGCTGCGCGGCGGCGGGGAACTCTTGGGCACGCGCCAATCGGGCGATGCGGCGTTTCGTATTGCTGATCTGGAACAGGTGCAAGAAATGCTCCCCATCGCGCACGCCGATGCGCGCATGCTGATCGAGCATGATGGCGGATTGACGTCAGCCAGGGGTGAGGCCGCGCGGATATTGCTGTATCTGTTTGAGCGCGATTGGGGCGTCCAATTGCTGCGCGGCGGATAGGATTGTCCGATAAACGCTTAAAATTCGACCTTTACACCGCGTTCTTGAAAGTTGGTGACAAGTGCATGGGCTGCCGCGTTGATATCGTCCCAGGCGCGGCGAAAATCATCCTCATCGCCGTAATAAGGGTCTTTCACTGGCTCATTCTCGCGGCCTTCAACCGCATCCATCAGCATTGCAATTGACGCCGTGCCGTCACGCGGGGCGATTGCTTTCATGCCTTCAAGATTGGCGCGGTCCAGCGCGAAAATATGGGTGAAGTCGTAAAAATCGGTCCGCTGCAATTGGCGGGCCTGAAGATCGGCGATGTCAGCGCGGTTTTCATTTGCGACCTTGATCGCGCGCGGATCGGGCGGATTGCCGATATGGTATGCGCCCGTTCCCGCCGAGATCGATACGGCAGTCAAAACCCGCTTCCTCGCACGCAGCGCGAAACGCGCCCTCTGCCATGGGCGAACGGCAGATATTGCCAAGGCATACGAACAATATGCTCAATTCAGGCTTACGGCGTTCCAGCATCTCAGCGTTTTAGCGTTGCAATTGAAACTAAGCCACAACTTACATTGCTGAATTTTGAGTAAATAGACGCTGATCGGCCGGATAGGGTTTTACACGCAGGTAACGCCGTTCAGGTGCCGGGCGCGTTTCAGGCTGCGCTCGCCGTCATGGGTTTGGTTGATTTCAGCACTTCTTCGGTGATGCGCCGGATATTGACCTTGGCTTTTAGCCGCGCGCCCAGGAGCGCGGTGCCCGATACTTTGCGCTGCACAAACAAAGTCTCAATCGGCGGGAAAGCCCAGGTGTCCTTGTCCTGCGCGATTTCAAAACCTTCTTCGCGCAGATCCGGGATAAAGGCCCGGTCGCCAAAATCGAACGGCGCATCGCGGCGCATTTCATTGATGACGATATCGATCATCTTATCGACCCGTTCGCCATGCTTTTCGACCACGATGGGCTGCATAAAACCTGCATCGAGCGTCGCTTGGCGCACTTCATCGCGATTGCCCACAAGGCCCGCTTCGAGCATTTTGCGATAGCCATTGGCGACATCAGGATCGACCGGGCGGCAGGCTCCAAAATCAAGCAGCACAATCTCGCCTGTTTCGCGGCGATATTGGAAATTGGCGAAGTTGGGATCGGTTTGCATCACACCAAATTCGAACAATTCGCGCGCAACCAGACGCAGCAAGCGGCCAAACACCTCATCGCGGCGGTCGTCGGGCTCCTTGGCCAGTTCTTCGATATCGACGCCTTTTTCAAACGACATCGCCAGGATGGCCCCGCGCGTCAGCCCTTCGTGCAGGGCCGGCACGACAAAGCCGGGCACGCCGCCCAGTTTTTCGCGATAAAGCTGCAATTGCTGGCCCTCGCGTTCATAATCGGCCTCTTCGTGCAGCTGTTTTTTGGCTGCGGCGAGCAATTTGTCGACTTCGAGTTCGGGCGGGGCAAAGCCTGCGACTTTCAGCAAAGTCATCACATTATCGACATCGCTATCAATGCTTTTGGCAACGCCTGGATATTGCACTTTGATCGCCAATTCCTCGCCATCACGGGTCAACGCCTTGTGCACCTGGCCAATGCTGGCAGCGGCGATGGGGCGCGGGTTGAACCAGCGGAATTGGCGGCGCCAATCATTGCCCCATTCTGATTTCAGCACCTGATCGAGCTGCTTTGCCGGCATAAAATGCGCCTGATCGCGCAAAGTGGCCATAATCTTGGCCAGTTCATCGGGCAGAAACTCGCCTGCATCCAAGCTGATCATCTGACCCATTTTCATGGCCGCCCCGCGCAAGTGAGACAGACGTTCGGTAAGGCGTTTTGCATTGCCGGGAGTTAAAATCAGATCGCGGGTTGAAATCTTCTCCCCGCTGGTCAGCCTGCGCGCACCTTCGGCCGCCATGCCGCCTGCCACCCCGCCGACGAGCTTGCCAAAGGTTGCAAAGCGCGAAACCCGGCCCGATGGCACTGCGCGGTGCCGCTTACGCGCGGCGCGATCATCTTCGCCGGAATGCTGGGAAGAGGGCAGGTCGGAAAAATCGTCTGACACAGTGGAATGGTCGCCTTTTGAAGAGGGGCTTTGTTACCAAACTCAAAGTGGCGGTGCATGTTCCTTGGCGCAAGCGGGAACCGCGCAAGGCGCCATGCGCTTTTGATGCCATGGACGAGATCAATTCTACCGAAACTTCCCAGACTGAGGAGCTTACGCCTGCTGCACGGCTGCTGGGTTATCTGGGGCTACTGCCGCAAAGCATCTGCCTTGGCATTGCTCTGAGCGGTCACGAATATGCGTATTCGGCAATCGCTGGCGGATTTGCCTATGGCGCAGCGATTTTCAGCTTTTTGGGCGGTGTGTGGTGGGGCCAAGCCATTCAGGCGGGCAAAGCAGGTGCGGGCGCTTACATTATTGCCGTTATGCCCAGCCTGTTGGCGGTGGCGCTGTTTTTGCCATGGACATTCGGTTGGGAATGGCCGGGGCCTGCGCTGATGTATTTAGGAGCGTTTATTGCTTTGTCGCCCGCAATTGACCGCGCGCTGGGTTTTGCGAGCCGCGATTTTCTGCTGCTGCGCGTGCAATTGTCAGCTGGGCTTGGTTTGTTGACAGTGGCGCTGGGCTTTACCGCGATGAACATGATGGCTGTTTGAAGCCGCCATCACGCTTTTTCGGTTTTGTCTGAATATTTGGTCGGGAAGAGAGGATTCGAACCTCCGGCCCCCGCCTCCCGAAGACGGTGCTCTACCAGGCTGAGCTACTTCCCGACTCAATTGCATGACGCTTAGACGCAATCATGCGGTAGGGGCGCGCCTATAAGTGTGGATGGGCGGGGTGGCAAGCGGGCTTTTGCTGCGTATAGTTTTCGCCATGGCGACTTTGCAGACACCTGAAACGATTCCCTCCCGTCTTGATCGGGGCAGCGCGCATCCCGAATGGCAGTATCTCGATCTGATGCGCCGCATTTGGGAAAGCGGCGATGAACGCGGCGATCGCACCGGGGTTGGCACGCGTTCCATTTGCGGGGCGCAATTGCGATACGATCTGGCAGATGGCGCAATGCCGCTGCTGACGACCAAGCGAGTCTATTGGAAAACGGCCACGCGCGAAATGCTGTGGTTCCTTACCGGCGAAACCAATATTCGCCCGCTGGTGCTGCAAGGGGTGAAGATCTGGAATGAATGGCCCCATGCCCGTTATGTCAAAGAGACGGGCGAGGACATTGCGCTCGATGATTTTGTCACGCGTATCGCCGATGATGAGGCGTTTGCGAAAAGGTGGGGTGATCTTGGTCCGGTGTATGGCAAGCAATGGGTGGATTGGCCTACCTACCAATACCGCAAAGATGGCCTGTATGAACGCGGGCCCGGCATCAATCAGGTCGCTGAGGTTGTTGAAAGTCTGCGCACCAATCCGGGCAGCCGCCGGCACATTATCGAAGGGTGGAATGTAGCCGAAGTGCCCCGCATGGCATTGCCGCCGTGCCACAAGACCTATCAGTTTCATGTTAGCGGAAGCGGCCAGGATGCGCGGCTCAATTGTGTGCTTTACCAGAGGTCTTGCGATGTCGCTTTGGGTCTGCCGTTTAACCTGTGGTCGGCCGCGCTTCTTACGCGGATGATGGCGGATCAAACGGGCATGCAGCCAGGCGAGCTGGTGTGGATGGGCGGGGATGTTCACCTGTATCTCAACCATGCGCATTTGATCGAGGAACAACTGACTCGCGAACCAAAAGGCAGTCCCACTCTCGCAATCACACGAAAGCCTGAAACAATTTTCGACTACTCAATCGAGGATTTTGAGGTGCATGATTACGCGCCAATGCCCCCGATCAAGGCACCTGTTGCGGTGTAGTTTCCCGCCCTTGACCGAGGGTTTTGGCTAACATACCCGATGATCCCAACACTGTCTTGGGAGAGAGTTTTATGGCCGATGGGGCCAATCCATCAGGTAATCGCCCGCAGCTAGCCCTGCATGTGCCGGAGCCCAAGTTTCGCCCTGGCGACAAGGCGGATTTCTCCGATATCGACATTGGCGCGCCCGGTGATCAACCGCGTCCTGATGAGGCGACCAAGCCTGAGGATATGAAAGACCATGCTTACGGCTTGGTCCGGGTTCTGGGTGATGACAATAAAGCGCACGGGCCGTGGGATCCCAAGCTTGATGCCGATACGCTTCGCACAATGCTGGGCCATATGGCGATGGTGCGCGCTTTTGATGAACGCATGTTTCGCGGGCAGCGTCAGGGCAAGACCAGCTTTTACATGAAATGCACCGGCGAAGAGGCGACCAGCGTGGCATCGTCCATGGCGCTGGCTTCCGATGACATGGTGTTCCCATCTTACCGCCAGCAGGGCATTCTGATCGCGCGCGGCTATCCGCTGATTGAGATGATCAATCAGATCTATTCAAACAAAGGCGACAAGCTGAAAGGCCGCCAGCTGCCGATCATGTATTCGAGCCGCGAACACAGCTTTTTCAGCATTTCCGGCAATCTTGCCACGCAAACCCCGCAAGCGGTCGGCTGGGCCATGGCAAGCGCGATTAAAGGCGATAGCCGGATCGCGGCGACCTGGGTGGGCGAGGGCTCTACGGCAGAGGGCGATTTCCACAGCGCCTGCACCTTTGCGAGCGTTTATAATGCACCGGTTATTCTCAATGTTATCAACAATCAGTGGGCGATATCGAGCTTCTCCGGTTTTGCGGGCGCAGAGCGCACCACCTTTGCCGCGCGGGCGCTGGGTTATGGGATTGCTGGCCTGCGCGTGGATGGCAATGACGCACTGGCTTGCTTTGCAGCGCAGCAATGGGCCGCGAACCGGGCAAGGGCGAACCAAGGCCCGACGCTGATCGAATACTTTACTTACCGGGCAGAAGGGCACTCCACCTCGGATGATCCGTCCGGTTACCGCAGCGCGCAAGAGCAATTGGAATGGCCGCTGGGCGATCCGGTCACCCGGCTGAAAGACCATATGATCGCAATCGGCGAATGGGATGAGGACCGTCAGGCGGCAATGGACAAGGCATGCGCGGAGGAAGTGAAAGCCACGACCAAAGAAGCCGAGAAAAACGGCATTCTTGGACACGGTCTGCATCACCCCTTCCACACGATGTTCGAAGATGTGTTCGAGGATCTGCCATGGCACCTGCAAGAACAGGCAGAGCAGGCAACGCGCGAACGCAAGATCAAATGGCCCGACCATCACCCCATGGATGGAGCAGGCAAATGAACGCGCACGTGGACACAAGCACCCCAAAAACCCCCGCGGTAAGCGGCCCTGCGGTAAGTCGCAGGATCAATATGATCGAGGCGATCAACGAAGCGCTCGATGTCATGCTTTCGCGCGATGATGATGTGATCGTGATGGGCGAGGATGTCGGCTATTTCGGCGGGGTGTTCCGCTGCACGGCTGGCCTTCAGGAAAAGCACGGTAAAACCCGCGTATTTGATACGCCGATTTCGGAATGCGGTATCATCGGCGTTGCTGTGGGGATGGGGGCGTATGGCCTTCGCCCGGTGCCCGAAATTCAGTTTGCCGATTACATCTATCCCGGCCTTGACCAGCTGATTTCAGAAGCGGCGCGGCTGCGTTATCGCTCTGCCACTGAATATATCGCGCCGATGACTGTGCGCTCTCCCTTTGGCGGGGGGATTTTCGGCGGGCAGACGCATTCGCAATCGCCGGAAAGCCTGTTCACCCATGTCGCGGGCCTTAAAACGGTGATCCCGGCAACGCCCTATGATGCCAAAGGGCTGCTCATTTCTGCAATCGAAGACAATGATCCGGTGATCTTTTTCGAACCCAAGCGGATTTATAACGGCCCGTTTACAGGCTACTATGACAGCCCGGTAGAACCGTGGAAGAAGCACCCCGACAGCGAAGTTCCAGAGGGGTATTACAAAATCCCGCTGGGTAAAGCGCGCCACGTCAATGAAGGCGATGCGCTGACTGTGCTTGCCTATGGAACGATGGTGCATGTCGCTGAGGCGGTGTGCCAGAAAAAAGGCGTGGAGGCCGATATCCTTGACCTGCGCACGCTGATGCCGCTGGATATTGATGCGATTGAAGCGTCCGTGAAGAAAACGGGCCGCTGTCTGATCGTGCATGAGGCAACGCGCACTTCAGGCTTTGGCGCGGAATTGTCCGCGCTGGTGACAGAGCGGTGTTTTTACCACCTCGAGGCGCCAGTGGAGCGTGTGACCGGGTTCGACACACCTTATCCGCATAGCCTTGAATGGGCGTATTTCCCCGGTCCTGTGCGGATCGGCGAGGCTATCGACACAATTTTGAAAGACTGATCATGGCAAAATTCACATTCAACATGCCCGATGTAGGCGAGGGCGTTGCCGAGGCCGAGATTGTCGAATGGCACGTGAAAGTCGGCGATAAGGTCGAGGAAGATCAGCACCTCGTTGATGTGATGACGGACAAGGCGACAATCGACATTGAAAGCCCTGTCACCGGCACCGTAACTGAGTTTGCGGGTGATCTGGGCGATGTGGTCGCGGTGGGATCGATGCTGCTGGTGGTTGAGGTTGAGGGGGAAGATGGCGAGGAGGAGCGCGGCGAGCCTGCACATGCACCCGCGCTGGAGTCTAAAGTCGAAGTTGATGAACCCACATCCGCTCGTGCTGAGCCGGTGGCGCAAAGCGCCGTCTCTGTCTCCGAAGCACCGTCCTCTTCTTCCGAATCAACTGAACAAAAGAAGGACGGCCCTTCGACAAGCTCAGGGCGAGCGGAAAGTAAGGTATTGGCCACACCAGCCGTGCGCCAGCGTGCGCGCGATCTTGGGATTGATCTTGCCGAAGTGAAACCCGCAAGCGATGGCCGCGTGCGCCATGCCGATCTCGATCAGTTCCTCGCCTACAATGCAGGCGGTGGGTTCTCGCCCGCGGGCGCAAAACGCGATGATGAGGCGATTAAGGTTATTGGCCTGCGCAAGCGTATCGCGCAGAACATGGCCGCTTCCAAACGCCACATCCCGCATTTTACCTATGTTGAAGAATGCGATGTGACCGAGCTTGAAGCGATGCGCGCCAATCTCAATTCGGCGCGCGGGAACAAGCCCAAGCTGACGATGCTGCCGCTGATGATTGCAGCGATCACCCGGCTGATCCCCGAATTTCCGATGATCAATGCGCGTTATGATGACGAAGCGGGCGTGGTCACCCGCCATGGCGAAGTGCATTTGGGCATGGCGACGCAAACAGATAGCGGGCTGATCGTGCCTGTCATCCGCAATGCCGAAAGCCGCAATGTCTGGCAGCTTGCAAGCGAGATCGGACGGCTGGCCAATGCTGCGCGCGATGGATCGGCCAAGTCAGAGGAATTGTCCGGCTCCACATTGACGATCACATCGCTTGGCCCCTTGGGCGGGGTGGCGACCACGCCCGTCATCAACCGGCCCGAAGTCGCGATTATCGGTCCCAATCGCATTATCGAACGGCCGATGTTCGTAACCGGCCCGGATGGCGTAGAGCGGATTGAGAAACGCAAGCTGATGAATATCTCAATTTCGTGCGATCACCGCGTGGTTGATGGCTATGATGCGGCAAGCTTTGTACAGGCGATGAAAAAGCTGATTGAAACGCCTGTTTTGCTGCTGGCGGAATAATTTTGGCTGTTTGGTGAGCGAGGGCGTTGACAGCCCATCACGCCCGGCCTAATGGCCTCGCTCCCAAGCGGTTTTGAACTGCTTTTATGCGGGTGTAGCTCAGTTGGTTAGAGCGCCGGCCTGTCACGCCGGAGGTCGCGAGTTCAAGTCTCGTCACTCGCGCCATTTCCTTACAATTTGAAACGGAAATGGCGCAGCGCGCTTGGGGCCTGCTTTATTCCGTTGGTGTTTGCGATGTTGTCTCTTTGGGCGGGGACCAGCTGCCGGTTTCCATCCAGATCAAAAACCGCTTGAGCGGCAACAGCCAGATCAGCCCCAAAATCACATAAACCACCGTTTGCGCAGCGCCTGACCATGTGCCGATCAGATCAGGCGCATAGCGCGCGATCACAATCGCATAGACCATGATCGCAATGAACAGGCCGATTATGCCAACAGGAATTCGCCAGGTCGGTGTTTCGCGCATCAATCGGGTCTTTCAATCCAGGCCATACATGCGGGTGGGGGTTACAACCGCATCCAGTTTCACATCATGCGGCTGTGTTGGCAATGTCTCAAGCAGCTGCACATCCCATGCAAGCCCAATGGTCATGACGCGCGGATGTTCCGCCAGCCAGCGATCATAATGCCCGCCGCCCTGGCCCAGTCTGTCACCGGCCGCGGTAAAGCCCAGCAGCGGGACGAAGACGATATCGGGCGTCAGCGCGGATGCGCCGTGTTCGGGTTGCTGCAAATCAAATGCACCCGCAGTCAGATCGGTTTCGCCAAAAGGATCGGTGTGTTCGCGAAACTCCATCGCGGCACCTGCTGAGGCGAAAAAGGGCAGGGCGATGGTGTGGCCAGCCTCGGCAAAGAATTTGGCATAGCCTGACGCAGGCGCTTCGCCGCGTGCGGCGTGATAGACGCCGATGGCGGCTTGCGGTTCAATATGCTTCAACAGCGGGGAAGGCGGGCGATTGAACAGCAAAGCGCGAATGGCATCGGGCTGGGCGGCGGCATGCTCTTTTCGCGTGGCCCGGAGGATTTTGCGAAGGGAATTCTTAGCGGCGCTCATTCTTTAGATCCCAACCGGCCCGGCAGGCCCGCAAGGGCGCCAAAGGACCATAAGCGCCCGCCCGCAGGCGGCAGAACGCGTAGCGGAGGAACAGCGCCGAGGACGCGCCCGCGGATGCGGGTGCGTAAGCGAAAATGACGAGACCACCATGGGTCGTTTGCACGGAAATCCTCTGACGCGAAAACGTCAGGTGGGCGCCGTATACTCCGGTTCCCGGGTTCCATCCCCAAAGGGACGCAGTGGCCCATGTTCCAGAGCAGGGACAGCTCCCGTAGGAATGCTTATAGCCTCAGGGATATTCAATCGGCTCGTTCCGGGCAGCCTCGCCGCGATCTATCTAAGCGTCCAAGCCGCCAGCTTCAACCGCTGCGCGTACCGGCTTCAAGCGCGCTGGCGGCTGCTTCCGCGCGAGCGGCCAAAGTTTCGAGCTTTTCTGCAAGCGCATCATCGTCTTTGCCCGCCTCATCAGGCAGGTCCAAACGAGGCGCGGCTGCATCGCGCAATTGCGCTATCTCCGCCTGCAAACGGGCGTTTTGCGAAGCCGCTTCATTGTTAGCCACGCGCAATTGTTCGATTTCAGCGCGCAGTTCGGCCTTTTTACCGCCGGGCTTGTCCTGATCGGCTGGCGCGCCCGTTTTGCGCGCCTCGGTCAGTTCATCGGCGAGGAAGAGAGCGGTGAAGACAAGGTTTTGCGCTTCTTGCGGAGTGCGCGCATCGCCAAGCTGATTGTATTTTTCGTCAATCAACTGCGCGAGCCGTTCAATCTGCGCTTCTTCGCCATCGGCGCAGACCACGGGATAGGAACGCTGGCCAATGGTGATGTTGATAGTGCTCATCAGCCGTGTTCTTCGATCATCTGATCAATTTCGCGCAGCGTTTCCGCCACTTCTTCGCGTAGTTTTTCGTGGCTGTTCACGAGGGCTGCGATCCTGGCAGAACCAGAATCGGCGGGCTCCACATCAACCGCAGGCGCGGCAGAATGCGCGCCCCTTGATGCGGCAGCGTGTTTCTGTGCGACCTCTATGCGTGCCATGGCCGCATTCAAACGGTCCAGCGCGTTGTGTGTTCGGCTTCCGCCCATAATGGTGGGGAATTATCAAGGTTACTTCGCGGAGGCAAAGTGTGCGGGGGCTGTGGCGGGCCGGGTCTGTTGATAAGTGGAGTTAGGCCTGGGCTTGGCGGGCTGCACTTGATCGGGGCTTGCCGCGTGCGCGTGGTTGACCTCTTATGGCGGCTCGGCAATGGCATGTGCGCACACCGAATCGCCCAATTGCCGGGGTTATAGACCGGAACGCGCCGACAAGCGCACATGCGGGCGAAAAGCTGCAACGCCAACGCTGCAAAGCAACACTGCAAGGCCAGCCGGCACAGCAGTCAATGAGCAGGAGATTTTCGCCAGCATGACGATTGACGCCGCCCGTCTCCAACCAATGGCCAATGCCATTCGCGCTTTATCCATGGACGCTGTTCAGGCCGCCAATTCCGGCCATCCCGGTATGCCGATGGGCATGGCGGATGTGGCGGCTGTGCTGTTTTCAAACCACCTCAAATTCCATCCCGCGCGCCCCGATTGGGCCGATAGAGACAGGTTTGTGCTGTCCGCCGGGCATGGTTCCATGCTGATTTACAGCCTGCTGCACCTTACCGGATATGCGCAGCCCACGATGGACGATATCCGCAATTTCCGGCAATTGGGCAGCCCGTGCGCAGGGCACCCTGAAAACTTCCTGCTCGAAGGGGTGGAATGCACCACCGGGCCTTTGGGTCAGGGGCTTGCCATGGCTGTCGGCATGGCCATTGCAGAGCGGCATTTGAACGCGGTGTTTGGCGATGATCTGGTCGATCACCGCACCTGGGTGATCGCTGGTGATGGGTGTCTGATGGAAGGCATCAATCACGAAGCCATCGGCCTTGCTGGCCACCTGAACCTTGGTCAGATGAATGTCCTGTGGGATGACAACCGCATCACGATTGATGGCGCGACTGATCTGTCGACTTCGGAAGATGTAAAAGCTCGTTATGCCGCAACCGGATGGCATGTGACCGAATGCGACGGGCATGATTTTGCCGATATTGAGCGCGCATTGTCCGAAGCAAAAGCCGATCCGCGACCATCGCTTGTCGCGTGCCGTACCATTATCGGCAAAGGCGCTCCGACCAAGCAAGGCACCAGCTCAACCCATGGCGCGCCGCTTGGCGCAGACGAAATCACGGCTGCCCGAGAATCGCTGGGATGGGATGCTGCGCCGTTTGATATCCCGCGTGATGTGCTGGCAGACTGGCGCGATTGCGCGAAACGCGGCCGCACCGCGCATGGCGAATGGACCGCGCGGCTTTCCGCATCCGACAATCGCGCCGAATTTGAACGCCGCATGGCAGGCGATTTGCCCGATATGGGCGCGCTGGATGATCATATCGCGGCTCTGGTGGCGGAACCACAAAAGGTTGCGACCCGCAAAGCGAGCGAACTGGCGCTTAACGCGATCAATCCAAATGCGCCTGAGACAATCGGCGGAAGCGCTGATTTAACTGGCTCAAACAACACCAAAGCGGGCGGTATCGAAACGCTGGATGCGGATCATTATGCGGGCCGCTATCTCAATTACGGCATTCGCGAATTTGGCATGGCCGCCGCAATGAACGGAATGGCGCTGCATGGCGGCGTGATCCCCTATGGCGGCACATTCCTGGTGTTCACCGATTATGCACGCGGCGCGATCCGGCTGTCGGCCTTGCAACAGGCGCGCGCAATCTATGTGATGACGCATGACAGCATCGGCCTTGGCGAAGATGGACCCACGCACCAGCCGGTGGAGCATGTCGCTTCGCTGCGGGCTATGCCCAATCTCTTGGTGTTCCGCCCCGGTGATGCAGTGGAAACCGCAGAATGCTGGGCGGCGGCTTTGGCGCAAAAGGACCGGCCATCTATCCTTGCCCTGTCGCGTCAGGGATTGCCGCAATTCCGGCTTGAGGCGGCAGATGAGAACCTGTCGAGCAAAGGCGGTTACAGGGTCCGCGCGGCAAGTTTGCCAAGAAAAGTGGTTCTTCTTGCGACAGGCTCCGAAGTCAGCCTTGCGCTTGAATGCGCGGATGCGCTTGAGGCTGAGGGCGTTGGCGCTGATGTGGTCTCGATGGTGTGCGCGGAATTGTTTGAAGAGCAAAGCGATGCTTACAAACAGGACATCATTCCCGGCGGCGTCATGAAAGTGTCGATCGAAGCGGGCACGACTTTTGGATGGGAGCGTTACACCGGATTAAAGGGGCTGAATATCGGAATAGACAGCTTCGGCGCCTCTGCACCTGCTAGTGACCTGTTTAAGCATTTCGGTTTCACAGCGGACAAGGTGGTCCCGCAAATTCTTTCCAAACTTTCCAGTTAAAGCATAAGACAAGCAGGAGTTCTTCACATGGCGACTAAAGTTGCGATCAATGGGTTTGGCCGTATCGGACGGCTTGTGGCGCGCGCTCTTCTCGAACGCACCGATCACGATTTTGAGCTGGTCTCGATCAATGATCTGGCCGACACCAAATCCAATGCGCTGTTGTTCCAATATGACAGCACGCATGGCCGTTTCCCCGGCACTGTGGATACCGCAGATGGCGCGATTATCGTCAACGGCAAAAGCATTGCGGTGACCTCGGAACGCAACCCTGCTGACCTGCCGCACGCGGCGCAAGGCGTTGATATTGTGCTGGAATGCACCGGCTTTTTCCAAAGCGATGAAGCCTGCCGCCCGCACCTCGACGCGGGCGCGAAGCGCGTTTTGATCTCGGCTCCTGCCAAAGGCGTATCAGCGACGGTCGTTTACGGGGTGAACCACGATGTGCTGACCGCTGATGATGTGATCGTGTCAAACGCCAGCTGCACCACCAATTGCCTCTCACCAGTTGCCAAAGTGCTGAATGACACTGTCGGGATTGAGCGCGGCTTTATGACCACGATCCATTCTTACACCAACGATCAGCGCATGCTTGACCAAATGCACTCTGACATGCGCCGTGCGCGCGGCGGGGCGCAGAATATGATCCCGACCACGACAGGCGCAGCGCGCGCTGTGGGTCTGGTGCTGCCGGAATTGGCAGGCAAGCTCGACGGATCATCCGTCCGCGTGCCTACGCCCAATGTGTCGCTGATTGATCTTGTGTTCCAACCCGGCCGCGACACCACTGCCGAGGAACTGAACGCAGCTTTGAAAGCGGCCGCTGATGGCCCGATGAAAGGCGTGCTCGATTACACCGATCAGCCGCTTGTCTCAGGCGATTTCAATCACCACGCCGCCAGCTCCACCATCGACAGCCTCGAAACAGGCGTGATGGAAGGCAAGCTGGGCCGGGTTGTCAGCTGGTACGACAATGAATGGGGTTTCTCCAACCGCATGATCGACACAGCGGGTGTGATGGCGAAGTTTCTTTAATTGAACGCAACTCCGCTCGTCCTGAGCTTGTCGAAGGACCGTTTTTCCTTAAGACGCGGCGCGAATGAGTAAGTACGACCCTTCGACAGGCTGAGGGTGAGCGGAGTAGATGCAGTGACCACATTCAAAACTCTCGATGATCTGGGCGATATCGCTGGCAAGGTTGCGCTTGTCCGGGTGGATCTCAATCTGCCGATGAAGGACGGCTCTGCCACCGATGTGACGCGGGTTGAGGCGGTTAAGCCGACCATTCTTGAATTGTCCGAGAAGGGCGCGAAAGTCCTTTTGCTCGCCCATTTCGGCAGGCCCAAAGGGCAGCGTTCCAGCGTGCTTTCCACCAGCATGGTGGTGGGCGATGTCGAAGGGGTGCTAGGCAAGGAACTGATGTTCATCCCCGAAGTCGCTGGCCCGGTCGTTGAACAAAGCATCGGCATTTTGAGCAATGGCGATATCGGGCTGCTGGACAACACGCGGTTCTGGCCGGGTGAAGAAGGCAATGACCCCAATTTCGCTAAAGCCATTGCCGCCCACGGCGATTTCTACGTCAACGATGCCTTTTCCGCAGCGCACCGCGCCCATGCCACCACCGAAGGTCTGGCGCATCACCTGCCAAGCTATGCCGGGCGGTCGATGGAAGCGGAGCTGAAAGCGCTCGATACAGCGCTTGGGTCGCCTGAGCAGCCCGTCGCTGCTGTTGTGGGCGGGGCTAAGGTGTCCTCCAAACTCGCGGTGCTCGAAAACCTTGTCGGCAAGGTTCAGCACTTGATTATAGGCGGGGGCATGGCGAACACATTCCTCGCCGCGCGCGGTGTTGATGTGGGCACATCTTTGTGCGAGCACGATCTGACTGAAACCGCTTCCAAAATCATGGACGAGGCGGATCATGCCGGATGCACCGTGCATCTGCCTTATGACGTGGTGGTCGCGAAAGAATTTGCCGCAAATCCTGCATCTTTGCGCACCTGCAATGTCCACGAGGTTGCCGCGGATGAAATGATCCTCGATATCGGCCCGCAAGCCACCGAAGCGCTTGCCGATGTGCTGAAAACCTGCCGCACTCTGGTGTGGAACGGGCCGCTTGGCGCCTTTGAGACAAAGCCGTTTGACACCGCCACCATGGCGCTCGCCCGGCATGTTGCGGCTCTCACACAGGAAGGCTCGCTTATCTCAGTCGCGGGCGGCGGCGACACGGTTGCCGCTTTGGCGCAGGCAGGCGTTACGAATGAGGTTACTTATATCTCCACCGCCGGCGGAGCGTTCCTTGAATGGATGGAGGGCAAGCAGTTACCCGGCGTTGCGGCGCTCTCGAATTAGGATGCGCAGTGCTGCTCTATCGCTGGCCATAATCTTTCACGCACTATGGAGCGCACCTGCACTTGCCGATGGGAATGCGCACAGTGCCTTTGAAACCAGCCTCGAACAGTTCCGAAAACAGACCAACACCCCGTCAATCAGCGCGTTGATTGTCAAAGATCAAGAGATTGTTTGGGAGGCATATCTTGGGACTTGGGATGATGAAGGTGATTTTCCGACCACCGCCCAGACCACCTACTATATCGCTTCAGTGACCAAGCCAATTGCTGCGTCCGCAATTCTCGCTGAGCGTGCTGCGAGTGCGATTGACCTTAGTTTACCCATGACAAATGATTTGAAATGGAAGGGCTTCTGCGCGCACTTTCGCAATACCGAAATCCCGTTCATGGGCGGCGGTACTGACCGATTTGGCAATCTGATTGCGCCCATTGATTGCTCAAAACCTACCACTCTTGGGCATATGTTGGATATGCGGGCCAATGGCGAAGCGTTTGTCTACAACCCCATTGCGTTTGCCCGGATAGATCGAGCGATTGAGGGCGCTGGCGGTAGGTCATTGCGAACCATTGTGCGCGAACGTGCCATTCGACCGGCAGGCGCTGAGAATGTTGCGTTGGGTTGGCGCGATGAAAATGCAGGCGACGCGCTGCGGTGGCTCGCAATGCCGCACACGATTGAAGACGGCCGGGTTCTAAAGCAGGCTTATCCCGATGACGATTTCCGCGCATCGGCTGGAATCATAGCCAGCCCCCGTTCAATCGCGGCGTTCGATATTGCGTACGACGAAGGCTTGATCGTCCCGCTGGCGGTTCGCGACCATTTGGCAACGCAAATAACCATTCCGCCCCTAGGCGATTATCGCAAAGGATGGTGGTTGGAGGAATATCGCGGGCAGCGCTTGATGTGGCATTCCGGTAAGGACGATGGAAAGTATTCTGCGGTTTACCTGAAAGTGCCGGCTAAAAACCTTACTTTGATTGTGCTGGCCAATTCTGATGCGATTTGGAATGAAGGTTCCTCAGTTGTGACAGCGCGCGTTGCACAAAGCCCCGTTGCCCGAAAATTTGTAGAGCTTTATGTCGATGACTGAGGAAAAAACTCAATACGGATACGGCAATGCTGTTGAATGCTGTGAGGGCGAATTTGCTGGGTGGTATCACTGGAACCATGATCCGTTCGAAACGCGCTCTGGCCCGTTCTTTATGCGCCGCGAGGATGATGGCACTTACCTGAGCGCCTTTCGCGCCGAAGATCGCCATATGAACGGGGGCGGCGCGATGCATGGCGGGTGTCTGATGACCTTTGCCGATTTTGCATTGTTTGCGATTGCAACAGATGAGCTGGACGGCGCGCATGCTGTCACCATGAACCTGTCGAGCGATTTTCTGGGCGCAGTTCAGCCCGGCGCTTTGGTCGAAGCGCGCGGCGAAGTTACGCGCGGCGGGGGCAAGACGATCTTTCTCCGCGGCCTGATCACTGGCGATGGCGCGCCTGCGCTGAGCTTTACTGGGATTATTCGGAAACTTTCACCCCGCACGTGAACCCATTGGGCTCGTCGCCCCTCTCCAAAGCCCCTTTGCGCCTATACTTGTGGCCAATTGCAGCGCCATTTTCCGCGCGTTAGGGCCTACGAAAATTAAAGACAAAACCAGACAGACTGAAAACACGAGGGACAGCCATGAACACCGAAGAAATGACCGCAAAGATCGCCGCAGGACAAGGCTTTATCGCAGCGCTCGATCAATCGGGCGGCTCTACGCCCAAAGCTTTGCGCGGATACGGCGTCGATGATGGCGAATGGTCAGGTGATGAGGAAATGTTCGGCCAGATCCACCAAATGCGCAGCCGGGTCATCACATCGCCCTGTTTTTCCAGCGGCAAGGTCATCGGCGCCATCCTGTTTGAAAAAACCATGGACGGCATGGTCGATGGCAAAACCACAGCCGATGCTCTGAAAGCGCGCGGGATTGTCCCATTTATCAAGGTGGATCAGGGGCTTGCCGATGAAGAGAACGGCGTCCAATTGATGAAGCCTTTGGACAAACTGCCCGCACTGCTCGAAAAATCGGTGGGTCACGGCATGTTCGGCACCAAAATGCGCTCAGTCATCAAATCGGCCAATGCAGACGGAATTGCCGCGATTGTCGCGCAGCAATTTGAAGTGGGCGGCCAAATTGCGGATGCAGGCCTGATGCCAATGCTTGAGCCGGAATATGACATCACCGCTGATGACCGCGAAGCGGGTGAAGACATTCTGCTGGCTGAAATTATGAAGCATTTGGATAGCCTGCGCGAGGGCCGCAAAGTGATGCTGAAATTGTCGATTCCCGTTAAGGCTGGCCATTACACCCCCGCGATTGAGCATCCCGCCGTGCTGCGCGTCGTGGCGCTTTCGGGCGGTTATTCGACCGATGATGCGTGCGCGCATCTCGCGAAGAACCCCGGCATGATCGCAAGCTTTTCGCGCGGGCTGCTGCAGGACCTGCGCAAAGGCCAGTCGGATGGCGAATTTGATGGCGCTTTGGGTAAAGCGATTGACCAGATTGCAGCGGCCAGCGTTGCTGGCTAAGGCGCGCAGGTGATGACACCTGCTACTCAATTGTATCTGATTTCCCCGCTCGAAGTGGGCGGGAATTTTCCTGACCGGCTCGAACGTGCGCTTGGCGCAGGCGAGGGGCTGGTCACGGCTTTCCAGTTCCGCGTGAAAGATGTAGACCAGCATGAGGCCGCGCGTCTGGCAGAGCCTTTGCAGGACATTTGCGCGCGTTATGATTGCGCCTTTGTGGTGAATGATAGCGTGCCATTGGCCAAACGGTTGCGCGCAGATGGCGTGCATTTGGGGCAGGGCGATGGGAGCGCTCGGGAAGCGCGCGAGGAATTGGGCCGCGATGTGCAAATCGGTGTGACCTGCCATGCCTCGCGCCATCTGGCGATGGAAGCGGGCGAAGCAGGAGCCGATTACATCGCGTTCGGCGCGTTCTTTCCTTCCTCCACCAAGGATAAGGGGGATGATGCGGAAACGCCCGATCTGGAGCTGGTAGAGTGGTGGACGCAGCTGTTTGAGATACCGCTGGTCGCCATCGGCGGGATCACGCCTGCCAATTGCGCGCCGCTGGTAAAGGCAGGCGCGGATTTCCTCGCTGTGTCAGGCGGAGTGTGGAACGGTGATGAAGCAAAAGCGGTCGCAGATTTCGCCGCTGCGATCAAAGCCGCAACGAAAAGCGATTAAGCCCGTCCGCTGAGCCGGGTGCAGATCAATTTGCTAAGCGATCCGTCAGCCTTCACCTGCTGCAATTGATATTCACCAATGCGCTTGAACGTCTCACCCTTTTTGGGGCCGCGTGTGAATGTCAGCGATTTGCCCCGCATCAGATAAATGCCGCGCCCGTCTTCATTGGTGTAGCTGGAGGCTTGCGAAATGGTGAAGCTTTTCGCCTCTGTCACCTCGATCGCGCGGCCCTGAGCATCGCCGGGCAGGGCGCATTGATATCGGCCATGCGGCATGGTGCCCAAGGGGCCGCCTTCTGCCAATGGCGTTGCTGCCTGTGCCTCGGTTCCCTGCACGCTGGCGAGGATCGGTTTGAGCACCGGCCCCTCTGCTGAAAGCATGTTTCCGGATGATCCCGCGATCACGGCCGCCGCCGCTGTCAGCATGATAACATATCGAGTTTGCATGGTTTTTCTGTCCAATCCCCTTGGACAGCCTGATATCAGGGTGAATAAGTAGTTACCACAGGAAAGACACCAATTTACATGTCTAAAAAGGGTAACCTTGCTGTCGCCACGCCATCGGTCTATGCGGCGTGACAATCGAGCTTTTGCGGATTTATCGCCGGGCTCATCCACTTCTGAAAAAAGCGTGACTTCTCATGAAAATCAGCGGCGTCGATATCCGCCCCGGCAATATCATCGAATATGAAAACGGCATCTGGAAAGTTGCCAAGATCCAGCACACGCAGCCGGGCAAAGGCGGCGCCTACATGCAGGTCGAAATGAAGAACCTGCAGGATGGGCGCAAAACCAATGTCCGTTTTCGCAGCGCTGACACGGTGGAGAAGGTTCGCCTCGATACTGCCGATTATCAGTTCCTCTATGAAGATGGCGACATGCTCGTCTTTATGGATCAGGTGAATTACGAACAGATCATGCTGCCATCCGACCTGCTGGGCGATGCGCGTCCGTTTTTGCAGGACGGTATGCAGGTGATGCTCGAATTGTGGGAAGAAAAGCCGATTTCGGTGCAATTGCCCGCGCAAATCGAAGCCGAAATTGTTGAGGCTGATGCGGTGGTGAAGGGGCAGACCGCTTCGTCCAGTTTCAAGCCTGCCGTGCTCGACAATGGCGTGCGCATCATGGTGCCGCCGCATATTGCCAGCGGGACGCGCATTATCGTTGACGTGTACGAACAATCCTATGTCGGCAAGGCGAGCTGATCTGCGATGAGCATGTTTTCAGGCCTGATCCGCGTGATGGAGCGCGCGGCGCGCAAAGCGGGCGGGCGATTGCGGCGCGATTTTGGCGAAGTTGAGCATTTGCAGGTGAGCCGCAAAGGCCCTGCTGATTTCGTCTCAAAAGCCGATATGCGGTCCGAACGCACGCTCTATGATGAATTGCTCAATGCGCGGCCTGGTTGGGGTTTTGTGCTGGAAGAAGCGGGCATTATCGAAGGCGATGAGGGCAAACCGCGCTGGATTATCGATCCGCTTGATGGGACCAGCAATTTCCTCCACGGTATACCGCATTTCGCGATCAGTATCGCGGTGCAGGAACCTAGACTTGATGGCAAGGGTTGGGGCGAAGTCACTGCTGCAGTTATATATAATCCGATCCTTGATGAAACCTATTGGGCTGAAAAGACGCGCGGTGCATGGTTGCAGGATGCGCGGCTGCGGGTGTCAGCGCGGCGCAATTTGTCCGATGCTTTGATCGCGACCGGCATTCCTTTTGCAGGGCACGGCGACTTTGCCGAATGGAGCCGCATTTTTGGCGCCATTGGGCCGGAAGTTGCGGGCATTCGCCGGTTCGGCGCGGCGTCGCTCGACATGGCTTATGTGGCGCAGGGGCGCTTTGATGGCTTCTGGGAAAGCGGATTGAACGATTGGGACACGGCAGCCGGCTGCTTGCTGGTGCGCGAGGCAGGCGGTTTCGTAACCGATTATCGCGGGCGCAGCGAGCCTGTGCATTCCAAACAGGTGCTGGCCGCGAATGATGCGCTGCATTCAAAGCTGCACAAGATTTTGGCTGGATCGCTGCGTTAGTTTGCCTTGCGCTCGCCCATCCGGGCGAGCGTCCTCGCTAGATGGCCTCCGCTGCGCTGCGGCCCCGCTGCGGGCGGCCGGTCGGCCTTTCGCCGCCTGCGGCGTCGATCTTGAGCTATCTAACTTCTGTGTTGCGGCGCACGGTCGCGCCTGCGACCGCAAGCGCGACTGGGCGTCCGTAGGTGCCCGGAATGAAATGAAGGAATTGCACCGAGGATGCTCGCCCGGATGGGTGAGCAACAACAAAAACGCATTCTCACATTTCGTGAGAATGGTGCCCCTGGCCCGACTCGAACGGGCACTCCGTTAGGAACTCGATTTTGAGTCGAGCGCGTCTACCAATTCCACCACAGGGGCACTCCTGCATGCGGGAGCCGCGCTGTTAGCGCTCGATGGCGCGACTGGCAAGAACCCAATGATATTGGCCCCCGATTGGGCCGGTAAACGCAAAAAACCCGCTTGCCATTCGGCTCATCTGCTGAGACATCGGCAATTGGACACTTATGCTGGACCTTCCCTCTTATCACGCAATGGCCGCAATGGCCGTAACGGTCGCGATGTTCGTCGCCTTTGCGCGTGGGCGGATGTCGATTGAAATTATCAGCCTGCTGACGATCGCGGTGATTGCGGTCGGGCTCTATTTCTTCCCGATCCCTACGCTCAATCCAGAAACCGGCCTGATGGAGGAGGCAAGCCCAACCGACGGCCTTGCGCTCGCCTTTGGCGGGTTTGGCCATTACGCGCTGATTACGATCTGTGCGCTGATGATTATGGGCAGGGGGCTGGTCGTGACAGGCGCGCTGGAGCCTGCTGCGCGCATTTTGGAGCGATTGTTCAAGTTCAACCTGCAATTGGGCTTGCTCATATCGCTGATCATCACGCTGCTGCTCTCGATGTTTGTGAACAACACGCCAGTGCTGGTGTTGATGATCCCGATTTTCGCAGCTCTCGCGCACCGCGGCGCGATGGCGACGTCCAAAACGCTGATGCCGTTGAATGCCGCATCGCTGATTGGCGGATTGGCAACCACGATTGGCACTTCGACCAATATTCTGGTGGTTTCCATCGCGGTGGATCTGGGTATGCGGCAAATGGGTGTGTTTGATTTTACGCCGATTGTGCTGCTCGCCGCACTGGTGGCGCTGCCATATATGTGGCTGGTGATGCCGCGCTTGCTTAAGGATAACCGCACCGAGGCGCAGGCGACAGAGCGGCAGTTTCACACGCGCATGCGGGTTGGCAACAATTCCTCGCTCGCCGGGATGGAAATGGCCGACATCGTCGATAAACTGCCAAAAGGGATCACTCTGCACGGCGCGTTGACGGGCGTGCTGCAACCGCTTCAGCAAATGCACATTTCGGGCAGCCATACAGCGCTGGAGGATGCAACGCGCGAATTGAAGGGGCAATTGGCGCCCAGCTGGGTGCTGGACCGGATTAAACGCACCGCGTCCGCGCAGGATGAAGATGTGATGGTTTACGAAATGACTGTCACTGCCGATAGCCGCCTCATCACGCGCACTTTGCCCAGTTCCGGCATTGCCGATCTTTACAGTGTTGCGGTGCTGGGCATTCACCGGCCCGACCGGCTGCTGGGCGAGAAAGACCAATATTCCGATGGCGGCGATCTGCGCATTGCAGAAGGCGATGTGCTGCTGGTGATGGGGCTTGATGAAGATCTGCAAACCTTTGCCCGCAATGACAGCCTGTTGATCCTGGATGGCGCGCGCGAATTGCCGCGCCGGTCAAAGGCGTTGCTGGCTGCGGCGATCATGGCGTTTTCGGTCACGACTGCGGCGATTGGTCTGTTCCCTATTGCGATTTCGGCGCTGGCTGGATCGATCCTGATGTTCGTGACGGGATGCGTGAAATTTGACCGGGTGGGCCGGGCTTTATCGGGGCAAGTGATCGTGCTGGTTGCGGCCAGTATCGCGATTGGCCGCGTGATTGATGAAAGCGGCGCTGCGGATTGGCTTGGTCAGGCTTTATCGCTGGGGCTGGTCTATTTGCCGCCTGCCCTGGTTTTGGCAGCTGTGATGGCGTTTGTGACTTTCATAACCAATTTTGCCTCCAACGCGACCGCTGCGACTGTGGGCACGCCCATCGCCTTTGGCATATCGGCGCAATTGGGCATTCCGGCAGAACCCTTGGTGCTGGCTGTGCTGTTCGGGTGCAATTTGTGTTATGCAACGCCGATTGCCTATCAGACGAATATGCTGATCATGTCCGAAGGGTCGTATGAATTTTCCGATTACATCCGCACCGGCGTGCCGCTGGTGGTGTTGATGGTGACGACCCTGTCTATCCTGCTGGTGCTGTTTTACGGGCTATAGCGCGGCGGGTGAGCGCTCTGGCGGGGTTCTGAACGCAGCCTTCGCTTTCCTACATATTGCGGATTGTGGCAGCATCGCTGGATGGTTTGCGATGCTCTTTTTCAGCGGATTTTCGGCGCGGTTTTGTGTGCCCGTTCTGGCCTGTTTTGGGCGGGTGACTTTATTGTTCCAAGACCGTGTAACATGCGGTCCATGTCTCAGCTAAGTGCTTGTAATGCTGCGATGTTGGGATTGGAGCGGCAAAGGCTGCAAACGCGGGCGAATCGCCCATACGATAACGGCCGCCAAAGCAGGGGGTTCACCTGCTTCGACGGCCGCATTCTCCTCCCCAGGAGAACTGGTATGCGCGCAATACTAGCTGGAAGACGGCACGTAAGTGCCCAGCCGGTGGTGCAACGCGTTGATCTTGGCAAGCTCTTCGCGATCCTCGGTCCCGCGGGCGTGGCTTTCCAAAGCACGGCGGAGCAGCTTCATGTCAGCCGTTGAAAGCAGCGCGCGAGCGCGTGAGGGTTCGCGGTTCGGTGTATCGGTATCGCTCATCGTGTGTCTCTCCGGTCGTCATCCGTATTCGGGCTTGATGGTGTCTAAGCTAATGACGGACGAGTTCGGTTCCCGCAAGGCCAGTCTTACGCTGACCTTGCGGGCCCCTCTCCAACTGGGCAGGGAACCGGGGAAGTGGTTCCCATCCGCTGCGGCTTATGCAGCGGCGAACTGGTTCCCATCCGCTGCGGATCACGCAGCGGCGAACTGGTTCATGGTGTTGTCCTTGCCGCCTGCCTTCAGGGCAGCCTCACCGGCAAAGTACTCCTTGTGATCATCACCGATGTCGCTGCCGGCCATGTTCTGGTGCTTAACGCAGGCGATGCCCTGACGGATCTCCTCGCGCTGCACGTTCTTGACGTAACCAAGCATCGCCTGGTCACCGAAGTACTCCTTGGCAAGGTTATCGGTGCTGAGCGCGGCGGTGTGGTAAGTCGGCAAAGTGATGAGGTGGTGGAAGATGCCAGCGCGTTTCGCTGCATCAGACTGGAAAGTGCGGATGCGCTCATCAGCCTCAATCGCGAGATCGGTGCCGTCATAGTCGATGCTCATCAAGCCAGCGCGGTCATAGGCGGACACGTCCTTGCCAGCCTGCTCCCATGCGTCGAACACCTGCTGGCGGAAGTTGAGCGTCCAGTTGAAGCTGGGCGAGTTGTTGTAGACAAGCTTGGCATTGGGGACGACTTCGCGCACCCGGTCAACCATGCCCGCGATCTGCTCAACGTGCGGCTTCTCGGTCTCGATCCACAGCAGGTCGGCGCCGTTCTGGAGCGATGTGATGCAATCCAGAACGCAGCGGTCTTCGCCAGTGCCCGGTTTGAACTGGAACAGGTTGGAAGGCAGACGCTTGGGCGACATCAGCTTGCCATCGCGGCTGATGAAGACCTGGCCATTGGTGACGTTTGCAGGATCAACCTCGTCACAATCGATAAATGCATTGTACTGATCGCCGAGATCGCCGGGCTCTTTGGAAAACGCGATCTGCTTGGTCAGGCCAGCGCCGAGCGAATCGGTGCGGGCAACGATGACGCCATCATCAACGCCCATTTCAAGGAATGCATGGCGGCAAGCGCGGATCTTCTGGATGAAGTCCTCGTGCGGAACGGTGACTTTGCCATCCTGGTGGCCGCATTGCTTTTCGTCGGAAACCTGGTTCTCGATTTGCAAAGCGCACGCGCCCGCTTCGATCATCTTCTTGGCAAGAAGGTAGGTTGCCTCTGCATTGCCAAAGCCTGCATCAATATCAGCAATGATGGGAACGACGTGGGTTTCGTAATTGTCGATGGCGTTCTCAAGCCGCTTGGCTTCAACCGCATCGCCGTTCTCGCGAGCGGTGTCGAGATCGCGAAACATGCCGCCAAGCTCGCGCGCATCGGCTTGCTTGAGGAACGTGTAGAGCTCTTCGATAAGCGCAGGCACGCTGGTCTTCTCGTGCATGCTCTGATCGGGAAGCGGGCCAAATTCGCTGCGAAGTGCGGCAACCATCCAACCGGAAAGATAGAGGTAACGCTGCTTGGTGGAGCCGAAGTGTTTCTTGATCGAGATCATCTTCTGCTGTGCAATGAACCCGTGCCAGCAGCCCAGCGACTGGGTGTAATTGGCGGGATCTGCATCATAGGCTTCCATATCAGCGCGCATGATCTTGGCAGTGTATTTCGCGATATCGAGCCCGGTGGGGAAGCGGTTTTGCAAAACCATGCGAGCTGCGCTTTCAGGATCGATGGCGCGCCATGCATGGCCGTTTGCATCGACCAGTTCGCGCATTTGTGTGATTTGCTGAGTGTAAGTCATGGGAGATCTCCTATCTGATTCTGGGGAGTGAATGAGGCTCTGATGGACTGTTGCAGCGCAGCAAAACAGAGAAAGTTACAAGATATCTTGTCGATATCGGCAAATCAGGCGTTAATCTTGTGTAAGGTTGTAAATGTATTTACAAGAATCGTATGGTTGAAAACGCACTTCTCGCTGGCCCTGCATTGCGCCGATTGCGCAAGCGCGAGGGCCTCACTCAGGCTGCAATGGCCAATGCGCTGGGCATTTCTCCCAGCTATCTCAACCTGATAGAGCGGAACCAGCGCCCTGTTTCTGCGCGCGTTCTGGTGCAAACGATAGAGCGGTTCGACTTTGATCCGCGATCCTTGCGCGAAGACGAATCGATAGGCGGTGTGGACGGATTAGCGCGGCGATTGGCGGACAAGCGCTTTACTGATCTGGGGATTGACCGGGAGGAAGTGCACGAATTCCTCGCTGCCGCGCCGCAAGCCGCTGCCGCATTTGCAAGGCTGTATGACAACGCAGGCGCACCATCGGTTCGAACAGAGGATCCCCTGGCAGAGGCGCGATCGGCGGTCGAACGGTGGCAAAACCACTTTGCCGACCTCGATCACTCGGCTGAAGCTTTGTCGGAAACTCTCCGTCTGTCCCATGGCGATATCAGCGCAGCATTGAGCGAACGACTGCGTGAAAAGCACCAGCTATCAGTTAGAGTGCTGCCAACCGAAGTGATGCCGGGCATCGTTCACAGGCTCGATCTGCATGCCCGGCAATTGCAATTGTCTGAGATGTTGCCGGGTGCTGCCCGGCGCTTTCAAATTGCCCGCCAGATTGGCAGTCTAGAAATGCGAGACGAGATCGAGGCGCTTGTTGCGGGTGCCAATCTGCGCTCGGATGAGGCTTATGAACAGTTTCGCGAGCATGTGACTGACTATGTCGCGGGCGCTTTGTTGATGCCGTATCGGCGCTTTCTAAGGGCATGTGAGCAAACAGCTTATGATGTGAACATCCTCCAGCGCCGGTTCGCCTCCAGCTTTGACCAAGTAGCCCAGCGCCTGACGACGCTGCAACGTGTGGGTGAACGCGGTCTGCCGTTTTTCAGTGCGCGGTTTGGCAGGACAGGGCGCATGGTGTCCTACACAGCCGGGGCGAGCGGGGCGCTGTATCCGCTTGATGGTGCCCGCTGGCCTGCCTGGGCGCCTTACGCAGCGTTTGAAAGTCGCGGCACCTTGCTTACCCAAGCAGTGACCTTTGGCGAAGGGGAAGCATCGCCCAAACACTGGTTCACGATGGCGCGCACTGTCGAAGTGGACGGAGTTGCCTGCTCAGCCCGAAAAGCGATCGTACTGGGGCTTGAGGCGCGTTTTGCGGGTGAATTGGCACAGGCGCGCGGCGTATCGCTTGACCGAGATGATGCTTTACCTTTGGGCGTCGGCTGTCCGCGTTGTGGACGCATGGATTGCCTAACTCCATCACCTGAACGGATTGCGGGCAGCGATAGGCGACGACAGAAGCGTTAGCCTGCAACACGATTTAGCGCACATTTTACCTAACGAAACGTGCATCTTCACAGCCATGTTACAAGGGTGTAAAGTTTACCGACACTTAAACAGTGCCGCCTATTAGGCACGCTAATAACAAACCTCGTGAGCGTCGCACCAGACCAATGATCAGACTGTTCAAACACTATATTCCTCATGCTGTGCTGCTTCTCGGCCTGCTGGATCTTGTCCTGCTGATCTTCGCAAGCGAAGCGGCGTGGCATTTGCGAGCCTATCAGATTGAGATGGAAGTCGGGCCACTGACCCAGCGTTGGGTTCCGATTATCGGTTCGGCTGTGGTGGTATGGCTCGCGATGATTGCAGTGGGAGTTTATGGACCGATTGCGCTGCGCTCTTTGCGGTTTGCAGGCGCGCGGCTTTTGGTTGCGATCAGCCTCGGTATCATCGCGCTCGCATTTATTGACTTTCTGCTGCCGGAAAGCACGTTCTGGCGATCTACATTGCTGTATTCGATGGGCTTTTCCACGTTAGTTCTAGTGGTTGATCGCTTGCTATTGACCAGTTTCCTTGGGTCAACTGCCTTCAAGCGACGCGTGATGGTCTTGGGCGCGGGAGACCGGGCTGAACGCTTGCGCAAGCTTAGCGAAAGACCGGAGAGCGGGTTTACGACCGTGTCGTTCATCGCGATGAGCGAAGGCGAAAAAGGCGTCTCACAAGCGATCCCGCGCGAAGCCGTGCATGATTTGGCGCAATTTGTTGAGAACTTGGGCGTTAGCGAAGTTGTGCTGGCTATGCAGGAGCGGCGCAAGGCTCTGCCTCTAAGAGACTTGCTACGGCTTAAGACCAAAGGCGTTCACATTAATGATTTCTCTAGCTTTATTGAGCGCGAAACGGGGCGTGTTGATCTTGAAACGGTTAATCCCAGTTGGTTGATTTTCTCCGATGGGTTTTCGTCAGGCCGTATGTTCTCCAGCGCTGCCAAAAGGTTGTTCGACATAGTGGCCAGTTGCATGCTCTTGGCGCTCACGTTCCCGCTCATCCTGATTTTCGCCATTCTGGTAAAATTGGACAGCAAAGGCCCTGCATTTTTCCGTCAGCAGCGCGTTGGACTGTTTGGTGAGACGTTTGAGCTGATCAAATTGCGCTCGATGCGCACCGATGCCGAAAAAGACGGGGCGAAATGGGCAGAGAAAGACGATCCGCGCGTCACCCGCATCGGCAGCTTTATTCGAAAGGTCAGAATTGATGAATTGCCCCAAACTTGGAGCGTGCTGCAAGGCAATATGAGCTTTGTCGGGCCGCGTCCCGAAGTTCCGCAGTTCGTCAACGATCTGGAAAAAGACATCCCGTTCTACAGCGAGCGGCATATGGTAAAGCCGGGCATTACGGGGTGGGCGCAAATCAATTACCCGTATGGCGCATCGATCGAAGACAGCCGCAAAAAGCTCGAATATGATCTGTATTACGCAAAGAATTACACCCCGTTTCTGGATTTTGTAATTCTGCTGCAAACCGTGCGCGTGATCCTGTGGCCTGAGGGCGCGCGGTGATGACTGGCGCGTTCGGCATTCCTTTGGATTTGGCGACGGCCTGCGCAATAGCGGGCGCCGTCTTCAGCGGTGCTGCCGCCTTGTGGATTGTGCGGTTCGGAGATCGCAAACGGGTTGACCGCGCTGCGGCAATGGCAGTGGCTTTTATGACGGCTTTGTGGTGCGTTTTGGGCGCCTCTCTGGGTTTTGGTGAACCGGCCACAATGCTGGCGGAAACCTGCCGCAACCTGGCCATGATCGCGGTGATTTTTCGCCTGTTTTCGGTCGATGGGCGCGATGAAAGCCTGAAACCGACACGCCCCGTCCTGATCTCGCTCGCGCTTGTTCAGCTGTTTCAGCCCGTTCTGGTCATTATCGATCAGCGTATGACCGGCGTGCGAGAGATTTCCGCTCTGGTATTCGAAGCGGGCACATTGCTTTCGATGCTGGTGGCAATTGGCGCGTTGGTGTTGCTGCACAATCTGTATGTCGGCGCAGCAGCCGGATCGCGCCGTGTTCTGCGCTGGAGCGCTATTGGGCTGGCGGGCATCTTTGCATTTGACCTCAATCTTTACACACTGGCCTATCTGGTGGGCGAACAGCCTGCATTGCTGGGCGCGCTAAGGACGGGTGTCAGCGGTGTTCTTACATTGGCTTTGGCATTTGGTTCCAGCGCGAAAAGCGCGAGCCGCAATTTCAACCCTTCGCGCGCTGTCACCTTTCAGACCTTATCGCTGCTCGTGATTGGCAGTTATCTGCTCGCAATGGTGATGATTACGCGCTCGCTTGCCTTTCTGGGCGGTGATATTGCGCGGGCCAGTCAGATTGTTTTTATCGTGCTCGCAGTGCTCTTTGCGATTGTATGGCTTCCTTCGCCAAAATTGCGCGCCTGGCTGCGCGTTACTGCGACCAAGCATTTGTTCCAGCACCGCTATGATTACCGTGAGGAATGGCTGCGCTTTACTCACACTATGGGGCGCAGTGCTAGCAACGGACCGAGTTTTCACGAGCGTTCTGTCAAAGCGATCGCGGACATTACAGAGAGCCCCGCCGGGCTGCTTCTAACGCCCAATGAAGAGGCCGAGCTGGAGCTGACAGCGCGGTGGAACTGGGCGACTATCGAGGTGCCGGCCAATGCGGGCCCGCATGACCTGTCCACCTTATTGGAGCGTCACAGCCACATTCTTGATCTGGACGAGACGCGCAGCGGGATTGATCGGCATGGAGAGCTTGCGCATGTTCCCGCCTGGTTGATGCAGGCCAATGATGCGTGGGCGCTCGTCCCGCTAATTCACTTTGACCGATTGGTGGGCGCTATTGTGCTTGCGCGGCCTCGGATTGAGCGGCGCCTTGATTGGGAAGACTTTGATCTTTTGCGGGTCGCTGGCCAGCAGCTTGCCAGCTATCTCGCAGAGCAAACGGGCCAGCAAGCGCTCATGGATGCGAGCCGGTTTGACGAGTTTAACCGCCGCATGGCCTTTGTGATGCACGACATCAAGAACCTCGCGAGTCAGATGTCGCTGCTTGCCACCAATGCGCAAAAGCACGCTGACAACCCCGCCTTTCGCAAGGACATGCTGGTTACCTTGCGCAATTCATCGGACAAGCTGACAGCGCTGCTGGCGCGTCTGGGGCGCTATGGTTCGGGGCAGGCCAAGGCTCCTGTAAGGACAGACCTTGTCAAGATAGCGCTCGATCTGAGGCGGCGGTTCGAGCAGGGACATCCTGTGACAATCAACAAAAGCGCAGAAGTTCTGGTGCTTGCCGACCCTGAAGCGTTGGAACAGGCGCTCATCCACCTTGTGCAGAATGCGGTTGATGCAAGCGAGGCCGGCGCACCTGTCGCAATCAGCGTGCGGCAAGAGGGGTTGTCAGGCCTGCTTGATATCATCGACACGGGATCGGGAATGACACCTGAATTTGTCCGCTCAGGTCTGTTCAAACCGTTCGTTTCATCGAAACAGGGCGGATTTGGCATTGGCGCGTTTGAAGCGCGCGAAATGATCAAAGCGATGGGCGGCCGGGTCGCGGTGGAATCGCGCGAAGGATTGGGCACGCGCTTCACCATTTCGCTGCCTCTCGCAGAGACGGCTGGGCTTTTGCAGGCTGAAGACAAAGAGCAATCGTCCATTTCCACTCACAACTCAACACCCCCACATTCCAACGAGGTTGCATAATGGCCAATAAGAAACCCACTTTGCTGGTGGTGGAGGATGATGAAGGTCTCCAAGCACAGCTGAAATGGGCCTATGACGATTTCGAAGTTGTCATAGCTGGCGACCGCGAGAGCGCGATCAACGCGCTGCGCAGCGAAACGCCAGCGGTGATGACGCTCGATCTTGGCCTGCCGCCTGATCCTGATGGTACAACTGAGGGCTTTGCGGTGCTGGATGCGGTGATGGAATTAAAGCCTGACACCAAAGTCATCGTCGCGAGCGGCCATGGCGCGCGCGAAAGCGCGTTGCAGGCGATTGAGCGGGGCGCGTATGATTTCTACCAGAAGCCTGTCGATATTGACGCGCTGGGCCTGATTGTGCGGCGTGCATTCAATCTGCACCAGATCGAAGAAGAAAACCGCCGCCTCGTCAATCACGCAGCAGAAGACAACACGGTCCTGGGCCGCTTGATTACGGGCGCGCCTGAAATGATGAAAGTCGCCCGAACGATCGAGCGGGTTTCGAAGACGAGCGTGTCAGTCATGCTGCTTGGCGCAAGCGGTACGGGCAAAGAATTACTGGCCCAAGGCTTGCATGATGTCAGCGACCGCGCGGATGGACCGTTTGTTGCAATCAATTGCGCTGCGATCCCGGAAAACTTGCTCGAAAGCGAATTGTTCGGCCATGAAAAGGGCGCTTTTACAGGGGCTGTCAAAACCACCGAAGGCAAGATTGAAAGCGCGAACGGCGGCACGTTATTCCTTGATGAGGTAGGGGATATTCCGCTGCCTTTGCAGGTGAAATTGCTGAGGTTTTTGCAGGAACGCACGATTGAGCGGATCGGCGGGCGCAAAACCATCGCGGTGGACACGCGCATCGTTTGCGCCACCCACCAAGACGTTGAAACAATGATCAGTGAGGGCACGTTTCGCGAGGATCTGTTCTACCGCCTCGCGGAAATCGTCGTGCGCATTCCCGGCCTTGCGGAACGCTATGGCGATGCCGTCTTGCTCGCGAAAGCGTTCCTCAAACGGTTTGCAAAGGAAATGAACCCGTCGGTCACAGGCTTTGCCACCGATGCTCTTAGCGCGATTGACGCGCATGAATGGCCAGGCAATGTTCGCGAACTGGAAAACCGGGTTAAGCGCGCGGTCATTATGGCAGAAGGCAAACTGGTTCATGCAGAGGATCTGGATTTCGGCGGAGACGATGAAGAAGACAGCGAAGTGCTCAACCTGAAAGCTGCGCGCGAACAAGCGGACAGGCGCGTCATCCGACATGCTTTGGCCCGAAGTGAGGGCAACATTTCCAGCACTGCAAAATTGTTGGGGATCAGCCGCCCGACATTGTATGATCTGCTCAAGCAATATGACCTTAGTGCGTAAACCTGTCTCTTTGCCGTCTGGCGTCATCGCCGCTGTATTGTTGGCCGCGGGCTTAACTGCGTGCTCGTTTGACGAGGCCGAACTGGTCCCGCCCGCCGCAGCGCAGCAGGCTGATGACAGCGAGGTCGCGCTGACCATCCGCACGGCTGAAACTGAAATGCGTGATGGCAATCTGGCAGAAGCGGGTCGTTTGCTGGATGATGCGCGCGCTGGAAATCCTGAAAACCCCGCGGTCTGGGTGGCAATCGCCCGGCTGCGCTTTCGCGGCGGGGAACATTTTAGCGCGATTGCGGCGGCTGATCGGGCGCTTGAGCTGGGGCCGGGATATGCTCCTGCACTTTTGATGCGCGGGCAATTGGTCCGCGATGCCAATGGTCTTTATGAAAGCCTGATTTGGTTTGAAGCGGCGGTCGAAGCGGACCCAAAAAACGCCGAAGCAATGGGGGAATACGCTGCCACTTTAGGCGATCTTGGTCAGAACCAGCAAATGCTTAAAGTGGTGCGGCAGCTTGCCGAAATTGAACCAGAAAACGATCAGGCACTCTATCTTCAGGCGGTCCTGGCCGCGCGCGCTGGCGAGCCTGTGATGGCGCAGAGCCTGCTGGAACGCAGCGAATGGCGGGAGATTGGCATCCCGGCTGCTATGATGCTGGGCGCCGTTATCGATATGGAGCAAGGCAATGCCGATACTGCGACCGAAACTCTTGCTCAGCTTGCCAAACGTCAGCCGGCCAACAGCCGAGTGCGTGAACTGTATGCGCGGGCTTTGTGGCAAGCGGGCCGGGATGAAAAGCTGATCGAAGAACTGACCCCAGCGATCGAGCAGCCCGATGCCTCTGCTTTTCTCACCATGTTGGTGGGCCGCGCGCATGAGAGGTTGGGTAACCGTGCAGCTGCGGCGCCTTTGATCGCTAAAGCGTATAGGGATCAAAAATCAGGTTGGAGCGTGCTGTCCAGCGGAGCGGTGCTTGGTGGAAACCTGCCAGCGCCTACCAAACCAATTCGCATGGCCATAGCGTCCGGCGAGATTGCGGCGGCGGGTACGCAGGCGGCGCAATTAAAGCAGCGATTTGATCAGTCGGCTGATATTCTTGCACTTGCAGGGGATGCGGCTCTGGCTCAGGGCAATGCCGCGCGCGCCCTAGACAATTACAGCGAAAGCGCGCGAGTGCGCCGTCCATGGCCTATGGCCCGCAAGATTGTCGCAGCTTTGCGCAGCGCCGGCGAAGACCGAGCGGCGGACAATCTACTATCGCGCTATGCCTTGGGCGATCCGCGTAATGCTGATGCGGTAGTCGCGGTGCTGCGCAGCGCATTCGCGAAAGAAGAATGGGAGCGCTGTGCGCTGCTTGCTGATTATGCGATTGCGCTTGGTGCGGGTCAGGACCCCAGCGTGCTGACGATGCGGATTGATGCGGCGCGCGCGATGGGTGACGATGATGCTATGGCCCGGTACGAAGCTTTGCTGCAAGCTGTGCGTCCATCCAAGCTGGTCCGCAATTAGCCCGGGCTGGCTCGACAAAATCATAAACGCGCTGCAAGGAACTTGGCCTGATGCGAGGCCTGCTTTCCAAATTTTCAGATCCCATGATTGTCATGCTGCTGGCAGCGATTGTGCTTGCCAATATTTGGCCTGCCATCGGCGAGCAACGCGAGAGTGCGCAGTGGGTCGCCAATAGCGGGGTGTTCGTCCTGTTCTTGGTGAACGGGATGCGGATCAAGCGCTCTGAAATTCTGGCGGGTTTTGCAAATTGGCGTTTCTTCGCGCCTTTGATGGCATGGGTGTTTGGCGCAATGGCGCTTGCGGGGCTGGGCCTTTCACAGTTTGCAGCCTTTTATCTCGACCCCAGGATTGCGCTGGGGTTTCTGTTTCTTGGATGTCTGCCGTCCACTATTCAGTCGGCCACGAGTTACACGACGCTGGCGGGCGGCAATATTGCTTTATCCGTGGTTGGCGCGGCGCTTATCAATATTGCAGGCATATTTGTCACCGCACCACTTTTCGCATTGCTCGGCGGAGGGGAGGCAAGCGCTTTAGGCACAGAGGTAGTCCAGCGGATCGGTCTGATCCTGCTGCTGCCATTTATCATAGGGCAGTTGGTGCAGGGATGGACGTACAACTGGGTGACCGCTCGCAAGACCAATATCGCATGGCTTGACCGCAGTGTGATCGCGATCCTTGTCTATGCCGCCTTTTCAGGCGCGATTGAGCAAGGTCTCGCGACCATGTTCACGCCGATGAGCGCGTTGCTGCTGGTCGTAATTTCAACCCTGTTTATGCTGGCGGCTAATGCACTATGCTGGGCGGTGAGCGGGATGCTGGATTACCCGCGCGCTGATCGGATCGCCTTCCTTTTTGCAGGAGCGCAAAAGAGCGTAGCAATTGGAGCGCCCCTTGCTGCGATCATGTTTCCACCTGAGCTTGCCGGTTTTGTGATCGCGCCCTTGCTGCTGTATCACCTGCTGCAATTGGTGTTCGCAGCTCCGCTCGCTGCGCATTTTAGGCAGCAAGCCGCCTGAGGGGTCAGATCGTGCCCTCTGCCTCTTCGGGATGGCGTTTGTTGTAGCGGATCGACCACCACAGCGAGACCCCGATCAAAGTCGCGCCCAACAGGCCAGTGATCGTTTCGGGAATGTGATAGCGTGCCGACACCAGCATGATGATGCCAAGCGCGATGATCGCCCAAAACGCGCCATGTTCCAGATAGCGATATTGCGCCAAAGTCCCGGTTCTCACTAGGTGCACTGTCATTGAACGCACGAACATGGCCCCGACAGACAGCCCGAGCGCGATCACGATCATATTGTTCGATAGCGCAAAGGCACCGACAACCCCGTCAAAGCTGAAGCTTGCATCAAGCACTTCAAGATAGAGAAATCCGCCGAGACCTGAACGCACAATCTCGCCGGCGGCTTTCTTGCGGGCTTCGCGCTGTTCGATCAGCGCGCCGAGCGCATTAACACCGATATAGGTGACTAGGCCAAGCAGCCCAGCGGTAAGGAATGTCAGGGCCTCGTCAGCGGTCAAAAGGGTCGACACTGAATAAAGTAGCGCCAAGACAAGACCGATCTCAATGGCAGGGACGGTGGAAAATTTGCTGATCGCGCGTTCGATTGACGCGATCCAGTGAACGTCCTTGTCCTCTTCAAAGAAGAAGGTCAGCCCGACCATGGCGAGGAATGCTCCGCCAAATCCTGCAATGCCGATATGCGCGCTGGCGACGAGGCGCTCATATTCCTCGGGATTGCCCAGCGACAGTTCGATAGCTTGGATAGGGCCGATATTCGCAGCGATGGATACAATCGCGATGGGAAAAACAATGCGCATCCCGAACACTGCAATCAGTATGCCGATGGTGAGGAACCGTTGCTGCCAAACAGGGTCCATATCGCGCAGTACGGTCGCGTTGACGACAGCGTTGTCGAAACTGAGCGATACTTCCAGAATGGAAAGCACAATAACAATCCACAGCAGCGATAATGTGCCCGTTATAGTGCCTGTGCTGGCCCAGCCATACCATGCGGCCATTCCCAAGCAGACTGCCGTAAACAGCAGCGAAGTGAAGTAGTAGCGCATCAGCACTTGCATCAGCAAATCAGCTTTCTTTTGGAGAGAATTTGAAAGGGTCAGTCTTTGGGTTGATAAGTCTGATCTTCACCGGGGAAAGACCGTTCGCGCACTTCTGCCGCGTAGCTTGCCACGGTTTTGTCGATCACGCCTGCAATGTCCTCATAACGTTTCACGAACCGGGGGACACGCTCAAACATGCCAAGCATGTCTTCGGTAACCAGAACTTGCCCATCGCACTGGGCCGACGCGCCAATGCCGATAGTGGGGCACGATACCGCTTTGGTTGCAGTGATAGCGATGGGTTCGACAACCCCTTCGATCACGATCGCAAATGCGCCAGCCTGATCGAGCGCGATGGCATCGCTGACAATCTTGTCTGCTTCGCTGTCAGATCGCCCACGCGCTGCATAGCCGCCCAGCACATTGACGGCCTGCGGGGTTAGACCTACGTGCCCCATGACCGGGATGCCTCTGGAATTGAGAAAGTCGACAGTCGGTGCCATCGCTTCGCCGCCTTCGAGTTTGACAGCAGCAGCGCCGGTTTCCTTGAGTAGATATGCCGCGCTTTCAAATGCCTGTTCGGGCGAGCTTTCGTAAGAGCCAAACGGCATATCAACCACGACGACGGAATGATACGAACCGCGCACAACTGCAGCCCCGTGATTGGCCATCATCTCAAGGGTTACGGGGATCGTGGAGGGCAGACCATAAATCACTTGTCCCAGCAGAATCCCCCACCAAAAGCAGATCGCAATGGGCGTCCAGCAATTGCGCCTGACGCGCAGTGTAGGCGGTGAGCATAACCAGCGGCTGCTCGGTCACACCATCCTTTTTGCGCGCCCGAATGCGCGGCACTGTCAGGCGGCGCATGGGTTTGGGCGTGGGGTTGGCTCTGCTGGTGCTCGTATCGAGCTCGAATGTGGTCGACATGGGTGAAGCGTTTAGCGGCGGGCTGCGGCAAAGGCAAAGGTCGTGTCTGGGGGCGCTTAGGAAAGGCGCAAGAAGGCAATCGCATTGGCTCTTGGCGCGGGCGCAATTTTCTTGCAGGAAGGCAGGATACGGGACAGCGCGCCGGGGATGCGCTTTACAAGGGACTTTTCAAACATGGTAGCAGCATCCGGTTCACCAGCACGCGAAGGCTGGTCATCGCGCAGTGCGTTCATTTTGGCGGCTGTGGGCGCAGCAGTTGGGCTGGGGAATGTTTGGCGGTTTCCCACACTGGCCGGCGAAAATGGCGGCGGAGCTTTTGTGCTGTTTTATGTCGCCTGCGTGTTTCTGCTTGGTCTTCCGCTTGTCATCTCAGAGATTTTTCTGGGCCGCACCGGTCAAGATGACGCGGTGAGTTCTATCCGCAAGGTTGCAGAAAAATCGGGCGTGTCTGGCAAATGGTCGCTGTTTGGTTTGATGGGCGTTATCGCAGCGTTTCTCATCGTCTCGTTCTATTCAGTGGTTGCGGGGTGGGTGCTCTATTATGCAGGTGTGATGGGCGGTGATTTTGTCAGCGCTCTTTTCGCCGGAGATCCTCTTCGCGGTGCGTTGGTGGGGCAAAGCCAGGAAGCTATTCAGGGCCGCATGGGCGACTTGTTTGCCAACCCTGTGCTGCTTTTGTCGATGCATTTCGTCTTTATGGGCGTGACGCTCTTTATCGTTGCGCGCGGTATTGGATCGGGGATTGAGACGGCCGCTACTGTGCTTATGCCAATGTTCTTTGTGCTGCTGGTGTGCATCACCATTTACGGTGCGTTTGCAGGCAATATGGGCGATGCGGTTGCGTTTCTGTTCACGCCTGACTGGTCTAAACTAACCCCTCAAGTGATGAACACGGCACTAGGACAGGCTTTGTTCTCGCTGTCTTTGGGGGTTGCTGGGCTCATTACCTATGGTTCTTATATCAAAGGGTCCGGCGGGCTCGGGCCTACATCTTTGACGATTGCTTTTGCTGATACCGGCGTGGCTTTGCTGGCCGGGATGATGATCTTCCCGATTGTGTTTGCCGTTGGTCTTGATCCAGCAGCGGGCCCGACTTTGGTGTTCCAGACATTGCCGTTTGCGTTCCAGACGATGCCTGCTGGCGCGCTGATCGGTTTTTTGTTTTTTGTGCTGATCTTGGTTGCGGCAGTCACCAGTTCGATTTCCCTGCTCGAAGTCCCGACTGCCTGGGGAATTGGGGAGCTGGGGTGGAGCCGGACTAAGTCTTCGCTGGTGTTTGGCGGGGCAGCGTTTTTGATCGGGATTGCGTGTTTGCTCGGCTACAATGTGTGGGCAGATGTGCGCTTGCTTGGTTTCTGGCCGCTGTTTGCAGAGACGGATATTCTCGACACGGTCGATGGCTTTACAGGCAAAGTTATGTTGCCATTGGGAGCGTTCTTCACGGCTATTTTTGTGGGCTGGCGTGCGGATCGCAGATTGGTTGAAGAAAAGACGGGATTGTCTGGCTTTTGGTTGAATGTGTGGCGGTTCCTGATCGCGTGGTTGTGCCCGCTGGCGGTAGGGACAATCTTGGTCACAGGTCTTTTCCCGCAAATATTGGGCGGCTGATTTTGGCGGCGATTGGAGCGGAGACAATCCCGTTGCAATCGCTTGCCATGTGTGGAACATAATGGGAACAGATAGGGCTCTCGTGAGTCTTTCATGCCGTTCCTATGACACAACCAGCACGCTCCTTTGGCGCTGATGCGCTTCATCCGTTTCCTGTTCCCTCGCGCGCGAAAAGCAGGGGCGCTTCTGCGCGGTTGTCGCTGCGTTTGCCTGTCAGCTATTCGGCCAAGGACGCCACTGCGCTTGCTCGAAAGCGGGAGGGGCGCTGGCAGCCGGGGCTGGCTGATCAGGCGCTGCATAATGAGGTTTTCGCAGGCACCAACAATGCCAGCGGGGTAGGGGCGGCGCTGTGTTTGGCGAGCGATTTTTTGCGCAAGCCGCAGCTAGGCGGTGCCTCCCCGGCAGAGGCGGAAAACCACCGGCCAATCTTGTGGGTGCAGGAAGCGCGCGCAATCCAGCGCAGCGGCCGGCCCTTTCTCCACGGGTTCCCGCGCGCATGGCAAAGCCGGGTGATCCATGTCGAAGCGGAGACGGTGAAAGATGTTCTGTTTGCGCTGGAGGAAGGGCTGAAATGCCGCGATCTTGCTTGCGTGATGGGGGAAGTTGTCGGCAATCCGCGCGCGCTTGATTTCACCGCTTCACGCCGGTTGAGCCTGACAGCGCAAAAGCATGGTGTTCCGCTGTGGCTAGTGAGGCTGGATGCGGAGGCTGACCTGTCTTCGGCGCGGATGCGCTGGCGGGTTTGCAGCGCGCCTTCTGCTCCTCGTCCAAGGGCTTTTTTGCAGATCAGAGGGGCGAATTTCCACGCTCCGGGACCGCCTGCCTGGCAGGCTGAATTGTTTCGCGCGAGGGGGTATTTGCCTGGAAAATGGATTTTACAAGATGATGAAGTACATGCTGAAAAGCCCGGTTTTACCAACTTTTCCACCGGGCATCTTATTGCCCGCGATCCCGATTTCGGCGAATCCAACATTCGCGAGATCCAACATCTCCAAATCCAACATCCCCAGGCCCAATATCGGCGAACTCACGCCAGGCTGCGCCGCGCCGCATTCTCGCTATCTGGTTCGTGCAACTGTCGGTCGATCGCTGGCAGCTTTCGCTCGGATGTGAGGCGGGGGAGGGGGCGGATGCGGCCCCCGCTGCGCCGCCCCCCACCACGCCGCCGCCCTCGACCGCGCTCCCCCCACAGCTCTCCCCCTACCGCTCTCATCGCCGAGACCGCGCATGGTTTGCGGGTTGAGGCGGTCAATGCGCCTGGCCGCCGCGCTGGTGTCCATGCCGGCATGATGCTGGCCGATGCGCGCACTCTTTGCCCTGCTATCCAGACCGCTCCGGCAGACCCGGCAGGCGATCTTGCTCTGCTGGAAAAGCTGTGCGTGTGGGCACAGCGCTGGGGGCCGTGGAGCGCGCTTGACCCGCCTGATGGCGTGCTGGTCGATATCACCGCTGCCGCTCACCTGTTTGGCGGGGAAGAGCGCGTGCTGGCCGATGTTGAGGCCGTCTTTGCCCGGCGTAAACTCACCACCAGAGCGGCCATTGCGCCCACTGCTGGCGCGGCCTGGGCGCTGGCGCATTTCGGCCCGCCTTCCGCCCGTATCATCGCGCCCGATCAACCGATGATGCGCGCTTTGGGCGATCTTCCGGTGGCCGCGCTCAGGCTGGATGACGATGTGCTGACAGTCCTCAAACGGTTAGGGCTGAAACGGCTTGAAGACCTTGCCGCGATCATTTCTGGCGCGTCATCGTATGACCGTGCAAAGGCGCGCGATGCGCTGCACCGCCGGTTTCGCAATCGCAAATCGCCATCAGCCAATCCGCTTATCAGGCTGGACCAATTGCTGGGCCGCGTGCCCGAACCGCTGCTGCCGATTGCGGCGCAAACCCTGCCGATGGTGCAGCGCCGTCTGGCGGAACCGATCCGTCACCGCACTTTGCTTGATACAGTGCTGGGCGATCTGGCGCGCGATCTGGCGCGCGAACTGGAAGCGCGCGGCGAAGGTGCGCGGCGGCTTGAGCTGGGGCTGTGGCGGATTGATGGCGAAGTGATTGTGCGCAGCCTTGAACTGGCAGCGGCCACGCGTGAACCCGATCACATCCTGCGCCTGTTTGCCGAAAAGCTTGATAATATTGATGCCGGTTTCGGGATTGAGACGGTGCGATTGCGCGCGAGCTGGTCAGAACCTGTGGCCATGGCCCAAAAAGATGTCGAGGCAGAAGCCGAACGCTGCGGCACATCGCTGGCGGGGTTTGTTGACCGGCTGACAGCGCGGCTTGGCCCGGATGCGGTGCGCCGGCCCGTGGCTTATCCCAGCCATTTGCCCGAACGATCACAAAAGTGGCAGCCCCCCTGGATCCGATCCCGAACACTGGCGCCCACACTGGCCCGCACACCGGCGCACATATCGGCGAGCAAAGCCATGAACAGCGCGCCAGACCGCTTAAAATGCTCGACAGGCCCGAACGGATCACGGTTCTGGATATATCGCCTGATGATTATCCGCAGCGGTTTCGCTGGCGCGGCGCTGTGCATGAAGTGGTGCGAGTGGAAGGACCGGAACGCATCGCGCCTGAATGGTGGCGGGAAAAATCAACAGCGCGCCTGCGCGATTATTACCGGATTGAGGATGCGCAAGGGCAACGATACTGGATCTATCGCCACGGACAATCAGGCGATGGCCGCGGCGCAGAGCCTCAATGGTACTTGCAGGGGCTGGGGGCTTAGGGATGACCTATCGCTGGGCGTGAAAGCCGTCATTCGGCTATCGACCCATTTGCAGAGATTATTCTTGTCTCCATCGGCCGACCATTCTCGGACTAGCACTAAGACCCGTAAGCTGCTTAATAGCCGTTTATGGTCGCTGGACCTAGGTGTTGGTTGGGGGAGCTATTGTCCAGATTGGTTATCCTAAGAATTGCTTTTGCTGTTGTCGCGGTTGCAGCAGCATTAGAAATACCCTTGCAACAATCCGCGAGATCGCAAGGGAAGTCCATCTGCGCAGAGCTGATAGCTTCGGTCACCAAGGGAGAGCAATTGGAAAGCGGTGCTGGGAACAGATGCGCTGCTGAGCTACCAACACTCCCTGACGAGCAGCAAGCTGGCTTGATGGAAAACTACCTTCGGCTGCGCGCGAGTTTCATACCGAGAGATGAGCGACCAGCTCTAATCGAACAAGTTGAGCCCAATGCAGCCCGCATGCTGAAGGTCCTTGAGATTGGGAGAAGCTTTGAAGAGCCAGGCGACGAGAAAGCCCGAGAACTGGACACGCTTGTTGCACAATCACGATCTGCCAATGACGAACTGTCGCTGGCTTACCTCAATTTCTATCGAGGCATTCGTGCATTTCAACTGGATGGCGATACGGCTCGAATGGAGTCTTTTCTTCAAGACAGCCTGTCTTTCGCCGAGTCTAACGAGATGGTCGGGCTTTTACCGGGTGTTGTTGGCGCGCTGGCCGTCAGGGCAAAAGCCGATGGCGACTATGCCGTTGCGATTGAACTTTATGAAAAAAACATCAGTTACAATTCAGCAATCGTTGGAGAAGCGGCCCTTGCTGGCATTTATGCGACGACGTCCAATATAGGGAATATCCTGTTTGACCTTGGGGATTACAAGGCAGCCCTGCGACGCCATGAGAGCGCGTTGGATGGATATCGCAAGCTTGAAACCCGATATGATGAGCGCATCGCGCTGTGTCTATTCAACATGGCAATTGCACACTCTCGCATGGAAAATCATGATAAAGCAATTACTCTATTCGATGATGCCCGCGAAGCCGCGAGCGCAGGAAATGCCGCTTATCTCGATGGCTATATCGACTTTGAAGAGGCTATTTCCCTTTTCGCGATCGGCGATAGAGGCCGGGCAATTGAGTTAGCGGAGAAATCGATTGAGCCCAGAATAGAGTTCCGGGAACCCAGTGAGGCTGCCGTGGCACTGAATTGGTTGGCTGCGCGATATCTGGAAGTCGATGATTTTGATAAAACCATGGCTGCATTGGATCGGGCACAAATGATCATGGGTCTTCGGGACTCCGGTTCTAAAGGCTTGGTAGACAATCCTGGGAACACCTACTGGGCTCTTGAGTACGCCAAAACGCGTGGACGGCTTTTGATGCAATTGGATCGATCTAGTGAAGCCAATCAATATCTTGATGCGGCTTTGACACTTAGCGAAGATCGCTTCGAGCAGGAAAAGGTAAGCGCCATAGTAAACTCTGAATTGCTCTTTGACCTTCGCGATAGAGACGCGTCACTTGAGTTGATGCGTGAAAAGGCGACAGTTGCCGATCTAAGGTTAAGAGAGCAAACCACTCGCAGCATACTTGGTTTCTTGGCCGCTGGTCTCGTTGGAGTGCTGGCATTCTTCCTTTACAGATCCTACCGCTTGCAAAGGCGTCTTTCGAAAACCAAGGACACATTTATTGCCGAGATAAATCATCGTGCAAAAAACAACCTGCAGATCCTTTCGAGCCTGCTAAGCATGGAGGCGCGACGCAATCGCGATCCGAAAGTTGATACTAGTTCTCAAGTGGATGCTGCGAACCGCGCTCGGACAATGGCGCTTGTCAATGATCATCTCTTCAATCACAGCAAGCCAGACACGACGAAGGCAGATGTTGGACCATTTCTGGAAGGCCTGATTGAACTGCTTGACGAGAGTCTTGGTCGGGAAAACGTGACACTGGAAGTGAATAGCGTCTCAGCTGAGGTCGATGTTGATCGCCTAACGCCGCTCGGATTGATTGTGTGCGAACTTGTTACCAATGCCTTCAAGCATGCCTTCGCAGAAGGAGGCGGTGCGATCACGGTCACATTGACCGGAGAAGTGGGCTCACTCGTGTTGACCGTTCAAGATACTGGAAATGGGTTTGACCCCCAGAGAGCGCGCGCAAGCGATAGGTCGCTTGGGTGGGAGCTATTGCATGATCTTTCGGAGCAGATCGATGGCAAGCTCGACGTTCAAACTGACGCAGAAGGCACGACTTGGAAACTTTCGCGAGCATAGGGTCCTAATGTGTCTGGCTCCTCTCAAAAGTTGCCATCGTCATTTTGCTCCCAATTAGCACCGATGATAGGGGTAAGCAGTGGAGGTTCTAAAGCGCCACTCTTTAAGGACTGAATAGACGCAGATTTGCAGAACAAAACTCCGATGCAGCGCGTGAGTAAGCTACAAACTTACGCTAGAAGTGGACTGTCTGCTCTCACCCCCAATAACAGCCACACCGCCGCCCCGATCACTCGCCTATAACCGGACGCCGACCTTGAGTTCTGGTGCACCCTCCAGAAGGCGCGCGCTGGCGACACTGCAAAAAATTCTTATCGAAGCGCTTAAGGATCGTTTACCAATTTGTGCAATCAGGCGGCTATGAATATGCAATCGATTCCCCGTTCTGCCGAGCGCCACCCGCTTAGCCTGATGGTTAAAAGCCGGGTGCAATCGCGCGTCATCTATGTCGATCTGATCGATATCTCCGAAGGCGGCTGCAAAGTGAAAGGCAGCGCAGGCTTCGCCGAAATTGGCGATCGCATCCTGCTCAAAGTGGGCAGCGTCAACGCGCCGCTTGGCACGGTTGCGTGGGTCGATGGCAAATATGCAGGCGTCTCCTTTGAAGGGGAGATGCATGCAGGCGTGCTTGATCACTTGCGCGCAACGCAGGGCGGCCGGTTGATGCCCGATGCTGAGGATAAAAGCCGCAAGCTGTAAGCGGCATATGCGAACACCGTCAGGCAAAGAAAAAGGCCGCCCTCTCACCTGAGAAGGCGGCCTTTTCCTTATGCGTGCCTATCAGCCGGGGTTATACGGCAAAGAGCTGTGGTGGACGGTGATTTTCAGATTGCCGTCATCATCCTTCATATAGCCGAATGTGTATTCGACCTTGGTGTCAGCGCCATCGGGCCCGGTGAAGTGATAATTGCCCATCGCAACCGCTTTGTCGCCGTCCTTGTCGATAACGGTGCCTTGATTGTCCCAGCGCACAGCGGTGTAGGGGGCAAGGGCAAAGCCTTTATCTTCTGTGCCTTCGGTGCCGACAAAGTAGCTCAATGCGCCATCAAATGTGCCGCGGAACTGGTTTTCGGCTGCCAAAGTGGGTTTGAACAGCACCGTTTCGCTGTCTTCATAGGCGTAAAACTGGTTGATGTGATCGGTGGCGGCTTGCCGGTAGTCACCTTCTTCGGTGTAAACCTTGCCGATTTTTACAATGCCTTCGCCCCAGGCTGCTTGTGCCGCTTGAACTTCTTCGGCGGTGATTGGGCTGACAGCAGCCTCTGCACCCTCGGCATCAGCGCCGGCGACGTCATTTGCGCCGCATGCTGCAAGAGCGACGGCGCTTGCGGTGAGAAGCGACAGGGTAATTGAATTTTTCATTTGGATACTCCCTTACAAGGGAACATCCTATCCAGTCCCCTTTGCAAAAGCGGCGATTTGTGCCGCGATTTACGTCCGACATCACGAGCAGAATTGCTCGCCAGAGGGGCCCGGTCCGTGTCTCAAAAACGACCCATGCTGCGGCTGGTTCCCGCACGTGTGCAAATTTTGCAGTTGAAGAATTTTGTGTGAGAACATAAAAAGAACACAGAGGTTCCATGGCTCAGCAAACGATCAGACAAAAGCTTGAAATCCTTGCCGATGCAGCAAAATATGATGCGTCGTGTGCGTCTTCGGGGACGGCCAAGAAAAACTCGCTTGGCGGCCCAAACGGAAGGGGCGGCATTGGCTCGACCGAGGGGATGGGTATTTGCCATGCCTATGCGCCTGATGGGCGCTGCATCTCTTTGCTCAAAGTGCTGCTGACCAATCACTGCATTTTCGATTGCCACTATTGCATCAACCGCAAAAGCTCCAATGTCCGCCGCGCGCGTTTCACCCCTCAGGAAATCGCGGACCTCACGCTCAATTTTTATAAGCGCAATTATATTGAGGGGCTGTTTCTCTCGTCAGGCATCATCAAAAGCTCCAATCACACGATGGAGCAAATGGTCGAAGCGGCGCGTATCCTGCGCGAGGAATATGATTTTCGCGGTTACATCCATCTCAAAACCATTCCAGAGGCAGACCCGGAACTGGTTCAGCAGGCGGGGCTGTTTGCCGATAGGGTGTCGATCAATGTGGAACTGCCCACGCGCCAGGGTTTAAGCCGGCTCGCGCCTGACAAGGATGAAAACCAGATCGAAGGCGCGATTGCTCAGACCAAGGCGCGGATTGTTGAGGCAAAGGATGAACGCAAACGCTTTCGCCATGCGCCCCGGTTTGCCCCTGCGGGCCAATCGACGCAGATGATTGTGGGGGCGGACGGTGCCAATGATGCCGATATCGTTGGGCGGGCGGCCGGGCTGTATGGCAATTTTGGCCTGCGCCGGGTGTATTACAGCGCGTTCTCGCCGATCCCGGATGCCTCTGCCGTGCTGCCGCTGAAACGTCCGCCTTTGATGCGTGAGCACCGATTGTATCAGTCCGATTGGCTGATGCGGTTTTATGGCTATGCGCCGGGCGAGGTGGCCCAGGCGACGGATAAGGATGGCAATCTGCCGCTCGATATCGATCCGAAACTGGCCTGGGCGCTGAAATTCCGCGCGCATTTCCCGGTGGATGTGAACCGTGCGTCAAAAGAACAATTGCTGCGTGTGCCGGGGCTGGGGACGGTTGCGGTGGGGCGGATCTTGCGCGCGCGCAGGCACCGGACATTGCGATTGGATGATGTGGCAAAGCTTACCCAGTCGATCGCCAAAGTGCGCCCGTTTCTGGTGGCGCTGGATTGGCGGCCCACGCAGCTGACGGACCGGGCGGATCTGCGCAGCCTGCTGGCGCCGAAGCAGGAACAGCTGGAGCTGTTTTGATGACTGCCCATAACCCGGTCATGCAAAACGTCTCGCTCGGCGCGCATTATACGGTGCATATGCCGCAGCCTGATGATTTTGCCTTCTGGCGAGAGCGGGCGCGCGCTCTGATCCAGTGCGATGTGCCGCCCGACAGGGTCGCCTGGGTGGAGCCGGGCGGGACAGGTGATCTGTTCGCCTTGGAAGGGCCTTCACGCAGTGAAAAGCGCCTGCCTGTTCCGGGTAAAGATGCGCGAAACGTGCGCGTCTCCAAACGGTTTATGGCCCTTGCAAAGAATGCCGCTCTGCATTCTGATCCAGAGCGTTTTGGCCTGCTCTACCGCATGTTGTGGCGGCTCCAATCGAACACGCGGATCATGGAGGATAAGGCGGACCGGGATGTTCGCCGGATAGAAGAGCTGGATAAATCGGTTCGCCGGGACAGCCATAAAATGCACGCCTTTGTCCGCTTTCGCGAAGTGCGCGATGACAGCGGGCCGGAAACCCAAGACGCGCATTATGTCGCCTGGTTTGAGCCCGATCATCACATTGTGCGCGCCAATGCCGGGTTCTTTATGCGCCGCTTTGCCAATATGAATTGGTCGATCCTGACCCCGCGCGGCTGTTTGCATTGGGACGGGACCACCATGCGCGAAAGCGGTCCAGCGCGGCGAGAGGACGCGCCTGATGGCGATCCGGTGGAGGAATTGTGGAAGTCGTATTATTCCTCAATCTTCAACCCCGCGCGCCTGAAAGTGGGCGCGATGCTGGCGGAAATGCCCAAGAAATACTGGAAGAACATGCCCGAGGCTGAGCTGATCCCCGAGCTTATTGCAGGCGCGCAAGCGCGGGAGGCTGGCATGGTGGCCGCAGGCGCGCGCGAGGCGAGGGAGCGGCCTGCAACGCTGGACGTGATCGGTGCAGGAATAGCCGCGTGCCGGGACTGCGCAATAGCGGATTGCGGCACCCGCGCGGTGATGGGTGAGGGGCCTGCCGTCACGCCCCTAATGATCGTTGGCGAACAGCCCGGCGATCAAGAAGATATGGCGGAGCGTCCGTTCGTGGGGCCAGCCGGGCAATTGCTGGATGAGCATTTGCAAGCCGCCGGGATTGACCGCGATGCAGCCTATCTCACCAATGCGGTCAAACATTTCAAGTTCAAGGCGCGGGGCAAGCGCCGCATCCACCAATCGCCCACGGCCAAGGAAATCGACACATGCCGCTGGTGGCTTGAAGCGGAACGCACGATTGTGAAACCGCGCATCGTGCTGGCTTTGGGGGCGAGCGCGGCGCGCGGCCTCTTGGGCAAAACCATCAGCATCACCCGCGCCCGCGGCGCGCCCATCGCTCTGGATGATGGCAGCGAATTGTGGATCACCGCGCACCCTTCCTACCTTTTGCGGCTCGATGGCGATGCGCGCGCGCAGCAGGCGCAATTGTTTGCGCGCGATCTGGCGGCGGTGAAAGCGCGTCTTTCTGAATTATCGGAGGCCCACTCCCGCTCGCTCTGAATATGCCTGACACGCCGCTTACCCCTGACAAACGCACGCTTGATCTGGATCCTGACCTGATCGAGCCGCCAGCGCGCGCGCCGTTTGTCGAACTTGGCGTGGTGAGCTGCTTTAGCTTTCTGCGCGGGGCATCTGATGCGGTTGACCTGGTTATGACCGCGCGTGCGCTTGGCTATGATGCGGTTGCAGTGGCCGATGCCAACAGCTTTGCAGGCGTAGTGCGCGTGCATACTGAGGCAAAGACGCTCAAATTGCGCCCGGTGATCGGCACCCGGATTGAAACGGTCGAGGGGCTGGCTTTCCTTGCCTATCCGCGCAACCGGGCCGCTTATGGGCGGCTGTGCCAGCTTATCAGCGAAGGGCGAATGCGCACGCTGGAGGGGGAGTGGCAGGATAAAGGCGTGTGCGCGGTGAGCCTGTCCATGCTGGCCCGCCATAGCGAGGATGTGCAGCTGATCGCGCTGCCGCCTGATGATCTGAGCGCGCGCTTTACGATTCCTGCTTTTGCCGGTCCTGCTTTTGGAGGGGCTGCTTTTGCCAGCAATGCCACCTCGCTGGAGGGGGAGGGTGCGCAAGGCACGGTCACGCAGGACACAATAACAGGCGCTTTGCCCGATCTGCTGGTGCATCTGACCACCGGGCTGCCGACCTTGCGCCATCTTGCCGCCAGCTATTTGTACCGCGGCGATGATACCGCCCGGATTGACTATCTGGCGGGCATGGCCGCAGCGTATGATCTGCGCCTGCTGGCCACCAATGATGTGCATTACCACGCGCCCGAACGCCGCCCTTTGCAAGATGTGATGACAGCGATTGCCAATAAGACAACCGTGGCAGAAGCAGGCCTGAAACTGAACGCAAATGGCGAGCGTCACCTTAAATCGCCGCAGGAAATGCAGCGCCTGTTTGCCCGGTGGCCCGATGCCATCCGGGCGTCGCGCGAAGTGGCTGATGCGTGCGATTTTTCGCTGGATGAACTGCGTTATGAATATCCCGAGGAGATATATCCGAACGATCAATCGCCGCAGCAATATCTGGTCAGCGAAACATGGGCAGGGGCAGCGCGGCGTTATCCCGAAGGAGTGCCCGAAACGGTGCGCGAAACGCTGAAGCGCGAATTGGCCTTGATCGAGAAACTGGATCTTGCGCGCTATTTCCTCACGATCAAGGATATTGTCGATTTCGCCCGGCAAGTTGATCCGCCCATTCTGTGCCAGGGGCGCGGGTCTGCGGCGAATTCAGCCGTTTGCTATTGCCTTGAAATCACCAGCGTGGACCCTGCCAAACACCAATTGCTGTTTGATCGGTTTATCTCTGAAGAACGCAAGGAACCGCCCGATATTGATGTCGATTTTGAGCATGAACGGCGCGAAGAGGTGATCCAGTATATCTATGCCAAATATGGCCGCCACCGCGCCGGGCTGACGGCAACGGTCATCCATTACCGCCCGCGCATGGCGATCCGCGAAGTGGGCAAAGCGATGGGCCTGTCCGAAGATGTGACCAGCGCGCTCGCTCGCACGGTGTGGGGCGGGCATGGCCGCGAAATTGGCGAAGCGCATGTCGAGGATATCGGCTTGAAGCTGGATGATCCGCATCTTCGCCGCGTGCTCAAATTGACCGAGCAGATGATCGGGATGCCGCGCCATTTATCGCAGCATGTTGGCGGATTTATCCTCACGCAAAACCCGCTCACCGAAACGGTGCCGATTGGCAATGGCGCGATGCCGGATCGGTCTTTTATCGAATGGGACAAGGATGATATCGAAGCGCTGGGCATTCTAAAGGTTGATGTGCTGGCACTGGGCATGCTGACTTGCATCAAGAAATGCCTCGATCTGCTTGAGGTGCATCATGGCCGCGCTTTGACGCTCGCCAGCGTTCCACGCGAAGATCCGGAAACCTATGCGATGCTGCGCAAAGGCGATTCTCTGGGTGTGTTTCAGGTGGAAAGCCGCGCGCAGATGAACATGCTGCCCCGCCTGCGCCCGCGCGTGTTTTACGATCTGGTGATCCAGGTGGCGATTGTGCGGCCCGGCCCGATCCAGGGCGATATGGTGCATCCCTATCTGAAACGCCGCCGGGGTGCAGAGCAGGTGCAAATCCCCGCGCCTTCGCCCCAGCATGGCCCGCCTGATGAACTTTCCAGCATTTTGGAGCGCACTTTGGGTGTGCCGATTTTTCAGGAACAGGCGATGAAGATTGCGCTGGATGCGGCCAAATTTTCCTCGCGCGAGGCCAACCGGCTGCGCAAAGCGATGGCGACATTTCGATCGCGCGGGATGGTGGATGAATTGCAGGATATGATGGTGGGGCGGATGGTGGCGCGCGGCTATGATCCCGATTTTGCCGAACGGTGCTTTAATCAGATCAGGGGCTTTGGCGAATACGGCTTTCCCGAAAGCCACGCGGCATCGTTTGCGCATCTGGTCTATGTGTCGAGCTGGCTGAAATGCCATTTCCCCGCAGCCTTTGCGTGCGGCCTGCTGAACTCGCAGCCCATGGGCTTTTACGCGCCTGCCCAAATCGTGCGCGATGCGCGCGAACACGGGGTGGAAGTGCTGCCAGCGGATGTGAACGGGTCGATGTGGGATTGCACGCTTGAGCCGCGTGCGGGACACGCATCCGCGCGTCCCTTGACCGCAGCCACCCGCGCCCTCCACCCTTCCACCCGGAGCCTACCGGGACACAATCCGGGTGGAAGGGTGGAGGGCGCGGGTGGCCCAGAAGATCATGGGGCAGCGAGCGATAGCGAGCCGCAAGACAAAGGCCAGCAAGATACCCCCATCGCCCTGCGTCTGGGCCTTAGGCAAATAGACGGTCTGCCCGAACATATCGCCGCCCAGTTGATTGCCGAGCGAGAGGAGCGCGGCCCTTACCGCGATGTGGCCGAATTGAAAGAGCGCGCCGGATTGTCGCCTGCGCATATCGAACGGCTTGCCAGTGCAGATTGCTTTACCTCGCTCAGCCTGACGCGAAGGCAGGCCTTGTGGGATGCGCGCAGCCTGATTGCGGGGCCTGATCTGCCGCTGTTCCGCGCGGCGGATGAACGCGATGAGGGGGCAGAGACATCTCCCACCCAGCTGCCCGTTATGCCTTTATCCGAAGAAGTCGTGGCCGATTATCAGACAACCCGGCTCAGCCTGAAAGCGCATCCGATGGCGTTTCTGCGCGCGAGCCTTGGGGATCGCGGCTTTGTGCGTGCGTGTGATCTGCGCAATCGCAAATTTCGCTCCATGGTGCAGGTCGCAGGCGTGGTTCTGATCCGTCAACGTCCGGGCAGCGCTAAGGGCGTGTGCTTTATCACGCTGGAGGATGAGACGGGCGTTATCAATCTGGTGGTGTGGCCCGATCTGAAAGAGAAACAGCGCAAGGTTGTGATGGGCGCTCGGCTGATGGAAGTGCGCGGGCGGGTCGAATATGATGATGAGGTGATCCATGTGATCGCGCAGCATATGACCGATGCGACGCCGTCTTTGTATGGTCTTTCCGATGACATGCTGAACGCGCCTACCGCGCGCGCGGATCATGTGACCGCGCCTTTACAGGGCCGCAAAATGCCAGCGGGGCGAGACGCCGTGCGTGTGCGCGAGGATATTGATGCATTGCCCGGCGGTTTGGCAGACGGCGCGCTTTCTGCTTTGGCGCCCAATGTGAAAGGCCATCCGCGCAATCATCGTATCTTGCCCAAATCGCGCGATTTCCATTAAAGGCACTCATGCCCAAACCCCGTCCAAAGCGCCGAAAAGCCACAGCAAAGCCGCGCTTTCGCACCGAAAGCCGTTTGATACTGCTGGCGATTGCGGGGCTTATCATCTTTGCGGGGTGGAGCTGGCTCGCCGCGCATCCTGAGCACAATCCTTGGGCGCCGCTTAATCTCAACGATCCGGTTGGCATGGCGACCGCGCGAAAGCTGGTCGCGATGCGCGATGATACGCCGGAATGCCGCGCGGTTCTGACCCGCAGCGATATCGCGTTTGAAGCGCTGGAGCCTGTGGGCGAGGGGCCATGTGCGCGCCCTGATCGCACGCAGCTAACTGGTTTTCCGCTGGCTCCGGACACGCCCGCTGTCACTTGCCCGGTCGCCGCCGCGCTTGCCATGTGGAAAGCACGGTCGGTTGAGCCTGCCGCGCGCGATATTCTGGGCAGCGAGCTTGTACGGATGGAGCATCTGGGCGCGTATAATTGCCGCAGAATGCGCGGGGCCGGATCAGGTGCGGGGTGGAGCCAGCACGCCACTGCGAACGCAATCGACATATCCGCTTTTGTGCTGGCCGATGGGCGGCGGATCACTCTGCTTGGCGGATGGGACGGGGAGGGGGATGAGGCGCGTTTTCTGCGCCAGATCCGCGATGATGCCTGCGGAGTTTACGCAACCGTTTTATCGCCCGATTACAACGCCGCGCATGCCGATCACTTCCACCTCGATCAGGATGCGCGCTGGGTCAGCGTTTGCCGCTAGAGCTCAGGTCGCCTGCCTAGGTCGCTTCTAGGGCATAGCCGGCAGAGCGCACGGTGCGAATGGGGTCTTTCACCCCGTCCACGCCAATCGCTTTGCGCAGCCGGCGGATATGAACGTCGACGGTGCGCAATTCGATATCCGATCCTGTGCCCCATACCCCATCCAGCAATTGGCCGCGGCTGAACACGCGGCCGGGGCTTTCCATGAAGAATTTGAGCAGGCGGTATTCGGTCGGCCCCAATTGGAGCGAACGCCCGCGCCGCTGAACTTTGTGCGCCACCGGATCAAGGCGGATATCGCCAACCTCTATCGTTTCGCCAGCCAATGCCGGGCGAATGCGCCGCATCACGGCAGCGACACGGGCCAAAAGTTCGCGCGGGCTGAACGGTTTGGTGAGGTAATCATCCGCGCCCGTTTCCAGGCCTCGCACCCGGTCATCCTCTGCCTCGCGCGCGGTCAGCATGATGATGGGAACATGGGCGGTTTCCTTGTCGCGGCGCAGGCGGCGGCAAACCTCGATCCCGCTGGTGCCTTCGATCATCCAGTCAAGGATGATGAGATCGGGTACATCCTCGCTTGCCAGCACCATAGCTTCATCCCCGTCGCTGGTGCAGCGGACATTATACCCCTCGTTCTGAAAACGGTATTCGAGCAATTCGGACAAGGCCGGGTCATCTTCGACCAGCAGCAATTTGGCAGCGGACATAATCTTCGCAGCTCCTATGTCTCGATCAGACAAGACCCATGGTGTGATGTTTCATTACGGCTACAATTTGATGAAATAAGAGCGCCCAAGTTTTCCACACCCGTCCCGCAGCCTGCGCCGATTGAGCCCATTGCGGCTCAGCGATCTTCCTCGGGCGGATATTCGCCGGTTGCAGCAAAATGCACCATTTCAGCAACATTGGTGGCATGATCGCCGATCCGTTCCAGATTGCGCGCAACGAAAAGCAATTGCGCCGCGCTTGAGATTGTCGCCGGGTTTTCGACCATGTGGCTGACGAGATTGCGGAAAATGCTGTTGTAAAAGGCATCAACCTTGGCATCGGTTGCAATCACTTCGCGCGCCAGACCAGGATCGCGCGCGGCGTATGCGGTGAGGACATCGTGCACCATTTCACTGGCGAGTTCGCCCATGGCGGGCAGCAAAGTGAGCGGTTCGAACCGGTCGCGCCCTTCGATCATGCCAACGCGTTTGGCGATATTTTTGGAATAATCGCCGATCCGTTCGACCACGCCGCCAATTTTCAGCGCTGCAATCACCTCGCGCAGGTCATCCGCCATAGGCGCGCGCAAAGCGATGATGCGCACGGCAAGGCGGTCCACTTCGCTTTCCAGCGCGTCGATTTTCTTGTCGCGCGCAACCACCCGGTCGCCCAATTCTTCATCGCCCCGGATCATCGCTTCGAGCGCTTCCTGAATGGCAACTTCGGCGAGGCCGCCCATTTCCGCAATCAAGCCGCGCAGCCGGGTGATGTCTTCATCGAAAGCTTTGACTGTATGATCGGCCATCAGCCGTAGCGTCCTGTGATGTAATCCTTGGTCCGTTCTTCGATGGGGTTGGTGAAGATATCGGAGGTTGGCCCGTATTCGACCATTTTGCCAAGGTGGAAAAAGGCAGTGCGCTGGCTGACCCGCGCGGCTTGTTGCATGGAATGGGTGACGATGACGATGGCATAGCGGCCCGACAATTCATCGATCAGTTCCTCGATCTTTGCCGTGGCAATAGGGTCAAGCGCCGATGCGGGTTCGTCCATCAGGATCACTTCGGGATCAACCGCAATCGCGCGCGCAATGCACAAACGCTGCTGCTGACCGCCTGAGAGAGCCGTGCCGGAATCCTCCAGCCTCTCCTTCACCTCGTCCCACAAACCCGCGCGCGTGAGTGATTTTTCGACGATCACATCAAGATCGGGCTTTTTCTCCGCAAGGCCGTGGATTTTGGGGCCGTAGGCGATGTTTTCATAAATCGATTTGGGAAACGGATTGGGCTTTTGAAAAACCATCCCAACGCGTGCGCGCAATTGCACGACATCCATCGTATCATCGAGGATGTTTTCGCCTTCCAATTCGATATTGCCCGTCACCCTTGCGACCGAAATCGTATCGTTCATGCGGTTAAAGCACCGCAGAAACGTCGACTTGCCGCAGCCCGATGGGCCGATAAACGCGGTGACGTAATCGGGAGAGACATCGATCGAAACCTCATCGATGGCTTTCTTATCGCCGTAATAGACAGAGACATTACGCGCGCGCATTTTCGCGGCGGTGTCTTCCATATTGTCGTGAATGACTGTCACCAGGTTTTCTCAAATTTGTTGCGGAGGTAAATGGCAAGGCCGTTCATGGCGAGCAGGAACAGCAAAAGGACGATGATCGCAGCGCTGGTGCGTTCGACAAAGCCGCGGTCAATCTCGTCTGACCACAGGAAGATCTGCACGGGCAAAACGGTGGCGGGCGATGAGAAGCTGTCAGGCGGAGTGGCGACAAAAGCGCGCATCCCGATCATCAAAAGCGGTGCGGTTTCGCCCAGCGCGCGGGCCATGCCGATGATCGTGCCGGTCAGCATTCCGGGCATGGCGAGCGGCAGGACATGGTGGAACACGACTTGAATGGGCGATGCTCCAACCGCCAGCGCGCCATCGCGGATCGAAGGGGGCACAGCTTTGATCGCGTTGCGGCCCGAAATCACAATGACGGGCATCGTCATCAGCGCCAAAGTCATCCCGCCGATCAGCGGCGCTGAACGCAGATTGGGAAAGATCGCCAGAAATACCGCAAGGCCCAAAAGGCCAAATATGATTGAGGGAACCGCCGCAAGATTGTTGATCGACACCTCGATCAGATCGGTCCAGCGGTTTTTGGGCGCGTATTCTTCGAGGTAAAGCGCCGACAATACACCAATGGGAAAAGCGAGCATCAAAGTGACGATCATCGTCAGGATTGATCCCTTGAGCGCGCCCCAGATACCGACCTGCTGCGGGCTGGTCGCATCAGATCGCGACAGGAAAGCCCAATCCCAGTTTTCCGCCAATTTGCCCTCGCTTGCAAGCTGGCTCGCGAGCGCCTGCATTTCAGGCGATCCTTCGCCGGCAAGCCCTGCAGCCAGATCAGATGAAGCGGGCAGATTGAAGGTTTGCGAACGCTCTATCAGGCTGGGATCAGCGGCGAGCGCGGCGGCCACATCGCGCCAGGCATCGCGGCTCAATTGCTCGGCAGCCGCTTCGCCCATGGCTTCGCTGGCGTAGAATTCCACGACATCGGGCAGGCCTTGCATTTCCAGTGTCTGCACCGCGCTTGGGGCGGTCAGCGACACTTCATCGCCGGTCACACCGCTTTCGGGAAAGTTGATTGGCACGGTCAGTTCGGCGCGCTGAAACCCGCCAATGCCATTGACCAGCATATTGCCGAGCAGGAAGATCAGCACTGCAACAGAGAACAGGATCGCGCCTTGTCCCATCAGTTTAAAATTGCGTTCCGACCGGTACCGTTTGGCGAGCCGCTTTTCAAAAGCGGGCGTGCGGGTAGGGCGAGTGAGGTCGGGGGTCAGATCAGCGGTGTCTGCAGGGATAGTAGCCATCTTACTCGTAAGCCTCCCGGAACCGTTTGACGACGCGCAAGGCGATAAAGTTGAGTGCCAGTGTCACCAGAAACAGGACAAAGCCCAGCGCAAAGGCGCTCAATGTGGCGGGGTGATCAAAGCTGCCTTCGCCGGTGAGCATTTTGACGATTTGCACAGTCACGGTCGTCATGCGTTCCAGCGGATTGGCGCTCAGATTGGCAGCGGTGGACGCGGCCATCACCACGATCATGGTCTCTCCAATCGCGCGGCTTACCGCCAGCATGATCCCTGCGACAATGCCGGGCAGGGCGGCGGGGAACAGCACTTTGCGGATCGTTTCCGATTTGGTCGCGCCCATCGCATAGGAACCATCGCGCATCGCGCTTGGCACGGCTGCAATGGAATCGTCAGCCATTGAGGAGACGAAGGGGATAATCATCACCCCCATCACAACGCCCGCTGCCAGCGCGCTTTCGGTGGAGGCATTCGTCATGCCAAGCGCAAGCGCTGCATCGCGGATGGCAGGGGCCACAGTCAGCGCGGCGAAATAGCCGTAAACGACCGTGGGCACACCGGCGAGAATTTCCAGCGCAGGTTTGACCCAGGCGCGCAATCGGGGATCGGCATATTGGGTGAGATAAATCGCGCTCATCAAACCCAGCGGGATCGCGACAATCATCGCGATGATCGCGCCGATAAAGATCGTGCCCCAAAACAGCGGAATCGCGCCATAGCGGGAGCCATCGGGGTTTTCAGGATTGCTCATCGGATCGGGCGACCAGAATGTGCCGAACAGGAAATCGGCAGGCGATACCATCCCGAAAAAGCGGACCGTTTCAAATACGAGGCTGGCAAAGATGCCAAATGTGGTCAGGATCGCGACGAGCGAGGCCAGCAGCAGCACCACCATAACGGTGCGCTCTACCCGTGTGCGGGCGCGGAAATCGGGGCGGATGCGCAGGAATGCAAACGCGCCGCCGCCAAATCCAATCAGCAAAGTGATCACAATGCCAATCCAGTTGTACCGCCCGATCGCCTCACGAAAGGGTTCGACCAGTGCCTCCGCGCCATCATTGAACACGCCGGGCGCATTGCCGCTGGCGACCGCGCGGGCTTCTGACAGCCAGGCATCGCGTTCAAATCCGAAGGATGGGAGATTTTGCGCTCCCGGACTGGCAAGAACGCTTTGCGTGATCAGCTGCGGGGCGACAAACGACCACAGCGCAACAAAGGCCAGCACGGGGATGACGATCCACACCGCAACATACCAGGCGTGATAGACGGGCCGGGCAACGGGCCGCGTATCAGGGCTCGCCTTTTGAAAGCTCCACGCCTTGGCGCGCCCGGCAAGCCAGCCTGCAAGGCCAAGCCCGATGGCAATCAGGATAAGCGTAATCGGCGACATGGTTTAGTGTGAGTTCCCCGGTTTGCGGCCTTGCCCGCATGCGATTCTGGCAAGACCAAGCCGCTGCCATGGCCGTTTCATGTTGAGGAAATAAGACAACGTCATGTCCACTGCGTTTCTTGCGGTTCTGGCGCGGCAGTCTGACCGTCGCCGCCGCCTTGATTCTCGCTCTCGATAACAGGCAGCCGCACCGTGATGCGCGTTCCCTTGTCGACTTTGCTTTCAATGTCGAGCCGGCCCCGGTGCCGCTCCACAATGTGTTTCACAATCGCAAGGCCCAGCCCGGTTCCGCCCGATGCGCGGCTGCGGCCGGGATCGGTGCGGTAAAACCGCCGGGTCAGATGAGGGATATGTTCAGGCGCGATGCCGTCGCCTTCATCGCTCACACAAAGCCGCGCCTGACCATCGGGCGCGCGGTCCAAAACAACTGTGACAGGCGTATCGGGCGTGCCATATTTGAGCGCATTGTCGACCAGATTGCGCACCACTTGTTCCAATTGGCCGCGATCGCCGTGGATTTGCGCATTGCGATCGATCTGCAAAACCACGCGGTCAAACCGCTCTGATCCTGCGGCATCGCGCGCCGCGCGTTCCACCAGTTTTCCCAAAGCCAGTTCTTCGCTCGGTGCGTCATGCTTTTCAGCTTCAACCCGTGACAGGCTCATCAGATCGCTAATCAGCGATTGCAGCCGCTGGGCTTCGCGTTCAATCGTGGTCAGGAATTTCTTCGATGTAGCGGTATCAAGGCTGTCAGCGGTTTCATTCAGCGTTTCGACATAGCCCAAAATGGCAGCGAGCGGCGTGCGCAATTCGTGGCTCGCATTGGCAACGAAATCGGTGTGCGCGCGGCTGAGGTCGGCTTCTGCGGTCTGGTTGATTAGCTCGATCACAGCGAGGTTCTGATCGATGCCGTGGCGATTGACTTGCCAGATATCCTGACGGCGCACCAAACCGCGCACAATGGCCTGTCCGTTGATGTTTTTTGCCAGCAAGGAAATCGCCTCAGGCTGGCGAAAGGCGACGCGCGCGTCCTGGCCGATAATGTGCTGGCCCAGCATTCTGCGCGCGCTGCGATTGGCCACCGCGATGGTGTTGCGATCTGTAACAAGGACGGGAGTGGACGAATTTTCAAACAATGCGCGCATCGATTCAATTGAGAACGGCTTTTCAATCACAACCGCAGGCGGTTCGGGCGGACGGCCAGCGGCGACCAAAAGCGATCCGATCCACACCGCCAAAACCGCAATGGCAATGACCGGGTCAACATCCAGCGCAATAATGGCTGCGACTGTGACAAGCGCCAAAGTGATACCGGCAAATGGAAGTGATTGTCCAAAACCCATGGGCGCGCTTTATCGCCAAGCTTGCGCAAGGGGAAGCGCCCTTTATCCAGAGCCGCACCTGAGAGCCTGCCGCCGCCAGCTCTGCGCCATTTGTATGGGGAAGAGCGAAGTGGTGACCCCTACGGGAATCGAACCCGTGTTTCAGCCGTGAAAGGGCCGCGTCCTAACCGCTAGACGAAGGGGCCACGCTAATCGCGAGAGCGCGCATCTAGGAGCGTCGGCGATTACGGTCAAGCCCTCATGCAGCCCTGCCTGTCAGTTTTTATGCTGCGGCGTGGAAAAGTGCAGCCGCGCTCAATCGGCAAAGGCGGCATCTTCAAGGTGCAGTTCGGCTGCGGGACGGTTGCCCCAATCATCGCGCTTAACGCGGCCAGCAAAGTGAAACTGGCGCCCTTTGCTGCGGTGGATAAGGGTTTGCGCCATTTCGGTTTCGGCCGCGCGAAAGGCTATCGCCTTGAACGATTTGCCATCGCGTCCGGCGGCGATGACGCGCAAATGATCCTTGCCCACAATGTCAGCCTTTATCACGCGCACAGGGCCAACCGCGATGCGCGGGGCGGGCCAGCCAACGCCAAATGGCCCGGCTTCTTCCAATGTCGAGACAAGTTCAGGCGTAAGCCCGCCGGGTGCGAGCGACAGGTCAAGCTGCATCGCCATCGACGCACGCGCCCGGTCAATATCGCGGGCAAGTCGGGTGTCGAGAAATTCGGTGAACTTACCGATTGCCTCGGCTGAAATGGTCAGTCCTGCCGCCATGGCATGACCGCCGCCTGCGACAAGCAAGCCTTCCTCGCGCGCGGCGATGATGGCAGCGCCAAGATCCACTCCGCTGATGGAGCGGCCCGATCCTTTGCCCGTGCCTTCGGTTTGATCCAGCGCGATGACAATCGACGGTTTGCCCGTTTTCTCTTTTATCCGGCCTGCAACAATGCCGATCACGCCGGGATGCCATCCGCTGGCGGACAGCACGTGGACAGCCATATTGTGCTGATGGGCCAATTGTTCCTCGGCCTGGGCTTGCACTTCGCCTTCGATGGCGCGGCGTTCTTCGTTGAGATGGGATAGCTTTTCCGCGATTTCTTTCGCCTCTTCGCGGTCCTGCGTTGTGAGCAATCGCACGCCAAGGGTCGATTCGCCGATGCGCCCGCCCGCATTGATCCGGGGGCCAAGCGCAAAGCCCAGATCAGAGGCCTGCGGTTTGCGCGTCAAACGGCTTGCATCCATCAGCGCTGCCATCCCGATCCGTTCGCGCCGGGCAAGCACTTTAAGCCCCTGCGATACGAACGCCCGGTTCAGCCCATGCAATGCGGCGACATCGGCAACTGTGCCCAAAGCGACCAGATCAAGCAGAGCCATCAAATCAGGCTCATCGCGGCCGGCAAAGAAATCCTGCGCTCGCAATGTCCGCACCAGGGCTATCGCAAGCAGAAACGCGACGCCCACGGCTGCCAAATGGCCATGCGATGCGGCAAGGTCGTTTTCATCGAGGCGATTGGGATTAACAAGCGCGGCAGTGGGCGGCAGATCGGCGGAGCATTTGTGGTGATCGACCACAATCACATCCACCCCTGCATCGCGCGCCATCGTCAACGCTTCGTGCGCCATCGCGCCGCAATCAACCGTCACGATTAAGGTGGAGCCGCTCTCAGCGAGTTTCACCAAAGCTTCGCCTGTGGGGCCATACCCTTCGAGCAAGCGGTCGGGAATGTAATATCCCGCATCCGCGCCAAGGTCGCGCAGCACTTGAACCAATAAAGCGGCGCTGGTCGCGCCATCGACATCATAATCGCCGTAAATGGTGATCTGCTCATTCGCAGTGACCGCGTCCGCAATGCGCTTTGCTGCCTGATCCATATCGTTAAACTCGGACGGGTTGGGCAAAAAAGCGCGCATTGTGGGCGATGCGTGCCGCGCCAGATCATCGGCTTCGACCCCGCGCGTGAGCAGCAATTGTTCAACGATGGATTTTTCAAGTCCATGCGCGCTGCCTCCAACTTCCATATTCCCGCCGCGCCACAGCCATGCCTTTCCATTAAAGGATTTATCGACGCCAAGAACATGGGAAAGGGAATGTGCAGCCATCAGGCATACCTACAGCAAAGCTATAGGGGGTGACAGCCATGCGGTTTGACAATCGACAGGTCATCGGGTTTGCCGAAGCGTATGGATGAAAACACTGTAACCAAACCCGTTCTGGCAGTGATCTGGCACTCTCGCACAGGGGCAAGCGAGCAGATGGCCCGCGCCATTGCGGGGGCCGCTGATGGCGGCGCTGTGCTGCTGCGCGCGGACATGGTGAGCGCGCGCGATATGCTGGATGCGCGCGGATATGCATTCGTCTGTCCGGAAAATCTCGGCAGCATGAGCGGCGCGATGAAAGAGATGTTTGACCGGCTTTATTACCCTCTTTTGGGGGAGTTAGAGGGGCGCGCCTATACCTCGGTCATCGCTGCAGGGTCAGATGGAGAAGGCGCGCACCGCCAATTGGAGCGCATTGTCACGGGGTGGCGGTTGAAAAGAGTGACTGAAAAAATGATCGTCAATTTTGCTGCGCAAACGCCTGAAGAAATATTGGCCACGAAAACTTTGGGCGAGGAAGTAGAACACAATTGTCGTGATTTGGGCGAAGGCCTAATTGAGGGACTGCGCAACGGCATATTTTAGTGTATGTGCCTGTTTGAGAGAGAGTGACATGTTAACATTGACACGCTAGACGTGCGCGCAACGGAGCCGCATGTGTCAATGAATTGCCGCTCGCTACACAGGAAAGGGCAGTTGGTATCGCAGATAGTCCAAACGCTGCGTCGGAAGGCCTTTACCTGCTGTTTGCCCGTGGCAAACGGCCCACTCGCTTCGCCATTCGTGACTTTGCAAAAAGCCAACGGGCTGTCTCAATGTCATATGATCCTTGCGAAGGATCATCACTTCATCTGGTTTCCACAGATGGCGAAACACTCAAAAGAAAAGAGCAACCACAGGTTGTCCAGCCGACCGAATCGGCTTGGGTTGAGCTGCTGCATAACGGTCTGACATTCGATTTAACGGGTCTGGCGCCGGGTCTTGCCTGTGAAATTCCTGCAATCGAACATCGGTTCGACTTGGATGATACCGGTTCGCTTTCGGTTTTGGAAAGTGTCCAGATTGTCCCGGGGGAACATTTGGTGGGCGGTCAGGCATCAATGCCGGTTGTTAAAGGCATGACAGCGCTGGCGCGCGATATGATCCATCAGTTCGATGACATTGTCGGCATCGTATGGCCGCCATCGGGCAGCGCGATTGGTCGCCGGTTTTTCGAGTCAATTTCAACGGCTTGGCTCGAAGGCGGGGCATTTCCAGCACTGGGTCTCACCGCATTTCGCGAAACGCTGGATGGCGCTTTGCAAAGTGTTGGTCTTGATTTTTGGGTCGGTCAAGAAATCAGGATTGAGCCTCCTTTATCCGAAGACAAGGTCGCAGCAACCAGGCTCGGCGTTAGACTTATCAATCAAATGATACTTATTGGTGGTCTTGAAGAACCGGAAAGAATTACTGGTCCTGATAGAACTCCACTTATCATGCGACCTTCTCGTAACCAAAAATTTATTAGAGTGTGGCCTGATTAATGAATGAACAGGGGCCATACGAAACGCACGAGCATTGCTGTGCAACCATCTTTAGATCGGTTGCAGGGGCATTATTATAACATAGGTCATAGAAAAAGGAGGCGAAGCGCCATTCCTTTTCGGCAGGCAAATTGTAGAGGCCAGCCTGATTACAGACCGTCTAGTCAGTGCCATCATCTTTTACCGCTACAATTACTCAACCTGCATTGTTTTGACCGTATGTTGAACGAAATTGGTCGCAATTCCATCGGCTTTCACGATTTTAGAGCAAACGGGATATTGCTTCCCTCGACCGAGCAGGGCTCAACCGCCACGGGTCTGCCTTTGCACCGGGGGCCGCATAAACGGTATAACGAGGTTGTGATCGCCCGCATGGGCAGCATTGAACGCGAATGGTCTGCTGCATGCATGCATGATCGCGCAGCCGCCAATGCCTTCGCCATTACCCGGCTCGAATGGCTGCAACGCGCGCTGCGCAAACGGTTGATCAACGAATGCGAACAAAGCCGCATGCGCAATCGGCTTGTGCTCAATCGCAGGGATCCGATTGGCACAGGCTTTGACTTTACCGAACTCGATGACATGGCAGCCACGCTTTACGGGGCCACCGCTGTTACGACCAATTAGGCAGAGGCCCACGCGGTGTAGTCAGAATTCGCCATCATTCCGGCTTTCGCCTCGTGATATTCGCGTTCCAGGCGGGCGACCATGTCTTCGACGGTGCCGACGCATTTCACCGCGCCAACGCCCTGGCCTGATCCCCAGATGTCTTTCCAGGCTTTGGCTTTGGTGTTGCCGCCTGATCCAAAGTTCATCTTCGATGGATCGCTGGTTGGCAGGTTGTCAGGATCAAGACCGGCTTTCTCAATCGAGGATCGCAGGTAATTGCCGTGCACGCCTGTGAACAGGTTGGAATAGACAATCCCGCTCGCATCGCCCTCTACAATGCCTTGCTTATACGCTTGATCCGCATTGGCTTCTTCGGTGGCGATGAAAGCGCTTCCGGCATAGGCGAAATCGGCGCGCATACCTTGCGCTGACAGGATCGAGGCACCGTGCGCGATGGAGCCTGAGAGCGCGACGAGGCCGTCAAACCATTCGCGGATTTCCTGCATCAAAGCAAAGGGCGACAAAGTGCCGGCATGACCGCCAGCCCCCGCGGCAACAGGGATCAGCCCATCTGCGCCTTTCTCGATCGCCTTGTTGGCAAAGCGGTTGTTGATGACATCGTGCATCGTGATGCCGCCCCAATTGCGCACAGCATCAAATATCTCGGTGCGCGCGCCCAGCGATGTGATGACCATCGGCACTTGCCATTTCTCGCAAGTTGCCATGTCTGCCATCACGCGGTCGTTCGATTTGTGGACGATCTGGTTCACCGCATAGGGTGCGGCAGGCTTGTCAGGGTTTTCGCGGTTGTGCTTGGCCAGTTCTTCGGTGATCTGGTGCAGCCATTCATCCAGCAGGCTTTGCGGGCGAGCGTTCAGCGCGGGGAAGCTTCCGATGATCCCGGCTTTGCACTGCGCAATCACCAGCTCTGGCCCTGATACGATGAACAGCGGCGATCCGATCAGGGGCAGGCGAAGGCGATCAAACGGGGCGGGAAGAGGCATTGCAGGTTATCTCCTATGAATTGCGAGCGAATTAGGTTGCAATGAGCAACTACGCAAGCTGTTGAAGGTGATAGAACCGCTTTGCATTGCCTGCATAAAGCGCCGCTTTCTCATCCGCGCTCGCGTGGGCTGTGATCCGTTTGAAGGCATTCCACAGCACCGGATAGCTCGCGCCCCACCGGTCAACGGGGTAGTTGCTTTCGAACATCGCGCGGTTTGTCCCGAATGCTTCAATGCAGGTTTCGATATAGGGCTTCCACAAAGCCGCCAGCTCCTCTGACCCTACACCTGCTGCCGGACCAGCCTCGGGCATGGCGCAATTGTGCATGGCTAGCCCTCCCAGCTTCACCATCACATTGTCGCATTTGCCCAATTCCACAATCGCATCGCGCCATACATCGAAGCGTTCTGAAAGCTTGCCAGCATAGCTCGCATTGCCCAGCGGAGTGCCGCAATGGTCAAGGCAGATAGGCGTATCGGGAAACGCGCGCGCAAGGTCTGTGACATCGCTGATCTGCGGTTCCAATATCCACGCATCGAATGACAGGCCGCGCTTGCCAAGCTCGCCAAACCCTTCGCGGAAGGCCTGATCGCGGTAAAGCTGGGGCGGGGCATGGAAGGGCGGGCCAAGCACTTCGGGGTCCGCATCCCACGCGCCCTGATGGCGTATCCCTTTGAACCGGGCAGGCGAGGCAGCTTGCAGCGCATCGAGCACGTCGCCCGCCGCTGCGCCGCGCGTCAGGTCGGCATGGCCGATGATCCCGGCGCACAGTCGCGCATCACCGTAAAGGCCGCTGGCGGATTGCGCCGCCACGCCGTTCACATACTCAACTTCGCCAACCGGTTTCAGCGCATCGCCATAGGATGCGTTGTAGAACGCGCCGCATTCCATGAAGACGGTGGCGATGATGTTGTGACCGCTTGCTGCAACCTCATCGTTGAACTGATCGAAGGCGTAGTAGGCCGCTGGCACCAGCGTTTCGATGAACCGGTGGCGCGGTTCGGGGAACATGGGCATCATGGGGCGCAAGTCCCACAGGTGATGATGCGGATCGATGATCGGCAGATCGGGTTCGAGGATGGTCTCTAATGCGGGTTCACTCATGGCTGATTCTCCCCTTCGTGCGTCTTGCTTGACGCTTTTTGCAACTTTGTGCGATTCCAATGACTTAGCCGAGACATGGACCGCATGTTACACGGTCCTGGGAATAAAAACGCGGGAGAGCCAAACTCTCCCCAAAATCGCCCACAAACGGCGAGAGATTGCATGGGGAAAACAGCAAACATGACCGTCCCTTACCCCATTGCCTGAGCGTAGGAAAATGCGCACGCCCCCACCTGCAATGGTATCACTTGTCCGTCAGCCCAAACACAATCGCTTCATTCAGAGCGGCTCCGCTGGTCGTATTGGCAATCGATACGACAATCCGGCGCGGCTGATCGGGCGATGCGGGCCGCGTGGAAAACAGCGCGCGATATCCGGTGTTCGCGCCGCTGTGAGAGACATAACGGACATCGCCGCTGGTCCCGGTATCATCATGCAGAACAAGCTGCGTTCCCAGACCATAAGCCTGCCCCTTTTCAAGCGTGACCTGCGGCGTAATCATCGCTTTGGCCATGGCAGAGGGAATAGCGTTTTCCTCCCCCGACGCGGCATCCATCAGCGCGGTGACAAAGCGCGCATAATCTTCAGATGTGGTCCAAAATCCTGCGGCGGCCTGTTCGGGATAATCGTGCCAGCTGTCCTCAACAGCGGCAAACACACCATCGAGGATGTCAAAGCCTGCATCCGCGCCGATAATTTCCAGCGGTGCAATCGCAGTTTCATCAATGGGCTGGGCAAATGTGCTTTGGTCTAGGCCAAGCGGACCCAGCAAAATGTCTTGCGCCAGCGCATCAAAGCTTTGGCCAGAGACATCTTCTGCCCATAGCTGCGCGATCATATACCCGCCGCCTGAATAGCGAAACTCGCCCGGCTCCCCATCAAACACCAGAGCGCTTTCGAATATACGCGGCGGGTTGGAGATAATGTCAGCGGCAGATGGCAGATCGCTTTCGCGCGGATATCCGGGATAACCCGATTGCGATGCGCCGGTTGTGTGCGAGAGCAATTGGCGCAAAGTCACCGGCCTGTCCCCGCCTTCCAGCGCGGCTATATCAAGCGAGGTAATCTGCGAGCGTATATCATCATCAAGCCCCACCGATTGCCGATCTGCCAAAGTGAGGATGACGGCAGCGGCCACCGCTTTGGAAAGGCTGGCGACCTGCATCAACCCGTCCGCTTTTGCTCTGCCAAAATAATAGGTTTCGGGCGGTGATCCGTCTTCAAGAACGGTGACGCTGAGCGCGGTGACGCCCAGCTTGTCGGCTTCGGGTTCAATCATCGCCGCAATGTCGCTTGCCGGGGCGGCGTTGAGCTGCGATTCCAGCTCGGGATCAATCGCAGGTGCAGTGCAACCGCTCACCCACAAAGGCGTGCAAACAAGGGCGATGGATAGAGACATTTGGCGCAGCATTTTCATTCTCCGGTCAGTCCCCAATCCGTTTGTGATTCCCGCCTCTTACTCACGCGGTCGAAATCATCCCGCCATCCAGCGCAATCGTTTTGCCCGTCAGCCAGGCCGATGCGCGGCTGCTGAGGTAAATGGCAGTGCCCGCAATGTCTTCAGGTTCGCCCATGCGGCGCAGCGGAATGCTTTTCAGTGCGGCATCGACCATGCCGTCATTTTCAACGATCTGCTTGGTCATATCGCTGGGGAAGAGGCCGGGGGCGATGGCGTTCACATTGATGTGGCTTGAGGCAAGATCGGTGGCGAGATGCTCTGTCAGATGGATGACGCCCGATTTGCTGGCGGAATAGGCATAGGTCGGCATGCCCGAATTGCGGATGCCATTGATCGACGCGATGTTGATAATGCGCGCGGGGGTTTCCGCCGTGCCAGCGGCTTTCAACAGCGGCAGGAATTTCTGCGCGACGAAAAACACCGATTTGATGTTGATATCCATCACCTTGTCCCAGCCTTTTTCGGGGAATTGCTCCAAGGGCGCGGCCCAATTCGCCCCGGCATTGTTGATGAGGATATCCACGCTGTCTTCGTGTTTGGAAACCTCGGCCACAAACGCCTCAATCCCTTCCAGCTTTGACATGTCCGCAGCAATCGCGGTGCATTCGCCAAATTCGCAAAGCTCTTTGGCTTTGGCCTCAAGCCGGTCGGCCTTGCGCGCGGTGATGTAAACTTTCGCGCCGCCCACCAGCAGCCCTTTGGCCATCATCGCGCCAATGCCGCTTGATCCGCCAGTCACGACAGCCACTTTGCCCGATACATCGAAGAGGTTTTGCATGTATTCTCCCTTGGAAATTTTTAAGCCGCAATAGCTGAATTGGCGACGGAAAGAACTGCGCGAACGCTGGCGGTTGCGACATCTTCGTCAATGCCGCAGCCCCAGATGACGCGGCCTTTGCTTTCGCATTTGAGGTAAGCGGCCGCGCGCGCATCGCGGCCAGAGCCGAGCGCGTGCTCGGAGTAATCGAGCACTCTGATATCAAGGTCGAACGCGCCTTCCAATGTGCTGACCACGCTGGATATCAGGCCGTTGCCTTTGCCAGAAACGCTTTGCTGCCCGCCTTCGACCGCGATCTTGCCCGCGAACAGGCGGGTGCCATCGGGGGTGCGGCTTTCTTCGTAATCGACGAGGCTGAAATATCTGTCGGTGGTGCCGACATGATAAGTCGCTTTGAACGCATCCCAGATATCAGCAGCGTTCAATTCGCGGCCCAATTCATCAGCCAGGTTCTGAACATGGGCTGAGAAATCCGCCTGCATTTGCTTGGGCAGTTTGAGGCCCTGATCCTGTTCCAGCACCCAGGCAAAACCGCCTTTGCCGCTTTGCGAATTGACGCGAATGACAGCCTCATAATCGCGGCCAAGGTCTGCCGGATCGATAGGCAGATAGGGGACGCGCCAGGCTTCGTCGTTCTGGCTGGTGCGCGCTTCAAATCCTTTCTTGATCGCATCCTGATGGCTGCCGGAAAATGCGGTGTAGACCAGTTCCCCGCCATAAGGGTGCCGCTGATGGACAGGCAGGTCGTTGCAATATTCGACCGTTTCGATGACGCGGTCGATATCGGAGAAATCAAGGCCGGGATCGATCCCTTGCGTGTACAGGTTCAGCCCCATGGTGACGAGGCAGCAATTGCCCGTTCGCTCACCATTGCCGAACAGACAACCTTCAACCCGGTCTGCGCCTGCCATCAGGCCCAGCTCTGCTGCGGCAACGCCCGTGCCTCTGTCATTATGCGTGTGGAGCGAGATCACCGCGCTTTCGCGGTTTGGCAGGTGCTTGCAGAAATATTCGATCTGGTCGGCATAGATATTGGGAGTCGCAGCCTCCACCGTGGCAGGCAGGTTGAGGATGATCGGTTTTTCCGGCGTGGGGGCGAGCACGTCCATCACCGCAGCGCAAACCTCAATCGAGAAATCCAGTTCTGCGGTGGAGAAGGTTTCGGGCGAATATTGGAAATGCCAATCGGTGCCGGGCCGCTCGGCCGCGCAATCGCGCATCACTTTTGCGCCGTGGGCTGCGATTTCTCGCACTTCATCGCGCGACATTCGAAAGACGATATCGCGCCATGCCGGGCTGACTGCGTTGTAAAGGTGCACGATGGCTGCGCGCGCGCCTTCGAGGCTTTCGAACGAAGTGCGGATCAAATCTTCGCGGCTTTGCGTGAGAACCTGCACCATGACATCATCAGGCACAGCATCCGATTTGACGAGGCCTGAGATAAAGTCAAACTCGGTCGCGCCTGCGCTGGGAAAGCCAACCTCAATTTCTTTCACGCCGACTTCGACGAGAAGATCGAAGAACCGGCGTTTCTTCACCGCATCCATGGGATCAATGATCGATTGGTTGCCATCGCGCAGATCGGTGGAAAGCCAGCGCGGTGCGCGCTCAATCAGGCGGCTTGGCCATTGGCGATCAGGCAGATCAATCTGGCCAAAGGGCGCGTATTTGGTCGAAGGGTTTTTCAGCATGGGCATGATGGCAGTGTCTCGAATGCGAAGGGGCAGGTGGTGTTTGGTTCAAAAGCCCTTGAGCGTCAGCAGGCGGCCACTGGCACGCGCGCCATCACGCCCAAGGGCGCGTAAGTCGTAGGAGAAGGCCAGCATATCGCATTACAATCATGCTTGTGTGCGAATTTCGAAGCGGGTGCAAGCGGGCGAGTGACAAAAAGTTATGGCCCGGTGTAACCATTGCTGGCACGTCTGCGAAACAGGAGTGTACCGGCAATCAGGCTGCCGGTGAAAACCCCCTTAGGAGGACATATTATGAAACGTTCACTTTTCGCAGTCGCACTTCTCGCCACAGTCGCCGCATGCGGCGCGCCTGCCGCAGATGCTCCGGCTGATACTGATACCGCAGCAGCAGAGGCGGCCACCGAAACTGCTCTGTATAAAGACCTTGGCGGCGAGGCCACTGGCCCTGTGTATCGTAAAGCTAAAGGCGGTACGCTGGCTGTGTCCGGCTATGACGTGGTTAGCTATTTCACCGATGACGGCGTTCCGGTGGAAGGCGCAGAGGAATTCACTGTGCGTTACGAAGGGTACGATTACCGTTTTGCCAGCGCTGAAAACGCAGACACCTTTGCCGAAGATCCGGCCAAATATGCACCAGCCTATGGCGGGTACTGCGCATGGGCCATTGGCGCGAATGATGCGCTCGCTCCGGGTGATCCGCAGGTTTACGAGATCGTCGATGGCAAGCTGTATCTGAACTTCAACGAAGATGTTCAGGGCCGCTGGCAGGCTGACATCCCCGGCTTTATCGCAAAAGCCGACACCAATTATCCCACTCACTCAGCTGATGAACATTATCAGGACTGATCCGGGATAAACCGACTTTCAAAAGCCCCGCTGCTCATCTGAGTGGCGGGGTTTTTCTATGCCTCACCCACACCGCGCATCGCGAATGATATTGGTAGTATCGAGCATAATGTTCAGGCGCGGATTGGTCGCATCGGGGCGGACATATTCACCGCCCGGCGCGACAAAGCGAACTTCATTCGCGCCATCGATCACATTGATGATCGCAAGCTGGACATCATCGCTCGCTTCAAGTCCGATAAACTGGCCCATTTCATTCGCGCCGCATGTGGCGCTGGCGGGATCGGTAGCCGTGCCGGGGGCAAAGGCGCCTTCGGCGGCATTGGGCAAAGGCTCTGCCACGGTAGGGGCGACAGTCCCCTGCGGCACAGGCGCTGTTTCGGAGGCAGCATCAGGATTGCCCGATTTGATCCGCGCGGCAAAATCATCAGCGGCGCTGCTGGCATCGCCTGTATTTTCCGCCGTGCCGCATGCAGCCAGAGCAAGCAGCAACGGCATGGCGGCGAATGTACCTGCGATTTTGGCAGCAATGGTCAAGGCTGGTCCCCCGATTGGCAATTGGTTCGCACCGTAAGGCGCGCGTTCTTTACGCGGTTATGACACCCCTGCGCCTGATCCGCTATCCCGCAGCTATCAGCGCACGCGCAAACGCTCGCGGGTTAGCCGGTCAATTCGGGTGACCCCCATCAACCGCATCGCCCGCTCTATCTCGTCTTTCAGGATCGACAAGGCGCGCTCAACCCCGTCCTGCCCGGCTGCGGCAAGAGCATAGAGATACAGCCGCCCGCCCGATGCTGCGCTTGCGCCGGTGCATAGTGCTTTGAGCGCATGCGTGCCGCGCCGCACGCCGCCATCGCAGATGATCTCCATTTCTCCGCCCACCGCATCGACGATTTCCGGCAATTGATCGAACGGCGTGCGGCTGCCGTCCAATTGCCGCCCGCCATGATTGGACAGCATGATCGCATCCGCGCCAATATCCACCGCGCGCCGGGCATCGGCGGCGCTCATTACGCCTTTCAGCACAAATGTGCCGCCCCATTGTTCGCGCAAAGCGGCGGCTGTTTCCCAATCCATGGATGTGTCGAGCATGGTGTTGAAATATTCTGCAATGCTCACCGCTTTGCTCGATCCCTCGCTCACATGGGTATCAAGATTGGGCAGGCGGAATTTGTCGCGCATCAGATAATCAAGCGTCCAGCGCGGGCGAGTGGCGTAACTGAAAATGGCGGCAGGGGTGAACCGGGGCGGGGTGGTGAAACCTGAGCGCAAGCACCGCTCACGCTTGCCCGAAACAATCGTATCCACCGTCAGCGCCAGCGCATCAAAGCCGGCCGCCTGACAGCGTTCGATCATATGAGTGTTGAGGCCCTTGTCCTTGTGAACATAAAGCTGGAACAGCTTAGGCCCGCTCGTCAGCTCAGCGATTTCCTCGATTGAGCGGGTAGCGAGGCTGGAGATGCCGAACCACAAGCCAAACTTCTCCGCCGCTTTTGCCACAGCTGTTTCGCCCTGCCAGTGAAACGCGCGCTGAACCGCAGTTGGCGACAGCATCAAGGGCAGAGCGCTTTTGCGGCCAAGAATGGTGCAGGAGGTGTCGATCTGTTCAACCCCCGCAAGCACATCGGGCACCAAATCAACGCTGTCATAGGCCGAAGTGTTGCGCGCTTTGGTCAGCTCATCATCGGCCGCGCCGTCGATATAATCGAACACCGGAAAAGGCAGCCGCGCTTTGGCGAGCTTTCGAAAATCATCAATATTGTGACATTGCGAAAGCCGCATATTCGGTTGCTTTCCCCTTGCGCGCGACTTTTGCCTGATTGCGTCTGCGATGTCGATTCTGCCCTATCGATTCGGCCCTATCGATATTGCGCTTTTTGCAGGCGTGCGCGGTTTTTTCGAAATTTTTTTGTGCCGGGTGTCACCAATCCGGACATCCCCGCGAATACCAGATGTGCGCGGCCACTGGGCGGCAATCAGGAACCCCGGTCAGTTCCCCTGCTGACCAACCCCCTGACGCCCCTATCTGATTGTCTGCCCGGTGGTCGTCGCACGTTTTTTGTCTGGCTTATGCGCTTGTTGGCCAATGTGTTTGCAAGAACGGGCCAGACTTACAAATTCTAGGAGAACCCCGATGAAACTATCTCATATCGGCCTTGCCTTTGCTGCATTGGCCGCACCTATTGCGCTGAGCGCGCCCGTTTCTGCTGATGGCGGCATTTTTGTTGGCGTCGAAGGCGCTGATATCGCGGTGAGCGGCTATGACACGGTCAGCTATTTCAAAGGCAATGGTGTGCCGCAAAAAGGCAGCGCGAAATTCGCTGTAAAGCATGACGGCGCTGTCTGGCACTTTGCATCCAAGGCCAATGCCGATGCGTTCAAAGCCGATCCCGATGCCTATGCGCCGCAATATGGCGGACACTGCGCCTGGGCCATGAGCCGCGGTTCGCTCGCGCCGGGTGATCCCACCTTGTACAAAATCCACGGTGGCAAACTCTATTTGAACTTCAACCAGAACGTCCAAAAGACATGGCTGGGCGATATCGATGGCTTCATTGCCAAATCCGATCCGGCCTGGGCCAAAACGCCCGATGGCAAGAAATTCGGCGATTGATTGAAAACCATTTCACGAATGCACTGATTTTTGAAGGAATTACCTATGTCAAAATCCACAAGCCTTGCGAAGATGTTGATGGTTGCAGGCGGTCTTGCCGCAGCGAGTGCTGGCGCGCCAGCGATGGCAGAATTTCCGTGCGGTGCGCGCGGTGTCTCCAGCAGCTCGTCTTACTCCTCCGCTGATCGCGCAGCTGCCCGTGCTGAACGCAAAGCGCGCAAAGAAGCAAAGAAACGCGCAAAACGTCAGGCAGCAGCCTGCGCGGCGGCAGCGTGCAGCGCCTCGGCCTGTTCAGCGTCTGCCTGCGGCGCAGCGTGCGATGCCTCGGCCTGCGCTGCGGCGTGCGATGCCTCGGCCTGCGGTGCGGTGTGTGATGCTTCGGGTTGCGGCGCGGATGCCTGCGGTGCGGCGGCTTGCGGTGCCGCAGCATGTGGCGCGGCGGCCTGCGGTGCAGCTTGCGATGCCTCGGCATGCGAAGCGGATTGTTCCGGATCAGATTGCGCGCCGACTGCCTGAAGGCGCGTAGATTGGGTGTGGCCGGTGGGAGTTTCCTCCTAAATCCTGCTGGTCACACTCTTTTTTCAAATGGCTGAGAATGGATGCAGGCGCTTTCGCCTCTCAACCCTCAGCAATCAGGCAATGGCCCGCTCTGCCGCGCTCGCAATTCTGTAAGAGTGTAGCGCGGCAGCGGATCAAGCGCTGGGCAGGATCTGTAACCCGGATCCTGCGCCAGACATCCGGCTCCGCACACCATATTGGCGGACGGTTCGCTCGCATCGACATGCCAAAACCGCCCCCCAGGGGTCGCGACATAGCCATCCATGCCCGCCGCCGCATCGCTTTCCAGATCAAACGTTGAAGGCACTTCGCTGTCATAATCATCGTTCTGAGCGGCATGCGTATGATAGCTGGCCACAGGGCGCATTCCCGGCTCATCGAAATACTGGATGCCGCAGCTTGCCTCATCCCCCGGGCGCGGGTCAGATGCGCCCAGTTCGCCGCCTGTGCCTTCAAAGATGATGCCGCACAATTCGATGTCCCGGGCAAAGGATTGCTGTTGCAGCTCGTTCAATTGTGCGCGGGCAAATTCCTGCACCTGTTCCTGTGTGACAGTGATTTCAAAGTCTTCAGGGCCTTTGACGTTCATATAGGCGCGCGCAACGATGACGATCCCGATGATCGCCATGGCGACATAAATAAGCGGGTGAACAGGCGGAAGGGCAGGCGGGCGGGAAGGTGGGCGGGCGTCCATAATGACGCCCGCATACCCTTTAGTTCTTGGCTTTGTCGACCAGCTTGTTGGCGCTGATCCACGGCATCATCGCGCGCAGCTCTGCGCCCGTTTTCTCGATCGGATGCGCTTCTGCCGCTTTGCGCGATGCTTTGAGTTCTGGCTGGCCTGCGCGGTTGTCCAGTACGAAGTCTTTGACGAAACGGCCAGCTTGGATGTCTTCAAGAACCCGCTTCATTTCCGCTTTGGTTTCATCAGTGATGATGCGCGGACCAGTTTTGATATCGCCATATTCGGCGGTGTTGCTGATCGAATAGCGCATGTTGGCAATGCCGCCTTCATACAGCAGATCAACGATCAGCTTGGTTTCGTGAAGGCATTCGAAATAGGCCATTTCAGGCGCGTATCCGGCCTCTGTCAGAGTTTCGAACCCAGCCTGGATCAAATGCGTGATCCCGCCGCACAACACCGCTTGCTCACCAAACAGATCGGTTTCGCATTCTTCGCGGAAGTTTGTCTCGATAATGCCGCTGCGCCCGCCGCCAACGCCGCTGGCATAGGCAAGGGCGGTGTCATGCGCGCTGCCGCTGGCATCCTGATGCACTGCGATAAGGCAAGGCACCCCGCCGCCGCGTGTGTATTCAGAGCGCACCGTGTGGCCCGGCCCTTTGGGCGCGATCATGATGACGTCGATATCGTCCTGCGGCTCAATCAGGCCAAAGTGAATGTTGAGCCCGTGTGCAAATGCGAGCGCGCTGCCCGGCTTCATGTGGCCATGCACATTGTCGGCATAGATTGCGGCCTGATGTTCATCAGGGGCAAGGATCATCAGAATATCGGCCCATTTGGCCGCTTCGGTGTTGGACAGCACCTTGAAGCCTGCTGCCTCTGCCTTTTTCGCGGTCGCTGATCCTTCGCGCAGAGCAATGGCAACTTCGCCAACGCCGCTATCGCGCAGGTTTTGTGCATGCGCGTGCCCTTGCGAGCCATAGCCGAGAACGGCAATTTTCTTCGACTTTACCAGATCAAGGTCGGCATCGGCGTCGTAATAGACTTTCATTGTGAAGTATTCCTTTTAAATTGCTGAATATCGGGATGAATTAGGTTGTGCCGTCGACGCCGCGCATCATGCCGACTACGCCGGATCGGCCCACGGAAACCAGTCCAAGGCCGCGCATAAGCGCGATAAAGCTGTCGATCTTGTCCGGCGCGCCGGTGAGTTCGAACACGAAACTTTCGGTGGTGGTGTCGACCACTTGCGCACGGAACACATCCGCGATCCGCAGCGCTTCGACACGCTTGTCGCCAGTGCCGGCCACTTTGATCAGCGCCAATTCGCGTTCCACATGCGGGCCAGCCGCCGTTAGGTCGATAACCTTGTGAACCGGCACCAGCCGTTCCAGTTGCGCCTCGATCTGGTCGATCACTTCTGGCGGGCCATTGGTCACAATCGTGATCCGGCTGACGGCATGATCGTCGGAAATATCGGCCACGGTAAGGCTGTCGATGTTATAGCCGCGCGCGGTGAACATGCCGGTGATCTTGGCAAGAATGCCCGGCTCATTATCGACCGTTATCGCAAGGACATGGCGCTCTGTTTCGGCGCTTTTGATTTTCATGGGTGTGTTTGTCTTTCCGCTTGTCTGCTGCGCTTTAGACGAGCGCTTTGGCTTCGTCATCCATCGTGCCATCGACGCTGTCACCATACAGCAGCATTTCGGTGTGCGCTGCGCCCGATGGGATCATCGGCAGGCAATTGGCATCTTGAGCTACAAGGCAATCGACAATCACCGGGCCATCATAATCGATCATCGCCTGAATGCCTGCATCCAGCTCATCCTCGCCGTGGATGCGAATACCTTTCCACCCATACGCCTGCGCCAAAGCGACGAAATCAGGCAGGCTGTCGGAATAGGAATTGGAATAGCGGCTTTCGTAAGTCAGCTCCTGCCACTGGCGCACCATGCCCATATATTCATTGTTGAGGATGAAAATCTTCACCGGCAGACGGTATTGCGATGCCGTGCCAAGTTCCTGAATATTCATTTGAATGCTGGCTTCGCCTGCGATGTCGATCACCAGGGCATCGGGATGCCCCAATTGCGCGCCGATCGCTGCGGGAAGGCCGTAACCCATCGTGCCAAGCCCGCCGGAAGTCAGCCATTTGTTCGGCTGTTCAAATCCGAAATATTGCGCCGCCCACATCTGGTGCTGGCCCACTTCGGTGGTGATGATGGGTGATTGTTCGTGCGTTAAAGCATGCAGCCGCTCCACCGCTTTTTGCGGCATGATCATATCGGGATGTTTCTTGGATTTGCCCGGGTAAGCCAGGCATTCACGCGCACGCCATCCGGCAATGCGCGCTTTCCATTCGCCCATATCCTGCGGGCTTCGCGCACCCCACGCCTCGATCATCTGGTCAAGCACAGTCGCGCAATCACCCACAATACCAAGGTCCACCGGCACCGTTTTGTTGATCGAGGACCGGTCGATATCGATGTGAATTTTCTTCGAACCGGGCGAAAACGCATCGAGCCTGCCGGTCACCCGGTCATCAAAGCGCGCGCCGATGCAAACCATCACATCGGCCCCGTTCATCGCCATATTGGCTTCGTAAGTGCCGTGCATTCCCAACATTCCCAGCCAATCGGGATGCTCAGATGGAAACGCGCCAAGCCCCATCAGCGTCGATGTGGTGGGCGCGCCGGTTAGATCTTGAAACTGGCGCAGCAATTCAGTGGCCTGCGGGCCGGAATTGATAACGCCGCCGCCTGTGTAAAAGATGGGCCGCTGGGCACTGGCAATCAACTCCACCGCTTCGCTGATCTGTTCAGCGGGGGCGACCATTTGCGGGGTATAGCGGTGTGTTGCGGTGAGTTTTGAAGCGCGGTTTTTGGAAGGCACTGCGATCTGCACATCTTTGGGAATGTCGATCACAACCGGACCCGGCCGGCCCGTCGTTGCAATGCAGAACGCTTCTTCAATGGTGGCGGCAAGATCAGAGGGGTCTTTGACCAGATAATTGTGCTTTGTGCAGTGGCGCGTGATGCCGACGGTATCGGCTTCCTGAAACGCATCGGACCCGATCAATGCGGTGGGCACTTGGCCAGTGATGATGACAAGCGGGATCGAATCCATCCACGCATCGGCAATGCCGGTTACCGCATTGGTTGCGCCGGGGCCGGATGTGACCAGAACAACGCCCGGCTTGCCGGTCGCGCGCGCATATCCTTCGGCGGCATGCGCCGCGCCGGCCTCGTGGCGGACGAGGATGTGGCGAATGCGTTCATCGCCGAACAGTTCGTCGTAAATCGGCAGGACCGCGCCGCCGGGATAGCCGAACACATATTCGACCCCCTGATCTATCAGGCCCTGAACCAGAATTGCGGCACCAGATGGTTGCGCCACGTGCGTCTCCCAAATCTTTCAATTCAAAACAAAAAAGGCCCGAGGCGGTTATTCGCATCGGGCCGTTCCGGGTATTCGTATGAAGAACGCCCGATCAGCCCGTAACCACCACAGTCAAAATAATGGACATGATCAGATTGCCTTCCTCTATATGCTTCTTTGACCATCGTTAAGCGATGCGTTGGACAATTCCAAGAACCGAACCGCCGCGCCGTATTAAATTGCGTCTTCGAGGCCGCGCTAGAGGGCATATTATGATGCGTCAAGCGTTATTTTTGTAATAATGAACCAAAAATTTTTGACGCATCGTAATTTTCGGACTCAATTTGCGGCCATTCTTCCGGAGACTGGTTGCGCAGCCAGGTGAACTGGCGCTTGGCGTAATTGCGCGTGGATTGCTGGGCGCTGATGATCGCATCCGCCATCGACAGCCGCCCGGCCAGATGCTCGCTCAATTCCGGCACTCCGATGGCGCGCATAACTGGAAGATCAGGATCAAGCCCGCGCGCAACCAGGGTTTCGGTTTCTTCCAGCGCGCCGTTATCAACCATCATGCCAAAGCGTTTGTCGCAGCGTTGATAGACCCATTCACGCTCCGGCATCAGGACGGCGGGGTAAAGCGTGATGTCCTCCGCGATCCCGCCGGTTTTGGACAATTGCCAATCGCCCAGCGTCACGCCAGTGGATCGTTTCACTTCCAGTGCGCGGGCAATGCGCTGGGTATCGCCGGGATTGAGATCGGCGGCGCGCTCTGGGTCTTCGATTTGGAGGGCTGCATAAGCGGCCTCGGTTGAAAGCGCGCGAGTGGCGGCGCGGACTTCGGGGTTGATTTCGGGAATGGGGGCGATCCCTTCGAGCAGGACTTTGATATAAAGCCCCGTGCCGCCCACCAGTATGGGCACCACGCCAGCTGCATGGCAGGCGCCGATTTCCTCGCGCGCACGCTTGGCCCAATCGGCTGCTGAGCACGCCCATGCCCCGTCCCATGCACCGAACAGGCGGTGGTCGATCCCGCCCATCTCATCCTCGCTGGGCCGGGCAGACAGGATGGACAGATCGGAATAGACCTGCGCGCTGTCCGCATTCAGGATCACCGCCTCGCGCCCGGCTTTTTCAAGCGTTTTTGCAAGGTCCACGGCCAATGCGCTCTTGCCGCTTGCAGTGGGGCCTGCAATGAGCGCGACAGGTTTGGAAAGAGGGTCTTCGATAGTGCTCATAGCGCGGCTGATAGCAGACAATCAGAATTGGGAAACACAGCTTCGCGATTTCAAGAGCGAGCATCCCAAGGGCAGCTCAATTCTGGGCGGCTTCCGTCAGGCGTGGCCCGTTGCTCACATGCAGGTGATTTCAGGTGTTCGTCTACCGATCCCTCAGACCGTTCTCCAACTGCACTTGAACATAGAGGACACCGGATATGCCCTCAATGTGATGCACCCTCACTTCGGAAAATGTGATACATTATTTGCCAGCGAAATGGTTCGCATTCCCAATGTCTTCGTCTCCGACATGGATTCCACCATGATCGGGCAGGAATGCATTGATGAACTGGCTGATTATGCCGGTCTCAAAGACAAGATCGCCGACATCACCGAACGCGCGATGCAAGGCGATCTGGATTTCGAAGACGCGCTGAAAGAGCGTGTCGCGCTGCTTAAAGGTCTACCCGAAGACGCGATTGCGCAATGTCTTGCAGAGCGCATCCGCGCCAATCCCGGCGCGCGGGTTTTGGTGCAAACGCTGAAAGCCAAGGGCTGCAAAACGGTGCTGGTCACAGGTGGGTTTCACCACTTCGCAGACCGTGTGGCCGAAGAATTGGGATTTGATCGTGTGGTCGGCAATCGGCTCGAAGTAACTGGCGGCAAGCTGACAGGCGCGCTTGAGGGGGCAATCGTCGACAGCTCCACAAAGCGCGAGGTTCTGGAAGCTGAAGCCTCCGCGCTTGATACCCATCCCTGGACGCTGGCAATTGGCGATGGCGCGAATGACATCCCAATGATCGAAGCCGCGACCTATGGCTTTGCCTACCACGCCAAACCCAAAGCAAAAGCCGCGGCTGATGGCGTGATTGATAACGGCGATTTGACAGCCGTGCTCAGCCTATTGGGTATTTCTGAGGATGAGTGGGTGCGCGACTAAAGCCAGCTCGCAATCTGGCTCAGCGGTTTTTTCTTCAAGGCATGCGCTGGCACTGTCGCGTCCTTGGCAGGGCGGCCCACCACGACAATCATCAACGGCTTTTCCCATTCGGGCCGCTCGCACGCCTCGCGCAGGAAACCCATGGGGGAGGGCGTGTGGGTCAAAGTTGCCAATCCCGCCTCGTGCAGACACGCGATCAGCAGGCCGCAGGCGATCCCGACGCTTTCATTGACGTAGTAATTCTGCGTTTTGCCATCCTCTTCAATCCCACCTTTGCGCTGGGCGAAAACCGCGATGAGATAAGGCGCGTTTTCGAGAAAAGGCTTATCCGCATCGGTGCCAAGGTCTTTCAATGCGCCCAGCCATTCATCTGATGCCTTGGGTTTGCTGCCTTCTTCGCCGTAAAAGCGGCGTTCTTCGGCTTCGGCGGCTTCGCGGATTGCGCGTTTTTTGTCTGCGCTTTCAATCACCGCGAAATGCCATGGCTGGTGGTTTGCCCCATTTGGCGCGGTGCCGGCGGCTTCAATGGCCGCTTCGATCACTTCGCGCGGCACGGGCGTGTCAGCGAAATAGCGGCAGGTGCGGCGCGTTTTGGTCGTGTCGCGAAAAGTGCGCGCCCGCTCTATCGCTTCATCATCGCTCAATTGTTCAAGGGCGTAAGGGGCCGTTTCGTGGGTCTTCATAGCCCAAGCCTATCCGCTCTTGCGCCGCTCTAGTCAACGCGCTGGACATCTTACTAACATTGATGTAGGTTGCATTCCAATGACTGGTTATTGAGATTCGGATTTACGAGACAAACCATGGCTACCATCGACCTTCCTTTCCTTGCGCCCGACCGCAAAATCAGCGGTTTCCGCCCGTTCACCGCGCTGCGCCATTTCCGCAAGCTGGTGGCCGATAAAGAGGACACCAAACAGGTGTTCTACATTATCGAGGCGCTGTCAGGCCGCAGAGTTCTGGATAAGGCTCGCAATTTCGTCGCAACGCCCAAAGCGCGCGAATTTATGCAGCGCGAAGACGTGTTGCCGATTGGCGAGATGCTTGATGATCATGCGCGCTGGGCCGATTGCGGGCCGAACACTTTGGCGCAGCATTACATCCGCTTTATGAAACGCGAAGGGTTATCTGCTGCTGGCCTTCAGGCTGAAAGCTATGATTGGCGGCCCCGCCACGAACGGCCGAATGATCAGCTGGAATGGTACACGTGCCGCCTGCGCGATACGCATGATTTGTCGCACATCCTGACAGGGTATGGCCGCGATGCTTTGGGCGAAGCGGCTTTGCTCGGCTTTTCCTATGAGCAAGATCACAATCTGGGCGTCAAATTTATCGCCTATGCCGCCGCGCGTCAGATTAAGAAGGCAACGGGCACATCAGCCCCGATCTATGCCGCCATTCGCGAAGGGCGCAATCTGGGCAAGGCTGCAGCAAAGCTCAGCCATATGGATGTTGAAGCGATGATGGCCCGTGACATTGATGACGTCCGCGCGGAAATGAATATCGGCAAGCCCGTGCTCTACCGCGAATGCCTCGCGCAATTGGAGAGCGAGGGTTACGGCGAACACGACATTGCAATCAACGATGCAGCGCCTGCTTAGCCGGGCGTTCGCTGCGCAATCTGGCGGGTAACGCGCCACAGAACCGCGAGACCGGCATAGCCGAACATGGCGGACAGCAGGAATGGTGCGCCGGGGAAATAGAGCCCGGTGTCATCGGCATAGACCGCGAAAACGCTGGTCATCATAACCGGACCAAAAACGCTGGTAATGCTCATGGTGGAGGCGACCGCGCCTTGTAACTCGCCCTGTGCGTCTTCGGAAATCCGCTCGCTCATCATTTGTTGGATGGCGGGAAATGTGACGCCTGCAATGCTGCCAACCACAATCGCAAAGATCAAAAACCAGCCGGTTGGTGCGAATGCCATCAGGACATAGGATTGCAGGCCGATAACCAGCCCGCCGATCGCGGTGGCTTTCACGCCAAAACGCTTAATCAAAACGCCTGTCAGGCCAGCTTGCGTAAAGGCGAGCATCAGACCGTAAAAGGCAACACCGAGCCCAATATCAAATTCGCTCCAATCAAATTTGAGCCGAGTGTAATATGACCACACCGCCATGGTGGATTGCGCTGCGGTCTGCATCAGGAATATCACGCTGAGAAAGCCGAGGATGAGCGGCGTTTTCGACATCTCAAATATCGTTCCCAGCGGATTGGCGCGCGCCATCGTAAAGCGGCGGCGGCGATCCTTCGGCAAAGTTTCGCGCAGGGCAAACCAGCCGATTACCGCGCCGCCTATGCACAAAATGGCCGCTGCAAAAAACGGCGCGCGCACCGAATATTCGCCCAAAGTGCCGCCGATTGCAGGGCCAATGACAAACCCGCTCGCGCCTGCACCGCCCAGCATTCCAAACAGTTTTCCGCGATCCTGCGGCCCGGCGATATCGGCAATGCACGAATTGGCCGCAGCCCAGCTCGCGCCCATAATGCCCGAGAGGATGCGCCCTGCAAACAGCCACCACAAATCAGGCGCGAGCGCCATGATGATGTAATCAATGCCGAGCAGGAACACGGTGACGAGCAAGATGGGCCGCCTGCCAAACCGGTCGGACAATCCGCCAATAACGGGCGCAAACAGGAACTGCATCACCGCATAGGCAAACAGCAGCCAGCCGCCAATGCTCGCGGTTTGCGCCTCGGCAAGGCCCGTCATCTCTTCGAGCAAAGATGGCATGACAGGCACGATGAGCCCGATCCCCATCATGTCGACAAACACGATAAAGGCGACGAGGGTTAGGGTAGCTTTGCTGGAGAGGTCCGCGGTCACATCACCATGTCTGCATCACGCAATCGCCATAGTCCACGCAAAGATGCCAAAGCGCGCCTACGCCAAAGGCACGTATCCACCATTTGGGCACTGCGAGCATTGCGGTGAAGGCAAGGGCAGCTTGCCAGCCATGCAGCAGGTGAAACCCGATTGAGCAGCGGTTCGGGTCGAAGATAGGGCTGACGAGCAGATGGTCGAGGTCGATCAGGTTTGCGCTCGCAATGATTAGTCCGGCGCGCCACCAGTTATCGCGCCAGATGAGCCAGCCGATAGCGAAGGGGACAAGCCAATGCCCGCCGTAGTGGAGTAGGGGCTGGAGCATGAGCAAACACTTTCCCCGCTCGTCCTGAGCTTGTCGAAGGACCGCACTTCACTTTTGATAAGGTGCCAGAAGAAAAGTGCGATGCTTCGACAAGCTCAGCATGAGCGGTTTCGTTTTATTGGCCCATCCAGTCGTGAAAGAAGCTGGCGTGCGCGGCGCGCAGGTCGGTGAGGGGGACGTTCAATACGTTTTCCCCTCCGACTGTTCCGATGCGCGTAAGGCCAACCATCTCGGCTTCCTCAATATCTGGTCCCTCAGCAACGATTGCATTGAATGCTTCGATGTTGTCAGATGCTACCGTGATCACATAGCGGGCCTGATCCTCGCCAAACCACCATTGTGAAGCGGTGTAGGCATCGTTCGAGGTTACCTCTGCGCCTTTGCCACCTGACATTGCCATTTCCGACAAGGCTACGGCCAAACCGCCGTCTGAGATATCATGCACCGCGCTTAACAATCCTTTGCCGATCAACTTGCGAACAATCTGACCCGCACCGATTTCAGCTGTCAGATTTACTGGCGGCGAGCGACCATCTCTGACGTCTTTGACCAATTCGAGCCACAGCGATTTGCCAAGGTGAGATCGGGTTGGATCCGGCTTTGCCCAGAATTCCGGTGCAAGAAGGTAGATTGCATCGCCTTCCTCCTTAAACCCCATCGTCATCATCTTGGACGCATCATCGATAATGCCGACCCCGCCAATCGCGGGCGTAGGGAGGATGGCGCTGCCTCCGCCTGTCGCCTTGCTTTCATTGTAGAGTGACACGTTTCCAGAAACGATCGGGAAGTCCAAAGCGCGGCAGGCATCGCCCATACCCTCAAGAGCATGGACAAATTGCGCCATGATCTCGGGCCGCTGAGGATTGGCGAAGTTCAGGCAGTTTGTCACCGCGAGGGGCCGTGCGCCCACTGCGCACAGGTTCCGGTACGCCTCGGCAATCGCCTGCTTGCCGCCTTCATAGGGATCAGCATAGACATAGCGCGGCGTGCAATCGGTGGTCAGCGCGAGCGCTTTGTTGGTGCCGTGCACACGCACAACACCGGCATCGCCGCCAGTTTGCAGCGTGTCGCCCATAACCTGGCTGTCATATTGCTCGGAAATCCAGCGGCGCGAGGCAAGGGCGGGGCTGGCCATCAGCTTGAGCAAGTCCGCGCCGATGTCGGTGCTTTCCGGCACCTCATCCAAGGGCTTAACCTGCGCCCATGCCTTGTATTCCTCTTTCGACAGATAGGGCCGGTCATATTCCGGCGCGTCTGCTGCCAATGGTCCAAGCGGAATATCGCACACCACTTCGCCGCCCCATTCGAGCACCATGTGCCGCGTATCAGTAACCTCGCCGATCACGGCGAAATCCAGTTCCCACTTTTCGAAGATCGCCTGCGCCATGGCCTCTTTGCCGGGTTTGAGCACCATCAGCATCCGCTCTTGGCTCTCGCTAAGCATCATTTCGTAAGGCGTCATGCCCTCTTCGCGGCAGGGAACCTTGTCCATATCGAGCCGGATGCCCGCTTTCCCATTGGTCGCCATTTCGACGCTGGATGAGGTCAGGCCGGCTGCCCCCATATCCTGAATGGCGACAATCGCATCGGTTGCCATCAGTTCGAGACACGCCTCGATCAGCAGCTTTTCGGTGAAGGGATCGCCCACTTGCACGGTGGGGCGCTTGGCCTCCGCATCCTCTTCAAAATCAGCGCTCGCCATGGTCGCGCCGTGAATACCATCGCGGCCCGTCTTTGATCCGACATAAACAATCGGATTTCCGACGCCTGTGGCCGCGGAATAGAAGATCTTGTCCGTATCCGCGACGCCCACTGTCATCGCGTTCACGAGGATATTGCCATCATAGGCGGGATGGAAATTCGTCTCCCCGCACACGGTCGGCACGCCCACGCAATTGCCGTATCCGCCAATGCCTGCGACCACGCCTTGCACGAGATGCTTCATCTTGGGATGTTCGGGCCGTCCGAACCTCAGCGCGTTGGCATTCGCAACAGGCCTTGCCCCCATGGTGAAGACATCGCGCAAAATCCCGCCAACGCCGGTTGCCGCGCCCTGATAGGGTTCAATGTAAGAGGGGTGGTTGTGGCTCTCCATCTTGAAGATTGCCGCCTGACCATCGCCAATATCAATAACGCCCGCATTCTCACCGGGGCCGCAAATTACCCAGGGGGCCTCGGTCGGCAATTTCTTCAGATGCAGTCGCGATGATTTGTAGCTGCAATGCTCTGACCACATGACGGAGAAGATGCCCAGCTCCACCATATTGGGCACGCGGCCCAATGATTTGAGCACCTGCGCGTATTCCTCGTGCGAAAAGCCGTGCTGTTCGACGATCTCGTCGGTGATTTCGCTGGTGTTTTGGCTCGGGGCGGTGGGGCTTGGCTGTTCACTCATGGCCCATGCCCATATGTCAGCTAAGGGCTGAGGCCAAGCCAGCTTTTCGCATCACATAGCGGTTCTCCCCAAGCCACCATGCAAGACCTGTGAGAATCGCAAAGGCGAGCAGCGCCTGGCCATAGACAAACGGCCCAGCCGCTTCGGGATGGGGGGCAAACCAATTGACCATCTGCAAAGTGACCAAGGTACCGATCAGCACCAGCGGGGGCAGCAACGGCCCCTTGCTGCGGCGCAGATAAATGAGAAACGCGCCCAAAGTGATGCCCAGTTCCAGCGGCATCGCGATTTCAGGGTAGTTCCACAGGCCATAACCATAAGCTTCCCCGCTGCCGGTCAGCGTTAAATCGGGGCGGTGGGTCAGCCAGTCGAGCCCCCAATGCGAGATTACTACAAGGCCAGCGAGAAAAGCGCCCACTGCATCCTTGTGTTTGATCCACACAAACAGCGCAAACCCAAGCGCAAATGCGGCAGAGCCTGTTAAGCTGTGAGTATAAGGCAGGTGATACAGATCAAACGGCACCATCACGGTCGCATCAGGATCAATGCGCATTTTCTCTATCCCAGCAAAGGCAAGGATGAAAAACGCCCAATCCACCAATTGCGCGGCCACAAACATTGTGGCGATGCCCGGCCCGTTGGCGCGGCGCTGTGTGACAGAGGCGGCGAGGAAAGCAGGAGCGAAATGACCAATAAACATGCTTTCGCTCCCAATTCCTGACCCGTTTAGCTGGTTATCTTAAGCGTTGCCCAGGTGGCAATCGCGCTGGTCGTGCCCGTTGCGAACGCGCCCCAGCAGATATCCATGACACTTATTTTCGTGGCCCATACCTTAAAAACTGCTTGCGAGGTCAAGTCAAAAGTCGCGTAGCATAGCGCGCCGAGCAACGCGCCGTTGAGCAGGGCTTTGGTCCAGTCACCGCTTTCAAGGCCGGGTTTGATGCCAAACCACATCATGCCAAGCAGATAGAGGACGTAAAACACTCCGGCTGCGCCCATATTGAAGTTATCGGCCATAATCTCGCCGATAATCGGGCGGTACAGATTTGGCCCGGCCCAGCTAAGCCACATCGCATCCATCGCGCCAAAGGTGACGGCGGCAATGCCAAAGGCGATGAGGTAATTTGTCATTTGTCTCTATCCTTCATTCGTCCCGGTCTTGACCGGGTGATATTGCATGTCCAATGCTTGAGCGCATGGATGAGGCAAATAGTTCCGCGCAAAGCGGCGGCGAAATTGAACAGCTCAGCTTTGAAGACGCGTTGATCGCGCTTGAGCAGATCGTGCAGCAGCTGGAGCGCGGCGATGTTCCGCTCGACCAGTCGATCAATCTGTATGAAAAAGGCGAGCGCCTGCGTGAGGCGTGCCAGAAGCGGCTGGATGCAGCCCAGGCGCGGATTGAGAAGATTGTGACGGGTGCAGATGGCGCGCCATCGGGCACTGCGCCGTTCGACAAGGCGGGTTGACGTGGCGTTGCAAGAGGTTGCCAATGATGGGCTCGCAGCTGAGCTGAAACGGGTTCAGGCCGAAGTGGATTCGGTCTTTGATGCGTTCTTGCCCGTGCCTGATGACACCAGCGCCCGGCTGGTAGAGGCCATGCGCTATGCCGCGATTGGCGGGGGCAAAAGGGTGCGCCCATTCCTGCTTGTCAGCACGGCGGAATTGTTCGGCGTGTCGCGCGATGCGGCTTTGCGGGCAGGGGCTGCGATAGAGGCGATCCATGTCTATTCGCTGATCCACGATGATCTGCCGTGCATGGACGATGATGATTTGCGCCATGGAAAGCCAACCCTGCATCGCAAATTTGATGAGGCAACCGCTGTGCTCGCAGGGGACGCGCTGCATGCGCTGGCGTTTGAGATTTTGGCCGATAGCGGGACGAGCACCGATCCGTTCACACGCTCAGAATTGATCGCGACGCTTGGCCAGGCGAGCGGGATGAGCGGCATGGCGGGCGGTCAGATGATGGATATGGTCGCCGATGAAGAAGGGGTGGAATACGACCTTCAGGCGATCACGCGGCTGCAACAATTGAAAACGGGCGCTTTGCTGGCAGCCAGCGTTGAAATGGGCGCGGTGCTGGGCAAAGTACCGCCCGAAGGCCGCGCGAACCTGCGGGCCTATGCGCGCGATATTGGCCTTGCTTTCCAGATTGCTGATGACCTTTTGGATGTGTCGGGCGATGAGGAAAAGGCGGGCAAAGCGCTGCGCAAGGACGAAAGCCAGGGCAAGCAGACATTTGTGACCCTGATGGGCGCGGATAAAGCGCGCGATCAGGCGCGGATGCTGGTGGATCAGGCGGTTGAGCGGCTTGGTTCGTACGGCGCAGAAGCGGATATGCTGCGCGCGCTGGCTCGGTTTATTGTTGAGCGGGACCGGTGAGAGCGCGGCTTTTCATTCTGTCTGCCTGTCTGTCCGCATTGGCCGCGTGCGAGCAAGAGCCTGACAATTTGACTGAGATGTTCATTGTCCGATTTGCCGCTGATGCGTGCGAAGAAGTTCGGCCGCTTAGAATGTCGAACGGAGACACACCCGAAGGCCTGCGCGTGGTTAATCGAGTTTTCAGCGCGGACAGCAATTGCGTAGCGTCTTTGCGAAAAGGCATGAGCGATATTGGTTTTTCCAGAGCTTCTCGAAACGCCTTTTTGTATAAATTGGATGACCGGGTGAGTGAGAAAGTCACTATCACTCCAAGCGATGGAAATGTTGATTACACGATAGAATGGGAGGAGTTCTACCCATGACACGCCGCATCGGGATCTACCCCGGAACATTCGACCCGATCACTTTGGGCCATGCCGATATCATCAGGCGCGGGGCTAAGCTGGTGGATGATCTTATCATCGGCGTCACCACCAATCCGTCCAAGAACCCCATGTTCACGACCGACGAACGCCTTGCCATGGTCAAGCGCGAAGTGGCAGATATGGGGATCGACAATGTCAAAGTCGTTGGCTTTGATGCGCTGTTGATGAAATTCGCCCGCGCGCAAAGGGCTAGCGTTATCGTGCGGGGCCTTCGCGCGGTGGCTGATTTTGAATACGAATATCAGATGGCGGGCATGAACCAGCAATTGGATGGAGAGATTGAGACCGTCTTTTTGATGGCCGATGTGTCCCTGCAACCCATCGCCTCCAAACTGGTCAAGGAAATCGCCATTTATGGCGGCGATGTCACTCCGTTTGTTAGCGAGCAGATCTGCAAGGATGTGAACGCACGGGTGGAGAAAATCGGCAGGCGCGGTGATTATTAGCGCGAGTATGATCGGCGCAGGCATTATTGGCGCGGGGATTATTGGCTGGGGCGCTCGCATCATTCATTGAAGTGTCAGCCTGCTCTGGTTAAGACGCGCGCATGTTGGAAAAAACGATCAAAACTTTTGCTATGCCTAAGACATTTCTCGCCGGATTTGCCGCGCTCACTTTGGCTTTCAATCCCTCTATTGCATCCGCACAGGACGAAGACGAGGCGCCTACCGCGCCGCGCACCTTTGCGCCGATCAATTATGATGTGAGCGCCAATCCCGAAAATGTCTGGGTGCTGGATCTGTCCAACGGCGAACGCGTGTCGATCCGCCTGATGCCCGAATGGGCGCCCACGCATGTTGAGCGGATCAAGGAACTGACTCGCCGCGGCTTTTACGATGGCATTATTTTCCACCGCGTCATCGATGGATTTATGGCTCAGGGCGGTGATCCCACCGGAACCGGGCAGGGCGGGTCGGAATTGCCCGACCTCGAAGCGGAATTTAACCCCATGCCGCATGTTCGCGGCAGTCTCGCCATGGCCCGGGCGAGTGAAGAAAACAGCGCCAACAGCCAGTTTTTCATCGTGTTTTATCCGCGTTTCAGCCTTGATAAGCGCTACACCAATTTTGGCCGCGTGATTGATAATATGGCAGGCGTCGACGCGATCAATAAGGGCGAGCCGCCGCAAAACCCCACGCGCATCGTGCAAGCTTCACTCGCCAGTGACAACCGCGCCCCGCCAGCGCCGCCTGCTCCCCCTGTGGAAGAGACGATCACGGCTGATTTGCTGAACGCTCCATTGGAGCAATAAGCGTTCTCAGGACTTTCCAGCGCCGCCGCCTGCGATTAGGGGCTTCGGCATATGAAAGTTGACCTGTTCGATTTTGAGCTCCCGCAGGACCGCATAGCGCTGCGCCCCGTGCGCCCGCGTGATGCGGCGCGAATGCTGGTTGTGCGCGGCAGTGATGCCCCATTGCAAGATGCCGGCGTGCGCGATCTGGCGCAGTGTTTGGAACCCGGCGATGTGCTGGTGTTCAACGATACGCGCGTCATTCCGGCTCAATTGGAAGGCCGCCGCGCAGGCGGTGAGGCCAAGATCGGCGCCACTTTGCACAAATGCATCGATTTGCGCCGTTGGCAGGCCTTTGTCCGCAATGCCAAGCGGGTGAAACTGGGCGATCAGCTGGTGTTTGGCGGCGGGGTGACGGCGATTGCGGAGCACCGCGCCGGCGACGGTTCAATCACGCTTTTGTTCGAAGGTGATGAGCCGGTTGAAGTGCTGCTCGAGCGTGCAGGCACCATGCCGCTGCCGCCCTATATCGCGCAAAAACGCGGCGTGGATGAAGCCGACCTTGAAGATTACCAGACAATGTTTGCAAGGGAGGATGGCGCGGTTGCTGCCCCAACCGCCTCTTTGCATTTCACCGACGCGCTGATCGGCAGTCTCGATGCGCGCGGGATAGCGCGCGAAACGCTCACTTTGCATGTGGGCGCAGGGACGTTTCTGCCAGTAAAAGCGCAGGACACTGACGATCACCAGATGCACAGCGAGTTTGGCCGGATTGACGCAGCAACCGCTGACCGGCTCAATCAGGCCCGCGCCGATGGCCGCCGGGTCATTGCGGTAGGCACCACGTCGCTGCGCCTCCTTGAAAGCGCTGCCTCGCCTGACCGGACGATCAATGCGTTTGAAGGCGACACCGATATCTTCATCACGCCCGGATACCGCTTCAACGGCGTCGACGGTCTGATGACCAATTTTCACCTGCCCAAATCAACTCTGCTGATGCTGGTGAGCGCGCTGATGGGCCGCGATCGGATGATGGCTGTTTATGCCCATGCGATCGCAAATAAATATCGCTTCTATTCCTATGGTGACTCTTCGTTGCTGCTTCCCTAGGTCCGGTTTCATGTCCGAACCGATCCTTACAATCGAAAGCCTGTCCAAGGTTTACAAAGGCGGGGTGCGTGCGCTGGACGATGTCGATCTGACCATTCGCAAAGGTGAGATTTTCGCGCTGCTTGGTCCCAATGGCGCAGGCAAGACGACAATGATTGGCGCGGTCTGCGGTCTGGTCCGGCCAAGCAGCGGCGTCATCACCGCTTTTGGCCACGATCTATCGCGCGATTGGCGCCGAGCGCGCGCGCGTATCGGACTGGTTCCGCAGGAATTGAGCACGGATATGTTCGATACGGTCTTCCGTACCGTATCCTATTCGCGCGGCCTGTTCGGCCTGGCCCCTGATAAAGCGCGCATCGAAGAGATATTGAAAAGCCTGTCCTTGTGGGACAAGCGCGATAGCCAGATCCGCGAATTGTCAGGCGGGATGAAACGCCGGGTCTTGATTGCGAAAGCTTTGGCCCATGAACCTGAATTGCTGTTCCTTGATGAGCCTACGGCGGGCGTTGATGTGGAACTGCGCAAAGGCATGTGGCAGCAGATCAGCGCGCTGAAAGAACGCGGGGTCACAATAATCCTCACCACGCATTACATCGAAGAAGCCGAGGAAATGGCAGACCGCGTCGGCATTATTCGCGGCGGCAAAATCCTGATGGTTGATGACAAGGCGGCGATGATGGAACGGCTCGGCACGACAGAGGCGGTGATTGAGCTTGCCACACCGCTGGCCGCCTTGCCGGACGCTATCGCCCACTATCCCGCCGAACTGCGCAACGAAGGGCGCGAGATTTGTTATCGCGGCGGCAATAGCGGCGATGGCAGCGGCAGCGGGCGGGCAGAGGTTGCACAGCTGACCAAGGCATTGATCGGTGCCGGGGTGGATTTCGTCGGCATCGACATTCACGACAGCTCCTTGGAAGATATCTTCGTCAGCCTGCTCGGTGAGGAAGATCATCCGGCTCAATCCGAACAGGGCAGGGCCGCATGATGGGGTTCAATTTTCGCGGAGCCTGGTCGATCTACAAGCGCGAGCTGATGCGATCCTTGCGCACGGCGTTCCAGTCAATCCTTGCTCCGGTGCTGACGACTGCCTTGTATTTCATCGTGTTCGGGTCCGCGATTGGCAGCCGGATGGAGCCGATTGGCGGGGTGGAATACGCAGCGTTCATCATTCCGGGCCTGCTCATGCTCACCCTGCTGGGGGAGACGACCAGCAATTCCAGTTTCGGCATTTACATGCCGCGCTTTACCGGCACCATTTATGAACTGCTATCCGCACCCGTTGGAGTGGCGGAAACGCTGACCGGATTTGTCGGGGCGGCTGCCACCAAAAGCCTGGTTCTCGCCGCGATCATTCTGGGCACAGCGACCCTTTTCGTGGATTACGAAATAAAGCATCCGCTGTTCGCTTTGGGATATATCATGCTGGTTGCGGCCAGTTTCTCGCTGTTCGGCTTTATCCTTGGGATTTGGGCGGACAGTTTTGAGAAGCTCGGCATTATCCCCGTCCTCATCCTCACCCCGCTTACCTTTCTGGGCGGCACGTTCTATTCGCTCGATATGCTGCCAGCGCCGTGGGACACGATTGCGCTTGCCAATCCGATTGCGTTTCTGGTGAGCGGGCTGCGCTGGACATTTTACGGCACCAGCGATGTGTCGATCGCTGTATCCTTGGGGCTGACATTGGGATTTCTTACTGTGTGCGTTGGCGTGATCGCGTTTATTTTCAAAACCGGATGGCGGCTGCGTGAGTAAGCGGTTCCAGTTTACTCTCCACGCGACAGACGGAAAGGCACGCCGGGGCACTATCGAAATGCACCGCGGCGCAATTGAGACGCCTGCCTTTATGCCTGTGGGCACTGCGGCCACTGTGAAAGCGATGAAGCCGGAAAGCGTCCGCGCGCTGGGTGCGGACATCATTCTTGGCAACACCTATCATCTGATGCTGCGTCCGGGGGCCGAACGCATTGCGCGGCTTGGCGGGTTGCACCAATTCATGAAGTGGGATCGCCCCATCTTGACCGATTCCGGCGGTTATCAGGTGATGAGCCTGTCTGATCTCAACAAGCTGACCGAAAAAGGCGTTGAATTTCGCAGCCATATTGACGGGTCAAAGCATATGCTGACCCCTGAACGCTCAATGGAAATTCAGCGGCTGCTTGGCTCTGACATCGTCATGGTGTTCGATGAATGCCCGCGTGCAGACCGTCCGCGTGATGAGATCGCAGCCAGCATGGAAATGTCGATGCGCTGGGCAAAGCGCAGCCGCGATGCTTTCGATGAAGGCGGCGAACATGCGCAGCGATCAGCCTTGTTCGGTATTCAGCAGGGCGCATTGGACGAAGATTTGCGCCGGATCAGCGCTGAGAAACTGGCTGACATTGGCTTTGATGGATATGCGGTGGGGGGCTCGCCGTGGGGGAAGGGCAAGAGGCGATGTTCAGCGTGCTCGATTACGCACCCGCGCAATTGCCCGCAGACCGCCCGCGCTATCTGATGGGCGTGGGCAAGCCCGATGATCTGGTTGGCGCGGTGGAACGCGGTATCGACATGTTCGATTGCGTGCTGCCAACCCGTTCAGGCCGCAATGGGCAGGCGTTTACCTGGAATGGCCCCATAAATCTGCGCAATGCCCGCTTTGCCGAGGATACAGCGCCGCTTGATCCCGCATCCGATTGCGCCGCATCGCGCGATTATTCGAAGGCCTATTTGCACCATTTGCAGAAATCGGGCGAGATCCTGGGGGCGATGCTGGTGACGGAACACAATCTCGCCTTTTACCAAGCCTTGATGCAAAAGATGCGCGATGCCATTGGGCAGGGCACATTTGCTGAATTCGCTGCCGAATTTCGGCGTAACTATTTTGGAAGCTCCTGATAAATGCCCAAATCTCCCGACACTTGTGAAACCATGATCGACGTGCGCGAAGGGGTGGATGCGACTGACCGTGAATTGGTCGCGCTGCTTGACCGGCGCTTTGGCTATATGCGCGCGGCGGCCCGGATCAAACCAGTGCGCGAGGCGGTTCGCGATGAAGAACGCAAAGCCAGCGTGATTGCTGCGGCGGTCGATGATGCAGAGGCGCGCGGCATCCCCTCTGACGTTATTGGCGATATCTGGGAACAGCTTGTCGAAGGTTCGATCCGATATGAATTTAAAATCTGGGATCAAACGCGCGATTGATGCATTTCATAAGCCTCTCTAACGAGGCTCAAAAATGAAAAGGCCCCGCAATCCAATTGGATGGCGGGGCCTTTTTATATAAATGCGCCTGAATTAGCGGGAATAGAATTCGACCACCAGGTTCGGCTCCATCGTGACCGGATAAGGCACTTCGTCAAGCTTGGGAACGCGGCTGAATGCGACTTTGTCATTGCCTTCGGGCACGACATAATCGGGAATTTCACGCTCGGGCAGGCTTTGCGCTTCGATGACCAGCGCCATTTCCTTGGCTTTGCTGCCCAGGCTGATGACATCACCCAGATCGCAGCGACGCGACGGGATGTTGCATTTCACACCGTTCACATAGATGTGGCCGTGGTTCACAATCTGACGCGCAGCAAAGATCGTTGGCGCAAATTTCGCACGGTAAACGATCATGTCGAGGCGGCGTTCGAGCAGACCGATAAGGTTCTGACCAGTGTCGCCTTTCATGCGGGTTGCGTCTTTGTAGGTTGAGCGGAACTGCTTTTCCGTCACATCTCCGTAATAGCCTTTGAGCTTTTGCTTGGCGCGCAGCTGCAGACCAAAGTCTGACATCTTGCTTTTGCGACGCTGACCGTGCTGGCCGGGGCCATAGGAGCGCTTGTTGACTGGAGAATTGGGACGACCCCAGATGTTTTCGCCCATCCGGCGGTCGAGCTTGTACTTGGCGCTTTTGCGCTTTGACATATGTCTTTCCTTCAATTTTGCTGGACTGCCCGTGTGGCAATCGTTGAACCCGGCATCGCACCATCCAGCCAGAATGCTGGATGCGGCCGCCGCTTCACCGGGGTGCGGAGCCAATTGCGAACGCGCCCAATAACAGGGCTGCTCGTGCAGTCAAGCCGCAGGGTTTGCGCCGCCCGCGATCAGCGCGGATTGTTGAGCGCGCGCCACCCTTCTTCGGTGCGGCACACTTTGGTCTTGCGCCGGCTGCTGGTGTCCAGCCGGACATAGCGGCAGATCACTTTGTCTTTATCGCCAGCGGCGGCTTCGTCCTTGGCGCCTTTGTCCTCGCTCTTGGCTGAAGCTGCGGGTTTCGCCTTATCAGGCTCAAATGCATTGGCAGGGGCAAAAGCGAAAGGTGCAGCCAGCAGGATTGCGGCGAAAATGGGAGATTTCATCAAAGTTCTCACAAAGATAGGGGGAAGGGTGGTGCTACCCAATGCGCTACAGCCTGTCCATCACGAGCTTGCCAATCGGTGAAACTTGCCCCGCCGCGTTGCCCCCTCACCACACAGCCCGCTTAGCGTGGGCCGCGCTCCAACGTGCTCAAAATCCCGCGCAAGGTGCGCACCTCAAGGTGGTTCCACCCCGGCTTTGTTAGAACGGTGCGCAAAGTACGCTGCGTCGCCTCGCGGCGGGCCTCGGGCAGGAAATAGCCACACGGATCGAGCAACTTTTCAAAATGCGCGATCAACCCTTCAAGGTCATGCTGCGGGGCAGGGGGCAGCGCCTCTTCCTCCGCAGTGGGCTGGACCAGATCGCCAGCATCCGCCTGTTCGCGCCCGATCCGCGCCCATTCATACGAGGCAAGGATCACCGCCTGCGCGAGATTGAGCGATCCAAATTCGGGATTGATTGGCACGGTGAGAATGTGCCGCGCCAGCGCAACATCGCCCGTTTCCAATCCTGATCGCTCTGGCCCGAACAGGATCGCGTGACGGCCAGTCTCGCTATGGATCAGGCGCGCTGCTTCATCCGCTCCCACCACCGGCTTTGTTACGCCGCGTTTGCGCACCGTGGTGGCATAGACATGCTCGCAATCCGCGACCGCCTCAGCAGTGGTGGCGAACACCTCGGCGCGGTCCAGCACGATGTCCGCACCTGCCGCCGATGGCCCTGCCGATGGGTTCGGCCAGCCATCGCGCGGCTCAACCAGGCGCATCTCAGTCAGCCCAAAATTGAGCATTGCGCGCGCTGCCTTGCCGATATTCTCGCCCAATTGCGGGCGGACCAGCACGATGACAGGCTTGTTCGCCATGCCTTAATCCTTGGCCGCTTCGGCGACAGTGCTCGCAAATTCCTCAAAATCGCGCGCTTCTGAAAAGTCGCGGTAAACGGAGGCAAAGCGGATATAAGCAACGCTGTCGATCCCGCGCAGCCCGTCCATGACCAGTTCGCCAATCCGTGCAGAGGGCACTTCGGCATCGCCTGCGGTTTCCACCTGGCGCTGAATGCCTGAGACGAGGCGGTCGATCTGTTCCTGGCTCACACCGCGCTTGCGGCAGGCGAGCGCGACGGATCGGTCAAGTTTGGTCCGGTCAAACGGTTCGCGCCGGGCATCCTCCCCGTCCTCGCCCGCTTTCACCACCACAACCTCGCGCAATTGCACGCGTTCAAAGGTGGTGAAGCGCGCCCCGCATGAATTGCACTGGCGCCGCCTGCGGATAGAGGTGTTGTCCTCTGTCGGCCGGCTGTCTTTTACCTGTGTGTCTTCATTGGCGCAAAAGGGGCAACGCATGATGGGCGGCGGCGATCAAGCGTCAGGATAGACGGGGAAGGCCGCGCACAATTTGGCGACTTCGCCGCGCACGCGTTCTTCGACTTGGCCGTTGCCTTCGGGGCCATTTTTGGAGAGCCCTTCGACCACTTCGGCGATCAGCGCCCCGATCTGGCGGAATTCCGCAGGGCCAAAACCGCGCGTTGTGCCCGCCGGCGTGCCCAGCCTGACACCGCTGGTGACAAACGGAGAGCGCGTATCGAACGGAATGCCGTTTTTGTTGCAGGTGAGCCAGGCGCGATCGAGGCCTTTTTCCGCGTCCTTGCCGGTCACATCCTTTGCCGTCAGATCAACCAGCATCGAGTGGTTGTCTGTCCCGCCCGAACAAATGCGCAGACCGTTTTCTTCGAGGCTGGCTGCGAGCGCGCGCGCGTTTTCCACGATGCGGTGCGCATAGGTTTTGAAATCGGGCCGAAGCGCTTCGCGGAAAGCCACCGCTTTGGCCGCGACCACATGCATCAAAGGTCCGCCTTGCAGGCCGGGGAACACCGCCATGTTGAGCGGCTTGGTGTATTTCTCGTCATTCCAAAGGATGATGCCCGAGCGCGGACCGCGCAGGGATTTGTGCGTGGTCGAAGTGACGATATCGCAATGCGGGAAAGGCGAGGGATGCGCGCCGCCTGCAACAAGGCCGGAAATATGGCTCATATCGCACAGCAAAATGGCGCCCACTTCATCGGCAATGGCGCGGAATGCGGCAAAATCCCATTGACGCGAATAGGCCGTGCCGCCGCAAATGATCAGCTTCGGCTTGTGTTCGCGCGCCGTTGCGGCAACCGCGTCCATATCAATCAGCTCGTCTTCGCGGCGCACACCGTAGCTGACAGGGTTGAACCATTTGCCCGACATATTGACAGGAGAGCCGTGAGTGAGGTGCCCGCCTGAATTGAGATCGAGTCCCATAAAGGTGTCGCCCGGCTGAAGCAGGGCAAGGAACACGGCCTGGTTCATTTGGCTGCCGCTGTTCGGCTGCACATTGGCAAAATTGCATCCAAACAATTGCTTGGCGCGGTCTATTGCCAAGGTTTCTACCACATCGGCATAATCGCAGCCGCCGTAATACCGCTTACCCGGATAGCCTTCTGCATATTTGTTGGTGAAGACGCTGCCTGTCGCCTCCAGCACCGCTTTTGAAGCGATGTTCTCAGATGCGATCAGCTCGATCTTGTCTTGCTGACGAGCCAGTTCGCTGCCAATCGCTGCTGCGATTTCCGGATCAGCGGCTGCCAGATCATCGTTCCAGAATGCATCCATAGGGTTGAGTACGTCTGACGGGGCTGTGCTCATTGGAGGGTCTCGATTGTATCAGAGTGAACAGGCGGATGACCGAGCTTTGCAACCCGGCGTTGATGGCGACCTTCGGGATTGCCCTTGTCGGCAAATTCGGTCTCCAGAAAAGCAGATACGCAGGCTTTGGCCATTTCGATGCCAATTATCCGCGCGCCAAGGGCGATACAATTCGCATCATTGTGTTCCCGGGCCAAAGCAGCGGACAAAGGTTCTGATACCAAAGCGCAGCGCACAGCCGGATGGCGGTTGACGCTGATCGAAATGCCGATGCCGCTGCCGCACAGAGCAACGCCTGCCTCGGCGACGCCCTCGGCCAAGACTTCGGCGAGCTTATATCCATAATCGGGGTAATCGACGCTTTCGCCCGCGTCGGGGCCTAGGTCGGCAACTTCGTGGCCCGATTCGATAAGCCATTCGATCAGGTCGGCTTTCAGGTCCGTTGCGGCGTGGTCTGATGCTATTGCGATGCGCATGGGCGCTACATAGTGGGTGCAGGCGCAATGCTCCACCCCGGATGTTGCGGTTTTAGACCGAGTTTTGCGCTGTTCGCCGCCCAGCTACTCTTTCGCGGCTTTTTTCAGCTCTTTGCTGAGCCATTTCCACAGCTTGTCGATCTCTTTGGCGGCTTTGCTGTCCGGGTTGATTTCTGCCGCGGTTTCGCCCTTGGCGCTGGAGCGGTGGAAAGCGGCGCGGTCACCCAGTTCCACCGGGCAGACTTTCAGGCCAATGTCCTTCGCCGCGTCCTTGGCCTCGGCAGAGATTTTGGTTGCGCCCGATGGCACCGCGTTCAGAACCACAAAAGCAGGAGTGTTCGCAAAATTCACCAGATCCGCAATCGGCTCCAGCGCAGCAAGATCAAAGGCGCGCGGCTTTGTCGGGATCAGGACGATATCGGCCGCCTTGATCGCCTCTCGCGCGGCGGCATCGGCATGGGGCGGGGTGTCGATCACGATAAAGTCCACGCCCTGTTTCTTGGCGCTGTCGATCGTGCGGCCAAGCCGGGCAGGGGGCGCGGTGACGACAACGGGCAAGAAATCCCCGCGCCAATCGGACCAAGCCGCAGCGGTTGCCTGCGGGTCGGTGTCAATCACGCAGCTTTCATGCTTAGCCTGCGCCGCGCGCGTGGCGAGGTGGACGGCGAGAGTGGTTTTGCCAGACCCGCCTTTCTGGCTCGCAATGGCGATAATCTTAGGGGCGATTGTCGTTGGCATTTTGCATTCCCCGCCGCAAAAGCGATCCCTGTATCAGCGCGATCAATTGGAAGCGCCAACTCCGGCCTTTTCAAGGCGTTCGACCACGTCAGGATTGTCTTGCAGATATTGGACAACTTCCTGCGCAAGCGCCGCTGAGCGTTCCTGCGAAAGCTGGGAGACGTCCTGAAAAAACGTCCTGTTGGTTTCCGCAACGATGGGATCGTTCAAAAGCTGCTGCGAACTGGAAAAGTAACGCCGGCCGCTTTCGGTTTCTGCAAAGGCGCGGATGTCTTGGAGCTCGCTCAGCGAAAATTCTCGTGTGTAAGCAATCGCGGTGGAATCGAGCATGCTGGGCAAATGTTTTACAATCACCGGGCGCATGGTTTCAGACAGATCGGCCAAGAACTGGTCCATAATCGCTCGGATGCCCGGCTCTTCAAAAACGGGGCCCTGCATCATCCCTTGGGCTGCCTGTTCGCCCATCGATGTCGCCATTGCGAGCATTGTTTCCTCGCGTGTTTCTGCTGGAAACATCACCTCGATAATGGCCTGTGCCTCCACCAGCTCATCCGCTGGCGCTTCGTAAGCTGCGTCCTGAGCGAGCCCAGGCGAAGCCAGCGGAAAAGTGATCGCAGCAGCCATTGGCAGCGCAAACCGAGTGAATGCTTTCATTGTGTTCGCCTCTATCACTGATCCAGGAACGAGCGCATTTTGCGCGAACGGCTCGGATGCTTAAGCTTACGCAAAGCTTTCGCTTCAATCTGGCGAATACGTTCGCGCGTAACCGAGAACTGCTGGCCGACCTCTTCAAGCGTGTGATCGGTGTTCATGCCGATGCCAAACCGCATACGCAAAACGCGTTCTTCGCGCGGGGTCAGCGATGCGAGGACGCGGGTGACGGTCTCTTTGAGGTTAGCTTGGATCGCGGCATCCACAGGGATGATCGCGTTCTTGTCCTCAATGAAATCACCCAGATGCGAATCTTCCTCGTCCCCGATGGGGGTTTCAAGGCTGATCGGCTCTTTGGCGATTTTCATGACCTTGCGCACTTTTTCAAGCGGCATGGAAAGGCGCGCTGCCATTTCTTCCGGTGTCGGCTCGCGGCCTTCCTCGTGGAGGAACTGGCGGCTTGTGCGCACGAGTTTGTTGATCGTCTCGATCATGTGCACCGGAATACGGATCGTGCGGGCTTGGTCAGCGATAGATCGCGTGATCGCCTGCCTGATCCACCATGTCGCATAGGTCGAGAATTTGTAGCCGCGGCGATATTCAAATTTATCGACCGCTTTCATCAGGCCGATATTCCCTTCCTGAATAAGGTCGAGGAATTGCAGGCCGCGATTGGTGTATTTTTTGGCGATGGAAATCACGAGGCGAAGGTTGGCTTCCACCATTTCCTTCTTCGCGATGCGCGCCTCACGCTCGCCTTTTTGCACCATGTTCACGATGCGGCGAAATTCGGGAAGCGCCATGCCGGTGTTCGCTGCAATATCAGCGATTTCGGTGCGGATGCGTTCGATGGCGGAGGCTTCTTTCTCAGCGAAAGCGGCCCATTTCTTATCTTTTTTGGCGTTGGCGTAAATCCAGCTGTCATCGAGCTCATTGCCAACATAGCTTTTGAGGAAATCGATCCGCTTGATCTTATGACGCTCCGCCAAACGCAGCATCTGGCCGCCCAGCGCGGTGAGGCGGCGATTGAAAGCATAGAGGTTGTCGACCAGAAATTCGATTTTCGTGGCGTGGAACTGCATGCTTTCCACCTCAGCAGTCAGCTCATCGCCAAGATTTTCGTATTTCTTCTCTTTCGCCTTGGGAAATTCATTGCCAACCGCCAAAGTGTCGACGCGTTCGGCCTGCAATTTCTCAAAGGTTTTGAACAGCTTGGTGATGCGGGCAAACCGCTCGATCGCATCGGGTTTAAGCGCGGCTTCCATCTGCGCGAGTGAAAGAGTGTTGTCCTCTTCCTCTTCATCGTCGCGCTTTTTCTCAGAGCCTTCGCCCTCTTCGCCCTCTTCGCCTTCCTCTTTGTGATCCTCGACCTCTTCATCCTCACGGATGGTGGGGCCAGCGGTCTCTTCAGAGATTGTACCGTCGTCTTCCTCGTTCTCCTCCTCCATCTTGTCTGGCGGAGGTTCCTTGGAAAGCATGGCATCCAGATCAAGAATTTCGCGCAATTGCATGTCTTCTGCATTGAGCGCTTCAGACCATTGGATGATCGCGTGGAAAGTGATCGGGCTTTGGCACAGGCCCATAATCATCATGTCGCGACCGGATTCGATCCGCTTGGCAATCGCGATCTCACCTTCGCGGCTGAGCAGCTCGACAGCGCCCATTTCGCGCAGATACATGCGCACCGGATCATCGGTGCGGTCACCGGTTCCGGTTTTCTTGGCCGCAGGCTTGGCATCTTTTTTGGCGTCTTTCTTGTCGCCAGCACCAACCTGCATTTCTTCCACTTCGGATTCGGCTTCCGCCTCGGCCTCTGCTTCCTCGTCATTCTCGACGATCTGCACGCCCATTTCCGACAGAGCGGTCTGGACATCTTCGATCTGATCTGGGCTCATTTCACCCGATGGCAAAGCTTCGTTCAGCTCGTCATAAGTGACATAGCCTTTCTTCTTTGCCTTGGTGATGAGCTTTTTGATTGATGCCTCATTGAGGTCAATCAGCGGAGCATCTTCTTTATCCTGAGATTTCGCGCTCGTTGCCATATATCGCTATCAATCCATTGCCCGGTCTTGAGCAGAACCGTCTGCCCGCGCCGATGTTAATTCCGATGCCGCCTGATCGGCAGCCAGGGTGGTGTCACTTTCGTCGCTATCGGCAGGAGAGGCGTTGCGCCGTCCAAACGCTTTCAAACGATCATTAACTAAAGTCAGCTGTGTGCGGAGCCGTTCCTGTTCAGCAAAGGCCCCTTCGGGATCCTCATCAAAACGCGCGACCGTTGCTGCCATAGCAGCTTCGAGCGCTGGCTTTTGGGCCAGCAGCGACACAGCTTCAGCCAGTTGATCGCGCGCTTCAGCGGGTTGGGCGCCGTCTCGGAGAAAGGCGTATTTACGAGTATCCGCTGGGGCGATTTGGCCTTGATCTAGCGATATGGCCATTTTGCTGCCTGAATCAAGGGTGTCTGACAGGTCTATCAGCGATTCTATTGCAGCTGTGCTTTGCGGGTCGGCCTGAGCAAGCTGGATCAGCGCGCGGGAATGACGCTCTATCTGGTCGGGATGGCGCAGGAATCCGGCGAGCACGGCCTTTAAAAGGTTGTTATCGAGGCTGTTCGCCAAAACCCCCTGAAGCGCAGCGCGCGCATCGTTGGACAAACGGGCAGGGGCCATGGGTTTGCCGCGCCATTCGCCTTTGTTCATTTTGCGCGGTTCGCGCGGGGGATAGGCGAATGCTGAAAACCGATCGAGCAATTCGCGCCGGTACAGCGCTTTGATGTCGCCATCGGCGATTGTATCGACATGCTGCATCAGCCGCGCTTTCAATCCCGCTTTCGCCTCGGGCGTATCGAGCGGTTGGGCATCGCGTTCGGCAATCCAGATCGCATCGAGCAGGCTTTGCGGATTGGCAAGCAGCTTTTCCATCGCGTGCGGGCCTTGCTGTTTGACAAGGTCATCCGGATCAAGGCCTGCGGGCAATCGCACTATGCCAAGCGAGCGCATCGGGGCGAGCATAGGCAAAGCGCGCGATATGGCCCGCATAGCGGCGCGCTGTCCGGCTTTATCCCCGTCAAAACACAAGATCGGCACTTCAACCATGCGCCACAGCATTTCGAGCTGCGTTTCGGTAAGAGCGGTGCCAAGCGGTGCAACGCTGTCGGTAAAGCCCGCCTGGTGCAGCGCGACGACATCCATGTAACCCTCAACCACGATCACGCGGCCGGTCTGGCGTGAGGCGGTGGAGGCGCGGTGGAGGTTGTAAAGCGTGCGGCCCTTGTCAAACAGCGGCGTATCAGGCGAATTGAGATATTTCGCCACGCCGTCGCGCTTGGCCAGAATGCGCCCGCCAAACGCGATCACCCGTCCGCGCGCATCCTGAATGGGCAGCATCACCCGCCCGCGGAACCGGTCATAGGAGCTGCCATCATCGGTGTTGATGCGCATTCCGCTTGTCGCCAGCATCGCCGGATCGAATTGCGAGAGCGCTTTGGCAAGGGCCTGTTTGTCTTCGGGCGCATAGCCAAATCCAAACTCGCGCAAAATCTCGCGCGTCAGCCCGCGCCGTTTGAGATAATCGAGCGCCTCGCGCCCATCAGCGCCGCGTAAATTATCGACAAACCAATCCTGCGCGGCAGTGGTCACATCGACGAGCTCCGCGCGTTTCTCCGCCTTCTTGGCTGCGACAGGATCGGGCGCAGGCACTTCCATGCCCGCTTCAAGCGCGAGTTCCTTGATCGCATCCATAAAGCCAAGCCCGCGTTGCTCGATCATCCATGTGATGACATCGCCATGCGCGCCGCAGCCAAAGCAGTGATAGAACTGCTTTTGATCGTTCACATAGAAGCTGGGCGTTTTCTCATCATGAAACGGGCAACACCCGGCCCATTCGCGCCCCTTTTTGACGATTTTGGTCGTGCGCTGAACAATGGTGGACAAGGTTACGCGCGCGCGCAGTTCGTCTTTCCATTGCGGGGTGATGGCCATGGCGACAAAGTGCGCCCGCCGCGCTCGCAATTCAAGCGGGGTGTGTGAATATGTCTGTGGTCAAGACAGCGCGGCTTTCACCATTCCGCTCGCCAGCTTGCCGTCCAGCACGGCGCCATGGCGCTTTTTCAATTCGCCCATCACGCTGCCCATATCTTTCATCGAGGACGCGCCAAGCTCGGTTTTGATCGCATCAATGGCGGCTGCGGTTTCTGCCTCGCTCATCATCTGGGGCAGGAATTCCTCGATCACGCCAAGCTCTGCCTGCTCATTCGCTGCGAGTTCAGCGCGGCCGCCTTTTTCGTACATCTCAATCGATTCGCGCCGCTGTTTGGCCATCTTTTGCAAGACACTGGTGACCAGCGCATCATCGTCGATGTCCTTGCCAGAGGTGCGCTCTTCGATATCGCGGTCCTTAATCTTGGCCGATATCTGGCGAAGGGTCGCGGTGCGCTCTTTCTCTTTCGCTTTCATTGCGGTGATGGTGGCGGCTTTGATGTCGTCTCGGATCATGGCTGTTTTCAAACTTTGCTGTGGATGAGTGGATGCATAAGCGCGGCCTAACGCACATTGCGATGGAAACCTAGGTTGACGCGGGCCATGTGCAAGCTTAGCCGGTGAGACTTAGCGACATTGCTGGAAAAACCTTTTTGAACGGAGCGCCCCATGGCCCCATCCGCCTCTACCCCTGCGCAGCCTGACGGCGCGACAGGTTGTCTTGTTCTGGCCGATGGCAGCGTGCTGTGGGGCCGCGGATTTGGCGCATCTGGCACAGCCGTGGGCGAGGTGTGCTTTAACACCGCGATGACCGGCTATCAGGAAGTGATGACCGATCCGTCTTACGCAGCGCAGATTGTCACGTTCACATTCCCGCATATTGGCAATGTCGGAACCAACAGCGAAGATGTGGAAAGCGCTGTGGATAAGTCTGTGGAAAGCGCAGTGGGCTGCGTCACGCGCGAGGATGTCACAGCGCCATCAAACTTTCGCAGCGTGGATGGTTTTTCCGACTGGATGGCGCGCCATGGCAAGATTGGCCTGTCCGGCATTGATACGCGCAGCTTAACTCGGCGCATCAGGCAATCGGGCGCGCCCAATGCGGTGATTGCGCATGAAGCATCGGGCCAGTTTGATATTCCCGCTTTGCTTGCTCAAGCGCAGGATTGGGCCGGGCTTGAAGGGATGGACCTTGCCGCGCGGTCCACCCGGCAAGCGTCACAGAAATGGGAAGGCGGGTATTGGCGGCTTGGCACAGGCTATGGCCGTGCAGATTGGTCAAACAAACCGCATGTGGTCGCGATTGATTACGGCGCAAAAGACAACATCTTCCGCAATCTGGCGCGGGCAGGCGCGCGTGTGACGGTGGTGCCTGCTAAAACAGCGCTGGAAGAGATCCTTGCGCTGGACCCTGACGGCGTGTTCCTGTCCAACGGCCCCGGCGATCCGGCGGCAACAGGCGTTTATGCGGTGCCGGTTATCAAGGCTCTGCTGGAACGCGATGTGCCGATGTTCGGCATTTGCCTAGGCCACCAGATGCTCGCATTGGCAGCGGGAGCAAAAACGGTAAAAATGCACCAAGGCCACCGCGGCGCAAACCATCCCGTGCAGCGCGTGGGTGAAGGCTGGGGCGAGAGCGCCGGTGTGGTCGAGATCACCAGCATGAACCACGGCTTTGCCGTCGATGCGAACACTTTGCCCGATACGCTGGAGCAAACCCATGTGAGCCTGTTCGACGGCTCCAATTGCGGGATCGCGGTGAAAGGCAAGCGCGCTTTCGGCGTGCAATACCACCCCGAAGCATCGCCGGGCCCGCAGGACAGTTTCTACCTGTTTGAGAAGTTTGTTGGGGGGCTGGGGGATCAGCCATAATGCGCGTGCGCCTCGCCATCCTCCTTTTGCCCTTAACCCTCCCGGCATGCTCCATCCTCTTTCCCGAAGACTGGCGCGATGTTGCCGAATCCACCGACGAGTGCGCCGCGCGCATGGCCTCCACCAAGTCGGCGCGTGATTTTCGCAATGCGGGTATTGATAGCGGGGTTTGGGTGCCGACCTTCACTTATGACATCACCAAGCTTGATCTGGATGCAATCAATGCGCTCAGCGTGGCAGGCAGTGATGAAAAGGCTGGGCGGCGCAATATGACCAGCACCAATGAAACCTCCACCGCTGTCGATCAATTCATGGCGCAATCGGTCGATGAAAAAGGCGCGTTTTTCCTTGGCAAAGACCCCGCGCTTTACCGAGTGCGCGGCGCGGCCGTGTCGCATGATGCAATCGTGCGCGCCGGGTGCGAGCGCCAGCAGGACGGCATGCGGCTGATTGCTTTCACCGTGAGCGCACCCGCCGCTAAGCCTGCTTCCAAGCTCAATTCAGACACCTCGAATGATGAGACCCCTCAATAATGCCCAAGCGTAACGACATATCCTCAATCCTCGTCATTGGCGCTGGTCCCATCATTATCGGGCAGGCGTGTGAGTTTGATTATTCGGGCACACAGGCGATCAAGGCACTGAAAGAGGAGGGGTACCGCGTCGTTCTGGTCAACAGCAATCCAGCGACCATCATGACCGACCCGGAATTTGCCGACGCGACTTACATTGAACCGATCACGCCAGAAGTTGTCGCCAAGATCATCGCCAAGGAAAAGCCCGATGCTCTGCTGCCGACCATGGGCGGGCAAACGGCGCTCAACTGCGCTCTGGCACTTGATGAAATGGGTGTGCTGGCCGAGCACGGTGTCGAGATGATCGGGGCCAAGGCGGACGCCATCGACAAGGCGGAAAACCGCCAGCGTTTCCGCGAGGCGATGGATTCGATCGGTCTGGAAAGCGCGCGTTCGGGTGTGGCAAACACGCTGGAAGAAGCGCGCATGATTTTGGAGCGCACCGGTCTTCCCTCAATCATCCGGCCCAGTTTCACCTTGGGCGGCACTGGCGGCGGGATCGCTTATAACAAGGCCGAGTTTGACAAGATCGTGTCCGAGGGCCTCGATGCATCACCCACAACCGAAGTGCTGATCGAAGAATCGCTGCTCGGCTGGAAAGAATACGAGATGGAAGTCGTCCGCGACAAAGCGGACAATGCGATCATCATTTGCTCGATTGAGAATGTCGACCCGATGGGGGTTCACACCGGCGATTCCATAACGGTCGCGCCCGCTTTGACGCTTACGGACAAAGAATATCAGATCATGCGCAACGCCTCACTCGCCTGCCTGCGCGAGATAGGCGTCGAAACCGGCGGATCGAATGTGCAGTTTGCGGTCAATCCGGCAGACGGGCGGCTCATCATTATCGAGATGAACCCGCGCGTGTCGCGTTCCTCGGCGCTTGCATCCAAAGCAACCGGTTTTCCCATCGCCCGCGTCGCTGCGAAACTGGCGGTCGGATACACTCTGGATGAGATCACCAATGAGATCACCGGAGCAACGCCCGCCAGTTTTGAGCCGACTATTGACTATGTCGTGACCAAGATCCCGCGCTTTGCGTTTGAGAAATTCAAAGGCGCACAGGCATCGCTTTCCACCGCGATGAAATCGGTGGGCGAGGTGATGGCGATAGGGCGCAATTTCGCCGAATCGATGCAAAAAGCCCTGCGCGGGCTGGAAACAGGGCTCGACGGGTTCAACCGGGTGCGAGAGCTTGAAGGCGTGTCGCGCGATGTCGTCACGGCGGCCATCACCAAGCGCACGCCTGACAGGCTGTTGAAAGTGGCCCAGGCCATGCGTGAGGGATTGAGCGTTGAGGAAATTGGCGCGCTTACTGGGTATGATCCCTGGTTCCTTCGCCAGATTGAGGCGATTATTGCTGCTGAGGCGGATATTGCGACAAACGGTCTGCCCCAGGATGCGCAAGGTTTGCGGCGGCTGAAATCCATGGGTTTTTCCGATCAGCGATTGGCCAATCTTGCCGTCCGCTCTGTCGGGGTGAAAGGCGGGCTAGCCGAAACGCAGGCGCGCCGATCCGGGCTGCTGCACGATGCGCTTCAGGCGATGGCCGGAGCCACCAGCGAAGACGAAGTGCGCGCGCTGCGCCAGCGGCTTGGTGTGCTGCCCGTGTTCAAGCGGATCGACAGCTGCGCCGCCGAATTCGAAGCGATCACGCCGTATATGTATTCAACCTATGAAGCCCCAAGCTTTGGCGAGCCCGAATGCGAAGCCGCACCGTCTGACCGGCGCAAGATTGTCATCCTGGGCGGCGGACCGAACCGGATCGGGCAAGGGATCGAGTTTGACTATTGCTGCGTGCATGCCTGCTTTGCGTTGGGCGAGGAATGGCCAAAGGGTGCCAATCCTGCCGAAGCGTTCGAGACCATCATGGTCAATTGCAATCCCGAAACGGTCTCAACCGATTACGACACGTCTGACAGGCTGTATTTTGAGCCGCTGACTGGTGAGGATGTTCTCGAAATCCTCCGGGTTGAACAGCAATCGGGCGAGCTTGTGGGTGTGATCGTGCAGTTTGGCGGGCAGACCCCATTGAAACTCGCTCAGGCATTGGAGGATGCAGGCATCCCGATCCTTGGCACCAGCCCTGATGCGATTGACCTTGCCGAAGACCGCGAACGCTTTGCCAAACTGGTCAATCAGCTAGGTCTTAAACAGCCCGATAACGGCATCGCCTATAGCCGCGATGAAGCCGCTGCTGTCGCGGCGCGGATCGGTTATCCGGTGCTGCTGCGCCCATCCTATGTGCTGGGCGGGCGCGCGATGGAAATCGTCGATTCCGAAGCGCAATTGGATGACTACATGCGCACAGCCGTCCAGGTGTCAGGCGAAAGCCCGGTGCTGGTCGATCAATATCTGCGCGATGCGATTGAATGCGATGTCGATGCTTTGTGCGATGGCAATGAAGTGCGCATTGCAGGCGTGATGCAGCATATTGAGGAAGCCGGGGTCCATTCAGGCGACAGCGCCTGCACTTTGCCCGCCTATTCGCTGCCCGCTGACATTATCGCGGAAATGGAGCGGCAGGCCGAAAGTCTTGCCATGGCGCTCGGTGTGCGCGGATTGATGAATGTTCAGTTCGCGGTGAAAGAGGGCGAGGTCTATCTCATCGAGGTGAACCCGCGCGCCAGCCGCACGGTCCCCTTTGTCGCCAAAGCCATCGGACAGCCAGTCGCCAAAATCGCCGCGCGCGTGATGGCAGGCACTCCTTTGAGCGAATTTGAACCGTTCAAGCGCGATCTTGACTATATGGCGGTGAAAGAGGCGGTGTTCCCCTTCAGCCGTTTCCCCGGATCCGATCCTGTTTTGACCCCCGAGATGAAATCAACGGGCGAAGTGATGGGGATTGATCGCAATTTTGACACCGCATTTCTTAAATCTCAAATGGGCGCAGGCATGGTCCTGCCGACATCCGGCACTGTGTTTGTATCGGTCAAGAACACCGACAAATCAGTTATCCTGCCGGGCGTAAAAAGCCTTCTTGAACAAGGGTTTGATGTCGTCGCCACCGCTGGCACCCAAGCGTATCTGGCGCAGCAGGGTTTGGATGTTGAGCGAGTAAACAAGGTCGCCGAGGGGCAGCCGCATATTGTTGACCGGATCATTGATGGCGACATCGCCTTGATCTTCAACACGACCGAGGGGTGGCAGTCTTTGCTCGACAGCAAATCAATCCGGCAGGCCGCTTTGGAGAACAAAGTGCCCTATTACACCACCGCTGCGGCATCGATCGCATCGGTGGGAGCAATCAGCACAATTTCGCAGGAACTTGAAGTTCGTTCTCTTCAGGACTATTACAGCTAGGCAATTGCAGCCCTTTTCCGACATTTCATAGTCCGACAGGCCGTTCCGGCAGGAGCGACCATGGCTTTGGGATGTGGGTGATTTTGAATGTGCCAGGTCTGCGTCAGAAGGAAGAAAAGGTAATGGCGACGATGGAAAAAGTTCCAATGTTGGCTGAAGGGTATGAGCAGTTAACCGCTGACCTCAAAACTCTGCGCGAGGAACGTCCCCGGATTGTCGACGCGATTGAAGAAGCGCGCGCGCACGGCGATCTTTCCGAAAATGCGGAATATCACGCCGCTAAAGAGCGTCAGGGCCAGGTCGAAGCCATGATCGGCGATCTGGAAAGCAAGATCAGCCGTGCGCAGATCATCGATCCGGCAAGTTTGAGCGGCGACCGCATCGTATTTGGCGCGACCGTCACTTTGCTTGATGATGACGACAAGCCGATCAAATATCAGATCGTCGGTGAAACCGAGGCGGATGCAACCAAAGGGCGCATTTCTTATTCATCGCCCATGGCGCGCGCGATGATCGGCAAGCAGGTCGAAGACGAGATTGAAGTCACTGTGCCAGCAGGCGACAAGTTCTATTTGGTCGACAAGATCGAATTTGTTTGAGGTTGAAAGCCTGATCGGCTGCAGCAATGCTCAGCCGATCCGCTTCTCCATCGCATAATTGTGGATGGCGACATCGCGGCCCTCGTGGCGAATAGTGAAGTCGCGCCTTTCGGTCACTGAGTATCCCGCACGTTCAAACGCCGGACGAGCCAGTTCGCTTGCCTCTGTGTAAAGGCGCGATAGGCCGCCTTTGGCAGCGTGGTCTGCCGCAGTCTGCAGCAAAGCATCAGCCAGTCCCTGCCGCGTATGATCGGGGTGGCAATACAGCATGTCGAGGTGCCCATCGGCCTCAAGCAGGGCGTAGGCGACCGCTTTTTGGTCTTCTCCCATTGCCACCCAGATATTGTCGCCCGCCTTTGCCCGTTCGGCAAAGCGCTCTGGCCCCGGATGGCGCGCTGCCCAGGCCGCTGTTTGCTCAGGGGTATACCGTGATGACCCGACAGCTTCGATTGCTGCAACGGTAAGCGCCGCAAGAGCATGGGCGTCGCTGAGGGCGAAAGGTCTGATTGAGTATTTCAAGGAGAGCGAGCGCCCGGCGGATTTACTCGCTTGGGGTCAGCAATTTGTGAATATGCACGACCACATATTTCATCTCAGCATCGTCAACTGTGCGCTGTGCCTGCGCTCTCCAAGCGTCCTCTGCTGCTTCGTAAGAGCTGTAGACCCCCACGACATGGACGCTTTCGGGATCGGCAAATTCATGCCCGCGCGGATCGGTAACGCGTCCGCCCATTACCAGATGCAAGCGCTGTTTTGTGGTGGTTTCTTCCATGGCAGGGTTCCGTTTTGATAGTGTTCCCCGGCGCGTTTAGCGCTGCTCAGCGGCGTGGCAAGGGCAAGCGTGTCGAATTTGGCAGCTCCCTTGGGCCGCGCTGGCTATTGCGGGACTGGATATCAGTTCGAAACGCGGTCCTTGATGGTGCGCACTGCGCGCTCTGCACGTCTGCGAGTGCGCTGCGAAACGGCGCGGGATTTGTCCGCGGCGGACCCTGCAAAATACTCAGCATCGCGCCGGACTTCGCGCGCTTTTGCAGAGGCATCATCGGAGATGTCCTCAAGTTTGTCGCGCCCTGTGCGCGCGCCATCAAGTGCGTTGTCGATCGCCTTGATACCGTAGGCAACTACGGCATCTGCTACCAAAGCACCGAAGGCCGTTCCGCGCTTTTTGGTGGCTGTTCCAACCGATTTGGCAGCGCCTGATGCAGCCCCGCTTACGGCATTTGCAGCGCCTGTGGCGGCGCCCTTGGCTGCTCTGCGGCCTGGCTGTGTCATCATCCCGATTACCAAACCAACCGCGATCGCGCCGCCCAGAACCGTCAGCGGATTGTCTTTCACATATTGCGTCGCCGCGCCTGCCGCATCGCTGGCCTGATCGGCCATGGTGCGCTCTGCTATGCGGCGTTCGCTGGCTTCGATTTTGGCGCGCAATTCATCGCGCGGGGCAGGGACGGGTACGGTTGCGGAGGGTTTAGTCATTGTCACTCACCATATTTGAAGCCTGCTCGTCTGGCTTGGCTTCGTGATTGTTCATTGGAGCTGCCGCCGCTGGCTGCGGCGCATCCTCGTCCAGCCCTGCTTCAGTCTCTTGTGCCGCTGTATCGTCTGTTTCGTTGTCGCTTGCTGAACCGAAACCCATTGCATTGAGAATGGGATCTTTGGCAAACCACAAGATGACCGCTGCGATAATAGCCGCGAGGATACCGCGGTTTTCCTCGGCATGAAATCTGGCGATCTCAAAGACGTCCTTGGCGCCGTCCCCAACCTTGTTGCCGACCCGCCCAGCGATGGCTTTGCCTGAAAGCGCTTCTTTGGTGTGCTCAATATCAGCCATCAAGACCATCTTGGCTGCATCGCGCATCGCTCTGTCTTCGACCAATTGCTCATCAAGCCGGCTCATGCTGCGTCATCCTTGGGCGGTGAGGCGAACAAACGGGCAATTTTCTGGCCGCTAGACTTCGCTTGCCAGCCCAAAAGCCCAACCAGAACCATCAATCCGCCCACCACAATGGCAATCGCGCCCCAAGTGGTCACCAAAGGGGCGAGTGCAATCACCAGACCTACGGCAAGCGCCAAGAACGCTATGTGAAGCAGAACAATAGCCAAGACGACACAAACAGCGGTGATCGCAATGGTGCGGCCTGTCAGCTTTGCGCGCGTTTTTTGAAACGCCAGTTCAGCCTCAGCATAGGTGCGCCCATCATCAATCAGGGCCGCTATTTCGCCGGTGATCGTATCATCGAAAGAAGTTTGGGGCGGGGCGGTCTCCGCTTCCCCGGGGACTGCGCCCTGTGCGCTTGGCTCGCGCGCGTTGGCTTCGCCCGTGGGGACATATGCGCCGTGCAGCGGTGCAGCCGGGTCCGGGTTGGAACCAGCTGCACCTGCATTAGCATTGGCGGCCAGTCTGCCGTCACCGCTCATAGTTTGGTTGTTTTCAATGGGAGAGCTGTTGATCTGGCTCAGTCGCGCGATCCGCGGAACATTCGCGCCACAAGAAAGCCTGCAACCGCTGCGATACCAACGGCGACACCGGGGCTTTTGCGGACAAATTCGCGCGCATCTTCGCCCAACTCATCGACGCTTTTCGCTTCGAGCTTTGCCGAGGTTTCAGCCAATGTGCGCGAAGCCTTGCGAGCGTAATCGCCATATTGTTCGCCCAAACGCTCATCAATCTGTCCAGCGGTATCGCCAACGACCTGACCAAGCGAGGCGATGCCATCGCTGACCGCGCTTTTGCCATCAACGGCCAATTCGCCAGCCCGGCTCATCGCCTTGTCGCCATATTGTTTGGCATCGTTCACGAGTGTGTCTCCTTTGTTTTTGGCCTGATCGCGGTAGGCATCAGCGCGATCGCCCGCTTCTGCACGCAAAGCCTGCGCGCCTGCTTTTGCCTCTTCAAGCGCAGCGTTAAAGCGGCTTTTTGCCTCAGCAGTGCCAGTTGTCGCCGCGCTGGCAGCTTTGCCATTGGCGGCTTTTGCCGAAGGGGCCTTTTTCGCGGATGCCGTAGATTTGGTTGCCGTCTTCTTCGCAGCGGGTTTGCGCGTGCTTGCGGTTTTGCGTGTGGTCGTTTTGGTTGTTTTCGTCTCAGCCATGAGCTTTGTCTTGCCTTCTGATTGCGTGAATTTCCAGTGTTTAAACGCATGCAGATGCGTTTGTAGAGTTAACGCATCTTGCACCGATTGTTTCCGGCGAATAGGGCACCGGTGAAATTGGAGCATTGCATTACCGCGGTGCTGCTGACTTTTCAGAATCGCTGCACCTTAAGGTGTTTTACCTCTATACTACACATTGAGCCAGGAGCCAAATATGACCGCGATCATCGACCTGCACGGGCGTGAGATTCTTGACAGCCGGGGCAATCCCACAGTTGAGGTTGATGTGCTGCTCGATGATGGCAGTTTTGGCCGCGCGGCCGTGCCATCGGGCGCTTCAACCGGCGCGCACGAGGCGGTTGAGCTTCGCGATGGCGATGCGGGACGCTATATGGGAAAAGGCGTTCTGGGCGCGGTGAACGCCGTCAACAATGACATCCGCGATCTTTTGGTTGGCGCGTTTGATGCAGAAGACCAGCGTGATGTTGATCTGGCGATGATCGCGCTTGATGGCACCGATAACAAAAGCAGGCTTGGCGCAAACGCCATTCTGGGCACCAGCCTCGCCGTGGCCAAAGCCGCTGCCAATGCGCGCGGATTGCCGCTCTATTCCTATCTGGGCGGAGTGTCAGCGCATGTGCTGCCCGTGCCGATGATGAATATCATCAATGGCGGCGAACACGCTGACAACCCGATTGATATACAGGAATTCATGGTGATGCCTGTGGGCGCAGATAATCTTGCCGAGGCGGTTCGGTGGGGTTCCGAAATCTTCCACACGCTGAAAAAGGGCCTGAGCGAGAAAGGCCTTGCGACCTCTGTGGGCGATGAAGGCGGATTTGCCCCCAACCTTGCGAGCACGCGCGCCGCGCTCGATTTTATTATGGAATCGATCACGCGTGCCGGTTTTACTCCGGGCGATGATGTCGTCCTCGCGCTCGACTGCGCGGCCACCGAGTTTTTCCGCGATGGCAAATATGAAATTTCGGGCGAAAGCCTGAGCCTCGATCCTGAAGGCATGGCGCAATACCTTGCCCAATTGTGCAAGGATTATCCCATCCGATCAATCGAAGACGGGATGAGCGAAGATGACTTTGCAGGCTGGAAAGCGCTCACCGATATGGTGGGCGACAGCGTGCAATTGGTGGGCGATGATTTGTTTGTGACCAATCCCGCGCGGCTGTCTGATGGGATCGATCAGGGGCTTGCCAATTCGCTGCTCGTAAAAGTCAATCAGATCGGGACGCTGACCGAGACTATGGCTGCGGTCGATATGGCGCACCGTGCGCGCTACACATCTGTGATGAGCCACCGTTCGGGCGAAACCGAAGATGCCACCATTGCTGATCTTGCCGTGGCGACCAATTGCGGACAAATCAAAACCGGGTCGCTCGCACGGTCGGACAGGCTGGCCAAATACAATCAGCTCATCCGCATCGAAGAAGAATTGGGCGACAGCGCGATCTATGCCGGGCGAGGGTGTTTTGGATCGCTGAAGGGTTAAGCGGAGGCTTTATTCAGGCGCCTGGCGACATTGGCAAAATGGGTGTCCATCGCCTCCACCGCTCTATCGGTTAGACGCACCAGAACCCGGCGCTGATCCTCGGGATCATGCTCGCGCGCGATCAGTTCGTGGCTTTCGAGCACGCCAAGCCACCGCAATCCGGTCGTGGGAGGCGAAGCGGAACCGATACAGGCGCTCGAAACGGAAACTAGCTTATCGTCGGCATGCGCGATGTAGAGGTCGAGCAGGATATCCCAAGCTGGCTCGCCAAAGATCACGTCATTGGTGAATATGCCAGTGCGCTGCCGCCTGATTGCATAAGCATCGCGTGCCATTTGGGCGTAGATTTGCCGTGTGGCTGATTGGCCTTGGCGGTTGGCCTGTAACGATTTTTGAGCGATCCGAGGGCTCGATTGGGTTGGTTCGTTGGAGGCTGGGCTATCGATGTTGGAAGCCTCAGGCGTACCGGTATCCTGACTTCGTAAAGCCTGGGCAATGGCGATCAGTTGTTCTGCGAAAGGGCGGAGGTCTACAGGATCGTCCTCAAAAGCGGCGGCGCCGTCGGAGCTGCGCGATATGATTGAGGCGATTTGGCCGTCATCAAGATCCACGACGGTTCTCCGCAAGCTGACTACGCAGCCCTTTCAAACTGGAGGACTTCATCATCTTGGAAGACTTCGCAAGCAGTGTTGCGGAACAATCGCCGTGCGTGCCTTGCAATAAAACTGCGACACTAGACATTGAGAGCTATTACACCTCCATTTGCGCGTAAGAAATATGTGCTTCATTTCTTCGCATCGATTGAGGGTATGTTCTTAGTCTATTGTGCGGATGGGGGCATTAAGGATAACTGCGTAAGATACATCCATATTGGAGAAGGCAGCCTGCTTTTTGGCGAAATCCTGGTCTTGAGCAGAGCCTTACCGGCCAAACCTGCTAGCCAAATCCAGCAGCGCCAAGGCTGCCTTGGCCGCTTCGCCGCCTTTGTCCTTTTGTTCAGGATCAGCGCGAACGAGCGCCTGCGCTTCGTTTTCGACCGTCAGAATGCCATTGCCAATGGCAATACCATCCATCGTTAACGCCATGATGGCGCGCGCGCTTTCTCCTGCCACAATTTCGAAGTGATAGGTTTCACCGCGGATCACGACGCCAATGGCGACGAAGCCGTCAAATTCGCCGCTTTCCGCCGCAAGAGCGATAGCGCCGGGTATTTCGAGCGCGCCGGGCATTGTGAGGATTTCGACCTCATGGCCTTCAGCTTCCAAAGCAGCGCGAGCACCTTTGATAAGCATGTCATTCAGGCCTGCGTAAAAGCGGGCTTCGACGATTAGAATGCGTGACATTGGTTACTCCGGAATGGGTTTGTGGCCAGAAATCGTGAGGCCATAGCCTTCGATGCCGACAAGATCGGGGCGGGAATTGGATAGCAATATCATGTCATTAACGCCCAAATCTACGAGAATTTGTGAGCCAATGCCGATATTGCGAATTTCTTCGTCGTGGCTCCATTCGCTGCCGCCAATGCGGCTTGTGATAATAACAATCACGCCCGAACCATGTTCCCCGATCGCGTCCATGGCGCGCTGCAAAGTGCGTTTGCGCGGACCAGGTTGGCCCAGCACATCATCGAACACCGAAATGGGATGAACCCGGGCCAGAGTGGGATTTGCAGGATCTACATGCCCTTTCTGCAAGACATACGCCTCGGTGTTGGCCACTCTATCGCGGTAGGTGATGAGCCGCCATTGCCCGCCATAATCGCTTTCAAAACTGCGCTCACCCAGTCGGTCCACAAGATGATCGTTGCGCATCCGGTAGGCGATCAAGTCGCGGATGGTGCCAATTTTCAGATCGTGCTTGCGCGCAAAACTGACGAGATCGTCGAGGCGGGCCATTGTCCCATCCTCATTCATAATCTCGCAGATCACGCCGCTGGGATTAAGCCCCGCAATGCGCGATATATCGACCGCTGCTTCGGTATGGCCGGCCCGTACCAAGGTACCGCCATTGCGCGCAGCCAGGGGGAAGACGTGGCCCGGCGTCACAATATCGGCGGCGCCCTTGGTGGCATCAATTGCGACCGACACCGTACGTGCGCGGTCTGCGGCGGAGATCCCCGTGGTCACGCCCTCCTTCGCCTCGATTGAGATAGTGAAGGCGGTTTGCATGCTTTCGGTGTTGTTGCGTGTCATCGGCTCAAGCCCAAGCTCGTCAACACGCTTCTGATCGAGCGCAAGGCAGATCAGCCCGCGCCCATGGGTCGCCATAAAGTTGATTGCGGCAGGTGTTGCCATTTGTGCCGGGATAATAAGATCGCCTTCATTTTCGCGATCTTCGTCATCGACAAGGATATACATCCGCCCATTTCGCGCTTCGTCGATGATCTCTTCGATGGGGACCAGGACGGGCTTATCGTCATTCGCATCAAGAAACTCAGAGAGCTTCGCCAGCGTTTCTGCCGTGGGGTTCCAGTCATCCTCGGTGCAGTCACGCAAGGTGTTGGCGTGAAGGCCGGACGCGCGCGCCATGCCTGCCTTGGTCATTTGACCGGTGGTGATGAGGTTGCGAACGCGTGTGATGGTGGATGTGCTCATGCTTGCACAATATCACATTAAAATGTGCAATCAAGCTATCAATTGCGCCAAGGGTAATCGATCTCTGGTGGAGCCGGTCTTGCAAATGCCCAATAAGAGCAATGCAAACGAAACAGCCGCTGACACACGTTAATGTGTCAGCGGCTGCGAACCGCGTTCTATCTCAGTGGAACCTGTCCGAAAGTCCCGATCAAACAGCGATGGGACGCTGTTCGTCAAAGTCGGCTTTGTTATCCTGAAGCTCGTCGGCGGAGACCACCAGTTCGGGCTTCTTCAGATCGACGCCATTATTGACCGCCCAAATGGCCGCTTGCGTGCGGTTTTGAACGCCAAGCTTGCGCAAAATGGCCTTTACATGGACTTTCACTGTGGCTTCGCTGATGTTGAGATGACCTGCGATCACTTTGTTGGGCGAACCCAGGATCAGATACCGCAGCGTCTCAATCTCGCGCTCTGACAACAAAGTCACAAGCTCACGCTGGGACATGGCCGGCAATGTGCCACGAGCCCATCGGCGCGGCAGGCCAAGAGCGAGTTCGCTCGGCATGACCTTTTCGCCCATGTGAACCAGTTTCAGCGATTCAATCAGCGGCTCGCAAGCAATACGCTTGACGATATAGCCATCAACGCCTGCCCGGAATGCACCGACCATTGCGTCAAAATCGAAATCATTGCTGAGCACCACAAGACGCGCATCAGGAAGTTCTTCCTGCAATTGCTCCACTTCAGAGCAAAGATTGTCGTCCTCGTTCTCATCCAAAATGATTAGACGCGGGCATTCATCGCGCTGCGTCTTCTCAAGCAGTCCGAGACTGGAATCGTGTGACTCTGTGACAGAGAAAACGTCACCATTTAGAATTCTTCGCATGCCCTCTCGGGCTAATGTATTTCTACTAACAATTGCGACTGGTACGCATGCACCGTTTTCCATCGCATAACCTCCTTCGAGATAAACCCCTGCGACCCGAAGAATCCGCTCCCAAGCGGCTGTTGACCTTGGTTTTTTTGTTTAGTGCTATGAAAAGCCCGCTAAGGGAAATGCCCTTGCGATGTCGAGTCTCATTTTGGCACAGGAAACACCATAAAGTTGTAGGCGTTTACCTCTGGTTAGGCGATCTCTCGAATCAGCATAAAACCCTCGGCTGCGTCCAGAAAAGCCGTTGATCCCCTAAGGGTTGCGAGCGCCTCGATCGTTTTGAACGACCTCTCATCAGGGGTAGGCTTGACCTGACTTTTGAAGCAGGCGAACGCTTTCAGCTTGCGATCAAGGGTGTGGGTAACATCAAAAAAAACGTTCGGAATGAATGTTTCTGTGATGCCAGGGGCTGCCCAATTGGTCTCTGAGAGTGTTTCGTAAGCATAAACGCGATTCGGAATATCCCTCGAACGCGGTCTTGCGGCGACGAGTGCTGCAATAAAGATCAGTTGATGATCGCGATGGATATCGCCGATAAATGGAATGAACAAAGTGTCGGGCTGAACCTCGTTCACAATCCGGCCAATCGCGGCATTGATTTGAGATCCTGGCAGCGTGTCGAGCGCAGCGGCGGGCAGGTCGCAAAAATGGCATTGTTTCACTCTCAGCAATTTATGCGCTTCGGCTAACTCGGCTCTTACTTGCGTCACCAGGCTTTCGGGAAAGGCAGGCTCGAACCCTTTGGTGATGACGGCAACATGCACTTCGTGCCCCGCATCAGCGAGCCGCGCCATCGTTCCGCCGCACCCCAGCACTTCGTCATCAGGGTGGGGGGCAATCACCAGAACTTTGCCCAAATGTGATATATCGCTCATCAATCGCGTCCCAACACTGCATGCATGCGCAAAGGTTTGTCTCCGGTCAGTTCCCAGTCTGTGGCGCGGATAAGGCCGTCGCCGGTGAGCACGTCGAAGCTGTTTTCGCTCATCGCAACGATCTGACCCGGCACCGCGTGATGGATGGCGCAGGCTTCAAAATCCGCCTCCCAGATCACGAGTTTTCCATCGCCGATATCGCAGAACGCGCCGGGATAGGGCCTGCCTACCGCTCGGATAAGGCGATCAATGGCCTCAGCTGGCTGGTGCCAATCAATCCGGCCATCTGCGGGCCTGCGACGCGCAGCAAACGTTGCACAGCTTTCGTCCTGCACTTCGCGCCGTGGATTGTCGCTGGCAAGCTCGTTCAAAGCCCCGCCAACCATCGCTTCGAGAGCAATCATGTGTTTGTCATACAAAGTTCGCGCTGTTTCGCGCGGGGCTACGTGGAAGAAACGCTGCGCAAGGATCGCGCCGGTATCGGTACCGCCATCCATCCAGAACAGGGTTGCCCCGGTGATCTTTTCATCTGCAATGATCGTCCATGGCAAAACTGCGCGCCCGCGCATTCGGGGAAGCGGTGCGGGGTGATATCCGATGATCCGATCAGGGCAAATGCCGAGAAATTCATCCCGGCAAATCTGCGACCAGCCAATCACGAAGATATAATCGGGAGCCGCATCGCGCATGGCTTTGATGGCGTGATCATCGTTGATATTGCGGACATGAAGCACATCAACCCCATGCTCGCGCGCAAGAGGGGCCAGATCGACAAAATCGGAATGCCGTTTTGACAATTCAGGTTCGAGCGTAGCCACAAGCACAAGCTCGCACCCCGATGCCGCAATCATCGCGCGCATCGCGCATTCGGTGCTGTCGACCGCGCCTACAAGAGCCACTCGCATCGTCTTATTGCGCCTGGCTAGCGAACTGGCCCGCATTTGGTTTTGCTGGGGACGGCTTCACATTGGCATCGGGCGCATCGTGCGGGCGGGTCAGGTGCATTTCATCCATCAGCAAGGCGTTGACGAGGCGCACATCGTATACCGTCTCTGCCAGATGGCGCGAATGCGCGCCCATTTGTTTGACGAGGGCCGGGTCTGCGGCAAGTTTCCCCATAGCCTCGGCCAAGCTTTCAGCGCTGCGCGGTTTAACGAGAAAGCCGTTTTTGCCATCGGCAACCGCATCGCGGCATCCAGGCATATCGGTTGTGACAACCGCGCGGCCCACCGCCAGCGCCTCAAGGATCGTGCGCGGCAGACCTTCGCGGTAATAGGTTGGCAATACGAACACATGTGAGCTAGCGAGAAAGCTGGGCACATCGTTGGTCTCTGGTATCACCTCGACCGGGTAATCGCGCTTGAGCCTTTCGAGGTCACTTTCATTCAGTCCGGTTGGATTGGCAGGTTCGGGCCGGCCAATCAGACTGAAACGCGCATCGGGAAATTTTGCGGCAAGTGATTTTGCGGCCTCGGCATATTCCCATACCCCTTTATCGCGCATCAGTCTGCCGATCATCAGGAACCGGATGGGTTCTTGAGGGGGAGGGGTGGTGGTGAACCGTTCAAGATCAACGCCAGATCCCGGCACTTGGAGGACAGGCGCTTTGGCATCGGTTATGCCTGCATCAAGCATGTCTTGTTCATCGTCTGAGTTGAACACGAATATTCGCTCAGCCTTGGCGAGGCCGGATCGATAAAGGCGGCAGAACACTGTCTTCAAAAGATTGCGCCCTTCAGCCGCCTCGCTGAATAGGTATCCAAGCCCTGACATCAGCGCGTAATACCGTTTGATCCCGGCAATCCGGCAGGCAATCCCGCCATAGATGATCGGTTTCTGCGTGTAAGCGACCACCACGTCAGGTTCATGCGCGCGCAGCATTTTTACATAGGCGTTGATGGTTTGAAGGTCGGCAATGGGGTTTGTGCCCGTGCGCGCCATTGGCACGATCTCAAATGCAATGCCCATTTCGGAGAGCTTTTCGCGCACTCGCGGATCATCATCGGGCGCAACCGCGACTACCTGATGGCCCGCTTTGCGCATCTCTGCCAGCAAAGCCCCGCGAAAATTAATGAGCGAGAATGCCAGGCTCGATAGAACAACGATTTTCACCGAAGAGCTCCTTGTCGCGGTCACCCGCAATTGCTGTCGCGGCTGACCGCGCTTTAATTTCCAATGTCTGCTTTGCCGCGAGGGCGGGTAAAGGGAAAGCTGCATTCAGTGGCATAAACCAAAGAATTTCTGCGCCCGGATTGGCCTTTCACAGAGCCATAGGAGAAGGCAACCTCTCGTTTGGGGAGTGCCCCGCTCATCCTTTCGCGCAGATCGCGTTCTCTCCCTGATTGCCAAAGGCTCACGTTATGCCCTTCTGGCTAATGGCTTGATGAGCAAGTGCAGCCTTGATCAAGGCCGGGTACTTAAGAAACCGTGAAATTGTATGGGCGTTGTCCGGGGAGTTCTCGGGCCACAAACGCCCAAGGATTGGGAAAGCAGTATCTTCATGGACACTCCTGCTGACGATACAGGTCCGGCAAATGTGGCAGCAAAGCTGGAGGCTGCGGAAAGAACGCCCGGCCGTTTGACCCGGTGGTCGCGCCTGTTTGCTGATACATTCGGCATCGTGCCTGCGTTTATGTGGCGCAAGATGATCCGGCTTGCCGGCGTGATGTCGCTTGACCTTGTTGCGGTGGCGGGCACGTTCCTGCTGCTGCTGCCATTCGTTCAGCCGCGCGTGACGCTGACAGGTATGCTCGACACGTTGCCGCTGCTTGCATTGTCGGCGAGCGCGTTGACTGTTGCGCTGCTGTATCTGAGCGGGCTTTACCGGCGCAGCTGGCGATTTACGTCCTTGTCCGATTGCGTCGCGATGGGTTTCAATATCGGCTTTGCGCTGGCGATCACTTGGTCTGCGATCTGGTGGTCGATTGGCAGCCCGCGCAGTTTGGGCGATATTGCGTTGTTGGGCTTGCTGCATTTCTGCCTTAGCTTCCTCACTATGCAGGTCATGCGCCTGTCGCGCCGGGCAATTCGGTATCTGCCGCTTGGCAATGTGTCGGGCGGGCGCGGTGCATCGCAAGTGGAGCGCCAGAATGTGATCTTGGTTGGCCCTGCCAATTGGGCCGAATCCATCATAAAATTCAGCAATTCGGAAGCGATGGCTCCGGTTCAGGCTGTTGGTGTGCTGCTACCCGAAGCTGATGGCCCGATTGTACAGATCCACGGCGTGCAGGTGCTCGGTTTTCCTGAGAACCTTCCCACCGCCATCGCAATATTGGAACAGCGCGGTCGCCGGCCTGAAAACATCGTATTGTGCGATGATGCGGTGAATATGAGCGCGCGCGAAATCGCCTCTATCACTGGCCGCGCGCGCGATCTGGGCATTACCGTTTCGCGCGTTGGTGATGATTGGGGCCAGCTTTTGGGCCGCTCCACCACGCCTAACCTTGATAAGCTTTCCACCGCAGACCTTTTGGGCAGACGCGAATTTGAGCTGCGCGAGGCGGCCATCTCGCAGCAGATTGCGGGCGAACCGGTGCTGGTCACCGGCGCTGGCGGCACCATCGGCAGCGAACTTGTGCGCCAATTGGCAGGGTTCAAACCCAGCAAGATCGTGCTGCTCGATCATTCCGAATACGGCCTTTACAATATCGAAAAGCAGATCCGTGAGGATTTCTCCGAGCAGAACCTTTCGATTGAGCTTTGCAATATTCGCAACCCCATCGAAGTGCGCCGCGTGTTTGAGCGGCACAAGCCAGCGATTGTGTATCACGCCGCCGCGCTTAAGCATGTTCCCATTGTCGAAGGCAATCCGTGCGCGGGCGTCCACACCAATGTGATCGGCACCAAGAATATTGCCGATGCCGTGTGCGAATTTAGCGTGCGTGCAATGGTTCAGGTTAGCACGGACAAAGCGGTGAACCCCGTCGGCATGATGGGCGCAACCAAGCGCGTGGGCGAGCTTTATGCCCAATCGCTCGATCTGTGCGGAATTGATGATCCGGATGCGCCGCGCTTTATGACGGTGCGGTTTGGCAATGTGCTGGGCTCGTCGGGTTCGGTTGTGCCCTTGTTCAAACGGCAATTGCTTGCAGGCGGTCCTTTGACCGTTACCCATCCCGATATTGAACGCTTCTTTATGACGGTTGGCGAAGCGGTTCAGTTGATCCTCGAAAGCTCCTCGCGAGCGCTTCAGGAGAACACGCCGCGCGGCCGCGTTATGGTTCTTGATATGGGTGAGCCGGTCAAAATCGTCGATTTGGCGAAACGGATGATCCGCATTTACGGGCTGGAACCCGATGTCGATGTCGCGATCTCCTTCACCGGGCTGCGTCCGGGGGAAAAGCTGTTTGAGGAATTGTTCGACAGCTGCGAGGAACAAGACGAATCGGACATTCCCGGTATTTTCGAAGCCTCGTCCAATCCCATCCCGCTGCCCTTTATCACGCGCGCGATTGAACAACTCGCGCTCGAAGTGGAAGCGGGCAATGACAGCAATGTGCGGCGCATAACGCATCATCTGACAACTCTGCCCAGCAGCGCTGGTAGTCTGGCAGGCTATGTCTCCAATTCCGAAGCATTTTGGCGCAGTCGCCGGTTCAAAACGGTTGAGGAGGTAAAGGCCCCATGATCCAGATCGCAGGCGCCATGCACACCGCTCCCGGCTTTGAAGAAGAATTGCCGCCGCCCGCCAAATCAAGCTGGCCGCGCCATGATGCGGATGAAGTCGCCGCCGTCACCCGCGTGCTGGAAAGCGGTCGCACCAATTCGCTGGTCCACGGTGATGAAAACACAGCGTTTCAAACAGAATTTGCAGATTACGTCGGAGTGCCCTTCGCGGTCGCAGTGAGTAACGGCACGGTGTCAATCGAACTCGCGCTGCGGGCTCTGGGGGTTGGGAAGGGCGATGAAGTTATCGTTCCGGCGCGAAGCTTCTTCGCCACCACCAGTGCAGTCGTCGCGGTTGGCGCTACACCTGTTTTTGCTGAAGTAGAGGGCGATACTCAGAATATCGACCCGGCCTCTGTTGAACGGGTCATCAGCGACAAGGCGCGGGCAATTGCCTGTGTCCATCTGGCAGGCCAGCCCTGCGATATGGACCGCCTTTGCGACATTGCGCAGCGGCATGACCTGTTCCTTATCGAAGATTGCGCGCAGGCGCACGGGGCGAAATGGCGGGGAAAACAGGTCGGATCGTTTGGCGATGCGGGCTCTTTCTCGTTTTGCACCGACAAGATCATGTCAACCGGCGGCGAAGGCGGCATGCTGGTGCTGCGTGATGAGAAGGTGTGGCGGCGAGCATGGGCCTATAAAGACCATGGCAAAGATCCCATCCGCCTCAAGGAAAAGACCAATTCTGCCCCCGGCGAATTTCGCTATTGTATTGATGATTTCGGCAGCAATTTCCGGATGACCGAAATGCAGGCCGCGATTGGCCGGGTGCAATTGGGTAAGCTTGATCAATGGGTCGAGCAGCGGCGCGAAAATGCCTGCGCATTGGTGACAGAGGCGACCAAGCATCCCGCCGTTTCCGCCATGAACACGCCGGATCACGCCTTTCATGCGTTCTACAAATGCTATGTCCTGCTTGATCTGGACGCATTGCCAGCGGGCGTTTCGCGAGCAGATGTTCTGGGCGGCCTAATGGCAGAAGGCATCGCTTGCGGCAGCGGATCGTGCCCGGATATGAGCCGCGAAGGTGCATTCTCCGATCTCGAAGTGCGCCGCGATGGCGATTTGGCGGCAAGCCATGCGATGGCAGCGCGCACGATCATGTTTCCGGTCGATCATACATTGTCGCGCGGAGACACGGCCCGCTATGGCCGCGCGCTTGTGAGCGTGCTTGACCGGCTTGAGAGTGAGGATTGAGGCAGGCCATGGCCGTTTCCCCCAAACCTCCCTTAGATTTTATCGTCATCGGCGCGATCAAAGCGGCGACGACATGGGTGCAGGCACAGATGGCCCAGCACCCCGACATATTTGTACCAGAGATTGAACCGCATTTCTTCACCCGCGATCATGATAAAGGGTGGCAGTGGTATCGCGATCTGTTCCCTGATGAGAAAGCTGGCGGCGCATTGTGGGGCGAGAAGACAGCTGATTACCTGGCCAAGCCCGAAGCCGCCGAGCACATCAAACGCGAATATCCCGATGCACGATTGATCGTGCAGTTTCGCAATCCGATTGAGCGTGCCTATTCCGATTACAAAATGCTCTATCGCCGGGGCACTGTGAAAGGCCAGCCGGAAGAATATCTCACCGCGCCCGGCAATACCCAGCCGCGATTTTTGAACGATGGGCTGTATGCAAAGCACCTGTCGCGCTGGTTTGATCTGTTCCCGAAAGAGCAAATCCTCAGCTTTACATTTGAAGATGTGAAACAGCGTCCGCAGGAAACTCTCGACAAAGTGTGGGGCCATATCGGGGCCAATCCGCATTTTGACAGTGAATTTGCCAAGCGGCGGCAAAATGACAGCTCAGCGCGGCTGTTGCCTTTGCCAGTGCGGCAGGCGCTTGCCCCGTTAAAGCCGCTGGTTAAGCCCTATCGCAATTCATCCCTGTTCAAATCAACCCGCGCCTTGTTTGCGCGCGATCTTGAATATCCCGCGCTTTCGCCTGATCTGCGCGCGCATCTGGCTGAATTCTATGCCGATGATGTCGCGCAGCTTGGAACGATGTTGGGACGCGATCTGTCACCATGGCTTTCTGCACAAAAACATGCAGATGCCGCCTAGTTATTGTTATGTATGACGCAAACCGCCCGAATGCGGGCCAGATGAGAAGGAGGGGCACTGCCATGCGCACAGTCTCGATCAACACCACCAAAGCCGCCGCCGCAGCAATTCTGCTCGGCGCGATGACAGCCTGCACCAGTGGGACAGCTGATTTGCCGCCGCTCGAAAGCGCAAGCGCCACCCAATTGCGCGTTGCGCCGGGAGATAAGGTGCGCGTTTCGGTTCAGGATCTTGATACAGTCAATGGCGATTACACCATTGACGAAACCGGCTCAATTTCGCTGCCGCTGATCCAGCAGGTGAAAGTGAGCGGTTTGACCTATGTGGAGATTGAAGAAGCTTTGCGCGGAGCTTTGGCTTCCAAAGAGGTTCTCAAAAACCCCAATGTCACGGTCCAGCCGCTCGAACTGCGCCCGATCTATATCCTTGGTGAAGTGCGCCAGCCGGGCGAATACGCCTATCGCCAAGGTCTCACCGTCTTTGCAGCGATTTCGCTTGCGGGCGGGTACACATACCGTGCGAAAACCGATGAAGTTGAAGTTATCCGCACGATTGGTGACCGCGAAACCACGGGCAAGGCATCAGAAGACACGATCCTTTTGCCCGGTGACCGTATCCGCATTTATGAACGGTGGTTCTAATGCCGAAACAACCGGGCGCATGGCGCGCTGTCTCGCTGTTGGCGATTTCCGCTGCGACGCTTTCGGGCGCTCCTTTGGCGGCGCAAACGACGATTGCTCCGTTGGTGGATGGGGAGGATTCTGAATTTCAGATCGACCCAATCACCGCCGGCCCGCTCAAGATATCGCCTGGCATCAATGCGACCACGCGGTATGACAGCAATATTCTTGCCGCCCCGCAAGGGACCGAAATTGACGATCTGGAATTCATCGTCCGCCCGGAATTGGGCGTGGAAATTGGTGAGAATGATTTCCGTGTTAATTTCGATGCGTTCGGCCAGTTCACCCGTTATCTCGATTTCACCACGGAAAATTCGGATACTTATGGCGCTGGGCTGGGCGTAAGCTACAGCCCGCGTCAGGGGGAGCGGCTCAGCTCCAATATCAGCTTTGCCCGATTGGCAGAGGATCGCGGCGATCCCGAAGCGCGCAATATCGCAGGGCCAGGCCCGCGTTTGATCGATCAGCTTGAAGCAGGTGTGCGCTATCGCCGCGAAGGGGGCAGGATCCTGCTCGATTTCGAAGCCGAAGTGCGCGAGCTTGATGCGACAGCGGCGATTGACGATGATCGCGATTTCACTTCGTTTGGTGGGCGCGCAACGGTTGGCTATCGTGTGAGCGGCCCGCTTTATGCGACCGTCACAGGTTTTGCGACCTATCGCGATTTTGTGCTGCCTGCGACCGCGATTGATCCGGATCGCGATGCCACAACCTATGGCGGACGTGTGGGGCTCAGCTTTGTCGACAGCGACCGTATCAGGGGCCGTGTCGGCGTGGGTGTGTTCCAGTTCGATCCGCAAGATGCGCGGCTCGATGCGCGAACGGGGTTGTCTGTCGATGCCTCGATCTCGCTGCTGCTTGACCGCCGCGCGGCGGTTGTCATTGATGCGTTCAGAGGCGACGTTGCAACCTTCCGCCAGGGCGCACAAGCGCGAACGGACACGCGCGTTGCGGTGACGGGTCAGGTTGAAATGCGGCACAATTTCTATGGCCGGATTGGCCTGCGATATCGCGATACCAACTTTGTCGGCTCAGGCATAAGCGAGCAGACTTATGGTCCGACAATTGCGGTTGAATATCTGGCCAATCGCAATCTCTCGCTGATCGCGGATGCCAATGTGGCAGAGCGGGTGAGCGATGATCCGTTTGAGGAATTTGAACGGTTCCGCGTGGGCCTTACCGCGCGGCTGCGCTTCTAATCCGGTTTGCCTGCGGCCCGTGTCTTGCGCGGTCGCAGCCAGCCTGGTTAGCGAGACAATTCCTCGTAAACCTGTGTGACACTTTCCGTGTGGCGTTCCACGCTGAAGCGGTCGCGCGCTGATGGCGCGGCGCGGGCAATCATCTGAGCGGTTTGATCAGGATTTGCCAGAACGGACCTTACTCCCTCAGCCAAAGCGGCCGCGCTTTCCGGTTCCACCAGAATGCCCGTCTCATCTTTGAGCGCTTCTGGGCTGCCGCCTGATCGGGTTGCAACCACCGGCGTTCCCACCAGCATCGCTTCCACCAGAGTGCGGCCCAAGGGCTCGCCCGTTGCAGGAACCAGCAATTGATCGCATGCGCCGATCCAGACGTGACCGGGTTTCTTAAAGCCCATCACTCGCACCGCATCCTTCATCCCGCTTGCCGCAATATGATCGCACAATTTCGCGTCCATTTCGGGCACCTTTGCCTCGCCAAACATCAAGCCGAAAACGGGGCGGTCCAGCGTGCCCTGCAAGTGCTTGATCGTATCGACGAACAGCAAGGGCCGTTTGCGGGGCACGAAACTGCCGAAAAACCCAAGCACAAGCGCATTGTCGGGCAGGCCCGTTTCGCGCAGCAATTGCGCGCGCGCTTCATCGCGGTCCACGCTAATGGTGGTGTCAAAGGGGCTGTGAACGACCTGAGCCTTGTGCGCCGCGCTCCAGATTTTGCCTTTGGGAAGGGAGAAGCTGGACACAGTCAGCACGCGGGTTGCGAGGGCAGGGGCGAGCAACCGCAAACCCATCGCGGTGGGGTCGGCGCGGTGGTGCCAGATAAGCGGCAGGCCGGCCATGCGCGCGGCCAGTGCCCAGGTGGCGTGAGTGCGGCCATCATTGGTGTGCACAATGCTAACCTGCTGATCGCGCAGGAATTTTGCGCGCGGGCTTACGCCTTTCAAAGTGCCCACAAATTTGCCCGCGCTGAATGCCTCGCCCGGAGTGAAGGATGTGACTGGAGAGGCAGGGTCAGCGATTTGCTCAAACGCACCGAAATGCTGAGCGATTTTGCCGCCTGCCATTTCGGGCACTATCAGAATGCGGAACCGCGTCTGGTCAAGCCGTTGGAGCAAACCGAGCAAGGAAATGTGGCTGCCGCCTATGCTGTCACCGGCAAAGGGAAAGCAGATCGTGATGCGCGAGTTTTGCTTTGGTCCATCACTGTTGCTCGCCGCTTCAAACCCTTGTTTGGGAGGAGCAGCGTTCATCAGCCTTTGCCTTTTTTCTTCAGACTGTCGCGGTAGCTCAAGAAATTGTCGAAATTGGAATATCCATCGCCATTGGCATCGCCCCAGCTATCGGCAACGGTGGGGTTGGCGCCGTGGCGGACTTCCCAATTGTCATCCATCCCGTCGCGGTCTTTATCCTTGTAGGCCGTGCCATCGCGCAGCTTGCTGATGGTGCCGGGGCGAGAGACAATCTTGCCTGTCTGGCTGCGGATTTCGCTGACGACCTTTTGGTCAATCCCATCGCGCGGCCATGTACCTGCACTGGCAAGAACATCGCCGTAAGCTTTCGCGGCGCTTTTCGCTTTGATGGTAGGCGCGCAGGGCGCATTGGCGACCTGACGCTGGCGCGCGGATGTCGCGACAAAGCGGAAATTGCCGATAAACTTATTGTCCCAAAGGTAGATGCTCGCCTTACCCTTGGAGCCGATATTGTTGCGCGCGATGCCTTGCGTGTTCTGGCTGCCATTGGGGCCAAGAACAAAGGTGTTGCCGACGATGGAAACGGGTGTTCCGCCAAAGCTCTCCCAAACCTCGGCAAACTGGCTTTCCGCGTTGTAGAGGACGTTGTTGACCACTTCGACGCAGGAGCCCTTGGGGAAATTTATGTCCGGATTGCGGTCGCCATTATGCGCGCAGATATTGCCGATAAAGCTGACGCGCTGCGCGTCTTTGGGATCGCTTGCCAGCAAAGCGCATTTGTCATGGCGAGGGATACCGTAAGAAAAGATCGAATTGCTGATCGTGATCTGATCATTGTCGCCATATCCATTGATCAATTCATCGCTCGCCCAACTGGCGCTGATGTGATCGAGCAAAACTTTGCGGCTGTTTTCAATGGTGATGGCATCATCGCTTTTGCGATTGGCGCTGAGCCGGTCGAGCCGGATGCGCACATGGCGGACAACCACATTGTGCGTGTTCTTGATAAGGATGGGGGTGCGCGCAGAATTGCCGCCTGCATGGGTGATGACAATGCCTCCGCCCGGAGCGGTCTGCCCGGCAATCGTCAGATAGGGGTTTTTGATCACCGGAGGGCGCGATGTGAAGCGGAAGACGCCGCCGACGCGGAACACGCAGACACGCGGACCTTTCGCCACAAGACAGGCGCGCAGTGATCCTTTGCCGGTATCCTTGCGCGTGGTGACATAGATAATCTTGCCCCCGCGCCCGCCAACAGCGCCCGCACCATGTCCAATAGCGCCCGGAAATGCGAGCGTGCCGCTTACCGGCTGCGGCGCGGGCGGAGGCGCTGCATCCACCGGTTCAGCGCAGGCCGTAAGGCCCAGGGCCAGCGCGGTTCCTGCGGCAAATGTTGTTTTTGCCGAATGCGCAAACATCTTAATCATGCTGGTCTCCCTGACATAGACCTGTCCTGAGTTTCGTTTGCGACGTTATCATCATTGGACTTGTTGAAATAACCATACCGCCACAACAAGGGTGCAGCAAGCAAGCTGAACATCGCCTGTTTGGCGCGCGGCATTTTGGATTTCCATCCGATATCTTTGCTGATGCGGATTTCATCTGACATCCGGTGACGGCTTCCCGCGACCTGATGCTGCGGCTTCATAATCTCGCCGCCATGGGCAGGGCGGACATACTCTTCACCAACCAGCGCCATGATCCGTTTGATCGTGGCTTCGGGGTCGGCGACGAAATCCTCATAGCGCACGCGGATGCTCCGATTGCTTGGCAGTCTCCAGCGCAAGATTTCCGCTCCCATATTGACGACGAACCAGCGCGCAGCGGTAAACCACAATGGCTTGGGCTTAAGCTCTTTCTGAATGCCGTCTTCGACTTTGATGCTGTACGGCTTCATCATCGACCATGCGACACCGCGTCCATCGCGGACCACATGGACAAGATAAATCTCGACATCGTCCATGGCGAGCATGCTGGACGCGCGGCCCGGCAATTTTGAGCTATCGAGCACAATGCGCGTGCCTGCCTGATTGGCGATTTCGGCAAACAAAGACCGGGAAAGGCGGGCATAATCCGCCACATCTTTGTGCGGGCGCAGCTTTCGCAGCAGGCGTTTCAAGCTGAATAACCACTCTGAGCGGTTCAGCAGCCGCCCGTATTCTTCAACCGAAGTTTCGGGATTGGCATCCTTCCAGCGGGTGACAACTGGCCCCCAAAACTCGCAATCAGGCACGGTTTCGCGGCATGCGCAAAATTCGCTGTTTTCCCATACATGCCGCGGAAGCGCGGTGATCTCGCCTGCTGCAAACACGCTTTCCTGCTGGCCCACAGCGATATCAAGCAGCGTTGTCCCGCTGCGGCCATAGCCTGTCACATAGATCAATTTGAGCGGAGCGCGCCCGCTTTCCCCCTGGCTTTGATGCTTGGACATTGATCGCGGGCTTTCTGGCTCGAGGCGAAACTTCTACGCGATGTTAAATCGGCTATTTTGGGCACAGTGAGCAAGGTATCTTTGGTATATCCAAAGGACCAATTCCTGATACGAAGTGATAGCCACAATGCGCAAGCGGCTGTCCTTCTACGCAATTGTGTGACGGCGGGCGTGAAGGCACTAAGGCCGCAGACATGTCTAGCGAACACACCTTTGACCAAACCGAAAGCGCTGCTGAAGCGCCGGAAACATCTGCGGATGAGGCCGGATATTTTGCGCCGCCGGTTTATGGGGTTGAACAACAGGGCCACATGAATGTCGGTGCCCAGCCGCGCATCACGCGTCTGGTTCTGTTCCTGGCAGTGTTCCTGTGCGGGTGGAGCGTGCTGCGGGTTGGCGACATCAACCTGACATTGAGCGATATCGGGATTACCGTGGTTATCTGCGCGATGCTTTTCCGCGGAGAATTGAACACCCGGCCATTTGGATCGATGAGCGTCTTCTGGATATCGGGCATCGCGCTGATGCTGGGCGGACTGCTGCTCAGCACGATTGCCAATGGAGAGATGATCCGCTGGCTGCTCGTCGCTGCGCAATATCTGTTTGCGTTTCTGTTGGTGCCGATGGTCCTTATGGGTCAGCAAATCACAGTAACCCGGCGGCTGCCTGCGCTGTTTGTGCTGGGCATTACGGTGTCGCAAATGATCGGGATTTCAGCGAGCTTGTTGTTCGATCACACTGACACGCTCGCGCTGATGGGCGATGGATTTCTCACGGGCAATGGGCGCGTCGGCGCGATGACGGGAGAGCCCAATCCCAATGGCGCCATGATCGCCTTTGCGTTTCCGATGCTGCTTTATTGTGTGCGTAATCGCACCATTCCAGCCAGCATCGCGGTGATCTGCGGAGTGATCTTAGCATGGGGATTGCTGGCGAGCGGGTCTTTCACGGGCTTTATTGCGGCGGTTGTCGCGGCGGGTGTGTATTTCGGTTTTTCCGGCTTTGCCGCATTCTCACGGTTCGCGATCGCAGGGGCGCTTGGCATCTTTTTGTTTGTCGCATCCGGTGCGCCCCTGCCCGAAGCGTTTGAGACCCGCGTGGCAGGCGCGCTTACGACAGGCGATCTTAATGAAGCGGGCACATTCACTGACCGCGCTGATCTGATTTCAGAAGCCTGGCAAATGGCCGACGATAATGTGCTGGTTGGATTGGGTGTCGATCAATACCGCGTCGTCAGCCCGCATGGCGCGCCCGTGCATGAACTGCACCTGCTCATCTGGAATGAAGGCGGCGTTGTCGCGTTTGTCGGCTTGCTGATGATCCTGATTATGCTGATCGCAGCGGGGCTGACCGCGCTTGCCCGAAGCCGGGATGAAGGCGCGATGATCATCGCGGTTGTCGCGGTGTTTATGGTTTACACCTTTTCCATCCCGCACATGTATTCGCGCCAATGGATCATGCCCGTCCTGCTTGCGATGAGCACCTATTTCGCCATTCATCCCAGCTATCAGGCGGTCTTCAGACCATGGCAGCGCAGCTGAATATGGGCGCTATCGGGCAAAAATGGGCGCAGCTGTCGGGCAACGATATGCTGCGCTCGCGGCTTGGCAGCATCATGCATTTGCTCACCGGCAGCATCGGTGTGGCTTTGCTGATGATGGTCAGCACAGTGCTGGCTGCGCGCGCATTGGGGCCAGAGGCTTACGGCGTCCTGGCCATCGTGCTTACCATCGGGCGCATTTGCGAGCGTCTTTTGCGATTTGAAAGCTGGCAGCCGCTGATCCGGTTTGGCACTCAGGAAGAGGTTGAAAACGATCCTGAAAAAATGTCGCAGCTGTTCTTGTTCGGGCTGTTGCTCGATGCAGGGTGCGCTTTGCTTGCTGCGGCGGTTATGTTGGGGGCAGGGTTCTTTCTGCTTGAACAGGTCGGGCTCGAGCCATCGGACTTTTACCTCCTTGCCATTTTTGCACCTGCCATCGCGTTCAACATCAGAGGCGCGCCCACCGCTGCGCTCAGAATGGCGGGTCAGTTCAAACGGCTTGCCTATTTCAAACTGTTTTCTGCCGTGCTGCGGATCATCATGGCGGGCGCCGCTTATCTTGCAGGGGCTGACATTGCGACGTTTCTGGCGATCTGGATGGCTGCGCAATTGATTGACACTGCCGTGTTTGGCTGGCTGGCGAAATTAGCGCTTGAAGACATGGGGGTTGCCAATCCGTTTAAAGCGGGAGTCGCAGGCATGACGAACCGCTTCCCCGGCTTTATGGGATTTGCCTGGTCCACCAATGCATCAAGCGCGCTGCGAACCCTTACGCAAGAGGCGGACACCTTGATCGTCGCTGCATTTGTCGATCCTGCGGCGGCCGGTTTCTACCATCTGGCAAAACGCTTTGCGAAAGTTGCACAGCAGGTGGGCCAGCATGTGCAAGCGGTGATCTATCCCGACCTTTCACGCATGTGGGCGCGTAAGCAATTCACCGATGTGCGCGGGCTAAAACTGAAAGTGCAATTGGCACTCGGGGCGATTGGCGTGCTTCTCATTGGGGGCACGTGGGCCGTTGGACGGCCCTTGGTTGAATGGGTGTTTGGCTCTGATTTTGAACTGGTGTTCCCGTTACTGCTCACTCAATTGGTTGCGGTGACTTTGATTATGGTGGCCGCGCCTGCGCGCTCAACCATGCTTGCGATGAACCGGCCCACGATTGTTCTCGGTATTGCCATCGCGGCAACGGCGGCGTTTTTTGGTGTCGCGTTCACCGCTCTACCCGCCTTTGGCGCGATTGGCGCGAATTATGCGCATATCGCGTTTGCAGGGCTGACCGTCATCGCGCTCGAAATTGCGTTCCGGTTTGGGTATGCCGCGCCGCGCGATGCACAGGCGAGAGCGTCATGACCGCGCCCGCGCGCCATATCACATTTGTGCTGCCCGGATTGCGGGCCGGAGGTTCTGAGCATGTCGTCACTTTCGTGGCGGGCAAGCTGGCAGAGCGCGGCCACAAGGTTGAAATTGTCAATTTTGAAACCGGCGAAACACCGCCTTATTATCCCCCCGATCCGCGAGTTGAGGTTTCTTATCTCTCGCGGCCTGTGAAAAAGCGCGCCAAGCTTGATGCGCTGCGCGAAATTGCAGTGCGCACGCGTGATCTGCGCCGGCATTTTGAGCGCACAAGGCCCGATCTCATCATCAGTTTTCTGACCCGCACCAATGTCCAAGCGGTGCTCGCCAGCCGCGAATTGGGCATCCCTGTGATCGTGTCCGAGCGCAACAATCCGGTGCAGCAAAATCCGGGCAGAGTGTGGAACTGGCTGCGCCGTAAAACCTATCCCATGGCGACCGGGCTTGTCACGATGACGCGCGGCGCGATGGAGTGTTTCCCCCTGCTATGCGCCAAAGATCTTGGGTTATTCCCAATATGGCTGAGTGGGGTGATGTGAACCCGGCGGGCCATAAAGGGGCGAACGATCAAGAGGCGGGCAAAGTGCTCACTGCGGTTGGCAGGCTGACCCATCAGAAGGGTTTTGACATGCTGCTCGAAGCCTTCGCCAAAATCGCGTCCGACCATCCCGATTGGACTTTGCGCATCTGGGGCGAAGGGCCTGATCGCCGCGCGCTTGAACAATTGCGCGACAATCTTGGCCTTGAAGGGCGAGCAGAGCTTCCCGGTGTGACCGAAAGGCCAGGCCAATGGGTCGAAAGCGCCGATGCCTTTGTCTTAAGCTCGCGGTTTGAAGGCTGGGGCCTTGTCTTGGGTGAAGCGATGGCGGCGGGCATTCCCTCAATCTCATTTGCCTGCGATTTTGGCCCTGAAGACATGATAACAGATGGCGATGATGGCCTGTTGGTAACCGCCGATGATCCGCAGGCTTTGGCGCAGGGGCTTGACCGATTGTTGGGTGACAATGACCTGCGCCGCCAGCTAGGCGCTCGCGCGAAAGAGACCAGCCAGAGATTTGTGCCAGAAGCCATTGGCAAACAATGGACCGATATGATCGAAAATCTCCTGAGCGAGACGGCACCTATAGATACCGGAGTTTGAAGACGATGTTGACTGCCCTCAAAGCCCGTGTGCTGGATTTCAAACGATCCAACCATGATGCGCGGCTGCAAACCATGGTGGGCAATGTCAGCGCCTATCTGGTTTCCTATCCCAAAAGCGGGCGGACCTGGCTGCGATATCTGCTGTCGCTTTATCTGGCGCGCACATATGACCTGGGCTTCGAGCCTGATCTGCGCTCGACTTTCAAAGTGCTGCCAAATTTCGATCTCGATATGGAGCGCGGCCTGCCATCGACTGAGGCTTTGGCTACCAAGAACCTGCCTTTGATCGCGGTCAGCCACCGGGATTTTGACGCAGAATTGTTCGCCCCGCGCAAAACGATCATGTTGGTGCGTGATCCGCGCGATGTGCTGGTCTCATCCTATTTCCACCAAACCAAGCACAAGCACCGCTTTGAAGGTGATATTGCCGCATTTCTCGAAGATGAAACTTACGGTGCTGCTGCGATTGCTGCTTACCACAATGGCTGGGCGCAAGGCTTGATCGGGCATCACGCACTGACGATCAGCTACGAAGAATTGAGCGAGGACACGCACGGGGTTGTTCGCAATGTCCTGCACTTTTTGGGCATTCCGGTGGATGAAGCGGTGCTGGATGAAGCGGTGACCAAGGCACAGTTTGATAAGATGCGCAAGAAAGAGCAGAAAACCGGCATTCCCGGCCACGAATACAATCGCGAAGATGCCGATGCATCGCGGGTGCGCCGGGGTAAGGTTGCTGGATACACTGATTATCTTGGCCCTGATGAAGACGCGCGCGTGCAGGAATTGTTCGATGCGCATTTAACGCCGGCAGGTCGTGCTTTGTTCGCACCAACCGGCTTTTTGGCTTAGGCGAAAGGGTGCAGGGTCAGGCACGCTAGTGAAGATTTGCTCCATCACCAACAGCCTGACATCGGGCGGCGCAGAAGTGCTTGTGAGCGGGCTTTCGGCTGAATTCGCGCGCGCGGGCGATGCGTCATTGGTGATCGCGCTTTGCGACGCTGAAACGGTGGGCAATTCGCCGGAAACCGAAGCGCGCATGATCGCCGAGATCGAAGCTGCGGGCGGCAGCTTTGTGTCGCTGGGCCTGTCGGCAAAGCGAGGGCCGGTGGCAGGCGCTTTTGCGATGCGCAAAGCTTTGCGGACTTTTCAGCCCGATATCGTCCATGCGCACACCGTCCGCGCGCTTCCGATGCTGACATTGAGCCGGAATAAAGCGCCGGTTGTGCTCACTCATCACAACACCAAATTGCCGTTTTCGCCGCGCATGTTTCCTCTGTTTGACCGGATGACGGACACCTATGTCGCCATCGGAGCGGATGTTGAAAACGTGCTGGCACCTTTGGTCCAAAAGCCGATTGTCCGCATTCCCAATGCAGCAGGCCGTTCGTTTGCGCAGGGTAAACCGCGCGCTGCTTCGCAAGCTAAGCCGCATATCCTATCGGTAGGCACGATCAGCGAGCAGAAGAATTACCCGCTGCTGATAGAGGTTGCCAAAGCGATGAAGGCCAGCGAGCCGGGCCATCCCATGCCGGTGTTCCAGATCGCGGGCGGCGGGGCGCAGCTGGACGCCTTGCGCGCGACTGTTACGCGTGAAAGCCTTGACGAAATGGTTCACTTTTTGGGCGAACGGTCTGATATTCCTGATCTTATGCGGGCGAGCGACCTTTATCTCAACGTGTCGCTCTATGAAGGCATGCCGATCACATTGCTTGAGGCGATGGCCAGCGGATTGCCGATCATTGCCACCAATGTTCCCGGCAATTGCGAGCTGGTTGATGATGATATTAACGGGCTGAAAGCACCCTTGGGCGATGCGCATGCGATTGCCGCACGGATCAGCGACATTCTTGGCGATGGCGCTCTTTATGCGAAGCTATCGAAAGGCTCGGTTGCTCGCAGCGGTGATTACTCCATGGAGAACACCGCTGCAAAGCACCGGAATCTCTACGTTTCTTTGGCGGGGTGAGCATTCGGACAGGGCGACCTCCACCAAAGGGGTAGTCTCAAGAGGGACGGGTCCGCTCCGCAATAGCCTTTTACCCCGGTCACTGATCTACGGTATTGAGGCTGGGAACTTGCTGCGGGACGCAACCCTTGGTGCAGCAATCATTGGAGACGAACGGTGAACGATCTAGCCCTCAATCAGCCTCGGGAAAACCTTCCCACCCAGCGCCGAGGGTATCTCACGCAGCAGCTGCAGGATTCGCAGCCGCAAACCTTGCAGGCGGAACAATTCGGCCTGCAGGATCTGATCCGCATTTTTGAACGCCACAAATTGCTGATCCTTGGCATTGTTGCGGCGGTCACTTTGGCGACGTTGGCGTGGCAATTGCTGTCGCCCAAGCTTTACCAGTCCACCGCCAATATTCAGGTTGAGCTGATCGATGACACCGGCACCAACCAGGCCGATGTTCTGGCGCGCAATGTTCAGCGCTTGGCAAACGAGCGCAAATTGTACCGTTCGCGCAATTCTGCACAGACTGTTGTTGAAACGCTGGCCTTGCATGAAGATCCTGCCTTCCACCGCGAAATGGGCGGAGCGCCTTCGGGCAGCGAGGCGGACCAGATCAACAAGGCCGTTTCCACCGTCCTTGATATGACACGGGTGGAATCGGAAGATGGCTCTGACCTTATCGAATTGACGGCAACCGCGCGTTCGCCTGAAATGGCCGCCGATATCGCCAACGCATTCCCCGCAGCCGTGCGCGATCTTAAACGCACACGCAGCGAAGAGCGCCGTCAGGAATTGCTCGGCGATCTGGGTGCTGAACGCGAAGAGCGTGTGACCGTTGCAAAAGAAGCGGCCGACAAGCTCGCTGAATTCCGCGTTGAAAACCGAATGCTGGTCGGGGCAGGGGGCACAGAAGACCTTGCGCAGATCAACCGCATTGCGGCCGAAGCGGCCTCTGCCACCGCCCGAGGGGCAGGCGCGTCAGCCGCTAGCGCAGGTGTTGCAGCCGCCGCTGGCATTCGCTCAACCGCGGGCGCTACCAATGCTGCGGTCAACCAATTGCAACGCCAAGAAGCGCAATTGAGCGCGGAACTGGCGCGGTTGTCGCAAACTTATGGTGATGGATATCCTGAGCTGGTGCGAGTGCGCACCGAGCTGCAAACCGTGCAGTCCAATCTGGCGCGCGAACAGGCAGCCGCACGCGCTGCCGCGCAGGAACAGGCCAATGCCGAAAGTGCGCGCATGGCCCAATTGTCCCGCGCCGATGCCGCCCGCGATCAGGCGCGTGCCGGCCAGTTGCAGTCCGCAGTCGCTTCGCTGACATCCAAAGCGTATCAGAATGCGGCCAATACTCCGCTGCTCGAACAGCTTGAACGCGAAGCTGTCACCAGCGCGCAGGCCGTTGCCGAGGTCGCTGAACGGATTACGCGCGTGCGTTCTGAAAAGCTGGTTGAAGGTGTGACATCCAACATCATCTCACCTGCGACAGCCAACAATGAAGCCGTGTCACCATCACCGCTCAAGACGACATTGATCGCGCTGATCGGCTCGGCCATTCTGGGCATGATTATCGCATTCATGATCGACATGCTCGACGACCGGCTGCGCACTGTCGCGCAAATTCGCAAGTTCTTCGGTATGCCGGTGTTTGGCATGTTGCCGATGCTGGATGAGGGTGTCTCGCCCAAACTGCGCGAGAGCCCGCTGTTCAAAGAGCCGCAATCGATGTTCTCCGAAGTGTCGCGCTCAATGTATTCCGAAGTGCGCGCGCTGATGCCTGTCAATCAGTCGCAAAGCGTGCTCGTCACATCGCCTTTGCCGGGGGATGGCAAATCGGTGGTCGCGCTGACATTGGCAGCGGCGGCTGTGTCAATGGGTAAACGCGCGGTGATCCTTGATCTTGATCTGCGCCGTTCGGGTATTTTGCAGATGATCCAGCAGGATATCAACGCGCCCGAATTGATGGACGTGGTGCGCGGCGAAGTTGACTTGCCCGCTTTGAATGCGCCTGAGGATCCCGATGTGGTTGATGCAAAATCAGGTGTTGATCTGGTCACGCACCCTAATGACGATGAAGAGATGATTAGCCGTTTTGCCCTGCTCAGCGCCTCATCGCCGGTGGCAGAGCCTGCCGCAGTTCTAAGCTCGTCGAAGTTCCACAATATGGTTCAAGACCTCAAATCACGGTTTGACCTGGTGGTCGTCAATGCGCCTGCCGTGCTGGCTGTACGCGATGCCCGTTCCATGTGCGATTACACCGATGATACGGTGTTGGTTGCGCGCTGGGGTAACACCACGATCGATCAATTCCGTGCCACGCTGGAGATGCTCGGCTCGGGCAATGTTGCTGGCTGCGTCTATAACCAGGTCGATTACGCTGAACATGCGCGCCGCCGTTATGGCGACTCGGTCCAGTTCTACTACGAGGCTGCTGATTATTATGTCGGTGTGCCGCGTCAGTTGACTTTGAAAGAGCGGATCATGCGCAAATTCGGTCGCCGCCCGGCTAAAGCGTCGATCTGACAAAGGCGGGTTGAGCGCCCATCAAACCATATGCGTATCGCGGTTATCTCTGATGTCCATTCGGTGGCAGCGCCTTTTCGCACTGCGTTGAAAGACGCGCGCGCCGAAGGGTTTGATCAGATGATCCTACTGGGTGATTTGTTCACCTATGGCGTGGATCCCGCTGAATGCATGGATCTTGCGATTGAAGCGATGGAGCGCGATGGTGCTTTCCTGGTCGGGGGAAACCACGAACAGCTCTATATCGATATGACCGAAAAGCGGTCTGCCTATTTTGACAAACTGCCCGACTGGATCCGCGAATCCGTCGAATGGACCTGGCGTGAATTGGGCGAGACTTGGCCTGCAAAGCTGGAATGGATCCCGGAATGGGCGTGGGGTAATGTGCTGTTCGCGCATGCCAATCCGTGGGGCTATGGTGATTGGACCTATCTGTCGAATGAGGAATTGCAGGGCGCGGCGGCGAAAACGCTGTCGGAGCGGGGCTTTCGTGCAGGGATTTTCGGCCATCTGCACCGGCCCAAATTCTTTTGTGCTGACGACGGGACACAGGTGCACGTGGTGAATTCGGTTGGCCAGCCGCGCAGCAAAACCGAACAAGGGCCATCATGGACAATGGTGAAATTGGAAAGTGGCGATCTGTCGGTCGAAACGCGTCCAATCCCCTTTGATACCGAAGACCATTGTGCCGCAATCACGGCGACCAACGGCCTTTCGGATGATACCAAATCTATGCTTTGCAGGTTCTATCAATGACAAAAATTGCGGTAACTGGCGCGGGCGCTGTTTTGGGGCAGGGGATTATCAAATCCCTCAAAATCGCCTCGCGAGAATATCAGGTGCATTGCCTTGACCCAGACCCGCGTTCGCCGGGGCTGTATTGGGGCGACAGCCACGGGCTTTTGCCGATGGCGAAAGACCCCGCTTACAAACCTGCGATTGAGGCAATGCTGGAACGGGAAAAACCCGCCGCTGTTCTCGTCGGCACGGATGTAGAGCTGGATATCTTCGCGGAGAACCGCGCAGAATGGGAGGAGCGTTTCGGCACCCATATCGTGGTTAGTTCGCCCCAGATCATTGCGATTGCCGATGACAAGCTGAAAACCGCTCGCTGGCTTGAGGCGAATGGGCTGCCTTTTCCAAAATCGGTTCCGGGTGAGGATGCAGATGCGATTGACGCTTTGGTCGCTGACATCGGCTTTCCGCTTATCGTCAAACCGCGCATAGGCGCGCGCGCTGTCGGTGTTTCGATGGTCAGCAACAGGACGGAACTCGATGCGGCGCTGGAAGGGCGTGAGGGGCTGGTGGTGCAGCAATGGGCAGGGCCTGACGATCAGGAATACACCGCTGGGGCTTTGTGTTTCGATGGCGAAGTGAAAGCCAGCATCGTCCTTCGCCGCGACCTGCGCGATGGCAACACATTCCGCGCCTATGCGGGCGAATATCCCGAATGCGAGGAATATGTCCGCAATCTGGCTCAGGCGCTGCAACCTTACGGCCCCGCAAACTTTCAATTCCGCAAAGGGCCTGACGGGGTATTCCGTCTGTTTGAGATCAACGCCCGGTATTCCGGGACTACGCCCATGCGCGCGCTGCTTGGTTTTAACGAGGTCAACATGGTGCTGGGCAAATTGCTGTTCGGCGAAGCGATCACGCAGCCCGACATTCATAAAGGCACCGTCGTCCGCTTTTTGGAAGAACAATTGCTGCCAGACGATCTGGCGCGAGAGCCAAAGGCCGGAGCGTAATGCGCATTGCGGTTACAGGCGGAACCGGCACGGTTGGCCGGGCATTTGCCGAACGCGCAGCGGCGGCGGGGCACAGCCTTGTCCTGCTGAGCCGGACCGCGCCTGATTCTCTGCCTGCCAATTGTGAATGGCAAAAATTTGATCTGACCGCGTCAGACTTCGCCTTGGGCGATGCGCTGGATGGCGCTGATTGCGCGGTGCATTTGGCCGCTTGTGTTGATACCAACCCTGGTGATGAGGCAGCCGCTGCGGCTTTGTGGAGCACCAATGTGCTGGGCACAGGCCGCTTTATCGAAGCGCTGGCCAAAGCTGGCGTGGCGCATATCGTGATGGCATCGAGCGCCAATATCTACGATCCCGATGTCGAACGCGCCGATGAAAACACTCCCATCCGCCCGCAAAGCCGCACGCTGTACCTTTCATCCAAGGCCGCGCAGGAAGCCTATGCGCGCGAGACCTGCCGCAAGCTTGGTATACCTATGGCAATCCTGCGCATTTCATCGGTCATCGGGACGGGCAATGATCTGGCGAGCAAGTTCCTTGATATCGCCATGTCGGGCAAAACTATCGCTTTGGCGAACCCGGAATATGGCGCTGATATGGTGGGCTTGGACGATGTGGCTGATGGCCTTTTGCTGGCAGCGCAGGAACACCTTGAAGGTGATTTCAACCTCTCCTCTGGCCAGCGGTACACATTGGAAGACCTCGCAGTGACAATCGCGAAAGTGTGCGCCGCGCCGGTCAATATCAACGAAAGCGGCCCGCACGGCGCGCCCGATACTGGCTTTCCCGCGATTGATTGCACGCGGCTCTCAGCGCATGGATATAAACCCGATACGCTTGAAGATGTGCTGGTCAAAATGCGCGCCAACATTTTGAACGAGGAAGGGCAAGCATGATCTCGCTTCTCACCCGGCTGCTTGCACTGATTGTGCTGCTTGCGATCCTGCCGGTGCTGCTCGTTCTGGCGGTGCTGGTTATCATTTTCCAAGGCCGCCCCGTTATGTTTCGCCAAATGCGCGCGGGCAAAAATTCTGTCCCTTTTGAGCTTATCAAGTTCCGGTCCATGCGCGACACGCGCGATGAAAAGGGTGAATTGCTGCCCGATGAGGCGCGCACGACAGGCATCGGAAAGTTCCTGCGCCGGTCGCGCATTGATGAACTGCCGGGCATTTGGAATGTCGTCACAGGCGATATGGCGATTGTCGGTCCGCGGCCTCTCCTTCCCGAAACGATCCGTGATCTGGGAGCGGCGGGGGTGAAACGCCAATCGGTGCGGCCGGGCCTGACCGGATGGTCGCAGGTGAGCGGGAACACGCTGCTGACGCTCGACCAAAAAGTCGCGCTGGACCATTGGTATATCGACAATTGCAGCTTTGCGCTCGACATTCAGATCATTGCGCGCACGGTTATCGTGATGGTTGGCGGGGAAAAGTTGAGCGCCGATGTGCCGGAAAGCACTGCTGATTAATCGGACCGGATATCGCAGTTAAGACAGGCCGCTAAGCCCGCCGCGCGGAGCATTCTGGTTCCAGCGATTGACCATCATCAGCGCGCCGATGCAGATCATATTGGTCAACATGGATGATCCCCCATGGCTCATAAACGGCAAGGGGATGCCAACGACGGGCGCAAAACCCATCACCATGAGCAGATTGACCGCGATGTAGAAAAAGATCGTCGCGCTCATGCCCGCCGCCATCAGCGCAGCAAAGCGATCCTGCGATTGCCGCGCGACGCGTAGGCCCCAGCGCAGGATGATTGTGAATATTCCAATCACGAAAATCCCGCCGAGCAGGCCCCATTCTTCCGCCATTGTGGCAAACACGAAATCGGTGTGGGGTTCAGGGAGGTACTGCAAATGGCTTTGCGAACCTTCGTTGAAGCCTTTGCCAAAAATGCCCCCCGATCCAATGGCGATCTTGGATTGCGTGATGTGATAGCCAGCGCCCAGCGGGTCCGATTCCGGGTCAAACATGGTCATGACCCGGCGCTGTTGATAGTCCTGTAGACCGAAATAAAACACCAAAGGCGCAAGCGCAGCGCCCGCAACACCAGCGCCAATAAACCAGCGCAGCGGCAATCCCGCCAGCAGCATAACCACCGCTCCGCCGAACACGATGGCAAGCGATGTGCCCAGATCAGGCTGAAGCAGAACAAACGCAACCGGCAGCATAATCAAAGCTCCCGGCAGCAATATGGCGCGCCAGGTCGCGATCATGCCCAAAGGCAGCGATGAATAGAAATGCGCCAGCGTGACCACAATCACCGGCTTCATCAATTCGGACGGTTGCAGCACCATGAACCCTAGGTTGAGCCAACGCTGGCTGCCACCGTTCACTTGGCCAACAATCTCCACCCCGATCAGCATCAGTAAGATTATGACATAAGCAGGATAGGTCATAAATTTGACGAGCGGTTTGGGCAGGACCGAAATAAACGCGGCAATGCCGAGCGCCACTCCAAAACGCATAAGATGCGAGGAAGCGAATGGCTGCATTGATCCGCCCGCGGCTGAAAACAATACGGCTGCACCAAACGCGACGAGCATAAACAGCGGGATCAACATCCCCCAGGGCTGGCGCGCTATGGGTTCTGGGACGATGGAATTCATTGCGCCGGGCCTCGCGGCGTCGGCGCTGTGTCAGCGATTGGTGTTCCCGATGCCGCCTGATCGGCGCGCGGAATGATCGCATCGTCAGCGATTTCTTCTGATTGAGAGGCCGCAAGGCGCGCTTCTGCTTCAACCATGTCGAAGATTTCTTCATCGCGGCTAGGCGGGCGGGTCACGCTTTCCCCGCGTTCGGCGGCATAAGCGGCATAGCGTTTTTCGAGCCGTTGCTGCGCCGTTCCGCCCCAGGCCCGTTCCAATTCGCGCAATTGATCGAGCCCGCGTTGCGGATCGAACATGAATGTCATCACATCGCGGGCAATCGGATAGGCTGAACCGGACCCGCCGCCATGCTCAATCACAACCGCGCCTGCATAGCGCGGATTGTCAAACGGGGCGAAGAACACGAAGAGGCCATGATCGCGGTATTTCCACGGACCGCTGCGGCCATCAGATACGCTCAAGGAAACGACCTGCGCTGTGCCTGTCTTGCCCGCAAGTTTGACGCCCGGCAAAGGCAATCGCGCACGGCGAGCAGTGCCTGCGCCATTCACCACATTGCTCATGGCTTGCCGGATATAGGCCATTTCGTCTTCGTTGAAATTATAGCTCTTGATGGTCGGTTTGGCATCGTCGATCACTAGACGAGGATTGACCACTTTTCCGGTCGCAAGCCGGGTTGCAAGCACGCCCAGTTGCAGCGGGCTGGCGAGGTAATATCCTTGCCCGATGGATGCGTTTACCGTGTCATGCGCGCGCCAGGGCTGATCGAATTTCTTCAGCTTCCAATCAGGATCGGGCACCGTGCCATAAAACTGGCTGGAGACGGGTAGGGGGTATTGCTGGCCCATGCCCATCAGCTTGGCCATATTGGCGACCTTATCAAAGCCGATAACCTGCGCGAAATGATAGAAATAGCTGTCGCAGCTTTGTGCGATGGCCTTGTCCATATCGACAACGCCATGGCTTGAGTGGCAGCGGAAAAAGCGGTTGCCGATCTGCCTGCCGCCGCCGCACACAATTGTGTCGGTGGGTTTCACCCCTTCTGCCAGGAACGCCATGCAATGCATGGGTTTGATGGTTGAGCCGGGCGGGTAGAGACCCTGAAGCACTTTGTTGCGCAGGGGCACGCGTTCGTCTTCACGCAGCATGGCGTATTCGATGCTGCCAATCCCATCGGAAAAGCTGTTGGGATCGAAACTGGGCATAGATGCCATGCAGAGCAGGTCGCCCGTCAGGCAATCCATCACGACAACCGATCCGCTTTCCAGCCCGATGCGGCGGGCGGCGTAATCCTGCAGCGGGCCATCAATCGTCAGCTTGACCGGGTCGCCTTGTTCATCATCGCGCTTTTCCAGATCGCGAACGACCCGGCCCGATGCAGTGACCTCCACGCGCCGCGCGCCGGGAATGCCGCGTAGATTGGTTTCAAACCGGCGCTCCAGCCCATCCTTGCCGATTTTGTAGCCCGGGGTGAGCAGCAGAGGATTTCTATCTTCCTCAGCGTATTGTTCGGCATCTGCCGGGCCGACATAGCCGATCAGATGCGCGACGCTGGATGCGGTGGGGTAATAGCGGGCAAAACCCTGCTGCGGGATTACGCCCTGCATATCGGGCAGGCGCACGCTGAGCGCTGCGAATTCATCAAAGTTCAAACCGCTCGCAACTTCGACCGGTTGATAGCCCTTTTGTTCGAGCACATTGCGCTTGATGTCCGCTATGCGCGCAGGCTCCAGTTTGAGCAGCTCGCCGATTTGATCGACCGTTTTTTCTGGCTCTGAGAGACGTTCAGGGATCACATCGACACGAAAATCCGCGCGATTGGTGGCAAGCGGGGAACCATTGCGGTCCAATATCCATCCACGCCGAGGCGGGATCAGCGTCAGATTGACGCGGTTGCTTTCGGATTCGAGCCGATATTTCTCATTCTCAGCAATCGCGAGATAGCCCATCCGCCCCGCCAGCAGCACGGCGATGCCGCCCTGAAACGTGCCAAGCATGACCGCCCGGCGATCAAAGGCATTTTTGAGCGTTGATGCGTTGACGATTTTTGAGGGGCGCCGCTTTGCCTGACCGCTGCGCCATTTCTTCCAGTTTATCACCCCACCCTCCGCGAACGGGCAAGGCGAAAGCGATCAAGCCGCGCGATGATGCGGGCAAGGATTGGATAAAACAGAACGGAGAAGACGATTTGAGGCACTGCTGAAAATAAATGGAAAGGGGTCACATTGCCCCCTGATACTACAATAGCGGACAGAACATAACCGATAATGGCAAGCGTCGCGGCGAACCAATCCTGCCAGAAACCGCGCCAGGGAAAGCGGCTTTCGATGATTTCCAGCATGATCATTGTGATCGACCAAAGGAATATGGCACTGCCAAATGGCTGGCCGCTGAACAGATCATCAAATGCGCCCAGCGGCACGCCGACCCAAATTGGCAAAAGGCCGGGCCGCATAATCCGCCATGCAATCAGCATCAAAAAACCCATCGGCGGAAAAGTGGGCATCACAATCGCCAGAAAAAGCACAGGTAGAAAGCTTGCCATCATGATCGAGGCATAGGGCACCATAAGCGCACGCCACGGCGATTGTTCGTGATTGATGCGGTTCTGAAAGCGATCTGCGCGCGATATTGGGCTGAGGCGGGCCATTATTCTGCCGGGGTTTCAGCGCCTGCGGGCAGGTTGATTTGCGGGGTATCGCTCAACACATCATCGCTCAGCGGTTCCTCAATCGGGATCTGCGATGCGGCGACGCCTTCGGGTTCATAGATGGGTTCAACCGAGACAAAGTCCGTCGCTGCCGGATCAGCAATCAATTGCGCAAGACCGCCATCAGGCAGAATTTCGCTCATAATCGCGACGGCGACGCCGGGACGGTAATAGCCGCCGGCCCCTGATGTTACGAAGACATCGCCTTTTTCAAACGGGTTCAAACCCAAATTGATAAGCCGAATGCGCAAGAGGCCATCCCCGCGCCCTTCGGCAAAAGCGACATTGTCATCGGATGTGCGGCGCACAGGCACGATGCTCTCGCTATCGGTAAGCAGTAGGACGCGTGACGAACCGCGCGCCACTTCGAGCACTCTGCCCACCACGCCGCGCGGGGATCGCACGGGCATGCCAACCTCGATTCCCTGATTGCGGCCTGCACTAATTGTGGCAAAGCGGCGGCTGCTCGATGCGCTGGACCCGATCAGCCTGGTCACCGCGACAGGTTCAATTTCGCTGTCAGCCAGTGCGATGAGCGAACGCAGCCGCTCATTCTCTTGCTCCAGCGCTTCTGCCTCTGCCAATTTGATCCGCGCCAGTTCAACTTCTTCGCGCAAGGCCGCGTTTTGATCCGCTGCTTCGAAATAGCCTGAAAGGTATTCCCACCAGTCGGTCGTCTCATCGCGCACAACGGCCGTTGCAACACCAGCAGGCGCGGTCACATCCTGCGCTGCGCCGCGCAAAGGTGCAAAGCTGGCGGGTTGCCACATGGACAAAATCAAGAGGGCAAGACCAATCAGCGCCCCAAGCGAGGCGAGAACATAGCCAGTAAAGACTGAATATTGCGCCTTCTTCGAAAAGCCCGATCGGCGCGATGATGGCGACGCCATGGCTTGCCTTTGTCCTTTTTTCCGTCTTGCGAGCGACCCTTATAGGAGGTTTACGCAGTCATCAAAACGCCGCGATAGATCGGGTCTTCCATCGCCCGGCCCGTACCAATCGCAACGCAGGTGAGGGGGTCTTCGGCGATAGAGACGGGCAGGCCTGTCTCTTCGCGCAAATGTTCATCCAACCGGCGGATCAGCGCGCCGCCGCCGGTGAGCACGATGCCTTGATCGACAATGTCAGCGGCGAGTTCGGGAGCCGTGTTTTCAAGCGCGATGCGCACACCTTCGACGATCGCGCCGATGGGTTCGGACAAAGCCTCTGCCACATGCGCCTGATTGATGGTGATTTCCTTGGGCACGCCGTTGACCAGATCGCGGCCTTTCAATGTGATGCTTTCGCCCGCGCCGTCTTCGGGAACGACGGCGATGCCGTAATCCTTCTTGATGCGTTCAGCGGTTGCATCACCGATCAGCAGGTTGTGGTGCCGGCGGACATAGGAGACGATTGCCTCGTCCATCTTATCGCCGCCCGTGCGCACCGATGTGGTGTAGGCCAGACCGCGCAGCGACAGAACGGCGACCTCTGTCGTGCCGCCACCAATATCGACGACCATCGATCCCACGGGCTCTGTCACAGGCATATCGGCACCGATTGCGGCCGCCATGGGTTCAAGGATCAGGTGAACTTCCGATGCGCCAGCGTTGGAGGCCGCATCGCGAATGGCGCGTTTTTCGACCGAAGTTGAGCCTGAGGGCACGCAGATCACGATTTCAGGATAGCGGAACAGGTTGCGCTTTCCGTGCACTTTGCGGATGAAATGTTTGATCATTTCCTCGGCGATTTCGATATCTGCAATCACGCCATCGCGTAAGGGGCGGATCGCTTCGATGGTGTCGGGTGTCTTGCCCATCATCATCTTGGCATCATCGCCCACCGCTTTGACGCGCTTGATCCCATTGATCGTCTCAATCGCGACGACAGAGGGTTCGTTGAGGATAATGCCCTGGTCCTGCACATAGACCAGCGTGTTGGCTGTCCCCAGATCGATCGCCATATTCTGCGACCCGAATTTAAACAGATTCGAAAAGAAGCTCATTGCGTTTGTATTCCACGGCTGCCGGGCGTGACTTGCAGACCCCCTGCAAGGTTTCGTGCCCCGATTAATGCAACATCTTTCGCGCCTAGCGAATCCAGTGCCAAAAGGCCAAAATTTTGTTGACGAGACGCCAATTTATTCACGGCAACCCTCGAAACCGGGTCAGATCGCGGCTAGTTTGCGACCAATGATTGGTAATACCCCCCATATCCGCCGTCTTCCGCCCGGTCTGGTGAACCGAATTGCGGCAGGCGAAGTGGTCGAACGCCCTGCCGCTGCGCTCAAAGAGCTGGTGGAGAACGCGATTGACGCTGGTTCTTCGCGAATCGCTATCGCTCTAAAAGGGGGCGGGCTGGGGTCGCTGGAAGTCACCGATAATGGTTGTGGGATGGGACCAGATGATATTGCCTTGGCGCTGGAACGCCATGCGACATCCAAACTGCCCGATGAAGCGATTGAAATGGTCACCTCGCTGGGTTTCCGGGGCGAAGCCTTGCCTTCGATCGCCAGCGTTGCCGAAGTGACCATCGAAAGCCGCCCGCATGATGCGGACACGGGCTGGCGATGCCGGATAGATCATGGCGAAATCGTCGATCAAGGCCCGGCGGCATTGCCTCCGGGAACGCGAGTGAGGGTGGAAAACCTGTTTGGCAAAGTGCCCGCGCGGCGCAAGTTTCTGCGCACCGAACGCAGCGAGCATATTGCGAGCCTCGATTGCGTGCGCCGCCTCGCAATGGCGCGGCCCGATATCGCCTTCACCTTGACGAACGAAGTATCGGGCAAGGTCCGCAAAGTTCTCACAACGCAGGGTCAGGACGATCTTGCGTCGCGTGTTGCGCAGATTGTCGCGCGCGAGCTGAAAGACAATTCGGTCGCCATTGATCTTGAACGCGGCGGGCCAAGCGGCATCATGCGGCTGACCGGGATTGCCGGATTGCCAACCTACAATCGCGGGATTGCCGATCACCAATACCTGTTCGTCAATGGCCGTCCGGTGAAAGACAGATTGCTGACAGGCGCGGTGCGGGGCGCGTACTCTGATATGCTCGCGCGGGATCGGCACGCTGTGCTGGCGCTGTTTCTGGATATTGCGCCGCAGGATGTGGATGTGAATGTCCATCCGGCTAAGACCGAGGTCCGCTTTCGCGATGCGAGCGGGGTGCGCGGATTTATCGTTTCGGGCTTGCGGCAGGCTTTGGCGACGGGCGATCAGCGCTCTGCCCAAGGGCCGGACCGCGCGGCGATGGGGCGCTGGCAAGCGGAACCGGTTGTGCCGGCTCCCGAAGCCGCACCTGCGCTGCGCTCTATCTTTGAAGGTCGCGATTGGTCTGCTTCTTCAGGGCAGGTCGCAGAGCCGCGAGTGGATTGGAACAGCGCTGCCGAAGGGCAAAGCGATCAGGCGCTTCCTCAGGGGCGGGCAGAGCAGGCGGAACCTTTGCCTCAGGGTGCTGCGCAATATCCGCTGGGGATTGCGCGCGGACAGGTGGCGAACACTTACATCATCGCCGAAAGCGCCGACGGTCTGGTTCTGGTCGATCAACACGCCGCGCATGAACGCCTTGTGCTGGAAAGGCTGAAAGCGTCTGGCGCTGCTGAGGCCGCGCAACGCTCGCAGGCTTTGCTCGTGCCTGACGTCGTCGAGATGGACGAGGTTGATTGCGACCGCCTCGAAGAAGCCGCTGACGGCCTTGCGCGGTATGGATTGTCGGTTGAACGGTTTGGCCCGGCTGCAATGTTGGTGCGCGCTGTGCCCGCCGCTATTGCCAAAGCGGACAGCGCAAAATTGCTGCGCGACCTTGCTGACGATATTGCCAAACACGGCCCCCAATCTGACAGCGGCGCCTTGTTACTTGCTGAAAGACTGGACTATGTCCTCGCCACCATGGCCTGCCACGGATCGATTCGGGCCGGGCGAGTGTTGAGCGTGGCGGAAATGAACGCGCTGCTGCGCGAAATGGAAGCCACTCCGCGATCAGGCCAATGCAATCATGGCCGGCCCACTTGGGTCAAACTCAGCATGGACGATGTGGAAAAGCTTTTCGGCCGGCATTGAAGCCAAACCGGACGGGTTCTTTCCGCCAACCCTCACAAATAGGTGCGCACCAATTCAATCAGTTCGGTAGGCTTGATAGGTTTTGCCAGCGTTTTGTCCGCGCCCATTGTCATGGCTGTTGAAATTGCCTGATATTGATCGGTTGCAAAAGAGCCGCTGATCGCAATCACAGGAGCAGGGTGACCGAGAATTTTCTTGAGCGTCGAGATGAGTTTAATCCCGCCATCCTGCAAAAAGTGCCCGTCTTTTTTGATCAACAGATCGGAGATAACGAGGTCCACATCATTGGCTTCGATATGGTCAAGCGCGCTTGTTGCATCGACATGGAGCGTTACGATAAACCCTTCCTCTTCTAGAGACCATTTCAGGAGCGGGCCAAATTCGACGTCGTCTTCGAGAATGAGAATCGTTTTAGCTTTGTTTTTCGCCACGAATACGCTCCTCGGTCAGGCCATTTGTGTTCGAGCATCATTTCAGGTCTGGTCAAGACATTCATCACGAAACACACTTTCAAATCGTCGTGAGATATCGTGCAAGATGCGAGGTTATCTCACGCTAACAAAACCCGCTGTCACGCCTGAATCATGACGGCCGGCTTGAGCACAGGTTAATACGCGTGAATACCTAAGCGCTTTCTTAATGCGCGGTTTTGGGCGGGCCTGCGCGACCTTCAGAAGAAGCCTGCGGCGGCTTTTCGTTACCCACGATAAGCCCAGCTATCGTTTCTGAAAACGCAGCAAGGTCAATAGGCTTCACAAAATGCTCATCGCTTTTTGCAGGTGTTCCAGGCTGATTTTCTGTAAGATTGGACAAAACGGCGTCCATTTCCACGCCCGACATCGACACAATCGGAAGATCAATTGATCCCCCGTGATCGCCATTGCGAACCGCAGTAATAAGATCCAGCCCTTGTGCCTCGTCATTGTCTTCGCCGCCATACATGTCCGTTATAAGCAGATCGAAATCGCTTTGCTCTTGCAGCTGTTTTAAGGCCTCGGCTCCTGTGTGAGCCACTTGGACCTCATGGCCGTCCAGCTCCAACCAATCTGAGAGCATCATGGACTGCAGTGTGCAGTCTTCCATCACCAAGATCTTCGCCATGATTTGCCTTACTTTTTCGCCCTGTCGAGCACGGATCTGATTTGTTTCGAGGTCATGGTTGGAGAAGATGGTTTGGGCAGCAGCGGCGCGATAACATCGCCCATTTCTTCATCGGTGAAACCTGTGTACCCCGACATGTAAATGATCGGGATATCGGGAATGATTTCGCGTGCATTGCGGGCCAGTTCAAAACCGCCAATCCCGCCCGGCATGACAACATCCGTCAGGATCAAATCGGGCCGTGCGCCGTCCCTCAACACGGCAAGCGCTGCTCTTCCGTTGGGTATTCTAAGAACGTTGTAATTCAGCTCTTTCAACAACTCGGCCATCTGCTCGAGCAGATATTCTTCATCCTCCACGAGCATAATTGTCTCGCCAGAACCCAGAGTAAGCGGATCAAGTTCGGTGGGCTTTTCCAGCCCGATATCGCGAGATCCGCGCGGTAAATACAGCTTGACGGCGGTGCCTTCGCCTTCCTCTGTGTAGATGCGCAGGTCACCATTGGCCTGCTGGACAAAGCCATAAACCATCGACAGGCCCAGCCCGGTTCCTGAATTGACGCCTTTGGTGGTGAAGAAAGGATCAAGGGCGCGGCTTGCAACGGCTTTGGTCATGCCGGGGCCGTTATCGGAAACCGAAACCTCTATATATCGGCGTGAATGCCCGGCCTTGGCATCGCCATCGGGAACTTCAGGATACTCTTCCGGTTCGCCAGATTGTTGCTCGCCGTCTTTCGATTTTTCCGTGGGCAGTGCATCTATTGCGCGCGAGTCGATCCGGATCAGATTGCCCTTGTTGTGCTGCATGATCGCATCGCGGCTGTTGAGTATCAGATTGAGAATGGCGTTCTGCAATTGGCCTGAATCGCAATACACCAGATAGTCTTCATCCGCTTCGGCAAATTCGACCGCCAAAGATGCTTCGATTGCAGGGCCAACCAGCTCTCGCACATCAGACAGAACCTCACGCAAGGGATGGGCGGCCGCGCGAGAGGGCTGTTTCTTGGCAAACGCCAATAGGCGATTGGTCAAATCTGACCCGCGAGTGATCGATTTTAGCGCCGCTGCGACGGATCGCTGACTTCGCTCGCTCAGGTCATCGCGTCGGATCAGTTCGAGAGCATATTGCATCGTGTTGAGCAGATTGTTGAAATCATGCGCGATCCCGCCTGTTAGCTGGCCTAGAGCATCAAGCCGTGACTGGCGTTCTATATGCTGCCGGTTGCGTTCCGCCTCGGATACGTCATCAAGTACGATCACTGTCCGTAAGGCAGTGCTTGCGCTTTTCACTTCAGATGAGGTCACGCGCACATATCGACTTTCGGACGATGACCTGCGGGTCATCAAATGCACTTCGCCACCAATGGCATGTCCGATCAGCGCCCGCGCAATGGGATCGTGTGAGGATTCCAGCGGCTGCATATCGGCAGGATCAAGGAATTCGATATCATCCGGCCAGGCAAACGGAGTTTCGGTGGACTTACCGCCGAGCATTTGACGTGCAGCGTTGTTTATCATCAACACTTGCTTGTCGTTATCGAGACCAATGATCGCGCCGGTAACGGTTTCAAACACGGTGTTGAGCAATGCGATGGAAAGCTCATTGTCTTTGCGCGCTTCGACCAGTTCAGTGATGTCCCTGCCGATGCCAAGCACGAACGGTTCGCCATCTTCGTCTTCAAATCTCGCTTTCTTAGTGAAAAGAACGCGGCGTTGTCCGTCCGGGAAGGTGATGTCTTCCTCAGTTTCAGAAAAGCCAGCTTCAAATGCGATTCTGTCTTGTCTTAGAAATTGTTCTCGTTCCTCCTCGTCATATTGTTCGATTGTGGTGGAACCGATGACAGTCGCGCGCACGTCGCTTGGATAGACGTTGAGGAAATTCTCATTGGCTTTGATGATTTTGAAATCTTGGTCTTTAACAAACACCATATCGGGGATGTGATCGAGCATCAGATCTTGAAAGGTGACCGCTGAACGAAGCTGTTCTTCTGCCTTGTGGGCAGCGGTTACATCGCGTGCCAAAGCAAGCAGATAAGGTGTCCCGTCTTGCGTTTCGAACCGAATTTTCTTGGTGTGATATCTACGGGGTTCTTGGCCGGCGACCGTAACAATCTCTGTCGTCTCTGAATGCCCGTTTTCAAAAGCCTCACGGTCTTTGGCCTGAAAGGCCTCGACGTCCTGAGGCGCGATCTCTTCAGCGCCAGTGGAACCCAACACGGTTTGACGCATGTCCTCGGGAAACAAATCAAAGAAAGCTGCATTGCCTTGAATATGGCGGAACTGCGCATCCTTAATAAACACGACATCTGGAATGCTATGCAGAACGAGGCTCAGAAAGTCGCGCGCCTCCGCAGCACTCATGCGTTCTGTTATCGAGAGAAACTTCACATGATCATTAAACGCGCCGCTTGCTTCGTTATCTTCGTCGGAACCTGTTTCGTCACTCACCAATCAAGCCCCACAAAACATCGCGGATAACCGATTTACCCTTGTAGTCGTATGTATTGTTAGCGCAATAGGACTTACATGTTTTACAACACATAAAGATTTTGCGGAGGATTTGAGGTCGCAGTGTGTTACCTCCACCCAAAATCCCCTTAGTTCAAGTAAATCAATTGCTTTTGAGGTGCAGCATTTGGTGAAGCAGTGGTAGATCTGTTGTATTTTTACTGACTCATGAAGAACAAGCGTTGGGCGCAAACGACCGTACACGCTTACTCAGCCCTCGTTCCGATGTTCAATCCGAGGAATATACATATGATTCAATCTTATCACACATTGAACTTGAACAGCATCACATCCCCATCCTGAACGTCGTAATCCTTGCCTTCCTGGCGTAGTTTACCCGCATCGCGTGCAGGGGCTTCACCGCCGAGCGCCACGTAATCGTCAAAAGCGATCGTTTCTGCGCGGATAAACCCTCGTTCAAAATCCGTGTGAATTTCGCCGGCGGCTTGCGGGGCTTTTGCACCTTTGGGAAAAGTCCAGGCGCGCGATTCCTTGGGGCCAGCGGTGAAGAAGGTTTGCAAGCCAAGCAAAGTGTAGCCCGCGCGGATGACGCGGGCGAGGCCGCTTTCTTCAAGGCCCAATTCTGCCAGAAATTCGCCGCGGTCTTCTGCCGGCATTTCTACCAATTCCGCTTCGATTGCGGCGGAGACGACGACTGCCTGCGCGCCTTCGGCTTCGGCTTTGGCGAAGACTTTGGCGGACATGGCATTGCCTTTGGCCGCATCTTCCTCAGCAACGTTGCAAACATACAGGACGGGTTTGGCGGTGAGCAATTGCGCCTGAGCAAACATGCGCGCTTCTTCGTCATCCTTGGGTTCGGTTAGGCGGGCGGGCTTGCCATCTTTCAAGAGGTCCAACGCCTGACCCAGCACGCTTGCGAGGATCTTGGCTTCCTTGTCGCCGCTGGTGGCTCGTTTTTGAGCGTTGGGCACGCGTTTCTCTAGGCTTTCCAGATCAGCAAGCATCAATTCGGTTTCGACCACTTCGGCGTCTGCGATGGGATCAACCGTATTGGCGACATGTTGAATGTCGTCATCTTCGAAACAGCGCAGCACATGCACGATGGCATCAACCTCGCGGATATTGCCGAGGAACTGGTTGCCCAATCCTTCGCCTTGGCTGGCCCCTGCGACCAATCCGGCGATATCGACAAAGGCCAGTTGCGTCGCGACAACCTTGGCGCTTTTCGCAATTGCCGCGATTTGGTCGAGCCGTTCATCAGGCACCGCGACCTGGCCCACATTGGGTTCAATCGTGCAAAACGGATAGTTTGCCGCCTGCGCCGATTGCGTTTCTGTAAGCGCGTTGAACAAAGTTGATTTGCCGACATTGGGCAGGCCGACAATTCCGCAACGAAAGCCCATGTGAGATGATCCTTGAGTGCATCGGCGTTGCCTGATTGGCGGGTGCCAATGGCTGTGCCTGGATAGGTTGCTGCCTCTTTGAGATTTGTTTGCCGCCCGTCAAGCGTAAGGGCCAATGTTGCGTGCACGCAATGCGCACAAAAAGAGGGCGTGCCTCACGACCACTATGCAAGGCACGCCCTTCAGGCAACAACTTGTGAACACGCTTAGTCGGCGGAGTTGTCCTGGTGCAGGTCTTGGACTTTCGATCCAATCTGATCGATGACAGAGCCGATTGAGGACAGGTCTTTGGCAGCCGTGGGCGCGCCAGCCAAGCACACGGCCATAACCGTCAGCACCAGCGGCATGATAACATCTTTACGCATAGTTCCCCCGTGGATCGTCATATGCGATCCGTTAATCCGCGTTAACCACAGGCCTGTGACTTTTCCAAGTCAACGCGCTGGTCCGCTTTGCACCGTTCCTTTTTGGGTCAGTTTTCGTGGCTCACGCAGCGGCTTCAGCCTTGCGCGGCGTTGTCCAATGCGGCGATTTCGCTGGCGGTGTCGCCGTCGTCCGATCCGAATACTTCGCTACGGTCAGGAAAGATCGTCATGCCGATGACCATGACGGTGAAAATGGCGGGAAGGATGAATTCGCGGCTCATGTGAACAATAACCCCTAAAGCAATTGGTTAAAAACCAGTTCGTTATTGATTTTTAACTAATGGAGGCTGGGCGCGCTGTCCCGCGCGAAACGGGGGCTGTGCCGCATCGGATCAGAATTTCTGTGCGGGTTATTCCGGTTAACCATCAAAGCGATTTGGTTAACGGAAGAGCGCAGCGGGGAAGGGGCAGGCCGGCTTGCTGCCTGCCTTTGGGTTTGCAGCGTTTAGTCCTGCATTCGCATGGCAATCTCGCTCATGAAGCGGGGATTGTTATCATCGGCCAGCCACTGCGCCTCTGCTCCGATGGCGCCAAGCATGGCCGCCAGATTATCCTGCTCGTCCTTGGCATAATTGCCCAGCACGTGCGCGTTCACTCTTTCCTTGTGCCCCGGATGACCAATCCCGATGCGAACCCGGCGAAAAGCGGCACCCAGATGCTGGTCGATAGAGCGCAGCCCATTGTGCCCAGCATGCCCGCCGCCCTGTTTCACCTTGATCTTGAACGGGGCCAGATCAAGCTCATCATGGAACACCGTAAGCGCGTCCAGATCGAGTTTATAGAACCGCATCGCTTCGCCCACGCTGCGTCCGCTTTCATTCATAAAGGTAGCGGGTTTGAGCAGCAGGATTTTATGCGGGCCAATCCGGCCTTCCTGCACCCATCCGGAAAACTTCTTTTGCACCGGGCCAAAGCCGTGCATGTCCGCCAGCACATCCAGCGCCATAAAACCGATATTGTGCCGGTGAAGCGCATAGCGCGGTCCCGGATTTCCAAGGCCTACCCAAATCTGCATCTGCGCTCCCTAGCGCTGCGCGTCACAAAACAAAACACCGGACCCCTTGTGGGAGCCCGGTGCCTTGGTGATTGGTTCGATGACCGAAGGAGTGGGGCTTATTCGCCGCCTTCTTCGCCGTCGCCATCGTCTTTCTGATTGGTGGCTTCAACCTCATCGGCTGCCACTTCTTCGCCTTCTTCTGCTTCGTCTTCGCTCTTCTTGAGCGCGGATGGAGCAACGAGGGTCGCGATGGTGTAATCGCGGTCTGTGATCGCGCTTTCGCTGCCTTCGGGCAGAGTGACTTCGGAAATGTGGATCGAATCACCAACTTCCTTGCCGGTGACATCGATAGCGATCTCGCCGGGAATTTTGTCTGCGGCACAGATCAATTCCAGCTCGTGGCGGACCACGTTCAAAACGCCGCCTTTTTTGAGGCCGGGCGATTCTTCCTCGTTGATGAAGACCACTGGGATCGAGACATCAACTTTCGCATCTTTCGAAAGACGCAGGAAATCCACGTGGGTCGGGCGATCCGTTACCGGGTGCAGCGCAACGTCTTTGGGAAGCGTGCGAACCTTGTCACCACCCAGCTCAACCTGCACGATTGAGTTCATGAAGTGCCCTGTCATCAATTGCTTGACGAGCAGCTTTTCTTCAACATGGATTGTTACCGGTTCTTCTTTTCCGCCATAAATAACAGCAGGAACCCGACCTTCGCGGCGAAGTGCACGGGAGGCTCCCTTGCCAGCCCGTTCGCGCGCTTCGGCGGGCAGGTTAAGAGCTTCGCTCATAATACGTGCCTTTCGAATGCATTGTTTACAGTATTGTCTTCCAGCGCGCCGCCTCCAGGGATGACCAGAACGCTTGGGAAGGGCGCACATACCGGGGATGGGCGAAAACGCAAGCCTTTTGCGGGTAAGCGCGCGCCTATTGGTGGATGCGGGTCACCGTGTAGCCGCGGTCTTCCAGCATGGCCGGCAGTCCAGCTGCCCCTACAAGATGCGCAGCGCCAACCGCGACGAGGGGTTTTTCGGGTTTTGTAAGTGCTGCGGCGAGCTGTTTGTCCCAATCCCGATTGCGCTGAACCAATAAGGCATCGCGCAATTCGCGGTCTGCCATAATACCGCTTTGCGTCGTTTCGATCAGGGTCGCTTCATCGCCGGTGATCCAGGCGGTGCGCAGTTTATCGGTCTGGTCATCCCGCATTGCGATTTCGGTGATGACTCCTTCAAGGAGATCGCGCTGATCCTCTACGGGCAGCTCGTCAAAAATTCTCAGCTGATTCTCGGCCCCTTCCAATTCGATCACATCACGCCCTGAAAAATCGGCGATTACGGCGCGGTCAACCCCATTGGCAGGATCGCCCGCCGCGCCGACTTGCGAGAGCATCAGGGCGACTGCCCATGTCTCTGTCGCTTTGAAATCGGCGAGGGAAAATTGCGAGCGTTCGACCAGTTTGGCGAGCTCTTCGCGGTGTTCGGGGCCGACGCGTGCAGTTAGGTCAGGCAGATCGGTCGAAGTGGACAGCTGCGCAAGAGTTTTGGCGATCCCAGCGCGGTCGGATAAATTGGCAACCTCGACCATGACATAATCGGCCCCGTCAATTGCCTTTTCCGTCGCAGCAGAGCGCCATTTGGTATCATCGGGCAAGGCGTGGATTGTGCCCAGCATCCATCCTTCGATTTCGCCGCCCGCATTGGTGATCTCGTAAACGATGGGGTCCGCGGCAAGGGCTGGCTCAGCCGCACGATCATCCGGTCCGCACGCGCTTAGGGTGAGCGCGGCGAGACCAAAGAGCGCGGCTGAGAGAACCTGCCGAAAATACACGGTGAGCTAGCGTAAGCGAGAATGAGCGCGTTACTGCAATCGCTCGGTCGCAATGCCTTCTTTGCTGAGATAATCCTGCACGCTCATATCGCCCGCAAAGTGCAAGGCGCCCGCTGCAATGAAGACTGTTCCCGGTGTATCAAGGCGTTTTGCGATCCACTGAGCCCAAGCGGCATTGCGGTTGTAGAGCAAGCGTTCTGCGAGCACGGTGTTGTCGGCAAAGCCATCATCCATCAGATCGGCGAGTTCATCCACTTTGCCCATGGCCCAAAGATCGACCAACTGGTTCAACAAGGTGATCCCTTCAAGTGGGTCTTTTGAGCCTTCAATCAGAAAGTCCATTTGCGCATCGATCGGCATTTCATCAAATGCAGCCAACTGGCTCTGGATCGTCTCAAGCGCACCGCGCCCTACATCGGGCCCGACCTTCTCTTCCAAAACCGACTCCACCCCTTTTTCAGGTGTAAAACCAGAAGCCTGCGCGATGATCTGTGTCATTATTAACGACGCGAACCACGGCTCCATCGTATCAAAGGTTTCAGCAGGGACGTTGATTTTCGCCAGGCCTGCCTCAAAGGTGGTGCGCTGTTCCTCTGTCATAAGACCGCGCAATGTCTGCCCTTCAGGCAGCATGCCAAGCGTTCCCATCAGCACTGCCGCCTCTTCCATCTTTTCAGGCGTCATATCGATTTCGGTGACGAGAGTGTCTGCGCTATCCAAAGCGGCTTTTATCGGGCCTGCATACCATTCGACATCATCGGGCAGCATATGGACCGTGCCAAGCATGTAAATGGTGGTGTCCTCATCAGACACCAGCCACATTGCCGGCGCGCCCTCAGGCTCAGCTGCGGCATCGGCCTCGGCAGGCACTTCGGCAGCAGCGTGATGATCTGCAAAAGCGGGGGCGGCGTAAAGCATTGCGAATGCGGCAGCAGAAGCGGTGAGTGTTGAGCGAAGTTTCATGATGTCTCCTTTGCGAGGTAAGATAGAGCGTTGCGCAACAAGGTCAAATGGCCCAAATTCGCGCACATCTGTGCTGCGCTGCGGCATTGACGATAAACGGGCCATCCTGCATGGGCGGCTGCCATGAGTTTAGAGCCTGAAATCCAGCTTCCCGCGCGCAATCCCAAGGCATCGTTTCAGGATTTGATCCTGACGCTACACGATTTCTGGGCGGCGCAGGGCTGTGTTGTTCTGCAACCCTACGACATGCGTATGGGCGCGGGCACGTTTCACACCGCGACAACCTTGCGCGCGCTGGGGCCTGAGCCCTGGAATGCGGCCTTTGTGCAGCCATGCCGCCGCCCGACAGACGGGCGCTATGGCGAAAATCCCAACCGTTTGCAGCATTATTACCAATATCAGGTCATCCTGAAACCATCGCCCGCCGATATTCAGGATCTGTATCTTGGCAGCCTCAAAGCCATCGGAATTGATCCGCTGCGCCATGATATTCGCTTTGTCGAAGATGACTGGGAATCGCCAACACTTGGCGCATGGGGGCTGGGCTGGGAGGTCTGGTGCGATGGGATGGAAGTCACCCAGTTCACTTACTTTCAGCAAATGGGCGGGTTTGACTGCAAGCCTGTCGCAGGCGAGCTGACATACGGGCTCGAACGGCTCGCCATGTATGTGCAGGGCGTCGATAGCGTCTATGATCTCGATTTCAACGGCCGCGGCGTTTCTTACGGCGAAGTGTTCCTTGAGAACGAAAAGCAGATGTCGAAATGGAATTTCGAGGTTGCTGAAACGGACGCTTTGTTTGACCTGTTCACGAAGGCCGAGGCAGAATGCCAAAATGCACTTGAAAATGAAGTGCCTATCGCCGCTTATGAACAAGCGGTGGAAGCCAGCCACATCTTTAACCTGCTGCAAGCGCGCGGCGTGATCAGCGTGCAGGAACGCGCCAGCTATATGGGCCGCGTGCGCGATCTGGCGCGTGGGTCTTGCGAGACTTATGCGAAGCAGATGGCGCCTCAATGGGCAGAGAAGTACCCGGAATGGAGCCTCATCTAATGGCTGATTTCCTGCTCGAATTGCTGTCCGAAGAAGTGCCCGCCCGCATGCAAAAAGGCGCTCGGGCTGAATTGGAGAGACTGTTCCGCCGTGAATTGGACGCGGCAGGCATTGCTCTGGGCGATCTTGCCGTCTGGTCCACTCCGCGCCGCCTTGCTTTGATTGCGCGCGGGCTTCCGACCGAGACCGAAGGGGTGCGCGATGAGGCCAAAGGTCCGCCAGTCGGCGCTTCCGATCAGGCGGTGGACGGGTTCTGCCGCAAGAACGGCGTGAGCCGCGATCAGCTGGAGGAGCGCGAGGTAAAGGGGCGCGCGACGTACTTTGCGGTGATTGAGAAGCCAGGCCAGGCGGTGGCCGATCTGCTCGCCGCCGCGATCCCTGCCATTATCCGCGATTTCTCTTGGCCCAAGAGCATGCGCTGGGGCGATGCCTCTGTCAGCAATGAAAGCCTCAAATGGGTGCGCCCTCTGTCGGGCATAGTCGCGCTGCTAGATGGCGAGGTCGTGCCGTGCCTAACCGATGGATTTGCCAGCGGACGCACAACGGTGGGCCACCGGTTCCACTCGGTCGGCGAAATCGAAATTTCGGGCGCGGATGACTACGCCGATAAGCTGCGCGAGACATGCGTTATCGTCGATCATGAAGAGCGCGCCGGGATCATCCGCGAAGGCGCGCGCAAAGCTGCGAAAGCTGCGGGCCTGACCGTGGTCGAGGACGAAGGGCTGGTGATCGAAAACGCAGGCCTGACCGAATGGCCCGTGCCGCTGCTTGGGCGGTTTGATGAGGCGTTTTTGGATGTCCCGCCTGAGGTGATCCAGCTGACCGCGCGGGTGAACCAGAAATACTTCGTCTGCGAAGAACGCACGCCCGATGGCACGACGCGCCTCGCCAATGCCTTTATCTGCACGAGCAATATCGCCGCCGAAGACCCCGCCGTGGTGGTCGATGGCAACCGCAAAGTGCTCGCCGCAAGATTGGCCGATGCGCGCTTCTTTTGGGAGCTGGATCAGAAAAAGACCCTGGCGCAGCATGCCGAGGGGCTGGAGCGGATTACGTTCCACGAAAAGCTGGGCACGGTTGCGGATAAGGTTGAGCGGGTAGCGAAGCTTGCGCGGTGGCTGTGTGAAGAGGGGATCGTCAAAGGCAACGCCGACTTCGCCGAACAGGCCGCGCGTCTGTGTAAGGCGGACCTTGTCACTGAGATGGTTGGCGAATTCCCCGAGCTGCAAGGCCTGATGGGCGGATATTATGCCGAAAAAGAAGGCTTACCGCGCGAGGTCTCAGATGCAATCCGCGATCATTATAAGCCAGTGGGCCAGGGTGATGATGTGCCGACTGCTCCGGTGACTGTGGCGGTGTCGCTGGCGGATAAGTTGGATACATTGGCTTCCTTCTTTGCGATTGATGAAAAGCCGACAGGTTCGAAAGATCCGTTTGCACTTCGGCGCGCCGCAATTTCTATTGCTGCACTTATCTTGGACAATTCACTGCGCATGCCGCTGCTTCATGCAACCTCGCTTGCTGGTGCAGAAGCATTTGCAATGAGCAGTCTAAAAAAGCAGCGCGAGGACTTCCTGGGGGCCGCAACGAGTATCGCCAAATTACAAACAGACTACGGCGCAAACGTTCAGCTTTTATTCGATAAGCTCAAAGCCACAAATTTTGCGAAGCTTGAGGCAGACGGCGAGAAGCTCGGTATTGAGTTTCTGAAGGTTGTTGAAGAAATCCTCGATTTCTTCGCCGACCGCCTCAAAGTCCAGCAACGGGAAGCTGGCGTTCGTCACGATCTGATCGACGCGGTGTTCGCTCTAGGCGGAGAGGATGACCTCGTCCGGCTCCTCGCGCGCGTCCATGCCCTCCAAGCGTTCATCGAAACCGAGAACGGCACCAACCTGCTCGCCGGATACAAGCGCGCGGCCAATATTCTCAAGAAGGAAAACCACGTCACCCCAGCGCAGGCCGGGGTCACTGGCGGCACCGCTCAAACGGATGCGATCCCAGCTTCCGCTGGGATGACGAGCGAAGGAAACCCGTCTGGTAAAGACCTTTCCTACACGCCGGAAACAGCCGAAAAGGCATTGATTGATGCGCTTGGCGTTGCGGCTCCCAAGGCTGCCAAAGCTGTTGAGGCGGAGGACTTTGAAGCGGCCATGGCGGCGCTGGCCACTCTGCGGGCACCGATTGATGCGTTCTTTGACAAGGTGATAGTTAATGACCCAGACCCGGACAAACGCGATGCTCGCCTTGCGCTGCTTGGCGCATTTCGCGATGCGGTTCACCGGGTTGCAGATTTCAGCCGGATCGAGGGGTAAATCACCCGGTCCTTTTTTAGTCTCTGGACTGTGTAACATGCGGTCCATGTCTCATCAGATGTCTCCCTCTCCAACGATCCCAAAGAGAGCCCAATAATGGTCAAAACGGTCTACACATTCGGCGGCAATGCCAAGCATGATGATGCTCGCCAAAAGGACAAGACAGTCACTGGCGGCAAAGGCGCGAACCTTGCCGAAATGGCCAGTATTGGCCTGCCTGTGCCCCCCGGCTTCACCATCACGACCGAGGAAAGCGTGCGTTACCTGCGCGAAGGGGCAGACTTCCCAGAAGAGCTGCGCGGCGAAGTGGTCTGCGCGCTTGCCCATATCGAAGAGGCCGTGGGCAAGAGCTTTGGAGATAGCAGTGATCCGCTGCTGGTGTCGGTGCGATCAGGTGCCCGGGTGTCGATGCCCGGCATGATGGACACGGTGCTGAACCTTGGTCTCAACGATGCAACGGTCGAAGGGCTGGCACAAACGAGCGGCGATGAACGCTTTGCCTGGGACAGTTACCGGCGGTTCATCCAGATGTACTCAGATGTGGTGCTGGGCCTTGATCACGGACTGTTCGAAGAAGCGCTGGAAATCGCCAAAGAAGACAATGGCTATTACGCCGATACGGAGCTTTCAGCCGATGAATGGCGCACTCTGGTGGGAGAGTTCAAAGGCATCGTGGAAAGCGAATGGGGCAAGCCGTTCCCGCAAGATGTGAAAGAGCAGTTGTGGGGCGCAATTGCCGCTGTGTTCGACAGCTGGGACAGCGACCGGGCGAAGGTCTATCGCCGCTTGAACGACATCCCGGCCGATTGGGGCACGGCGGTCAATGTGCAAGCGATGGTGTTCGGCAATATGGGCGACACGAGCGCGACGGGCGTTGCCTTTACCCGCGATCCGGCAACGGGTGAGCGGGCCTATTACGGCGAATACCTCATCAACGCACAGGGCGAAGACGTGGTCGCAGGCATCCGCACGCCGCAATACCTGACGAAGCGCGCGCGCGATCTGGCAGGGGCCAAGCCGCTGAGCATGGAAGAGGCGATGCCCGATGCTTACGGGGAATTGGCGCGGGTGTTTGACCTGCTTGAAAACCACTACCGCGATATGCAGGATATCGAGTTCACCGTGGAACGCGGCAAGCTGTGGATGCTGCAAACGCGATCTGGCAAGCGAACCGCGAAAGCGGCGCTGACCATGGCTGTGGAAATGGTGGGCGAAGGGCTCATCACCAAAGAAGAGGCTGTTGCGCGGATTGACCCGATGGCGCTCGATCAACTGCTTCACCCAACGCTTGACCCCAAAGCGGACCGCGATGTGATGACATCGGGTCTGCCTGCGTCTCCTGGCGCTGCGGCGGGCAAAATCGTGCTTGATGCGGATACGGCAGAGCAATGGGCAGGGCGCGGCGATAAGGTCATTCTGGTCCGGGTCGAAACCTCGCCCGAGGACATTCATGGCATGCATGCAGCCCAAGGCATCCTGACAGCGCGAGGCGGTATGACGAGCCATGCTGCGGTTGTGGCGCGCGGTATGGGGCGTCCTTGTGTTTCGGGCGCAAACGGCGTCGCAATTGATCGGAAAGCGCGGACCTTGCGCATCGGTTCTAAGGAGCTGAAAGAAGGCGATGAAATCACGCTTGATGGCGCTAATGGCCAGGTGATGCTGGGCATTGTGCCCACGGTGGAGCCTGAGCTTGTTGGTGACTTTGGCACGTTGATGGAATGGGCAGATAGCAGCCGCCGAATGCGCGTGCGCACCAATGCGGAAACACCGGCGGATTGCACGATTGCGCGGCAGTTTGGAGCAGAAGGCATTGGGCTTTGCCGGACAGAGCACATGTTCTTCGATGCTGGCCGGATCAAGGCGGTGCGCCAGATGATCCTTGCAGAAGATGACGCGGGGCGGCGCGCGGCGCTGGACCAGTTGCTTCCTGAACAGCGCGCGGACTTCACCTCGATCTTCGAAGTGATGGCAGGCCTGCCATGCACGATCCGGCTGCTGGACCCGCCTTTGCATGAGTTCTTGCCCACGCGGGACGAGGACTTTGCCGAGCTTGCTGATGCGACAGGGCTGGGCGTTGATCACCTGAAACGGCGCGCGGATGAGCTGCACGAATTCAACCCGATGCTGGGGCACCGCGGTTGCCGATTGGGCATCACTTTCCCCGAGATCTACGAAATGCAGGCGCGCGCCATCTTTGAAGCTGTGTGCGCGGTGCAAAAGGCCAGCGGTAAAGCGCCTTTGCCAGAGATCATGATCCCGCTTGTTGCGACTCGCAAAGAGCTGGCAATCCTGCGCGAGCTGGTGGACCGGGTGGCCAAAACGGTGTTTGAGGAGCAGGGCGCTGAGGTTGCCTATCTTGTTGGCACCATGATCGAACTGCCGCGCGCTGCGCTGATGGCGGGCGAAATCGCGGAAGAGGGCGAGTTCTTCAGCTTTGGCACCAATGACCTCACACAGACCACTCTAGGTGTCAGCCGGGACGATTCGGCCAAGTTCCTCGCACCCTATGTCGAAAAAGGCATCTTCGCGCGCGATCCGTTTGTCAGTCTTGATGTCGAAGGGGTTGGCCAATTGGTCGATATGGCAGCAACCAGCGGACGGATGACGCGGCCCGATATCAAGCTTGGCATTTGCGGAGAGCATGGCGGCGATCCGGCCAGCATTGCGTTTTGTGAAAGCGTTGGGCTCGATTACGTAAGCGCCTCGCCTTACCGTGTGCCAATTGCGCGGCTAGCTGCGGCGCAAGCGGCATTGGCCGAGAATGCGGCGGCAAAGCAGAACTAGCTCCCCTACTTCCACGCGGTAAGCGCAAGGATGGTAAAGGTCTCACTGACCTTTCCATCGGTGTCGCGCCGAGCGTCAAAGGCCGCCTTGGCCCGAGCTAAACCGGCTTTGGTAAGCGGTTTGGGACGATCGGCCAAAATCCCGGTTAGCGCCTGGTTACGCAGATCCTGGATCATGCGCTCAAAACTGGAAAAGCGCACGGTGAGAATGCGGCTGTCCACCACCTGGCGCGAAAAGCCAGCGCGTTGGAGGAGGGCAGAGGCCGAAGCGTTGTCGATCTGCGGATGGATGCGCGCTGCGGGCCGCTCACCATCCGCCTCGATCATGATGGCGCGCAGGGTAGACAGCGTGCCTGCGCCGAGGATTTGGGCAAAGGCTATGCCATCAGGCGCAAGCGCGCCGCGCAAATGAATGAGGCTGCCGGGAAGATCATTGAGCGTGCTAAACGTCCGGATTGCGAAGATGTAATCTTGGGGAGCATTCGGCCAGGGCTGCTCTTCATCGAATTGGCCGGGATGAGAGATTTGCGCAGTTAGCCCGCGGCGTTCCAATTGCGGGGCGAGCGCGGCCGAAATGTCGCCCAAGATCAAAGCTTGCCCTCCGGCAAGCTGCATGAAATCGGCCCGGTCCAGCAGGTCTTCTGCCATATCGGTATCGAGCCAGTTTGCTGGATCATCACGCTGGCTTAACTGTAAAGCCCGCTGGTGCCGCGCGATGCGCCGGTTGGGATCAAAGATGTTCGGGATGGTGTCCGCTGGCATAAAATGCGCCCTGCCGTGCTTGCCAGGAATGCGCAAGCCGTGCGAGACCATGCGTGATGGGGATTGCAGCGCATATATCGCATGGCATGCAGCCGTTGGTGGACTTGGTCTATCCACCGCGTTGCCCGTCATGCGGGGCTGCGGTGGCACAGCAAGGCGGCTTATGCCCCGAATGCTGGAGCGAGATTGAGTTCCCCTCTGATACAGGCGACCACGGCGCGGTGATGGCTGCCACGGTATATAACGATATCTCGCGCAAGCTGATTCTGACGTTCAAGCATGGCGGCAAAATCACTCTGGCAAAGCTGCTAGGCCAGATCATGGCCTCACGCATGCCGCCGCCCGATGGCAACGATCTGCCGCTATTGGTTCCCGTCCCGCTACACCGGATGCGTTTGTGGCAGCGCGGGTACAATCAGGCGGCGCTGCTTGCAAAGGAGCTGGCACAGCGGGGGCACGGTGAACTGCTCGTCGGCGGGCTGCAGAGGCGCAAGCGCACCCCTTCGCTGGGCGGCTTAGGCAAGGACGAGCGCAAGGCCGCATTGGCCGGAGCCATTCATTTGGGGTCTGGATCTGGCCGGAAAGTAAAAGGGCGCAACGTTATCCTGGTTGATGATGTGCTCACCAGTGGAGCGACCAGCAATGCTTGCATTGCCGCCTTGCTGGAGGGCGGTGCCCGGTCGGTGCGCATCGCGTGTTTTGCGCGGGTTAGGGATGGTTAGGGCAACACTTCAACGGTGCAAGTACCGGCCTGACGCCGCAGCCTAGCCATAAAATTCGAAACGCCCGGGGCCATTACGACCCCGGGCGCCACGTGACGAAATGGTATGGATCCGCTCATGAAGAGCTCAGACGGCGACCCCCTAACTTCGCCATCAGGATCCTATCCTTGTCGTTCAATCAGCTGCGCTGACACCCCGCTGCCAGTTCGCCGCCGATCACCCCCTGAACCTGGCCGAAAGGCCGTTGTTCGGTTGAAGAATACCCTAGGGCATCCTTGAGTGCCTTGTCCCATCAGCTTGTCAAAATCGGAAGTCGAATTTAGCCACTTGTCCGATTTTGAACCGTTAATGTGGTTATCGTGCAACAACCAATCGCATGAGGAAGTCCACTGGACGCAAATTTTCAAATGGTTCAGGAACGGGTTGCTCATTGTCATGGGTCTGATGCGCAGCTGTATTTTCAAAACACGAGAGACACACCGATGACCATCGAAAACGTTCTTACCACATCAGAGCGCGAAGAGGGCTCTGCGTTCGCTCCAAAATTTGATGCCAATGGTTTGCTCACCGCGGTCGTAGTGGATGCGGATACAAAAGTGGTTCTGGTTGTGGCTTACATGAATGCACAAGCGCTCGATGCAACGCTATCGAGCGGGGAGGTGCATTTTTGGTCGAGGTCACGCAGTGACTTGTGGAAAAAGGGGGAGACCTCGGGCAATCTGCTGCACGTGGTAGAGATACACGTCGATTGCGATCAGGACGCGCTGGTTATCATGGCCAAGCCTGCCGGACCAACCTGTCATACCGGGCGCACAAGCTGTTTCTACCGACGACTTGAGGCGGTCGGAGGTGCTAGCCCAACTCTCGTGAAGGTAAAGACTTGACGCTCACGTAAAGGTAAGGTAGTTGGGCGTTATGGCTACAGCACCACTTCGTACCGATCAAACGCAAGCTGGCGGTGGAGAAATCCGCCAGAACCGCGCGCATCTTGATACACCCGATGAACAGGAACGTGAGCAATTCACAATTTCCGATTTAACGGGTGAGTTCGGCTGCACCGCACGTGCTTTGCGCTTTTATGAAGATGAGGGGCTTATCAGCCCAGCGCGGGTCGGTTTGACGCGTGTTTATTCAAAACGAGATCGAGCGCGGCTTGCCTGGATTATGCGCGCCAAGAATGTCGGGTTTAGCCTCACTGAAATTCGTGAGATGATCGATCTTTATGACCTCGACGATGGCCGGGTTGAGCAAAGACGAGTCACCATTGAAAAATGCAAGACGCACATTGCCAAATTGAAGGCCCAACGGGCTGATATTGAATCGTCGATCAAAGAATTGTCACAATTTGTCACCGAGATTGAGCAGCTTGATCTTGGCTAAACCGCGCCGTCATTACCCAGTTAAAACAACTTTTCACGAAGGGATCTTGTGATGCCAACTTATACTGCACCCACACGCGACACGCGTTTCATCATCAATGAAATGCTCGATCTTGCGAGCTATGGCAATTTGCCGGGCTTTGAAAACGCTTCACAGGATATGATCGACACTGTCGTGAATGAAGCCGGTAAGTTTTGTTCAGAAGTGCTCGCACCGCTCAATCAGATTGGGGATGAGCAAGGGTGTACGCGCCATGATGATGGTTCGGTGACTACGCCTGATGGTTTCAAAGGCGCCTATGATCAGCTGGTTGAAGCGGGTTGGACGACTTTGACCGCTCCCGAAGAGTTTGGCGGACAAGGCCTCCCGCACGTAATGGGCTTTGCGTTTGAAGAATATATCGGCACCGCCAATCAGGCGTTTGCGATGTATCCCGGCCTGACCGGGGGCGCTGCGGCTGCTCTTCAAGCTGCGGGTAGTCAGGAATTGAAAGAAACCTATCTGCCGAAAATGGTTTCGGGCGAATGGTCCGGCACGATGAACCTGACGGAGCCGCATTGCGGCACCGATCTGGGCATGATCCGCACCAAAGCCGAACCTCAGGGTGACGGTTCGTATGCTATCACTGGCACCAAGATCTTCATTTCGGCCGGCGAGCATGACCTCACCAGCAACATAATCCATCTGGTGCTGGCCAAAACGCCAGGTGCGCCGGATTCCTCAAAAGGGATTTCGCTTTTCGTCGTGCCGAAATTCATCCTCGATGAAAATGGCGAGCCGGGTGAGCGCAATGGCGTCTCCTGCGGTTCTATCGAGAAGAAGATGGGCATTCACGGCAACGCCACCTGCGTTCTCAATTACGATGGTGCAAAAGGCTGGATGGTTGGTGAGGAGAACAAGGGCCTCGCTGCCATGTTTGTGATGATGAACGCGGCGCGCTTGGGCGTGGGCTTGCAAGGGCTTGCCCAGGCCGAGGTCGCTTATCAGAACGCTGTCACCTATGCGCTGGACCGCCGTCAGGGCCGCGCTTTGACGGGGCCGGCTGACAAGGAGGCGCAGGCTGATCCCATTTTCGTGCACCCCGATGTGCGGCGGATGCTGATGGATGCCAAAGCGTTTAACGAAGGGATGCGGGCTTTGTGCCTTTGGGGCGCTTTGCAAGTTGACCTGAGCCACAAGGCGCAAACCGAGGAAGAACGCCAGTTGGCCGACGACCTTATCAGCCTGATGACCCCGGTGATCAAAGGCTATGGCACCGACAAGGGCTATGACATCGCGAACAACATGCAGCAGGTTTATGGCGGGCATGGCTATGTCAAGGAATGGGGCATGGAGCAGTTCGTGCGCGATAGCCGGATTGCCATGATCTACGAAGGGACCAATGGCGTTCAGGCGATGGACCTTTGCGGGCGCAAGCTGGCGTCGAATGGTGGGCGCGCTGTGCAGGCGTTCTTTGCTGCGGTTGATGAAGAGATCGCTTCTGCCAAGCAGGTGGACGGTTTGGCCGATATGGCGGGCAAGCTTGAAAAGGCACTGGGCGAACAAAAAGCGGCCACGATGTGGTTCATGCAGAACGCTATGGCGAACCCCAATCACCTGGGCGCCGGCGCGCATCATTACATGCATATCATGGGCATTGTGACGCTTGGTTTCATGTGGCTCAAAATGGCGAAGGTTGCCAAATCAGCTTTGGAAAACGCTCCTTCCGATGCGGCTTATTATGAGGCGAAACTTACCACCGCTGCGTATTATGCCGAACGCTTTTTGCCGGATGCTGGCGCTTTGAGGCGCAAGCTTGAGGCGGGTAGCGATCACATGATGGCTCTGCCGCAAGAGGCGTTTTCGACCGCGGCCTAAACCCCGATTTCACCCTACCAAAAAGGCCCGGTAGGTTACCACTTGCCGGGCCTTTTTTGCGCCGTCATTTCCGATTCTGCCGCGCCTTTCTGGTTGACGAAGTACATTCTCGGGAGAGTGACTTTTCGAGTGGGGGAGGTGGGCCGCGCGCGCAATCCTTCCGCCGCTTCAGGCACAGAAACGCCCGCGTCAAACATAACAGCGCACCGCCATGTAGGAAAATCGCTTCCTACACGGCCCTACACGGGCCTGCGCACTGACAACCAAGAACCCCTTATTCCACCGGCAGGAAATCGGGCACCGACAGATACCGCTCGCCCGTGTCATAGTTAAAGCCCATCACCCGCGCGCCTGCGTCCAGATCCGCCAGCTTCTTCGCAATCGCGGCCAAGGTTGCGCCCGATGATATGCCGATCAGCATCCCTTCCTCTGCCGCAGCGCGGCGGGCCATTTCCTTGGCATCATCGGCATTCACCGCGACCGCGCCATCAATCGCATCGGTGTGGAGGTTCTCGGGAATAAAGCCCGCGCCGATCCCTTGAATGGGATGCGGGCCGGGCTGTCCGCCTCCGATCACGGGGGATGCTTCGGGTTCGACCGCATAGGCTTTGAAACCGGCCCAGTGCTTTTTCAGCTCTTCTGCGCAGCCGGTCAAATGCCCGCCTGTGCCAACGCCCGTTATCATCACATCAATCGGGCTATCGGCGAAATCGGTGAGAATTTCCTGCGCCGTGGTGCGCGCATGCACGGCGGGGTTAGCCCCGTTTTCAAACTGGCTCGGCATCCATGCACCCGGCGTGCTGTCCACCAGCTCAGACGCGCGTTCGATCGCGCCCTTCATGCCCTTTTCCTTGGGCGTCAAATCAAAGCTCGCGCCGTAAGCAAGCATCAGGCGGCGGCGTTCAACCGACATGCTTTCAGGCATGACCAGCACCAGTTTGTATCCCTTGACCGCGGCAACCATGGCAAGGCCAATGCCGGTATTGCCGCTGGTGGGTTCAACAATCGTGCCGCCGGGGGCAAGTTTACCCGATGCTTCTGCATCTTCGACCATGGCCAAGGCGATGCGATCCTTGATTGATCCGCCGGGATTTGACCGTTCTGATTTCAGCCACACTTCATGATTGGGGAACAGCCGCGACAGGCGAATATGCGGAGTGTTGCCAATGGTTTCGAGGATGCTTGCAGCTTTCATATCAGGCTCCCTTGGATGATGGTGTTTGATCGGGTTCTAGCAGGTCTTGCTCTGTTAGGTCAGTGGGGGGATCGAAGGTTTTCGTTGTCCGCAATACAGGAAATATTCGGCTCCATAACAAAACGATACCAATCGCGCCCGCGCCGCCTGCCACCAATGCGGCGACCGGACCGATCAGGAATGCCAAAGCGCCCGAAAACGCATCGCCGCCCTCGTTCGATGCGCTGATGGTCATCATCGACACAGAAGATACGCGCCCGCGCTTTTCATCCGGCGTGTGCAGCTGGATCAGCGATTGGCGAACATAGACGCTGAACATATCGGCGGCCCCAATAATAAGCAGCATGGCAAGGCTGAGCGCCATGATCTTGGAAAAGGCAAAGACAATCGTCGCAATCCCGAACACCAACACCGCGCCCAGCATTTTGGGGCCGACATTGGTTTTGAGCGGCCTAAACGAAAAATACGCCGCGACCAGCCCCGCACCGATGCCCGGTGCCATTGCCAATTGGGCAAGGCCGGTGGAGCCTGTTTGCAAGATATCGCGGGCAAAGACAGGCAGCAGCGCATTCGCGCCTGCCAAAAACACCGCAAACAGATCAAGCGTGATCGCGCCCAGCACCATTTTGTTGCGCACGACATAGCGCATTCCATCAATGATCTGGCCGATGGGCCGCACATCTTTGCGCAAGATAGGCTGCGCCACTTTGCCCACCAGGTTGAGCGCGATAAATCCTAGTGTGAACAATCCGGCAGACACAGCATAGGGCAAAGCGGGCGTGATCGAATAAAGATACCCGCCCAAAGCTGCGCCCAAGATCGTGCCAACCTGCCAGGCGACTGTGGAAACGGCGATGGCAGTGGGAAGCAGCGTTTTGGGCACCAGATTTGGGGCAAGCGCGGACAAAGCAGGCCCGGCAAATCCGCGCGCAATGCCCAGCACAATCGCCACGCCGTAAAGCACGGGCAGGGTGATCCCATCATTGGCGGTAAACCACCACAAGGCCCCCGCGCAGGCCAATTGCAGCAGGATGGTGATAGATCCGATGGTTCGGCGATCAAATCTGTCTGCGGCAAGCCCGGTAAACGGAGTGAGCAGGAACAGCGGCACAAATTGCAACAGGCCAATCAGCGCCAATTGCCCCGATGCAGCGGCAATCGACATCCCCGCATCGCGTGACAGATTGTAAACCTGCCAGCCAATAATCAGGATCATCGCATATTGACCCAATGTCATCGCAAAACGCGATGTCAGGTAACTGCGAAAATTATGGATCTGGATGGGATGGGCGGGCTGAGCGGAAGTCACTCATCGCCCATGGCAGGCGGGCAGGCTTATGCCAAGCGGCGCCGTGTTCCGCTTGCACTTAACCGGCGTGTGCGAAGAAGCGCTTTAGCGTTTTTTGCGCAGGCGCGGATTAGGCTGAAGGCCGTCAATAATGGTCATGAAATCATCAAGCCGGATGATGCGCTCAAATTGAAATCCGGCGCGTTCTTCATGACACCACATTGCATAGGCTTCGATCCGGCCAACAATCGGCAGGCGAATGATCACGCGGTCGCCGCGTGCGATGCTGTGGGCATCATCAATCATAAAACCATGGGCGGACATATTGCAGACATGCACGCTGAGATCGCCATGCGTGTTGTGTTCCACGATAGCCGGGAAATCGACCGGGTGACGGGTCGCCCGGCGCATATCGGTTACGCTTAAATTTGCTCCGGCAGACACGGGGTTTCACCCTCCAACTAAAACGCCAATATCTCCTAGTGCAGGAAAAAGGCTGATAATTGGTAAAACAGGCGCAGAAAGGTTGTGCCGGGCAAGCATGGCCGCCCGCGATAGGCGCGGTAGGGTTAGAATTTTAACGCGTGATAAGCCCGTGTTTCTTCTTACCCAGGCTTAACCGGATGGTCTGACCATCAGCGGCGGTCACCAGATGGCCTGCGTCACTCACGGTGTCGCCATCCAGTTTCACGGCCCCCTCGGCCAGCTTGCGCTTCGCCTCTTTGTTAGATGCGGTGAAACCAATCTCGGTCAAAACGGCGCCGATGCGTTTGCCGTCTTCGCCCACGCTGATGGTTGGCAGATCTTCGCCCACGCCGCTGCCTGCAAAGGTTTCGCGCGCGGTTGCCTCGGCTGCTTTGGCGGCATCTTCCCCGCGCACAAGATCGGTGACCGCATTGGCAAGCACCGTCTTTGCCTCGTTAATCTCCGCGCCTTCCAAAGCCTCCAGCCTCGCAATCTCATCGAGCGGTATATCGGTGAACAACCGCAGAAAGCGGCCGACATCGCGGTCATCTGAGTTGCGCCAATATTGCCAGAAATCATAGGCGGGCAGGGCGTCTTCGTTCAGCCAGACGGCGCCCGATGCGGTCTTGCCCATTTTGGCTCCATCCGCCGTTGTCAGCAAAGGCGTGGTGAGCCCGAACAGGCCGCGCCCTTCCATCCGGCGGCCCAATTCCATGCCATTGACGATATTGCCCCACTGATCGCTGCCGCCCATTTGCAAGCGGCAATCATACCGGCGGCCCAGCTCAACAAAATCATAAGCCTGAAGGATCATGTAATTGAACTCAAGGAATGTCAGCGGCTGCTCGCGGTCCAGCCTCAGCCGGACAGAATCGAAAGTCAGCATCCGGTTGATCGTGAAATGCGGCCCCACATCGCGCAGCAACTCGACATAGCCGAGCGCAGACAGCCATTCATCATTGTTGACCATAATGGCATCCGTTGGCCCATCGCCAAAGGTGAGCAGTTTTTCAAACACGGTGCGAATGCTGGCAATGTTCTGGTCGATCATGTCAGGGGTCAGCATCTGGCGGCTCTCATCCTTGCCCGATGGATCGCCGATCTTGGTCGTTCCGCCGCCCATCACGACGATGGGTTTGTGCCCCGTCTGCTGCAATCGGCGCAGCATCATGATCTGCACCAGGCTGCCGACATGCAGGCTGGGCGCGGTCGCATCAAAGCCGATATATCCGGGCACGACCTGCTTTGCGGCGAGCTGATCGAGCGCGCCGGGATCGGTGATCTGGTGGATATAGCCGCGGCTTTCGAGCAGGCGCAGCAGATCGGATTCGTATGCATGTGTCATAAGGCTGAGCGCTTAACAGCGCAGGGGCGGGTGGGGAAGTGACTTGCCCAGATGATCCGCATGTCCGATAGGAGCGGCCATGCAACCCTTGATGCTCCACCAGACCTGCGATCTTGGCCCCATCCGCGCGGTAACCGCTGCGCTTAAAGCGACGCCAGAGGGGTGCGAGGCGGAATTTCGCCTTGATGGGCGGATTGCGGGGATCGAAGTGCCCGCGCTCAGCCCATCTGAGCGGATGGACAATCTGTGGAAGACGACGTGCTTTGAAATCTTCTGGCAGCCCATTGGCGGTACTTCCTACCGCGAGTTTAATCTGTCCCCATCCTCGCGCTGGGCATGTTATGATTTTGACGCGTTCCGCGAAGGGATGCGCGATGCGCCGGTGGATGCGATTGCGCTGTCATGCTCGCATTCGGATGATGAGCTGGTTTTGAAAGCCAGCATCGCCAGCGAATTGCCGGCCCCGGCGCAAGTGGCGCTCAACGCCATTGTCGAACACGCTGATGGAGGCTTGCAATTCTGGGCGCTCGCATTTGGGCCGGGTAAGCCGGAGTTCCACTCAGAGGCGTGCCGCCAGATGATTGTGGAGCGTTAAGCTTCGGCGCTGTTCCTGCCAAACGGTCCGTTCTTTTTGACAACCGCATAATTGATCGCCTGCGCAAAACACGTCCACACAAGATAGGGCACAATCAGCCACGCCGCCAAGGCCGAGACAGGCGCAAGCACCACAATCAGCGCAGCGCACGACGTTATCAGCGCGAAATTCTCGATAAATGACCAGTCCGGCCGCTTGAACGTGAAAAACAGCGGCGACCACAGGAAATGCAGCACCGCATTCACGCCAAACGCAGCGGCGACCGCGCCAAACTGCGCCGGGCTTCCCGCCTCAGTCCAGCCAATATACAGCGCCCATCCGGCCAGCCCCAGAATTATCGTCCATGCCGGACCAAAGGCCCAGCCGGGCGGCTGAAACCACGGTTTCTCCAGCGCTTCGTACCATTCGCCAATATCGGTAAGCAGCCCTCCTGCGACATTGAGGCCAATGCCGTAAAGCAATGCGAAAGTGAGCGCGGTGTAATCCATAATCCCGGCAATACGCTGTTCGAGGCGCAAAGGCCATTGCCTTTGGCGAGCGCCTGCGCCACTTCGCTCCTTATGACGCGTGTGACTTTCGGCATCGACCGCCTTTTGGCTGACCCGCAATTGCTCGGCGAATTGGAGGGCAAGCGAACCGCTCTTATCGCCCATCCGGCGAGCGTGACGGCAGACCTCACCCATTCGCTCGACGCGCTGATTGCGGCGGGAGTGAATGTCACCAGCGCGTTCGGCCCGCAGCACGGGCTTAAAGGCGACAAGCAGGACAATATGGTCGAAACCCATGACGAGGTGGATGCAAAATACGGCATCCCTGTCTTCAGCCTGTATGGTGAGGTGCGCCGCCCCACGCCCGAAATGATGGCATCTGCCGATGTTTTTCTGTTTGATTTGCAAGACCTTGGCTGCCGCATCTACACCTTTGTCACAACTCTGCTTTACCTGCTCGAAGAGGCCGCCAAGGCAGGCAAAACCGTCTGGGTGCTGGACCGGCCCAATCCCGCTGGCCGCCCGGTCGAGGGGACTTTGCTGGTTCCGGGGCATGAAAGCTTTGTGGGCGCTGCGCCCATGCCCATGCGCCACGGTTTGACCCTGGGAGAGATGGGCCACTGGTTTACCGATCATTTCGGCCTCGATGTGGATTACCGCGTCATCGCGATGTCGGGGTGGCAGCCCGACGGGGAAGGGCATGGCTGGCCGCAAACCCGCGTGTGGATCAACCCATCCCCCAACGCCGCCAGCATCAATATGGCGCGCTGTTATGCGGGCACGGTGATGATCGAGGGCGCGACCGTGAGCGAGGGGAGAGGCACCACGCGCCCCCTGGAAGTGCTATTCGGCGCGCCCGATATTGATGCAGGCGCAGTGCGAGCCCAAATGCAGCGCATCGCGGGCGAATGGTGCGCAGGGGCCGCCGTGCGCGATTGCTGGTTTGAGCCGACCTTTCACAAACACACCGGCCAATTGTGCAACGCGCTGATGGTGCATGCCGAGGGGCCGCATTATGTACACGACACGTTCAAACCATGGCGAATGCAAGCGCTCGCGTTCAAAGCGATCCGCCAGCTTTACCCCGATTACGAGCTGTGGCGCGGCACCGATTTCAAATATGAATACACGAACGACGTGCTGGCGATTGATGTCATCAATGGCGGGCCGTCTTTGCGCGAATGGGTGGATAATCCCGAAGCCGTGCCGGGCGATCTTGATGCGATTGCCTCAGCGGATGAGGCCGCATGGGTGCAGACGGTTAAGCCGCATTTGCTTTATTAAGAGTGATCGGGCACCACGATTTGCCGCACCGCTTCGCCCGCCGCCAGCATATCCATCAGCGTGTTAATCTCGCTCAATGGGCTGACTGATGTGAGCAGTTTTTCAACCGGCAATCGGCCTGCTTTCCAAAGCCCGATAAAACGCGGAATATCGCGCGATGGGATGCACGATCCCATATAGCTGCCCTGCAAGGTCTTCCCATCGGCCACCAGAGACAGCGCGGAAATATCAAGCTTTTCATCAGGATGCGGCAATCCGACGGTTATGATCCGCCCGCCGCGCGCGGCGGCCTCGTAAGCGCGGCTTAAAACAGCAGCTTTGCCGGCGGTTTCGATCACCACATCCGCGCCGAACAACGCGTCATCATCATCAGGCGCGGCCGTTTTGGCAGCGCCTAGCTCGGCCGCCAGCGCGCGCTTTTCAGGCGAAGGATCGACCGCTGCCACCGGGTTGGCCCCTGCCGCAAGAGCGCCCAACAGCGCAGAAAGCCCGACGCCGCCCAAACCGTAGATCAGCACCGATTCCCCCGGTTTCACCTGCGCGGTGTTGAACACAGCGCCCACACCCGTCAGCACCGCACACCCGAACAAAGCGGCAATTTCGGGCGCGATATCATCGTCAATCTTGACCGCGCTGCGTTTGTCGATGACGGCGTGATCAGCAAAGGCCGATACGCCCAAATGGTGATGCACCGTTTCATCGCAGCAGCTGAGCCGCGAGCCGCCGTTGAGCAATTCGCCCTTGCCGTTGGCCGCCGCGCCATTGGGGCACAAATACCCTTCGCCGCTGGCGCATTTTGGGCAGGCCCCGCAGCTCGGCAAGAACACCAGCACACCCTTGTCGCCCGGGGAGAAATCGCGCTCGTCAGGATCACCTGTTTGGATCACCGTAGCAGCCGCTTCGTGTCCCAATGCCATCGGCATCGGGCGAGGGCGATTGCCATCAATCACAGACAGATCGCTGTGACACAGACCGGCTGCATCAATCCGCACGAGCAATTCGCCGGGCTTTGGCGGCGCCAGTTGCAGCTCAGTAATGGCGAGCGGTGCTGAACTGTCATAAGGGGCGTGATGCCCGCCGGTCTGGCGCAGGAGAGCGGCCGAAATAGTGTTCGTCATGCGAGCCTATTTCGCCTCAGACAGTGAAAAGAGCAAGCAAGTGCATTCGGCTTTGCGCCTGTCGGATAGCCTTGCGCTTACTCGCCCGCTGCCGGAATGATCTGCAACGGCTCTGTGCTGTGTGAAGGAAGCGCTCGAATATCTTCTGTGTCGCCAATCATCACCATAACTGAACAGCCGTTCTCTTTCCGGTCCACGGCATAGATCAGAAAAGGTTTGTCAGGCGATGCGGGTTCGCGCTCCAATTGCGGCTGCCGGGCATCGGAGCGCGCTTTGGTAATCTGATCGCCGCATTCATTGGCATCCAGCACTTCGCGCAGGGCCGCACTGGCCGCTTCATCGAGCCCGTCACTATCAAGCTCAGCCGCACCATTTGCCGCCGCCTCAATGGGCGCGTTTTTCTCATCCAGCGGCGCGGATTGCGCATCATCGGCGAGGTGCAAGCCGTCATCGGCTCCGATCAGAACGAGTCCTGAAACACAGGCCAATATAACGCGCATACGAACCTCCTATGATCACAGCATTATAGCCCATTTTTCGCGATCTGTGTAGCTAGCCCGAAGCTAACAAGCCGGTGCTCGCATCGCCGGTTCAGTTCGGTGCAGGCCAGTCCGGGATGACGAAAGGGCGCGAAGACCCTCTTAACCCATTTGAAAAATTAGCCTTGGCAAGGGAAGGATGGAGCTTGTTTTGTAGATTTGTCGGCGATCATGGTGTCACCGATTGGCAGCGAACAGCTTGCGTTGCGCTTCATTGATATAGCGCTCATCCCAGTCGATTTCCAAGCCGGAATGCGGAAGGTGTTTACGTCTGGTATCACCGTCAAAAAATAGCGTTCCATGAATGCCATCAGCATCGCGTTTTAGGATCGGACATTGCCAAACTAGGCTTAACACTTTACCCGCTTCGTTTTTTCCCACTCGCTGCACGAAATCGTCAGCAATTTCCATTTCTCGCCCTGACGGAAAGATGATCTCGAACTCTTCATCCGTCGCTTGAAAAATACTGAACGTCGCGTTTGTCGCACCGTCGATGACTTGGATGTTCTTCATTGAGTGGATTCCCATGAACTCCCGGCTCAATGCCCCTGCTTGCGACTAAGCTCCCGCATCGCTTCGTCTAAGCCATCGAGCGTCAGGCCGTACATCCGGTCATTCACCAGCTCTTTCATCATCTTGGTTGATTGTGAATAGCCCCATTGCTTTTCGGGGACGGGGTTTAGCCATACGGTTGCGGGGTAGGTGTCTGTCACCCGTTTCATCCAGGTGACGCCCGCTTCTTCGTTCATATGTTCGACGCTGCCGCCTGCATGGGTGATTTCATAGGGGCTCATCGCGGCATCGCCCACGAACACCACTTTGTAATCGTGGCCGTATTTGTGGAGCACGTCCCATGTCTTGGTGCGTTCCTGCCAGCGGCGTTTGTTGTCTTTCCACACGCCTTCATAAAGGCAGTTGTGGAAGTAGAAAAATTCGAGGTTTTTGAACTCAGCCGTGGCCGCGCTGAACAATTCTTCGACCAGCTTGATGAACGGGTCCATTGATCCGCCCACATCGAGGAACAGAAGCAGTTTCACCGCATTGCGGCGTTCGGCGCGCATGTGGATGTCGAGCCAGCCTTGTTTTGCGGTCCCTTCGATCGTGGCATCCAGATCGAGCTGATCCTGCGCGCCCTCGCGCGCGAAACGGCGCAGGCGGCGCAGCGCCATTTTGATATTGCGCGTGCCCAATTCCTTGGTGTTGTCGAGGTTCTTGAACTCGCGCTTTTCCCACACTTTGATCGCGCGCTTGTGCTTCGATTCTCCGCCAATACGCACGCCTTCGGGGTTGTAGCCGGAATTGCCGAACGGGGATGTGCCGCCCGTGCCGATCCATTTATTGCCGCCCTGATGGCGCTTTTCCTGCTCGGCCAGACGCTCTTTCAGCGTCTCCATGATCTTGTCCCAATCGCCCAGCTTTTCAATCTCGGCCATTTCCTCTTCGGAGAGGAATTTTTCGGCGACCGCTTTCAGCCAGTCTTCGGGGATGTCGACAGGGTTCTGCCCGTAATCGGCCATGATCCCCTTGAACACCTTGTGGAACACCTGATCGAACGTATCGAGCATCCCTTCGTCTTTTACGAAAGTCGCGCGGGATAGGTAATAGAACGCCTCGGGCGTCTGATCGATCACATCGCGATCCAGCGCTTCCAATAGCGTCAAATGCTCTTTGAAACTCGCGCCAATGCCTGCGCTGCGCAATTCGTCTGTAAAATTGAAAAACATGGCGAGCGGTTTAGCTGCGAACCGAGGGGCTGACCAGACCTTTGCGCGCCATATTCAGGCGAACCCTTAAACCTTCGCTAACCATATATGCGTTACCTTGTGCAAACACCGGGGGACGCTGCTATTATGAAACACGACGCTATCGACACTACTGACGCATCCGCGTTGGATACCATCCCCGAAAAGTGCGGGGCCGTCACAGTTGGCTGCGCTGATGTGGCGGGCATTGTCGAGGCGGTTATCCGGTCATCGGAAGCGTTGCGCGATGAGCACCAGAAACTGCAGGGCACAGTCACCGCTCTCGAAGCGGATCAGGCCAAAGTGTCTGAAGCAAGTGACGAGGCGCGGCTGCTGTCGGAACGCGCGATTGAGCGATTGGGTGAGGGCACATCGCTGATCAATTCCTCGCTTGCCCAGATCGGATCGCTGCTTGTTCTGGTTGAGACTTTGGGCAAACACGTCACCAGTTTTTCCGCCGCGATGGAGCAGGTTCGCCGCAGCGCCAAAGATATCGAAGATATTGCCGAGACAACCAATATTCTGGCGCTGAATGCCACTATCGAAGCCATGCGCGCAGGCGATGCTGGGCGCACATTTGCCGTGGTTGCAAACGAAGTGAAGAGCCTTGCCAATGATACGCGCCATGCCACTGAAGAAATCTCCACGACCATTGATGCGCTGGGCGAAGAGGCAGCGGTTGTCATTGGACAGATAGAGCAGGGCGCTTTGGTCAGGGATCAGGCGCAGGCATCGGTGACCCGGATCGAAAGCACGATCACCAGCGTCGGCGAGCTTGTAGAGGAAGTTGACAAGCAGAACGATATGATCGCGCGCTCAACCGGAACGATCAGCGGCCGGGTAATCGAGGTGCAAGACGTGCTCGAACGCTTTGACAGCTCGAGCAAAAGCAATGAAGCCGAACTGGTCGATGCGCAGCGACGGATCAATGACCTGGAATCGCTTGCGAATGATATGTTCGATGGGCTGGTGCAGTCCGGCCTGTCCCCGCTCGATAGCGCAATGGTTGACCGCGCACAGGAAACCGCGCGCCGCATTGTGGAAGTGACCGAAGACGCGGTCGCTGATGGCACTCTCACGATAGCGCAATTGTTCGACTATGATTACCAGCCTGTTCCCAATTCAAAGCCGGAACGCTTCACCAATCGCTTCTCGCAATTTGCAGATTTGAACTGGCGCACCGTTCTCAATGAGACGACCAATTCCATTGACGATTGCGTTGCGACGGTGTGCGCCGATATGAACGGTTTTATGCCAACCCATATCGATCAATTCTCGCAGGCTCCCACCGGGGACCTGGCGCATGATACGCGCTATTGCCGCAATGGCCGGATTGTTATGGACCAGGCCGACAAGGCCGCCTTGCAAAGCACCGCACCTTACCGGATGTCCGTGTTTCGCCAGGAAGGCGACGGCCAGCACTATTTCATCGTGCGCAGTGTCTATGTTCCGCTGATTATCACCGGCAAACGATGGGGCGATCTGAAACTCGCCTATATGCTCGGCGGGTATGACCACCTGATGTGATTGCGCCTCAGGTGGGATTGCGCGTTAGGTGGGATTGCGGCGCGCCATAAAGGCCAGCCGTTCAAACATCATCACATCCTGCTCATTTTTGAGCAGCGCGCCATGCAAAGGCGGGATTGCATTGTTGGGATTGGCATCCTGCAATGTCTCAAGCGGCATATCCTCATTGAGCAGCAATTTCAGCCAATCGAGCAATTCACTGGTCGAAGGCTTTTTCTTAAGGCCGGGCACTTCGCGCAGCTCGTAGAAAATATCCATCGCCTTTTTCACCAGGGTTTTCTGGATATCGGGGAAGTGCACATCAATGATCGACTGCATCGTGTCGCGGTCGGGAAATTTGATGTAGTGAAAGAAACAGCGGCGCAGAAATGCGTCGGGCAATTCCTTTTCATTGTTGGACGTGATGACAACGATGGGCCGCTCTTTCGCCTCGATGCGCTCCTGCGTTTCGTAAACGTCAAAGCTCATCCGGTCGAGTTCCTGAAGCAAATCGTTCGGAAACTCGATATCGGCCTTGTCGATCTCATCAATCAGCAGGACGGGCAGCTTTTCGCTGGTAAAAGCTTCCCACAATTTGCCCTTTTTGATGTAATTGCGAATATCGTGAACGCGCTCTTCGCCCAGCTGCCCATCGCGCAGACGCGCCACCGCGTCATATTCATACAGGCCCTGCTGAGCCTTCGTTGAGGACTTGATGTTCCATTCGATCATCGGCGCGCCAAGCGCTTTTGAAATCTCATGCGCCAGCACGGTTTTGCCTGTCCCCGGCTCGCCTTTCACCAGCAAAGGCCGACGCAAAGTGACAGCGGCGTTCACCGCGACTTTCAGATCATCGGTTGCGATATAATTGCTGGTGCCTTCGAAACGGGTATCGGCCATGAGTTTTCCTATGAGACTTAATTTGCTTGCCCAACCGATAAGCGGCGAGCCTTCGGTGCGCAAGGGGGGCAGAGCTAGTGTTTTAGTATGGGAGCACGAAAGGGCGCTTGGGTCATGACACGCTTAGCGGGGAAGCGTCAGAAGCCGCTGCGCAAAGGTCATCAATTCCTGCGTGTCCATATCCGCATCGGGATTGTTCCAACCCAAAGTCAGGACGTGGTCCACGCCATCTCTATCGGTGAGCAGCCATGTCAGATTGCGCACGCCGGGTTCTGAGCCGCCTTTATAGCCCGCAAATGCCCACTCGCGCAGATATTCATCGCCAATGCCTTTGTTGATTGCCATGATTTCGAACACCTGCGGATCAGCTTCGGCGCGCATATAGCGCATGAGGCCAAGCAGATCCTGCGCGCTGGCAAGCCATTCCACATCAATGCGCACCGGATCACCAGCAAAGGCCGCCGAAATCGCTTCATCGCTGGGGGCATTGGTTTCAAGTCGCTCTAGGATTGCGAGCCGATCTTCAGGCGAACCGCTGGCATAGGCCGCAAGCCGTGCAGGATCACCGCCTTTCAGCAGAAACAATTCGCGCGTGGTCATAAACGGCGCGCTCAAATGCGGGGCTGTATGGCCGCTCGCTTGCATTGCACCGAACACATTATCCCGGCCCAAAACCTGAATGAGCTGATCGGTTGCCGTGTTGTCGCTGATTGATATCATCAGGCTGGCCAATGTGTGCAGCGTTACAGGCGCGCCCTGCGGCCAATCCTGCATCATGCCGCTGGGATAGCTTTGCACCGAAAGCGGGACTGTATCATCCCACGATCGCTGCCCTTGGGCCACCTGTTTGCCCAGCTTTGCGAGCACGTAAAACTTGAAAGTGGACCCCAATCCGAGCGGTGTATCGGTGTTGATGGCCAGCGCGGCATCATGGCCATCAAGCGGGCCGAAATAGGCGCTGACCGTGCCGGGCAGGGCGGCAAGGTCTGCTGCGATTTTCTCGGTCGTGTCGCCGTCCGCGCTGATCGGTTCGATGGTTCTGAAGACAAGCTCGCTGACTTTGCCCGGCTCATCCGCGTCGATCGCCAATCCCCCTTTGGCGATGCCGCGTTCAAATCGCACTTCGTAAACCGAGCGGGTGCCGGTTTTGGGAGCGAGCGTTTCAACCGACAGAGCAGCGCCATATTGCGCTACCAAATTCTGCGCGAAGGATTTGATCTGATTGGCAGGGATTGCAGCGAGAAATTCATCCGAAAGCACCGCTTCGGGCTCCACCTCGCCATTGATCATGGCGATCACCTGAACCGCGCGAAATTCGATTAGGCTGCGTTCTTCAACTCCGGCCGCCTCAGCCGAATTGTCTTGAGCCAGAAGGGGGTGTGAAATGGGGCGTGAAGCAGCGCCAGACCCGCTGCGATCAGACAGATGGGGCGCATAGATACCTCCTGAATTAGACCGAAAGAGCAGCGGCCGTCACGAATAGCGTATTCATAGCCAGCGCCAAAACGGTTGCCACTTTCCAGCCCCGGCCAGCGGAATGCATCCCGCGATCCCATGTCCATTTCAGCACCGCTCCGCCCGACAGCGCCGTGAGGGCAACCGGCACCCAATCGGCCTGATTGATCGTGATGACGAGCAATGTGCTGGCGACTACGAAATGGAGCAGAAATGCGCCTGTGAACCACACAATCGGAACGGGCCGGTAGGCGGTATCGGGCATTTCCCAATCCGGCAGCGAGCTATCGGGCCGCGACAGACGGCGGTCGCCTGCCATAATGTCCTCTTCGCGCGGATTGGGGATTTTCCGGTCGGTCATTCCGTGCTGTCTTCGATCCTTACAAACGTGCCGCCATACCAATTGCCGGTGGCCTCGCCATTTGCAGCGAACTGTGTCGACATCATCTCATAGGTGTCTTGAGAAAGCCAAGTGTATCTGTAAATCCGGTACGTTCCTTCTGGTTCATCAGAGAACCGTATGCTGAGCGTCAAATTGCCGCCCGCATCAATGCTGCCTACACCATCACCAAGGCGCGAGGTGCCGAAGTGGGAAAGATGAAAAACCTCGCCGCTCTCGCCATTGACTGCCCACAATATGTGGCCTTTGAAATCGACTGCGTCGACCTGGCACAAAATCGACATGTCGGTGTTTACCCGCGCGCAGTCTGTGCGGTGGCCAGGAATGGAAAGTGTCTGGAGCGTCTCACCGTCCCAGACCTGCTGGAACTGGTCGTCTTTTAACGTCCAACTGCCCTCGAAACGCTCAAACGGGTAGGAAACATTGATATCTTCCGCTTGCGCAGAAGCAGAAAACAGCGCCGCCAACATAGCCAATCGCGCCAACATCATGCGTCGATCATTTCGCGGTCCACATCGCTTGCGTGGTTTTGGATGAAGTTGAAACGGTGTTCAGGATTGCGGCCCATGAGCTGATCGACCAGCACTTTAACGCTTGCGCGGTCTTCAAATTCGGCGGGCAGGGTGATGCGGATAAGGCTGCGCGTGTCAGGGTTCATCGTGGTTTCGCGAAGCTGTGCCGGGTTCATTTCGCCAAGGCCTTTGAACCGGCCAACCTCGACCTTTTTGCCTTTAAACACGGTCGCCTCCAGCTCTGCACGGTGCGCATCATCGGCGGCATAGCGGCTCTCTTTCCCAGCGGTCAGGCGGTAGAGCGGGGGCTGGGCGAGGAACAGGTGCCCCTTACGCACCAGATCAGGCATTTCCTGAAAGAAGAATGTCATCAGCAAAGTTGCGATATGCGCGCCATCGACATCGGCATCAGTCATAATGATGACCCTGTCATAGCGCAGATTTTCCGCATCGCATTCCTTGCGCGTCCCGCATCCCAGCGCGAGCGCGAGATCGGCAATTTCGGAATTGGCGCGGATTTTATCGGCAGTGGCGCTGGCGACATTGAGGATCTTGCCCCGGATCGGCAGGATCGCCTGCGTCTTGCGATTGCGCGCCTGTTTGGCGCTGCCGCCAGCCGAATCCCCCTCAACAATAAACAATTCGGTTTCGCCATCGGTTTCGCCCGAACAATCGGTGAGCTTACCGGGCAAGCGCAGTTTTTTCGCATTGGTCGCGGTCTTGCGCTTGATCTCGCGTTCCTGCTTGCGGCGCAGGCGTTCATCCATGCGCTCCATCACTTCGCCCAGCAGCGCTTTGCCCCGGTCCATATTGTCGGTGAGGAAGTGGTCAAAGTGATCGCGTACCGCGTTTTCAACAAGGCGATTGGCCTCGGGCGAGGTGAGCCGGTCTTTGGTTTGCGACTGAAATTGCGGATCGCGGATAAATACGCTCAGCATCACTTCGCACCCGGTCATCACATCATCGGCGGTGATATCCTTGGCTTTTTTGGTGCCGGTGAGTTCGCCAAAGGCGCGCAAACCCTTGGTCAAAGCCCCGCGAAGGCCCTGTTCATGCGTGCCGCCATCAGGAGTGGGGACGGTGTTGCAATACCAGCTGGTCGAACCATCGGAGAAAAGCGGCCAGGCAATCGCCCATTCGACCCGGCCTTGCACGATGCCATCGGCTTCCGGAAATTCCTGATTGCCGGTGAACGGCTCTGCTGTGACGCATTCGCGCCCGCCGATTTGTTCTTTGAGATGATCGGCCAGCCCGCCGGGGAATTTAAACACCGCCTCTGCCGGAACATCGTCTGAGGCTAAGCTGTCGGCGCATTTCCAGCGGATTTCGACTCCTGCAAACAAATACGCCTTGGACCGGGCAAGCTTGAACAATCGGTGCGGTTTGAACGCGCGGTCGCCGAATATCTCGGTATCGGGAGTAAAAGTGACCGTGGTGCCGCGCCTGTTGGGCGCTGCGCCCAATTCCTCAATCTTGCCCAGCGTCTGGCCTTTGGAAAAGCTTTGCGCATAGAGTTTCTTGTCGCGCGCGACTTCGACGCGGGTGTCGGAGGATAGAGCGTTGACTACGCTCACCCCCACACCGTGCAGGCCGCCGCTGGTGGCATAGGCTTTGCCCGAAAACTTGCCGCCCGAATGCAGGGTGGAAAGGATCACTTCGAGCGTGGATTTGCCCGGAAATTTGGGGTGCTCATCCACCGGAATGCCGCGGCCATTATCGGCAATGGAAAGCCTGTTGCCTTCCTCCAATCGCATCTCAATCCGCGAAGCATGGCCCGCGACCGCTTCGTCCATGGCATTGTCGAGAACTTCTGCTGCAAGGTGATGCAGCGCGCGATCATCGGTCCCCCCAATATACATGCCGGGGCGGCGGCGGACGGGCTCTAACCCTTCGAGAACCTCGATCGAGGAGCTATCGTAATCGCCGGAGGAGGCAGGCGTGCCATCAAACAGATCATCGGACATGGCGCTGATATAGGCAGCGCGTGTCCGATGTCACAAGGTGGGGCGGTGCCTTATGCGCAACTCTGCGCGCTTGTGCGGAGGGTGCCAATCAGCGTGAAAAGCTGGAAGGGGCCGCATCCACGCGGACAACGCCGCCCGATTGCACCTCGCGCACTTCCAAAGCGCGTTCGGCAATGCCGTTTGCGCCAAAGCGGAAAGCGCCATCGACCCCCAGAAATCCGCCGCGATCAAACAGCTTGGATTTGGGAAAATCGTCCCCCACGCGCCAATCGCGCGCCACGCGCAGGGTCAATAGGACAGAATCGTACCCCAATGTCGCGATCCGATAAGGCTTTGCGCCAAAGCGCTGTTCGTAACTGTCAGCAAAACGGCGGAAACGGCCATCAGAGACGGCAGAAAACAGCGCCCCTTCGATCATGGCGGACTGGGTGAGTTCGGATTCGCCGCTCCACAATTCGGTGCCAAGAATGCGGGTGCCGGTTGCCCCGCTTGATTTAAGCTCGCCTGCCGCCTGCACCGCCAGGCGCGCGCCATCGGCGATTAGAACCGTGTCATATCCCCCTTTGGTGCGCAGACGCTGGGCCGCGCTGACGATAGAGGTGTTGCCGCGGGCATAGCTTTCATTCGACACCAGAACGCCGCCATAATCGCGCAAAGCGTTTTGCAGCGCGCTGTAAGACCGCTGGCCGTAAGCACCCTGCGGCACAAGGGCCGAGAACCGATTGGACCCGCGCGCGCGGGCATAGCGGACCGTGCGGCGAATGGATTGTTCGGGGATATGCCCCATCACAAACACATCCGCGCTGGCGACAGTGGCATCGTTGGAAAAGGCAATCGCGGGCACGCGCGCAGGCCGGGCGGCGGCTTGCACTGCGGGCACATTGCCTGCCAGCAGCGGGCCAAGGATCAGTTTGTTGCCATCGGCAATCGCCTGACGCGCCGCTGCGCCTGCGCCTTTGGCGGTGTCATAGGTGGTGATGCGCAGATTGTTCGCATTGGTATCAAGCAGCGCCATCGTGGTCGCATTGGCGAGCGATTGGCCCACTTCTGATGTGTTGCCCGATGTTGGCAGCAGCAGTGCAATCCGGTGGCGCGTTGCATCTGTAGGCAGGCCGGTGGTCGGCTGCGGGGTCGGCGCTGCGACAGGCGGCGGCGTATCCACAGTTGTTTTGGGAATAACGCTGCACCCGGCAAGCGCCACCGCGCCAAGCGCCAATGCCGCTGCACCGCGGCTCATTTTGCTTAAAATCATGCGTTTCATTCTTGCCGACCCCCATTTGCTGCTTCATTGCCCGTCTTGTGACCAATACCGCCAAACCCACAAGGCCTGAATCAGCTTTTTACGAACCCTTGGATCAGGGCCTTTATATTGTCGCAACGCCGATTGGCAATCTAGGCGATATAACGATGCGCGCTGTCGATGTGTTGAGGCGCTGCGATGCTATTGCGTGCGAGGATACGCGCGTCACTGCCAGACTTATGGGGCATCTCGGTCTGAAAAATCAGTTGGTTCGCTATGACGATCATGCCTCTGATGAAAACCGTGCGCAATTGCTGGACCGGGCACGGTCAGAGGCGATTGCTTTGGTGAGTGATGCGGGCACTCCGCTGATTTCTGATCCGGGTTACAGATTGGTGAGCGAGGCGCGCGCTGCCGGGATCAATGTGATTGCCGTGCCCGGAGTTTCAGCCGCAATCGCCGGATTGACCATATCGGGCCTGTCCACGGATCGGTTTGCCTTTGCCGGTTTTCTGCCAGTCAAGGACAAGGCAAAATCCGATATGCTGGCAGACTTTGCAGACTTTTCCGGCACTGTCATATTTTACGAAACCGGCCCGCGACTGGTGCGCAGTCTGGATTTGCTCGCCGCGCTTTGGCCTACGCGCGCCATTGCCGTGGGGCGCGAATTGACCAAGCTGCACGAGGAATGCCGCACAGGCACCGCTGAAACTCTCGCCAAACATTACACCGCGCACCCGCCCAAAGGGGAGATTGTGCTCATGGTCGGCCCGCCTGTGGCAGAGGAAACCGCGCATGACACCGATGCGATGCTGCGCGATGCTCTCACGCAGATGAGCCCCAGCAAAGCAGCAGGCCAGGTTGCCAAAGCCACAGGGACCGACCGCCAGACGCTCTATGCCCGCGCGGTTGAGTTAAAATCATGACCGATCCCAAACGCGTTATCGCTGATCAAAAGGGCCGCGATGCTGAAGCTGAGGCGGCGCAATGGCTGATGCAGCAGGGCTGGCGCGTCGTGGCCCAGCGGGTGAAGACCAAGCTTGGCGAAATTGATCTGATCGCGGCAAAGCCCGGCATAACCGGTTTCTTTGAAGTCAAATGGCGCAAACGCGCCGCAAACCTTGCCGATGCGATTGATGAAAAGCGATTGAGCAGAGTTGCTGCGGCGGTGGAATTGGTCGCTCATGAGTATGCAGCGCCTATGGATGACATAACAATCGACGTATTGCTGCTTGCGCCCGGCACCCGCCCGCGCCACATCGAAAACGCTTGGATGCCTTAAGGAGTTTGCATGAGCCTGCGCATCGCGGTCCAAATGGACCCCATTGAAGATATCAATATCAAAGGCGACAGCTCGTTCGCGCTAATGCTGGCCGCGCAGGAACGCGGGCACACTTTATATGAGTACCACGTCGAAAGCCTGACGCTGGATGCGGATGACCGCCTCTATGCCGAATGCGCGCCGGTGAGCGTGCAGCGGGTCGAGGGCGATCACGTGAAAATTGGGGCGCGCCAGCGGCTCGATCTGGGGCGCGATATTGATGTGATCCTGATGCGGCAGGATCCGCCCTTTCACATGGGCTATATCACCGCGACGCACCTGCTTGAACGCATTCAGGGTGAAACTTTGGTGGTGAATGACCCTGCCAATGTCCGCAATGCGCCGGAAAAGGTGATGGTGCTGAATTACCGCCAGTTTATGCCGCCAACGCTCGTCACCCGGTCCCCTGATGAAGTGAAACGCTTTATGGAAAGCCACGGCGCGGTGGTGGTCAAACCCATTCACGGCAATGGCGGCAAAGCCATCTTTCGCGTGCCCGAAAACGGCGAGAACCTGACAGCCCTGTTCGAGGTGTTCAATCAGACCTGGCCCGAACCGCACATGGTGCAGCCTTTCCTTCCCGAAGTGGCAGAAGGCGACAAACGCATCGTGCTGGTGGACGGCGAAGTGGCAGGCGCAATCAACCGCATTCCGGGCGAGGGTGAGTTTCGCTCAAACCTTGCGATGGGCGGCAGCGCCGAGGCGACGGGCTTGACGGAGCGCGAGGCGGAAATCTGCGCCGCAATGGGGCCGGAACTGAAACGCTTGGGGCTAACCTTTGTCGGCATCGACGTAATCGGCGGCAAATGGCTGACCGAGATCAATGTGACTTCGCCCACGGGGATCGTGGCGATATCGGAGTTTGACGGCAGCGATGTGGCGGGGATGATCTGGGATGCTATTGAGGGGCGGGTTGGTTTAGAGGCCGACTAATAATCGAGGCTTACTTCTGATCCTTAGATTGCAATGGAATGCCAATTCTTGCCGCGACGCCGTCAGCATACAAGCAGACTACGTCATTGGTTGTGCCAGGGTGTATCGACTCGGTTCCTTCGTAGTTACGGGTGATGTTGTCGGCAGAAGAGTGGATCAATTCCTCGACCTGCGACATGCAAATGTCCCGCGCTAAGGTTGTTGTTATGCACCTTCGCAGAAAGCCAAGCTGAAATTGGCTAACACTTTCGTCGAGTTCCAAAGAAATTCTAGAATTGAACGCTTCCCATTCAAAATCTCCGCGCCATCTATCAAGGATAAAATAACCCCAGTAATGAGTGAACTTTTGTTCTTTTGCTGCTTCAATAAATCCACTCTTTGGAAACAACTCTGATGGCTCATATCCACACTCCTCGCCATCGGGCGGAGCAAGGTGACTGGAAAGTATAGCTGGGTTTTTCTCGTGGTCCCGGTAGGCACTGACGAGTCGATCGCCTTCTGTTCGGGTCGGCCAAGGGTCCTCTGGTGCATTGATAGCGATGGTTGTCGCGATTGCGGCAACGAGGATTGGTCCAAAGAATGAGACCAAGCCAATTACGAAGAGGGCTACGGCCACTCGCTTAGTCAGTCGCACCATAATGTACCTCTGTTCATCCTGGTGTATCTGCATTCAAGATTTCTTCGCCCGGGGATGCGCGCCCCGGTATGTCTCCAGCATGCTCGCGGCATCCACCTTCGTATAAATCTGCGTCGAGCCAAGCGATGCATGCCCCAACAATTCTTGCAAGGACCGCAAATCCGCGCCCGCTCCCAGCAAGTGCGTCGCGAAGGAATGGCGCAGAGCGTGCGGCGTTGCTGTATCGGGCAGGCCGAGCGCCGTGCGAGCGCGGGCCACCGCTTTTTGTACCATTCCTGCGGCGAGCGGCCCGCCTTTTGCTCCCCGAAACAACGCCTCTTCCGGCGCGAGGGGGAGGGGGCAGGCCTCGGCATATTCGGCCACAGCCTGGCGGGTGATGGGCAGAACGGGGACGATGCGCTGTTTGCCGCCTTTTCCGGTGACGGTCAGAGTCTCTGCCAATGGCGCGTCGCTGCCTTTCAACGACAATGTCTCTGCTATTCGCAACCCGCTGCCATACATAAGCAGCAGCACCGCACGGTCGCGCGCGCCGATCCAGTCTTCTCCCGCTGCCCCCTCGACCAGATCGGCAAGGCCCACCGCCTCATCCGGAGTGACAGGGCGGGGCAGGCCTTTTTTGAGGCGCGGTCCGCGCATTCGCGGGGCTGCGGGGTCGGGGTCGCCGGTTTCAGCGCGGGCAAAAGCGATAAAGGCTTTCACCGCCGACAATTCGCGCGCGGCACTGGCGTTCGATAAACCGCCCGCACGGCGCGCAGCGAGGAACGCGCGCAATTGAGGCGCTTCAATGGCGGCGATATCGGTCAGCGCTTTGCACTGGAAATGCGCGATCAGATTGCGCGCGGCATTCCCATAAGCGCGCACGGTGTGCGGGGACCGGCGCAGCGAATGGGTGAGGTGATGCGTCCACACCTCCAACATGCCAGCGATGCTTTGTGCGGTGCTCATGTCTGAATTGCTCATGGGGACACCAATTCATCAGCGACAAGCTCAGCCAGCAGCGCATCAAGCAGCGGCCTGCCATCGCGCGCCACGCCCAACCGGCGGCCATCGCTTTCGCCATCGCGCCAGATCAGGCCCTGTTTTTCATACAGCGCGGCTTTGCCCGGATTGATGAGGCGGTCTGGCGCAATCCCGAACCTTTCCGCCAAAGCGCCCAGATCTATGCCTTGCGCCAATCGCAGGCCCATCAGCAAAGCCTCACTCGCCTGTTCGCGCGCGCTCAGATGGCGCTGCTCGGCAATGCCGTGGCCGCGTTGTGTCACCGCGCGCAGGTAATTTTCCGGCTTTTTGTGCCGCACCGTCGCAGCGCCCGCGCGCCGCCCATGCGCGCCGGGGCCAATGCCGCAATAATCCTGATACCGCCAATAGGTCAGGTTATGGCGGCTTTCCTCGCCGCCGCGCGCGTGATTGCTGGTCTCATAAGCTGGCAGGCCCGCCGCCACGGTAAAGTCCTGTGTGATCGCAAACAGATCGGCGGCCCGGTCTGCATCAAGCGGCGCGAAAACGCCGCGCAGCACATCGGTTTCAAACCGGGTCGAAGGCTCAATCGTCAGCTGGTAAAGCGAGAGATGCCCTGTCCCAAAAGACAGCGCGCGCGCCAGTTGCGCTTCCCACGCCTGCGCTGTTTGATCGGGCAGGGCATAGATGAGATCAAAGCTGACCCTGTCAAAACACGCCTGCGCCGTTTCAAGCGCGGCCAAAGCTTCGCCTGCGCTGTGCAATCGGCCCAGCCATTGCAGCGCCTCATCCTCCAAGGATTGCACGCCCAGCGATACGCGGCCAATCCCGCAAGCGGAAAGATCGGCAAAGCGGCCCGCCTCGACCGAGGAAGGGTTCGCTTCCAAAGTGATCTCAATATCGGGCGCAAATCCCCAAAGCGTCTCAGCCTCCCCCAGCAAGGCCCCAACCAATGCCGGCGGCATCAGCGACGGTGTGCCGCCGCCAAAAAACACCGAGGTCAGCGGCGCGCTGGTGTCTGCCGCGCTCGCCTCTGCGCGCATATCCGCGATCAAAGCGGCCTGCCACGCCGCCACATCCACATCAGCACGGACATGCGAGTTAAAGTCGCAATAGGGGCATTTCTTTTCGCAAAAGGGCCAGTGGATATAAAGCGCGCGTGCCATTGGGCCTGTCATAGGCCCGTTCAGCCGGAAATGGCCACACCTTGCCGCTAACCTGCGGGGGAAGGCGCATTTGCTAAGGCGGCGGTAACCCTTTTTGCCTAGGTTTCGGCAAATAAATTAAAGAAGACGGGACGTATGAAAAACACACATTTTGGCGCAGGCGTGCGGCGCGCTTTGGCAATTGCTTTGGTTCCCATGATGGTGGCTTGCGGGGGAGGGGATGGCGCATCCTCTGCTGGCGCAGCGATTGCCGGGCCCGGACCGACACCGTCGCCCAGCCCATCGCCTTCGCCGACTCCATCGCCAACACCGTCCGCATCGCCTTCTCCCACGCCGACGCCCACTCCTACGCAAGGGACAGCATCAGGGCGTCAGAACCAGATGCTCGCCGTTATGCTGGCGGCGCACAATGATGCGCGCGCAGAAGTGGGTGTGCCCGATTTGGTGCTCGATCAGGATTTGAGCGATCAGGCGCTTGCCTATGCAGAGGAACTGGCGCGCACAGGGCGGTTTGAGCACAGTCCCGGAAACACGCGGCAAGGCCAGGGCGAAAACCTGTGGGCCGGTACAGCGGGCGCATTTTCCTACGAAGTGATGGCCGCTGGCTGGATTGATGAGAAGCAATATTACATCCACGCCGCATTCCCGCAGGTCAGCAGCACGGGCAATTGGGCCGATGTCGGGCACTACACCCAGATCATCTGGCGCAACACCACGCGATTGGGCTGCGGGGTCGCTACCGGAACGGGGCGCGATTATCTGGTATGCCGCTATGCGCCGCCGGGCAATGTTACTGGGCAATTCGCCTATTAGCGCGCTGAGTTGACGCGCTGGGCTAGCTTTCAGCCAAATTGATGCGCGACCAGTTTCGCAAACGCATCGGCGCGGTGGCTGATGGCGTGTTTGGCCGCTGGCTCAATCTCGGCGAAGGTCTGGCCTGCGCCTGTGGGCACAAACACTGGATCATAGCCAAATCCCAATTGCCCGCGCGGGGGCCAGGTGAGAGTGCCGGGGCATGTTCCTTCGAACACGTGATGCTCCCCATCGGGCCAGCAAATCGCGAGCACACAGTGAAATGCAGCGGAGCGGTCTGTATCAGGGCCAAGCTCTTGCAGCATCCCTTCAACCTTGCCCATCGCCATGTACCAATCGCGTCCCGGATCGCCTTCGAAATGCTGCCGCTCTGCCCAATCGGCGGTGTAGACACCGGGGCGCCCGCCTAAAGCTGCGACGGCGAGCCCGCTATCATCGGCCAGCGCGGGCAATTGTGAGGCTTCAGCTGCGGCGCGCGCTTTGATTAGAGCGTTCTCGATAAAGGTCGTGCCGGTTTCCGCAGGCTCTGGCAGGCCCAAAGCGCCTGCGGACAGACATTCCATCCCATAAGGGCCAAGCAAGGCCGATATCTCTTTCAGCTTGCCCGCATTATGCGTCGCTATCACCAGCGATCCGCCGCCCAGTTTGCGTGTCATTTTCGCATTGTCCGTTTCTCGTGCAGTCCGCTTTCGATAAGCGCGGCCCGAATGTGGTCGATAAAGACCGGATCGACGCGCCGTTTTGGAATGATGTAGCCCAACATGCGGTTGGCATAGCACACAAAGACATGTTCATCTTCGTTCCAGCGGACAATGTTGGCCCAAAGAACGCGGGCGTTCCCGCTGGATTGAGCGATTTCGACGCCATCAGACAGCAATGACCATCGCTGCTCTTCTTGCAGAAAGGCTGTTTCGCCGAATATCTTGCGCGATTGAGCGGGTAAGATCACCAGGTAATAAAGCGCCCAAAAGACGGCCCCTGCCAATATGCCGACAAGAACGGGCACAATCGCCTCATGAAAGCGGCTTCCCCGGCAACGCCAAACAGCGCTGCAGCCGCCGCGATCAGGACGGCTGCAATCGCAAGCCGCCCTGATTGTCCCCGCCAATGAAGCTTGTGAAAGGCCGTATGATCTGCCTCGCTCAGCTTTATCAAGACGGGAGATTGCACAGCTTACTTCACCGCGTCCAATTGCGCCTTAAAGATCCCATCGCAGCCAATATTGGCGAGACGGAGCAAGCGCAAAAGGCCTTCTTCGTCATAGGTCGCGCCTTCTGCGGTGGCTTGCACTTCGGCGATCTGACCGCCTGAAATCAGCACGAAATTGGCATCCGCATCCGCATCGCTGTCTTCAGGGTAATCCAGATCGAGCACGGGAGTGCCTTTATAGATCCCGCAGGATATTGCGGCGACTTGCGCAGTGATCGGGTCTTCTTTCAGATCGCCCGATGCCATAAGCGAATTGACCGCCAGACGCAGCGCCACCCATGCGCCCGAAATGGACGCGGTGCGCGTGCCGCCATCGGCCTGAATGACATCGCAATCGAGCGTAATCTGGCGCTCGCCCAGTTTCTTAAGGTCAACAACCGCGCGCAAGGATCGCCCGATCAGACGCTGAATTTCCTGAGTGCGGCCCGATTGCTTACCGCGCGCTGCCTCGCGGCTGCCGCGTGTGTGGGTTGCGCGGGGCAGCATGGAATATTCGCCCGTCACCCACCCTTCGCCTTTGCCGCGCAGCCATGGCGGGATGCGCTCTTCAACGCTGGCAGTGCACAAAACGCGCGTATCGCCAAAGCTGATAAGGCATGACCCTTCGGCGTGTTTGGTAAATCCGGTTTCAATCGTGATAGCGCGCATTTCATCAGGCGCGCGTCCAGAAGGTCGCATGGGTTTCGGTTCCTTAAAAGGGGATGATTCTGTCTGATGCGCGGTTTGGCTGGGAACAATCCGGGCTGCAAGGTTTTGCGAATTGGCAAAAACAATTAGATTGGGATCATGAGCGATATGCCCACCATTCTGCCCATCACCGAAATGACCGAGCGCGCGCGCGAAATCTTTCGCCGCGTGGTTGAGGGGTATATTGATAACGGCCAGCCGGTCGGCTCCAAAACGCTGGCCGCAGATGGCGCGCTTAATCTGTCGCCTGCCTCGATCCGGTCGGTTCTGGCGGATTTAGAAGGCGCTGGCCTATTGGAATCGCCGCATACGAGCGCGGGGCGCAGGCCTACCGATGCGGGCCTGCGTATATTTGTCGATGGGATGATGCGGGTCAATCAGCCCACCGCTCAATTGCGCGATCAAATCGAAAGCCGCCTTGGCGCTGCTGGTCCGATTGAGGCGGCGCTGGAACAGGCCAGTTCGCTTTTGTCAGACCTGTCGGGCGCTGCCGGGATGGTGATGGTGCCCACGCGCGAGGTGCGCTTGACGCAATTTAATCTTGTGCCTTTGGGCGCAGATAAAGCGCTCGCTGTGCTGGTGGGCGAAGATGGCAGCGTGGAAAACCGCGTCATCGAAGTGGCGGCGCAATTGCCGCCAAGCGCGCTGGAACAGGCCAGCAATTACATCACCGCAAGGTTGGCCGGGCGAACCTTGGCCGATGCCGAACAGGCCATGCGATCCGAGATAAGCGCAGGCGAAAGCCAACTTGATGATGCCAGCCGCGATCTGGTGGAGCGCGGCCTTGCCGTGTGGAGCGAAGACGCCAATGCGCGCCCGGTTCTGATCGTGCGCGGGGCGGCCAATCTACTGGATGAAGCGGCGCTGGATGATATCGAACGGGTCCGATCGCTCCTCGATGATCTGGAAGATAAACAATCAGTCGCCAGCCTTTTGGAAAGCGCGCGCGGCGCAGATGCCACGCAAATTTACATCGGCAGCGAAAACCGTTTGTTCGGCCTTTCGGGTTCTTCCGTAATTGCATCGCCCTATTATGACAGCGAAGAGAGAGTTGTGGGTGTCTTGGGCGTGATTGGCCCCACTCGCTTGAATTATGCGCGTGTCGTGCCCATGGTAGATTTAACGGCCCGAACACTGGGCCGACTTATCAAATAACGCAAACTTTTAGACCGGATCGCTAAGGCTTTATGGAACATATCGACAAACCTTCTTGTGAGCCCGTGCCTGACGAATTGGAAGGCGTGCCCGAAGAATTGCTGGATCACGGCAGCGATGATGAAGACGCTGATAGCCTGGATGAAGCATTGGAAAGCCTGCGCGGCGATCTCGAAGCGGCCAAGCAGGATGTTCTTTATGCCAAGGCTGAAACGCAAAATGTGCGCCGCCGAATGGAAAAAGAAATCACCGATGCGCGCAATTATGCTGCAACCAGCTTTGCCCGCGATATTCTGAGCGTTGCTGACAACCTGTCACGCGCAGTGGATGCGATACCTGATAGCCTGCGTGAAGATGACAAGATGAAAGGTCTGGTCACAGGGATTGAGGCGACCAAGCGTGAGCTTGAAAAAGTGTTCAAAGGCCACGGCATCGAACGCGTGCCGGCCATGGGCCTGCCGCTTGATCCCAATCACCATCAGGCCATGATGGAAGTGCCCACCGAAGAGCATGAGCCGGGCACTGTGATTCAGGAAATGCAGCCCGGTTGGACAATCAAAGACCGCCTGCTGCGCCCGGCCATGGTGGGCGTGGCGAAAAAACCGGATTGATAGGGAGCCTTCAAGGCTTTTCGCCTTATTAACTTCCAGGAAAATTCACGAGCATATCGTAAGCTTGCGGGTCTGGTGCGCCTGCGACTTTTGCGCCGTTTCTGAGCCAGAATGCGTGTTTGACGATCTCGGCCTGTTGTTCGATGCCATAGGCGGCGAAGGGTTGGCCGGGTTTCAGCGCATAATCATAGCGGCAGAACGGATGGCGGTTTAGCACCAGATACCACCGCCCGCGCGTCTGCGCTTGCCAGATATGCGTCATCTCGTGAATGAAGAGGCCCTGGCGGATCAGGTTTTCTTTGGCGAAATCATCGCAATAAGCGTGGCCTTTGGGATGAAAATGCATGTGCCCCTGAGGCGCCATGGTCACTTTGCGCGGCTGAAAGGGAAACCATTTGCGCCGCTTGATCTTGACCGCGCCATAATCGACCGCAGTGCCGAAAACAGAGCGCGCCAATTCCGCCTCGCCCGATGTCAGATGGCGTTCTGCGCCAACCGGACATGCGGGCAAAGTGGGATCGGTTTTGCGTATATCTGGCGGTGCGTTCAGCGCTCGTCCCCGGCGGCTTTCACCTCAGCGCTGAATTTGTGACGGTCGCCGCCTGACACGCGCAATTCCACCTCGACAGTGCTGCCCGGCGTAATGCTTTCATCAAGGTCAAACGCCATCACATGCTTGCCGCCCGGTTCAAACTTGACCGTCTCACCTTTGCGCATCGCGACAGGGCCGGTTTCGCCCATGGTCATTTTGAAATTGTATTCCATCGTATCGTGGACTTCGGTTTTCTCAGCGCCTTCTACGCTGGCCCCGTTGATCGACAGGCCGCGTTCCCCGTTATAGGTGAGGTCGAAATACACCGCCCCCGGATTGCCCGACACCGCCGGCAGCATCAGGCGCGCATCGGCAATTTCAAGGCCGGGCACCACGCCTTCGGGCGGGGCCTCAACCGCGGCTTCCTCAGCGCATGCGCCAAGTGCCAATGCAGCCGCTGCTGCCATCACGCTCGCCCCGCGCTTTCGCATTCCAAATCTTAAAGTGCCCATCACGCAAATTCCCCTCATTTTGTCTCGGTATAAAACTAGGGCGTGTCGTCCCTTGTGCCAAGCAAAACCGCACCTATATCGCGGTCATGTTCACGCTGCTTGCGACTTTTGCAACGCCCCGCCACGCGCTGGCGATGATTGCAAGGCCGCTATCCCGCAGCATTTAGCAATCTGTAATGGATGGGGAAATAATGGCTAAAGTTATCGGTATTGACCTGGGCACCACCAATTCGTGCGTTGCTGTCATGGATGGCGGAAAACCCAAGGTTATTGAAAATGCAGAAGGCGCGCGCACAACGCCTTCCATCGTGGCTTTCACCAAAGATGATGAGCGCCTGATCGGTCAGCCGGCAAAACGCCAGGCAGTGACCAATCCGGATAACACTCTGTTCGCGATCAAGCGTCTTATTGGCCGCCGGTTCGATGATCCGTTGACCAAAAAAGACATGGGCATCGTTCCCTATGACATCGTCAAAGGCAAAAACGGCGATGCCTGGGTCGAAGCCAATGGCGAGGAATATTCGCCCAGCCAGGTTTCCGCATTCATCCTGCAAAAGATGAAAGAAACCGCCGAAAGCTATCTGGGTGAAAGCGTGGAGCAGGCGGTTATCACCGTGCCTGCGTACTTTAACGATGCCCAGCGTCAGGCAACCAAAGATGCGGGCCAGATCGCTGGCCTTGAAGTCTTGCGCATCATTAACGAGCCGACAGCGGCTGCTCTTGCTTACGGTATGGACAAGGATGATGGCAAAACCATCGCGGTCTATGACCTTGGCGGCGGCACATTCGACGTTTCCATCCTTGAGATTGGCGACGGTGTGTTCGAAGTGAAATCGACCAATGGCGATACGTTCCTTGGCGGTGAAGATTTCGACAACGCAATCGTCGAATGGCTGGCAGAGCAATTCCAGAAGAAAGAAAACATGGACCTGAAAGCGGATAAACTCGCGCTTCAGCGTCTGAAAGAGGCAGCCGAGAAAGCCAAGATCGAGCTTTCCAGCGCTGCCACCACCGAAGTCAACCTGCCATTTATCACCGCGCGCATGGAAGGCGGCAGTTCCACCCCGTTGCACCTGGTTGAAACGATCAGCAGGGCTGACCTCGAAAAGCTGGTGGGCGATCTGATCACCCGCACGCTTGATCCGTGCAAAAAGGCATTGAGCGATGCGGGCGTGTCGAAAGACGACATCGACGAGGTGATCCTTGTCGGCGGGATGACCCGTATGCCGCGCGTTCGCGAAGTGGTTGAGAAATTCTTCGAAGCCAAGCCGCATACCGGCGTGAACCCCGATGAAGTCGTCGCCATGGGCGCGGCTATTCAGGCAGGCGTGTTGCAGGGCGATGTGAAAGACGTGCTGCTGCTCGACGTGACCCCGCTGTCACTCGGCATTGAAACGCTGGGCGGTGTCTTCACCCGCATGATTGATCGCAACACGACAATCCCGACCAAGAAAACGCAGACCTATTCGACCGCCGAAGACAATCAGAACGCTGTGACGATCAAGGTTTTCCAGGGCGAACGCGAAATGGCGAGCGACAACAAATTGCTCGGCAATTTTGACCTGCTTGGCATTCCGCCAGCACCGCGCGGTGTACCGCAGATCGAAGTGACGTTTGACATTGATGCAAACGGTATTGTCAGCGTCTCTGCGAAAGACAAAGGCACGGGCAAAGAGCAGACGATCAAAATTCAGGCATCGGGCGGTTTGTCCGATGGGGATATCGATCAAATGGTCCAGGATGCGGAGAAATTCGCTGAGGAAGACAAGAAACGCCGCGAAAGCGCCGAAGCGCGCAATCAGGCTGACAGTCTTGTCCACGCGACCGAAAAGCAGCTTTCCGAACATGGCGATGCCATTGATGAGGCGACCAAAACCTCTGTCGAGGAAGCTGTTGCTGCGACCAAGACCGCTCTCGAAGGTGACGATGCTGAGGAGATCAACTCCAAAGCGCAGGCTCTGACCGAAGCGGCCATGGAAATGGGCAAGCAGATCTACGAAAAAGAGCAAGCCGCCGCGACCGCAGAAGCAGAAGCTTCGGGTGCAGCCGATGATGCCGCGCCTGAAGCGGCTGAAGATGATGACGTGGTGGACGCCGAATTTTCGGAAGTTGACGAAGACAAAAAAGGGCTGATCCCCTTACATGCAACCCGGCGGGGACGGATCGCTATAATTTAGGTGATCCGGCCCCCGCCAGTTCGCCGGGATAGGTCAACATGGTGCAGACAGCTTCAGATTATTACGCAACGCTGGGCGTGGCCCGCGATGCCGATGGCCCTGCGATCAAGGGGGCTTACCGCAAGCTCGCGATGAAGTTTCACCCGGACAAAAATCCGGGAGATGCCGCGGCTGAGGCGAAATTCAAGCAGATCAATGAGGCCTATGATTGCCTCAAAGACCCGCAGAAACGCGCGGCCTATGATCGCTATGGTCATGAGGCGTTTCAGCAGGGCATGAGCGGCGGCGGTGGCGCTCGCGGCGGGCCGGGCGCTGGCGGTGATTTCGGCGATATTGGCGACATATTTGAAACCATTTTCGGCGGCGCATTTGGCGGCGGCGGCGGCGGTGCGCGCCAGCAGAACCGGCGCGGGGCTGATCTGCGCTATGACATGCAAATCTCTTTGGAGGAGGCGTTTCACGGCAAATCCACAGAGATCGAGATCGAAGTCAGCCAGGAATGCGACACCTGCGATGGCAGCGGCGCGCGGCCCGGCACAGGCGAGCGTTCGTGCAATCTGTGCCATGGGCGCGGAACGGTGCGCGCAAAACAGGGGCTGTTCGTGGTCGAACGGTCCTGCCCCACATGCAGCGGGCGCGGCGTGGTTATCGAAGACCCCTGCGCGGTGTGCCGGGGTGAGGGCCGGGTGGACCGCCCGCAAAAGCTCGAAATAGAAATCCCGCCGGGCGTGGATACCGGCACGCGCATCAGGCTCGCTGGCAAAGGCGAAGCGGGCGCGCGCGGTGCGCCTGCGGGTGATTTGTATATCTTTATCCATGTCGCTCCGCACGAATTGTTCGAACGCGAAGGGACCACTTTGGCAGCGCGCGTCCCCGTCAGCTTTACGACGGCGGCGCTCGGCGGCACGGTTGATTTCCCCGATATGGACGGCAGCACCAATTCGATCGAAATCCCCGTCGGCATTCAATCGGGCAAGCAATTGCGCGTGCGCGGGGCTGGCATGCCCGTTCTGCAAGGGCGCGGGCGCGGCGATCTGGTGGTCGAGATTGCGGTGGAAACCCCGACCAAGCTTAGCCGCAAGCAAAAAGAGCTGTTGCAGGAGTTTCGCGAGACCGAAACGGGCGATGAATGCCCGGAAAGCAAAGGGTTCTTCTCCAAGCTGAAAGACGCTTTCGGCACCTGATCCTCGACTTGGCGCGCGCGCTGGCATAGACGGTCTCTCAAACATTCGGAGAGAGACCAATGCCTAAAATCGCCGCCACTGCTTTTGCTGCCAATGCTTTTGCGGCCACTGCCGCTATCACTTTCGCGTTCACTGCTGTCGGCGCAACCGCCCAAAGCAATCTCGATTATGTCGAGATCCGCACCGAAGAGGTTGCGCCGGGCGTGGCTGTGCTGTTTGGCGAAGGCGGCAATATCGGGGTCAGCCACGGCGACGATGCAACCGTAATCATCGACGATCAATTCGCGCCTCTATCCGGCAAAATCGAAGCCGCCATTGCTGAGCTGGGCGCGGCGCCTGTCAAATATGTCGTCAACACGCATTGGCATTTCGATCACACCGGCGGCAATGAACATTTCGGCAAAACCGGCGCCACCATCTTTGCGCATGACAATGTGCGTGTGCGCATGGCAGCAGGCGGCACGGCAGGCGGGCGCGCGACACCGCCCGCGCCAAAGGAAGCCTTGCCGATTGTGACCTACAGCCAGGGTCTGCGCTTTCACCTGAATGGCGATACGATCAATCTGATGTTCCTTGGCGGCGGGCACACGGACGGCGATAGCGTTGTCATCTGGGAGGAAAACAAGGTCGTCCATATGGGCGATCTGTATTTCAACATTGCAGGCTATCCGTTCATCGACACCAATTCAGGCGGCAGTGTCTATGATGCGATGCGCTCTATCGACGTCGTGCTCGCCATGATTGATGCGGATGCGAAAGTCATTCCGGGGCACGGGCCGATGTCAAACAAGGCGGAGCTGACAGCTTACCGTGCCGTGATCGGAGAAGCGGTCTCGCGCGTTGACGCGCTGGCCGAAAAGGGGGCCGGTGAGGGTGCCAGCCTTGAGGATATTCTGGCGGCCAAACCCCTGGCGGATATCGACCGGGGCGAGGGCGGCTTCATCGATGCCGATGCCTTTGTCACCGCGATCTGGAACAGCAAAGCGCGCTGATCGGTCACTCCGCGTCAAACCGGGCGAGGATTTCTGCTTCAATCGTGGCAATCAATCCGCGCTGGCAGCGCCCGGCTTGTGTTTCCTCCTCCAGCACCGCGAGAAATGCGGATCGTTTGTAAGCGCGGATGACGTGTTCATCCACGCCGCCTTCGATGCTGTCTTCGGCGGTAGAACAGACAAGATCGATCATCCGTTCTGTCCCGTGCAAGCGGCCCCACAGATAATCGTTTTCGCGGTAAGCGCGGCTGAAAAACGCGCCGAAATTGTAAAACTCGGTCCCGCGCAAAGTCGCTTTGGTCCCGCCATCCCGGATGGAGCGCGCATCTTCGGGCGATATCCGGTCGACTTTAACGGGGTTGTATTCCACCAGACGGTCGCTTTTCAGCAGAGGCAAGGTCGCCAGATCGTAAAAGGGGAAGCCCAGATATGTCAGCAGCATGCGCCGTTTCAGATTGCGCGGCATGGCCTCCAGCGCCTGTGCCAAAATATCCTCAACCTGCGCGTCGACCTGCGCCAATTGAAGATGCGCGGCCAGGCAATCGATCAGTTCTCCCGGATCGGTCAGCGCCTCGCTGGCCGCAGCGCGGAATGCCGGGCTGGCCAGCGCATCGGCCTCTGCCTTTTGATACAATTGCAGCGCCTTGTAGATATGGGTGCGCGCCAGATCGAGCGCATCGTCGGGAATGTCAGGATCGCTTTCCCAATCACGCGCCAGCCTGCGGGCCAGCAATTGCAAGCGGCGAATTCGAAAACGGGTATCTTGCGAGCGGAAGAACGCAATCGCCGCCTCGCTCGCCCCGCCGCTTTCCATGACAAGCTGATCAGCCCCGCGAACGTCCAATTCGCGGCGCAGCACCTGCGCGACCATATCAGCATCGGACAGGCCCAGTTCGGGCGCGGCCTGATGCGCCATTTCGGCCATGTGATCGACAATGCCGGTGAATTTCAGCTGCGCATATGGACCATAGGCATAGCCTGCATTTTCAGCGGCAGCTTGGTGCGCTTTCGCTCGCCAATTGGCGAGCCGTTTGGGCGTGGGATGATTGAGGAAAAACGTCATCCCAAACAGTTTTTCCACCGCGCGGTCAATTTCGGGGCGCAGCCCTTTGACGATGCCAGTCAGCCGGGCCGCATCGCGCGACAATTGCTCAATCCGTTCCAGATCATCGCGGATCGGCTGTTCGCGCGGAATGGTGGACAAGGCGCCAAAAATGGCTCCGAAAAAGCCAACCGGCTCGACCGGCTGCTGACTCGTTTCAGGATGGCGATCAGGGCGCGGATCAATATAGACGATGCGCCTGTCCACCTCGCGCTGCGAAGGGCGGCTATCAAGAGCGGCCAAGGCCGCGCCAAACGGCGCGTTTACCAGCACTGATCCATCGATCAGCACCACTTCATCCAAAGTGCCGCGCCGCGAATGGACAGGCATCACCCGGTTTAAGAAAGCCTCTCGCGATGGCCACTGCGCGCCGTTTTCGCCTGCCAATCGGTCAATCTCTGCCAAAGTGAGCGGCGGGAATGCGCCGGGGAAACTCGCCGTGGCGCGCGCGGCCAGCACCAGTTCAAGCGGATCAGCCAGCGGCAATTGCTCAGCTGCGGGCACACGTTCGCGAAAGGCAATCGGCATCCGGTGCTCTGTCTCTTCAATGACCGCGGGTGAATTAAGGCGCAGCAATTCGGCATGGCCGCGAAAATCGGTGGCGGTTACAAACAGATCGAGCGGATGGCCCGGCGGCAGCAAGGGAGCCTCTGCCTCAGCACCGGCCATTTTCTCAAACGCTTCGAACAGCATGGCGGAAAACTTGTCGCCCGAAAATGGCGGGCTGAACCAGCGCCCGCGCACCAGATGCGAAACCTTGCGCCGCACTTCGGCCTGCGTTTCGGGCGAGACGGTTTCATTGACCACATTACCGGGGCGTTTCAAAAACCAGTCCGCAATCGGCTGCGCCCAGATCTTGGCATAGCGCCACATCGGCCCGTTTTGCGGATCGACCAGCTGATCGACATCAGCATTTTCAAGCCACAGATCGGTAAGCGGCTCCAGCGAATGGCCCGAATGCATGGCTTGCGCCAAGAATACAGCGTTAATCCCGCCCGCGCTTGCGCCTGTCAGAATGTCGGGCAGCACACGCAATTTCAGCGCATGCTCGCGCTCAATCTCGCGCAGCAAATCGCAGTAAACAGCAGCAACGCCCGCTGCGTCCTTTGCGGCTTCACCGTGAGAGGCGCGGCTTGCACGGGCCAGATGCCAGATCTCTTTGGTGATGCCGTGCATGTACACAGCAAGGCTAACCCCGCCATAGCACACCAAGGCCAGTCTTAATTCCTTTTGCCGCATAACAAAGCTGTAAGGGGAAAGCGTCCTGCGATGCAATTGCGTTCAGCTTCTGTTCTCGATAAAGCCTGTGCATGGCCAAAGCGAAAAAACGGTATGTCTGTCAAAGCTGCGGCGCGGTTTCGCCGCGCTGGCAAGGGCAATGCGGGGATTGCGGGGAGTGGAACACTCTGATTGAAGACGCGCCTGCGACGGTGTTTTCGCAAAAGCATGATCTGTCGCGCGGGGGGCGCTCGCTTGAATTTGTGCCGCTTAATCAGCCGGCTGAATTGCCTGTGCGCAAATCCACCGGGCTGGCGGAATTTGACCGCGCGCTGGGCGGGGGTCTGGTTCCGGGCTCAGCGGTGCTGATGGGCGGCGATCCGGGGATCGGAAAATCAACGCTGCTGCTGCAAACCGCGGCCACCATCGCAAAAGGCGGCAATGATGTCGTCTATGTCAGCGGCGAAGAGGCTGCGGGGCAGGTGCGCCTGCGCGCAACGCGTTTGGGCGTTGCCGATGCGCCCATTCGTCTCGCATCCGACACATCAGTGCGCGATATTCTCACCACGCTTGGCAGCGGGCCGCCGCCTGCCTTGCTCGTCATCGATTCCATTCAAACCATGCACTCCGACACCATCGAAGGCGCGCCGGGCACTGTCAGCCAGGTGCGCGGATGCGCGCTGGAACTCATCCGCTATGCCAAGGAACACGGCACCGCGCTGTTTCTGGTCGGCCATGTGACCAAGGATGGCAGCATTGCTGGCCCGCGCGTGCTGGAACATATGGTCGATGTCGTCATGAGTTTCGAAGGCGAACGGTCGCATCAATACCGCATCTTGCGCGCGCTCAAGAACCGGTTTGGCGCGGTCGATGAAATTGGCGTGTTCTCAATGGCGAGCGAGGGGCTGGAAGAGGTCGCAAACCCTTCCATGCTGTTCCTGTCAGGGCGCGATGCTCCGCTGGCAGGCAGCAGCGTGTTCCCTGCATTGGAAGGCACGCGGCCTGTCCTTGTTGAGATACAGGCGCTGATTGTACGATTGCAATCGGGCGCAACCCCGCGCCGCGCGGTGGTGGGGTGGGATAATGGCCGGCTTGCGATGCTGCTTGCCGTGCTCGAATCGCGCTGCGGGCTGAACTTTTCATCAGCTGAGGTCTATCTCAACATTGCAGGCGGATACCGGCTGTCAGACCCGGCTGCCGATCTGGCGGTAGCCTCTGCTCTCATATCGGCTCTGGCGGATAAACCGCTGCCCGATAAATCGGTGTGGTTTGGCGAGGTGTCTTTGGCGGGGGAGATTCGCCCCGTTGCCCATTCCGATCTGCGCTTGAAAGAGGCGGCTAAACTCGGATTTCTGCGCGGATATGGGCCTACGGGTTCAAAGGTTCATTCATCTTCATTAAATTATAACGGTGTTGCTCAATTGGCGAACCTCGTTGACCAGGTGATGGCTCCTGCATAATCGGGGCTTTGAAGCTGCGGCAGCGATGGATGGAAAAGCAGCGTAATCGGGGAAATTATGGCGGGCTTTGATGCACTTGTTTTAATAATTGTCGGAGTGGCCGCGATTGGCGGTTTCCTGCGCGGATTGGTGCAGGAAGTGCTCTCGCTCGCTGCGTGGATATTGGCGGCGTTCTCGATCTATTATCTGCACACCCCGCTGACAGAGCAATTGCGCCAGTTTTACGATGCGGACCCGGCGACTTCTATTCTGGCTTTCGCGCTGCTGCTGCTTATCCCCTATGCTGCGATGAAATTGATTGCCAACAATGCAGGCGAAGCATCGCGCAATTCGATCCTTGGCCCGATTGACCGAGTGCTTGGATTTGGATTTGGAGCGGTTAAAGGCGCGCTGATTGTTGTGTTCGCCTTTTCGGTGCTGGTGCTCGGCTTTGATACGGTTTGGGGGTATCAGGGCCGTCCGACCTGGATCACGAGCGCGCGCACCTATCAGGCAGCCGACGCATTTTCACGCCAGCTTGTCGGTCTGATTGATGAACGCCGCGCGATTTTGCGCGGGGAAGCGGAAGCGCGCGCACAAGACGGCGAATGAGCGTTTCGCCTGCCACCAAACTGTATACGCCGCGTCTGCTCGGTCTTGCCGCCGCGCTGTATCATCACCCGCTCGATGAAACCGCCGCCTATCAAGGCGAAGCGCAATCGCGCACGTGCGGCAGTTCAATCCGGGTCAGTTTTTCGGCCGATGCACAGGGACGCATTGTGCGCACCGGCATGGCGGTAACCGCTTGCGCAATCGGGCAAGCGTCGGCCGCAATCCTTGCAGGCGCAGCGCAGGGGCGCAGCCTTGATGATATCGCCGCGGCACGAAGCGCGATTGAGCAATGGCTTGGCGGCAATGGCCCGCTGCCCGATTGGCCAGGATTTGACGCGCTTGAGCAGGTTTTGCCGCATACAGGCCGCCACGGCGCTTTGCTCATTGCATGGACAGCCGCACATCAAGCGCTTTCCTCACTCCCAAGCTCAGGCTAAGGCGCATATCGAACGGCGAAAAAGCCGCCTGATATTGGGCCAATGGAGATGGGGACATCCATGGAAAACACATCACAAACCAGCGATGCAGCCGCGCTTGCCGCGCGTCAGCCGAGCGCCAGCGAAATTCGCCTGGTTGTCGGCGCATCATCTGCGGGCACCATTTTTGAATGGTATGATTTCTTCATTTACGGAACGCTCGCGTATATTCTGAAAGATGCGTTTTACGATGTGGATGACCCCACATTGGGCCTGCTGCTGGTGTGGTCGACCTTTGCTGTAGGTTTCGCGTTTCGTCCCATTGGCGCGATCCTGTTTGGCTTTCTGGGCGATAAGCTGGGGCGCAAATACACGTTTCTGGTGACTGTCACTTTGATGGGCATCGCAACCGCCGGGGTGGGCTTTATTCCCACGGTCGATCAAATCGGAGTGGTCGCCCCGATCATCGTCATCATCCTGCGCGTGCTGCAAGGCCTTGCTTTGGGCGGAGAATATGGCGGGGCTGCGATTTATGTTGCGGAACACGCCCCGCCGGACAAACGCGGGTTTTACACCAGCTTTATTCAGGCGAGTGTCGCGGGCGGATTTGTGCTGTCGATCATCGTGGTGCTCGCCTGCCGCGCGATCATTCCCGAAGATGAGTTCAACGCATGGGGCTGGCGCGTGCCGTTCCTGCTCTCGATTGCGCTGCTGGCGATATCGCTGTGGATGCGGTTCAAATTGTCGGAAAGCCCGGTGTTCAAAGCGATGAAGGAAGCGGGCGAGACCGCCGGCAATCCATTTGTCGAAAGCTTCACCTATCCCGGCAATCCCAAGCGTATCTTTATCGCGCTGTTCGGTGTCACCGGCATTTTGACGACGATCTGGTACACCGCGTTTTTCTCCAGCCTGTCCTTCCTCAAAGGCGATATGCGTCTGGATGAATTGACGGTTGAGCTGATCCTGCTGGCAGCGGGCGCGATATCGTTGGGGTTCTATATTATCGTGGGCAAATGGTCGGACCGGGTGGGCCGCAAGAAACCGATCATCATCGGCGCGCTTGCCACTTTGGCGCTGTTGTTCCCGCTGTTCTGGACCATGGGCAGTCTTGCCAATCCGGGTCTTGCTGAGGCGGCCGAGCGCAATCCGGTGGTGGTGACAGGCGAGGACTGCGTCACCGATCCCTTTGCCGAATTGTTTGACCGGCAGCAGACCGATTGCGGCAAAGTGCTTGGCGCTCTCACGGCAAGCGGGGTTGCCTATACGCTGGAGCCGGGCGGCGAATTGGGGCTTAGCGTTGGCGGCAATCCGATTGCCATTGGCGATGATTGGATGGACAATTCTGCAGCGCGCACCGATGGCATTCAGGCCGCCTTGGCCAATGCTGGGTTTGATTTTACCCGCCAAGTGCCGCCAGCGATGAGCATTCTTGGCATCATCGCGATCCTGTCGGTGCTCGGCTTCCTGTCGGCGCTGACATACGGGTCGGTTGCCGCTTTGCTGTCAGAGATGTTTCCGCCCAAAATCCGCTATTCCTCGATGTCGATCCCTTATCACATCGGGGCAGGGTATCTCGGCGGGTTCCTGCCGCTGATATCGGGCATTATCGTGGCGAGTACGGGCAATGTCTATTCGGGCCTATGGTACACATGGGTGGTTGTCGGATTTGGCGTGCTGGTTGCCTGGTGGGGCCTGCCCAGCGGCCCTCCGAAAGACTTTGAAGATGAAGCTGCCTGAGCCTTCGTTAAGACTGAAAATTGATCGAGACACGCTGGCTGATAACTGGCGCGCGCTTGATGCCATGTCGGGTACCGCCAATACTGGCGCTGCTGTAAAGGCGGATTGCTATGGTCTGGGCGTGGATATTTGCGTGCCCGCCTTGCGCGATGCGGGGTGCACTGCGTTTTTCGTCGCGCATTGGGGGGAAGTGGCGCCGGTCGCCGCGCATGTGCCTGCGGACCATATCGCAGTGCTGCACGGCGTATTGAACGCGGCAGAGGCGGAGTATGCGCACGCGGTAGGAGCGCTGCCGGTTATCAATTCGCTCCACCAGGCGCAGGTTTGGCAAGAAGCTGGCGGCGGGCGCTGTCATCTGATGGTGGATACGGGGATCAACCGGCTCGGCGTGTCATTGGATGAGCTTTCCGATCCGCGTATCCATGCGCTTGAAGTGGACACGCTGCTCTCACACCTTGCCTGCGCGGATGAGGACAATGCGATGAACGCCGCGCAATTGGAGCGGTTCAATTCTGCGCGCGGGAATGTCACGCACCGCGCTGCCAGTCTTGCGAACAGCGCGGGCATCGCGCTGGGCAAGGAATACGCCTTTGACCTCACCCGGCCCGGCATTGCGCTGTATGGCGGCGTGCCGCGCGGAGAGCTTGAAGGTGTGATCAAACAGGTCGCTTATGTTGAGGCCGCGATCCTTCAGACCCGCACAATTGAGGCGGGTGAAAGCGTGGGATACAATGCCCAGTTTACAGCAAAGCGTCCGACAAAAACGGCCACCGTATCGCTCGGATATGCCGATGGGTTCCTGCGCGCACGCGGGCTGCGCAATCACATGCTGCACGGCGAAACCGCGCTGCCGATCATCGGCAGGGTTTCGATGGATATGATCGTAATCGACCTAACCCGCGCGCCCGATCTTATGGCAGGCGACCGGCTAACCGCTCCGTTTGATCTTCCCAATGCTGCGCAGCAAAGCGGCCTTTCACAATACGAATTGTTGACCACACTTGGTGCGCGTTTCTCCACGATCTGAGCAATATGTTGCGCTGCACATTGTGCAGGTGCTAAACGCAGCATAACGAACAGAACAGGGATCAGCATGGCTAAGAAATCAGACAATGCCGATGGCGGCATCATCATCAAGAAATACGCCAACCGGCGGCTCTACAACACCAGCTCATCGAGCTACATCACGCTTGATGATCTGGCGACGATGGTGCGCGACAATGTCGAATTTCAGGTCGTTGATGCGAAATCGGGCGACGACATCACCCATTCGATCCTCACTCAGATCATTATGGATGAAGAAGCCAATGGCGAACAGATGCTGCCTGTCAGTTTCCTGCGCCAATTGATCGGGATGTATGGCAATTCGATGCAGGGCCTGATGCCGTCTTATCTCGAAGCGAGCATGGCCAATTTCCGTGACAATCAGGGCAAGATCCGCGAAGCGTTCGAAAAAGGCATGAGCGCCAATCCGATCGCCGCCATCCACGAAACCAATATGGCGATGATGCGCGCCGCAGCAGAAACGTTCATTCCCGGCGCGGGCGCTGCGACCAAGCGCGAAGCGAGTAAGCCTGACGCCGCGCCCGATGAAATCGCGGCGTTGCGCGATCAGATGGCCGCCATGCAAAAGAAGCTGGACGAGCTGGGCAAATAACGCCAAGCGCGCCCGCGCACACTCCATCGGCCAGATTTAAGCAGGAATTACCCGTGTCCAATATCCGCCACGCTTTGACCGTAAAGCGCGAAGACGATTTCGCGAAATGGTATCAGGAAATCATCTCGGCTGCTGACATGGCCGAGGAATCGGGTGTGCGCGGCTGCATGGTGATAAAGCCGTGGGGTTACGGCATCTGGGAACGCGTGCAGCGCTTGCTGGATGACCGGATCAAGGCGGCGGGCGTGCAAAACGTCTATTTCCCGATTTTCATCCCGCTTGCCAATTTTGAACGCGAAGCTGACCATGTCGAAGGTTTTGCCAAGGAAATGGCGGTTGTCACGCATCACCGCCTGATTGCCGATGGGGAAGGGGGGCTGATCCCCGATCCGGAAGCCAAGTTGGAAGAGCCGCTGGTTGTGCGGCCAACGTCTGAAACCATTATCGGCGATGCGATGGCGCGCTGGGTGCAAAGCTGGCGCGATCTGCCGCTCATGCTCAACCAATGGGCCAATGTGGTGCGCTGGGAAATGCGCACGCGGATGTTTTTGCGCACCTCCGAATTTCTCTGGCAGGAAGGGCACACCGCCCACGCCAATGCGGATGATGCCAAGGCCGAAACCGAGCGCGCTTTGGAAATGTACCGTGCCTGCGCTGAGGAAGATTTGGCGCTGCCTGTGATTGCGGGCGAAAAGCCAGAGAATGAACGGTTTCCCGGCGCGGTCGAAACATGGTCAATCGAAGCGATGATGCAGGACGGTAAGGCCTTGCAAGCGGGCACGTCGCATTATCTCGGCACCAATTTCGCGCATGCAGCGGGCATTCAATACCAGGACCGCGAAGGCACTCAGCAACACGCGCACACCACCAGCTGGGGCGTTTCGACCCGGATGATTGGCGGGGTCATTATGACCCACGGCGATGATGATGGGCTGCGCGTGCCGCCGCGCATTGCTCCGCATCAGATCGTGATCCTGCCCATGCTGCGCGACAAGCCTGAAGACGAAGCTGTGCTGGCCTATTGCGAGGAAGTGCGCGCCTCGCTCGCATCGCAGTCCGCTTTGGGTGAGCCGCTGCGGGTATTGCTCGACAAGACGCCGGGCAAAGCGTCTGCCAAACGCTGGGACTGGGTGCGCAAAGGTGCGCCAATCATCATCGAGGTCGGCCCGCGCGATATGGAAAACGCGAAAGTCGCCGTGCTGCGCCGCGATCAATTGTGGAACGTGGAAAATGGCAAGCCCAATATGGCTTTCACGCCGCGCAATAAATTGGCCGCCGCTGCGCCCGAAATGCTCTCCGATATTCAGGCCGCCTTGTTCAGCGAAGCTGCCGCGCGCCGCGATGCCAATATCACCCGCGGCATCACCGATTGGGCCGAGGTTGAGGCGTTTTATGCGGGCGATACGAAATATCCCGGTTGGATCGAGGTCCAATGGTCCCGGCCGGCAGGCGCAGGCCTTGTTAAAGTCGTCGAGCAATTGAAAGCGTTAAAGCTGACCGTTCGCAATGTCCCGCGCGATGCGGCGCCTGCGGATGGCGCGTGCATCTTTACCGGCGAACCGGCTGTGGAACGCATTCTCATCGCTCGGGCATATTGAATTTAATCAGGGGGAAATATCATGGGTGATGCCGTCAAACACTGTCTTGCCAATCTCACCAATTTTGATGGACGCGATGCGCGTGCGACATTCTGGTGGTGGGTTCTGGCCATTGTGATTGTCAGCGTAATAGTCAGCTTTGCATCCAGCATGGTGTTTACAGCGTCGTCCATGGCAGGCGCGTTTCAGTCGGTATCGGCAGGGGGCGATCCGGATCAGATCGAGGTTGAGATAATGCATTCGATGGCGGGCTCGCTGGGCATTCAGACATGGATCAGCGCAGGCATCTCGATCCTTGGCATGGCGGCAATTGCTGCGACATTCACGCGCCGCTTGCGCGATGCAGGCCTGCCGCCCGTGCTGGTCGTGATCCCGATTATCGCAACTCTGGTCAGCGTGTATTTCAGCATCACGATGGTGGACGAGATGGCCGAAGTGATGGCCAGCGGCGATCTTGAAGCCATGAATGCGATGACGGCATCCACCGCCGTGTGGAGCCTTATTGGCTGGATCGGCTATCTCGTCATTATCGTTGGCGGGTTGCTGCCGACTAAGGATTGAGTGTGCTTTAGGCTTTGTCAGGCCTGCGCTAATCGACAGCGAGGCGGCGAGCGGCTAAGGCGCGCGCAATGGCAAAAACAAAACGCTCAAATGCAAAACAGCCCCAGGGCCTGCCCACCAAAAAGCAGGTTCTGGAATTCATCCAGACATCCGACATTCCGGCAGGCAAGCGAGAGATTGCCAAAGCCTTTGGCGTGAAAGGTCAGGAAAAGATCGCGCTCAAACGCTTGCTGAAGGATATGGCCGAAGAAGGCCTGATCGACGGGAGCAAATCCGCCTTTCACCGCATGGGCGGCGTTCCCAAGGTGACGGTGCTGCGCGTCATTGAGATTGAAGACGGCGAGCCTGTTGCGCAGCCTGACAATTGGGATCCTGAAGCACCCGGCAAGCCGCCTCGTTTGATCGTCAAAGAGGGCAAAGGACGCAGCGGACGCGGCGCTGCTGCTCTCAAAAAAGGCGACCGCGTGCTCGCCCGCACCGAAGAAACGCCCCAAGGCTGGATCGCGCAGCCGATCAAGAAACTGCCCGCCCGCACCGAAGGGTTGATGGGCGTGGTTGAGATCGACAAAAGCAACACCGCATGGCTTGCCCCGGTTGATAAACGGGTGCGGCATTCGGCACGGATAAACGATCTGGGGGAAGCCGAAGAAGGCCAATTGGTCCTGGCCGAACGCATGGGCCGATCAGAGCGCGCCGGGGTCAAAGTGATCGAAGTGATCGGCGATCCGCTTGCGCCCAAAAGCTTCAGCCTGATTGCCATCGCCAAACACGGCATCCCGCACATCTTTCCGCAAAAAGTGATCGACGAAGCGGGCGCGGCAGCTGACCTCACTCTCAGCGAAGAAAAACGCGAAGACCTGCGCGCATTGCCCATCGTGGCGATTGATCCGGCCGATGCACGCGATCACGATGATGCGATCTGGGCAGAGCCTGATGGCAAAGGCGGGTTCAATGCGCTCGTCGCGATTGCTGATGTCAGCTTTTACGTGCGCCCCGGATCCGCGCTCGACAAAGAGGCGCGCAAACGCGGCAATTCGGTCTATTTCCCCGACCGGGTCGTGCCCATGCTGCCCGAACTCTTGTCGGCGGATATGTGTTCCCTGCGCGAACACGAAGACCGCGCGGCCATGGCGTGCCATCTCAAAATCAGCAGCGAAGGCAAAGTGACCGCGTTCCGCTTCACGCGCGCGCTGGTGCGTATCCATCACAATATCGCTTATGAAGATGCGCAAAGCGCGATTGATGCAGGCGATGCGCCCGAATATCTGGCAAATCTGTGGGAAGCATGGAAAGCGCTCGCCGCTGCGCGGGCGAAGCGTGATCCGCTCGATCTTGATTTGCCGGAACGCCGCGTTCAATTGAATGATGAAGGGCAGATTACCGAGATTGCGGTGCGCGAACGGCTTGATGCGCACCGCGTGGTCGAAGATTTCATGATCGCAGCCAATGTCGCAGTGGCCAAAGCGCTGGAGGCGAAGAACGCGCCGGTTGTTTACCGCGTGCACGAAGTGCCCGCGCGCGAAAAGCTGATTGCTCTGCGCGAATATCTGGGCACGATGGGCAAGAAACTGGCTCTGGGTCAGGTGATAACGCCGGGCCTGTTCAACGCCATGCTGAAAGATATCACCGACGAGGCGGAAAAGCCGCAAGTGATGGAAGCGGTGCTGCGCAGCCAGATGCAGGCCTATTACGGCCCGGCCAATGCGGGGCATTTCGGCCTAGCGCTGGGGTCGTATGCGCATTTCACATCGCCCATTCGCCGCTATGCCGATTTGCTGGTGCACCGCGCATTGGTGGATGCTTACGGGCTTGAACAGCCTGCGCCCGGCAACGACATGCCGCGCAAAACGGGTCTTTCGGACAAGGACCGGGCAAGCCTTCAGGAAATTGCCGACGCGATCAGCCAGACCGAACGCCGCGCAATGGAGGCAGAGAGGGACACCACAGACCGTTATGTCGCGGCATGGCTATCGGGGCGTGTGGGCGAGACTTTCGACACGCGCATCACCGGGGTTCAGGGCTTTGGCTTTTTCGCCACCATCGAAGGGATGGGCGGGGATGGGCTGGTGCCGATATCGACATTGGGCGATGAATATTTCCGCCATGATGAAGCAGCGCAAGCTTTGATCGGGGAAGACAGCGGCACACGCTATGCGGCGGGTGACCGATTAAAGCTGAACCTTGCCGAAGCGAATGCGCTGACAGGAGCGCTCAAATTTGTGCCGGTGGACGCAGATGGCAATGCGGTAGAAGTGCGCGGCGGCCGGTCGGATCGCGGATCACGGCGTGGGGGTTCGCGGGGCGGCGGGCCAAGAGGCGGGCCCAAAAAAGCGGGCAAGTTCGCCACCGGAAAACGCGGGCGGCCAGGCAATATCCGCCATCAGGGGCGGCGCAAGTAATCCGGCCCTGAACCAATCCGTTCAGGCCTGATGATCGCTGTCTTTCTCGTCATAATCATGCGGGATTACATAAAGGGGGCAGGGCAGCGTTCCGGCATTGGCCGAAAAATGCGTGACCAGCGGGCCGGGATTGCTGCTTTTGGCCGCTCCGAGTACCAGCGCGGCAACCTCTTCATGGGCGGCCAGAAATTCGCTCACCAGTTTTTGGCCATTGCCCGATTTGACATCAATCGCAGGCATGATCCCGCTTTCCACAAGCAGATTGCCTGCCACACCGTGGGCGAGCATTTCGGCCCGGTCGCGGGCTTCTTGTTCGATTGTCGCCTGCACTGCGCCAAAGGCGCTGAAATTCTGCTGAGGCACCAAAGCGAGGATCTGCACCGCGCCACCAACGCTCACCGCGCGCCGGGCGGCAAAGCGCAAAGCCGAGCGGGCTTCTTCCGTTTCATCGATGACCACAAGGAATGTGCGCATAACGTGGTACATGCGCTACCACCAAACTAATCAATTGCAAAACAATCGAACGCTTGCTCCCTTGGCGTGAGGCCCTAAAACGGGAGCGACACACCCATCACCTCCCCGGGATACAAGGATTTTTGCCGCCTATGCCTATTGAACTCAAAATGCCTGCCCTCTCGCCAACCATGGAAGAAGGGACACTGGCCAGATGGCTGGTCAAAGTCGGCGATCCAATATCGTCCGGCGATATCATGGCTGAGATTGAAACCGACAAGGCGACCATGGAATTTGAAGCGGTCGATGAAGGCGTGCTGGCATCGGTGCTGATCGAAGAGGGCACGGAGAATGTGAAAGTCGGCGCGGTGATTGCGATGCTGGCCGAAGAAGGCGAAGATGTTGAAGCGGCAGCCGCAGCCGGTGGTTCGGGGCCTGCGCCGGCTCCGGCTCCGGCTCCAACGCCTGCTCCAACTCCCGCACCAGCGAGCGCCGCCAGCGACGCGCCCGCCGCATCGCCCACTGCGCGCAAATTGGCAGAGGCCAACGGAGTTGATCTGGCGCAGATCACCGGCACAGGCCCCAAAGGCAAAATCACCAAAGGCGATGTGGAGAGTGCGATTGAGCAAGGGGGCGGATCACCTGCGCCAGCGCCAGCCCCTTCTTCGGCACCCGCTCAGGCCACGGCATCTTCAGATGGTGGCCGCATCATCGCATCCCCGCTTGCCAAACGCATTGCGGGACAAAAGGGCATCGACCTGTCCGCCATTAGCGGATCTGGTCCGAATGGCCGCATCGTCAAAGCCGATGTGGAGAATTTCGATCCGGCATCCGCGCCTGCGCCTGCTGCAAGCGCGGCTGCACCTGCCTCCACTCCAGCTGCAGCAACTCAAGTGCCAGATCACGGCGCGCCGTTTGAGGAAGAGAAAGTCTCAGGCGTGCGCAAAGTCATTGCCCGCCGCCTGACCGAGAGCAAGCAAACCGTTCCGCATTACTACCTCACCATCGACATCCATCTTGATCCGCTTCTTGCCCTGCGCAAGGAATTGAATGCCTCGCTTGAAGCGGACGGAGTGAAGCTGTCGGTCAACGATCTGCTGATCAAAGCGCTCGCCCGCGCGCTCATCCGGGTGCCGCAATGCAATGTCAGCTTCCACGGCGATACCATGCGCCGCTATACCCGCGCTGATGTCTCGGTTGCTGTGGCCGCGCCTTCGGGGCTGATCACGCCGGTTATCACCGAGGCTGATACCAAGAGCCTTGCGGTCATATCGCAGGAGATGAAGACGCTCGCCGGAAAAGCGCGCGATGGCAAATTGCTCCCGCACGAATATCAAGGCGGCACCGCCAGCCTGTCCAATCTGGGCATGTTCGGCATCAAGCAGTTCGATGCCGTCATCAATCCGCCGCAAGGGATGATCCTTGCCGTTGGGGCAGGGCAACAGCAGCCTTATGTAGTGGATGGAGAGATCAAGCCCGCCACCGTGCTCCACGCATCGGGCAGTTTCGACCACCGCGCAATCGACGGGGCCGAAGGCGCGCAATTGATGGAAGCTATCAAGCAATTGTGCGAAAATCCGCTGGGGCTGGTGGTGTGATGCGGGCGGGTTTGCTGGCCGTTATCGCAGCATTTGCCCTTGCGATGCCCGGCCTTGCCGGCGCCTCTGCCGATTTTGAAACTGGCGAGCGGCTTGTCATGGTCGGCCATGATGGACCTGATTTCGATGCATGTTCCAGCATGGGTCAAGTGCACGGCCTAACCCGCAGCGGCGATGGGTTTTTGAGCGTCCGAATTGCGCCCGGCACCGCTTCGAAGGAGCGCGACCGGCTGCTGAATGGCAACCGGCTGACTTTGTGCGATATGCATGGCGATTGGTACGGCGTTGTCTATCAAAAGCCGGGCGATGATCTGGCGGATTGCGGCACGGGCACGCCGTCTGCTTTTGTCGGTGCCTATCGCGGCCCGTGCCGCTATGGCTGGGTTCACAAATATTTCGTCGAGCATTTGGCGGGCTGAACGGCGTATGGACCGCTTTCCTACAGGCGCGGGTTTGGGGCATAGGGGCGCGGTGATCCGTAAGCCTGCCTCACCGCCTGTTATCTGGCGCAAACCCGCCGAAACATGCGGTATTGCTCGCTCGCTTTATTCTTCATTGGACCGTGTAACATGCGGTCCATGTCTCTTCTTTCATCCTCCCCTCCTCCCCTCTGAAACAGGATCACACCATGGCTGAAACCCAATATGACGTAATCGTGCTTGGCTCTGGGCCGGGCGGCTATGTGGCTGCCATCCGGGCCGCGCAATTGGGCCTGAAAGCGGCCATTGTTGAGCGTGAGAACCTGGGCGGCATCTGCCTCAACTGGGGCTGTATCCCGACCAAAGCGCTGCTGCGCTCGGCTGAGATCAAGCACTATATGGACAATGCGGCAAACTACGGCTTGAAAGTCGCAGGCGCGATTGAGGCGGATCTGGACGCCATCGTCAAACGCTCTCGCGGGGTGGCCAAACAGCTCAATCAGGGGGTCGCCCACCTGATGAAGAAGAACAAGGTCACCGTCCACATGGGCGAGGGCAAGCTGACGGGGCCAACCACCCTTGAGGTGACATCGGACAAAGGCACAGATACACTCAGCGCAAAGCACGTAATCGTGGCTACAGGCGCACGCGCGCGCGATCTGCCGTTTGCACCTGCCGATGGAAAGCGCGTGTGGACATACCGCCATGCCATGGTACCGCCTGAGATGCCCACAAAGCTGCTGGTGATCGGATCAGGCGCAATCGGGATCGAGTTTGCAAGCTTCTACAACGATATGGGCGCCGATGTAACCGTGGTTGAGATGCTGGACCGGATCGTCCCGGTTGAGGATGCAGATGTGTCCACCTTCCTTGCCAAATCGCTCAAAAAGCAAGGCATCACGATCATGACCGGCGCAGGGGTCGAAGCGATTGAGGCCGGCGGCAAAAGCGTCAAAGCCACGATCAAGGATGCCAAAGGCGCGGTGGAAACGGCCGAATACAGCCATGTCATCACCGCCATCGGGATTCAGCCTAACACCGAAAATATCGGGATAGATGCACTGGCGGAAATGGATCGCGGCTTCATCCAGATTGACCCCTATGGCCGCACCAAAACGGCAGGATTGTGGGCTATCGGCGATTGCACGCCCGGCCCATGGCTGGCGCACAAGGCCAGCCACGAAGGCGTGACCTGCGCTGAGGCTATCGCGCAGGAGCTTGGCAACAAAGATGTGCACCCCCATCCGCTCAACCGTGATGCGATACCCGGCTGCACCTATTGCCATCCGCAAGTCGCCAGCGTCGGCATGACAGAGGCCGCGGCGCGCGATGCGGGGATCGACATCAAAGTCGGCAATTTCCCCTTTATCGGCAATGGCAAAGCCATCGCGCTGGGCGAAGCAGAAGGCTTTATCAAAACCGTGTTCGATGCAGGCACAGGCGAGCTTTTGGGCGCGCATATGGTGGGCGCCGAAGTGACCGAGCTGATCCAGGGATATACGGTCGGCAAAACGCTGGAGACGACCGAGGAAGAGCTGATGCAAACCGTCTTCCCGCATCCGACTTTGTCAGAAATGATGCATGAAAGCGTGCTCGATGCTTACGGGCGGGCTCTCCATATGTAAGCGCAAAAGGAGCGATGATGACGGAAAAGACAGAGTTATCCGTGGCCTTTCCCAAGCCGTGTGACGAGGATTGGGAGGATATGGACAGCGGGCAAGGGTGCCACCGCCATTGCGCTGTGTGTGAGCGCACCGTTCACGACCTTGAAGCGATGACATTTGCAGAGGCGCAAGCGCTGCTTGCCATGGATGAAGAGGCCTGCGTCAGAGCTAAAGTCGGCGCAGATGGCGCGATCAAGCTCGCAGACAGAAACGGGCAAGGGCAACGCCGATTAAAGGCCGCCTTGGGCGGGGCCGCCACTTTGGCGATGGCGGCCTGTTCGTCCGTGGATGGACCAGCGGTTTCGCCTCGCTTTACTGTTGCTGGGTCAGTTGAACCCTATCAACGCAATGCACAGATCATATTGGAAGGACCAATACGCAGCTACAAAACGCGCGCGCAAAACGATGCCACCTTTCAGTTCACCAACCTTAAGCCGGGAACATACAAGCTGGTTGTTCAAGACTATTGCGGGAAACAAACCCGCATTGAACAGCTGCACGTGGGCGAGGATGATGTGAATGTTGGCAAGCTGGACTGGGAAGCGGACTGCATCATCGTAGGCAAGATGACACCTGCCGACCCGCCATCGCGCGCGTAAACTGCGGTTGCTTGAAATAGGGTGGCGGACAGTCAGGGATTCGAACCCTGGAAGGGCTTGCACCCTTGCTGGTTTTCAAGACCAGTGCATTCGACCACTCTGCCAACTGTCCGCACGAGATGGGTCTGTGAGCGAGGCTCTCTAGCGGGGGATTTCGCGATTGTCACCATGGGAGTGTCACTCGATTTGGTTATAGAGGGTTCATGCTGATTATGAGATACCCAAACCCATGCTGAAACACTCAACCCCTCTCGCTTTCCTGATCGCCGTTATGGCGATGTTCGGTGCCCTTGCCACGCCCGCCCATGCGCAGGTGCAGGCGCGCGATGGCATTGCCTTTGATGCCTATATGGAACTGCTCAAAGCGCGCGCCAGAGCCGAAGGTGTGAGCGAGCAGACGCTGGCGCGCATGACATCGGGCCTGACACCGAATGCGCGAGTGATTCGGCTCGATCAGGGGCAGCCGGGCACGCCGACACGGCGCGGCTATCCTGCGCTTGCCCCCTATATCCGCACGCATGTCAATTCGGTGCGGATTGGTGGCGGACAAAATGTCTATCGCCAAAACCGCAGCATGCTGGGCCGGGTCGAAGCGGAATATGGCGTTCCGGCAGAGATTATCGTTGCCATTTTCGGGCATGAAACCAGCTATGGCCGGATCCGGGGTAATTTCGATCTGTCGCGCAGCCTGGCAACGCTCGCATGGGAAGGCCGCCGGCGCGAACTGTTCGCTGGCGAATGGGTGGCGCTGATGCAAGTGGCGGATCGGGGCTATTCGCGCGGTCAGCTGATCGGCAGCTATGCCGGTGCATTTGGCAATCCGCAGTTTCTGCCGAGCGTTTATCTGCGGCTTGCCGCCGATGGCGACGGTGATGGCCGCGCCAATATCTTCTCCAACCGGGCAGACACCTTTGCTTCTATCGCCAACTATTTCCGCGATGCCGGATGGCGCACCGGCCAGCCATGGGGCGTGCGCGCGAATGTGCCGGCGGGTTTCAATGTCGATGCTTACAAGACCAAGCTGAAAGCCGCCGTTTGCCCGCGCGTCCATGAACGCCACAGCCAGTGGAAAACGGTGGCCGAATGGCGCAATCTTGGCGTCGCCCCGCAGCGTTTTCTGCCCGATGACACGCTGGTCTCGTTGTTCCAGCCTGATGGTCCGGGCCAGCCCGCTTGGCTGCTGACGGGTAATTACCGGGTGATCCTAGAATACAATTGCTCCAATTATTACGCGATGAGCGTTGGCCTGCTGGCTGATGCAATCGTGAACTGAGCAGCGACTACCGCTCGCAAATCGGTGTGCGCGCGGCTATGCGTCACGGATATGTGGTGTTTGTGTTTGGGTTTCTGGTTGTGAAAAGAGCAAAGCTCGTGCTGGCTGTGATGGCTGCGCCTGCTCTGGCCATGCTCGCCAGCGCTCCGGTCCATGCCCAAGGTGCTGCGCCCACCGGCGTTCCATCTGAGCGCGATGCGCCGGTTGCTATGCTGGTTGATATCTCCAGCGGACAAGTGCTGCACGAACGCAATGCGCAAAGGCGATTTGTCCCGGCCTCTATCACCAAAGTGATGACGCTGTTTCTTGCGTTCGAATTGATCGAGGCGGGTGAGCTTGATCCGGGCCAAGTGATGACAGTCTCGCCCGACATTGCCGAAGAATGGCAGGGCAAGGGCTCGACCATGTTCCTGGAAGCAGGCGCTCAGGTTCCGCTGTCCGATATGCTGCTGGGCATTGCCAATGTGTCGGCCAATGATGCAGCCACCGTGCTGGCCAGCGCCCCTATCGGCGGGACTGCGGGATCGGTGGAGGGCTGGACACAGGCGATGACGGCCAAAGCGCGCGAAATTGGCATGGTGAACAGCCATTTTGCCACGCCCAATGGCTGGCCCGATGGCGGTCAGACTTTCACCACGGCTAGCGACCTTTTGACGCTGGCGCAGGCGATGCTGGGCCGCCACCGCGCGCATTATGATCGCTATATCGGGCGCAAGACTTTCGCTTATAACGGCATCACGCAGACCAATTACGATCCGCTGATTGAACGATTTGCAGGCGCGGACGGGATCAAGACGGGCTTCACCAATGAAGCGGGCTACAACTATCTCGGCTCGGCTGAGCGGGATGGACAGCGCCTTGTGCTGGTCCTTGCTGGAACGCGCAGCATTGGCGCGCGCGCCAATCTGGCACGCCGATATATGGAATGGGGCTTTGCCGCGTTTGAACGCCAACGCCTGTATGACGAAGGCGCTGTCATCAGCGAAGCGCGCGTCCAAGGCGGCGCATCGCGCATGGTCGAACTGGTGACTGACCGCGATGTCTTTATCAATCTGCCTAAAGACAGCGCCGCTGACGGCCCCGCCAATCCTTCGGTAAAAGTGCATTATCTGGGGCCACTGCGCGCGCCTATTGCTGCGGGTGAAGAGGTTGGCTTTCTGGAAATCACCGCTCCCGGAATGGAGCAAGCGCGCGTGCCGCTGCTTGCCAAAAACGCGGTTGAAGAGGCCGGGTTTTTCACGCGCATCTATAACGGCGTGCTGGGGTGGGTATCGTGACTGACGCGGGCGCAAAGGGGCGTTTTATCGCGCTTGAAGGCGGCGAGGGTGCGGGCAAATCGACGCAGGCCAAATTGCTGATCGCGGCATTGGAACAGCGCGGCATTGCAGCGGATCTTACTCGCGAACCGGGCGGGACACAGGGCGCAGAAGCCATTCGCGAATTGCTGCTGCATCCGCCGGGCGAAGGGTGGGGGGCTGAGGCCGAAGCCCTGCTGTTCGCTGCGGCCCGCGCCGATCATGTCGCGCGCCGGATCATGCCGCAGATTTCCGCAGGCACCTGGGTCATATGTGATCGCTTTGTCGATTCCAGCAGAGCCTATCAGGGCGGGGCAGGGGGATTGGGCGATGCGGCCATTCAGGCCCTGCATCAATTTGGTAGCAAGGGTTTGCGGCCCGATCTCACGCTGGTGCTGGCGCTTGATCCGCAAGATGCAGCACGGCGGTTATCCGCGCGCGACGGCGATGAAAGCGACGCGATTGGCGGGCGCAGCGCGGAGTATCATGCGAAAGTGGCGCGCGCTTTCCGCGATCAGGCGGAGCGTGATCCCGGCGGCAGCGTCATCATTGATGCAGGCGGCGATCCGCAAGAGGTTCACGCGCGCATCTGGCAAGCGGTCATGCCGTTATTGGAAGGCGCACTAGGCCATGACTGACTGGCCCAATCACGCGGCTGCATGGCGCGAATGGCGCAGCGCCCTTGGCGGCGCGCGGATGCATCATGGCTGGATCTTGGCGGGCAAAAGCGGGCTTGGCAAAAACGACTTTGCGATGGCCGCAGCACGCGAATTGGTCGCAGAAGATGGCGTTCCCCAACCCCAAGGCGATCACCCCGATATCCTCACGCTCACCTATGGCGCAAAAAACGACAAGGAAGCGCGCCTTCAGGCCGATGGCAAACCGTTCGAACGTGCGCGTTCCATCCGCGTTGATCAGATAAGGCAAATGCAAAGGCGGCTGAACACCCGGCCAACATTGGGCGCGCGCCGGGCGATCATTATCAACCCTGCCGATGATATGGAGCGCAATGCGTCAAACGCGCTGCTCAAAAGCCTGGAGGAACCCCCGCAAGGCACGTTCTTTCTCCTGGTCACGCACCGCCCATCGCGCCTGCTGCCCACGATCCGTTCGCGCTGCCGGATGGTGCGCTTTCCCGTTATCAGCGAGAGCAATCTGCGCGCCATGCTGGAGGATGCAGCCCCCTCAGACCCGGCGGCGATTGGCAGCGCGATTGCAGCCGCAGAGGGGTCTTTTGGTGCAGCCTTGCGATTTGTGGAGCAGGATCTGGGCGGGCTCGCCGGGTTGATCGAGGCTTTGATCACCAAAGGCGACCCGGCACTGGCCGCGCGTGCTGATCTTGCCCGAGCGATTGGTCCGCGCGCTGATCGTGACAGGCTGTCTGCCGTGCTCGAACTCGCGCAGGCGATCACCGCTGACCATGCGCGCAAAACGCAAGTTTCCGCACACCGCGCCCGGTTGATTGAAACCCATGCCGCCTTGGTCAAGCTTGCTGGCGAAGCGCCCAGCTACAATTACGATACCGGCCTTTTGACAATGCAAATCGGCACCTTGCTTAGCGAGGCCGCGCCCGCTAGCGAACACGCCCATGGCTGAACCCTCAAACGCCCCGTATTACATCACCACTGCGATAAGCTATCCCAATGGCCGCCCGCATATCGGCCATGCCTATGAAGCGATTGCCGCCGATGTGATCGCGCGGTTTCAGCGCTTGCAGGGCCGCGATGTGCGCTTTCAAACGGGCACCGATGAACACGGCCTCAAAATGGCGCGCAAAGCCGAAGAACAGGGCCGCACCCCGCGTGAACTTGCCGATGAGATGTCGGGTTATTTCCAGGATATGTGCGCCGCGCTTAATATCAGCCATGATCGCTTTATCCGCACGGTTGAGGATGATCACCACCGCGCCAGCCAAGCTATCTGGCAGCGCATGGAGGCAGCAGGCGACCTTTATCTCGACCGATATGAAGGATGGTACTCGGTCCGCGACGAGGCCTATTACGACGAAAGCGAGCTGACGGCAGGGAGGGGGGCGAGAAGCTTTCCCCCAAGGCACGCCGGTGGAATGGACGGTTGAGGAAAGCTGGTTTTTCCGGCTGTCCAAATATCAGGACCGCCTGCTCGAATTGCTTCGCTCTGACGGTTTCCTCGAACCTGTCAGCCGCCGCAATGAAATGATCGCTTTCGTCGAACAGGGCCTGCGCGATCTCTCGATCAGCCGCACCAGTTTTGACTGGGGCGTGAAAGTCCCCGGATCTGACAATCATGTGATGTATGTCTGGGTCGATGCGCTTACCAATTACCTCACCGGGCTGGGTTTTCCTGATGAGACAGCGAACTATCCCAAATTCTGGCCCGCCGATCTGCATCTGATTGGCAAGGATATTGTCCGGTTTCACACGGTCTATTGGCCCGCATTTTTGATGAGCGCGGACTTGCCTTTGCCAAAACAGGTGTTTGGCCACGGATTTCTGCTCAATCGGGGACAAAAGGAATCCAAATCGCTCGGCAATGTGACCGATCCTTTGGCCTTGGCCGATCAGTTTGGCGTTGATGCCCTGCGCTATTTCCTGATGCGCGAAGTCGCTTTTGGCAAAGATGGCAGCTATTCACCCGAAGCGATTGTGGAACGCGCCAATGCCGAACTTGCCAACAGTTTTGGCAACCTGGCGCAGCGCACTTTGTCGATGATCCATAAGAATATGGACGGGGCGATTGAACTGTTTGATGCGGCCCCTGCCGATGATGATCTGGCCAGCACCGTCAGCGATGCGTGCCGGCGCGAATTGCCGCGAGAATTTAACGCGCTCAACTTTTCGGCCGGGATTGATGCGTGGATGCGCGCAGTGTTTGCGTGCAATCAATATGTTGATGAACAGGCTCCGTGGGCGCTCAAAAAGACCGATCCTGCCCGCATGAAAGTGGTCTTGCAAACGCTGTTCATGGCGATCCGCGATCTGACAATTGCGATCCAACCGGTGGTTCCTGACAAAGCATCCGCTCTGCTCGATCAGCTTGGCATTGCCCCCGATGCGCGCAGTTATAGCGCGCTGGACAATGCCGATTGGTATCGCAATCTCGTCGAAAGCGGATTTAACCTAAGCAAACCGACGCCTTTGTTCCCGCGCCTCGAATTGCCCGAGGATGCAGGGGAGGGGGCGTAATGTTAGTCGATAGCCATTGCCACCTTGAATATAAGGGCGTGATTGAAGACCAGCAGGGCGTACTGGAACGCGCGCGCAGTGCGGGGGTGGGGGCGTTTCTCAACATCTCGACCAAACAAGCCGAATGGGACCAGGTCGTCGCCACCGCCATGCGCGAAGATGACGTGTTCGCCAGTGTCGGCATTCACCCGCACGAAGCAGACGCCCACGCTGATCTGCCCCGCGAGGTGCTGTTTGCTGCCACTCAAAACCCGCGCGTCATCGCCATCGGAGAAACCGGGCTCGATTATTTTTACGAACATTCGGACCGAGAAACGCAGGCCAGATTGTTCCGCATGCATATCGATGTCGCGCGCGAAACAGGCTTGCCAGTTATCATCCACACGCGCGATGCAGAAACTGACACATTCGCCATCCTGGACGATGAAATGGGCAAGGGCGCGTTTCCAGCGCTCATCCATTGCTTCACCGCGTCGGCTGAATTTGGCCAGAAAGTGCTCGATCTGGGGCTGACAATTTCGCTTTCGGGCATTGTCACATTCAAGAATGCCAAAGAGCTGCAAGCGGTCGCCAAAACCGTGCCGGAAGACCGATTGCTGGTGGAAACCGACAGCCCGTTCCTTGCCCCGGTGCCGCATCGCGGGCGCCCGTGTGAGCCTGCTTTTGTTGCAGATACCGCGCAATTTGTCGCGGACCTGCGCGGCGAAACGCGCGAGCATCTGGCTGCGGTCACCACTCGTAACTTTGCGCGCCTGTTCAGCAAGGCTGGCCTGTGAAATTCATCATGCTCGGCTCTGGCACCTCAACAGGTGTGCCCCGGCTTGGCGGAGAGGATGGCGCGGGCGATTGGGGCGATTGCGATCCCAATGAACCGCGTAACCGGCGCACGCGCGTCTCCATTCTGGTCGAAAGCGATGATGGCGCGCGGATTCTGGTCGACACATCCTCTGATTGCCGCGCGCAATTGCTGCGCCACCAGATCGGGCGGCTTGATTGCGTGTTCTGGACGCATGATCACGCTGATCACTGCCACGGTATCGACGATTTACGCGTGCTGAGATATGGCCGCGGCGGCCCGATACCGGGCTATGCTTCGACAGAGACTGTGCGCCGTCTGCGGCAGCGGTTCGGCTATGTCTTTGCCGGTCAGGATGGGTATCCGACCATTGCGACGCTCGACACGCTTGACCGGCTGCGAATGATCGCCGGATTTGGCGTTGAGTTCTGCCAAATGGCGCATGGCAGCGGCGAAACGACCGGTTACAGATTCGAAGCGGATGGCAAATCCATTGCCTATGCAACCGATTACAGCGCGATAAACGATGCAATGATCGAATGTTTCGAAGACGTCGATATCTTGGTTAGCGATTGTTTAAGGCGCGATCCGCACCCGACGCATGCCAATCTGGACCTTGCGATGGAGCTTGGCGAACGCTGCGGCGCAAGGCAAATTGTGCTCAGCCACCTTGATAAAAGCATGGATTACCGCACACTGGACGCAGAAACGCCCGATCATGTGATCGTTGGCTTTGATGGCTTGGAGATGACAGCATGAATGATGTCGCGATTGTTTCAGTGATAGCGATGCTGGGTTGGCTGGTTCTGGCTGGCGGTGCGCTGGCTTCATTCAAATTGAGCTGGGGCAAAATGGTGCAATTGATCCTGATCTGGGCTTGCATTTTTACCGGCGGTTTTCTGGTTGCGAACCTGATGGGGCTTGAGCTTTGAGGGCGAGCATTCCTCCATACGGGATGCCAATATTTAACATAATATATATTATCAATCTTTCTGAGGCGAGGTTCTTGCGATGAGCGAGCCCGCCAACAAACCCGCCGCGCAGACCCCTATCGGCCGTCTCCTCGCTATCATGGCGCAATTGCGCAATCCTGATGGCGGATGCGAATGGGATCTGGCGCAGGATTTCAAGACAATCGCGCCGTACACGATCGAAGAAGCTTACGAAGTTGCCGATGCGATTGAGCGCGGCGATATGGCGGAATTGCGCGATGAGCTTGGTGATCTGCTGCTGCAAGTCGTCTTTCACGCGCGCATGGCGCAGGAAACAGGCGCATTCGATTTTGACGATGTTGCAGCAGCCATCAGCGACAAGATGGAAGCGCGCCATCCGCATATCTTTGGCGATGCTGGCGGGACCATGGGCGAACAACGCTGGGAAACGATCAAAGCTGCTGAACGCGGTGAAAAAGGCATGCAAAGCGCGGTGGACGGCGTGGCCTTGGCTTTACCGGCCTTGATGCGCGCGCAAAAATTGCAGAAACGCGCCGCGCGTACAGGGTTTGACTGGCCCGATACCGATGGTCCTGAGGCCAAGGTTTTTGAGGAAATACAGGAGCTAAAGACGGCAAGCTCACCATCACACAAAGCCGAAGAAGCGGGCGATTTTCTGTTTGCAGCGGTGAACCTGGTGCGGGCGCATGGGATCGACGCAGAAGAAGCTCTTCGCGCGGCAAATTCCAAGTTTGAACGCCGCTTTCGCGGGATGGAACAGCGCGCCCAGGGTGATTTTGCTGACCTGGATCTCGATCAAAAAGAAAGCCTGTGGCAGGCCGTGAAGGCTGATGAGAAAGGCAGCGGCAGCGCCTAAAGCGTCGCGTATTGCCCCAATTCCTTGGGGTTAAGGCGCACGATCAGCTCGCGTTCTGGCCCCGCATCCCCTTCTCCCGCATCTGTATCGCTGCGCACATCGCCGTGCGCGTGCAGCCATGCGATCCGGCGGCCATCGCTGGCGGGCAATCTTATCGTCACTTCGCGCGCGGTCTCGGTCAGCATATCGGCGATGCGCGCTTCAAAACTTTCCATCCCGCTGCCATCAAGCGCAGATAGCAGCACAGCGCCAGAATTCAGCGCTGCTGTCTCCAATTCTGCCAATTGATCTGCGTCCAGCAAATCGGCCTTGTTCCAAACCTCGAGTATGGGAATGTCGCCCTCTCCCGTCTCAGGATCGACCACATCAAGATCGCTCAAAACCTCGATAACCTGCTTTTTCTGTGCGGCATGCGCTTCGCTGGAAATATCGCGCACATGGCAAATGATGTCCGCACCGGTGACTTCTTCGAGTGTTGCACGGAAAGCGGCGACCAGTTGGGTCGGCAAATCGGAGATAAAGCCGACCGTGTCCGACAATATAGCTTTTTCAACGCCCGGCAGGCTGATCGCGCGCATCGTCGGATCAAGCGTCGCGAACAGCATATCCTCTGCCATCACCTCTGCGCCCGTGAGCCGGTTGAACAGGCTGGATTTTCCCGCATTGGTATACCCAACCAGGGCAATCACAGGCCAGGGCGCCCTTCCCCGCCTTTCGCGGTGCAAAGCGCGCGTTTTGCGCACTTGTTCGAGCTCCCGCCTGAGCCGCGCCATGCGCTGGCGGATCATCCGCCTGTCGGCCTCAATCTGGGTTTCGCCCGGACCGCCCAGAAAGCCGAACCCGCCGCGTTGCCGTTCAAGGTGGGTCCAACTGCGCACGAGCCGACTTTGTTGATAGTCCAGATGCGCCAGTTCAACCTGCAAGCGGCCTTCTGCCGTAGCGGCGCGTTCGCCAAAGATTTCCAGAATTAACCCTGTGCGATCAATGACTTTGCGCTTGAACTTGTCTTCAAGATTGCGCTGCTGGATTGGCGCCAAAGCGCCATCGACAATCACCAGCTCCGCCTCGTGCAGCTCGCAATCGGTCTTTATGCGTTCAACCTGCCCTGATCCGAACAAAGTGTTGGGCTGCATCTGGCGGATCGTGAACACTTCGGAATGCGCGATGACCACCCCAATGGCGAGCGCAAGGCCTTGGGCTTCCTCAAGCCGTTCCTTGGCGCTGAGGTCATAAGACAGGCTGCGCACATCCGGGCACAGCACAAGGGCCCGCGCACCGCGGGTTACCTCGTCCATCAAGTCATCATCGAAGCTCAGTCGTCTATCCTAAAATGGGCGAGGCCGCAGCAGGCCATGCCCTCACCCTTCATCCAGCTCGCCAAATTCCGGATCGTCATCATCATCGGTGAGATCGACTGGCGTGGCTGGCTGAATGGTCGAAACCGCGTGCTTATAGGCCAGTTGCACCGCCCCTTCACGCTCGAGCAGCATGCAGAACAGATCATAGGACGCGATCCGGCCCTGCAACATCACCCCGTTCACAAGGAACATGGTAACCTGCACATTCGCCTCGCTCACCCGGCTGAGGAAAATGTCCTGCAACAATCGCTGTTTGGAATTGCCTGTGCGCATCTCAAACTGATCGGCATCGACCGGCTGTCCCGGCATGATCGTCGAAATGGCGTGCTTATACACCAATTGCGACTGTCCATCGCGGCGCAAAAGGATCGAGAAATTGTCAAACCATGTGACAATCCCTTGAAGTTTAACGCCTTTTACAAGAAACATCGTGACAGGAATTTTGTTTTTGCGCAGGAAATTCAGAAACGCGTCCTGAAGATTGCCTGCGCCTGCCTTGCCGCGCGCACCTGATGAGCGCGAAGAATTACCGCTTTGCACCGCATCTGATTGCTCAGAGGCAGGCCGTGGGCGCGGAGAGAGAGTTCGCCCATTTGACATGTTTTATGCTCCTATTATTGGCGGCCGCTTTTGCGGTCCGCGGTAGAACGGTTGAAGTGATCGATCACTTACAGCGCCCTCACCCTTTTATGCCTTTGACTAGGCATAGGAGCAATGCTTGAATTGCTTTACAGCCAAATGGATGCGTTTTTCTTGCAGCAGGTCAGTCTTTACGCACGTTTTCGCGCCGTTCTGCCATGCCAAGCAATTTGAGTTTGCGGTGCAAAGCTGACCTTTCCATCCCGATGAAAGTCGCCGTTTTGGAGATATTGCCAGAGAATCGGCGGATCTGAATGGTGAGATATTCGCGCTCAAAGCTTTCGCGCGCCTCTCTTAAAGGAACGCCCATCATTGCGGAAAGCCCCTGTCCTGATGCGGCAAGGCGCCCTCCAGTAATTTCGGCGGGCAGCATATCGGTTTCCACCATCGTCAGCCGTTCGCGCGGGGTCATGATGATGATGCGTTCCACGACATTGCGCAATTGGCGCACATTGCCCGGCCAGTCATAAGCCTGGAGCGCGGCCATCGCTTCTTCAGAAATGTCCGGCGGAGTGATCCCCTGATTGGTCGAATAACGCGTAAAGAAATGCTCAGCGAGAGCAGGAATATCATCGCGTCTCTGGCTCAGGCTTGGAATGGCGACGGGCACGACATTCAGGCGGTAAAACAGGTCTTCGCGAAAGCGCTTTTCTTCCATTTCGAGCGCCAGATCGCGCGACGTTGAGGAGACAACGCGCACATCGACCCCAATCTGGCGCGTGCCCCCTACCCTCACAAAGCTCTGCTCGGTCAGCACGCGCAGGATGCGGGCCTGTGTTGAAAGCGGCATGTCGGCCACTTCATCGAGATACAAGGTTCCGCCATCGGCCAGTTCGAGCAAGCCAGAGCGCACCTGACGCCCGTCATTTTCCTCGCCAAACAATTCATGCTCAAAGCGTTCCGCCGTGATGCGCGCAGAATTGACCGTGACGAACGCTTTATCGGCGCGCCCGCTCCAGGAATGGAGCAGCCTTGCCGCAACTTCCTTGCCTGCGCCCGCTGGCCCGGTGATCAACACGCGGCTGCCAGTGTTCGCGACGCGTTTCAATGTCGCGCGCACTGTGTTGATGGACGAGGAATTGCCGGTGAATTCCGCCCCATCCACGGCCCCTTCGCGCAGGCGCGAGTTTTCGCGGCGAAGGCGTTCGGTTTCGGTCGCGCGTTCAACCAGCAAAAGCAGGCGCTCAGCCTCAAACGGCTTTTCGATAAAGTCCATTGCCCCGCGTCCAATCGCGGATACGGCGGTGTCGATATTGCCATGACCGGAGAAAATGATGACCGGCAATTCAGGTTCGCGCACTTTGATCGCGTCGAGCAATTCCAGCCCGTCCATCTCGCTGCCGTGCAGCCACACATCGAGCAGCACCAGGCTGGGCCGGCGTTCATCTATCGCCGCCAAAGCGCCGCGGCTTTCAGCAGCGGTGCGGCAATCATACCCCTCATCTCCGAGCACGCCGGAGACGAGTTCGCGAATATCATGCTCATCATCGACAATCAGAATATCGAGCGACATCAAAGTTTCCTTGGGTTGATAGGGGTCATGTTGATAGGGGTCATAATGCAGGTTCTGCCGAAGCCAGTTCGGGATCGCGGGCAAAGCGCAGGGTGACAGCGGTGCCGCCATTTTCGCCGGTGGCAAAGCTCATATCGCCGCCATGTTCATCGACAATCTTGTTTACAATCGCGAGGCCAAGCCCGGTGCCTTTCTCACGCGTGGTGACATAAGGTTCGGTCAATCGGTCGCGGTCTGTGGGAAGGCCAATGCCGTTATCGGTGACGGTGATGACGATGAAGCCCGCATCCGCTGTGCCAGTATCGGGGATGGTATCGGTGATGGTCACAGATACCTCACCTGAATAAGGAGCAGGTTCAATGGCCAATTTGGCTTCCACCGCTTCAACCGCGTTTTTAAGCACATTGGTCATCGCCTGACCCAGCTGATGGCGATCGCAGCGAATGGCGGAACGCTCGGCCAGATCGAGCGTCACTTTGAAGGCGATCTTGGAATGTGCGACCTCTTGCAGGAACACCGCCTGGCGCACCAAGTCCACCGGGTCTTCGGGGCGGAACATGGGTTTGGGCAAACGCGCGAAAGACGAGAATTCATCCACCATTTTGCGCAAATCGCCGACCTGACGCACAATGGTGTTGGTCAATTCGTCAAACAGCTCTTCGTCCTTGTCGATCTGCTTGCGATAGCGGCGTTTGAGCCGTTCGGTGGCGAGCTGGATCGGGGTAAGCGGGTTCTTGATTTCATGCGCGATACGGCGCGCGACATCGGACCATGCCGCCTGTCTTTGATCGAGCAATTGGCGCGTGATGTCTTCAAAAGTGATCACATGACCGCTTGAGCCAGGCGCCGCTTTCACGGCCAGCGTCAGCAGCTCATTGCCGCGGGCGTGGCTGACGATCTGGCTTTCTTTGCCATCGCGCAGCATCTGGCAGATTTCGGGCGCGATATCACTGAGCGAACGCCCAACGAGCTGATCGGATGCGGCGTCATTTTCACCGCCATTTCCCAGCAGCGATTGGGCCGATGAATTCATCAGCAGCACCCTGCTTTCGCTATCGACCGAGACAACCCCTGCGGAAACCGATTCCAGCACCGCTTCCATAAAGGCGCGCCGATCATCGATCTGGCGATTGGCGTTTACAAGCGCATCGGTTTGCTTTTCCAATTGCGCTGTCATGCGGTTGAAGGCCCGGTTGAGCAGGCCAATTTCATCCGCGCCAGTGCGCCCTTCAACACGCAGTGCAAAATTGCCCTGCCCCACTTTGCGGGCGGCACCCACAAGATCCGTAAGTGGTTCAACCTGACGGTCGGCAAAGCGCAGCGCGAACCACACTGCCAGCCCGACCAAAAGCAGGCTGACTGCGAACAATGCAATGTTGAACCGCAATTGCAGCGTGCGCGCGTCAGCGGTCAGCGATTCATACGACGATGAAATGGCCTGCGCGCGCTCCCAGGAATTGAACAGGCTCGCCTCGGTCGTGCGCGCATTGTAGAGGTAAATCCCGCTTTCCGCATCAATCGGAGCGAGCGCCGCTATGCGTTCCGGACTGCCCGCAACTGCGACAAAATTGCCCTCATCAAGCTGCGGCAAAGCGGCCTCGCTGAATTCGAGCCAGCGATTGTCGTCCAGCAGGTTCATAATCGCAGCTGTGCGCAAAGATCCGTCGGGCAGCCGCTGCAGGATCGCGCTTTCGGTTATTTCGCGCGGCTGAGCCTGATACGCATAGAAATCGGGGAAATTGTCATCCGACAACTGCCCCCCGCTCGAAGAAGAAAAAGCGCAAATCGCTGGCCATGGCGATGGTTTCTTCCTGCACATCGGCCTGATTGGCATCGTAATAGCTTTGCGCCAATTCGTTGGCGTTTTCCATCAGCCCGCGCGAGATCGTCCGAAAACCAGAAATCCACACCTGACTGGAACAGAAAGGCCGCAAATCCCGCCACCAGCAAAGTCGGCACCGCCGCCACAATCGAAAAGAAGAACACAAGCCGCACATGCAGCCGAGCCGTGCTGCCGGCCGCACGGCGCATGGCGAGCCTTCGCCCAACAAGCACCAGGATCGCCATCGCGGGAACGAGCGTTGCAATCAGCAGCAACGACGCTTGCAAGGTGGGCAGCAATTCGCCCGCTTGCCGGTCACCCGAATATGTCAAATATGTCGCAGTGATAGCCGCGATAAGGGCAATGAGGGAGGCCGCTTCCAGCCATGCAAAGATGTTCGCCTTTCGCGAAGAGACGATAAAACGCCGCCACCAGCGCGGCGAGTGACGCGGCGCAAGAGTTCCGGGATCAGCGGGCATGTCCATCGTGGCTTAGTTACAACGCCACTGTGTCTTTCATGCAAGTGAAAAACGCCGCACTGTCCTAAAAACTACGTCAAAGCGGTCTTGCGAAGCGATCAGGCACGATGTCGAGCTCAACGATGCGTTTGCGCAACGTATTGCGATTGATACCCAACCATTGGGCAGCGCGCAGTTGATTACCGCTTGTCTGGCCCAGCGCGTGTTCGATCAGCGGCTTTTCAAACGCGGCCAGCACGCTGTGATAGACGGTGCCCTGCGCAGGGCTTTCGCTTTCGAGCCAAAAGGACAAAGCGGAGGCAAAACCCGGCTCGTTTGCCTCGCCTGAAAGGCCAAGGCCGATGGGCGTTTCATCGCCAATAATGTCAGCCAGGCTTTGCGCGTCGATCATGTCCTCGCGCGCCATCAGAGCGAGGCGAAAAACCACATTGCGCAATTCGCGCACATTGCCGCGCCACTGGCGGGCTTCCAACATAGCCAAGGCATCAGCGGTTAGGTTGCGCCTGGGCAATCCTTCTTCGGCTGCGCGGATAAAGAAATGCTGCACCAGCTCGCCAATATCCTCGCGCCGCTCGCGCAAAGGCGGCAGTTCAATCGGGACCACATTGAGCCTATAGAACAAATCTTCGCGGAAACCGCCCGATGCAATCAAAGGCGCCAGATCGCGATTGGTCGCTGCAACAATGCGGACATCCACCGCGATTTCCTGCCGCCCGCCAACGCGCCGGATCCGGCCCGATTGAAGCGCGCGCAGCAGCCGGGTTTGCGCGTCTGCCGGCATGTCGCCGATTTCATCGAGGAACAAGGTGCCGCCATTGGCCTGTTCAAATTTGCCGATTGCCTGCGCAATAGCGCCTGTAAACGCGCCCTTTTCGTGACCGAACAGCTCGCTTTCAATAAGATCAGCAGGGATCGCAGCGGTGTTGACCGCGACAAATGGCCCAGTGCGCCGGTTGCCCAATTGATGGATCGCCTCTGCGACCAGTTCTTTGCCCGTGCCGCTTTCGCCAGTAATCAGCACGGTTAGATCATTGCGCAAAACGCGGGTGATCATCCGGTAAACAGATTGCATCGCCGGGCTGCGCCCAACCAGCGGCAAGCCATCGCCATCGGCTGTGATTTCGTCGGGAATGGCCTGCGCCATTTTGCGCTGACCTGCGGCCTTGCACACGGTCTGGACCAATTCATCAAGGTCGAAAGGTTTGGGAAAATACTCAAACGCATCGCTGTCGCTGGCGCGCACCGCAGTATCGAGAGTGTTTTGCGCTGACAGAACGATCACGGGCATGTCGGCGGCCGCGCTCTGCACTGCATCAAGGCTGGCCAGACCATCGCCATCATCCAGCATCACATCGGTGAGCATCACATCGTATGGGCCATCAGCCAAAAGCTCATCACGCCGCGCAATGCTGGTGCAATGGCTGATCGCAAAGCCTTCGTCTTCCAAAGCGGCGATAATGACAGTGGCAATGGCGCGGTCATCTTCAACCAGCAGGATGCTGGCAGCGCCATCCGGGCCTGAACTGATTTGGGTCATGTCGGCCTCATCCCTTGCCCGTTGCCAGCGGCAGATGCAGCCGGAAATGCGTAAGCCGTGCGCGGGCATCGCGTTCGTGGCCGATATTGCCGTTCATATCGCGCACCAGCTTGCGCACCAAAGCCAGCCCCAGCCCCTGGCCCGATTGTTTGGAGGATACGAAGGGTTCGAAGACATAATCACGCATGGCCGGATCAATCCCGGTGCCGTTGTCGCTAATCGTGATTTCAATCGGCAGCTTGACCGCACGGCCCAGCCTGATCGCGCTGAAAGCAAGCCCGCTGACAAACCGGGTCTGCACAGTGACGCGCGCCGGATCGCCTTCATGATGATTGGCCAAAGCGGCATCGCGGGCGTTTGAGATCAGATTGATAAGAACCTGCTCCAACGCATCCCTATTGGCAAAAACCGGGGGCAAGGAGGGATCAAACTCCTCTGTCATAATGACATCGCTGCTGCCCGATGCCTGCACAATCGCAAGCGCTGAGCGGATCGCCTCGTGCAGATTGCAGGCGGATGCGGGGTCAGGCTTTGACCGGCCCAATTGCTGCATCCGGTCAATCAACCGCGCGATCCGGTCGACCTCATCGGTGATCATCCGGGCGAGCGATTTGTCCTTGTGCGGCAATTTGCGCGCGATCAATTGCGCCGCCCCGCGAATGGCGGCCAGCGGGTTCTTAATCTCATGCGCGAGGATCGACGGCGCTCCCAGCGGGGCATTGTTGCGTTCGCCATAGATAGTGTCGTCATGACCCAGTTCAGACATCGCCACCACGCGCCAGCCATGGCTGGATGGCATGGGCGAAACGGTGAGATTGACTTTCATCTCGCCAGAGCTGGCCGCCACCGTCAATCCGCGCGCCAAAAGGGCAGCATCGGTGTCCTCAATCCGTTCTACCACGCGCGCCTCGGTTATGGCGAGAGCTTGGACGATATGTTTGCCGATCAAGCGTTTTTCGCTTGTTCCCAGCATATTTTCAGCGGCGTGATTAACTTCGGCAATGCGCCCTTCGTGATCGATCAGGATCACCGCAAATATCAGGCCCGCAATCTGGCTGCGCGCATCGGGCCGCGTGTTTGCGGGGGTATCGCCAGGCTCATGGACAGCGTCCGAAGCTGCATCCTGCGGTGCGGGATCGGACACGATTGGCGCCATCACGCAGCTCTGCGATTGAGGAAGGGGGTATAAAACCGTTCGAGTTCGCCCAGCACTTCGTCAGGGTCGTTGATAAAGTTCGCTTTATTCCGCCATTCGGCCGAACCATGCATCCCCTTGGTGTACCAGCCTAGATGCTTGCGCGCGATCTTGGTGCCGACATCGCGGCCATAATGATCGAGCATGCGCTCATAATGCTCAACCACGGTCGCATATTGCAGGTCAAAGCTGGGTGTCGGGATGCTTTCGCCCGTGCGCAGCCAATGCATCACCTGGCCCAAAAGCCAAGGTTTGCCATAGGCCCCGCGCCCGATCATCAGCCCATCCGCGCCCGATTGTTCCAGCGCCTTTGCCGCATCAGCGATGGTGCAGATATCCCCATTGACGATGACAGGGATTGAAACCGCCTCTTTCACTTTGCGGATAAACGACCAATCGGCGCTGCCTTTATACATCTGATTGCGGGTGCGGCCGTGAACGGTGATCATCTTAACCCCCAGATCCTCTGCAATGCGGGCCATTTCAGGGGCGTTGAGGCTTTGGTGATCCCATCCCATGCGCATTTTGACCGTGACGGGCACGTCCACCGCGTTGACGGTCGCTTCCATCAGCTTGGTCGCAAGCGGCACTTCGCGCATCAGGGCAGAGCCTGCCAATTGGCCCACAACCTTGCGCACCGGGCAGCCGAAATTGATGTCGATGATCGCTGCGCCATTGCCTTCTTGCAGCTTGGCCGCCTCCCCCATGCTGACAGGATCGCAGCCCACCAGTTGCATGGAAACGGGCTCTTCGGTTTTGTCCCACTCTGCCTTTTGCACCGATTGGCGCGTCTCGCGGATGGCCGCTTCGCTCGCGATCATTTCGGTTACGTTTAGCCCTGAGCCAAACCGGCGCACGAGCGTGCGAAACGGTTTGTCCGTCACGCCTGTCATGGGCGCAAGGATCACCGGCTCGTCAATCGTGACGGGGCCGACCTTGATCGGCTTTAAGCTGGGAGGAGGGGGTAATGCTGTCATGGGGGTAATTGCCTAATTTATAGGCAGCGCATAGTGGATTGCGAAATTCCCGTCCAGACCCTAAGCGCATCACCTTCATGTTGTCAGATGCCGCCCTCCCCCCATTTGCCGCGATTGTCGTTGCCGCTGGCAAAGGTTTGCGCGTGGGCGGTGACACGCCCAAACAGTTTCGCGACTTTCAGGGAAAGCCTTTGATCCGTCATTCGGTGGAAGCTTTGCTGAACGCTGGTGCATCGCCCGTGCTGGTGGTGGTCGCGAAAGATGCGGCCCAATTCGCTCAAAGCGCGCTTGGCGGCCTCACGGGGATCGCATTCACGCAGGGCGATGACACCCGGCAAGGGTCGGTGCGCAAGGGGCTGGAGGCATTGGCGGATGCTGCTCCTGCACGCGTGCTCATCCATGATGCGGCCCGTCCAGACCTACCTGCCCCGGTGATTGATCGGTTGCTGGCAGGCCTTGAGCAGCACCCCGGCGCCATCCCCACTCTCCCCGTGGTCGATAGCCTGGCCCTTGCCAGCGATGACGGCACCATGGCGGGCAAAGCAGAGCGTGAGGCGCTTCGCCGGGTGCAAACCCCGCAGGCGTTTCGCTTTGCCGATATCCTTGCCGCGCATCGCGCTTGGCAAAGTGCGCTGAATGCAGGCGATGATGCGCAAGTGCTTTCAGCCAGCGGGGGTTCAGTTGCGCTGGTGCAGGGTGACGAACGATTGAAGAAAATCACATTTGCAGAAGACTTTATGGACGCAGCCACTCTCCCCCTGTTCGCATTGGCCAGGGTTATGATGTGCACCGCCTGGCCGAAGGTGAGGAATTGTGGCTGTGCGGCATCAAGCTTGAGCACACGCACGGGCTTGCCGGGCATTCCGATGCTGATGTGGCGCTTCATGCGATCACCGATGCGGTTTTGGGCGCGATTGCTGAAGGGGATATTGGCACCCATTTCCCGCCCAGCGATCCGCAATGGAAAGGGGCACGGTCCTCGCAGTTCCTTGCCCATGCGACGAAGCTGGCAAATGATGCTGGCTATGCGATTGGCAATGTGGATCTGACCATTATCTGCGAAGCGCCCAAAATTGGCCCCCACCGGCCCGCCATGCGCGCAAAAGTGGCCGAGATTATGGGCGCGCACGAAAACGCGGTGAGCATCAAAGCGACCACGACCGAACGGCTCGGCTTTACAGGCCGGGGCGAAGGCATGGCAGCCCAGGCGATTGTCGCATTGCAGCGCCGCTAATTTATCAAGGAAACACCGAATATGAATTCTCCCCTTGTCGCCTTACCGCTTGCTTTGGCCGCATTGGCCAGCGCGCAAACCGCACAGGCGCAGCAAAATTGCGTCGCGCCCCAGGACGTTACCGATATGGTGACCTATGCCGTACCGCTTGCCTTTGATGCAGCGATGCAAAGCTGCGATGCAAAATACGCCGCCGATGGATTTATGAAGACCAAAGGCGGCGATTTCGCCAATCGCTTCCGCGCAAAACAGGATGCGGCATGGCCGGGCGCTTACCGGCTCGGCAAACAGATGATGGCCACCAGAGCCGCTGAGCGCGCAGAGCAAGGCGACGAGGCCGGTGCAGGAATGCTCGAACTCATCGATCAAATGCCCGCAGATCAAGTGCGCCCGTTTTTCGACGGATTCGTGCAGCAAATGATTGCTTCAGAAATCAAGCCTGATACGTGCAGCGATATTGAACGCGGCCTCACATTGCTTGCCCCGCTGCCTGCGGAAAACACCTCAGCCCTTGTCACATTCATCTTTGAGATGAGCGGCGTTAAAGACCCGCAGATCTGCCCGGCCTAGGACCCCTTTATGACCTCTCTGCTTCTCCCCGCCGACATCACCGAGTTGGCGGCCCGCGTCAATGCCGAAAACCAAAAGGCTGGCCGTATGGTTGCCACCGCTGAAAGCTGCACGGGCGGGCTTGTCGCCGGCGCGCTCACTGAAATTGCGGGTTCCTCGGCCGTGCTTGATCGCGGTTTTGTGACCTATTCAAACGAAGCCAAGATGGAGATGCTCGGGGTCAGCAGCGATATCATCGAAACCTTTGGCGCGGTTTCCATCGCGTGCGTGTGGGCCATGGCAACCGGCGCGCTTGAACGATCGGGCGCCGATGTTGCTGTCGCGATCAGCGGGGTTGCAGGCCCCGGCGGCGGCACACAGCTTAAGCCTGTGGGCACCGTCGTCTTCGCGCGGGCGTTTCGCAATCAGGATGGCGAACCCGAAGGCGAATTAAAGCATTTCGATGGCGGCGATGGGCCGGGTGGCCGGGCGAAAATTCGCCATCAGGCGACGGTCTGTGCGCTCGAATTGCTGCTGCCGTAAAGCTCAAAAGCGCGGCTTTCAAATGCGGCGACCATTTTGCGGAAAGCGCGGTCGAAATACTGGCCTGCTAGGCGTTCAAAAATGCGGTTTTTGAATGTAAAATCGACGGTGAATTCGATCTCGCAATCATTGGGGCCAAGCTCGCGAAACTTCCACACATTATCAAGATCGCTCAGCGGTCCGTCGACATAGTGCACCGCGATTTCATTGGGCCGGTCCTTGGCCACGCGTGAGGCAAAGCTCTCGCGCAGGCCTTTGAAACCCACAACCATATCAGCGACCATTTCGGTGTCGGAATTGGAGCGCACGCGCGTGGCGATGACCCAGGGCAAAAACTGGCTGTACCGCCCCACATCCGCAACCAGATCGAACATCTGCTGAGCGCTGTAGGGCAGTTGACGGGTTTCGCGGATGCCGGGCATTACGCGTTCGCTTTGGCCAACTTCGCCTCGCGCGCCGCGCGCATGACGGCAAAATCGTCCCCCGCATGATAGCTCGACCGGGTGAGCGGACTTGAGGCGACCTGCAAGAACCCTTTTGCCCGCGCGATGGAACCGAAGGCGTCAAACGCTTTGGGCGTCACGAATTCCTCGACATTTGCATGTTTGGGCGTGGGCTGGAGATATTGGCCCATTGTGATGAAATCGACCTCGGCGCTGCGCATATCATCCATCACCTGATGCACTTCTAAGCGCTGTTCGCCCAGTCCCAGCATGATGCCCGATTTGGTGAAAATCAGCGGGTTGTGCGCTTTCACTTCCTCCAGCAATCGCAGCGAGGCGTAATAGCGCGCGCCCGGCCGGATCGTGGGGTAAAGCCGAGGAACGGTTTCCAGATTGTGGTTGTAAACGTCCGGGCCAGCAGCGCAGATCGCCTCGACTGCGGGGCGCATTTTGCCGCGGAAATCGGGAGTGAGAATTTCAATTGTCGTATCCGGCGTGTTGCGCCGCAGCGCCTCAATCACTTTCACAAATTGCGACGCGCCGCCATCGGGCAGATCATCGCGGTCAACGCTGGTGATGACAATGTGCTGGAGGCCCATCTTTGCCGCTGCAATCGCGGTGTTTTCAGGCTCCATCGGATCCACTGCGCGCGGCATCCCCGTTTTGACATTGCAGAACGCGCATGCCCGCGTGCACACATCGCCAAGGATCATGACGGTCGCGTGCTTTTTGGTCCAGCATTCCCCGATATTGGGACATGCGGCCTCTTCGCAGACAGTGTTGAGATTGAGATCGCGCATCAAACGGCGCGTTTCATGATACCCCTCGCTCACCGGAGCGCGAACGCGGATCCAATCCGGTTTGCGCTGACGTTTGGGACGGTCTTCGCCTGTTTGCGCAGGCTTGGGCGTATTCGCAAGGTCGTTCATAGAGGTCATCTAGGCGGCACAAGCGGGCGCTGCAAGCGTGCACGCCCTTGCAAAATGAGTAAGTAAGCTGCGGGCAAGCGCATCGCCCCTCTTGCCCCCCTGCCCCCGCATATGCTTATCGCGTATGCCAAGAGGGATACGCACATGCCAGAATATGCCGAATTGCTGAAAGGTTATCGCCGATTTCGCGAGGACACCTATCCGCGCCAGCGCGAGCGTTTTGACCACACCATTGCGGAGGGACAGCATCCCAAAATGCTGGTTATCGGCTGTTCGGACAGCCGGGTTGATCCCGCGCAGATTTTTGACGTTGATCCCGGCGAGATATTCGTTGTGCGCAATGTCGCAGCGCTAGTCCCGCCATACGAAACCACACCGGGCAAGCACGGTGTGTCCGCAGCGGTCGAATATGCGGTGCAAGTTCTCGAAGTCGCTCAGGTGCTTGTCATGGGGCATGGGCGATGCGGCGGATGCAAGGCCGCGCTTGATCAAAGCCTTGCTGGGCACGGACCAGGCGATGGCGGATTTGTCGCGGGCTGGATCAAATTGCTCGATGAGGCGCGCGAACCGGTGGCGCGCAAACACGGAACCGAGGGGCGCAAGGCGGAGCTCGCCATGGAATTTGCAGCCATCCGCCAAAGCCTTGCTAATTTGCGCACTTTCCCTTGGCTCGCCGACAAAGAAGCCAGCGGCGCGCTTAAACTGCGCGGCGCACACTTTTCCATCCGCGAAGGTGTGCTCTATTCGCTCGATGAAGAAACGGGCGAATTTCTGCCCGAAGACTGATTGCCAAGACCGCCCGCACTCTAACGCGCAAAAGGCCCGTGCCAGACAATGCCAGACACTGAACTGAAAAATATCGCTCTGCTGATTGATGCGGACAACACCACGCCTGACGGCATCGACCCCGTCCTCACTGTGATGGCGGAGCTGGGGCAGGTGAACATCCGCCGCGCCTATGGTAATTTTGCCAAAGACAATTTGTCGCGCTGGGACAAGATCACCAACAAATTCGGCATCCGCCCGCAGCAGCAATTCGACGTGTCGAAAGGCAAGAACGCCACCGATATGGCGATGACGATTGATGCGATTGATCTGCTGTATCAAGGCAAAGTTGATGGCTTTGGCCTGATGACATCGGACAGCGATTTCACCCCGCTTGTCACCCGGCTGCGGCAGGACGGCATCCTTGTTTACGGATTTGGCGAAAGCAAAACGCCTGACGCGTTCAAATCGGTGTGCACCCGGTTTATCGACATCAAGAAATTGATCGGCAGCTATGCGGAAGATCGCCAAGGCTCTGACAAGTCGGCGCCGAAAACCAAAGGCGAAGTGCTGGATGAGGATCTGCTGGAGCTGATTACCGCGGCCTATTCCGAGGCAAAGCGCGATGAGAAAGGCTTTGCCCGGCTGCAACAGGTCGGCCAGATCGCAGGCAATAGGTCGAGCTTTGATGTGCGCAATTACGGTTTCAAAAGCCTCAGCGACCTCTTCGAAAGCCTGCCCAATTTCACTCTTGATCGGCGCGCGGGCAATCAGATTTACGTCAAACGCCTGCGGTAATGCGGCGCGCTTTCAGGCAAAGAAAAAGGCGCTGCAACCATCAGGTCGCAGCGCCTTTTTTTGTGTTCAAATCGAACGAAGGCTTAGCCGCCGGTCAGCTCTTGCAAGCTTTGGGTTTGCGGCGCTTCCGGGCTTTGCTCATCAGCATAGGCAATCCACAGCCGCGCAATCGGAGCGCGTGATCCTTCGACCTTGGCAAAAGTTTCGCGGGCTGCGGCAAAATCGCCAAGGCCAGCCTGCGCAATGCCAAGCCGCGTCATCGCTTCGCCTGCATCAACGCCGGGCATGCCCAGCGCTTTGGTGTAAAGCTCTGCCGCTTTCGCGTATTCGCCATAGCTGAGCAAAGCGCTGGCGGCCGCCGTTACAGTGCGCAGCTGGGCTGAACCTTTGCGTGCATCGGCTTCCAGAGCGGGCAGATCAGCCCGGTCAGCGGCGATCCGCGCCGTGGCGGTTTCAAGCGATTCTGACAGATACGAATTGTCGCGCGACACATCGCCCGATGCATAACCCGCCTCGATCACATCTTTCACCTCTTTGGGAAGGCGGCGCGCATCGGCAGCTTCGACATAATAGTCGTAGTCAGCTGCGTCTTTCAAAGCGTCAACCTTGCGGCTCAGACGGAAAAGATCGAGCAATTCCTGGTTTTGGAATTCATTCAGATTGCGCGTCACATTGACGGCATCTTTCCAGTTGGTCGGGCTTGGATAGTCAGCGATCCAACCGAGCACAAAGTCATAGACTTGCGGCGTGATCTCGTTGTTGTACGAGATTTGGATACCGCGGCGATACCAGTTGTCTGGCACTTCTACGCCCTGATTTTTGCGGTCTTTGATCGCGCTATCGAGAAAGGCGAGACCTTCCACGTTCTGCTCTGACGAAAAGAAGTTTTCCGCCATCAAGATTTGCATATCAGCAGCGCTCACCGTTTCTGATGAGTAATTCATGTTGATAGCCTGCTGCAGATAATTGCGGGCTTTGCCGAAATCCTGCTGCGCATTGGCCAATTGATAGGCGATAAAGTTAAAGCGCGGCAGCCGGTCAATTGCGACCTTGCCGCTTGCGAGCATCAATTCCATGCCCTGCAATTGCATGGCCTGATCTTTCGCACCGATACCGGCGTTGAACATCATCCCGCCAAGCGCGTTCTTGTCATCCGGCGTCGCGGCGAGAGGCACAAGCGCCATAACTTGCGGCTTAAGCGCGGCGGCATCAGCGCCCTCGACCTTAAGCGCTTCATCCACAGGCTGAAAGGCTGCGACAAATGCCTCGGTGTAGTCAGGCTTGCCCTCTTTCTTCTTCTTTTTCTTGCGCTGTGCATGCGCCTCTGCGGGCATAACAGCAGTCGCAACGACAGCTGTTCCAGTGGCAAGCGCAATCGCCAATGCGATGCCTGAAAACGGCTTTTTCGCGGGCGAAAGGCGCGGTGTGGTGATGGTCATCCTGGTGTGTCCTCCTTAAGGATTGTTACGATGCCTGCGTCTTTGGCGGCAGGCTGGAATCAATTTTCGAAAGCACATTTGGACGTGCATTCCGTCATTTGCAATTCCTTGTAGGCGAACTGGGCTGAACGGCCTTTGAATGGTGAAAAAATGGTTAGCCATTGGCCCTTTGCCGCGCGCAGCTGAGCCAATTGAACGAAACGCACGGGCACTTGTGGAAAACGGCTGTGTGTTCCAACTTCGTTCCTGTCACGCGGTGGTAATATCCGTGCATTGGGCCTACCTTCATTTTGACGATAAATTGAACCAATTTGATCAGAAACGGCCCCTCTTTTGAGCGATAGCGACACCATCGACCCCGCCCTGCCCGCAGTACCGGGAGATTTCGAACGCATCGACATCGTCGATGAGATGAAGACGAGCTATCTCGATTACGCGATGAGCGTGATTGTCAGCCGCGCTTTGCCCGATGTGCGCGACGGATTGAAACCGGTGCACCGCCGGATTTTGTATGCCGCGCAAGTGGGCGGCTACACTTCCACCAAGCCATACCGCAAATCGGCCAAGATTGTCGGTGAAGTGATGGGTTCATACCACCCCCATGGTGACAGCGCGATTTACGATGCGCTTGCTCGGATGACGCAGCATTGGTCTTTGCGCGTGCCGCTGATCGATGGTCAGGGCAATTTCGGTTCGATGGACCCCGATCCGCCAGCGGCGATGCGGTACACCGAAAGCCGCCTTGCCAAAGTGGCCGAAGCGCTGCTGACCGATATCGACAAGGATACGGTCAATTTTCAGGACAATTACGACGGGACTGAAAAAGAACCGACGGTTCTGCCAGCGCGCTTCCCCAACCTGCTTGTCAATGGCGCAGGCGGGATTGCGGTTGGGATGGCCACCAATGTGCCGCCGCACAATCTGGGCGAAGTGATTGATGGCTGCCTTGCCTTCATGGACAATCCGGCGATCACATCAGAGGAATTGATCGAATACATCCCCGGCCCTGATTTCCCGACAGCGCCGCTGATCCTAGGGTCCAGCGGGGCGAAATCGGCATACACAACCGGGCGCGGGTCAATTCTGATGCGCTGCCGTCATGAGATTGAAACACGCTCTGGCGACCGCGAAACCATTGTATTCACGTCCATTCCCTATCAGGTTGGCAAGTCCAATCTGGTTGAGAAGATCGCTGAGGCGGCCAAGGAAAAGCGGATTGAGGGTGTTTCCGACATCCGCGATGAAAGCTCCCGCGAAGGCGTGCGGGTTGTTGTTGATCTGAAACGTGATGCCACGGCCGAAGTGGTGCTGAACCAGATCTGGCGGCACACTCCGGCGCAATCGGGTTTCCCGGCCAATATGCTCGCCATTCGCGGGGGCCGGCCCGAAACGCTGATGCTGCGCGATTTCATTCAGGCGTTCATCCAGTTCCGCGAAGAGGTCATCACCCGGCGCACCAAATTTGAGCTCAACAAGGCCCGCGAACGCGCGCATATCTTGCTGGGTCTGGTGGTTGCGGTCTCTAACCTTGATGAAGTGGTCGCGATCATTCGCGGCGCGCCCAATCCAGCGACTGCGCGCGAAAGGCTGCTCGCCAAGGAATGGCCGATTGGCGATATCGCGCAATATATCCAACTGGTCGAAGCGATTGAGCCCAGCGCAGATCAGGAAGGCGGCACTTACACCCTGTCCGAACGGCAAGTGCGCGCCATTCTGGAACTAAGACTGCACCGCCTGACCGCGCTGGGCCGCGATGAAATTGGCGATGAATTAAAAGAGCTTGCGACCCAAATCGAAGAATTGCTCTCAATTCTGGCGGACCGCGTCAAATTGTACGGGGTGATGCGCGAAGAGCTGGAGGAAATCCGCGCCACTTACGCAACCCCGCGCGTCTCTGAAATTGCGCCTGCATGGGATGGTCTTGAAGATGAAGACCTGATCGAGCGCGAAGAAATGGTCGTCACCGTCACCCATGACGGATATATCAAACGCACCCCGCTCTCCACCTTCCGCGCGCAAAATCGCGGCGGCAAGGGGCGTGCGGGCATGTCCACCAAGGACGAAGATGCCATCGCTGAGATGTTCGTCACATCGACGCACACGCCGGTGCTGTTCTTCTCAACCGCGGGCAAGGTTTACCGGCTCAAAGTGTGGAAATTGCCCGAAGGCGGGCCTGCCACGCGCGGGCGGCCGATTGTGAATATGCTCCCATCGCTTGATGATGGGGAGACAATTCGAACGGTTCTGCCTCTGCCTGAGGACGAGGCGGAATGGTCTGCACTGTCCGTGGTGTTCGCCACCGCCAAAGGCAGCGTGCGGCGCAATTCGATGGATAGCTTCACGAATATCCCCTCCAACGGGAAATTCGCGATGAAATTCGATGGTGAAAGCGAAGACAAGCTCATCGGGGTTGCTCTGCTTGAGGAAGGCGACGATGTGCTGCTAGCCACGCGCATGGGCAAAGCAATCCGGTTTGCTGGCGAGGATGTGCGCGAGTTCACATCGCGGACATCAACCGGCGTAAGAGGTATGAAATTCAAGGAAGAAGGCGACGAAGTTGTCTCGCTTTCTATCCTTGCAGGCGGGTCGGCCACACCGGAAGAACGCGACACCTATCTGAAAGTCGCCCCGTGGAAAGCGGATGAGGATGCCCCGCCGCTATCCGAGGATCACGAACGCATGGCAGGCGAAGAGGAGTTTATCCTCACCGTGTGCGCCAATGGTTATGGCAAGGTATCAAGCTCATACGAATATCGGCGCGCAGGGCGCGGCGGCATGGGTATCACCAATATCGATAACATTGCGCGCAATGGCCCGGTTGTGGCTAGCTTTACCGTGAGTTCAGGTGAGCAATTGATGCTGGTGACCGATCAGGCGAAACTCATCCGCATCGGCCTTGATAGCCTGCGCGTGATGGGCAGGAACACGGCCGGGGTGCGTCTGTTCACGGTGGGCAAGAACGAACAAATCGTCAGCGCGGTGAAGATCGAAGAGCCTGAAGAAGACGCAGCGGAATGCGAAGCGGCAGAAGGCGAGGAAAACACTGAAGCCGGAACAACGGCTGATGGCGCATCGGACACGTCAAACACCGACAGCTAAGAATGATGCATTTGGCGCGGCCATAGGGGCCCTTTTCCCCAAGGTGTTGCGCCAAACGCATCATTTATAGTCCCGATTGCACTCACCTGTCAGGCATCAAAATGCTATCTCTCCCTGCGACATAAAGGGAGTGCGTCATGCATGACATTGAGCTTGATCCCGCCCGCCTGAAACGCGCTGTTCGGCGCGTCAAATGGCGCGATTTGACCCAAATGCGCGCGCGCGACGGGCTGCGTGAATGTCTGCACCCTGTCCCTTGGCTGATCCTTGGTCTTGCCCTGTTTCATTGGGGATATTGGCCGCTGGCCATGGCGGCTGAATTTATGTTCTTCCTCACCGCTCTCAGGCTCAACCACGAGGCGATCCATCACAATCTGGGCTTTGGCGCTCGGGGGCACCGGCTCGTTCTGCATGCTCTCAGCGTGGTCATGCTGGGCAGCAACAATTCGGTCGCGTTCAACCATTTGCGCCATCATCAGCACATAAACACCGATCAAGACCTTGAGGGCAAAGCCGGCCAGATGAGCCTGTGGCAAGTGTTGCTTTATGGGCCTTTATTCCCGTTCGAATGCCACATTGCAGCGCTCAGCGAAGGCGGGCCTGCGTGGCGGCGGCGCGTTATGATTGATCTTGCGCTTAATCTGGTGATGCCTCTGCTTGCCTTTGGGTTCGGCCTTACATTTATCATCTGGCACTGGCTGATGATGCTGGCCGCACAATGCTTTACCGCCCTGTTCGCGGTGTGGATCACTCATCGCGGTTGCAGCGAAAGCGCCTTGGTCGCGCGCAGCCAGCGCGGGCGGATGGTGAATGCGGTGAGCTATAATATGTTCTTCCATTTGGAGCATCACCTCTTCCCCGCTGTCCCTGTGCGCCATCTGCCCGAACTTGCCCGCAGGCTTGAGCGCGAGGAACCCGCCCTTGCGAAAGCGGTGCGGCCTGTTCTGGGCGCGTAACGCGCGGATTGCAGGTTGCGCGCCGCCCGCCTACATGGCGCTGCATGGCAACAGATGTTCACATAATAGGCGGCGGTTTGGCCGGATCAGAAGCAGCCTGGCAGCTCGCCCAGCGCGGTGTCCGGGTGAAACTGTCTGAAATGCGCGGCGCGCCGGCGGAAAGCGGCGGCGAGATGACGCCTGCGCATCAGACCGATGGTCTGGCGGAACTGGTGTGTTCGAACAGTTTTCGCTCTGACAATGACGAAAGCAATGCAGTGGGCCTGCTGCACCATGAGATGCGCAGCCTGGACAGCATCGTCATGCGCGCAGGCGAAGTGGCGCGCGTGCCTGCTGGCAGCGCCATGGCGGTGGACCGCGATGTGTTTTCCGCCGAGGTTCAAAAAGCCCTGACTAGCCATCCCAATATCGAAATTGTGCGCGAGCGGGTCGATGCTCTGCCCTCATCCGGATTGACCATTGTGTCCACCGGGCCGCTAACTGCTGCCAGCCTCGCCCGCAGCATTGTAAGCGCAACGGGCGAAGAACGGCTCGCTTTTTTCGATGCCATTGCGCCCATCGTTCACCGCGACAGCATCGATATGTCCAAATGCTGGATCCAGTCGCGCTGGAACAAGACCACCGAGGCTTCCAACGAAGATGGCGATTACATCAATTGCCCGATGACAAAAGAGCAATATCTCGCATTTCATGCAGGGCTGATTGATGGCGAGAAAAGCGATTTCAAAGAGTGGGAAAAGGATACGCCCTATTTCGATGGGTGCATGCCGATTGAAGTCATGGCGTCACGCGGGGTGGAAACCCTGCGTTATGGACCGATGAAAGGTGTCGGATTGGACAATCCCTATGCCGCGACAGAAGAACACCCCGAAGGCACCTGGCCCTATGCCGTCGTGCAGCTGCGGCAGGATAACAAGCTTGGCACTTTGTGGAACATGGTGGGGTTCCAGACCAAGCTGAAATATGGCGCGCAGGTCGAATTGTTCCGCACCATTCCGGGGCTGGAGAATGCTGAATTTGCCCGGCTTGGCGGATTGCATCGCAACACGTTCCTCAATTCTCCCGAAGTGCTGGACCGGCAATTGCGCTTAAAAGCCGCGCCGCATATCCGCTTTGCTGGCCAGGTAACGGGATGCGAGGGCTATGTCGAAAGCGCAGCGATTGGGCTGGTTGCTGGCATGATGGCAGCGGCGGAATTGGCGGGCAGAGATTGGGAACCGCTTCCCCCGACAACAGCCATGGGCGCCTTGCTAAGCCATATCACCGGCGATGCGGATAAAGCGACCTTTCAACCGATGAATGTCAATTTCGGACTGTTCCCGCCGCTGCACGAAGTGAAGAAGAAGCAGCGCAAACAGGCCTATACAGACCGCGCCAAAGCTGATCTGGCGAGCTGGATCGCAGGGTCTAAAACGCCTGTGCTCGCATAAACCCCGTGCTCGCATAAGCCATTAACAGCGGCACGCGGGTTTCTTGGGCTTTTTCTTTGGTGCAGTTGTGGCAAATTCAGCCGGGGTCAGCTTGCCATTGCCATTGCCATCGGCCTTTGCGAACCGGTCTGAGGTGGTTTTGGCCCATTCCTCAAATGTCAGCAGATTGTTGCCGTCCACATCGAGTTTGCGAAACGCATCGGAGCGGGTGGAAAGCATTTCATTGCGCGTGATCTCGCGGTCGCGGTTGCGATCATAGCGAAAGAACCGGCGCTCCTCGCGCGTCAGCTCGCTGGCGGTGGGCGGCGCGGGGCCTGTCATTTCGCCCGGATCAACTTCGGGCAATTCTTCTGGCGGGGGCGCTTCTTCTTCGGGTTCGGGCGGCGCAGGGGCGTTTTGCTCTACCTGAGCGCGGCCCTGCCACCAGTAAACGCCGACGCTGGCGATCACCAATCCTGCAAACAATCCCAATATAGCCTGACGCATCCCGGCCCCTTTTCATGCGGTCAATGCGGCACAATAGCGGCTATTGGCGGAGCGCTGCGATTAACGTCCTGTAATCGCCGCTCGCATGGCAACAATCGATGCGCCGCGCCCCTCCATCAGAGGCCGGCCTCCGCGCACCAACGCACGGTGGCCCAAAGCGCCCAGCACTGCCAATCCGCGCGCATTCCGGGGCAATCGCCCCTGCGGTCGATCTTTCTCCAATGCCAGCGTGACCAGCAATTCACGCTCCTCTTCCAGCGACACTTTCGCCGCGAGGTCTGCCAAAGCCCAATGCCATGCGGCGACCCGCGCGAACGCATAGGAGCTGTGGGAGGCATCGATCGAGACAGCCGCCAGCATGGCGTCGCACCGCCCACTGGCAAAGGCTGCCGCGTCTTTTTCGCGCAAGGGCGGCTCGGCCAAGAGATGCTCCCACCCATCCACCAAAGGCACAAGATCGCCTGCCCTGCCCTGCCAATGCACCTTTATCGCATCCAGAACCGCATCGCCCTGCGGCCAGCTATCGGGCGCGCTGCCCAGCATATCGCGCCACCATGCAAGCCTCATCTGGCCCAGCATCGGCTCGCTTGTGCCCGCCACCAATCGGGCGAGCCGTGCGTCCAGTTCCAGCAACGTCCTTAACGTGCCGCGAAGGGTTTGCCCGGTATGGGCCGCAGCCAGCGCCGCTTCATCGGGCAAGGATTCTGATGGGATCTCGGACACGCGGGACAACGCGTAGCTTGGGATTGCAAGGGTTTGTCAAGCTTTCTGGCCTAATTCACCAAAACACAGACCGATTTAACAACCTGATACAGCTTTCATACTTTCTTAACCAAGGCCGTTCGGAATGCGGTTACCCGGCAGCGCTAAGCCTTGCTGACGTAATTATAACTCCGTCCCGTTCCCCCAGGGGGACAACGCACAAGGAACGCAGCCAATGGGCACGCAACCGACACATCGCAGCACCTTTCTGCGCACACTGCTGAATGACACCTCGGCCAACACGATTGTGATTGCCGCTGCTTCGCTGATCCCGCTGATCGGTATGGTCGGCGGCGCTGTGGATTCCTCGCGGTATTACATGACATCCGCGCGGCTTCAGGCAGCGTGCGATGCAGGGGCACTGGCCGCGCGCCGCGCCATGGTGACGGATGATTTCACATCCGAGCATCGCCAAGTCGGTGAGAATTTCTTCGACCAGAACTATCCCGAAGGCACGTTCGGCCTCGCCAATCTTCAGCGCGCCTATTCCGCCGATCAGGACGGCACAGTAACAGGCACCGCAACGGGCGATCTGCCAACCAGCCTGATGGGCATTTTCGGATATGAAGAGTTTGATTTGACGGTTAGCTGCACGGCTGACATCAACATTTCCAACACCGACATCATGTTTGTGTTGGATACAACCGGCTCGATGGGTTCCACCATGGGTTCTGGCACGCGCATGACCGCGCTGCGCACGGCCGTGATGAATTTCTATGACACAGTGGAAACCGCGACATCGAACAGCGCGCAAGTGCGCTACGGCGTGGTGCCCTATTCGCAGCTTGCCAATGTTGGCGGCTCCATCCCGACACAATTCATGGCCAACACGCACACATATCAATCGCGCGTTGCCGAGTTTACCAAGGAAAGAGTGGCTGTCGATAATCCCGGTGATTGGGAGTTTGAATCGGCCACAATCGTCCGCCTGAGGTTGCAACGCCGAGATGATTTAGTCCGTACAGACGTAACCGATACCTTCAGCAATATTGGCAACAACAATTGCCGCCGGCGCAAACCGTCCGATTATAACGAGTTCGTCGATGAACTGGGGCCTTACGGTTTCCAATGGCGCCGCACCGAAGGCAATATCCGGCGGACACGGTATAACGACACCAACGAGGATTTCCTTGTTTACCGCGGCTATGCCAAATTTAACCGCAATCGTGGCGGAGCAAGCCGCACCTGCGAAGTTGGCTACAACGTTTATAACGGCAAAGGCGATGCCTTGTGGGATCTGCGCGAAACTCGTGAGAACATCACGACCGTAGAGGAAGTGATCGAATTCGATCGCTATGTCTATCGTCCGGTTGATCTATCCACTCCACCGGACAACAACCGTGACGGCGATGAAAATATCGACGAACGGCCCAGCTGGAGCCAGGTGAACCTGTCGACACTCTATGATGACAACCGGATCGACATGCCAGTTGGCGAGCAAGGTGCGATGAGTACTTTGACATGGGATGGCTGTGTTGAAGAGGCGCAAACTGTTGCCACAGACACCTTTAGTCCGGTGCCTGCCAACGCGCACGATCTCAACATTAACTTGATCCCGACAACAGAGGTGCAACGCTGGAAACCTGTTTTGCGCGATGCTGTCTGGCGGCGAGAAAACGGCAGCGGTAACACCACAGATTGGCTGTACCAAACCGGCAATGAGCGACGTCCCAATGCCTATGCCTGTCCGCAAGCCGCTTTCCGCCTGACTGATATCACTCGGGGGGATTTGCAGACCTATGTGAACAGTCTGAACCCGAATGGGTTTACCTATCACGATGTCGGTATGATTTGGGGTGCGCGCTTCCTGTCACCGCAGGGCATCTTTGCCGGTGACAACGCAGCAGCGCCTAACGGTGATGCCATTGCCCGCCACATCGTCTTTATGACGGATGGTCGACTGGTCATGAATACGGAAGGATACAGTTCTTACGGTATTGAATGGTGGGACCGCCGAGTAACAGGCAATGGCAGTGATGCCTTCAACCGCCACGCAGCTCGCTTCCAAGCGGCCTGTGCGGCAGCAAGAAACGAGAACATCACTGTTTGGACCGTCGCTTTCGGCACTCCGCTCGATCAGAACCTCATCGATTGTGCATCACCTGGCCGTTCTTACTCTGCCAACGACGCAGAAGCCTTGAACAGCGCATTTCAGGAAATCGCACAGAAAATCGCAGCTTTGAGGCTTACATCGTGATGCGGGTGCCGAATGCACTCTCTCTCTTCGGCAAACAGGGGCTCCGCGATCAACGCGGAGCCACCTTAACCGAATTTGGGTTGGTGGCCCCGATCCTGTGCGTCCTGATCATGGGCATCTTTGACATGGCGCACACGCAATACACCTCATCTTTGGTGAACGGTGCGATGCAGAAAGCGGGCCGGAACCTCACGCTTGAATCGGCTGGTAGCCAAGAAGGCTCAATCGACCAGGCTGTGATCGATCAGGTGAAAGCGGTTACGCCTTCGACTGCCGACGTTCAGCTTCGCAAATTGTCACACTTTGACTTTCGCGATATTGGTGAAGCCGAAGAATTTACCGACACAAACGGCGATGGCACTTGCAATGATGGCGAACCGTTTATCGATGCCAATGATAACGGAACCTGGGATCCAAACCGCGGTGCCGAAGGGATCGGCGGCGCGCGTGATGCTGTGCTTTACACTGCCGTGGTGACCTATCCGCGGCTGTTCCCGATGGCGGGACTGATCGGCCTTCCTGAAGATGTCGAACTGTCCGCATCCACGGTGCTGCGAAACCAGCCTTATGATGAGCAACAGCAGCGAGACTTTGTGGAGAATTGCTCATGACCACATTCGCCGCCAAAATGCGCAAAAAATTCGCCGCAAGCGCGACCAATGCAAAGGCTTTGGCCAAAGACAATTCGGGCCTTGCTCTGATTGAGTTTGCCTACACCATGCCAATCATTCTTGCGCTGGGTATGTTGGGTGCTGAAACGGCCAATTACGTGGTCACGCATATGAAGATCAGCCAGGTCGCGATGCAGGTTGCCGATAGTGCATCTCGCGCTGGCGAACAGGGCGCGCTGGCTCAGCAGCAATTGTTCGAAGATGATATCAATGACGTGTTTATCGGCGCTGAAAAGCTCGGCGGGCGAATTGATATCATGGCGCAAGGGCGGATCATTCTTTCCAGCCTTCAGCAAAACTCAGACGGCGGTCAGGAAATCCGCTGGCAGCGATGCCGAGGCGCAAAGAACCACACGTCTTCCTATGGTGATGCAGGTGATGGAGCGACCGGAACGAGCTTCCCTGGAATGGGCGAATCCGGATCAGAAATAACGGCAGCGCCTGGCACAGCTGTGATGTTTGTGGAACTCTCGTACACTTACGAAGCGCTGACGCCGTTCGATTTCCTTGATGGACGCGAAATTGATTACACGGCGGCGTTCAACGTGCGCAACAATCGCGATCTGACAGGGGTGTTCAACACAAACCCGCCCGAGCCAGTGGCTAGCTGCGCCAATTTCACGACCTAAGCCTTTCAAACAAGGCCTTGCGAGCGCGCATTGCCCCCCTTTGCGCGCTCGCATTTTTCGCACGGTCCGCTGATCAGCTTATGAATAGCAGACCTTTTTAGCTGCGCTGACAATCCGGCTTGGGTCAATCAGCGCAAGCTTTTCCAGATTGGCCGCATAAGGCAGCGGCACATCCTCATTGCACACCCGCAAAACTGGCGCGTCGAGATCGTCGAACCCTTGCTCCATGCAAACCGAGATAATCTCGCTGGCGATGGAGCATGTCGGCCAGCCTTCCTCTGCAACGATAAGACGGTTGGTTTTGGCAAGGCTGGTGAGCACCGTTTGCGTGTCGAGCGGGCGCAAAGTGCGCAGATCGATGACTTCGGCATTTATGCCCTCACCCGCTAGCTCCTCTGCCGCTTCGAGCGCCATGCCAACACCGATGGAATAGCTGACAATCGTAACGTCAGCCCCTTCGCGCATGATCCGCGCTTTACCGATGGGCAGGACATGATCGTCCAGATCAGGCACATCAAAGCTGCGCCCGTAAACCAGCTCGTTTTCAAGGAAGACCACCGGGTCTTCGGTGCGGATGGCCGCTTTCATAAGGCCTTTGGCATCCGCGCTGTCATAGGGCGCGATAACGATCAGGCCCGGAACGCTTGCATACCACGGCCCATAGTTCTGCGAATGCTGCGCGCCCACACGGCTGGCCGCGCCATTGGGCCCGCGAAACACGATCGGGCACCGCATCTGACCGCCCGACATATAATTGGTCTTGGCGGCTGAATTGATGATGTGGTCAATCGCCTGCATGGCAAAGTTGAACGTCATGAACTCCACAATCGGACGCAGGCCGCCCATGGCAGCCCCTGCACCAATCCCGGCAAAGCCATATTCGGTGATCGGCGTGTCGATCACGCGTTTGGGTCCAAATTCATCAAGCAGACCCTGAGTGACCTTATATGCACCCTGATATTCGGCCACTTCCTCACCCATCACGAAAACGCGCGGGTCGCGGCGCATTTCTTCGGCCATGCCGTCGCGCAAAGCTTCACGCACCGATGTGGACGTGAACGGGGTGCCTTCGGGAATGGCGGGATCGGCCTTTGGCGATGATGCCTTGGGCGCTGAGATACCGCCAGGTTCCTCGCGTCCCACATCTTTGCCTTCGCCGGGTGCAGCGTCTTGCTTGGCAGGCGCGGGGGCCGGCGCGGGGGCCGGCGCGGGTTCTGAGGTGGAAGCCTCCTCCCCTTCCCCTTCGAGCATGGCGATCACAGTGCCGACGGCCACGTTTTCCGTGCCTTCCGCGATCATGATTTTGCCCAGAACGCCGTCATCGATGGCTTCAAATTCCATCGTGGCTTTGTCCGTCTCAATTTCAGCAATGATATCGCCCGGCGCAATCGTGTCGCCTTCGGATTTCAGCCATTTGGCCAAAGTGCCTTCTTCCATAGTGGGGGAAAGCGCGGGCATTTTCAGTTCAATTCCCATGGCTCAATACTCCTCCACCAAGACATCGGTGTAGAGTTCGGACGGCTCCGGCTCGGGCGAGCTTTCGGCAAAATCAGCCGCTTCGGCGACGCGCGCACGGATTGCCTTATCGATGGACTTCAGGTCCGCTTCGTCATGGCCGTCTTCGATTAAAGTCTTTTTCAAACCCTCAATCGGATCATGCTGATCGCGCTGTTCCTGCACTTCATCGCGGGTGCGGTATTTGGCCGGGTCGGACATGGAATGGCCGCGATACCGGTATGTGTTAAGCTCCATCAGGACCGGGCCCTTACCCTCACGCACATGCTTGAAAGCAACCTCGGCTGCGGCGCGCACTTCGAGAACGTCCATGCCGTTCACTTCCATGCCGGGAATGCGGAACGCCGTGCCGCGGCGGTAAAACCGGGTTTCGGCAGAGGACCGCTTGCTTGCAGTGCCCATCGCGTATTGGTTGTCCTCAACCACAAACACAATCGGCAAATTCCACAAGGCCGCCATGTTGAAGGTTTCATAAACCTGACCCTGGTTCGCCGCACCATCGCCAAAATAAGCAAGGCACAGCCCGCCATCCTCGTTATATTGATGCGCCAGCGCCAATCCGCCGCCCAGCGCGACCTGCGCGCCGACAATGCCGTGGCCGCCGTAAAATTTGTCCTCAGTAGAGAACATATGCATCGAGCCGCCTTTGCCTTTGGAAATGCCAGCTTCGCGGCCGGTCAATTCGGCCATGATAACCTTGGGATCAATGCCATAGGCCAGCATGTGCCCGTGATCGCGATATCCGGTGATGACGCTGTCTTTGTCGCCGTCCAATGCAGATTGCAGGCCAATGGCGACCGCTTCCTGCCCGATATACAGGTGGCAAAAACCGCCAATCAGGCCGAGCCCGTATAGCTGGCCTGCTTTTTCTTCAAACCGGCGGATCAGCAGCATCTGCTCGTAAAATTCAAGCTTCTGCTCTTTCGTAGCGTTGAACCGTTTGGCTTTTTCAAAATCGTTCTGAAGCGAATGCAGCACAAAATCCGGATCGTCTGCCGGAGCGGATGGCTTGGATGTGTCAGGCTGTTTTGCCAAAGGATATCCCTTTATCTTGAAATTCGCGCAGTGGGGGGAGGAGATCGCGCGGTGCTCTCATCTTCGCCTATAATCGGGAAATCGCAGGTGACGCAACGGAAATTGGAGCGATCAAAGCTTAGGGTGCGCAGGATTTGAACAAGCGCGAAAAATACCCTTATTCCGGAAGCGCAATAACCACTTCGTCGGCGTGCATAACGCCCAGATCGCGGCGCACCAATTCGCTGGCTAGGTCAGGATCAGCAGAACCTGGATCGAGCAGATCAACCCGGTTCTTCAGCGCATCGCGGCGTTCTTCAAGCGCTGCAATTTGCGCGTGCCGCTGCTGCAAAGCTTGGGAATTTTCGTTCCAGGCAAGCAGCCCTGTCGGCCCGGCAATGGCAAAGCCAGCCAAGAACAGCAGCAATGCCAGAGCCGCGCCCTGTTTCAATTGCTCGCGTGGAGGCTGCTTAATCACCTAAACCCTCATCCCTTTACCCAAACACCAAGAATCATGTTTGCCGCCAGACTGCAAGCATAAAGACGCATCTACAGGTAAAAAGCTGATATTTGCGGTTTCTACGTGGCTTGCGTCGCACAAGAAGCTCCAGTTTTGCTGCACTGCACACAATTCTCGGAACATAGCTCGCCTCGGCTCATTGAGTCACAAACGAAAGGCCGCGTGTAATTTTATGTTTGTAGTGCTCGAAAACCAGATCCAGTCCATGATTGAAGCGGCGGTGCAATCTGTGCCCGCAATCGTCATCAGCACCGTCATTTTAGTGATGACTTGGGCTGTGTCTAAATTTGCCACCCGGCTTTCCAAGAAACTGGTGGGCAAAACCGAAATTCGCCCCTCGCTCAGCAATCTGGTCACCACGATTGTGCGTCTGGCTGTTTGGGTCATCGGCCTGATGATCGCAGCAGTCGTGATTTTCCCTGATCTGACCCCCGCCAGCCTTATCGCCGGACTTGGCCTTGGCACGGTGGCCATCGGCTTTGCGTTTCAGGACATTTTTGAGAACTTCCTCGCCGGCGTGCTCATCATGCTGCGCGACAAGATGCGCATTGGCGATACGATCGAAGTCGATGATATCATCGGGAAGGTTGAACACATAACTTTGCGCGAAACGCATGTCCGCTCGTTCTCTGGCGAATTGACGATTATCCCCAATTCAACGATTTTCAAAAACTCGGTTGAAATATGGACTGATGAGCCACTGCGCCGGTTCGAGGTGGGGGTTGGGGTATCCTATGACACCGATCTCGATCACGCCGCCCGCATCATCCGCGCGGCGGTTGAAAGCTGCGAGCTGGTCGAACAGGAAAAGCCCATTCAGGTGCTTGCCGATGGGTTTGGTGGCAGCTCGATGGATTTTGTCGTTCGCTGGTGGGCCGCATCGGGCGGACCCGACGCTGTGCTCAACCGCGACGAAGTGATCCGGGCGATCAAACGTGCGCTTGATGATGCCGATATCGAAATTCCCTTCCCCTATATCACACATACGTTCAAAGAACGTGTGCCGCTGGGGGAGAAGTTGGGCGAGGCCGCATAAAAGCCGCTCGCGCCTCTCCTTCGACGGCGTAAACCCGATGAGGAGAGATAGTGGTGCAAGTCCTGACGACAGACCTAGCGCGCTTTGCGGATATTCCAGATTACCCTTTCGCTGCAAACTGGTGCGATATTGACCTTGGCGAAGGGCATCATGGACGGATGCACTATGTGGACGAAGGGCCGCGCGATGGCCCTGCCCTGCTGCTTTTCCATGGCGAACCAAGCTGGAGCTTTCTTTATCGCAAAATGATCCCGCATCTCACGCAGGCCGGCTTTCGCTGTTTTGCGCCTGATCTTGTCGGGTTTGGCAAAAGCGACAAGCCGGATGATATCGCGTTCTATACCTATGACCGTCATATAAGCTGGCTGAGCCAATGGCGCGATAAAGTTGTGCCGCAGCAAGCGGGGCTGTTCTGTCAGGATTGGGGCGGTTTGCTGGGCCTTCGCATGGTTGGGGAAGCCCCCGAAAGCTTCACCTTTGTCGTTGCGAGCAATACGTTTTTGCCCACGGGCGGCACCCCTTCCCCGGCTTTTCTTGCATGGCGCGAATTTGCCAAAAGCTCACCGGAATTTGCCATCGGAGAATTGCTGCAAAGGTCAACCGCGACGCCGCGCACCGATCAGGAGATCGCTGCCTATGATGCACCCTTCCCCGATGAGCCAAGCAAAGCGGGCGCGCGCGCTTTTCCGCAATTGGTGCCAGTGGAAGATGGGATGGACGGCATCGCGCAGAACAACGAGGCTTGGAAAGGGCTCGCGGCATTTGATCGCCCGTTCCTCACATTGTTTGGGGAAGATGATCCGGTAACCGGAGGGCTGGCCAAGCCGCTGATTGAACGGATCGCGGGCGCGAAAGATATGCCGCATGCCATGCTGCCCACTTGCGGGCATTTCTGTCAGGAAGACCAACCCGAAAAGCTTGCTCAAGGCGTGATTGACACTGCACGCCGTGCGGGCGTCCTTGGCGGATAGCTGCGATAAAACCCGTAATCCTGCGACGAATACCTAAGGGATAATGCAGGGTTTTCTCCTGCTTTTTACCTTTTATTAAGCATACTTGCCTATTGCAGGTGGTGAAGACGTTACGAACTTACCGAATGATCGGCCCTGCGGCCAAGGTCACTTCTGGTTCAACCGAGTGTCTTCGATCGTATCACTGGCTTTCAAATCGCTGACACTGGTGTCGATGACGCGGAGCTGTGAAAAGGAAAATGGCGCTTCGGCTCTTCCGACTGGTCCTTCCCCGGGGATCGCTGCGGATATGCCGAGCGCCCTTTTTTGTTTGGGTGAGATTGCAGAGTTCTGGATACCGCATGCCCGCGCAATCAAAGACTCGCATCTAAAACGTGTCCCCGACAGGATTTGAACCTGTGGCCTTCGGATTAGGAATCCGACGCTCTATCCAACTGAGCTACGGGGACGACGAAACCCGCCTTAGCAAAGCCGCCGCCTCGTTCAATCATGTTCGCTCATTTGGCCGCGATTGCGCGCGCTTGGCGCTCAATTAAGCTCATCCGGCGGTGCGACCGGAAATGGCAGCGGGGCCACTGCAACCCCTTCATCGACCAGCGATTTCGCTTCTTCCAGGCTCGCTTTGCCGTGGATGGGGGCGTTTTCGCGTTCGCCATAGTGCATTTCGCGCGATTGTTCGGCGAAACTGTCACCCACCCATGTGCTCGATTTGAGCGCTTCGGACTGCGCTTTATGCAGAGCTTTCAACGCCTTTTGCATCTCAGCGGGGATCGGTTCATTCGATACCGCTTGGCCGCCCGATGGCATTGCAGGTGCGGGAGCGGTACCGGCAGCGGCACCGGGCTGCGATGCGGGCGATTGCTCCTCTGCCTGCGCGGCCGGGCGCGGGGCAATATCGCGATTGCCTTTTACGGGGACGGCAGGCGCCATGGGCGCTTTCATCACCGCGTCGGTACCGCATTCCGGACATGCCAACAGACCGCGTTCGCCCTGGCTTTCAAAATCGGAGGACGATCCGAACCACCCTTCGAACCGGTGGCCATGTTCGCATTGGAGATCATAAACTATCATTTCGCATCCTATGTGGCGATTTTGCGCGCATTGACAAGGCTCGGCAATTGGCTGCGCACCTCGCGGATACGGTCAAGATCAATCTCGCAAAAGCCAAGGCCCGGCCCTTCCCCGCCCATATCGAGCAGCACATCACCCCAAGGGTCCACCACAAGACTGTGCCCATAGGTTTCGCGTCCATCTTCATGGGTGCCAACCTGCGCCGCGGCAATAACGAAAGCGCTCGCTTCAATTGCGCGGGCTCGCAGCAGGATGTGCCAATGGGCAGCGCCAGTGGGCCGGGTGAACGCGGCGGGCACCGCAATCGCATCGCAGCGCTGCTTGCCCAGCGCCTCGAATAAGGCGGGAAAGCGCAGATCATAGCAAATGGTTAGGCCAAGCCGGCCAATCGGCGTGCCTTCCACCGTTACAACATCGCGCCCGGGTTCATAGGCGCTGCTTTCGCGCCATGTTTCCCCGGTGGACAGCTCCACATCGAACATATGGATCTTGTCATAGGTCTGCGGCGCAAGGTCTCTGCCCGGACCGGCACCCGCAGCCGCATAGTAAAGCGAGCGATTGGCCCATTTGCCATCCCCGCGCGCAATCGGGATTGATCCGATAGCCAGCGCGGCGCCTGTCGCTGCTTGCACATCGCCAAGCCGAGCGATCATTTGATGAGGGGCATCGCTGTCAATCCACGGGCCAGAGCGCGATCGTTTGCGGTCGAGCAAGAGCGACATCTCAGGCGTGAACAGCATTGCCGCCCCCGCCTTTGCAGCATCGCGCGCCGCTTGCTCAATACAGTCAAAATTGGCCTCCGGATCAATCCCCGAAGTCATCTGGAGGACAGCAATTTTAACCATTCAGCCCGCCAGCAAGGCGTCAAGCTTGCCCGCTTGTTCAAGCGCCGCGAGATCATCCGAACCGCCCACATGCGTATCGCCAATAAATATCTGCGGCACAGTGCGTGCATCAGGCGCGCGCGCGATCATTTCATCGCGCTTTGCCCCGCCCATGGTAATGTCGATCTCGTTAAACTCAGCGCCTTTCTGGCTAAGTAAATGCTTGGCCCGTGTGCAGAACGGGCAGGCGAATTTGGTGTACATATCAATCACAGGGGCGCTCATCGCGGTGGTTCCTCGGTTTGGTTTTGGGCGCAGAACAGAGCCTGCGCGCGTCAATCTTGAAAGCCTGAATGCGCTTACTAACTAAGACCTGTCGCACCGTTTCGCCAGACTGGGAAGGGGATGCGGCCGGGAAAAGCGCTGCATGAGGCAGGCTTGGCCTGAAAATACACTCAAATTGCTCAAACACGAGGATTTGCACATTATGTCACGTTTAGATTTTACCCCCTATCGCCGCAGCACCGTTGGTTTTGATCGCTTGTTCGATCTGCTTGAAAACCAGGCGCGCAGCAATTCCGGCGACAATTACCCCCCTTTCAACATCGCTCGCCAGGGCGAAGACAATTACCGCATCACTTTGGCGGTGGCCGGTTTTCGCCCGCAGGATATCGACATCACTGCGCAGCAAAATCTGCTGACCGTGCAAGGCAAAAAGCGCGATGAAAGCGGCGATGCTGGCGAGCTGATCCATGTCGGCATTGCGAGATCGCGGATTTGAACGCCGGTTTGAACTGGCCGACTATGTCCGCGTAGAAAACGCTGATCTTGCAGATGGTCTGTTGGTCATCGATCTGGTGCGCGAAGTGCCAGAGGCGATGAAGCCCAAAAAGATCGCTGTGAACGGCGGCGCAACCCTTACCGCCGTGCCAGATGGCGATGATGAGGCCAGCGCAGCTTAATCGGCGCAACCGATTGGACTGGATAAAATCCATCTTTTCAAATTGATAAAATTATCGGGCCAAGCTGTGTCAGCTTGGTTGGGGGCGGACCTTACAGTCCGCCCCCGCGACCGAAAGTCGCCTCTATCATTGATGGCCGTCCGGGTCGCAGAAGACGGTCAAAAACGATCAGAGCTGCAAAAGCCGCTTTGCGCCGCAGCGGGCGCGGCAAAGCGATTTCTCATGAGAAGCGGTATCCCCCTGCCCCCTTAAGAAAACCTATAGCTTTAACCACGGGCCTATGCCTGTGTTGCACTGTGCGCAAGATTAAACTGTTGCTCTTGTAAGAACGCGACAGATCGTTTCAATTGTAATAAAAATCTGCTGATCCGGCCTATCTGGCCGCTCGCTCAGCCCGGTCAAACCAGACGCGATTGCTCCAGCGCGGCGGCGATAAAGCCTGCAAACAGCGGGTGCGGATCAAACGGGCGCGATTTAAGCTCGGGGTGGAATTGCACGCCGACAAACCAGGGGTGATCGGGCCGCTCGACAATTTCGGGCAGCAATCCATCGGGCGACATGCCGGCAAATATCAGGCCCTGTTTCTCCAAAGGTTCGATATAGGCGCTGTTCACCTCATAACGGTGCCGGTGGCGTTCGCTGATCGCATCCACCCCGCCGTAAATGGCTGACGTGTGGCTGTTTGCGGCCAGTTTCGCTTCATAAGCGCCCAGACGCATCGTGCCGCCCAGATCGCCGCCTTCCTGGCGTTGCTGGATGCCCTCTTCGCTCATCCATTCCGAGATTATGCCGACAACAGGTTCGCGCGTGTCGCCAAATTCGGTTGAAGACGCCGAGTCAAACCCTGCCTCGCGCGCGCTTTCGATGCAGGCCATTTGCATGCCCAGGCAAATGCCAAAAAACGGGACTTTCCGCGTGCGAGCAAAGCGCACGCTGGCGATCTTGCCCTCACTGCCGCGTTCCCCAAAACCGCCGGGCACCAGAATACCGTGCATAGGCTCAAGCGCCGCGATGATCGCGCTTTCATCTTCGCCTTCGAAAATCTCGGCATCGATCCACTTGATCTTGACCTTGACCCGGTTGGCAAGGCCGCCATGCACAAGCGCTTCGTTGAGGCTTTTGTAGGCGTCTTGAAGACCGACATATTTGCCGACCACGCCAATCGTAACCTCGCCTTCGGGGTTGAAATAGCGGTCCGTTACATCGAGCCATGATGAAAGGTCAGGCTCGCGTGCATCGGTGATGCCGAACCCGCGCAGCACCTCTGCATCGAGGCCTTCCTTGTGATATTGCAGCGGAACCGAGTAAATCGAGGGCGCGTCCAGAGCCGGGATCACCGCTTCTTTGCGCACATTGCAGAAATTGGCGATCTTCTGCCGCTCACTTTCGGGAATGGGGTGTTCAGCCCGGCACAAAAGCACGTCGGGTTTGATGCCCAGACTGGCCAGTTCGCGCACGGAATGCTGGGTGGGCTTGGTCTTAAGCTCGCCCGCCGCCGCGATGTAAGGCACCAGCGTCACATGTACGCTGAGCGTTTGGAGCGGCTCCAATTCATTTCTAAGCTGGCGGATCGCTTCCATAAAGGGCAGCGATTCGATGTCGCCAACCGTCCCGCCAATTTCGCACAGGACAAAATCAAGATCATCGCTGTCTGCCAGCGCGAACGCTTTGATCTCATCGGTCACATGCGGGATTACCTGCACGGTTGCGCCCAGATAATCGCCGCGCCGTTCACGCGCGATGATATCGCGATAGACGCGCCCGCTGGTTATGTTGTCGCTTTGCCGGGCAGAAACGCCTGTGAACCGCTCGTAATGGCCCAAGTCGAGATCGGTTTCAGCCCCATCATCGGTGACGTAAACTTCGCCATGCTGATACGGGCTCATCGTGCCCGGATCGACATTGAGATAGGGGTCAAACTTCCGAATGCGCACCTTGTACCCGCGCGCCTGCAAGAGGCTTGCAAGGGATGCTGCCATTAAACCTTTGCCGAGCGAGGAGACCACGCCGCCGGTGATGAAAATGTACCGCGCCATGGGAGAAAAGCCCTAAGCCTCGTTTGGGGTGTGGGGCAAGCAAATTGCGCCGCGATTTGCAGCCCAATCCACAGCTGAGATAATCAAATGCGGCTTTATTCAGCCAGCGGATCAGCAGCCGGGGTTTCGCCCACTGCCGGACCGGCGGTTTCAGCCGGTGGTTCTGCGCCATCAGCCAGCGGATCGGCGCTGCCATCTGTTTCAGGCGCGCCGCCCAGCAAATCCTCGCTTGATGGCGCTGAGCCTGCTGCGCCGCGATCAAGAGTAGTCTCAACCGTGCTGCCGCTGCGTTCTTTCACCGCAACAGCGGCCAGTGCAATGGACAAAGTGACAAAGGCAATCGCCAGCCACTTGGTTGATTTGGTGAGAAAATCCGCCGCACCGCGCGCGCCCAGTGCGCCATTGGGATTGCCGCCAATGCCCAATCCGCCGCCTTCGCTGCGCTGCATCAGCACAACGGCGACAAGCCCGGCGGCTACCAGCGCCTGAACAACGGTAAGAAAGATAAAGACGGACATGAAAAGGGTGTTCCAATAACAATTTGTTGGCCGCGACATAGGGATCGCAGCGCGCAGTGGCAAGCGTAGCCCGTGCGCAGCGGCGCGGCGGGATCACGCGGTGCGGGATTTAAGCGTCTGCAGTTTCCCCGGCGGCAAGGGCAATGCCCATAAAGCTGTCCGCTGTCAGACTGGCCCCGCCGACCAGCGCGCCGCCCACTTCGCCAATGCCCAGAATATCGCTCGCATTGTCTGGTTTGACAGAGCCGCCATACAATATGCGGATCGCTGCGCCGTCTTCTTCGCCGTAAAGCTCGATCAACAAGGTTCGGATCGCGCCGTGCATCTCGGCGATATCATCAAGGCTCGCGGTTTTGCCGGTGCCAATCGCCCAGATCGGCTCATAAGCGACGGTGATTTTCTCAAACGCCTCGCTCAGATCAGCGCCCGCCTCAGGCAGGGATGCGGTGAGTTGTTCTTTGACGAAAGCGACCGCTTCGCCTTTGTCGCGGGTCGCCTCATCCTCGCCGCAGCACAGGATAACGCGCAGGCCTGCTTGCAATGCGGCATCGGCCTTGGCTTTGACCAAAGCATTGCTTTCGCTGTAACCCTGACGGCGCTCGCTGTGGCCAAGGATAACGAATTTCGCCCCCGCATCGGCCAGCATGGCTGCTGCAATCTCGCCTGTATACGCGCCGCCTTCTGCCTCGTGGCAGTTTTGTGCGCCAACAGCGATCTGTTCCGCCTCGCGGTGGACGGGGTGGATCAGAGTGTAAGGCGGCGCAATTGCCACTTCCACTTTCATATGACGCTGGGCCGCACGATCAATCGCGCGCGCTTCGGCAAGCATTGCGCGCGTGCCGTGCATTTTCCAATTTCCTACGATGTAGGGACGCTGAGACATTCAGGTATCCTGCCAATGGGTCGTGTGTTTCGAATCTTCAGCCAGCATGTAAGGCCGCATCTCCCGGTCCGCTAGCCAAGGAATTTCATCCCGTCAAAACCTGCTGCCACCTGTTGCCGACAGGTCGCAGGCCGGATAAGGCGCTTACCGGATAAGGACTTGCAAAAGTGATAATACGCAATTCCTTGGTATTTGAACGCCCAAAGCACGGGACCAGACACGCAAAATGATCTCTTTTTCCGCAATTTCTTTCAGTCCAAAATCGGCCTGCCGATCTTTATCGCGTTTTTGGTGCTGGTGGCGCTTGCTTTTGCGGCGAGTGATATCACCGGCAGCACATTTGGCGGCATCTCAGGTGGTGACCGCGCCGCGCTGGTGGGCGATGACAGCATTTCAGCGAGCGAATTGGCCAGCACAGCCAACAGTGCTTTAAGCCAGGTGCGCCAGCAAGATCCAACGCTGACCATGCCCGTTTTCGTTGAACAGGGCGGATTTGATGAAGTGCTCGATCAGCTTATCAACCGCTATGCTGTGGGCGAATATGCGGAGATGTTTGGTCTTCGCGCCGGGGAAAATCTTGTAAACAGCGAGATTCTGCAGATCCCCGCTTTCCTAAATTTAACCGGCGAATTTGATAACGAGGTCTATCAGGCGGCGCTTTCGCGCCAGGGATTGACCGATGCTGTGCTGCGGCGCGATCTGGCTGATGGGCTGCTGGCGCAGCAATTGCTCGTCCCTGCCCTTGCCTCTCCCATTCTGCCTAAGAAAGCGGCCAAGCAATATGCCGCTTTGGTACGGGAACGCCGGCGCGGGCAAATCGGACTTATCCCCAGTGAACTGTTTATGCCCGGTGGCGATCCCACGGCTGAGCAATTGGAGACGTTCTATTCGGACAATCGCACCCGGTTCATCATCCCGGAACGCCGGGTGCTGCGCTATGCCGCGTTCGGGGCGGGCTCCATCGCTTCCAGCGCAGAGCCAACCGATGCCGAGATCGCTGCCCGGTACGAGGCGAACGCCGAGCAATATAAAGCGATTGAGCGCCGCGCGGTCAGTTCTTTCGTTGTGCCAACGCAGCAGGCCGCTCAGGCGCTAGCGGAGCGCATTCGCGGTGGTGTCTCGCTTGAAGCGGCGGCGCGTGAGGCTGGGTTCAACATATCATCGGGCGAATTGAGCACGCGCGAGGAATTGGCCTCTGCCACCAGTTTTGCAGCGGCTGAGAAGATATTCGAAACATCGCGCGGCGGTGTGGCCGAACCTGCGCAAAGCACGCTGGGCTGGTATGTCGCGCGCGTCGATCAGATTGAGACGACCCCTGCGCGCACTCTGGCACAAGCGAGCGATGAAATTCGCGAAGCTCTAAAAATTGAAAAAGCCGCATCTGCGCTGGCTGATATGTCCGCCAATATCGAGGAAGAAGTCGATAGCGGCACTTCCCTCACCGATGTTGCGCAGGCTTATGGGCTGGAAGTGCAAACAACCCCGCAAGTGCTCGCCGATGGGCGCATTTTTGGCCAGCAGGGGCCGGGGCTTAGCCCGCAGCTGGGCCCCATTCTCGAAACGGCGTTCCAGATGGAGGAAAGCGAGCCGCAATTGGCAGCGCTGGTGCCGGGGCAGCAATTTATCGTGTTCGATGTTGAAAGCATCACCGAAAGCGCCGCGCCTCCCCTCGCCGAAGTCCGTGATGAAGCGGTGCAGGCGTGGAAATTCTCCGAAGGCAGCAAAGCGGCGCGCAAAGCGGCTGACACGATCCTTGAAAAAGTGCGCGGCGGCGCGTCATTGGCCGATGCAATGTCGGCGGAAAACGCCGCACTGCCGCCCGCTGACAAGATCGATCTGGCGCGCGCCGAACTGCTTTCCCAAGGCGGGCAGAATGTGCCTCCGCCGCTGATACTGCTGTTTTCGATGGCCGAGGGGTCCACCAAATTGTTCGAAGGCGCGCGCGATGGCGGGTGGTTCGTGGTTGACCTCGATGAGATTGTAACAACTCTGCCCGAAGATGATGATCCCCTGCTCGCGCAGACGCAGCAGCAATTTGCGCAGGCCCTAAGCGCGGAATACACGGCCCAATTGCAAGCCGCGATCCGCGACGAGGTTGGCGTTGAGCGCAATGAGGATGCAATCGAGGCAGTGCGCAGACAGCTGACCGGCGACAATTAAGGGCTGATCAAAGTGGCATTTGCGCTTCCTGAGAATGCAGACGGCGCGCATGCCGCATTGACCGCTGGTAAGCCGGCGCTGGTGTGGCGCCGGGTCATCGCGGATTGCGACACGCCCGTCAGCGCGGCAGTGCGCCTGATTGAGCCGGGGCGCGGCGATTTTCTGCTCGAATCGGTCGAAGGCGGCGAAGTGCGCGGGCGTTACAGTCTGCTCGGCCTCAACCCCGATCTGGTGTTTCGTGCGTCGGGAGACACTGCCGAGATTAACCGCGAATGGCGCACCAATCGCGCCCGGTTTGTCCCATGCGATATGCGCGATGGCACCAATGCGCTGGGTGAATTGCGCAAGCTTGCCAAAGACTGCCTGATCGATGTGCCCGATACCCTGCCCAAGGCGCTCGCCTGTCTGGTGGGGTATTTCGGGTATGAGACAATCGGCCTTGTCGAAACGCTGCCGCGCGCGGCGCCAAGCGAGCTTGATCTGCCCGATATGCTGTTTGTGCGCCCCACGGTTCTGTTGGTGTTTGACAGCCTGTCTGATGAATTGTTCTGCATCGCACCTGTCTGGGCCGATGCGAAATCTGCGCAAAACCCAGATGCTGCGATCACGCAGGCGGGCGATGCGATTGATGCGACCTTGGCCGCATTGGAGCAGCCGCGTGACCGATCCGCGCCGCAAGTAAGCGCAGGTGATACCGAACCGGAACTGACTCCCGTTATCGCAGGGGATGATTACAAGGCGATGGTCGCGCGAGCGAAGGATTACATCCTTGCAGGCGATATCTTTCAGGTGGTGCTGGCCCAGCGCTTTACCTGCCCGTTTGAACTCCCTCCGCTGGCGCTGTATCGCGCTTTGCGCAGGGTGAACCCCTCGCCTTTCCTCTATTTCCTCGATCTGCCCGGATTTGCGATTGTCGGGTCCAGCCCTGAAATATTGGTGCGGGTGCGCGATAACGAGGTGACCATTCGCCCGATTGCCGGCACCCGCCCGCGCGGCGCAAGCGCTGAGGAAGATGCCGCCAATGAGCAAAGCCTGCTGAGCGATCCCAAGGAATTGGCCGAACATCTGATGCTGCTTGATTTGGGGCGCAATGATACGGGCCGGGTGGCGGAGCGCGGCAGCGTTAAAGTCACCGGCAGTTTCACCATCGAACGCTATAGCCATGTGATGCACATTGTCAGCAATGTGGTGGGGCAATTGGCCAAGGGGCGCGATGCGCTGGATGCGCTGTTCGCCGGATTTCCCGCAGGCACTGTCTCAGGTGCGCCAAAAATCCGGGCATGCGAGATCATTGCCGAGTTGGAAGGAGAGACGCGCGGGGCCTATGCTGGCGGCGTGGGCTATTTCTCGCCCGATGGTTCGGTGGATTCGTGCATTGTCCTTAGAACCGCGGTGGTAAAGGACAAGGTTATGCATGTGCAGGCAGGCGCGGGGATCGTCGCAGACAGCGATCCGGATTACGAACTGGCGGAATGCCGCGCAAAAGCGGGCGCGCTGATCGCAGCTGCGCGCGAAGCGGTCCGCATTTCCAACAGCTTGAGGTTTGGGCAATGAGCCGATCAATGATGTCATCTTCCCGGTTGGGCCTTGTATGCGTGGCGGGGTTCGCGCTGGCTTTGTCCGCGTGCGAACAGCAGCCGGGCGGCGAACCTGTGGTGCGCACATCGCTTGATGGAAGCCCGCCCAAAGACGGCGAAGTGGTGGCCGCAGCCACGCCCGAAGAGACGCCTTCACCCGAAGCCACCGAGACACCCGAAGCGGCGGCCTCTGCCTGCAAGAAAGCGGAATTTGAGGCGGCCACTTTCACCCATTGCATCGCCGATCCGGCCAAGCACCGGATTGCCACCGTGCTCAGCCCCGGTTCCGGACGGCAGCCGTTCGGATCGCTGTCTGCCTATGCGGCGACAGCGGACAAGACCAAAGTCGCCTTTGCCATGAATGCAGGCGCGTTTGGCGATGATCTGCGCGCGCTTGGTTATTACGTGGAAAAAGGCGAGCGATTGAAACTGCTCAACCGAGAGAGCGGAAGCGGCAATTTCTTCCTCAAGCCCAATGGCGTGTTTTATGGTACGGGCGGGCAGTGGCGCATGCGCACCGCCGACAGTTTCTTGCGCAATGTCTCAGACCGGCCCAATTTCGGCACGCAATCCGGCCCCATGCTGGTGATCGATGGAAAGCTTCACCCCGAAATCCAGACCGATGGCCCATCGCGCGCGGTGCGCAATGGCGTGGGGCTTGGCGCGGATGGGACAGCGCATTTCGTGATCGCGGATGATCCTGTCAGCTTTGGCAAGATCGCGCGGTTCTTCAAAGATCGCCTTGGCACGCCCAATGCGCTGCTGCTCGATAGCAATGTGTCGGCCCTGTGGGATCCGGCAACGGGCAGGCTGGATACAAAGCGCGCCGGGCCAATCGTGGTTGTCACCAAGAAATGAGCGCCCCGCGCCGCACGCTTTATCCCGCGATAGAGCCGTATGAGACAGGCATGCTCAATGTCGGCGAAGGGCATTCGCTTTATTACGAACGTGTCGGCACGCCCGGCGCGCGGCCTGCGGTGTTTTTGCATGGCGGCCCCGGCGGCGGCATGGCCCCTTCGCACCGCCAGCAATGGAACCCTGCCCATTATGACGTGCTGCTGTTTGACCAGCGCGGCTGCGGCCAATCGCTTCCTTTCGCGCAAATAGAGCACAATGACACATGGCGCATTGTCGCCGATATGGAGCGGCTGCGCGAACATTGCGGGTTTAACAAATGGCAGGTCTTTGGCGGCAGCTGGGGTTCCACCTTGGCGCTTGCTTACGCGCAAAAGCATCCCGAACGCGTTACAGAATTGATCCTGCGCGGCGTTTTCCTTGCCCGCCAGCGCGAAAAGACGTGGCTCTATAAATATGGCGCAAGCGAGATCATGGCCGAACAATGGGACGCCTTTACTGGCCTAATCCCCGAAGAGGAACGCGGTGATCTGGTAAAAGCGTATTACGCCCGCCTCACCAGCGAGGATGAGGCTGTGCGGCTTGAAGCGGCCAAGCAATGGTCTTTGTGGGAGGGAACGGTCGCAACCCTGCTGCCCAATCCAGGCCTGCTCGAAGATTTTGCCGATCCTGCCAAAGCCGTGCCCTTTGCCCGGATATGCGCGCGGTTTTTCCTTGAGGACTTTTTCCTCGAAGAAAGCCAATTGCTGCGCGATGTAGCGCGCATGGCGGATATTCCCGGCATTATCGTGCAGGGGCGGCATGATATCTGCACCCCGCCGGGCGCTGCCTGGGCGCTCAAAAAAGCATGGCCCAAAGCAGATTTGTGGATTGTCGATGATGCAGGCCATTCCGCCAGCGAGCCGGGCATTGTGGATGGATTGGTGCGCGCAACCGATCATTTTGCCGGCCTTTGATGTGAGATGGCCCGTATTGTGAGGTTTCACCGCGGCTATGCCCTTGCCGCTGCGGCATTGTTTGCGGCCGAAGTCTATATCGCCTTGTTCGTGCGCGACGCATTTGTGCGGCCCATATTGGGCGATGTGCTGGCGGTGATGTTTGTCTATTGCGGACTGCTTAGCGTCCTGAAGTTTCGCTTGGTGACAGCCGCGCTCATCGCATTTGGCATCGCGGTTGTGATTGAGATCATGCAATATCTGGACGTTCTAACGATGCTGGGGTTGGAGGATAACCGGGCGGCGCGCATTGTCCTTGGCACGACATTCACCTGGGGCGATATCCTCGCCTATGGGGTGGGAGCGATTGGGGCGATTGTGACTGATAAGGGGCTAAGCGCCCTGCGAACCCCGCACACCCAATCTTGAACCCCCGCCCCATTTGCGCGAAGGCTCTCTTCCATGATTCTCGTCATCGACAATTACGACAGCTTTACCTTCAACCTTGTCCATTATCTGATGGAATTGGGGGCAGAAGTGGAAGTCGTTCGCAATGATGCGATCACTGCGGCCCAAGCGATGGAGCGCGGGGCCAAGGGGTATCTCATTTCCCCCGGCCCTTGCACCCCGAATGAAGCAGGTATCAGCCTTGATCTGGTTGCGGCCTGCGCGGATGCAGGCGCACCTTTGCTTGGCGTGTGTCTTGGCCATCAAAGCATTGGCCAGCATTTTGGCGGCACTGTGGTGCGCGGCGGATTGATGCATGGCAAAACCTCGCCTGTCACTCACGATGGCAGCGGCGTTTTCAAAGACCTGCCTTCCCCCTTCACCGCGACGCGCTATCACAGCCTTGAAGTGGTCGATATGCCGAGCGAGCTTATCGCCAATGCCCATGCCGACACACCCGGCAGTGATCACCCCAGCATTATGGGATTTCATCATAAGACCCTGCCCATTCACGGCGTGCAATTTCACCCTGAAAGCATCGCGACCCAGCATGGTCACGCGCTCCTCGCCAATTTCCTGAACCTGTGCGGCATGGATGCGCGCCTGCCTGATAGCCTGACTGATAGAGAGCCTGATAGAGAGCCCGCATGACCGCCCTGCCCGATATCGACACGCCGCTCACCGAAACGCAGGCGGAAACCGCCTTTGGCGCGCTGCTCGATGGCGCGCCGGACGAAGCGGAGATTGAACGCTTTCTTATCGCGCTGTCGCAGCGGGGCGAAACCTCAAACGAAATCGCTGGCGCTGCGCGGGCATTGCGCGCGCGGCTTATCCCCATTGATGCGCCCGGCAATGCCATTGATGTTTGCGGGACAGGCGGTGATGGGCATCACACGCTCAATGTTTCCACCGCCGTCAGCCTCGTGGTGGCCGCATGCGGCGTGCCGGTCGCCAAACACGGCAACCGCGCTGCCTCTTCCAAAGCGGGCGCAGCCGATACGCTGGAAGCGCTGGGTCTGGATATGGATGCAGCGGGCGAAACGGCCGAAAAGACGTTGGGCGAAATTGGCATCTGTTTTCTGTTTGCCAAAAACCACCACCCCGCCATGGGCCGTATTCAACCGATCCGCAAAAAGATTGGCAAACGCACCATTTTCAATCTGATGGGCCCGCTGTCCAACCCCGCCGGGGTCACCGCGCAATTGATTGGGATTGCCCGGCCTGCCTATGTGCCGATTTACGCGGGCGCTTTGGCAAAGCTTGGCACGGGGCGTTCGATGATTGTGTCAGGCGATGAGGGGCTTGATGAATTGAGCCTTGCCGGAGGAAACGAGGCAGCCTGGGTCAGCGGCAATGCGTTTGAAATGCGCAGGGTCGATCCGAGCATGGCCGGCCTTGCCAATGCTCCTGTTGAAGCGATCCGGGGCGATGATGCGGTTCACAATGCAGCGGCATTGAAAGCGTTGCTGCAAGGAACGCCGGGACCATACCGCGATGCAGTCGTGTTTAATGCCGCGGGCGCGCTGATGGTGGCGGGCAAGAGCGATCACTGGCAGGACTGCGCCAGCCAGGCGGCAGAAGCGATTGATGCTGGCCGCGCAGAGGATTTGCTAAAGCGTTGGATTGCGCTGGCAGTATGAACAAGCTGGAGGAAATTTGCGCCCATAAGGCAGGCGAAGTGTCCGCGCGCAAAGCGGGCGCATCCGATATTCAGCTGGAAACGCTCGCTTCTAAGCAATCACCCCCGCGCGGGTTTGAGCGGCAGCTGCGTGAAACCGCCAAATCGGGCTATGCGCTGATCGCAGAGATCAAGAAAGCTTCGCCTTCCAAAGGATTGATAAGAGAGGATTTTAACCCCGCTCAGCACGCCCGCGATTATGCCGCTGGCGGCGCGGCGTGCCTGTCCGTCCTTACCGATGCGCCGTATTTTCAGGGGCATGAAGATTACCTCATCGCTGCACGCGCGGCCTGCGATCTGCCGGTTTTGCGCAAGGATTTTATGATCGATCCATGGCAATGCGCAGAAGCGCGCGCAATCGGGGCCGATGCGATCCTGATTATCGTCGCGGCGCTCGGCAATGCGCAAATGGCAGAGATTGAACAGGCCGCGCGCGAACATGCCATGGATGTGCTGGTCGAAGTGCATGATGAGAAAGAGCTGGAACGCGCGCTCACTCACCTTCAATCCAAACTGATCGGGGTGAATAATCGCGATCTTAAAACCTTCACAACTTCGCTATCCGTGACAGAGCGGCTGTCCGCGCTTGTGCCTGATGATGTCTTGTTGGTCGGCGAAAGCGGTATCAACGCGCATGCAAACCTTGTGCGGCTTGAAGCGTCAGGGGTTCGGACATTTCTGGTCGGCGAAAGCCTGATGCGCGAAACAGACGTCGCCGCTGCGACGCAGCGTCTGCTTGACGGATAGTAGCGGCGCTGTCCTACAACGCGCATTTGTGGCAATCAGGGCCAATGGCGTATGTGATTGGCATTTCCTCCCCGAAACACGCAGAATTGCGCGCATTGACAGGCAGAGCAGCGCTGTGTGCGGCAGGGCAGGTTTTTAGTCTCAGGACCGTGTAACATGCGGTCCATGCTTCAGGTTAAGGGCGCGTAGTATGAACAGACTGACCCATCTCGGCGATGACGGAGCGGCGCGCATGGTGGATGTGGGGGGCAAGGCGCAAAGCGAGCGGACCGCAATCGCCTCGGGCCTTATCACCATGTCGTCAGAGGCGCTGACCGCGATCCGCGAAGGCGATGCGCCCAAAGGCGATGTGCTTGGCACTGCGCGCATTGCAGGCATCATGGCGGCCAAACGGACAGGCGAGCTGATCCCGCTCTGCCATCCGCTGGGGCTGGAAGCGGTGGGGATTGAGTTCACCTTTGAGGATACCGGCGTGCGCGCGGTTGCCACTTGCTCGCTAACCGGCAAGACGGGCGTGGAAATGGAAGCGATGGTCGCTGTCTCCACCGCCCTGCTGACGATCTACGATATGGCCAAAGCGATCGACAAAGGCATGGTGATCGGCGAAGTGCGGCTCATCGAGAAGCGCGGCGGCAAATCGGGCACGTGGAAAGCGAGCCAGTGAGCGGGCTTCTGCCCTTGGATGAAGCGCAGGAGCGGCTCCTCGCCATGGCCGTCCCCGGCCCTGTGGAGCAGCTCGGCGCCAGCGCAGCGCAGGGGCGCTATCTGGCTGCCGATGTAACAGCGCAGCGCACTCAGCCGCCCGCGGACCTGTCAGCCATGGATGGCTATGCGATTGCAGGCGCAGGCCCGTGGCAGCGTGTGGGCGAGGCACGCGCAGGCCAGCCCTATGACGGAGTGCTGACAGGCGGCGAATGCACTCGCATCTCGACAGGGGCGCACATGCCGCAAGGCGCAGACAGAGTGCTGATCCAGGAGAACGCAGTCATTGATGGCGTTTCTGTGGTCTTGGCCGAGGGAGAGGAAATGCCCTCCCCCGGCGCCATGTGCGCGCGCGCGGCTTCGACTTTGCGCAAGGCGACCGCGTGCTGAGCGCCGGCACGCGGATAGGCCCTGCACAGATCGCGCTCGCGCTGTCGGCTGGATGCGGTGAGCTACCCGTGCACGGGCCGCCCAGCATCGCGATCCTTGATAGCGGGGACGAACTGGCAAGCGACCCTGCCGAGTGCGGACCGGGCCAGATCCCTGCCAGCAATGGCGCGATGATCGCAGCCATGGTCGAAGCGCTGGGCTGCACCACCATGCGGCTTGGCCCGGTGGCGGATGACATGCAAGCGCTGGCAGAGGCCTTGGCCAAGGCGGAAAGCGCTGACATCCTCATCACATCTGGCGGTGCATCGGTGGGCGATCATGACCTGATCCAGCGCGCTTTGGCGGATTGGGGCGCGGATCTCGCGTTCTGGAAAGTGGCGATCAAGCCGGGCAAGCCGCTCATGGTGGCACAGCGCAAAGGCCAAGTGGTGCTGGGCCTACCCGGCAATCCGGTCTCAAGCTATGTGACCGCGTTCCTGTTCGCTCTCCCGCTGGTCCGCGAATGCCTAGGTGATAAAGCGCCCTTGCCGGCTGAGGAGATCCGGATCGCGTCCACGGCCGTGCCCGCAACCGGCCCGCGGCGCGAGTTCGTGAGAGGAGTGAGCGATGGGCGGCATGTGAGCCCCGCATCCTCACAGGATTCCAGTGCCTTGCGCGCGCTTGCTGAGGCCAATTGCCTGATCGTGCGTCCCGAAAACAGCTGTGCGGTGGCTGAAGGCGAAGAAGTGGCTGTGTATAACCTCCGAAATGGCTGAATTGCAGCAGTTTGCGAGCGAACCGGGTGTTGACTTGTTCCGATTGGTTGCCTACTTGTTCCTCATTCGTTCACCCTATCGGTGATCGGGCAGCGTTCCAACCGCACTTTGCCCCTGGGTCACACCCGTTTGGCACTGTGCCTCTTTGAACGCGTGAGTTCTGCACTGCGGGGGCTTTGGTGCCTCGCCTGAAAGTGCGTCAAAAGGAGTTTGCCTGATGCTGACGGCAAAGCAACACGAACTGATCCGCTTCATACAAGAGCGGCTTGAAGCAACCGGCATTTCGCCCAGCTTCGAAGAGATGAAAGAAGCGCTCGATCTCAAAAGCAAATCGGGCGTGCACCGTCTGATTTCGGCGTTGGAAGAACGCGGCTTCATCCGCCGTCTGCCCAATAGGGCGCGCGCACTCGAAGTCATCAAAATGCCCGAAGATGCAACACCGGCTGCGCGCAAAGCATCGGGTGAAACGGCGGCGGATGATACAGTCGTCGATCTGGCGGCAGCACGCACAGCAGCTGCGGCTCGCTCGCAGCCCGAACCTGCCAATGATGTCATCAGCATTCCGCTGCATGGCCGAATTGCAGCAGGCGCACCAATCGAAGCGCTCGAAGGACAAAGCGCGCTTCCCGTGCCAGCGGCCCTGCTTGGCCCCGGTGAGCACTATGCGCTCGAAGTGTCAGGCGATTCAATGCTCGAGGCAGGCATCTTCGATGGCGATTTCGCCCTGATCAAACGGACAGACACTGCGCGCGATGGCGAGATTGTGGTTGCGCTGGTCCGCGGTGAAGAGGCGACCTTGAAGTATCTGCACAAGGATAAAGGCATGGTGCGCCTTGATCCGGCCAATGCAGCCTATGATCCGCAGGTCTATGGATCGGGTGAGGTGCAGGTTCAGGGCAAACTTGCAGGATTGCTGCGCCGCTATCACTGATTGCGTCGGGGGGTGGGTGCGTTCTGTTCCGGCGTAAGCCTATCGGCACCCCTCCCCGCTGCGCGTCATAAGCGGGCTTGGCTCAGTCCTCAAACCCCTTCCACCAACCGTGCTCGCCTTGGCTGGTAGCAACCGTGGTGATCGTCTCGCTGCCAAGGTCAATCGCAAGACCGCCGTTCTGGCCAAGATAACCGCGATCCGCTTTGAGCCAGCGCGGTTTGCACGAGCGCGGCAAAAACCGGTCCGCGACCACGATATCGGCCTGATCGCATGCAGCAGCCAAAGCGCGCTCTTCGATCAGATTGCGGTTGCGCGCAAGCAGAAGCACCCATTCTCTGCCGCCTCGCTCAAGAGTGATGAGGCAGAACTCAGCAGAACACCGCGCACCAGGCCATTCGCTAAGCGGGATAGGATCGCTGGTCACGCTAGACAGTTCAAGCAGGTTATCGCGCGAATAGGAGGAACGGCTGTCTCGCAGCGAAAGCAGCGCTCTCGACCCATCAGGTTGAATGGTGGTGATCCCGACATGGCGCCCTTCCCGCCCGACCAGAATGTCGGGTATTGGGGTGGCTAGCAAAGCGGCTATCCCTGCTGCAACAGGAGCAAAACCAAACAGCCTCGCTCTGCCCGACCACAGCGCCAGCCACAGCCCTCCTGCGACAAACAGGGCAATCGTAACGCCGCCCATTTGCGGCATCAGCTTAACCGCGCCGGGTTGAGCGGAAGTGAAATGCGCAATGGCAAGCAAAGCTTCAAGCGCGCGTTCGGCAATCCACCAAACAGGCGCGCCCGCGCCGACCAGATCGAGAGCCAGACCGAGCGCGATCATCGGCATCGCGATGAAGGTCACCAAAGGAATGGCGATGACATTGGCCAGCGCTCCATAAAGGCCCGCACGGTGAAAATGGAACATGACAATCGGCATCAGGGCAAGCTCAATGACCAGGCCCGTCAGGAAAAGCATGGCCGTGTTGCGTCCAAATCGCTGCCACCAGGGTTCTTCGCGCGCAGCCAGAAAGGCTCTCACCGGGCCAGACGAATGCAAAGCAACAATCGCAAGGACGGCGGAAAAACTCATCTGAAAGCTGGGACCGATGACCGTCTCGGGCCACACCACCATGACGAACATCGCAGCGACCGCGACCATACGAAACGAAAGCGCATCACGCCCCAGCGCCAGAGCGCCCAGCACCAGAATGGCCGCAACGCAGGCTCTGACGGTGGGTACCTGCGCGCCTGTGAGTAAGGTGTAGGCGATACCGGCCATTGCTCCGGCTACCGCAGCCGCAACCGGCAATCGCACCCGCAAAGCCAAAGCGGGGAACAGCGCCAATAGCTTAATCACCACGAAATAAGCAGCGGCAATCACCGCGCTCACATGCAGTCCGCTGATAGCAAGCAAATGCGTAAGGCCCGCATCGCGCATCGCTTCCTCATCAGCTTGCGGGATGGCTCCTCGGTCACCGCTCGCAAAGGCTGCAGCAATCGTGCCCGCCGATCCATCAACATTGGCGCGAACGTGATTGGCAAGGCTGCGCTGGATACCTTTCAAACCGCTCTTGGTTTGAGGAGCCTCGATAACCTCAATCTCCCCGACAAGGCTACCCGTCGCAGCATAGCCCTTGAACCACGCGGCGCGCGCAAAATCATAGGCTCCCGGCAACATGGGGCTCGCAGGAGGCATCAGGCGCACACGCATCCGTAGAACTGCGCCTTCACTCAGGGCGGAATTCCCAATGGCATTAGCATTAGCATTGGCATCAACCCGGTCCACCTCTGCCAAAGGGACATTGATCCGGATCTTGCGGCTCTCACCGGTTTCGGGATCGCGGATAGCCAAGGTGAGCCGGATGCGTTCATCGGCGGGTTGATCCTGGCGTTCGAGCACATATCCTTGCACGCGCTCGACCACTGGCCTCTCAATCGGCTCCGCCCCCACCATTTCGGACCGGGCCCAGATCACAGCAAGGCCAGCGGCAAAGACCAATCCGATCGCAATGCTCGCCCGGCGGCAATGCTCGCGTTCATCCACCCCGCGCCATGCCGCCATTGCCGCCAGCGCAAGCAGCAGTCCGGCCCCGATTGCGCTGGCCCATTGCCACGGACTTGTGAGTGCGAACCAGGCAAAGATCCCGCACGCAAAGCAAACCGCAATCCAGGGTGCGCGGTCAAAGCCTGCCCTCGCAAGAAATTCCTCGATCCTATCGAAGATTGCCACCGTGATGCTGGACATTCCCGCGCCCGTTTGCCAAGTGCGCGTGGGATCTCGGCTGGCTTTGTCAAAAGTCGCATCAGAAACGGTAACGCCGGCAGCCGCACTGCCAGCGTCATCATCTCCCATTGGAACAGTTGGTAGATCAGCCATTTGCCATAGTCCCTTCTGGGGTGCGGCCGGTCGGCTCAGCGCATGATATGAATAGGAATTGGACGCGTATGGCAAGCGAGATTGTTACCCGATTTGCCCCCTCACCCACTGGGTTTCTGCATATCGGCGGGGCACGAACAGCGTTGTTCAATTGGCTGTATGCCCGTCATCACGGCGGCAAAGCGCTGCTCAGGATCGAGGATACCGATACCAAGCGTTCAACCCAGGCAGCAATCGATGCGATCATTGATGGCCTGGATTGGATGGGTCTTGATTACGATGAACCACCCGTGTTTCAGTCTGATCGCGCAGGGCGCCATGCGCAAATTGCGCACCAATTGCTTGATGCTGGTCACGCTTACAAATGCTTTGCTACCCCTGAGGAACTCGAGGCGATGCGAGCCGAACAAAAGGCGAAAAAGCAGCCCATGCGCTATGACGGGCGCTGGCGCGACCGTGACCCGTCAGAGGCGCCCCAAAATGCGCCTTTCACTGTCAGGATTAAAACTCCGCAACAGGGGGAGACGGCCATTGTTGACGAGGTTCAGGGCTCGGTTTCGGTAAGCAATGCAGAACTCGATGATTTCATCATCCTACGCGCCGATGGGACACCCACTTACATGCTCGCGGTGGTAGTGGATGACCATGACATGGGCGTCACGCATGTAATCCGGGGCGATGATCACCTCAACAATGCGTTCCGCCAGCTTCCCATTTATCATGCGATGGAGGCAATCGAGGGCGGCTGGAACGAGCCGGTCTATGCCCATGTACCGCTGATCCACGGGCCTGACGGCGCGAAGCTATCGAAACGGCACGGAGCTTTGGGGGTTGAGGCCTATCGCGACGACATGGGAATTCTGCCTGAAGCCTTGTGCAATTATCTGTTGCGGCTTGGTTGGGCCCATGGCGACAAAGAGGAAATTACCCGCGAAGAAGCGATTGAGCTGTTCACCCTGTCAGGTGTGGGCAAAAGCCCGTCACGATTTGACCTGAAAAAGCTCGAAAACCTCAACGGGCACTATCTGCGCGAGGCTGATGATGCGCAATTGGCCAGATTGGTGGCGGAACGGATGGGTGATGGCGCGGATCATGCGCTTTTGGAAAAGGCAATGCCCGCTCTAAAAATGCGTGCGAAGACAGTCGATGAACTGGTTGATGGTGCAGGATTTCTTTTTGCAACCACACCGCTTAAAATGACCGAGAAAGCGGCGAAGGCGCTCGATGATGAGGCGCGAGCAAGATTAGCGCAAATTTCTGCACGATTGGGCAGTGAAAATGACTGGACAATCGACGCTCTCGAAGCCACTACGAAAGCCTTAGCTGAGGACATGGGATTGGGTTTTGGCAAGCTTGCGCAGCCGATGCGCGCTGCCTTGACCGGAACGATGACTTCGCCCGGCATTTTTGACGTTCTCGTCCTTTTGGGACGGGATGAATCGCTGGCCCGGCTCGACGCCGAAGCGTCTTAGCCGCGTCTTTTTGCGGTAAAAATTGGACAGGAGATACAGTGTGGCAGACAAAATGGCGAAACTCGAATTGGGCGGGCAGACCCACGAATTTCCTGTATTAGAAGGCAGCACTGGCCCCGATGTGGTCGATATCCGTAAGCTATACGGGTCAACCGGTGCGTTCACTTTCGATCCGGGCTACAAATCGACGGCCAGCTGCGAAAGCGCGCTCACTTATATTGATGGCAATGAAGGCATTTTGCTCCATCGCGGTTATCCCATTGGGCAATTGGCCGAACAATCCAGCTTTATGGAAGTCAGCTATCTGCTGCTGAACGGTGAATTGCCCAATAGCGAAGAGCTTGACGATTTCACGTACACGATCACTCGACACACAATGCTGCACGATCAGCTGCGACAGTTCGTCCAGGGATTTCGCCGCGATGCGCACCCGATGGCGATTATGTGCGGCGTTGTGGGCGCGCTTTCGGCGTTTTATCATGATAGCACTGACATTTCCGATCCTGAGCATCGCAAGATTTCATCGCACCGCCTGATCGCAAAGATGCCAACCATCGCGGCGATGGCATACAAATATGCTGTGGGTCAGCCCATGATGCAGCCCAAGAACGATCTGAGCTACACGGGCAATTTCCTGCGGATGACATTTGGCGTTCCGGCCGAGGAATATGAGGTGCATCCGGCGATTGAGAAGGCAATGGACCGGATCTTTATCCTCCATGCCGATCATGAACAAAACGCATCAACATCAACCGTGCGTTTGGCTGGTTCCTCTGGCGCAAACCCGTTTGCGTGTATCGCTGCTGGCATTGCCTGCCTCTGGGGCCCGGCGCATGGCGGCGCGAATGAGGCGGCGCTGAACATGCTGCAAGAAATCGGCACGCCGGACCGGATCCCGCACTATATCGAGCGTGCGAAGGATAAGAACGATCCCTTCCGGCTGATGGGCTTTGGTCACCGGGTTTACAAAAACTACGATCCGCGCGCGACGGTGATGCAGCAGACGCTTCGCGAAGTGTTTGAAGCACTCAAAACAACTGATCCTGTGTTCGAAGTGGCGTTGCAGCTTGAAGAGCTTGCGCTCAACGATGATTATTTCAAGGAAAAGAAGCTGTTCCCCAATGTTGACTTCTATTCCGGCATCATCCTGTCCTCAATCGGGTTCCCGACAACGATGTTCACCGCGTTGTTTGCTCTGGCGCGCACCGTGGGCTGGGTCGCTCAGTGGAACGAGATGATCTCTGATCCAGGCCAGGTTATTGGCCGCCCTCGCCAGCTTTATACAGGACCGACAGCGCGCGATTACGTGCCGCTGGCCAACCGGTAAGGTGTAAAGCCAGCGTTTTAGCTGTGCTTTGGTAATGTGAGACGGAAGAGCGCGCCCTGATCGGCGCGTTCTTGCGGCTCGGCGAGCGCTAATTCGCCCTGCATCGCGTCTGCGAGCTTTTTCGAGATATAAAGACCAAGGCCAGAGCCGCCGTCATTATCGCGCCCAAGCCGTTCAAACTTTTCGAAAATATGCTCGGCCTGTTCGGCGCTGATACCGGGACCTTCATCTTCCACCGTCAGGAATACGGCCTCGGAAGCTTCATCTTCGCCAATCGCCACGGTGACAGTGCTGTCTTCCGGCGAATAGGAAATGGCGTTCCCGATCAGATTGATGAGAATTTGCAGCACGCGCCTAAATTCTGCGTTTGCGGGCGCATGCTCGTCCTTCGCCGGAAGGTTGAGAGTGATGTTTCGGGCCTGCGCTCTTACGCCCAATATCCCGCCTGCACGCCGGGCTGCATCGCTTAAATCAACCCGTTCCTGAAGCGTGCTGAAACCGGGCGCTTCGACCACTTCGAGGTCGGCAAGATCATCAAGCATCCCCGAAAGGTGCTGACCAGCGGCAGCAATATTGCCTGCATATTCGCTATATTCGCCGCGCAATGGCCCCGCCAAGCGCGCGCGAATGGTTTCGGCATTGGCAATAATGCTGGCTATAGGTTGGCGCAGAACCGGGGTTAGCGCACTGCCGATCAGGCGGGTTTGCGAACGGTCATCCGCGGTGCCGGCATCGGCGGCTGCAACAAGTGGCTCTTCGGCGACAAGCAGCAATTCAAACCCGCGCGGCGTGCCTGTCCCCGGCCCCGTCGGGATTATCCGCACTCTCCAGGAACGCTCCGATCCCGCAAAGGTGCAAGACGCTCCATCCAGCAAACGCCAATGCAGAGGCTGCTGATGCGCAACGCCTTGCAAGCTGACATAGTCCGTCCATAGCTTTCCGGGCTGAGATTTGGAAAGCGCCACCAGTTCAGCGGTATCCGGCGCCAAACCGCTTAGCAATTGCAAGTGCTGGCGGTTATCTAACCGCGCGTTTACTTCTGCCGACGCGCGGTCAATGGCATCGATCTGCTCTGCCAGTTCGCGAGAGGTCAATTGCGGCTCTTGTGCGCGCTGCCAATTGTCGATCAGCAGCTCGCACCCGCCGCCGTCCGTTTCATCAAGGGGATGAACGCGGGCAAACCCGCTGACCACTTCCTCGCCATCAAAACAAGTAAACTCGCGCGCAATCCGAAGGCCCATGGCCCTGCCCTGCTGCACCAGATCGAGCAGTTCCGGGATTGCCAGAGTTCCCGGCAGTGCTCCGCCGCATTTCTCATGCAAATCCGCAAGCGCTTCATCGGCTGTGACCAGGCGGTCAAGCTTGTCTGTCACACCGCGCGCGGCAAGAAGGGAACTGCGTTGATCCATCGCCCGCGCTCTTATCCCGCTTTCCATGCAGCCGATTGCCCAAGCAAATCAGCTGCTTTTCCAGGGGCGATCTCATCCATATGGCTGGGCAGACGTTCCGCAGGTTCAAGCAGCAGAAACTGGCGCTCAATCGCGGATTGATCGAGACCAGCAGCGCGGAGGCCCAATGCAAGGCGCGCCGCTTGACGTTCGTGACAGGCAAGGATTGCAAGGTCGCGCGGCTGCCCGGTCAGCGCGGCCAAAGCCGTGACGAACAGCGCTAATCCTGCATGATCAAGGTCTAAAGCTGCAACAGCGCCTGCCCGCATGGAGCGCGCAAGGCGCGTCAGCAATGCCAGACGGGTTGCCCCCTCATCATACTCCAAGCGCAATCGCTGGATGCCCGTTTCCAATTCGGCATCTGCGCATACCGCAGCTGACCCCGGCCATGCCTCGAAAGCCTCAAGAACCCCGTGATAGAGGCGCGCAGGCAATTCACCCAATGGCATGGACATACGGCGCTGGGCTTGAACAAACCGAGATTGCGCGGCGAGCGCGTGCATCCCAAGTTCGGCCACCTCAGCTTGTTCAGACGCGATCAGCTCTTGCAATAACGGGCACAGCACAGGGTCCAATGACGATCGCTGCTCCAACCGATAGGCCAAATGACCTTCCATCGCGAGCGAGTAGAAATGGCTCAGTATGGGGCCGTCGCCGGCCAAATGATCTGACAGGGCATCAACCGCGATTTCCTCGGGTTCGTGCGCCCCCGCGGCCACGATCAATTGACGGGCAGCGTCGTTCATCATGCCGCGCAGCCGGGCGACAATGTCCTCGTTTACGAGCGCATGGCCCGAACTTGCCAAAAGGTGCGACAGAACCGGGGCAACGCCGCTGAGCGCACGATCACCACGCGCCAATTCAGCGCGCAGCATCAGCTCGACATGCGGTGTCGCCGGCTGGTCCATGACGATCTTGCCCATACCTCGCCTATACAGGTGCTATAGTTAAGCCCGCGTTAGCCGATTTAATCGCAAGACACAGCAGCAATTGCGGATAGGTTTGTGGCAACGAAGCGTGAGTGTTTCGTAAGTGCATTGCACCCATCGCCGGCCTTGTGAGCCGGAGCTTGCCCAGTTTAGCTTGGTGAAACACCCGAATATTGGCGCAAAACCGTCTCGATATCTCGGATCGCCGTTGGTTCACCCGGGGCAGAAACAAGCGCATTTTCGGCCGCCAGCAGCAATTCGTCAGAATGAAAGCTGGCCGCCAAACCCTTAAGCCGCATCGCCGCAACATTCCAATTGCCATCACAGCGAGAACGCTTCAGCAAATCGAGCTGCTTTTCGGCGCTTTCAACAAACGCGGCGCGCAATTCCCGCAGCAATGCAGGATCATCACCTGCCGCCGCTGCCAGAGTTGCATCAAGGGCTCCATTTTCAAATGCCATAAAGGCAACACTAGGCGACTAAGGGTTAATGGAGGGTTTATCCACAGGATCCATGTGGTATCAGAAGGGCATGTCAAAAAGACAGCATATCCGGGCGGTTCGCCAAGAAGAGAAGCGCAAAGCTTCATCCAGCTCACCTGCAAAAGCGGACGATGGCGATATGCCTGATGCCGAAAATGCCCAGACCGGTAGCCCGGCCGATGACAATTTGGACATCCTCGACCTATCCGAGATGGACGAAGATACGGGGTATTTCGAAGAGATGATCGAGACACCTTCAGCGCGCTTTACCTGGGTTATCCCCGCTCTGGCGATCACCGTAATCCTTAGCTGGACGGCCCTTTATGGCTGGGCGATGCGCGGGGAATTGATGAACGCGGCCGCTGTGGCGCCTGCGCAATGGGTTCGCTGGATCATTGATTGGTCGGTGCCCGTGCTGCTGGTTTGCGTGATCTGGCTGCTCGCCATGCGCAATTCGCGGGTTGAGGCCAATCGCTTTGCTACCACGGCATCGCTGCTTAGTCAGGAAAGCGCGCAGCTTGAAACCCGGCTTACCGTGGTCAATCGCGAGCTGAGCCTTGCGCGGGAATTTCTCGCTTCTCAATCGCGCGATCTGGAATCGCTTGGCCGTGTGGCGAGCGAGCGCATTGGCGAACATGCCGCGTCTTTGCAGGATTTGATCAAAAAGAACGACAAGCAGGTGCAATCCATCGGCACCGCAAGTGATACGGCCCTCGCCAATATGGTGCGATTGCGCGATGACTTACCCGTGATTGCAAATTCCGCGCGCGATGTGTCCAATCAGATCGGCAATGCTGGCGACACGGCCAAGCAGAGCCTTGAAAGCATGACGGGCGAATTTGAGAAAATCCAAGCGCTTGGCACGTCAAGCGAAGAGCAAATCAGCGGTATGGGCGACCGGGTTCGCGCCACACTGAGCGATTTTGATACCGAGATCACCCGTTTGGAAGAAACCGTAGGCGCTCGGTTCGATTTGCTGCAAAACAAGGCCGCAGAATACCGCAGCGAAATGGACCAAACAGAGGCGCAGGCCTTTGCTTCACTGAGTGGCCGATTTGCTGGATTGCAGGGCGAAACCGACACGCTGATTGCGAAATTGCATGACGCTGAAAAATTGGCGGGCGACAGGCAGAAAGCCGCGCTTGAGAAAATTCAGGCCAATGTCACCGATTTGTTCGAACAGGTTGACACGCTGGATCGCAATTCCATCGAAGCATCCAAAGTCCGCGTGCAAAGCCTGCACAAAGAGGCCGCGGATTTCGACACTTTACTTGGCCAGCGCGATATCCGGTTCCTCGACGAAATGACAAACCGCCAAACGCAATTCGAACAGCGCGAGGCGCGCGGCGCTGAAATACTGGCTGAGCGCCTCACGAAACTCGATGCCGCCATGGCCGAGCAGCGCGATCTGCATGCGCAGGAAACGGAAAAGCTGTCTGCACAAAGCGCTGCGCTGAGCGAACAGTTTGGCGAGATGGGTGCGCTTATCAAACGGATCGGCGAACAAGGCGATATGTCGCGGCGCAGCCTGTCAGAAGGGCTTGGCGATCTGGGCAAGACCTTGTCTGACAAACGCTTGGCGCTTGGCCAAACCGCCGAAGCGCTCAAAGAAATAAACAATGCAGCTCTCAAAGTGCTCGAAAACATCGAATTGGGCGTCCACCACACGCGCGAAGAGCTCCCGCAGGCGATCCAGTCCGCAGCGAGCGAACTGGGTGATGTGGAACAACGTGCCGGCGCGCTCAAAGGCGTGATCCTGGAAACAGCGCAGCGCGGCGAAGATTTGAGCGGTTATCTAACGAAAGCCCACGGCGAGATTGAACGGGCTGACAATTCGATTGAAGAGATCACGGCGCGCTTTTCCGAACATACGGACGAAGCTTTGGCAAAACTGCACGGATTGCGCGGCGGGCTGGCGCAGATCACCTCGGAAAGCGAAGAATTTGCAGGGGCCACGCAAGACAAACTGCGCGAGGCTATCACATCGCTCGAAACCGCCACGCAGACGACTTTTGCCTCGCTTGAAAATGGCGCCAAAGAGAAGGTTGAGGCGCTTGCCGCACAGATCAGCACGGAAGCGGTTGAGCAGCTATCGCAATCTTTGCGCGACGAAAGCGCCTCTGCCATCGCGCAAATTGAGGACGCGACATCCAAAGCATCCGGCGCTGGGCGTGAGGCGACCACTCAATTGCGCGATCAATTGGCCAAAGTAAACGAGCTCACGGGAAATCTGGAACAGCGCATCACTCGCGCGCGGGAACTGGCAGAAGAACAGGTCAATAACGATTTCGCCCGCCGCATGGCGCTCATCACCGACAGCCTTAATTCCGGCGCAATCGATATCGCGTCCGCATTGTCGAGCGAAGTGCCAGACACGGAATGGAACGCCTATTTGAAAGGCGATCGCGGAATATTCACCCGCCGTGCGGTGCGCCTGATCGACAATTCTCAGGCCAAGGAAATCTCCGAACTTTACCAGTCGGACAGCGAATTTCACGCCAATGTGAACCGCTACATCCACGACTTCGAAGCTATGCTGCGTTCCATGCTGTCAACGCGCGATGGTAATGCGCTGGGTGTGACCGTGCTGGGTTCGGATATGGGCAAACTTTACGTTGCGCTTGCGCAGGGCATTGAGCGGCTGCGCAATTAGGCTCAATCGTCAGCAGAGAGCTTTGTTGGCGGTTCGGGGAAGATGTTCAGATCATCGGCGCTGATCCAGCCATATTCAAAATTGAGCACAAACAACGTCGTGAGCAGAGCCGCGATCACAGTCGCGCGGATGACGACCTTTCCGGGCCGAAAATTAACGGGCGCGCTTTCTGCATGTCCGGGTGCAGTTTTGTCGCCAACCTCGTCCGCCGTCTTCACGCCAAAAGGCAAGAGGACAAACGCGCTCATCACCCAGATGAGGAAATAGATCGCGATGATAGACGTCCATTGCATAGCGGGTTAGCTCGGCACCAGACCCGGCATCAGGACACGCACTTGCGGGTTTTTACCCGACCATCGCCGCGCCGCACGGCGGGCGGCAAGGCGTGCCGCTTCGTGAACGGCAGCGGGGTCTTGCGCGTCTTTGCCTTTTAGCTTGCGCAGGGCTGACAGAATATCGCTTTGGGTCTCGGCGATAAATTCAGGCATGTCTTCATCCAGAGGCAAACCGATGCAATCGATCACCGGATTGCTGCCTTTGACCAATGCCACCGTCATCAATCCCTCATGCGCAATGCGGCGGCGCATACTGATCGCCTCGCCGTCAGCCGGAGCGATGATATCGCCATCAAGGACAAGCCGCCCATTGCGGACCTGCGCCAAAGTCGCAGGCTTGCCGGGAGCAAGTTTGACGATATCGCCGTTGGATTGGACAACATTATGCGCGATGCCGCGGGCTTTTCCAACGCGGGCCTGTTCCTGCATGTGACGCATTTCGCCGTGCACCGGCACCAGAATTTCTGGCCGCAGCCAGCCATACAGCGCCTCCAGTTCGGGCCTGCCGGGGTGACCGGACACATGGATAAAGCTCTGCCTGTCAGTCACCATCGTGATCCCGCGCGCGGCAAGCTGGTTTTGCATCTTGCCGATGGAAATTTCATTGCCGGGGATCTGACGCGAGGAAAACAGCACCACATCGCCGCGCGCCAGTTCAATGGGATGATTATCATCCGCCATCCGGGCCAGCGCAGCGCGCGGTTCGCCCTGCCCGCCTGTGGCAAGGATCAACACCTCCCCGCGCGGCAACCGCATGGCCGTGTCAAAATCAATCGGATCAGGAAAATTGGTAAGGTAACCATTGGCCTGACTTACTTCCAATATCCGGTCAAGCGAGCGGCCCGCAATGCACACTTGCCGGCCTGTTTCGCGGGCCACTTCGCCCAAGGTTTGCAAGCGTGCAACATTGCTGGCGAAGGTTGTCACAACAACCCGCTTGCCTTCATGCTTGGCGACTTCCTCCATCAATCCGCGATGCACCGCGCCTTCAGAACCTGACGGGTTGGGATTGAAGACATTGGTGCTGTCACACACCAGCGCAAGCACACCGTCATCCCCGATCTCAGTCAGCTCTTCTTGCGTGGTCGGTTCACCAATGATGGGTTCTTCATCCAGCTTCCAATCGCCTGTATGAAAAACTTGTCCATAGGGCGTTTCAATCAGCAGCGCGTTACCTTCTGCAATGGAATGGGCTAGCGGTAGATAGGTGACCGTGAACGGGCCCAGCGCAATTTCGCCGTGGTCATCAGGGATGATGTTGAGTTCGACCTGACCCTGCAGCCCGGCCTCTTCCAGTTTGCGCGCAACCAAATCGGCCGTGAACGGCGTCGCATAAAGCGGCACGCCCAGCTCGCCGGCAAAATACGGCACCGCTCCGATATGGTCTTCATGCGCGTGAGTTAGAACAATGCCAAGCAGGTCTTCGGTGCGATCTTCGATAAACTCCAGATCAGCAAAGACCAGATCAACGCCGGGATATTCGCCGCCGGAAAAAGTCATGCCCAGATCGACCATCAGCCACTTACCATCGCAGCCATACAGATTGACATTCATGCCAATCTCGCCGGAGCCCCCCAACGCCAGGAACAGCAATTCGTTTTCGGGCTTGAAATTCTTTTTCACGGTAGAGGAAATACTCGTTAAATTAGAGGGAATTACGCCTTGGCCTGTTCAGCCAGAATGGCAAGCCCCTGAATGGTAAGGTCGGCATCGACGTGATCGAAAATGTCGGTCGCCTCATCAAACAATATGGCGAGCCCGCCGGTCGCTACAACCTTTGCCGGGCGGCCAATTTCGCTTTTCATGCGCTCGACTATGCCTTCCATCATGGCGACATAGCCCCAGAAAACGCCAATCAGCATCTGGTCTTCGGTGTTGCGGCCAATCACGCTTTTGCTCGTCGGAGCGCGAACCGCGATGCGGGGCAGCTTGGCTGTTTTTCCGACCAGCGCGTCGAGCGAGAGGTTGATACCCGGCGCAATAGAACCGCCTTTATAAGCGCCGGTGAAATCGATCGCTTCAAATTTGGTCGCAGTGCCAAAATCAATCGCGATAATGTCGCCGCCATATTTGGTATGCGCGGCCAGAATGTTGAGCGCGCGGTCCGCGCCCAATGAACTGGGTTGATCGACATCAATGGCAAAGCTCCAGGCGGCATCCCCCTCGCCCGCTTTCAGCGGCGTTATGCCGAAATATTTTTGGCACAAAACGGTCAGATTGTGATCAGCACGCGGGACAACTGAGGCGAAAATGATCTGCGTGATCTGTTCGCGCTCTACCCCTTCAATGCTGAGCAATTGGAGCAGCCACACCGCATATTCATCACCTGTGCGGCGCGGATCGGTGGCAATTCGCCAGCGTGCTTTTACCTCGCGTCCTTCGAACAGCGCGAACACCACATTGGTGTTTCCAACATCAGCAGCCAGCAGCATCAGGTTTCCTCTTGCGCAATCAACGAAACGTCGCCGGCATGGATAGTGCGGATCGCTCCATCCGCCAAGCGCAAGAGCAAAGCGCCATCATCATCCAGCCCCGCAAAAGTGCCTGCGACAGCCGCATCACCCGTGCCCGTAATCAGCGGAGTGCCAATTGGGTGCGCTGCATCGGTCCAAGCTGCCAGTGTTTCATTCAAAGGTTTTGAGCGCCAAAGGGCAAGCCGTTTGGCAAATTCTTCAGCAAGGATCGACAAGACCAGATCGCACCCACCGCCATGTTTGCCGTTCTCGTTGAGGATACTCGTGGTCTGGCGGCCCTCTACTTCGGGGGCGTAGCAAACGTTCACGCCAATCCCCACCACCACGCTGCTCGCACGGCGTTCGAGCAGGATGCCGGCAATCTTGGCGCCATTGATCAACGCGTCATTGGGCCATTTCAATTCGATATTGCTTTTGGGCAGCAGCGAACGCCTCATCGTATTTGCCAATGCCAGGCCTGCGACAAAAGACAACGTGTGCGCAGCATGAGGCTCTGCGTGCAGATTAACCAAAGTGCTGCAAAACAGATTGCCCACCGGGCTTTCCCATTTGCGTCCTAGCCGCCCTCGCCCGCCATTCTGACGTTTTGCACGCAGCCAATACCCCTCATCGATATGCTCGCCAGAGCCAAGACGCGTCAGCAGGTCGGCATTGGTCGAGCCGGTTTCCTCCACCACTTCAATGGTTACAGGTGGGCTCAAACCGCCATGAACAGCGCTGCTGCCGCCTTATCGGCCAGATCGGTAAGCGAGCCTGTCATCAAATAGCCAAGCGGCGATATGATCGCTGTGGTAATCGCCAACAGGACCCAATGCGCAGCGCCGCTTTTCCCTGTTGCGAGGCCAGCGGGTTCATCAAAGCAAATGACTTTCACCACCTTGATGTAATAAAACGCGCCGATAACGCTCGCCGCAATGGCAATGGCGGCAAATGCAACGAGATTGGCGTCAACCACAGCCTTGAAGACGACGAACTTGCTGTAAAACCCGAACAAGGGCGGAATGCCGGCAAGGCTGAACATCATCACGGATAAGCACAGTGCAATCGCCGGACGCGTGACTGCAAGTCCTGCGACATCGCTCAGATTTTCATACAGATTGCCGCTGTTATCGCGCAGCATCAGCAATGCGGTAAAACTGCCCAGGCTCATCACGACATAGATAAACAGATAAACCAGCATCGCGCTCGCGCCCGATTGGTTCGCCACGGCCAGACCCAACAGGATAAACCCGATATTGTTGATCGAGGAATAGGCGAGCAGCCGTTTAAGGTTCTCTTGCCCGATCGCGCCCAATGCGCCGAACACGATTGAGGCAAGCGCTGTGAACATCACGATCTGCTGCCAAGCGGTGACCTGCGCACCAAACACATCGAAAACCACGCGCGCAGTCAAAGCGACAGCGGCGACTTTCGGAGCAGTGGCAAAGAATGCGGTGACCGGTGTTGGAGCGCCCTCATAAACGTCGGGTGTCCACATGTGGAAGGGAACAGCCGCGATCTTGAACGCTAGGCCGGCCATCACAAAAATAAGCCCGAAGAGCGGCCCATAAGCCAATTCGCCTTCAAGCCCAGCGCGCACGGTCGCGAAATCAGTTCCGCCAGTGAAGCCGTAAAGCAGGCTCATCCCGTAAAGCAGAATGCCCGAAGCGAGCGCGCCAAGAACGAAGTATTTAAGACCTGCCTCTGCCGACCGGTTGTCATTGCGCAAGATGGCAGCGAGGACATAGGCAGCGAGTGAGTTTAGCTCCAGCCCCATATAAAGCGTCATGAAATCGCTGGCCGAAACCATAACGCTCATGCCGACTGCCGCAAACAGCATCAGCACCGGGTATTCGGCCCGCATGCCGCGTTCTGTACCCGCGGCGGGGCTCGCAAAAAACTGCGGGGCAACCACAAGGCAGCCAATCGCGGCAAGGTAAATCAGCGCCTTGGCAAACAGAGCAAAACTGTCGACTCGCATCAATCCGCCAAACGCGATGGTTTCCGGCCCGTCCGTTCCAAAATGCAGATCGGGCACAAGCGCAATGCCAGCACCGAACAAAGCGGTCGCTGCAAGGATTGCGATTGTCCGGGCCGCTTTGTCTCCACCCCATGCAGCAATCAGCAGCAACAGCAGGCCCGCGCCCGTCAGGATCAGCTCAGGAATGATCAGCCCAAAGGATTGCGTGAAATCGAGCATCAGTGCGCCCCTTCTGCATCATGCGCTACAGGAGCGGGCACTTCATTCGCCGCCTTGCCGGATGGCGGAAGGACTTCGAGCCGGCTGTCGCTTTGCGGAGCATACAGGATCAGTCGCGCATCAAGCGCTTTGATGTCTTCACGCATCGGAGCAAGGAAACTTTCTGGGTAAACACCCATCCACATCACAACCGCAGCAATGGGAGCAAGCATCGCCCATTCGCGCACAGTGATATCGCCCATGGCCGCCGCGTCTTCGTTCTTCTGAACGCCAAAGGCGACCCGGCGATAGAGGTAAAGCATATACCCCGCACCAAGAATGATCCCAGTGGTGCAAACCAAAGCGACCCAGGTGGACACCTGATAGATACCCGCCAGCGATAGGAATTCGCCGACAAAACCGCTGGTTCCGGGAAGCCCGATGCTCGCCATGGTGAACAGCAGGAAGAAGACCGCATAATAGGGCATATTGATCGATAAGCCGCCATATCGCTCAATCTCGCGGGTATGGAGGCGGTCGTAAATCACACCTACGCACAGGAACAGCGCGCCCGATACAAGGCCGTGGCTCAGCATGATGATGATCGCGCCTTCAATGCCTTGCACGTTGAAAGCAAACAGACCGACCGTCACAATCGCCATATGCGCGACGCTGGAATAAGCGATCAGCTTTTTCATATCGGACTGCACCAAGGCGACGAGCGACGTATAAACCACCGCAACCATCGACAACGCAAAGACGAGCCAGGCGAAATCCGCGCTCGCAGCGGGGAACATCGGCAGGCTGAACCGGATAAAGCCATATCCGCCAAGTTTCAGCAAAACCCCCGCCAGGATCACAGAACCGGCGGTTGGAGCCTGAACGTGAGCATCGGGCAGCCAAGTGTGGAACGGCCACATCGGCACTTTCACCGCGAAACTCGCAAAGAACGCCAGCCACAGCCATGTCTGAGCCGCCGGCGGGAAATCGGTTTGCATCAAGGTCGGGATGTCCGAAGTGCCAGCGGTCGCCACCATCCAGAACATCGCGATCAGCATCAGCACAGAACCGATCAGTGTGTAGAGGAAGAATTTGTAGCTCGCATAGATCCGGTTATCGCCGCCCCAAACGCCGATGATCAGATACATCGGGATCAGGCCTGCTTCGAACATGATGTAGAACAGGAAGATATCCTGCGCTGCAAAAGTGCCGATCATCAGCAGTTCCATGAACAGAAACGCAGCCATGTATTCGCCAACGCGTTTCTGGATTGCTTCCCAGCTGGCCAAAATACAGATCGGCATCAGGAACACGCTCAGCATGATCAGCATCAGCGCGATGCCATCAATCCCCAACGCATAATTGAAACCTGCAACCAATTCATAGCGCTCGGTGAACTGCCACTGCGCCCCGCCAATATCGTAATTGGCCCAAAGCATTACGCCCAGGCCAAATGTGACCAGCGTCGCCAGCAAAGCGATCAGGCGTGAGCCCTGCCCTGCGAACAAGCACCCAATTGCCCCCGCAAGGGGCACCAGCATCATCACGGTGAGGATGGGAAAGTCCATTGCTCTTATATCGCCCCTAGAGCAGCACGTAAGTGACAGCGGCGATCAGACCCAAAAGCATGATCAGCGCATAAGTGTAGAGATAGCCAGACTGTATTGACTTCGCCGCGACCGATCCGCGCTGAACAACGGCGGCAACACCGTTCGGGCCAAACCGGTCAATCGTGCCGATATCACCCAGTTTCCAGAACTGGCGGCCAAACCAGAAGGCTGGCTTTACGAAGATCCGATCATACAGCTCGTCAAAATACCATTTGCGGAACACAAAATTGTGCAGCCAGCCAAATGTACCGACGAATTTGGCCGGGATATCGGGCTTGGCGATATAGGCGAGGTATGCGCCTGCAAAACCAAGCACCATGACGATCAGCGCAGAATACTTCACCCAGTAAGGCACCGCATGCATCGCGTGGATCAGGTTTTCATTGTAAAAGATCGACCCGGCCCAAAAAGCTGCATCATCGAGGAAACTCGGCGCAAACACTTGGCCCGCGGCCACGGCACCCACGCTCAACAATCCCAGCGGGATTAGCATCGTCAGCGGGCTTTCATGCGGGTGGTATCCGCCGGTCGTGTCTTCACCTGCTTCATCGGGCGTTTTATGGACGGAGTGCTGGATATGCTCACTTTCGATCCAGCGTGGCTTGCCCCAGAAAGTGAGGAACATCAGCCGCCAGCTGTAAAAACTGGTAAGCAATGCCGCGGTCACACCCAGCCAGAATGCCATGGTCCCCGTGCCCGTGCCGCGCGCAAACGCAACCTCAAGAATGGCATCTTTTGACCAGAACCCAGCAAAGCCCACGCCAAGGTGATACACGCCAAGCCCCGTGATCGCGAGCGTTCCCAAAAGCATCGCGGTGAATGTCAGCGGTATCTCTTTGCGCAGGCCGCCATAATACCGCATATCCTGTTCATGATGCATCGCATGGATGACCGAGCCTGCACCCAAAAACAGCAGCGCTTTAAAGAAGGCATGCGTGAACAGGTGGAACATCGCCACACCGTAGGCGCCCACGCCAGCGGCAAAGAACATATAACCCAGCTGCGAACACGTTGAGTACGCGATCACGCGCTTGATATCCCACTGGGTGGTCCCAATGGTCGCGGCAAAGAAACAGGTCGCCCCGCCGATTACCGTTACCACCATAAGCGCAACAGGAGCAGCCTCAAACATGGGCGACAAGCGGCACAGCATAAACACGCCCGCTGTCACCATGGTGGCCGCATGGATCAGAGCGGAGACCGGTGTGGGCCCCTCCATCGCATCGGGCAGCCATGTGTGAAGCCCCAATTGCGCTGATTTGCCCATCGCGCCGATAAACAAAAGGATGCACAGCACATCCATCGTCTGCGCGCGCATGCCAAGGAAAGAGATTTGCGCTCCGCTCATCGCGGGTGCAGCGTCAAGAATGGCCGGAATTGATGTGGTCTGGAACACCAGGAACGTGCCGAATATTCCCAGCATGAAGCCAAGATCGCCGACGCGGTTCACCACAAAAGCCTTAATCGCAGCGGCGCCTGCGGTTGGCTTGCGGAACCAGAAACCGATCAACAGATACGAGGCCAGCCCCACACCTTCCCAGCCAAAGAACATTTGCACGAGGTTATCAGCCGTCACCAGCATCAGCATCGCAAAAGTGAACAGCGAAAGGTAAGCGAAGAAGCGCGGCTGATCCGGGTCTTCCTCCATATATCCCCAGCTGTACAGATGCACGAGCGCGGACACGCTGTTGATCACAACCAGCATCACAGCGGTCAGCGCATCCACACGGAACGACCAGTCAAAGCTCATATCGCCCGACTGAACCCATTTGAGCACCGGCACCACCTCTGCAATGGCATCGCCTGTGATAAAGGCGATGAAGATCGGCCAGCTGAGGATTGCTGAGAGGAACAGAGCGCCGGTCGTGACAACCTTTGCGCCTGTATTGCCCAGCGCGCGATTGCCAAAACCGGCAATGATCGACGCGATCAATGGTGCGAACACGATGATGAGAATGGGGCTCATATCCGTTACCCTCTCATCTGATTGACATCATCGACCGCGATCGTGCCCCGGCCGCGATAATAGATGACGAGAATGGCAAGTCCGATAGCAGCCTCTGCCGCCGCGACGGTCAGCACCATCATCGCAAAAATCTGTCCGGTCAGATCATTCATAAACGCGCTGAATGCGACCAGATTGATGTTCACGCTGAGCAGGATCAGCTCAACCGACATCAGGATCACGATGACGTTCTTGCGATTGATAAAGATACCCAGCACGCCCAGCACAAACAGGATCGCGCCGACCACCAGATAATGTTCAATGCCGATGGGTGACGTCACAGCTCAATCCCCTCACCAACGGCCGGTTGCTTCATCACATTGGCATCTTGCGGGCGGCGGCTGATTTGTTTGCCGATATCCTGACGGCCCCGCGCACCCGGCTTGGCTTCACGGTGCGTGAGCACAATGGCCCCGATCATGGCAACCAGTAGAATGATCCCGGCGATCTCAAACAGCAGAATGTATTTGCCGTAAAGCAGCCGCCCAATCGCCTCGATATTGCTTTCGCCGACCAGTTGCGCGCCGCCACTGGCAGCCGCATCGCCCAGCACCAACCCGCCAGCGCCGTAGACACCCAGTGCAAGCCCGAGTTCCGCGAGCAGAATAATCGCCATCGCAATGCCGAGCGGAAAATTCTTGATCAGCCCGGCCCGCATTTCCGCAAAGTCGATATCGAGCATCATCACGACAAACAGGAACAACACAGCGACCGCGCCGACATAGACGATCACCAGCAGCATCGCGATGAACTCAGCGCCCACAATGACCATCAAACCCGCTGCATTGAAGAAGGCAAGGATAAGCCACAGCACAGAATGCACCGGGTTGCGCGACAGGATTACCATCACCGCTGAAGCGATGACGATGCCTGCAAAAAGGTAGAAGGCGAGTGCCTGTATCATGATGAGCTTGGCCAAATCGTCACCCCGGCGAAAGGCCGAGGTCCAGAAAGCGGCAATGTGATCCCTTTGTTATCCCTCGAAACCGGACTTTTAGCGAATGCTGACAGTCCGGAATCGCTTATCCCTGTTGTGTTTCGTGCACGCCCCTAACGATAGGGAGCGTCCGCTTCAAGATTGGCCGCAATGGCCCGTTCCCATTTGTCACCGTTTGCGAGCAATTTTGCCTTGTCATAGAGCAATTCTTCGCGCGTTTCGGTGGCGTATTCAAAATTTGGACCTTCGACCACGGCATCCACAGGGCACGCCTCTTGGCAGAAACCGCAGTAAATGCATTTGGTCATGTCGATATCGTAGCGCGTCGTGCGGCGGCTGCCGTCTTCGCGCGGTTCGGATTCGATCGTGATCGCTTGCGCGGGGCAGACAGCCTCGCACAATTTGCACGCAATGCAGCGTTCTTCGCCATTGGGATAGCGGCGCAAAGCGTGCTCGCCGCGAAAGCGCGGGGAGAGCGGTGATTTCTCAAACGGATAGTTGATCGTCACCTTGGGTTTGAAGAAATACTTCAAGGTCAGCGCGTGGGCCTTGACGAACTCGTAGAGGGTGAAACTCTTAGCGAGCTGGGTGATGGAGGTCATTGGCTAAGCACCTTTTCGCCAATTTTTTTAAATCTCGGACTGCACGCACCGGTCGCAAAGGCTGCTATACGCCCGTGGTCAGAGTCGGTTGGTGGAGTGTATCGACTGATTGTAGCCAGGCTAAGTTGGTCGCGTACGAACTGGAAGTTCGCAATATACTCCATTCCGTCGGGCCCAAGTGCGGAGAAGGAATATCGACGAATATTTGCTTTCGGCGAGTTCGCTATCTCGAACTTCTGCTTACCCAACAAAAACTCTGGAGCGAGACCTTCGACATTGACCTCTAAGCGGTCATAATGATCCCAACCCGCCGGAACTTCCGGGATTTGCCCGTTGAGTACAATTGTACCGCCCTCCGTATCGGAAAAGTTGCAGCTCCATACGACCGCAGGCATCGGCGCTGTCGAAGGAGGAGTAGGAACCACCTTCATCGGGACCGGTTCCTGAAATGAGAGTGAAGCCAACGAAAAAAGAAGCCAGCTCATGCCCAATGCCCCGTCGCCATCAAATACCCGCTAATCAGCGCCACAAAGATCAAGCTCATCGGAAGGAAGACCTTCCAGCCAAGCCGCATCAGCTGGTCATAGCGGTAACGCGGTACGGTTGCCCAGATCCAGCTGAAGACGAGGAAGAACCCAAAGGTCTTGAGCAGGAACCAGATAAAGCCTGGCACCACATAAAGCGGCGCCCAATCCACAGGCGGCAGCCATCCGCCTACGAACAGGATCGTGCACAACGAGCACATCAGCAGGATGTTCGCATATTCACCCAGCCAGAACAGCGCAAAGCTCATGCTTGAATATTCGGTCTGGTATCCGGCAACCAGCTCCGATTCCGCTTCGGTAAGGTCAAAGGGTGCGCGTGCGGTTTCTGCCAAGGCGCAGATGAAGAACACCACGAAGATTGGGAACAGCAGCGGGTTGAAAAAGAACCCGTTTACGATCCCCAGACCATGTCCCTTTTGCGCCATCACGATATCGGTCATGTTGAACGACTTGGTCCACAGCACCACGCATACGAGGATAAAGCCGATCGAGACCTCGTAGGAGATCATCTGCGCAGCGGCGCGCATGGCGGAGAAGAACGGATATTTGGAGTTTGACGCCCAACCGCTCATCACCACGCCGTATACCCCAAGCGAGGATATCGCGAGGATGTAGAGCAGGCCGAGATTGATGTCGGACAGCACCAACCCCTCGCCAAACGGGATGACCGCCCATGCAGCCAGCGCCACGGTAAAGGTGATGATCGGGGCGAGAAGGAAAATACCCTTGTTGGCCGCGCTCGGAATGATGGTTTCTTGCAAGAAGACCTTGAGGCCATCTGCGAAAGATTGGAGCAGACCAAACGGCCCCACCACATTGGGCCCGCGCCGCAGCATAACCGCGCCGAGAACCTTGCGGTCGACATAAATCACCATCGCAACCGCGAGCATCAGCGGTAGCGCGATCAGCAGGATGCCCGCGATGGTCGCGATGGTCCATGCGGCTTCGTAGGGAAGGCCGAGGGAAACGAAGAAATCTGTCATAATGCGAGCCCCAGCGCAGGCTGGGACCTCCATCGAATTTGCGGGAGACCCCAGCCTTCGCTGGGGATCACTTCAAAGGAATTCACTCCGCAGCCTCCTTCATCTCATCCCCGTGCAGCAATTCCGCAGAACATTGCTGCATCACCGCACTTGCACGCGCAATCGGGTTGGTGAGGTAGAAATCCGCAATCGGATAAGCGCTAATCTCGCCCTCTGCCTTCGCGGAAGCGTCAGCCTTGGGAAGCGCGCCGTAATCGGCCAGCCCTTCTTCACCCAAAGCAGGCACTTCGCCGATCATCGCGGCTTGCAATTCGCCAAAACTGTCAAAGCCGACATTCACACCCAGCACATCAGCAAGCGCGCGCAGAATCGTCCAATCTTCACGCGCATCGCCAGGTGCAAACACCGCTTTCTCAGCAAACTGCACGCGGCCTTCGGTGTTGACGTAGGTGCCGTCTTTCTCAGCATAGCTTGCCGCTGGCAGGATGACATCAGCCGCATGCGCGCCTTTATCGCCGTGGTGGCCGATATAGACCTTCAACGCATCCGCAAACGAAGAGTGGTCCATTTCATCCGCGCCAAGGCTGAGCAGCACTTTCGGCTTCGCGCCCGCCACCTCTGCCATGCCGCCCGGTACAGTGAAATCGAGCATCAGCGAACCCATGCGTGCCGCGCTCATATGGAGGACATTGAAGCCGTTCCAATCATCGCGAACCAGCTTGAACTTGTCGACCAGCTTGAGCGCGGCACCCAGCGCGCCCTTAGCCAAAGCCGCACCGCCAAGGATAACCGCTGGACGATCCGCCGCTTTCATCGCATCGCCCAAAGCCTTGGGCACGCGGTTGAGAACCTTCAGGTCTTCGCCAAGGAATGTCGTGGGGTATGTCGTCTCCCATTCAGGGCCCACAACAAACACTTTCGCTCCCGCTTTTACAGCCTTGCGAATACGCGCATTCACCAAGGCGGCTTCCCAGCGAATGTGCGAACCGACGATCAGAATGCAATCGGCGGTCTCAATCCCGGTAAAGGTCGAGTTGAAATTGACAGCCGCCATGTTGGAAACATCATAGGTCATGCCGGTCTGGCGCGCTTCAAGCAGGCTTGATCCGCTGGCTTTCAGCAATGCCTTCGCGGCGAACATAGTCTCGCAATCGACCATATCGCCAGCGACCGCTGCGATCGAGGATTTGTCCGAACCCAAAGCATCTTTGATAACGCCGAACGCTTCGTTCCAGTCCGCCGCCACAAGCTTGCCATCGCGGCGCACAAACACGTTATCCAGGCGGCGTTTGGTCAAGCCATCGACCTGATAGCGACCTTTATCCGAAAGCCATTCCTCGTTCACATCATCATTCACGCGGGGCAGCGCACGCATCACTTCGCGGCCTTTGGAATGCAGCGAGATATTGGCGCCCACCGCATCCGACACATCAATGCTCAGTGTACGCTTCAACTCCCAAGGGCGCGCCTCAAACGCATAAGGCCGCGAAGTGAGAGCGCCCACCGGACACAGATCAATCACATTGGCTGACAATTCGTGCGCTGCGGCCTGTTCCAGATAGGTCGTGATCTGCATGTCTTCGCCGCGATACAGCGCGCCGATTTCATCAACGCCTGCAATCTCTTCGGAGAAACGGACACAGCGCGTGCAGTGAATGCAGCGGGTCATCACTGTCTTGATCAGCGGACCCATGTATTTCTCAGTTACCGCGCGCTTATTTGCGGTGTAACGCGAGGCTCCCTTGCCATAGGTCATGGACTGGTCTTGCAAATCGCATTCGCCGCCCTGATCGCAAATCGGACAATCCAGTGGGTGATTGATCAGGAGAAACTCCATCACCCCTTCGCGCGCCTTTTTGACCATCGGCGTATCGGTGCGGATTTCCTGCCCGTCACCTGCGGGAAGCGCGCAAGACGCCTGAGGTTTGGGCGGCCCCGGCTTCACTTCGACAAGACACATGCGGCAATTGCCCGCAATCGAAAGGCGTTCATGATAGCAGAAACGCGGGATTTCCTTGCCCGCAAGCTCGCAAGCCTGAAGGACAGTCGCGCCCGCTGGCACTTCGATTTCTTCGCCGTCTACGGTGACTTTAGGCATCAGATGACCCCACCGAAATGGAGCGCGCAAACGGCAACAAATAAAACAGCGGCAAAGACCATTGCAAACTTGCGCGTCCTTGTATCGCTTTCAGAAGCATGAGATCCGTTGCCTGAAGTCCCGCCAAGAAAGCTGAGTAAAAGTTCAAAGATATTGCCCACCTCACTCCGCAGCCTCCGCAAACTGAGAGTTATGTTCTTCGATCCGCCGCTCCAGCTCTGGGCGGAAATGACGGATAAGGCCCTGGATCGGCCATGCGGCTGCATCGCCAAGCGCACAGATTGTGTGGCCCTCGACCTGTTTGGTAACCTCTTGCAGCATATCGATTTCTTCGATCGCCGCATCGCCTGTGCGCAGGCGTTCCATCATGCGCCACATCCAACCGGTGCCCTCACGGCATGGCGTACATTGGCCGCAGCTTTCGTGCTTGTAGAAATAGCTGAGACGCGAGATCGCACGCACGATGTCGGTGGATTTGTCCATCACGATTACCGCTGCCGTGCCAAGGCCGGAGCCAAGCTCTTTCAGCCCGTCGAAATCCATTGGTGCGCTACGAATTTGTTCAGCAGGCACAAGCGGCACCGAAGAACCGCCGGGAATAACCGCCAGCAGATTATCCCAACCGCCCGTGATGCCGCCGCAGTGTTTTTCGATCAGCTCTTCGAATGGGATCCCCATTTCCTCTTCGACGACGCACGGCTTTTCGACATGGCCGCTGATCTGGAATAGCTTCGTCCCGTGATTGCCCTCACGTCCAAAACTTGCAAACCATGAACCACCCCGCCGCAGGATCGTCGGCACGACAGCGATGCTTTCGACGTTGTTGACCGTAGTCGGGCAGCCATAAAGGCCTGCGCCTGCCGGGAATGGCGGTTTTAACCGCGGTTGGCCTTTTTTGCCCTCAAGACTTTCGATCATCGCGGTTTCTTCGCCGCAGATATACGCGCCTGCACCCCGGTGCATGAACACGTCGAAATCATAGCCAGTACCGCTGGCATTCTTACCGATCAGCCCGGCGGCGTTCGCTTCATCGATGGCTTTTTGCAGCGCTTCGGCCTCACGAATATATTCGCCGCGTATATAGATATAGGCCGCGCGCGCACGCATCGCAAAGCCAGCCACCAGCGCGCCTTCGATCAGCTTGTGCGGATCGTGACGCAGGATCTCGCGGTCCTTGCATGAGCCCGGTTCGGATTCGTCCGCATTGATAACCAGGAAGCTGGGCCGCCCATCAGCAGACGATTTCGGCATGAATGACCATTTAAGGCCGGTGGGAAAGCCCGCCCCGCCCCGCCCGCGCAATCCGCTGGCCTTGATCTCTTCGATGATCGCTTCTTGGCCGCGCTCAATCAGAGCCTTGGTGCCATCCCAATCGCCGCGCTTTTGCGCCGCTTTGAGGCCCGCGTCCTGAAAGCCATAAACATTGGTGAAGATGCGATCCTTATCAGCCAGCATCATTCGATCCCTTACTCTTTGCAATTCTAAGCTGGCGCAAAGTCAGCACCTGAAAAAGCAAACCCATGCCCATGAGAACAATACCTGTTGATCGTTCATCAGTGGCGGCGAGATACGCGCCAACACCGAAGCAGGCAAAGCCCGCGATCATCATGGCAAGAACGCCGCCATTCATCACCAGTCACTCCGGTAATCGTGATTGGCACCAACCATTTCTTTGAGCGTTGTCGGGCCGCCCGAAGGCTCCGAGGTGTGCCGACCGGGCTCCTGCGTTCCCGCCTTGGGCGTTTCGCCCTTGGCCAGCGCATCAAGCACTGCGTCGAGCCGCTCAGGCGTCAAATCTTCGAAATTGTCATCGTTGATCTGGACCATGGGAGCAGTGGCGCAATTGCCCATGCATTCCACCTCGGTCAGCGTCCAAAGGCCGTCTTCGGAGACTTTGCCCTTCTCCATCCCGCGTTTTTTGCACGCGCTAATGATTTCATCAGAACCACGAAGCATACACGGCGTAGTGCCGCACACCTGCACGTGGTATTTCCCGACAGGCTTCATGTTGTACATGAAATAGAACGTCGCAACTTCGAGCACGCGGATGGCCGGCATTTCGAGATAGTCGGCGATGTATTCGATGACCGGCATGGGCAGCCAACCCTGCGTATCGGTTTCCTCGCCAACCTGACGCTGCGCCAGATCAAGCAGCGCCATTACCGCCGATTTTTGACGACCATTGGGATATTTGGCGATCTCACGATCGGCCTTTTTCTTGTTCTCAGGCGTCCACGCGAAAGAGCCCCAACGCGCGCGGAGTTCGGGGGTATCTGGTGCAGGTGTACGGTCAGCCATGCGCTCTAGCTTTCTCGCGTTTTGCAGAAATTGCCCCAAACGCCATCAGCGCGAAAAATACGCAGCTTAAGACCAACTTGATGGGGCCGTAGGTGATGTCAAATAGCGAATACTCCACGACGATGATCGCGAGCAGAAAACCGGTGACGCCAGCCCAAAGAACTCGGAGAAGGTCAATCACCGATCACACTCCCCAAACACCACATCAATCGCGCCCAGAATGGCGGTCGCATCAGGCAGCATGTGGCCTTTGCTCATGAATTCCATCGCTTGCAGGTGCGAGAACGCGGTCGGGCGGATTTTGCAGCGATAGGGTTTGTTCGTCCCATCGCTCACGAGATAGACGCCAAATTCGCCCTTGGGGCTTTCGGTGGCGACGTAAACTTCGCCTTCGGGCACGTGAAAGCCTTCGGTGTAGAGTTTGAAGTGGTGGATCAGGCTTTCCATCGACTGCTTCATTTCGCCGCGTTTGGGCGGGGAGACTTTGCCGTCGGTGCTGGCGACAGGGCCGGTTGGCATGTCGCGCAGGCATTGCTTGATGATCTTGGCGCTTTCGTAAACTTCGTTCACGCGCACCATAAAGCGGTCATAGCAATCGGAATTGGTGCCGACAGGAATGTCGAACTCCATCCGGTCATACACATCATAAGGCTGCGATTTGCGCAGATCCCATGGGATGCCAGCAGCGCGGATCATCGGGCCTGAAAAACCCCACGCAATCGCATCATCACGGCCCACAACCGCGATATCGACATTGCGCTGTTTGAAAATGCGGTTGTCAGTCACTAGGCTCATCGCATCGCCGAAAATCTCCGGCAGGCGTGTGTCGATCCAATTGCCGATATCGACCAGCAGCTTTTCCGGCACATCTTGGTGCACACCGCCGGGGCGGTACCAGGCAGAGTGCATCCGCGCACCCGAAGCGCGCTCAAAGAAGTTGAGACAATCCTCGCGGATTTCGAACACCCACAGGTTAGGCGTCATCGCGCCCACATCCATCACATGCGCGCCGATATTGAGCATGTGATTGCAGATGCGGGTGAGCTCAGCAAAGAGCACCCGCAGATATTGCGCACGCTCTGGCACTTCGATGTTGAGCAGTTTCTCAATCGCGAGCACATACGAATATTCCTGCGCCAGCGGCGAGCAGTAATCGAGCCGGTCAAAATATGGCAAAGCCTGAAGATAGGTCTTTGTTTCGATGAGCTTTTCAGTGCCGCGATGGAGCAGGCCGACATGCGGATCGACGCGCTCGATCACTTCGCCATCCAGCTCCATCACCATGCGCAAAACGCCGTGCGCGGCCGGATGCTGAGGGCCGAAATTGATCGTGTAGTTCTGGATGACATCGCCTTCTGTGGTGAGCGATTCTTCGACTTGCATGCCCATTATTCGCCCTCCTCGATATCAAATTCGACGCCGTCTTTAGGCGGCTCTTCGCTTTCAGCTTCAGGAGCGTCCGGTTCAGGCGCGGGCGTTTTGGCCTTTTCATCACCGGGCAGCACGTAATCCGAACCCTCCCACGGCGAGAGGAAATCAAACGTGCGCATATCCTGCGCCAGCTCAACCGGCTCATAGAGGACCCGCTTTTCGTCTTCGGAATAACGCAGCTCGGTATAGCCCGTCATCGGGAAATCCTTGCGGAAGGGATGCCCTTCGAACCCGTAATCGGTGAGAATGCGGCGCAAGTCGGGATTGCCATCAAAAACGACACCGTACATGTCAAACACTTCGCGTTCCAACCAACCAGCATTGGGCCAGAGATGCGTGATCGTGGGGACAGGCGTGTTCTCGTTGGTGGAACATTTCACCATGACCCGGTGGTTCTTGGTGAGCGAGAGCAGCATATAGACGACTTCAAAACGCTCAGCGCGATCCGGATAGTCCGCGCCCGCAATCTCAACCATTTGCTGATATTGATGATCGTCGCGCAAAATTTTCAGGACATTGGCAATCTGGTCGCGTTTTGCCGTGAGGATGATCTCACCATGCTCTTCACGCGAGGCGTCAAGCCAAACGCTCAGGCTCTCGCAAAGCGTATCCAGCACGCCTTCATTAGACGCGAATTTGGGGGCGGAGTGAACGGCGGCCATATCTAACGCTCAATCGTCCCAGTGCGGCGGATTTTGCGCTGCAATTGCATCACGCCGTAAAGCAGCGCCTCGGCAGTCGGAGGGCAACCTGGCACATAGATATCGACCGGTACAATCCGGTCACATCCGCGCACCACGCTATAGGAATAGTGGTAGTATCCACCGCCATTGGCGCAGCTACCCATCGAAATGACATACTTCGGATCAGACATCTGATCGTACACCTTGCGCAATGCAGGCGCCATTTTGTTGCAGAGCGTGCCAGCGACGATCATCACGTCAGACTGGCGCGGAGATGCGCGCGGGGTCACACCAAACCGCTCCATATCATAGCGCGGCATGTTTACGTGGATCATTTCCACCGCGCAGCAGGCAAGGCCAAATGTCATCCACCACAGCGAGCCGGTGCGCGCCCAGTTGAACAAGTCTTCGGTCGAGGTGACGAGGAAACCCTTGTCATTCACCTCTGTTTGGAGCGCGTTGAAATAATCCGCATCCGGCGTTTTGACATCGCCGGGCTGAGCGGTTGGCAAACCAGCTTGCGAACCTGTGGGCGCAATGGGAAGCGCATTGGGAGGCGTGATAATGTTGCTCATTCCCAGTCCAGAGCTCCCTTCTTCCACTCATAGGCAAGGCCGATGGCCAGAATTCCCAAAAATGTCATCATCCCGGCCCAGCCAATCCAGCCCGTCTCACCCAGGCTTACCGCCCATGGGAACAGGAACGCTGCCTCAAGATCGAAAATAATAAAGCTGATCGCGACGAGGTAAAAGCGCACGTCGAACTGGCTGCGGGCATCTTCAAACGCGGGGAAACCGCATTCATATTCCGACAGTTTTTCCGCGTCGGGATTGTGCGCTCCGGTCAAGCGCGAAACGCCCATCGGCAGAAACACAAACAGGCACGATATCGCAAGAGCGATAACGATGAAGATCAGTATCGGCAGATACTGGCTTAAATCTAACACGGCATTGTCCAAGCTGATTTGTCCCAAGAGCGCCCTAAGCCCGTCTTTTCAAATGCGCAAGCACGGGAACGCACGGAATTACCAGCAAAAGCGGGCATATCTGTTGCGTAAAAGCGAACAGGCGGCCCAATAGCGCCCCTGCCCGCATTTTCCAATGCTATTTCATCATTTGCGCGACGGCTTTCTCTGTGCCCTTGCCATAAGGCGGCTTGAAGCCGCCCAGCCCCGCAATATCGATCTTGGGTTGATGATAAACTGCGCGCGCATGGCTGAATTCACGGAAGCCCTCAATCGCGTGGTAACTGCCCATACCCGATGGGCCAACACCGCCAAAGGGCAGGTCTTCCATTGAGACATGGAAGATCACATCATTGGTGGTGACCCCGCCCGAAATGGTGCGGGACAGAACGCGTTCTTGCTCTGACTTGTCCTCGCCAAAGTAATAGAGGCCCAGCGGGCGATCATGCTCGTTCACATAATCAACCGCTTGATCGATCGAATTGTATGTCATCACCGGCAGGATCGGCCCGAAAATCTCTTCCTGCATCACGTTCATTTCATCGGTGACGTTTTTGAGAATATTGAGCGGCATCTTACGGCTGTTGGTGCTGCCGAAAATCTCGTGCCCCGGATTGACTTCGATCACTTCAGCGCCCTTGTCGCGCGCATCTTCGACCAGACCTTGCAAACGCTCAAAATGCCGGTCTGACACGATCGAAGCGTAATCATCATTTTCGAGCAGGGTAGGATACATCGATGCGGTCGCGTTGGTCACCCCTGCGACCGCTGCGTCCTGTTTGTCCTCGGGCACATACATATAATCAGGCGCGAGGCAGATTTGCCCGGCATTCATCATCTTGCCCAAAGCGATCCGTTCGCCCGCTTTTTCAAAATTGGCGCTGCGGCCCATGATAACGGGAGATTTTCCGCCCAGTTCGAGCGTAACTGGAACAAGGTTTTTGGCAGCCGCCTGCATAACAAGTCGGCCAGTGGGGGTTGAGCCGGTGAAAACCAAATGATCAAACGGCATTTCGGAAAAAGCAGCCGCCACTTCCGGACCGCCTGTCATAACAGCCACTTCGTCCTCTGCGAAAAACTCCGCCGTCAGCTCCGCCATCAAAGCCGACGTGCTTTCTGTAAATTCGCTAGGCTTGATCATGGCGCGATTGCCAGCGGCCAATACCTGCATAAGTGGGCCGAAAGCCAGTTGCAGCGGGAAATTCCATGGCGACAAAATGCCAATCACGCCTTTAGGTTCATAGCGAACCTCGGCTTTCGCACCGAGCAGCCCGAGCGGAAATTGCACCGGACGTTTTTCGGGCTTGGACCATTTGTCGATGTGTTTGAGCGCATGCTTACCCGCTCCCACCGTCGCAGCGACATCGGTGAGCATGCTTTGGTGCACCGAACGGCTACCGAAATCATCAGCCATAGCCTTAGCAAACGCCTCGCCGTTCTCCTTGACCAAAGCCATCGCACGCTTGATCCGGTCTTTGCGTATGTTGATCCCTTCCGGGCGCGACGCTGTGAAAGCTGCGCGCTGGCGGTCCAACAGAGCATCAAGTTCTGCTTTGCGATTATCGGCCAATTGGTCTCTCCCCGAAGCTGGTAAGTTGTTATTTGCCATGCTTCTTGCGCAAATGCAGCGATTGAGCAAGCGGATCGTCATCGTTTGCCAACGCGCTCGCACAATCCTACATGACGCACTGCACCATTTAATCACACAAGGATTCTTCCTGCTATGGCTCATTTTTCTGCCCAAGATCCCATTGTCATCCTGTCTTATGCACGCACTCCAATGGGCGGCATGCAAGGCGCTTTGGCGGATGTGGCCGCAACCGATCTGGGCGCGGCGGCGTTAAAGGCGGCAGTGGAGCGCGCAGGCGTAGCGGGCGAAGAGGTGGACCGTGCGTATATGGGATGCGTGTTGCCCGCAGGCTTGGGCCAGGCCCCTGCCCGCCAGGCGGCAGTGAAAGCGGGCCTGCCTTTATCGGTTGAAGCGACCACGGTGAACAAAGTCTGCGGCAGCGGCATGCAAACGGTGATTATGGGATCAGAAGCGCTTGCCTCTGGCACTATCGACATGGTGGTTGCAGGCGGCATGGAAAGCATGACCAATGCGCCATATCTGCTCAAAAAGCACCGTTCGGGCGCGCGTTTGGGCCATGATACGACGTATGATCATATGTTCCTTGATGGGCTGGAAGATGCCTATGAGGAAGGCCGCGCGATGGGGACATTTGCGCAGGCGACCGCGGACGAATACCAGATGACGCGCGAAGACATGGACCAGTATTCGATCAGCTCGCTCGAACGCGCCAATGCAGCCATTTCCAGCGGGGCATTTGATGACGAGGTCGTCCCCGTGACATTCAAAACGCGCAAAGGCGATGTCACGGTTGAAACCGATGAGCAGCCGGGCAAAGGCCGTCCTGACAAAATCCCTCAGCTGCGCCCTGCATTTGCCAAAGACGGCACGATCACAGCGGCAACCTCCAGCTCGATTTCGGATGGCGCGGCAGCTTTGGTTTTGACGCGCGAAAGCGTCGCCAAGGAAAAAGGCCTGACCCCTGTCGCGCGTCTTGTCGCCAGCGCAGCCCATGCGCATGAGCCTGCCAAATTCACCACCGCGCCCATCCCCGCAATCCAGAAAGTGCTCGATAAAGCGGGCTGGTCAGTCGATGATGTGGACTTGTTCGAAGTGAACGAAGCGTTTGCCTGCGTTGCTATGTTTGCGATGCGCGATTTGGGCATTGCGCATGACAAGATTAACGTAAATGGCGGCGGCACCGCGCTGGGCCACCCAATCGGCGCTTCGGGATCGCGGATCATCGTGACCTTGCTCGGCGCGCTGAAAGCTCAAGGCAAAACCAAAGGCGTTGCCAGTCTGTGCATTGGCGGCGGGGAAGCGACCGCGATCGCTGTTGAAATGATCTGATGTTATGCGGCAGCGCTGAGGTAATCTTGGCGCTGCCGCTTTATTCGCTCGGCAATTGGGGTGCGCGTGTGCCCCATAACCTGTCACGCGCCACCCATCCGGTGCGGCCTTCTATATCAATTTCGCACCAATCGGTTTGGCATGTGCCAAGCTTACCCACCACGCCCGGCTGAGCGCGCCAGCGGATTTGCGCCGTTGCATCAGGTTTTGCGCGCAATTCGGTCGCGCCCTCCCCCATGATGAGCGCGCCGCGCACGCCGCTCAATTGGCTGTCCGCAATCCAGCCCTGTGTCCCTTCGTAATCGACAACCAGGCTCCACGCTTCGCGTTTGCGGATGACGATCACTGGCAATCCTTTGCGTTTATAGACCCAGTCAATCGGGTAATCCTGACTAGGCCCAACGCGCATGCGCACCTCTTCATAGCGCAAGCTGCGCCATTCGGTCGTGTCGGCATCCTGTGCAACAGCAGCAGGACCGCCCATCACGCCAATCAAAACCAAAGCGAACAAAGAAAATAGCCGAGTGATCATAACATCCAGCAATAGCGCCGATGGCCCGCTTTCATCAAGACAGTTGGGAAAGGTTTCGCATCAAGGACCTGCATCCCTTGACCGGGCCGCCCTACTCGCTTTAGCCCTTGTGCCATGGCCAACCAAACCGCATCGCCCCAATTTTCAGCCGGACGTCCCAAAGTCGCTGTCACTCGCCAGCTCATGCCAAGCGTCGAGGCGCGCATGGCGGAACTGTTCGAAGCGCGGCTTAACAGCGAAGATATCCCGATGAGCCGCGATGCGCTGATCGCTGCGATGCAGGATTGCGATGTCCTGGTGCCCACAGTCACAGACCGGATCGATGCAGACATGATCGCGCAGGCAGGCAAGGATCTGCGCCTGATCGCCAGTTTTGGCGCGGGCACTGAACATATCGACCTTGCCGCAGCAGCCGCTCGCAAAATCCCTGTCACCAACACGCCAGGCGTTTTCACCGATGACACCGCCGATATTGCAATGGCGGCGATTATCGGTGTGCCGCGCCGCATTCGCGAAGGCACTGGCCTGGTGCGCCGGGGGGAATGGACAGGCTGGGCACCATCGGGCCTGCTGGGCCGAAAGCTCGGCGGCAAAGTGCTCGGCATTGTCGGCATGGGGCGCATCGGTCAGGCGGTTGCACACCGCGCGCGCGCTTTCGGGCTTGAGGTCGCCTACACCAATCGCAAACCGCTGCCTGATGCGGTGGAAAGCATGCTGGGCGTGCGCTTTGTCCCCAATGTCGATGATCTGATGGCTCAGGCAGATATATTATCACTGCATTGCCCGCTGACAGACGAAACAGCCGGAATGGTCGATGCGCGCCGGATCGCCTTGATGAAACCGGGCAGCAGCATCGTTAACACCGCGCGCGGGGAATTGATCGACAATGACGCTTTGGTAAGCGCGCTGGAAAGCGGGCATCTGATCGGCGCTGGACTTGATGTCTATCCAGATGAACCCAATGTCGATCCGCGCCTGATCGCCCATCCCAATGTGATGACCCTGCCCCATATCGGCAGCGCCACTGCGGAAGGGCGCGAGGCATCGGGCGAAAAGGTGATCGCCAATATCCGCTTTTGGGCCGATGGGCATCGCCCGCCTGACCAAGTGCTCACCGCGTTGATCGGCTGATCGGTATGGCGGGGGCGCAATCGGCGGCGGCACAAGAATCAGGACGGCAGGCTGCTGTAATTATCAGCGGTGCGGATGGCGCATTCGTCCTGGGCGCCAGCGTAATGGCCATCGGTCTTGGAGCGTTGGGCGCAGGCGCACTCGCAGCGGGCCATTTGGGCGCGCCGCAGCGCAGCGCAGCCATCTTGCAAAGCGCCTGCATCACCGCAGCGGCGGCGCTTGTTTGGCTTGTTGCAGGCTATGGCCTCGGATTTGGCGCGGTGACGAATGGCTGGTTTGGCCAGATAGCGCTCGGCATGGGGTTTGATGCAGGCGGTGTGCGCTCCGGCACAGCTTTGCCAGAAAGCGGTTTTGCGCTGTTTCGCATGGCCTTTGCGATATTAGCAGCCACCTTACTGGTCGGCGCATGGGCTGGCCGCGCGCGGCTGTCATGGGCGATTGTTTTTGCAGGCCTTTGGACTCTGATCGTGTTCGCACCCATCGCGCACTGGCTGTGGGGCGGCGGCTGGTTGCGGTCGCAGATTGGCGCGATTGATTATGCGGGCGGTCTGGTTGTCCACACCGCAACTGGCATTTCCGCTCTGGTGATCGCGGTTCTGATAGGGCCGCGCAAAGGGTTTGAGAAAAGCGCCGTGTCCGATGTCTCTCCCACTACCATCATGCTTGGCATGGGCCTTTTGTGGACCGCATCCCTGGCGCTCAATGGAGCCTCTGCGCTCAGCGCCAATCACAATGCCGCAGCGGCCATGATATCTGTTTTGAGCGCCGGGAGCGCAGCCGGGCTGACCTGGCTTGCGCTCGAAAATGCCGGCAGCGGCGAACCATCAGCGCAAGGCTTTGCCAAAGGCGCCCTGGCCGGACTGGCCGCGATTGCTGCGGCATCTGTTTATGTGTCCCCGATGGCGGCGCTTATCATTGGTATCCTTGCGGGGATTGGGTGCTTTGCCGTCAATCGCTGGGTCACGGTTAGTCTGGGTGTTGACGATGCGGCGGGGGTTTTTGCCGTGCATGGTGTCGGAGGCATTTTGGGCGCGCTGCTGCTGGCGGTGTTCCTGTCATCGGGCCTTGGCGGCACGGGCTATTTCGGCACGTCCACAATGCTGAGCCAATTGACCGCGCAAGCCATTGCAGTCGGCGCTGTCGCTGTGTGGAGCGCGGTTGGAACTGCGCTTACCGCTTTGGCGGTGTCGCTGATCTTTCCGATGCGAGCCAGCGAGACCTAATCACACGCCGCATGCTCGCCCAGCAATTGCACCACATGATCAATGGAGGGGCGGCTGGCGGAAAACTGGAAATGCCGCTCTTTCACTTCGATCCGCAGATCGCTTTCGCCCTCGCGCCCGCATGAACATTCTGGCGCGACAATTCCATCGCGCGGCGACCATATGGCGAGCGTTTTTACTGGCGGTTTGGCGCTGGGATCATCAGGCAGCGGCGGCGCATCGACTTTGTGGTCATTGATCGCTTCATACAAACGCCAGGCATTGTTTGCGCGCCGATTACCCGAAAACGGCGTGCCAAGCGTCATCACTAGTTCCACCTTTTCAGGATGGCGCTGCGCCAGCACCCGGGCGAACAATCCGCCAAGGCTGATCCCAATAACGCAGACCTTTTGCCCGTGCCGGGCATGCACCGCATCAAGCCGTGCTTCAGCTTTGGCAAAGAATTCAGGCGTCACCCCGGTCACCACCCCCATTTTTGATGCATAGGCCGGATAGCCATGCGCGCTAAGCGTGCGGCGCATCAAAGATGTGGCATAATCGCTCGAAAGGATGCCGGGAAAGACCAGCACAGGGGGAAGCTTTTCCTTTTGCGGCTTCGCTGCAATTGGCGGGCGAACAGGGCGCACGGGGCTGGACCAGATCAGCGCCAGATTGGGAATTTCGCGCAGCCAACTGGATAAAGGCGGCGGTTTGGCCTCGCTCATATCCGCCCCCTTCAAGCAAGGCGAAGCGCGAACAATTGGTTAAACTCGCCCGACGTGTAGCCCCCAAAATCATCGCAGGGTTCAAATCCATATTTGCGGTAAAGGCCAAGCGCGGCTTCGAACACTGGCCCCGATCCTGTTTCCAATTTGATTTCGGCAAAGCCTTGCGTGCGCGCAGCCTCAATCAAATGCTCCAGCATCCGCTTGCCCGCCCCGGTGCCGCGCGCGCTGGGATGGGCGCGCATGGATTTGATCTCGGCAAAATCGGCGTGTCGTTTGATCGCTCCGATTGCACGCAAACTGTCACCATCGCGCGCTGCAAACACGGTGACATCATCCGCTTTCAACCCGCTCAAATCGAGCACGTGACACGTGCCGGGAGGTGAAGAGCCGACCATTTCGCCGTGATGCAATTCAAGCAGAGCGATCACATCGGGTTCGCTAAGATCGGTGCGGGCGATTTGCATTCTGCGCGCTGCCTTTACAGATTGTCGTGCTGCGGCATCCCCAGAACATGGAAACCGCCATCGACACGGATAATCTCACCCGTCGTACACGCACCTGCATCGCTGCACAGATAAACGGCCGTGCCGCCCACCGCTTCAAGCGTGGCATTGGCGCGCAAGGGAGCGTTGGCTTCGGTGTGTTTCCACGTCTTGCGCGCGCCGCCGATCGCTGATCCGGCAAGCGTTTTCATCGGGCCGGGACTAATCGCGTTGACCCGGATACCTTCTGGCCCCAGATCATTGGCAAGATACCGCACGCCCGCTTCCAAAGCCGCCTTGGCAACGCCCATCACATTGTAATTGGGCGTGACGCGGTTCGATCCCATATAGCTCAGCGTGATCAAAGTGCCGCCGTTTTCCACCATCAAAGGATGCGCGCGGCGCGATACTTCGATGAAGCTGTAGGCCGAGATATCCATGGAGTTTTTGAAATTGGCCCGCGATGTATCAAGGATGCGGCCTGTCAGCTCCGATTTGTCGGAAAAAGCGATGGCATGAATAAGAAAATCGAGGCTGCCCCACCGTTTGGTAAGCGCGTCAAATGCCCCGTCGAGCGATGCGTCATCGGTTACATCCACATCGAGCATAAAGTCAGAACCCACGCTTTGCGCAAGCGGCTCCAGTCTTTTGCCAAAAGCATCGCCCTGATAGGTAAAAGCAAGCTCAGCCCCGGCCTCAGCGCAGGCTTTGGCGATGCCCCATGCGATTGAACGCTCGTTTGCAACGCCCATCACCAGGCCACGTTTTCCTGCAAGCATGCCCATTTTCATCTCACCTTATTCTCTTGGCCCTGACGCCGTTTTTTAAGGCCTTACGGCCTCTAATTCACCCGTGAAACTTTGACAGCAGCATCGAACCATTGGTTCCGCCGAAACCAAAGCTGTTGGTCATAACCGTATCAAGCCCGGCATTTTCGACGAGCTGCGTTGCAATCTCTTCAGCCTTCAATTCCGGATCGAGCGTTTCTACATTGATCGACGGGATGATGAAATCATGCTCCAGCGCCAGCAGGCAATAGATCGCCTCTTGCGCGCCCGTTGCCCCCTGACTGTGTCCGGTCATGGATTTGGTTGAGCTGACGGGAGGCGTGCTTCCTTCGCCAAAAACCCGGCGGACCGCTTCGATCTCGCCCACATCACCGACCGGGGTCGATGTGCCGTGCGCGTTGATATAGCTTACCTTGCGGTCTTCGCCCAAGGTTTTGATCGCCCCGCGCATTGCACGCTCGCCGCCCTCACCCGATGGAGCAACCATATCCGCCCCATCGGACGTCGCTGCAAATCCGGTGACCTCGGCATAGATTTTCGCGCCGCGCGCCTGTGCATGCTCGAGGCTTTCTAGCACCACCATCGCGCCGCCCCCGCCAATCACAAACCCATCGCGATCTGCATCAAATGCGCGGGATGCGCGCTCCGGAGTGTCGTTATATTTGCTCGACATCGCTCCCATGGCATCGAACAGGCACGACAGTGTCCAATCCAGCTCTTCGCCCCCTCCGCCGAACACCACATCCTGCGTGCCCAGCGCTATTTGCTGCGCTGCCATGCCGATGCAATGCAGGCTGGTTGAACAGGCCGAGGTGATCGAGAAATTCATGCCCTTGATCTGATACGCCGTCGCGAGGTTCGCGCTGACGGTTGACGACATCGTCTTGGGAACAGCAAACGGCCCGATGCGCTTGGTAGACCCGTTCTTTAGCACGGTTTGATGCGCGGCCAGCATTGCAGATGTCGATGGACCGCCAGACCCGGCAATCACGCCAGTCATCGGATCGACGATGTCTTTTTCTTCAAGCCCGCTATCTGCAATCGCCTGCCCCATCGCGATATGCGCATAGGCCGCACCCGGCCCCATGAAACGAAGCGTGCGCTTGTCGACATGTTCCTTTACATCAAGATCGACCGCGCCCGCAATCTGCGAGCGAAACCCGTGCTGGGCCATATCCTCGTTAAAGGTGATGCCGGATTTGCCAGCTTTCAGCGAAGCGAGCACTTCGGCTTGATTATTCCCGATTGAAGAGACAATCCCCAATCCTGTTACAACAACGCGGCGCATAATCCCCCTTAAGCCTCTGACAAGGCGACTTTCATGTCTTTGACCTGATAAATAACTTCGCCATCAGCTTCGACCCGGCCATCGGCCACACCCATGGTCAGCCGGCGGGTTTGCACAGCTTTGGTGAAATCAACGAAATAGGTCAGCTGCTTGCGATCAGGCCGGACCATGCCGGTCAGCTTCACTTCGCCCACGCCAAGCGCATAGCCGCGCCCCTTCCAACCGCGCCAGCCCAGATTAAAACCAGTAAGCTGCCACAGCCCATCAAGACCAAGACAGCCGGGCATAATCGGGTTGCCGGGAAAGTGGCAATCGAAGAACCACAGGTCAGGCTTGATATCAAACTCGGCAACCACGTGCCCTTTGCCACCCGGCCCGCCATCGCCAGAGATTTCGGTGATCCGGTCCATCATCAGCATGGGCGGTTCGGGCAATTGTGCATTGCCGGGCCCGAACAATTCCCCGCGCGCGCACTTAAGAAGATCCTCGCGATCAAAACTGCTTGGATAATCTGCCATCCTAAAAGCGTCCCACCTGTTGTTGTTTGTACCCTGCGGCGCGCCTAGCACCCCCGATTGCCGAGGAAAAGGGCGCATCCGGTTTCGTAATGGTTTCCGTGATTGGCTAGGGCGCGCTGCTGCACGTTTCAATCGCGCCCGGTTCGGTGCGCGCATCGCCTCTTTCAAAGCGGGCGAAATACCCTTTGATGTCAGGCTTTTCGCTGAACTCGATAAGTTTGTAGCCCACTGCTTCAAATTCGCAAAACAACAAGGCAGGAGGAATACCGTGGCGATTGGTGGGGCGATCAGCTTCAACCACGATGATCTGCCCGGTTTGAGTCAAAGCCGGCCACATCTTCCACAGGAATGCGTAAGGTTCGCCCACTTCGTGATACATGTGGACGAGAAAAATCCGGTCAAAGCTGTCAGCGGGCAGGCGCGGATCATCGACAGCGCCGGGCTTGATCGAGATGTTTTCAAGCCGCTCGTTCTGAACCCGGCGGGCAAGCCGTTCCAGCGCTTTCAGATCGATATCCTGCGCGGTGACCCGGCCTGTTTCGCCCACCCGTTCAGCAAGGCGAACGGTGTAATATCCCTCGCCTGCGCCGATATCTGCGACAGTCATGCCATCGGAGATATTGGCAAGGTCCATCACCTTTTGCGCCTCACCGCGTTCATCGCGGGCGTCTTCGTTCGAGAATTGATTGGAAACAACTTCGGCAACCGGCCGGTCGGGCAGCGGGAATTCAAGCGCGCTTTCGGGCCGCTGGCCATTGTCGCCTGCCTGATTGCAAGCGGAAAGCAGCGCAAATGGCGCCAGGAGCACACAATACAGCACTCCTGCCCGCATCAATCGACATCCTCAATATCAGCCGTTTCGCCCGTCACCTGCTGGGCCAAGGCCGCCGAGATATACCCATCAATTTCGCCATCGAGCACTTTGTCGGGCGAGCTGGAAGTGAATCCGGTGCGCAGATCCTTGACCATCTGATAGGGCTGCAAGACGTAAGAGCGGATCTGGTGGCCCCAGCCAATCTCGCTCTTTTCCTGATATTCGCCGCTGGCGGCCGCCTCACGCTCGGCCATTTCGCGTTCGAACAAACGCGCTTTCAGCATGTTCATCGCGGTTGCGCGGTTCTTGTGCTGGCTGCGATCATTCTGACTGGCGACCACGATGCCGGTGGGCTGGTGCGTGATGCGCACGGCCGAATCGGTCGTGTTCACATGCTGGCCGCCTGCCCCCGATGCGCGGTAAGTGTCGATTTTGAGGTCTGCCGGATTGATCTCAATATCAATATCATCATCAATGACCGGATAGACCCAGACGCTGGAAAAGCTGGTGTGCCGTTTGGCCGCGCTGTCATAGGGGCTGATGCGGACAAGGCGGTGAACGCCGCTCTCGGTTTTGCCATATCCATAGGCGTTCTCGCCTTTGATCAGCAAAGTCGCCGATTTGATCCCGGCCTGATCGCCTGCCTGATATTCAACCGTTTCCACTTTGAACCCGCGCCGTTCTGCCCAGCGCGAATACATGCGGAACAGCATTTCGGCCCAGTCCTGCGATTCCGTACCGCCCGCGCCTGCGTGAATTTCGAGATAGGTGTCATTCCCATCCGCTTCGCCTGAAAGCAGCGCCTGAACCTTATCGGCATCCGCCCGGTCGGCCAGTTTGGCAAGGCTGGCGAGGCCATCATCGATGATGCTTTCCTCATCTTCCGCCTCGCCCATTTCGATGAATTCGATCGCATCGGCCATTTCAGCTGAGATGGAATTGACCGTTTCCACCGCGTTTTCGAGCTGTTTCTGCTCGCGGCTGACGGCCTGGGCTTCCTTGGGATTGTCCCACAATGTCGGATCCTGAACGCGGGCATTCAGCTCATCCAGGCGGCGCAAAGCGCGCTCCCAATCGAGCGATTGCCGCACCAGATCAAGCGCCGCTTCGATCCTGTCGATATGAGCCTGTGCTTCGGCGCGCATCGTTCATACCCTTTACAAAAACAAGAGCGAACCGCTTAGCGGGGCAGGCGTGATTGTAAAGCTTGGCAGGGCGGCTTTGTCGTTCACCTGGAAAGCCTGCGCACTGCCGCCAGCGTCTTTTTGACATGGCCCCGGTAATCCCCGTCCGAATGAACAAAGGCAATGCGGCCATCTCGCGCAATTACATAAGATGTGCGGCTCGACAGACCGGAATTGCCCAGTGCCACATCATAGGCGCCAATGGTCCGGCTGCTCGCAACGCCTACGGGAAAGGCATCGCGGCATTCTTCGCGGCTAAAGCGTTTCAGGGTCGCAATATCATCGTTGGACAAACCGATAACCTGCGCGCCGGCTTTGCGAAAATCAGGCATCGCCTCGGCAAAGGCATTGGCTTCCAAGGTGCAGCCTTTGGTGAACGCCTTGGGATAAAAATACAGGACCACCGGCCCTTGTTTGAGCGCGGCGGTGAGCGAGAAAGTGAACTCATCGCCCGCTACTGCGGCCTTGGTCGATATGGCGGGCGCTCTATCACCTGCGGCAAGCTGGGCTACGGCAGGTGCGGTGAGGAAAACCGCCAGCAAAGCTGCGGTGATCATGCGGAGATGTTTGGTCATATCATTGAAACTCGTCATGCTGTGCCTGTGTTCCCCGCGCGCGGTGCCGCAAGCATCAAAACCGCATCAATAAATGCCGCCCTGATCCTCAACAAAGTCTTCGGGTTCATCGCTGGCTTCTTCCTCGACCACTTGCGCCCCGCGCCTGCCAGCGCGGATCAATGCGAGGATTTCGTCGCGTTTGGCAGCGATTGCGTCGGCTCTTGTCGCGCGGTCAGGTTCGGTATCGGGTTTGAATGCTTCCCAGATGATATCAGCCTTGTCCGCGCCGGATGGCCAGCCATCAAACACCCTTTTGCCCGTGCGGCGATCCACACGGACCATGCGAATGCCTTCGGGCGCGACGGGGGGCAGATCGGCCCATTTGCCGCGCGATTGCTGGATCATGTCCTTGATAATGGGTGCGACAATCGTGCCGCCATAGGCATATCCGCCAAGGTTTTTGGGCGTGTCAAAACCGAGATACGCCCCTGCGATCATTTGCTGCGTACCGCCGATAAACCACACATCTTTTGGCCCGCTGGTGGTGCCCGTCTTGCCGAACAAAGGCAGATCGAGCGAATTGAGCACAGTCGCCGTCCCGCGCGTCACCACACCTTCGAGCATATGCATCGTTTGGAAAGCGGTGCGCGCATCCATCGCCTGGCGGCCTTTCAGACCAAAGCGCGGCATCGCCTCGCCGTCCCATTCGGCCATATTGCAGCCGCGGCAGGTGCGTTCATCCGCACGCCAAATGACTTTCCCGCGGCGATCCTGAACATAGTCGATGACCGTGGGATCATTCAGCCGCCCGTGATTGGCCAAAGCAGCATAGGCCGCAACGATCCGGGAAACGGTCGTTTCCTCCGATCCCAGAGCAGTCGCGGCATAGGGATCGGCATCATCGCTGATCCCGGTCTTGGCAATCATATCGACGACATTGTCCATCCCGGCCTGCATGCCGATCTGCACTGTCATAATGTTCTGCGATTGCTCCAGCCCATAGCGCATCGGAAACTGACCTGCGCGCCCGCCGCGGATGCACTTCTGCCCCTTTGTGCGTCCCTGATAATAGCAGAACCGGCTGTTATCGATCTGGGTCGAAGGGGTCATGCCATTGTCCAGCCCGGTCGCATAGACGAACGGTTTGATCGTCGATCCGGGTTGCCGCATCGCCTGGGTCGCACGGTTGAAATCAGACAAACGGTGATCGAACCCGCCCTGCATCGCGAGCACGCGGCCATATTGCGCATCCTGCACCACCAACCCGCCTTGCGCGCCCGGAATGGTGCGCACACGGTAACCACTCCCTTGCGGAGACACCGCGATCACATCGCCTGTTTTAAGAGCATTGGGCAGGCGCGAAAGGGGCGCTTCTTCCCCATCAGAAAATCCAATAGTCGCAGAACTGCCATTGCGCGCTGTGACTACGCCAACGCGCCAGTCATCGTAATTGATCGAGATATAGGAGCTCGCGAGCTGGCTGGCCCAATTGCCTTCTGACACGTCAATCGTTGCAATCGGACCGGACCATCCGCGCGATCCATGATAGCGGATCAAGCCTTTACGCAGGGCATCACGCGCAGCCTCTTGCAATTCCATATCGAGCGAGGTGCGCACCCACAGCCCGCCGCCATAGACCGAATTGCCGCTATCCTCGGATGTCTCGCCAAATTTGTCGATCAGCTCGCGGCGCACTTCTTCGAGGAAATATCCGGCATCAACGCTGCGCTGTGTGCGCTGGCGGACCAACCCAAGCGGCTGCGCTTTGGCAGCGGACGCTTCGGCAGCGGTGATAAAGCCATTATCCGCCATTTGATCGAGCACAAATCCGCGCCGGGCAATCGCTGCATCCTGCTGCCCTGCCCGGCCATACCGTTCGGGCGCTTTGGGAAGGACAGCCAGAAACGCCATTTCATGCAATTCCAGCTCGCCCACATCTTTATCGAAATAAGCGCGGGAAGCTGCCTGCACTCCGAATGATCGGCGGCCCAGCGGAATTTCATTGAGGTAAAGCTCAAGAATTTCCTGCTTAGTCAATGCCGCTTCGATGCGGCTTGCAAGGATCATCTCTTTCAGCTTGCGCGTGACCGAATATTCATCACCCAAGAGCAGCACTTTGGCAACCTGCTGAGTGATTGTTGAGCCGCCAACCGCGCGCCCGGTGCGCGCGGGGTTCAGGTAATCGAGAACCGCGCCCGCAGTGCCAGTAAAATCCACCCCGCCATGGCTGTAGAAAGTCTTATCTTCCGCCGAAAGATAAGCCTGTTTCAGCTTTTCAGGAAAATCGGCATATTGCAGCTGCACGCGCCGCTCACGGGCATAGGAATGAATGATATCCCCTTCCATCCCGCGCACCACCGTGGGCAGCGGCGTTTCATATTCGAGCAGGCTTTCCGCCTCTGGCAAATCGCGCGCCAGCCACACCCATGCCGCAATCCAGAACGCAATCAGGCAAACGAACAGAACAGCGGCGATTTTGAACAGCCAGCTGGTGCGCCACTTATTGGCAACCCAGCCACCAAAACGCGACACATCGCGGCCCGCGCGAAAGCGGATATAGGCAAATGTGGACAGGTTGGAATTGTCAGTCTCAGTCATTTCGGATGGCCGATAGCATGGCTTTATTGCGCTGCGCTAGGCGCTTTGAACGCCAGTTTAACGCAAGACCGAAAGATGTGGCCCCCATCACTCACCACGCGCATCAGAGCGGCGGGCGAAATAGACCTGAATGGCATTGGCCAAAACGCGGGCATAGGCGGCCTGACCTTCAGCCGTTGTCAGCCGCGCGCGGTCATCGCGATTGGTGACAAAGCCGCTTTCGAACAGAACCGAAGGCACATCGGGACTACGCAATACAGCCAAAGCGGCAGATCGGCGCGAATCGGGGTGGAGCACGATTTCGCCCTCGCCCTCCCGGTTGATAAGCCGCGCAAATTCCGTCGCATCTTCCTGCGTTTGCGCCTGCGAAAGCTCCACCAGGATTGAGCTGACAACTTCGCTTTCCCCCTCCACCGAAATCCCATTCAGACGGTCTGCCTCGTTCTCGCGCGCAGCAAAACGGGCCGCAGCCTCGGATGAAGCATCGGTGGACAAGGTGTAAATGCTCGCGCCTGAAACCGTGTCAAACTCACCTGCAGAATCGGCGTGGATTGAAATGAACAGATCCGCTTCCAGCTGCCGCGCGATCTCTGGCCGATTGCCCAGAACCAGCGTCTCATCCCCGTCGCGCGTTAAGGCCACGCGGATGCCGCCTCGCTCCACCAATTCATCGCGCAAGGCGAGCGCAATCGCGAGCGTGATCGCTTTTTCCTCGATCCGCCCGCCTTCTTCGTCTTCGCCAATCGCACCGGGATCGCGCCCGCCATGCCCTGCATCAATCACCACCAGCGGACGATCAGCCTCCTCGGGTCCGGCAATATCCGGCAGCGCGAAATCGCCGCCTTCTCCCATCAATTCCCAGCGCAAGACATAATCACGCCCCAGAACCGGGACGGGAATGGACACGCCCAGCGCGATCGCCCCTGCGACAATCAACACAGGGCATCCAAGAATTATTAACAGTAAGCTGCGAATGCTCATCGTGGTTAACCGCTTAGGCCGCCGGGCAAGACATGCGCAATAGAGTTGCGGGGTGTAACCCACGGTGCTAGCGTTCAAATTATGAGGTAAGACCAAGCGCGTCACGGACGAGCAGACGGTGAAACCTCTTTTCCAAAGGCCGGATGGTGTTCAAATCCATTGCCGGTCACACAACAGGTTGATGCAGTGACGAGACGCTTCCGCTCGCAAGATTTATCCGTTCGCGCTTTTGGCGCTGGGCGGTTTGCGGGCCTGAGCGCGGACAAGATCCGCACCTCGTTCAAAGCAGACACAGATCTCGCGCACGTTCCCGTTACGGGATTGGGCGCGACTATAGCAATTGGCGCAACGTCACCAAATCCGGCGCGCGCTTTTATCCATCAGACACAAATACAACCCGACCGCACCCGCCGAAAAGCGGTGCGACACCGGGTTTGGAGACAATATAATGGCAACGCGCATGCTAATCGATGCGCGCCACTCGGAAGAGACCCGGGTGGCGGTGCTCAAAGGCAATCGAATTGAGGAATTTGATTTCGAATCTGCCGAACACAAGCAGATCAAAGGCAATATCTACCTGGCCAAAGTCACAAGGGTAGAACCATCACTGCAAGCAGCCTTCGTCGATTTCGGCGGCAATCGGCATGGCTTCCTCGCGTTCAGCGAAATTCATCCCGATTATTACCAGATCCCGGCGGATGACCGGCAGGCGCTGCTTGCCGAAGAAGCCGCAGCCGCCGAAGAAGAAGCGCGTTTGCGCGATGAGGAAGAGGACGAAGGGCACACTCCCGGCGAAGAATACGACGCCGACGAAGAAAGCGCAGAAGCGCTCGCCGAAGATCTCGCCGAAGATGGCCTTGAAGAAATAGACACGTCCGAAAAGGACAAGGTCGCCACTATCGAAGATGGCGCATCAGACGACGATAGCGATGATGCATCGGACGACGATGACGACGATGAGGATGAAGACGAATCATCCGAAGACAAAGATGACGGCGAGGATAAATCGCGCCGGGGCCGGCGTGGCCGCGGACGCCGCCGTCAGGGCGGCAAAGGCAAAGGCGGCAAAGGCCGCAGCCGTGCCAAGGAAGTGGACGAAGTCCGCGCCAAGCGCATGGCTCTGCGTCGCCGCTACAAGATTCAGGACGTTATCCAGCGCCGTCAGGTTGTGCTGGTGCAAGTCGTCAAGGAAGAGCGCGGCAATAAAGGCGCTGCGCTGACAACCTATCTCAGCCTTGCAGGCCGTTACACTGTGCTGATGCCCAACAGCTCGCATGGGGGCGGGATCAGCCGCAAGATCAGCTCTTCATCTGATCGCAAGCGGTTGAAACAGGTTGTGTCCGATTTGTCCTTGCCCAAACAAATGGGCCTGATCGTTCGCACAGCAGGGCTCAGCCGGACCAAAACCGAGATCAAGCGTGACTTTGATTACCTTGCCCGGTTGTGGGACGAAATTCGCGAGACCACGTTGTCCTCTACCGCGCCAAGTCTGGTGCATTCGGACAGCGATCTGATCAAACGCGCGATCCGCGATATCTATAACCGCGAGATCGAGGAAGTCGTGGTCGAAGGGGAAGATGGCTATAAAGCCGCCAAAGCCTTCATGAAAATGCTGATGCCCAGCCATGCGCGCCGGGTGAAAGCCTATTCTGATCCTGTGCCATTGTTCCAGCGTTACGGCGCAGAGGATCAATTGCGCGCGATGTATGATCCTATGGTGCAGCTGAAATCGGGCGGATATCTTATTATCAACCCGACAGAAGCTTTGGTGTCGATCGACATCAACTCGGGCCGTTCAACCAAAGAACACGGGATCGAGCAGACCGCGCTTCACACCAATCTGGAAGCTGCGCGCGAGATCGCCCGGCAATTGCGCCTGCGCGATATGGCAGGCCTGGTGGTGATCGACTTTATCGACATGGAATACAATTCCAATGTCCGCAAAGTCGAAAAAGCGATGAAAGACGCGCTCAAAACGGACCGCGCACGCATTCAGGTCGGCCGCATTTCGGGCTTTGGCCTGATGGAGATGAGCCGCCAGCGTCTGCGCACCGGCGTGCTGGAAGCAACCACGCGCGAATGCCCGCATTGCGACGGCACGGGCCTTGTTCGCACAGCATCTTCAGCAGGTCTATCCGCGCTGCGTCTGATCGAAGACGAAGCGGCCAAAGGCAAAGGCACTGTCATCAAACTGGCAGCCAGCACCGAGGCGGCGATTTATCTCCTCAACGAGAAACGCACCGAGCTGGTTGAGATTGAACAGCGCTACGGCGTGAATGTCGAAATCGCGCCTGAGGGTGAGGATGAAGGCGCGAAAATGGTCGTTGGCAGCAGCGGCCCTCGCCCAACATCGGCTCCCAAGTTTGAGCCCATCGTTGATGATGACGATGAGGACGAGGATCTGCCCGAAGAAAGCTTTGACGAAGACGAGGACGAGCGCCCCCGCAAGAAGCGCCGCCGCCGCCGTGGTGGACGCGGGCGCAACAAACGCAGCGATGAAGGCGGCGATGATAGCGGCGAAAGCGGCGAAAGCGCATCGGATGACAATTCCGATGATGACCGGGCCTCTGACAACACCTCTGGCAATGCCGGTGACAGCGACGATGGCGAGGAAAAGCCGAAAAAGCGCCGCCGCAGAGGGGGCCGTGGTCGCCGCCGCAAATCTGGTGACGAGGCCGGTTCGCAAGGCGAGAATGGCGATGCACAGGCAGCTGAGGAACTTGCCGAACAGGTCAAAGAAGACATGACCGTGGTGGCAGGCCCAGACGATGCACCTCAAACAGCCGAGGCAATGGCCGAGCAAACGGCTGATGAAGCGCCTTCAACAGAGGCACCTGCCGAGGACGAAGCACCGGCAGAAAAGCCAAAGCGCAAACGCGTAGCCCGCAAGAAAAAGGTCGAGCCGAAAGACGCAGAACCTTCAAAAGATGCACCTGCTGAAGCTGACGCCAAGGCAGAGCCGGAGGCAGAGGAAAAGCCCAAGCGCAAACGCGCACCGCGTAAGAAAAAGGTCGAAGAGGCCGAACCTGCGCAGGCCGTTCAGGCTGAACCCGAGGCGCAAAGCGGCGCCGAGAGCGGTGACACGGCTGAAGCGTCAGAGGAGACTGGCAAATCAGGCTCCAAAAAACGCGGTTGGTGGCAGCGCACCTTCGGCGAATAAGATGTGATTCAATGTGAAGCCTGGGCTGTGCGGTGTGACCGCGCCGCCTGGGCTTTCACATTTTTCGCATTCTTACGCCGTCCGTGCGCTTATTTTCGGGCAATGCCCCACTCATTCCAGCCCGCAAATCGGGGTGCTTTGGGCAGATAGCCCTGCCCCTTTGGCTCTACGGAGAAGCCCGCACCGCGAAAGGCTGCGCTGATTGGCCGGGTCAGACGGCAGCCGCCTGCCAACCGGCTCCACACAGGTTCAATTCGGTCCTGCCATTTGGCAATCCCTGCATCAGGCGCGCGGCCATGTTCGAGAAACAGCGCCTGGCCTCCCGGCCTTAATATCCGGCGCATCTCGGCCAGAACCGCCGCCGGGTCATCGACCGAGCACAGCGTGAATGTGCACACCGCAGTGTCAAAAGAGCTGGCGGCAAACGGGATATGCTCGCCCTTTGCAGGCCTAAAATCCGCTTCAACGCCAAGTTCGCGCGCACTTGATCTTGCGCTTTCAAGCAGCCCTTCATGCGGATCAATCCCAGCATAGCTGGTGATGGTCGCCGGGTCATAGAACGCTTGATTGATACCCCCGCCGCAGCCCAGCTCAAACACATCGCCGCGCGCAAGAGGGACAATCGCCGCCCGGCGTTTCATCACCTGACCTTGCGAACACGCGCAGGTGATCAGGCGCGGCATGATGCTCTCATTATACCACGCCTTCAGTCCCACCGCCTGCTCCTCAATCGTGCAATCCTCAAATGCCGCCCGCGGCCGCGCTAATAGCCTCGCGAATGCGCGTCATATCAGCCTCAATGCTTGCGCGTGCATCGTCAATCATCAGCCCGGCCAGATGCGCAATCATCGGCATGGAAAGCCCAATACGCAAACTGCCGCCCCAACCGCCGCTATCAGCCAGCTTAACACATTTCACCGGTTGCCCCAGCCTGATGCCATCAAACGCAAGCTTTGCATGAATGCCTTGCGCATCATCGAATGCCTCAAAGCCGGGCAGTGCGCTCATATCCAATGTCACCAAAGTACGCATTTCAATCGGCATGTCCGGGGTGCATTGCGCCTCACCCGGCCAAACCCGCTTTGCCCCCAAGGGGTGCGCGCAATGCTCCATCACTGCGGTTTCGAAGGCGGCGATGATGTCTGTGACCTGCTGCATTGGTATGCGCTGGAACCGCTCAATCTCGAACACGGCAGCTTCCAGCCTGAGAGCAAGCGAGCGGTTCTCGCTATCCTCCAGCACCGAGGCGCCCGGCCACGCCGCAGGCCATTCCGCTCGCCGGGCAATTGTCTTCAGCCCCTCTGGCAGCGGCGGCGCCTGCGCCATGATTTCAGGAGGCACCAGAGCCCAGCCATTAAACGGCGGCGCGCCCACAAATTTGGACCCCGTCATCAGCACAATCGCGCCGCGCGCCAGATAGGCGGCTATAGCGCTTTGCGTGATCCGCGCCTGACAAGCATCAATAACGAACGTCACCGCATCGCCAAACCGGGCCTGCAAGGCATCAATATCCGCAACGCTCGGCAGGACCAGCCCAGTTTTTGAGCCATGGACCCCGTGGACCAAGCAATGCTTGCCCGCGCGCCCCGCCTGCTCAATCTCTCGCGCCATCGCCTGCGCTATGCTGGCGCTGGAAAGGCCCTTGCCCGCCGCGCATCGCACCGGGATATCGACCATGGTGACATCGCCAAATCCGGGCACAGGCTCGCCTGCGTTAACGCTGATGCCCAAAGCGGTTTCAGCAGCGAAATAGCGCGCGCGGGCTGAATGCACGCAGCCGCTGCCTATTTCATCCGCGCCCAAGAGGACATTGTGCACCCCGCCCGGCGCACGCCCTACGGCGCAGGCAAGCGCCGTATATTCCAGATCCGTCCCTGACGGCGCAAAGACGATCTCAGCCGCCTCGCCCAGCGCAAAAGCAGCCTTGATCCGCGCCGCGCAATTGCCCAGCCACGCGCCATAATCGGGTGCATCCCCCGCGCTTTCCAGCAAATGCGAAAAGGCATCTGCCGAGATATCGTTCACTGTAGAAGACGAGTAGGCCAGCACATCGCGCGGAAAAGGCGCGGACATATATTTGTTGAGGCCCGTATCGTCGCGCAAGGCAATGCGCGCATCACCGCCGGCAGCCAGATCACCGATCAGCTGCCGCTCTGCCACGTCAAACGTTATGCCTGGTAAAGGCCGGTTTAGCCTGATTTGGGTAATAAATGCCGATCCCGAATGGCCATGCCGCTTTGCGCCGCTTCAGCCTTGTGTCCAATGCCCGATTTAGATCGCGCCCTGCCCGCGGTCATGTACGGGATTGGCTTTAACCAAAGGCTGACCACAAGAAAACCGCAAATTGACTGGCGCGCGCCCGCCTGTTTGCCTAGGCCGGGTAAGCTGATCCAAACAAAAAAGAACGAAATCGCAACCATGGTGCAAGCCTTAACATCCGCCCTCACCCCGCTGCGCATTCCCGCTGAGGCCAAAGCCCGGCTTAACGTGCTGTTTCTGGCCAAGAATGCCCTTTGGGAGGGTGACATCCACCCCACCGATGGCAATCATGCGCGCTATCACCGCGAAATGCGCGAAGTGCTCGAAAGGCTCGGCCTTAATCTGACCATCAGCGAGACGCACGATATTCTGTTCGATCCGCCGGGTGATGTTGATTTCGTCTTTCCGCTGCTTAACCGGGCTGGGTTTTTCAATTCTGAAATGCTGGTGCCCTTGCTGTGCGAAAGAGCCGGGCTGCCCTATCTGGGGGCAAGCCCCATCCTGCGCGGATTGTCGGATGACAAACATTTGGCCAAGCGCGTTGCTGCCGATGCGGGCGTGCCCACCGCCCCTTGGGCCGTGTTTCGCAAAGGCGCGCCGGTTACGCCGGAAAAACTGCCCAAAGCCGCGCGTTATGTCGTGAAACCCAACAATTCCTCGGCCAGCTGGGGCGTCGAAGATGCGCATGACTGGGACGGGATCGCCGCCGCGATAGAGCGCATTCACAATGATCCGGACAATGGCGGGCAGGATGCGATTGTCGAACCGTTCCTGAAAGGCAGCGATGTCGAAGTGCCGGTGGTGACAATCAACGGCACGCCGCAAATCATGCCCATGCTGATCTTTCGCCAGGCAGACCCGTCACATCTGCGCACCTATTACGAAAAACGCGACCTGGTGGATCGCAGCCAGAAATATTCACTCGACCCATTTGAAAACCCGCAAATGGTGGATCAAATCGCCAAGCTGACCGCACAGGTTTGGGAAGAATATCGCCCGTTCGATTATGGCCGGTTCGAATTCCGGGTGAACGAGGAAACGGGCGAAATCACGTTTCTAGAGCTCAATCTCAACTGCAATTTGTGGTCCGAAAAAGTCTTCGGCAAAGCGGCTGCAATGGCCGGGTGGACCCAGGAACAGCTGATCGAAACTCTGCTGTCAGAGGCGATGGGACGGCACGGGTTGATTTAAGAGCCAATACGTATTTGATCAGGGGCAAAGAGGACAGTCGGCAGGCGACCCAGTTTCGGCTATTGAACTCGGTTGGGAATTGGGTTGACCGCTGACCGTCTATTTTCAATCTAAGGTAGCCATTTCGCTTTGCGCAGCGCCGTCCGACGACAACATTTGGCGCTGAGCAGTCAGCCCAGATTTCTGTGATCGACGGTCAAAAGAAGTGTTGACTACGACCGTAATCGAGGTAGCGGAGAGAGTAGGGTTCTTGGGAGTTCGACGAATTGAAGACAACAAGTTATGTTGCGCGTACCGCTCTGGTCGTTTGCAGCGGTTTGGTTCTCCTGCATGGATGTTCGCCTCAGGCGACTGTTGCTTCATCTCAACCCAGTATCAGCAATCCATATGCCGATTTAGAGCTAGATTTTGATGCTCTTCTGGCGGAAAACAAAGTTGTCACAGCCGGGGCAGCGATAATCACTGAAGGGCACGTTGCGTGGATTGGAAACTTTGGTGAGCAAGCGCCCGGGATCATGGCCTCCGAACAGACTTTGTACAATGTAGGGTCGATTACCAAAACTGTCGCAGCGGAAACCATACTTCGACTAGTATCGGATGGTACATTGTCGCTTGACGCATCAATGTCACCTGTTTGGATAGATCCCGACCTCCAAGATGACAATCGGCATGAGCTACTAACGCCTCGTGTCGCGCTTACACATAGTACGGGTTTTCCCAATTGGCGGTTCTTTACCGAGAACGGAAAGCTTGCCTTCAATGCCGATCCGGGGACATCATTCACCTATTCGGGTGAAGGGTATGAATATTTGGCAACCTATTCTGAGATGCTAACAGACCAGAAGTTTGAAGCGCTTGTCCAAGAATACGTCTTTAATCCGATAGGCATTGAGAATGCATCGTATAGCATTGACAAGGCCTATTTCGATAACATCGCTCAAGCGAAGGCCCCGGATGGATCCTTTCCAGGACATTATTGTTACCCAAACAACGGGTATTGCCGCTCGGAAGGTAGCTCGACCCCAGCAGACGATTTGGTGATTTCAGTCAGCGATTATGCCTTATTTCTCATCTCGGTGATGAATTCCGACGGGTACGAAAAATCCCTAACTGCTGATAGAGATACAGTGCATGTCAAAAAGAAAGAGGCTGACAGTACAATCCTTTGCGACAGCACAAAATACGCGCAATGCCCGCTTGCTCAAGGGTATGGCTTGGGATGGGAAGTACTCGACTTCGGGGACCGTAAGATTGTTTCCCATGGCGGCAGTGATTGGCACGAGTTAACGCTAGCTTATTTCGATACGCAGTCAAAAGACGGTGTCATCATCTTTCTCAACGCCCCGAGCAAAGACGCTTTGAAGGTCATGCCAAAAGCAATTTCATTGTTGGATGCTGACTCGCCAATGATCGAACTTTACCAGCGTTGGCTACAACAAGCTGAAGCTGCTGCTGGTCCCGATTAAGAGTACACTTTGCTCAGTCAAATTGAAGGTGTTCCCGTCTGGGCAGCTCATCAAGGCCGACGTCCGCTTTCACCCCCAAATACGGTCAAGCCATTTGACAAAGGTGTTCGCCAAAAGCCTACATCTAGAGCGCCTCGCGCCCCAAAATCTCGCAGATCAGGCGGGAACCACCTTGCCGGCGAAATCGAATACCTTCCCGCTGTCCCCAGCATCGAGCCCACAAAGCACAGCAAGCAGATTGTCAGCCGCTTTATCCGGCGGGGTTAGCTGTCCTTCGGGCAGGCCTTTTTGAAAAGGCGCTGATAGATCGCTGTCCACCGTGCCGGGATGCAGGCCCACCACCACGCTTTGCTTGTGAGTGCGGGCCATTTCCAGCGCGAAGTTCTTTATCAGCATATTGAGCGCCGCTTTTGAGGCGCGGTAGGAATGCCATCCGCCAAGCCGGTTATCCGAAATCGAGCCGACCCGCGCAGAGAGCGCTGCGAACACGGACCGATCATCGCGCGCCATCAGGGGCAGCATATGTTTGGCGATGATGGCAGGGCCGATTGTGTTGATCGCAAACACCTGCGCCATCGCGCCCGGATCAAGGCGTTTATACGTCCGCTCTGGCCCGGTGCCATCAGGCAAAGTGAGCACTCCGCTGGCCGCGATCACCCATTCGGGCGGATTACCGCGCATCATGTCTGCGGCGGCTTTTATCGTCGCTTCATCAGCCAGATCGAATGCGAAAGGGGTTATGGCATCGCCTTGCGGAGCCTCGCCTGTCCGAGAGCCTGCATAGACCCGTTCGCAGCCGCCGCGAGCCAGCTGCTCACACAAAGCGCGCCCAATCCCGCCGGTGCTGCCAAAGACTGCGGCAGTGCGCGGATATTTTCCTACTTCACTCATAGAGAGTAAAGCATTGGAATGCGCGCTTGGTTCCCCGCAATCACTCAGCGCTCAGGCGCGAACACGCGGCATTCAGTCACTGGCAAATTGGCCCGAACCAAAGGTTACACATTGGAACACGCATTTGCCGATTTCCCTCAGTTTCTAAAGGCGTTGTCGAAAAGAAGAACTTTTGCAGAATATAGGGGTGAGCGGTCCATGTTGGCGTGGCCGAATGCACCGAAAACACCGAATGCGCGCGCGTCTTGCCTATCGCCTTGCCTTTGGTGCAACCCACAGGCCAAACCACGCAATCGCGTGCCCCTTGTCTCAGGCGGTGGAAACGCTAGTAACAGTGTCAAGACACATGGGATCAGACTGACAATGGCTACTTTCACGCTTCCGAAGAACTCAGTCATCCGCAAGGATGGCAACACGCACAAAGCCGAAGGCGCTGCGCGGGTGAAGAAGTTCAAGGTGTACCGCTACGATCCCGATAGCGGCAAGAACCCGCGTTACGATACGTTCGAGATTGATCTGGATGAATGCGGCCCGATGGTTCTGGATGCCCTGTTCAAGATCAAGAACGAGATCGACCCGACGCTGACGTTCCGCCGGTCCTGCCGCGAAGGGATTTGCGGGTCATGTTCGATGAACCTGAATGGCAAAAACGGCCTTGCCTGCACCACCGCGATTGAGGATCTGAAAGGCGAGATCCGCATCACTCCCCTGCCCCATATGGATGTGATCAAGGATCTGGTGCCCGATTTCACGCACTTCTACGCGCAATACGCCAGTATCCGCCCGTGGCTGCAAACCGTCAGCCCAACACCTTCGGGTAAGGAGCGGCTGCAATCGCCTGAACAGCGCGAGCAGCTGGATGGGCTGTATGAGTGCATTCTGTGTGCTTGCTGTTCAACATCGTGCCCTTCCTATTGGTGGAATTCAGACAAGTTCCTGGGTCCAGCAATCCTGCTTCAGGCCTATCGCTGGCTCGCTGACAGCCGCGATGAGATGACAGGCGAACGGCTCAATGAGCTGGAAGACCCGTTCCGCCTCTATCGCTGTCACACCATCATGAACTGCGCGAATGTGTGTCCCAAGGGCTTGTCGCCAGCCAAAGCGATTGCAGAAACCAAGAAGATGATGGCAGAACGCGCGATCTAAGCTGGGTTAAAGGCGCTTTCCTACTTCCATAAGGCATGGCAGAGGCTGGCGCATGAACACCGCCCCTGACACGATCAACGTCCCCTTCGACTTTCACGCCATAGCGCCTGAAGATGCCGAGGGGGAGCAAGACTGGTTCAGCTGGAACCTTGTCGATCGCACACGCTACAACACCGCCGTGCTGGGCGATATGCGGGTTCGCCGAGAAGGCGATACGTGCCGTTTGCGCATGTATCCCGAACGCCGCCACACCAATCTGGGTGACAATGTGCATGGCGCAGTCACCCTTGGCCTGATCGACATCGCGCTGTTTGCAACCATGCATATGTGCGGCACGGGCGATGCAGGCCCTTCGGTAACGGTCGAGCTTTCCACTCAGTTTGTGGATGCAGGCGACCCTTCGCGGCCGCTTGATGCCGTAAGCGAGATCGTGCGCGAGACTGGCCGGATGCTGTTCGTGCGCGGACAGGCGGTGCAAGGGGACACGATTGTCGCAAGCTATTCGGGCATTGTGCGCAAGATGAAGGCGCGCAAATGACAGGGATAATTGCGCGCTACGAACAGCTGATCGCAGAGGGTCAGCTACAACCCGACGCCGCACAGCAAGCCGCAGCTGAGCGCCTGCAACGCTTGCAGGATGAGCTGGCCGCTTCCCCGCCCTCACGCAGCTGGTTCGAACGGTTGACGGGCACTGCGGCATCGCGCGTAGACCCGCGCGGTGTCTACATGTGGGGCGGAGTGGGACGCGGCAAATCGATGCTGATGGACCTGTTCGTCGAAACGCTCGCGATTGAGAGCAAGCGGCGCGTGCATTTCCACGCCTTTATGCTCGAGGTTGACGCTCTGGTCGCTGAAGCGCGCAAACAGCAGCGTCAGGACCCTCTGATATCGGTCGCACTGGAGCTTGCCGAGAAGACACGCTGCCTGGCCTTTGACGAGATGGTGGTGACCAACACAGCTGATGCAGCGATCATGGGGCGGTTCTTCACTGCCATGATGCAAAACGGCACAGTGATCGTGACAACATCCAATCGCCCGCCGCAAGACCTCTACAAGGAAGGGCTCAATCGCTCGCTGTTTGTGCCTTTCATCGATCTGGTTGAGCAAGAGATGGATGTGGTCGAGCTGAACGGCCTGACCGATTACAGATTGGACCGGATTGGCGGGCTATCCACCTGGCACACTCCCATCGGTGAGGCAGCCACAGCGCAGGTGCGCGAGGCGTTCTTCCGATTGACCGACTTTGCCCCCGAAGATGCCGATCACGTGCCCACGGGCACTTTGGACTTGGGCGGAGGGCGCACTCTGCATGTGCCCAAAGCGCTCAAAGGTGTGGGCGTGTTCAGTTTCAAGCGATTGTGCGCAGAGAACCGCGGAGCGTCAGACTATCTCGCAATTGCCCGCGCGTTCCACACGGTCATTATCGTGGGCATTCCGCAAATGGGTCCGGAAAACCGCAATGAAGCGATCCGTTTCACCAAGCTAATTGATGCGCTGTATGAACACCGCGTAAAGCTGTTTGCAACCGCAGCGGCAGAGCCCGATGGGCTTTACAAGACAGGCGATGGCGCGTTCGAGTTTGAGCGCACGGCGAGCCGGCTAAACGAAATGCAAAGCGATGACTATATGGCTTTGGGCCATGGAGCGCAGGAGGAGGCTGGTGTTTAACGCTTGGCAGTCTAGGCTGCAGCGTTGCGCTCTGCCACTCGGCCTTGAGCGGCAACAAGACGGCTCATCATCTTCAGGTCATGGTCGGTCAATTGCAAAGCGGTGTCCGCCCACATTTCGGTGATGCGGTTCAGTTCTGCTAGCTCAAGGTTCCACACATGCTTGGTCGCCCGGCAAGCGCCGACGATACCCGCATGACGGCGATCCGACTTCTTGATGTAGTCTTGCACAGCCTGGACACCCTCACCCGGCTCTGCAAGAACATGCACAATTCCAAGGTCGTACATGTCCTGAGCGGTGTAAGTCTCGCTCGAAAGGATGATGCGATCCGCCATGGCGCTGCCAAGCTTGCGCGACAACATCGCATGCGCGCCCATACCAGGATAAAGGCCAAACATGATCTCAGGCAGGCCGAACGTCGCCTGCTTTTCGGCAATGATCGTATCAAAGGAGAGCAAAGCCTCAAACCCGCCGCCAAGCGCAGCACCTTGGACAAGGCCCACAGTAACCATCGGAATGTCGAGCGTGCGCAGATTGCGGTCAAGAATGGCGCAGCAGCGGTGGCCGTATCTGACCAATGCATCCCGGTCACGATTGCGGATCAAGCGCTGGAACAGCTCAAGATCGCCGCCATAGCAGAACACATCATTGGCGCGGCTGCCCAACACAAGGTAACGAAGCGGAACGCCGGACCCGCCGAAACTGCCGCCAATAAGCCGCTGCCAAGCTTCGAAATCATCAAGCATTGCGGGCGTGAAACTGGGCCGAAACTCAGGCCGCATGAACGTCCACAAGGTTGCACGCTTATCGTCATACAACACATCAAGCTGATCGAGGTTCAACAGCTCTTGAGGGATCGAGGCGTGAACAAGGCTTTCCGCAAGTGCGTCGTCGTCACCCGTCAAGGGAATTGCGCTGTTGGCGCCAATATCCATACCAGTTCTCCGACCCTCCCCAAGAAATTCAAGGGAAATGGCTCTGAATAGAGCCGCAGCCTTTGCGGCTTGCTATGGAAGCAAGCTAGTCGAGAGCGCTGCGTGTTTGCAAATAGTAATTCAAACTAATTCGGGTTTTGAAATCCCAAAAAGGGATAGTGCTCTTTGGGACACATTCAAAAACGAGAGATTACCTTGTCAATTCCAAACGCTGTATCGATTTGTCGAGCATCAGCAATTGCCACAAGATACGCGAATTGTCTGACCTGCCCGCGATATGATCTTCGGAAAGATCGGAGAGTTTGCGTGCATCAAACCAACCGGCATTCGCGATCACCGAAGTACTGGTTATCGCCCTCGCTTCATCAGCCAGTGGGCCGCGAAACCAATCAGCGATCGGCGTAACGAACCCTTGCTTGGGCCGGTACAGGATATCGCGCGGAAGCACCGGCTCCATTGAATGTTTCAGCAGATATTTGCCGATGCTGCCGCGCACTCGCATATCTTCGGGCAAACGAGCTGCAAATTCGACCAAGCGGTGATCGAGCAAAGGCTCACGCGCCTCAAGACTAACCGCCATGCTGGTGCGATCCACTTTGGTTAGGATATCGCCAGGCATCCAGAAAGTGAGATCGGCATATTGAGCGCGGTCCAGACCGCTTCGTCCGGGAGCATGACGCATAATGTCGATCAGCTCATCCTCGCCCTTAAAGCCCGCCAGATCACGCTTGAAGCTGGCGGAATAGAGCCCCGCGCGAAAGTCCGATGTTGTTGCAGACAATCCGCGCGCATAGCCGTGCTCACCGCTTTCTGCCAATGCCAACAAGGTCGCTTTTGCGCGCAAGGGACGCGGCGCCCAATCGGCTTTGGGCCACAATCGTCCCAACCCGCCAAACAGCGGCCCGCGCAGGGATGCGGGAAGCTTGCTGCGAATGCGCTCTTCATTGTGATGAAAAACCTGACGGCGATAACCCGCAAACGCTTCATCCGCGCCATCACCGGACAAGGCAACGGTCACATGCTTTCGGGCAAGCTGGCACACTTTCCAGGTGGGCAAGGCAGAAGCGTCCGCAAACGGCTCGTCAAACATATCTGCCAATGCATCAATGCCTGCAAACTCGCCCGCATCGACAATCTGCGACTTGTGATTTGTCTCAAACTTCTCAGCTATCGTGTTGGCATAGCTGGTCTCATCCAGCCCTTTCTCCTCAAAGCCGATCGAACAGGTTGTGACAGGATGCGCGCTTTGCTCGGACATCAGCGCCACCACGCTGGAGCTGTCTACGCCGCCTGAAAGAAACGCGCCCAACGGCACATCGGAGACCATACGCGATGTGACCGCCTCGCGCATCAAATGCGCAAGCTCAGCCGATAAGTCCGCTTCACTGCCCGCGGTACGGTCTTCAAAGCTGATATCCCACCAACGACGCGGATCGGACATCCCCTTGCCCTGCTCAAGCTTCAAGAAATGGCCCGCAGGTAGCTTACTTACGCCTTCAAGGATCGAGTGACTGTCAGGCACGTAGCCCCATGTCAAAAATGCATCGAGTGCCTGAGCATCAAGCCTGCGCGGCATTTGCGGCAAGGCCAGCAAACCTTTCAGCTCCGAAGCAAAGGCTAGCTGCCCATCGGGAAGGAGGGAAAGAAACAGCGGCTTTACCCCAAACCTGTCACGCGCCAAAAACAGCTCGCGGGTTTGAGTGTCGTAAAGAGCAAAGGCGAACATCCCATCGAGCTGCGCGAGGCAATCAACTCCCCAGCGCGCATACGCAGCGAGAATAACTTCTGTATCGCCCGATGTCTGAAAGCGCGCGCCGCTGTCTTCCAGTTCCGCTCTGAGCGCTTGAAAGTTGTAGATCTCCCCATTGAAGACAATGACATACCGCCCGTCAGCCGAGTGCATCGGTTGCGGTGAGCCCTCCAGATCAATAACAGACAAACGGCGGTGGCCAAGGCCAATGCCTGGTGCGGTCCACACTCCTGCCCCATCCGGCCCGCGATGGACCAGAGCATCGGTCATCGTCTCAACACTTGCTGGATCGATATGGCCGCTGCCTTGCGTATCAAAAATTCCTGCGATGCCGCACATGGTTCAGCTTTCAAACACCGATGGAAGGAATAAGAGCAGCGCCTGTTATTGCTGCTGAAATGGCAAGTCCCATCACTGCGGCTGCGGCAATGCCGGTCTTTACAACGAGCGGGTCCAATCGAGCCAGAATTTGCGCATCACCGATTTGTTCAGCAGTCCAGCCATAATCTTCGGGTTCACGTTCAAAAAACCGCCATACCGCCGCAAGCAAAACTGCGACCACGATTGCAAAGAAGAACCATCCATAAATGACATGGTCAAACCCCTCTGCAAATTCGACGCCGTAAAATTGCGCGATATAGATCGTCCCCCATGCGCGCACTCCGTTGGCAAGGATCGGAACGATCACACAAGCGGCCAAAAAAGAAGCGCGCTTCATCCAGCTGTTAAAGCGAGTGAAGCAAACCAGCACTGCCAATGTCACCATAGCGATGAGAAAACGAACCCCCGAGCACGCCTCGGCAACAATAAACAGCCCTGCGGGAGTGTCGATGTAGATGCCATCAATACTGGCAGGGATACCAGACCATTCGGTGAGCGCTATTGCGATGTCTGCGGTGATCATCTGCAAGGGTCCGATAATCTCATCGCCGAACGGCACCAGAAACGCCGCAAACCCTAATGGCAGCATCAAAAGCACCGATGCCCGGGCACCTAAAACTGTCAGGACAGTGGCCTGAAGCGCGCCGACCGCGCCAGCTTGGGCAAACAGATTGATCCCCGTGAACCGTCCAACCGCCCATAGGCCCAAAGCCAAGACCACAAGCCCCAGTCCTGGGGCAAAACTGCGCGGCACAATCTTGCCAAGCTCAGGCAGTTTCAGAGTAACCAGCCAAGCGATAATGAGCGGCACCAACAAGATGTGCGAATAGGTATCAATGTTCCACCATTGGTGCAGCATTTCGCCCCATTCGCGAGCGGTCACAAGAATGAGTGCCGCGCTCGCTGCGACAAGGCTGAGCACCGGCATACGCCACTCGGCAGGTAGGCTGTCCAGCAGCCCCCCGCGCGCCGCATCGCTCGCTGTCCCTTCAGGCGGCATCGCGCGCGCCTCCAGTCATGCCAAGCAAATCATCAAGCGGAGCCAAGGTCGCCGTCCAATCGTGATGATCCATGACAAAACGGCGCGCAGCCTTACCGATACCCATCAAAGCGGCTTTGTCCGCCAAAGCGGTTTTTATTATGCTGGCCATTTCTTGCGGGTCAGCATCGCTCACCAGCCAATGTTCCGCGTGGGTCGCTGCAATTCCGGTTGCGGCTTCGGGAGTTAGGCAAACAGGTTTGGCCATCGCCATCGCCTCAAGCACTTTGTTCTGAACCCCGCGGGCAATCAAGAGAGGGGCAAGAACACAGTCAGCGGCAGCAAGAAACGGGCGCACATCGGGAACTTCACCCCATATGCGAACACCCGGCATATCACCGTGTTTCAGCAAAGAAGGCGTGGGATTGCGGCCAACAATATGAAACACCGCTTTGGGATGATCGGCTCTTACGAGTGGCAAAAGCTCTTCAATCGCCCACAAGGTGGCTTGTTCATTTGGCCGGTAATCCATTTGGCCGGTAAAGACGAAATGCGGCCCCTCGCTCGCTTTTAAGTCCGGATGAGGAGCAGTGGCGGCGGGATCAAAAGCGCGCGCGTCTATGCCGTTGCCAATCACCTGCACATTAGCTTTGGATGGCTCCTGAAGGCGGGAAGTGAACAAGGCCGCTTCAGCATCGCTAATGAGGATTGTAGCGTCAGCACGATGTGCGAGCCTTTCCTCCTCTTGCGATAGCAACCGAGCCTCACGGGCGTTGAGCCAAACCCGTTCACCCGCATCGGCGTAGTTTTCAAACTTGGCGCTATCAACATCGCACAGATCAATGACGCACGAGCCTGAATAATCTGCGGGTAGATACTGCCCCATCTGGCCCGAAAATATAACGACTTTGCCAATGCCGCGCTCGCGCAGAGTATAGCGCACCCAGCTTTCAAGCCGCGCGCTGTGAAAAGCGGTAAGGCTCACAGGCTTGCCCGTCACAACCGCTTGCGCGCCAGCGAGTGACAAGGGTTTTTTGCGGTCCACTACGCAATGCGATGCGGCCACTGCGTCCAATTGAGTGATGGCTGCCCGGTCCTCTTCACTGTCGGCAAAACAGCCCACATGCACCGGACCCAATTGCGCCAGTTTGGCAAGCAAATGATGCGCGCGGATTTTGTCGCCGCGATTGGGCGGGAACGGGACCCGATGCGTAAGAAACAGAATATCGCTCACTGGCCCACCCAACTGTTAGGCGAGCCCGCGAGCGATCCACGGCCCAATCGTGTTCGCAACCGGCAATGGAAGCTTCTTCCACAGATCAATCTTGCGGCTGTAGCTGGCGTCAGTGGGATCGATATTGCGCGGCTCGTGTCCCGCCGCATTCCAGCCTGCATAAGTGAGCGGCTTGGGCTCAAACCCCCAATTTTTCTTAAACTTGTATGGCCCGCTATCGGTTTTAGAGCGGCCAAAATCAAAACTTTGCATCCCGCGTTCGCGCGCGTGTTTCATAAGCTCGTAATACATGCGCTCATTGGCGCGAGCGCCGCGCGCCGCAAACGTGCCGCCGCCCCAAAACGGCATCACGGCACCATTGTGGTAAAAGGACAGAACGCTGGATATCGGCTCGCCTTGGTGCAGAACGGTCAGCACATTGCTGGCGTAAGGAAACGCCTCAAGCATGGCTGCAAACAGCTTCCTTGGGAAAACGGGCGTACCCAAATTGCGAACGCTTGCGCTGAACGCCGCGTAATGAGCAGCCAAATCCTCTTTTCCTGAGCCGATGCGAATCTCAAGATCGTTTTTCAACCCCTTGCGCACTTCAGCGCGGGCCTTGCGCGGGATTGCAAGGAGCTCAGCTTCATCGTCTGCGGCGAGCGGGCGTTCAAAGCCGCAATGCTTATCATCCCAGAGCCGCCATCCATCAGGGACTGCCCCGCCGCGCGCCTCAATCGTCGTAAAGCCGTTTGCCGTGGCAAACGTCTCAGCGGTTTGACCCAGCGCATTCGCAGTTTCTTGATCGACTGCGCAAACTCCGCCTCCGACCCCAAACCCGCTTGAAATAAAAGCTTTTCCAAACAGAGCAGACCGTACTTCGCTGATAGGCAGCCAACCTGTGATAACACCGCCCTGCTCTGCCAGAAAACCTGCAGCACGCTGGCCTGTTCCTGCTTCTACCGCTTGCAGCCAGGCAGGCAGATGAAACAGACTCGCGCTGCGTTCGGCCACAAAACCTTCAATCCGCCGAACGGTACGCACATCGTTGAGGTCAACCGGGTTCACCTGCAGAACGGTCTTAGTGGGAGGTTTCACAGGCGCATTCACGCTGCCAGTTCCTGAGACGGAGCGGTGACATCAAACGGTTTGGCGCGTTGCTTTTCGGTTTCTGCGACCTTGTCGACGCGGTCCCAATGAAATTCCTCAGCCAGATCGCGCAACTTGCCGGCCATTTGGCGCAGGTTGGTATAGTGCCGCAGCCGTGATCGCATGGGCGCGTTAGGCACGCGCGGCTGATCTGGGTCCACTTCCCATGGGTGGAAATAGAACATCGCCGGGCGCGCTTCCTGCGTGTTCACTTGATTGATGGCCCAGCGCGAAAAAGCGTATGGCAGCACTCTGAAAAAGCCCCCTCCGCCAGCGGCCACGCGGCGGCCGCCCAGCATTGCGGTCGTCACGGGTATTTCGACGAGCGAAGAGCCGGTGATCGGCGTGAAAGCAAAACGCGGCGCCTCAGGCCAACCATAGTGATCGTGCGCTACGGGGGCGACACTGGAGGAATAGGCATAGCCGTGTTCGGCCAACACTTCGAAAGCCCAAGGATTGCGCTTGTCGATGGAAAAGCTTGGTGCGCGGTACCCTTTTACAGGCTGACCGCTGGCGTCTTCGATCAGTTGCTGCGCTTTGCGGATATCTTCTGAGAAGCTTTCGCGGTCCAAGGTGAACACGCGCGCATGATCATATCCGTGGCTGGCCAATTCGTGACCCGCATTAGCAATCCGGCGCACCATGACCGGGTGACGCTCTGCCATCCAGCCAAGCGTGAAGAATGTCGATTTGATGCCCGCTTCGGCAAACAGTTCCAGAATGCGGTCGATATTGCTTTCAACCCTGCACGAAATGCCGTCCCAGTCATCGCGAGAGATCACATTTTCAAACGCACCGACCTGGAACCAGTCCTCGACATCAACCGACATGCCGTTGATGACCGGGTCCGTAGACCGGCTCAAATAACTGTCATTGGGATCGCCCCGATGCATTGTCAGGCGGCCTCACGCTCGGAATCATCTTCGAGCCATTCAATCAACATTGTCAGAATATGACGAACGGATTGTTCTTGATCCTCAAGTCGTTTTTCGATGCGTTCTATCGCCGAAGCTAGATTCGGGTCCGATTCCAGATCGCCCGACCTGGCTCCGCTGGCACGCAGTTCGCTAATGGCTTTTTCCAGTCTCGCGGTGCGCTTATCGCGCTCAGCCAGCAGCGCAGCTACTTCAGCTGCCGGGACATTGCCAGCCACACCCATATGGGCAGCATCCTGATCGGACACTGACATATCTCCGGTCAGTTCAATTGCCGGTGCAGGCGCATCAAGTCCGCCTTCGACATCACCCGCCATCTCTTCAATGACGGTGTCCAGCATTTCGGCCGTCAAGCGGTCCTCAGTCTCAATAGCTCCCAACAACAGCAGCCTGTTCATGACCTGATTGACGCGGCGCGGAATACCCTCAGTCTTGGCAAACAGGGCTGGCATCAGCTTTTCATCGAGGGCGGGACGTCCGCCCCAGCCCACTCGCTTCATCCTATGCGTGATGTAGCCTTCCAGCTCATCTTCATCCAATGCTTCCAGATGATGCGATGCGATGATGCGCTGGCGCAGTTGATCCAAACTTGGGTGATGCGCCAGTGTTTTGCGAAACTCCGGCTGCCCCAGCAGCAGGCATTGCAGCAAGGGATGCGAGCCAAGCTGAAAATTGGACAGCATTCGTAGCTCTTCCAAAGGCTCCAAATCGAGGTTTTGGCATTCATCGACGATCAGCAAGCACCGCCGTCCAGCACGGGCCTCGTCCTGAAGCAAACGTTCAAGCGCGCCCAGCGCGCCCGCCTTATCGTGCCCTGCCACCTCAAGACCAAATGCCTGCGCGACGACATGGATAATCTCTTCACCATCCAGTGCCGTTGTAACAACATGCGCTACGGTGAGTGATTTACGGTCAACCCGTTCCATCAAATGCGCAACAAGCGTTGATTTACCCGCACCAACTTCACCGGTGATAACAATGAACCCTTCGGCCTGGTTCAAACCATAGCCAAGATAGGACATCGCCTTTTTATGCGTTGAGCTTTCAAAATAGAAATCCGGATCAGGCGTGAGCTGAAACGGGCGTCCGGTAAAGCCATAATATTGATCGTACATATTGTTTAGGGCCCCGTCCTTCAGAAGTCGTAGCGCAGGCCCACAAGGGCTGATGCGACTGCAAAATCGTCTGCCGAAAATTCACTGTCGACATAGTCTAGAGCAAGCGCACCACGGGCTGAAAGTTTTGAAGTGATAAACCTTGTATAGCCCGCAGAGATACCCGCAGAATTCACATCACCGCCATCGGTTCCACTTTCGAAGCGGTTGTAATAGGCATTGGTGGTAAAACGGCCGCTATTGCCCAATTGGCGATTGGCCGAGGCGATGACGAAATAGCTTTCATCGGTGACGCCATTGAGTGATTCAAGGACGGTTCCGGGAGCTCCAATAAACTCTCGATTATCATAACCGACAGCAAGTCCCGTGCTCCATCTTCCCAGTTGGCGCTGATAGCTGGCATTCACACCGCGGCCTCTGAAAGCTGCGGACCGAATGGAACCAACAGAACCAATTGAACCAGGTCCGCCGGCGCCAGTTACGAGCCCGCCAAACCCGCCTGTTACAGGATTTCGGACCGCGTTAAAGTCGCTCGACAGCCCCGCAAGCCCGCCGTTCAATCCGCCACCAAAGCCGCTCACCGCGTCATAGACATTCACAGCAAGCGAGCTGCGCGCATCAGGCGCATAGGTGAAATTGCCATAATACGTGGTCAGATCGTAACGCTGACCAACACTTGCCGCCAACGATGTCCGCGAACTGGGGCGCCACAATACGCCAACGTCCCACAGCAGCCCATCCACATCAAAGGCAATCTGGCGCGGACCGGTTTCGTCAGTTACGAACCGGCCCGTGTCATCGATAATCGGATCGCCGTTTGTATCGCGCAAAGCATCACGGCTTGAAATTTCAACATCCTCATATCCGACACCGCCAGTGATGGCGAATGAAGGAGTGATCGGGACCGTGACATTAACGCGGGCGAACAGATCACGCACACGCTGGTCAAGGTTGGAAATGTCTTCCTGAAAAGCCCCGACAGCGACGCCAATACCGATTGGCAATGGCTCGCCGGGGCGCGTGGTGGCGCTCAGCTGGCTGTTTATGGTCGTGCTTTCATCGAAGAGATCGATTGGATTGCCATTAACATCGGCGAGCACGCTGTCGCTTTCGAAGCGGTTATAGCCGACGCGAGTGGATCCTGCGACATCGACAATGCCGAACCTGCGATTGAGTGTCGGCCCGGCGAATATGCTGTAAATCTCACTCGATGCGCCATCCTGAACAAGCGGATTGGCAGAAAAGCCGCCGCCACCGTCAAGCCGCGTTGTGCTGGCCAAGGCGCCCGCATCGATACGCACTGACTGATCAAGCGCGACGTAACCACGCGCAATGCCGGTCAGGCGATCTGTGTCTACACGGTTGTCATCATAGCTGATGTTCCGCTCATATCGCAGCGAGACCGAACCGCCTGAGTTTCGCCCTTGCGCATTCAAATCAACGCCGGCGGCAATCTGGGTAAAGGTCAGAACATCATCACCAGGCGACAGCTGGGCGCTGAGCACCTGGCTTACTTCGATGTAGGGTTGAACGTTAACCCCGCGCCGATCATTTTGTGGCGCTTGGTCCTGAGCGAAGACGGGCGCAGAAAGACCGATCGCCGCGACGCCAAATGCTGCGGTGGCTTTTGTCGCTGCGCGCATAGCCAGTTTGGATTTCCCCATAGATGATGCATTTCTTAGCGCGATGGGCATGATTAGATCTCCCTCTCACCATAGTCACCAAAGCGGCGACCAGACGGGCTGAATTGCGCTGCATTCAAAAGCAGCTTGATATCGGGACAGGCGGACAACAATTGCCGCGCATCTTCCAAAGCGGCGCGGCCCGTTTCGCCGGCGCGCACCACCAAAACGGTTTGCCCCACATGGCTGGCAAGCTCAGCCACAGGCGAAGCTGCCAAAGCTGGCGGCGTGTCGAAAATCACATAACGGTTGGGCGCACCGGCGGTCAGCCGGTCAAGGATTTCCCCAGTTCTCGCGCTTGCAAGAAATTCAGAATCGCGCGCACTGCTCGTGCCAGCGGGCAGAACATACAGGCGTTCGATATCCGTTTTCCGCGCGAGCGCCTCAACTTTGACATTCGGATCAGCCAGCGCGTCCATCAGCCCCTGACCCTCGCCCTCTTCATCATCAATACCCAAGCGGGCAGCAACGGAAGGATCGAGGACATCGGCGTCAACCAGCAACACTTCAACATCGCGTTCTGCGGCAAGCGCAATGGCGAGATTGACAGCACAATAGGTTTTACCCTCGCCTTCATGCGGGGAAGAAACAAGAATACGGCGGCCGCGCTTGTCTTTGGTAGCGCGCGCATCAGCAATCAATTCGCGTTTTACGATGCGGAACTCCTCGAGCAGGCCAGTGACCTGATCTTCGGGAACAATCAGCCCCTCGCGGCGTAAGCGGTCGCGATTGACAACGCATGCAGGTCCGCTCAGCTCAACTTTTACCTCAGGAACAGCGGGATTCTGGCGCTCTGCAATTTCCGATTGAGCACCTCGCGTCGCTGCGACAGGAACAGGCCGCCGCCGATCATCCTCCGGGAGATCCTTTGGAACGTTGACAGCACTCACCTTGTCCAGACCAAAGGCCGAATTAGCCCGCTCCAACAAGGATGGCGTTTTCTTACCGGGTTTCGGGATTTTGCCGTGCTCGGTCATATCAATACCCTCATGCCACCGATGCGACCGAGATCATTTCGATCACGAGCAAGATTAAAAACACACCCACAAGCCCAGCGCAGGCCCCGGCGAATTGTTTGAGCCGCCGCTTTTCAAGCAAGCGAACGGCATCGGAACGATTCAAGGAAATCGAACCGATGACAGGCAGATCCATCGCGCGCTCCAATTTATGCGGCGTGGCAAAGCCAGACCGCAATTGCGCCATGCCCCACGCGGCACCCGCGCCGACAGCGGCTCCAACAAACAGGATGCCGAGTAAGAGCAAGGGACGATTGGGCGCAATCGGCTCTTGCGGAACAACCGGCGGATCGGTGACCGTAAAACGGAACTGGCTGGTCTGATCCTCAACATCACCGCGAGTCCTGAGATCCTCGCGGTCTTGCAACAGATCCTCATAGTTTTTGCGCAAAACTTCGTAGTCGCGGCTGATACGATTGGCTTCCGCAGCAACAGCAGGCTCAGAAGCCTGGCTCGCCATCAAAGACGCGATTTGCGACTGCACAGCAGCGCGGCGCGCTTGGGCTGAATCAACCGATGCCTGACGGTCGCCGCGTATAGCCAGCAGGGATGAATAGGCAGGGTTCATAGTGCCTCCGCCGCCATCACCAGCGGCAGCCACCTGCCGCTGCAATATCTCAACCTGTTTCTTTGCGGATGCAATGTCAGGATGGTTGTCGGTCAGACCGCGAGCGCGCAATGTCGCCAATTGTGTCTGTGCTTCTGATAAAGCTGCCTGGGGGCCAGATGCGTTTGGCCCGCCCGTGATTGTGCGCGGGGTCGAGGCGATCTGGCCGTTTATTGCCCCAAGCGCGCTTTGCGCTGCCGCCAGATCCGCTTCGATCTCACGAAGTTCGGTGCGTGATTGCTGGATCTTCGTCGACAGTGATTCAGACCCGCCAATCAATTCAGGATATTGCGTTTCGAAAGCAAGACGGCGTTCTTCGGCGGCTTCCAGCTCAACCTTGCGCTCTTCTAGTTGCTCATTGAGCTCTGCGACGCCCTGGCTGATCCCTGCGCGATTGCCGACGATATGTTCTTCACGGAAAATATCGAGTAGCTTTTGCACCACATTGCGCGCAACAACCGCGTTTTCGGCATCACTCAGATTGCCCTCACCGACAGTCGCCACGATGGAGAACAAGCTGTCCTGCTCGCTGCGCACTTGGACATTCGGCCTCAAGTCCTCGATCGCTGCCTGCATTTCGCTGTCAGTCGTGATTTCCTTGCCAAGCTCCGTTGACGAGATGACTTTGCGCAAATTGATCGCACTCACCAAAGTTTGGCGAACACGCTGAATTTCTTCCTGACCGTCATTCGCGATACCCATCTGTTCGGAGAGGACATCATCGACATCGACATATATGCTCGCCTTCGCCTCATAGGAATTGGGAATGAGCGCGACCACCAGCCAACCCAGCAGGCACACGCCCCACGCCACGGCCAGCGCCAACCAGCGGCGCTGCCAGACAGCATGGAGCGCTGTGCGCAGTTCTTCGACAAGTTCGTTCATAAAATCAGCAGGCCTTTAGAACCGGCTCTCGGGAATGATGATGGTGTCACCGGGTTTCAAAAGCACATTGGCCGTGCTGTCGCCGCGCTTAAGAAGATCGGAAAGGCGCAGGCGATATTCTTCCTGCGTGCCCGATTCGCGATTAAGCCGGATCAACTTGGCACGATTGCCTGCGGCAAACTCGCTCAGCCCGCCAACTGCGATCATGGCATCAAGCACTGTCATGTTAGCCTGATACGGCAACGAGGCAGGCTGTTCGGTCGAACCGACCACCTTTACGCGTTGGTCGTAGGTTCCTTCTGGCGTGTTGACGATCACCGAAACGATCGGCTGTTCGATATACTCAGCCAATTGTTCGGCGATGTAGGTCTGCAATTCAGTTGCCGTTTTGCCAACGGCTGGAATGTCACGCACAAGAGGGATCGTCAGACGACCGTCAGGGCGTACCTTTACCTTTTCCGCGCTCAGCTCCGGATTGCGCCAGACGTGGATCGTAATCTCATCAAGCGCACCAATGCGGTATTCCTCACTCGGCGCTATAGCCTCGTTGGTGTAGGTTGCAGGCGGCAATTCAGGGCCGGTAGTGGTGCAGGCCGCGACGGCCACACTAACAAAGGCAGCGCCGGCAAACCGCGTAAACGAGATGGTCTTTTGCATTGATACGTATCCTTAACGTTGCGCGCCTGGTCCAAAAGCGAGGGTGCAGGAGCGACCTGCCACTTTCATTCCATCAAACACACGGGTTAACTGGCAGAAAATGGTGAACATCCGGTTAGTGATGTGCGCCTAATCACCGCCTATCTCGGAATGAGACAATGCAACAAGGCTCCTTAACACAGCTTAACTCGGCAAGTGTCAGACCATTATTTCTGCCGCAGGGCCGTGCCCAAGGAAACCGCTTGGGCTGGCCGAAGCGCCATATGCACCCGCGCAAAAGACCGCGACAAGGTCTCCAACCTCTGCCTCTGGAACATGCGCCTGGTCCGCGAGCCGATCGAGCGGCGTGCACAAACATCCCACAATATTAACCACTTCGCTGGGTTCTGCGGCGAAGTGAGAGGCAATTGCGACGGGGTAATTGCGCCTTACGACCGTGCCAAAATTGCCGGACGCCGCCAATTGGTGATGAAGGCCGCCATCAGTTACCAAATAGGTTACTCCGTGACTAACCTTGCGATCAATGACGCGGCACAGATAAACCCCGGCTTCCCCGGCAATGTAGCGTCCTAATTCGAGGCATAATTCAGTCTTTGCCAGCGCGTCGGGCAGATCAGAAATCATGTCGCTTAACGCCGAACCGATCATACTAAGGTCGAGCGCCTCATCATTTGGGAAATAGGGTATCCCAAAGCCGCCGCCCATGTTCAGCTTTGGCACACTTTCGCCAATTTTATCAGCCAGTTGGACCGACAACTGAAGCACATTTCTCTGCGCATCGATGATCGCGTCCTCGCTGAGAGCCTGACTGCCTGTAAAAATATGCAAACCGCGCCATTCAGCGCCTTCTGATATGACAAATTTGGCCAAATCGGGCACCCGCTGCGCATCTATACCAAATGGTTTAGCCCCGCCGCCCATCTTCATGCCTGAGCCTTTGAGCTCAAAATCGGGGTTTACTCTAAGGGCGATCTGGGGTGCTTTACCCAAGCGCTGACTGATGGCGATTGCGCGGCCAGCTTCGCCTTCAGATTCGCAGTTCAGCGTAGCGCCGGCTGCGATGGCAGCTTCCAGTTCCTCATCGCGCTTACCTGGCCCTGCAAAACTCACACGTGCCGGATCAATCCCAAGGCTCTGCGTAACCGCCAGCTCTCCTGCCGAAGCAATATCGAAACCATCAACAAGCGCGTCCAAATGCGCGACCACTTCCCGCATGGGATTGGCCTTGATCGCATAATTGATCCCGATCCGGCCTGGGATATTGGCGCGCAAACGCGCAATCCTGCGACTTAGAAGATCGCGTGAGTAAACAAACAGCGGCGTTCGGCCTGCTTCTTGCGCCAAGTCGCTGGCTTTATGCCCGCCAACCGCAAGCTCACCATCTATCGTTTCATATCCATCAGGAATTGGCCCTACAGGTTTCACTGGGTCTTCTCCTGCGCGGTCAGCTCATGCAAGAGTGCCGTTCGGTCAATCTTGCCGTTAGGATTGAGGGGCATTTCTGAGCGCCAGTGGATCACCTTGGGGTGCATGAAATTGGGAAGCTCCTGCGCCAGCTCTTTGCGAAACGCCTCGCGCTGCGCCTCGTCTGCGTGTCCGCGCACAATCAAATGAACCGCGTGGCCTAAAGACGTGTCGGGCAGACCAATCGCCACCGCTTCTTGCACAAAATCGCTGGCAATTGCCGCCTCTTCGATCTCTTGCGGACTAATACGATTGCCTGCGCTTTTAATCATCGCATCCTTGCGTGCCACAAAATGCAGCAATCCGTTATCGTCCCGCATCACCGTGTCGCCAGACCACACAGCCATGCCGCCATAGCGTGATTGGGCTGGCGCTGGTCGAAAGCGTTTGGCGGTGCGCTGAGGGTCTTGCCAATATCCTTGCGCGACCAATGGGCCGCAATGGACGAGTTCGCCCTCCTGCCCGGGCTCCGCGACTTTTCCGTTTTCAGACATGACGAGAATTTCTGCAAAAGGTATCGCTTTACCCATTGAAGTTGGGTGTTTTTCTACAAGAATTGGGTCCAGATAGGTCGAGCGAAACGCCTCTGTCAGGCCATACATCGGATAAAGATCCGCCTGCGGAAAGATTGACGTCAAATCACTCACCAGCTCGCGCGTCAACGCGCCGCCGCTATTGGTCAGACGGCGCAAGGGCTTGCTTGCTTCGAGAGGCCAATCAATTTCGGTCAATTGCACCCAAAGCGGCGGGACGGCGGCAAGGGTTGTGATCGCATGCTTTGCACAAGCCTTTGCCACATCGCGCGCAAACAGAAAGTCGAGCGGAACCACGCTCCCTCCCGCATACCACGTCGATAACAGTTGGTTTTGCCCGTAATCAAACGAGAATGGCAGCACGCCAAGCGTGACGTCATCCTTCTGCAATTTGAGGTAATGCGCCACACTGACAGCACCCAACCATAAATTGGCATGGCTCAGCATTACGCCTTTGGGCCTTCCGGTCGATCCGCTTGTATACAGAATCGCAACAAGATCCTCAGGCGCACCGCCCGATGGGCCCAGATCCATCGCAAAAGCAGCCGCTTCATCCAGCGCGGCGGGTTCTTCCAATACACCGCAACCCGGCGGAATGTCGCCCGCCTCGAGCGACTTTAACCGCGCAGGCGTCGCAATCAGCATCACAGCGCCGCTGTCTTTCAAAATATGCGCTGCTTGCGCGCGTTTGAGCAATGGGTTGATAGGAACATGCACCAGACCGGCCCGCGCCGCTGCCAGTGGCAGAAGGCTAGTGAGCTCGCCTTTGGCTGCCCAACTCGCGATCCGCGCGCCTTGCTCAGGCACTTTATGTCGGAGCCATCCAGCAAGCCGAGCAACACGCGCCCTTAACGCTTCGTGGCTAAGCACCTCATCGCGCAATATGAGGGCCGGACGTGTTTCATCCCCCCGCTCCAATGCTAGTTCAGCAAGATGGTCGATCGGGCGAAAAGTTTCCCGAGGCTCTTTGGTTGACCGGTTTGTCATGGCTTGTGTTTTAAGGGATATAGCGAATTGTGATGATTACCAGCTATCACGATAGCGTTAAGGATGTGCAAGCCCAGTTTGGCAGCGCAGGGGGTCTTGCTGGCACTGCCATCGCCCCTTTTGACCGTACTGACTGGTATGATCTGCTTCAGCAGACTGGTCTTTCCCCGCTCTATGCCTGTGTTGAAGACGGCGAGGAAGGCGCTTTTCTGGCGCTGTCCCAAACCGGCAGACAGCTGGAGGCTCTGCGCAATTGGTACGCTTTCACGTGGCGGCCACAAGCCTCTCGAAATGCCCATGGCGATCAGCTAATCTCGCTTATTGCCCGCGACCTTAGATCGCGCGCACATCGGGTCATCTTGGAACCTGTGCCCAATGAATGCGGATCAGCAGATCAGATTGCGCGTGCTTTTGCAAAAGCTGGATGGCGCGTCGAAGTCAGCCAATGCGACACCAATCACTTTATCCGCCTTCGCGGTCGCAGTTTTGCAGACTTCTGGTCAACGCGCCCCGGCCCGCTGCGCACCACGCTCAAGCGCAAGGGCAACAAGGTTGAAACTCGCATGTTGACCGAATTTGATGCATCCATGTGGGCGCACTATGAAAGTATCTATTCAGCCAGTTGGAAGCCCGATGAGGACCACCCCGGAATGCTGCGGGCCTTTGCCGAAAACGAGGCGAGATCGCAGCGACTGCGGTTGGGCATCGCGCTTTACGAAGATGAACCCATTGCCGCCCAGTTTTGGACCGTTGAGGACGGATGCGCCTATATCCACAAGCTCGCACACCTCGACGAACACCGCAATCTTTCCGCTGGCACCACATTGTCAGCGGCGATGTTCAAACATGTAATCGACATTGATAAAGTTGAGCTTGTTGATTTTGGCACTGGCGATCAGCCCTACAAATCAGACTGGATGGGCGAAACGCGCCCGCGCTACCGGATCGATTGCCTCAACATGAAAAGCCCGCGCGCATGGGTCGATCTTGCCAGACTGGCCTATCGCCGACTTCAATCCGATACCGTCCCGGCGCTTGCACCGCGCCCCGCCGCTGGCTAAACGCGCGCGAAAGTTTGAAAGCAGCCTAATGCGCGCTTTTTCGCGCTAATGACGACACAATGCTGCGGAAGGGGAATTAAAGGTCATGAGCAATTCGCAAGCTCACCCAAGTGATGGCAAGCATGCCGCGCGCACCAATGACGATGATCGTGTTGCGGCGGAGAATGTGGACACTGACCTGAAGCAGATTATTGCCGACGTGCTCGGGCTTGATGCGGAAACAGTTCTCCAGTTCGCCCCGGAAACCGGATTGTTTGGACATCTTCCGGAATTGGACTCCATGGCCGTTGCAGGCTTGTTGACAGAGATGGAGGATCGGCTCAGCATCTTCATCGAAGATGATGATGTCGATGGCGAAATGCTTGAAACCTATGGCGGGTTGCTTGCGTTTGCCCAATCCAAGCTTTCGGAAAGCGAACAGCGTCTTACAGAGAATGGCAAGGATAGTCCGGCGAAGTGATCGCAACCTGGCCTTGCCCGCTGCCCGATGGCCGGAACGTTGATGAATTGCTGCTTTCGATTGAAGCTGACGAAGCGGGGGAAAACGGCAAGACCGGCGAAGCATGCGTTCTGATTGTCCCCCCTTTGTTTGGCGAGCACAATTTGATGCGACGGCAACTGGTCCTGGTCATGCGATCGCTCGCGGCATCGGGTATCGCAAGCCACATGCCGGATTTGCCCGGACTGAATGAAAGCGTGGAGCCGCTTGGGGACCAGACCATCGCTCATTGGCGTTCTTCAATTCGCCGCGCAGTTGAGCAATTGGGAGCAAAATATGTGTTCGCGGTGCGCAGCGGCGCGTTGCTCGCCTCAGATGTGTTGCCGGGCACCCTCTACGAACCCCAATCAGGCGCGAAGCTGTTGCGCGGCATGATCAGGGCGCAAAGCATCGCAAGTCGCGAGGCGGGAATTGCAGAGCAAGTGAACGATATGATGCAGCGCGGCCTTGAGGATGGGATTGTTCTTTCAGGGTGGCACCTTGGGGCGCACATGGTCAGAGAACTTGAAACAGCAAATGTTGCTGCCGCGCCGGACCTCAGAGAGATTCAACAATCGCAGGTCAGCAATGCTGGCCTTTGGCTCCGTGCTGAACCCTCGCAAGACGTGCCGCAGGCTGAGCAAATCGCGCACATCATTGCGGCGCATATCCAAGAACTGGGATTGCCAAGCGCATGACCCGGCTCGCGCTCGATTTCGGCTGCGGCAGCCTCAAACTTGCTGGCAGCTTCGACACAGCACCGGGCGCCACTGGTCTGCTGATCGTGAGCGGCGGAAATGAAATTCGATCAGGGGCATTTGCGGGTCAAGCAAGACTTGCAGCGCAGATTGCAAAGGCGGGCTTTCCTGTGTTCAGGTTTGACCGGCGCGGCGTTGGCGATAGCGAAGGCGAAAATCGCGGCTTTCGCTCCAGTGCGGGTGACATTGCCGCAGCGATAAAGGCGTTTCGCGCCCTTGCCCCTCAGATCAACCGGGTGATCGCGTTTGGCAATTGCGATGCAGCATCGGCGTTGATGCTCACATCGGGAGCGGGTTTCGACGGCCTTATCCTGTCCAACCCATGGACTACCGATGACAATAACCGCGTTTCAGATGGCCAAATAAGCGACCCAACGCCGCCGCCAGCTGCGATCCGTGCACGCTATGCTGAAAAGCTTAAAGACCCAGCAGAAATAATGAGGTTGCTGCGCGGTGGTGTTGATATGCGCAAATTGGCGCGCGGGCTGTTCAAGTCTGTGAGCGCCACGTCCCAGCCCTCCGATCTCGCAGCTGAAATGCGCGATGGTCTCGCCAAATTTGACGGACCAGTGAGGATATTGCTGGGAAGCGCTGATCGCACCGCTCAGATCTTTGAAAACGCTTGGGATCGTTCAAAACCAAGCCTTGCAAGCTGCGTAGTTGAAAAGTGCGAAGGTGCCGGCCATGCCTATGTCGAGCCTGCGCATCAGGAATGGTTGATCGCGCAAATATTGGCTGGAATGCGTGCTTAGCGCTCAAACAGGCTGATCAGTTCGACATGGGTCGACCAGCGGAATTGGCCCACCGGGCGCAGTTTGGTGAGCGCAAACCCTTTTTCAGCCAATGTTGCAGCATCCCTTGCCCAGCTTGATGGATTGCAGCTCACATAGACAACTCGGTCGCAAGTGCTGCTGGCGATCTCAGCTACTTGCATTTTGGCGCCCGCACGCGGTGGATCGAGCAACACCGCGTCAAATCTGCTTAGTTCTTCGCCGGTCAGTGGGTTGCGGAAAAGGTCACGATGAAGGGCATGCACCGCGCCGCCGGTTCGAGCAGCGGCGGTCTTGCACGCCAGGTGCGCGGCTTGATCGGCTTCAACAGCGAGCATCTTTCGCCCGGACTTCAAAGCAAAAGCGAATGTTCCAAGCCCCGCAAACAGATCCGCCGCCAGCTTTGCATCACCCAGAAACTCGCGCGCATCTTTGACCAATTGCGTTTCAGCATCTTGGGTTGCCTGCAGGAAGGCACCCGGCGGCAGTGAAACCGCAACCCCGCCCAAAGTAACGCTTACCGGATCTGGTTCCCACCGCGTTTCTGCGCCGTATCCCTGATCCACGCTTACCCTTGCAAGCCGATATTCACGCGCAAATTCCGACAGCGCCTCAATCGCTGCAAGGCCGTCCAACGCGAAATTCGAAAGCCCCACATCAACCCCTTGGTCGCAAACGGTCAGATCGATGTCCACTGCGCCCTTTGGCCCGAATTGGCCGATGAGCCTGCGTAAAGGAGCGACCAGTTCAGAAAGATCGGGATGCAGAACCGGGCATGCGTTCACGTCAACGATGCGGTGCGATCCGCTCTCGCGAAATCCTAAAGATGCGCCTTTTTTGGTGCGCAAGGCGTGCAAAGTGCATCGTCGGCGAGCGGCGGCGGGCGACAAATAGGCTGGCAGTTCCACGCCAATTTGCAGGCCCTGCCCCAATGCAGCGTTCACCACTCTATCGCGCACAAAAGCGCTTAAGGCGGTATCATCGGCGTGCTGCAACTGGCACCCGCCACACGTTCCAAAATGCGGGCATGGCGGTGATTGATGATGGGGGCCGCGTTTGACAATTGCGCCCGCCGGATCGACAGAATCGCCCGGCAGCGCGCCTTTGGCATGGATGCCGCTCGGTGTCACCCCATCGCCTTTCGCGGCGAGGCGGACAACTTGCTCCGTCAAGGGAGCGCTGGCATCGCTCACTCCGCAGACGCTCGAAGCATATCTGCAGGAACGCGGTATTGATCTTGCCCGATGGAAAACTCTGTCACGTCTTCACTGCTCTGATCGCTTATTCTGAGAGTGTCCGCCCCATCAGCGACTCCCAATTCCTGGGTTTCGGGATCAAATTCGATCCGGCGAAAGCCGCCATCAGGATGGTGCAGGATGAAGAAATCAGCATCCGCCCTAATACTATGTTCAAGCGTGCAAACTTGGGACATTTCCACGCCTTGGCCGATCGCACAGTCGATGGCATCACCTTCGGGTTCGGGGCTTGCCTGCGTGCCGCACCCGCTTAGCAATGCCGCCGCGCTTACAGCGCTAAATATCCGCAAAGACATGGCGTTCCTCTTTTGCTCCGGGATGGGTGAGCGCGCCATAACGCGCTTTGCCGACATTCTGGGCATAGCGCCACAAAGCACCCGACTGGTAATCGTTGGTGCGCGCTTCCCATTTGGATTTGCGCGCCGCAAGTGTCGCCTCATCAACATCCAGATCAATGGTGCCCGCTTCGGCGTCAATGCTGATCGTGTCGCCATCTTCGACCAAAGCGATGGGGCCGCAATCCGCAGCCTCCGGCCCGACATGACCAATGCAAAACCCGCGTGTTGCGCCGGAGAAACGGCCATCGGTGATAAGCGCGACTTTCTCGCCCATACCCTGCCCGTATAGCGCCGCCGTGGTGGATAGCATTTCGCGCATTCCGGGGCCGCCTTTGGGTCCTTCGTAACGGATAACGACAACGCAGCCTTCGGCAATATCGCGCTGCTCAACCGCGGCAAAAGCGTCTTCCTCGCAATCGAACACGCGCGCAGAGCCTGTGAACTGAAGGCGCTCCATCCCCGCAACTTTTACAATGGCGCCATCAGGTGCAAGCGAGCCCTTCAGGCCAACCACTCCGCCAGTAGGCGTCAGCGGGGTTTTGACGTCATAGAACACTTTTTGATCCGGGTTCCACGTGATTTCTTCAATATTTTCGCCCAGCGTTTTGCCGGTCACGGTGATCGGATTGGGATCAAGGAAACCGCCGTCTAGGAGCGTTTTCATGCCCATATAGACACCGCCCGCTTCGTGCATATCCTTCGCCACATATTTACCGCCCGGTTTCAGATCGGCGATGTAAGGCGTTGATCTGAAGATTTCGGCGACATCGAAAAGGTCAAAATCAATCCCCGCCTCGCTCGCCATCGCAGGCAGATGCAGTGCGGCATTGGTCGATCCGCCTGTCGCAGCCACCACACGGGCAGCGTTTTCGAACGCTTCTTTTGTGCATATATCGCGCGGGCGCAGATTGATCTTCAACAACTCCATCACCTGAGCGCCCGCAGCGCGCGCAATTTCTTCGCGTGATTTGTATGGCGCGGGCGACATATTGCTATTTGGCAGAGATAATCCAATCGCCTCCCCAACGCATGCCATTGTGTTTGCCGTGAATTGTCCGCCGCATGCACCGTGTCCGGGACACGCGACCTTTTCCAGCTCAATCAGCTCTTGCAATGGGCAGTTTCCGGCAGCGTGTTGGCCCACAGCTTCGAACACATCGACAACCGTGACATCCTCGCCCTTATAAACGCCGGGAAGGATGGAGCCGCCATAGACAAAGATCGAGGGGACATTCAGCCTAAGCATGGACATCATCATGCCGGGCAAGCTTTTATCGCACCCGGCAAAACCAACCAGCGCATCATAACAATGCCCGCGCACCGAAAGCTCTACACTGTCCGCAATCACTTCGCGGCTGATCAGCGAGCTTTTCATGCCCTGATGGCCCATCGCGATGCCATCTGTGACTGTGATCGTGTTGAAACGGCGCGGTGTCCCGCCTGCGGCGATAACACCCTCGCGGCAGATATCCGCTTGCGGATCAAGAGTGGTGTTGCACGGGGCGCTATCATTGCCGGCGCTGGCAACCGCAACAAAAGGCTTTGCGATATCGTCTTCGGTCATACCCATCGCATAATAATACGAGCGATGCGGCGCGCGTTCCGGGCCAACAGAGACATGGCGCGATGGCAATTTCGATTTGTCGTAAGACATTATGTTTCCCGCTGCATTGTATTTGCGAAACAGCCCTGCCTTTATGCGAGCGCCAGCGCAACCCTGCCCGCTACATCAGCAACCATCGCAGCCCAGCGCGATTGTTCTGCCCTTGTAGCGATCAAGTCTTGGCGGATCTCAATCGCGAGGTAAGGACGCCCGTACGCTTCGGCATGGCGGTTCATTGTCGCGTTCAGCTCGCGGCCTGAATAGGGCTGGTTATCACCGACATTCAGACCGAATTCGCTGAACAATCGAATTGCATGACGCGCAGCGCGGTCATCCTGATTATAGAGCAATGCAACCTCCCAAGGGCGTTTTTCATCGCTGGTTTTCAAGCTAGGGGTGAAAGAGTGGAGCGAAAGGATCAGACTGGGCCGCGCATCATCCAGCCATGCGGCCAGAGCATCGTGATAGGGCCGGTAAAACCGCGCAATCCGCGCGTCTCTATCCGCTCCCAAATTGCCGGGGATGAGGTGCCCATCGCTTTCCTCCGGAATAAGGCCGGGGTGATTTTCCTCACGGTGAAGATCAATGACAAGGCGGCTCTGGCAGGCAAGATGCGCTGGGATGCCGTGACGGCGCGCCAAACGCTCTGCGATGCCCTCAACTCCGATATCGACGGCGATGTGCTCGGCCAAAAGATGGGCCGCTATGCCCAGCGGCACGTCTTCGGGCACAAAATTAGAGGCGTGATCGGAAACGCACACTATGCCGCCGGACGTGAGTGTGCCGATTTGTCGGAACGCAGGAGAGTCATTCATCCCGGCGCTTTAGCGCAATTTACCCGCCAATTGCCACCAATCCGGATGGGCTGTCTCTATCTGGGCAGCGGCTTCGTCGCGCGCCTCGATATTGTCGTATAGCGCAAAGCATGTGGCACCTGAACCAGACATGCGAGTGAGCCACGCCTCGGACTGGTTTAGTTGATGAAGTACCTCCGCAATTGCGGGTCTGAGCGAAATGGCGCTGATGGAAAGATCGTTACGCCCTTCTATTGCAATATTACGCGCACTAGCCAAGGCGCAGCCCTCTGGTAAGGCAAGCCCGCCGCGATCCTTGCCATCCCAGCCTTTGAAAACCGGCCCTGTCGCGAGAGGTTCGCGCGGGTTCACGAGCAATACGGGGGTTCCAGTGAGGTCGTTTTCAACCGGCTCCAAGTCGGTGCCTGTTCCGAGGCCAATCACCGTCTCACTGCGCACACAGCACGGCACATCTGCGCCAAGCTTTGCCGCGCGCGCGTGCCAATCATCGGGCAGGCCGTACATTTGTTCAATCAGCCGGAAAACCGCGCCTGCATCGGCAGACCCACCACCGAGGCCAGCAGCGACGGGGAGGTTCTTTTCAAGGGTGATGTCGAGGCCGTTCGGGCGTGGAAGGATGGCAAGAGCTTTGGTGACGAGGTTGTCGAATGGATTGTCGATGCCTGTTGCGAATTCTCCGACGGTGGTGACTTTGCCCTGATCGGCAATCTGCGCGCTAAGCGTGTCGCCCGCGTCGACGAAAGCGAACAACGTTTCAAGCTCGTGATAGCCATCATCGCGCCGCGCGCGGACATGGAGCGCAAGGTTGATCTTGGCGTAGGCGGTTTCGATCATCGGTCACTATTGCTTTTGATATTTCCACTCCAAAACTCTCGTAGCGCAATCCAACGGACTATTGCTCCAACTCCGACGATATAGCCTACCAGTAAAACTGAACGGTCAAGATCGGTCAGAACCGTTTTGACAAGCTCATTCACAAACCCAGCGAACAGCATTCCCAAGAGCAAGATTGCCCAACAAATAATTTTGCGGAGAATCGGAAGAAACTTCATTCACTTTCAATTATCATACTGGTGGAGCAAATCGCCCCTCCACCACTTCGTGGTCCCGCTCCCCGTTTCGGGGAGGATGTGCTGGACGAATGCAGTCTCTTTCACCGCTTCCATTCAATTAGCCGCCAAGTTGGAGCTGCGACGTAGAAGAGAAGACCCATAACGGACAGAAGAACACCCATCCAAAACTCAATCCTTGCAGATATAAGTATCAAACCAAATGCCATTGCAGCCATACCACCGTAACGCATAAACGGTTCGAATTTGGAACATTTTCGCGTAAATTCAGTAACTTCGCGGTCAACTACTGTTTCTTCGATCCACTTATCAATCGTGTGCCTAGTGTTGAAATGCAGTGCCAGAACAAACCCTGTGATTGCCAAAGCCATAAATGGATCGATCTGGTTCATTGACCCATCACATATTCGGATAATTAGGCCCGCCGCCACCCTCTGGCGTTACCCAGTTGATATTCTGGTTCGGGTCTTTGATATCGCAGGTCTTGCAGTGGACGCAGTTTTGCGAGTTTATCTGGAATTTGGGCTCTTTGCCCTCTTCCTCGATCCACTCATAGACCCCCGCCGGGCAATACCGGTTTGAGGGGCCGCCAAAGACTTCGTATTCGCTTTCCTTCTGCAAATCCCAATCCGCCACATGCAAGTGCACCGGTTGGTCCTCTGCGTGGTTGGTGAAGGAATAGGCCACATTGGTCAGCCTATCGAAGCTGATTTCGCCATCGGGCTTGGGGTAGTCGATTTTGGGATAGAGGTCCGCGCGGCCTGTCTGCGTGTAATCGGCATGGTGCTTCATACTGATCGGCAGGCCTATCTTCAAAGTGCGCATCCACATATCCACGCCGGCGAGCACAGCGCCGATATCTTCGCCGTACTTGGCAACGGCAGGTTCTGCATTCTGAACTTTCTTGAGCTCGTCCGCAATCCAGCTTGACCGGACAGCGGGCTCATAGGCTTGCAGTTCGGGCTGGCTTTCGTGGCCTTCGATTTCAGCCGCGATCGCCTCTGCGCACAGCATACCGCTTTTCATCGCGGTGTGAGAGCCTTTGATCCTTGGCACGTTCACAAATCCAGCCGCGCAGCCAATCAGCGCGCCGCCGGGAAAGGCAAGCTTGGGCACAGACTGCCAGCCGCCTTCATTGATAACGCGCGCACCGTAAGCAACGCGGGTTCCGCCTTCCAAGTAGGCGCGGATTTCGGGGTGCTGCTTCCAGCGCTGAAACTCCTGATAGGGCGAAACCCATGGGTTCTTGTAATCGAGCGCGGTGACAAAGCCGATCGCGACTTGGTTGTTCGCCTGATGGTAGAAGAAGCCGCCGCCCCACGTGCCGCTTTCCGACAAAGGCCAGCCTTGTGTGTGGATGACCCGGCCCGGCTTGTGCTTCTTGGGATCGATGTCCCACAGCTCTTTGATGCCAAGTCCGTAGACCTGCGGCTCGCAATTGGCCTCAAGGTTGTATTTGGCTTTCATCTGCTTGGTAAGCGAGCCGCGCGCGCCTTCGGCAAACAGAGTGTATTTCGCCTCGATCTCCATGCCGGGGGCAAAGTCGCCTTTTTGGCTGCCATCCTCGGCGATGCCCATATCCTGCGTGATAACACCTTTGACCGCGCCATTGTCGTCAAACATCACTTCGGATGCGGGAAAGCCGGGGAAGACCATCACGCCAAGCTCTTCGGCCTGTTCAGCCAGCCAGCGTGTCATATTGCCCAGCGATCCGGTGTAACAGCCATGATTGCTCATCAAAGGCGGCATAACGATATGCGGGATCGAGGTTTTGCCGCCTTTGGACAAAACCCAGTGCCAATTATCGGTCACCGGCGTTTCTGCCATCGGGCAATCCTTATCGCGCCAATCGGGGATCAGTTCATCCAGGGCCTTGGGATCAACCACTGCGCCCGAAAGGATATGCGCGCCGATTTCCGATCCTTTTTCAAGGACCACAACCTCAAGCTCTTCATTCAGCTGTTTCAGCCTGATTGCGGCGGAAAGGCCCGAAGGCCCGCCACCAACAATCACAACATCGCATGGCATGGATTCGCGTTCAGTCATCTGCTTTTGGTATCCCGGTTAGTCATCGAAACGGCGCAAATCCGCTTCTTTCGCATTATCACTTGCTTACTGGCAAAGCCGCAGTCAAGACTTGGTGTAACCGATGGATACCTCTCTGCCCCCTATCAAAGATGAATTGGCAAGCGCATTTGACTGGTGGCGCGATGCCGGGGTGGATTGTGCGTTCACCGATGACGCAGCGGCATGGCTGGGTGAAGCGGCCGCGCAAGGGGAGCCTGAAACGCTCAAACAGCCGTCCAAACGCGAAGCGGTTGCGGGTGAGGCAAAGAGCGAAAATACGCCGCCACCCGCTCAAACTTTGCCGGACAGGGTTGATCTTTTCGCAGGATCACCGCCTGAAACCCTTGAAGCTTTCCGCACTTTCTGGATGGAGGCGCCGGGATTGGACGCGATCGGTCCGCGCGGCCGGGTGCCGCCCCGTGGTGATCCCGGTGGAAATCAGAGCACAAAGCTGATGCTGTTGGTCACCGATCCTGAGGCGCACGATAGCGAGCGATTGCTATCTGGTCCGCAGGGCGAGTTGCTGACTGCGATGCTGCGCGCAATGGGCATTGATGAAAGCGAAACCTATATCGCGTCGGCTCTGCCGCGCCGCACGCCTGTTGCAGACACCGCTGCCATCGCGGCGAGCGGGATGGATACGGTAACGCTGCATCATATTGCTTTGGCCCAGCCCAAGGCTGTCTTGGCCATGGGGCCTAACACTTTGCCGCTGCTTGGGCTCGCATCACCGAAAGCATCTGCGTCTTTACGTGAAATCAACCTAGGTCATTTATCAAAGCCTTTCATGTTAACCGACGGGCTGGACAGCCTATTGGCCATGCCGCGATTGAAAGCGCGGTTCTGGCGGAGATGGATCGAATGGTCAGCCGAAGTGTTTTGAATGTTGGCCTGCGCAGGCTCGGACTTGCCGCAGGCCTTGTTGCCAGTTTTGCTGTCCCGTCCGCACTTGCCGCTCAATCGAGCAGCATGGTCGCGCATTATGAACGCCCTTCAGCCGGGGCGAACGACACCGCTTTCACGATCCTGTCGGCAGAGGAACTGGCGCTTTACCGCGATGTGTTTGCCGCGATCGATGCGCAGCAATGGTCACGCGTTGAGCAGCTGCTTTCCAATACGCAGCCGGGCGTGCTGCATCAGGCGGCTTGGGCGGAATACTACACCCATGCCAAAAGCCCCAAAGCCAGCGCCGGCCAGATCGCGCGCTGGTTTGAGGCGGGATCAGATCTGCCGCAGGCTCAACAGCTCAGCCGGCTGGGGGCAAAGCGCGGGCTGACCAGCCTCCCTTATCTGCCCCAGGCCCGCAGCTTTCGCCGTCAGCCTTCCGCGCCCAAGCGCATTCGTCCGCGCGCCATCAATGATGGCACCATTTCGGCCAGCACAAGGTCCGCCATTCGTGACCGGATCAAGAACGATGACCCGGCTGGCGCACACGCATTGCTCGCCGAAGTCGATCCCTATCTCAGCTCTGCTGCCCGCGCTGAATGGCGCCAGCGTGTCGCGTGGAGCTACTACATCGAGAACGACGATGCGAACGCTCTCGCGCTTGCGGACACCGTATCCGAAGGCTCCGGCCCATGGGTGGCTGAGGGGTACTGGGTCGCAGGGCTTGCTTCGTGGCGGATGGGCGATTGCGCCATCGCTGGTGAAGCCTTCGCGCGCGCCGCTGCGGGTTCTGCCAATGCCGAACTAACAGCGGCTGCCCATTACTGGGCGCACCGTTCGCTTGTCCGCTGCCGAGAGCCGGGCCGGGCGCAATCGCACCTGTCCAGCGCTGCCAGCCATGCCGAAACGCTGTACGGCATGCTCGCCGCCGACCAACTGGGCATCACCCCGCCTGCCGCAGGTGAGCCGGAACCGCTCAGCCAGGACGAGTGGTATGCCCTTGCCCGGCGCAGCAACGTCCAGGTTGCCGCCGCGCTTGTCCAGATCGGGCGGCCTCAACTGGCCGACGAAGTGCTGCGGCATGAGACCCGGATCGGCAATCCGCAAGACTACACCGCAATGACCAAGCTCGCGCGCCAGCTCGGCCTGCCTTCCACCCAGCTCTTCATGGCGCACAACGCACCTTACGGCGTGCGCAGCGATGCGGCCTTGCGCTTTCCCGTCGCGCGGTGGAAGCCCGCGACCGGCTGGCGCGTTGACCCTGCACTTGCCTTTGCCCATGCCCTGCAAGAGAGCAACTTTCGCGCCTCTGCCGTCAGCCCAGCCAATGCGCGCGGGTTGATGCAGATCATGCCGGGCACCGCGCGCGATCACAACCGCCGCCTCAACCTTGGCGCATCCTATGCTGACCTCAACGACCCCGAGGTCAACCTTGCCTATGGCCAGCAACACCTTGAGATGCTGCGCGATAGCGGCGCAACGCAGGGCCTGCTTCCCAAGATCATGGCGGCCTACAATGCAGGCCTTACTCCTGTCAGCCGCTGGAACTACGAGATCCGCGATCAGGGTGATCCGCTTCTTTGGATGGAGTCGATCCCCTATTGGGAAACGCGCGGCTATGTCGCTATCGTCATGCGCAATTACTGGATGTACGAACGCGCCGCCGGCCTCCAATCGCCTTCGCGCAAAGCGCTTGCACAAGGACAGTGGCCACTCTTCCCGCAAATGGCTACGGCAAGGGCAGCGCTTCTTCAGCAGTAAGGACATGACCCATGGCGATCGACACGGATAGAGAATTCAAACCCATCCAGATCGCCGTCCTTACCGTCTCTGACACCCGCACGCCGGAAACGGACACCTCTGGCGACATCCTTGCCGAGCGGGTTACCGGTGCAGGTCACACTCTGGCCGCCCGCACCATTGTCAAAGACGATGCCGCCTTGCTCGCCGCACAGCTTGATACGTGGATTGATGACCCCGCGATTGACGCCGTTGTCTCCACCGGAGGCACCGGGCTGACAGGCCGCGATGTCACGCCAGAGGCGTTCACCCTGATAGACGGCGCCCGCGACATACCCGGCTTTGGCGAGCTGTTTCGCTGGCTCAGCTACAAGACCATCGGCACCAGCACCGTCCAATCGCGCGCCTGCGCCGTGGTCGCGCGCGGCACATACCTGTTCGCCCTTCCCGGCTCGAACGGAGCGGTCAAGGACGGGTGGGACGGTATCCTTGCCGAGCAATTGGATAGCCGCAATCGGCCGTGCAACTTCGTCGAACTGATGCCGCGCCTAAGAGAGTGATTGCGCGAATGACAGCGCCCATTCACCCATAAAGCGTTATCAAGCACTTAGCTGAGACATGGACCGCATGTTACACGGTCTTGGCGCTAAAAACCTTCCCTCCTATTCCGGCCTTGAAAAGTGGCCGCCGCAATAGCGGTATGCCGCCCTGTAGGAAAGCGGTCCAGTTTGCGCGCCGCCCATCAATGTCCCGGCGCTCGCATCAGAAATTCGGTTGGCATTGGGATATTATGTTCTATATATGTTCCCACTATGGAATCGCCCCCTCACCCCGATTATGAGCGCGGCAAAGGCGCTGCTTCTGGCGATGCGCCGACGCGGTTTGGGCTATCCTCGCGCGAGGTGGACGGCGATTGGCGCGATTATGTGGCCGCCCTTAACGATGGCCCGCCTGCAAAGCTGCGCACCCATGTGACCGAGGAGAACCCCAAGACCATCCTCTCCTTCAATAAATCGCCCGATGTGCCATTTGACCGTTCGATCAACGCCTATCGCGGGTGCGAGCATGGGTGCATCTATTGCTTTGCCCGGCCCACCCATGCGTATCACGATCTGTCACCCGGCCTCGATTTTGAGACGCAGTTATTTGCCAAGCCCAATGCGGCAGACTTGCTGCGCAAAACGCTGGCAAAGCCGCGCTATCAGCCGCGCCCGATTGCGCTGGGCACCAACACCGATCCTTATCAGCCGATTGAGGGGCGCTACCGCATCACGCGCGCCATTCTTGAGGTGTGTCTGGAAGCGCGCCATCCCGTCACCATCACCACCAAATCGGACCGCATATTGCGCGATGCCGATCTGCTGGAGGAAATGGCGCGCCGCCGCCTGCTGGCCGTGGCGATATCGGTGACCACGCTTGATCCGGTGCTTTCGGGCAAGCTGGAGCCGCGCTGCACCGCGCCTGCCAAACGCATAGCGGCCTTGGGTAAGCTGGCCGCTTCTGGCGTGCCGGCCCATTGCTCTGTCTCCCCCATCATCCCTGCGATCACCGATGAGTTTATGGAGAGCATCATTGCAGAGGCGGACAATGCAGGCGTGCAAAGCGCAAGCTGGATCCCGCTGCGCTTGCCGCACGAAGTGGCCCCGCTGTTTCGCGAGTGGCTGGATGTGCATTACCCGCAGCGCGCCGCGAAAGTGATGAGCATTGTGCGTTCCATCCGCACAAAAGACGGCCGCGCGCGTGATAATGATCCGCAGTTTTTCACCCGGATGAAACCTCAAGGCGTGTGGGCCGATCTGTTTCGCGCGCGGTTTCGGATTGCGTGCAAGCGCGCGGGCATCGCGCATAGCGATATGGGCGCAGGTAAAAAGCGCGGGGGTGAAAAGCGCGCCGGTGAAAGGCGCGGGGGTGAAAGGCGCGGGAGTGTGATGAAAGGGCGCGAACAGGGCGCGCGCTGGGTGGATGATGGGGGCAGCGCGATGCGCCATCCGCTTGATTGCAGCGCCTTCAGACCGCCTGAGATTGATGGCCAGATGCGGCTGCTTTAACCATAATGGCGGTAAGTTAGGGGTTTATCCGTATATCACTCTTCGTGATTTCTACGTAGAACCTCGGGGAATAGGTCCGAAATCGATGTTTCGGGCGCGATCTGACCGGGGATAGTCATGGAACACACAAAACAAACCACCACAACCGAACTGCGCGCGGTTCTGGCCGCCTTGCAGGTGCAATTGGCAAAACTTGATAAAGTGGGGGCCGCAATTCCGGCGATCCATTTGGATGCCTCGATCCAAGAATTGCGAAAAATGATCCGCCTGGCCGGTGTGTGATTATCCGGCTGTTTAAGGCAATGGCCTCAGGCGCGCTTTGCAAGGCGCAAAGCTAGCCCGCCGGTCCCGGCATTCATCCAAGGACGAAAGCGAAAGCGGCGGGCAGCAGGTCTGATCGCTTAATCAGCGGCAGACAGGTTCACAGCCGAAGCCTTGCCATTGCGGCCGGTTTCGATCTCGTAATTCACGCGCTGTTCTTTATCGAGCGTTTGCATCCCAGCAGCCTGCACGGCGCTGATGTGAACAAAGCTGTCATCACCGCCATCGTCGGGCTGGATAAAGCCATAGCCCTTGTCGGTGTTGAAGAATTTAACGGTTCCGGTCTTGCTCATAATGGTTCCTTTCAAGAACGCTTGAGTGTGCCGCATGGCAAAGCGCCAGGCGGTATGCGTAAAATCGTCCGATGAAAGGAAGTCGTCGTCTGGTTTTCGCCGGGGGCTTTAAAACCAAGCGGCGGTCGTCATAATCCGAAGTCCGTCGCATATTTCGACGTCAGCAAAAGCGGTGTAGCAGGGTATAGGCGGCGTGGATAGCTTTGTGTTTGGGGTGAGTTATCCGGGCTGACCCCTTTCAGCTTCACCGCAATGCTATCAAGATTTGTCTCGAGTGCAGATTTGATTTTTTTGAGCACTGTCGATTTTGGCGAGTGATCCCGTTTCCCGTCGGCTCTTTGCTCTTCATCTGAGCAATATCGATAAAGCAGCTCCATGACCTCGGGACTGCGGTAGACATTCAAATAAGAGCTTGCAGGGTCGGCGCCCACTTTTTCTAGCAAAGCATCAGAAGGGCGCCCATGTCTCCAAAGAGAATTGCTGATTGCTCGTAAATATCCGGCATCATAGATGTCGTGCACTGAGTTTTCGGTCCGATCGCATTTGTCTCGATGAGCGAAATCGCATGACGGAAGCTTGTTGAGCGCCTCGTTAAAATTGCGCAAAACGGCGAGGCAGTTCGCTGAGTTTTCAATTGGGGCAAAATCGGTATCCAGCATACAAGCCCATGCTAAGTTGTTGGCTCTTTCTTCATCAGGCGACTGCCCTTCCCCATTCGATTGACCACAGCTCACCAAAACCAGTGATAAGAGGGCGAGAAGAAATCTCACCCAAAACCCCCGCCAATCTCTCCCGGCTTAAACCGCATCAGGCGGCTGTCCACCAGCGCAGCTGTCCGGTTTACCACGGCAAGCTGATAGTCCGCATCCTTGATCATCTCAAAGAACGCGCCGGCATTGGGATATTGCGCCACGAACCCGTCGTGCCACACCTTGTCATCCGGCTCTGGCCCTGTGACCATGGTTTGAAACGCGCCGCGCCACACGATCTCTCCGCCCACGCGGGCGAAGATTGGGCCTGAGGTTTTGCCGTATTCCTCATAAGCGCGCTTGCCTGACCAGCCATTGCCATGGTGCTCGTGGCCCTCGGGGTATTCGGCCAAATCGCGGAAACGCAGCAGGTTGAGCATATGGATCGGCTCATCGCGGGGCAGATCTTTGAATGCTTGGAAGTTGGCGGGCGATGGGTCGATATATGCTTTAGCCACTGCGTCACCCCTCCAGCTTATAATCCGCGAACCTATCGCGCAGATCTTTCTTCGAGATTTTACCCGTGGCAGTGTGCGGAATATCGTCCACAAATTCGACCGCATCGGGCAGCCACCATTTGGCAACGATAGGCTTTAGATGCTCCACGATATCATCGCCTGTGCAGGCTGCGCCTTCGTTCTTGATGACGAACAGGACGGGGCGCTCATCCCATTTGGGATGCGGCATGCCCACACAAGCGGCCTCTGCCACGTCAGGATGGCCCATGGCTGCGTTTTCAAGCTCGACAGAGCTGATCCATTCGCCGCCCGATTTGATCACATCCTTGGTGCGGTCGGTCAGCTGCAAAGTGCCATCGGGGTGGATGATGCCAACGTCGCCGGTATCGAACCAGCCATCTGCGCCCACTGCGTCTTTTTCCGCTTTGAAATACCGCTTGATAATCCACGGCCCCCGGATTTGCAGCGCGCCTGATGTTTCGCCATCGCGCGGCAATTCGGTGGTCATGTCATCGAGGCTGACAATGCGAAGCTCCACGCCGAAAACGGGGCGGCCCTGCATGGCGGTTTTGTCGACTTTTTCCTCGAACGAAAGCTGGTCCCAATCCCATGTCGGCCCGCCAACCGTGCCGATGGGCGATGTTTCGGTCATCCCCCAGGCGTGCTGGACGCGGGTGCCGTTTTTCATCAACCGCTCAATCATAAAGCGCGGGCAGGCAGAGCCGCCGATTGTGGCGGCTTTCAAAGGCGGCAGGTCGATGCCTTCACGATCGCAATATTGGAAATGCGCGAGCCACACGGTCGGCACGCCTGCGCTGTCGGTTACCCCTTCGCGCAGCATCAATTCGTGGAGCACAGCCGGATCATTGACGGCAGAGAACACAAATTTGATCCCCGCCATCGCGCCCGCATATGGCAGGCCCCAGCTCGCCGCATGGAACATCGGCACAACGGGGAGCATCACAGAAGCGCTGGAGAAATTGAACGCCGCCGGTTGCAGCCCGGCAAGCGCATGGAGCACGGTGGAGCGGTGCTCATATTGCACGCCTTTGGGATTGCCCGTCGTGCCCGACGTATAGCAGATCATGCACGGATCGGTCTCCGCGCCGTCAACCCAGCTGTAGTCGCCCGATTGTTCGCCAATCCAGTCTTCGAATGCGGGGGAATGCTCGGCTGAATCGTAGCAGATGTAGTGCTCAACCGTGGGCCAGCGATCTTTCATCTGGTCGATAATGGGCTGGAACGCCGCATCATACAGCATCACTTTGTCTTCCGCATGAGTGACGATATATTCGAGCTGATCGGCAAACAGGCGCGGGTTTACCGTGTGGAGAACCCCGCCCATGCCCGCAACGCCGTACCAACTGACGAGATGGCGCGAATGGTTCATCGCTAGGCTGGCCACTTTATCGCCCGGTTTCAGACCCAAAGCCTCCAAAGCCTGCGCCATTTTCAGCGCATCGCGGCGAATGCCTGACCAATCCGTGCGCGTTTCATTGCCATCAGCCCAGCGCGTCACAATTTCGCGCCCGCCCGCCTCGCGCGCGGCATGGTCGATCACATGGGTGACCCGCATGGTCCAGTTCTGCATGGCTCCGAGCATCAATTGTGTCCTCTCTCATCAAGCGCTCTTGCGCGTTTCTTTAAGCAACCTTCTGGCAAGGCTCACCGCGCTTTTCAATGATATTGCATGACAAGAAAAAGGGGCCGGCGCTTACCGACCCCCTTTTATGGCTTAGCCGAAGCAATCTGCCTTACCGGATGAAGAACCCGGCGATATCGAAAGTCTCGCCATTTTTGATCAGAATGACGGTCTCCGTGGACCATCCCTCAATGTTCTCAAATTCGGTTTGGTACTGCAGGATTTCATAATCCCCCGCTGGCGCTCCGGGCAGAGTTTCGACTTTTTCGACCGAAACCAGACGCCGTTTTGTCACCGCGCCCAAAGGCTGACGAACAGGTTCGACAAGCGCTGCCCATTCGCTCACGCTGGACTGGCTTTGAAAGAATTCCCCAGCTCGCTGCCAGCTGGCTTCCCAGTCGCCTTTATCCACCGCGCTCATGAATGATTTTGCGCGGCTGAGCGCTGCAGGCGAAGCATCTCTAAAAGCGCCAGGCGCTGCTTGCTGCGCTGCCGTGGTGGCAGCAGGAGCAGGAGAAACAGCGGCTGAATTTGAGCCATCCTCTTCTCCAGAGCCTGAAACAACTGCGATGATGGCGGCGGCGATTACGATAGACATGATGAGCATTCCTCCTGCGAGCCAGATGAGCCGGGATGGCCGTGATTGGCTGAGGTCTGCATTGTCTGCGCCAGCGCTTTCATCCGCTATCCCAGAAGATGTGCGCACAGGATTTTGGGGGGCATTTTCGGGTGAGTTTTGCGGCGCGCTGCCCTCGGCATCCCCCAAGATTCTTGCGGCCTCTCGGCTGCTGCCCACACCCAATTTGCGGCGTGCATTGCGCAGCCGGTCGTTGACGGTGTGTACCGAGATGCCAAGTTCAGTCGCGCTCGATTTGGTGTCATGGCCGCCGAGCAGAAGGCGCAAGGCTTCCTTTTCTTTCTCGGTAAGCTGCCCAAGCACCTCAGCCATTACGCGACCCGTTTCAGCTTTGCGCGGTCGCGTTTCGGCTCAAGCGTCACATTGGCCAGCCCTTCGGCCTCCTGCAGCCGGTCAGCCAGCGCTCCATCAAGCGCATAGCGCGAGCCAAGCCGAATATGCGCCTCCTCATCCGCGCCCAGCACAAGGCGCAGCAGCACCTCACCCATGGCGCTTTCGCTGGGGGTAAGCTCCAGCTTGAGATCCGCCAGCGCCGACACGCTGAGCACATCGGCTTTCAATATCATCGGAATGCTGCCCGATACGCTTTCAAGCGGGCGCGCACCGCGAATGGTCAGGCGCGGCGGTTCACCCGGATTGGGCGCGTCGAGTTCCGCGGTGAGCAGCAGGCACGTGCCCTCACCCGCCCAGGTTTCAAATTGCGGGACAAGGCTCTCTTCAAAACAGGCGGCGGAAAACTGGCCTGAGCTGTCAGAGAAATCCGCGCGCACATAATTGGCCCCGCGCTTGGTGCGCAATTTGGCGACCCCTTCGACCATGGCGGCCAGCATTGCGGTTCCTTTGCCGCCCACAGGCGCGCCCGCTTCCATCACCGCCTGATAGCTGCGAGCGCCCTGGCCAGAGGCGACATCGCGGTATTGCTGCACTGGATGGGCAGAGAAATAAAAGCCGAAATTCTCGCGCTCTTTCGCCATCTGTTCGATGCGCGGCCATGCAGGTGTCTCTTTCAAACGCAGCGTGTCTTCGGGAGCGTCTTCCCCGCCGAACAGTCCAACCTGCCCGCTATCGCGTTCACGCGCGGCGGCTTCTGCCACGGCCAGCAGCATATCGGCATTCGCAAACAATTCACCGCGATTGGGATGCAGGCAATCAAATGCGCCAGCGCAGATCAATCCTTCCAATTGCCGCCGGTTCATCGATCCTTGCGGCAAGCGTTCAAACAGATCGGAAAGGCTTTCAAATTCGCCGCTCGCATCGCGCTCTGCGGTGATCGCCTCCATGGCTTTTTCGCCAACATTGCGAATGCCTGCGAGCGCATATCGCACACCGTATCCATGATCGGTCTGTTCGACAGTGAATTTGGCCTGCGATGCGTTGATGCAGGGGGAAGCACTTCGATCCCGCCTCCTGCTTCTCCAGCAACCGGATAACGGCGCGCATCATCGACAAAGATGTTGAGTTTTTCCGATTGGTGCAAGTCAAAGCACATGGAAGCGGCGTAAAATTCTTCAGGATAATGCGCTTTCATCCAGCCCGTTTGATAGGCGAGCAAAGCGTAAGCTGCCGCGTGCGACTTGTTAAAGCCATAGCCTGCAAATTTGTCGATCAAATCGAACAATTCGTTGGCCTGCTTTTTCTCAATCCCGGAGACTTCCTTACAGCCATCCACAAACCGGACGCGCTGAATGTCCATTTCGGCCTGCACCTTTTTGCCCATCGCGCGGCGCAACAAATCGGCATCGCCCAGCGAATATCCCGCGAGGATTTGCGCGGCCTGCATCACCTGTTCCTGATAGACAAAGATGCCGTAGGTTTCGGCCAGAATGCCTTCGAGTTTAGGATGAGGGTATTCGATCGGCACTTCGCCCGCTTTGCGCTGGCCGAACAGCGGGATGTTATCCATCGGCCCGGGACGATAGAGCGAGACGAGCGCGATAATATCGCCGAAATTGGACGGCTTCACCGCTTTCAGCGTGCGCCGCATCCCTTCAGATTCCAGCTGGAACACGCCGACCGTGTTACCCGCCTGCATAAGATCGTAAACGGCCACATCATCAAGCGGCAATGTGCCCAGATCAATCGTGATCCCGCGCTCTTCGAGCAAGTCCACCGCTTTGCGCAGCACCGAAAGCGTCTTCAGCCCCAGAAAGTCGAACTTCACGAGCCCCGATGATTCGACATGTTTCATATCGAACTGCGTGACCGGCATATCCGAACGCGGATCGCGGTATAGCGGCACCAATTGCGCCAGCGGTCTGTCGCCAATCACAACGCCGGCTGCGTGCGTGGAGGAATTGCGCGGCAAGCCTTCGAGCTGCATGGCCAGATCAACGAGGCGCTTTACCTCGTTATCATTGGTGTATTCCGCCTTGAAATCGCTCGCTCCATTGAGCGCGCGCGGCAGCGTCCACGGATCGGTCGGGTGGTTGGGCACCATTTTGCACAGCCTATCGACCTGGCCATAGCTCATCTGCAAAATCCGCCCGCAATCGCGCAAGACGGCGCGCGCTTTCAGCTTACCAAAGGTGATGATCTGCGCGACGTGATCGGCACCATATTTCTGCTGAACATAGCGGATAACCTCGCCCCGGCGCGTTTCGCAGAAATCGATATCGAAATCCGGCATGGACACGCGTTCGGGATTGAGGAAGCGTTCAAACAGCAGCCCCAGATCAATTGGATCAAGGTCAGTAATCGTCAGCGCCCATGCGACGATTGATCCCGCACCAGACCCCCGCCCCGGTCCCACGGGGATGCCATTATCCTTGGCCCATTGGATGAAGTCAGCAACGATCAGGAAATAGCCCGGAAAGCCCATATTGACGATGATGCCGATTTCATAATCGAGGCGGTCGAAATATTCCTTTCGCGCCTCCTCGCTCATTGCGCCGTACGGTTCGAGCCGCGCTTCAAGCCCTTTACGAGATAGGTCGGCCAGCATTTTCGCCTCGCCTTCCAGATCGCCAGCCAAGCTTGGCAGGATCGGATCGCGGTAAGGCGGCGCGTAGGCGCAGCGTTTGGCAATGGTGAGCGTGTTCTGGATCGCCTCGGGCACGTCGATAAACAGATCGCGCATCATATGGGCGGATTTGACAAACCCTTGCGCATTGGACCGGGCGCGGTCTTCGTTATCGACATAAGTGGACCCGGCAATGCACAGCATCGCATCATGCGCTTTATGCATATGTGGTTCGGCAAAACTGGCAGGATTGGTCGCGACCAGCGGAATGTCGCGGGCATATGCCATGTCGATCAGGGCTTCTTCCGCCGCTGCACAGGCCGGATCGCCGTGGCGAGCGAGTTCGATGTAGAGCCTGCCTGGGAACAGCGATTGCAACCGGTCTGCCACCTGCTCGCCTGCATCCCCCTGCCCTTCGGCCAAAAGCCGGGTGAGCGCGCCCTCACCCGCGCCCGTCAGCGCGATCAGGCCGTCTGTGTGCCCGGTCAGATCATCCCAAACAACATGCGGATCAAATTCCAGCGGGCGCTCCAGATGCGCTTTGGAAACGAGGTGGCACAGATTGTCATACCCGCTGGAGGTTTGGGCATAAAGCGGCAGGTAATCAACGAGCTTGCCTTCGGACCCATCACGCGCAACGCCCAGCAATGTGCCGATGATCGGCTGCACACCTTCGCTTTTGCACGCGCCTGCAAACATCACCGCGCCGTAAAGGCCATTGCGGTCACATATGGCAATGGCGGGAAAATCGCGCTCTTTTGCGAGCTTCGCGATCGCCTTGGGGTCCGCCATGCTTTCAAGCATGGAATAGGACGACAGGACGCGAAGGGGAACGAACGGGGCGAAAGGCATCATGCGAAACTACGCAAGGCCGCGCGACATTCAACCGCGCGCCCGCACCTCTTGGGGAAAAGCTGGGGGCAAGCTATATTGCACAGACGGGAGGACCAAATGACTGACATGATCGAAGTTGAAAATGTGAACACGCCGGGCAGAACGACCCGCGTAAATGCACCCAAATACAATGATATGCGCGCAGCATTAGAAAAATCGCTGCCCAAAGCCTCCCCCGGCCTTACACAGAATGAAACCCGCGAGGCGGTTAAGCCGCATTTGAGCGAAGACTTGTTTCCAGGCGGAAAGACCTGCGGATGGTGGGCAAAAACGGTGCAGCTTGATCTGGAAGCAAAAGGTTTGCTGGTTCGCGAGGCGACCAAGCCGCTCAGGTGGCATTGGAAGTAAGCTTGCCTGCCCCCAAGACGCTAAATAAGCTTTTCAATATCCTTTGCGATGCGCGCAGGGGTGTCGCCTGATCCGTACCGTTTGACCACTTCGCCTTCCCGGTTGATGAGGAATTTGGTGAAATTCCACTTGATCGAGCGCGTGCCCAATGCGCCGGGGGCTTCTTTCTTCATCCAGTCAAACAAAGGCGATGCGCCTGATCCGTTGACCTCCACCTTTTCCATCAGCGGGAATGTAACGCCGAAATTGACTTTGCAAAATTCCGCGATTTCATCCGCATTGCCGGGTTCCTGACCGCCAAACTGGTTGCAGGGAAAACCGAGCACTTCGAAATCGGCATCCTTGAACTGCTGATAAAGCGCCTCAAGCCCATCATATTGCGGGGTAAAGCCGCATTTCGAGGCGGTGTTCACCACCAGCAGAACCTTGCCCTTCTTCTCGGCAAGATCGAGGCTTTCACCGCGATTGGTGGTGACGGTAAAATCTGCGATCGTGGGCATAGAACTATCCTTTGCTGCTCTCCCGCAAATGGGGAGCGGCAAGGGCTATTCAAGCACCCCTTCGTGCAGGCGCACCACACGGTCCATCCGCGCGGCTAGCCTCTCATTGTGCGTTGCGACCAGTGCTGCGCTGCCTTCGCCGCGGACTAGTTCTAAAAATTGGCCCAGCACTGTGTCGGCGGTGTGTTCATCCAGATTGCCCGTCGGCTCATCCGCCAGCACCAATGTTGGCCGATTAGCGAGCGCGCGCGCCACGGCGACGCGTTGCTGTTCACCGCCAGACAATTGATTGGGCCGGTGCGTCAGCCGGTGGCCAAGCCCAAGGCTGGAAAGCAAATGCTGCGCGCGCCCCTGCGCTTCCTCACGCGAAGTGCCGAAAATCATTTGCGGCATGACCACATTCTCGCTCGCGTCGAAATCGGGCAGCAGATGGTGGAACTGATAGACAAAGCCCAGATGTTCGCGCCGCAAACGGGTGCGCTGATCGGGCGGCATGCTTTCAGCCGCTTCGCCGGCAATGCGGATGCTGCCTTCAAAGCCGCCTTCGAGCAGGCCGACCGCTTGCAGCATGGTCGATTTGCCCGAACCCGATGGGCCAAGCAGCGCGACAATTTCGCCCGGCATAATATCCAGATCTACACCGCGCAGCACTTCGATGCGCTGGCCGCCTTGCTCAAAGCTGCGCTGAAGCGCTCGCAAGCTGGCGATAGGGGCGTTCTGGTTATTCATAACGCAGCACCTGAACCGGATCGGTGTTCGCCGCTTTCAATGCGGGGTAAAGCGTCGCCAGAAAACTCAGCACAATCGCGAGAGTGACAATGCCCGCAATCTCCCAAGGATCGGTTTTGGAAGGAAGCTCTGTCAAAAAGCGCACTTTGGGATCCCACAATTGCTGGCCGGTCACAAAGGCGATGAATTCAACAATCGGATTGCGGAAATAGAGGACGAGGAACCCCAGCGCCAATCCCGCCACCGTTCCCAGCGTGCCGATTGTCGTGCCGGTCGTTACAAAAATCTTGAGCAAAGACCGCCGCGTCGCGCCCATTGTCCGCATAATCGCAATATCGCGCGTTTTGGCGCGTACCAGCATCACAAGGCTCGACAGAATGTTAAAAGACGCAACCAACACCATGAAAGACAATGCAAAGAACATCGCCACACGCTCAACTTCCAAGGCCTCAAAAATGGTTGAGTTGATCGTTTTCCAATCGGCAATCTGCGCCCTTCCCGTCAGGCTTTGCTGAACCGGTTCCAATATCTCTGCGACATTGTTGGGATCGGTCACCGTCACTTCGATCAGGCCCACCGTATCATCAAGCAGCAGCAGGGTCTGCGCATCAGACATCGGCATGATGACGAAGGTTTCGTCAAAATCGTAAAGGCCAATCTCAAAGATAGCGCCCACTTCGTAAGCGACCTGCCGGATGGACGTGCCAAACGGAGTGCTGCGCCCTTGCGGGTTGATGATCGTTATCGAATCGCCCACGCGCACGCCCAGATTGCTGGCCAATTGGGTGCCTATGGCAACGCGGCTTTCGCCCGGTTCAAGGCTGGCCATGCTGCCCAGCATCACCTTATCTTCTAGCTCGGCAATGTCCTGCGCGGTGTGCCCGCGTACGAAAATCTGGTTCACCCTGCCATTAAAGCTCGCCAGCAAAGGCTGTTCGATCAGCGGGGATGCTTTGATCACGCCTTCGGTGCCGCGCACATCTTCGAGCACGCTTTCCCAATTATCCAGCCTGCCGCCAAACGCCTGCACCACGGCATGGCCGTTTACGCCTGCGAACCGGTCAATCATTTCAGAGCGGAACCCGTTCATCACGCTCATCACGATCACCAGCATGGCCACCGACAGCATCACCACGCCCACAGAAATCCCGGCGACGAGCGCGATAAACGCCTCTCCTTTGCCCGGCCATAAATAGCGCTTGGCAATCATTCTTTCAAAAGGTGTGAGCATAGGTGCGCTCGCGCATGTGCAAGGGTGGATATGAACCGCCGCTGTAGGCGCAGGCTCGCCGCCTCGCAATCGCTGCCCTTGCCGCTATTGTGTGTAAAAATGCGCACGCGAAATTCCCGCATTGAGAAACCCGGCATGTGCGCCATCACGAAGCTTGTAATTGTATCGTAACATCGCCATTGATCCTGCTCCCCAGCACGCAGCGCAGCGGACTTCTGGTGATGCCCAATAATACCGATAAAGTCGCAGGCCCATTTCCAGGCAATCTAACCCACCCGTGGCTCGATCTCGACGGCGATAAGCTTCGGGAGGAATGCGGCGTTTTCGGCGTTATCAACGCCGCCGATGCAGCCGCGGCGACCGCTCTGGGCCTCCATGCTTTGCAACATCGCGGACAAGAAGCGGTGGGGCTGACGAGCTTTGATGGCAAAGAGTTTTTCTCGCGCCGCGGGCTTGGCCATGTGGCGGAAAACTTCTCAACACCCGAAGCCATCGCCGAGTTACCGGGCACAATGGCAGCGGGCCATGTGCGCTATTCGACCACAGGCGGATCAGGCCTGCGCAATGTGCAGCCGCTTTATGCAGAGCTGGCAAGCGGCGGATTTGCCGTGGCGCATAACGGCAATATCTCCAACGCGAAAATGCTGCGCAAGGATCTGGTCGGCAAGGGTTCGATCTTTCAATCAACCTCTGACACCGAAGTTATCATCCATCTGGTCGCCACATCGCGCTATCCCACCATCGCGGACCGGCTGATTGATGCCCTTCGGTTGGTCGAGGGCGCCTATGCGCTGATCGTGATGACACCCGAAGGGATGATCGCCTGCCGCGATCCTTTGGGCATTCGCCCGCTGGTGATGGGCAAAATGGGCGATGCCATCGTCTTTGCATCAGAAACGGTCGCGTTTGATGTGGCAGGCGGCGAATTCATCCGCGAAGTTGAGCCAGGCGAATTGTTGCAAGTGGGCTTTGATGGCGAAGTGAAAAGCGTCCACCCCTTCACCAAACCGCCCGCGCGCCCGTGCATTTTTGAGCATGTCTATTTCAGCCGTCCTGACAGCTTCTTTGCAGGCCATTCAGTTTATGAAGCGCGCAAAGCCATCGGCGCTGAATTAGCGCAAGAAGCGCCCTGCGATGTCGATCTGGTCGTGCCTGTTCCCGATAGCGGCGTGCCAGCGGCCATCGGCTATGCACAAAGTTCCGGCGTGCCATTTGAGCTTGGCATTATCCGATCGCACTATGTCGGGCGCACATTCATCCAGCCATCGGACAGCGCGCGCCATGCAGGTGTAAAGCGTAAACACAACGCCAATCGCTCTTTGGTCGAAGGCAAGCGGATCGTTCTGATTGACGATTCCATTGTGCGCGGGACAACCAGCCTTAAAATCGTTGAAATGATGCGCGAGGCAGGCGCAAGCGAAGTGCATTTCCGCGTCGCCAGCCCGCCCACGGCGCATTCCTGCTTTTACGGCGTGGACACGCCCGAACGCGAAAAACTGCTCGCCGCGCGGATGCAATTGGAGCCTATGCGCGAATATATTCAGGCAGACAGCCTGGCGTTTATCTCCATTGATGGCCTTTACCGCGCAGTCGGCGCGAAAGGGCGCGACAAAGCTTGCCCGCAATTTTGCGATGCGTGCTTTACCGGGGATTACCCCACCAGCCTCACCGATTTGCGGGCGAAAGAGGAAGGCAGCGATGAGCTCCCTTTTGCTGATCCAAAAGCTGCTTAAAGGCCTGATACATGACTGATTCCAAACCCTTATCCGGCCAGACCGCGCTGGTCACCGGCGCAAGCCAGGGCATTGGCGCGGCCACAGCGAAAGCTTTGGCGAAAGCGGGCGCGCATGTCATATTGGTGGCGCGCAAAGTGAAAGCATTAGAGCTGATCGAGGATGCCATCCATGAAGAAGGCGGCACATCCACCATCGCGCCTGTCGATCTGACCGAAGCGGACGCCGTATCACGCCTGGCCGGCGCCATTGGCGGGCGCTGGGAAAGCCTTGATATACTCGTTCTTTCAGCGGCTTATCTGCCAGAGCTTACACCGCTTTCGCAGATTGATCCCAAACAATTCACCACAGCCGTGATGACCAATATGGTCTCAACTCAGGCGATGCTGGCAGCGTTTGATCCGTTGATGCGGCGCGCGAAGGCGGGCAAAGTCATCGGGTTAACCAGCTCTGTCGGCGCGTCCCCTCGCCCGTTCTGGTCGGCCTATGGATCGACCAAGGCTGCGTTTGACAATCTGCTCGAAACTTACGGCGCAGAGGTTGAAAAACTCTCGCCGCTGAAAGTCGCCATTATCGATCCCGGCGCAACCCGCACCGGCATGCGCGCACGCGCCTATCCGGGCGAAGATGCGCAATCGGTCAAATCGCCAGAAGTGGTGGCCGCGCGGATTGCGGAGCTGGCGAGCGAAGGATTTGCAACGGGTCATCGCGAACGCATCGACGGCTGATCGCAAAACGCATCCTTCACGGGGGCCAAATTTACTTGGTGGTAACCATTTTCAGTGACGGGTTGGAAGGCCGCTCTGCTGCACTACGTAGTTTGACCAAGGGCGAAGAGACCTCCCGCTGATTGGACCCGAGTACCGCACGATGCCGATTGAAAAAGAACCTTATGCCGTCGCAGCACAAGAAGACCGCTGCGCGCCGCGTACAAAACTGACGATCCCTGCGACTTTGCGGGCCTCTGGCGGGCGCGCATTTCAAAGCGTGGTGCATGATCTGTCGATCTCGGGCTTTTCCGCCGCGTCGATCAACCGCATGCACGAAGGCCAGAAATGCTGGCTGACACTGCCGGGGCTCGAATCGCTTCAGGCAGAAGTTGTGTGGTGGGACAATTGCATTGTCGGCTGCGCGTTCGAAGAGCTGCTCAGCCCCATCGTGCATGACAACATCCTGCAACGATACAGCAATCTGAACGCGCCCCGAAAAGCCATTTGATGCAAGGCGAACTGGGCGATCTTAAACGCCCGGTCCGCTTCCCGGCTTAACCGCCGCCCGGCACTGCCAGTTTCGCGATAATCGCGCCCGCCTGCCCGCGATAAGCGTTCGATGTTGCCTTAGGCCAATTGCTCACAATCGCGATGACGGTGTTGGTGCCGGGTATAACGGTGATTGCCTGACCGAAAATTCCCTGCGCGCCGTAATTGTTGCCGGGATAGGTCCACCATTGATAACCATACCCAAACCCGCCGCCAAATTGGACCTTGGCAGAGCCAGCCTCACCAAACCAACCTTCGGGAACGATCTGCTCACCTGACTGGCCTTTACCGCCTTCCAGCGCGAACTGGCCCATGCGGGCATAATCGGACAGGCGCAAAGACAGGCAGCACCCGCCAATATTGCCGCCGCGCGGATCGACCATCCAGAACATCCCGCCTTCAAATCCGGCAGGTTCGACAATCTTGGTTTGCGCATACTCGGCCATGGGCAGTCCGATGGCGTTTTCAATCAGCAGGCCGATCAGGTTTGTCTCGCCTGTAGAATAAGAGAATTTCTCCCCCGGCGGATTGGCCCTGCCCAGCTCTTTCATCTGCGCAACAATCGCATCTTCGCCATATTCGGTCACAAACTTATTCAGCTGCGCGACGTCGCTTTCAGGGTCGGTGTAATCCTCGTTCCAGTCGACACCGCTGGTCATCGTTACCAATTGGCCGACGGTCACACCGTCATAGGAAGACCCTGTTAATTCGGGGATATATTGCGTCACAGAATCATCAAGGCCGCCAATAAACCCATCCGAAATGGCCGCAGCAAGCAAAGTTGAAGTGAAGCTTTTCGCGACCGAGAAACTGGTCCACCGGTCCGCTTTACCAAGGCCAAGGCCGTATTGTTCGTACCGGACCTTGCCGTCCTGCAGCACCATAATGCCAGCGGCATTGGTGTCAGCCATCAGCTTTGCCAGATCAGCCTGAAGATCATCGCTCAGCGGAGCGCCTTGCGGCAAAGCGCGCGTGGTGGTGGCAGCGGGCACTTCGTGGCCGGCAAACCAGCTTTCCATATCGCGGAACCGGGCCGAACGGGTGGCATCATCCCAAAAGAGCACCTGCTGCTGAGCAGGATCAAGGACAGGCGGCTGGGTCAATTCAACCGCCCCAAGCGGCGCGGTCTGCGCCCCTGTTCCTGCCCCCTGATAAGACGGAGCGCATGCCGTCATCGCCAATGCCGCCGAAGCGCTTAACAACAGCTGCGCGGCCAATCGTGTGCGTGTCATGCCCTCATCCCCTTTGTGTTTATTCGTTCAACTCTACAGGTTTAATCAAAGTCACTTGGTGCACATTAACGTTACCTGTGAGAAAGCCCGCTTCGCAATAGGCAAGGTAATATCGCCAGAGCCGTACAAACCGATCGTCAAAACCTTTGGGCAGGCGCGATTGATCGGCCGCAGCGTCAAACCTTTCGCGCCAGATGCGCAAAGTGGCGGCGTAATCTGCGCCAAAATCGGTTTGATCGCGCCATTCAAGCCCGCGCGCCTCAGCAAGGCCGCGAAATTCGGATGATTTGATCAGCAGCCCGCCGGGGAAGATATAAGCCTGAATGAAATCGACCGTGCTGGCATAGGTTTCGAACAGGTCATCGGCCATGGAGATATACTGGATCGCCGCTCTGCCGCCCGGTTTCAGATTTCGCGCAAGGCAATCGAGAAAATGCGGCCAGTTTTCGCGGCCCAAAGCTTCGACCATTTCAACGCTGGCAATCGCGTCAAATGCGCCATCACAGTCGCGGTAATCGAGCCGCTGCCAATTGACATTGCTGGTGCGGCGGCGGGCCCAGTCCAATTGTTCATCCGACAGGCTGATTGCGGTGGCCGCGGCGGCGCGTGCATCAAGCTCACACGCCAATGCGCCCCACCCGCACCCAATTTCGAGCGCTGTGTGATGCGGCTGCAGGTCAAGCCGGTCAAGGATTGCAGCATTTTTGCGCTTTTGCGATGCCTCTAGCCCATCTTCACCCATACCGCTCAGCGCAAGCCCGCTTGAATAGGTCATGCCGGGGTCAAGCCAGGCGGCATAGAAATCATTGCCCAGATCGTAATGCGCCGCGATATTGCGCTGAGAGCCCTGCCGGCTGTTGCGGTTCAGCCTGTGCGCCGCGCTGGCGGCCCATTTGAAGGGCCCGGATGATCGCGCGGTGCTGCCAAGCGTGCGCGCATTGTCGCCCATCACCGCAAACAAAGTGGTAAGATCAGCGCAGTCCCATTCGCCCGCCTCATATCCCTGATACCAACCAATCGACCCGCCTGTCGCAAGCCGCAACAAGGACCGCCAATCCTTTAGTGTCATCTCCGCATCAAAGCCGCGCGCGCGCCGCCTAGCATCCGCGATGTGCCATCGGGCAGATGCGCCAGGATTGATCCGCGTTCCAGCCCCGCATCCACGCGGTCCACCATCGCGGTAAAACCGGGCGCGATTAGCCGCGCAAGCCATCCGGGCGATGCGCCAAAGCGTTCGCCTGCGCTTATCAGCGCATCCCCTCTCATCTTTGCTGGCAATTCAGGCGCATTCATCGCGCAAAGCATAGGCGCTGCCATGCATGCGGGGCAAGCGCTGGCGGGCGGCTATCCGCCTTCTTTCATGGCTTTATACGCATCCAGCGCCCGTGTCCGCGCGGCCTTGTGGCCGATGATCTTGGCGGGATAGGCTTTGGGCAGGCAGCCATGCTCTTCAGGATCATGGATATAGGGTTCATCCAGCCCGCTCAGTTCCGGCACAAATTCGCGGATATAGGCGGCGCAATCAAACTTTTCCGATTGCGATAAGGGAGCCATGATCCGCACGAACATATTGCTGTCGACGCCCGTGCCTGCGGTCCATTGCCAATTGGTCGAATTGGACGCGTAATCCGCATCACACAGCGTGTCCCAAAACCACTTCTCGCCCTCGCGCCAATCGATCAGCAGATGTTTGATTAAGAAGCTTGCCGTTATCATCCGCACCCGGTTGTGCATCCATCCCGTCTGGTAGAGCTCGCGCATGCCTGCATCAACGATTGGGTAACCTGTACGGCCCTCTTGCCACGCTTTCAAATCGCGCGCAGCCTGTTTGTCGGAATGCGGATCGCGCCAGTTGAGTTTGTCAAAATCCTCGCGGTAATTTTCGCGGGCATAGAGGGGGAATTGCGCAATCGCGTTCTGCGCATAATCGCGCCAGATCAGCTCGCTTTCATAAATGCGCCAGCCATCGGAGCGTTTGTGTTTGAAGTGATGCCAGATTTGCACCGGCGAAATCTCGCCGAAATGCAAATGCGGCGACAGGCGCGATACGCCTTTGACAGATGGCAGATTGCGCTGCTCTTCATAGCCATCAACCTCCGCCTCCCACCTGTTAAGCTGCGCATAAGCGGCCTCTTCGCCCACGTCCCATGCCTCGCGCAGGCCGCCTGCCCAATCGGGCTTTACCGGAAGCAGGTTCCAGTCATCCAGATTATCGGAGGCTGGCCAGCTGTCAGGCGAAGACAGCGTTTCAGGCTCAGGCACTTCATCGCGCGGCGGAAATTGCGCGCGCACCGCGCGGCTGAACGGGGTGTAGATCTTGTATTGTCCGCCCGACCCTGTCGTCACCGTGCCGGGAGGGGCAAGGTAATTGCCATCATAGAGTTTGAGATCGCAGGCTTCACTCAACGCCTTTTGCGCTTTGCGCCACCATGGTTCGTAATGGCGATTGGCGTGAATGGTGACCGCGCCCGTTTCCTCGGCGATTTGTGTGAGGTGCTCTACCGCATCGCCTTTGCGCAGGATGATGCGCGCATGCCGCTTGGCAAAGCTCGCCTGCAAACTCTCAAGCGAGTGGTGCAGCCACCAGCGCGATGCCCCGCCATAGGCGTGGGTTTTGGCCGCCTCATCGTCGAGCACATAGACCGCGATAACAGGGCCAAGCTTGGCGGCTTCATATAGAGCGGGATTGTCGGCGATACGCAGATCACGCCGCAGCCAGACGATTTGGGTTTGAGACATTCCATTTCCCGTTCGGGCTGAGCCTGCCGAAGCCCCGTTCTGTCTTCTGGCGCAGCACTCGAAGTGAAGTACAGCCCTTCGACAAGCTCAGGGCGAACGGATTTAGTGAAGGAGCGAATTAACCCGGCGGAAGTTCCACACATTCGGCACCGGGCACCGCGATGGAGAACCGGTCCCGTGCGCGCGGGTCGTAAAAGCGGGCATCGTAAAGAATTATCGAACCGTCGTCAGCGCGCACAGCAAAGGGCGCGCGGCTCCAAAACAGAAACGCATCGAGCTGGGAATTGGCGGCGCGTTCTTCGGTCAGATCGGGCAGAACGCAATAGCTATCGCTAAGCGGCGCATCCTCGTGATCAGAGCCACCAAGGGTATAAAGCGTGCCCTGCCAACTGTCCTCCGGTGGCTTAGTGAAGATTTCGCGCTGCCAGAACGCGAACGGAACTGGGCTGACAATCACTTGAGTGCCGGGACCATAATTTCGAGGCGAGTTTGCGGATGCATGAATTGCGCCCGAAAATGCCCCATTCATCGCAATATAAGCCAGCGCCGCAGTTGCAGCGACCCACGCAGGCCGTTTCCATTCGCGCCCGCGTTTTTCTTTGCGCAGGCTCCACCAGACCGAAAAGCCCAAAAGCGCCCAGAGCCACACATCAATGATGAACAGCGTATCGCCATAAAACCACTGCGAGGAAAACGGCTCTAGCAGCCTGATCCCGTACACATTCAGCCAGTCGAGCGCCGGGTGCGACAGGCACCCGACAAAGCTGAGGAGGTAAAGCCATTTGAAATTGACCGGCAGTCGGCCTTCGGGCCGTTTCCCGCGCTTTTCCTGCCAACGGTCAAACCACCACAAGAGCCCCGCCAAAATCAGTGGCAGCAACACCCATGCAGGCGGGCCGTGCGTAATCCCCCGGCGGAAACCCAGATGCTCTGTCCCTTCCAGCCAGAAAAAACACGCAGCATCGACATCGGGCAGGTTTGCACCAATGATCAGCGCGGGCATGGCAAGACCCGTTTTTGTCTTAAGGCCCATCTGGCCAATCAAAGCGCCCGCAAGGCTGTGCGTGAGGTTATCCATTTGAAATCCGCTAGCCCTCGTGCATAGCCGCGTCAAAGAATTGAAAGGCAAGCCTTTGACCCATACCCCGTTTATCCGCCCTGATATGAAAGCGTTTCTGGATGCGCTGGCCGCAGCTGGCAGCCCGCCGATTGCGGATATGACGCTGGAGGAAGCGCGCGCATCCTACCGCGCGCTGCACGGCATGGCGGACAGGCCCGCGCGGGAATTGGCAGTGATAAAGGATTTAAGCTGCCCCGGCCCCGCAGGCGATATTCCGCTGCGTTTATACGATGCGCAAGCGGATCGCGGCCCCTCTCCCGTCATGACGTTTTTTCACGGCGGCGGTTTCGTCATCGGCGATTTAGAAACGCACCATGCGCTGTGCACCGAAATTGCCGCTTTGATGGATTTGCCTTTGGTGGCGGTCGATTATCGCTGCGCGCCAGAGGCTCCCTTTCCCGCCGCGATTGACGATTGCGAGGCGGCGGCGCGGTGGATTGCCTCTTCGCCCGGTGCTTTGGACAGAGAGGCGACCGGGATCATCACTATCGGCGATAGCGCGGGCGGCACCGCGACCATTGCGGTGGGCCAATTGCTTGCCGCCAATCCCGCAGATGTGCCCGTGGTGCTGCAAGTGCCGCTGTTTCCCCTCGCCAGCGATGCGCGGGGATCTGCCAGCTTGGAAGAATTTGCCGAAGGGTTCATCCTCACCAAAGCGGCGGTTGAGTTTTTCGATGCCGCCTATCAGGCAGACAGGGCAGACCCGCGCGGGTTTCCCATACTGGGCGATCACACAGGCGCGCCGCCCAGCGTGGTTGTGACCGCCAGCCTTGATCCTATTCGCGATTCCGGGCGCGATTACGCGAGCGCTTTGGCGAATGCGGGGGCGGATTGCATCTTCCTTGAGATGCAGGGCGTCACCCATTCCTTCACCAATATCAGAGGCGCAGTGCCATCCGCGCAAGGCGATCTGGAACGCGTGATCGCCGCGATGAATTTCCTGCTGGGAGCCAAGCCATGAACGATCTGCCTTACCGCCCATGCGCGGGGTTTATGCTGGTGAATGCCGATGGCCACGTGCTGGTCGGACAGCGGCTTGAAAAACGCGCGCATGGCAAATGGCAGATGCCGCAAGGGGGCATTGATCCGGGCGAAGACCCTGAGACCGCTGCCTTGCGCGAACTGGAGGAGGAAACCGGCGTTACCGCTGATCTGGTCGAAATAATCGCGCCTGCATCAAAGGTGCTGCGTTATGATTTGCCGCCTGAATTGATGGGCAAATTGTGGAAAGGCAAATATCGCGGTCAGGAGCAATATTGGTTCCTCGGCCGCTTTACCGGCAGTGATGCTGACATTAACCTCAACGCGCATGAACCGGCTGAATTTGGCGCGCATCGCTGGGTAAGCCCGCACGAATTGCCCGGTCTGATCGTCCCGTTCAAACGCGAAGTGTATCAGCAGATCGTGGACGAATTTGCGCCGCTGATCTGAATGCCGCGCATCAATTGGTGGACGGCTGATCCTCTGCCGTTTCCGCTGCCAGACGGGCCGGCGGTCCTTTGGCGATAGTGTTTTCGAGCGCGCGGGTTTCGGGGCATGTATCGCCGCACAGGCTTTGCAATTGCGCCAGATTGCGCCGCGCTTTGTCCACCGCGCCTTTTTCGACCAAGGCTTCCCCCTCACCCGAAATCGCGGCAAAATTGCCCGGATCGCGGGCCAGTGCCTCGCGGTAATAGGTGATCGCTTTGCCCTGAAGGCCATCAGAGCGCGCGGCTTCTGCGAGTTCGAGGAAGATCGGCGTGTATCCCGGATCAACCGCCAAAGCGGCCTCGTATGCGTCAATCGCGGCCTGAGTATCGCCCGCTTTTAGCAAAGCCTGACCCTGCGCCACCAGTGCAAGCGCGCGCGCATCCGGTTCGTTATCCTGCGCTGCTGTCACACTGGCGGTGACAGCAAAACACAAAGACAAAGCGGCAGCAGCGGGCGCAAAACGCATCAGGATATCCTTCAATTCATTGGACCGGGATGGGGGCACATCATCCATACCATGAATGGCTAACATGGCCCTCGTAAAATGGCGATAAAAAACCCATCCGTGCCGTCGCGGAACGGATCAAGGCGCAATCCTTCGCCGCGTTTGGTGCCAAGCGGCAGGCTGACCGCTTCGCTGCGCCAACCTTCGTGCCGTTTAAGAAACGCGGCGATCTGATCAGCGCCTTCTGCATCGAGCACAGAGCACACTGCATAAGTGATCGCGCCGCCCGGCTTTACACATGCCGCCGCCAGATCAAGCACATGGGCCTGCAAGGTGTTCAAGCGGGAAAGCTCATTCGGAGTAAGCCGCCAGCGGCTTTCCGGATTGCGCCGCCAAGTGCCCGTGCCCGAACACGGCGCATCAACCAGCACATGATCGGGAGCGCCCACAAATGCTTCAAGCGCCGCCATCTCCTTACCCGGATCGAGCAGCACGGTGTGATCCACTCCCGCGCCTGCTTTCGCGCTTCGCGGGGCAAGATTGCCCAGACGGCGCTTGTCCGTATCGGCTGCAATCAAACTGATCGCATTGCCAAACCGCGCGGCGAGACCCAGCGTTTTGCCCCCTGCCCCTGCGCACAGATCAAGCACGGTGTCTCCGGCCTGAGCTGGCACAGCTTCGCACACAAGCTGGCTGGCGTGGTCCTGTATCTCTATCGCGCCTGATTTGTACGCGTCCCATTGCTCCACCTGCGTGCCAAAGGGAAAGCGCACACCCTGCGGCGCGGCGAGCGGTTCGCCCGTGACCGGCAGTTCGAGAGTTTCCCGGTCCGCTTTCAGCGCGTTCACGCGGATGTCGAGCGGAGCGCGGTCCAGCAAAGCGAGCGCCGCGTCATCCTTCATATCCGATTTGGCCAAAGCTTCCGCCTGCCATTGCGGGGCAAGCCCGGTGCGCGCGGGCGTTTCATGCTCGCCTATCGCTGCGGGGCCATAGGGTGATCCATCAAACAGGGCGGCAACCACCTCATCCTCGCCTGCGACCGCCAGCATTGCTGTGCGCCCCGTTTGCGGCACCGGACCGCACAGGCGGACCGCGCGGTAGACAAGTTCGCGCACCGCCCGGCGATCCTTGGAGCCTGCATAGCGGCGCTCTTTGAAATATTGCGCGATCAGCCGGTCTGCAGGCGCGCCTTTGGTTTCGGCGGCTGCGATGATTTGGTCGAGCAGTTCAATCGCCGCCTGCACGCGGGCTGCAGGTTTCATCAGCGCGTCGGATAATTCGGCGCTTCGCGCGTGATCGCCACATCGTGCACATGGCTTTCCGACAGCCCGGCATTGGTGATGCGAACAAACTTTGCGCGTTGCTGCAAATCGGCAATGGTCGCAGATCCGGTATAACCCATCGCGGCTTTCACCCCGCCGACAAGCTGGTGGATGACATCGGCGGCAGGCCCTTTGAAAGGCACTTGTCCCTCGATCCCTTCGGGCACCAGTTTCATGGCGGAGACATCCTGCTGGAAATACCGGTCCGCGCTGCCGCGCGCCATCGCGCCTACGCTGCCCATGCCGCGATAGGATTTGTACGAGCGTCCTTGATAAAGGAATACCTCACCGGGGCTTTCCGCCGTGCCTGCGAGCATCGATCCGACCATGACGCTCGATGCGCCCGCGGCAAGCGCCTTGGCCGCATCACCCGATGTGCGAAGCCCGCCATCTGCGATCACCGGAACGCCCGATTTCGCCGCTTCCTCGGCGCTTTCCATGACGGCGGTGAGCTGAGGCACGCCGACGCCTGCGACGACGCGCGTGGTGCAAATGGAGCCGGGGCCAATGCCCACTTTGATCGCATCCGCGCCTGCATCAATCAGCGCCCGGGTTGCTTCTGCGGTGGCGACATTGCCGGCGATCACCTGAACCGAATTGGAAAGGGATTTGGCCCGCTCAACTGCTTTGGACACGTCAGCATTATGGCCATGCGCGGTGTCGATGATGACGACATCCACCTCGGCATCGATAAGCGCCTCGGTCCGCTCAAAACCTTTATCGCCCACAGTCGTTGCTGCAGCCACGCGCAAACGGCCTGCCTCATCCTTGGTCGCATGCGGGTAATTGACCGCCTTTTCGATGTCTTTCACTGTGATGAGTCCGATGCATTTGTAATCATCATCCACCACCAGCAGCTTTTCAATCCGCCGGCCATGCAGCAAGCGGCGCGCATCTTCCTGACTGGTGCCCAAAGGCACAGTGGCCAGATTATCCGTCGTCATCAATTCGCGCACGGGCTGCGCGGGATTTTCTGCAAAGCGGACATCGCGATTGGTGAGGATACCAACCAGCTTGCCGCCTTTATCTGTGACGGGAATGCCGCTGATCTTGTGCTGATCCATCAATGCCTGCGCCTCGCCCAGAACCGCTTCGGGGCCGATAGTGATCGGATTGACCACCATCCCGCTTTCAAACCGTTTGACCGCGCGCACCGCGGCGCATTGTTCGGGCACGTCCAGATTGCGGTGAAGCACGCCAATGCCGCCCAATTGCGCCATAACAATGCCCATATCGGCCTCTGTCACTGTATCCATTGCCGATGATAGGACGGGGATATTGAGCGCGATAGAACGCGTCAGCTGCGTCCTTGTATTGGCCATGGATGGCAGGACGTTGCTTTCCGCAGGGCGAAGCAGAACATCATCAAAGGTAAGGCCGAGAGGGATTTCCATGTGCACGGGGCTTTCTGTGGGAGAGGCGAATCGTGCGCCTCCGCTTACGATGGACTGCCCCGTCCTGCAATGTTCATCGCCGCGCTAGGGTTGATAACCGCGCGTATCGGCAAAATGGCGCAGCAATTCGGCATGCAGCAGCACATCATCCACTGCCCCGCCCAGCTCTAACCCTGCAATTTCATCTGAGGGAGCATGGTAATCGCCGTCCAGATACGGCCCCAGGATCGCGCGCGAACCGAATGTGGTTGATATCAGCACTGCGGGCACGTCCTTTTTCAGCAGCGCCCAGCCATCCTGGCGCTGGACAAACTGGTTCGCCACTTCGGGATCGCCCAGCTTTCGCCCCGCTTGGCGCAGAATATCTTTAACCGGGCGATCAATCACGGTTCGCCCATCGCCAATAAAGCCAACCGGGCTGCCCTGAGGCGCAAGCGCGGTGGTGTCAAAATTAAACGCGGCTAGGATCGAGGAAAGCGGCACAGGCGGTGTTTCAGCAAAGGATTTCGCGCCCAGCAATCCGGCTTCTTCCGCGCTGGTCGCCAGCACATAGATATCGCGGTCATGCGGGCCAGTGGCAGCCAGACGGCGCGATACTTCGAGCATGGCGGCAATCCCGCTGGCGTTATCCACCGCGCCGTTACAAATAGCATCAGGAGCATCTGCGCCGCCGCATTCGCCCAGATGATCCCAATGCGCCAACATCAGCACCGCGCCTGCATCAGGGTTTGTGCCTGCCAGTTTTCCGATGACATTGTAGCTTGTAAATTCGCGCCTGTCCGATGTCGCCTCAATCGTTGCCTGCGCGTTCAGGATGCGGGGTGCAAAATCATCCCGCATGGCCGCTCCAACAAGCCGGTCCCAGCTTTTTCGATTGAGTGCAGCGCCCAGTGCATCATGCGTGACATAGGCGCTTAGCGAACGGGTTTCCTCGCTCGCAAGCACAATGCGTTCATTGCCAAACGCGGTCTTCAGCCCAGCAATCTCCGCGCTGTTCTCAACCACTGTGATGATCGCCGCTGGCCCCTTGGCAAACAGCTCTGCGCGCCTGTCAGAGCCAGTGCGCGCTGTGCCGCCAGGATTTTCAGCGCTCACTCCATCCAGCATAATGACGACTTTGCCTGCAATTATGTCTGCGGGCGCTTCATAACCCAATTGGCCGACAAACACGGCCTCTGCCCGTTCGACCAATTCGCGGCGCGACGCGGTGAAAGCGACCGCGTCCTTGGTGTCAAACGCGATTTCGCGATTGCCGTATCGGACCGCGACTTTGCTGGTAAAAGGCGTTGTACTGACGAGCGGGACCGGTGCGCGCCATTCGCTGCCGGGATCATTGGTGCCCGATGTCAGCCCCGCAGCCTCCATCTGCTGCGTGATATAAGCAACCGTGCGTTCACCGCCCAAAGTGCCCGGCTTGCGCCCGCCAAAATCATCGCTGGCAAGCACTTCGATATCGCGCATCATCGCATCCGCAATGCGCGCACGCTCTGATGAAGAAGCAGAAGCAATCGGCCCGCCGGAACACGCCGCCATCGCAGCGGCCGCCATTGCAAGGCCAAACAAGCGCAGCGCGTGCATCATTCGGCAGTCCAGCCCCCGTCAATGCTCCAATTGGCGCCTGTCACATTGCCCGCTTCCTCGCGGCACAAAAACACCGCAAGCGCGCCCACTTCATGGGGTTGAACAAATTTCTTGGTCGGCTGTTTGGCGAGCAGGACATCGTTGATAACCTCTTCCCGGCTAAGACCGCGCGCCTCCATCGTATCGGGGATTTGCCCCTCGATCAGCGGGGTCCAAACATAGCCGGGTGAAATGCAATTGGCAGTCACGCCCGTTTGCGCCAGTTCCAGCGCGATGGTTTTGGTAAAGCCTGCCACCGCATGTTTGGATGCGTTATACGCGCTTTTGAACGGCGATGCGGTGAGTGAATGGGCGCTGGCGGTGTTGATGATCCGGCCCCAGCCTTTCTCTTTCATCCCCGGCACCGCGCACCGCGTTGTGTGGAACACCGCCGTCAGGTTAAGCGCGATCACTGCGTCCCATTTGTCTGCCGGAAAATCCTCCACCGGGCTGACATGCTGCATACCGGCATTGTTGATGAGGATATCAAGCGGGCCGATATCCGCCATCATCGCTTCAATCGCGGCCTTATCCATCAGGTTGGCACCGTTAAAATCTGCGCCCAGTTCATCCTGCAGGGCGGCAATTTCATCACGGTCGCCCAAACCGTTGAGGATGACGCTGGCCCCTTCTGCCTTAAGCGCGCGCGCCATCGCCAAGCCAATTCCCGAGGTCGACCCCGTGATCAAAGCCTTCTTGCCTTCAAGCAGCATTGCCAACCCCCTTATCGTGTTCCATTGATGCACAGCAATTGCGCGGGTCGCCGTGTGTGTCCAGCGAATTTGACGCACACTGCGATGCAATAAAGGATCAATGCGTCGCGGGGAGGATGCACAATGCGGCTGAACAGGTTTGATACATCAAAGATAAAAGTGCGCTCCTCTGATGGCGGCGGCAGGCGCATGGGACGCGCGGGCGGCGTTGGCTGCGGCACAATCGTCATCGCGATCATTGCTGCTTTGGTGTTTGGCGTTGATCCGATGCAGACCATCGGCACAATCGGCGGGATGCAGCAGCAATCAGACCCGGTCAGCACGGCCGGCAGCGATTTGAGCGAAGAAGAAGTCTGCAATAGCGGCCCCTATGCGATGGAGGCATGCTCAGCTCTCACCAATCTGAACGAGACATGGGAGCCGATCTTTGCGCGGTCTGGCGTGCAGTTTGAACAGCCCTTCCTAGACCTCTACCGCAATGGCCAGGTGATGACGCAAGGCTGCGGCGGGGCGACATCTGCGTCGGGTCCGTTTTACTGCCCGGCCGATATGGGCATTTACATCGATGTCTCGTTCTACGATCAGCTGGCGCAAATGTCGGGCACGCGCGGGGATTTTGCGCGGCTTTATGTGCTGGCGCATGAATATGGCCACCATATCCAGAATGTGCGCGGTCTTGCCAATCAGGTGCGCAGCGCGCAGCGGCAGAACCCTTCGCAATCCAACCGCCTTCAAGTGCGCATGGAATTGCAGGCGGATTGCTATGCAGGCGTGTGGGCGGGCCTTAACGCTGACCGGATTGAGCCGGGCGATATGCAGGAAGGTCTGGCCGCAGCCAGCGCGATTGGGGATGACACCTTGCAGCGCAATGCGGGCCAACGGATCAATCCTGAAGGTTTCACACATGGCACCAGCCAACAGCGCCGAGAGGCTCTGCAACGCGGAATGGAGAGCGGCAATGCAAACGCTTGCGACGTATATTTTCAACCATAGAAATGCGCCCAGATGGGTCGCCCCCGTGGGATTTGCCATCGCGGCTGTATTCGCCAGCCCGGTGGCAGCCCAAGTCGTTAGCGATGATCCCGATGCCGAGGAGATTGCGCGCACTCCGCTGAATGATCTCAACATCAATTCTGATGAAATCCCCGAAGTGCTGCTAATCGCGGCAAAAGACCCTTATGCATCCGAAGGATTATCCAGCTGCAATGCAATTGTCGCGCAAGTGGCTGAGCTCGATACAGTGCTCGGACCTGACTACGATCTTGCAGGAGAAGCCGACACCGATTTGACTGTCGGAAAAGCAGCGAAAGGTCTGGTCGGATCTGTTATCCCATTTCGCGGTATCTTGCGCGAAGTGTCCGGTGCTGCGGGCGACAAGCGCAAGGAGAATGCCGCGATTATGGCCGGCATGGTGCGGCGCGGGTTCTTGAAAGGTTTGGGCCAGGAACGCGGGTGCGAATACCCTGCACGTCCAAAAGCCGAAACTGCCGAAGACGAGAATTAAACCCATCTGTCATGACAAAGAGGGCCGGAAGCGGTGATGCTCCCGGCCCTTTGTCTGTCGCGGAATGAGCCGCGTTAAGCTTCCAGCTCTTCCTCATCCGGTTTGCTCGCGCGCACCTGTGTCCAGTCAATATTGCGCGTGGCATACATCACCCCTGCAAGCGCTGCGAACAGCATGATGGAACCGATCACCAGCGACCACGCTTCAAGGTTGAGCAGCACGTAAAGCACCGCATACAGCCCCACCAGCATTCCGCCGATCACGCCTGCACGCTTCCAGCTTTTCAGCACAGCCGCGCTGTAACTGGTCAGCAGGCCAATGATCGCGCCGCTTGATATCGTGTAGGCCAGCGCAAATCCGACCAGCTCGGCAAAAGCGAGCAGCATGACGAAGAACAAGATCAGCCCTGCCCCTGTCAGCAGATATTCCGCCGAAGCAACCCGCGCGCCTGCAACAATGTCGAACATCAAAAACGCAAGGAACGTGAAGCCGATAAACAGGAACCCGTATTTCAAAGCGCGCTCGACCTGTTTGTAAAGGTCAACCGGCTCCATAAAGCCAATCGAGGCGATGTTATCGCCCGGAGGCGGCACGGAACGGCTGCCAAATCCATCATCATAATAGGTCGGATTAACCGGCACTTCGGGCTGGCCAATGCTGACCAGCGATTGGCCCAGCGCCAGATTGGAAACCGACCATTTGGCTTTGAACCCATCCTTGCTCACCTCGCGGTCTTCATCCCCCGGCAGGAACCCGCCGGTAAAGCTGGGATGCGGCCAAGTGCTGGTCACATTCCAATCGGTCGCCGCCCCGCGCGGGACAAAGCTGAGATTGGTTGATCCGCGCAGCGAATAGCCAAAATCAAGCGCAATCGGCTCTGCCCCTGTCCAATCGAAAAAGGCGTGAACCCCGCTGCCATTGCTGTCAGGGCCAAGACCCGGATTAAGCACAAGCGCAGCGCCATTGGCAGACAATTGCGCATCGGTTTGCAAGCCCTTGGGATCGCTTACCGAAAGCTGGATATAAGCCTCATCCAGCAGCAGGCTGGCCGCATCAATCCCCAGCTTGTCGAGATCATCGGGCAAAGCAAACTGCGCTGTGCCCGCCATTTGCGCGTCATAGACGACCGTTTCATAAATCGCCCCGCGGCTGCGCTTTTCCGGATCAACATTGGTGGTGATATCCTGCGCCTGTGCAGCGATGAACAGGTTCTGGCGCGTCTGGTAATTGCGAGTGACAGTTTTGCCGTCCACCTCTTCGGATGATTGGGTGGTGGTTGTGTACGGCACCACCAGCATCGGCCCGGCAATCGTCTGCGCGCCTGCCCAGCCCGCCTCAATCGAATTTTGCGCGATGCGTGCCTGATGCTGGCGATCGCTCACCAACAGATACACCATTGCCAGCGGAATGATGAGCGCCAGGCCAACCAATCCCGCCAACAGCAATTTCACACCCGGACTTCGTTCCTTGCGGCCTGAGCCGCCTTTGTACGCCATCGCCTCGTCCTCCTATAATTGAGACGAAACGTGCAATGATAGCGACGAAGTGAATTGAATGTGAACTGGTGTAAATAAGCCGCGTCAGCTCGACTGATTTTCCCATTCGCGGATTTGCTTATCCAGCTCTTTCACGATGTCACGGCGCATCGACTTGTCCAGGTCGCGGCTTTTCAGGATCGCCTTGCGCGCTTCCTTTAAGCCCATGAGAGCATTTGCCATGATACGCTTTTTACAGATCATGGTGGTGGTGAGCCCGTTTTGATCCGTAGTCGTTGTGGCAACATCATCCGATGAGGAATGGCATTCCATCTTTACAACCGTGCGGCCCATATGCTGCCCGGCCTCATTAAGCTCCGCCATGGTTTCAGCCAGCTCAGCGGGAAGCTCGTCCAATTCCTCTTTCGCCTCAGCCAGACTTTCGCGGACCTCTTCGAGGATTTCCTCGCGCTCTTCATCGGTCAGGCGGCGGGTGCTGCTGACATTGCTGGTGCGATAGACGGTGCGGTGCACTTGTCCTTCGCCCTCCTGCTCATCTGCGGCATCGACAATGACGGTGACCGTCTCATCGGCAGAAATGTCCCGCGCCTCGCCCGTATCAGGATCAATCGTCAGAATTGTCGCGGATGGCGCATCCGGTGCAATCGGAGCAGCGGGCGCCTCTGGAGCGAGACCGGGAGCAGGAGCGATGGGCGGCTGCGGCGGCTGCACTGACACTGCGGGAGCACTTGGCGGGGTGACCTCGGCAAGCGAAACGGCAGGCGCACCGGGCGCACCGGGCACATCAGGCGCAGCATAGCTGATCGAGGCAGTCAGCGGCAAAGCGAGCACGCCAGCCCCCAAGACAAAGCGGCCAGCAATAGTGCGGCGCTGGGACATATCGGTCATAGTAAGGCTCCTTAGCCGGTGGATGATGGATTTTTCGCCCAGCACAGGACACGCCATCGGCGCTGCGAGGGCAACATTGGGACCAGCGGCAAAGCTGGCAATGACATTGGCATAATGGGCTTTGGTCTCTGCCGGGGCCTGCGCCATAACGCGCGCGTCGCACGCCGCTTCCTGATCGCGGCGCAGCGCCAGCCAGCCATACCGGCCAAGCGGATTGAACCAGTGGAGCGCAAACAGCAGCTGCACCGCCATATTCACGCTGAGATCGCGGCCGCGGTGATGCGCAAGTTCATGCGCCAGCGCCAGATCGCGCGCCTGTCTGTCAGGCTGCGCCATAAAACCCTGGGGCAAGGCCACCACTTTGTCGATCACGCCAAAAGCAACGGGCGAATGCGTGGCAGGGGTTTCAATGAACCGCACAGCGCCATCGCGCCCCACATCGCGCGCGCCGTCAAACAGATGCGCGCGCAGGCGGAAATAGGCAGCAAAACGGGCGTAAAGGAACGCGGCGGCACCGATCAGCCACACTGCGATTGCGATGGCGATGAGCGCAGACCCATCAAACCCGGCAATCGGGGTAATCAGTGTGACAGGATCAGGCGCCGCCGCTCCCGATTCCGCAGTGCCAGAAGTTGTCGCAACCGGAGTGTGGAATCGAGTTTCGTTATCAAGAACCTGCAGAGCCGCATTTTGATCCAGCATGGCCGAACCTTTTTCTTGCGGCGGCGCAGGGGCAAGCCAGCTGGGCAATTGCACTGGCGGCAGCAGCAATCGCGCCATCGGAAGCGCCCACAAGGCATAGGCGATCTGCGGCCCAAACCAGCGCGCCACCGGGCGGCGAATGACCAGCACGGCGGCGATCAGAATGCCGGTCCAAACCAGCGTATCTACAAGCCACCCGGTCATTGCTTCAACTCCTTGAGCAAAGCTTCAATCTCGGTAAGATCATCTTCGCTGAGAGCTTCAGTTTCTGCCAGATGGGCGACCAGGCTCGCGGCTTTCCCGCCAAACAGGCGGTCCACCAGTTTCTTGGATTCCCCGCCAACATAATCCTCGCGCGCGATTGTCGCGGTGTAGAGATAGCGTCGGCCATCCGGCTTTGCCTCAATCGCCTGTTTCTGAACGAGCCGGGAAAGCAGCGTTTTGACCGTGGGAAGGCTCCACCCGCGCTGTTCGCACACCGCTGCGCACACATCGGCAGCGCTGGCGGTGCCCTTGGCCCAGAGCACCTCGACCACGGCGAGCTCAGCCTCGCTGATGCGTTCCGGGATATGGCCGGCTGGATTATGGCCTGCGCTTGAAGTTGGATCGGCCTTTGACACAAGCACTCTCCCCTGACTGATTACGCCTGTAGTCATACCGACTACGTCTGTAAACATGAAGCCCGGATGAACGTGGCCGATTGAAGCTTGCTCTTCGATAAACCGCCGATATTCTTGGCCGAATGACCTGGATCACCCGCAGCCTCGTTTTCCTTTGCTTTTGCCTGACACCCCTCCCCCACCAGTATGTACTTGCGCAACAGGACATCTGGGCAGAGACAGAGCAGGTTCCTCTCAACCCGGACGATGCAGCAGCGGCGGAAGTGGGCGAACTTGTCTATAAAGGCGGCATCAAAATCGATCCCGGCGAGCATGATATTGGCGGGATATCAGGGCTGGAATGGCACGATGACGCGCTATGGGCGGTAAGCGATGATGGCCGCTGGATGCGCATTGTGCCCGATGAAACGGGCAGCGACCTGGTCGATCTCACCGCAATAGACATCGGAAGGCTGCGCGATCTGAAAGGCCAAGAGCTCAAGAAGAAAGAGCTCTCCGATGCAGAGGCTATAACGCGCGATCCGGAAGGCGGGTGGCTGATCGCGTTCGAGCGCGATCATCGGGTGTGGCGCTATGCATCTCTGGATGGACCTGCCGCGGCGACTGATGCTCGCTCAGGCACAAATTCTGCGATCAAGCTCACCGAAGATGCCGGGCCGAATGCAGGCCTCGAAACTTTGGCCGTGGGCACCGACGTCATGATTGCGTGCGTTGAACGCGAACCAGAAGAACGCCCCAATTGTTCGCTCTCATCCATGGGCGGATCACAGCAATTCAAGCTGGCTGTTCCCGATATAGTGGCCGAACATGACGGTGCGCCCGTCGATGCCACATGCTCGGTCGACGACATCTGCTACGTGCTTTATCGCAGCTATCGATCTGGTGAGGGAAACCGTGCAGCTATCGTCGAATTATCGCCCGGCAAAGAAGCGCGGAACCTCGCAACCTTCTTACCACCGCTCACGCTCGACAATTTCGAAGGCCTCGCCTTTCGCGAACACAATGGCCGCCGCTATCTTTATCTCGCGTCCGATGACAATTTTAACAACTGCATGAAGCGAACACGCGATGGCTGCCAGAACACGCTGTTGATGAAATTCGAGATCAAACAGGACGAAATCCCCCGCCTTCAATCACAGCGCCGCCGCCTGTGACGCAATACGAGACCACTTCGGTAGTGCTCGAAACGGCGCTGGGCGACATCACCATCGCGCTGGAAACCGAGCGCGCGCCCATCACGGCCGCAAATTTCCTGCGATATGTGGATGAGGACCGATTTGACGGTGTCGTTTTTTACCGCGCCATGTCGATCGAATGGGGCGACCAGCCCAATGGCTTAATCCAGGGCGGCGCGCAGTGGGATCCCAAACGCATCCTGCCCGGCATTGAGCATGAGCCAACCAATATGACCGGCCTCAGCCACACCAAAGGCGCGATTTCGATGGCGATGGGCGAACCCGGCACCGCCAATGGTGATTTCTCCATCATGCTGGGCGATCAAAGCGGCCTTGATGCAAAGCCCGCCTCAGATGATCCAGTGTGGAAGCATGGCTATGCGGTGTTCGGCTATGTCACCGATGGAATGGATGTGGTGGCCGCCATTCACGCTAGCCCGGTTGATGCAGCCAAAGGCGAAGGCTGGATGAAAGGCCAGATGCTGGCGGACCCCGTCACAATTGTGGAGGCGCGGCGAGCCGAAACAGTCATGCCCAGCACGCCGTAATCATTCGCCCACAGCGGGCCGTCCGACAGGAGCGCTGGCCGTTTGCGGCATGCGTTCTTCCAACTGCGGCAGCCACTCGGCAACCCCAGAGCCAATCGAGGTTTGGGGCAAGGATGCAAGCAGACGCTGGCTAATCTCCCACCCGGCCACCGTGCGCCCAGCCTCTGATGCGGCATCGCCAAGGGGCTGCGGTTTGCGCAAAGCGCGATTGATCAGAGCATCGCCAAAGAATGTCCAATCATTCTCCGCCCGGCAGCCAAACGAGGTGCGCGTGTCCGCCGAGGCGGTGAGGATGGCGGTGTCTTCACTTTTTAGGGCGGGAATAAACACGCCTGAATAACACGCCGACAGGATAAGCACGCGCCGCTCGATCCCCAATTCGGCCAGCACCTCGGCCAGCTTGGCGGGGCTGAGCACGCCGTATCCCTCATCACCGTAATGGTAAGCCAGCCCCAATTTCAGCCCATGGCTGGTCGTATACATCACCAGCACATCTTCATCGCGGTCCATTTTCTCCGCGATGGAGGCAAGGCTGACGAGCAGCGTATCGATGGACCCGCGCGGGCGATCATCGCGTGTGCCATCCGGCCCTGCCAGCGTCAGCGTGCGCCCGCCCGCATCGAAGCGCGCGCCCAGCACACGCCCGGCTTCGCGCGCTTCGCGAGCAAAAACGGGGTCGCTATCGAGGGCGATGGTAACCACATAGGCGTCCACCACGCCGGGCCGCTGAGGCTGGATCGCAGCGAGCGCTTTGTCGAGGCGGCGGCGCTGTTCGAGCAGGTCTTTCGCCGCAAATCCGCGCTGGAACTGCGGGGCGGCATCAAAGCTTTTTCGCTTTTCAGACCGCGTTTTGCCCGTGGCGAGATTCGGAATGGGCACCGTGTGCTCAGGCGGCTGATTGGGGTTATCCGCAGAATCGCTGCTTGACGAGGACTGCGAAATAGCAGGAACCGCGACCAGAGCGGCAAGGCCCAGCCCCAAAAGTGCACCTTTGATCATAGACGCAAGGCTGGCGGGTTAGGGCGCGAAGTGCAAGGTTTTTGGTTGGGTCTTGCTCAAGCCATCAAAAGCGGGGCCCGGGACCAAACCTGCGATGACGAATTTAAATCGAACGATAGGTACGTCATTCGAATTCGAGATCAGAAGACAAGTTGCTGATTAGTGCCGACCGGCTCGCCTCAGTTAGATAGAGTGCGAGCACCGCCGCCGGAGTGCCAAAGAATGTAGATAGGATCGCGCCATCCAAAGCGAGAAAAACAATAATCAGGGCGATCACAAAAAATGGAGTGCTTATCAGCCAACTTCGCAATCGCTGATTCTTTTCCCACGCAAACAATGGCACAGGGAGATCGCGAAAGAAGTATACAATGGCGGCTGCGACGATCGAGCAAACGACAAAAAGCATAACGTAAGCAGTGCTCATATACATCATCGGTATGCCGATGCTATCGGCGCACCAAGGAAACTCACCTCGCGCTGCGTCAAGCTCGATGCTGAACATTGAGGATTGCCAGCTGAGAGCCAGCACAACTGCACCTAAAACAAAAAACGTCAATGGGTTGGTGGGCGTCCAGACCTTACTCGCATCCGTTTTCCTAAACACCAGTAAGATCAACCAAGCAGAGATAGCTGCTAAGGCGAGACTGGCGCCGCCCTGCATAACCGGATTGCGCATAGTCTCAAGCGCCGCCAAACTTTCATGCCACCCCTCGACCACGCCGCGACCATCGCAGGCATCCGGGCCTTTCAATTGCCTCGCTGCGTGAACATCACTGTATGCTGGCATCGTTTGCCCGTAGAAAAAGACGCCCGCTCCCGCCGTAGCGACCAGCGCTAGCGGCAAACGGGCGAGCCTCTCAAAACTTTGGGTCATATGCCGCTAGTAAACCCGCGCCTTAGGCTCGATATATTCCGCGTCTTCGGTCAGTGTGTATTCGTGCACCGGGCGGTAATCCATGCGGATATTGCTACCCCGGCCGCCCCAGCCATCGAACCAGGCGACGGTGTGCTTCATCCATTCGGCATCGTTCCGGTCAGGGTAATCCTCATGCGCGTGCGCGCCGCGACTTTCCTTGCGGTTCGCAGCAGATGCCATGGTGACATTGGCCTGGCTCATTAGATTGTCGAGCTCCAGCGTCTCGATCAGGTCCGAATTCCAGATCAGCGATTGGTCAGTCACGTGGATGTCTTCCATCCGCTTGTTCTGATCGGCGAGCTTTTGCACGCCTTCGTCCATCAGTTTCTGATCGCGGAAGACGGCGCAGTGTTTCTGCATCGCTTTTTGCATATCAGAGCGGATTTCTGCCGTCGGCGAACCGCCTTTGGCATAGCGGAAGTGATCGAGGCGGGTTAGCGCGAAATCGGCGCTGTCGCCCGGCAATTCGGGCTGGCTTGCGCCTGCGACGGTGTTTTCTTTGAGGTGGAGGCCAGTTGCTCGGCCAAAGACCACCAGATCAATCAAAGAGTTTGAACCCAGACGGTTTGCGCCGTGCACAGAGACACAGGCCGCCTCACCCACGGCGTAAAGGCCTGGGACAACGCTGTCAGGATCGCCATCAGGACCAATGGTCACAACCTGACCGTGATAGTTACACTGGATGCCGCCCATATTGTAATGGACCGTCGGCGTTACCGGCAAAGCTTCGCGCGTCAGATCAACACCTGCGAAAATCTTGCCGCTTTCGGTAATGCCGGGCAGGCGCGCGGCCAAGACATCGGGATCAATGTGGTCAAGATGCAGATGGATATGATCGCCCTCTGCCCCGTGCCCGCGACCTTCGCGCATTTCCAGCGCCATTGAGCGGCTGACAACGTCCCGCGATGCGAGATCTTTGGCCGATGGTGCGTAACGCTCCATAAAGCGTTCGCCTTCGGAATTGGTGAGGTATCCGCCCTCGCCCCGTGCGCCTTCGGTAATCAGCACGCCTGCGCCGTAAATGCCGGTCGGGTGGAACTGGACGAACTCCATATCCTGCAAGGGCAGGCCAGCGCGCAAAACCATGCCGCCGCCATCGCCGGTGCAGGTGTGCGCGGATGTTGCGGTGTAGTAGCAGCGGCCATAACCGCCGGTGGCCAGCACAACAGATTGCGCGCGGAAACGGTGGATGGTCCCGTCATCCAGACACATCGCCATCACGCCGACGCATTTCTGCTGGCCATCGACAGTGGCCATAATCAGGTCGAGCGCGAAATATTCGATGAAGAAATCCGCATCGTATTTCAGGCTCTGCTGATAGAGCGCGTGAAGCATCGCATGCCCGGTACGGTCAGCCGCTGCGCAGGTGCGCTGCACTGGCGGGCCTGCGCCCATATTTTGCATGTGCCCGCCAAAGGGACGCTGATAAATCGTGCCATCTTCGTTGCGGGAAAACGGAACGCCTGCATGTTCCAGCTCGTAAACTGCCTGGGGCGCTTCGCGAGCGAGATATTCGATCGCGTCCTGATCGCCCAGCCAGTCTGACCCTTTCACGGTGTCATACATGTGCCAGGTCCAGTGATCGGGCGTGTTGTTGCCAAGCGAAGCCGCGATCCCGCCTTGCGCTGCGACTGTGTGGCTGCGTGTGGGGAAAACCTTGGAAATGTTGGCGGTGCGCAGGCCTGCTTCGGCAGCGCCCATGGTTGCGCGCAGGCCCGATCCGCCTGCACCCACGACGACAACGTCATAGGTGTGGTCGATGATCTTGTAAGAGCCTTTCAGGTCCGGGCCTGATGCGTCGTTTGCCGGCTTGCTTGCCATTATCCTTGAACTCCGAATGCGAGACTTGCGACGCTGAACAGTGCGAATGCGCCGCCGCCAAAGGCTGCCAGATTAAGCGCAGAGAGCGCTCCGAATTTGGTGCCGGGATTGTGAACGTAATCTTCGATAAGGACTTGCAGCCCCATGCGTGCATGCGAAAAAAGGCTGATAACCAGCAGCATCATGGGCACGGCGGCAATCGGCTTTTTAAGCCAGGCCGACACCGCGTCGTAATTCAGATCGCCCAGCATCAAAAAACTGACCGCAAGCCAGCTCATCAAAACGAGATTGCTGATCGCGGTAAAGCGCTGGACCAGCCAATGATGTGCGCCTTCGTGAGAGGAGCCAAGCCCGCGAACGCGCCCGATTGAGGTTCCGTTACCCATGGATCAGCTCCCCTGGCCGAAAAAGACGTAGAGCCACACGGCAACAGTCGCGAACAAAGCGATCAGCGGCGATAGGATCGACCACATCTTGTTGATCGACAATTCATAGCCCGCGCCAATATCCAGCACGAAATGGCGCAGACCGCTCATCATGTGAGTGAAAAACGCCCAGGTCAGGCCGACCATCACGATGTAACCCATTGGCGATGTCATCAGACCATAGAACAATTCATAGCTCGACGGGCCCGACGCAATCGCGCCCAGCCACCACACCAGCAGCGCCAGCCCAACCAGCGCCATGCCATCGCCTGTGGCCCGGTGGAGAATGGAAACCAGCATATGCGGCCCCCAGCGCCATATCTGAAGATGCGGCGAAAGCGGTCTGTTGTTCATAGTGATCCCGTCAAAACCTTAGAATGCGTAACTGTCATTTCTTCTTCACTTAGCGCACCATGCGATAGAGGCAAGCGCATCGCGCATAGCTCTCTTGCAAAGATTGAGATAACGAGTTGCAAAATTGGGGATAGAGATCTGCCATGAGCGCCATTTTAGTCACCGGATCAAGCCGCGGGATCGGCGCTGCCATCAGGGAAGCGCTGGAGGCTCGCGGGTGCCGGGTGATCGGCCATTCCACGCGCGGCGATGGCGCGGAGGAATTGGCGGCGGATTTCAACAGCACTTTTGCTGCGCAGGCCCTGTGGGAAGAGGCCTTGGCGATGGCCGACGGTGAAATTGACGCGGTTATCAACAATGCGGGTCTGTTTGAGGCAAACCCGCTCAAAGGATCGGACATTGAATGGATGGATGCGTGGGAAGATACGCTGCGCATCAATCTGACATCTGCTGCGCAATTGTCGCGTTTCGCTGTGAAGCACTGGCTATCGCGAGACCGTGATGGCGAGGGTGTCCGCGGGCGATTGGTGCATATAGGCAGCCGCGCAGCCTATCGAGGCGATTCGCCCGATCACTGGCATTATGCTGCGGCAAAAGGTGGGATGGTGGCGATGCACAAGACAATAGCGCGCGGCTATGCTGGCGATGGCGTGTTGAGTTTCGCTGTCACGCCAGGCTTTACCGATACGGCGATGGCTGGAAATTATTTGGAGAGCCGCGGCGGTGATGGGCTATTATCAGATATACCCCTTGGCCGCGTGGCAGAACCCGAAGAAATCGCGAGCATCGCCGCATTTTGCGCCTGCGATGCCCCGCCCAGCATGACAGGCGCCGTGATTGACGCGAATGGCGCGAGCTTTGTCCGGTGAGATTTGGAGTGCATCTCCACCGTTTCTGCGAAAATAGGCTGGTCCCTTCCAAGCGATTGGCGGTAGAGAAACACAGATGACCCAAACCTATCTCCTCACCGCATACGCACCCAAACGCGTGGTTCAGGCCGCTCTTTTAGCGCATGACGAGCTGGAGGAATGGGATTTTGAACTGACGATTACGGGCCGCGAAATTGCAGAGGAGCGACCCGATGACTGGGTGCTGGAGGCGTATTATCCGCGCAAGCCTGCCGCCGCGCAAAAACAGGCGATCGCCGCTCTGTTCGCAGGCAAAGCGCCACGGATCGGCGTGGAAAAGCTTGAAGAAGAAGACTGGCTTACCTTAAGCCAGCAAGGCGCGCCGCCGATCAGCGCGGGGTCGTTTTACGTCCATACTCCCAATTATCCCCCTGCTGCAGATGCGATCAATTTCACCATTCCGGCAGCGCAGGCCTTTGGCACAGGACAGCACGAGACAACCGCAGGGTGTCTGGAAATGCTGGAGGCGGTCAAACGCGCTGGCCTTCCCGCACGCAGGATCGCGGATATTGGCACAGGCACCGGGCTGCTTGCCTTTGCTGCAATGCATTTGTGGCCCCGCGCGCGCGTCACCGCTTCCGATATCGATCCCATTTGCGCTGATGTGGTGCATGAGAACAGCGCGCTTAACGACATCGCGATAGGCAGCGCCCCCGGCGCGCTCACCATGGTGATTGCCGATGGGATGCATGATCCGCTGCTCTCGCTGCGCGGGCCTTATGATTTGCTCATTGCCAATATCCTTGCAGGGCCCCTGGTGGATCTCGCCCCTGATTTCGCCGCCAGCATCGCGCCCAAGGGCAGCTTGGTGCTCGCAGGTCTGCTGGCAGGCGAACAGGAGACCAAAGTGCGCCGCGCCTATCGCAAAGCAGGCTTTCGCACCGCGGCCCGCTTAGAGCGCGGCGATTGGGCGATCCTGTGGCTAAAACGCAGGATTGTGCATGGCTGAACAGGCATTGCGAGCGCTCGGGATAAAGGCGGCAAAACGTATAGCCGCCGTATTGATCGCTTTACCCCTCCTGTTTGCTCTGAGCGCATGGATCGGATCTTCCGTGCCGCGCAATGGAGATTGGGAGCAGCCAGCAACAGGCATCGAGATCATGATCGGCACCAATGGCATCCACACCGAAATCGCCATGCCGCTCGTTACGCCCGAACACGATTGGCGCACCGCTTTCCCGCGACGCGATATTGCCGATCCCGAGCGCGATTACACCCATGTAGCCGTCAGCTGGGGGAACGTGCATTCTTCCTCGAAACCCCCAGTTGGAGCGATCTGAGCCCGGCGGTCGCCGTCAACGCTTTAAGCGGCGGCGATGGCGTTCTACATGTTGCGCATTATGTCCGCCCTGCGCCTGATCCTGATTACCGCGTGCTGCGCGTGCGCCCCGCAGAATACCGCAAGCTGGCAGCGCAAATCACCGCGCAGATGAAACCGGCAAAGAAGCGAAAAGCCTATGCCGGATATGACCGCAACGATGTGTTTTACGACGCGGAAGGCACCTATCACCTTGGCAATACGTGCAACCAATGGACCAGCGATCAATTGGCCAAAGCTGGCATTGCGACTGGGTGGTGGTCGCCATTATCAGGGGGAGTGATGAAATGGGTGCCTGAGGCGGATTAGGTGGGCGAAAGCCGCGCCTCAAGCAGACCCAGCGCATTGCGGGTAAATCTCTCCATATTGGCAATACGATCATCGCTGCGAGTTTCGAGTTTTTGCGTGAATTCTTTGCCATTCGGCCCAGCCAAAGCCGCAACACTCGTGCCCGCCGCAGCGCCCGTGGGATGCGATGATCCGCCAACAGAACCGCTTTCCGCCAGCCCCCATTCAGCGCCGAAATTGTCCCGGATCGCGCGCGCTTGGAGAAGCGCATATTCCTCACTCGCCCCGCGCATCCCCTTGTAAGCACCGCGCGGCAAATCAAACAGAACATCGCGAGCCCGAAGCGAATAGACCACGCCCCCGCCCACAAAAAAATCAAGCGCACCGGGCACCGTGAGAAGGCTCGCTGCAATCAGCCCCCCGGTTGCGCCATCGGCGACGGCGACTTTCTCCCCGCGCGTCCGGAGGAGGCTTGCGATGCGCGAGGCTTGAGGGTGAGTTTGCTCAAGCATCTTCGCAGTCCTTCTGCGCTCGTCGCCAAGGATAGATCAGCTGGCTAAAATAGGACCGCGGGACATTTTCAGGAATTCCATAATCTTGCGGCCAATGTCCTTTCGGGAGGTAAAACGTGCCGAACATTTTATCAATCCAGGGAAAATGGATGGCGAAGTTCTTGTCAAACGCCTCGTCTTCGAGCGCATGATGCCAATGATGATAACGCGGTGTCGCGATCCAATGGCCCAGCCTGTCAAAGTTGCCGCCGACATTGGCGTGAAGCAATGATGACCAGACGAAAATGAAACCCAGGTAAGCCTGCATCACCGCTGGACTAAATCCCAGCGTGAACAGTGGCAAACTGGTCACCATTCGTAGCAGGATTACTTCGAGTAAATGCATGCGCGATGCAGCAAGCCAGTCCAACGATTTGGCACTGTGATGAATCGCATGAAAGCCCCACAAAAACAGCACTTTATGAAACAGACGATGATACCAATATTGCGCGAAATCAGATGCAATTAGTACGACCGCAAATTGCACTAGCCACGGCAGCTGAGCGACCCACAAACGAAATGCATCCCATGAATTCGAGTTAGCGTTGATCATGTTAGAGGGCGCAAGAGTTAGAAAACCAAGGATTTGCACAAACATTGTGCTGACGAGAAAGTAGAACAAATCCTCACGCCATTCGTGGCGAAACAATCGCTGTTTTCTGTCACGGGGAAACAGACGTTCCAAAGGTGCGAACATAAATCCCGTCACCAGCAAGTTTATGATGAAGAAATCTAGCCCGAAAAACACGCCCCAGCTTTGAGTCTCGTCGGGCTGGACATTGGCTCCTCCTAGCAAAGCAGCAGCTATGCCTATTACCAGAGCACTGGCGCCCAGAACTTTTCGCGGTCGCAGAAGCAGGCTTAGCAGCGCAAGAGAATAGCTAGCCAACAACACCGCGTGCACAACAGTCCGAAAGCCAGCCCATTCTTTGACGATGTCCAGTTCCGGCGTTGCGAACCATTCTGGAAATCGCAGCGCAATCACCAGCCCAAGTCCCGCAATCGAAAACAGGAACGCGAAAAATCCAGCTAGCCAGCCACTGCCAAAACGCCGGACTTGTTTTGGCGATTCAAGGTCGTGCACAAGTTTCGCAAAGTAAGCGGATAATCCGCTTTTGAGCTTGAATTCAATCCGGCGGCTCATCCCGCCGCTTTCACAATATCGGCCCAGCCTGCCTCGTCGATTGTTTCAATGCCAAGCTCTGCCGCTTTCTTCAGCTTTGCCCCCGCGCCCGGCCCCGCGACCAGCAGATCGGTTTTGGCGCTCACGCTGCCCGCTGCTTTTGCTCCCAAACGTTCGGCTTGCGCTTTGGCTTCATCGCGGCTCATGGTTTCAAGCTTTCCGGTGAAGACCACCGTTTTGCCTGCGACGGGCGAGTCCAGCGTTTCCACTTCATAACGCGGGGGAGAGACCTCGCTCAGCAAGTCTTCCCAAACGCTGGCATTGTGCGGTTCATGGAAGAAATCGCCAAGAGCTGTGACCACGCTGGGGCCGATGCCGTCGATATTGGTAAGCTCTGACAAAGCATCCTCGCCGCCTGCACAGGCCTGCTCAGCCAATATGCGAAGGGCAGGCAATTCATGGACATGCTTCATCAAATCGCGCGCGGTCACTTCGCCGACATGCCTGATCCCAAGGCCAAACAGCAGGCGCGCGGCATCGGGTTCACGCTTTTCTTCCACAGCCGCAAGCAGGTTATCGACAGACTTATCCTGCCACCCGTCAAGCGCGAGAATCTCCTCGCGCCGCGTTCTCAGACGGTAGATATCCGCCGGACTTTCGAGCCAGCCCAGATCAAAGAATTGCGCGATGGTTTTGGTCCCGAACCCTTCGATGTCGAGCGCTTTGCGGCTGACGAAATGCTCCAGCCGCTGCGTGCGCTGGGCCGGACAGATCAGTCCGCCGGTGCAGCGCACATCCACTTCGCCTTCTTCGGCCACAGCCTCGCTGCCGCATTCGGGGCAAGCATCGGGGAAGGCGTATGTGTCATGCGGTTCATCGCGGGTGAGGTTTTCCACCACTTGCGGGATCACATCGCCTGCGCGCTGAATCACCACGCGGTCTCCCGGGCGCACGCCCAGCCGTTCAATCTCATCGCGATTGTGCAGCGTCACATTGGTAACCGTCACCCCGCCGACAAGCACGGGAGAAAGCCTGCCGACAGGGGTAAGCTTGCCCGTGCGCCCGACCTGAATGTCGATGGCTTCCAAAGTGGTTTGCGCGCGTTCAGCCGGAAATTTGTGCGCAATAGCCCAGCGCGGCGCTTTCCCAACCGAGCCAAGCCGCGCCTGCCAATCGAGCCGGTCGACCTTGTACACCACGCCATCAATCTCGTAATCAAGATCAGGCCGCACAGCCGAGATTGCCTCGTAGTGCTCGATCAGCGCCTCGACAGTTTCCACGCGGGTGAACAGGGGAGAGATCGGAAATCCCCAGCGGCCCAATTGATCTACCACTTGCGCCTGCGTCTCCCCCGGAACCATAGATGCAGCGCCCCAGCCGTGCGCCCAGAACCTCAGCGGGCGCTTGGCGGTCACACTCGCATCCTTTTGCCTCAGCGATCCAGCAGCGGCATTGCGCGGATTGGCAAAGCGTTTGGTCTCATCCGCATCGGCTTTTTCATTGAGCGCCGCAAAAGCGCCCCGCTCCATATACACCTCACCGCGCACTTCGAAGATATCGGGCACACCGGCGGGGAGCGATTGTGGGATATCGGCGATATGCGCCACATTGGGCGTCACATCCTCACCCACCTGCCCATCCCCGCGCGTGGCGGCGCGCACAAGCTTGCCCGCTTCGTAGCGCAGCGAACACGAAAGCCCGTCAATCTTGTCCTCAGCCGTAAACGCCAAAGGCGCGTCCTCAGCAAGCGAGAGGAACCGCTTGAGCCGCGCGGCCCATTCGGCCACGTCGCCTGGGTTGAAGGCATTGTCGAGGCTCATCATGCGAACCTCATGCGTCACTTTGCTCAAAGGCGAAGCTGCAATAGCGTGCCCCACTTTGCGCGACGGGCTGTCATCGCGGATCAGATGCGGAAACGCTTCTTCCAGCTCACGATTGCGGCGAGTGAGCGCGTCATATTCCTGATCGGTGATTTCAGGATTGTCCTGCGCATGATAAAGTTTGTCATGCCGCGCAATCTGGCGGGCCAGACGCATCAGTTCATTGGCAGCTTCGGCTTCGGATAAAGAACCCGCCTTCATTCCGCCCCGCCGACTTCGCTTTCCGCGCCCTCAGGCAATTCTAGCGGCACACCTGCATCTGCCGCCTCATCGCCCGCATCGCTCCCGTCTGTATCAAAGCGGATTTGCAAGTCCTCAAACCCGCTGAAAATCTCTTCGACGCGCGCTTTGGCTTCTTCATTGGTCATATCGCCGGTTTCCACTTGACGCGAAATGTCCTGCAGTTCGGAAAGTTTCTCACCCCAATCACCGCTCAAATTCTCAGGCAGATCAATCACGTCACCCAAATCAGCGCGCACATCGCGGTCAAACGATCCATCGGCAATAGCGCTGGCAATCCCCGCGCCGGCCAGGATCGGCGCGAGCAACCCCAGGCCGAAAGACACGAAGAACAACCGTTTAAAGCTCATCTCCGTGAGCAAGCCCAAGACAATCATCACAGCAAACGCAGCCAAAGTCGTCAGGCCAATCGCCGCCAAAGGCAGCAATGCAGCCAGCGAAGCCAGTATAATTTCCATCAAACGCCCTCCAACAGCCTGTCCGCCTGCGCGCGCGCCTCGGGTGTTACCTCAGCGCCTGATAGCATGCGGGCGATCTCTTCTTGCCTGCCGCTGCTATCGAGCTCAACCACGCCCGTCTTGGTGACTGTGCCGCTGGACGATTTGGCAATGAGGTAATGCTGCCCCCCGCGCGCGGCCACCTGGGGACTGTGCGTCACGGCGAGCAATTGCCCTTCTTGCGCCGCAAGCCTCTCCAGCCGCTCACCAATCGCAGAGGCCACCGCCCCGCCCACGCCGCGGTCAATCTCATCAAAGATAATGGTCGCCGCCCCGCCTTTTTCCGCCAAAGCCACTTTAAGCGCGAGGATAAAGCGCGACAATTCACCCCCCGATGCGATTTTGCCAAGCGGCGCGTGATCCGCGCCGGGATTGGTCGAGATCAGAAATTCGACCGCATCCGCGCCGCTTACGCCCCATTTGTCCTGCTCTAGCGGCGCAATCGCGGTGAGGAAGCGCGCAGCGTCCAATTTTAACGGAGCCAGTTCCGCCGCCACCGCTTTATCGAGCAATTTGGCGCCCTTCACCCTTGCCTTGTGCGCTTTGCCCGCTGCCGCCTCATAAGCCGCGCGCGCTTTTTCAGCGGCCGCTTCGAGTGTTTTCAGATTAGCACCGCCGCTTTCGATCGCATCCAGTTTTCCGCGCATTTCGGCCATTAGATCGGGCAGCGTATCCACTTCGCAGCGATGTTTGCGGGCCTGCGCGCGCAGTTCAAACAGGCGTGTTTCCGCATCATCCAGCGCCGCGGGATCAAAATGGAGCGCGCTTGCGGCGTCCTGGAGCTTATCCTCTGCCTCGCCCGCTTCGATCACAGCACGATCAAGCGCGGCCAATGCCTCGGCAAGCAATGGGTGTTCTTCGGCAATGCGATCAAGCTTGCGCGCAGCCACCCGCAAGGTTGCCAGCGGCGCGTCTGAACCCTGCCACAAATGGCGCAATTCTTCGAGATCGCCGGAGAGCCGTTCGCCCTTTTGCATATCCGCGCGCGCGCCGGCTAGCTCCAGTTCCTCTCCCACTTGCGGGTCAAGCGCTTCGAGCTCTGCCAGATGCGCTCGCAGCAATTCCTCGTCCTCGCGCGCCTTTTCGATTTGACGGCGCGCCTCTGACAATTGCGCCTCGGCCTTGGCCCATGCCGCCCAGCAAGCAGACAATCCTTCAAGATCTGTACCGGCATACCGATCCAGCAGCACCCGGTGACCGCGCGGGTTCACAAGCCCGCGATCATCGTGCTGGCCGTGCAGTTCAACCAGAGCAGGCGCGATATCGCGCAGAGTGCGCGCGCTGGTGGGTTGGTCGTTGATAAAGGCTTTTGACCCGCCATCGGCCTTGACCTGCCGCCGGATCAGCAAAGGCTCACCCGGCTCGCATTCAATCTCGGCCTCATCCAGAGTTTCTGCGATCTGTTTTGGCAGAGTGCTGAACTCGAAACTGGCCGTGACGGAGGCCTTGTCTTCGCCTGACCGCACCAAAGATGTCTCAGCCCGGTCGCCCAGGATCAGCCCCACGGCGTCAAGCAGGATGGATTTGCCCGCCCCCGTTTCCCCCGTAAGCACACCCAACCCGCGCGCAAAATCAAGATCAAGCGCTTCGATAAGGACGATGTTGCGGATGGAAAGCCGGGTGAGCATTGCAGAAATGGTATCTAACCACTTGTCTCCCCCGCGTCACGCATCTGCGCACAGTTTTCGCCAAGCGTGATCGACCAAGGTTCAGCAACGAAGCAGATTTGTGCTATCTGGCTTCCGCGAATATCCAGAATTACAGGTAAGGATGACAATGCTTAAGACGGTTCTGATTGTAGCTGTGATCGTTGTAGCAATCGGCATAGGCGGTTTCATCTATCTGGGGCAAAGCTCCAAGAACGGATCAGCCCCCGGCCTCGTAGACGGCACGCTTGCTCCCTGCCCTGACAAACCCAATTGCGTCTCCAGCGAGGCAGGGACAGCGCCTGAGAAGGCAGTCGATCCCTTTGCACCTGATGCGTGGGATGCCATGCCTGAAGCTTTGAAAGCCATGGGCGCCGCCATCACTGTGCAGCAAGGCGATTACATCGCTGCCGAGTTCACCTCACCCACATTCGGGTTCGTCGATGATCTCGAATTGCGCAAATCCGGCCGAGGGGTCGAAGTTCGCTCCGCATCACGGGTTGGCTATTCTGATGCCGGGGCCAATGCCAAGCGTGTGGAAGCGCTCAGAGCCCAGCTCACCCCGTAACCCTTCAGATTGCCTCAACGCCTGCCGCGTGCTTCTCAACCAGCTTGTACGCTTTTTCATACCATTCATCACCGGGATAGTTCGCCCCCAGAACAGCAGCGTATTTCTTCGCCTCATTCGGAATGCCAAGCGCCAGATTGCTCTCCGTCAGCCGGTACAAAGCCTCTGGCGTGTGACTGGTCGTCTCGAACTTCTCGATCACATTGCGGAACCGGATGGCAGAGGCCAGCCACTGGCCAGAGCGCTGGTAATGCCGTCCGATCTCCATCTCCTTACCCGCCAGGTGGTCCGCGACGAGGTCCAGCTTCAGCCGCGCATCAGCCGCGTATTCGGTCTGCGGAAAGCGCCGGTTCACCTCGCGCAAAGCCGTGCGCGCTTGTTCTGTGATCTTCTGATCGCGGTTAACATCCGAGATCTGCTCGTAATAGGACAGCGCAATCAGATAGTACGCATAGGGCGCATCCTTGTTGCCCGGATGTATCGACAGGAACCGCTGCGCGTTCTGGATCGACTTGTTGTAGTCTCTCGCGATGTAGTAGCTGAACGCGCTCATCAGCTGCGCGCGCCGGGCCCAGGGCGAATAGGGATGCTGGCGTTCCACCTCATCAAACAGCGCGGCTGCGACCAGCGTGTTGCCCTTGTCTAGGCGCCGCTGAGCCTCGCCATAGAGCGATTCCACATCCCGCGCGACATAGGCCACGTCCTCATTCGCGGACCCTCCCCCGCATCCAGCAAGAGTGGCAATGGCGGCCCCTGTAAGAGCCATTTTGGCGATCGATGTGCGCGTAATCCGTGTCATGGCTTGCCTATAGCCAGCGCGCACGTGAACGCCAAGTGAAGTTGCACGCCAGATGCGCACTTGTCCGGGGATGGCAAGCAAGCGCTTGCGCGGATGGCTCGGTTCACCGCAGCTGAGCCACACATGGACCGCATGTTACACGGGTCTTAGCGTAAAAATCAGATCGATCACAAAAGCGGCGATTGATCGATTGAGGCGATTAAAGAGCGCAAGATGAGCGGGCATACACGCAGGTTTAGACGCTGTGCGCAGTGTAGGAAAATGCCGGAGCGCGCGAGTGCAAGTTCGCAGACAAGGCGAAACGACACACCGCACCCCTCCCCCGCTCGCCCTGAGCTTGTCGAAGGGCTGGCGTTCATTTTTGTGCTCTGCCCGTGAGAAAATAGCACGCCGCTCGCCAAAGGCAGGTCAACACCGAGGAAAGTGACGCCGCTTTAGAGCCGAAGATGGTGCACTCGCTTAAGGATGAGGGTTGGGAGTGAAGCCCCGCGCCTAGCGCAGGCGGTTGCAGTTGCGGTTGCGGTTGCGGTTGCGGAGCAAGCTCAAGTCAAAGGTCATGCGCCGCAACGCATCGCGACCAATGTGTTAAAGTTCTTGTGTGTTCAAGTCGCTTGTTATTCCATTCACTTCCATGGATAGAACGGGGAATGAGCCTCTATCAAGAACTCCAACGTGCAAGAACCGAAGAAGACGTCAAAGACGCTTATATCAAGGCTCTCGGCCTGAAGAGCGTCTTTAAAGGCCTTGTTGATATCCAGACGCCGGAAATCTGGTTCGAAGCCAAAGAAGGCTCCACCCCGCCGCTTTTGATGTTTGCCCAATTGCTGGTTTATGTGCGCGCGGCGCGCAAGCGCGGGGAGGCGATACCCGGCTTTTTGTGCGTGATTGACCGCGAAAAAGCCGCGCTGATGGCGACGACGCACGCCATGCCGATCCTGGACGATAAGACCATCGATTGGCCCAAATCAGGCTCCAAGGCGGACAAAGCGCTCGCCGCCAAAATCGCGCCTTATGTCGAAAGCCATTTCGTCCTCTACGAGATCGAGGGTTACGAAGAGGAATTTATCAAGGCAACCAAGGATGCGATCAAAGAAGGCCGCATCATCCGCACGCAAATCACGCCCGACAATTTGCGGCAGGTGTTTGATAAATGGGTAGAGATGGTCGGCGTAGAACTGGGCGTGACGAGCGAGGCGGATTACGCCGTTTTGTTCTTCGCCGATATCATGCACGACGGCGAGAACGCGGCGATGACCAATCTGCCCGCGCGGCTACTGTATGATGGCGAAAAGCCGGTCTTCCTGCTGCACGGCGAAACCTACGATCTCGCCAGCGAGCGTGGCTATTACAATTTCTGGAAAATCTACCACCGCCCGCCGGTAAAGGAATATCGGCACTATCTGCTGGAGCGGCGCGACAGCCTGCTTCCCATCGACGATCAGAAGTTCAAGGGCGCGTATTACACGCCGCTGCATATCGTTGACAAAGCCTATGACCAGCTGGCCGCGACCTTGGGCGAGAATTGGCAGAGCCGATACATCGTGTGGGATATGTGCGCAGGGGTGGGCAATCTGGAGGCCAAGCACTCCAACCTTCGCAACGTCTATATGTCCACGCTGGATCCCGAAGACGTAACGATCATGCGCTCCAACCCAGCTTTCGCCGGTGCGGAGATTTTTCAGTACGATTATCTGAATGACGACATCACCGATTTTGGCGAAATTGATTATTCCCTGTCGGACAAACTGCCGCAGGGGTTGCGGGATGCGATAGCGGCGGCGCGTGAGGGGAAGAAGGGCGCGAAGCCGATCTTGGTGCTGATTAATCCGCCTTATGCGGAAACTGGAGCCGGAATAGGCAAAGGCGACCAGAACAAAAAAGGTGTCGAACGAACGCGCATAAACAACTTAATGAAAGAGATGGCCCTTGGCTACGCGAGCAAGGAATTGTTTATACAATTTCTTGTCCGAATTGATTCTGAACTTCCGACCTCAAAATTAGCGATGATAAGCAAGCTCAAGTATATAAATAAGCCAAATTTTGAGAAGTTTCGCGGGACTTGGGAAGCGCGATTCCTTGATGGGTTTGTCGTCCACAGCAAAGCGTTTGATGGATTGAAAGGCAATTTTCCGATTGGCTTCCTAATCTGGGATCAAAGGGTCGAAGAGCCAATCGAAGAGGTAGAGGTTGATGTTCTTGACAAAACAGGAAACATCATTGGCGAGAAAACCTATGTGGCTCGTCCGAACAAAGAACTGCTCAATGTCTGGATCAATCCACCGGTAGCGAATGGTCCTCGTGCTCTGCCACTCGCAAATGCGCTGAAGGTATCAGAGAATCCTCGACGGAAGCGACAGTTTGAAGGCGCACTCGGTTATCTTTATGCAAGCAACAATGACCTCCAGCATGCTGGAGGAGAAACGTTGGTTGCCTCATCGATCTACACAGGAGGAAACGGCGGGGGGCTCTACTTAACGGAGGACAATCTCTGGCAGGCTGCTATCGTTTTCTCGGTCCGCCGGCTTATCAAACCCACATGGCTCAACGATTGCGACCAGTTTCTGCAACCCAGCGAACCGCTCACTGATGAGTTCAAATCCGATTGCCTCGTCTGGATGTTGTTCAACGGCAGCAACCTCACAGCCGGGGCCGATGGGCTGGAGTGGAACGATCGCACATGGTCGCTCACCAATCACTTTATCCCCTACACGGAAAGCGAAGTGGGCGCGAAAGCGCGGTTTGAAAGCGACTTTCTCGCGCGCTATATGGAGAGCATGCCCTTCTCTTGCGAAGCGCAGGCCGTGCTCGACGAGGGCCGCAAGCTATGGGCCAAGTATCACGCCACCAGCTTTCCCAACCGCATTCGCGAAGACCTGAAACTCAACCGCGCCGATGCCGGTTGGTATCAGGTTCGCCGCGCGCTCGAGGCTTACGGCGACACGCAATTGACTGATTTTGATCCATTCAAATCAGCTTACGCCGCGCTTTCCGAAAAGCTGCGCCCGATGGTTTTTGAGCTAGGCTTCTTGCCAGAATAGTCCACGGAGTGGAAACATTCATTCTAACGAAACCGTGTTCGCGGCCGCCACACGCCGTTCCGCAATGCGCTGGCACGCACCGGCTTCTAACTTGTCGCTTTCTGCGAAAGCGTCGGCGTTAGGCGCCTTCGCTTATTCCTCCCCCATCCGCAGCGCGGCAATAAACGCCTCTTGCGGAATACTCACATTTCCGTATTCCCGCATCTTCGCCTTACCCTTCTTCTGCTTCTCCAGCAGCTTTTTCTTGCGCGAAATGTCGCCGCCATAGCATTTGGCGGTCACGTCTTTGCGCATCGCGGCGATGGTTTCTCGGGCGATGATTTTGCCGCCTATTGCGGCTTGGACGGGGATTTTGAAGAGGTGGCGCGGGATCAGGTCTTTTAGCCGTTCGCACATGCCGCGGCCGCGCTCTTCCGCGACGCCCGAATGGACGATCAGCGACAGCGCGTCGACGGGCTCTGCATTGACGAGGATGTTCATTTTCACCAGATCGCCTTCGCGAAGGCCAATCTGTTCATAGTCAAAGCTGGCATAGCCGCGGCTGATGCTTTTCAGCCGGTCGTAGAAATCGAAGACGACCTCGTTCAAAGGCAGCTCATATGTCACCTGCGCACGCCCGCCCACATACGTCAGGTCGGTCTGGATGCCGCGCCTGTCCTGACACAGTTTGAGGATCGATCCGAGATAGTCATCGGGGGTGTAGATAACCGCTTTGATCCACGGCTCCTCGATCATCTCGATCCGGTTGGTGTCGGGCCAGTCGGCGGGATTGTGAAGCATGATCTCCTTCGCCTCTTCCGTCTTCGATTTGCTGAGCTGCAAACGGTAGACGACGGACGGCGCGGTGGTGATCAGGTCTAGATCGTATTCGCGGCTCAGGCGTTCCTGAATGATTTCGAGGTGGAGCAGGCCAAGGAACCCGCAGCGAAAGCCAAAACCAAGCGCGGCTGAGCTTTCCATCTCGAAACTGAAGCTGGCGTCATTCAGGCGCAATTTGCCGATGCTTTCGCGCAGTTTTTCAAAATCTGCTGCATCCACCGGGAACATGCCGCAGAACACAACGGGCTGGACTTCCTTATAGCCCGGCAAAGCCTCGCTCGCCCCGCCCTTCACCGTGGTGATGGTGTCACCGACGCGGGCCTGTTCGACCTCTTTAATCTGCGCTGTGATAAAGCCAATTTCGCCCGGCCCAAGGTCATCAAGGTCCGTGCGCTTGGGAGTGAAGCAGCCGACCCGGTCAACAAGGTGCTGCGTGCCGCCCTGCATAAACCGGATGTTGAGCCCTTTTTTAAGCTCCCCTTCGATCACGCGCACCAGGATGACGACGCCGAGATAGGGATCGTACCACGAATCGACCAGCGAGGCTTTCAGCGGCTTGTCCCGCTCACCGGTAGGAGAGGGGATTTTGGCAATGACCGCTTCGAGCACGTCTTCGATGCCAATGCCCGATTTGGCAGAGGACAGGACGGCTTCGGATGCATCAAGGCCGATAACTTCCTCAATCTCTTCGCGCACGCGCTCGGGCTCTGCTGCAGGCAGGTCGATTTTGTTGATGACGGGCACGATTTCGTGGTCGTGCTCGATCGATTGGTAGACATTGGCGAGCGTCTGCGCCTCAACCCCCTGCGCTGCATCGACCACCAGCAAAGCGCCCTCACACGCGGCAAGGCTGCGCGATACCTCGTAAGCGAAATCGACATGGCCCGGCGTGTCCATCAGGTTGAGCTGATAGGTCTCGCCATCCTTCGCGGTGTAATTGAGGCGGACGGTTTGCGCTTTGATCGTGATGCCGCGCTCTTTTTCGATGTCCATATTGTCGAGCACTTGTTCGGACATCTCACGTTCGGTCAGGCCGCCCGTGTACTGGATCAGCCGATCAGCAAGCGTGGATTTGCCGTGGTCGATATGCGCGATAATCGAGAAATTGCGGATTTTGGAAAGGTCAGTCATATGCTCTGCGATCTAGCGATGGCGATTGCCAATGTCATTCGCGAATATTGCAAGACCCAAAACAGATGATCTGGATGGGGCCAGCGTCTGCTCGCCCCGAAGATACGGAGTTAGGGTCAGGATGTATGAATCACGTGGGCGTGGCGTCAAAATGACGAAGATATCGGGCGAAGCTGCCTGCTGGGAAGGCTGGTTGCCTTTGCCAAAGGCAGTTTTGGCCGAGATCGAAGTCATTTTGGCGTCCCTGAAGGGATTTGACCAATCGGCCATATTGCAGCGTCTCGAAAGCTAGAAAGTGCGCCGCACTTCCCGCACTTTCGCTCCTCGCAACAGGGCCGATTGCTTCAAACCACGCCCACGTGATTCATACATCCTGACCCTACGCCGCTTCTGTCTTCACCGCATTGGCATAGCCAAACTGAGGGACGCTGGCCGATGGGTCGAGCAATCCGCCTTCCATCCCAGCATAATTGCCCTGCGACAGCGCCGCCAAGGGCGCTCCGGCAGAAGCCAGCGCATAGGGCGAGACGCGGTTGCGCGTGACAAGTCCGCCTGATCCATCATCGACAAGGCTTTGTTCAAATTCGAGGCCCTGCGTATCGCCGCTGGTGCGGATGACAGTGGCGACGGCCAATTGCCCGCCGCCCAGATCAACCACGAATTGCGTGCCTTTGGGCACATCCATCAACCCTTCGATCAAGGCGCCGGTGCGCGACAGATTGCGCAACGTCACTTCGTAGGAGTGATCATCGTGAATGACCTGAATCTTGCGGAACACGGTGCGGCGGCGCGCGCGTTTCGTCCGGTCGCCGCTGGGAGCGATTTTCCAGGTTTCGCCGATCAGTTCGCGCTCAACCGTTTTGGCGCTGACGGGGTCGGAATAAATCGGACCTTGCACAAATTTGACGCCGCATTCGACCAGCGCCTTGTTCAGCGCTTCGCTTTCGATGCCGTTTGCGATGGTGTCCATTTCCATCGCTCCCGCCAGCGCCACAATCGCGCGGATCAGGCCAAGCCCGTCATTATCGGCATCGGTTTTGAGGCCATCTTCGGCTTTGCGATCGGCTTCGGCGATCAGGCCTTCATCGATCTTGATATTGTCAAACGGCGCGCGGCGCAGATAAGCGAGCGAGGAATAGCCGCTGCCGAATTCGTCGAGCGTCAGCCGCACACCCAGTTTGAACAGCGCGCCAAGCGCCCGGTCAACCGCATTGGTATCGCCAAAGAACACCGCTTCGCTTATCTCAAGCTCAAGCCGGGTGGCTGACAATTTCGCATCCGCCAGTGCATCGGCGACTTTTTCGACAAAGTCCTGCGAATTGATGAGAGCAGGCGCTACATTGACCGAAACCCGCACGCTGTCGGGCCATTTGGTCGCGTTGCGGCACGCTTCTCTGATCGACCACAGGCCCACCTCAGTGGTCTGGCTGGACCCGTCGAGGATTTGCGCGAATTCTTCGGAAACAATCGGGCCGCGCTGCACATGGTTCCAGCCCACCTGAGCTTCCAATGTGCGCACTTGCTGCGTCTTGGTGTCGACAATCGGCTGGTATTCGAGAAACAATTGCTCATCGCGCACCGCTGCGCCCAGATCCTCTTCGAGCCGGCGGCGGAACAATGCCTCGTTTTCCAGATCGCCTGAGAAGAAACGATACTGCCCTCGCCCGCCATTCTTGGCCGCATAGAGCGCCAGATCGGCAGATCGGACCACTTCATCGCAGGTCACGCCGTCATGCGGCGCAATCGCGATGCCAACAGAGGCCCCGATGACGCAGCGCCCTTCATCAAGCGAATAAGGCTGGCGCAGCATGTCGATGATCTTCATCGCAATATCGCCCAGTTCGCCGCGATCATCGACGTCGGGGATCATCACTTGAAATTCATCACCGCCCAAGCGGCCAATTTCGCAATCACGCTCAATCGCGCGGCCCAGCCGGGTGGCGACCTGTTTAAGCAGCTCATCACCAGCGGCATGGCCCAGAGTGTCATTGACCTGTTTGAACCGATCAAGGTCCATCATCATAATCGCACAATTGCGCTTGGCCGATTTGAACGCCGTCAGCGTTGTGTCGATCATGTGCGCCATGCGGTGACGATTGGCGAGACCTGTGAGCGAATCGAATTTTGCCAGCCGCGCGGTTTCTTCTTCGCGGTGGAATTCTTCGGTGATGTCTGCGCCTGTTCCGCGAAAGCCAGCAAATTCACCGGACCGGTCAAAAACCGGCTGACCCGAAAGCCGCAGCACAGCGCCATCAGGCTTTTTGACCGCGCGAAGAGCAAAGCCTGAAAACGCCTTGCGCGCGCCCAGCATCAGGGGAAGCGATTTTGTCCGTCCTTCGCGATTGGCAGGCTCGAATGTGCTCGCCATCGCTTGGCCCAGCAAATCGGATAGCGGCACATCAATGCGTTCAGCAATCGCCGCGCTCAAATATGTCAGCTGACCAGACGCATCGCTGGCCCAGAACCAGCCAAGGCCGGAGCGTTCCAGTTCATCGAGCATGCTGAGTTTTTCGGTGTCAGACAATACGCTGGACGCATCAAAATCCTGCGCGGCCGCGCTGCTGCGCCCACCGCGTTTGTGGCTGCCAGATGACGAGCCATTCGATTTGGATGACAAGAAACCCTTAAAGGGCACCGGCAAACGTCCTTCTTCTGTGTGTCCGGCCCGGCACGGGCGCGAAGACAAAGGATATCTAAATCCGGTTGGTTATTATTGTGCTAACACCGAGATGCTGGCGCGTCTGTGTTCACTAAAATTTACGCGCGCGTAAAACGCGCTTGCTGGGCGGCAGGCGGCGCTTGCGGGACCATCACCCGGATGCGGCGAGGCGGGCACCTGCGAGGACTTCAAATGTCCCATCGGCGCGGCGGCTTAGCGGCAGAGTGAATTCCACTCCTGCACGGTCTTCAACCGACCAGCGCACCATGGCCCGCGCGCTTGATTGGGCACTGAATTCGATCTGCACCGTTGCGCCTTCGGGCAGATTCCACAAGCCATCCAGCATCGCGCCGCCCGAAGACAGATTGCGCAAAGTGGCAGGCATGCGATTGCCATTGTGGTTGATGAATATCCGTTTGAGCAGAACCTGACGCTGACCGCGCGCGGATTTGGGGCCTTCGGCTGCGGCAACGCCGGTCCCCTCAACCAGTGCGCTCGCTTCCTCCATGCCGACAGGCTTGTGATAGATGTAACCCTGAACGTGGCTGCAGCCCAGTTTTCGGATCAATTCCAGCTCATCAAGCGTTTCAACGCCTTCAGCCGTTGTGTCCATGTTAAGCGCTTCGGCTAACGAGTTGATCGAGGCAATGATCGCGCCATTGCGGCTGCCCGGCTCGGTCGCTCCGCGCACAAAGCTCTGGTCAATCTTGATCTTATCAAACGGCGCTTTCTTCAAATAGCCGAGCGAGGAATAGCCTGTGCCAAAATCATCAAGCGCCAATCGCACGCCGACCCGTTTGAGCGCTTTGAACATGGCATCGGTGCCTGCGCTGTCGTTTAGAAACACGCTTTCGGTCAGTTCAAGCTCAAGCCGCGAAGGCAATATCCCGCTATGCGCCAGCGCATTGGCGACGATTGTGGGCAGTTCTTTCTTTGAAAACTGCAGCGGCGACACATTGACCGCGCATTGAATATGCGAAGGCCAGCGCGCCAGATCCTCACACGCCGTGCGCAGCGCCCATTGACCCAGTTGATCGATCAGCCCTGCATCTTCTGCAACGGCGATAAATTTATCAGGTGAAAGCCAGCCGCGGCGTGGGTGCTCCCACCGCATAAGCGCCTCAAACCCCGTGATCTTTTCGGTCGATGTGTTGACGACGGGCTGGTAATACAGCTCCAATTCGCCGCGCGTAATCGCCTCGCGCAGGTCTTGCTCCAGTTCCGCGCGTTCCTCGGCAGCGGAATGCAGGGTTTTGTCATAAAAATGATGCACCCCGCGCCCTGCATCCTTGGCCGCATAGAGTGCCAGATCAACATTGCGGATCAGCTCTTCGCTGGTGCTGCCATCGGCAGGGGCAAGCGCGATGCCCACCGATGCACCAATGATCACGCCCTGCCCTTCGATTGTGTATGGCTGCGATAGCGAATTGATGATTTCACGCGCGAGAAAGCCCAGTTTATCCCGGCTTTGATTGCCGGGGATCAGCACCTGAAATTCATCGCCGCCCAGTCTGCCGCAGCGCCCGATCCCATCAAGCACCCGCTCCAGCCGCTGCGCCACCTGTTTCAGCAAAGCATCGCCTGCGGGATGGCCCAGCGTATCATTGACCTGCTTGAACCGATCAAGATCCAGCATCAGCACTGTGCAGGCCCGTTCGCGTTCCTGCGGGGCGGAGAGGATCTGATCGAGCAGATCGCTCATCTGCGCGCGGTTCACCAGTCCGGTCAGACTGTCATAATGCGCAAGCCGGGTGACTTCTTGTTCATTGCTGCGTTTTTCGGTGAGGTCTGTGCCGTGCCCTCTGAACCCGCAAAAGTTTGAAAAGCTGTCATAGACGGGCCGGCCTGTCAGCGCCCACAGCCGGTCCGTGCCAGCGGCGCGCAGTTCCAGTTCCTTGAATGCAGAACGCGCAGACAAGTGAAAGCCAAGACTGCGTTCCGCCGCCACTGCGCCGGGGGCTGCATCGACAATTTCGCTTAACGGGGTGCCGCGCAATTCATCAGGAGTGCGGCCCATTACGGCGGCGGCGGACGGGGAGATATAGCTGATAAGGCCGCGCCGGTCAGTTTCCCAGAACCAGCCGGGCCCGGTTTCTTCAAAACTGCGCAAAATGTCTTCAGCGCGCGCGGCAACGCGTTCGCGCGCATCAATCGCCACTCGCCGCTTTTCTGCAGCCTGCCATTCAAACCGCGCAACCAGAATGAGCGCCAGCGCGGCCCCGATCAATGCGGTGACCGTGACAAATGTATAACTCACAGAGGCAAACGCCGCCCACACGGCAAGCTTTGCGCAAAACAGCGATACAATCCGCGTGCCGAACAAAGCCGCAGATGCCGCATTGATGCACACGACCGACCCGATCGCCCATTGCCAGGCAAGCCCGTATTGCACCCAGCTTGCAAAAACATATCCCGCACAAACCAGCGGGATAATCACCCCAGTAAATAGCAAAGCAAAGCGGGCCATTCGCGAAAGCCCCGCATTGCGCTCCATTCTTGCCAGACGTTCTCCGAATGCAAACACACCCACGGACACAAGACCGGCAATAATCGGCAATCCCGAGGGAACTTTTGCTGTAACGCACGCGGCGATCACATAGGTCAGCGCGATAAACAGCGCCATCCCGCGAGGATTGCGCGGCAGGTAAAAATGGTGAGCGGGGCGTTCGATCCCGTCATCGAGGTCGTTTGCGTCCAAAGCCGCGGACAGATCGCGCACAGGGCGGCGTCTGTCATCGGCTTTACGGTGACCAAAATCGCGTTTTTTTGAGGACTTATTCTTGGTTTGAGACGGATCGCCATGGGACCGGCGACCGGGCCGCGTTCCATCACCGTTCGCCACTATCTCCGCGTCATCCTTACGCGCAAGCACACCGCCGTCATCGGACGGCGCGCTGGCAGGATTAAGGGCGCGGTTAGTCATCCACGGTCAATGGCGCTTACCCATTTGAAAAACGGTTAACCCGGAGCACTAAATCAAGGATTTTTAATGGATGTCCGGCTATCAGGCCGAAAAAGTCCCGGCGGTGTGATTACGATTGATGTCAGTCCCGCTTTTTGAGTGCGGGCTGCACTTCGATAAAGGCCTTGGGCGTGGTCGGTCGAGCATGCATCAAACCGGAATACGAATCGTCTTTTAGCGCCTGTAACGGACGCCCTGCCATCTCCATCTGGTATGGCGACACCCGGTGGCGGGTACACAATCCATCCGCCCCATCGCTGATCAACGGGTTTTCAAATTCCACGCCCTGACTGTAGCCTTCAGAACGCCGCACAATGGCAACCGCCAGCTGGCCGCCGCCCAGATCAAGCACAACGCTTGTGCCTAACGGGACATCAAGCAAACCTTCGATTTTCGCGCCGGTCTTCGACAGGTTGCGCAGAAAAACGGTGTAGCGGTGATCGCCGTGTATAAGGCCAATCTTGCGAAATTCGGTGCGACGTTCTTCGCGGTAGCGTTCCGGCCCGCGCGGAACATAGGTGAGATCGCCTTTATCGAAATGCGCCAGCACATCTTCGAGAGGCACGGCGCGCGAAAACAAAATGCCCTGCAAATGCGTCGCACCCTGTTTTTGCACTGCGGCCAGCTCATCCTTGGTTTCCACGCCTTCGGCAACGGTTTCCATATTGAGCACACTGGCAAGGCTGACCACCGCCGCGATGATCGCAAGATTGTTGTTGGAACCGCTTGAACAACCGCGCACAAAGCTCTGATCTATCTTGATTTTATCAAATGGCGCATCGCGCAGATAGCTGAGCGAGGAATAGCCTGTGCCAAAATCATCAAGCGACAGGCGCACGCCCAAAGCTTTCAGATCCTTAAACACGCGCAATGTGCGTTCGACATCGCCGACAAACACGCTTTCGGTGATTTCCAGTTCGATCTGCCCCGGATTAACGCCCGTCTTTTTAAGCGCATTGCGCACGATTTCGACAAAATCATCCGAAGCAAATTGCACAGCCGAGACATTGACTGCGGCCTTGACCCCGTTTGGCCACATCGTCACCTGATGACACACTTCGGTAAGAGCCCATTCGCCCAATTCGCGGATCAGGCCCACTTCTTCAGCAACCGGGATGAAATCAGCAGGCGAAATCATACCTCTCTCGCTGTGATTCCACCGCATCAGGGCTTCCATGCACGCCACTTCGTGCGTGGTTGCATCGACAATGGGCTGGTAATGCATTTCCAGCTCGCCTTTTGCGGTGGCATCGCGCAGATCAGCCTCGATCTGGTGGCGGTGGCTGGCTTTGTCCTGCAAGTCAGAAGTGTAGAACCGGTGCTGGCCGCGCCCGCCGCCTTTGGCAGCATACAGCGCAAGGTCAGCCGCTTTGACAAGCTCTTCGGTTTCAATCCCGTCATAGGGCGCAACCGCGATACCCACCGATGAACCGATCACCGCGCGGCTGCCATCGATCGAATAAGGCTGCGAAATCATCTGGATCAGCCGCTGGCCCAAATCGCCCAGATCCCCGCGATCATCCATGTCATGCAGGATAATCTGAAATTCATCGCCGCCCAGACGCCCAATTTCGCCTTTGTCTCCGATGATCCGTTTGATCCGGGCTGCAACCTGTTTCAGCAGTTCATCGCCTGCTGGATGGCCCAAAGTGTCGTTCACCTGCTTGAACCGGTCCAGATCAAGCATCATCAAAGCACAGCTGCGTTTGGCCAATTTGAACGCGGTCAAAGTGGACGTCAGATTGCGCGCCATGCGGTGACGGTTTGACAGGCCTGTCAGCGAATCGAATTGTGACAAGCGTTCGGCATCAACCCGGTTCTGGTGCGCGTGACTGATATCCTTGGCGCTGCCGCGATAGCCGGCAAATTCGCCTTCGCTGTCGAAATGCGGTTTGCCCGATATCTCCCACCAGGCCTCCTTGTCGCCCGATGTCAGTTTAACCGCGCTTGATGCAATGGAATTGCGCGCTGCAAACAGGAACCGCAAAGGTCGCTGCGCCTCGTCGCGCTCTGCCTCGTTATCCTCCTCGAACAAATCTGAGGCCTGCTGGCCAAGCACATCGTCTTCGTCGAGCTCCAGTTTCTCCAGCGCAGCTGGAGTCATGTACGTGATGCGGCCTTCGGCATCGCTCGCCCAAAACCACCCGAGCCCGGATGTCTCAAGACTGTCAAGCAAAGCAACACGGCGCGCCTGATCCTTCAGCGCAATAGGGTTGAACGCAGCTGGTTCGTCCGCCGTCTCGGCCGGCGGCTCAGATCCTTTGGTAAGACGCGAAAGCAGGCTCGCCATTGTTCACTAATGCCTTGATCAGGAGTAACACTCAATATTGCCGGAGGAGCGATAACGGGGAAGGATTTAGAAACGGTAATCCTGACCGAACCTTTTATCCGCATATCTGTTATCGGCATGCCTGCGCTGGCGGGTGCGCCGTGAGCGACCGGGTTGAAATGGCCCGCATTGGGCGGCACAAGGAACACAAAGAAGATGTTTGCGTAGAACAAGCACGATAAAAACTAAGGGCGAGTGACACAGATCACCACCCGCACAGGCCTGTAATGGCAGAGGGGACATAATGGCGCACGAAACAGTCAAGTTGGAGAACGAAGCAGCCCAATCCACCAATGCGCTTGGCCCGCTGGTCGGCGTTGCGCGTGAGGATTTTGTCAGCGCGGTTGCGTTGTTATTGCGCGAGACCGCGTCGGATCCCGGCAGGATCATGCGCCATGCTCAAACCATGGGTGAGGACATGGTCAAAATCATGACCGGCAAAAGCGAGCTTGCCCCCCATCCCAAAGACAAACGCTTTATGGACCCCGCCTGGCAGTTCAATCCGTTTTTCAGAGCCGGCGCGCAATATTACCTCGCCGTGCAAAAGGGGATCAGCGGCTGGATCGAAGAGCTGGAACTGGACGATCTGGAACGCAACCGCGCCAATTTCATCTCAAACATCATAATCGACAGCCTTGCCCCCACCAACACGCTGGCAGGCAATCCAATTGCGCAAAAACAGATCATCAATTCAGGCGGCTTGTCGCTGATAAAGGGTCTGCAAAACGCCTATAACGATATCGTCCATAACAAAGGCATGGTGAGCCAGGTGGACAAGCGCCCGTTTAAGCTGGGCGAAAACATCGCGACATCCAAAGGCAATGTCGTCCACCGCACTGAAATGTACGAGCTCGTGCATTATGCACCGACCACCGATGAGGTTTACGCCACCCCGCAGCTCACCATCCCGCCGCAGATCAACAAGATGTATATCAACGATCTGTCGCCGGAAAAATCGGTGGTGAAATGGCAAGTTGATAACGGCATTCAAACCTTTGTCATTTCCTGGCGCAACCCGTCCAAGGAACAAGGCAAATGGGATATGGCCGACTACATCGCTTCTTGCGAAGAGGCCTTGGAGATCGTGTCCGAAATTACCGGTTCAAAGACAGTCAACGTATCTGCCGGGTGTTCGGGCGGACAGACCGCATCGGTGCTTGCCTCCAAGCTGGCGGCGACCGGTAACGACATCCTGGGCACGCTGACTTTGATGGTGTGCGTGCTGCATCCCAAGGCCACCGATATCGAGGCCGGATCGCTGGTCAGCCAGAACGGCATTCAGCTCGCCAAGCAGCGTGCGGCGAAGAAAGGCGTTATCAAAGCCGATGATCTGGCGCGCGGCTTTGCCTGGCTGCGGCCCAATGATCTCATCTGGAATTATGTCATCAACAACTACCTGCTGGGTATGGACCCGCCAGCCTTCGATGTGTTGTTCTGGAATGCGGATGCGACCAATCTGTCCGCCAGCCTGATGGGCGATTTTCTGACGTTGTATGAGGAATTGGCCTTTTCCACGCCCGGCAACACCGAAATGGCCGATCACAAGATTGACCTTACCAATGTGACCGCAGATCTGTTCATCCTTGGCGGAGTGACCGATCATATCACGCCGTGGAAAGCGACATATCGGTCAACCCAGCTGTTCGGTTCAAAAGATGTGACCTATGTGCTCAGCCAATCGGGCCACATGCAGGCGATCTTGAACCCGCCAACCAATCCCAAGGCGAAATATTTCGTCCAGAAAAAGCGCGGCAAATTGCCGGAAACCGCTGATGAATGGCTGCAGGGCACCGAAGAGGTTAAAGGCAGCTGGTGGCCGTTATGGATGGAATGGATCCAGAAACGCTCTGGCACCAAAAAAGCCGCTCCCAAAACTGTTGGCAGCAAAGCGCATCCCCCGCTCGAAAGTGCGCCGGGACTCTACGTCGTCGAAGAAGTCTGATATAACCGGCTCAGATTAACGCGTTTGCAGCTTGTGGAGAGCATCCTCGTTAGGGATCATCGAGGGTGCTCTCCAACCCCAAAGGGGCCTTATGGCAGGGATCGCCAGGGGTGCTGGGGACGCTGAAAAAGGACGGGAATACGTGTCAGACGGTATGAAAAATGCGCATGTCAGCATGCGCGAGGTTGGCGGGCGGACGCTACGGACTGCTACGTGGCGGCTCGATCAATCTAGCGATCATCCGCCTATTTTGTTCTTCAACGGGATCGGCGCCAATATCGAAGCGGTGGCTCCGCTGGCAGACGCTTTGCCCGAACGCGCCTTTATCATGTTTGACATGCCCGGCGTTGGCGAATCGCCCGATCCGCTGATGCCGTATAATCCCTTCACGATGAGCTGGACGGCGGCGCAATTGCTCGATCAACTGGGCGTTGGCACGGTTGATGTCATGGGCATCAGCTGGGGCGGAGGCATGGCGCAGCACTTTGCCATGCAGCATTCGGGCCGCACACGCCGCGTGGTGCTGATCGCGACCAGCGCAGGCATGCTGATGATGCCGGGCAGTCCCAAAGCTCTCACCAAAATGGCCAATCCGCGCCGCTATATCGATCCCGATTTCATGATCGCCAATTTCGAAACGCTGTATGGCGAAGGGCTTGGCAAATCTTCGGGCAAAGGCGGGCATATGTCGCGGCTGAAACCCCCAAGCCCGCGCGGTTATATGTATCAGCTGCTCTGCATGCTGGGCTGGTCAAGCGCGCCTGCTTTGCCGTTTTTGATGAAACAGGACACGCTCATCATGATGGGCGATGATGATGCGATTGTGCCGCTCGCTAATGGCAAATTCCTCGACATGCTGATCCCCAATTCAGAATTGGTGGTGATGGAAGGCGGCGGACATCTGTTCCTGCTGAGCCACAAGGAAGAATGCGTGGCCGCGATGCGCGAATTCCTCGATCGTCCGGCAACCAGCGAAGAAGCCGAACGGACCGAAAAACAGGCTGCGTAAAAGGCGGTGGTTTACAGGGGCGGTCTTACCGGCTGACCCCGCATCGCCCTGATACTGGCAATCGTTTGGCTGCCTCGAGCGCTTTGGCTGCTGCGCGCGGGCGGTCCGTGGCGAGGATATCGACCCCGCCCTCGCCCAATTCTGCGTAACGTTCATCGGTTCCGAAGCGGCCGATCACATTGTCGATGGACGCAGGCGAGCGGCCCAAAGTGCCAAAGATCACCTCAACATCTGCCTCGTCCAAGGCCCGGTATAAATCGGGTTTCGGCGTGCGTGTGCCGGTAAAAGCGACAATGCGGTTTGCGGGAATGCCAGCAGATGCGGCAGCGGCCAGATCATCGGCATCGCTGATCGAAAAAGAGATCAGCATTTCAGGGGCAAGCGCATGCAGTTTTTGCGCCGCTTCGGTGGTGTAAGCGATCAGGATCACCGCATCAGCCATGCCGGCGGCGCGGATCATATCGATCACCGCTTCGTAATTCGCGGTCCGTTTGAAATCCACTTGCAGCACTGTGCGCCCGCGTGCCCATTCCAATGTCTGGGCCAAAGTGGGCACGCGGTACGGTGTTTGCCATCCCGCCTCATCAACCAGTGTCAGCTGCTCGACATAGCTCCAATCCCGCTCGGTCACTTTGCCAGTGCCCGTGGTGGTCCGGTCAAGCGTGCGGTCATGCATCAGATAATGCACACCGTCGCTGCTCTGCGCGACATCAACCTCCATAATGGCGGGGATCGCGGTGAGGACGGCGTCCATCGTCTCAATCCCGTTCTCCGGCAATCCGGCAGATGGCCCGCCCCGATGCGCCGAGATCAGCGTTGTCTCTTCAGCCTCAAAGCAATCGAGCATCGCAGAAAGCCCCGTTTGCGGGACAAGCCGCCATGTCTGGTGCGCTTTTTCGGAGCGGTCCGGGGCTTGCCCAACCGCAGCAGGCGTGGCGGCAAAGGTCACAGCGGCAGCGAGGGGCGCCAAGAGGTATAGTTGCATGGAAGCGATGCCTTTTGCGAATCGAATACAGTCTTTTGCGGCTATCTGGTGCGGGTGCAAATTGATCAACCTGCAATCAGCAGAGCAACGATAAAGGCAGCGACGATAAAGGCAGCTACAAGGCCGCAAAAACAAACCAAAATGTAAAGAAATGTTTCAGCGTCAATATTCTTGCGCGCGTCCATTAAACCTTCATGAAATCGCCGTAACGGTGCTTTTTGACGCGGAACCGTGTTGAATTGGGACACAATGATGGCTATCGAGTGTCTAAAGGAGATCAAAATGAAGAAAACTGCTCTTATGCTCGGCGCTGTTGCACTTGCGGGTGCACCTGTTGCCGCTCAAAGCCTGCCGGTCGTTGCACCGGTCACCGATGGTGAAAACCTCGGCGGCGGCGCTGAAGGCGTGCTGATCGCTGCCCTCATCGCCGGTATTGTTGGCCTCGTCGTCCTCGCAGCAAGCGACGACGATCAGCCCACCAGCCCGTAAGGCTTACGAAGTTGCCGGGCTGTTTTGACGCAGCCTACAATTGAAAGGCCCCCGCCAGATGCACATTGTGCGCTGCCGGAGGCCTTTTCGCATCTGCAATCGGCAGGGTGATGCGGGTTTTTACGGCTGGATGACAATGCCCTGCGCCGGATCAACCGAACCGCCCAGCATCTCAAGATAGACATCGCGGGCCTGCTCCAGCCCAGCGCGCGTATCAATCGTGACGCTCGTCGCAGCAACATCCAAAAACCCGCGCCAGCTTTTCGCGACCAATTCCGCGCCGCCCTGGTGCCCGTGCTCCTTAAAGAACGACACCATGTGATCGGGGGCAAAGAACAAAGTGGGCTTGGGCCCGGGAAGACCTTCTGCCCCGCCCATGCCTGGACCGCGCTCTTCAATGTGGGTTGCGCCCACAAGGCATGAATATTTGAGCGTCGCCTCAAAATGAGTGTGCAAGTTCGCCAAAACCGTCGCATTCCCGGCAAAATCCACCGTCACGCTGGGCGCGATGGCCATGCGGCCAATTTCGTCATAGCCAAACACTTTGTCATAAAGCCCCGTCTTCTCGACGAAGTCGATATTGCCGGGCGATGTCAGGCCGATACGCTTGATACCGGGAGAGTTTTGCTTTGCCACGCTGGCAAGGCCCATGGCGGTTTTGGAAGACGCACTGGTCAGGATCACCTGCTCAGCTTCAAACCAGCCTTCGTTGCGCATGAAATAGTCGATCAGAAAGCCCGTTTTGAACAAAGGCCCAAAGATCATCCGCTCTGCTTCGTATGCGGGATCGTGTTCAGGATCAGCAGCAAGACGCGAATACTGATTGTAGACCGGGCTCATCGGCTGGCGATAATCAACCGTGTCGGTAAAACCTGACGCGCTGATTTTGCCCGGCACGACATCCAGATGGCTCGCCATGGGCAGATAGCCATAGACGCGCTCTCCCTCTGCGATTTCCGGGCAATTGCTCTGGGTAACCTTCGCGTGCCCCCACATCGGCACGATGCCAAGGCCTGCTGGGTCATCAGCGCGCGGGGGAAGAAATTCCAATAGCCAAAGCCATCGCCCACCACGGCATAGGTGATGTTGTTGGCCGTGACGGAGAAGCTTTCCACTTCCATCCGCACCGCCCCTTCGCCCAGCGGACCTAGTTCGGCGGAAGCAAGCTCTGCGTGAGTGAGTTCGTCTTTGCGGACGTGGACCTGTGTGAGTGTCATTGCGCTGTCTCTCCTGTTTCGCCCCGTCCTAGCCGATCAGCTTTCGGTTTCCCAGCGGGTTGCCTGAATAGAAGCGCGTTTTTCGCAATCCCCCAGCCATTCCATCAAAGCCTCGCATTGGCCAATGCCCACACCGCCCTGCGGGGTCAGTTGGAGGGAGCGCATCACGGGGTAAAGGAATATATCAGCCATGGTGAAGCCAAGCGGCAGCCAAGCGCCATCGCGCTGCAATTCTGCCTCGCAAAAACCCAATGCGCGGCTGATCTGCGGGAGAGCCGCGTTCATCTTCTCCGGGTAAATTGGCTGGCCGGCAAAGCGGTGCATGATCCACGGCATAACAAGCCCGCGTTCAAACAGCGGAAACAGGTAATTGTTGGCAATCGCGATCCATTTGTCGCATGCCGCGCGCGCGGCGGGGTCTGCGGGCTGCAACGCCCCGCCATTATGCGCATTGTCGATATAGCGGGCGATCGCGGCGCTTTCGATCAGTTCAAGCCCATCGATCTCCACCACGGGCACTTTGCCAAAGGGATGCCGATTGGCAGGCGAATGCGCCGCCGTCGCGATGGTTTCGTGCGTTACGCCCGCTTCCTCGCATGTGATTTGAACAATGCGCGTATAGGTCGAAGTGACCGTGCCAAAGATGCGGGCCTGCGCCATGGTGCAGGTGAGCGAACCGCTACACCCGCATCGGCATCAGCACATACAAAGCAGGCGAGCTTTCATCCTTGCGGATCAGCGTCGGCGCGCCTGCATCGGCGAGGTGCAATTCAACCTCGTCGCTGTCGATCTGGTCGAGGATGTCTTTGAGGTAATTGGCGTTAAAGCCGATCTCAAACCCATCAGACTGATATTCGGAGGCCAGTTCCTCGGTCGCGGTGCCATTGTCGGGCGATGTGACGGACAACGTAACTTTGTCTGTATCGAGGCCCATTTTCACCGCGCGCGTTTTCTCGGTCGCGATGGTAGCCACCCGGTCCACGCCTGCGAACAGCAGCTTGGGATCGACTTTCAAAAGCTTGTCATTGCCGGTTGGGATAACGCGGCTGTAATCGGGGAATGTGCCGTCAATCAGCTTGGAAGTGAGCACCACGCCCCCTTCTCCGCCAAGGGTGAAGCGGATCTTGCTCGCCGAAAGGTCAATCTGCACGGCACCGTCCATCGCCTCATCCAGCAATTTGCGCAATTCGGCGACCGCTTTGCGCGGCACGATGACGTCGGGCATGCCCTCTGCGCCATCAGGGCGTGCCAAAGTGAAGCGCGCGAGCCGGTGACCATCGGTTGCCGCGGCTTTCAAAACAGGCGCGTCTTCATCGGTGACATGCAGGAAGATGCCATTGAGGTAGTAGCGCGTTTCCTCGGTCGAGATCGCGAACCGGGTGCGGTCGATCATTTCAGCCAATGTCTTGGCCGGAAGCTCGAACGAGGTCGGCAAATCGCCTTCGACGATCACGGGGAAATCATCGCGCGGCAGGGTCGGCAGTTTGAACCGCGAACGCCCGGCTTTGATCTCCATCCGGTTTTCTGCCGTTTCAAGGCTGACCTGGCTGCCATCGGGCAGTTTGCGAGCGATATCGAACAACAGATGCGCGGAAACCGTAATGGCGCCTGCGCTTTCCACTCCCGATGCGCTCATCGTTTCGATCACTTGCAGATCGAGATCGGTCGCCATGACTTTCACATCACCGCTATCCGATGCCTCAATCAGGACATTGGACAGGATCGGAATGGTGTTGCGGCGTTCAACCACCGATTGAACATGGGAGAGACACCTAAGAAGCGTCGCGCGTTCGATCGTAGCCTTCATCAGCTTTGCCTATCGTTTGTGTTGCATTGGGGCTGTGACCGATGGAATCGATCCCGCCCCAAGGGAATTCATCCCAAAACCTTAGCGCCGATAACAATACGGGCAAGTTTGTAGCTTTACGAGGGGGAATTGCGCTGGGGATAAGGGGGCGGATTGCACCTCTTGTTCCCCTTCACACCCAGCCGGATCACCCCGTCATCGCCATGCCGCCATTCACGTGTAGCGTTTGGCCCGTGACGTACCCTGCCTCACGGCTGGAGAGATAGACTGCGGCTGCGCCAATGTCATCGCCCTCGCCCATTTTACCGGCTGGGATGCGCGCATTGATTGCCGCCTGCTGCTTTTCGTCGAGAGCCGATGTCATGGCCGTGCGGATAAAACCGGGGGCAAGGCAATTTGCAGTGATCCCGCGCGATGCGACTTCCTGCGCAAAGCTTTTGGTCATGCCGTTAAGGCCAGCCTTGGCCGCAGCGTAGTTCATTTGCCCTGGATTGCCCGTCGTGCCCACCACGCTGGTGATGTTGATGATCCGGCCAAAGCGCGCTTTCATCATGGGCCGGGCGCTGGCGCGCATCAGACGAAAGGCGGCTTCGAGGTTCAATTGGATCACCTGATCCCATTCCTCATCCTTCATCCGCATCGCCAGATTATCGCGCGTGATCCCGGCATTGTTGATGAGGATATCAATCCCGCCCAACGTATCGAGCGTGGCAGGGATCAATTCCTCAACCTGAGCGGCGTCAGACAGATTGCACGTAATCTCAACATGATCGCCAGCTTCGGGCGAGCCCACTTCGCTGATTAGCTGTTCGCGAAAGGTGCGCAGCTTATCCCCGTTGGACCCTGACAAAGCGATCCGCGCGCCTTGCCCTGCAAGCGCCATTGCAATCGCCGAACCAATCCCGCCGGATGCGCCGGTAACCAGCGCGTTCATGCCTGTAAGATCGAACAAATGTGCCTCCATAAATGCATGTTCGCCCTGTTGCGCGCATGGAGGCACGCGGTCAACCGGGGAGCATGCCTGTCACCGGGCAAAGTTGATGCGTTTAATCTCGCGCATCGCCCCGTCTGCGATCTCGCCTTCGACAATCTGATCACCCATCAGCGCAAAGATGCGTGTGCCGATAAAGATCGGGCGCGCATTGCCGTACCAATCGGTGCAGGACGCCTTGCAATCGCCTTCATCGGCCAGATCCTGCATCTTTTGCGCCTCGGCCAGTGTCGTCTCATCCGGCACAGTGCCAAGCTCACCAATGGGGGCCAGTTTGCCGTCCACGCGCGACAGGAACGTCATTGCGGTGGAGGAACCGAGAAATTCAAAGTCATACCCGTCCAGCTCCTTGTTCACAGGCAGCGCCATCACGCCATTACCGCTTTCCGGCGCATTGGCCTCGGGCCGCCAGAAGAACGCATGGCTGCGGTTTTCGCCTTCATCGGTGGCGGGCAGCAGACTGGTTGTCCCGCGCTTAGCGGGGCGCGCTGCCTCACCCAGTTCAATCGCGGTAAAGCCGAGCTGATTGTCCTTGTCCTGCCCGATCACCACCCCATCAGAGCCAAGCCGGTCAATCCGGCTGATCCCGTGCGGCAATTCGACCCGCTGCGCCCAGCCGGCATCGAGCGGGGTGACATAGACCTCGGGCGTTTCGCCTTCATCGCGGTAATACGCGCCTGCATAGAGCAAATGCCGCCCGACATAGCGGTTTTGAACGCGCCAGCCATCGGGGCTTGGCAGACTGCGAAACAGGCCCTGCGGCAGGCTCTCAGAACCATTGCCCATTGCTTCTAATGGCACGCGCACAAGGGCTGTATCGCCATCGGAAAATTCGCTGTCCCACATGGTTGCCCCGATGGAACTGGTGCCCGCAAAAGTGAACTCGCCCCGCGTGAGGACGAACAGGCTATCGGTGTCATCATCCTCATGGAAGGAAAACTGATCAATCGGTGCGCCCTGGACGCCCATCGCTGTCATGTCTGAACCATCATAAGGCACGCGGTAAAGCACATGGCCTTCTTTCTGATCGGTCCCGCGCCAGCGCCAACCCGCGCGCCCTTCTTCAGTCCAAAGATAAGCGGCATCCTGCGCGAAGTAATATTCGGCTGAATAGGTGCCCAGCACGGCGCGCGACGTGCAGGTCAGCTGCGGCTCCAGCACATCGCAGCGCGTGAAACCGTGCATCAGGTTAGCAGCCGGCGACACATTACCCAGCATGCTGGCTGAAAGCCCCATATTTTCAGGCACCAGATTGTCGCCCACTTTAACGCGGGTGCCACCCGGCAATCGCCGCTCCAAAAAGGGAAGCGTTTCGCGCCAGTTTTCGCGAAACGGGCTTGGGGAATAGCTCCACAATTCGCCGTCAATCATGCGGGTCGCGTAATTTCGCGATGAATAATAATCGAAACTCGTCAGATAGTGCGTGTCGATATAGGAAAGCGCGCCTGCATCCGACAATTTGAAACGCGAGATTTCGGTGCCGTCCTCGCCATAGGAATAACCGATGACGACGACCATGCCGTTCGACAGCAGCATTTCATCATACCACGTGTCACCGGGTGTGGGATCATCGGGCGGGAAGGCATCAATGCTGGAGACTTTCTCCAAAGCGCCCTCGCCGTGCCGCACAACATAAACGCGGCCCCGGCGCAGAATGACGAGGAATTCGCCGGTGGCTTTGACAATGCCGCCTTCGTCTATGCCCGCTTCCTGATTGTTGGTGATCGCGACTTCTTCAACGCGAGAACCCGTGACGACGATTGACTCAGCCTCTGCATCTGATTGAGGCCGGGACGCGATCAGCCGTTTTTCCTCACGCTTCTGTGCGGCGATATAGGCGTCTACTTCAGCCGCATTGGCAAAGGTCGGGATGCTTCCGGGATTGCGATCAGGATCAGGCAGACTGGCGCAGGCTGATAATCCGGCCAACAATCCGGCTGCGAACAAACCAATTCGTGCAGGTCTTAAAATCGTCATTTGCCCCTCCCCAGTTGCTATGGGAAGAAGTAACGCAAACTTACCTGAATGCAAAATGTATCAGACGCTTAGGCCTTAGCTCAGCGATTTGGCGAAAGCCTCGATTTCTTCCATCGTGATAAGGCTGGTGGTTTGCGCATCGCCTGCGATCTTGCGGATCATGGGGGAGAGCACTTTGCCGCCCAGTTCGACAAAGCTCTCGATACCATCTGCATGCATCTGCTCCACGCTTTCACGCCAGCGCACGCGGCCTGTGACCTGCTGGACGAGCAGTGCGCGCTCTTCATTCGGATCGATGACTTTGGCAGCGGTCACATTGGCGTAAAGCGGAACAGCGAAATCGGCGATAGGCGTTTGGGAAAGCGCTTCTCCCATACGGTCAGCGGCGGGCTGCATGAGCGAACAATGAAACGGTGCCGATACCGGCAAAAGCACGCCGCGTTTGATGCCGTGTTCTTTGACCAGCGCGGCGGCGCGTTCAATCGCGCCTTTATGCCCGGAGAGCACGACCTGCCCCGGATCATTGTCATTGGCGATCTCGCACACTTCACCTTGTGCAGCCGCATCGGCCAAGGCGCTCGCTTTCTCGATATCAGCGCCCAGCAATGCCGCCATCGCGCCCACACCCACAGGCACAGCCGCCTGCATCGCCTGCCCGCGCAGTTTGAGCAGGCGCGCGGTCGTCGCCAGATCAAACGCTCCGCTTGCGCACAAGGCGGTGTATTCGCCCAGCGAATGGCCCGCGACTGCTTGCGCTGTATCAGCAAGGCTGACGCCAAAATCGGTCTCAAGCACGCGCAAGGTTGCCATGGCATTGGCCATGATCGCCGGCTGTGCATTTTCGGTAAGAGTCAGTTGATCCTCTGGCCCGTCCGCCATGATCGCGGACAGTTTTTGCGACAAAGCATCATCAACCTCGGCGAAAACATCGCGGGCCGCCTGGCTGGCCGCGGCTAGGTCTGTGCCCATGCCGACTTTTTGGCTGCCTTGTCCGGGGAATACGAAAGCTTGCATGCGTTATTCTCTTTGGCTGTTCCGGGCCGCCCGCTCCCTCCACCCTTCCACCCGGAGTATTTTCGGATACAATCCGGGTGGAAGGGTGGAGGGAGCGGGCGGCTTGGGGTTCTGAACAAAAGTCCCCTTTCGCCTAAGGCCGGGCAGCTGGCCCTGCAAGTCCAAAAGGCACCACATGATTATCCGCCGTGTGCCCAATGCGCGCGCGGCCCAGATAGGGGATTCCTGCCCGGTCGCACCAGAACTGCGCTATCTCATCAAGGCTTTGCCCGAATTCGACGTCGTTTTCAGGCACGTCGGAAACTTCGCCCAATCGTAGGCCTGCAATGCGCCCTTTCAAACTGCCGGAAAGGTGAAAAAACAACCGATCAACCGCATAGATATGCTCGCTCACTTCCTCCACCATCACAACGTGACCGGACAGATCGGGCATCAAGGATGTGTTGGCGATCATCGCGAGAGTGTAGAGATTGAATGCGGCGGCAGGAGTTGCGCCGTCAAGGCTGGGCTCCAGCCCCGAATTGTCCCCGCCAAACCACCGGAGCACGCGCCGCACCGCTTCTCGCCCGGTTTCAGACCGGGCGCTGACCGGCATTGACCCATGCACGCTTTGCCCGATGCCAGCGCGGTACAGCGCGGCAAGCATATATCCGCAATCTGAAAAGCCCACATAGGTTTTGGCGCGCGCCGCTTCATTCATGCGCACCACTGCAGCTTCGGCGATGCGGTTGGAGCCATAGCCGCCGCGCGCAAACCACACCGCATCAAAAGCGGGATCATTCGCGCATTCCAGAAACGCGGTAAGCCTTCGCAGATCATTTCCGGCAAAATGCCCTTCGCGTTCAAAGCACTGTTCGTGAAAGGTCACGCGGTGCTGGGGAAATTCGGCAGCGACCAGTTCTTCCAACGCATCAGCGGAACCGCGCGAAATTCCTCTTGCCGGGGCACAAATTGCAATATTTGTCATGTCATCAGCCTATGTCGCTTGTCAGCGTTAACGCAAGCCCATAACCGTATGCGCCATGACAGCTAAGCCGGAACGTGACGATATAACTGGGCGCCCCTTGTTCTTTTGCGGGATCGGCGGGTCGGGCATGTTGCCGCTTGCCCAGATTGCGCGGGGCATGGATCACGATGTTGCAGGCTCTGATCGCAGCTACGATCAAGGGCGCACACCGGCGAAATTCGCGTGGCTGGCGGAAAATGGCTTTGCCCTGTCGCCGCAGGATGGCAGCGGACTTGCTGAAGGGCAGATCCTGATCGCCTCTGCCGCCGTGGAAGACACAGTGCCCGATGCCGCGCGCGCAAAACAGCTTGGCCTTACCCGCATGACGCGCGCTGAATTGCTGTCCGCTTTTTTCAACGATGCAGGCTATTCCATCGCGGTCGGCGGCACATCGGGCAAATCAACCGTGACAGGCATGATCGCGTGGATTTTGTGCGAAGCGGGCTTTGACCCAACGGTGATGAACGGGGCGGTGATGAAAAACTTCATCTCGGCCAGCAATCCCTTTGCCAGCGCGCGGATCGGCAGGCGCGAAGTGTTCGTGAGCGAAGTGGATGAAAGCGATGGCTCCATCGCGCTGTACCGCCCAACCATCGGCGTGCTGCTCAATGTCAGCCTCGATCACAAATCCATCGAGGAATTGCGCGTCTTGTTTGGCGATTATGTCGCGGCATCGGGCTGCGCGGCGATCAATTTCGACAATGAAGAAGCCCGCATGCTGGCCGCGCGCGCGCATCAATATATCAGCTTTGGGATCGAGAACACCGATGCTGACCTGGCGATAGAGCCCGGCTCGATTGAGGAAACCGGCTTTGGCATCAGCGCCGCCATTGTCGACACTCGCAAGAAAGAGGCTTTTGCGCTCGAACTGCCAATGCCGGGGCGGCACAATCTATCGAACGCGATGGCGGCGATTGCAGCAGTGAATGCCGCAGGCGTGGATGTGCAAAAGGCGGCCCATGCGCTTGCCTCTTTTGCGGGGCTGGCCCGCCGGTTTGATGTGGTGGGGACCAGCGCATCGGGCATTACGGTGATTGATGATTTCGGCCACAATCCGGAAAAATGCGCGGCCACATTGCGCACTTTGAAAGCGGCCGAGGGGCGCGTGATCGCGTTCTTCCAGCCGCATGGATATGGCCCCTTGAAGCAAATGGGCGATGAACTCGCAGCGGTGTTTGCCGATCTGCTTGATACCGATGATGTCACGATCATGTGCGATCCTGTTTATTTTGGCGGCACAGTCGACCGCAGCGAAGGGACCGAGCGGATCATCGCCTTAATCAACGACGCAGGCGGGTCTGCTGAGCACATCCCGGACCGCGCGGATTGCGGCGCGCGCATGGCCGCCATAGCAAAGCCGGGGGACCGCATCGTCATAATGGGCGCGCGCGATGATACGCTGAGCAGCTTTGCCAAATCCGTGTTTGAGCAATTGTCATGACCCTATACGCCGCCGCTGTGCGCCATGCGTGGTGGATGGCCGGATCGCTGGTGGTTGCGATCCTGTTCGTGTTGGTCGTGGACCGTTTCTTTGGTCATTCTACCTTTGCTTTTGCCGCCGCGATCATTGGTCTGGTGGCGGCAAACAGAAGAATGCTGGGATTTAACTGCTCCACTTGCGGCAAAAACCTGTTTTTTCGCGGCATGTTCGTAGTGCCGTGGCCCAATCGGGTGTGCGGGCGATGCGGGACGGTTCTTGACGAAGGGTAATCGCGCGCGCCCTCACCCGCCCTCAAAAACGCGCATGGTGAACCGGCTCATCCCGCATTAACTTTCGCGCCAAAGGAGAGAGCCATGGCGCCCCGCCCCCATTCCCACCCTCGCGATTTCTCGCTGGATACGCTGCTGCGCGTCAATGCCGCCCAATATGCGCCGCGAGAGGCGTGCGTGGATGGCACCCAGCGGCTGACTTATGCGCAGCTTGATGCGCGGGTAGAACGGCTTTCGCTTTGGCTGCTGGCGCGCGGGATTTCCTGCGGGGACAGGGTCGCGTTATTGTTAACCGATGGCGCGCCTTACCTCACCGCTTTGCTGGCCTGCGGGCGGATCGGCGCGATTGCGGTGCTGCTCAATTGGCGGCTTGCGCCTGGTGAACTTGGCTGGATCATCGGCAATGCGCAGCCTTCGCTGACATTTGTGAACCCGCGTTTTGCCGATCTGCTGGCTGAAAGCGCGCCGGGCGAGACCATCGTGGTGGATGAAGCGCACGGCAAAGACGGCCTGTTTGAAAGCATCGTAAACACGCCTCAGCTTACGCAAACTCTGCCCGATCTGCCGCCCGAACGCCCGCTTTATATGATGTATACCAGCGGCACGACGGGCAAGCCCAAAGGGTGCCTTCAGGCGGGCAGCGCGGTTGCATCATCGGCCATGGGCTTTGCAGTGCGGCGCGCCTTTACCAAGGAGGAGCGGCTGCTTTCGATCAATCCGCTGTTTCACGTTGTGGGCATGCAGCAGATAGCCGCCATGCTCGCTTGCGGGGGATGCAGCGTCTTTGCCGGGCGCGATATGGGCTCTGCAGAGGTGCTTGATCTGATCCACCGCGAACACTGCACCACCACCAGCGCTTTTCCTCAGATCAGCTTTCCGTGGTTTGAAATGGACGCTGTGCGCGGCGGGGTGATGCCGCTTACCAAATATACCGGCGGGTCTGGCATGGGTAAGCCGCAGATCTATGAGGGGTTTGAAAAGCAGTGGGATTGCCGCGTTGTCGGCGGATATGGCCAGACAGAAGTGTGCGGCTTTGCCACCTTTATCGACTATCCCGATATGCTCGAACATCCCCGCTCTATCGGCTGGCCGATGCCGCATGTGGAAATGGCTATTCTCGATCCCGAAGGCAACCAATTGCCCCCCGGCGAGGAAGGCGAGATTTGCCTTCGCGGTCCTTCTGTCATGCTGGGTTATTGGCGCAATGAAGCCGCGAGCGAGGCGGCGCTGGGCCATGGCTGGCTGCGCACCGGCGATCTGGGCCGGATGGATGAACGCGGGCTTGGCTATCTGCTGGGGCGAGCAAAGGAGCTGATAAAGACGGGCGGCGAAAACGTCTATCCGGCGGAAGTCGACGCGGTGTTTGCCGACATGCCCGAAGTTCTCGACGCGGGCTGTGCAGGCGTGCCTGACAAGAAATGGGGCGAAGCAGTTAAGGCGTTTGTTGTGCTGAAACCGGGCGCGCATTTGACCCGGGAGGAAATTACTGCGCGGTTCAAAGGCAAAATCGCCGGATACAAACGCCCGCGTTACATCGAATTTGTCGATCAGCTGCCGCGCGATCCGCTGGGCAAATTGCTGCGCCGCGACCTGTCAGCGCGCCCTGTAAGCGAAGATCAAGCCGCCTGAGCGGCGCACGCTCTTGTCGCGAAGCCCTGCGCCGGGTTAGGGGCGGCATTATGCCAACGCCTGAATTGCCCATCCAAGTCGCCGCGCTGTACCGCTTTGCCCCGTTTGCTGATCCTGCAGCCTTGCAGGCCCCATTGCAGGCGGTGTGCAAAAAAGCGGGCACGGCAGGCACCGTTTTGCTCGCTGGCGAAGGGATCAATGGCACAATTGCAGGCGCACCCGAAGCGGTCACCCAAGTGCTCGATCATATTCGCACCCTGCCCGATTGCGATGAATTGGATGTGAAATTCTCCTATGCCAAAACCATGCCTTTCAACCGTATGAAAGTCCGGCTGAAACGCGAAATTGTGACCATGGGAGAACCCGGCATTGATCCGCGCGCCAGCGCCGGGCGCTATGTCGATCCGCACGATTGGAACGCGCTCATATCCGATCCCGACACCATCGTGATCGACACCCGCAATGATTATGAAGTTGATCTGGGCACATTTGACGGCGCGATAAACCCGCAAACGGCGGCTTTCGGCGAATTTCCGGGCTGGTTCCGCACCCACCGCGAAGATTTGCTTGCCGGCAAAAAGAAAGTCGCGATGTTTTGCACAGGCGGAATACGCTGCGAAAAATCCACCAGTTTTCTGCGATCAGAAGGGGTGGAGGATGTCTATCATCTGCATGGCGGCATTCTCAAATATCTCGAAAATGTGCCTGCTGATGAAAGCCTGTGGCGGGGCGATTGCTTTGTGTTTGATGAACGGGTGACGGTGAAACACGGGCTTGAAGTGGGCGAATATTCGCTATGCCGCGCCTGCCGCTATCCGATTAGCGATGAGGACAAGGCATCGCCCGATTATGCCGAAGGCATTTCGTGCCCGCTGTGCATTGAAACCAAAACCGATGCGCAGCGCGAGCGATATGCAGAACGCCAGCGGCAGATGGAATTGGCCCGCCGCCGCGAAACGGCAAAGAGGACGGCGGACGAATGAACGCGGCTCCCATCCTCTACAGCTTTCGCCGCTGCCCCTATGCGATGCGCGCGCGAATGGCGTTATGGGCCGCTGGCATCACAGTGGAACTGCGCGAGGTAAAGCTGGCCAATAAGCCCCCCGAACTGCGCGAGGCATCCGCCAAAGCGACAGTGCCCGTTCTGGTCTTGCCGGATGACACGGTGATTGATGAAAGCCTTGGCGTGATGCGTTGGGCGCTGGCCAAGAACGATCCAGATGGCTGGCTGGGCGAGGATGATGCGGCTGTCATTGGGGAAAACGATGACGCGTTCAAGCGCCACCTTGATCGGTACAAATACCCCGTTCGCTATCCAGAAGAGAACGGCGGCGATGAAACCGCGTTTCGGCTGCACCACCGTGCAAAAGGGCTGGCGATCCTTGAGCGGTTGGATGCGCAATTGGCGGGGCATAAAAACTTGTTTGGCCCTCGCCCCACTTTTGCTGACATCGCCCTGTTTCCATTCATTCGCCAATTCGCCAACACGGATCGCAGCTGGTTCGACGCGCTTGACCTGCCGCATTTGCAAAGCTGGCTAGAGGGGCATCTGGCATCGGAGCTGTTCAAGGCGGTCATGCCCAAATTTGACCCCTGGAAAGCGGGCGATGAACCGATTTTCTTCGGGCCATAGCCAACTTGTCGGTCAGCGCTATGCCTCCAGCGCCAATCGCCCTTTCTCCTCGCGATCAAACGCGCGCTGATAAGCGGGGCGCTGGGTCAGGCGCGCGCGGTACGCTTTAAGGCTTTCGGGCACCCGGTCATCCAGCCCGACATTCTGCGCCAGGATCAGCGCATAGCCCACGCAGATATCCGCCACGGTGAAACGGTCCGCGCACAGATATTCGCGCGCCTCCAGCCGCTGCTCGGCTTTCACCAGCCGCTTTTCAAACCACTTGGCATAAGCCTCGCCTGCCTCTGCCCAGCCCTTGTCTTTTTCGAAGATCGCAAAGCGCATATAGACGGTTTGCGGGAAGGTGATCGTCGCATCGGCGTGATAGGTGAAATCGAGATAAGCGGCATAGTCCGCTTCTCCCGGCGCGATCACCAGGTCGCTGGGGCCGCTTCGCGTGGCAAGGTAGTGGGCAATTGCGCAGCTTTCGCTCATCTGCGCATCTCCATCCACCAACAGCGGCACTGTGCCCAGCGGATTGGTTTCAAGATATTCGGGCGCAAGAAAACGCGGCGGAAATGGCAGGACGTTAAGGTCCAGATCAACGCCTGCTTCTTCTGCGGCCCATGTTGCACGAAGACCGCGCGACCGGGCGCAGGTGTATAAGATTGGTTTTGTCATACGCGCCGCCTTAATGCGCCTCTGCGTGTCCCACACCCATTACTTTATGCAGGACAAACGCAATCACGGCCCCCAAAGCAAGGCCGAGGACGGCAGAGATAAAGGCATAGGTGAACCAGCCAGCAATGCCCGATAATGCGCCAGTGACGCCTTTCACCCAGTATTCTGCGCCGTGGGCGATGTCATAGAACAGGTCAAAGCCAACCTCGTGCGTGCCGTGAACGATAATGCCGCCGCCCACCCACAACATCGCGACCGTGCCGATCAGCGATAGCGAAGTGAGCAATACGGGGACGAACGCGACCAGCCCTTCGCCAAATGTCTTGGCCGCAGCATTGTCGCGGCCGGCCAAAGACAGGCCGATATCATCCAGCTTTACGATAATGGCGACCGCGCCGTAGACGATCACCGTCACCGCAACGCCCACCAACGCAAGCGCAAGGCCGCGTTCCCACCAGGTTGGCAAGTCCAGTTCATTCAGGACAATCGCCATGATTTCGGCTGACAGAATGAGGTCAGTGCGCACCGCGCCTGCTATGCGCTGTTTCTCAAACGCCACCGGGTCTTCGATCACATCCTCGACCGTTTTGCCGTGCTTTGCCCCGCCCAGCTTCTCCATCACTTTTTCCGCGCCCTCATAGCACAAGAAAGCGCCGCCCAGCATCAATATCCAAATGATCGCCCAAGGAAGAAATTCAGACAATAGGGTCGCACCGGGCAGCAAAATCACCAGCTTGTTAAACAGGCTTCCTTTGGTGATCGCCCATATGATCGGCAATTCGCGCGCCGGCGATAATCCGGTGACGTAACTGGGCGTGACCGCGGCATCATCAATGATAACGCCCGCCGTTTTGGAGCCTGCGCGGCTGGCGGCGACTGCGATATCATCGGCTGAGGCGGCAGCCGTGCGCGCAATCACTGCGACATCATCCAACAAAGCGACCAATCCTGATGGCATATTCACTAATCCCCTTTGCGCCTGTGAGACCCGCGATAAAGCGGTGCGTTCCAAAAGGAAAGAAACCTTGCATTGCAGCGGCAACACGTTATGTGCGCGCTTCTGCTTTTAACCGGGCGGAACCAAGAAAGCCGGAGGGGCCCCGTCATCCGGACGGACAAGCCAGCGATCGGCATGCAATATAAGGAACGCGAAGTATGGCTCATTATGAGCATATCTTCCTCGCGCGTCAGGATTTGAGCCAGGCTCAAGTTGATGCGCTGGCGGCCACGGCGACCGAAATCGTCGAAGCGAATGATGGCAAAGTCACCAAAACGGAGACATGGGGCCTCAAATCGCTTGCTTACAAAATTGAACGCAACCGCAAAGCGCACTTTGTGATGCTGAACATTGATGGCCCCGGCAGCGTTGTTGCTGAATTGGAACGCCAGACCCGCATCAACGAAGACGTGATCCGCTATATGACCATCCGTGTCGAAGAGCACGAAGATGGCCCATCTGTGATGATGCGCAAGAATGAACGCGACCGCAAACGCCGGTCTGACCGTGAGGAGCGCGACTGATGGCCCGCCCGTTTTTCCGCCGCCGCAAATCCTGCCCGTTTTCGGGTAACGATGCCCCCAAGATCGATTACAAAGACGTGCGCCTGCTTCAGGGTTTCATGTCTGAACGTGGTAAGATTGTGCCTTCGCGCATCACCGCCGTTTCTGCCAAGAAACAGCGCGAACTTGCCAAAGCCATCAAGCGCGCTCGCCATATCGGCCTGCTGCCCTACATCGTGAAATAAGGGAGAAGACACAATGGACATTATTCTCCTCGAACGCGTTGAGAAACTCGGCACCATTGGCGATGTTGTCAGTGTTAAAGATGGCTATGCCCGCAACTTTCTGTTGCCTCAGAAAAAAGCCCTGCGCGCCAATGACGCAAACAAGGCTGTTTTTGAAGCAAACCGCGAACGGCTTGAAAAAGACAACGCTGAAAAGCGCGGTGAAGCTGAAAAGACCGGCGAAAAGGTTGCCGGCGCAGAAGTCGTGCTTATCCGTGCCGCATCAAACACTGGCCAGCTTTACGGTTCGGTCAATGTTCGCGACATGGTTGCAGGGCTTGAAGCTCAAGGCCACGCAGTCAACAAAAAGCAGGTCATTATGGGCGCGCCGATCAAAACGATCGGCATGCACGATGTGACTGTGGCGCTTCACCCCGAAGTGCATGTGACGGTGAAAGCCAATGTCGCACGCTCTGACGATGAAGCTGAGCTGCAAAGCCAGGGCGTTGACGTGCTTGCGCAGATGTTCGCAGACGAACAGCGCGAAATCGAAGAAGCCGCTGATGCCAACCGCATCGATCCCAACCTTGAGCCGGGCGAAATCCCTGCAGAATTGCTGGAAGAAGGTGTTTCAACACCCGAAGACACCAGCGAAGCAGAAGCTCTGGTTGAGGCAACCGATCACAAAACCGAAGAGAGCGACGACGCGTAAATTCGCGCCAAGCTTTCTTTGCTGAACACGAAAGGCCGGTATCCCGATGACATTTCAATCGGATGCCGGCCTTTTTGCGCACACACTTGATGTGGCGAACGACCGCGTTCTGGTGGTCACCATGCGCGAGGCGGATTATCGCAGCGCCAGTTTCCTAGACAATCGCCTGCTGCAACCTACAGGCGGCCAACCTGCCCTGCCGATGCAATGGGCATCGTGGGACCAATTGGAAAGCGCCTCTGCCGGCATCCGCGATGATGCGCAGTTCATTTTTCACATCGGCCATGTCGGTTCAACGCTGATTGCCCGCTTGCTGGGTGAGGCGGCAGATACGCTGGCCCTGCGCGAACCGCAGATATTGCGCCAGTTTGCAGAGCTGTCCGCTCTGGAAGGGTTGCCGCATTCGCCGTGGGAGCCGGGAAAGCTAGACCAACGCCTGCAACTGGCGCTGCGCTGGTTATCGCGCACATTCGGCGCCGATCAGCGCGCTTTGGTAAAAGCCACAAGCTTTGTCAGCGATATCGCGCCGCGCATACTCGCAGGCGGTGAAGCAGGGCCGCGCAAAGCGGTGTTTCTGACGCTGTCACCTGAACGGTATATCCAGACGATCCTTGCAGGAGAGGCCTCGCGCCAGGAATTGGCGGCTTTGTCTGCCGCCCGCCTCCAGCGGCTGAATACGCGGCTGAGCGCGGCGGGCGGTCCACCAATCAACTTATGGGAATTGGACGAAGCGAAGCGGGCTGCAATGGCCTGGGCATGCGAAATGACGGCTCTTGACGCAGCGAATTCGGACCGCGCCTTGTGGGTGAATTTCGACAGTTTCCTCAAAGAGCCCGCCCCCGCCCTTGTCCAGATGGCGCAGTTTTTGGGTATAGGCATGGATGCAGATACAGCGCAGACGCTCACCACAGGGCCGATCATGCAGCAATATTCCAAAGCGCCAGAGCACGGGTATTCCGCCCAATTGCGCGAAGATGTGCTGGCCGATGCAGCGCGCACGCACGGCGCGCAGATCACAGCGGCACTTGATTGGCTCCAAAGTCAGGCAAACACGCATCCCATCATTGCAGCCGCGCACGAGCGGGCCTAAACACTCCCCATGTTCAGATTGATCGAAAACGTGCTGTCTGATGCGCAGCTGACCCAATTGCGCCAGATCGCAGCGCAGGCGAAATTCGTGGATGGCAAAATCAGCAATCCGCACAATAAAACCAAAAACAACCTGCATATGCATGATGAGCAATTGCAACAAAATGCAGTCAATATCATGGCGCAGGCGCTGTTTGGCTGCGAGGATTTCGTCAATTTTGCCGTCCCGGCGCAATTCGCGCCGCCGCTTATCACGCGGTACACCAAGGGTATGAAATACGGGCTGCATCCCGATTCCACCGTGATGCAAATCGGCAATGTCTCGATCCGTTCGGATGTGTCGTGCACTCTGTTTCTAAACGATCCGGGCGATTATGATGGCGGCGCGCTGCGCATCCAGCTTGGCAGCGAAAGCGTCCGGGTAAAGGGACCAGCGGGCTCTGCCGTGGTGTATCCATCATCCACGCTGCACGAAGTAGAAGAGGTGACCAAAGGCGAACGTCTGGTCGGCCTGACTTTCATCCAGAGCCAGATCCCCGATGCGCATCACCGCGAATTGCTGTATGAACTGGGCGAAGTGGCAGCGCTCGAAGGCAATGGGATGAGCCATGAAAATTACACCCGGCTGCAAGCGGTGCAATACAACCTGAAACGAATGTGGCTGCGCGGTTAGCATTCTTGCGAGAAATTCGCGCAATCAGAATGCAGGCTTTGTAACATTCGCATTTCGCAGCTAAGGCCTGCGCGATGATTTCAATACCCGATATTCTCGCTGAGCTCCAAAAACACTATGACGATGCCGTCGATGCCCTGCGCAAAGATGTGATCGCCTATGGCCGCGATGGCATTGTACCGCCGCCTGAACGGCGCAAGGATGGCAGCTATGCCTATCCGCAGATCACTCTCACTTATGCCGGGCTTGAGGCGGCTGACAGCGACCCTGACGCGGCAGACCGCAGCCGCGCATTTGGACGGCTGGAGATTGTCGGCACATATACCACCACAATCACCCGGCCCGATCTGTTCGCATCCTATCTGACTGAGCAATTGGAGCTGATTTCGGCAGCGTTTGACGTGGAAGTCACCGTTGAAAGGTCCCGGCAGGAAATCCCCTTCCCCTATGTGCTCGATGGTAAAGCGGGCGCGGCGATGGTGGGAATTGCCCCGCAGGAAATCGCCGCCTTCTTTCCCTCAACCGATTTGGCGCTGATCGGCGATGAACTGGCCGATGGGATCGAATTTGACGAGGCGCAGGATATGCCCCTGTCGCTGTTCGATGGGCTGCGCACCGATTACTCGCTCGCTCGGCTGGCGCATTACACTGGCACCAATGTCGAGGATTTTCAGGACTTCATCCTGTTTACGAACTATCACCGCTATGTCGATGAATTTGTGAACTGGGGTGCCAAGCAGATCGGCACTGATGGTTATACCGGGCTAACCGGTGCGGGCGGTCTGGACATCACTATGCCGGTGGACGATGCGCAGCACCAATTGAGCGATACAGCATGGCGGCGGCACCAGATGCCCGCTTATCACCTAATGCGTGAGGATGGTCAGGGCATCACTCTTGTCAATATCGGGGTTGGCCCTTCCAATGCCAAAACGATTTGCGATCACCTTGCCGTGCTGCGCCCGCACGCATGGATGATGATCGGCCATTGCGGCGGGGTGCGTTCCAGCCAGAAAATCGGCGATTTCGTGCTTGCCCATGCTTATCTGCGCGATGACCATGTGCTCGACAATGTGTTGCCGCCCGAAATTCCAATTCCCCCCATTGCCGAGGTTCAAGTTGCCCTTGCCAGCGCTGCTGAGGATGTTTCGGGCACGCAGGGCGCTGATCTGAAACAGCGGATGCGTACCGGCACGGTCGTCACCACCGATGATCGCAATTGGGAACTGCTTTATGCCAGCAGCGCGAAACGCTTCTCGCAAAGCCGCGCCATCGCGATCGAAATGGAAAGCGCCACGATAGCCGCGCAAGGATACCGTTTCCGCGTGCCTTATGGCACGTTGCTGTGCGTGTCGGACAAGCCGCTGCATGGCGAGATCAAGCTGCCGGGACAGGCCAACAAGTTTTATGAAGAGGCGATTGCCGCCCACTTGCAAATCGGTCTGGAGGCGTGTGCCCGGCTGCGCGCCGAAGGAGACCGGTTGCACAGCCGCAAATTGCGCGCCTTTAATGAACCGCCATTCCGATAGGGCCAAGATGGACAATCGCCCAACGCAGCGCGGGTCCCTATCTGCAAGGCTACGCAGTGCCCCTCAGGCAGAGACGAAGGCTACCCTAACCAAAAAGCGGGCACATGCCGGACATGATCTGGCCGCCCCCACATTTGACTCAGCCGAAATCGGCCACCACGGCGCCGTCTCAGCTGTCCAGATGGATCGGCACGGCGGGGCAAGGCGGGCTTACCCTGATTGCATTTGTCGCTATTGCCTATGCACCGCGCAGTGGTCAGCCTGTGCTTGTGGTGCCAATTGATCAAACGGGCAAAGCCGCGCTAATCGGCGCATTCTCGCAGCCAGAAACACGCATCCTTGCACGCGCAAAATGGGCCGATGGCTTTATCGTATCCGGATGGGATCGCCAGTTTGCTCAAGAACTGCTGAACAATCACATCATCATTCTGAACGCCAACGCGCCCGGTTGCGGGCAGGTGCAACGCGCATCATGATGTTTTCAGACATTTCCGAATTGCGCTGCCGCACCATTCGCTTGATCGCCGCGGGATGCTGGTTCGTTCCGCCCATACTATTGGGAATGGCGCTGCTGGGTCTGCATGTTGATTTGTGGCTAGTGGCGTTCAGCGCAGCGCTGAACATTGTGCCGACATTGCATTCCGTTGCGGGCCGATCAGATTTTGCTGCCAGAATGGCTGCTGGTTTTGTTGTGGTTGCCCAGCCCGCATTGATCGTTTCGGGGATGCAAGATTTGGGGTGGCAGGTGGACCTGCACCTCTATTTCCTGGTCGGCATGGCGGCGCTCACGGCCTTGTGCGATGTCAGGCCGTTGATCCTCGCTTCCATTCTCGTGCTTTTGCATCACCTTATTCTTGGGTTTAGCATGCCAGAATTGGTGTTTGCGGGCGGTTCAAGCTTGGGACGAATTATGATCCATGCTTTGGCTGTCGTCCTGATCTGCTCGATCCTTTGCTTTATGGGAATAAACCTTGGGCGGATTTTACGCCGTGCAGAAAAGGCACTTCACCTCAGCGAAAAACAGGCAAAAAAGGTCGAGGAGCAAGCATCACAATTGCAAGCAGCGATGGACGCAACCCAGCGCGAACGCATGGCCCGCAAGCAGGACGAGGTAAAAGTGATGCGGCTGCGCAAGCAAGAGTATGCGCAAATCGCCAGCAGCTTTGAAACCTCTATCCGCACTGTCACGGCATCTGTTTTGAACACAGCCGAAGCGCTTGAAGGAATGACGAAATCGCTCGATCATCTGGCGCAGGAAACCGGTGAGCAAGCCAGCCAAGTTGCGCACACCGCTTCATCAGCGCGGCAGACATCTCACCGGGTCGCAGAAGGGATCAGCGCTTTGTCGCAGTCGATTGCCAAAGTTGCTGGCGGCGTGAGCGAACAAAAGGAGTTGGCCCGGCGGGCGACTGAAAGATCGCTGCGCGGAGGCCAGGCAATGGGTTCTCTCACTCAGCATTCTGACACGATTGGCGAGGCAACGCGGGCGATAGTCCGCATTGCAGAACGCACCAATCTGCTCTCGCTCAATGCGGCCATCGAAGCGGCCAGCGCTGGCGTTGCTGGTAGAGGCTTCACAATTGTAGCGCAGGAAGTGAAAGCTCTGGCGGGCCAGGCTGGCGAAGCCGCAACAGAAATCGACGAATTTCTTGAAGGCATACGTCAAGGCAGCGTTGATGCAGAACACTCCTTTGCCGATATCGATCAGGCCGTGAGCGAGCTGAACGATGCGGCCCAAATCATCCGTCAGGACGTTGAAGCGCAGCGGCGATCTGCCAGCACAATTGAAGACACCGCGCGCGGTGCGGCTGACGAGGTAGGCGAAATGGCGGAACAAAGTCAGTCGCTTGCAACCACTGCGAGCACCGCCCGCGCGCTTTCCGCAGAGCTTGATAAAGCGGCGGCACGGTTGCTGGAAAACGTGGGGTCGCTTCAGAACACCGCGCAGGAGTTCGCGCAGCACCTCAAGGCGGCATAGAAAAGAGCTGCACGATCGCCTGACCGTGCCAAAATGATCAGCGCGGTGTATCGAGCGCGGTCAATTGCTCACGCAAAAGGGCCAGATCCTGACCAAAGACCAGCAATTGCGCCTGCGCATTGGCAAAACTGATCCCGCCCGCTGCATTGAGATACGCCTGAAGGACCACGCCATTATTGGGCACTCTGTACGCCTTGGCTGACGGGTTGATATCATTAAAGCGATGGATGAATGCATCAAGCTCGCCGCTATTGTCCGCCGCAATGCCAGTGAAATTCGCGATGACCAGCAGGCTCAAACACCCCCTTTCCTCGCTGCAGGCAGCCGGAAGCGCGGTGAAATTGACCCCGCCCTCTGCGCTCGCACGGTAAATGACTTGCCCTTGCTGCGTGGCTTCTGTTTTCCAGGTTGCCTGAACGCTTAGAAGAAGGCGCGCAATCGTGGCATCATCAAACCGGGAGACGACCGGTTGGTTTTGCTGCGCGGCGGCAGGTGCGCTGGCCAAAAACAGCACGCTGATAGCGGTCCATAAAGCAAGGTGTCTCATTGCGCCTTCACCGGAATAAGGCCGTTTTGTGAAGCCATATCAACATAAAGCGCATCGCTTTGTGCTATGTCCACTTCGCATTGCATACTCATATTAAGCACCGTGTTTCCTGCAAGTTTTTCAAGGCCGCCCTCATCAATGCGGCGATTGGCCATAGCCGAGTGATGCGCATCAGCCTGCCTGTTCCTGCGGCAAAATGGCCAGCCCATCGCCGCCTTCGCCCGCAGTTAATCGGCGCAGCACTGTGCCGCTTTCATAATCAACTTCTGCAACCGTGTTGCTGGCGGTTTCTGCGACATAGACTTTCGATCCATCATCCGACCACAATATCGTCACCTGAAACCGGTCCTGCGCTTCTTTTGCGGATGACACCGCGATGGTTCGGGCAACTTTGGCGCTTGCCAGATCGATCACGCTTAATCCCCCATCGCGAAGGTCTGAGGTAACCGCGACATCGCCCTGCGGCCTGATCGCAAGGCGCAAGGGAAACCGCCCCGTCTCCACCGTTTCGCGCACCGTCATGGCCACAGGGTCCAGTTCAAAGGCCTGATCCGAACCGCGCGCTGATACCCACAAGCTTTTGCCATCAGGCGTTAAGGCAATGCCTTCGGGCTCTTCTCCCACTGTCACCGACAAAGGCTCTTCGCTGCCTCTCAGATCAATGCGCGTTACCGTTTTGGAGGACAAATCCGTCGTCCACGCCCAGCGGGTATCGGGCGCCACGGCAATCATGTGGCTGCCTTCTTTGGCGGTGGCGTGTTCCATCAACTGAGCATCGCCCAGCGGATTGCCGATCCAGAATATCGAATTGCGCCCCTCTGCGGTGGCGAAGATATCGCCGTCTTCGTGCCAGATGATCCCATGCGGACGGGCGTTTTCGCCTAGGTCTATGCTTTTGACTTTCTCAAGGCTCGCCGCGCTGAAAACATCCACCGTGGTGCCGCCATAACAGCCCAGCGCAACATGCTTGCCATCGGGCGAGACTGCCAATTCGTGCGGATTGGTGCAGCTTGGCAAAGTCAGCAGGGTTTCGCCGGTGTCCAGATCAATCTTGGTCAAGGTGTTGCCGCGTTTATTGGCGACCAGCAAAGCGCCAGCCGCGCTAGAAGCCTGTTCCTCATCCCCCTCAAACGCAAACGCGCTGAAATCATCGACGACTGAGGAATATCGCTCGACCGCCGATAGAAAAATCGCAGGATCAATGCCTTTGCCCAAAGTCAGAATGGCCCATTGAATATAGGGATCACCCTCCTCGTCCAAATAGACCGAAACATATCGGTGACGCAGATTGGCCTCGCGCACTTGCGCATCGCCCATGGGTGTTTCGCGATCAAAGCCGGTGGACAAAACCAATGTGTCGCAAAACCCGGCCACCGCCTCATCGCAATCGTTAAACAGGACTGCCGAGTTCCAGTCTCCCAAAGTGAAAGAGATACTGACTTCGCCCGTCTCTTCGCTGGTGAAAAGTTCGTGCTGATATCCGCCAGCATCCAATGCCTTTTGAACAGAGGCCACGCTGCGTGCGCTCACCATAGGCAGTTCGGCGATTTTGGCGTCTATCGCCGGCTCGCTTACCGGCGCGCTTAAAGTTTCTTTGCCCGTATCTTGCGCGGCAAGCGGCGCGCTGAAAACCAATCCAGCAGCAGCGGCCAATCCCATGCCCATTTTTACAAAATCGCTAATCAATTGCGCGCTCCCCTTTTGCAAGACACAGGTTTCGCCGGGATTGTTGCGCTTGTCCAGTGCGTTATTGCGGCCCAAGAAACGCCGCAATCGCATCGCCCAATTCGGGAAATGTTACGCTGTTCAGGTGATTTCCAGGCACCTGCGCGAATGTCGCATCAGGCAAAGCGGCGGCAAGTTTTTCGCCTGCGCCATTATCGCCATCATCCACGCCGCATATGACCTGAGCGGGCATGGTGATGTTGGCAAGCATGGCAAGATCGAACGGCTCCAGCGCGCTCAGCAACAGGCGCGCAGCCGCCCGGTCTATCCCTTGGCTTTTGAGGAAAGTGCGCGCGACATAGGCCGGATCGCCCGGCTTTATCGTGTCAAATTCATCAATCACGCGGATGAAATGCGCCGCGCGCCGTTCCCATTCGGCAAGCCCTTCTATCCCCATCCCGCAGACGGCAAGCTTGCGCGGGACAAGCACGCGCTTGGCGCAGGCATGGATCGCCGTGCGCGCGCCCAGCGAAAATCCCACGAGATCATATTCGCCTTCAGCCAGCCCCAGATGATCGACAAACGCCGCCGCATCGCGCACCAGCACATCGCCGGGATAGGCCGCCGGATCATGGGGCGAAGGGCTGCCCCCGTGCACTCGCCAATCGAGCATAAAGGCTTCAAAACCAGCCGCAGCAAGCCGCTCATGATGGCCCCATTTGATCCAGTTCATTTGGGCAGAAGAGAACAGGCCGTGCAGCAGGATAACGGGCCGTCCCTCGCCTGCCGTGTGATAGGCAAGCTGCGTGCCGCCGAATGAAGCGAAGTGTGCGGTTTGCGGGTCGCTCATGCAAGAATTTCCATCCATTCTTCATTGGTTTGCGGCTGGGTATCCCATTGCGGCAAACCGTCTTTCAACTGCAACCAGTTCTGCTTGCTGCGAACCCAGATGTGAGCGGAAAGCTCAAGTTCGCCTGCATTGTCCAATGAGCCGCCTTTCACAGTAATGAGCCCCGGACGATTTGCTCCCGAATGGTAAAGCCGCGTGCCGCATTGGGGGCAATAAAAGCAATCGGTGGTGGACCCGCTATCGGTTGGCCGGCTCCAGCAATTCACCTCTCCAGTAAGATCAAATGCTGCTTCAAACACGGGCACCGATATCCCAAAGGCGCTGGCTGATTGCTTTTGGCATTCACGGCAATGGCAGGCATAGGCTTTGAGACGATCTGCGGCGATCTGATACCGCACCGCGCCGCATTGGCATCCGCCCCTGTGCGGCGATGCGCTCACCTTTTGGCCAAGCCCTTCTGCTCCATCCGCCAAAGCGCCATTTCCACCCGGTCCTGACCAAAGAACGGTTCGCCATCCAGCACAAGGGTCGGCACGCCCCAATGTCCGGCCGCCTCCAGCGCTTGCTGGTTCGTCTCAATCTCTGCGTCAAGCGCGGCCGCATCGCTGCTGACTTCAGCCTCCATTTCGGCAAGATCAAGCCCGGCGCGCGCAGCGGCCTGCGCGAGATGATCGCTTTTGTCCCAATCATCGACTTCGCCGGAAAAGATCACGCGGCTGACCTCATCGGCAAATGCCAATCCCTCACCCCGCCTGCTGGCGGCCTGGCCAAGGCGGCAGACACGGCGGATAAGAGGTTGATCTGGCGCAATTTCGCGCGTCGCTAAATCCTGCACCACAGGATCAGGACGCGGCCAGCGAAACGGGATGCCAAGATGCTGGGCTGCGCGGTAGCTATCCATCAAAATATAGCGCGGCGCGGCAGGGTTGCCGGTAAACAGTATATCGGGATCGCGCACAGCAATCGGCCAAACGACGCGCAAGGCAATATCGAGATCATAGTCCTGCGTCATCGCCCGGTACCTGCCAACCGCAAGGTAGGAATAAGGCGAGCGAAAGCTGAAAAACAGATCGGCGACAAGTGTCATAATCTCTCCTAAACCGCGTCCCTAGCGGGCAAAGCACTGCACTCCTGCATAAAGCAGCGAGACCGCATCATCTTCGACAAAGCCGCCAATCGCATCGCCCAGCGCAAACTCTTCACCCAAAGTGCTTTGCGGCACAGCCAGATAGCCGCCCGCCGCCTCCAACTCAGCGCGCGGCGTGCCCAATTGCACATCGCCCATCAGCGAGATTGGAACCGCAGGCGCGGCGTCGCCATCCTGCGGCCCTCGCCAAAGCCACCCCACCAGCACGTCATCGGAAAAGTTGAGAGTGAGCCCGCCTGCAAAATCAGTGATCTCCATCGCGCCCGTGCCGCATTCATTGTTGGCGGCACTGCGCACCGGTTCGCCCAGCAGTTTGGCCGCGGAACCGATTGCCTCGTTCTTGCCTGCGCCAAAGAAGAACCCTTCCGCGCCCGCTTTCAGCCCCTTGCGCTGAAGCACCACGGCATCGGCGACCACCGGATTGGGTTCGGTAAGCCCCCTCGCCTCTCGCTCGGACGGGCTTGGCACATCATTGCTGCCGCACGCGGCGAGCGCGATGGGTGCCAGAACAACAAGGACCACGCGCATCGCCATCACCCCTTCTTCAAATGCCGCCGCCCTAGCAATTCAGCGATCTGAACCGCATTGAGCGCAGCGCCTTTGCGCAGGTTATCCGAAACGCACCAAAGCGTCAGGCCGTTCTCAACCGTCGGGTCTTCGCGCACGCGGCTGATATAGGTTGCGCCGTCGCCTGCGCTTTCGACAGGCGTGACATATCCTTCATCCTCGCGCTTATCGATCAGCATGATGCCGGGGGCCTCGCGCAGGATGTCTTGCGCTTGTTCAGCAGTGATTTCTCGCTCAAACTCGATATTCACTGCCTCAGCATGGCCGACAAAAACGGGCACGCGCACGCAAGTTGCGTTGAGTTTGATTTTGGGATCGAGGATTTTCTTCGTCTCGACCATCATTTTCCATTCTTCCTTGGTCGATCCATCGTCAAGGAAGACGTCAATATGCGGGATCACGTTGAACGCGATCTGCTTGGTGAAAGCCCGAGGCTCCACCGGATCGCCGACAAAGATAGCGCGGCTTTGTTCGAACAATTCGTCCATGCCCGCTTTGCCTGCGCCCGAAACCGATTGGTAGGTCGAGACGACAACGCGCTTGATCCCCGCAGCCTTGTGCAAAGGCGCGAGCGCCACCACCAGCTGCGCGGTTGAACAATTGGGGTTCGCGATGATGTTGCGCTTGGTATAATCGTCGATCGCATCGGGGTTGACCTCTGGCACGATCAGCGGGACGTCGGGCTCCATCCGGTAGAGCGAGGAATTGTCGATCACGACGCATCCGGCTGCGGCGGCTTTGGGCGCGTATTCCTTGGCAGGGCCGCTTCCTGCGGAAAACAGCGCAATGTCCCAGCCTACCCAATCGAAATGCTCGATATTCTTGCATTTGAGCATTTTGCCGGTGTCGCCAAATTCCACCTCAGTGCCCTGGCTGCGCGAGGAAGCAACCGCTGCAACTTCGTCACACGGAAATTCGCGCTCTGCCAGAACCTGCATCATTTCGCGCCCGACATTGCCTGTCGCGCCGACAACGGCCACCCGGTAACCCAATTCACTTACTCCTAAATCACATATTCGCCGCTGCGATAGCGTCATGCGCCGCGCGCGCAAGCGGTCATCTTATTCCGGCCCAATCACTCAGGCGGCGTTACCCCGTGGCTTTCCAAAAAGCGAAAGATTGTGTTCCACAGATGGGGCGAGATATTCTCGTCTGCCACCCGGTGCGTGTATCCGGGATAAAGCATCATTTCGAACGGCACATTGCCTTCTTGCAAGACGCTGATCAGCTCAGATGAGTTTTCAAACACCACATTGTCATCCGCCATGCCGTGGATCAGCAGCAAAGGATCGCTGATTTTTGTGGCATCGGGAATGGCGCTCGCTTTCTCGTAAGCCTCGGGCACTATGCGGGGATCGCCCATAAAGCGCTCTGTGTAATGCGTGTCGTACAGCCCCCAGCGCGTAACCGGAGCGCCTGAGATACCGGCGGCATAAAGCCCGGAATCAGCCTGCAACTGCTTCAGCGTCATATACCCGCCATAGGACCAGCCATAGAGCGCGATCTTGTCTCCATCGACGAAATCGAGTGTTTTGAGAAACTCAGCGCCCGTCTTCTGGTCAATCACTTCCACCCCGCCCATCGCGCGGTAGATTGGCTGCTCAAAATCAACCCCGCGATTGGCAGTGCCCCGGTTATCGAGCGCGAAATAGATATACCCCTTATCGACCACGGCCTGCGCCAACGCGCCCTGCCAGCCTTTGTCCACGATTTGCGGACCTGGGCCGGAATAGTGGTAATAGAATACGGGGTATTTCTTCCCCGGCTCCATTTCCGGTTTCAGCATCATCCAATGCAGCGGCGTGCCGTCCTCCGCAGGAATGGTGCCGTATTCAGGCGTCACATGGCTGGCGAGGAATGGCGTGTATGGATGATCCGCATCCAGAGCGTTTTCCTCTACCCAAGTGAGGCGAGTGCCATCGGCTGATGCAAGATAGCTTTGCGTGGGCTGATTGGTGGCGGAACGCGACACCAAGAGCGTGCTTCCCGTTTTGTCCATGCTCGCTGAATTGGTGTATTCGGCATCGGTAAGCGAGGTGACCGGCGCAGACGCTTTGAGCAGGCCTCTGTATATCTGCTGCGTCAGCACGCCAGTGGTTGCCTGGTAAAAGAACTCACCTTTTTCCTCGTTCACTCCCACCAAAGTGGTCGCGGGTTCAGCCCCGCTGGAAAGCAATGTCCAATATTCCCCATCAAAGCGATAGAATTGACCGGCCCCGCGCCGCTCCGACCACCACAGCAAATTGCCGTCTTTCAGGAAACGGTAATTGTCAGACAGGTTGATCCAATAATCCTCGCGCGCGGCTTTTTCGGTGAACCAAACCTCGCTCGCGCCGGTGCTTGGATCAACGCGGAGCATATCGAGCACCGTTTGCTCGCGGTTCTGGCGTTGGACGTAGAGCGATCCATCAGGGGCCCAATCAACGCGCGCGACGTAGATATCGGTCTCTGTGCCCAGATCGACTTTGACGCGGTTGCCGCCATCGGGGTCCATCACAAACAGCTCGACAATCGCATTGTCAGAGCCTGCCACGGGGTATCGCTGGTCAAACACCTTCGTTCCCGTCGCGCCAATCGCGGCGCGCGTCACAATGCCCACGGGGCTTTCATCGGTGCGTTGGACGGCCAGGCGGCTGTCATCAGGCGACCACCAATATCCCGTCAGCCGGCCCATCTCTTCCTGGGCAACAAATTCCGCTTCGCCCCAGCGGATCGTGTCTTTTTCCTTTGGTGTGATAGGCGCGGCCTCTTGGCCCACTTCGCCGACCCACAATTGCCGCTCGCGCACGAAAGACACATAACGTCCCTTGCTCGAAAGCTTGGGGTTGAGCTCGCTTTCCTCGGTATCGGTCAATCGGGTGACGGTGCCGTCCAATTTTGCGAGGTACAGATCGCCATCAAGCGGCACGAGCACGCCCGACCCATCGCTTGCCCATTGATAGCTGATGATGCCTTTCAGGTTGCCGACACGCGCGCGCTCGCGCTGCATCTTTTCATCTTCGGAAAGCTCGCGCCCTGTGCCCAGCTTTTCGCTGTCCACAAGCATCCGCCATTCCCCAGTGGCAATCTCAAAACCCCACAGATCATATCGCTCCCGGTCATCTTCGCGGTTGCGCAGAAGCGTCAAGAATTTGCCATCGGGCGAAAATTTGGTCTGGCGCGGCGCAGGGCCGTTTAGCGAAGGCGAGGCAAAGACGCGCTCAAATGTGAGATCGGTTTGGGTGGTCACGTGGTCATCCGCGATGGCTGGAGTGGCAAGGAAGGCAGCGGCGGCGGCAAGAAGAAGGCGCATTCTGATGTAAACCTCGTCATTGCGAGCGACCCCGGACTTGATCCGGGGTAGCGCGGCAATCCAGGGTCGGAGGCTGGATTGCTTCGTTGCTATGCTCCTCGCAATGACGAACACGATTGGCAAGAGCGAACCCAACGAAAAAGGGCGGCCCAACCGAGCCGCCCTTTCAAATTCTCTCAGGCAAGAACCTTACGCCTTGGGCGCATTCTCACGGCGCTCAGCGATACGAGCCCGCTTACCTGTGCGGCCGCGCAGATAGTAGAGCTTCGCACGGCGCACAACGCCGCGGCGGACCACGGTGATGCTGTCGACGATCGGCGCATAAAGCGGGAATACACGTTCCACGCCTTCGCCAAAGCTCATTTTGCGAACCGTGAAGTTGGAATTGATGCTGCGGTTCGAGCGCGCAATCACAACGCCTTCAAAGTTCTGGATCCGCTCACGCGTGCCCTCGATGACTTTCACACCGACGCGCACAGTGTCGCCGGCCTGAAACTCAGGAATATCTTTGTTCGCTTTGCCGATTTCTTCGGCTTCGATTTGCTGGATCAGGTTCACTGGTCCGTTCCTTTATCTTTTCGCCGCGCGCCAGAGGCAGACTGGACCCGAGCGTCTGAATAACGCTCCCACAAGTCCGGCCTGCGTAACCGAGTGTGATCTTCCGACATGGCTTTACGCCAAGCAGCGATCTTCGCATGATCCCCCGATCGCAGCACTTCAGGGATCGTGCGCCCTTCCCACATTTGAGGCCGGGTGTATTGCGGGTATTCCAGAAGGCCGTCCTCAAACGACTCTTCCACCCCGCTAGAAGCCGCGCCCATTACGCCGGGCAGCAGCCGAATGCAAGCATCAAGTATCGCAAGCGCGGCGGGTTCTCCCCCGAAAGGACGATATCGGCAAGGCTGACTTGCTCAATCTGAGGGCGCGCGTCGAACAGGCGCTCGTCAAACCCTTCGAAACGCCCGCAGATGAAAGTGACACCAGGGCCGGAGGCAATCTCGCGGATGCGCTCTTGCGTGATGGGTTTCCCGCGCGGGGTCATGGCGAGAATGGGAATGAAAGCCCCCGCCCCTTTAGGGGAGGGGGTTTGGGGGTGGGGCGCGTCATTCGGGATGGGCTGATCCGTGCCGCTCCCCTCCCAACCCTCCCCCTGAAGGTGGGAGGGCTTTTGCGTCACACTATCCAACGCCGCCGCCATCACATCCGCCTTAAGCACCAGGCCCGCTCCGCCGCCTGCAGGCGTGTCGTCCACATTGCGGTGCTTGTCGGTCGCAAAATCGCGCGGGTTAATGGTGCTGAGCGACCAATCGCCTCGTTCCAGCGCGCGTCCCGCCAGCGATGCGCCCAGTGGTCCGGGAAACATCTCCGGGTAAAGCGTGAGGATGGTGGCGGCGAAGGTCATGGGACGCAGCCTGTGCCAGCCATGGCGCGATCAAGCAATTGCTAACCTATATCGGGTAATTATCCCGCATGGAACGCAAAGGAACACTCAAGATCGGTGCCGGCGCCATTGTTGGTGTGCTGGCCCTGTGGCTGTTCCTCTATATCTCAACTCTGTTCCCCTATCTGGGCTATGGCAGCCGGAGCGAGACCCTGGGACCGGGTGTCTCTCTTAACGCCGGGTCAAGCGATTTTGGCCTTAAAAAGATGCTTCTTTTCAAAGGGCAAACCGCCTTTATCGAATACGATGTCAGTTCAACCGAAAGCGGCAAGGTTATCCTTGATATAAAGCCGTTCACGACCTTTGGTTTCAGCGACAACATGCAAAAAGTCGAGGCGGGCACATCGGGCACTTACGAAGTCGAAATCGAGGAAACCGGGCTCTACGAATTCAGCCATGATTTCTCGCTCAACGGCATTTCGGGGACGACCAAATACCGAGTAAGCTGGGGCGCGCGCTAGAGCGGTTTTATAGCACTCCGTCCGCCCTGAGCTTACCTAAAGGCCGGTTCGTTTTCTGCGCTGCGGGATGAAGGAAAGTGCAATCCTTCGACAAGCTCAGGATGAGCGGGATTTTCATGGGTGTGAGTATTATTCTATTTTCTCGTCCCGCGATCCTTGCCGTGCACTGCCAATCCAAGCTGGAAGCCAGCAAACTGCTAAGGACAGGGTTAGGTACGGAACAATCTGTGCCTGCAACTCTAGTCCATCGGCTAGAGCCGCCCAGAAAGGCAGAGAACCGATTGAGAATGCGGTGCCACCAGTAACTATAAGTCTGTTTAGCCTAGGAAAAAGGTGGGCAGTTCCAGTTGCAACTCCAAAAGCAAGGGCAGCTGAAAGCAAAATACCGATCGGAAAGACTAATGCCAAGTGATCCCATCCTTTGCCCGTGTATCGACACTGAGCTCAAACACATCAGGCCGCGAATAGTGACCGTCTGTGTCAAGGCTCGCCAGCCCCTGCCCGATCTCGCTTAGGTCGAGTTCGGCGTGCAAAATCTCCTCACCCTCGCCTGCCTGCGCCAAAACCCGCGCATCGGGCGCAATGATCAGTGAGCCGCCGCGATTAAGCGCCTCGCCCTCAATCGCCTCGAACAGCTCGCGCGCCTCGGCAGAACCACCCACTCGCTCCAACCCGTCAAACAGATCGTCCCGCTGCTGCACCAGCCCCGCTGCCAGCACGAAACACCGCCCCTCCATCGCGTAATGCCTTGAGGCTATTGCGTATTCCTCGCGCACTGTGGGCCATGCGGCGACATGGACGCTTTCGCCCAGATTGTGCATCGCGGCGCGCGCGAGCGGCATCCAGTGTTCCCAGCAGATGAGATTGCCCGCCCTGCCCCATTCCGCCTGATGCACTCCCAGAGTCGAGCCATCGCCGCGCATCCAGATCAGCCGCTCGCCGTGCGTTGGCACCAGTTTGCGGTGGTCCAATGGCGGCTCGCCGGGGCGAAACAGCAATTGATTGTTGTAAAGGCTTGATCGCACCCGCTCATGCGCGCCCAGCGAAACGCACGCGCCGCTCGCATCGCACAGCTCTTGCAATGGCAGCAGCCGTTCATCGCCTGGCACAATCGCATTATCGAGCATGATCTGGTGCAGCGCTTTAGTCCCCGGATGATCCCACAAGGCAGCACCCGGAGCCTCATCCAGCCAAAGCGGATAGCCGCCAAGTAATGTCTCGCCAAACGCCACAAACCGCGCGCCCGCATCAATGGCTTCAGCGGCGAGCCGAGTGGCCTTTTCAATCCCGCCCGTGAAATCGAGCGGAATGGGGGCCGCTTGGCAAATGGCGACGGGAAGAGAGGTTGGGAGATGGGTCATTTGAATGTCTCTTCCGGAGGATCGTCTTTGGGGACCATGATACGGGCAAAGAAGGCAGCAAGAAGCGCGCCGAAACTGGACCCCCAAAACCCCATGATTACGAGCGCGATGAAGGTTGCATCCCACCCGCCGGTTTCCAAGTTATCCGCCGATCCAGCAAATCCAACCCAAATGCCGGGTACAATTGCCCCAAGGGCGCCAACAAGCATATTCTTACTATTAGATGGCCGGATTTTTCGGGTCACGAAAATTACATATGCGGCCGCATAGGTTGTCCCAAGGATCGCAGCGGCCATCAAAGGCCAGAACAGAATGTGGGGAATGGTGGGAAACATGTGATCGCTTTGTTCGTGAAAGACGCCTCAATCTTCCACAAAATCGCTCGCAATCACAAGCGTTTCCGCGTCCCATTCGATCACCGCAGCCTTGGTCATGGGGACCATGATCGTTTTGGTGCCTTTCGCAGGCGGCGGCTCACGCTTGATCTCGATAATGTCGGTTGCGCCGAAGTTTTCGACCGCGATGACCTTGCCAATCGGCTCGCCCGTATCGGTTTCGGCAGCAAGTCCGATCAGATCAGCGTGGTAATATTCGCCCTCGCCCAGATCGGGCAAGCCATCGCGCGTAACTGTCAACACGGTCCCGCGCAGTTTTTCCGCCTCGTTTCGGCCAGACACGCCTGCAAAGCGCGCCACTGCGCCGCCTTTGTTATCAGAGCGGATCTTGGAGAGCTTTAATTCCCGCCCATCATCACGCGCTGTGAAAGTCTTATGCTGGGAGAGCGCTTCCACGCCCTCCCCGAACAATTTTAGGCGCACTTCGCCCGCGACACCGTGTGCGCCGGTGATGGAGGCGAGTTCTATGGGTTTGTTGCTCATAAGCCCCTCCCGCAGGCGGGAGGGGTTTGGGGTGGGCGAGGCTGGGCGCGCAGGTTCGACACGCACCCACCCCCGGCCCCTCCCGCAGGCGGGAGGGGAGACATGGCTTACTCAGCCTTTTCTTCGCCAGCGTCTTCCGCGGGTGCTTCTGCGGCCGGAGCTTCTTCAGTTGCCGCTTCCTCAGTTGCTGCCTCTTCAGCGGGCGCTTCTTCCGCAGGTGCTTCGGCTGCAGGCTCTTCAGCAGGAGTTTCTTCTGCAGGCGCTTCGGCTGCGGCTTTGGCTTCTTCTTCGGCTGCTTTCTTCGCTTCTTCAGCTTCTTTCAGCTTTTCCGCTTTTTCCTCAGCGCGTTCGGTCGCTTTTTCACCGGGCTTGGCTTTGTTGGGGTTGTTGCGCGCCTCGCGCTCTTTGATGCCTGCAGCGTCGAGGAAACGCAGAACCCGGTCGGATGGCTGCGCGCCCACGCCCAGCCAATACCGCGCGCGGTCTTCGTTCAGTGTAACGCGCTTTTCGTCATCCTTGGCGAGCAGCGGGTTGTACGTGCCGATCTGCTCCAGATACTTACCATCGCGCGGGCTGCGGCTGTCGGCTGCCACGATGCGATAATAGGGACGCTTTTTCGCGCCGCCACGAGAGAGCCTCAATGCAATTGCCATAATAGATTACCTTTCAAGTGTAACTGTCTGTATCAAATTCGAATTCTTATTTCTTAGGTTTTCCGCCAAGGCCGGGGAGACCGGGCGGTAAACCGCCCATCCCGCCGCCGCCGGGACCGCCCAAACCAGGCATAGGGGGCATTCCGCCACCGGGTCCGCCGCCTGCGCCGCCCATTCCGCCCATCGGGCCGCCAGCACCGCCGCCGCCAAACATCGCAGCCAGCCCTTTAAGGCCGCCCATTTTCTTGATCTGCTTCATCGCGCGGCCCATTTCCTGATGCATTTTGAGCACCTTGTTGACCGTCTGCACATCCGTACCGCTGCCAGCAGCGACGCGCTTTTTGCGCTTGGCGTTCATCAAGGCGGGATTGGTGCGCTCTTTTTCCGTCATCGACGTGATGATCGCATCCATATGCAGCAGCACGCGCTCATCCATGTTGGAAGCGGCCATTGCGGCTTTGGCTTTCTTCATGCCCGGCATCATGCCAGCCAGCGCGCCCAGCCCGCCCATATTGCGCATCTGTTTCAATTGCATGCGCAGATCGTTGAGGTCGAATTTGCCTTTCTCGAAATTGGCTTGAAGCTTTTCAGCTTCTTCGGCATCAATCGTCGCAGCGGCTTTTTCAACCAGGCTGACAACATCGCCCATGCCCAGAATACGGTCGGCAACGCTTGAGGGGCGGAAGGCTTCGATCGCGTCTAGTTTCTCGCCGGTGCCGGCAAATTTGATCGGCTTGCCAGTGACAGCGCGCATTGACAACGCCGCACCGCCGCGCGCATCGCCGTCCATCCGGGTGAGGACGACACCTGTGAGCGGCACTTCATTCGTGAAACTCTGCGCGACATTCACCGCGTCTTGGCCGGTGAGCGAATCGACCACCAGCAGCACTTCGGTGGGGGCAGACACGCCGGAGACCGCTTTCATCTCCGCCATCAGCGCTTCGTCAACATGCAAGCGGCCTGCGGTATCGAGCAGCAACACGTCAAAGTTTTGCAGCCGCGCCGCTTCCATGGCGCGCCGGGCGATATCGACCGGCTGCTGGCCTTGAACGATAGGCAGGGTCGCAACGTCCACTTGCTCGCCCAGAACCGCGAGCTGCTCTTGGGCTGCCGGGCGGTTGACATCGAGCGATGCCATCATGGATTTCTTGCCATGCTTTTCGCGCAGCATTTTGCCCAGTTTCGCCGTCGTGGTCGTCTTACCTGAACCCTGAAGGCCCACCATCATAATGACGACCGGCGGTTTGACATCCAGCGTCAGCCCTTCTGATCCGCCATCGCTATCGTCCCCGCCAAGGGTCGCGATGAGTTCGTCATGGACGATCTTGATGACCTGCTGGCCGGGCTTGACCGATTTGAGGACTTCCTGCCCCACGGCCTTTTCGGTGACGCTGTCGATAAACCGGCGTGCGACAGGCAGCGCGACATCGGCTTCGAGCAAAGCAACGCGCACTTCGCGCATGGCATCGCGCACGTCCTGCTCTTTAAGCGCGCCGCGGCCTTTAAGCTTGTCAAAGACCCCGCCCAGGCGGTCGGACAGATTATCAAACATTCAATCCACTCCTCGCCCGCCAGCTTCGACAGGATTTAACGCGAAAAACGCCGGCGAACGAAACCTCGTTGGCCAGCGTGCGAAGCAAATGCCCCGGCTTTGTATCTAAATCCATTTTGCTGGATTTTTCGCAGGGTAAGCAGCGGAAAAGCCAGTAAAATGGTGGAGCCTAGCGGGATCGAACCGCTGACCTCAACACTGCCAGTGTTGCGCTCTCCCAGCTGAGCTAAGGCCCCTTACCATTTGTGCAGGCCCATTTTCATGGAACCTACCTCCCCATTCGCACAGGGAGCAGCGCGATTATGAGAGCGCCTTACAAAAAGCAAGTGTTTTTAGGTGTCGTCGTCCCCATCGTCGTCGCCTTTGCCCTTGGTCACGCCAAGGTCATCGTCGCCGCCCAGATCGACGTCGTTATCGGGGGAATCCTCTTCCTCATCAATATTGCCGATTTCTTCCAGCTCATCATCGCCGCCCAGATCGCTGTCTGCTTCGCCTTCTTTGGCTTTCTTGTCGGCTTCTTCAAACGGGATCGGCTGCTTGGATTTGAGCACGGGTTCCGGCGTCCAGGTTTCGCCGCATTCAATGCAGGTCACCGGGTCTTCTTTGCCCAGATCGTAAAAACGTGTCCCGCATTTGGGGCAGGAACGCTTGGTTCCCCATTCCGGCTTCGCCATTCGAAAATCCTTACATCTGTGATGCGCCTTAAAGGTGCGGCGCTGAACGTCTCAATTGGTGGGACCGGGCCGGCCGTGTTTCAAGCCTGTCCACCCGAAAGTTGCGGCGCCTTGCCATAGCGACACTGCGCTGTCAAAGACCGCCGCGCAATGGCAGCTCACACCTTCTCTCCTTCCGGCCCTTTATCGGCAAGTTTGCGCGTCCCCGGCGACAAATCGATCAGCCACCGTTCCTTGATGTTTGCAGGGCTTGCCGTGGGGCAAAGCCGGATCGAAGGGCTGCTCGAAGGCGAAGACGTGCATGCGACCGCCGCCGCCATGCGCGCGCTGGGCGCGCATATCGAACGCACAGATGATGGCATCTGGCAGGTCGAAGGCGCAGGGCTTGGCAGCCTTTTGGAGCCGCGCGGGAGCCTCGATATGGGCAATTCGGGCACATCGACCCGGCTGCTGATGGGATTGCTGGCCAGCCATCAGATAACCGCCACTTTTACCGGCGATGCGAGCCTTTCAGGCCGTCCGATGAACCGGGTGATTGCCCCGCTCAGCCAGATGGGCGCGCATTTTGAAGCCTCAGCAGGCGGCACTCTGCCGCTGATGGTGCGCGGGGCCAATCCGCCTGTACCGATCACTTACCGCCTGCCTGTGGCGAGCGCGCAGGTCAAAAGCGCGGTGCTGCTGGCCGGGCTGAACACGCCGGGCATCACCCGCGTGATAGAGCCTGTGCCGACCCGCGATCACACCGAACGCATGCTCAAGGGGTTTGGCGTGGAGCTGGCGCTGGGCAACGAGGATGGCGCGCGCGTAATCGAAGTGCATGGCGAGGCGGATTTGCGTCCCTGCGATGTGGTGGTGCCAGGTGATCCATCCTCTGCGGCCTTTTTCATGGTTGCCGCCTTGCTGGTGCCGGGGAGCGATCTTTTGATCGAGAATGTTGGCCTCAACCCCACCCGCGCCGGTATCATCACCGTGCTGCGGCAGATGGGCGGCTCTATTGAAGAAGTGGGCCCGCGCGAAGTTGGCGGAGAGCCGGTGGCAGACCTGCGAGTGAAGCATTCCGCGCTCACCGGGATTGATGTGGACCCAGCCATCGTGCCCAGCATGGTGGACGAATTTCCCGTTCTGTTTGTCGCAGCCGCCTTGGCCAAAGGAACAACGCGGACCAGCGGGCTGGAGGAATTGCGGGTGAAAGAGAGCGACCGGATCGCGGTGATGGCCAAGGCTCTAACGCTAGCGGGTGCGCGCATCGAAGAACATGAAGACGGCCTTACCATTCACGGCACCGGAGGCGATCCCCTGCCCGGCACGCCGCAAGGGGCTGAGGTTGAAACGCATCTCGACCACCGGATCGCGATGAGCATGGCGGTCGCTGGCCTCGCCAGCAGGGACGGCGTGCGTGTCGATGACACCGCGCCGATTGCAACGAGTTTTCCGAATTTCATGGCTCTGCTAAAAGGCGCGGCGTGACAGCTTCGCTCGATCTTTACAGCTATATCGGCTTTGCCGGCACCGCCTGCATCATTGCTGCCTATGCCTATCTCACGCTTAAAGACGCGCCCAATCCTTACGTCCTGCACGGCACCAATCTCGCGGGCGCTGCGCTGCTGACAGTTTCCCTGTTGGTCCATACCAATTGGCCGAGCCTTGTGCTTGAGGGGTTTTGGGCCGCGATTGCGATATTCGGTCTGGTGAAAGCGGCACGGCGCAAGGCTCCCCCGCCTCCTGCGCAAACACCATGACAATCCGCCCTGCCCATCGCCGTTTGATTGCGGCCACCTTGTTGATTGGCTTTGCGATAGGATCATCGCTGTTCTGGAATGATTGGGCGATTGATTGGATCTCGCTTGGCACCAATCTGGCGGTGGCGTGTCTCGGCATGGTTGCGCTGCATTACCGCTGGCGCTCACGCGAAGCGCAGCGCATATCAGCCGATGAAGCCAAGGAGGAGTTTTCGTGATCATCGCCGTTGATGGCCCCACCGCTTCGGGGAAAGGCACCATTGCCAAACGGCTGGCCGATCACTTCGGCGTGCCGCATCTCGATACCGGATTGCTCTACCGCGCAGTCGGCCATCAGGTTCAGATAAATGGCGGCGATCCCGATGCACCGTCAGATGCTCTTGCCGCGTGCGATTTTGCGCCCGAATTGCTCGATGATCCTGCTTTACGAAGCGAGGCGACAGGCGGATTTGCAAGCCGCGTTTCGGTGCATCCCGGTGTGCGCAAAGCGTTGTTTGAACGCCAGCGCGCCTTTGCCTTGCAAGAGGGCGGCGCGGTGCTGGATGGGCGCGATATCGGCACCGTCATTGCGCCCGATGCCGATGTCAAACTGTTCATCACCGCCAGCGTGGAAGAACGCGCGCGGCGGCGCTGGCTTGAAGTGAAGGCGCGCGGAGTGACCGCGCAGTTGTCCGACATCACCGCCAGCATTGCCCGGCGCGATGCGCGCGATATGGGGCGCGCAGATGCTCCGCTGAAACCGGCCAGCGATGCCCTGGTGATCGACACCACCGCTTTTGATCGCGATGCCGCTTTTGAATTGGTGCGCGATGCGGTTGAAAGCGCTCTCGACGCGCGGTAACCGCTTTCCTACAATGTGCGGAGCAAGGCATAAACGCAGGGATGATGACGCCCTGCCTTTCCCACCGCCCCTCCCCGCTCAAACCCGCCTCCGAACAGGCAAAAAGCAAAGGTTACACTTTTGCAGCGCAGTTCGGGCTCGCAGCCAAGGATTTGCGCGGGATCAGCGGTCCTTCTCAACTTTTGCAAAACCCCGCCTTACCGGTCCATGTCTCCTCTGCGCCGGAGCGAGCGAATCGGGGAAATCGCTTGCTATCGGGGCGCATTTGGCTTAGGCGCGCGCCCGTTCTCTTGCATCCCTTGGAACCGCGAAGAACCTGCGGATTTGCATTCGGCAATGCGCAGACCTCGGCCTCTTGCCCCGCAAGGCCAGCGCAATGGTGCGCCAGGCGGCGGATTAAGACCCCGGACGGAGCGACCTGCTCTAAACCGGTGGCCGGTAGCAAAACGAATACAGGAACTGCCCTTACCTATGGCAACTGCACCTAACCCCACGCGCGACGATTTCGAAGCGCTCTTGAACGAACAACTCGGCGGCGCCGGCGAAGATGGCTTTGAAGGACGCGTCGTCAAAGGCACCGTCACCGCGATTGAAAACGGCTATGCCGTGATTGACGTGGGCCTCAAATCAGAAGGCCGCGTCTCGCTTAAGGAATTTGCCCGAGGTGATGAACCTCACGGCCTCACCGTCGGCGGCGAAGTCGAGGTTTATGTCGACCGCGTCGAAAACGCCGATGGCGAAGCGATGCTCAGCCGCGACCGCGCCCGCCGCGAAGCCGCCTGGGACAAGCTTGAAAACGAATTTGGCGAAGGCAAGCGCGTCGAAGGCCGCATCTTTGGCCGCGTAAAAGGCGGCTTCACCGTTGACCTTGACGGCGCCGTTGCCTTCCTGCCCGGCAGCCAGGTCGATATCCGCCCCGTGCGCGATGTGACCCCGCTGATGGAAGTGCCGCAGCCTTTCCAGATCCTCAAAATGGACCGCCGCCGCGGCAATATCGTCGTATCGCGCCGCGCCGTTCTGGAAGAGACGCGCGCTGAACAGCGCAGCGAGCTGATCGACAAGCTGGCCGAAGGTCAGGTGATCGACGGTGTGGTCAAGAACATCACCGATTACGGTGCATTCGTTGATCTGGGCGGCATTGATGGCCTGCTCCACGTCACCGACATGAGCTATAAGCGCGTCAATCACCCCAGCGAAGTGATCGCAATTGGCGACACCGTGACGGTCCAGATCGTCCGCATCAATTCCGAAACGCAGCGCATCTCGCTTGGTATGAAGCAGCTTGAAAGCGATCCCTGGGATGGCGTGGCTGCGAAATACCCAATGGGCGCAAAGCTTTCGGGCGTTGTCACCAACATCACCGAATATGGCGCGTTTGTTGAACTGGAAGCCGGCATCGAAGGTCTGGTCCACGTCTCTGAAATGAGCTGGACCAAGAAGAACGTGCATCCCGGCAAGATCGTCAGCACTTCACAAGAGGTCGATGTGATTGTCCTCGAAGTGGACAGCGAAAAGCGCCGCATTTCGCTCGGCCTCAAACAGGCTCAGCGCAATCCGTGGGACGAATTTGCAGAGAAGTTCCCGGTTGGCGCGGAAGTCACGGGCGAAGTCAAGAATGCAACCGAGTTTGGCCTGTTCATCGGGCTCGACGGCGACGTCGATGGCATGGTCCACATGTCAGACATCGCCTGGGGCATTTCGGGCGAAGATGCATTGGCGCTTCACCGCAAGGGCGAAGAAGTCAAAGCGGTTGTGCTTGATGTCGATGTCGAAAAAGAGCGTATCTCGCTGGGTATGAAGCAGCTTGAAAAAGGCGCTCCCACCGAAGCGGGTGCAGCCGCTGCTGGCTCCCTTCGCAAGAACCAGACCGTTACGGTTACCGTTCTTGAAGTGCGCGATGGCGGGCTCGAAGTGCAGGTTGGCGATGATGGCGCGACCGGGTTCATCAAACGCTCTGACCTTGGCCGTGACCGCGACGAACAACGCCCTGACCGGTTCCAGGTTGGCGCGAAAGTCGATGCGATGGTCATCGGGTTCGACCGTTCGAAAAAGCCGAACTTCTCGATCAAGGCTCGTCAGATCTCGGAAGAGAAAGAGGCAGTGGCCCAGTTCGGTTCATCCGATTCGGGTGCATCTCTCGGCGATATCCTGGGCGAAGCGCTCAAGAAATCGGACGACTGATTGTTTGGGTTCGCCCATCCGGGCGAACCTCCTCGCTAGACGTGCAGCAGAGCTGCACACGCTGCGGGCGGACGGTCGTCCTTGCGATGCTGTGCGCATCGACCAACCAGAAAAGGCCCGTTCTCCCAATCGGAGAGCGGGCCTTTCCTACTGAAGCTGGATCGCCTACATAGCTCGCCATGCTTACAGTTCATCAATTCCCCTGCCTCACCGACAATTACGGCTTTCTGCTGCATGACCCTGAAAGCGGAGAGACCGCCGCGATCGACACACCTGATGCGGCCGAATATCTCAAACAGGCAGACGCTAAAGGGTGGACCATCACCCATATCTGGAACACGCACTGGCACCCGGATCATGCGGGCGGAAACACCGATATCGTCAAAGCCACCGGCGCGCGCGTCATAGCCCCGCGCGAGGTCGAAAAGCTCTCTGCTATCGACCACGTCGTTGAGCATGGCGACACCGTAAAGCTGGGCGAATACACTGCGGATGTGATCGATGTGTCGGGTCACACCAATGGCCATGTCGCGTTCCACATTGCGGATGCCAGCATCGCTTTTGTGGGCGATGCCGTGTTCGCGCTGGGCTGCGGGCGAATGTTCGAAGGGGAACCCAAACAGTTCTGGTCAAGCCTCGACCGTATCCGCCAATGGCCAAGCGAAACCACGCTCTATTGCGCGCATGAATACACCGAAGCGAACGCCAAGTTCGCCATCCACGCGGATCCAGACAACACCGCTTTGCAGGACTATGTCGCGCACATCACTGCCAAGCGGGCCAAAGGCGAGCCGACCGTCCCGACTGTCCTCTCGCGTGAGCTTGCGACCAATCCGTTCCTGCGCGCCGATGATCCGGTGCTAGCGGCGAAATGGGGCGGCGATGCCCCGCATGAGACCTTTGCCGCGCTTCGTTCGGGTAAGGACAACTTCTAGACCGCAATGCAGGCCTTACAGGTTCAATCGCTGTCGAGCGATCTTAGCGGTGCCGCGCTGATTGATGCTCCCATTCCGGTGCGGCAGCCCGGCGAAGTGTTGGTGAGCGTCAAAGCGGCCTCGCTCAATTACCCTGACCTCTTGATGACGCGCGGGCAATATCAGTTCAAACCGCCCCTCCCCTTCATCAGCGGGCTCGAAGCCGCCGGAGAAGTGATCGAAGCCGGCTCACGCAGCCTGTTCAAGCCCGGTGACAAGGTTATGGGCGGCAACAAGACGGGCGCCTTTGCCGAACACGTCAGCCTGCCGGACCGCGGCCTTTCGCTCATGCCAGAGGGCGTGAGCTTTCACGCAGCCGCCGCGATGGGCGCGGCCTACTCAACCGCCTACACCGCGCTGGTCGAGCTGTGCGGGCTTAAACCGGGCCAATGGGTGCTGGTTCACGGGGCAAGCGGAGGCGTGGGTCTTGCAGCGGTCGATCTGGCCAAGGCGCTGGGCGCAAAAGTGATCGCTGCCACAGGCGTTGAGGCCAAGCGCGAGCGGATTGCGCAAAGCTATGCTCCTGATACGGTGATCCTGGCAGACGGGCGATTTCGCGAGGCAGTTGCGGACATCACCGGCGGGGCGCTGTGCGATATCGTGTTCGACCCTGTGGGAGGCGATGTGTTTGACGAATCCACGCGCTGCGCCGGCTTTGGCGGAAAGCTTGCCGTGATCGGCTTTACCAGCGGGCGAATAGCCGATGTGGCCACCAATATCCCGCTTATCAAAGGGTTCTCAATCGTAGGCGTGCGCGCCGGCGAATATGCCCGGCGGTTCCCGCAGCGCGGGGCAGCGATCAATGCAGCGATTGCTGATCTGGCGAAAGCGGGACAGATCACCCCCGCGATTGACCGTGTGCTGCCCCTATCACGCTGGCGCGAGGGATTTGCTGCGATGGACCGGCGCGAGCTGGTAGGCAAAGTGGTGTTTGAACCGGGTTCTTGAGGGGCTGAGAGGCTGAGCTCTGCCCCGCGCCGAGCCCTTCAAAGAAAGCGTGCGATCAGCGGATCAAAGCGATCCGATAACTTCATCCGCCAGAACGCTGTCAGCCGCACTGTCGTGGCGCTCTGCGATCAAACTGCGCGATGCGGCAGAGGCCGCTTCAACCGCTTTGGCGCGCACTTCGGCGATGGCATCGCGTTCTGCGGCTGCAATCTTGTCTTCGGCCATGCGCTCGCGGCGTTTCACCATGTCGGCGCTGTCGGTTTTGGCTTTCGAGATGATCGCTTCGGCTTCGCGCTTGGCGCTGTCCATCATCGCCTCGGCGTCTTGTTCGGCGCCTGCGATCTTGGCTGCATATTCATCGCGTAGCACTTCGGCTTCGGCGCGAAGAGTTTTGGCCTCATCGAGCTGGCTTTTGATCTCGGCGATTCTCGCATCGAGGCCGCCCATGATCATACCAGGCACTTTCTTCCAGATAAGAATCAGGATGAGTATGCCCATCGCAAGCGATACCCACTGATAGTCTTGCAAGAACAAAGCGGACGGTTCGTTCTTAAGGAAGACACCGCCGTCCGCGGTTTCGCCCAACATGGGTTCCGGCCCATTCCCGGTTGCGATCAAAATCGAGAGGAGATCAGCCATTGGCGAGCGCTTTCTTCACTGCGGAGCGCGCAGTGCGTTTATCAACTTTGGCACCGGTCAATTTGCTCACGATGTCTTGCGCTGCTTCTGCTGCAACACCTTCAATTTCCGCCATGGCAGATGTGCGAGCTTCATCGATGCGCGTCTCAGCTTCGGCCAATTGGGTGTCGAGCCCGGCTTGCGCCTTGTTGAGCACTTTTTCCGTATTCGCCGCCGCTTTGGCTTTGGCCTCCGCGATCAGCCCTTGAGACGCAGCGCGATTTTCATTTTCACGGACGCGCCATGCCTCTTCCTGCTCATCAGCAGCATCACGCGCAGATTGCGCAGCTGCCAAATCGTCAGCGATCTGCTTGTCACGCAAGGATACGGTGTCGAGAACCTTGGGGACCATGCCCCGGCCAACAACGAAAAAGGCGATGCCGAAGAAAACCAGCAGCCAGAAAATCTGGCTGGAATAGGTTTCCATAAGCTGGGCTATTTGAGGCATTGCAATATGCTCCGCATGCGGTGCCGTTGAAAGGCGCAAATTGCGCCCGTTTGCGCCGCATCCCCATCAGCCAGCAATTCTGGCCAAAGTGAGTGCGGCGCTAGTCTGGATTAGGCGACAAAGATCAGGATCATCGACACAACAAAGGCGAGCAGACCGAGAAGTTCGGCAGCCGCAAATCCGATGAACAAACGGCCCTGTTGACCATCAGCCGCACCAGGATTGCGCAGCGCGCTTTCGAGGAATGAACCAAAAACGTTACCAACGCCGATAGCAGCCATGCCTGCGCCGATTGCGGCAAGACCTGCGCCGATGAGCTTTGCAGCTTCTACTTCCATTTGAAAACTCCTTAAAAAAACTTGTTAGAAATGTTGGAAAAACCAGTGCTTAAATTAGTGAAGGTGTTCCGCATCGTTGATGTAAAGCGACGTCAACAAAGCGAACACATAGGCCTGAATGCCGGCCACGAGGATTTCGAGAGCGCTGATGCCGATCATCAACGCAAAGCTTGGAATACCAACCATCACGCCGAATCCTGCACCGGCATTAGTGCTGTCGATCACAAAGCTGGCAAGCACTTTCAAAAGCACGTGCCCGGCCATCATTGCCACAAACAGCCGCAATGCGAGGCTGAACGGGCGCACGAGGAAAGAGATAAGTTCGATCGGGAAAATGATCGGGATCATGGGCAACGGCGTGCCGTGCGGGACGAACAGGCTGAAAAATTTGATGCCGTGCTTCCAAAAGCCAACGATCAGAACAATCGAAAAGCTGAGCACAGCGAACACACCTGTTACGGTAAAGTGGCTGGTGAATGTAAAGGGATGAACCCCGACCAATCCCAAAGGCATCAGGCCCAACAAATTGCCGAAGAGAATGAACATAAACAGCGTGAAGACATAAGGCACATATTTGCGCCCCGCTTTGCCGATATTGGCATCGAGCATATTGTCGATGAACCCGGTGAAATATTCCACCGCCATCTGCCAACGCCCCGGCACCAGCTGACGCTTCATCCCGCCTGCGACAAACACCACGAGCAAAACAGTCGTGATCGCCATCCACATGGTTGAGTTTGTGAATGCGATGTTGAGACCTGTTGAACCCAATTCCCACGAGTCCGAGCCGAGCAACGGCTCGATCTCGAATTGCTTCATCGGATCGACTCTGCCTTCTTCGGCTGCCACGTCAGATCAGTCCTTATTGCATCGTTTATCGCGGCGCACCCTTGCGTAAAATCAAGCAATGCCAGCAACAATCGGCGGCGAGAGCATCAGCTCCCGTCACCCTTCGGTGTTTCGGCATCACTCTCAGGGCGCGCATTTGCGCTGAGAATAACATTTCTGAAAGCGACCACTATTCCAAGGAACAGCCCCACTAACAGACCCCATGGATTGGTGTTCGTTAAATGGCCAATGCCATATCCGATCACCACTCCCCCAAGAAGCCCACCGATAAGATCTGCCAAAACGCGGCTGCCGCTGCGATAATTCGCATCAGAGCCATGCACGCTTGGCTGGTTGCGCTTGTCTCCGCGCTCGCGGGCAGCTTTAAGCCGCTCCTCAAGCGCATCAATTCGCGCATCCTCAGCGATGGTTTCTCGTGCGGGTTTCTTGTCGCTCATCGGCTCATTCCTAGTTGGGAGTTTGCACAAGCACAACAAACAGCCCCGCAAGAGGCGCGCACCCCTTAGAATCGGGCGTATGGCAAGTCAATGGCAGTGGACACAAGCGCGCGGCAATTATCGCGCGGTGTGTTGAATAGAATGCAAGTGAACGGGCGCTCGACACCGTTTCGGGGCGCACACATATCCCGTTATGGGACGCGCAAAAACCCAAGCCCTCACCCTTCTACGGGCAGCGTTGATCGCGCAAAGGCGGCTCGCTTGTACGCGTTTGCCAGGTGCGGTCAGGGGCCTGATACTTTTCCCCCGGAACCGTGCGCAAAATAGCCTGGCACCCAGACGCAAGCGCGTAAGCTTCCAATGTGGCGCTGTTTTCCTGCGCCTTGCGCTGATAGACCGCGCGGCGCTTGATATTGATGTCATCCACCAAACGCTGAAGCGCGGGCGTGGGATTGCCGACAATGCCGAGATATCCATCAACCTGCTCGCCTACGGTGCCCGCTGCACGCGCGGCGGCATAGGCCGGATCGCGTTGGGCGCTGGCAGGCATTGCAATCGCGCTGAACGCCAAGGCCCCTGCTGCGAATGCCAAAGTGGTGGTGCGAAATGTCATCATTGGGCTTTCCTGAACGTAATCCTTGGCTGAAACGTAAATCTTGGCCAAAAACTAAACCTTGGACTTAAAAAATGTCCTCATTTTCCTCAATCGTCTCGTCTGCATCTTCTGCAAGACGATAAATCACTTCCTGCCGAATGTTGATATTGAGATCGATGACAATGGGTTCATCGGGCGCATCAATATTGATGCATCCGCCCAAAACCGCGCTCAAACCCAGCGCCATTATTGGCGCCCATCCGGTATGCTTCATTGCCCCGCCACCCTTTATTTTCTGCTTACGCCCAAGATCATTGGCGCAAGGCTTAGGCCGGGTCAATTTTGAGATGGTCATAGGCTTTCCTCGCTTTCGCCAGCTTGAACGGATGGTTCAGCCGGTCGTCTAATATCAGGCAGAACCGGCTCGGGCGCTGCTGGCGGGTTGTTATTGTTATTGGGGTTAAGCACTTGCAGCCGCCCATCAGATCCCGGCAGCGACCCGCGATTGGCAGGATCGCCGACAAACGCAGGATCCCAGAAAGATCGCACCATCGTAGCCAGATCATAAAAGTTTTCAGAGCGCACATTCACATTGAAACGGATCGGCAGTTTGGCCAGACGGCGAGTGATAAAGTTGCTTTGCGCGCCTTCGCCCTGACTCACCCCGTCAAAGGTCATATTGGTGATGATCTCACCGGCCAGATCGCCGTTAAGCCCGATGCTCATCTGCGAATAATTAAGGCTGCGCAGCGACTGAAAGGCGTAATTGCCCATCGCGCCCAGATCTTCATACGTCAGTTCCCCGACATAAGCGATATTGCCGCCCGGCGGGCGCGATATGAGCAAACCGCCTTCGATCAGGCCATTGCCGTCTGCGTCAAACACCACAGGGATGGTGCCGTCGAAGGCGCCCGTCGCGTTCAGATTGGTCAGTTCCAACTGCGAGATAAACTTGGACGCATCAAGCCCGACAATTTCAAATACAAAGCGCTGCTGCCCGCTGCCGCCATAGCGGAGCTGGGCCGGGCGCAGGATCAATTCGCCGCCCATGAACGGCCAGCGCCCTTCTTTTACGTCCACCAATTCGCCATTGGTAAGCGAATAGCGGATCTGGCCTGCCAGCACCTCAATACCCGGATTGACAGAGGCGATAGTGATTTGCTGATCGGGCGCCGTGGTAAGGCCGAGCAGGTCGGTGAACACAATCTCGCCGCTTAATCCTTCAACCGGGCCAAAGGCGGCGGCAAAGTCAAAATCATTGGTGCTAAATACGCCGGAACTTGTCACCGCATCCGGGGTCCAGTTGATTGTCCCGCTGCCGGCAACGGTCCCATCGGCAAAGGCGATCACACCTTCTGTAAGATAGGTGAGCTCAACAGGTTCCAGCCCCCGGCCAAATGTAACACCCGGCACATCGAGCAAAGCCTGCCCGGCCCCGCTGCCCAGATCATGCGCGATCTGAACCGTCGTTATCAACTGGCTCGAACCGGGATGACGCAGATCAGCCGATGCGCGAATATCGCCGCCCTGCAAAGTCAGCTGCGCGCCATCGGCGTTAAGCGGGTTGAAACGCGGCGCGCCGTCCGTGCGTTCACTGACGGTCAGGGCCGCCTCGTCTACGATTAAGGCGCTGTCGGTATACCGCCACTTGCCCGCAATATCGGTAAAGTTAAGCGGCACAGGATCAATCGCGGCGCTGCCCTGTGCGAAATCACCGCGAACAAACGCGCCATCCTCGCCGTCATTGTCTGAGCCGCCTACAAAATCGCCCGTCAGGCTGGCGGCCATCAAATCAACACCGCTGGTGGGATTGCCGATGCGCACCGCGACATCGCTCAATTCGAACGGCGCGGGGTATCTGAGTGCCGTTTGGCTGCTGGTAAGAGTGATCGGCGATCCGGCCAGTTCCCCGCGCAGATCGAGCCCTTCGGTCACAGCCGCGAGCTTTAAAGCGCCGGAATAGGTTATCATTGCGCGCGCGCCCGGTTCAGGACACAGCGTCAGGCTTTGCGCTTGCAAGGACAGATCATACAGCGTCAGCGCGCCGAACTGCGCGCTCGTGCATTGTTCGCCGAGCGCAATGGCACCTTGGCGCGAAATCGTGCCCGATAGCGGCAGAGTAAGCTGATTGATCGTCCCGCCAGGAATATCGCCGCTGGTTTTCACAATGCCGGTAAAACGCATCGCGCCGTCCCGGCTCTGGCGCAGCTCGAACCGGGGCACCGCAACGCGATTGGCTCCGTCTGTATAATCGGCCATCGCCATCCGGTACGTCAGCGCCCCTCGCCCGCGTTGCTGCATGCGGCCAGTGATCTGCGGCAAACCAGCACCGCCTGTGATAAAGTTTCCGGTGAGCGAGCCAGTCCGCGCAGACCCAGCAGGAGACCAACTGACCCGCGAAAGCGCCAGCAAAGGCACACCCGATGCGCTCACCACGCGCCCTTCGGGCACTATCAGCGCAAGGCCATTGCCGCTTTGCCGCACAGTCACATTAGCCGCGAGCGATGCGCCCCTTGCCTGGCTGTCGAGATTGCGTGTGGCTTTGGTCAGCAGCGGCTCCAGCATTGTGCCTGCCAGCCCCGCTTTGGCATCAGCGACCAGCGCGCTTGCCGTGGTGCCGGGGGTCAGATTGCGCCCTGTGATATCAGCGTTCCATTCGGTGTCGCCGCTGGCAAAGGCGCTGCGGAGCGATCCATCGGCGCTGACAGATTGCATACCGCCATAGGGTGTTATGAGCGCTTGAACCGCGATATCATGCGCCAGATTGGCTCCGTCCGCGTCCAGCCCCAATTGCGCAGTGCCCTTGACCGCTCCGCCCGATATTCCGGCATAGCCCAATTGCTGCGCGGCGATGACAAACCGGCCATCAAGCTTGGAAAAATCCTCCACAGTGGACAGCTCAGCGGCAATATCGGCAGACCCAAGTTTTGCGCCCTCGCAATCCGCATCGCGCACCCGCAATGGCCCGGAAAATTGCGGCAGGCCTGCATCAATCGTGAGATCGCCATAAAGGGTCGCCTTGTCGGCTTTGCAGCTTTGCGTGCCAAAGCCGGGCGCGGTCGCGGCCAGCTTTCCAGCAAAGCCATCATCCAGCATGCCTTCGCCTTCAAGCTTCAGCCCGATCCTGCCATAATCGCTTTCAATCACGCCGCGCGCATCGACAATCGCGACATCAAGCGCGGGCAAGCCCCCTTCCCCCTCGCCATAGATAGCAGGGTCAAGCGCGCCAAAGCTGAGATTGCCATCGCGCAAAGTGCCATAAATCCGCGGATTGATCGCGGTGATGCGGCCGATTTGCGGCGCGCCCCAGCCGTAATCCACCTCCGCCACAATCCGCTCAATCGTCAGATCAGGGCTGGCTTCATCACCAATGACAAAGTTTTCGATAATCTGGCGCTGCGGCCCGATTGAGACGATGTCATATGCGGCCTCAAGCTCGCTTCCTGCAAGCGCATCGTCGATCAAATTGCCTGCAATTCGCTCGCGGCTGAACCAGAACACCACGCCTGCAATCACGACAAATGCAAGGATTGCAATCGCCACGCGCCCCAGCCACCAAAAGCGCCCGCCATTGCGGCGCGGTTCGGAATTCGGAATGTCGCGATCCATATTGCAGCAAACCTTGCGCATATCGCGCGCCAAAGGCAATGAAGCATGCACGTTTTTGGCGGAAAGGATCATTTTGGCTCAGGCGGAGGATCATTTTGATTTTGGTGATGAGCCTGCCGCAAAGGCTCAAACCGAGCCGGCTAAAACCGCATCAGATGCCGGAAAAACCGCAGGATTGGGCCACCGCGCACGGCTGCGCGAACGATTGCTGAAAGGCGGGGCAGAAGCGCTCGCCGATTATGAAGTGCTCGAATATTTGCTGTTTGCGGGCATCCGTCAGGGCGATACCAAACCTCTCGCCAAGGAACTGCTCAAACAATTTGGCACACTTGCAGGCGTGCTCAATGCTGATCCGCATGCCTTGAAACGGGTAAAAGGCGTGGGCGAAACCACCGCTGGCGCATTAAAAGCTGTCAATGTGGCCGCCCGCCGGATGGCTCGCAGCGAAGTCACGCAAAAGCCCGTTCTATCCAGCTGGCAAGCGCTGATTGATTATCTCGCGATTGATATGGCGCATCTGACAGTTGAGCGGGTGCGCATCCTTTATCTCGACACCAAGAACCGCCTGATCGACGACCACCATGCCGCCGAAGGGTCGATTGATGAGGCATCTATCCATCCGCGCGAGGTGATCCGCCGCGCAATGGATGTGGGCGCAAGCGCGCTTATCATGGTGCACAACCACCCCAGCGGCAATCCCGAGCCAAGCCGCGCGGATATTCAAATCACGCAGAAACTGGCTGAGGCAGGCCGATTGCTGGGTGTGACTGTCCACGATCACGTGATTATCGGGCGCGAAGGGCATGTCTCGCTGCGCGCAAAGGGCCTGATCTAAGGCTGACTTAGAGCTTTTCGGTGATGAGCCTGACGCCCGAATGCTGGGCAAAAAAGCTCCACATCCAATTGATAACCACTGTCACACGGTTGCGCGCGCCCGTCAGAAATCCGACATGAACCAGCCCCCACAGCCACCACGCAGCAGAGCCCGAAAGGTGGAAGCGCCCAAAATCTGCGACTGCCGATTTGCGGCCAATGGTCGCGAGGCTGCCCTGGTGTTTGTAAGCGAAGGGATCAGGCGCATCCTTGCCCAACAGTTCCCGCTCGACAACTTTGGCAACATGCAGACCTGCCTGCTTGGCCGCCGGAGCAAGGCCGGGGACCGGATTGCCATCCCATGCCCGGCTGCCAGCCGTGTCGCCAATCGCAAAGATATCATCCGAGGCAGCCTCGCCCATTTTGACGCGCAGATGCTCATCCACTTCCACTCGTCCTGATCGGTCGCTTTGCGCTCCCAGCCAGCGCGCAGCAGGCGATGCAGCAACGCCCGCTGCCCACAGCACCGTTTCGGTCTCGATCCGGCCCGCTTCGCCAATTTGCACATGGGTCTCGGCGATATCTGTCACTCTGCTGCCCAAGCGGATCTCGGCGCCCAATGCTTTGAGCGATGCCGAAGCCTTTTCCGAAAGGTCTTCGGGAAAAGCGGGCAATATCCGCTCACCCGATTGCACCAGAATTACGCGCGCCGAAGCGGGGTCCACAGTGCGAAATTCGCGCGCGACATTGATCTTGGCCAGTTCCGCAATCGCACCTGCCAATTCGACCCCTGTGGGCCCGGCGCCGACAATCACGAAAGTCAGCAAGCGCTTGATCCTTTCAGGGTCATTGCTGGCTTCGGCCTGTTCAAAGGCATTCAGGATCGCCCCGCGCACCGCCACGCCGTCTTCAATTGTTTTGAGACCCGGCGCAAATGCGCCCCATTCATCCTTGCCGAAATAGCTGTGCGTTGCGCCCGTGGCGATTACCAGCTTGTCAAAACCGATCACCTGGCCATCGCCCATTGCGATTGATTTTGCTGCTGCATCCACCCCTGCCACTTCGCCTTTAAGCACACGCACATTGCCATCTGCGCGGAACAGGCTGCGAATGGGGGTTGCGATATCGGCGGGGTTCAAAGTGGCGGTCGCGATCTGATAAAGCAGAGGCTGGAACAGATGATAATTGCGCTTGTCGATCAATGTGATGCGCACGGGCAATCGTTTCAGCCTGCTAACCGCTGCCAATCCGCCAAATCCTGCGCCCACCACCACAATGTGCGGCCATGTATCCGGAATATCGGCATAATCGCGATCAAACAGGATGTTGCGCTCCATCCAGCCCCAGATCAACCGGTCGATAGAAAGCAGCCCTGCCCCTTTCGCTTCGTAGATGGCCAACAGCAGGAACGGGAAAAAGGTCACATTGGGATGCGCGCCTGCGACCATGAACAGGCCGATGAGGAAAAACAGCGCGTATGATACAAGTCCGGCTCCGATCCCTGCGACTAAAAGCCCCGCAAAAAGGATCGCCAGCCAATCAGGAAAACCGGCAAAAATGGTAATCGGCAACCATGTCTGGATGCTGACCGGGGGTTCGATGATATCAGCATAAGCGAGCAGCGCTGCACCAAGCCACAGCCGCGTGATCGCCATGATTACAAGCGAAACATTATCGCGCAGCCACTCACCTGCTGCAACAACCGGACGCGCGAACGGCAAAGCGCTTTGCTTCAGTCCCGATGCCAACACGCGGTCAAGCGAGAACGCGGCAGGGCCGTGCACCGCATACCATAGCAAAATGGCAATGATGATGAGATTGGTGGTGGTCGGCACATAAACGGCCTGCGCAATGATTGTCAGCGCCGCCATGGCAATAGCGGCAGGCCGGGTGAACAGGCCCAGCAGCAAAAACGCCGGCGCGATTAGTTCAATCGTCAGACCTGTTGCCGCCGCATTTTGTGCGCTCATCCAGGTGACAGGATATTCGTTGGCGGCGAGATAGACTGCCTGATCCCAGTCGCTGACTTTGACCAGCCCCGACCGCAGGAACCACAGAGCAACAAAGAACCGGATCGCGGCATCGGTGAACGGCCAGAACAGCTCCGTCCCGCCCGCATACCATTTGGCCCAGCGGCGCAAAGTCACCCGGATGAAGGGCGACAAACGCTCTTCCTGTAATACTGGCGGCACAGAACCAGCAGCCGGTAAACGAGCGCTCACCATATCGAAATCCTCCTGCAAGCGGGTTCGGAGGATCTAGAGATAAGTTACAGCTGGTTTGACAAAGCTTGCACGGCTCAGTCCAAAACAGCAGCCCGCGCGGGTGCGGTCCAACCTAAATATCAAAACCCCATTGGCGATAAACGGCGCGCAGACTGGGATCGCGTGCAAGCCCATCATCGATATCAGACTGCCCGCCCCGGTCCCCTTTGGCAAGGCGAATGATACCGCGCAGCAGCACCGATGCGGCCTGATTTGGGCTAAGCTCCAGCGCCGCGTCAACATCGCTCAAGGCTTTTTCATACATGCCATTGCGCAGGAACATCATCGCCCGGCTATCAATCGCATTGGCGGTGTTGTCAGCGTTTTCTACCGCTTTGGTGCAGGCCGATACGCCATCATCCATGCCGATCTGCCACACGCCCATATACCAGCATTGCTGATTAAGCAGATAGGGATTGTTGGGTTTATCGATCAACAGGTCCGAAATGCGCAGCAAGCCCTGCTGCGGGTTTCCTTCGAGCGCGTCCACTTCGGCCAGAGCAACCGCAAGTTCCTCACGCACATTCTCATCGCCGTCTTCATATTCCAGAATTTCGCGAGCTTCATTGAGTTCACCCAGCAAAGCGAGCGTTTCAGCCAGTGCAATCGCCCGTGATGGGGTCGGATCAAGCGCATAGGCTTCTTCCAGATCGGCTTTCTGGCTTTTCTGATCGCCAAGCATTGCATGAACCGTCGAACGCTGGCCGAAAAACTCCGCTGTCGGCTCCAGCTCGACGACTTTATCCATATCTTCCAGCGAACCGGCAAAATCAAACGTGTCAAACCGGAATGCCGCACGAAGAATGTACGGGTTCATTTCATCCGGATCGTTTTCGATCATCTTTGCATAGGCTTTGGCCAAGGGCTCCAGCGCGCTGCGATCTTTCTGGGTCGCATAACGCCAGATACGCGGTGCATCATCGGGCGCGATCAGCAGCGGCTTCTGGCGGACGAGTGCCGCTGCTTTGCGGCGTTCTTCGCGGAACGCCTCTGGCGCGGTTTCCCCGCCCAGGCTGGTCAGTTTTTCAAGCGCGGTCAATCGCATGCCGTTGAGCGCGATTGTGCGCTCATAATGCTTGCCTGCAATCGTGACATCAATCGGCTGAGCATCGCGCAGTTCATACCCGCCCGGTGCATCAGGCAGCGTGAGGTCGATTGACATCTGCACGCTGCTCGGCGCGCCATTGCGCACTGGGATTTCGCGCCATTCGCGCCGGGTCCGATTCGGGGAAAACCGCATAGCTTCGGCAAACATGCCAATCGATGCTTCCCCGCGAGGCCCATCAAATTCGAACGAAGGCGACGACACGCCCTTTATCACCATGGTCGCTTCGCTGTCATCTTCGCCGGGAATGATGTCAAACTCGACCATGGCCAATTCATTGCTCATCCCGCGCGACATTGCACGTTTGCGCTCTTCGGTGATTTTCTCCGCCGCTGCGGTGAATTGGGCCGCGGCTGGGCCATAAAACTTGGCGGTCATGGTGACCAAAGTGGGCACATCAACACCGGCCGAGGCATCGACCGTGATGGTATTGGAAACCTCAGGCGTGCGCGGCAAAACCTGCTCTATGCGCTCAATATCACCGCCGCTTGCCCGGATCGGCAGCGCGTATTCGAAATTCGGCACATTGCCGACGACATTGATGTTCGCGCCCAGCGACGTGCCATCAAGGTAATACAGATTACCGCCAATGCTCGCGCGCACCAGCACGTGATCGAACGCGCCGGGCAAAGGCAGCGATACAGGCACCAGATTGCCTCTGCGCGAGGATACCAGAACGGGTTCTGCGGCAATTCCCAGCTCATCAAGAATAGCGAGCAGGATCACCGTTTTGGCTTTGCAATCGCCGTATTTCTTATCCCAGGTGGTGGCGACATCCTGCGGCAGGTAATTCCCGCCATCCAGCCCGTTGAGCAAATAGCGGATGTCTTCCTGCACCAGTTCGAGCGCCGCGACCGCGCGTTCCAGATCGGCGGAATATTGGGTGCGAATATCCTCCACCTTCGCGCTCAAATCATCCAATCCCGCCAGCGCGCCATTGGTTTCGTAATAGGGCGCCATCACGCTTGATACATCGGACCATGCCTCAAACGTGCCCAATTGCAGGATCGTGCCTGCTTGATACCGCAGCGGCGCATCGCTGGGAATGTCGTCTGCTTTCTCAAGCGGCAATGTCACCTCAAGCGTGGTGAAGCCGCCCTCGTCATCGGTTGCGGGCACGTCAAGGTTTGGCCCTGCCTTATATTGAACGCCCAAACCCTTGGGCCACGAAGCGCGCACGCGGGCAAAATCGGCTTCTTGCGTGTTGCCTGAACCGCTACCGGGAAACCCGCCATTTTCCTGCTTGCGCCACAGATAAGACTGGCTTTGCACCTGATCGCCCAAAGCCTGATCGGACGTCGTCACCGAATATCGCAGGCGCAATTCATCGCCCACTTGCAATCCGGGCACTGCCATGGTCGCAGTAAGCGATCCATCGAGGATGCGCTGTTCGAGCATCCGTTCGCGGCGCAGCACTTCCATTTCTTCACCCGCCGCGATCAGGTCGATCACTTCGCCATCACGCAAGATTGCAACTTCGTGGACGATTAGATCGCCCTTATCGGGCAGCCACTGGGCCTTTAGCGTGCCGACATTGGACAGATCGGCAAGGCTGGAGATTTTGTAGACGAGATCTTTGTATTCCCACAAACGCCCTTCGATAATGCGCAGCTGCGTGTCATTCACCAGCATTGAATTGCCGGGATCGCGATCAATCGTATCGAGAAAGGCAGGCTCAATCCAATCGGGCGCAGGCTCGTAAATCGGTTCATCGCCCGCGAGCGACGCCGAAGACCACACCAATGCGGCAACGCAAATACCTGCGCGCCAAGTTCGAATTGTCATGAATAAGCCCCAGAAATCAAAGTGTAGAATTGCAGTTTATAAGTGAAACTAGGCGAGTCAAACGGTTTTGGAAATCACTCCAAAGGAGAAAAACGTCCAAATCCGGCACCAATTGGGGTATTCGCAGGTGTCCGTTATCGGGGACAAGCCAGCTTCTGACGCACCGCACACTCTTGCCAAGCGCGCCTGCGGATCATAGCCGCACGCCAAGCGCATTGATGCGCACCACCGCAAAGGAAAGCTGATCCCATGGTCCCGCGTTATGCCCGCCCCGAAATGTCTGCCCTGTGGGAGCCGGAGGCGAAATTTCGCATCTGGTTCGAAATAGAGGCGCATGCGACGCAAAAGCTCGCCGACCTTGGCGTGGTGCCCGAAAGCGCGGCGAAAGCGCTGTGGGATTGGTGGGCGACCAATCCTGCCATCGATGTCGCCGCGATCGACGCCATCGAAGCGGTGACAAAGCACGATGTGATCGCCTTTCTCACCTGGGTCGCAGAACAAGTCGGCGATGAAGCCCGCTTTATGCATCAGGGCATGACCAGCTCTGATGTGCTCGATACGACGCTGTCAGTGCAATTGGCGCGCGCATCCGACATATTGCTGGCCGATCTTGATGCGCTGCTGGCCGCGATCAAAACCCGTGCTGAGGAACACAAGTTCACCCCCACAATCGGGCGCAGCCACGGCATCCATGCAGAACCTGTGACTTTCGGGCTTAAACTGGCGCAAGCCTATGCCGAATTTGACCGCTGCCGGGCGCGGCTGGTGGCAGCGCGCGCGGAAATTGCGACCTGCGCCGTGTCAGGCGCGGTGGGCACCTTTGCCAATATCGATCCATCGGTTGAAGATTATGTTGCCGATCAGCTTGGCCTTACCCCTGAACCCATCAGCACACAGGTGATCCCGCGCGACCGCCACGCAATGTATTTCGCCACTTTGGCGGTGATTGCGGGCTCGATCGAGCGGTTGGCGGTGGAAATCCGCCATTTGCAGCGCACCGAAGTGCTGGAAGCAGAAGAGTATTTCTCCAAGGGCCAAAAGGGCTCATCGGCCATGCCGCACAAACGCAATCCGGTGCTGACCGAAAACCTCACTGGCCAGGCGCGCATGATCCGCAGCTATGCGATGCCTGCGCTTGAAAATGTCGCGCTGTGGCATGAACGCGATATCTCGCATTCCTCGGTTGAGCGCTATATCGGCCCCGATGCGACAATTGCGCTCGATTTCAGCCTTGCGCGGCTGACGGGTGTGGTGGAAAAATTGCTGGTCTATCCTGAGCGGATGCAGGCCAATCTTGATAGCATGGGCGGGCTTGTGCATTCGCAGCGCGTGCTACTTGCGCTCACTCAGGCAGGCGTCAGCCGCGAGGATGCCTATGCCATCGTGCAGCGCAACGCGATGAAAGTGTGGGAAAGCTCAGGCAAACTGTCGCTGCTTGATCTGCTGAAAGCCGATGGCGAGGTAACCAAAGTGCTGAGCGAGGATGAGCTGGAGGAGAAATTCGACCTCGCCTACCATTTCAAACATGTCGAGACGATCTTTAACCGCGTGTTCGGCTAAACTCACCCTACCCGGCCGGGCTTTATCTGCCTGACCGGGCCCTAAGAGTCTGCCCAGACTTGGCCCGTCAAACTGGACTTAGCGCGCAAAAAGCCTAGGCTGAGCGTGACCGAAGCAATTCAAAACAGGGGTTCACCTCGTGCAAATCGTGCGCACTCTTATCTGGGTTTTGGTGACAGTGTTCGTCGCTATCTTCGTGCTGATCAATTATGGAGAGCCGCAGCGGGTTAAGTTCTGGCCTTCTGCTGACCCTGTCGGGTTTGATTGGCCGGTTGGCGTCATTGCGCTGGTTTTCTGGCTGCTTGGTGTGGTGCCGTTCTGGATCTACCATCGCGGCGTCAAATGGAGCCTTAATCGGCGCATTCGAAGCCTAGAAAGCTCAATCAAATCCAACGCCCTATCGCGCAGACCTGATATTGCACCTGAGGTGGATTCACCAGTGGATAAGCCTGTGGAAACCGCCGGGAGCGATGGGGGATTGTCACCCGGCCAAGGCGCCTCGACATGAGCAATCCGATCTTTCTTGCGCTGGATGTGCCGCAGGTTGATCCCGCGCTCGCGCTTCTCAAAAAGGTGAAGTCGCATATTGGCGGGGTAAAGTTGGGGCTGGAGTTTTTCTGCGCGCATGGCGGACACGGCGTGCACGAGATTGCGCATATGGGCCTCCCCATTTTTCTCGATCTCAAGTTTCACGACATTCCCAACACTGTCGCCGCTGCCATGATGGCGGTGCATGTCTATGAACCTGCCATCGTTACGGTCCATGCATCGGGCGGGCGCGCGATGATGGAGGATGCCAAGGCCGCGGCCGCCGAAGGGTGCAAAGTTGTCGCGGTGACCACGCTCACCAGCCTCGACAGCAATGACCTCACCGATACAGGCATTTACGGCAGCGCTGAGACGCAGGTGATGCGCTTGGCCGAATTGGCTGAGAAAGCGGGCCTCGATGGGATTGTGTGCTCGGGCCGCGAAGTCGGCAAAGTGCACAAGCAATGGAAAGACGGGTTCTTCGTCGTCCCCGGCCTTCGTCCGTCAGGCTCAGGCACAGGCGATCAAAAACGCGTCGTCACCCCGCGATCAGCCCGCGACAATGGCGCCAGCGTGCTGGTGATCGGCCGCCCGATCAGCCGAGCGGATGATCCGGTCGCGGCAGCCCGCGCGATTGAAGCGACGCTTTAACTATTTGAGTTTTAAGACCTATGCAAATCAAAATCTGCGGGCTGAAAACCCCGCTTGCCATCAACACCGCTATTGATGCGGGTGCGACTCATATTGGCCTGGTTCACTTTGCGCAAAGCCCGCGCCACGTGGCGCTCGATATGGCGGCAACCTTGCGCGGGTTGATCGCAGGAAGGGCGAAAACCGTTCTGCTGCTCGTGAATGCCTCGGTTGAGGAAACGGGGCACGCGATCGACACCGTCAAACCCGACATCGTTCAGTTTCATGGCCGCGAAACGCCGGAATGGACGGGATTGGTGCGCGAAAAAGGCAGGGTCGAAGTGTGGAAAGCGCTGGGCGTGCGCGATGCAGAAACGCTGACGAAATCCGCCCGCTTCGAAGGCAAAGTTGACCGTTTGCTGTTCGACGCCCCAGCGCCAAAACCCAAAGATGGCAGGCAAGCTCTGCCCGGCGGCAATGGCGCCGCGTTTCGCTGGGAGCTGTTGAAGGAATTTGAGCACACCGTGCCATGGGGCCTTGCAGGCGGGCTAACCCCTGAAAACGTCGCCGAAGCAATCGATCTGACAGGTGCTGATCTGGTCGATACATCATCAGGGGTCGAAACCGGCCCCGGCATCAAGGACGTGGACAAGATCAAGGCCTTCTGTCAGGCGGCGCTGCAATCATGAACAAACAACCCAATTCCTTCCGCAATCAGCCCGATGACCGCGGGCATTTTGGCGAATTTGGCGGACGCTATGTCGCTGAAACGCTGATGCCGCTGATCCTTGATCTGGAACGCGAATATCGCGCCGCGCAGGCTGATCCGGCCTTTCAGGCCGAATTTGACGACCTTCTGGAACATTATGTGGGCCGCCCTTCCCCGCTCTATTACGCCGAGCGGCTGACCGAGGAACTGCGCAAAACTGCCAAAGCAGGAATGGGCGCGCAGGTCTGGTTTAAGCGCGACGAGCTTAATCACACCGGCGCGCACAAAATTAACAACTGTATCGGTCAAATCCTGCTCGCGATCCGCATGGGCAAAACGCGCATTATCGCTGAAACAGGCGCAGGCCAGCACGGGGTTGCGACCGCGACGGTGTGCGCGCGGTTCGGCCTGCCCTGCGTCATCTATATGGGCGCAGAAGATGTCGCGCGCCAATCGCCCAATGTGTTCCGCATGAAACTGCTCGGCGCGGAAGTCGTCCCCGTCACCAGCGGCGGCGCGACTTTGAAAGACGCGATGAACGAAGGCCTGCGCGACTGGGTCGCGAATGTCCACGACACTTTCTATATCATCGGCACGGCGGCAGGCCCGCACCCCTACCCGGAACTCGTGCGCAATTTTCAAAGCGTCATCGGCACCGAAGCGCGCGCGCAATTGCTCGCCCGCATTGGCCGGCTGCCCGACCTGCTGATTGCATGCATTGGCGGAGGCTCAAACGCTTTGGGCCTGTTCCATCCGTTCTTGGACGATGTGGATGTAAAAATGCTCGGCGTTGAGGCGGCAGGCCACGGTCTTGATGGCGATGAGCACGCGGCAAGTCTCTTGGGCGGAGCGCCCGGCGTGCTGCACGGCAACAAGACCTACCTACTGCAAGACGAAGACGGTCAGATCACCGAAGGCCACTCGATCAGCGCAGGACTAGACTATCCCGGCATCGGCCCCGAACACGCCTGGCTGAAAGAAAGTGGGCGGGTTGAATACACTGCGGTTACTGATGATGAGGCCCTCGAAGGCTTCCAACTTCTCTGCCGGACCGAGGGGATTATTCCTGCGTTGGAGCCCTCCCATGCCCTCGCAGCAGTCGCGAAACGCGCACCGCAAATGCGCGAGGACGAGATCATCTGCATGAACCTGTGTGGGCGCGGCGATAAGGACATTTTCACCGTGGCCGAGAAGCTTGGGGTGGAGATGTGAAGTGCGATTGGCGGTTGCTGATTGCTGCCCTTTCGGTCCTATCGTCCTTCGCGATGGGCTACTTGTACAGTTTGGCACTCATTACGCGTGTCGTCGATTGGGAGAGAAATGGAGACCCTTGCCGACGCGCGAGAGAGGACGGCATTCACTTTGGCTTTTGCCAGCCGGTAGCTCCAGAATTTGAAAGGTATCTTGCGATTGCTTGGATTGGCTTCACGATTTTAGCTCTCGGGCTAATTGTTTGGGCAATGATACGACCCAAAAAGCCCTCTCACCTTCAGGGGAGAGGGTTGGGAGAGGGGTAATGCGCGACCCTCGCCTCACGAACAGGGCCAAAGAAATGCGCAAGGTCATGCCAGAGCCCGAACGTCGGATGTGGCATCAGTTGAGAGCCGAGCGGTTCCAAGGGATCAAGTTTCGCAGGCAAAAGGTGATTGGGAACTACATCGCTGATTTTGTCTCAAACGCGCCCAAGTTGGTGGTTGAAATTGATGGTGACACTCATGCAGGCCAACAAAACTACGACGCGGCAAGAACACAATATTTGAACGATCAGGGATACACGGTGATCAGATTTTCAAACCTTGAAGTGATGGACAATATGGATGGTGTTTTGACCCGTTTGGGCGAAGTTGTGGCTGATTTGCAGGCAAGTCCCCCTCCCCCAACCCCCTCCCCTGAAGGTGAGGGGGCTTTGTGATGACCCGCCTCCAATCCGCCTTCTCCAAACCCCACCCCGCCTTCGTCGCTTTCATCACTGCCGGCGATGGCGACACGGCGGCCAATCTTGACGCGCTCGTCGCAGGGGGAGCTGACGTTATCGAGCTAGGTATGCCATTCACCGATCCGATGGCGGACGGGCCTGCTATTCAGGCTGCTAACCTGCGCTCGCTTGGCGCAGGGACCACCACGGAGGACGTGTTCAAAATTGCGGGCGATTTTGCTCAGCGACACCCTGATGTCCCGCTGATCCTGATGGGATATGCCAATCCGATGATCCGCCGCGGTGCGCCTTGGTTTACGAAACGATGCTACCGGGCGGGCGTCGATGGCGTCATCTGCGTCGATATGCCGCCTGAGGAGAACGCAGAGCTCGCCGAAGAACTTGACGGGCATGACGTTGCATGGATCCCGCTGGCAACCCCGACCACGACGGATGAGCGCCTTCCCGCCGTGCTCACCAATGCAGATGGATTTCTCTATTACGTCTCCGTCGCCGGTATCACAGGGCTGCAACAAGCCGCGCAAAGCTCTATTGCCGATGCTGTCAAACGTCTTAAAGCGGCCACTGATCTTCCCGTCGCGGTCGGGTTCGGAGTACGCACGCCAGAGCAAGCCGCGCAGATCGCCAAAGTTGCAGATGGTGTGGTTGTTGGCTCTGCCCTCGTTGACTTGGTGGGCGAATATGGCGCAGATGCTCCGGCTAAGTTACAAGAGCTGACGGCAAACATGGTCGCTGCAATCAGGGAAGCAAAAACATGAGCTGGTTCAACAGAGTTCGCAATTCGCTCGGCTTTTCCGATGAGAAAAAGAGCACGGAAAAAGACCTTTGGATCAAATGCTCCAATTGCAAGGAAATGCTGTTTGTCGCCGAGTATGAGGAGAACCTCTCGGTCTGCCACAAATGCGAACATCACGGGCGCATTGGCGCAGATGCGCGGCTTGGCCTGCTGCTTGATCCCGGTTTTGACCTGCTGCCGCAGCCGCAGGTGACCGAGGATCCGCTGAAATTCAAGGATTCCAAGAAATACACCGACAGGCTGAAGATCGCGCGGGCAAAGAACCCGCATGATGATGCCTTTGTGGTGGGATCGGGCGCGATTGAGGGCAATCCTGCAGTCGTGGGCGTGCAGGATTTCGGCTTTATGGGCGGCTCCATGGGCATGGCGGTTGGTATGGCGTTTTGCGCTGGGGCCGAACGAGCTTTGGCGCGCAAGGCCGCCTATGTCGTGGTAACAGCGGCAGGCGGCGCGCGTATGCAAGAGGGTATTTTGTCCCTCATGCAAATGCCGCGGGCCACGGTGATGACGCGCCGATTAAAGGCAGCGGGCCTGCCCTACATTGTCGTGCTGACCGATCCGACCACGGGCGGGGTTACGGCAAGCTATGCGATGCTGGGCGATGTCCAGATCGCAGAGCCGGGCGCGCTTATCGGATTTGCCGGGCAGCGCGTCATTCAGGACACGATCCGCGAACAACTACCCGAAGGGTTCCAGCGCGCGGAATATCTGCACAAGCACGGCATGGTTGATATGGTGGTGCACCGGCGCGACCTGAAAACCACCTTGGCGCAGGTGCTCGATTACATGCGGCCCTCAGCGGCAGCGTAAGGCGCTCGCCTCTAACCATGCGAGATATGGGCCGTTCGGATGATCCGCGCGTTCAGGCGCAGCTTGATCGCCTGTCGGGATTGAGCATCCAGCGCGATGTTCTGGGGCTTGATGCGGTGCGCGAATTGCTGGCGCGGCTTGGCAATCCGCATAAAAGGTTGCCGCCGGTTTTTCATGTTGCAGGCACCAATGGCAAGGGATCAACTTGCGCTTTCCTGCGCGCGATGCTTGAGGCGCAGGGTTACCGGGTCCACGTAACCACTTCGCCGCATCTGGTGCGGTATAATGAACGTTTCCGGGTTGCGGGCAAGCTGATCGAGGATTCGCGGCTGGCTGAACTGCTCGAAGAGGTCTTCGATGCAGCAGAGGGGCTTGGGTGCAGTTTCTTCGAGATAACCATCGCGGCGGCCTTTACCGAATTTGCCCGCGTGCCTGCCGATGCGTGCGTGGTTGAAGTGGGCCTTGGCGGGCGGCTCGATGCTACCAATGTGATGGAGCCTGATGTGCTTGCTGCTTGCGGGATTGCAGCTTTGGGCATCGACCATGAGAAGTTCCTGCTCGCGCCAGAGGAAGGCGTTCCCAAAGAGCCGATCGCGCGGATTGCATTTGAGAAAGCGGGGATTGCGAAACCGGGTGTGCCTTTGGTCACTTTGGTGAACAGCTATCCGCCTGAAGCGCGCGCCGCCATCCGCGATGTGGCCCAGCGTGCTGGCGCCAAACTCGAAGAGAGCTATCTCAACTTCTACACCTCGCTTGGCGATGCTTACTACCACACAGATTACCTTGACGACACCCGGCTGCATTTCTCGCTTGTCGGTGAGCACCAGGCGCACAACCTTGGATTGGCGATCACGATGCTTCTCGCTCAAGATAAGTTATCGATAGACGACAAAGCCATCAAAAGGGGTGCCCGTAAGGCAAACTGGCCGGCGCGCATGCAACTTTTATCAAACGGTCCCCTAACCACGCTTACGGCATCACCCGTCTGGCTCGACGGGGGTCATAACCTAAGCGCAGGCGTCGCCATTGCTGAGGCGCTTGAAGGGCCGCTTCATCTTGTTCTTGGAATGCTTGACAATAAAAACCCGCGCGCTTTGCTTGATCCGCTAGGGGATCGCGTTCGCTCGCTTCGAATTGTTCCAGTACCCGGTCACGACGCACATCCTGCATCGGCCTTTGGCCCGGATGCGGTGGCAGCGGACAATCTGGAGGACGCAGTGCTCAGCCTTCCCGATGATGGTCTCCCCATCTTGATCGCAGGCTCGCTCTACCTCGCTGGCGAGGCGCTCAAGTTGAATGATGAAATCCCGGACTAACGCACAACGGTTGCAAAGCGGCCGCCCAGGTCGGCGCGGAACGCGCCCACCATGGGGTGGGCGGGCGCGGGCTCGCTGCTCTCGCAGGAAGCCGTTTCAAGTCTCCCGCCCCGCACTCCCCAGTGCATCATCGACCAGCCCTGCGCGCATCATCCATGCAAACAACACGATCCCCGGCAGCGCCAAAACGGTCGTCAGCAGATAGAACTGCACATAGCCCAGCCCCTCAATTAGCGCGCCAGCGCCTGTTCCTGTCAACAATCGTCCCACAATGCTCGCGCCCGCAGAGATCAGCGCATATTGCGCGGCGGTGAAGCGCAAGTCGCACAAAACCGAGAAATACGCGACCACCACCACGCCGCCAAATCCGCTGGCGAAATTCTCAAACCCTATCGCGCCAGCAAGGCCGAGATTGGAGTGCCCTGCCCCCGCCAATGCGGCAAAGCTGACATTCGAAACCGCCATCAGGATCAATGCCAGTAAGACAGAGCGCTTCAATCCCAGCCGCGCATAGATCACGCCGCCGGCGAATATGCCGATGATGTAGGCCCAAAACCCCACGCCCACATCGTACAAAGCGATTTCGTCATTGGAGTATCCAAGATGCTCAAACAGCAGGCGAAATGTCAGGTTTGCCAGCGTATCGCCGATTTTGTGGACAAGGATAAAGGCGAGCACCAGCCACGCGCCGTGCCGGGCGAAGAACTCCGCAAATGGCCCTGCGACCGATTGCCAGATCTCCCCCAGCCCGTGCCGTGCATTCATTGCCTTTCGCCTTGCGGGTTCGCCCATAATTAACGCGGTGAGCATAGCGGGCAAAGCAAAGCCCGCACATGCCAGATAGGCCGTTTCCCACCCATACCGCGCCGCCACCACCAGCGCGATGGCTCCCGCGCCAGCAGAGCCTACGCGCCAGCCATATTGGTTCATCCCTGCGCCAGTGCCCATTTGGTCAGGCCGCAATATCTCGATCCGGTAGGCATCGATCACAATATCAAAGGTTGCCCCTGCAATTCCCACCAGCACCGCTGCTATGATGGTGGCCGTCAAGCTGTCTGCGGGGTCAACCAGCGCAAGGTTCACCACCGCTGCGATCACCAAAGCGCCCGCTAGAACCATCCACGAAACCCGCTGACCCAGCGCGCCCAGAACGGGCAAGCGCACTCCGTCTACGATCCATGCCCAGAACACTTTGAGATTGTAGACCAGAAAAGCGAGGCTGAAAGCCGCGACCGTTTTCACATCGATCCCGTCCTGCGCCAACCGCGTCGTCAGCGTCGCGCCGATCATCGCATAGGGAAAGCCCGAAGAGACGCCCACCGCAAAGGCGGCGAGCACTTCCTTTTCAAAATAGGCTGCGCCCGCGCTCCAAAAGGTGCGCTGCTCGCTCAAAAGTTAGGCCGCCGGTTGAGCGGCGACAGGATCAGGCGTGACAATGCCCGCTTTCGCCCCGGCGCGGCTTTCACGCATCCATTCCAGCGCGCACAAGACCACGGCAATCACACCGATGAGAGCGGTAAAGATGAAGACGAAGTAATATCCGCGATCCTCGATCATCTGGCCAAGCGCCCCTCTGCCAAGAGTGCCGATAAGCAGCGTCAAGGATGACAGCAGAGCGAACTGCACAGCCGCATATTTCTTGGCCACAATCGAGCTGAGCCAGGCAATATAGGCGGCACCTGCGATCCCAATGGCGAGGTTCTCCCAGAAGATTGTGAAAGCCAGTTTTGCCAAGCCTTCAGAAGGCGGCGACGCGGTGAAGAAGATAAAGCCAAGACCGCTCGCCATGCTTTCCACCGCCCAGGTAAAGCCAATTGCATCGCTGGCCGCTTGCATCATTGCGCCGCCTTGGGCGAGCTCTGCATAAAGCAGGTTGGTGGCCGCAGCGACAGCCGCGCCAAATGTCAGCATAAACATCCGCCCGAAGACGGTGATAAGCCAGCCGCCCACTGCAAGACCCAGAATAATCGCAAAGATCCCAAGGATCTTGGACGCAAACGCAACATCTTCACCCGTGTAACCCAGTTCACCCAGATAGAACGGGTATGCGAACACACCCCAAACGGAATCGGTGATGCGGTAAGTGAGAACAAGCGCCAAAATCAGCACCAGCGACCAGCCCATGCGGCTCACAAATTCAACCAATGGCAGCACAAGCGCGCGGTAAAGATGATCGGTGAAAGTCGCAGGTTTAACCACACCGGGTGCCTCAACCGCGACGATAACATTGGTCCCGTCGCGCTTTTGCTTGGCCACCCATGCCGCGACAAAAGCGGGCAGAACGATGGTCGCCAAAACAATCAAGGGGCCATAGGTGGTGGTAAAAAGTGTCACATCGGGGCGGTCTTCGGGCACCGATGTCATCGAACGGTACATAAAAACAACCACCGTGATGATGGCCCAGCCCCACAAAACGCCCACGGTCAAAAGGGCGCGGTTGCGAGTCTTCTCATTCACTTCGCCAACCGCATTAAGCTGAGCAAATTCCTCATCGCTTGCAGCAATGGCAGTGGTCTTGTCAGACACTTTAACATCAGGCGCAAACAGTCCTGCAAAACCGATAACCAGCATAAGGCCGCCCATAATCACATATGTTTGAGGCCAGCCGATATGTTCCGCCAATATCAGACCAAATGCGCCGCCCACCAATGCGGCAAGGCGGAAACCCATTTGCGTAATGGTAGAGAGAATATCGAGCGTTGCGACCTCGTCAGCGACATCAATTCGCCAGGCGTTGATCGCAATATCCTGCGTGGCGCTGGCGAAAGCTCCAATCGCGGCCAGTAGGCTGAACCAGCCCAAGGATGTGGCGGGGTTTAGCGTGCTCATCGTGACAAGCGCAGCGCCGACAACAAGCTGCATCGGCACCATCCACTGCTTGCGCTTACCCAGCTTGCTGAGGCCGGGTATGTTCACTTTATCGAGCAGCGGGGACCACAAGAATTGAAAAGCATACATTAGCCCCACGAGCGAGAAAACGCCCATCGTTTCAAGATCGACCTCAGCCTCGCTTAACCAGGCATAAAGAGTACCCAAAAACAGAGCAGGCGGAAGCCCTTGGGCGAAGCCGAACAGAACCATGAAACCGCTTTTGGGACTGCGCAGCGAACGCAGCAATGTGCCCCAGCCCGGCTTTGCCTGATTATCTGCCGCTGCCTCTGTCAAATCTCGATCCCTTTTGCGTTTTACCCGTTTCGTGGCACACTAGCGGGGGATGAGAGGAATAGGAACGCCAGAGTGACAGTGATATGAATGCGTCCACAGCCGCGCCCCTGCCGGATGGCTCCAACACCGCAGATGGTTCAAGAACCGAGCGGGCCCTGCGTCCAACACCGGGGCAATTGGCGCTCGCCAAGATCATCGAGAGCGGCGAGACACGCACGGCTGACGCGATCGGAACCCTGCCCGCATCGCTTTACACCTCGCCAGATCACTTTGCGCGCGAGAAAGCGGCTTTGTTTGATCGGATGCCGCAGGTGCTGTGCCCATCGGCTTTGCTGCCAGAACCGGGCATGGCAGCCGCGCACAGCGATACCGGGCGGCCATTGCTGATCACGCGCGATGCCGCTGGAGCCGCGCATGTGTTCCTCAATGTCTGCCAGCATCGCGGCACGCGTCTGGTCGAAGGGGAGGATGTGCAGTGCACCAAGCGCCTTGTGTGCCCCTATCACGCCTGGACCTATACCCTTGATGGCAAGCTGCTTGCTCTACCCCGGCCAGAGACATTCGCAGGGCTTGATAAATCGGAGCACGGCCTTACCGAATTGCCATCGCGTGAGGCAGGCGGACTGATCTGGTTTTCGCCATCGCCCGATGCCGATTTCACCCATGCCGACATTCTGGGCGAGGATTTTGCCGCGTTCGGAATGCAAGACGCGCATCTGTTTCGCCGCAAAACGCACAGTGTGAACGGCAATTGGAAGCTCATCATGGATGCGTTTCTGGAAAGCTATCACGTCACCCGTCTGCACGCAGACACAATCGGGCCGTTCTTCAAAGACGGCGTGACCGCAGGCGACCAGATCGGGCCGCATCAGCGCAGCCTTGTCGGACGTGCCGAAGAGATGAACGCGAGCGACCTCACCTGTATGGCTGCTTTGCGCAAAACGGCGACTTTTGCTTATCAGCTGGTGCCTGCAACAATTATCGTGCCCAGCCCTGATTACATCAACATCATGGTGCTGATGCCGCAATCGGTGGGACACACTATCGTTGAGGACTTCATGCTGATCCCCGAAGCGCCCGCAAGCGACAAAGCGCGCGACCATTGGGAACGCAGCTGGGCGCTGCTCGATGGCGGGGTGTTTGCCTCAGAAGATTTCCGCGCAGCAGAGCTTGGCCAGGAAGGGCTTTCCTCCGGCGCGATTGAACATATTACGCTTGGCACGCTGGAGGCAGGGATCACGCGGTTTCATGCGAACATTGCCGATCTCTTGCGGGACCACGCTTAAGCGCTTAGGCGCACCGGGATATGCCAACCAATCCTGACCGCCGCTCTGATCGCCCCGAAGGTGATCGCATCGCCAAATTGCTTGCGCGCGCTGGTGTTGCCAGCCGGCGAGAGATTGAACGCATGATCGAGGCCGGGCGCATTACGCTGGACGGTGATCTGGTGAAAACGCCCGCAACGTTCCTGCGTGATTTGCGCGGAGTGCGGGTCGATGGAAAACCGCTTGCCCCCGAGCCCGAGGCAACGCGGCTTTACACTTTTCACAAGCCAACGGGTCTTATCACCGCAGAGCGTGATCCTGCCGGGCGGCCCACAATCTATGCCGCGCTCACCAATGCCCTGCCCAAAGATACGCCGCGGCTGATGCCGATTGGCAGGCTTGATCTCAACACCGAAGGGTTATTGCTGCTGACCAATGATGGCGGGCTGAAACGCCAGATGGAGCTGCCCTCCACCGGTATTCCGCGCACTTACCGCGCGCGCGCTTTTGGTGATGTGCATCAAAGCCAGCTGGAAGACCTTGCCGATGGCGTGGAGATTGACGGCGTGCGTTACGGCCCGATTGATGCCAATCTTGAACGCTCAGGAGGCGGCAGCAGCGGCGGCGGCGCGAGCAGCGCCAAAAACCAATGGATCGAAATGACCATCACCGAAGGCAAGAACCGCGAGGTTCGCAAAGTGCTCGAACATCTGGGGCTGAAAGTGAACCGGCTGATCCGCACCGCTTATGGCCCGTTTGAACTGGGCGATCTGCCGCGCGGCCAGGCAGCGATCATTCGCAAAGGCGATCTGGCGCGCTTTCAGGCAGCACTGAAGCGCCAGAAGTGAGGATGCAATGAGGATTATTGCGGGCAATTGGCGCGGGCGCAAACTCACCGCGCCCAAAGGCGATGCCACCCGGCCCACAGCCGACCGCACGCGCGAAACGCTGTTTTCAATGCTGACCAGCCGGCTGGGAAGTTTTGAAGACCTGCGCGTCGCAGACCTGTTTGCAGGGTCAGGCGCTTTGGGATTTGAAGCCTTGTCACGCGGCGCGGCGCAGTGCCTGTTTGTTGAACAGGACCGCGCAGCCCTTGATGCGATCGAAGCCAATGTGGACGCGCTGGATGCGCGCGCGCAAACGCGAATTGAGGCGGCCTCCGTCACCCGGCTTGGCCCGGCGCGCGAGCCTTATGATCTGCTGCTGCTTGATCCGCCCTATTTCACAGGCGCAGGCGCGGTGGCGCTTGACCGGTTGCAGCGCCTTGGCTGGATTGGTGAAGCGACCTGGATCGCGCTTGAAACCGCCGCCAAGGAAGACGTGATGGTCAAGGGCTTAGATATCGAAAAAGAGCGCCGGGTCGGTAAGGCCAAGCTGACGCTTATGCGTCTTGCGCTTGGTCACACCGACCCGGCTGCCTCGCCCCAATGACCACCCATTTTGGGCAAGGCTATCCGGTTAAGGATTAGAGTTCCGGTTGAGGTTCCGGCATTGGTTCTGCTTGGGGCTCTGCTTGGGGCTCAGCTTCCGGCATCACTTGCGCTTCCGGCTCTGGCTGAGCGGCGGGCGGCGGCGGGGCCGCAGCTTCCCCTTCGACCGCAGCGGCGCGCGCTTCGATCATTTGCCAGGCATTGGCGCGGTCTTCTTCGCCCATGGCGGTAAGCGACACTTTGTTGTCATCGGTGATCCGCCAGAACAATTCCTGACGCTCTGCGGGAAGTGACCAGTAGTAATCCTGAGTTTCGGCAGGCCATCCCGAAAAAGCAGCCTGCTGATCGGCGGGCCAGCCATCATAGATCATCTGCTGTTCGTCCGTCATCGCGGAGGCAGTTTCGGTGACAACTTCGCCTTGTTCGATCGCGGCTTCATCCTGCACCATGGCAGCGACGAGGGTGGGATTGCCCATAGTCAGCGCTGCAAAACTGCCGCTGACCAGGTAGAGTGAATGGGTACGCATGAGGGTGTTCTCCAATGGAATTTGTGCGTTTTCTCCCAAGCGCGACGAACACTGCGTTTGCCCGGTTTTGCGATCCCCTTATGACCGGACGCATTCTTTATGCGCAGGCAACCTCGCGCTGGCCAGAGCCGCGCCGCCCCGGCACCGCGCCCATGGCACATCCCGGCGAGAGGCGTTGGAAAAGCGGGATAAATCGAAAATGGCTGCTGGTGATGACTGCGCCAGATCGGTGACGATGCCGGGTAAAGCTGTGCAATGCGCCCTTGCTTGACGGGGCTTCGTTCTCTACCTGTTCACATACAGACCCATGGAAAACACTCTCCCCCAAACCGCCGACGCCCCTCCCCCGCCGCAAGGCAGCGTGCCTGCCTATGCCGCGCGGCTGAACCCGCCGCAGCGCGAAGCTGTGCTGACAACAGAAGGCCCGGTTTTGATGCTGGCGGGCGCTGGCACGGGCAAGACGGCGGCGCTGACAGCGCGCCTGGCGCATCTGGTCGCAACCGGGCGCGCCTGGCCCAGCCAGATATTGTGCGTTACCTTTACCAATAAAGCCGCGCGCGAAATGCGCGAACGGGTGGCGGGGCATTTGGACCCGTCCGGTGGCTCTGGCGGTGACGGCCCAAACGGTGCTGGAATGCCGTGGCTAGGCACATTCCATTCGATCTGCGCCAAGATGCTGCGCCGCCATGCGGAACTCGCGGGCCTCCAATCCAATTTCACGATTATCGACACCGATGATCAATTACGGCTGCTAAAACAGCTCATCAATGACAATGATCTGGATGAAAAACGTTGGCCCGCGCGCCAATTGGCGGGGCTGATTGATCGCTGGAAGAACCGGGGGCTGAACCCCGGTGATCTCGATGCAGCCGAAAATGAAGCCTACGCCAATGGCGCGGCGCGGCCATGTATCGGCTGTATCAGGACCGGATGAAAGCTTTGAACGCCTGCGATTTTGGCGATCTGATGCTGCACATCCTCAACATCTTTCGCGCGCACACAGATGTGCTTGCCGGGTATCAGGACCGGTTCAAATACATTCTAGTGGACGAATATCAGGACACCAATGCGGTCCAATATCTGTGGCTGCGGCTGCTGGCTCAAACGCGCAAGAATATCTGCGTGGTGGGCGATGATGATCAGTCGATCTATTCCTGGCGCGGGGCCGAAGTTGCCAATATCCTGCGGTTTGAAAAAGATTTTCCCGGCGCGCATGTTGTCCGGCTGGAACAAAACTACCGCTCCACCTCGCATATTCTGGGGGCGGCATCCGGCCTGATCCGCGCTAATTCTGAACGCCATGAAAAATCGCTTTGGACGCAGGCAACAGCGGGCGACAAAGTGCGCGTGATCGGCGTGTGGGACGCGCCCGAAGAAGCGCGGCGCGTGGGCGAAGAGATTGAGCGATTGGAAGGGGAAGGCGCGCCGCTCGATCAGGTCGCCATTTTGGTGCGCGCGCAATATCAGACCCGCGAATTTGAAGACCGCTTTATCCAGATCGGCGTCAATTACCGGATCATTGGCGGTTTCCGTTTTTATGAACGCGCCGAAATTCGCGATGCGCTGGCCTATCTGCGCGTGATTGCCCAACCCCAGGATGATCTGGCGTTTGAACGGATCTATAACCAACCCAAACGCGGGCTTGGCGCGAAAGCCTTGGAAAAAATGCACCAGCACGCGCGCCGCACCGGGCTGCCGCTGGCCGCCGCTTCGCTGGAACTGGCGGACAGCGACGAAATGCCCAAGCGCGCGGCGAACACCATTGGCGGATTGATGCGCAGCTTTCTAAGCTGGCGGCAGGCGGCAGAGGAAATGACCCCTGCGGATCTGCTCCGTCTAGTGCTGGATGAAAGCGGGTATAGCGATATGCTCGCAAGCGATCGCTCTCCTGAAAGTGCGGGCCGGGCCGAAAACCTCTCCGAACTTGCGCGCGCGATGGAAGAATATGAAACGCTGGGCGACTTTTTAGAGCATGTGAGCCTGGTCATGGACAATGATCGCGGCGACGCTGAAGAAACCGTCACCATCATGACAATGCACGCGGCCAAGGGCTTGGAATTTGACCATGTCTTTTGCGTGGGCTGGGAAGAAGGTGTGTTCCCCTCTCAGCGCTCGATTGACGAAGGGGGCCTTGCCAGCCTCGAAGAAGAACGCCGCCTTGGCTATGTCGCGATCACCCGCGCGCGGCGACGCTGCATTATCCTGCACGCTGCCAACCGGCGCATTTACGGCCAATGGATCAGCTCGATCCCGTCGCGTTTTATCGAGGAATTGCCGGACGAACATATCGAGGCGGAAACCACGATGACGGGCGGTGCCAGCCTGTGGCAGGCAAACTGGTCGGAAAACGAAGACCCGTTCGCTCATGTCGCCGCCCAGCGCCCGGCTGCTGCCAAAACGCGCGGGCCCGGATGGCAGCGCGCGGTGGCATCGGGTTATGAAACGAAACAGGTGCGCGTGCGCGAACAGGGCCGATCCGCCGCCAGCTTCGCCAGTCCCCCGCGCCCCGACATCCGCATCGGCGCGATGGTTGAGCACGCGAAATTCGGCACGGGCTGCGTGGTGGACCAGGAAGGCAATAAGCTAGAAATCGAGTTTGAAGGCGTCGGCACCAAGCGCGTGATCGATAGCTTTGTGACCGTGGTGGGTTAGGCTGCGGAGTGTAAACAGTTAACAACATGGAGTTCAACTTGCCGGATCGCTCATATTACCGTGTAAGACTTGGCCGGGGTGCAAAGTTTGCAGAAGATGCAGCGCGAGACGGTTTTATTGGTGTCCATTGGGGTTTCGACCGCGATTTATCAGGCCAATTCGATGAAAATTGGCGCGACTTCAATGCGAGGATGAGGCCTGTATTTCTGGATCGAAACCCAGATAAGACATCTGTCGCAGCTGGACTGGCCTGCGGCATGTTATGGACACTTGGCGAAGGGATGAACGTTGGGGACGTGGTGATGTCTCCCGATCAAACTGGCGACTTTATGATCGGTGAAATCGCCAGCGACTATTTCTGTGCTCCGAGCGAGCCGCTTCCCCAGCGCCGAAAAGTTAATTGGCTGGACATTCGGATTCCCAGGTCAAAGCTAAGCGAGGCTTTGAAGAAGTCTACAAACGGGCCGGGAACGATTGCGCGGATCGACGGTCACGCAAGCGAGATCGAAGGACTTTTCGGTCCCAGCCGGGAGCCACATGTTGTTGCGACGCATCCTGAAATCGAGGACGCGAGTGCTTTTGCGCTTGAAGCACATCTTGAAGACTTCCTAGTGAACAATTGGTCTCAAACCGAGCTAGGTCGAGACTTCGACATCTTTTCTGATGATGAGGAGCTGATTGGTCAGCAATACCCAACCGATACAGGTCCAATGGATATTCTCGCTATATCGAAGGATCAAAAGACTCTGCTGGTCGTCGAACTTAAGCGCGGACGAGCCAGCGATGCCGTTGTTGGGCAAGTGCAACGCTATATGGGATATGTTGCGAGCGAGCTTGCGAATGACCAGCAACAAGTCGCAGGTGCTATCATAGCTCTGGAGGACGATTTGCGCATCCGGCGAGCGTTGTCAGTGGCCAGAGACATCAGGTTCTATCGTTATCAAATAAGCTTCAAACTGCTTTCGCAGGAAATTGCCCAAGCATATCAGTAGAGCCGACAACGGACAGCGCGATAGCACCTTGCCAAGTTAAAAATACAAGTGGGAACGCGGATTCAGGGAGAGAAACTGACTGCCCCCCGCTCACCCCTCACCCTACCCCGTCACCGCAACCCAGATGCCTGCGAAAAAGCTTGTGCCGCCCAGTGTCCCAAAGGCGTGCCAGATGGGATAGCGGTAGGCCATGCCTTTGCGGCGGTAGAACACGGTGCCTGCGGTGTAGAACAGCCCGCCTGCGGCAATCGCCCATGTCGTAAAGGGCGGCAATTGCGCCCAGAAGCTTGGCAAAGCGAACAGCGCGAACCAGCCCATGCCCAGATACGATACCAGCGACCAGCGCGAGATCCATGTCCTTGCTCACCACTTTGAAAGCGACCCCCATCAGCGCGAATATCCAGATCAAGGTAAGCAGACCGTAAGCGTAAAATGTGCCTGCCGATATTAAGAGCGGGCTGAAAGTCCCTGCAATCACGGGATAAATCGCCGCATGATCCCACCGCCGCAATCGCGCTCTTAGATCGTGGCGCGGGTGCAGGTGATAGGCGAAAGATATGCTGATCGAAAATATCGCAGCCAGCGCATAGACGCTAACCGCCACCAGCAGCGCTGCCGATCCGCTTTGCGCGGCGCGAAAGGCGAGAACCGCGCTTGCAATGGCAAATCCTGAAAGGCTGACCGCGTGGATGATCCCATCGGCTAAGCGTTCTGCCCGCGTGGTGCTGGGATAGGCCATGGCAACCTACTTTATCGGTTAAAGGGCGCGCAGGCGGTATGCTGCGCGAAAATGGCCCGGTCTAACCGCCAAATCCGACATCGAGAAAGCCCGGCTTTGGTCCGTTCCATTCGCCCGGCGCGACGGGTTCATCATCCTCATCGCGGCGGCGGCTGCGCGATTGGCGCGCGGGCTTTTCCTGTGCCCCTTCGCCTGATCTGTCGCCTGATTTGTCGCCTGATTTGTCATCCGAGGAAGCAGCGCGTTTGCGGCGGGGTTTGGGCGCGGCTTCGCCGTCCTCGTCACGTTTGCGATTGCGAGAGCGGGGTTTGCGCTCCTCGCGCTCCTCCTGGGCTTCCGCATCATCCCTTTGCGCTCGCTTTTTCTCGCCCGGATCGGCCAATTCGACGCGCACATCGTCTTTGCCAAACACCTTGATCTTGGAGCCTGTCAGCTTCTCGACATTGTCGATTGCCTCAGCATCTTCCTTCGCCACAAAGGTGAAGGCGCGCCCTTTGCCCCTGCCCGGCCCGTGCGGCCAATGCGGTGGACATAATCATCGGGGTGCCAGGGCGTGTCGAAATTGAAAACGTGGGAGACACCTTTAATATCCAACCCGCGCGCTGCCACGTCAGAGGCGACGAGGATATTGACCTCGCCCGCTTTGAATCGCTCCAGCTCTTTCAGGCGCGATCCCTGATCCATGTCGCCATGGATTTCGCTTGAGGCAAAGCCGTAGCCCTGAAGGCTCTTGTTCAATTCGCGAACGGTCGTTTTGCGGTTGGCAAAGATGATCGCGGTATCGACCTGATCATGCGCCAGAAGCCAGCGCAAAGTCTCGCGCTTCTTGCGCGCTTCGACGGGTACTTTGAACGCGGTGATATCTTTGTTCGTGGTGGCCGCGCGGGCGGTTTCGATCCGTTTGGGATTGGTGAGAAAGGTCTTGGCCAGCTTCTCAATCGGCGGCGGCATGGTCGCGGAAAACAGCATGGTCTGCCGGGTTTCGGGCAATTTGGAGCAGATGAATTCGATATCAGGGATAAAGCCCATATCAAGCATCCGGTCCGCTTCGTCGATCACCAGCAATTCGCATCCTGAAAGCAGGATTTTGCCGCGCTCAAACAGGTCCATCAACCGGCCCGGTGTCGCGATCAGCACGTCAACGCCTTCGTTCAGCGCTTTCAATTGGTCGCCCATCTGCACGCCGCCGATCAGCAGCGCCATTTTCAGATCGTGGTTCGCGCCGTATTTTTCAAAATTCTCCGCAACCTGTGCGGCCAATTCGCGGGTCGGCTCCAGGATAAGCGAGCGCGGCATCAAAGCCCGCCTGCGCCCGGAAGCCATCACGTCGATCATCGGCAGCACGAAACTCGCCGTTTTGCCGGTGCCCGTCTGCGCGATCCCGATCATGTCCTTCATCATCAGGATGGCGGGGATGGCTTCGGCCTGGATGGCGGTCGGCTCCGTATAACCCGCAAGGTCCACGGCTTTCAGCAATTCAGGTGAGAGGCCGAGATCGGCAAATGTCATGCAGCGTGTTCAATCTTTGAAAAGGCGATCCCTTTGCAGGTTCTTTTGTATTAAGAAGCTGCGCCGATGATCGGTAAGGAGGCAGAAAGAATGTCTGCCGGGTATGCGCAGAGCAAGAAAGCCTCGCTCGCGACAGCGCGCCTTAGTCGCAAATTCAGCAAAAAGTCAAGAAATCGCCTTGGAAATCGCCGTGTACGCGTATGGGCATGCCAGTGAGACAGCTGGCGCGCGGGCTTACTCGGTTACTGCGACCAATTGGCGCATCCGTTTCACTTCGCATTTCACCCCGTTGCGGGAATGCAGCCGGTCGCGTTTGACGCAAAGCTTGCCGTCCTTGTTTTTCTCGACATAGAAACCGGAATAGAAATCGCGCGCGCGGCAAGCTTTTTCGAGATTGATCGACATGATTTTCTGATTGCGCATAAACAGTAAAAGCCGATTGCCACTGCCTGTTTGCACGCCCGAAATCTTGTCCACTGCCACGCATTTATCGGTCTTGCGTTCGACATAGCGTGCATTGAGTGATCGGCGCGGCAGGCGCGAAAACAGGTCTCCGCCGCTGCTGCTGGTGCGCCGCGGCGAGATGCGGATGATAACGCGCTGTTCGATCCGGGTCTGGCGCCAGACGGCATGCTGACGGAACTGGCGCACCGGATCGCTGGCCTGTGTGAGAGTTTGCGGATCGGCCGATTTGGCCTGTGAAATAGCCTGTGAGCTGGCCTGTGATTTGATCTGCGCAGACGCTGCGCGCTGCTCGGATTTGTCGCCAGCATTCCCTTCAGCGGCTTCAATCGGCGCGCCCTCGCTTGCGCTCAGCTCGCCGCTAAGCCCCATGCCAATAGCTGGCACAAGCAGCACTGCGGGTGCAGCGATGGAGAACAGGCTTGGCATTGTGGTTCGGGTTCCCTCCTGAAGATCCCTTAGCCGCAATTTTCGCACGGCTGCATCGCCGCCCTAACATTGATGATTGAACAGCGGCTTAACTGCGCACGGGCCTCGCGGTAAAAGGCTGGTCACGCGGTGTTACAATGTGGCATAGGCGCAACAATTATGGCGACGCGCACCCTATCCGAAACTTCCCGCAGCAATGCAGCCTTTCTGGACGAGGTAGCCAAGGTGCTGAGCCCCAAGGGTTTGACGCGCGATCCTGATCTGGTTGAGCCATGGCTGACCGATTGGCGCGGGCGGTATCAGGGCCGCGCACTTGCGCTGGCGTCGCCTGCAAACACGCGCGAGGTTGCTGACACTGTCGCCCTGTGCGCCCGGCACCGGGTCGCGATTGTACCGCAAGGCGGCAATAGCGGCATGGTCGGCGGGGCAACGCCCGATGACAGCGGGGAAGCGCTCGTGCTGTCTTTGCGGCGGATGAATACGATCCGCTCCCTCGATAAGGATGCAGGCCAGGCGGTGGTGGATGCGGGCGTAATCCTCCAAACCTTTCAGGAAGCAGCAGAGGCGGCGGGCATGCGCTTTCCCTTAACGCTGGGCGGGCGCGGATCGGCGACGATTGGCGGGCTGATTTCGACGAATGCGGGCGGCACTCAGGTGCTGCGCCACGGGACCATGCGCGCGCAGGTGCTGGGGATAGAAGCGGTGCTGGCCGATGGGCAGATTTACGAGGGGCTTACCGCGCTAAAGAAAGACAATCGCGGATTTGATCTGAAACAATTGCTGATCGGGTCAGAGGGGACATTGGGCATTGTCACAGCGGCAACCTTGCGCCTGCTGCCTTCTCCCACTGCGCGGGCGACGGCGTGGGCGGGCCTGACCGGCATTAAAGAGGCGCGCACATTGCTCACCGCGATGCAGGCAGCGATGGGCGATACGCTCGAAGGGTTTGAAGTGGTGCCTGCCCATTGCCTCGATAGCGTGCTTGCTCATGTGCCGGGCAGCCGCTCTCCGCTTACCGGGCGGCACGAATGGAACGCGCTGATCGAATGCGTGGCCGCACGCGGCGATGATGCCAGCCTTGGCGAAGCGCTTCAGGCGGCTTTGGCGCAGGCGATGGAGGACGGGCTGCTGAACGATGCCGCTTTTGCTGCGAATGAGGCGCAGGCGGACGCTTTCTGGCACCTGCGCGATTCGATATCGGCGGCAGAGCGCGCTTTGGGTCCAGCGATGCAGCACGATATCTCTGTCCCTGTAGAGGTGATGCCGGAATTCATCCTCGCCGCGATTCCCGCAATCGAAGCGGAATTTTCAGGCACGCGCGGCGTTGCCTTTGGTCATTTGGGCGATGGCAATGTGCATTTCCACATCCTTGCCCCTGCCAGCGCCGTGCGCGGCGAATGGGAGGAGACGCAGGGCAAACAGATCAGCGCGCGCGTGCACGATCTGGTCACCCAGTGGGGCGGATCGATCAGCGCAGAACACGGCATTGGCCAGATGAAAGTGGATGAGCTTGGCCGCCTTGGCGATCCGGCCGCTTTGTCGATGATGCGGCGAGTAAAGCACGCGCTTGACCCCGATGGCATTCTTAATCCAGGCAAGCTGGTGCCGCCTGCGCACGCCTGATCCGCTAGATCAGCGCATAATCACAGCCGCGCTTGCACCAATTCGGATGAGCGCCTAAAGCCCTTTTCCATCCGGTCTGCGGCGCGGGTTTGTTCCCATGCCAACACACACCGAGACCAGTTTTTCACCTCTATTTTCGGAGACTACCCCATGGCCAGCGCGCCGCAGCCGCAACTTCCGCTGTTTTACAAAGACCTGCTTCCGCTAAACAGCCGCGATCATGGCGATTGGAAAGTCAGCGCTTTCAGCAACGCCGCTTTCCTTGCCGAAACGCACGCAATTCCGCTCACCGTCGATGAATTTGTCGATGCGCAGCGCAATTACCCCATCGTGTTCACCGCTGGCGAAGACCCGCTGCCGATTGCGCTTATGGGTCTGAATGAAGGCGTGAATGTCTTTATTGGCGATGATGGCCTGATGGTTTCGGACGTCTATGTCCCCGCCTATGTACGCCGCTATCCGTTCCTGCTTGCCAAGTTGCAAAAAGACACAGACGATATGTCGCTGTGCTTTGACCCCAGCGCAGATGTCGTGAAAAAACAGGATGATGGCAATGTCCTGTTCGACAATGGCGAAGCGACCGAATACACCAAAGGCGTGCTCGAATTCTGCAAGAAGTTCGAGGAATCCGGCCAGCGCACCAAAGCGTTTCTGGAAGAGCTGAAAAAGCTCGACATTTTGATGGATGGCGAAATTGCGATCACCCGGTCAGACAATCCGGAAAAACCATTCGTCTATCGCGGCTTCAAAATGGTCGATGAAAACAAGCTGCGCGAATTGCCAGCTGAGACGGTTGAGGCGCTCAACAAAAACGGCATGCTGATGCTGATTACGGCGCATATGTTCTCGATGAACCTGATGCGTGTCATCTTTGAAAAGCAATCCGCACAAGGCAAAGTGCCGGAGCAGCAAACGATCAATTGATCGGCTTTCAGGCCTGCAAGCGATCGCGCCGCGAAAATGCTTGCAGGCCTCTTGAAGCCCCGCTTTGCGATACTTATTTTCAGGCCTGAGCGGTCCCCCCCTCACTGACCGCTCTGGCGCTGCACCTTCAGGTGCAGCCCTCCCTGAACCTAGGCCACCTCGTGCTATTTGCACGGGGTGGTTTTTTCATTTTATCAGAGTGTTGCGCATCAAACTTAAGGCGCAGTCCAAAAGCCTATTCAGCCGCCTGCCGGGCTTGCCCCTCACCGCCAAGGCGCGCGGCCTCTCCGCCCAATTCGCGCGCCAGACCGGCCAGCATTGCAGCCAGAGGCTTCAGCGCGCCAGTCAGCTCGCTTAAGCGAGTGTCGAGATAGGCTGAACGGCACACTTCGACCTGCACCGCATGCAGGCCGCGCGTGGGCGATGCGTGGCGATCCAGCACATATCCGCCCGAATAAGGCCGATTATGCGCCGCAGCCGTGCCGCTTTCCTCAAGATAGCGCATAGCCCGCGCGATGAAGACATGATGGCACGATGCGCCAAACCTGTCTCCCAGCACAATTTGCGGCGCAGCATCATGGCCCACTGGCGCGCGCAAAGGCGGCATCGAATGCAGATCAATCAGCAAAGCAGCGCCCCAGATATCGCGAATGCGCTGCAATTCCTGGCTCAAAAATTCGTGGTAAGGCCGGTGAATGCAATCAATCCGGCGATCGAGTTCGGGACGGTCAATCTGCTGCCGCCATATCTCGCCAAATCCGGGCAAGCGGCGCGGGACCAGTCCCAGACCGCTGCGCGCGCGGCGATTGATCCCGCCAGAATGCGCGCCTGCGGTGTGTGAGCCATAGTGCGATTTGCGCCGGGCGGGATCACGCTTTGCCCCCGCGATCATATCCCAATCAACATCTTCGGGCGCGCGGTTCAGATCGAGCATCGCGCGCGGGGCATGCGCCACCAGCAGCCCTGCGCCCGTGGCCTTTGCAATCTCAACCCCCAGCGCATCGACATGGCGGTCCTCAAGCCGCAATTGGCCCAGTTCCTCATCGCGCATATTGGCTAGCACTGATGGCGGATAAGCGCGCCCGGCATGCGGCACCGCGATCACAATCGGCAGCGGCATGCTGGTGGGCGCGATATAGGTGAATGCTGCTCCCAAAGACGCGCCATCTGCGCCGCAGCCGATCTGACCGCCCTGCACTTTCGCCAATTCGCGGCGATACGATGCCGGATGAGCAGAAGTGGGACGAACAGAAGTGGGCCGCGCGGCAGACGGCGGCGAGTTTTCGGGGTTGGATGGATTGTCAGCCATTTGCCGGATGTGCTGCCCCGTTTGAGCCCCCAAGTCAAAGCCGCAATGCGCGCTAAACTGTGCAATCTTTACACTTTCACGCGAGGCCATCTCAAAGTGCGACACTTGGCGTTTGAGAGAAAGATTTCTTAACAGCCGCGTGCTAATGGCTCTCGCATGACGCAAACTTCCAATCCCCGCATCCTGTTGGCCGAAGATGATGAGGCCATGCGCACCTATCTGGTGCGTGCGCTTACCAATGCTGGATATGATGTCAGCTCGGTTGACCGCGGCACCGATGCGGTGCCTATGTTGGAGGCGGAAGAGTTTGATTTGCTATTGTCCGACATTGTGATGCCGGAAATGGATGGGATTGAGCTGGCGCAGCGCTGCGCGGAAATTTCGCCGCGCACAAAGGTGATGTTCATCACCGGATTTGCCGCTGTGTCGCTGCGCGCTAGCCGCGAACAGCCCCATGCCAAAGTGCTGTCAAAACCGTTTCACCTGCGCGATCTGGTGCTCGAAGTGCAGCGCGTTTTCGAAGAGCAGCGCGAAGCGAGCGTTTAGGCTCTTGCGCTTGCGCGCCAGCTTCGCTAGTTGCGCGCTTCGCTTTGGGCCAGCCAATTGGGATGACCAGTTGGTACAACCGAAGCATTTCGACGATAGTGCGGGCGTATAGCTCAGTGGTAGAGCACTGTATTGACATTGCAGGGGTCGGAAGTTCAACTCTTCCTACGCCCACCATCGTTGACGGTTTTCTGATAGATTGATCCCCGCAAGGGGCCCCATGCCGGAGATACGGTACTGGATATGCGGTTCCGTCATGGACCGCTTTCCTACACGCCTGCGGCTGGGGTAAAGCGCCCCTCGCAATGCAAGCCCCCCGCCCTCACCTCTTTGCGCCGATCCGCTGCCTTCAAGCAGGCGCATGCGGTGCGTTTTTGGTGGCAGAGTTTTGTTCGCCAGGACCGTGTAACATGCGGTCCATGTCTATGGCCATGTCTCGGTCCATGTCTTCTGAAGTGTCTGGGGCCTACACGAGTAATAGCCCGCACCATCTTGAACCTTCGCGCACCTCTGCTAGAGCGCGCACAGGGATCACATCAGACATCACTGTTGTGCACAATCACTCTTGTGGGATGAGCAGTTAGCTATGCAGAAAATTCAGGTCAAAAACCCGGTTGTCGAACTCGACGGCGACGAGATGACAAAGATCATCTGGCAATGGATCCGCGAAAGGCTGATCCTTCCTTATCTCGATATTGACCTGAAATATTACGATCTCTCCATCGAAAAGCGCGATGAAACAGACGATCAAATCACTGTGGATGCGGCCAATGCGATCAAGGAATTCGGCGTTGGTGTGAAATGCGCGACCATCACTCCTGACGAAGCGCGGGTGGAGGAATTCAGCCTCAAGAAGATGTGGCGTTCGCCCAATGGCACCATTCGCAACATTCTGGGCGGCGTAGTTTTCCGCGAACCCATCGTCATCGACAACGTGCCGCGTCTGGTGCCGGGTTGGACCGATCCGATTGTGGTGGGCCGCCATGCCTTTGGCGACCAATACCGCGCCACTGACACGCTGATCCCCGGCGCGGGTAAGCTGCGCTTGGTGTTCGAAGGCGAGGATGGCGAGAAAATCGACCTTGATGTGTTCGAGTTTGAGACCGCCGGCGTCGCGATGGCGATGTACAACCTTGACGATTCGATCCGTGCCTTTGCGCGCGCTTCAATGAATTACGGGCTTGATCGCAAATGGCCGGTCTATCTGTCGACCAAGAACACCATCATGAAGAAGTATGATGGCCGCTTCAAAGACCTGTTCGAAGAAGTGTACGAAGCGGAATTTGCAGACAAGTTCAAAGAAGCCGGCATTCACTACGAACACCGCCTGATTGACGATATGGTCGCATCGGCGCTGAAATGGTCGGGCAAGTTCGTATGGGCGTGCAAGAACTATGACGGCGATGTGCAGTCAGACACGGTCGCGCAGGGGTTTGGCTCACTGGGCCTGATGACATCCGTGCTGATGACACCCGATGGCAAAACCGTCGAAGCCGAAGCAGCGCATGGCACTGTCACCCGGCACTATCGCCAGCACGAACAGGGCAAAGCAACATCGACCAACCCCATCGCCTCCATCTTCGCATGGACGCGCGGATTGATGTATCGCGGCAAATTCGATGAGACACCCGAAGTGGTGAAATTCGCCGAGACACTGGAACGCGTCTGCATCGAGACAGTCGAAAAAGGCTCCATGACCAAGGATCTGGCTTTGCTGATCGGTCCGGGGCAAAACTGGCTGACGACAGAGCAGTTCTTCGAAGCGATTGTGACCAATCTTGAAAAGGAAATGCAAAAGGCAGGGTGATAACCCGCTTTCCTACCTGAAAATCGGCGCGTATAGGGTGCCGGGATGAAAGGGGCGGCCATTCCTTTGGGATGGGCCGCCCTTTTCGGTTCAAAAACGCATCTGTTCCGGCGCAATCGCGCGCAAGCACAGGTGACTTGCCCCTCAAGGAGCGCTAATTCCGGATTATGGCAGGTGAGCTTTCCTTTTCCCCTGTAATGCAGGATGCGCTGGTGATCCTGGGCGCGGCAGGGATTGTCATTCCCGTCTTTGCCCGGTTCCGCGTCACGCCGATTATCGGTTTCATCCTGATCGGCGTGCTGGTTGGCCCCTTTGGCCTCGGCAAGCTGGTCAGCGATATCGAATGGCTGCAATATGTGACCATATCAGACCCCGACAGGCTGACCCCATTTGCCGATTTCGGGATCATCCTGTTGCTGTTTGCCATCGGGTTGGAGCTGTCCTTCAACCGCTTGTGGCAATTGCGCAAATACGTGTTCGGCCTTGGCTCGCTGGAATTGCTGATTATCGGCACATCGGGCGCGGCGTTCCTGTTCTATGCAAGCGGGATGGATGGCACTGCGGCGCTTGCGTTGGGGTTTGCGCTCGCCTTCTCCTCCACCGCCATTGTGCTGCCGATATCGGGCACCAAAAGCCCGGTTGGCCGCGCGGCCTTGTCGATGCTGCTGTTCGAAGACATCATGATCGTGCCGATTGTGTTCATCCTTGGCGCGCTTGCTCCCAATGCATCGGCAGAGGGGGTTTCAGGCCTTACCAACACGCTGATTCAGGGGGGATTGGTGGTTCTGGTCCTGCTGGTTCTGGGCCGTTATGCCCTGCCTCACCTGTTCTCGCAGGCCGCGCGCACGAAAAGCCCTGAGCTGTTTCTGGCTGCCACTTTGCTGGTGGTGATCGGAGCCAGCCTGGCCACCGCTGCCACGGGCCTGTCGCCGATTGTGGGCGCGCTGATCGCCGGACTGCTGATCGCAGAGACAGAGTATCACGGCGAGGTGGAAACGATCATCGAACCGTTCAAAGGCCTAGCGCTGGGCGTGTTCCTCATCACTATCGGGATGAGCATTGACCTCCTCCAGATCTGGGAAATGCTTGGCCCCCTAATGGTCGCGGTGGTCGGCGTGCTGACTTTCAAGGCGATTGTTACCGGTGTGCTTTTACGCCTGATGGGCGCGCGCCGTAGCACGGCGGCGGAAACGGGCGTGTTGATGGCAAGCCCATCAGAAACAACGCTCATCGTGCTGGCAGCGGCCACCAGTGCGCTGGTGCTTGACCGGGAAACCGCACAATTCTGGCAGATCGTGACGGCGATTGGCCTTACGATCACGCCGCTGCTTGCAAAGCTTGGAAGGGTGATCGCGCGCCGGATCGAAAACGTGCCCGAATTGCCTGAAGAAGACACCGACGCATCACGCACCATCATCATTGGAGGCGGCCGGGTTGGCCGCTTGGTCGCTGATATGATGGGCGCGCATGACAAAGCCTATGTGATCCTCGATTCCGATCCCGATCTGATCGCGCGAGTCAAACGCGATGGCTACCGCGCCACATTCGGCGATGCAGTGCGCGGGGATGCGCTGTCCCGGCTTGGCATTGAACAGGCGCCCGCTGTTGTCCTGACAATGGATGAACCCGTTTTGGCACAGCGTCTGGTGACCAAACTGCGCGCGAACTATCCTGAGCTTCTGATCGTTGCGCGTGCACGCGACGGGGATCACGCCGCCGCGCTCTACCGCGCAGGGGCAAGCCATGCCGTGCCCGAAACGCTGGAAAGCTCGCTGCAACTGTCAGAGGCTGTGCTGGTCGATATCGGAGTGGCGATGGGGCCAGTGATCGCCTCCATCCACGCCAAGCGCGACGAATATCGCGAGACGTTGGAGCGCGATGGCGGTTTGAGCGAAAAGCCAAAACTGCGCAGCTCGGGTGAGGAAAGCACCGCGTAAGCGCACGGCGATCTTGGCCTTCGGTTAGTCCTACCCCGCCAAAGCCGCTTTCACCGCAGCGATGGCCGCATCCGCTTTGCCGCCATCGGGACCGCCACCTTGCGCCATATCGGGCCGTCCGCCCCCGCCCTTGCCGCCCAGCGCTTCGACCCCGGCGCGCACCAGATCGACCGCGCTGGTGCTTCCCGTCAGATCATCGGTCACCGCAACCGCAATGCTCGCTTTGCCATCATTGACAGCGACAATCACTGCCACCCCGGAGCCGAGGCGCTGCTTCGCCTCATCCAGCAGCGGGCGCAATTCCTTGGGGCTTAGGCCTTCGATCGCTTGGCCGGAGAACTTGATCCCGCCCACATCTTCATCGGACGCAGATGCGCCGCCCCCATCGCTGCCACCCCCGCCGCCGAGCGCCAGAGCTTTCTTCGCTTCCGCCAGCTCCTTTTCAAGCCGTTTGCGTTCTTCAAGCAATGCAGTGATCCGCGCTGGAACCTCATCGGGAGCCGCCCTAATTACGCTCGCAGCCGCTTTTAGCGCATCCTCGCGGCCCACCAGCCACTGGCGCGCAGCATCTCCAGTCAATGCCTCGATGCGGCGCACGCCCGATGACACGGCGCTTTCTGAAATGATGCGGAACAAAGCGATATCGCCCGTCGCGCTCACATGCGTGCCGCCGCACAATTCCACTGAAAACTCGCGGCCTTCATCGCCTGCGCGGCCCATGGACAAAACGCGCACTTCATCGCCGTATTTTTCGCCAAACAAAGCCAATGCGCCCGCTTCAACCGCGTCATCCGGGCTCATCAAGCGGGTTGAAACGGGCTGATTGGCGCGGATTTCCGCGTTCACGTCCGCCTCAATCGCAGCGATATCGTCATCGGTTAAAGCGGAAGGATGGGAGAAATCGAAACGCAAACGGTCCTGCGCCACCAGCGATCCTTTTTGCGTCACATGCCCGCCAAGCCGATTGCGCAAGGCGGCATGAACAAGATGCGTCGCAGAATGGTTTGCACGGATACGGTCCCGTCTGCCAGCATCAATATCAAGCTGGACATTGTCGCCCACCGCAATCTCACCCGCCTCAATCACCGCATGATGCGCGTGGAGCCGGCCCAGAGGCTTGGATGTATCGGTGACTTTCGCCGTCAAGCCGTCAGGGCTCGTGATGGTGCCTGTATCGCCCGCTTGCCCGCCGCTTTCACCGTAAAACGGCGTTTGGTTTGTGATAATCGTCACTTCATCGCCCGCGCCAGCGCGATCAGTTTCTGCCCCGTCCTTGACCAAAGCTGTCACCTGACCGCTGCCCTGCACTGCGGTGTAGCCGGTAAATTCGCTCGAGCCTTCGCGTTCTGCGATGTCGAACCAGACCTCACCCGAAGCCGCTTCGCCTGACCCTTTCCATGCCGCGCGTGCAGCCTCTTTCTGGCGCGCCATGGCGGCATCGAACCCGGTTTTGTCCACCCCGATCCCGCGAGCGCGCAGCGCGTCTTCGGTCAAATCATAGGGAAAGCCGTAGGTGTCGTAGAGCTTGAACGCGGTTTCGCCTTCTAGCTCGCCGCCTTCGCTGAGCGAGACGGTTGCCTCGTCTAGCAGTCTGAGCCCTTTATCGAGCGTTTTGCGGAACTGTGTTTCCTCGCGCAGCAGCACTTCTTCGATAAGCGCCTGACCGCGCGGCAATTCGGGAAAGGCCTGACCCATTTCGGTGACCAGCTGGCCAACCAATTTGTGCATCAGCGGCGCATCAGCACCGAGCAAATGAGCATGACGCATCGCCCGGCGCATGATCCGGCGAAGGACATAGCCGCGGCCTTCATTCGACGGGAGCACGCCGTCCGCCATCAGGAAACTGGAGGAACGCAAGTGATCGGCGATGATACGGTGGCTTGCGATCTGTTCCGAGGATGCCGCTTCGCCAGTGATGGCCTGCGATGCGGCGATCAGCGCTTTGAATGTGTCAGTGTCGTAATTGTCATGCACGCCCTGCATGACGGCGGCGACCCGTTCCAGCCCCATGCCCGTGTCGATTGACGGGCTGGGCAAATCGCGGCGCGTGCCATCAGCGCTCTGGTCGAATTGCATGAAGACGAGGTTCCAGATCTCAACAAAGCGGTCGCCATCTTCGTCCGGGCTGCCGGGAGGGCCGCCGGGTATGTGTTCGCCGTGATCGTAGAATATCTCTGAGCACGGGCCGCACGGGCCTGTATCGCCCATCGACCAGAAATTGTCATTCGTGGCGATGCGGATGATGCGTTCTTCGGGAAGACCTGCGATTTTGCGCCACAGATCGAAGGCTTCATCATCGGTGTGGTAAACAGTCACAGTGAGTTTATCAGCCGACAGCCCCCATTCCCGGGTGAGCAGCGTCCAGGCGTTTTCAATTGCCTGCTCCTTGAAGTAATCGCCGAACGAGAAATTACCGAGCATTTCAAAGAATGTGTGATGCCGCGCGGTGTAGCCGACATTGTCGAGATCATTGTGCTTACCGCCTGCGCGCACGCATTTCTGCGAGGATGTCGCGCGCGGTGAAGGGGGTGTTTCAAGGCCCGTAAACACATTCTTGAACGGCACCATGCCCGCATTGACGAACATCAGCGTCGGATCGTTGTGGGGCACCAGAGGTGCGCTTGGCACAATGGCGTGATCGTCTCTGCCGAAGAACTCAAGAAATGAGCGGCGGATATCGTTGGTGGAAGTTAGAGTGCTCGAAGACATGCATCGGCAGTTAGGCAATCCAAGCCGGGCCGACAAGCCATTGCGATCAATTCGGCACAATCGGCACGGACGAAGCCGTTACCGGATGCGCAATGGAGAGTCGCTGCCCCCGCCGCAGCCCCACCGCAGCACCCGACACCGCCGCCGCAACTACCGCCACCGCTATCGCGAATGGGCGCGCCAAACGGAAAACCGGCCCATACCCGCAAGGGACATGAACCGGTGTTCCATTTTCCCGGACAATCGAGCGGCGCAATTTACGCCAAGACTTACGCCTGTGGGCTAAAGCGCCCTGCCCGCGCCAGCGATACGCCAGCCATCCGCTTGAAGATCAGCTGTCAGGCTCCGCGTCCGGGCCTGTCATCATCTCTTCGGCGACTTCATCGGTGCGGCCACGGATAGCGGCTTCCAATTTGTCGCAAACTTCGGGGTTTTCGGTGAGATAGGTTTTCGAATTTTCCCGGCCCTGACCGATGCGAACGCTGTCATAGGAGTACCAGCTACCTGATTTCTCCACGAGGCCCGCTTTCACACCCAGATCGAGTATCTCACCCTTTTTCGAGATGCCCTGACCATACATGATGTCAAATTCGACCTGTTTGAACGGCGGCGCCACCTTGTTTTTCACCACTTTGACGCGGGTGGAATTGCCGATCACTTCGTCGCGGTCCTTGATCTGGCCAGTGCGGCGAATGTCGAGGCGTACAGATGCGTAGAATTTCAGTGCATTGCCGCCCGTGGTTGTCTCCGGGTTGCCATACATCACGCCGATTTTCATGCGCAGCTGGTTGATGAAAATCACCATGCATTTCGACCGGTTGATTGACCCTGTCAGCTTACGCAAGGATTGCGACATCAGCCGGGCCTGAAGGCCAACATGACTGTCGCCCATTTCGCCTTCGATCTCTGCACGTGGAACCAAAGCCGCCACCGAATCGACCACCAGCACATCAATCGCATTGGAGCGCACCAGCGTATCGGTGATCTCAAGCGCCTGTTCGCCAGTATCGGGCTGCGAGACGATTAGTTCGTCAATATCCACGCCCAGTTTCTTGGCATAGACCGGATCAAGCGCGTGTTCCGCATCAACGAAAGCCGCCGTGCCACCTGCTTTTTGCGCCTCCGCAATAACCATGCAGTGCAAGCGTGGTTTTGCCCGAGCTTTCCGGGCCATAAACCTCAATCACGCGACCTTTAGGCAGGCCGCCTATTCCAAGGGCAATATCAAGGCCGAGCGATCCGGTTGAAATCGCTTCAACCTCCATCGCCTCTTTCGAGCCCAGCTTCATCGCTGACCCCTTGCCGAAAGCCCGATCTATCTGCGAGAGCGCAGCATCGAGCGCTTTTTGACGGTCCACGCCTTTTTCCTTTTCCACCAGCTTAAGTTTCGCAGACATCGCACGGCCTCCTTAGGTTCACCAGAGCCATTAAGAGATTTTATTGGCCCCTCTGTGGATACACTATGTACCGCGTTTGTTCCAAAAGAACAAGAGGGGAACGGAATTTTATTTCCAACACCGCGAATATCGCCGCATCGGCAGCGGTTGGAAGCGATCTAACCTATTGCGAAACAATACCTTTATGCGTCCTTGGCGGCTTGCAGCACCGCGCCGACTTTATCGCCAATCGCTGCAACGCTGAACGGTTTGGCGATGAAATGCATATCGGGAATGTCGATATCCTTGCGCAATTGTTCCTCGGCATAGCCGGACATGAACAGGATCGGCATGTCAGGCAGCCGTTCGCGGATGGCGCGCACCATGGCGGGGCCGTCCATTCCGGGCATCACGACATCGCTGACAACGAGGTCAAACGCTTTGCCTTCTCCGATCGCGGCCAGCCCTTCTTCGCCGCCGGGGCATGCGGTGACCTCATAACCTGCCCGCGTCAAAGCGCGTTCGGCAACCGCGCGGACCATGTCCTCATCTTCCACCAGCAGGATCGATCCGCCGACTGACCAATCGGATGACGGGGCAGGCGCTTTGGCCTCTTTGCGTTTGGGAACCTCGCCGCGGTGGACGGGGAAATAGACGGTAAAGCGCGCGCCGGTTGGCTGGCCGTTCTTGTCCATCACATTGTCGGCAAAGATAAAGCCGCCCGATTGCTTGACGATGCCATAGGCGGTCGACAGGCCCAGCCCTGTGCCTTTGCCCTGTTCCTTCGTGGTGAAAAAGGGTTCGAACAATTTGGGCAGCACATGCGGGGGTATCCCGCCGCCTGTATCCTGCACCAACAGCACGGTGTAATCCGCCGCTGGCAGCACTTCGGAGCCGAGCTTCATCACCTCTTTGGCTTGCATGGACCGCGTGAACAGCGAGATGCGCCCGTCCCCGCGCCCGGTTTCCTGAATCGCATCGCGCGCATTGACAGCCAGGTTCATGATCACCTGTTCAAGCTGCTGAGGATCGGCACGCACCGCACCCAGATCGCGGTCATGCTGGACATAATAGGTGATCTGTTCGCCCAGCAGCCGCTTGATCAGCGGGCTTACCTCGCTCACCACATCGGGCAATTGCAGGATTTCCGGCCGCAGGGTCTGCTGACGCGAAAAGGCGAGCAATTGGCGGGTCAAGGACGCGGCGCGATTGGAATTGGCGCGGATCTGCTGGATGTCATCATAATCGCTATCGCCCGGCGTGTGCCGCAGCAGCATCAGATCGCAGGTGCCAATAATCGCGGTCAGGACATTGTTGAAATCATGCGCAACGCCGCCTGCCAATTGGCCGACCGCCTGCATCTTGGTGGCCTGTGCGACCTGGCGTTTGAGCTGATTTTCCTCCGACAGAATCGGTCAGGCTGACAAGCACCGCTGCCTCGCCCAATCCGCGCACACCTGCCAGCGAAAGCGAAACCGGTTCATCGGGCCGCGCGGACAGACGCACCGCCATATCGCCGCTGGTCGCTGGCCCGCGGCCATGGCGGCGCACGGCATCGGACAGCGCCGCTTTATCCTCACGCACCACCAGATCGGTGGGGAAAGACGGCAGCCCGCGCCCTTCGCGTTCGACCACGCGCAGGAATGCCTGATTGCCAAACAGGAAACGGCCATCGCGGTCTGTCATTGCAAGGCCCAGCGGCAATTGCGCCAGCAGCGCGTCAAGCTGCGATACGCCCGCTTGTGCTGATCCATCCCAGCCGCTGCCAATGCCCACACCGCTATCGACCACCAGCATCAAGGTGGTCGTATCATCCGGGCCAGCTTCGCCCGCTGATACGGGCCGGGTTTCCAGATCCACCAGCGGCACATCGATCAGCGTTTGCGGAGTGCCGCCCCGCCCTTCGCGCGTGAAGAACAGACGCTCTCTTTCATCAGAGCGCAGGAAAGAGACAAAATCCTGCCCTGCCAAGGTCGCATTCGGATCGCCCGCAGCGCGTTCGGCAAAGCCGCTGCTGACGGATCGCACAATGCCATCAGCGCCAGTGATCGCGGTTTCAATCCCTGCCCTGCTGAGCATTTTGCCAAAAGCGCCGCGCAGATCGAGTTCGGCCAATGTCTCCTCGCTGGAGGAAAGCAGTTTGGTGAACCGCCAGATCAGGTGATCCTCGCCCCGGCCGGCGCGGTGCGCAATCGCGCTCCACAAGGACAGATCGGCGGCGTTTTCGATCTCCTCAACGCCTGCTGCCCCATCGCGCCAGGCTTCTCTTGCCGCTTTGGTGATCGCCTCCAGCCCTACACGTTCGAGCGGAAGAGCCGGCGGCGCGTTTTCGATGCCAAAACTCTGCGCAAACGCATCATTGGCGCAGACCAGCCTGTTGGCCCTGTCGGTGATGGCGATGGCTTCGCCCGATTTCTCGCTCATCGCCTCAATCGCAGCGATAGTGACTGACCAGTCGGCGGCGCCTGCCTCGATTGGCTGAGGGGCGACGCGCATATGTTCGAGCGCAAACACTCCGCCAACAAGGATGACTAACGCAAAAGCAAACACCAACGTCATTGCGAGGCTGGCGGTGACGACGTAAATCAGCCCTGCACTTGCCAGGATCGCGGCAAGAAAGCCTGCGACCAGAGTGCGGCCCATGACAGGCACAGGCTGGACTATACCATGGGCCATGCCAAGGCCGAGCCCCGGCTCAGCGGGTGCAGAAGATGCAGAGGGTATGGAAGACAATTTGCTCACGCGCGCCTGCTTGCTTGCGAAGGGTGTTCAAACGGAAAGCTGCCCGGCTGATCCCTTCTTCGGATTGGCGATTGTCTTACTTGGAGTTACGGCGGTGGTCGAGCCGGGTTTCCATTTCTGCCAGACGTTTTGCCCGCCTGCGTGCAACCAGCACGCGCCATCCCGCGCTCGAAATCAGGTAACCCAGCGAAGATGTGACAACTGCCAGAACGACAAAGCCGAGCACGGTTGTGCCCGCAAGCTCAAAGAAATCGGTGAGCCAGCTCCACGTGTCGCTGTTCAATTCCTCTTCGGCGACGGCGTCAAATTCGATGAACAAAGCGCCCACGCGGTTGGCAACGACAATCCAGAAAGGGAACGTGAAGGGGTTGGTGATGAAAGTGACCAAGGCTGCCAGCGGAACATTGGCGCGCATCGGCAAGGCCAGAAATGCGGAAAGGAATATCTGGCCCACCGGAATGATAAAGGCGGAAAACAATCCCAAAGCGACCCCGCGCGGAACAGAGCGGCGAGTGAAACGCCACAATTCAGGCGAGAGAAAACGGTGCGCAATTGGGGCGAGATATTTGTTGTTCGCCAATTGCTCACGCGATGGCATGAACCGGCGGATCGTATCCGCACCCCAGGTCTTGGAGCCGGCTTTCGAGCGTCTGGGAGCGCCGGGTTTTTGCATCAGGACATCAGCGTTTTCATGCATGCGATATGGGTAGCGCATCCCTTATGACCAGTGGGTGAATCGCGCCATTTATATTTTACGAAAATCCTCACCCTTTTTCGCGCATCAACCGTGCCTTGTCGCGCTTCCAGTCGCGTTCCTTGGTGGTCGCGCGTTTGTCATGCGCCTGCTTGCCTTTGGCCAGAGCCAGTTCAACTTTCGCGCGGCCCTGCCCGTTGAAATACACCGATAAAGGCACCAGCGTCATGCCTTTGCGCTCAACCGCGCCGAACATCTTGCCAATCTCGCGCGCGTTCAGCAGCAATTTGCGCGGGCGGCGCGGTTCGTGGTTCTGGCGGTTGCCGTGGCTGTATTCCGGGATGTTTGAATTGATCAGCCACACCTCGCCGCCTTTTACCTCGGCATAGCTTTCCGCAATCGTCGCCTCGCCCGCGCGCAAAGCTTTCACTTCTGTCCCCTGCAAAGCGATCCCGGCCTCAAACTTATCCTCGATATGATAATCAAAACGCGCACGGCGATTTTCCGCGACGGTTTTGGTTTTATCGAAAGTCTTGGGTTTGGGGCGTGCCATGATGAAACGCGACATAGGGATTTTGGCGCAATTGGCAAACCATGCACGCGTTAGCTATTGATTTTACGAGTTTGTTCTTGAAACTGACACACAATTTGGCTCTACTTTGGGCTTGGGGCTATTTTCTAAGGGGTTTTACAAATGCGTTCGTCTGTTGTCGCTCTGTTGTGTGCGATGTCTTTGCCTGTGCTGTCGCTGCCAGTGGGCGCTGCGGCTGAGGATGATGCCAGCGCCGCCGCGTTGAAAATGCCCCCGCTCGAAGAATACGGCAAACTGCCCGATGTAGAGCGCACTGCGCTGTCACCATCGGGGAACCGGCATGCTTTGGTGGCGACCGTTCAGGGCCAGCGCGTGCTGCTTGCGGTTGAGAACCAGACCGACCCGATCAAAATCGTCAAGGTCGGCGATATGAAAATCCGCTCCATTCGCTGGATTGGCGAAGATCGCATTTTGATGGTGACCAGCCAAACTCAAGATCTCGGGCGCAATTTCACCACCGATAAAGCTGAATTCGACATCGCGACCGTCATTCCAATTCCCGCAGATCAAGAAAGCGCTTTGATCTTTGGCAATGTGAAAAAGGTCTACAACTCGATCATAGGAATACACGGCATCCGCAAGATTGGCGGCACGCATTATGGCTTTTTCGGCGCATTGGAATTCAAGAAGGATCGCCGTGGGGGCTCAAACACCTCGCGCTATGTTTTCGATCATGGCCGCCCGCATCTTTACAAAGTGAACCTCGAAACACTCGAAGCGACCAAGATACAAAACGCTGCCCGGACCAATGAAGGGCGCGACTGGTTGATTGATGAAAAGGGTGAAATCGCGTTTCGGCGCGATGTCAATTACACCACAGGCGCTTGGAGCATCACCAATGCGCAAGGCAAAACGGTCGCCAAAGGTCAGCAGGAGCGCGCATCCATCGGCCTTCGCGGGCTGACCAATGACGGAAGCCGCGCGATCTATCGCGTCACTGTCGATGAAGAGGATTCGCGTGGCAATTGGTTTACTATCGGTCAGGATGGCGGCACCCCCACCCCGTTTCTTGAAGGGATAGAGTGGGAGACCATTCTCTTTGATCCCGCAACGGGCCGAATGATGGGTTACACCGTGGGCGAAGACGACAATGAACGCCACATCTTCACCGACAAAACCTTGCAGGAACGCGCCGAGCGGGTGCGCAAGGCGTTTGCATCGTTTGAATCATGGATGTCAGGCTGGACCAGCGATCTTTCCGATGTGATCGTGCGCACCAGCGGTAATGGCGATTCCGGTACCTATTACGCGGTCGATCTCGACACATCGCGCGCCAATGCCATCGCTTATGAAAGGCTGGCGGTTGAACCCAAGCATGTCGGCAAAATCAGCACGTTTGAATACACCGCCTCAGATGGGCTGGAATTGGACGGCATTTTGACATTGCCGCCCGGCCGCGAAGCGAAAAACCTGCCCGTTGTCATGCTGCCCCATGGCGGACCGCATTCTTATGACACGCCAACCTTTGATTGGTGGGCGCAGGCATTTGCATCACGCGGCTATGCCGTGTTCCAACCCAATTTCAGAGGGTCAACCAATCGCACTGTGGCCTTTCGCCGCGCGGGATATGGCGAATGGGGCCGCAAGATGCAGACGGACAAATCAGACGGCCTGAAAGCGCTCGCCGAAGCTGGAATTGTCGATCCCAGCCGTGCATGCATTGTGGGGGCCAGCTATGGCGGATATGCCGCCCTTGCCGGTGTCACTCTGCAACAAGGCATTTACCGCTGCGCAGTCGCGGTCGCGCCGGTCAGCGACATCAACGATATGTACCGCGAAGATTACCGCGCATCTGGCCGGGATCGCACCACCAAAATCGCTCTGCGCGAACAATTGGGCGATCCATCGCGCTGGAAAGAGGCATCCCCGCTGCAATTTGCTGACCGGGCTGATGCCCCCATCATGCTGATCCATGGCGAGGATGACACTGTGGTGCCCTATAGCCATTCGTCGAAAATGGCGGACAAGCTGAAAGACCACAAAAAGCCGTATGAGATGGTCACGCTGGAAGGCGAGGACCATTGGCTTTCGCTATCCGCCACCCGGCAGCAAATGCTGAAAAAAGCGGTCGGCTTTGTCGAAAAGCACAATCCTGCGGATTAAACGACGGGGCCTTGACCCTAAATCAGCCCGGCATGGGCGAGCGCTTCGTCTACAGCTTTGCGCGATGCATCGCTGCTGGGCACAAGCGGCAGGCGTACTTCGTCCGTGATCCCGTCAAACACCCTGCTGAGCGCATATTTAACCGGGCCGGGCGAGCTGTCTGAAAACATCGCATAATGCAGCGGGTACAAAAGGTCGTTCAATCGCCGCGCCTCCACCAGATCATTATCGCTGCACGCGGCCTGAAATTGCGCGCACAAAGCGGGCGCAACATTGGCCGTCACCGATATACAGCCTTTGCCGCCTGCCGCGTTAAACGGCAGCGCCAGTTCGTCATTGCCCGATAGCTGGCAAAATTCATGCCCGATCCCGCGCCGGTGATCGGCTACGCGTGACAGATCCTCGCTCGCATCTTTAATCGCGATGATCCGGTCGGGGTAACGGTTGGCAAGCTCTATCGTGGTGGCAGGCGCAATATCGGTAACGGTGCGGCCCGGCACATTATAAAGTACGATGGGCAGCTCGCATTCCTCTGCCAAATAGCTGAAATGCGCGATCAGCCCCGCCTGGCTTGGCCGGTTGTAATACGGCGCGACGCACAATCCGGCAGCCGCGCCCGCTTTCTTTGAAAAAACCATGTGCATGGCCGCGTTGCGCGTATCATTGCTGCCGCAGCCCGCAATCACTGGCACCCGGCCCGCAGCCTGTTCGACGCATACCTCAATAACTCTGTGGTGTTCTGCATTGGAAAGGGTTGAAGCCTCTCCCGTTGTGCCGCATGGAACAAGGGCAGCGCTGCCCTGCTCTATTTGCCAATCCACCAGCGCGCGAAAGGTTTTCTCGTCAAATTCTCCCTCGCGAAAAGGTGTCACAAGAGCGGGTATGGACCCTGCAAACATTGTTTTATTCCAATCAGCAGTTTTAGTTTTTCACATCACCCATCAAGCGTTTCGCCCGATGCGTCGTTCAGCGCTTGATAAGGAGCCTTTTTGCATAATGTCCAGCATGGCTAACACATTGCATTCTTATCCCAAGACTTTCGCCGTTCTGATCGCTGCCGGGGCTGCTGCTCTTGCTGCGCCCTGCACGGCCCAATTTGCAAGCTCTGATGGGGCTCAGCAAAACAGCGGCGGGCAGATGGTCGCCAAACAGCCGGGCGAAGTGGCCGCCGGAATCTCGCGCTGGGAACGCCTTCAAAAAAGCCGCACGGCCAGTTTTGGCGAATATGCCAGCCTTGCGCTCGAATTTCCGACTTTCCCGCGCATGGAGATAATCCGGCTGCGCGCAGAAAAAGCGCTCGATAACGAAGCGCCCAGTTCTGCTTTGCTATTGCAATATTTTGATCGCAATCCGCCGCTGACCAATGCAGGCCGCGCGCGTTATGCGCTCGCCTTGGCAGGGGCCGGACGGCCAGAGGCGCTGGAGACGGCGCGCGCTGCATGGCGCGGGGGCACGATGGCTTCATCAAGCGAGGCGTATTTGCAAAGCCTTTACGGCGCGCAATTCTCAAACGAGGACCACACAGCGCGCATGGATGCGCTGCTGTGGCAAAAGAACGGCGCGGCAGCGACCCGCCAGATGATGAATATCGGGGCTGGAGATCGCCCGCTCGCCATGGCGCGGCTCGCTCTGGTGAATGGGTCCACGCCAGCGGCCGCCGGCGTGCCCGTACCGCAAAGCGCGATGCGCGATGCAGGTTATGTCTATAACCTTGCCAGCAATCAGCGCGCGCGCCGGCAGACAGGCGCGATGATACAGACGCTTGCGAACCGGGTGCCATTTGATGCGCCTGCATTGGAAGCTGAAGAACTGGTCGAAGAAATGCTGACCGCTGCCAAGGCCGCCAGCGTTTCCGACACGGTGCGCATTGCGAGCAAGATCGACGATCTGTTTGCGCCGGGTACGGATATTTCCAAGGGTTCGTTCAAATTGCGCGACACCTATACCGATCTGATGTGGAAAGGCGGCACCAACGCTTTGTGGCGGCAGGGCGATGGCCGCGCGGCGGCGCCCTTGTTCGAACGCTATGGCAAGGGTGCGCGCACGCCTTTGACCAAATCGAAGGGCTTTTACTGGGCAGGCCGCGCCGCACGTCAGGCAGGCATGCGCGATGAGGCGAACCGCTATTTCGAAATGGCGGCAGAGTATCCGCACTATTATTACGGACAGCTGTCCATCGGCGCTTTGGGCCGGCAAATGCCCGAATTTGCGCCCCTGCCTGAAATGCGGATTTCTCCTGAAGTGAGAGCTGAATTTGACAGCCGCCCGCTGACCATGGCGATCCGCGCTATGGCGGCGAACCGGCGCGATTGGCGGACCGAGCGGCGCTTTTTCCAGGCCATCGGATCATCTGCGAAAACGGCTGAAGACCTGATGCTCACCCATCAGCTTGCAACCGAATTGGGCATGCCGGAAATGTCGGTCGTGATCGGGATGGAAGCGGGCGCATCAGGGTTCAAGGGGTTTGAGCGGATCGGCTTTCCCACTTATCCCACGCCGCGCGTTAATGATTGGACCATGGTCCACGCGATCAGCCGTCAGGAAAGCGAATTTGACCGGACCCGCACCAGCCATGCGGGCGCTCGCGGGGTCATGCAATTGATGCCGGGCACTGCGCGCGAACAGGCGGGCAAGCTGGGGCTGCAATATATGTCAGCCAGCCTCTATTCCGACCCGTCCTACAACATCCGCTTGGGTGATGGATATTTTGCGCGGATGATGGATTATTACGGCGGTGCTTATCCGCTGGCTGTGGGCGCATACAATGCAGGGCCGGGCCGCGTGAACCAGTGGCTGCGCTTAAACGGTGATCCGCGCAAGGGCGAGATTGACTGGGTGACATGGGTGGAGAAAATCCCCGCCAATTTCGAAACGCGCTATTATATCATGCGCGTGATCGGCAATGGGGTGACGTATAGCCACATGTATCCAGATGAAGCCGGATTGCCGCGCCGGGTCGACACCTTTCTGCCGTAACGCACAATGGCGACGAAGCCCGGCCCGCCCATCTCGCCTGCGGGAATGGCCGCGTTAAAGGCGCGCTATGACGATTTGCTCGGCACGCAGCGCCCAGAAATCGTCGAGATTGTCAGCTGGGCAGCGGGCAATGGCGATCGCAGCGAGAACGGCGATTACCTTTATGGCCGCAAACGCATGCGCGAGATTGACCGCGAGCTAGCCTATCTGGCGCGCCGGATGAAGCTGTGCCGCGTGGTCGATCCGGCGAACCAGCCTGACAAAACGCGCGTGTTTTTCGGCGCAAGGGTGGAATTGGCGGATGAGGATGATGCGCGTCAGACGGTGCAGCTTGTCGGTGATGACGAACAAGATGCCAGCAAAGGGCGGATCGGATGGAAATCGCCCATGGCAAAGGCGCTGAAAGGCGCAAGTGTCGGGGATTTGCGCACAGTAAGACTTCCCGCAGGCGCGAAAGAATGGGAAGTGATGGCGATCCACTATGAATAGAGCCGCTACCCTTGCCCTTATCCTCACCGCTTTGGTGGTCGCAGCCCCTGTCGCCGCGAAGGATTCTGCTGGGCGTGTATTCCAATTGGGCCGCGTTTCGTGATCCGGAGACGCCGCGGTGTTACGCCATCGCCAAGCCTCGCAATGCCAAAAAGGCAGGCAGCTTCGCCAGCATTGGCACATGGCCCCGCCGCAATATCCGCAATCAGCTGCATATCCGGCTGTCAGCAGCGGCGCGCGGTGGCACGTCGGCGCGGCTTCGGATCGGCAGCGACACTTTTGAACTTGCCACAAATGGGCGCAATGCTTGGGCCAAGGATGCGCGCATGGATGCCGCCATCACTGCCGCCGTGCGGTCCGCATCAAATATGAACCTTTCGTTCACTGCCGCCAATGGCCGGCGCTTTACCGATCGCTACAGCCTCCAAGGGGTTGCAACCGCGATGGATGCCAGCGTCGTGGGCTGCGCCAAGCGGTAAGGCCTGCGCTGGCTAGTCAAACCATGCGCGCGCGCCTATATGCGCGGGCACACACCATGCCAGATACAACTCTCATGACCATTCCGGGCGGCGATAACCCGGTCCCTGCCCCGCGCGATATCACTCCGCGCGAAGATGGGCGTGTGGATCTGATCGGCCTTGCCCGCCCGCGCATTCGCGAACTGTTTGCAGAGGCTGGCCTCGATGCGCGGCAGGCCAAATTGCGCTCCAAACAGGTGTTTCACTGGCTCTACCACCGGGGCGTGACTGATTTTGACGCGATGACCGATATCGCGAAAACGATGCGCCCATGGCTGAAAGAGCGCTTTGTCATTGGCCGGCCCAATGTGGTCGAAGCGCAGCATTCATCCGACGGGACGCGCAAATGGCTGCTCCAAACCGATGATGGCCACGATTTCGAAATGGTCTTTATCCCTGATGAGACGCGCGGAACCTTGTGCGTGTCCAGCCAGGTTGGCTGCACACTCAATTGCACGTTCTGCGCAACGGGAACGATGCGCTTGGTGCGCAATCTGACGCCGGGCGAGATTGTGGGTCAGGTGATGCTCGCGCGTGATGCTCTGGGCGAATGGCCCAAAGGCGCGATGGATTTTGGCGATGAGGAAACCGCCGCGCATTACACCTCTGATGGCCGCCTGCTCACCAATATCGTGATGATGGGCATGGGCGAGCCGCTCTATAACTTTGACCATGTGCGCGACGCGCTGCATCTGGTGATGGATGGCGATGGGCTGGGTCTGTCGAAGCGGCGCATTACCTTGTCCACCAGCGGCGTTGTCCCGATGATGGAGCGCTGCGGCGAAGAGATCGGCGTCAATCTCGCGGTCTCGCTCCACGCGGTGACCAAGCCTGTGCGCGACGAGATTGTGCCGCTTAATCGCAAATACGGCATCGAAGAATTGCTGCAGGCGTGCGCCGATTACCCCGGCGCGTCCAATGCGCGGCGCATCACGTTTGAATATGTGATGCTGAAAGACAAGAATGACAGCGATGAGGATGCGCATGAATTGGTGCGCCTTCTCAAACAATTTGATCTGCCCGCCAAGGTGAACCTTATCCCGTTCAACCCGTGGCCGGGGGCTGATTATGAGTGCTCTACTCCTGAACGGATCAAATCCTTCAGCGATATCGTATTCGAAGGCGGCATCAGCGCGCCTGTGCGCACCCCGCGCGGGCGCGATATTGATGCAGCTTGCGGCCAGCTGAAAACGGCCGCCGAAAAGAAAAGCCGAGCGCAAAGAGACCGCGAGGCGGCTGCAAAGGCAGCAATCGACGCAGAAATTTCGAACATATAACAGCGTTAAATCAAAGGGTTACGCGCCAAATTCCACGGGGACGACCAAAAAATGAAGTCGTCTCCGTTCCTTTTGTAACGCAAACCACAAATCAGCCGAACTACTCAGTGTTACATGTGATGAAAATCACACTCCAAATTAAACAAGGAACACTGACAATGAAAAAGACAATGATTGCTATCGCCACCGCCGCTCTCGCAGTTCTTTCAACCAATGCAGCAGCCGCTAATATTTCAATACCTCCCCCGAGCCAAACTATTACTTATAGTGTTGATGTAAAAACACCGGTTCAAACTTCGATTGAAACTGCCGAATTGCGCGGCAAGCGTTACAGCAGCCTGCGCCACAAGCGGATCGCAAAGCTCAAGCACAAAGGCTTTCACAGCAGAAAACTTCATGGGCATCACAAAGGCTTTCGCGTTCAAAAGAAAACGCATCTTAAGCACCATGATCACTTTGCGCATGACCGCAACTTTCATCATCACAATCTCAAAGCGAAGCATTTCAAGCGCAAAAGCGTAAAACGCTTCAAATACTGACTCGCAAAAAACCCATAAGACAGACGCCCGGAACCTGTGTTTCGGGCGTTAGCTTGTCACGGGGCGCTTTGTCCCTTCCCCGTTAAGGGCTAGAGCAAAACGGATGATGATCGACCCGGCCACTTACAAATTCTACCAATCGCGCGCGCCGCATTTTTCGCTGAGTTCGGCGATCAGCCATTCGCGGCATCTCGACACATTTCTGGATCGTTTATCACCCGGTGCCCGCGTGCTTGAACTGGGCTGCGGCGCGGGGCGTGATGCGCACCGGATAAAGCAGCGCGGGTTCGACCTTGATGCCACAGACGGCATTCCTGCGATGATTGCCAAAGCGAATGAGCGCCACGATGTGGCCGCGCGGCTCATGCGGTTTGATGAATTGGCCGCCGATGCAGATTATGATGCGGTGTGGGCGCATGCTTGCCTGCTGCACTGTCCCCGCGCGCAATTGCCCGATATTCTTGGCCGGATCTGGAAATCACTGCGCCCGGATGGCTGGCATTATGCCAGTTTCAAGCTTGGCACCGGCGAAGGGCGCGATTTGCTGGGCCGGCTGCACAACTTCCCCGATGCGAATTGGGTGCGGCGCGCCTATACAGATGCAGGTTTTGCCATAAAATCGGAGGATATCTTCGCTGGTAAAGGTTCAGATGGCACCCAGCGCGACTGGATCGCGATCACGGTTCAAAAGGAAGCTTGATCGGTGCGCCTTTCCTACGGCCCGGTTATGTGCTGCAAGTGTGTTATGGCATTCGCATCATCCCTCTCACTCTCGCTTGTTAAGCGCCTTGCGGTTGGTGACTTTTTCTTTCCAGGACCGTGTAACATGCGGTCCATGCTTCAGGCTTTGGCCTTCGAACCTGAACAAGAGGCCGCAGCGTGAAAGCGCAGAATCGAGGCGATCTGCACCGGCACAGCGCGCCCCTTCAACGGGGCGGAGCTGAGCGCGATTGCGAAACGGGCGCGCAAAGGCGCAGTGCAAGTGCTCGCCGATGGCTTTGCCCCTGATGAACAGGCCGACAAGCGCGTGCATGGCGGGCCTGACAAGGCGGTCCATGTCTATCCGCTCGATCACCACGATGCCTGGCGCGCTGAGCTGGAGGATGCAGCCGCAATAGCGCTGCTGGATGAACCGGGGGCGTTCGGATCGAACCTGGCTCTGCGCGGGATCACAGAAGGCGCCGTGCATATCGGCGACCGCTTTCGCCTTGGCACTGCGCTGCTTGAGGTAAGCCAGCCGCGCCAGCCATGCTGGAAGGTTGATCACCGCTTTGGCGTGAAAGGCATGACAGCGCGGATCGTGAAGACAGGCAGGTCAGGCTGGTACATGCGTGTGCTGGAAGCTGGCGAGGCTGAGGCAGGCGAAGTGATGGAACGGGCCGAGCTGGGTGATGAGGCGTGGAGCGTTGAGCGCGTGTTCGGCGCGCTGATCGCAGGCAAGGCTGCCGCTGAAGAACTGGAAGCGCTCGCGCGCCTTGCTCCCCTTGCCCAGGTCATGCGCGATGCGGCAGCCAAGCGGCTTAAGGCGGTGCGGACATGAGCGCCGCTGCTGCCCAGCCTACCCTGCCGGCCGTGCTCGTCACCGGAGGCGCAACCCGCATCGGGGCTGCCATCGCGCGCGGCTTTGCCGAGGCAGGCTGGCATGTGGTGATCCATTACAAGAGCTCTGCTGAACCCGCTCAGGCACTGGCGGACACCTTGCCATCGGCTGAAGTCGCGCAGTGCGATCTCACCGATGACGACGCGGCTGTTCGCATGATCGAAGGGTTAGCAGACGCGATGCCCAATTGGCGGTGCCTGGTGAACTCGGCATCGGTGTTCGACTATGACGATGCGCGCCAGCTTGATCCTGTCATGAACCGGGAAGCGATGCAGATCAACGCGCTGGCCCCTGCGCGCATGGCGCAGGCCTTCCTCGCTGCCGCGCAAGGTGACGGAGTGCGAAGCGTGATCCAGATCACCGACATGAAGATCGCCAATCCCAATCCCGACTTCTTCAGCTATACGATGTCAAAACACGCGCTGGCCTCCACCATAGCCATGCTATCCATGGGCGCGGCGGGCAAGGACGACCGGGTCTATGGCATCGCGCCAGGCGCGATCCTGGCAAGCCACGATCAAAGCGAAGAGGAAACCGACATCTCGCACACGCTCAACCTGCTTGGCCGCAAGACGGGCGCGGACGAGATCGCTGATGCTGCGCTGTTCCTCAGCACTGGCGTGATGAAGAGCGGGCAGACCCTGTTCATCGATAGCGGCCAGCACGCAATGCATCAGGACCGCGATGTCATCTACCTCGCCCGCGCGCTTGCAGGATTGCAGGTATGAAACGCCATTCGCTCATCACGAGGGCTTGGCACTGGATCAACGCGGCAGCGCTGCTTGTGCTGTTCATGTCGGGCCTTGGCATCTCAAACGCGCATCGGCACCTGTATTGGGGCGATTATGGCTATGACCCGGCAGATGCGTGGATGAGCGTGATGCGCTTTCCGGGATGGATCACGCTGCCTTCAACCTACAATCTGGCTGCATCGCGCGATTGGCATAGCATCGCGGCATGGGTGTTCGGGATCGCCTTGTTGGTGATGTGGACCGCGATGCTGGTGAACCGGCACTTCACGCGTGACATCATGGCAAGCGCGCGTGACTGGTCGCCGCGCCAATGGTGGGCAGTGCTGCGGTCGAACCCGCGCAAAACCAAGGCGCTGGATGGGGCCAAGTACAATTCAGTTCAAAAGCTGCTCTATGGCGCAGTCCTGGGCATCGGCCTGCCGCTGATGATCGCAACAGGGCTGGCGATCAGTCCTGGCTTTGAGCCAGCTGCCCCGTGGCTGGTTGATCTGCTGGGCGGGCGGCAAAGCGCGCGCTCGCTGCACTTCATCGCTGCTTGGGGGCTCGCAGGCTTTGCAGCGCTACACATCACTATGGTGCTGGTGGCAGGGCCATGGCGGCTGGTGCGAGGCATGATCACAGGCGGGGCAATGCGGACGGGCAATAAGGGCTACTTTGATGAGTGAAACGGACGGCAAAGACATCCCGCGCAGAGGATTGCTTGCAGGCTTGGCCGCGCTGGGAACAGGGGCGTGCTCAGATCTGGGCAAGACAGATGCTGCGGGCCGCATGTTCGATGCTGCTGAAGACTGGCACCGCGCAGCTCACCGCACATTGGCCGGGAAGCAAGCGCTCGCACGTGAATATGCACCCGAGGACCGGTCGCCCGATGTCAAAGGCAATGGATCAGTCACAGTCGACAGCGATCTTTACCGAGACCAATTGGCCAAAGGGTTTGCCGATTGGCGGCTGTCAGTTGGCGGGCTGGTTGAGGAGCCTTTGCGGCTGTCGCTTGAGGAGCTTAAGGCCCTGCCCCAGCGCACACAGATCACGCGGCACGATTGTGTTGAGGGGTGGAGCGCGATTGCCGAATGGACAGGGCCGCAGCTTGGCACCTTGCTTGATGCGGCGCGGGTCAAGCGCGAGGCAGCGTTCATCGTCTTTCGCTGCGCAGATGTGCTGTACGGAGAACCCTATTACGAAAGCGTCGATCTGGTCGATGCCTATCACCCGCAAACGATAATCGCCCATGCTCTGAATGGCGCCCCCCTGCCCGAGAAAAACGGCGCTCCCCTGCGCATGCGGATAGAGCGGCAATTGGGCTACAAGCATGCCAAGTATCTGACCGGGATTGAGGCTGTTTCAGACCTCGCAGATATCGGCAAAGGTAAAGGCGGGTTTTGGGAAGATGAATACGGTTACCAATGGTATGCGGGCATTTAGGCGGGGTATTTGCGCTCCATCGCGTTCCAGCAAATCGCAATGATCTCTTCCAAAACGGAAAGGTCAATATCGGCAAGCTTGTTCACATACACACAGCTTGCCCCCGTCTTGTGCTTGCCCATCTTGGCCAGCAATTGATCGACCCGCTTTCCGGTGACTTCATCGCAATACCGGCCCATCAGATAGAGCGAATGCTTGGCCTTGCGCGGACTGAACCCTGAACGTGCGGCATCGCCTTCGCGTCCGCTATCATATTTGTAGTGATAGCTGCCAAAACCAATGATGGACGGCCCCCACATATGCGCTTTCTCTCCAGTTGCCCGCTCAAACAGTTCAAGCAGGACCCGCGCATCGTCGCGTTTTGAGACCGGCTCAACCGCTGCGATAAAGTCCTCAACCGCGACATCGGTTGGTTTGGTTTTAAGCTCCGCCATTTTATCCCCTCGCTTTTGACAATTCCCCTGTAACGGATCGAGCATTTCTTTAGAACACCGTTCGACAGATTCAGGAGACAAGTATGAGCAAGGCCCTTCTAAGGCGATTTCTGTCCTCTGGCGTGAAGCAGGGGCGATTGGGCGTTGTATTTGCCGATGGCAGCGCAGAAACATTTGGCGAACCAGCCAAAGGCTTTCCCGAAATCGTCCTACGTCTAACCGATGGGAAAGTGCCGCGCGATATCATCATGGACCCGCGCCTTGGTGCTGCCGAGGCTTTTATGGATGGGCGACTGGTGATTGAGGAAGGCGATGTCATGGGCCTCGTCACATTGCTGCGCGCAAACAATGCATGGGACAAAGGCGGCGATATCGGCCCGCCCAGCCTCTCGCGGCGGCTCATAGGTAAAGCAAGCTTTGCAATCGAACGGGTCAACAACCGCGTATCCTCCAAAAATAACGTTGCGCACCACTATGATATCGGCAACGAGTTTTACGCCCTGATGCTCGATCCTGAGCATTGGCAGTATAGCTGCGGTTATTGGCCTGATGGCGTCAAAACTCTTGGCGAGGCGCAAACGGCAAAACTTGCGCATATCGCGGCAAAGTTAGCTGTTCGGCCCGGCAACAGCATTCTGGACATTGGGTGCGGATGGGGCGGCATGTCGATCTTTCTTGCCCAAAACTACGATGTGAATGTCACTGGGATCACCTTGTCCGAAGAACAAGCGGATCTTGCCCGCCAAAAGGTGCGCGATGCGGGCCTTGCCGATAAGGTGAGCATTGAACTCGTCGATTATCGCGACTTTGCTGCTGCCGGGCGCAAGTTTGATCGGATTGTCTCGGTGGGCATGTTTGAGCATGTCGGCCAGCCGCAATTCGATGCTTTCTTTGAAGCCTGCGCAAACCTGCTGCGCGATGATGGCACCATGCTGCTTCACACCATCGGGCGGATGGGATCGCCGGGATCAACCGATGCCTTTACCCGCAAATACATCTTTCCCGGCGGCTATATCCCCGCGCTTTCCGAAACGGTTGCCTCGTCAGAGAAATTCCGTCTGATCGCGACCGATGTCGAAACGCTAAGGCTGCATTACGGCAAAACCCTGCGCTGCTGGTATGCCAATTGTATGGCGAACAAAGATCAGATGATCGCCATGTATGACGAGCGATTTTTCCGCATGTGGACGTTCTATCTGGCCGGCGCTGCGACCGTTTTTGAATATGGCAGCATGTGCAATTACCAAATCCAGTTCGCGCGCAGCCGCCATGCTTTGCCGATAACGCGCGGCTATATCGAGGCGGAGGAAAAGCGGTTGCTCGCCAAATAGCGGTCAGCCTTAATTGCTCTTGGGTGCCTCGCCTTTTTGGCTTGAGCGATAGGCTGGCCCAAACCCTAACAAAGCTGCCCCAATAAGAGGCGCTGCCACAACTGAAAGGCGGATGCCGGTCCAGCTGTCTGGGCTGGCAATCGTAACGCCTGCGGTTGCGGCAAGGCCTGCGCAGATGAGCAGCACACCAAGAACCACGCGCACTTTGGGCACAGTCCGCCCGCCTCTGATCGCGGTAAAAGTGCGCTCATGTCGGGCGAAAATCGCTATCATTGGCAGCAGTGCAAGAATGTAGATGCCGAGCCAGATCGGGCGCGTTGCCCACCATTCCCCGGTGCCAGGAACGCTGTCGAGACCCGCCCCGCCAAATCCGAGCCACACCACTGTCATTACCAGAACAAACGCAGTGAGGTGCCACAGATAGACGGTCATGATCATGCCATTCATCAGGACAGTCGCGGTCCAAACGGTCAGATTGTCTAGCATTTTCCTGCCCAATGGCTCCAATGCCAGCACCAGACCAACCTGCGCCGCCCCCAAAGCAAACAGCGCGAGAGTTGGCGGCAGCGAATTGGAGAAACCGCCGGGTGCAGACACCATCGAGACAGGATAGAAACCGTATACAGTGATCGAAACCAGTGCCGCGGCGCTCAGACCGAACCACGCAAACGCAAAGCCGCGATTGTCAAATCGTCCATCGCGCCAAGCATAACCCAGCTGATGGATGGCCAAAAACACCCACATGAAATTGGTGAAGTTGATGTACGGCCAACCTGCGGTGAATGTCAGCCAATCGACCGCCACTGCAATAGGAATATAGACGGCGAAACTCAGCCAGCCGAACCGGTCCCACGCTTTGCGAGTGAGCGGGGTACAGGCAGTGACCAGCAGATACACCGCAAGGAACCAGACAGGGATCAAGGCAGCCTCTGTCGCGTCGCGGATTTGCTGGCGATCAAGCCCAACCTGCGTCATCACAACCGCCAGCACAGCCCACAAAAGCAGCACCGGAAAAGTCGGCGCGATCAGCCGCTGCACGCGGCTCGCTAGCCAGTCGCGATAGACACCTGTCTGGCCCGGTTCAGCTTTACGCAAGGTAGCGTCCCAGCTGACCCCGTTCGAATAGCCGCCGACCAGAAAGAACACCGGCATCACCTGAAAAGCCCAGGTCAGCCAATGCGTCCAATTGGCGACCGACAGCAGATCACCGCGCTGCAACGCGCCCGTTTCATCGACGTACAGCCCCGCCATGAGCCAGTGCCCGAACACCACCGCCAAAATCGAGACAGCGCGCAGGAAATCAACCCAGCGATTGCGCTCTGGCGGGGCCATTTGCGCCAGCTCGCGCGCTTTCGACCACATTTTCAGCATTGCCAGCCTCCCCTGATGCGCTTCCATATCTTGGAATGGTTAAGCCCTTACGCAAGTCTTTTGGCCGCAAAACCGCTGAAACCGTTGCCGCTGGCTCTCCCCCTGCTAGCCGCGCTGCGCATCCGTTTTTCTCCCCTTTCAAGGTTTTTAGGTATGTCAGACATCAAGCGCGTCGTTCTCGCCTATTCGGGCGGTCTTGATACCTCGGTTATCGCCAAGTGGTTGAGCGTCGAGCGCGGATTGGAAGTCGTGACATTCACTGCCGATCTCGGCCAGGGCGAAGAGATTGAGCCAGCGCGCGACAAGGCTCGCGCCATGGGCATTCCTGATAAGCACATCTTTATCGAGGATCTGCGCGAAGAGTTCGTGCGCGATTTCGTTTTTCCGATGATGCGCGCCAATGCCCGGTATGAAGGCGATTATCTGCTCGGCACCTCGATCGCGCGCCCGCTCATCTCCAAGCGTTTGGTTGAGATTGCGCATGAAACGGGCGCGGATGCGATTGCGCACGGGGCTACAGGTAAAGGCAATGATCAGGTCCGCTTTGAGCTTTCCGCCTATGCGCTTGACCCGTCGATCAAAGTGATCGCTCCTTGGCGCGAATGGGATTTGACCAGCCGCACCGCGCTGATCGAATGGGCCGAAGCGCATCAGATCGCCGTTCCGCAGGACAAGCGCGGCGAGGCACCGTTTTCCACCGATGCTAACCTGCTGCACACCTCGTCTGAGGGCAAAGTGCTCGAAGATCCGTGGGAAGAGACCCCTGATTATGTCTATTCGCGCACCGATCACCCAGAAGATGCCCCCAACACGCCTGAGTATATCGAGATCGGCTTTGAGCGCGGTGATGGCGTCTCTTTGAACGGCACAGCGATGTCGCCAGCACAGCTTTTGACCGCTCTCAATGAGCTCGGCCGCAAGCATGGGATTGGGCGGCTTGATCTCGTTGAAAACCGCTTTGTCGGGATGAAGTCGCGCGGCATGTACGAAACACCAGGCGGTGAAATCTATGCGCGCGCGCATCGCGGGATTGAGCAGATCACGCTGGATGGCGGGGCTGCCCACCTCAAAGACGAGCTGATGCCCAAATATGCGCAGCTGATCTACAACGGCTTCTGGTTCGCGCCTGAACGCGAGATGCTGCAAGCCGCGATTGACCGGTCGCAGGCCCAAGTGAGCGGCACAGTGCGCCTCAAACTCTGCAAAGGCGTTGCCGGCATTGTCGGGCGCAAATCGGACCAGTCGCTTTATTCCGAGGCGCATGTGACTTTTGAGGACGATGCCGGCGCATACGATCAACACGATGCGGAAGGGTTCATCAAATTGAACGCCCTGCGGCTCAAACTGCTCGCCCAGCGCGATCGCGGCTGAGTTTTTCGAGTCGCGGCGATGCCTGCGACACCTTTGCGCTGACCAACGCAAGTTTCGAAAAGCGGTACTGGCCATTTCATTCCCAACAGAGTGAACGCTCTGGCGAAGAACGCCGCTCGCCAAACCCATTTGCGATAAGCCGTTCAGTTGTCCACTCTCCTCCACAAGCGATTCTGCCAAAAGTGGACAACTTGCGTTTTCGAGGCTTGTCCAAATCCGATTCCAAGCGCAGTCTACAACTGTTCTTGAGGCAAAAGAGTTCGAAACAGTCGGTTGCAAGACCTTGATTGATTTGGATGACTTTGAATTAAGAATACGGTGGTTACTGTCCACGCACTGTTCGAGAGTCGGATTAACGACAGCTGAGGTTTTTCGGAACTGATGCTCGAATTAAGACGGATCGTTTGAGGATAGCGCGAAGTGTATCACCGTTAAGGCCAAAACGCTTGTCGGCGATTGAGGGGGCTTTGCTGGGTCAAACCAGCGCTGGGTCAAACCAGAACAGCAACCGTTTGAAAGAGCAGACGCATAAGCGATTTGACCTCGGTTTGAAGGATAAGAGACGGACGAATTATGACAGCTTCGGCTGGAATGAGACGAGACCGAACTTGACCAGAAAAGCCGGATGCCGGTGCGAGCGCCGGTGAGGAAACCTGACGCCAGTTACTCCCCCGGGAGCGACGCGTCAGGCAGATACGCCGGGCGCCAAGTGCACTTCAATGGCGAAGCACCCAAGCCAGCTTGCTGGCAAAGGAGCGGACCCGAAGCGACCACGCGCTGGTGAGAGTGGGGTCGGCAGCAATGCCGGCCCCATTTGCTTTTGGGGCCGCTATTGCAACCTTGCAAACAGGCGTATTGAGAATCGCCGCTCCTTTCTCTATGCGATCCTGCTTTGCCAACGGTACCCTATGCAACAATTATGGTCTTTTTGCCTCAGGCCGTATGCATTGTGTCCCGTATGAGCGCGCGGGCGATTGCAACCTCCGACCGCGCCTGCCTATACCGTGCGCGATGGGAGTAGGAAAACGCTATTTGCCTGGCTTGCCAGACGCATTGCGGCGTGTGCGCTTGGTTCGCGCCGCCAAGGCGGCAATGCTGTGCGCACCTCTTGTCTTTGGTCTTGCCTTTGGCTTCACCGCTGCGCCTGCTCAAGCAATGCAGGACCAAGCCTCTGGTAGGGCCCCAGGCGCCTCGCCCTCTTTCACCGACAGTTTCGCGCCCTATAACGACGATACCGCGACCGATCTGCGCATTCCGGCGGACGCGGTGGACCTCTCAACTTTCAAGCCCAAGCGCGAAAAGCGCGCGCCCGTTTTGGGTGGCCGGGTCGTTCGCAGCCTTGGCACAGGGGTTGCCTCCTATTACGGGCGGCGCTTTCACGGCCGCCTGACCGCCAATGGTGAACGGTTCAACATGCGGGCTATGACCGCGGCGCACAAGACGCTGCCATTTGGTACCAAGGTCCGCGTCACCAATCCCAGCAATGGCCGCGCTGTTATCGTGCGGATCAATGATCGCGGACCGTTTATCAGAGGGCGCACGATTGATCTGTCACGCGGCGCGGCCGAGAAGCTCGGCATGATTTCGCGCGGGCATGCGCGGGTAAAGCTTGAGATTGTTCGTTAGTCACATCTCAATGCGCGGATTGGCTTGCTTCGAATAGCCGCTGACATGCCAGTAAACGGTCGCGCGCGCCGTGCCCGACGTGTTGCGAAACACCACCGCTTCATCCTTACGGATATATTGGACGAAGCGCTCTCGCGGGGCGAGAGTGCGGACTAACCGGCGGGTAATCGCGCCATCTTCCGCTGTGCTTTCAACCAGCATGTCTATCGGCACAGAGCTGCGATTTTGACCATCCACGTCGATTCGTTTGGGCGTTTCGCCTCCAATGACCAGCGCGGCCCCGGCGGGCACATTGCTGTTTTTGGATATGCCCGCTTGAACGGGAATGGCTATGACAAGCGATATGGCGGTAAGCGCCAAGCTCAGTTTTCTCATTGTACGCTTTCTTCGTTTTTCGGAGAGTTCCACTCCTGATAGCCCATTCCCAGATTGCTGGTCGTGCCCGCGATCCGAACACGCACATGCGCTCGGGTGGTTGCCGACGTGTTGCGCAGCCATGCCGCTTCTCCTTGTGCAAATCCGGCTTTGAATGTGTCTCCCGGAGCGATTGTCGTCACCAGCGTGCTTTGCCCATCTTGTGCGGCATAGACCTCAACACCAACATCGCCTTTGTTCTCGCCTTTGACGGTGAATGCGCCAGGCTGTTTTCCGCCAAGCACGAAAGTCTCGCGCGCATCGATGTAGACATTCGATGAAATCGCAGCGGATGCTATCGGCGCTGCGATTACCGCGGTTGTAATCGCGCCTGCCAATGCAATCCCTATATGCGTTCGGGAGGGGAGTAGGAAAGCCATAATCAGTGTCTCCAGTTGTCGCTTATCCCACGCGCCAAGCTACGCAGTATGCTTCAGTGCGGATGCAAACGGACAGTTCGCTCGCTGTCCCACGTCAGACCAAGGTTGCAGTTTTGACTGGCAATCAGCGCGCAAGCATGGGACATGTGTTAACCAGAGAAGCACCCACCCAAACCGCACGCGAAAGGCTGCATTTCACGCGTGCTTTCAGGAGCCTACCGCAATCGCCACTCGCCATCCCACAGCCCAGCGAAGGGCGATTGCGCCTCAGCGGTCGGCTGACAAGGCGCAGTTTGCAATCGATCGCCAATGGCCCATCATCGACACCTGTCTGGTCGCGGCTGTCATTGCCGCGGTGCTGTTCAACCTCCAGATCGGATCGCTGACCCCGCTTGTCATCATCGCGTGCATCGGATCGTTCGCGGCGCTGCGGTGGGAGCGGCTCTACCCCATGGTCGCGCAGTGCTGGCCGCTGCTTGCCCTGCCCGCCTTTGTCACGCTTTCGGCGGCCTGGTCGCCTGTGCCATCCACCACGCTCTATTACGGCGCAGTCTACACGCTGACCGTCATCGCTGGCGTGATGCTGGGCGGCGGCATGCGCGCGCGCTCCTTCGTCATTGGCATGTTCGCAGCTTTCGCTTTCTACTCCATTATGAGCCTCGCCTTTGGCCGCATGGTCCACTGGGGCGATGGCGCTGGCGATGCCTTTGCCGGCCTTGCAGGGTCCAAGAACTCGTTTGGCGACTTCACCGGGCTTGCTGTCATCTCGACGGTTGCAGCAGGCGCGCTGTTCACGATCGAGCGGCGCTGGGTGCTTGCCGCGTTCTGCGCAGCGCTGATGCCGATCCTCGCGCTCAACCTGTACATGGCCAAGGCAACCTCTGCGCTTGTCTCCACCGCGCTTGCCGCTGGGTGCCTCATCGCGTTTCTCGCCTCGCGCAGGCTTGAGATCCAGGCGCGTTCGGGCATTCTCATTGCCGCCGTGCTGGTCGTGCTTGGCGCGATTGCAACCATGGACTTCTGGCTGCCTCCGCTGTTCGACCTGTTCCTTGATGCCAGCGGCAAAGACCGCGGGCTGACTGGCCGGGTGGACCTGTGGGCGCATGGCCGCACCATCATGCGCGATGCCCCGGTGCTGGGCATCGGGTACAACGCGTTCTGGCTGCACGGCAACCTTGATGCAGAGCATCTGTGGCGCATGATGGGCATCTCAACCCGGATGGGCTTCAACTTCCACAACACCTTCATGGAGATCCGCGTGCACACCGGCTGGGTCGGCCTCGCGCTGTTCGTCGGTGTTTGGCTGTATGCCGCGCTGCGCGTCTTCCTGCGCGCTCTGCTCAGCCCCGCAATCCCGCTTGTCATGGCCGCTGCAATCGTCATCTTCTTCTCCATGAAGCTGCAATTTGAGGTCATCGGTTTTGAGACCATGCACTTCTCCACCATCATCGGCTTTGCCGTGCTCGCCATGGGGATGCGCAGCGCGGGCAAGGCCACCATTCAAGCGCCATCCCGGCGATAGGGGGCACCTATGGGCATTCTCGGCACAGCCAAACGCAGCGTCTTTCGAACCATCGCATCCAACCGCACCGCCTTGCCTGTGCGCGCCATGCACAAGGCTGCGACCTTCATCGATGATGCGGTCAACAACCGCGGGTCTGAGTTCCATGAGAACGGCGAGGCAGACCTGCTCAAACGCCTTTCTCCTGCCAATCTCACCACCGTGTTCGACGTGGGCGCCAATGTCGGCGAATACACCCGCGCCGCGCTTGCCGCTTTCCCATCAGCCACTGTGCACGCTTTCGAAGTTGCTCCTGAAACCGCCGCCGAGTTCGCCGCCAATCTTGCTCCCGCCATCGCTGACAAGCGCGTGCTCCTCCACCCTTACGGCTTGTCCGACCAGGCCGGCACGATGGACATGTACTACTACCCCGACAACAACCAGCTCACATCCTATTCCAAGCGTCACCCAGAGCATCATTCGGTCAAGTTCACAGCCGATATCAGCACGTTAGACACCTATTGCGACACCCATTCGATTGACGCCATCGACTTCCTCAAGATCGACATTGAAGGGCATGAGTTCAAAGTCATCCAGGGGGCGAAACGCCTGATTGCCAAAGGAGGGGTCGCAGCGCTCCAGTTCGAGTTTGGCGCGTTCAACACCGGGTCCAAGTTCATCATCCGCGATTACTACGAGCTGCTGCCTGACTACTGGATTGGCAAGGTCTTCCCCCGCAATGTCGACTTTCGCAAGTACAGCTGGACGATGGAGGAGTTCAGTTTCTGTAACTATGTGGCGGTTCACAAGTCGCGTCCTGATCTGCGCGATCTGCTGAGCTAGAGGCCTCCTCAGCGCCAGGTTCGGCTTTCCACCACTCGCGCTCACCCGCTTCAAAGGCGAGCAATTCAGCCCATTCTATCGCATCTGTCCGCTCGGTGCTGGTCGCGCGCTGAGCGGGGCGCATGGCGTCTTCGGGGCGGGCCGCTTCCATGGCGGACAGCCGCGCCTCCAGCGATCCGGGGCCTGTATCCGCCTCTTCCTCAGCGTCCTCCGAACCGTCAGTCTCATGAGACATGGCCCGAGACATGGACCGCATGTTACACTGTCCTAAAGGTAAATTCCCGCCCCTCTCAGGGCCTCCCTCACCGCCTCCGTCATTCGCCTCGTTCTGCGCCGCAACGGCCGCGCTGTCAGCGCATGTGGGCAGCACAATCTCGGTAAGGTCCAGCTCCACGCTCTCACGCTCCCGCCGCGCGCGGGCGCTCGCGCCTGTCAACGTGCCCTCACTCTGCCCGTCGCTGTTGCCGTCATTGGCGCCCTCAAACGCCGAGACCACCGCGTCAAATTCGCCTACCAGCTGCGCGACATCCTCGCTTTGCGCTTTCTTGTCGAGCCGCGCGAGATGCGCCAGCAGCAGCCGCGCATCATAGCGCCTGCGCGTCGCCACAACCTCGCCGTGGTAATAGACCTGCTCCTCCACCCCGTGCATCGCGCGGCTGGCAAGCAAGTCCTCCGCCCGCTCGCGCGCAATCACCAGCGCTGCATCGACGCCCAGGCGAAACGCCCGGCACGTGCGCCGCAAGCGGTAGATCGTCTGATGCGACACAGACGCCGCCCGCGCCGCAATCCGCACTTCGCCCGTCTCCGCCAGGTTCATCAAAAACACCCCCTGCCGGGCCCGCGTAAACTGGCTCTGCTGCGGCCGAGCGGTGTCCTCAGGAAGCGCCTCAATCAAAGCCGGCAAAGACGGCGCGCGGTGGCGCGGGGGATATGTGGGTGTGTGGGACATTTGTGGCTCCTTGGAAGTTTGGGAGCCGAACCAGTTATACGGTTTTGGGGGAGTAGGAAAATGGGAGGTGTGAGAGGCCGAGCTGCGGCCCCACCCCGCTCGTCCTGAGCCTGTCGAAGGACCGCACTTCTTTAAGGATCCAAGAGCAGAAGAAAGAACAGTCCGTTGGTAAGCTCAGGACGAGCCCTTCGACGAGTTCAGGACGCGCGGAGTTTTTGACCCAAGCCATCACCCCGGCCCCGCGTCATCCGCGCCTCTTCGTCATCACCGCGCACGGCTCTCCTGAGCCTGCCGAAGGGCGGGGAGCCAGCGTGATGGGCTCGGCATGGGTGGGGTTTCGCGCAGAGAGCGCAGAGGAAAGCGAGACGCGGAGGAAGGGGTGAGCGCCGAAGGAGGGCCTTCAAACCAAACCCACCCCCAACCGCGATACCTGCCCCTGCGAAAGCAGGGGGCATGCGCGAGGGGAGCGAGGAGTCGCAGCGAAGCGGAGACGGCCAAAGGCCACCCCGCGAGCCGATAAGTGAGCGCTAACAGCCGTGCGATGCCATACACTCATTCCTCATTAAGACTGCACCGCCCAATGCCTCTCGAAGCGAATGGCTTGAAAGTTTTTCGGGTGCCGATCTGATCTGCGCGATTTGTTGGCATTACAAAACACCTAACCACCCAAGGCAAAGCGTTAACCACAAATCAAACTCCCGCTCCTATTGCCCGAAGAAAAGGCATTAAATCAGGGGCTCAACTACCATGTTCTGGCAACGCTTTTCCCGCATTGGGCTGGTAATCAATATCAAATCGCTGCTTGTCGTCATTCTGGCAATTGCGTCCACTTGGGCCTGCCTGCGGCTCAATTTGGTAGCCGATTATCCGCTCACGATCATTTCGACCGCGGTGATCTTCCCGATCGTGTTTTCTATTGGTCACGCATACAAGCGCCGAGAATCTGCGCTGGATGATTACGGCACGATCAAAGCGCATGGCCGCGCGCTCTATTTCGCTGCACGCGATTGGCTGCCTGATGACGGCAGCGGCGCAAAAGAAGAACGCCTTCGCCATATCGAGCGCGCCTTGGCCGAATTGCTTCGGTCATGCCGCGCGATGTTCAAAAGCGAGCGTGTCGATATGCCGCAGACAGAACGCGCGGTTTACGCTGCATTTTCTGACCTTTCCGGCTTTGTAAAACGGATGCGCAGCGAAGGGCTGGCAAGCGGAGAATGCAGCCGGTGCAATCAATATGTCTCCAAAATGATCGTCGCGTTTGAAAGCGTCAAACACATCTACCAATACCGCACACCGCGCACTTTGCGCGCATTCAGCGATGTCTTCATTGTGCTCTTACCGCTGATCTATGGACCGTTTTTCGCGTTTTGTGCCATCGAGTATCAGGCCCCCGTTTTGACTTATGTGATGCCGGTTTTATTTGCGGTGATCCTGACGGGATTGGACAATATCCAAACCCATCTGGAAGATCCCTTTGACCAGATCGGCCCCGATGATGTGGCCATCAATGCAGAGAAATTTGTCGAGCTTTTGGCATGCGGCGAAGATGATGAGGTATGCGATGATGCGCGCGGGCTTCAGAGCAAATTGGGCGATGCGATCGGCAGCAAAGCGGCGGCTTGAGGTTTCGCTCCGATCCGTCATCCTCATTGTGTTTCAGGATAACCTTTGATCCTCGCACCCCGTGGCTGGCTGTCATGCTGAAGCGCGTTCAGCATGACAAAGGGGCCGACGCTACTCGGCAGCTTCTCGCGCTCGCTCCAACATCGGCGCCAGATACTGCCCGGTAAAGCTGCGCTTCACCTTCGCCACATCCTCCGGTGTGCCCTCAGCCACAATCTCGCCGCCGCGCACGCCGCCTTCTGGCCCAAGGTCCACGATCCAGTCGGCGGTTTTGATCACATCAAGGTTATGCTCGATCACCACGACCGAATTGCCCTGATCGACCAGCCTGTGCAGCACTTCGAGGAGTTTGCGCACATCTTCAAAGTGAAGCCCGGTGGTTGGCTCATCGAGGATATAGAGCGTCTGCCCGGTGGAGCGTTTCGCGAGTTCCTTCGCCAGCTTCACCCGCTGCGCTTCGCCGCCTGACAGGGTGGTCGCTTGCTGACCGACTTTGACATAGCCCAGCCCAACCTCATTCAGCATCCGCATTTTATCGCGGATGGGGGGGACGGCTTTGAAGAACTCTTCCGCATCCTCAATCGTCATATCGAGCACATCGGCGATGGAGAGGCCTTTGAATTTCACTTCCAAAGTTTCGCGATTATAACGCTTTCCGCCGCATTCCTCACAGGTTACATAAACATCAGGGAGGAAGTGCATCTCGATCTTGATGAGCCCGTCGCCCGTGCATTTCTCGCAGCGGCCGCCTTTCACGTTAAAGCTGAAACGCCCCGGCTTGTATCCGCGCGCTTGGGCCTCGGGCAGGCCGGCGAACCAGTCGCGGATATTGGTGAACGCGCCGGTGTATGTGGCGGGGTTGGAGCGCGGGGTGCGGCCAATGGGGGACTGGTCGATCTCGATCACTTTGTCGCAATATTCGAGGCCCGTGACCGCCTCATGCTTGCCTGCAATAATGCGCGCGCCGTTGAGTGTGCGCGCGGCGGCGGCGTACAGCGTGTCGATGGTGAAGGAGGATTTGCCCGAGCCTGACACGCCCGTGATGCAGGTGAATGTGCCCAGCGGGATGGAGGCGGTGACATTGTTGAGATTGTTGGCGGCCGCGCCTTTGACAGTCAGCTGGTGGCCATTGCCCTTGCGCCGCTCCTTGGGCACTGCGATCTCCCGCCGCCCGGTCAGATAATCGGCGGTGAGCGATTTCTTGGAGCGCAGGATCTGTTTGAGCGTCCCCTGCGCTACCACCTCGCCCCCGCGAACGCCGGCACCGGGGCCAAGGTCCACCACATGATCAGCTTGGCGGATCGCATCCTCGTCATGCTCGACCACAATCACAGTGTTGCCCAGATCGCGCAGGCGCTTCAATGTTTCCAGCAGGCGGTCATTGTCGCGCTGGTGCAGGCCGATGCTGGGTTCATCGAGCACATAGAGCACGCCCGACAAACCGCTGCCAATCTGGCTCGCAAGCCTGATGCGCTGGCTTTCCCCGCCCGACAAAGTGCCGCTGGTGCGGTCAAGGTTCAGGTAATCGAGCCCGACATTATCGAGAAAGCCCAGCCGCTCATTGATCTCTTTCAGAATGGCCTTGGCGATCTGGCTTTGCTGATCGTTCAAATGGTTGTCGAGATCGAGGAACCACGCTTTTGCATCGGCGACGCTCATCTTGACGGGTTCGGCGATGTCGGTGGGACCATTGGCCGACGGGATTTTCACCGCCAAAGCCTTTTCATTCAGCCGCTTGCCCCCGCACGCCTCACACGGCTGCGAGGTTTGAAACTTGCCCAGCTCCTCCTGCATCCACGCGCTTTCGGTTTGCATCATGCGCCGGTTGAGATTGCCAATCACGCCCTCGAACGGCTTGTTCACGGTGTAGCTTTTGCGCCCATCCTTAAACGTCAGCTGCACCGGCATCCCGCCAGTGCCGTGCAGAATAATCATGCGCTGATCCGGCTCCAGATCGCGCCACGGGGTCGTCACGGTGAAATCATAGGCCTTAGCGAGCGAGGTCAGCACCTGCATGTAATAAGGCGATGGCGGGTTCGATTTCGCCCACGGAGCAATCGCGCCCTGTTTCAAAGTCAGCGCTTCATTGGGCACCACCAGCTGCTCATCAAACAGCTGTTTTTCGCCAATCCCGTCACAGGTCGGGCACGCCCCCTGGGGCGAGTTGAAGGAGAACAGGCGCGGTTCAATCTCTTCAATGGTGAAGCCTGATACCGGGCAGGCGAATTTCTCCGAAAACACGATCCGGTTTTCTGGCACTCCAGCGCCTTTGAGATTCCTCCCTTTTCCGCTCGTGCTGAGCTTGTCGAAGCACCGTCCTTCTTTTTGGAGCTGTCGGCAGAAGTGAAGGACGACCCTTCGACAGGCTCAGGGCGAGCGGCTTTTTGGCTTTTGGCCATGGCCTCAGCCACCGTCCCATCCGCCAAATCCACATAAGCCAGCCCCTCTGCCAGCTTCAAAGCTGTCTCAAAGGAATCCGCCAGCCGCGTCTCCAACCCGGCTTTCACCGCGAGCCTGTCCACCACCACCTCGATATCGTGCTTGAATTTCTTATCGAGCGCGGGCGCTTCCTCGATTGGGTACAGCTCCCCATCAATCCGCACGCGGGTAAAGCCTGCCTTTTGCCATTCGGCCATTTCCTTGCGGTATTCGCCTTTGCGCCCCCGCACGACTGGCGCAAGCAGATAGGCGCGCGTGCCCTCAGGCAGCTCCATCACCCGGTCCACCATTTGAGAGACGCTTTGCGCCTCAATCGGTTTGCCGGTCGCAGGCGAATAGGGCACGCCCACCCTCGCCCAGAGCAGGCGCATGTAATCGTAAATCTCAGTGACCGTCGCCACAGTAGAGCGCGGATTGCGGCTGGTCGTCTTCTGCTCGATGGAGATCGCCGGCGAAAGCCCGTCAATATGCTCGACATCGGGCTTTTGCATCATCTCCAGAAATTGCCGCGCATAAGCGGAAAGCGATTCCACATACCGCCGCTGCCCCTCAGCATAGATCGTATCAAACGCGAGAGAGGATTTGCCCGAGCCCGACAGGCCCGTCACAACAATGAGGCTATCGCGCGGAAGATCGATATCAATGCCTTTGAGATTATGCTCACGGGCACCACGAACGGAGATTTTGGTTAGGGACATGGGCAATCAAATGAGGATTGCCTTGCTAAGAGTCTAGAGACTGTTTTGTGCAACCTCGCAATCGGCGGGTGTTCTCCACATGTTCTTTGATGGGCGAGGTCAGTGACCGGGCGCAGAGCGATCGCGCGTAGAGGCCAACAGCCAATGGTTCTTGTATGCGGGCCATTTCATTTCACCAATCCTTCACCGTCGCCCCGGCGAAAGCCGGGGTCCAGTATACGACCGGCAGATGGATCCCGGCCTGCGCCGGGATGACGAGCGCCTTCAAAGTGGCAATGACGCGATCTTCTCAAGAATTGAAAGAATGCTGGGCTCGTTCGCGAAAACTTCGCGGAGCCATTCAATGTTACGTTGAACCCATTCGGCCGCTTTATATGTGCGATCCAAGGCAAAGCCACCAGCCGCGACCTTCCACTTGTGCTTCTTGAGAAGAGAACCAATACCGCGAATAAGGTTTTTCAAACCCTCAGTCGCTTGGATCAGTCGGCGATCATCAGGTGCTGCATCGGGAGGCACATTTTCAGTGAGTTCATCAAGCGCTTGCGATGCTTCTGCAGTGGGAATCTGGGCAGTTTGCGAAGACTGAATGACAGACTTGAGCGCTTCTAGATCAAGCACGGTGGGCACCGCATCAGGTCCGCGCGCTGTCCGTTCAATACCCGAAAGGTAGGGATCAAGCCCCACGAGCAGATTATGCGCTGTAAGCCAGTCTTCCAACGCACCAGATTGTGCGTTGGTAAAAGGAACAGCAGACCCGGACTCATCTTTTCGCAAAGCGATCAGCCTGCGCAGTTTTTCCCCACGCGAGATAAGCAATGCTGGCGAGACGCTGTGTATGCCTTCACCCAAAGCATCAAGATAACGCTCGAGTGGCTTTTCTATATCAGTGGCTTGCGTCACGTTGGGCAGACTTGCGCCCAAAGCCATTCGCGCCTCTTCCAGCGCCTCAGCGTGTCTTTCCTGTGCTGCATGTGAACGGTCGATTTGGTTAACATCACGTGGGACATCCAATGCGACCTGACCGTTCTCAGCCGGTGCAAAGGTAACTGCGCGCTGGTTCTGCTCCAGCTCTTCGTCAGAGGGTAGCTCGGGTTCTGAGGCTTCTGCAGGTTTACGAAGGCTGTCGACTTTAGCTTTGATTTCTGCGTTTACTTCGCGCGGTTCGCGGTCCCACCAATCGTATTCTTTTTCGATGATCCAACGGTAGAATTGCTCGTCAGCTTCATCGTCGAAATCAGCAAAAGCGCGGGGAAGACCTTCGATGCGGCCAAAATACCACTCGCGCCAGATCGCGAAGCCCTCTTCAGGGCGGGAAAGCCAACGGGCTGTTCTTGCCCACCATTCACTATTCTTAAACCAATTCAGATTTTCTGGCCATAGAGAACGAGCAACTAGTTCCTTTGGCTTTACGCCATCCGTCAGAAGAACGCAGTCGCTGGACAAAGCTCGCCAAAACTCAGGTTCAGCTGCAGCTGCGTCATTATACGTTTTAGCAGCGTACTTGACCGCAGACAAAGCTGAGGAACGACTTCGGTAGGCTGCACTCCTTGCGGCAGTAGTAATGGAATGCACAGCATCGGTGTAACCCGCAGGCACAACCTTGGTGCGACCCACGTAGAGCCTTCCTCTTGCAAAATCGAATGCGTGAGCTGCGTCCGGATCTACTGAATGATCAGGTTTTCGACGAACGGACGCAAACGAGTTAGCCAGTGCACGGAACAAACCGACGACAAGTCGAGCCTCCATTTCAGAATCAGGGATGCTCTCATGTGCGAAAGAATAGGGCAGAACCCGAAAGGCAGCACGAATTGCAATCCCCTTTCCCCAATCAGGCGATTTGCCATTCAGAAACTCCTCAAGTTCTTTCTCCGACCTGATTTCAATCGACATTCCTGTACCTTCGCGCTTTTGCCCTCGATATGCAACAGTCGGTAATAATGCGGTTTGGCCTAAACGCTTTTCATACAAGAATTCGCCAAAGGCTCGCTCGCCAACCACGCGCACACCTATCGCTATCGCTGCTTCCCCCCTTCCCCCGCCACCCCAGCGACCTCGCATTCAGCTCCCGCAAATCCGCCTCGCCCGCCGCCACGGCCTCGCCCAAAGCAACCGCCCGCTCCAGCAGCTCCAGCGGCGCGTTCCGGTAGGCCGGCGCTTTTACAAAATCGCGCCACTTGCCCCCGCAGGCATTGTCGAGCAGCACGCGCATAAAGCAGTGGTCTGCGCTGATTGGCCAGCTGCGTGTCTTTGCCAGATCGGGCAGGGTTTCGCGGGTGAGCGCGAACCATCGCCGGGTTACAGCATCGCGGCGGCTAGAATCGTTGCCCGTGCCATTGGGCGCATCATTATTCGCATCATCGCTCGGATTGCTGCCTAGATCGCTGAAGAGGTCATTTTGCCGGGTCATTGCGAAGAATCCGCATCGCATCTGACGTTAGGGAAACCAGCCAAGAATTTCACATAGACTTGCATATTTCGCATGCCTCTCCCAGCAAGCCCTATAGAAAACCTGAAGTCGTGAAACCCGCAGAAAACCGTACTCTCCTAGTCCTCTTTGCGAGTCTTTGCTGTCGCCTTTCGGGTCGCACCTTAGGTACTTCAGACCTGTTTAAAGAGCCCGGTTGCGGGCGGAATTGGCCTTCGGAAATTAGACACGTCGCGCTGGTTCTGCCCGCTTGCGGTGCGCTCGATTGCGGGATGGCCGGAATGGTAACCCGCTATCCCTTAACGATCAGAGCGCGCGCGCCTAGATCGCCGGTCCACTGCGCTTCTACTCCCCACACATCACCGATGATTTGCGGCGACAATGCGGCACCGGGCGGCCCGGCAATCGCGAGGCGTCCCCCACCAAGCACAATCACATGATCGGCATGGTTCATCGCCAATGCCAGATCGTGCAGCACCATAACGACGCCCGTGCCCCCATCCCCTGCCCCGCCGTGTGCGCAGGATTTGAGATGCGCGAGCAGATTGAGCTGGTGCGCCAGATCAAGACTGGCGAGCGGTTCATCGGCGAGGATAAATTGCGGCTCGCCCGCCAGCACCCGCGCGAGCAGAACCCGCGCGCGTTCTCCGCCCGATAGCTGATGCGCGCGGCGGCGGCGCAAATCTGCGCAATCGAGCGCGGTTAAAGCGGCCTCAACCGCCTCCGCTCCCGCAGGTGAGCGCGCATCGCCATGCGGCATCCGGCCGAGCTTCACCAGAGCATCGACGGTTACATCCCACGCAATCTCGGCTGATTGGGGCAAATATCCCAGCGCGCGCGCGCGGGCCTGCGCCGAATAATCGGGCAGCGCTTTGCCGCCAAATTGCACCTCGCCTTCGGAAGGCTCAAGCAGCCCCGCACACGCCATCAACAGCGAGGATTTGCCCGCGCCATTGGGGCCGACAATCGCGGTGATGGCGGCGGGGGTGAACTCGGCAGAGATACCCTCCAGCACGCGCTTACCCCCGCGCATCAGCGACAGGCCCTGGACCGAAAGCGGCGCGGTCATAACTGCCCCCGGCGCATGCGGATCAGCAGCCACAAGAAGAACGGCGCGCCGATCAGCGACAGAGCAATGCCCAGCCGCAGCTCTGTCACCAAAGGCAGCACTCGCACCGCGCAATCGGCAATCAGGACGAGCGCTGCGCCTGCGAGCGCGCTGGGCACGATCAGGCTGGAAGGCATACGGTCGGTTAACGGGCGCACCAGATGCGGGACGATCAGCCCGACAAACCCGACAATGCCCGCCACCGCGACCCCTGCCCCCACGGTCAATCCCACGCCCAGCACCAGCAATACAAGCAGGCGCGCAGGGTTCACGCCCATGGAGCGCGCGGTATCCTCTCCCAAAGTCAGCGCATCGAGCGCGCGTCCCGTCAGCATCAGCGCAGCGATGCCCGCCAGCGTTAAGGGCGCGGCGATCCAGACCTCGGCCCAGGATCTGTCGGTTAAAGCCCCGTTGAGCCACAGCACGATCTGGCTCATCGCAAAGGCATTGGGCGCAAGCGTTATGGCAAGCGCGGTGAGCGCCCCTGCGAGGCTGGCGATCATCAATCCGGCGAGTGTAAACAGCGCAAGTCCGCCGCCCGCGCCCGATGATGTGCGGCCCGCTATTGCGGCAAGCAGCGCCATACCGGTGGCCGCGCCGATCAAGGCAGAGGCGGGCAGTCCGTATGCGGCCCATCCGGCGGGGAGGAGCGAGACAGCCCCGCCCGCAATTCCGGCTCCGGCCCACAGCCACATCACCGCGCCCAATGCCGCCATCGGCGCAATGCCGAACAGGCCCGGATCAGCCAGCGGATTGCGCAAATATCCCTGCATCGCGGCCCCTGCTGCTCCCAATCCTGCGCCCAGCGTCAAAGCCAGCACCGCGCGCGGCAGGCGCAGCTCCATCAGGATGAGCGCAGCATTCGCGCCGCTATCGCCGGTATGGAACGGATCAATCCACACTCTGCCCGCCAACAGCGACAGCGGCACCAGCACGGCCAGCAGCAGGCCGAGCATCAGGCACAGCGTCACATTAGTGCGCATGGCGGCCCTCATCATGGATAACGTGGCTGGGCGGGTTGAGCGCGAAATCCAGCCTGATCTGCTCCAGCCGCTGCCACGCTTTGGGCATGCTGGGGCCGCCGCAATAAAACAGATCTGGTTCAAACCGGGCGATGCGGGTGTTATCAAGCCCGTCAAGCAGCGGATGCGTTTGCCCCGCAGCATCGCCCGCGACCAGCAGCAGATCGGGCGGATTGGCCAATATGGCTTCCAAAGTCACGTGATCGGCCTGACCCAGCCCCATTTGCGCCGCATGATTGGCAAGCGCGAACCGGGCCAGATGCTCCCATACGAGCGATGTTTCGCCCGCAACGATCTGCCCCGGTTGCCATACCATCGCGCTAACCTGCGACGGATCGCCGCGCGGCTGCGCGCTGAACGACGGAACCGCGCGCATGATGCGTGTCTCTAACGCTTTGCCCGCACGGGTTTGCCCCGAAAGCTGCGCCAGCCGCTTAATCTGGGCGAGGCTTTCATTGAGGCTGGCCGGGCTGCCAAAGGTTTCCACGCGCAATCCCAGCTGCTCCAAAGCGGCCTTGGTTGATGGCGCGATAAAGGTGCTGGCTGCGACCAGATCGGGATTGAGCGCGAGGATTTCCTCCGCCGTTCCGCCTGTTACGCCGTAGCGCGCGGCAATATCGGGCGCGATGGAGCTGGATGCGGGATCGCGGCTGTAATGCGACAGGGCAAGCACTTGGTCAGGACCGGCAAGTTCGACGAGAATGGCATCAAGGCACGGATTGAGGCTGACGATTGTGGGCCTATCGCCGGGCGCATTGCTCACAGGCGCGGCGGTTTGCGGCGGGCTGCACGCCGCCAAAAAAGCCGCGAAAAGGCCCGCAAAAAGGGCGACAATCGCCTTTCGCCACCCGAATTGCGCCGCTGATTGAGTTCGATATCCCGTCACGTTGCGGCGCAGCGTTACGCATGGTGACGCTGACAGGCAAGCAGAGCTGGTTCAGTTTACAACGCCCCGTCCGCCAAACCCAATTAACAATCTGATGCGCCTTGTTTGCTTTTTGTACAGGTTGCATATGTTAACTCGGCGCCTGCCCGGTTTCACGCTACGCGCAGCTGCGCGCCGCTGGGTGCAAGCAACACTTCAAATTCAGGACACACAAATCCGTTTATCGGCCCCCAATTTTCAAACGCAATGACCAAAGCCCGCATCTTTGAACGCGCCAATCTGGGGATCGAAAGCGCCCCGCTTAAAGGGCCCTTTGTGGCGCCTGCGCCCGGTGATGCGGCGACACGCGAAATGGATGACGCGGGCCTTGAGGAAAACGCGCAGCCTGCAAAGCCTGCTCCTAATCCTACCTCTGGGACCGCAACCGATAGCGCCGCATCGCAGCTGCCCACTTTGCGTCAGCAATTCGAAGCGGTGCCTTTCAAGAAACGCGCTTTGTTACTCGCTGCGGTCATCGCGGTGCCTGCCATGGCCGCACCGGGTGATTTTGGCGCGCTGCCTGCCGATGCGCCAACCGCCAATGATGATTTTGCCACGCGCGAGATCGTGAAGGCCGCATTGCCGTTTGAGCGGCCCGGACAAAGCTTTCCCGGATCAGCGTTCTATTATCTGGGCGATCCGCCCAAGGACAAATTGCTCGCTCTGCCCACAACCGATGCATTCGACACTGGCGCAGAAGGCGCGCGCCAGCTTGGCTCTGCGATTGATGCAGGGCCAGCGGCGCGGCCGTTCTTTTCTTCCAGCACGGGCCCTGCGCATTTGCGGGCGCTTGACTGTATGGCGCAGGCGATCTGGTACGAAGCGGCAAGCGAGCGTGAGGCTGGCCAGCGCGCCGTTGCGCAAGTGGTGCTGAACCGCGTTGCGCATCCAAGCTGGCCCGGCAGCGTCTGCGGAGTGGTCTATGAAGGGTCGACGCGCTCCACCGGGTGCCAGTTCAGCTTTACCTGCGATGGCAGCCTGTCACGCCGGGCACGCGGCACAAGCTGGGATAGAGCGCGCAGATTGGCATCCGAAGCTTTGTCTGGCAGCGTTTATGCCCCGATTGGCCATGCGACCCATTACCACACGCTTTGGGTTAATCCCTATTGGGCCAGCTCGCTCGATCATGTCGGCACAATTGGGGCGCACCGCTTCTATCGCAATCGCGGCACTTCGGGCGAGAAAGCGGCCTTTACAGGCAGCTATGCCGGGGTCGAACCGGCTGTAAGCGGCCGCACAGCGCCGCGTCCTTCGGGCACGGCGGCAGGCATCGTATCTGGGACGGAGCCGGGTTATGCACCCGGCATACCCGGTACCCAAGGCGCGCCTGCGGCTACCGAAAATGCACCTGCACCAGGTGCCGCCGCATCGGGCACCCCGCCCGCTCCTGCAGCAACACCCAAAGCGCCCAAGACACAGCTGTCTGATCCGGCGTTAAAGGGCTCAGGCTCGGTCAAATCAGATTTTACCAATGCGGGACAGTGGAAGAAACGCCCCGGCGACAAGCCCGATCCCCAGCAGGATTAAGCGTCCCTTTCAGCGGCCCCTTTCAGCAGGCCCTTTCAACTCGAAAAGCCTTATACTTAAGCATCTGGTAACTGTGTTTTCACACAAAATATTAGCGGGCTCGGCTCTATCCAAAGGCTTGATTTTCAAGCACCTGTGCTCTGCGCCCCCACCCGGCCCCTAACGCCGCGAAAAGGTGCTGCGCCAAACGCGGATAGCGCCCCAAATGACCATTCATTTCGCTCCTGCAAAGGGCAAACCCAGCATCTTGGTTTGCCATCCCATCATGGTGAGCGGAGTGGCGGACAAGCGGATTGGCAGCGCGAGGAACCCCGGCACACATGACCGGGTCAAACTGGGCAAACCCGCCAATGATAATCGCAAGTCAAGCCTGGTGCGCAAACCCGGCGCGGGAACCATCCCTGTGGATGCGGGGTCAGACAAAGTGATCGAGGCAGCCCTGCGCCATTTTGGCCAGCACGGCCTTGGCGCAGCACGGGCGGCGCGCATCCGGGCAAAACAGGCGTTTTTCGAAGGCGACCGCAAAGCCTATGACTGGTGGACTGCGATCACCTATGCGCTTGACCGGCGGATGATCGCGGATGCGCCCCAAAATACGCACCCGAACGGCCTCCCGAATGGCCAAAGGTTAATGAAACCGGCCAATTCCGACGATGAAACCCGCGAAGTACCACCGGGAAATGCGGGTTAACCCCTTCATATCATGCGCTCTTGTTGAATGTGGGCGGGCGTTAACTCGGGCTTGACCACTTTGCTTTAAGCATCTTCGCCATGGGCGCGATCGGGCTAATACGAAAATTAAGGACGCTGCAAACCCAGCGCACGCGCACCGATAAGGTGTCTGCGCGGGTTCGGCGTTTGCTCGTGCGCACGCTCTACACCCAACCGCTCAGCCTGGCGGTGGGTGCCTTTACGACTATCAGCGCCGCCGTCATCGCCGCGTGGGTATCGCAATCGTCCGAATTGTACGCCGCCAGCCTGATCCTGTTCCTGATCGGCGCCGCGCGTGTTGGCTGCGCTTTTGGCCTATCGCCCGACAAAGTCGCCAATTCCACCACCATGCTCGAACTCGTCTACGAAATTGGCGCGTTCAGCTATGCTCTCGCACTGGGATGCACCGCCGCCTATACGGTGCTGATCGGGGCTGAGGCCGAGGTGGTCGTGCTGCTGGTGGCCAATGCGCTGTGTTACGGCGTGGGCGTGTCGGCCCGCAATGCCGGCCGGTTGACCATTGCGATGGGGCAATTGTGCCTTGCCGCCCTGCCCATTGCGCTCGCCTGTCTGGTCAGCGGGAAAGTCGCCTATGTCGCTTTGGGTGTGACGATTTTCGGCCTTATCGCAGGTATGCTTTCGATTGCAGTCAACATTTTCAAGGTCTTGCGCGATTCCATCGCCTCGGCTGAAACCAGCGCCCAACTCGCTGATAAGATGCAAGTGCTCGCCCGCACCGATGTCGTGACCGGCCTGTCGAACCGCGCAGGTCTCAACCATTCCATGGTCGAAACGATGATGTCGCTGGATGATGAAAGCCAGCTGGCGCTGATCTGGATCGATTTGGACAGGTTTAAGGAAGTCAACGATCTCTTGGGCCATCCCATCGGCGATAGAGTGCTGACCGAGGTTGCCCGCCGCCTGCGCGATGTGTGCCCTGCGACCAGCACGGTTTCGCGGTTTGGCGGGGACGAATTTGTGGTGTTCAGCCCGATCACCGACCGCAAGAATGCCGAATTGCTTGCCTCTGAAATTCATGCAGAGATCATGCGGCCCATGCGGCTGGATGGCGAACGGCTCGAAGTGCGCGCATCTTTGGGCGTTGCGCTGCTGCCAGAGGATGGCAATGACACCGATTCCCTCATGCAATGCGCGGATCTGGCGCTGTATCATGCCAAAGTGGGCGGACGCGCGCAGACCTGCTTCTTTGACAAAAGCATGACACGCGATCTGGTGCGTCGGCGCGAGATCGAGGATGAACTGCGCGCCGCCTTGCAGCGCGATGAGCTGTCTATTTTCTATCAACCCATCGTTGATCTTGAAACGGGGCAAATCCGCTGTTTCGAAGCGCTGGTGCGCTGGTTCCACCCGGAAAAGGGCGAGCTGCGCCCCGATGAATTCATCCCCGTGGCCGAAGAAACAGGCGTTATCGTTACGCTGGGCAATTGGATCACGGCGCAGGCCGCGCGCACGGCGGCGACCTGGCCTGAAGACATTACCGTTGCGGTCAATCTGTCACCGCTGCAAATCCGCGCGCCCGGCGCGGCGCTGGGTATCCGCAATGCCCTGCGCGAAGCAAAGCTTGATCCGACCCGCATGGTTCTCGAAGTGACCGAGAGCCTGTTTATCGAGGACAATCACGCGACCGCCAGTTTCATCGAGGAATTGTCGGATATCGGCATTCAATTCGCGCTCGATGACTTTGGCACCGGCTATTCATCGCTGGCGCATATCAACACGTTCCCGCTGTCCAAGATTAAGGTGGATCGCAGCTTTGTCTCCGGCCCCCATGTGGGCAAGAAAAGCGATGCTATCATTCGCGCTGTCGCTGAAATGGGCAACACGCTCGATATGGAAATTGTCGCCGAAGGATTGGAGACAATTGAGCAGGTGCGCACTGTGAAAGAGGCAGGCTGCACTTTGGGACAGGGGTATTATTTCAGCCGCGCCGTTCCCGATTATCTGGCGACGATGCTGCTGGCGCAGGAACGCGAAGGCGACACGCCCAAAGTTGTCGGCGCGGATTGATCCGCGCATTTTTGGCGCGCCCTATCCCGGTCCAGTTTCCGTAACGGTATCACTACCCGCAGCGCTTCGCCCCAAGCCTATATTGCAATTGCGAACTATATGCAGAAAAACCCGTAAACTAAGGGCTTTTGTGCATTGCAATCGGCTCTGCACCCGCCTAACCCTGCACCCGCTTTAAGGTGTCATTGCCGCTTGGGACGGGGCAAATCACCGCGCTGGCGCTTGTGTGACATTTGCCCGCTCAAAAGCAGAACCTGAAATTGCCGTCCCATGGGATCTGGGAAGGACAATCCATTTATGGCCCGCACTAAAATTGCGCTTATCGGTTCTGGTATGATCGGTGGCACCCTTGCCCACCTCGCTGCGAAGAAAGAAATGGGCGACGTCGTCCTGTTCGACATCGCCGAAGGTATGCCGCAAGGTAAAGCTCTCGATCTGTCGCAATGCGGCCCCATCGAAGGGTTCGACGCCAAAATCACCGGCTCGAATGATTACGCCGATATTGCGGGCGCGGATGTCGTCATCGTGACCGCTGGCGTGCCGCGTAAGCCCGGGATGAGCCGCGATGATCTGCTCGGCATCAATTTGAAAGTGATGAAATCGGTTGGTGAAGGCATCAAGAACAATTGCCCCGACGCGTTTGTGATCTGCATCACCAACCCATTGGACGCGATGGTTTGGGCTTTGCGCGAATTTTCCGGCCTGCCCCACAACAAGGTCGTCGGCATGGCAGGCGTTCTCGACAGCGCACGTTTCGCGACATTCCTTGCATGGGAGTTTGATTGCTCGGTCAAAGACGTAAACGCCTTTGTGCTTGGCGGGCACGGCGACACAATGGTTCCGGTCCTGTCATATTCCACGATCAACGGCATCCCGGTAAAGGATATGGCCAAGATCAAAGGCATTTCGGAAGATCGCCTCGATGAAATCGTCAAGCGCACCCGCGCAGGCGGCGGCGAGATTGTGAAGCTGCTCGGCAATGGCTCGGCCTATTACGCGCCCGCCACCAGCGCGATTTCCATGGCCGAGGCATATCTGGGCGACCAGAAGCGCATTCTGCCATCTGCCAGCTATGTGACAGGCAAATACGGCGTTGACGGCATGTATGTCGGCGTTCCCACGGTCATCGGCGCAGGCGGCACCGAAGACGTGGTCGAGATTGAATTGACCGACGAAGAGAAGGCGAACCTGAAAGTGAGCACAGACGCAGTCGAGGAATTGCTCGAGGCGTGTAAGGGGCTTGATAGCAGCCTTGCGTAAGCGAGCTGTCGCCATCTTTTGCTGCGCGGTAGTCGGGACATCCCCGGCTATCGCGCACAATGATGCCGTGATTATGGCTGAAGCGGTGGAGCGCAACCAAAAGGTGTGCGCTGAGCCCTTAGCTTATAAAGATACAGCCGTCGCAGAAAGCATGGGATGGCGAAAGCACACCAGTAGTAGCCGGTTTTTACGGGGCTATCCAAACGGCGCAGCGGTGCCCGATTTCTTGCAGAGGCGCTGGGCAGAGTTTTCTGATGATGCTGGGTTGCAAAATTATGTGCGATCAGCCCACGGCGCAGTGATTTTCCTCAGCCTCGGGGTCAGCGAAAACGAGGGCGCGGCGCAGTTCCTTTGTTCCACCTATGTGTTTAATTTAACTGATGTGGCTGCGCTCAGGCTGTCATACAAATTCGTGAAATATGGCGCTGGCCCATCTGTTCCGATGATGATCCCCAAGGATAGATTTGGGAGAAGCGGGTTGTGGAGCATGGGCGCTGGCCGGACTGACCCGCGTATTTTATCAGGCTTTTTCAAGAACGAGACATACACACAGGCAAGGGACGGCCAGTTTCCTGATAACGGCTTTCACATAACCAGTTTCAATCTGCCTTTGGCTAAGAGCGACGAGCAAAAATGACTCGCCTGTCTGCCGCCTTTATCGCCGCTGCGGTTCTCACCGCGCCTGCCCATGCGCGCGAGGTGGATCGGCAGGAGGTGGCTGAGCGTTTCGATACCGAAGCGGAGCAGGAGCAGCGGCTCTATTGCCGGGACACGCAGGTTTTCAGTGTCGAGCCGGGCGTATCTTACCGCGCCTGTATCGATTGGCGCGCGCAGAACCGCACGCGCATCATCCGTTCCTATGCGGCGCTGGACGGGCCGGAAGTCGATGACGCCGCCAATCTCGATATTGCGCGCACCTGTTTCGATATCGCCGTAGCGCGCGAAAACGATCCACATCGCGAAAGCTTTCAAGAGGACATCTTCCTTGCTGCGGCTCGCACCAATTTTGCGGTCTGTGCAGCGCGGCGTTCGCTTAACAAAGCGGGTCAATATTCGCTGCGGGTCTATGAAACCGGCGTATGGCTGGGAGGGCGGTAATGCGCGTTTTTGCCCCCTGTGCTGCCGCTTTTGCGGTGTTGGCATCACCTTTTGCCGCGCCCGCTGCCGCGCATGATACGCCGCTTGCTTTGGTTGAGGGGTTGCAGGATCACTTGCTCGACTGCCCCGCTGCCAATGGCTATCAACCCGGTGCCGATCTGCTTAGCGATGGCTGGAGTGCGCGCGAGGGGACTGACCCCGTTTTGGCGCGGGAAGCAGCCGAATTTGCCGATGCTGACAGAAGCGACAAAAGCAATGTCAACATCTTCACCAAACAAGTGCATGGGTTGGAGCTTATCCAGTTTATGGGCCTTCGCACGGTAAGCGGTGATGAGGCCGGGGCCGGAGGCGAAGGCTTTGCCGAAAACCTCGATGCGCCCGATCCAATTGATGCAGGCGCGCGTGCGGATACGCAGGCAGAAGACCAATCAGCAGGGCAATCCGCGACCTTCCTGTGCGTCACGATGATCCCCGACCTGCCCTTCATGCCCACCGGCAAACTGCTCAGCGCGGTGTTCGGCAAGGAAGTTGACGTTGGCGCCGAAAACACGCCCGGCAACAGCCGCGATGGGGTGTGGATTTGGGACGATCTATCGCCCACGCATCTGCGTACAATCGCGCGCTTTACCAATGCGCATACGGGCCAAACCGACCTGCCTGATGATGTGTTTTACCCCGGCTTTTACCTGTTAAGCCTGCGCAAATTCACCGCTGAATATCCCGATCCGGAAACCGGGCCTTATCCGGTGGAGGATGTGCTTGCGCTGGTTCAAAACACCTGTTTCGCTCTGCCTGATCCGGCAGAGGCTCTTGCACATTTCTATTCGCTTGGCTGGTACGGCATCGGCAAATCGAGCCACCCCGGCGCGCATGGATCGCGCGCCTGGCAAAAAAATCAGGCGGCTGGCTATGACACAGATGCCCCCGATTTCGTCACAGTGATGCAGCAGGATGTTGCAGGCGAAACGCTGTATGCTGTCATCACTTTGGCCCAAAAAGATGGCGCGAGCGTCCAGTCATGCAGCATCGTGGATTATGACGAGGCGCGCACTTTGGACGTCTCAGACATTGGCACGTTTCTTGGTGCTCCGGTCCCGGAAGCGGCCCAGGTGCATGGCCAAACAGCGCTTCAGATCGACCTCGATAACGCAGGCGCGCCCGGCAAAAGCAGCGCCGACCAGCTTACGATCAAATATTTCCGGCCTACTGAAAACAACCCGCTATCCGGCATTCAATTTCATACCAGCTATAAAGAAGGTGATGCGCCATGAGCATTCTTATCAACAAAGATACCAAAGTCATCACGCAAGGGATGACCGGGAACACCGGCACATTCCACACGCAGCAGGCGATCGATTACGGCACCCAGATGGTGGCGGGCGTGACCCCTGGCAAAGGCGGAAGCGAGCATATCGGCGTGCCGCAGTTTAACACCGTGCGCGAAGCGAAGGCGGCAACCGGCGCAACCGCAAGCTGCATCTATGTGCCGCCGCCCTTTGCCGCCGATGCGATCTGCGAAGCGATTGATGCTGAGATTGAGCTTATCATCTGCATCACCGAAGGCATCCCCGTGCTCGACATGGTGCGCGCCAAGGCCGCACTCACCGGAAGCAATTCGCGCCTGATCGGGCCGAACTGCCCCGGCGTTCTCACTCCCGATGAATGCAAGATCGGCATCATGCCCGGCTCTATCTTCAAGAAAGGCAGCGTCGGCGTGGTCTCGCGCTCGGGCACTTTGACTTATGAGGCAGTGCACCAAACCACCATGGTGGGCCTTGGCCAGACCACAGCTGTCGGCATTGGCGGTGATCCGGTGAACGGCACCAACTTTATCGACGTGCTCGATCTGTACCTTGATGACCCCGAAACCAAGTCGATGATCATGATCGGCGAAATTGGCGGATCAGCCGAAGAAGAAGCGGCGGAATTCTTGAAGCAAGAAGCTGCCAAGGGCCGCTCCAAACCCACTGTCGGCTTTATCGCAGGCCGCACGGCGCCTCCGGGCCGCCGTATGGGCCATGCAGGCGCGATTGTGTCGGGCGGCAAAGGCGGCGCGGATGATAAAATCGCCGCGATGGAAGATGCCGGCATCCGCGTATCGCCCTCGCCATCAGAATTGGGCACGACGCTCGATGCAATGCTGAAAGAGATGGCCTGAATTTAAGGGGATACCCCGCATTTGCGCGGGGTATCCCTGCTCTCTTCCCCAGAGGCAATTGACATGAACACACAATCCCCCCGTTTCCTCCCCGAAATGTCCGATCAGGAAGGCCCGCAGCCCGGCCCTTCTTGGGGCAATCCGAAATGGCTCGATTCCGTCTCTGGCGCTGGTGAAGACTTCGCGGCTGCGATGGACCCCACGCAGATGCGGGTTCTGGTTGAGAAAGCGGCGAAAAAGGCGGGCAAACCGCTCGATCAGGATGCCTTGCAGCACGCCGCCGATATCTCGAACAAGGCGATGACGCTGGTGCGGCTTTACCGGGTGCGCGGGCATATGGCCTCCAATCTCGATCCCCTTGGTCTATCGGCTGAGCGGGAAGAGCCAGCGGATTTGACGCTCGAATTTCACGGCCTTGCAGGGATGGAAGCCGAAGAGGTTTATGTCAGCGATGTGCTCGGCCTCGAATGGACGACAATTGGCGCGCTCTATAGCCGCCTGCGCGAAGTGTATTGCGGCAATGTCGGCCTTGAATACATGCACATCGCCGACACCGAAGAACGCCGGTTCTTGCAGGACAAATTTGAAAGCCCGGGCGATACGATCCAGTTTACGCCGGAGGGCAAAAAAGCGATCCTGGCTGCGGTTTTGCGCGGTGAGGGATACGAAGAGTTTCTCGGCAAGAAATATGTCGGCACCAAGAGATTTGGCCTCGATGGCGGGGAATCGATGATTCCAGCCCTGGAGGCTGTCATCAAGCATGGCGGTTCAGCAGGCGTGCGCGAAATCATTTACGGCATGGCGCATCGCGGGCGCTTGAACGTGCTCGCCAATGTGATGGCCAAACCGTACAAAGTGATCTTCCACGAATTTTCGGGCGGCACCGCCAACCCCGAAGATGTGGGCGGATCGGGCGATGTGAAGTATCACCTCGGCACCAGCACTGACCGCGAATTTGACGGCATTTCGGTGCATATGTCTTTGACCCCCAACCCTTCGCACCTGGAAACGGTGAACCCCGTTGTGCTCGGCAAAAGCCGCGCGCAGCAGGCTATCCGCGATGATCTGGACGATAAGCAAAGCGTCCTGCCCGTCCTCATCCACGGCGATGCAGCGTTCGCTGGCCAAGGTGTTGTGTGGGAAAGCCTCTCGCTATCCGGTGTGCCCGGTTACGATACGGGCGGCTGCATCCACTTTATCATCAACAACCAGATCGGATTTACGACCTCGCCCAAATTCGCGCGGTCCTCGCCCTACCCATCTGATGTGGCCAAAGGCGTGATGGCACCGATCCTCCACGTCAACGGCGATGATCCCGAAGCGGTGACATTCGCGTGCAAGCTCGCGGTCGAATACCGCCAGAAATTTGGCCGCGATGTTGTGATCGACATGTGGTGCTATCGCCGCTTTGGCCACAATGAAGGTGATGAGCCCAAATTCACCCAGCCGCTCATGTATGAAGTGATCGGCAAACACCCCAAAGTCTCCCGCGTATATGAGGAGCGCCTGATCGACGAAGGCGTGATCGACGAAGGGCACCGCGAAAGCGTGGCGGCGGAATTTGCCGCGCAGCTTGAGGATGAATTTGAAGCCGCCAAAAGCTATTCCGCCAATGAAGCGGACTGGTTTGGCGGGCGCTGGGCGGGCCTTAACAAACCCGCCGATGATGAAACCGCGCGGCGCAATGTCGAAACCGCGATTGAGCCCAAAACCTTTGATGCTTTGGGCCGAACCTTAACCGACGTTCCTGAAAATGTGAATATTCACAGAACCTTGGGCCGCGTTCTTAAAGCTAAGGGCGAGATGTTCTCAAGCGGCGAAGGCTTTGATTGGGCCACCGCCGAAGCGCTCGCATTCGGCAGCCTTGTGATGGAGGGCTACAATGTCCGCCTGTCCGGTCAAGACAGTGGGCGCGGCACGTTCTCACAGCGCCATGCCGTATGGGTCGACCAGACAACCGAAGACAAATATGTGCCGCTGACCACCCTGCCGCATGGCAAATTTGAGGTCTATGACAGCACTCTGTCCGAATACGGTGTGCTGGGGTTTGAATACGGCTTTGCCATGGCAGACCCCAAAAGCCTCGTCCTGTGGGAAGCGCAATTTGGCGATTTCGCCAATGGCGCGCAGATCATGATCGACCAGTATATCGCCAGCGGTGAAGCAAAATGGCTGCGCGCCAATGGCCTTGTCATGCTGCTCCCCCACGGGTTTGAAGGACAGGGGCCGGAGCACTCCTCTGCCCGGCTGGAACGGTTTCTGCAATTGTGCGCGAATGACAATATCCAGGTCTGCAACATCACCACGCCGGCCAATTACTTCCACGTTCTGCGCCGCCAAATGCTGCGCAATTTCCGCAAGCCTTTGGTGATTATGACGCCCAAATCGCTGCTGCGGCACCCGCTGGCGAAATCTGCGCGCGAAGAATTTCAGGGTGATTGGCAGTTCAAGCGGATCAAATCGGACATCACCGATATTGCGGATGATAAAGTCAAACGCCTCGTGCTGTGTTCGGGCAAGGTCTATTACGACCTCTACGAAAAGCGCGAAGCTGAAGGTTTGAAAGATGTGTCCATCGTGCGGATTGAACAGCTTTACCCCTTCCCCGGTGATCCGCTGGCGATCCGGCTTGAACGGATGAAGAACCTCAAGGAGGTCGTGTGGTGTCAGGAAGAGCCGCGCAATAATGGCGCTTGGTTCTTTGTCGATAATCAGATTGAGGCATCGCTCACCAAAGCAGGCCATGATGGCATGCGCCCCATTTATGCAGGCCGCGATGCATCGGCATCGCCTGCCACTGGCCTTGCGAAACGTCACACCGAGCAGCAAGAGGCGCTTGTCGCCGATGCGCTTGGGCTTTCGAAATAATTCTTCAGATAAGGCTTAAGGACCAAACACATGGCCACTGAAATCACAGTTCCCGCTCTCGGCAGAATCCGTCACCGAAGGCTCTATTGGCGAATGGCTGAAACAGCCCGGCGACGCGGTTGCGCTGGATGAACCGATCGTTTCGCTTGAAACTGACAAGGTCGCGGTCGATGTGCCCTCCACTGTCGCTGGCGTGTTGTCTGAACACCGCGCCGAAGTGGGCGATACAGTTGAAGTGGGCGCGGTTATCGCGGTTGTTGAAGCGGGCGAAGCGGGCGCGGCGGCGAAACCTGCCGCTGCGAAAGCGGACACGCCTGCACCTGCGGCAAGCGAGGCCGCTGCAGATTCGTCCCAAACGCTCTCCCCCGCCGTTCGCCGCGCGGTTCTTGAACACGGGGTTGACCCCTCAACGATCAAAGGCACCGGCAAAGGCGGGCGGATCACCAAGGAAGACGTGCTCGAAGCGGCCAAAGCAAAAAGCGACAGCCCGGCGCCTGCGCCCGCAGCCTCTCCCGCATCGGCCCCGGCACCCGCAGCCGCAGGCGCCCCAGCTGGGGAGCGCCGCGAAGAACGCGTCAAAATGACCCGTATGCGCCAGACTATCGCCAAGCGCTTGAAAGGCGCTCAGGAAGAGGCTGCTCTGCTCACGACATTCAACGATGTCGATATGAGCGCGGTCATCGAAGCGCGCACCAAGTACAAAGACCTGTTCGCAAAGAAACACGATATCCGTCTGGGCTTTATGGGCTTTTTTGCAAAAGCAGCCTGCCTCGCGCTGAAAGATGTGCCGTCGGTCAACGCCTATATTGAGGGCGATGAGATCGTGTACCACGACTATGTCGATATCTCGGTCGCGGTCAGCGCACCCAATGGCCTAGTCGTCCCAGTGATCCGCGATTGTCAGGACAAAGGCTTTGCTAGAATCGAAAAAGACATCGCTGACTTTGGCGCGCGCGCCAAGGAAGGCACGCTGACCATGGCCGATATGCAGGGCGGCACATTCACCATCTCCAATGGCGGCGTGTTCGGCAGCCTCATGTCGACCCCCATCATCAACCCGCCGCAATCGGCCGTGCTGGGCCTCCACCGCATCGAAGACCGCCCCGTGGCGGTGAACGGCGAAGTGGTGATCCGCCCGATGATGTATATCGCCCTGTCTTACGACCATCGCCTGATAGACGGGCGCGAGGCTGTGACAGCGCTCAAAATCATCAAGGAAGCGATTGAAGATCCTACGCGGATGCTGATTGACCTTTAATTCTCAATCCGCTCGTGCTGAGCCTGCCAAAGCACTGCTCTTCACTTTTGAGCGGAAACACCCAAGTGAAGGACTATCCTTCGACAAGCCCAGGATGGGCGGAGTTAGAAATGGCTGAATACGACTACGATTGCCTTGTTATTGGCGCTGGCCCCGGCGGTTATGTTGCCGCCATCCGCGCGGCGCAGCTCGGCCTCAAAACCGCCTGCGTGGAAAGCCGCGAGAGTTTGGGCGGCACATGCCTCAATGTAGGCTGCATCCCTTCCAAAGCGCTCCTTCACGGGTCCGAATTGTTTGAAGAAGCAGACGGCGGGCACTTTGCCACATGGGGCATCACGGCCAAGCCAAAGCTCGACCTGAACGCGATGATGGCGGAAAAAACGAAAGCCGTTGGCGAATTAACAGGCGGCGTCGAGTTTCTGTTCAAAAAGAACAAAGTCACATGGATCAAGGGCCACGCCGCCTTCGAAGATGCGCACACTGTCAAAGTCGGTGATGACAAAGTCACCGCCAAAGACATCATCATCGCCACAGGCTCAAGCGTTACTCCCCTGCCCGGAGTCGAAGTCGATAACGCCGCCAAACGCATCGTTGACAGCACTGGCGCGCTCGAATTCGAAGAAGTGCCAGAACATCTCGTCGTGATCGGCGGCGGGGTGATCGGCCTTGAGCTCGGATCTGTCTGGCGCAGGCTGGGTGCGAAAGTCACTGTCATCGAATTCCTTGACCAGTTGCTCCCCGGAATGGACGCGGATGTGCGCAAGGAAGCGGGCCGCATCTTCAAGAAACAGGGCATGGAGCTGATGCTCAGTCACAAGGTCACTGGCGCATCGGTCAAAGGTAAAAAAGTCACCCTTACTGTCGAAAAATCAGCAGGCGGCGATGAACAAACCATCGAAGCCAGCCACGTGCTTGTCTCCATCGGTAGGCGGCCCAACACCGATGGGCTTGCGCTCGATAAAATCGGTATCGAAACCAACAAGCGCGGCCAGATCGAAGTGAACCACGATTTCAGCACCGGCGTTGAAGGCGTATGGGCCATTGGCGATTGCGTGCCCGGCCCGATGCTCGCTCACAAGGCTGAGGATGAAGGCATTGCCTGCGCTGAAAACATCGCGGGCGAAACCGGCATCATCAATCACGATGTGATCCCCGGCGTTGTCTACACTATGCCAGAATTTGCCGATGTCGGCCTTACCGAAGCGGCTGCCAAAGAAGCCGGTCACACCGTGAAAGTGGGCAAATTCCCGATGTTGGCCAACAGCCGGTCCAAAGCTAACCGCGATACGGCAGGCTTTGTGAAAGTGGTTGCCGATGCGGAAACCGACAAAGTTCTGGGCGTGCATATCGTCGCAAGCCTGGCTGGCACAATGATCGCGCAGGCAGCCCAAGCGATGGAATTCGGCGCAACATCCGAAGACATCGCCTACACCTGCCACGCGCACCCAACTCACGCCGAAGCCTTGAAAGAGGCCGCGATGGCGGTGACGGGCAAGCCGATCCATATGTGATCTGGGGAGTTCGAGATGGCCCGTTCAGCCGCGATTATCGGAGCGGGCCAGATCGGATATACAGCATCGCTTGCCTTTCGTGAGGCAGGCTGGGACGTGCGTGTCTTTGCCCGCAGCGCGCCTGCTTGGACGGCTGCTGATATCGCCCATCAGCGTTATTCAGCAGGCGAAGACCCCGCGCCAAATGCTGATGTTGTGCTCGACACCATCGCCTTTGATGATCGGGACAGCGCCCGATATGATCCTGGTAAAGTGGGCCGATACATCGCTATCTCCTCTGCAAGCGTTTATTGCGACAGCGAAGGGCGAACATTGGACGAGGCCGCGCAAAACGGTTTTCCCAAATTCGAAGGGCCCATAACCGAGGATCAATCCACGGTCCCACCGGGAGCAGACACATACTCTACTCGCAAAGTTCGCATGGAGAACAAAGCGTTTGATGTGTTCGGAAACCGGGCGACAATCTTGCGCCCCTGTGCAGTCTATGGGCCTTACTCACGGCATCCGCGCGAATGGTGGTTTGTCAAAAGATTGTTAGACGGCCGCCGCCGCATTCCGCTCGCTTTTCGTGGCGAGAGCCAATTTCACACGACTTGCGTGCAGATGATGGCATCCTTCGCGCTCGCCGCGGCGCAAGGCGATCATGGCGGTGTCTTCAACATCGCCGATGATTCTGCGCTCAGCACCGCGCATATCGGCAGTAAAATTGCCGCAGAAATGAATCTGAGTTGCGAGCTCGTAGCGATGGACGGTCCGCCTGTAAGAACAGTGGGGCGATCCCCTTGGTCTGTGCCTTCACCGTTTGTGTTGAGCTGCCGAAAGGCTGCCAGCATAGGATGGGATAAGTTCGCTCTCTATCCCGGAGATAACGATCCCATTGGATGGCTTTCTAACCTCAATCCCGATGACTGGCGCACCGCCTTCCCGCAGCTCGCCGCCTATCCGTGGGACTTGTTCGATTATGAGGCAGAGGACCGGTATTTCGCAGCCCAATGAATTTCCTGAGCCCCGGACGAGTGAGTGCTGACGAGGTGAAGATATATGTGTGCTTGCATCCCTTGAGCACCATGCTACGTGTGTTATCGAATTGACACACCAACACACGTAAGGATCTTTATGCCGCTCACTCAATCGCTCGCCCGCTGTCTTGCACCGCTCGCTATCACCGCACTTTGCGCCGCTGCGCCTATGTCTGCGGTGAACGCGCAAAGCGGCGAAGAATTGGCCGCGATTGTAGAACCCGATGCACAAAGCGGCGTCTATATGGGCGCGGTGCTTGTCGCTGATGCCGATGGCGTGCAGTTGGATCAGGCATGGGGCTCTGCCGACCTTGAATGGGATATCGCAAACACCACCGAGACGAAGTTTCGCATCGGGTCGGTCACCAAGCAGTTCACCGCGGTTTCCATTTTGCTGCTGCAAGAGCGCGGCTTGCTAAATGTCGATGATCCGGTTTCCAAACATATCCCAGACACTCCCGAAGCGTGGACCGGGATTACCTTGCGCGATTTGCTTAGGCACACATCGGGCATTCCCAATCTCACATCACTTGAGCGGTTCGGAACACAGAAATTTTTGCCCACTTCGCAAGATGATCTTATCGAAATGTTTGCGGATCTCCCGCTCGAATTCGAGCCGAATTCCAAATGGAGCTATTCCAACTCAAACTACGTCCTGCTGACGCGTGTGGTCGAAAACGTGGCCAAGCAAAGCTATTCTGAATTTGTGACGGCCAATTTGTTCGAACCGCTTGAGATGCAATCCACCGGAATTGATCGGAGCGCGCAAATTCTACCAAACCGAGCGTCAGGATACACGCCTTCGGAAAACGGCGTGGTGAATGCTGAATATATGAACATGGCCATCCCTGCAGGCGCTGGCGCGCTTTATTCGACCACCGGCGACTTGCTCAAATGGCAGCGCGGTCTGTTTGGCGGCGCAGTGCTGAACGAAGAAAGCATGGCGCAGCTGACAATGCCGGGCGATTTTGAGGCGGTGGCAGGCGCAAAATACGCCATGGGGCTGCTTGTTACAGACGGACCTAATGGCCGAATGATCTGGCACGGCGGCGGGATTGAAGGCTTTAACGCGTTTCTCGGCCATGCCCCAGCCACCCAGACAACAGTGGTGGTGCTTGCCAATTTGAACGGCGGATCGGCTGCAAAGCTTGGCATGGGATTGTTGAAAGCCGCCAGCGCTGAATGAGCGCACCGCCCTGCCTTCGCTGGCTGCTAATTATCCCAGGCGCCTGTTCGACTGCAAAACTGAGGATCAGTTTTTCGCAGCCCGGTGATCGTCCTTCGCTTTAGGCGATATCTCCTTGCGCCGCTGCGCTGCGCGCTTCAAAGGCGCAGGCTATGGCTCAACACACTATCATGCGCGCGCTGGCGAAATATCATGTTTGGCTGGGATGGCTGGTCGGCGTGCCGATTGTCATGTGGCTGGCGAGCGGTCTGTTTATGACGCTCAAACCGATTGAAGAGGTGCGCGGGGAGCATTTGCGGCTGCCCGCTGCCGGTGCAGCTCTGGTGATCGAAGGCAGCGCTTTGGCGACGCAGGAGGCGCAGCTCAAAGATATGCGCGTGACCATGCAGGATGGCCGCGCGGTGGCGATTTTGACAACGCTGGACGGTATCACCACCCGTGTTGATTTAGAAAACGGCTCGCCCCTCCCCGCCCTTGACGCATCGGCTGCACGGGCGCTTGCGGCCAAGCGGATCAAGGGCGGCAAGGATGTGCGCGCGGTGACTTTTTTGAAGCTGAGAACGTGCCGTTTGATTTTCGCCGGCCTATCCCTGTGTGGCAGGTCGCGCTTGAGGATAGCACGCATGTCTATATCGGCCGCGATACCGGCCAGATTGAGGCTGTGCGCACCCAGTGGTGGCGGTGGTTTGATCTGGCTTGGGGTTTGCACATTATGGATTTTGATGAGCGCGAGGCGACGAGCCATCCGATCCTGATCCTGTTTGCAGGGCTTTCGCTTACCGGGGCGATTATCGGGTGCATCCTGATGTTCCGCCGCCGCAAAACCCGCCCTGAGCAGATGGCCAAATGAACGAGGCGATCCTTACCCCGATCCTCGACTGGCTCGATATTGTCGGCATTGCGATCTTTGCGCTGTCGGGCGCGTTGGTGGCTGCGCGAGAGCGTCAGACATTTGTGACCATGGCGTTCTTCGCACTGGTCACAGGCGTTGGCGGCGGGACAGTGCGCGATCTGCTTATTGATGCGCCGGTGTTCTGGATGACCGACCCGTGGGTCGCGCCTGTGTGCCTTGGCATGGCGCTGGTGGCGTGGTTTACGCCTGTAAAACTGTGGGAAGGCAAGCTGCTCGATTATGCAGACGGAGTTGGGCTGGCCGCTTATGCAGTGCTCGGCAGTGCCAAGGCGATTGCTTACGGCGTGCCGCCTGTGCCCGCTATCCTCATGGGGATTATCACGGGCTGTGTTGGCGGGGTCATTCGCGATGTGGTCGCCGGGCGCCCCTCAATCATTATGCAGCCTGAATTGTATGTGACAGCGGCGGCGTTAAGCTCGGCTTTGACAGTTATCGGCATGGCATTTGCGCAAGCGATCGGCCTGATTGATGCAGCGATCTGGAGCGGGGCATTTGTCGCAGGTTTTGCGCTGCGGGCGGCTGCGATCAGGTTTAACTGGTCGCTGCCAAGCTATGGGCGCGGCCAAGTTTAGGCAGCAAAGTATTGACGCATCCGGACCTGCAAAACTGAACGGCGAACCAACCTGCCATCATGGGCAAATCAGTCCGCCGCCAGGCACTCCGCCGCAGAGGACACTTGCGGCGAAACTTGGGTTACTGCGAGCAGCGCCGCTTAATTGCCCCAATTGGTTCCTTGTGAATTGCCCAGATCACCATCCACCGTTTCAGGAATAGTCTCGCCCGGTATCGGTCCGCCGGGATAGGCTGGCTGCGGCCCAGCGGCGTCAAAGCGGTCATTCAGCGGCTCACGCGGATCGCCCCGGTCCACCAGGGCAATGCGCGCATTGGCATAGCGATCATCGCTCAACTGGCCCTCGGCGCGGGTCGAATAGGAACCCTCATAGGGCGCGCTCTCACGGTTCTGGAAAGCTTGGGTGCGAAACCCGTCGCGGTAATCGAGCGCTTCGATCCGGCCATCATTGGAAATGCGGCAGGTGAACGGCTCGCCATTGGCAACAGTCCCGCGCACGCTCCAGCCATTGCCGCTGCGTTCAACCCCGCTGATATCACCCAAAGCTGCATCGCGGCTGACGGCGTTGCTGCACGTATCAATCGCGCCATCAATGCCAATGGGTGCGGCGGAACGGCGCTGATCTTGGGGGTCTTGCTGGCGCTGTTGCGGCAAACGCTCTTCAGCGCCGCGCCCGCGATAGGTTTCGACATCGACCCCGCGAGAGCGCAGATATTCCAGCTCGCGCTGTTGTTCGCGGTTTTGTTCGCGCAGATCGCGCAATTCGCGGTCCTGCTGGTTTTCGCGTTCCCAATCATTATGCCGATCACGCCGGCGTTCATATCGGTCGCGGCGGTCGCGGTTGTTGTTCGCCGCGCTCGCAATGGCGGCAATCCCGCCGATAATTGCAACGCCTGCCAGCACATCACCTGCCCGCACGCCGCGCCTGTGGCCCCGGCGCCAACCGCGCCTGCCCCACCGGCCCCAGCGGCGATATTCGCTCGCCTCGCTGGCACTATCGCCCGGCAATGGCTGATGAAATTCGGTGTAAAGCGTGTTGTGTTTGGCGGTGCTATCGACCGGCAATTGCGCCGCGTGCGCCGGTGTCACAGTCATGGAGGCGGCAGCCAAAAGCCCGGCCATTGCCCCGATACGATAGTTGTGAGCCATAAGCTCCCTCCTGTTGATCGATGCGAGCGGCCACCACGCGCTCTATGTTGAACACATCCGTGTAGCATAAAGACTGAGCCTTTGCTGAACCGTATGCGCGCGGCCCTGTTTTTTCCCTTTATGCCCGCACGCAAGAATGCGCCCCGAGCCTTGTAAGAAAGACCCGAGGCGCACCTCATACCCTTTGGTGGGAGGGGGTATTAGCGAAGACCGCGAATGCCTCGAAATTCTACAAAGGGGCGGCCGCGACCGTCAAAGTAGCACGTGAACCGGCCCCGGTCGAAATCGCGGCGATCATATCCGCGCGCACCTTCGACCTGGATGCGGCCTTTCACGCGGAAACCATTGCGAGTGCGGTCCACATCGCGGATCTGAGTCACATCGGCAAAGCGGTATCCGCCAAATCGGCGCGCTTGGCGTTCAGCCACTCGGACACAGCGTTCCACCGCGCGGCGGCCGTTAAAGCGGTTGCCATTAAAGCGCTGGTTGTAATGGCGGTTGTTGTGATTGCGATCATAACGGCGATCGCGGTAATGCCCGCGGCGGTTGCGATCACCGTCAAAAGCTCCGGCAAGGGCGGCAATCCCGCCGATAATAACAGCGCCAGCGATCACATCGCCTGCATCAATGCCCCGGTCCCGGTGGCGATCATCCGCCATGGCAGGGGTCGCACTTGCGAGAGCCATCGCGCCGGCCGCGACAGTCCCGAGCGTGCCTTTGGCGAGAGTTTTTGTGAAATTCGTCATCAGGTTCTATCCTCGGGTTTTACGAGTGGCGGAAGAATTTCCGTTCACTGTGAGAGCCTTTTAGATGAACGATTCTGATATGGGCCTGAGCGAGCCTTGCAGGCGATGTTCAGGTAAACGCGCCTTTTCCTGAACATACAGGTGCCGCAATACCCCCTGCGCAGGTGTTTAGTGAACAAAACCCAAGGAGCAGCTGGAGGGCCACTGCGGCCCTAATCCTCCAAGGCGGCCAGCACATCTCTGGTGAAAGCAGCGATATCGAACCGGGTGCCCACCATATCCTCTCCGCGCCGCACGATCACGACATTGCGGCTCGGCACGATGACAAGATACTGCCCGCGATTGCCGCGCGCGAGAAAAGCGTCATCGGGAATGCCATCATGCGCATCGGGCCGGTCTGGATGTTTGAAGGTCCACCACCCTGCGCCATAGCCAAAATTGCCGGTTTCTGGCTGCGGGCCGCTCATCGCTGAAACATAGTCACCCCACCCTTCGGGCAGCAGGCGCTCTCCGCTGGGCAGCACACCGTCATTCAAATAGAGTTGGCCCAGCTTGGCAAGATCACCTGCCGTGGTCCAAACCTGGCTGGAGAGGACATAATTGCCTCTTATATCGGTTTCCGCGACCGTGTTCGTCATGCCGATTTTACCGAAAGTTTCCGCCGGGGGGTAGAAATCAAGATGCCCTTCAACCGCTTTCACCGCCATCAGCGTATCATTGTTGGCATAGCGAAATTGGGTGCCGGGCTTGGCGATCACCGGCCAATTGGTCGCGCGTTCATCCACCGTGGTCCCGCCCCAATAAAGCGGATCGGTGCGATTGCCGCTGGTGTCGGAATACCGCCCCGATGCCATGCGCAAAGCGTGATCGATGGTGATAGCGCCGCGCGGATCGGTCGAGCCGCCGCGCAGCCAGTAATTGATGCCAACCGGATCCTCGACCGAATATTCCCCCGATTGGACCGCCACACCCACAAGGGTCGCTGCAATGCTTTTGGCGACTGACCATGTGCGCTGAGGGGTATCGGGGCCAAAGCCCTGCTCATATCGCTGCTCCATTAACTTGCCGTCTTGCAATACGACAACCGCGGTAGAGCGCGCGCCTTCGCCATAGATATCGGTCGAAAAGGCGGTGGCGAGAGTTTCACTGAACCGCTTGCGCACTTTGCCGTCATCTGGAAACGCGGAAAAGCCGCCAGCTGCATCCTCTTTTGCGGCAGGCAGAGCTTGGCTCGCATCACTCACATCCTCGGGCGCGCCAATCGGCAGCACCGAACAGCCCGTGCTCTCGCCGTAATAGACCGCGAGCCTATCCGGCATATCCTGCGCCCATTCGACCTGCACATGCGCAATCCGGCCCGAGGGCCGCCTTACGATCTTAAAGGGAAGTTCGCGGACGATATCATCGAGCGGTGCCTGAATGCCGGTCAATTCCCAATCACGAATGCTCTCCGGCGTCCGCTCGCCCCCAGCAGCCTCGGCATGCGCCATCGCGCTGCATAGGAACAGCGCCTTATATCCCGCCGCCAATGCGCGGTCGTATTTGGCATCAAGGCGGTCCTGCTGCGATTGAGCCTCAGCGCAGGAGGCAGACAAAGCGAGTGCAGCGGCGGCTGCGATTATGGTGAGTGGTCTCATGCACGCGACACTAGGGCGCGCACCGCAAAAGAAAAGGGCCAGCGGATTTCTCCGCCAGCCCTAAATCTTGTGCCTCCAGCGTTCGCCGGAGTGATGAGGTATCAATTACGCAGCGGCTTCTGCCTCGGCGTATTCGTCCACTTCGCTCATGTCGGGGCCGCTGTCCTGGCCTTTGGCATCGACGTCACGCTCGACAAATTCGATGATCGCCAGCGCAGACGCATCGCTCTCGCGGTAACCTGCCTTGATGATGCGGGTGTAGCCGCCATCACGGTCGCTGTAACGCTCGGCCAGAACGTCGAACAGTTTTTTAAGCTGCGTTTCATCCTGCAAGCGGCCCATGGCGATCCGGCGGTTGGAAAGCCCGCCGCGCTTTGCCAAAGTCACCAGCTTTTCGACATAAGGACGCAGTTCTTTCGCTTTCGCCTGTGTCGTGCTGATCTGCTCATGCTTGATAAGAGCGGCCGCCATATTGCGGAACAAAGCCTTGCGGTGGCCCGATTTGCGGCTGAGTTTCCGCTGTGAAATTCCATGACGCATTGTGTTTTCCTTCGTTCGTTATGGGCCCGTATCAGGTAGCCCGTAGCTGGTTCAGATTAGGGCCCTGAACCTTTGCCCCTTTTTGCCCCTGTGTGAGCCCCCGCGCAGGCGAGAGCCTCCATCGGCGAAGCGCCTGGCGGCACAAGGCCCCTGTTTTCACAGGGGCTTCCGCAGGAATTATCCCAATAATTCCTGCTCCAGCTTCTTGGCCATTTCCTCAATGTTCTCTGGCGGCCATCCGGGGATGTCCATGCCCAAACGCAGACCCATGCTGGAAAGCACTTCTTTGATCTCGTTCAGCGACTTGCGGCCAAAGTTTGGCGTGCGCAACATTTCGGCTTCGGTCTTTTGGACCAGATCGCCGATATAGATGATGTTGTCGTTCTTGAGGCAGTTTGCGCTGCGGACGGACAATTCCAGCTCGTCGACCTTTTTGAGAAGGTAACGGTTGAGCTGGTTCGCATCGTCTTCCTGCGGTTGCGCTGCCTGGCCGATCATCGCCGATTGCGGCTGCGGGATGCCATCTTCGAAATGGACAAACAAAGTCAGCTGATCCTGAAGGATGCGCGCAGCATAGGCGACCGCATCATCCGGCGTGACAGTGCCATCGGTTTCGATCGTCAGCGACAGCTTGTCATAATCGAGTTCCTGACCAACGCGGGCGTTTTCGACCTTGTAGCTGACCTGGCGGACAGGAGAGTACAGCGAGATCCACCGGGATCAGACCAATCGGCGCATCCGCCGGGCGGTTCTGCACGGCAGGCGCATACCCTTTGCCGACGTCAGCGGTCAGCTCCATGTTGAGCGTGGCGCCTTCGTCGAGATGGCAAAGGACCAGATCCTTGTTCATCACTTCGATGTCGCCAGTGACGGCGATATCGCCCGCTTTCACAGTTGCCGGGCCAGTTACGGACAGCTGAAGGCGCTTGGGCCCCTCGCCTTCCATTTTCAGCGCGATCTGTTTCACATTGAGGACCATATCGGTCACGTCTTCGCGCACACCGGCCAATGATGAAAATTCGTGCAGCACGTTTTCAATCTTGATCGAAGTGATCGCGGCGCCCTGCAATGAGGAAAGCAGCACCCGGCGCAGCGCATTGCCAAGCGTCAGGCCAAAGCCACGTTCAAGCGGTTCAGCGACAAATGTCGTCTTGCGCTGCTTGTCGCCGCCTTCCTTGACTTCGAGAGCGTTGGGTTTCTTCAGTTCCTGCCAGTTCTTCGTGTTGACGGACATGGATTTCCCCTAATTCGCTTAATTCTAAGCGGTTCAAATTTCTGAGCGAGATGCCGGGCAGTTTAGGTTCACAACTGCCTGCCAGACCCGCCCTTGCGAGTGCACGATGCCATCACAGCTTCGTGCACCAATTGCGGATCAAACGCGGCGACGCTTGGATGGCCGCACACCATTGTGCGGGATCGGCGTCACATCGCGTATGGATGTAATATTAAAGCCCACCGCTGCAAGTCCGCGCAGCGCGCTTTCGCGGCCAGAGCCCGGACCTTTCACTTCGACTTCGAGAGTGCGCACACCGTGTTCAGCGGCTTTTTTGCCCGCATCATCGGCGGCCACCTGAGCGGCATAAGGGGTCGATTTACGGCTACCCTTAAAACCCATCATGCCTGCAGAGGACCAGCTGATCGCATTGCCCTGTGCATCGGTGATGGTGATCATTGTGTTGTTAAAGCTGGCATTGATGTGCGCAACGCCGCTTGAGATATTCTTTCGGTCGCGGCGTCTTACTTTACTGCCGGGTTCGCGTGCCATTGTTCCAGTTCCTTATCTGTGCGCAAGAAGGCAAAAGCGGTTGGGGACCAGCCCCAAAAGCTTACTTCTTCTTGCCTGCAATCGGCTTGGCCTTACCCTTGCGGGTGCGGGCGTTGGTGTGCGTGCGCTGTCCGCGAACGGGCAGGCCATTGCGATGACGCAGACCGCGATAGGAACGCAGATCCATCAAACGCTTGATATTCATCGCGGTGTCGCGGCGAAGATCACCTTCGACCTGATGGTCGCTGTCAATCGTTTCGCGAATGCGCAACACTTCTTCGTCGGTCAGATCCTGAACGCGGGCAGAATGCGCAATGCCAAGCTTGTCGGCGATTTCAACAGCCGTTGTCCGGCCAATTCCGTGAATATAGGTGAGCGCGATAATAACGCGCTTATTTGTGGGGATGTTTACCCCGGCAATACGAGCCACTTAATACTTCTCCATGCTCCACGGGGTTTATGGCCAGTATGGCCAACGCCCCCATCTCAACGCTTTCATCCGGATTGACCAACCGCCCTGACGATATCAGCGCGGCACCGATCTGTTGACAAAGCAGTCTTGCAAGACACACTGTGCAGTGAAACGGCGAAAGTCCGGGTGGAGCGCATCGAGCACATCCGGCCGGACTTAAAAGACAATCTTGAATGAAGCGCGCGCTTACGGCGATTCGCACGGACAGTCAACCGCTTGCAAGCGATTCCTTTCCGCCGAGTGAAAAACAGCCCAATCGGGCCAAGTCCAAACAGACTAATACAAGGCACCTCTTAGGTCAAAAAACCCGGTGCCAATGCTGATTTTGGTGCAGCAAACATTTCAGTTACACTGCAATTATGCGCATCAGCCCCGCGCTTTCACCCGGATACACAATTTAAGAAAAAACAGCGTTTCAATTAACCAAACTCTGGCAAACAGGACAAATGGCAAAGCAGTGCGCGCCAAATCTGTATTTATTATTCGTGCGAGCAATGTCGCTCGCATGCGCTCTGGTTTTGACCTTTTTCGCAAGTCTTATTGCCGCCGCCGATCCCGCATCTGCCGGGCGCATAGAGGCTGGTACTTTCATCGCGCATGACACGCTGGGCACGAACCGAACCCCGGATTTCGTTGCGTTTCAACAGGCTTTTGACGTCCCGCCGGTGGTCATCGTCATCTCCAATTCTAATGGGGGGCAGTCTGCAAGTGTTCGGGTGACGAACATTACGACGGCGGGTTTCGATGAACTCATAGTCGAACCTGATAACTGGGATGGCCGCCATCTCGCGATGCTGACCCAGTATATCGCGATAGAGCCGGGGCGGCATGTCCTTCCAGACGGAACCGTTATCGAAGCGGGCCGCTCGTCTGTTTCGGCGGTCCAGTTCGGACCTGGCTTTACCGGCGGTTCAGCGAGCTGGGCCAGTGTGAATTTTTCATCCCCCTCGCCTCGGCCGCCACGGTCATCCACCAATTGCAAACTGCAAACAGTGAGACCCGCGATGTTGCGCAGCTCACTTCTCGCCCGCACATCACGTCCATCGCACAAAATCCAAGTGCCGCCGGGTTTCAGGTCGCGATCGAGCGCAGCCAGGCCAATTCCGGCCCCTTCCCCAGCACTGAGACAATCGGCTGGATCGCTTTTCCCGCTGGAGCCGCAGGGTCTTTTCCAGACATCAATGGCACTACGATCAATTGGAGCGCGGTGACGAGCGGTTTCTTCCTGAGAGGCTGGGATCAAAATTGCCAAAGCACACCGATTGGGCTGACAGCAGCAAATCCGGTAGCGGTTGCCAAAAAACTATCGCGCAACAACGCCGATGGCGGATGGCTGCGAAACTGCGCCGTTGGCAGCAACTTTACAACATTGCGAGTGGATGAAGACACCGATCAGGACGGCGAACGCAGCATTGCTGCTGGTGATGCCGAACGCGTGGGCATCATCGCTTTCAGCCAAGCGTTCCACGCCAATCTGGCCGCCTCGCTTGCGGTGACCAAAGTGCGCACCAGCACCGATGATGGCACTGGCGGCGCATTTGCAACGCCGGATGCGATTGTAACCTATTCGATTACCGTCACCAATTCGGGCAACGCCCCGCCCAATCTTGGGAGCGTGCTTGTGACCGAGGAATTGCCGGGAGAGCTTGATCTGGTGGTTGATGATTTTGCAGGGCCGGGATCAGGCCCGATTGTCTTTACCGATGGCGCCCCGCCCACCGGAATGGCCTGCACCTTTGTCGCTTTCAACAACACGGGCGACTGCTTTGCGTTTTCACAAGACGGCGCCGATTTCTCCTATGTGCCTTCTGACAGCGGCGACGGGACCGATCCCAATGTCCGCTTTATCAGAGTGCAGCCAGCGGGCTTTATGGCAGGCAATAATGGCAGCGGGCCTACGCAATTCACTTTGGGCCTGCGCGCGCGTATCCGTTAAGATCTGCGTGCAAGGCAGCCAGCTTACCCGTCTGACAGATCGCCAAAGGCATCATCCACAGATGGGCCGCTATTGTCCGGTGCGTCTTCTGACGTGTCACCATCAGCATCAACATCAGCATCACCGGCATCCTCTGCCGTTTCGGGCTTCGGCTTGGTCACTGCTGGTTTTACCGGCGGCCCGCTGACTCGGCCCAGTTTCTCCGCCAAGCCAGCCAATTGCAGGCTCATCACCCCATCGACCGATTTCGCAATATCAGCAACCTCATAACGCATTTCGCCGCCGACATTGTATTCCCAAACGATACGCGTGCCCTCGTCCACTTCGCTGATCGCGATGGTGAGGATGCCCGTCACAGGCTCGCTTTGCAGCGGACCAAGCGCGCCTGTCATGCGCAGCGCGCTCTCAGGATAGGCCTGGATGACGCGCATATGTTCCACACTGCCTTCGAGAGTGAAGCGGTCTGGTTCGTCAATTTCGGGGATTTTCTCGCAAAAGCATCCGCCCGCCTGCGGGGTCAGCGTGAGATTGGCAGCATCGGCTGACCATGTGTGCTCAGAACTCCACCAATCTGCAGGCGTGATGAGCGCAAGCCACACCTGTTTGGGCGTTGCATCCACAACGGCCTCATCGCGCGTGGTAAAACCGTTATCGCTCGTCCGGCTTACCTCAGCGGACAGCGGAGCGGCGGCGAGGCAGAGGGCCGCGGCGGCGAATCCTGCGCTTGTTCGAATGGTGCGGTTTGGCATGGCGTGGCGTCCTCCGATTTGAGGACCACCTCTACGCGAAGCGCCTTGCAGGGGTAAAGAGCCAAAGCGCACGAAGCGCCTCTGGCTTCAGCCAAGAATAGCGTCGACCGCCTGCGCGACCTCTTTAATGCCTGCCATGCCATCGACACGGCTGACAATGCCGCGCTCTTCATAGCCGGGCAGGATCGGCGCGGTTTCATCCCGGTAAACGCCCATGCGTTTGCGCACGGTTTCCTCGTTATCATCGGGCCGGCGCTTGAATTCTGTTGCCCCGCAAGCATCGCACACGCCCTCTTTCGAAGGCGGATTGGCGGTATCATGATAAAGCGCGCCGCAGCTGGCGCAAGAAAAGCGGCCGCAAATGCGCTCCACCAGAGCGTCTTCATCCACGCCCAGCTCAATCACATGGTCAAGCGTGCGGCCATTCTTGGCGAGGATACGGTCGAGATCGCCGGCTTGGGCAGCGGTGCGCGGATAGCCATCAAAGATCGCGCCCTGATCATCCGGCATAGCGGCAAGGTTTTCGTCAATCAGCGACGATACGATCTCATCCGAGACCAGCTCACCGCGATCCATCACCGCTTTTGCCTCTAATCCGACAGGGGTTTGCGCTTTCACAGCGGCCCGCAGCATATCGCCTGTGGAAAGCTGTTTCATTCCGTGGCGCTCAACGAGCCCCGCGCTTTGCGTCCCCTTACCAGCCCCAGGAGGACCAAGAAGAATGATGTTCACCAACGCTTCCCCTATTTTCGCGAGCGTATTCGCTGCGCGCGTTGTTCACTTGACCTTACGGTGTGTGCGTTACCGCATCCGGCCTTTCAACTTAGCTTTCTTGATCAGATCGCCATATTGGTGCGCGAGCAAATGCGATTGCACCTGGCTGAGTGTATCAACCGTAACGTTGACCACAATCAACAAACTGGTGCCGCCCAGAAACAGCGGAATGCCCGTTTGCGCGATCATATATTCAGGAATAACGCAGACCGCCGTCAGGTAAATCGCGCCCACAACCGTGATGCGGGTCAGAACGTATTCAAGGTAGTCCGCCGTTCGTTTACCCGGACGAATGCCGGGAATGAAGCCGCCGTTTTTCTTAAGGTTATCGGCAGTCTCTTCCGGGTTGAAGACAACCGCAGTGTAGAAGAAACAGAAGAAGATAATCCCGATCGCATACAGCGCCATATAGATTGGCTGACCATGCGCGAGATATTGGTTGAGCGTCACAATCGCGCCGCCAAACGAGCTTTCCGTGTCCACCGAATTGCCCGCAAATTGTGAAATCGTCAGCGGCAAAAGCAGCAGCGAGCTTGCGAAAATCGGCGGGATAACGCCGGCGGTGTTAAGCTTCAGTGGCAAGTGCGAACTGTCCGCCTGCATCATGCCGCGCTGTGTTGCACGCTTGGGATATTGGATGAGCAAGCGCCGCTGAGCGCGTTCAACAAAGCTGATGAGCAGGATCAGCACCACAACCATCACGATAAAGCTGATGATGATGGTGGGAGAGATCGAACCGGTGCGCCCGCCTTCGAAAAGGTTGGTCGCAAAGGTCGGGAACTGCGCGACAATACCGGCCATAATGATCAGCGAGACGCCATTGCCGATCCCGCGAGAAGTGATCTGCTCACCCAGCCACAAAAGGAACATCGTCCCGCCGACAAGGCTGATAACCGCACCAACGCGGAACATATAACCGGGCTGCACAACCGCCGCGATGCCATTGGCAGCGCCAAAGCTTTCCAGCCCTTGCGCGAGGAAATACCCCTGGATCGCGCACAGGAACACCGTGCCATAGCGCGTATATTGGTTGAGCTTTTGCCGCCCCGTCGCGCCCTCTTTTTTCAGCGCGGCCAGCGTCGGGTGAAGCGCCGATGCCATCTGCACCACAATCGAGGCGGTGATATAAGGCATCACGCCCAGCGCGATCAGGCTCATGCGTTCAAGCGATCCGCCTGAAAACGTGTTGAACAGGTCAAGAATGCCCCCTCGCCCAAGATCGGCAAGGTTTTGCAATGCCGCCGGGTTAACGCCGGGCAGCGGGACAAAGCTCAAGAAACGGAACACAATCAGCGCACCAATGGTGAACCAGATGCGCTGGCGCAATTCGGTTGCCTGAGCAAAGTTGCCCAGGTTCATATTGCTGGCGATGTTGTCGGCGCGAGATGCCATAATGCTCTATCGATCCATGTTGTCTGCTGGTGCGGCTCTCACCGGAACTCAGCACAGACACGGTAAATAGGGAGACCAAGGGGTTTTGTCGAACCCCTTGGTCTCCCTTTTATCCGATTATTCGCCCTTGGCGGCTTTTGCGGCTTTGACCTCGGCATTGATTGGCGCGGTCACTTCGACGCTGCCGCCGGCTTTTTCGACCGCAGCAATGGCGCCCTTGGTTGCGCCTGCAACGATGAATTTCGCCTTGGCTGAAATCTCACCCTTGCCGAGCAAGCGAACACCATCTTTGCCGCCGCGAACAAGGCCGCATTCACGAAGAGCTTCTTCGGTGATGTCTTTTTTGCCATCGAGCTTTTTCGCATCAATCCATTTCTGGACCATGCCGATATTCACTTCAGCGAAATCCTTGCCGAAGGGGTTGTTGAACCCGCGCTTTGGCAGGCGCATGTGAAGCGGCATCTGGCCGCCTTCAAAGCCTTTGATAGCGACACCAGAACGGGACTTCTGACCCTTCTGACCGCGCGCGGCAGTTTTGCCTTTGCCAGAGCCAATGCCCCGGCCCACGCGCATACGGCCCTTACGGGCACCTTCATTGTCACGGATATCTGTAAGTTTCATAGGTTGCACTCGCTTTCGCTTTCCAGGCCCCTTCACAGGGGTTCGCGCTTGATAAAAGGAGCATATTGCTCCGATGGAAGCGCGCGCCTAGCGGGCGATCACGCATAATGCAAGCGGCATACGGCCTTTTGCGAGCGCCGCCTCAGATAAACTGAGCATCTGGCAGTATCCCTTTTTCGGGAAACCACAGCTTGCCTTCAAACGGTTGGTTGAGCATCGCAACTCTCAAAGCGGGATTAAAGATCACCGACCACGCCGACAGGAACGATGATGTCCGGCAAAGCCACGCGCAACGCGACAGCATCAGACAATTCAGGATCGCATCACGTGCCACCGCCTGATTGCCGCTCTGAAGGTCATTGATGTGAACCGGTTTGGTGCCCGTGCTACGGATGGAATCATCAAGCGATGTGACCGGTAATCCCGCCACTCCTGCATGCGCAGAATCGACAAATCGCGCATCATCGCTCGCAACAAAGATATTCTGAACGCCGTCCTGCGTCTCCGCATATCGCGCCACTCGATCAAGGACATCATCTACGGCCTGCTGCGGGGCTTCGGCATGTTTGTCAGTGCCGCGAAAGTGAATTGCAAGCGTACCCTGTCCGACCCCATGCGCGCTGGCGAACGCTGCGACCTCTGCTTCAATATGGGCGCGGATACCGAAATGGCGACGGAACAGATCGTGCGCGGCTTTGATGTCGAGCGACTTGTAGCTTTTCTGCGGGATCGCCGATTTGTGAGTTATCCGAACGGCTCCGGCCAAGGTCTCTGGTGGAGGTCCGACCGAATGGCCTTGGGTAAAGTACCGCGAAAACCAGTCCGCATCGTCACCGGGGTCGCGGTAGTTTTCCGAGATGAGCGCAACGCGCAAACGCTTTGCCTCACTGTCTGCAAGATCGGCAAGCATCAGGCACACATTAAGCTGGGCGAATAATCCTTCTTTTGGATTGTCATATTCAACCGCAAAGATCTCGGAGCTTCTGTCCTTCAACGCGGTCAATATCGGCCGATGGGTTTGCCGACGCGTGCGTTCGCGCCCAAAAGGCCGAATCGAAAACATCCGCTGAAATTAACCCGAAGCCGAGCCAATCCCAACGGATGCCAACGATTTATCCAGCTTCATAAAAGCTGATGAAAGGTTTAGTCCACGACCTCAACCAGATGCGGGATTTTCGCGATTGCGCCGCGCACCTCTGGGGTGTCCTGACGTGTCACGACCTTGTGCATCTTGTTAAGCCCAAGACCGATGAGGATCTTGCGCTGGCTTTCGGGACGACGGATCGGCGAACCGATCTGTTTGATTTTTACGGTAGCCATCGTGTCTTACTCCACAAGCGCTGCGGCGTCGGCTTCTGCCTCGGCCTTGTCTGCGCCGCCGCGGCCCAACAGGTCAGCGACTTTCTTGCCCCGGCGCTGAGCCACCGACTTCGGCGAAGTCTGCGCGGTCAAAGCGTCGAATGTGGCGCGGATCATGTTATACGGGTTGGACGAACCGACCGATTTGGTCACCACGTCTGCAACGCCCAGGCTTTCAAACACAGCACGCATCGGACCACCGGCGATGATACCAGTACCCGGAGGCGCGGTGCGCACGGTCACTTTACCAGCGCCGAAACGGCCATTGGCATCGTGATGCAATGTGCGGCCCTCTTTCAGGGCAACGCGGATCATTTTCTTGCGAGCCGCAGCGGTCGCCTTGGTGATAGCCTCAGGCACTTCGCGTGCCTTACCCTTGCCAAAGCCAACGCGGCCTTGCCCGTCGCCAACAACGACCAGAGCGGCAAAACCAAAGCGCTTACCGCCTTTGACCGTTTTGGAGACGCGGTTGATGTGGACCAGCTTTTCGATGATGCCATCATCTTCTTCCTCGCGGCGGCCGCGATTGCCATCACGGCCTCCGCGACCACGTCCGCGCCCGCCGCCATCACGATTGCCGCCACGACCGCGGTTCCCGCCGCGGCCCTGTTGCTGGCCGCCAGCTTGCTCAGCTGGAGCCGCTTCTGGTGCGGGCGCTGCTTCTGCTGCAGGCGCTGCTTCGGGAGCAGGTGCTGCTTCAGGAGTTGCAGTTTCAGCGGGTGCTGCTGTTTCTTCGGTGTTTTTCTCGTCAGCCATCATCAGAACTCCAGCCCGCCTTCGCGGGCGGCATCGGCCAGCGCTTTCACGCGGCCATGAAACAGGAACCCGCCGCGATCAAACACGACAGTCGTAACGCCGGCCTTCTTGGCAGCAGCAGCGATGTCTTTGCCAACTTGCACTGCGGCATCCATATTCGCGCCGGACGATTTACCGCCCAAAGTGGACGCAGCAGCCACGGTCTTGCCCTCGGCATCGTTGATGACCTGAGCGTAGATGTGGCGGCCGGTGCGGTGGACCGACAAACGCGGTTTATCACCCGCGCGCGCCCGAAGCGCTGTGCGCACACGCCTGCGGCGACGTTCAAAAAGAGAAAGCTTTGCCATCTTACTTCTTCTTCCCTTCCTTGCGGAAGACATACTCACCGCGATATTTGATACCCTTGCCCTTGTAAGGCTCAGGCTTACGCCATTCGCGGATCTCGGCGGCAAACTGACCAACGGCCTGTTTGTCGATGCCGGAAATTTCAACGGTGGTCTGATCAGGTGTCTTCACCTCAAGACCTTCGGGCACAGTCAGATCAACATCGTGGCTGTAACCGAGCTCAAGCTTGAGCGTCTTGCCTTGCGCTTTGGCACGGTAACCAACGCCGGAGATTTCGAGCGTCTTCGAAAAGCCCTCGGTCACCCCTTCAACCAGATTTGACACCAGCGTGCGCTGCATGCCCCAAAAGGAACGCGCTTGCTTGCTGTCATTGGCCGGCTTGACCTGGATCTCATCGCCTTCGACTTTATAATCGATCAGGTCAGACAGCCCCAAGGTCAAAGTGCCCTTGGGCCCTTTCACGCTCAGCGTGCCATTGTCGATCGAAGCGGTAACACCGCCCGGGATCGCAACAGCTTTCTTACCAATGCGGCTCATCAGAATACCTCCGCGAGCACTTCGCCGCCGACCTTGTTTTCGCGCGCTTCGTTGTCCGAAAGAACACCGCGCGGGGTCGAGACGATGGTGATGCCAAGGCCGTTGCGCACAGTCGGCAGTTCTTTCGAACCCGAATAGACGCGGCGGCCCGGCTTGGAAACGCGAGCGACATGCTTGATCGCAGGCTCGCCTTCGAAATATTTCAGCTCAATCCGCAAGGCTGGGTGCTTGCCGCTCTCATCTTCGGAATAGCCACGGATGTAGCCTTCGCGAGTGAGCACTTCGAGCACATTTGCACGCAGCTTGGACGCAGGGGAGAGGACGGAGTCCTTTTTTGCCTGCTGGCCGTTGCGGATGCGGGTGAGCATATCACCCAGAGGATCGGTCATAGCCATATCTTAATTCCTCACCAGCTCGACTTGGTCAGGCCTGGGATCAGACCTTTGTTGCCGAGATCGCGCAATTCAATCCGGTTGATGCCGAACTTGCGGTAATAGCCGCGCGGGCGGCCGGTGGTGGCGCAGCGATTGCGCACGCGGGTCGGGTTTGCATTGCGCGGCAGTTCAGCCATTTTGAGGCGCGCCATCAAACGCTCGGCCTCATCCAGCGATTTGTCATTGGCAATCGCTTTCAGCTTCTCATACTTCGCTGCATATTGCTTAACGAGCTTCTTGCGGCGCTCGTTTTTGTTAATCGAACTCAGTTTCGCCATGGACTTAAGCTCTCTTCTCTTGAGTTGTCTTCATCATCATTGCTCGCAAGGCCGCCATCAGGCTGCCTGCTTCTCCTCATCATGCATGCCCTGGAACGGGAAGCCGAATTGCAGGAGAAGCTCGCGGGCTTCTTCGTCGGTTTGGGCGGTGGTGGTCACAATAATGTCCATCCCGCGCACCTTGTCGATCTGGTCATAGCTGATCTCAGGGAACACGATCTGTTCCTTCAGACCCATTGCATAATTGCCGCGCCCATCGAACGATTTGGGGTTGAGCCCGCGAAAATCGCGAATGCGGGGCATGGCAACAGTGATCAGACGATCCATGAATTCAAACATACGATCACGGCGCAGGGTCACCTTGCAACCGATCGGCATGCCTTCGCGCAGCTTGAACTGAGCAATGGATTTCTTCGCCTTCGTGATCACGGGCTTTTGGCCAGCAATCAAAGCCATTTCAGCAGCAGCCGTCGCGACCTTTTTCTTGTCCTGGCTCGCTTCGCCCACACCCATGTTAAGGGTCACTTTTTCAAGCTTGGGCACTTGGAGCCGGTTGGTGTAACCGAATTTCTCGGTCATCGCCTTGACGATTTGGTCCTCATATTTGGACTTCATCCGGGGTGTGTAATCAGCCATCGATCGTTTCCCCGCTTTTCACAGCGACGCGCACTTTCTTGCCGTCTTTTTCTTCAATCCGCACACGTGTGGGCTTGCCATCCTTGGGATCAGCGAGCGCAACCTTTGACATGTGCATCGGCGCCGGAAAACGGTCGATACCGCTTTGCGGGTTTGCCTGGCTCGGCTTGCGGTGACGCGTTGCGACATTGATGCCTTCAACGATCAGCTTGCCATCCTTCGGCATGATCTGCTGGACAGTGCCGGTGCGGCCCTTATCCTTGCCGGACAGCACAACAACGCTGTCCCCTTTTTTAATCTTGGCAGCCATTGTCAGAGCACCTCCGGCGCAAGCGAAATGATCTTCATAAAGCCGCGGCCGCGCAGTTCGCGGACCACTGGGCCAAAGATACGTGTGCCGATCGGCTCTTCGCTTTTGTTCACAAGAACCGCAGCGTTGCTGTCAAAACGAATAACGCTGCCATCTGAGCGGCGAACGTCTTTCTTTGTGCGCACGATCACCGCGCGGTGAACGTCGCCTTTTTTGACTTTAGCGCGCGGTTGAGCCTCTTTCACAGAGACCACGATCACGTCGCCCACGGAGGCAAACCGGCGCTTTGACCCGCCCAGCACTTTAATGCACTGGACGCGCTTTGCGCCGCTATTGTCCGCGACGTCGAGATTGGATTGCATCTGGATCATGGATCCGTCTTCCTTCTCTTGGCTTGCTGAGACACCCGATACCGTCCGGGGCCCAGCAGTTCCTGATTACGTCTTACTCAGCGCCGGTCGGCGTTGCTTCTGCAACGTCCAGATCGGCTTCGATTGCCTGCACTCCGCCGGCCACGACACGGTCTTTCACGGCCCATGTCTTGGTTTTGGAGATCGGCTTTGTTTCTTCGATCCGAACGACATCACCCAAGGTGTATTCGTTCTTCTCGTCATGCGCGTGATACTTTTTCGAGCGGCGGATGATTTTCCCATAAAGCGGGTGTTTCACTTTGCGCTCGACATTCACGGTTACGGTTTTGTCGGTTTTGTCGGATGTGACAGTCCCGATGAGAATACGTTTCGGCATTGTCTACTCCTTACGCCCCAGTTGCTTTTGCCGCTGCGCTGGCAGCGCGCTCGTTCTGGAGCGTTTTGATCTGAGCGATGTTCCGGCGAACCTGTTTGATCCGGGCAACGCCTTCCAACTGGTTGGTCGCAGCCTGAAACCGCAGATTGTATTGCTCACGCTTGAGCTCAGTCAGCTCAATCGCGAGCTGATCGTCTGTCTTGGTGCGAAGATCGGCGATATCAGCCATTATTTGCCTCCTCCAAGATGCGAAGTGTCACCCAGACGGGCCACAACTTTGGTTTTGATGGGAAGTTTCATCGCCGCACGCTCAAAAGCGAGCGCAGCCAGCGGACCATCGACACCGTCGAGTTCAAACAGGATACGCCCTGGCTTCACGCGCGCTGCCCAGTATTCGACCGAGCCTTTGCCTTTACCCTGACGAACTTCGGCAGGCTTTTTGGACACAGGCACGTCGGGGAAGACGCGGATCCACAAACGACCCTGACGGCGCATAGCGCGAGTGATTGCCCGGCGAGCGGCTTCGATCTGACGCGCGGTCAAACGATCGGGTTCCATGGCTTTCAGGCCATACGAGCCAAAGTTCAAAGTCGTCCCGCCTTTGGCGTCGCCTTTGATCCGGCCTTTAAAAGCCTTGCGATATTTGGTTTTCTTCGGTTGCAGCATGTTCTGTCTCTCTTAGCGAGCCCCCTCAGCGAGCGGGGCGAACGCCCGAAGTTTGCGATTCCATCATCAAACGATCTTGCGCCGTCGGATCATGGCCCAGGATCTCACCTTTGAAGACCCATACCTTGATACCGATGATGCCATAAGCGGTCAGCGCTTCGGCTTCGGCGTAGTCGATATTTGCGCGCAGAGTGTGCAGCGGCACACGGCCTTCGCGGTATTGTTCAACGCGAGCGATCTCAGCGCCGCCAAGACGGCCGCCGCACACGATCTTGATGCCTTCAGCACCCAGACGCATCGCGGATTGCATCGCGCGTTTCATCGCCCGGCGGAAAGCCACGCGGCGGATCAGCTGATCAGCGATCCCTTGCGCAACAAGCTTCGCATCCACTTCGGGTTTGCGAATTTCGACGATGTTCAGCTTCACTTCGCTCGATGTCATGGTCGACAATTTGGCGCGCAGCTTTTCAATGTCTGCACCCTTCTTGCCGATAATCACACCGGGACGAGCCGCATAGATCGACACCCGGCACAATTTGGCCGGACGCTCAATCACAACTTTCGAAATCGCTGCCTGGGGCAGGTTTTTCGTGATGTAATTGCGGATCTTGATGTCTTCTTCGAGAAGCCCTGCATAGTCACGCCCTTCAGCGTACCAGCGGCTATCCCATGTGCGGTTGATCTGAAGACGCAGACCAATTGGATTACTCTTCTGACCCATCTTATGCGTCCTCTTCGTCGTGTTCGCGAACGACAATCCGCAGCTTGCTGAAAGGCTTCAGAATGCGGGTCGATTTTCCGCGGCCGCGCGTGTGAAAGCGCTTCATCGTGATCGATTTGCCAACCGAAGCTTCGGCAACAACCAGAGCATCGACATCCAGATCGTGATTGTTTTCAGCATTGGCGATGGCAGAGGCGAGAACTTTGCTCGCATCGCGCGCCATGGCCTTTTTCGAAAACGAGAGGATGTTCAACGCCTCTTCGGCCTTCTTGCCGCGAATGAGCTGCGCCACAAGGTTCAGCTTTTGTGCTGACCCGCGAATTTGCGTGCCAACCGCCAGAGCCTCATTATCCGCAACGCGGCGTGGAGATTTTTCCTTGCCCATCAGCGCTTGCCCTTCTTGTCAGCCGCATGACCCGGGAAAGTGCGCGTTGGCGAAAATTCGCCAAGCTTATGGCCAACCATCTCTTCCGACACGGACACAGGAATAAACTTGTGGCCGTTATAGACATTGAACGTAAGCCCAACGAATTGCGGGAGAATGGTTGAACGCCGCGACCAGGTCTTGATCGGCTTGGTGTTGTTTGCGTCTTGTGCCTCTTCGGCCTTCTTGAGAAGGCTGAGTTCGACAAACGGACCTTTCCAGACGGAACGTGCCATCGTGCCTTACCTCTTCTTCTTAGCGTGGCGCGAACGGATGATCATTTTGTCCGTCTGCTTGTTCTTGCGAGTGCGAGCGCCCTTCGTGGGCTTGCCCCATGGCGTAACCGGATGCCGGCCACCAGAAGTCCGCCCTTCACCACCACCATGCGGGTGATCGACAGGGTTTTTGGCAACACCGCGAGTCAGCGGGCGGCGGCCCTTCCAGCGAGTGCGGCCAGCTTTACCAAAGTTCTGGTTCTGGTTGTCAGGGTTAGACACCGCACCAACCGTGCCCATGCAATCAGAGCGAAGGTAACGCTGCTCGCCTGAGTTGAGGCGCACAATCACCATCCCGCGATCACGGCCAACCAGTTGAACGTAAGCGCCAGCGCTGCGAGCGATTTGACCGCCCTTGCCCGGCTTCATTTCAACATTGTGGCAGATCGTGCCAACCGGCATCTGACCCAAAAGCATGGCATTGCCAGGCTTCGTATCGGTTTTCTCACCAGCAACCACTGTGTCGCCAACAGCCAGACGCTGCGGGCAGATGATGTAGGCCAGCTCGCCGTCTTCATACTTCAGCAAAGCGATGAAAGCCGTGCGGTTGGGGTCGTATTCGATCCGTTCAACCGTTGCGGGCACATCCCACTTGCGACGTTTGAAGTCGATGAAGCGGTATTTCTGCTTGTGACCGCCAGCAATGCCGCGCGATGTCACGTGACCTTTGTTGTTGCGGCCACCCGTTTTGCGCTTGCCCTCGGTTAGCGACTTAACCGGGCCGCCTTTGTGAAGGCCCGATTTGTCGACCAGGATCAGGCCGCGCCGCGCAGGGCTTGTCGGTTTATAATTCTTGAGTGCCATCAGCCTACGCCCTCAGTGATGTCGATCATTTCGCCCTCAGCGAGCGTCACAATCGCTTTTTTGAAGTCCGAGCGCTTATAAGGCTTGCCCCGCCAGCGCTTCGTTTTGCCCTTGGTGACAATCGTGTTCACCTTGGTGACTTTTTTGTCGTAGATCGCCTCAACCGCCTCTTTGATCTGCGGTTTCGTCGCATCATTGGCGACTTTGAAAACAACTGCGTTGCTTTCGGACGCCATGGTCGATTTTTCAGTGATGTGGGGCGCGAGGATCACGTCGTAGTGCTTCGCAGCCACTTCGGTCTTTTTAGCCATTGAAACGCGCCTCCAGCTTGGCAACCGCGTCTTTGGTCAAAACCAAAGTGTCGTGGTTGAGGATGTCGTAGACGTTCGCGCCAGCAGCTGGCATCACATTGACACCAATCAGGTTGCCAGCAGCACGGCTGAAACCATCGTCCACGCTTTCGCCGTCGATCACCAACACCTTGCCATTCAGACCGCCTTTATCGAGCTGGCCTTTCAACGCTTTGGTTTTGGCGTCTTTCAGCTCGAGGCTGTCGACAACCACAAGACCGTCTTTCGCTTTGCTGGAGAGGGCCATCTTCAGGCCCAAAGCGCGGATTTTCTTGTTGAGCGATTGCTCAAAATCACGCTTGCGAGCGCCATGCGCTTTACCGCCGCCGATAAAGATCGGAGCAGAACGCGCACCGTGACGAGCGCCGCCTGAACCCTTTTGCGCGCCAAACTTTTTACCCGTGCGGGCAACGTCGGAACGTTCCCGTGTCGGGCGGGCCGTCGCGCGGCGATTTTCGAGCTGCCATGTGACAACCCGGTGCAGGATATCAGCGCGCGGCTCAACACCGAACACAGCATCGCTGAGCTCGATATCGCCGGACGCTTTCCCGTCGATTTTCTGGACCTTCACCTTCATGGCTTAGTCTTCCTTCTTCTCTTCTGCGGCCGGAGCATCAGCTTCCGGAGCAGGAGTGTCAGCAGCCGCTTCCACTGCGGTTTCTTCAACCGGAGTTTCCTGAGCAGGCTCGTCATTGGCAGGCGTGCCGGTTTCGACAATCGCACCCGGGAACGGAGCACCTTCAGGCGCAGGCAATTTGATCGCGTCGCGAACGAGCAGCCAGCCATTCTTTGCACCAGGGACAGAACCCTTGATGAAAAGAAGACCGCGATCCGCATCAGTGCGAACCACTTCGAGGTTCATCTGCGTGCGCTGGCGATCACCCATGTGACCGGCCATCTTCTTGCCTTTGAACACGCGCCCCGGATCCTGACGGTTACCCGTGGACCCGTGCGAGCGGTGAGAGATCGAAACGCCGTGCGTCGCGCGAAGACCGCCAAAGCCCCAACGCTTCATGGCGCCGGCAAAGCCTTTACCCTGCGTGTGCCCGGTGATGTCGACTTTTTGCCCAGCGATGAAGTGGTCAGCGCTGATGAGCGAGCCAACCGGCATCAAGCCATCTTCGCCTTCGACCCTGAATTCCGCCACGCGCTTTTTGAGGCCGACGCCGGCTTTCCCAAAATGCTCTCGCTGCGGCTTTGCCACGTTTTTCTGTTTTGCTTCGCCTGCACCAAGCTGAACGGCAAAGTAGCCATCCGTATCTTCGGTGCGGTGCGAGACAACCTGGCAATCTTCCAATGCCAGAACGGTAACCGGCACATGCCGTCCGTCCTCTTGGAAGAGGCGGGTCATCCCTACCTTTTTCGCGATCACGCCAGTGCGCATCGTCTTTACTCCTTACAGAGGCACCCAAGGGACCATCCCAAAGGTGCGTATTTGCCTTGCGGCCAACCCAAATTTTTATGCTGCTCGCCCCGTCCGGGCTGATGCTCGTACAGCCAGATGGCCATTTGAGCGAGACGGGAGACGCAGCCCGGCACAAAACCGGCGGTATCTCTATGTCGCGATCCCAGCCAAAGCTGGGATCAAAGGCCGTTTAGCGTCTGACCTAGACGAACGAGACCCCTGCATCGCGAGAGCCTCAAAAAACAGGCTTAGGCCAGTTTGATCTCAACGTTCACGCCAGCGGCCAGATCAAGCTTCATCAGCGCATCGACCGTCTGGGCGTTTGGCTGAACAATGTCCAGCAAACGTTTGTATGTGCGCACCTCGAACTGCTCACGCGACTTCTTGTCGATGTGCGGGCCGCGGTTCACGGTGAACTTCTCAATCCGCGTCGGCATAGGAATGGGGCCACGAATAAGAGCACCCGTGCGACGCGCCGTTTCTGCAATCTCGCCAGTTGCCTGATCAAGAACGCGGTGGTCGAACGCCTTAAGGCGAATCCGGATATTCTGTGCTTCCATTACCTATTACCAATGCGAAAGAGCCAAAGGCAGGTTGCCCCACCTCAAAAACAAAAGGCCGGCCCCGTATCAGTTACCGTCAACGGGCGGCCTTAGAAAATTGCGTGTGAGAGAACGAATCCTCTTACCTGAGGCGCGCGTATACGTTTGGCTCAGGATTCTGGCAACCCCAAAACGCCCGCAATTTTCGCGCAAATCTCAAGCGGCCCACAAGACCGCAGAAAGCGGCAAAACAGGCCTCACATAAAAAGGGGCCCGGCGCTCATATAAGCGCCGAGCCCCTTTGAAATTCTCGCCTCAAAAGAGGCAATCACTTACTTCGTGATTTTGGCAACCACGCCCGAACCCACGGTCCGGCCGCCTTCGCGGATAGCGAAGCGCAGGCCTTCATCCATGGCGATCGGTGCGATCAACTTAACGTCGATGGTCACGTTGTCGCCCGGCATCACCATTTCGGTGCCTTCAGGAAGGATCACTTCGCCGGTGACGTCGGTGGTGCGGAAGTAGAATTGCGGACGGTAGTTCGCAAAGAACGGCGTATGACGGCCACCCTCGTCTTTCGACAGAACATAAACTTCTGCCGAAAACTCGGTGTGCGGGCTAACCGAACCAGGCTTACAAAGAACCTGACCACGCTCAACATCTTCACGGCCAACACCGCGGATCAGCGCGCCGATATTGTCGCCAGCCTCGCCCGAATCGAGCAGCTTGCGGAACATTTCAACGCCGGTCACAGTCGTTTTGGTGGTGTCTTTGATGCCAACGATTTCAACTTCGTCGCCAACGTTCACAACGCCCGTCTCAACACGGCCGGTGACAACCGTACCGCGGCCAGAGATTGAGAACACGTCCTCAATCGGCATCAGGAAGTCCTGATCGACCGGACGGTCGGGCTGCGGGATGTAGCTGTCGACAGCTTCCATAAGAGCTTTGATCGAGTTTTCACCGATTTCAGGATCGCGGCCTTCGAGCGCGGCGAGAGCCGAACCTTTAACGATAGGAATATCGTCGCCGTCAAAACCATATTCGCTGAGCAGTTCGCGAACTTCGAGTTCGACCAGCTCAAGGATTTCCTCATCGTCAACTTGATCGACTTTGTTCATGTAGACAACCAGCTGCGGCACGCCGACCTGACGGGCAAGCAGGATGTGCTCACGCGTTTGGGGCATTGGGCCGTCAGCAGCATTCACCACCAGAATTGCGCCGTCCATTTGTGCAGCGCCAGTGATCATGTTTTTCACATAGTCAGCGTGGCCGGGGCAATCGACGTGTGCGTAGTGGCGCGCATCAGTTTCGTACTCAACGTGAGCGGTCGAGATGGTGATCCCGCGCTCGCGCTCTTCAGGCGCTTTGTCGATGTTGCCGAAATCAACGGCTGCGCCCTGAACCTTGGTGATAGCCGCGGTCAACGTGGTCTTGCCGTGGTCAACGTGACCGATGGTGCCGATGTTGCAGTGCGGCTTGTTCCGCTCAAACTTTTCCTTAGCCATTTCTCATCTATACCTTTTCGTGCTGAATTTCATTTTTTGCGGGAGAAAGGGCGGCCCCGCTGAATCAGGCGCCGCACCTAGCCTTGCTTGCGCGCTTACGCAAGCTTCTCCTTAACCTCTTGTGCAACAGTCGCCGGCACTTCCTCGTAATGAGAGAACTGCATCGTGTATTGCGCGCGCCCTTGGGTGAAGGAACGCAGCTCGTTCACATAGCCGAACATGTTGGCAAGCGGCACGGTTGCTTCAACTGCCTGAGCATTTCCGCGGCTGTCAGTGCCCTGGATTTGCCCGCGGCGGCTGTTGAGATCGCCGATCACGTCGCCGAGATAATCCTCAGGAGTCACAACTTCAACCTTCATCACCGGTTCAAGCAATTTGATCCCGCCGCGATCAGCAGCTTCGCGCATGGCGCCCTTGCCGCAGATCTCAAACGCCACGGTGGACGAATCGACATCGTGATATGCACCATCGGTGACGTGGATCGTGAAGTCGATGATCGGGAAGCCGATGAGATGGCCGCTATCGGCCTGCTCGCGAATACCCTTTTCGAGGCTGGGGATGTAATCACGCGGGATGTTGCCGCCTTTGATGCTTTCTTCAAAGACAACGCCCTGCCCGCGCTCACCCGGTGAGAAGGTCGCTTTGGCACGCGCAAACTGGCCCGTACCGCCCGACTGTTTCTTGTGAGTGTAATCGACCTCGATCTCGCGACCGAGCGATTCCCGATACGCCACTTGCGGCGCACCAACATTCGCTTCGACCTTGAATTCGCGTTTCATGCGGTCAACCAGAATGTCGAGGTGAAGCTCGCCCATTCCTTTGATGATGGTCTGGCCGCTTTCGTGGTCAGTTGTGACACGGAAGCTTGGATCCTCTGCTGCAAGACGATTGAGCGCAACGCCCATCTTTTCCTGGTCAGCTTTGGTTTTCGGCTCCACGGAAAGCTCGATAACAGGATCGGGGAATTCCATCCGCTCCAAAACGATCGGTGCGGACGGATCGCACAACGTGTCGCCCGTGGTGGTGGCTTTCATCCCGGCGAGCGCGACGATATCGCCAGCCCATGCCTCTTCAATGTCCTTACGGTCATTGGAGTGCATTTCGAGAATACGCCCGATCTTTTCCTTCTTGTCCTTCACCGAGTTCAGGACAGTGCCTTTCGCCAAGTGCCCCGAATAGATGCGGGTAAAGGTGAGCGAACCAACAAACGGATCGTTCATGACTTTAAAGGCAAGCGCAGAGAACGGAACGTCATCGCTTGATGCGCGCTCGTCTTCATCTTCGCTGTCAGGCTTGACGCCCTTAATCGCTTCCACATCGAGCGGGCTCGGCATGTAATCGACAACCGCATCGAGTAGAGGCTGAACGCCTTTGTTCTTAAACGCAGAGCCACAAAGCACCGGCACAAAGCTTTGGTTGAGAGTGCCTTTGCGGATAAGCTTTTTGAGGGTTGGCCCATCAGGCTCCTGCCCTTCGAGATAGGCCTCCATGACATCATCGTCCTGCTCCACAGCAAGCTCGATCAGCTTCTCACGGTATTCAGCCGCTTCATCCGCCATGTCAGCAGGAATATCGCCATAGACGTATTCCGCACCCAGATCCTCTTTCTCCCAAGTGATCGAACGCTGATTGACGAGGTCAACCAGGCCAATCAGGCTAGATTCAATGCCGATAGGAAGATACAAGACAGCAGGGGTTGCGCCGAGGCGCTCGACAATCGAGTTCACGCAATATTTAAAGTCAGCGCCGGTGCGATCCAATTTGTTAATGAAGCACATCCGAGGGACTTTATACTTGTCGGCTTGGCGCCAAACCGTCTCAGATTGCGGTTCAACACCTGCAACGCCATCAAAACATGCGACCGCGCCGTCGAGCACTCGCAGGGATCTTTCAACTTCAATGGTGAAGTCGACGTGGCCTGGGGTGTCGATGATGTTGATGCGGTGTTCGGGAGTTTTGCGCAATTCTTTCGGATCGCTTTTCGGATCCATTGTCGCATCTTCCGGGTTCCAGAAACACGTTGTCGCCGCGGAAGTGATTGTAATTCCACGCTCTTGTTCCTGCTCCATCCAATCCATCGTCGCCGCGCCATCATGCACTTCGCCGATTTTGTAGGACTTTCCGGTGTAATAAAGGATGCGCTCGGTCGTTGTCGTCTTACCGGCGTCGATATGCGCCATAATGCCGATATTGCGATAGCGCTCCAGCGGATATTCGCGAGCCATATGCCTGTTCCTTAAAGAGTTTCTGCGGGGCCAACCTCAAACGGTTCGCGCCTCATATAGTTGCAAATGTGACAAGCGGAAGTCCAACACCCCCGCCCGTCCACATTTCTTACCAGCGATAATGCGAGAACGCGCGGTTGGCATCAGCCATCCGGTGAGTGTCCTCACGCTTTTTCACCGCATTGCCGCGGTTGTTGGCGGCATCCATCAGCTCACCCGACAGGCGCGCCGACATAGTCGTCTCCGGACGACCGCGCGCCGCCGAAATCAGCCAGCGAATTGCCAAAGCCTGCGCCCGCTCCGGACGCACCTCAACCGGCACCTGATAGGTTGCACCGCCCACCCGGCGCGAGCGAACCTCAACCTGCGGCGAGACATTGCTCAGCGCATCGTGGAACAATTGCACCGGATCCGCTTTCGCTTTGGTCTCAACGGTATCAAGCGCTGAGTACACAATGCCTTCTGCGACGGCCTTTTTGCCATCCAGCATCAGGTTGTTCATGAATTTCGACAGAACCTGATCTCCAAACTTGGGATCAGGCAGGATTTCCCGCTTAGGCGGCTGACGACGACGTGACATACTTTCTTACTCCTTCGGAGTTTGCGGTGCCGGCCCACTCCCCCACCCGGCCACCCAATGACTTTACCCTGTTTGGGTGGTCGGGTGGGGGAGTGGGCTGGTGCCGCAAGGGTCGGACGGATGTCCGGCCCGCACCCACAAATGACTCAATTATTTCGGCCGCTTGGCACCATACTTCGAGCGCGATTGCTTGCGATCCTTGACCCCTTGCGTATCGAGCACACCGCGCAGCACGTGGTAACGCACACCGGGAAGGTCGCGCACACGCCCGCCGCGGATCAGCACAACTGAGTGCTCCTGCAGGTTATGCCCTTCGCCCGGAATGTAGGAGATCACCTCACGCTGGTTGGTGAGACGCACCTTGGCGACCTTGCGAAGCGCCGAGTTCGGCTTTTTCGGGGTCGTCGTATAGACGCGGGTGCAAACGCCGCGCTTTTGCGGGTTGGCTTCCATCGCAGGGACTTTGGACTTAGCCTTCTGCGGAGTGCGGCCCTTGCGGACCAGCTGGTTGATCGTTGGCATTATATACCCTTCGTGTGTTTGGCGACACCAGACCAAGATGAAGGGAAGCAGATCGTGCAAACCGCGCCATGCGCCGCGTCTGTCGCGGGCTGGAAGTCTGTCACGAGCCTGAAACGCTCCACCCGGGACCAAAGCGCCGGATTACTTTGCCGACCATCTGCCACAGAGATGAATTAGGTCGCCAATGTTCAGCTTATTACCAAAGCAGGACTCGGAACGAGCACCGCCTGAATGGCGCGCAACTAGGGGGAATGCCCGAAGAGGTCAAGAGGAAGACAACGCTAAGCAATCTCTGACTCGGTGAGGCCGACAAAGCCAGCTAGAATTTGCCACCTTTCTTTTATGCTCGAAGCGTCATTTGTACCTTGTTGATTGAGCCGATCGTACTCCAAAAGCTCGAACAACGATTCAGTATAGTTTTCTTCTGCGAGAATTCGGTTTTCAGCCAGGGCCTCTCTGAAATCGAGCAACTTCCGTCGATTCACAAGTTCAAGTTCGTCGTGCAGCGATGCATACCTGAACAGCAAGTAGTATACGATTATCGTACCTTGCGCCTGCAAAAGATCATCGCGGACGGAAAATGCATCAGCCATTTTGTCGAGAACGTGAAACACCCTCTCTTTAACGGCGTCTACAAACTCGTTTGGCCCGTCGTGATACTCTCGCGCTAACGCATCAAGGTAAACCTTTTTAGTATCGATAAGACGCTTGTTCTCTTCAACGTTATGCTCGGTAAGCAGCATTCTTGCCGCTACCTCACGATGTTGGTAGCGATTGTTGGCAAACTTTACGCTTCGAGTAAAAAACCTGTGCTCCGCTACAGCTCTGATCGCAGCAACCATCTCACCCCCAATGGCGTTGCGTTTTTCTGCTGCGTTGAGCGGAACAGCTTCGTTCAGACGAGAAAACATATCCTCAATCAGTTCGATGGCCTCACCCTCGATGCTGACTGTAACAATTGGCAGATTGAATGAATCAAACTTTATTCGAATTTTCGGATATTGTCGCGCGATATCTTGGTATGATAAGCCCGCGAGGCGAATGTCGAGATCCCTCTGATACTCGAAATCATCGGAGAGAGTAAATTCATCCTCCATAAACGACCAGATCGTTTCGAGCCTCTGCCTACCGTCGATGACTGAGTATCTGAAACCTGTCTCAGAAACCTGCCGGTTTGAAAACTGATGAAAGTAGATTTTCGGAATATCGTAGTCGTTGAGAATAGAGTCGATCAAAAGTCGTTTCTTTTCTTTAGTCCAGACCCCCCCATTCTTTGATAATCGGGATCTAACTGAATTTCATCTCGTTCAGCATGTAAGAGCATGATTGTGCTGTTCTTTAATTGGGCGGTCTCGACATATGCCATCACATGGATTCCTTGATTAGACGGCCAACACTAGCAAGTTCAGGAAACATACTAAATCTGTTGATTCCAAGCAGCCTTAACTCGGTTAAGATTTTTGGAGCCGATGCCGCTGGGATCCGAACTTTCTTAACGTGGCTACCGTCACCGACCTCTTCTATCGCTACCTGATTGTTGTGATGAACTGTGAATGTTCCCAGTTGAGCCTGAATCCTCGCGTTGTTTCTGGTCGCGATTGTAGCAACTGGAAAAAGCTCCAACCTTCTATTTCCGCGCACGCTAGCAGGCGCATATCCTTGGAGAACGTCATCCTCAAACGACGGAACGTAGTTCTCTTCATCAGGGTCAACTATATTGGCGTTTCTGTTTAGGTCACTAGGAGTTAATCGCCAAAGAGCAGCGTCCTTCTCGCCTTCACTCTCTTCAACCGCAAAATACAAGCCTACTAACGGGCTCTCCGACCAATCAAGAAGCCTTGTCGGAACTCCGTAATGCTGCATAACGAAAAGCCAATCAAAGTCAGTTTTTGGCTCAAGTTCGGTCAACATTGCCGCACTCTGTTTAAAACGCGACATAAGGGTTGATTCTGATGTCGCTTGATCTTGGCGATAATAGCCTGGAGTCAGCGTCCAATCTGCGTCTGAGTGGCCACGATACCAATGCACAGCAGTCCCGCTCAGCCCTTCCTCAGCTCTAAACTCAAGAAAATCGCTTATCGACCCTATTTCGACTTCTTCCAATTTTATTCTCTCAAGTTTTCACATAAATTTAATCCATTTTCCATTACTTTATCATTCGGATTTATGCGAGTGTTCTCAGCGCTTTTTCACAAGAATTCTCTATTCGCGCCTCACTGCAACTAGCGCGAACTCTAACTCAACCAATATTATTTGTCGGCGCAATCCGCAGCTACGTCGCTCTCTTGGAATGGAACAGCACGCAGCCGCCGCAAGGGCGGAAGCGAAGTCAAAGCCGCAGCTGGCCAAAGGCCACCTGCAAGGCCGTCCGCAGCGCCGAAGGCGCGAGGATTTCGCACCCCGGATGGGGTGCGGACAACAAAAACTCAAAACCCCTCCCCCGCGCCTACGCTCAACGCACTCTTCCCCCCTCCCGTTCACGGGAGGGGCAGTGAGACTTGGGCGCGTCAGCGGCCTAGTCGCAGCGGCCTAGTCGCAGCGGGGTGGGTTTGTTGGGTCGGTGCGTATTGACCAAACAGAAGCTCGGCTACGCCTCGCGCCCACCCCTAACCCCTCCCGTTCACGGGAGGGGGATAATGCGCGTCTTACCCTTCCCGCTTGGCGCATGGGTTCGGCCATGGATTGCCACGTCGCTGCGCTCCTCGCAATGACGGGTCATAAGCGTGGTGAGTGGGGAGAGGAGGAGTTTTTGTTTTGCGCTCGCCCATGCGGGCGAGCATCCTCGGTGCTGTTTCAAAGCCGGGCTTCGTCCGGCTTTGAGCACCTGCGGGCGCCCGGTCGGGCTTGCGGGCCTGCGGCCCGGACCATTCCCAGCCAGCGATAAGAGCGCCCAGAAGCTTGGTGCCAGCCATCGGCTTGGTCGCGGAGCACGGCGCGCAGCGCCGCAAGGGCGACCGCGCGCCCGGAGGGGTGGCGCCGAAGGCGTCGGGCCCCCGGAGGATAGCCAAGCGCGCGGATGCGCGCGCCGGCGCTTGAGGCCAAAACAAAAAACACCACCCTCCCCCCGCACCTACTCCCCCGCATCGCGCCCGTCCCCACACACCCCTCTCCCAAAAATTCCATTTTCCTACACGCGCAAAACCTGCTCAATGCCTTGGTCCTCAGCTTCAAGCCTAAAGGACATCCCCCATGCTTCATCAACGCCATGACCCGACAAAGCCGCTGCCGCCTGCGCCTCCCGGCTATGGCTCGCCCATGCTCAACCCCTACGGTCAGGGACCGCGGGACAAGCCTGCGCGCGATTGGCTGGCGCATTTGGAGGCGGGGCGCATTGGGACGCAGGTGCCGGCTGATCCAGAGGTGGTCGCCCGGCGGATGGCGAATGAGGCTGCGCTGCGCTGGGTTATGGCGCGGTGAGCAATCTTCCCGTCCGCGCCAATCCCGTCCCCACGCGCAAACTGGCGAGGCAAGCCACCAGCCGCGTCGCTTTTGAAAGCGATCCGCTTGCGCCCGATGATCCGCTGCTGGCCTTTGAGCCATACCTGCACAAAGCGCCGCGCTCCAATTCGATCACGCCGGATTTGCAGCGCACTTTCATCGCGCATCTGGCCGCGACCGGGGTTGTGACAAGCGCGGCCCGCAAAATCGGGCGGTCGATGGAGGCTTTGTACAAGCTCAAGCAAAAGCCCGGCGCGCAAGGCTTTGCCCGCGCGTGGGACCGGGCGGTGCAGATGGGGGTCGAGCGGCTGGAGGACACCGCTTTGGCGCGCGCGATTGAGGGGTCGGAGCGCAAGCTGTACCGCAATGGCGAGCTGGTGGGGACCGAGCGGTTCCACAATGAGGCTTTGGTGATGTTCTTCCTGCGCAACCGGCTGTCAGAGCGGTACTCACCCCAGGCGCATATTGCGCCGGGTCATCCGGTGTATGAACGCATCCGGCGCGAGATCGAGGAAGAGCAGCGGCGCGAGGCGAACGATCCGGCCGCGATCAAGGCCGTGCGCGACAGCATCGACCGCAAGATCGAGGCAGTGCGGCTGGAGATTGAACGGCGCAAACAGGCGGAAGAATAGGCAGGCGGTAGGTTAGGCAGGCGGAACGTTAGGATGCTTCTGGACCATCCCCGCGCAGCATCCCATACCAATACACATCGCACAGGCCGATATGGGTGACTTCATGCGCGCGCAAATGCGCCTCGCGGGTGAAGCCCAATTGCTCGATCAGGCGGATGGAGGCCGCGTTGCGCGTGTCGACTTCGGCGGTGAGCTTGCGCGCATTGGTGGCGCTCCACAAATGCTCGATGAGAGCGGCTGAGCATTCGCGCGCCACTCCCTCGCGCTGGCGGTCCAGCCGCACGATATAGCCGATTTCGAAGACGCCCCCGTGGGTTTCATCGGATCCAACCGAAGCCTCGGGCGCCGGCACCGCGACAAATCGGCCTGCTACATCCCCGCCTTCATCCACCGCAATCCAGCTGAGCCCCGGCCAATCGGGCGCGGCGAGCCAGTCCCACAATTTCTCAGGGCTCTCAAACGGAGGGTGCGAGAGATAGCGGCACTGCTCAGGGTCCGAAAGCGTCGGGTAAAGCGCGCCCTCATCCCCCCGCTGCAACGGGCGCATGGTAAAGCGCGGGGTGGTGAGGGTCGGGACGGCAGCCATCTGTCCCCTATCCACTGCCGCGCGCGCTACCGCAAGCCTGCTGCAATCCCACACAAACTGCGCGGTTCAAAGAGCCGCTATCATCAGCGGGCGCGTGCCCTTCCCCGCTGCCCGAATGGAATAGTTGATTGTTTGAATTTGGCAGAACCTTCTTAATTCTGAGATCAATTATGAGGTAATACAAATAAATTATTCTATTGCTTCATATCAGTTCTTCCATTATTCAATAAAGGTTGCAGAAATTCCAGTCATTGCGAGGGGCGCAGCCCCGCAGCAATCCAGAGCTGCCGCGCGCTTTGCTCTGGATTGCTTCGCTCCGCTCGCAATGACAGACCTCTATGTCTTCAATGAGCGGGAATGAGGCCAACGTGAACGCTGTAGAGAAGGGCCCGTGCGGTCACGATGCTGATTCCAGACAAATTGATTCATAAGTCCGGTTTTGCGCGACTCGTTGCAACGGTCAAATGAGGACTTTTGGGAGTGAAAGCGGACGCCTGATGTTCACCATCTACCCTCACTGGCTTTCCGATTGAAAGCCGCCAAAAACCCTAGACCGCCAAGCACAAATTCGATGGCAGCCTCGCGTAACGGTTGGATGGTCACAAAATCTAAGCCTTCAATCCAGACCCCGCCGAGCCTGCTCAATCCCACAGAAATGAAAACAATCGCAGCAATGAGGCTGCGCTGACTTAGGGACAAATGAATGTAACCGCCGAACAGCAGGACTAGGGCTATGCCAATCTCACCGCCGCCAATCATGGCGCGCATTGCTGTGCGTGCCGATGGTTCACCGAGGTCGATAGCGTAATATTGCAGAATTTCTGGCTGAATGAGAGTGACTAACCCTAGTACTAAAAAAATGCAGCCAGCAACGGAAGGATAGTGGCGGCTGATACCATTGCGGAAGCCGTTTGTCATAGAAACCGCCTTGTCTGGCGCTTGTAGTCCAAATACTCTTCACCGTATTGCTGCTCTAACCATGGTTCCTCGAAGATGGGAGCGAGCAAATACAAGATGGCCCAGAACGCCAATAATATCCAGACAAGCAGCGTGTTGGCGAGCAAGCCCCAGCCAATCATGCCAACCCATGTAGCAACGTAGACAGGATTACGGCTT